>CAVZBX010000003.1:0-821789 GCA_963773655.1 uncultured Actinomycetota bacterium
GCGAGGAACCCGGTCAGCTCGGCATCGTCCCGCGGCGGCCGGCCGTGCTCGCGGGCGAACGCCGCCGCAGCGACAGCCGTGCGGATCCGGGCCCGCTCCTGCGCGGGAGTCGGCGCGTTCCACGACAGGCCCCGGCCGGTGTTGTGGTCACTGAACGCCTGCGCGACCTCCTGGCGCAGCGTGGTCGCGGCGAACGTCGGGAAGGCGCGGCCGAGCGCACCCCATCCGCGGCTGGTGGCCTCGGGCTCCCCGGAGCGGGGGTGCCGGCCCTGGCCGAAGAGGAGCTTCATCTGCGCCTCGGTGACCGCGTCCCCGAGGGCGAGGTCGAGCCCGGCCAGGCCAGACCCCATCCACCGGCCCGGCGCCTCGCCCTTCTCCTCGTAGTAGCTCGCCAGCCCGGCCTGCCGGATCTCGGTCGCGTCGTGGGCCGCGACCTGCCGGGTCAGGTACGTGTACCCGCTCCCGGCGGCGAGCTTGTGAAGGTCATCACATATGGAAAAGCCTCCGGGGAGGGCCTTCCTGGACCTGTCGTTGCGGAATCAACCACTTCAGTGCACCGGGTGTGTTCCTGGATCGTGGTGGCGATGGTCGCGTCGGGGGCCGGGACGCGATGTGCGGAGGGGTGGCAAGGCGGGGCGGCGGTCGGGGGCATCGAGAGCGTCGGGAGGTGAGTCGGTTCGAGATTCCTCGGTGGAGGAGGTCCAGGAAGGGCGGGTCCGGAGGCTTTTCCTAGTAGGCGGGCACGTCGTGTCGGTGGTTATCCACAGGCCGCGAGAGGCATCGCCGTTCCGGGTGAGACGTGACCTACTGGAGGTCAGCCCGCGACGAGAGGAGTCGGACATGTCCACGGCGGCACAGCAGAACAACGGCGGACCCAACAACGAGCGGAAGGCGCCCCGGGACCGCTGCGGCGGCGCTGGTACACCGTCCCCGAGGTCGCCGAGATGCTCGGGTACGGCACGACCAAGGTGCGGATGATGGTCATCAGCGGCGACCTGCGCTCGCTCAAGGACGGCGGGTCGCGGCGCATCCTGCCCGTGTGGGTCGACGAGTACATCGAGCGGCGGGCAGCCGAGGCGGAGGCCGACTGGCCGTTCGAGGTGGAGGACGACTGGCCGTGAGCCGGCGGCCGAACGGGGAGGGGTCGATCTACCCGTACCGCAACGGCTGGGCCGCGCACGTGTGGATCACGACCCCGACCGGGCGCCGGCAGCGCAAGTCGGTCTACGGGAAGACCCGCGAGGAGGTCCACGCCAAGTGGCTCCGCCTCCACCAGCAGGCGCGGCGGGGACCGGTGGCGCCGGTCTCCCCGCGCCTGCGGGACTTCCTCCGGCGGTGGCTGCGCGAGACGGTCAAGCCGAACCTGTCGCCGACGACCGCGGCGAACTACGAGATGTTCGCCCGGCTCTACATCGTCCCCGACCTCGGCAACCGCCCGCTCGACAAGCTCATGGTCCGCGACGTCCAGGTCTGGGTGAACGCGCTGCGGACCCGGTGCCAGTGCTGCGCCCAGGGCAAGGACGCCGCGCGCGCCGTGCCGCAGTGCTGCGCCATCGGGAAGTGCTGCCACGAGGTCGCCTCGGACTGGACGATCCACCAGGCGTGGCGGGTGCTGCGCGGGGCCCTGACCCAGGCGATGCGCGAGGAGCTGATCTTCCGCAACGTCGCCGCGCTGGTGCGGGTGCCGATGCCGCGGCGGCAGAAGCAGCCGGTGTGGACGGTGGAGGAGGCGCGGCAGTTCCTCGAGTCGGCACGGCTCGACGACGACCCGCTCTACGCGGCCTACGTCCTGCTGCTGACGCTCGGGCTGCGGCGTGGGGAGCTCCTCGGGCTGGCGTGGGAGGACGTCGACCTCGAGCGCGGCGAGGCGCTGATCGCCTGGCAGGTCCAGCGGGTCGACGGGCAGCTCGTGCGCCGGCACACGAAGACGCCAGCTCGGATGCTCCGCTGCCGCTGCCGGAGATCGCGGTGCGGGCGCTCGAGCGGCACCGGGTCGACGAGAACCGGCGGCGGCTCGCGGCCGGCGAGATGTGGGGCGACTGCGGGCTCGTCCTCACGACCCGGCACGGTGACCCGGTCGACCCCCGCAACTTCCACCGCGACTTCAAGCTCCGCGCGGTGAAGGCGGGGGTCCCGGTCATCCCGGTCCACGCGACGCGACGGACATGCGCAAGCCTGCTCGTCGCGCTCGAGGTCCACCCCCGAGTCGCGATGGCGGTCCTCCGCCACAGCCGGATCGCGCTGACCATGGAGGTGTACTCGCAGGTCTCCGACCCGTCGACCCGCGACGCGCTGCATCAGCTCGGAGACCGGCTGTCCGGCGGCGCCTAGTCCAAGGGGCGTCGGCCCCTCTACCCCCAGTGGTCTGCATGTGGCGCCGGCGCTGCAGACACCGGCCATCCCCCCTTCAGGTAGTCGGTGATGATGGCTCGACCGTGTTACCCCTTCAGCTGCTTAAGTTGGTCGCGCATGGCCTTCCTTACTGAACTGTGCGACTGAGGGTTCTTCAGCATGGCTTGGCGCGTCTGGCCTTCGCCATCTTCAGCTCGCAACCATGCAACGCACCCATCCTTCGCCGCATCCGTAGGATCGAGCTCAGAGCGCTCGTACACCACTCCTCGACAAGGTCGGCCTCCTCGTACTCGGCGAGACCCACATCATGGAACTGATGCGTTGGAACGACCACCCTGCTGCTGAAGTGGACCCATCGTTGTAGCAGCAGGTTGATCCCACCCGGAGACATGCACGCGATGCGCTCAACAAGCCGTTCCGGTTCGACAAGGTGTAGGGCATCGAAGTCAGCGGCGTGATCCCGGTCAGCTGTGGTGAGATCAGGCTTGAGAGCTCGGGAGCGGCATGAGATTCACGTAGCCTTGCCAATCCGACTCTGCGAGCGGGCGTCGGCGATCGACGGCGGCGGACCAGCAGTCGCGGGGCCAGAGTGGACTCCATCCACACGCATGGAACACGGGTGCTGGACTACGACCCCCACGTTCCGCCTCTTGACCCGCCCAGTCCTGCCGGGCAACTCGATACCCGCGAAGACGTCGCCCGTGAAGATGGGTCTGCTCGATGACACCTCGTCGCCCCGTGACCGGTAGAGCGAGTCCCAGTCGGGCGTGCCGTTGTGGTAAGGCGTCTCGAGATCCCCCATTAGATTACCGCTTCATGCGAATAGACAGGTTCCCGTCGCCCGCCTTGAAGACCTCGAAGTCGGAGCGGTAATGCTCCCGCCATTCGGGGTCATACTCCGATAGTAGGTTCTCGGGGTCCTCGTGTCCGTTGCGAGAGCAAACACCAAGTCAGCCCGATCCGCCGCGTACAGGTCAATCGCCGGGTGACCGGGATACCGCGGACCAATGGCATCTCAAACCAGGACGCGATCTCACTCACCAAGTAGTGCTCGGTGATCAGGTCACAAGCGGCGAGCAGGCTCGCGAGGTTCGAGCGGCTGTCCCCCGAGGCCTTCTCGCCGCGTCGCCACTTCTGCACGGCTGGCACACTACACGCCAACCATTGAGCGATGTCCGCGCCACGCAAACCCAGGTGGGCGAGGAACTGCCCCAGCATGGCCAACACCCTCCGGCACGCTCGAGCGAACGCGTCCGCCACTCGACGTCGTGGCTTCTCTTGTGAAGGTCGCCATAGCGCTCAAGTTGATCACGTGCCTCTTGGCGGCCACCCCCGATGTCCTCCGTAAGCAGGTGTGCCTGTAGACGCGTCTCAGAGATACTCGGTGCGGTCACCACCTCTTTCGAGGCCGTCCCATCAGTAGCAAGCCTAAGTGACATGCCTCCCTGGCTGTCCGTCGCCACGTAGGACCTCCTTCCTCAGCTTGTCCTTGATAAGGCTCTCGAATACTTCGCGGACCGGCATGTGCAACTCATCAGCTACCTCCGCGACAGTGTCAGCACCAAGCGCCGGAAGATCCTGCTGCGCCTCCCAGAAACTGTCAATGTCGATCAGGAAGAATGGTCCTGGCGGGGGGGTTGACCTTCGCAACTCTGGTGTGGAAGCCACGGCGTAGCCCACCCGCGGTCCATACCAAAGAACGAGTGCTCGGCCACTCTCTCCCCTGAAACTCATCACGCCCTGCGACTCAGCCACATGCATACCCAGGGTGCTGGCGACGTCAACTGGACCGATCAGGCTGTCGCTGACCCAATCTGTCCACCGGACGCCCGCGTCGCCGTTGTCAACGGGCACTCGAATCTCGTCGATGTACCGGAGCCCGATGCGCTCGACCCCTACGCTGCCCGCAGTTCGGGCACGCACATCGACAGCCCGCGTCAGGATCTCGCGCAACTGCTCGTACTGCCCGTAGTTTGTGGTTTCAACGACCAGTGACTCCCGCCGGAAGGTGACCGCCGTCCGTTTGTCGCGACTTGTAAGTCTCGGCACCGCTGTGCTCTTGGCCGAAGGCACGCCGGGGCCAGGTGGAATCGTGAGCGACAGATCCTGCACTTCACTTCGAAGAACGGCAGCACATCAGCCAACTTGGTCGCTATCTGGCGCAATGCCTCTGGGTCGATGGCGTCGCAGAGCGAGTGACGAACCTCCACCGCAGCGAGGACGATGGGGGCGAACGGATACACCTCTCGCTGCCTCACGCAAGACTCTAGCGGATCGACAACCAAAACAGTAACCACTGCGGCAACTTGGGGGCAGTCCCCAGGGAGACGCACAGGTCACTGGGTAGTGGGGCTGCTTGGGCTCCCTGTTCGGCCCAGCCCTTGGCTGCAGTACTTCGCTGGGGTACGGACGCGTCAGAGGCCCTTCGCGAACCTCGCGAAGGGCCTCTGACCTGCGGTGGAGCCAAGGGGACTCGAACCCCTAACCCCCTGCTTGCAAAGCAGGTGCGCTACCAGTTGCGCCATGGCCCCCGGCGCGCCGCGCCCGGGCCGGCCGCCACACCTGGCGGACCATCCGGGCGCCTGCGGCGCGTCAGTTCTTGGGGGTGTCGGTCGCCTCTGCCCACAGCCGGTTCTCGGCCTGCTTGTCCCTGATCTGCTTCGAGACGGCGAGGGCGCCGACGGCCGCGGCCACGAGGACGAGGAACTTCTTCACTGGAGTCACCAACCTGGGAGAGGGATCGGGGTGGTGGGCCTAACAGGACTTGAACCTGTGACCTCTTCCTTATCAGGGAAGCGCTCTAACCGTCTGAGCTATAGGCCCGTGCGCCGATCGGCTGCGCCCCCACGGGTGGGCGCGCGGTGCACGAGGTTACCGGATGCCGCGCCCGCCTCCCAAAACGGGTGGCGGCCGTCGGCCGGGCGCCTCGCGGCGACGCCGGATCAGTCGTCGGTGAGGGTCAGCTGCACCCCGCCGACCAGCGCGCTCGACACGTTGTAGAGGAACGCCCCGAGGGTTGCGAGGGCGGTGATGAGGATGACGTCGACCACCCCCACGACGATCGACAGCGACACCACCCGGGTGAACCCGACGAAGTCGAGGATGTCGAAGCCCTGGCCCTCGTCCTGGATGACCTGGCCGATGACGCCGTTGACCTGGTCGAAGACGCCCATGCCCTCGAGCACCGTCCACAGCACCGACACCATGACGACGCCGGCGATGCCGAGCGCCACCGAGAGCAGGAACGACATCTTCATCGCCGACCAGGGGTCGATCCGGGACACGGTGAGCCGGACCCGGCGCGAGGGCGCCGGACGGACCGGAGCCGGCGTCTGGCCCTCGGTGCGGCGCACCGGGTGGGACTCGGGCGCCGGGGTCATCGCGGCACCGGCGGGACGATCAGCACCGGCAGCGACGGCCGGAGCCGGCGGGGCCGGGCGGCCGTTGGGCTGCGCCTCGCGCTGGACCGGGCGCTGCTGCGGCTGCGGCTGCGGCTGGGTGGCCTGCTCGCGCTCGCGGCGGGCCTCGCGGGCCTGCTCGCGCGCCACCCCCGCATCGTCGCCGGTGCGGGACGTGTAGCCCTCGGGGAACTTCGGGATCGACGTCGTCGACGCCGACCCCGACGAGCCGCCGGCCGCCCCGCCGGAGGCGGGTACCGGGCGGGTGGTCTCGCGGGAGGGGGCCGAGGATCCGGAGCCGCCGTCGGCGATCCGCCGCAGGGCGCCGCCGCCACCGCCGGTCGAGCCGGCGTTGCCGCCGTCCGAGTAGGGCCCACGACCGGCCGACGACGGGCGCACGGGGCGCCCGGCGTGGTCTGCGGTGCTCACTGGGGGATCCTCCCTCGGCTGGCGTGCTCGAGCGGCGCCCGGCGATCAGGCGTCGTCGTCCGACGGTACGGCATCGCCGGGGTCATCGGCGACATCCGCTCCGGGCGTCCCACCGGCCGTAACCGTGTCGTCACCGGTGGTCGTGCCGACACCATCATCGGTCGCGGGACCCCCATCCGTCACATCGGGCACGCCGTCCGTCCCGGAACCCGAGACCTCGGCCGCGGCCTCCGCCGCCTCGACGGCCTCCTCGACCTCCTTCTCGGGGTTGCGCGCCACCGCGACGATCGCGTCGTTCCGGCCGGGCTTGGCGAACTGCACGCCCATCGTGTTGCGACCGGTGAGGCGCACCTCGTCGACCCGCGAGCGCACGATGTTGCCCTTCTCGAAGACGACGAGCACCTCGTCGTCCTCGTCGACGGTGAGCGCCCCGACCAGGTCGCCGCCCCGGTCGGTCACCCGCGCCACCGCGACGCCGAGGATGGCGCGGCCCTTGACGTTCCAGTCCGAGGCCTTCGAGCGCTTCGCCAGCCCGGACTCGAAGACCACGAACACGTCGGGGTCCTCGCCGGCCGGCAGCACCGACATCGACAGCAGCTCGTCGCGGTCGCGGAAGCGCATCCCGGTGACGCCGGACGTGGCCCGGCCCATCGGGCGCAGCGTGGCGTCGTCGGCGTGGAAGCGCACCGACTGGCCCTTGCGGGAGACGAGCAGCAGGTCGTCGTCGGCCTCGACGAGGCCGGCACCGACGAGCTCGTCGCCGTCGCGCAGGTTGATCGCGATCAGCCCACCCGAGCGGGGGGAGTCGTACTCGGAGAGCCGGGTCTTCTTCACCAGCCCGGCGCGGGTGGCGAGCACGAGGTAGGAGGCGGCCGTGTAGTCGCGCAGCGCCAGCACCTGGGCGATCTCCTCGCCCGGCTGGAACGCCATGACGTTGGCGACGTGCTGGCCCTTGCTGTCGCGCCCGGCATCCGGCAGCTCGTAGGCCTTGGCCCGGTAGACCCGGCCGAGGTTGGTGAAGAAGAGCAGCCAGTGGTGCGACGTGGTGGTGAAGAAGTGGTCGACCATGTCCTCGCCGCGCAGGGCCGCGCCGCGCACGCCCTTGCCGCCGCGCCGCTGGCTGCGGTACGCGTCGACCCGGGTGCGCTTGGCGTACCCGCCCCGGGTGATCGTGATGACCACGTCCTCCTCGGGGATCAGGTCCTCCATCGACATGTCGCCGTCGCCGGGCATGATCGTCGTGCGGCGGTCGTCGCCGTAGCGGCCGACGATCTCGCCGAGCTCCTCGGAGACGATGTCGCGCTGCCGGCCCGGGTTGGCGAGGATGTCCTGGTAGTCCTCGATCCGGGCCTGCAGCTCGTCGTGGTCGTCGATGATCTTCTGCCGCTCCAGGGCCGCGAGCCGCCGCAGCTGCATGTCGAGGATGGCCTGCGCCTGGATCTCGTCGATCTCGAGCAGCTCGATCAGGCCGGTGCGGGCGGCGTCGACGTCCGGGCTGCGGCGGATGAGCGCGATCACCTCGTCGAGCGCGTCGAGCGCCTTGAGCAGGCCGCGCAGGATGTGGATGCGCTCCTCGGCCTTGCGCAGCCGGTACTGGGTGCGGCGCCGGATGACGTCGATCTGGTGCTCGACCCAGTGCCGGACGAACGCGTCGATCGGCAGGGTCCGCGGGACGCCGTCGACGAGCGCGAGCATGTTCGCGCCGAAGGACGTCTGCAGCTGGGTGTGCTTGAACAGGTTGTTGAGGACGACCTTGGGGATGGCGTCGCGCTTGAGCACGATGACGAGCCGCTGCCCGGTGCGGCCCGAGGTCTCGTCGCGGATGTCGGCGATGCCGGCGAGGCGGCCGTCCTTGACGTGCTCGGCGATCTTCTGGGCGAGGCTGTCGGGGTTGACCTGGTACGGCAGCTCGGTGACGACCAGGCACTGTCGGCCCTGGATCTCCTCGACCTCGACGACGGCCCGCATGATGACCGAGCCGCGGCCGGTGCGGTAGGCGTCCTCGATGCCCTGGTGGCCCATGATCAGCGCACCGGTGGGGAAGTCCGGGCCCTTGATCTCGGACATCACCGCGGCGAGGGTCTCCTCGCGCGAGGCCTCGGGGTGGCGCAGCACCCACTCGGCGGCGGTGGCGACCTCGCGCAGGTTGTGCGGCGGGATCTGGGTGGCCATCCCGACCGCGATGCCCGAGCTGCCGTTGACGAGCAGGTTCGGGAAGCGCGCGGGGAGCACCGACGGCTCGAGGGTCTTGCCGTCGTAGTTGGGCCCGAAGTCGACGGTGTCCTCGTCGATGTCGCGGACCATCTCCATCGACAGCGGCGCCATCCGGCACTCGGTGTACCGGGGGGCCGCGGCCGGGTCGTCGCCGGGGGAGCCGAAGTTGCCCTGCCCCTGGACGAGCGGGTAGCGCATCGACCAGTCCTGGACGAGGCGCACCAGGGCGTCGTAGATCGCGGTGTCGCCGTGCGGGTGGTACTGGCCCATGACGTCGCCGACGACCCGGCTGCACTTGTTGAAGCCCCGGTCGGGCCGGTAGCCGCCGTCGTACATCGCGTAGAGCACGCGCCGGTGCACCGGCTTCAGGCCGTCGCGGACGTCGGGGAGGGCGCGGGAGACGATGACCGACATCGCGTACTCGATGTACGACCGCTGCATCTCGGTGTTGAGGTCGATCGGCTCCGTGCGGTCGGTCGTCACGGGCGGCTGCTCAGTCATCGATGTCCTTGCCTAGCGGTGGTTCAGGGGAGGTGCGCACGGGGCGGGTGCGTGGCCGGCGGCGGCCTCAGATGTCGAGGAAGCGGACGTCGCGGGCGTTGCGCTGGATGAAGCCGCGCCGGCCCTCGACGTCCTCGCCCATGAGCACCGAGAAGATCTCGTCGGCGGCGGCCGCGTCGTCGAGCGTCACCTGGAGCAGCACGCGCGAGTCGGGGTTCATCGTCGTCTCCCACAGCTCGGAGTAGTCCATCTCGCCCAGGCCCTTGTAGCGCTGGATCGGGTTGTCCTTCGGCAGCCGGCGACCCTTGGCCTGGCCCTCCGCGACGAGCGCGTCGCGCTCGCGGTCGGTGAAGGCGAACTCGTGCGGGGCGTTGCTCCACTTGAGGCGGTAGAGCGGCGGCTGGGCGAGGTAGACGTAGCCGGCCTCGATGAGCGGCTTCATGAACCGGAAGAGCAGGGTGAGCAGCAGGGTGCGGATGTGCATGCCGTCGACGTCGGCGTCGGCCATGAGCACGATCTTGTGGTACCGCGCCTTCTCGATGTCGAAGTCCTCGCCGATGCCGGTGCCGAACGCCGAGATCAGCGCCTGCACCTCCTGGTTGGCCAGCGCCTTGTCGAGGCGGGCCCGCTCGACGTTGAGGATCTTGCCGCGGATGGGGAGGATCGCCTGGGTGTACGGGTTGCGGCCGCGGACGGCCGAGCCCCCCGCGGAGTCGCCCTCGACGATGAAGACCTCCGAGACGGACGGGTCCTTGGCCTGGCAGTCGCGCAGCTTGCCCGGCAGGCCACCGGACTCGAGCACCCGCTTGCGGGTGGCCTCGCGGGCCTTGCGGGCGGCGAGCCGCGCCGTGGCCGCCTGGACCGCCTTGCGGACGATCTCGCGGCCCTCGTTCGGGTGCCGCCCGAGCCAGTCGCCGAACTCGTCGGTCATCGCCCGCTGGACGAAGCCCTTGACCTCGGAGTTGCCGAGCTTGGTCTTGGTCTGGCCCTCGAACTGGGGCTCGGCGAGCTTGACCGAGATGACCGCGGTCAGGCCCTCGCGGACGTCGTCGCCGGTGAGGTTCTCGTCCTTCTCCTTGAGCAGGTTCTGCCGGCGGGCGAAGTCGTTGACGAGCTTGGTGAGCGCCGCGCGGAAGCCCTCCTCGTGGGTGCCGCCCTCGTGGGTGTTGATCGTGTTCGCGTAGGTGTGCACCGACTCGGAGTAGGCGGTGGTCCACTGCATGGCGATCTCGAGGGAGAGGCTGCGCTCGTCGTCCTCGACCTCGATGTCGATGATCTCGGCGTGCACGGGGTCGGACTTCTTGCTCGTCGTCAGGTGCGTGACGTAGTCGACGAGCCCGCCGTCGTACCGGTAGCTGACCGAGCGGGCCGTGGTGGTGCGGGTGTCGCCGCCGGCCTGCTCGTCGTCCTCGTGGTCCTCGACCTCGGCGATGTCGGCGTCGACGCCGTCGAGGTCGGGCACGTCGTCGGTGGTGGCGGGCACCCGCTCGTCGACGAGGTTGATCGTCAGGCCCTTGTTGAGGAAGGCCATCTGCTGGAAGCGGGCCCGGATGGTCTCCCAGTCGTACTCGACGGACTCGAAGATGTCGGCGTTGGCCCAGAAGGTGATGGTGGTGCCGGTGCGCTCGGTCTCCTCCATCTTCGTCAGCGGACCGGTGGGCACGCCGTGGTCGAAGGACATCCGGAAGGCGTGGCCCTTCTGGCGGACCGCGACGTCGAGCCGGGTGGAGAGGGCGTTGACGACCGAGGAGCCGACGCCGTGCAGGCCGCCGGACACCTTGTAGCCGCCGCCGCCGAACTTGCCGCCGGCGTGGAGCTGGGTGAGCACCAGCTCGACCGCGCTGACCCCCTCGGTGGGGTGGATGTCGGTGGGGATGCCGCGCCCGTTGTCCTTGACCCGCACCGCGCCGTCCTCCATGAGGATGACGTCGATGGTGTCGGCGTAGCCGGCGAGCGCCTCGTCGACGGCGTTGTCGACGATCTCCCAGACCAGGTGGTGCAGGCCGCGCTCCCCGGTGGAGCCGATGTACATGCCGGGGCGCTTGCGCACCGCCTCCAGCCCCTCGAGCACCGTGATCGCCGCGGCGTCGTACTCGGGGCCGGCCGGGGCGACCGGGGCGTGCTCGGGCGGGACGGTGGGGTCCGCGGCGGTGCCGCCCGGGCCCGGGATGGCCCCGGTGGGGTCGGTCCCGGTGGCGTCCGGGCGGGGGGTGGCCTCGCTGGGGGTGCCGTGGGTGCCGGTGGTGGGGTCGGGCTGCTGCTCCGCCACGGGTCTCCTTCGTCGGGCAGGCCGCACCGGAGCGCCGTCCGGTGGGTCGCATGGAGCGCGCCCGCGGGCGATGGGACGCCCGGGGCGCGGTGTCGCCCTCCATCCTACCGGTCAGCCACCGACGCACCTGCCGCTGGGAGGCCCGTGGGGGCACTTTTCCCGCGGAATCCCACCCCTCGGTGGCCCCCGATACGCGACCCGGCCCCTGAGGGCCGCTCTCGGGCCTTTCCGGTCCCCCGCTCCCGCCGCCGCTGAGGGCACCGGCTGCGCCGCAGCCGGTGTGGCGTTCAGGACCTGTACTGCGGGGTGGCCGGCGACGGAGCCGCGCGGTGCCCGGGGTGGAGCAGCGCGGTGGGCGGGGTGGGCTCCCGCGGTGGCCGGCGCGACGGGCGCGGCCCGTACCGGACGCACCGACCCGGTCGCCCGTGCGGGGGCGACCGGGTCAGGGGAGGAAGGTCAGATGGCGGCGACGAGGGCCGCCAGGGCGACGAGGCGGTCGTCGTAGTGGGTCGGCGCCGGGAGCGGCTTGGCGTGGCGGGGCCGGTAGTCCTCCCCGTCAACGTCGGCGGTGAGGAGGGCCAGGCCCGAGCCGTGCGTGGCGCTCAGGATGTCGGTGGGGGTGGTGGCCGTGTCGTTCATGGCTGGCTCCGATCCGGGGCGCGGGTCCGCCAGAGACCCGCATCGAGGGTTGTGCTGAGGTGACCATCATCCCGGCCTGCCCGGCCGGGCCACCCCGCGACGGTGCCCGTCTCGTCCCGATGTCGGGCGACACCGACCGAACGTGTGATGCCGCCCTCCGCCGCTCGTGGCCGGGACCCGGGCCGGTCGGTCGCGCCGGTGCGGCAGCCGCTACTGCCCGGGCGCGGACGGGGCGAGGCCGGGGACGTCCTCCGGCCGGAGACGCACCAGAATCGGGCCGTCCTCGACGGGGTGTCCGACGAGCCCGGCCACCGCGCTGCTGCGGGCGTCGACGACGAGCACCCCGTCGCGCGCCGCGGCCGCCCGGACCTCGGCCCAGGTGTCCGGTCCGGCACAGGGCACCGGGCCACCGACGCGGGCCAGCTCGTCGAGGGTCATCCCCCCGAGCGTCGTGGGGAGCGGCACCACCCCGCGGGCGAGGTCCAGCACGTCGCGGTGCTCGAGCGCCGCGCCGAGCAGCGCCTCGGAGTGCACCCGCGCCATGGTGCGGAACCGCTCGGGCTCCAGGTCGGCGAGCAGCACGAGCTGGACGAGCAGCCCGCGCGCCACGTGCACGCCCACCGCGTCGAGGGCGGCACCCGGGGCGAGGCCGTCGCCCTCGGTGGTGAGGGGGAGCAGGCCGGCGTCGAGGACGAGGGTGCAGAAGGCCGCCCACGGCGGCACCAGGCGGGCGCGCCCGTCGGGCAGGAGCACGTCCTCGACGTACACCCGGTGGCCACGGGCCCGGGTCGCCCCGGTTGGGTGCGGTGGCACGACCGCGAGCACCTGGGTGCCGTACGGCCCGACGCCGAGGTCGAGCACGGCGAGGGGCTCGCCGCCGATCCGCTGCGCGCACCAGGCCTCGCGGTCATCGGCCGAGAGGTCCCAGACCGGGCCGGAGAGGCCGAGCCGGCGGCCGTCGACCTCGACCGGCACGTCGAGCTGCTCGGCGAGGTCGAGCACGAGGTCCGCCGCCGTGTCGGCGCCGACGTGGGCCCGGTGCTCCGGGTCGAGGTGCAGGCGCAGCTCGGTGCCGGGGGAGTCCAGCGGCTCGCTCGAGGTCGACACCCGCACGGTGCCGTCGCGCCGGGCCACCGCCTGCGTCGTCGAACCGTCGTCGTCTGCGACGGAGCGCGAGCGCAGCTCGACGGAGTCGGCCACGCGCAGGCAGGCCCGCAGCACGCCGCTGACCGCCTGGAGCTGCACCAGGTCGTCCACGCTCAGCCCGGTGGGGGCGGCGTCGAGCTCGGGGTCGGTGAGGAGCCGGCGCACCTGGGTGGCGCTGAGGCCCACCCCGTCGTCGCGGACCACGAGGGGGGAGACCTCGGTCGCGGAGGTGACGCGGATCGAGCGGGACGGGTCGAGAGTGCGGTCCGCCGTCGCGTCGTCCGCGGTGGCGTCCCCCCGCTCGGCGTCGGCCCGGGCGCCCAGCGCGCCCGCGGCGGTGCGCAGGAGGTGGGCGAGGGTGCACCGGACCGGGACGGGGGAGCAGCGGACCACCGGGGCCCGGCCGCCGGGGGCCTCGTGGCGGGCCCGGTACGTCGGTGGCCCGGTGCGGAAGGCCGGCTCGTCGGGGTCGAGGGCGCCGCCGGAGAAGGCCGCGCCGACGTCGGGCCGCTCGAGAGCGTGGGGGTCGGTGTGTCCGTCGGGCAGGTTGGTCGTCACGGCGTCCTCCGATTCCCGTGGCGCGGCGGGCCGCACCACGGACGACGGGACCCTCTGCCGTGAGGCGTCGGCCGGGTGGCCGAGGCAGGGTGATCCAGGCGAGCTGGTTCCGGTGACGGTGAGCGGGGTCGTCGGGGGGAGTCCCCCACGCCGTCGGTGTACGAGCCACTGTCCCGGGGGGCGCCGGTGGTGGCGCGCCCGTCGGCGCCGAAGTCGTCCCCTCGGCCGCCGGCCCTCCACCGAACGGCCGAGGCGTGGCGAGGCTGGTGGGACTCGAGGGGTTGGTGTGACGCAGGCAGTGCTCCGCCTCGCCCGTCAGCCCTCCGGGGAGAGCGTGCGCTCGAGCAGCTCGCGCACCTCCTCCGGCACGGCGGGCTCGGGAAGGTCGACCCGCACCGGGGGCGCGTCGCAGGCCACGGTGTAGCAGAAGGCGTCCGGTCGCTGCTGGTCGCGCTCCTCCGCCGCCCGGGCCAGGGCGTGCAGGCGGTCGTCGGCCAGCAGCCGGCGCCATGCCCGGGCATCCTCCTCCGGGAGCCGCTCGAGGGCGACCGTGCGCTCGCGGGTGATGCCGGCGACGCCGCCGGTGCGGCGGACGCGCACCTCGGCGCCGGCCGGCCCCGGCGCGTCGGCCGGCACGTCGCCGGGCAGGCCGGGTGGGGTCATCGGCACCGGCACCTCCTCACGCGGGCCGCCGGCCCGGCCCCCGGGGTCGGTCGCGAGCCCGACGGCGTCCCAGCCGGCGCGCACGGCGTCGGCCTCCGCCGACCGCGGGCCGTAGCGGGCGGAGGCGGCGGCGAGGGTGAGGCGGGCGAAGGCGGGGAAGTCGCAGTCGGCGCGGATGTCGCCGGTGATCGTGTCGAACCAGACCTGGCCGGCCCGCTCCCAGGCGTACCCACCGAGCGTGGTGGCGACGACGTGGAAGGCCTTGTTCGGGATGCCGGAGTTGATGTGCACCCCGCCGTTGTCGGCGGTGGTGTCGACGTAGTCGTCGAGGTGCGCGGGCTGTGGGTCGGTGCCCAGGCGCGGGTCGTCGTAGGCGGTGCCGGGCGCCGCCATCGAGCGCAGTGCCACGCCGCCCACGCCGGGGGCCAGCAGGTCGGCGCCGACCAGCCAGTCGGCCTCGGCGGCCGTCTGGTGGCGGAGGTACTGGGTGACGAGCACGCCGAAGACGTCGGACACCGACTCGTTGAGCGCTCCGGACTGCCCCTGGTAGTTGAGCCCGGAGGTGTACTGGGTGACCCCGTGGGCGAGCTCGTGCCCGATGACGTCGAGGCTGCGGGTGAAGCCGAGGAAGACCACGCCGTCACCGTCGCCGAACACCATCCGGCTCCCGTCCCAGAAGGCGTTGTCGTACCGGCGGCCGTAGTGGACGGTGGCGAGCAGCGGCAGGCCGCGGCCGTCGAGGGAGTTGCGGCCGTACACCTCCCGCCACAGCCGCCAGGTGTCGCCGAGGCCGTCGTAGGCCTCACCCACGGCGGTGTCGCCGGTGGGGGCCTCGCCCTCGCCGCGCACGAGGGTGCCGGGGAGGGTGGTGCTGCCCCCGGCGTCGTGGATGCTGCGCCGGGGACCGTCGGGCGTGCCCGGCGGGAGGCGCGGCTCGGCCGTGCCGGCATCCGGGAGGAGCGTGCCGGTCCGCCGGCCCCGCCCGTGCCGCAGCACCTCGTCGACGGCGAGGGTGGCGAGAGCGTGCGCCTCGAGGTCGGGGTCGCCGGAGACCGCGAGCGCCGCGAGGACGTAGGGCGGGACGAAGGAGCAGTGCGGCATGGCCCCAGTCTGGGTGAGCGCTCCGACAACCGCCTGCCGGCCGGCGCACCCGCGAACCACCGGGTGGCGGGGGGTGTCACGCGCCGGGCACCGGGTAGCACCCGTGGTGGACCACCCACGGTGCCGCGGCGGGTGCGGATCCCGTCCCGCCCGGCGCCGTCGGACGACACCGGGAGGAAGGAGCAACGGGATGCCGCGAATCGTCGCCGTCACGGGAGCCAGCGGGGGGATCGGCCGGGCCACGGTCCGCGAGTTCGCCGAGCGGGGGGCTGACGTGGCGCTCATCGCCCGCGGGGAGCGCGGTCTCGAGGCCGCGGCCGAGGAGGTGCGCAGCCGGGGCGGCCGTGCCCTCGTGGTGCCGGCGGACGTCTCCGACCACGAGGCGGTCGAGTCGGCCGTGGCCCGGATCGAGGCCGAGCTCGGCCCGATCGACGTGTGGGTCAACGTCGCCTTCACCTCGGTGTTCGCCCGCTTCGACGACATCTCGCCGGACGAGTTCCGCCGGGTCACCGAGGTGAGCTACCTCGGCTACGTCTACGCGACGATGGCCGTGCTCCGCCGGATGCGCGAGCGTGGCCACGGCACGATCGTCCAGGTCGGCTCCACCCTGGCGTACCGCGGCATCCCGCTGCAGAGCGCCTACTGCGGGGCCAAGCACGCCCTCCAGGGCTTCCACGAGTCACTGCGGGTCGAGCTGCTCCACGAGGGCAGCGACGTGCACGTCACCATGGTGCAGATGCCGGCCGTGAACACCCCCCAGTTCTCCTGGGTGCTCTCGCGGCTGCCCAAGCACGCCCAGCCGGTGCCGCCCATCTACCAGCCCGAGGTCGCAGCGCGCGCGGTCGTCTTCGCCGCCGACCACCCGACGCGACGCGAGTACTGGGTGGGGATGTCGACCGTCGGCACCCTGGTGGCCAACGCCGTTGCGCCCGGCCTCCTCGACCGTTACCTGGCCCGCACCGGCTTCGCCTCCCAGCAGACCGAGGACCCCAAGCCGCCGGACCAGCCGGCCAACCTCTGGGACCCCGCGGACGGGGCGGACGGCCGGGACTTCGGCGCGCACGGCGTCTTCGACCGCCGGGCGCACGCGCGCAGCCCGCAGCAGTGGGTGGCGCACCGGTACCCCCAGCTGGCCGGAGCGGCGGCCGGACTGGCCGCCGTGGGCCTCGGCGCGGTCGCGATGGGGCGCCGCCGGTGAGCGACGGCGCCGGGCTAGCCCGGGCCGTGGGGGCCGGAGGCCTCGCCTGGGGCGCGCTGCTGCTGGCGCGCGGCGACGAGCTGTGGCGCACGGTGCAGGGCGGTGCGCCCGGGGAGGCCGAGGAGCTCGCGGTGCGCGTGCTCGGCGGGCGGCACGTCGCCCAGGGGGCGGTGCAGCTGGTCGCGCCGAGGGCGTCCAGCGGCGCCGCGGTGCTCGTCGACGGCCTCCACGCCGCCACCATGGTGGCGGTCGCGGCCAGGTCCGCGTCCCGGCGGCGGGCGGCGGCCCTCAGCGGGTCCGTCGCCCTCACCGGCGCCGCGCTCACCTGGGCCTCGCGGCGTCGCCCCTGAGCCCGACGCCCTGCCTCCGGCGCGGCTCCCGGAAAGGTATGTGCTCCGGAGAAGGCTGCCCCCGTCATTCAATTGGATGACGGGGGCACGGTTCGCCGGAGAGGACATCCTCGCCGGGGCGGGCGGCCGGCGGCGTGCGTCTCACCGGACGCGCCCGTGCGCCTCAGCGGTCGATCTGCATGACGACGGCCTTGGGCTCGGTGAAGAACTCGCGCGAGAAGTTCCCGCCCTCGCGCCCGACGCCCGAGTCACCGACGCCGCCGAAGGGCGTCCGCAGGTCGCGGATGAAGAAGCAGTTGACCCACACCGTGCCGGCCCGCAGCCGCGAGGCGACCCGGTGCGCGCGGGAGAGGTTCTCGGTGAACAGCATCGCGTTGAGGCCGTAGCGGGTGTCGTTGGCGAGGTGGACCACCTCGTCCTCGGTGTCGAAGGCGTTGACGACGCACACCGGCCCGAAGATCTCCTCGCAGTACGGCGCGGCGTCGAGGGCGAGGCCGTCGATGACCGTCGGGCGGACCACCCACGAGCCGTCGTCGGCGACGCCGCCGGTGTGGACGGTCCCGCCGAGTGCCCTGGCGGACTCGACGTAGGACACCACCTTGTCGAAGTGCCGCTTGCTGGCGAGGGAGGAGAACCTCGTCGCGGGGTCGAAGGGGTCGCCGATCGTCAGCGCCTCGGCCGCCTCGACGAACCGGCGCAGGAACTCGTCGTAGAGGGAGGAGTGGACGAAGAGCCGCGACCCGGCGAGGCAGATCTGCCCGGCGTTGCGGAAGATCGCCTCGACGGCCCAGTGGACGGCGTTGTCGACGTCGGCGTCCTCGAACACGATGTTCGCGCCCTTGCCGCCGAGCTCGAGGGACACCGGGGCGAGGTGGGTCGCCGCCGACGCCATGACCTGCTTGCCGGTCGTCGAGGAGCCGGTGAAGGTCACCCGGTCGACCCGGTCGTCGCCGGTGAGCGTCGCACCCGCGGGTGCCCCGTAGCCGTTGACGACGTTGAGCACGCCCGGCGGGAAGCCGGCCTCGACCGCCAGGCGCCCCAGCATCGTCACCGACGCCGGGGTGTCCTCGCTGGGCTTGATGATGCACGTGTTGCCCCACGCGATCGCCGGCGCGATCTTCCACGAGGCCATCATCAGCGGGAAGTTCCACGGACTGATCGCGGCGACGACGCCGGCCGGCCCGAACTCGCTGTAGGTGTGGTGCCCGGAGTCCATCGGGTAGACCTCGCCGACGGCGTCGCGCTGGTGGTCGGCGAAGAACCGGAAGTTCCACACCGACCGGGCGACGTCGTGCCTGGCCTGCTCGAACGGCTTGGCCATGTTGGTGGAGTCCAGCCGCGCCAGCTCGTCGGCGCGCTCCTCCATCAGGTCGGCGAGGCGGTGGATGGCCCTGGCCCGCTCGACCCGTCCCATCCGCGGCCACGGGCCCTCGTCGAAGGCCCGGCGCGCGCTCTCGACGGCCCGCTCGGCGTCCTTCTCGGAGGCCTCGGCCGCCTGGGCCCACACCTCGCGCGTCCAGGGGTTCCAGACGTCGAAGCGCCTGCCGTCGATCGACTCGACCTCCTCGTTGTCGATGATGTGGCCGAAGAAGGGGAGCTCAGCCATGCCCGTGCCTCTCGTGTCGGGGGCGGCCGCGGCCGCC
Source organism: uncultured Actinomycetota bacterium (assembly GCA_963773655.1). Lineage (GTDB taxonomy): Bacteria > Actinomycetota > Actinomycetes > Actinomycetales > Dermatophilaceae > DASSQJ01. Next base: position 18,462 of record CAVZBX010000003.1, read on the forward strand.
GGGGGTGTGGTCGGTGTCGGTGCTCGCGCGCAGTGCGGTCACGGGGCTTCCCGTCTCACGCGCTGCCGCCCCGGAGGAAGATCGATCCGAGGGAGGTGAAGTGCAGGCCGACCGAGACCCCCGGCGGCGCGAACACCGCATCGGTCATCCCCCCGGTGAGCACGATCCAGCCCGGCTCGAGGGCGTGGCCGCGTCGGGCCAGGTCGCCCGCCGCCAGCGCGAGCGCCTCGCCGGGGTGCCCCTGGACGGCCGCGCCGGTCGCGGAGTCGACGACCTGCCCGTCGACCTCGACGAGCACGCCCTCGAGGGCGAGGTCGAGGTCGGTGGGTGGCAGGGCGACCGGCCCGGTGACGAACGCGCCCGAGGAGGCGTTGTCGGCGGCGACGTCGCCGGCGGTGAACCGGAAGTTGCGGTAGCGGCTGTCGATGACCTCGGCCCCGCCCCACACCGACTCCACCGCCGCCATCGCCGTCGCCGCGGTCACCCCCGGCCCCTCGAGCCGGTCGCCCATGACGAAGACGATCTCCGGCTCGACCCGCGGGTGGATGAGCCGGTCCTGCGGCACCGGGTCGCCGACCGGCAGCACCATCGCGTCGGTGAGCCAGGCGACGAAGGGCACGTGCACGCCCATCCGCTGCTGCTTGGCCCGGCTGGTCAGGCCCAGCTTGACCCCGATGAGCCGCTCGCCGCGCTCGAGCCGCAGCTGGAGCGTCCGGTCCTGGACCGCGTACCCGGTGTCGAGGTCGAGCTCCGGCCACTCGTCGGTGAACGGCTCGCGCTCGCGGCGCTCGTCCTCGCAGGCCAGCAGCTCGCGGGCGACGGACTCGACGTCCCAGCCGCCCTCGGGGGCCGCGCCCACCGCGGTCGCCGTGGCGTCGCCCATCAGCGCACCCCGGCCGCGGCGAGGTCGCCGTGCTCGACCTCGAGCTCGCGCTCCTCGGCGAGCTGGATGGCGATGTCGATGATCATGTCCTCCTGGCCGCCGACGTACCCGGCCTCCCCGACCTTGGTGAGGATCTCGTGCGCCGGCACGCCGTAGCGTTCCGCGGCCCGTTCGGCGTGGAGCAGGAAGCTCGAGTACACCCCCGCGTACCCCTGGGTGATCGACGCACGGTCCATCCACGGCAGGCGCGGGATGAACGGGCGCACCACGTCCTCGGCCGCGGAGAGCACCTCGCCGAGGTCGATGCCGGTGCGGATCCCCAGCCGCTCGTAGGTCGCCGCGAGCACCTCGGTGGGGGAGTTGCCGGCGCCGGCGCCGAGGGCACACAGGGCGCCGTCGATCTGCTTGGCGCCCGCCTGGTAGGCGAGCACCGAGTTGGCGACGCCCATCGAGAGGTTCTGGTGACCGTGGAAGCCGACCTGGGCCTGAGGCCCCACCTCGTCGAGGACGGCGCGGATCCGCTCCTGGGCGGTGTCGAGCACGAGCGCGCCGGCGGAGTCGACGACGTAGACGCACTGGGCCCCGGCGTCGACCATGATCCGGGCCTGCTCGGCGAGCTTCTGCGGCGTCGCCTTGTGGGCGAGCATGAGGAACCCGACGGTCTCCATCCCCAGCTCGCGCGCCGCGCCGAAGTGCTGGATCGACACGTCCGCCTCGGTGCAGTGGGTCGCCACCCGGGCCACCGAGGCACCGGCGTCGTGGGCCGCCCGCAGGTGGTGCAGGGTGCCGAGCCCGGGGAGGATGAGCACCGCGATCCTCGCCCGCGTCGCCTCGTCGACGGCGGCCCGGATGAGCTGCATCTCGTCGACCTTGGAGAAGCCGTAGTTGAAGCTCGAGCCGCCGAGGCCGTCGCCGTGGCTGACCTCGATGACCTGCACGCCGGCGGTGTCGAGGGCGTGCACGACCCCGCGCACCTGCTCCTCGGTGTACTGGTGCTGCATCGCGTGCGAGCCGTCGCGCAGGGTGGAGTCGGTGATCCGCAGGTCGGTCTCGCCGCCGGCGGTGGGCAGGTGCTCGAGCACGTCGGTCTCGGTGACCGGCTCGGTGACGACGGGGGTGTCCTCGGGACGGATGGTCATGTCGCCCATGGCTCAGACTCCTGCGGTGGCGGTGGCGGTGGTCGGGGCGGCGGCGTCGGGGGTCTCCCCGAGGGCCGCGGAGGACTTCCACGTCGACTCGACGCCGAGCCGGTGGGAGACCAGGAGGTCGCCGACGCGGGCGGCGGCCGAGGTGATGATGTCGAGGTTGCCGGCGTAGTCGGGCAGGTAGTCGCCCCGACCCCTGACCTCGATCGGTACGAACACCCGCGCGGTCCCGTTCCACAGCTCGCGGGCGTGGTCGAACTGGGGGTCGGTGCGCAGGTGGTACCCGGGCACGTACTCCTGCACGGTGGCGACCATCGCGTGGATCGACTCCAGGATCCGGTCCTGGAGCTCGCCCGGCTCCCCGGCCTCCGGGGGCACGGCGCAGAACACCGAGTTGCGCATCATCAGCGGGGGCTCGACCGGGTTGAGGATGATGATCGCCTTGCCGGTGGCGGCGCCGCCCACCTTGACCACCGCGTCGGAGGTGGTCTCGGTGAACTCGTCGATGTTGGCGCGGGTGCCGGGCCCGGCCGACCTGCTCGACACCGACGCGACGATCTCGGCGTAGGGCACGGGCACGATGCTCGAGACCGCGTGGACCATCGGGATGGTCGCCTGCCCGCCGCAGGTGATCATGTTGACGTTGGTCGCGTCGAGGTTGAACTCGAGGTTGATCGGCGGGCAGAGGTACGGGCCCACCGCCGCCGGGGTGAGGTCGACGGCGAGGATGCCGGCCTCGGCGTACCGGGGCGCGTTCGCCTCGTGCGCCTTGGCCGAGGTGGCCTCGAAGACGATGTCGGGCAGCTCGTCCTGGGCGAGCAGCCAGTCGACGCCCTCGTGGCTGGCCTCGAGGCCGACCGACCGGGCGCGGCGCAGGCCGTCGCTGCTCGGGTCGACGCCGATCATCCAGCGGGGCTCGATGACCTCGCTGCGGCGCAGCAGCTTGAACATCAGGTCGGTGCCGATGTTGCCCGGGCCGACGATCGCGGCGGTGCCGGTGGTGCGGGTCGGGGACGCGGTCATGGGGCGCTCCTCTGGACGAATCGGGCGGTGACGCTGCCGAGGCCGGCGAACGTCGCGGTGACGGTGTCGCCCGCGGCGACGGGGACCATGGCGCAGACCGCGCCGGGCAGGACGACGTGGCCGGCCTCGAGGGTGACGCCGCGGGCGCCGACGGTGTTGGCCAGCCAGACGAGGGAGGTCAGCGGCGAGCCGAGCACGGCGCCACCGGCGCCGGTGCCGACGAGCTCGGCGTTGCGGTGCAGGGTGGCCCCGGCCCGGCGCAGGTCGACGTCGCCGACGGCGGTGGGGGTGGAGCCGAGCACGACCGCCCCCGAGCTGGCGTTGTCGGCGATGGTGTCGAGCAGTCCGATCCTCCAGTCGCGGATGCGGGAGTCGACGATCTCGAGTGCCGGCAGCACGAAGTCGACGGCCCGCAGCGCCTCGGCCGCCGTGACCCCGGGGCCGCGCAGCGGCGCCCGGAGGACGAACGCAACCTCCGGCTCGATCCGGGGCTGGAGGAAGCGGTCCACCGGGACGGGTGCGTGCTCGAGGTGGAAGAAGTCGTCGAGCAGGTGGCCGTAGTCGGGCTCGCCGACCCCGAGCAGGCGTTGCATCGCCACGCTCGTCAACCCGACCTTGTGGCCCTTGACGCTGCGCCCGGACCCGACCAGCTCCTCCACCTGGAGCAGCTGGATCGCGTAGGCGTCCTCGAGGGTCATCCCCTCGTAGGTGGCGGTGAGCGGCTCCAGCGGCTCGCGGGTCGAGTACGCCTCGAGCAGCCGGTGGGCGGCCTCGGCCCTCGTCGCTGCGTCCACGGCGGCACTCCTCTCTCGCGGGTCGGGTGCCCGGCCCCTCGACGGTAGGACGGGGGGCCCCGGCGGGAGGGGTCCGTTCCGTCACCGGGAACGTCGGCGCCGGTCAGCGGACCCCGCGGGCGATCCGCCGGGTGGCGGCGACGAGGAGCGGTACCAGCCGGTCCACCCGGGGCGCCACGGTCGGGGTCGGCCCGAAGACGGACAGGCCGGCGACCGCCACGCCACGGCGCACGACCGGGACCGCGACGGACGAGGAGTCCTCGAAGGACTCGCTGTGTGAGACCGCGAACCCCTGCTGGCGGGTCTGCTCCAGCGCCCGGTCCCAGTCGGCGGCGGTGCGGACCGTGTGGCTGACGCGCGGCGGGAACCCGGCCTCCCGGCGGGCCCGAGCCACCTCGGGGTTGAACGCCGCGATCGCCTTGCCGCTGCTCGTCACGTGCGCCGGGAAGCGGCGTCCGACGTGACCCAGCACGTGGACGCCGTCGGGGCTCTCGATCCGCTCGACGAACACGGTGTCCGGTCCGTCGGGCACGGCGAGGTTGACGGTGAGGCCGGTGACGGAGGCGACCTGCCGGACGATGGGCAAAGCGGCGTGGCGCAGCTCGTTGCGGGCCTGGGCGAGGTGGCCGAGCTCGAACAGGTGCAGCCCGAGCCGGTACTGGCCGCTCACCGGGTCCTGCTCGGCGAAGCCCCGGCTGACCAGCGTCTGGAGCAGGCGGTGGGCCGTGGACTTGGCCACGCCGAGGCGGCGGGCGATGTCGGAGACGCCGAGCGAGCCGTCGAGCGCGAAGCACTCGAGCACGTCCAGGGCGGTGCCGACCGACTTCAGCCCCGCACTGTCGTCGCCGTGCACGCGCTTGGGGGTGGTGGCGCACCAGGCGCTGTCGTGCACGGTCGTCGTCATCGCGGCTCCTTCGCCCGGGCGGGTCGTTGCCGTCGACAGTGGGGCCGGCGCGTGGTTCCATCAAGGCATGCGTTCCAGTGACCGGAACGATGTGGCTCAGGTCGCATCCCGGGCCGGGCGGCCCGACCCGGTGCCCGGGTCGGTGCTGGGACGGGCCGCGGCCGTCATCGGTGCCTTCGACGAGGACCACCCGGTGCTCGGCATCGGCGAGCTGGCGCGCCGCACCGGCCTGGCGAAGTCGACGGTGCACCGCCTCGTCACCGAGCTGGTCGCCCTGCGTGTCCTCGACCGCGCCGAGGAGGGCCCGGGGTGCTACCGCCTCGGGATGTGGCTGTTCGAGCTCGGCGAGCTCGTGCCCGCCCACCGCTCCCTGTCCGACGCGGCGCTGCCCATCATGGAGGACCTGCTCGAGGCCACCCACCAGCGGATCCATCTCGCCGTGCTCGACGGCGTCGACGTCGTCTACGTGGAGATCCTCGGCGCGCTCGACCGCTCGCTCTCCTCCCGGACCGGCGGCCGGATCCCTGCCCACGCCACCGGCGTCGGCAAGGCGATCCTCGCGTACTCGCCGAAGGCGGTCGTCCGCGAGCGGATCGAGGCCGGGCTGCCGCGCCTGACCCCGCGCACCATCGCCACCCCCGGGGCCCTGGACCGCGAGCTGCGGGTCATCCGCTCCGAGGGCACCGCGTACGACCGCGAGGAGTCGCACGTCGGCATCTCCTGCGTCGCGGCGCCGGTCTTCGGCTCCAACCGCCGGGTGCGTGCCGGCCTGTCGATCACCGGACGCACCTCGGCCATCGACCCGGCACGCCACGGCGGTGCGGTGCGCACCGCGGCGTTCACCCTGAGCCGGACCCTGCGCGAGTCCGGCCTCTGACCCCGCCGACCTGGGGGTGGGCGGGTGGTGCCGGGGGGTCGAGGGCGTCAGCGCTTGATGAGCGGGGAGCGGACCCCGCCGCCGGCCTTGTCGCCCTCGTTGAAGAAGTCCTCGCGGTGGATGTCGCGGGGGAAGAGCCGCTTGCCCATGAGCGTCTTCAGCGCCGCCTCGACCATCGGCGGCGGCCCGCAGAGGTACCCGGCGCACCCCGAGAGGGTCGGGTGGTCGGCGGCGATGACGTCGGTGACCAGCCCGAAGCCGTACCCCTCCGCGTCCGCGCCGCAGTCCTCGGCGGTCTCCTCCGACAGGCACGGCCGGTAGGTGAACTGTTCCGGGTACCTCTCGGCGAGCGAGCGGAAGACGTCGACGTCGTAGAGCCACTCCCGGCTGCGTGCCCCCTGGTAGAGGGTGAGGTGCCCGGCGTAGGCGCCGTCCTCGAGGGCGTGCCGGATCATCGACTTCAGCGGGGCCAGGCCGGTGCCCCCGCCGACGAGGATCGCGTGGCGGTCGCCGTCGGTCTCGAGGACGAAGCGGCCGTACGGCCCGGAGACCGCGACGGTGTCGCCCGGCGTCAGCCCGGCGAACACCCAGCCGTCGGTGCCCCGACCGCCGGGGACGTTCCGGATGTGGAACTCCAGGCGGCGGGGCTCCGTCGGCGGCGAGGCGATGGACCACGTCCGGTCCACCGCCGGCAGCCCGTCGCGGGCCGGCACCTGGAACTTCAGGTACTGCCCGGCGTTGAAGCCCATCTCGCGGTCCAGCTCGAGGACCAGGCGCACGGTGTCCCGGGCGATCTCGGTGAGCTCGACGACGGTGCCGGAGTAGTCCTCGACGGGGTGGACGGGGACGGACTCGTCGACGTCGATGTCGGCCTCGATGACGACGTCGGAACGAGGGCAGGCCACGCACGGCAGCAGCTTGCCCTCGTCCCGCTCGTAGTCCATGAGGGCGAACGAGCTCGCCGCGCCGTGGTCGACCTCGCCGTCGAGCACGTCGGCCTTGCACGTGGCACAGGTCCCGTGGGTGCAGGAGTGGGGCAGCCAGACGCCGCTGCGGAGGCAGGCGTCGAGGATGCTCTGGTCCTCACGGCACTCGACCTCGCGGCCGAGCGGCTCGACGGTGATGGTGTGGGTCGCGGTCATGGTGGGCTCGTCCTCCTCCGTCAGGCGACGACGCGCATCCCGATGACGTCCTTGTGCCCGATGCCGATCTCCTCGAGGGTCTGGTCGTCGCGGGGCTCGAACTGCTCACCGTGCAGGCTCCAGACGCGGCGGGCGGCCGGGTCGAAGTCGGGGTCCTCCTCGGCGTACGGGACGACGAGGGCGTTCCAGAAGTCGCCCCACGTCATCGCCCTCGGGGCCCGGAAGCACGCCGCGGCGCAGAACCACGGGTTCTCCTGGAACCACAGGTGGACCAGCTGGTCGTCGCCGTACAGCTCCTGGCGGGAGCGGGACGGGAACTCGTAGGTGCCGATGCTCCTGACGGTCATGGCTCAGGCCTCCGTTCCGATGTGCGAGTGGTCCGCGGCGTCGTGCCACGCCTTCCAGTTGCGGTCGTCGACCGAGCCCTTGTACTCGCCGCCGTCGCCGTCCTGCAGGCCGTACCACTGGAGGACGTCGGGCAGCGTCGGCCCGCCGCAGTTGCCCTGGTAGATCTGGTGGACGGGCAGCCAGGCCTGGACGTACTTCTCCGGCTCGCGCTCGAAGATCCACTGGCAGCCGTTGGAGCAGGTCTGGAACGTCTCGCCGTCGTAGACCGACTCGCGCTGGCAGATCGTCGTCGGGTCACCGGGCTCAGTGAACGCCATCGGGATCTGGCAGACCTGGCACAGCTGGGGCAGGCCCCGGACGAAGTGCCGGCCGCCGGCCTCGAGGTTGCGCTGCTCCTTGTCCCACAGCGGCCGGTAGTAGCGGTCGAAGGTGTCGGGGTAGGTCTCGGAGAGCCACTTCTGGTGGTCGGCGTCGGGCACCGAGGTGGTGAAGGCCGCCGCGTGCGAGAACTGGTAGAGCACCCAGTACACCTGGTGGGAGAGGATCTCCTTCTCGCCGATCGCGTCCTCGACGTGCCGCGGCGGGGTGATGCCGTAGAAGGCGAGGTCCTCGAAGAGGCCCTTCATCATCTGCTCCTCGAAGTAGAGCTCGAAGGCCTCCTTCCAGCTCATCACCTTGCGCGGGAGCATGTAGTCGAGCATCTGGGCGACGAGGCCGGTCACCCGGTAGCCCCGCCAGAACCACTTGTCGATCCACGCCTGGACGATCGGGACGTTCTGCTCGTCCTGCTCGAGGAGGAACTTGATCGCCTCCAGGCCCAGGGTCATGTGCCGCGACTCGTCGGACTGGGCGGAGAAGCCGAAGGTCATCGTGGGCAGGTCGCCGTTGAACGAGGCGCCGGACATGAACGGGACGAAGAGCAGGTTCGTCAGGAGGTACTCGAAGGAGAACCCGATGGCGATGAGGAACTCGAACGGCCCGGCCGACAGCGCGTCGTCGAAGAACGACTTGGGCACCGACAGGTACCAGACCCGGTCGTGCTGCTCGAGGTAGTTGTGGAAGCCGCCGTAGTACTTGTTGTAGTTGCTCAGCGTGTGGATCTCGGTCTGCGTGTGCCGCATCTCGTCGATCGACTGGCACAGCGCCGCGAACCGCGGGCCGGGGCCGTCGAGGTGGCGGGCGAGGTAGGCGAAGTTGCGGTGCGCCTGGTACTCCAGCGGCGTGACGCCCTGGAGGAAGAGCTTCATCGCGTTGAGGTAGGACGCCTCGGTGAGGCTGAGGTGGCCCTGGCTCTGGGCGAACCCGTCGAGGACGGCGTAGAGCCGCTTGTCCTTCTCGGCCTGGTACTTCGTGTACGCGTCGACCGTGAGCCGGAAGGGGTCCTCCCACTTGCTCCAGTCGTGGATGATGATCCCCTCGAACTCGGTGTGGGGGAACACGTCGGACCTCTCGACGTAGGTGGGCTCCCAGTCGAGGTCACGGGTCAGCGCCTCGTAGCGCTGCTTCATCGTCAGCTTGCGCGGGGCCTTGGGGGCGATCGTCATGTCTCGCAGCCTTTCTCAGTGGTCCCAGGCGATGACGATCTCGTCGTCATCCCATTCCTTGATGTGCCCGAAGTAGCTCACGATGGCGAGCTGGAACTCGTGGGTCTCCCACTCCCGGCCGAGGCGCTCCTCGACCGCCTCACGGGTGACGACGAGCCGGCCGGGGGCGGTGATCCGCACCAGCCCCGGCATGTGCTGGACGGTGCAGTCCTCGTTGGTCGCCTCGATGGCCTCGACGACCGACCGGTTGGTCTCGCTCTCCTGGATGTCCACGCCGACGGTGCGGGTGGTGGCGGCGGTGCTCATGGCGGAAGGTCCTTCCGGTCAGGCGGTCAACGCCGCGACGGCGTCGCGGACGGCGGTGGCGGTGGACTCGAGCGACTCGGGGGCTCCGGCCCCGACGAGCTCGTCGACGCGCGCCGCGACCGGCCCGAGGGCGACCAGCGCGGCGCCGAGGGCCTCGGCCGACGTGGCGGCGAGGAGCTCCTTGTTCGCGGCCCCGGTCTCCGGGTCGGCGACCCACGCCTTGTACAGGGCGTCGACCCACTTGCGCTGGTCCGTGAACCACGAGGAGAGGTGCTGCGCCACGAGGCTGTACGAGCCGGCGCCGGCCTCGATGGCGGCGTCGTCGAGGCGCCCGAAGAACAGCCCGTAGAGGAGGCGGTCGGCGACGTCGAGGCGGATGAGCGCCCGGCCCCAGTCCTTCTCGAGGAAGAGCTCCTCGACGTAGCGGCGCAGGCCCTGGAGCGAGGCGTCCTCGACCCAGCGCGTCTTGGCGTCCCCGAGCAGCTCGGCGGTGCCGCCGCCGAGGGCGATCCCGACCCGGCTCAGCGCCTGCGCGTTGCCGATGCGGTCGAAGGCGGCGTACGCGGCGCACTGGGTGATCGTCGTCCCGAAGCCGAAGCGCGCGACGTCGCACGAGACCATCTGGGCGCCGGACTCGTAGTGCCGCAGCGGCACGACGAGCTCGCCGAGCACCGCGGACCACGCCTCGGGGAGGCGGGCGAGCAGCTGGCGGGAGTCGAGGTAGTCCAGCGTCGAGGCGACCGCGTCGGCCATCGCGGCCCGGGAGGTGACGTAGGGCGCGTAGTAGTACTGGCGCGGGTCGGTGAAGGAGTACGGGTCGGTGAGCCGGAAGGCACTGAAGGCCTCGTCGTAGATCTCGTGGGAAGGGTCCCAGAGCGGCCGGTAGTGGAAGTTCTCCTTGGCCTGGATGTCGATGCTCCCCTCCGCGTAGCGGGAGGCGGGACGGTCGCCGTAGCGGGCGACGAGGTGGGTGAAGGTGTTGCGCGGGGGCTCGATGACCTGGGTCCGCAGTTCGTACTGCACGGTGCCTCCTCGGGGGCGGGGCGCGGGCTCCGGTGTCGGGCCCGGGTGCGGGGGTGGGGGGAGGTCAGGGGACGTGGTGGTGGGTGACGCCGGACTCGACGAGCAGGCGCACGATGAGGTCGGGGAGCGCGTCCGGCCCCTCGAGCTCCTGGGGGACCTCGGAGTCGAAGCCGTCGCCGACGAGCCGGCCGTAGGCCGTCCCGTCCTCGAAGGTCGTCGACACGCGGGCCGCTCGGTTCCGGTGGGTGACCCGGAACGCGAGCTCGTGGGGAAGGGTCTCGTCGACCAGGTCGAGCCGGTCGTCGGCCGGGCCGAGGATGGCGTTGGCCTCGCTGACGAGCTGCTCGGCGAGCGAGCGGATGGCGACCTGGCGGTCGGCGCCGGTGCCGGTGGCGATCCTCCGGCTGATCCGGGTCTCGGGCATCGGGGCGAGCTGCTCGAGGTCGGGCAGCTGGTCCTCGGGTGTGCCGACGATCTCGGCGACCCGCAGCATGAACGGGGTCATCGTGCGTCCTCTCGACGTGGGGACCGGCGGGGTGCGCCCGACCGGGGGAGCGCGGCGGAGTCCGCGGCGGCAGGGGCTCGTGGGCAGGACGGACCGCGGTGACGGCGGCACCGGGCCGCCGCCACCGGCATCCGGGTGGGTCAGGTGAGGACCGAGGTGAAGGCGTCGTTGAGCTCGCGGGCGTGGTAGAAGACACCCTTGCCGAGCTGCTCGGGGGTCCACACCGACATCGGGCGGTCCCGGTAGGCGAGGTAGCCGCCGGCGAAGACCTCGTTGCGGTTGCCGGACGGGTCGAAGAAGTAGACCGTCTGGCCGCGGGTGATGCCGTGGCGGGTCGGGCCGATGTCGATCGGCACGTCGTCCATCGAGAACAGGTCCGCGGCGCGGCCCACCTCGACCCAGTCACCGAGCCGGAAGGCGAAGTGGTGCAGCTTGCCCTGCGGTCCGGAGAGGACGGCGAGCTGGTGGATCTGGTTGTTGCTCGTCATCCACGTCGCGATGATGTCGGCGTCGGAGTCGAGGCTGGTCTGCACCCGCTCGGTGGCGAAGAAGTCGAAGACCTCGGTGAGGAAGCGGTCCATCAGGCCCGGGTCCTCGGCGGTGACCAGCGAGTGGTCGAGGGCGGGCACGCCGACGCCGACGAGGTGACGGGGGAAGGCGTCCGGGTTGTGGGTGCCGACCTCGGTGCCGACGAGCGTGGCCTCGTGGTAGACCTCGAAGACGTGGTCGGAGGGGGTGGTGAACCGGATCCCGTCGCCGATCTCCGGGTTCTCGCCCCTGCTCATCCGCTCGACGGTGACGCCGAAGGCCTGGGCCTTCTTCTCGATGTCGTCGATGTCCGAGGACTTCTCGACCTTCCAGCCGAACTTGACGAGGCCGACCCCGCCCTCCTCGAGGACGACCGAGTGGTGGTCCCACTCGTCCCAGGCCTTGTAGTAGACCTTGTTGCCCTCCGCGTGGGTCTCGTAGAGGCCCATCGTGTTGGCGTAGTGGTCCTTGGCCTCGGCCAGGTCGGTGACCCGGACGTGGGCGTAGCCCATCCGCATGACTCCCATTGCTACTCCTTGTGGGTCGTGCCGGCCGACTGGGTCGCGGCGGCATGGGCCGCGGCGCGCTGCCGGGCCTTCTCGTTGATCTGGTGGAGGAAGGTGTTCACGAGCCGGACGTTCTCGCCGCGCAGCTCGATGGTGATGTCCGTGTCGGGCACGGCCCGGCAGGTCAGGCAGGTGTCGTCGTGGCGCTCGTCCTCGGTGAGGACGCTGTCGGCGACGGGGTGGTCGTACCGGAACCCGCCGGAGCGGCAGTCGACCTTGCAGATGCCGCAGCCACCACGACGGCAGCCCACGGTGTAGGCGAAGCCGGCCTTGTAGAGGCCGCTGAGCACGGTCTCCCCGGGCTCGAGGTAGATGACCTCGCCCGTCGGCTGGATCGTCACGGTCGGCACCGGCGCTCCCTCGCGTTCAGTGGTCGGTCGGCGGCGTGCCGTCCTTCCACGAGGGTCGCCGGGCCCGGGGGGCCCGGCCACACACGTTCCTCACGCCGGAACGTGGCGCGGTGGTCGGGGAGCGTGGTGCAGGTGGTGCGGGCGCCGCGGCGGTGGGTGGGCGCCAGGGCCCCCGCGCTCAGCGGCGCAGCGCCGCGGCCATCCGCTCCTGCGCGAGCTCGGAGTGGAAGAGCAGGCCCGACACCCGGGCCATCTCCTCGCCGCGGGCGTCCAGGTCGGCGAGCAGGTCGGCGACGAGGATCCGCTTGGCGGCGGTCAGGCCCTGCCGGGCGCCGGCGCGCAGGTCGTCGAGGACCGAGGCCACCGCGGCGTCCATCCCGGCCGCGTCGGCCACGGTGGTGACCAGCCCGTGGGCCCGGGCCTCGGCGGCGTCGAACCGGCGGCCGGTGAGGAACCAGTCGGACGCGGCCCGGGAGGTGAGGCGGGCCCGCAGCGGGATCGAGATGGTGGCCGCGGCGAGGCCGAGGCGCACCTCGGTGAGGGCGAAGGTGACGTCGTCGCGGCAGACGACGACGTCGCTGCTCGCGACCAGCCCGAGGCCGCCGGCTCTCACCGGTCCGTCGAGCCGGGTGACGACCGGGACGGGGAGGGCGACCAGCCGGCGCTGGACCTCGACGATGGCGCGGGCCGACTCGGTCATGTCGACGTGGGCCACCTCCTTGAGGTCGGCACCGGAGCAGAAGACCCGCTGGCTGGAGCGCAGGAGGACGCCGTGCACGGACTCGTCGGTCTCGAGGTCGCGCAGGTGGCCGGTGAGGTCGGCCAGCAGCCGGCGGGAGAGGGCGTTGCGGTTGCCCGGGGAGTCCAGGGTGAGGACGGCGATCCGGTCCTCGTCGTGGCGGCGGACGAGCGGGTCCGGGCGGTCGTCGTCGGGGGCGTCGGCATCCACGCCCTCGACCCTAGCCCGCCGAACGGGGCGGCCCGGCGGGTCAGGCCCGCGGCGTGACGCGGAAGACCGGCATGCCCGGGGCGACGGCGAGGATCTCGGCGTCGGTCGAGCTCCGGTCCAGGCCCTCGACGAACCTGCCGACCTCCCAGTACCAGGCGTCGACGTAGGCGCGGATCACCGACACCCGGTCGGGTTCCGGGACCTCGACCAGGGTCACCGGCTCGACCCGGCGGCCCAGGGCCAGCTCGGCGGTGCCGTCGGCGGCACGGGCGTTGCGCACCCACTCGGTGCGCCCCCGCGGCGCCACGAGGTAGCGGTCGCCGTCGTGGTGCATGAGGTTCACCGGGGTGCTCCGCGGCAGGCCGCTGCGTCGGCCGGTGACGGTGAGGACCCGTGAGCCGCGCACGCTGACACCGTGCGCGGTGAGCCAGCGGACCACGGCGTTGGCCCACCGGTCCCCACGCCCGCCCGGGCGGACGTAGCGGTTCGGGTCGACGGGGGTCGGGGTGCTCGTCATCGCGGTCTCCTCCTTTATGAGAGCGGTGCTCTCGTCATGCCCCAGTCTGCGCCCCGGGCCCGGCTGTTGTCAAGAGCGCTGCTCTCTGTTGTGCGAGGATGCGTGCATGAGCCCGTCCCGCGCCGAGCGCCGCCGCGAGGTCACCGAGCGCATCCTCGTGATCGGGCGCCGTCACCTGGCCGAGCACGGCGCCGCTGCGCTGTCGCTGCGCGCGGTGACCCGTGAGCTGGGGATGGTGTCGTCGGCGGTGTACCGCTACGTCGACAGCCGCGACGAGCTGTTGACCCTCCTCCTCGTCGACGCGTACACCGAGCAGGCCGACGCCGTCGACGCCGTCGTGGCCGCGGCCGGGGGGGAGCCGTGGCACGACCGCGCGGTCGCGGCCGGGTTGGCGTTCCGCGCCTGGGCCGTCGCGGAGCCGGCCCGCTACGCGCTGCTCTACGGCAGCCCGGTGCCGGGGTACGCGGCGCCGCCGGAGCGCACCACCGAGCCGGGCACGCGGGTGGTGCGCACGCTCCTCGCCGTCCTCGCCGAGGGCGTGGCCCGCGGGGAGGTGCCGGAGCAGGGTCCGGTGCCGCTGGCCGCGGGCACGCTCACCGAGGACCTCCGCGCGCTCACCGAGGAGACCGGCTTCCCCGGGGGGCCCTCGACGATGGCCCGGGCGGTCGCGATGTGGGCGACCCTCGTCGGGGCGACCAGCCTGGAGGTGTTCGGCCAGTACGGGGCGGACACCTTCGGTGACCCCGAGGCGCTGCTCGAGCACCAGCTGCGCCTGGCCGCGTCCAGCCTCCGCTGAGCCGCCCGCCCCGTGAAGCGGGGCTCAGGCCGCTGGTGGGGCCGTGTCACTCGCCCGGCGCTCGGAGACCGCGGCGGCCAGCGCGACGGCGCCGGCGCCGACGAGCACCTGCAGCCCGTGGCGGATCCAGTCGATCCCGCCGGTCTCCTCGACCCCGAACAGGCCCGCCAGGGCGTCGCCGACGAACATCCCGACGATGCCGGCGAGGATCACCAGCCAGAAGGGGATGGCCTGGCGTCCGGGGAGCACCAGCCGGGCGATGACGCCGATGATGGCCCCGCCGATGACGATCCAGATGAGGTTACCGATGCTCCAGTCCACGACGCCCTCCTCGGCGGCGATCACGCGCCGGGCCCGAACGGGCCCCGCAGCCACAGTGTGGCGTGCCGCTGCGGCCGGGTACAGCAGGGCGCGGCCTCAGCCGTAGGTGTCGCGGGGGCCGCGGCCGTCCTGGACCCGGCGCCGCCCGCGTGACCAGCTCGGCGCCCCCGGGCCCACGACCCGCAGCTGGGTGACGGTGCCCTCGCCGACCTCCTCGGCCAGCCGACCCGTCAGCGTCGTCTCGAGCAGGCGCAGCTGGGTGGCCCAGGCCGTCGAGTCGGCACGGACGGTGAGCACGCCGTCGACGAAGTCGGTGGGGCTGCAGTGGGCCGCGATCTCCGGCCCGACGATCTGCGGCCACCGGCCGATCACCGCCCCGACCGCGACGTCGGCGCGCCAGCCGCGTTCGGCGACGAAGCGGTCGATCTGGTCGCCGAGGAGGAGCGGGTCACGGCCGGACCGACCCGATGCCGGGCCGCGCCGGTCGTCGGGCACGTCCTTGGTCCGGCGCCGGGGCCGCAGCCCCGGGCGCAGGCCCCGAGCCCGGGCCGCCGCCCGCGCCCGGGCCAGGGCCTCGGACGCAGCCGTGGCCGCGTCCCCGACCTCCGGGGCGGGCGCGCTGTCGAGGGCTTCCGGCTCGGAGGGGGGTTCCGGTGTGCCGGGATCAGTCGTCGGCACCGGAGGGCTCCTCGTGCGGCGCCGTGGTGTCGGCGGCCGAGCTCGGCCCGCTCCACCGGCTCGGCCCGCTCCACCGGCTCGACCGCCTCGACCGCGCCCAGGGTGACCCGGAAGGTGGTCCCGGTCAGGACCGACGGCACGTCCTGGGCGACGGCAGCGGTGACGAGCACCTGCTCGCAGTCGCCCACGAGGCCGGCGAGGCGCTCCCGCCGGCCCGAGTCGAGCTCGGCGAACACGTCGTCGAGGACGAGCACCGGGTCGTCGCCGAGGTCGTGCCGCAGCAGCTGGAACGCGGCCAGCCGCAGCCCGAGCGCGAACGACCAGGACTCCCCGTGGCTCGCGTACCCCTTGGCCGGCAGCTCACCGAGGGTGAGCACCACGTCGTCACGGTGGGGGCCGACGAGGCAGACCCCGCGCTCCACCTCCTGGCGACGCACCTCGGCGAGGGTGGCCAGCGTCTCGTCGCGCAGCTCCGCGACCTCCGGCACCTCGCCGGCGGCGATCCGCTCCGCGGTGGCCTCCCGCAGCGAGGAGCGGTAGGCGGCCCGGGCATCGGACGCGCCGGCACTCACCTCGTCGTAGGCCTTGCCGAGGTACGGCCCGAGGTCGCGCAGCAGCCGCAGCCGGGCGTAGGTGAGGTGGGCCCCGACGTCGGCGATCCGGTCGTCCCACACCGAGAGGGTGTGCAACGCCGCCTCGGCCGCCGCGGGGTCGTCGTCGCCGGCCCGGCTCCGGCCCCGCCGCCCCCGGCCGGACAGGTGCGCCTGGCCGGACTTGAGCAGGGCGGAGCGCTGCCTGACGACCCGCTCGTAGTCCTGGCGCACCGCCGCCCACCGGGGCTGGCGGGCGACGAGCAGCTCGTCGAGGAAGCGGCGCCGCTCAGCGGGGTCGCCCTTGACCAGGGCCAGGTCCTCGGGGGCGAAGAGCACGGTGCGCAACGTGCCGAGCACCTCCCGCGGCCGGCACGGGGTGCGGTTCAGGCGGGCCCGGTTGGCCTTCCCCGGCGTGATCTCCAGCTCCACCATGGTCTCCCGGCCGCCGCGCACCACCGCTCCGCGCACGACGGCACGCTCGGCGCCGAAGCGCACGAGCGGTGCATCCGTCGCGACCCGGTGGCTGGTCAGCGTCGCGAGGTAGCCGAGGGCCTCGGCGAGGTTGGTCTTGCCCTGGCCGTTGAGCCCGACCAGCGTGGTGACCCCGGGCCCGAGCGGCAGCTCGGCCGAGGTGTAGCTGCGGAAGTCGGCGACCGACAGGTGCCGGACGTGCACCCGCCCGCTCAGCCCTTCCCATCCGGCGAGGCCGGGCCGGCCGTCGTGACCTTCTTGGCCTTGGCGGCCGCCTTCTTCGGCGACGGCGGCTTCTCCTTGCGCGCAGCCTTGCGCTGGGAGGCGTCGGCGCTCTCGACCCCGGCGGCGGCCTCCTCGCGCAGCCTCTCGCCCTCGGCGACGGTCATCACCCGGTGCCCACCGAACTGCCCGCGCAGGGCGGCGACCGCCTGCATCGCCGGCGACGACTTCTGTCGCGACGCGAAGCGGGCGAACAACGAGGAGGAGATGACGGGCATCGGCACCGACAGCTCGAGCGCGTCCTCGACCGTCCACCGCCCCTCGCCGGAGTCGCTCGTGTAGTCGGAGACGTCGTCGAGCGTGGGGTTCTCCTCGAGCGCGTCGGCCATGAGGTCGAGCAGCCAGGAACGCACCACGGTGCCGCGGCTCCACGCCTTGAAGGCCCCCGGGACGTCGTCGACGATGTCCTTCTTCGTCAGCAGCTCGTAGCCCTCGGCGTACGCGGCCATCAGCCCGTACTCGATGCCGTTGTGCACCATCTTCGTGTAGTGCCCGGCGCCGACCTTCCCGGCGTGGACGAAGCCCTCCTCCCGAGGGCCCTCCGGGCGCAGGGCGTCGAAGATCGGCATCGCCCGGCGGATGTTGGCCTTGGTGCCGCCCGCCATCAGCCCGTAGCCGTTCTCGAGGCCCCAGATGCCGCCGGACACCCCGCAGTCGACGTACCCGACGCCGTGGGCCTTGAGCACCTTCTCGTGCTCGAAGTCGTCGGTCCAGCGGCTGTTGCCGCCGTCGATGACGAGGTCGCCCTTCTCGAGCAGCTCACCCAGCTCCTCGACGGTGTCGCGGGTGGGCTTGCCGTGCGGCACCATCACCCAGACGACGCGCGGGGCGTCCAGCCGCTTCACGAGGTCGGCGAGGGAGCCGGCGTCGGAGACCTCCTTGTTGCGGTCGTACCCGACCACCTCGTGCCCCGCGCGCCGCAGCCGCTCGCGCATGTTGCCGCCCATCTTGCCCAGCCCGACCAGTCCCAGCTGCATCCGTGCTCCTCGGTGTCGTCGCGGTCGTCGTGCGTCGGTCTGTCCCGCAGGCTACGCCGGGCGGCCGCCGGCGCGGCGGGGGAGAGGCGGCCGGGGAACCGGCCTCAGGAGGCGAAGCGGACCGGCATCAGCACGTACCGGTACGACGTGTCGGCCTCGCCGTCCTCCTCCGCCTGGCCGGAGAGGACCGCGGGGCGGGAGGCCTGGGTGAACGAGACCCGGGTGAAGTCGGTGCCCATGACGCCGAGGCCGTCGAGCAGGTAGTGGGGGTTGAAGGCGATCTCGATCTCCGGGCCGGTGAGGGTGCACTCCACCGCCTCCGAGGCCTGGGCGTCCTCGCCGGTGCCGGCCTCGATGGAGACCTGGCCGTCGGCGAAGCGCAGCCGCACCGGCGTGTTCCGCTCGGCGACGAGAGCCACCCGCTTGACCGCCTCGACGAGCTCGGCGGTGCGCACCACCGCCTCGGTGTCGCTGCTCGTCGGGAAGATCGAGCTGACCTTGGGGTACTCGCCGTCGAGGAGACGGGTGGTCGTGCGGCGGCGCCCGGCCTCGAAGCCGACGAGGCCGTCACCGCCCGCCGTGGCGCCGAGCGCGACGTCGATCGAGCCGCTGGCCCCGAGCGAACGGGCGGTCTCGGACAGGGTGCGGGCCGGGATGAGCACGACGTGGTCGGCGTCGGCGCTGGTCGGGCGCCAGGTCAGCTCGCGCATCGCCAGCCGGTAGCGGTCGGTGGCGAGCAGCGTCATCTTCTCGCCGTCGACCTCCACCCGGACGCCGGTGAGGATGGGCAGGGTGTCGCCGCGGTCGGCGGCCACGGACACCTGGCTGACGGCCTGGGTGAACAGGTGCCCGTCGACGGACCCGGTGGGCTCCGGCGAGCTCGGCAGCGTGGGGTAGTCCTCGGCGGGCATCCGGAGCAGGCTGAACCGGCTGGCGCCACAGGTGACCTGCACCTTGGCGCCGTCGGTGACGACGTCGATGGGACGGTCGGGCAGGTTGCGCGAGATGTCGGCGAGCAGCCGGCCGAGGACGAGGACGGTGCCCCCCTCGGCGACGTCGGCCGCGACGGTGACCCGGGCGGAGACCTCGTAGTCGAAGGCGCTCAGCGTCAGCGTGCCGTCGTCGTCGGCCTGGAGCAGGATGCCCGCGAGCACCGGCACGGGCGGGCGGGCGGGGAGCCCGCGGGCCACCCAGGTGACCGCCTCGGCCAGGACGTCGCGCTCGACGCGGAACTTCACGGCATACCGCCCTATCCGGCGCGATGAGACCGCGCCCATGCGTGTGGTGCTGGTGGTCGCGCTGCGACGGGCGCGCGCTGGCGCCTCCCCTCGCAGGCGGGGACACGACCCTAGTGCACGACCCCCGGGTCCACTACCGCTTCCCCGAGGACGCTCCGGCGCGGGGCCCGGGACGGCCCCAGCGGGTCGGAGGGCAGGCCCTGGCAGGTCGTGATCGGGGGCGGAATCCTCACTTTCTGGAACTCATCGCAGTGGTAGGAGCTGTGGACCCTGTGGACGGCGGGGCGTCGTGGCAGGTCGGGCCCGGTCGAGGCGGTGTGGACCCGGCGTGGACGGGGACGTGGACGACGGCCCGGCGCTGTTGACGGCGTCGGCGTGTTCACACCGCGTCCACCGGGGGTCGGCCCCCCGTCCACCGGCAGCGCGGGGTCGTCCACAGTCGTCCACAGGGGCTGTGGACAACCGGCGACCCGGGGCGGGTGGGGTGCGTGGTGCGCACGGGTGCACGTCCACGAGGGTTGCCCCCATCCGTGGACGGTGACGACGCGTGGACGGCCGGCGACGGGCGAGGGCCGGGCGTGCGGGCAACCTTCGACATCGGCGCCACATCGCCCTGTGGACAACCTGGGGACGACCGTGTGCAGGACCCGGGGGACCGATGTGGACGCCCCCCGGTCGCCGGTCGCCGCCCCGCGGGCTCAGGCCGACTGCTGCTTGATCCGGTTGGTCAGCTCGGTCACCTGGTTGTAGATGGCGCGTCGCTCGGCCATCAGCTGCCGGATCTTCTTCTCCGCGTGCATCACCGTCGTGTGGTCCCGGCCGCCGAACTGCTGGCCGATCTTCGGCAGCGAGAGGTCGGTGAGCTCGCGGCACAGGTACATCGCGATCTGGCGCGCGGTGACGAGCACCCGCGACCGCGACTGGCCCTGGAGGTCGTCGAGGGTGAGGCCGAAGTACGCGGCCGTCTGCGCCATGATCGTCGCCGGCGTCACCTGGCTCGCGGCGTCGTCGGGGATGAGGTCGCGCAGCACGATCTCCGCGAGCGACATGTCGACCGGCTGCCGGTTCAGGCTCGCGAACGCGGTGACCCGGATGAGGGCGCCCTCGAGCTCGCGGATGTTGGTGGAGATCCGCGAGGCGATGAACTCGAGCACGTCGTCGGGCACCGAGAGCCGCTCCTGGATGGCCTTCTTGCGGAGGATGGCGATCCGGGTCTCGAGGTCGGGGGGCTGCACGTCGGTGAGCAGGCCCATCTCGAAGCGCGAGCGCATCCGGCTCTCGAAGCCGCTCAGCAGCTTCGGCGGGACGTCGCTGGTGATGACGACCTGCTTGTTCGCGTTGTGCAGGGTGTTGAAGGTGTGGAAGAACTCCTCCTGGGTCTGCACCTTCCCCTGGAGGAACTGGATGTCGTCGATGAGGAGGACGTCGACGTCTCGGTAGCGGCGCTGGAAGTTGGCGGCCTTGTCGTCGCGGATGCTGTTGATGAAGTCGTTGGTGAACTCCTCGGAGTTCACGTAGCGCACCTTGACGTGGGGGAACAGGTGCCTGGCGTAGTGGCCGATGGCGTGGAGCAGGTGGGTCTTGCCCAGCCCGGAGTCGCCGTAGACGAAGAGCGGGTTGTACGCCTTGGCCGGCGCCTCGGCGACGGCCACCGCGGCAGCGTGGGCGAACCGGTTGGACGCGCCGATGACGAAGGTGTCGAAGGTGTACTTGGGGTTGAGCCGGGTGAGCTCGACCTGCTCCGGCACCTGGGTGCCGGACCGTGGCCGCCGCATCCCGGGCACCGCGACGAGCGGCGACCCGTCGGCGTTGCGGGCTCCCGGGAGGACGGTGGCCGGTGACGACGAGGCGTGATCGCCGTCGTCGTCCCCGGTGTCGATGTCGTCGAGCTGGGCGCGGCGGTCGGCGGTGCGGCGCTCGTGGCCGTCGTCGGCGGTACCCGGCGGGGCGGCGGGCTCGTCGGCGAACGGCGAGGGCGCCTGGCCGTCCCCGTCGTCGGGCACCGGGTCCGAGCCCGGGATCTCGCCGAGGGAGGGGTCGACGGTGACGGCCAGGCGCACGTCGCGACCGAGCTGTTCGCCGAGGGTGCTGGTGACGCGGTCCCGCAGGCGGGTCTCGACGACGTCCTTGGTGAAGTCGTTGGGGACCGCGATCAGGGCCGTGTCGTCGAGCAGTCCGACGAGCCGGGCCAGCGAGAGGAACGCGCGCTGCTGGACGGGGATGCCGTCGGCGTCCAGGGCCTCGAGGGTCGTGCGCCACAGCCGCGTCATCGTTGCGTCCGCCACTGAGCCGCCGTCCTTCCCTGCCGCCTCGCGGCGTGGTGGTGTACACCGAACCCGGCTGTGGTGGTCTCGTCCACACCGTTGTCCACAGGATGTGGGTTGGCACGGTAGAGACTCGGGCGGCGTGTCGCAACACCGCCCAGCCCCGGGCACCGTGCGATCCTAGGCGGTTCGGAACGCCCGCGGTGACGAGTCGGCAGGTTTGGTCGGCCCGCCCACCCTCGGGTACCGTGGGCAGGTCTGAGGGTCGGCTGTTTTTCGCCTGCCCGTGACGAGCAGCATGGCCGGCCGGGCCGGACCGCGTCTCGCGCACGGGTGTGCCGATGGCAGCCGACCCGGCTTCCCCTGACCAGCGGGCCCACCGGTCCGCCGACGACGCGAAAGAGATCACCGTGAGCAAGCGGACCTTCCAGCCGAACAACCGCCGCCGGGCGAAGACCCACGGTTTCCGCCTGCGGATGCGCACCCGCGCCGGTCGCGCGATCCTCGCGAACCGTCGGCGCAAGGGCCGCGCCGAGCTCTCCGCCTGAGGCTGCGGTGCTGCCGGCGCGCAGCCGCCTGCGGGAACGGGCGGACTTCGCGTCGGCGGTCCGAGGCTCCGGGAGCACCCGGGCCGGGTCGCGACTCCTCGTGGTCCACGCCACCACCGCCGGTGCGCGGACGGGACACCCGCCGCGTGTCGGCTTTGTCGTGTCCAGGGCCGTGGGCAGCGCGGTGGTCCGCAACCGCACGAAGCGCCGGCTGCGGGCCCTGGTGGCGGCACGGCTCGACCGGCTGCCCGAGGGCACCGACGTCGTGGTCCGCGCCAACCCACCTGCCGGCACCGCCTCGTCCCGGGAGCTCGCCACGACACTGGATCCGTTGTGGGACAAGGTAGTTCGTCGAATCGGCGGTGCGGAATGAGTGTCGGACGGGTGCTGGCGCGGCCGCTGGTGTGGCTGGTCCGCCTCTACCAGAACCTGATCAGCCCGATGCGGCCCCCGACGTGCCGGTACTACCCCTCGTGCTCCGCCTACGCGGTGACGGCGCTCGAGCGGTTCGGGCTGCTGCGCGGCGGCTGGATGGCGGTGCGGCGCATCGGCCGCTGCCACCCGTGGACCCCCGGAGGGGTCGACCACGTCCCCGACCGCGACCCGGTCACCGGGCACCCGGTGCCCGGCACCTCCGGACCCAAGCCCTACCGTCCCGAGGCCACCGGGCCGGTCGACGGCGTGGCCCGGCAACCGGCCCGCCCGCCCGGCGACCGGCCCACCGCCCCACCCCGGGCGCCGGCCGGCGAGCGGCCCCGCATCCCCTGACCACCGTCACCTCCGGGTGACACCGACCCCCGGCTCCGGCCGGCCCAGCGAAGGACACCATGGGCGACCTGTTCAACTCCATCCTGGCCCCGATCGAGTGGCTAGTTGCCTGGATCATGTACGGCTTCCACCAGGGCCTGACCGCGATCGGGATGCCGGCGGACGGCGGCTGGACCTGGGCGCTGTCCATCGTCGGCCTGGTCATCGTCATGCGGGCGGCGATGATCCCGCTCTTCGTCAAGCAGATCAAGGCATCGCGCAAGATGCAGATGATCCAGCCCGAGCTGCAGAAGATCCAGAAGAAGTACAAGGGGAAGTCCGATCCCGAGTCACGTCAGGCGATGACCCAGGAGACGATGGAGCTGTATCGGAAGGAGAACACCAACCCGTTCTCCTCCTGCCTCCCGATCCTGGTCCAGTCGCCGTTCTTCTTCGGGCTCTTCCGGGTCCTCAACGGGGTGGACGAGGTCGCGGCCGGCCAGATGGGCGCGATCGGACCGATCACCCAACCGGTGGCTGCCCAGTTCGAGTCGGCGACGATCTTCGGTGCCCCCCTGTCCGCCACCTTCCTCGGGTCGGACTCGATCAGCGTCAAGATCGTCGCGGCGGTGCTCATCGTCCTGATGTCGGCGACGACGTTCACGACGCAGCGCCAGCTGATGACGAAGAACATGCCGGCGTCGGCGCTGGACAGCCCGTTCGCGCGGCAGCAGAAGCTGCTGCTCTACGCCCTGCCCGTGATCTTCGCGGTCTCCGGCGTCAACTTCCCGATCGGTGTGCTCATCTACTGGTTCACCACCAACGTCTGGTCGATGGTCCAGCAGTTCTACGTCATCCGGCGGATGCCGGCGCCGGGATCGGCGGCCGAGAAGGCCTACCACGACCGGCTCGCCAAGCGCGGGAAGCCGGTGCCCGGGGCGCCCCCGAAGGACGAGACGGCCGTCGGCGAGGAGCCGCAGAGTCCGGTCCAGGAGCGCAAGCAGCGCCAGCAGCCGAAGTCCAAGAAGCGATCCAAGAAGAAGGGTGGGACGAACCGGGCGCCCGGCACCTCGCAGCCGTAGCCCGGGGGCGCTCTCCCCCTGGGGGGCGCCGTCCCGCGATTCCCTCACCCCGACCACTGACAGGCCCTGGAGGACCGATGAGCAACGAGACCACGCCGGCGGAGGCCGGCGCCGCGGACCACGCGTTCGAGGAGACCGGCACCGACGCCACCGTGGAGGTGGCGGACCTGCCCGAGGCCGATGCCGGTGAGGCGTCGGCCGCGGCGGAGCGCACCGAGGCGGACGGCACCGACGCCGAGCCCGATGGCGCGCAGCCCGCGGCCGTGGAGGTGGCGCCCGCCGACGAGGAGGTGACGCCCGCCGACGAGGAGGTGACGCCCGCCGACGAGGAGGACGCCGACCCGGCAGCTCCGCGCTCCGGCCGGCGCGCCCAGCTCGAGCGCGAGGGCGAGGTGGCGGCGGACTTCCTCGAGACGCTGCTCGACATCTGCGACCTCGACGGCGACCTGGACGTCGACATCGACGGCGACCGCGCGGCGGTGGCGATCGTCGACAGCGACGAGGGGCGCGTGCCGCGGCGGCTCGTCGGCGCCGACGCCCAGGTGCTCGAGGCGCTCCAGGAGCTGACCCGCCTGGCCGTGCAGTCCGAGACCGGCGAGCGCAGCCGGCTGATGCTCGACGTGGCCGGCCACCGCGCCGAGCGCCGCAGCGAGCTGGTCACCCTCGCCCAGGCGGCCATCGCCGAGGTGCAGTCCTCGGGGGAGCGGAAGTCGCTCACCCCGATGACGGCGTTCGAGCGCAAGGTGGTCCACGACGAGGTGCTCGCCGCCGGGCTGGTCTCCGAGTCCGAGGGCAGCGAGCCGCGTCGGTTCGTCGTGATCTCTCCCGCTTAGGCACTGTTTCACGTGAAACACGACGGGTCGGACCCGCTCACCCCACCGGCCGCACCCTCGGGTGCGGCCGTGGCGTTCGGTGGCCGCCTCGAGATCGCTGAGGCCTTCGCGGCCGAGCTGGCCGACACGGGAGTCACCCACGGGCTCATCGGCCCTCGGGAGGTGCCCAGGCTGTGGGAGCGGCACCTGCTGAACTGTGCGGTCATCGAGGACGCCTTCCCGCAGGGGGCCCGGCTCGTCGACGTGGGCAGTGGTGCCGGCCTGCCGGGTCTGGCTCTCGCGGTGGCCCGCCCCGACCTCGAGGTGCACCTCGTCGAGCCCATGCTGCGGCGGACCACGTGGCTCCAGGACGTCGTGGGGCGGCTCGGGCTCGAGGGTGTCACCGTGCATCGGGGCCGGGCGGAGGAGCTCACCGGGCGGCTCTCGGCCCCGTGGGTGACGGCGCGGGCCGTGGCGCGGTTGGCGAAGCTGGCGCGGTGGTGTGTGCCGCTCCTGGAGCCGGGGGGGACCCTCGTGGCCATGAAGGGGCGCAGCGCACCCGAGGAGCTCGCCGAGGACCGGCCCGCGCTGCAGCGGCTGGGACTGACCGGCGCGACCGTCAGCGAGCACGGCCGGGGGGTCGTGACCGAGCCGGTGCTCACGGTGGACCTCACCTTCGTCGGCGACTCCGCGGGCGACCGCACCACGGGCCGCGGGGGACGCCGGTCCGGGCGCCGGGGCCGGGCCGGCTGAGGCCCCTTCCCGAGCCACCCCCGCAGGGGCCGCGCCGGCGCACCGCCTGACCCCGGTCTCAGGGCCAGTGACGCGCGCCGGCGAGACCGCACCCCGGTGTCCGCCGAGGGAACCGGCAGAGCACCCGGTGGTCGTTCCCCCCAGCGGCGGCCCTCCGCTGCCGACGCCGCTGCCGGCGCTGGTGAGGGCGCAGGGGTGGCGCCCGGAGCGACGGAGGTGGTCGGCGGCCCTGGGCCTGTCGAGGAGGGAGAGGCCTTCCCGGCGTTGTCGTCGGCCGGCGCGGACCCGGCTCCGGCAGGGCGCCGCCGCTCGACGCGCCGGGCGCCGGCCGTACCCTCCCGGCGGGGATCCCGGGGCCGACGGGAGAGCGCCGGGCGGCGCCGCACGACGACGACCGACGGTCTCGTCCGCGGCCGGCGGGGCCAGGTGAAGGCGACGGCGGCCGCCACCGCCGCGCACCCCGCCCGGGCCGGTGCGGGTCAGGGGCGGGGGCGTGGCCCCGGGCCCCGCCGCCACCGCCGAGGCCGTGGCACGGAGCGCCGGCTGCGGCGGTGCTGTCCGGGTCACCAGTGGAGGCGCTGCCTGGGGCACCCTCGGCGCCGGCGCCGGCCCGAGAGCGCCAGCAGCGGCCCGGTGAGGGGCAGGACGGGCGTGAGGGAGAGGGGGCAGCGGCACCCGGGTCGCGGCCGGTGGGGCCCGAGGATCCGCGGCGACGGTGCCCGGGAGGGCGATGCCGCCCGGCCGAGGGAGCAGCGCCGCCCGGGCCGGCGGTCGGGGACGTCCGGCCCCTTCACCCGGCGACGGAGGCCGGCCAGGGCCGCCGCCGAGGGAGCGATGTTTCACGTGAAACGCTCCGCCCGCCCCCTCACTCGGGTGTCCGTTCCCGGGCGCGCGGGCCGGCCCGACGGCGGCTCTCGCGATGGCCCGCGGGCGTCGAGGCGGCGTCCGTCCGCCACGGTTGTCCACAGGTTATCCACGGGTACCCACAGGGGGTCCGGCGTTGGGGTGGACGGCCGACGGGCGCGGATTCGTGCGGGGGAAGGCCCTGCCGCTCGGACCTGATGCCCACCGCGGCTCCACCGGAGGACCCGTCGTACCCATGTTGTCCACAGGGGAGGACGCTTTGGCGTGTCGGCGTCCGCTGGGGTTTGATAAGCCTCGCGCGTCGACCCATGGAGGAACCAGATGAGCGTTGCGTCGGACGACACGGCGGCAGGAGCCGTGGCTCCAGGGCTCGGGTATCCGGGGTCCACCGAACCAGCCCTCCCCGGCGGAACCAGCGCCCCGCTGGGGTGGCCGGGCGACGTTTCACATGAAACATCGCCGAGTGAGATCTCGGCCGGGGAGCCCGGGGACGGCCCCGCGGCGGAGAGCGTTTCACGTGAAACATCATCGGGCGAGCCCCCCGTCCCAGCGCGCCACGCGGTCGCTCCGTCGGCAGACGTTTCTCAGGAGACGCCACTGGCGCCGACACCTGCGCCGGAACTGCCGACCACCGGGGCGCACTCCGACGTTTCACGTGAAACGGCGGGCCCGGCGAGCGACACCGCCACCGTCGGGCCGGCCTCGACGGGCTCGGCCACGACCAGTACCGTGAGCGACCGGGGGGAGGCCGGCGGGGCGCCGTCCATGGTCCCCGTGGAAGCAGTCCCCGGGGCCGGCGCCGAAACCGGACAGTATGGTGGCCGGCTGGCCACCAGCACCCGTGCCGACGACGACACAGAGGAGCGCGCCGCCATCGCCGCATCGATCCCCGGAGCCGACGCCGCCACCCCCCTCGCCCAGGCCGTGGCGGAGGACGCGCGCCGGCGCATCACCCTGACCGGTCGCTCGCTCCCGCGACCACCCCGGCCCCGGGTGCTCACGGTCGCCAACCAGAAGGGCGGGGTGGGCAAGACGACGACCACGGTCAACATCGCCGCCGCCCTGGCCCAGGCCGGGAGCAGTGTGCTCGTCATCGACCTCGACCCTCAGGGCAACGCCAGCACCGCCCTCGGCATCGAGCACCACTCGGAGGTCGCGAGCATCTACGACGTCCTCGTCGACGGCGAGGACCTCGCCGAGGTCGTCCAGTCCTGTCCGGACATCGCCGGCCTGTCGTGCGCCCCCGCCACGATCGACCTCGCCGGGGCCGAGATCGAGCTGGTCTCGCTGGTGGCCCGGGAGACCAGGCTGGAGAAGGCGGTCAGCAGCTACCTCGAGGCGCAGGCGGCCTCCGGCGACCGGACCGACTACATCATCGTCGACTGCCCGCCCAGCCTGGGGCTGCTCACCGTCAACGCCTTCGTGGCGGCCACCGAGGTGTTCATCCCGATCCAGTGCGAGTACTACGCGCTCGAGGGCCTCTCCCAGCTGCTGAAGAACATCGAGCTGATCCGCAGCCACCTCAACCCCAAGCTGCACGTGTCGACGATCCTGCTCACGATGTACGACGGCCGGACCCGGCTCTCGGCCCAGGTCGCCGACGAGGTCCGCGCCCACTTCCCGGACCAGACCCTCGCGGCCACCGTCCCGCGCTCGGTCCGCATCTCCGAGGCCCCGAGCCACGCCCAGACGGTGATGACCTACGACCCGAACAGCAGCGGCGCCCTGTCCTACCTGGAGGCGGCCATCGAGCTCGCCGAGCGCGGCGCCGCCCCGAGCACCTCCGAGGAGTCCGCATGAGCGAGAAGCGCCGCGCCCTGGGCCGCGGCCTGGGCGCCCTGATCCCCAGCGGCGCGCCGACCGCCGAGCGCCCCGTCGACGTCTTCTTCAAGGACCGCGACGCCGTTGCGCCCACGCCCGCGGCCGACGCCGCCCCCGAC
The DNA here is from genome assembly GCA_963773655.1 of uncultured Actinomycetota bacterium. Taxonomy (GTDB): domain Bacteria; phylum Actinomycetota; class Actinomycetes; order Actinomycetales; family Dermatophilaceae; genus DASSQJ01. Next base: position 46,232 of record CAVZBX010000003.1, read on the forward strand.
GCGGCGCGGGAGGGTGACACCAACGGGTCCACCGCACCGGCGCCGGCCGCAGACGGGCAGCTGTTGCAGCCCGTGCCCGGCGCCCATTTCGCGGAGGTGCCGCTCGACGCCATCCGCCCGAACCCCAAGCAGCCCCGCACCGTCTTCGACGAGGACGAGCTCGCCGAGCTCGTCCACTCCATCCGTGAGATCGGCGTGCTCCAGCCGGTCGTCGTCCGGCCGGTGCCGGACCACGACGGCACCGACCCGGTGCGCTACGAGCTGATCATGGGGGAGCGGCGGTGGCGCGCCTCGCGCGAGGCGGGCCGGGACACCGTCCCGGCGATCATCAAGGAGACCGACCACGACGACCTCCTGCGCGACGCGCTGCTGGAGAACCTCCACCGCAGCCAGCTGAACCCGCTCGAGGAGGCCGCCGCCTACCAGCAGCTCCTCGACGACTTCGGCTGCACCCAGGAGGTGCTCGCCGGCCGGATCGGGCGCTCCCGGCCGCAGATCTCGAACACGCTGCGGCTGCTACGGCTGCCCCCGTCGGTCGCTCGCCGGGTCGCGGCGGGGGTGCTGAGCGCCGGCCATGCCCGCGCCCTGCTCGCCCTCCCGGACGCGGCGGCGATGGAGCGGGTGGCCCAGAAGGTGGTCGCCGAGGGGATCTCGGTGCGCGGTGTGGAGGAGCTCGTCGCCCTGGGCGAGGACGGTGCGCCCACGACCGCACGCCGCGCCCCGCGCCCCGGCCAGCGGCGCCCGCAGCTCGACGACCTCGCCGCGGACCTCTCCGACCGACTCGACACCCGGGTGCGCCTGGCGCTCGGCAAGACCAAGGGCAGGCTCACCGTCGAGTTCGCGTCCGTGGAGGACCTGCACCGGATCCTCGAGGTGATGAACCTGCGCGACCGGGCCTCCTGAGCCGGGTCGGTCTGCCCCCGCCGCCCGCAGGTTCTCCTGTCGCACAGCCGGATTGGGCCCGACACCGATGACGCCGCCGCACCCCGACGGGGCACGGCGGCGTCATCACGTCCACGGGCCGGCCGCGCGTGGCGGCCGCACCCGGGCTCAGCCGAGGAAGGGCTGCAGCTCGCGGAGCAGCACCGGCTTCGGCCGGGCTCCGATGATCGTCTTGACGATCTCGCCGCCCATGTAGACGTGCAGGGTCGGGATGCTGGTGATCCCGAGCTTCCCGGTGATCTGCGGGTTCTCGTCGGTGTTCAGCTTGACCACGCGCAGCTTGTCGGCGTGCTCGGTGGCGATCTCCTCGAGCACCGGCGCGACGGCACGACAGGGACCGCACCAGGGCGCCCAGAAGTCGACGAGCGTGATCTTGTCGCTCTTGACGACGTCGGCGTCGAAGTCCGCGTCGGTGGTGGAGGTGACGGTGGCCATGGTGGTCCTTTCGGCGGGGTGTGCGGATCCGGGGGGCGGGCCGCTGGGGGGAAGCGGGTCAGTGGGCGAGGTGGTGCTGGGCGTCGAGGGCGGCGGCGCATCCGGAGCCGGCCGCGGTGATCGCCTGGCGGTAGGTGTGGTCGACGAGGTCACCGCACGCGAAGACCCCGGGGACGTTGGTGCGCGAGGAGCGGCCCTCGGTGACGACGTAGCCCTCGGCGTCGAGCTCGACGACGCCCTTGATCAGCTCGTTGCGCGGGTCGTGGCCGATCGCCACGAAGAGCCCGGTGACGGCGAGCTCACGGGTCTCGCCGGTCACGGTGTCGCGCAGGGTGACGCCGGAGACCTTGTCCTCGCCGTGGATGGCGTCGACGGCGCTGTTCCACGCGAACGTGATCTTCTCGTTGGCCAACGCCCGCTCGGCCATCACGGCGCTGGCCCGCAGCTCGTCGCGGCGGTGGATGATCGTCACCGACCGCGCGAACTTGGTGAGGAAGGTGGCCTCCTCCACGGCCGAGTCGCCACCGCCGACGACGGCGATGTCCTGGTCGCGGAAGAAGAACCCGTCGCAGGTGGCGCACCAGGAGACCCCGTGGCCGGAGAGGCGCTTCTCGTCGGGGAGCCCGAGCTCGCGGTAGGCGGACCCCATCGCGAGGATGATGGTGTGTGCGGAGTACTCGGTGCCCGAGCCGTCGATGACCGTCTTGACGTCGCCCTCGAGGGAGACCGAGGAGACGTCGTCGGTGATGATCTCGGCGCCGAACCGCTCGGCCTGGGCCCGCATGTTGTCCATGAGGTCCGGGCCCATGATCCCGTCGCGGAAGCCGGGGAAGTTCTCGACCTCGGTGGTGTTCATCAGCGCGCCACCGGCGGTGACCGAGCCCTCGAAGACGAGCGGCTCGAGGTTGGCGCGTGCGGCGTAGATCGCGGCGGTCCAGCCGGCGGGGCCGGAGCCGATGATGATGACGTTGCGGACGTCGGAGGTCACGAGACACATCCTCTTGTGGTGCGGGAGCCGAGGGACCGCTACATGCGGTGCCCTGTGGGAACCGATCCTAGGCCCGAGGTGTTCCGGGGCGGCGCTGCCCCGCCGGGTGCGTGAGGGCCCGGAAAGGAGGGGCACCGCCACCTCCGGCCCGTCGTCACCTCGTGGCGCCGTGAGCCGCGCAGCAATACCCCGGTGGGTATGCTAGCGCAACGCCACCGGGCCGCGGACGATTCCCGGGGACGCGGCGGTGCAGGTGCGCTCCACCACCCACGCCCGGGAGGAGCCGTCGGCGGCGGTCGCCACCACGACGGCGGCGTCGCGACCACCGAAGGTCGCGAGGTCGACCGCCACCGTGTCGGCAGGGTCGACACCGAGCCCCGCGGCGCAGGCACGGGCCCCGGCGGGCCCCGCCAGCGCCTCGGCGGGGGCGTCGCCCCGGGCCCCGGCGGCAGCACCGTCCCCCGGTGCCCGCGGCAGCCCGCCGGCGAGCGCGGCGAGCGAGCCGGCGGTGTAGTCGGTGCCGGTGGCGAGCACGACGACGCCGAGGGTCCCGTCCTCGGCGACCAGGGCAGGGCGGTCGGCCGAGCCCCCCGCCGCCGACTCCGCCGCGCCGGCGTCGTCACCGCTGCCGGCGATGCCGAGCGACGCCTGGAGCCCGCCCGGGGAGAGCCGGTCGACGACCACGCCGCCGAGCCCGAGCGCGACCACCGCGGCCGCGGCCGCACCGAGCACCCAGGCCCGGCGCCGCCGCAGGGGGACGACCCCCGCACCGCCGGCCGGCGACGACGGAGCAGCGGCCGCGAGGTGCCGCGGCACCGGGGGAGGGTCCCAGCCCGCCGCGGCACCGGTCCTCGCGGTGGCGCCGTCGGCGCTGCCCGCCGGTCTCCGTGACTCCTGCTCGAGGGCCGCGGTGATCCGGGCGACGAGGTGCTCGGGCATCGGCCCCGGGTCCGGAAGGCTGCCGAGCAGCGCCCGCACGCCCGTCGGGTCGTGCTCGACCGGGTCGGCGTCGTCGTGGCGGTGACTCACGGGGTGCTCCGGGTGCGGCCGTGGGGGGACGGGTGGACGGTGCGGCGGGGACGGCCGTGGCCGTGGTGGGAGCCGGGGCAGGGCTCCGGCAGGAGGTAGGACGTCACGGGGACCTCCGGGGTTCCCCGGCGCCCGGGACCGGGTCGCCGGCGACCGGGGCGTCACCCGCCGGGTCGTCGCCCGGCTCCGGGGTTCGCGCGGGCCGCAGCACCGCGGCCAGCGCCTCGCGCCCGCGGAAGCACCGGGACTTCACCGTGCCCTCGGCCACCCCGAGCACGGCCGCCGCCTCGGCGACGGGCAGGCCGTGCATGTCGACCAGGACCAGGGCCATCCGCTGTCCCTCCGGCAGCCGGGCGAGGGCCTCACGGACGTCGAGGCGGACCTCCACCGAGCCGTGGTGGTCTCGGGGGTCGGGCAGGTCGACCTCACCGAGGTCGCCGGCGCGGCGCAGCGTGGTGCGCTCGCGCCGGAGCCGGTCCAGGCAGGCGTTGACGACGATCCGGTGCAGCCAGGTCGTCACGGCAGCCTCACCCCGGTAGGCGTCGGCGCGGCGGAAGGCCGAGATGAAGGCGTCCTGCACGGCGTCCGCGGCGAGCTCCGGCTTGGTGGTGGTGCGGACGGCGACGGCGTACATCCGGTCGCGGTGCCGGCGGAACAGCTCGCCGAACGCGGCCCCGCCGTCACCGGCCACGTGGCGGCGCAGCAGCTCGGCATCCTCGAGCAGGGTCAGGTCGTCCGGCACGCGAGCGCTCCCGGCGTCAGCCGAGGACGGTGACCTCGTTGAGCCAGCTGCGGATGTCGCCGTTGGAGTCCGGGTGGACCTTGGTGAACCAGATCACGAGGTACTGGCCGGAGACGTCCTCGGGCACGTCGAAGGTCACCTCGCCCTCGGCCTCCTCCTCGGTCCCGATCCGGGTGGCACCGTCGAGTCCGGCGTCGGGACCGACCCACACCTCCACGGTCGAGGTCTTGGGGATGTCGAGGACCACCTGCCGCGGCGTGACGTTGGGCCCGAGGTCGACGATGAGGCCGACCCCGTCCTTGAGGCCCCCGAACTCGCTGTCGCTGTAGCTCTCGGTGTACCACCCGGTGTCGGGATCGCCGTCGAAGACCTTGCCGGTGAGCTCGTCGTGCTCGTAGCCGTCGCCCTGGGGGTCGTAGGCCTCCACCTTGAGGATGGCGAGCGGCTCGGGGGCAGCCGTACCGTCACCCTCGGTGCCCTCGCTCGCGCTCTCGCTGCTCGGGGCGACGGTCGTCGTGCGGGTGACCGGGTCACCGGCCGTCCCGAAGATGTCGGCGCTGCCCTTGCCGATCCGGGAGACGCCGTAGAGCCCGACGACGAGGGCGAGCACGAGGAAGGCCGCGACGATCGCGAGCGCCAGCTTGGACTCGTCCCGGCTGAGCGGCTCGGTCATCACCATCGGCGCCGGCTCGCCCGGCCCGGCCCCGTCACCGGGCCCGGCGCGCTGGGTGTCGGGTGACAGCTCGCTCACCTTGTCGACGGCCCGGCGGGCCAGGGTGCTCACCTTCTGGCCGACGGTGCCGAGGGCACCGGCGACGACCGCGCTCGCGTCGGCCCGCTCCTCGTCGTGGCCGTCGGGGTCCTCGCGCCGGGCCAGGGTGCGTTCGTCGGTGGGCACGAGGCTGCGGTCCTCCGGGGTGTCGTGGACGGTGCGGGCGGAGCGGTCGTCGTGCCGAGCGGCCGGCTCGGCCCCGGCGGGCTCGGACCCGTTGGGCCGGGCACCGGTGGGGCCGGTCCCGGCGTCGGACCCGCTGCGCGCGGTGGGCTCCGTCAGCCATGCGGGAGGTGGCTCCGAGCGCCTCGACGCGTCACCGGCGTCCGTCGGTGACCACGAGGCCTGCCCGCCACCGCTCCCGGGAACGGCCTCGGTGGCGTCCTCCGACCCGGCGCCACCCGACCCGCCGGCGCGGGCTCGCACGCTCGCGCCGGCGGCACCCGCCGCGGCCCCGGCGGCGCCGGCCAGTCCGGCGATCGCGGCGAGCCCCCGGCGTGCACCGGACCGGCGGGGCGCCTCCTCGCGGTCGGCGTCGTCCATGCCCTCCCGGGGCTTCCTGGTGCGGGGCAGTGGTGTGTGCTCCGGTCCTGGAACGGGGACCGTCGCCGGCAGGTCGGGGGTGGGTCCGTGGCCCGCCTCGTCGTCGGGCACGGCGCGCTCGTCGGGGGTGGCCGACGGAGGAGCAGGCGCGGCGGCACCCTCGGCGGCTCGCTCCTCGGCGGCCCGCTCCTCGGCGGCCCGCTCCTCCGCGGCCCGGCGGGCGACGGCGGGCGCCATCGGCGTCACCGGCCGGCCGATCACCTGCCGGGACGACCACGGTGCCACCTGACGCGCGTAGTCACCGGGGCTCGTCGGGCCCTGGTCGTCGTTGAGGGTGAGCCGGCACAGGGCGTCGAGGTCGCGGGGCACGCCTGCGGCGATCTCCGAGGGCGCGGCGACGCCCCCGAGCACCCGGGGAGCGGGGCCGAGCCCGGACCCGCCGGCGCCCAGCGGCCAGAGGCCGGTCAGGCCGGCGTAGGCGAGGGCGACGACGCCCACGGCGTCCTTGCGGGCGGCCTCGTCGGCGTCGGTGGACTCCTCGCCGGCCCGGGCAGCGGCGACCTCGAGGCCGCGCAGGCGCACCTCCCCCTCGGGAGTGCGCAGCACGTCGTCCGGCGTGAGGTCGAGGTGGTGCATCCCCCGCCGGCGCGCCGACTCCAGCGCGGCCGCGACCTCGCCGGTGATCCGGCGCACCTCGTCGGCCGGGATGCCGCCCTCCCCGACGAGAGCGCCGAGGGTGCGCGCCTCGGCGAGGTCCTCCTCGACGACGAACGCGGCGTCCCGGTCGCTACCGACGTCGAGGATGCGGACGAAGACGGAGTGGCTCACCGACGCGGCCCGCCGCGCGGCGTCGAGCAGCGCCGGGGTCCGGGGGTCGTCCGAGCCGATGACGAGGACGGAGACGGAGCGGCCGAGGGTGCTGTCGTGGGCGGACCACCGCTCGGTTCCGCGGGCCTCGTCGAGGAGGTCACGCGCGGTGTAGCGGCCGCCGAGGACCGTGCCGGGTCCGACACCCCTCACCGTGGCTCCTTCCGATGGTCCGTCACGCCCGTCACGGCAGTGCCGCCCCGGCACACCCGACCCGCACGGTCTGCGGGTCTCCATAGTAGGCGGAAGCGGCTCAGCCCCGGCGGAGCCGCTGCAGGCGGCGGGTGACCGGGTCGAGCAGGATGCCCACCTCCCGGACGCCGAGCAGGTGGGCGACGCCCCAGACGACCGCGAGCTGCACCGCGCCGACGGCGGCGAGCACGACCCCGCCCTCGAGCAGGCCGGCCACCCCGCGGGTCTGCCCGACCGCCGGGAACAGGGCGTCGACGGCGAGGGACAGCAGGAACGCGGTGGCCACCGACGGCACCGCGAGCTTGAGGTAGAGCAGCGCGGTGGACCGCAGCCCCAGCGCGCCGTGCTGGTGGCGGAGCACCGCGAAACCGATGGCCGACCCCACGACGTAGGCGAAGGACTGGCCCAGCCCCACGACGTAGGCGGTGCGGCCGGCGGGCAGGGTCGCGGCGTAGAGGGTGACGAGGACGGCCGTCGTCGTCACGACGGTCTGGATCCGGAAGGTGAGGTAGGTCTGGGTCTGCGCGTAGAGGACCCGGTCGTTGAGGAACCCCCACCCCATCGGGATCACCAGCCAGAGCACGCCGTAGAGCACGGTCGCGACGGCCACGGTCTGGGCCACGCTGTTGGCGAAGAAGATGGTGCTCGCGACGAGCGGAGCGAACGCGAACGCCAGGGCGACGCCCGGCACGAGCAGCACCGACGGCATCCGCATCCCCTGGTCGTGGTAGCGGACGACCGCCCGGTCGTCGCCCACCGAGGCCGCCTCCGAGAGCTTGGTGTAGAGCGCGGTGACGAGGGAGACCGTGACCAGCCCGTGTGGCAGCAGCACGATGAACTGGGCGTTGGTGAACGCGAACAGGCCGGGCACCTCCTGCCCGGTCCGCTCGCCGATCGCGCTCGCGCGGGTGAGCACCCGGCTGGTGACGATGAACCCGAGCTGCTGCACGACGATCGACCCGATCGTCCACTTGCCGATCGTGAAGATCTCGCCGAGCCCGTACCCCCGGACCCCCCACAGCCAGCGGTAGCGGAACCCCATCCGGTGCAGTGCGGGCAGCAGCCCCGCACACTGGACCGCGATCGAGAGGGTCGCCGTGCCGGCGAGGATGCCGATCATCTCCGGCGTCCACGCGCCGGGCGGCGCCGCCAGCGGCAGGTCGGCGGCGCGGAACCACAGCAGGCCCGCGACGGCCACCACGTTGGCGAGCGCCGGCGCCCAGGTGAAGGCGGCGAACCGTCCGTTCGCCGTGAGCACCTGGCCGAGCACGGTGTACATCCCGTAGAAGAAGAGCTGCGGCATGCAGATGACGGCGAAGATCACCGCCAGCCGCACCGCCTCGGGGTCCTTCGGGCTGTAGAAGATCCGGATGATGAGCGGGGCCAGGGCGGTGACGAGCACGGTGGCGACACCGAAGAACACGACCGACACCGTGACGATCCGGTTGACGAAGTCGTCGCCGTCGGGACGCTGGCGGGCCCGGACGATCTGCGGCACCAGCACCGCCTGCACCGCACCGCCCGCGAGCAGCAGGTAGAAGGACGTCGGCAGCGTGTTGGCGGCGCTGAACGCGTCGGCGGCCACCCCGGAGATGCCGAGGACGGAGGCGAGCAGGGAGGTGCGGACCAGGCCGACGACCCGACTGGCGAGGGTCCCGGCCGCCATCACCGCCCCGGAGCGTCCGACGCTCTGGGCGGGGCTGCTCACCCGGCGCTCACCCCGCGTCCCCCGCCAGTCGCTGCCAGGCGAGCCGGGCGATCCGCCGCTCGTTCGGGAAGGTCAGGTGCCGGTGCGCCTCGCGCAACGGGAGCCAGGCGACGTCGATGGCCTCGTGGTCGGGGTCGTTCTCGATGGTGAGGTAGCCGCCGACCGCCTCGAGGAGGTAGTGGTGGACGTACTTGTGGATGCGCCGGTCGCCGGCCGCGAACCAGTAGTCGATCGTCCCGAGCTCGATGAGCACGCGACCCTCGATGCCGGTCTCCTCCGCGACCTCGCGGACCGCGGTCTGGGGGAGGGTCTCGTCGCCCTCGATGTGGCCCTTCGGCAGGCACCACTCGACCCTCCCGGCCCGGTTGCGCCGGGCGATCACGGCGATCCGGGCATGTCCCTGGTGGACGTCGACGACCACCCCGCCCGCGCTGCGCTCCTCGACCGCGGGGAGCCGCCGGGGCGGCGCCCCGGCCGGGTCGGCGGCGGCGTGGCTCATCTGGTCACTCTAACCAGTGGCGAGCGACCGGGCCGGGCGCCACGACACCCCGCCCGGAGCCCCTAGGCTTGGGCCCCGTGCCCGACCGCCAGCCCCCCGCCGCCGTCCTGCGGCAGGCCGTCTCCCGGCTGGCGCCGGTGCTTCCGGTGCTCACCGACCTGGGGAAGCGCTTCGCGGAGTCCGGGCACGAGCTGGCACTCGTCGGCGGCCCGGTGCGGGACGCGCTGCTCGGCCGCGAGGCCCTGGACCTCGACTTCGCCACCTCGGCGCGTCCCGACGAGACCGAGGCGGTGCTGCGGGCGTGGGGGAGCGCGCACTGGGACATGGGGCGCGAGTACGGCACCATCGGGGCCCGGCGCGACGGCACCGTCGTCGAGGTCACCACGTACCGCGCGGACGCCTACGACGGCACCACCCGCAAGCCGGTGGTCGCGTTCGGTGACTCCCTCGAGGAGGACCTCGTGCGGCGCGACTTCACCGTGAACGCGATGGCGCTGCGCCTGCCCGACCTCGCCTTCGTCGACCCCCACGGGGGCCTCGTCGACCTCGGTGCGCGGGCGCTGCGCACCCCCTCGCCTCCCGAGGTCTCCTTCGGCGACGACCCGCTGCGGATGATGCGCGCGGCCCGGTTCGTGGCGCAGCTCGGCTTCGTGCCCGCACCGGAGGTGCTCGCGGCGATGCGGGCGATGGCCGAGAGCATCGGCATCGTCTCTGCCGAACGGGTGCGCGACGAGCTGGCCAAGCTGCTGCTGGCCGACCACCCCCGGGCCGGTCTCGAGCTGCTCGTGGCGAGCGGCCTGGCCCGGTACGTGCTGCCCGAGCTGCCCGCGCTCCAGCTCGAGGTCGACGAGCACCATCGCCACAAGGACGTGTACCAGCACTCGCTCACGGTGCTCGAGCAGGCGATCGACCTCGAGGGACCGGCGGGTGGGCCGCCGGAGTCCGTCCCGGGCCCGGACCTCGTGCTCCGGCTCGCCGCGCTGCTCCACGACATCGGCAAGCCCGCCACCCGGCGCTTCGAGCCCGGCGGGGGAGTGTCGTTCCACCACCACGAGGTCGTCGGCGCCAAGCTGACGAGCAAGCGGCTCAAGGCGCTGCGCTTCGACAAGGAGACGACCAGGGCGGTGGCGCGGCTGGTCGAGCTGCACCTGCGCTTCCACGGCTACGGCGAGGGACAGTGGACCGACTCCGCCGTGCGCCGCTACGTCACCGACGCCGGCGACCTGCTGCCCCGGCTGCACCGCCTCACCCGTGCCGACTCCACGACGCGCAACGTGCGCAAGGCCCGCCGGCTGTCGGCCGCGTACGACGACCTGGAGCGGCGGATCGAGCGGATCACCGCCGAGGAGGAGCTCAAGGCGGTGCGTCCCGAGCTCGACGGCAACGAGATCGGCGAGGTGCTGGGCATCAGGCCGGGGCCGGTGCTCGGTCGGGCGTACAAGCACCTGCTGGCCGTTCGGCTGGACGACGGGCTCATCGGCAAGGAGGCCGCACGCGAGCGGCTGCTCACCTGGTGGGCGGAGCAACCCGAGTCGCGCGGTTGAGGCCACCCCTTCGTCGGTGGCCCAGCGCGGCTAGGCTCGAGCGGTGACCAGCGACGAGGGAGCGACGCCGAGCCGGGTCCGGTCCGCGCACGCCAGTGACGTCGGCCGGGTGCGGGACCACAACGAGGACGGGCTGCTCGACACCCCGGGTGTGTACGCCGTGGCCGACGGGCTCGGGGGCCACGCGGCGGGCGAGGTCGCGAGCCGGATCGCGATCGAGGTGCTGGGGCTGCTGGCGCAGCGCGAGGTCACCGGGCCCGAGGACGTCGCCGCCGCGGTCACCGAGGCCAACGAGCGCATCCTCGCCGCCCAGGCCGACCATCCCGAGCAGCGCGGCATGGGCACCACGGTCACCGGCCTGGCGCTCACCGCCGGCGAGGACCCCCGCTGGGTCGTCTTCAACGTCGGTGACTCGCGGGTCTACCGCGTCGCCGGTGGCAGCACCGAGCAGCTGACGCGTGACCACTCCGAGGTCGCCGAGCTGGTGGAGGCCGGCCTGCTCGACCCCGAGGAGGCGGCCGACCACCCGATGCGGCACGTCATCACCCGCTCGCTCGGCATCAGCCGCGAGGTCGCCACCGACGCCTGGCTGCGGCCGCTGGAGGCGGGGGAGTGGTTCGTCGTCTGCAGCGACGGGCTGACCAACGAGGTCGACGACGCCACGGTGGGCCGGCTCGTCGAGGAGGCGGACACCCCGCAGGCCGCCGCCGACGCGCTCGTCGCGGCCGCTCTGCGGGCCGGGGGCCGCGACAACGTCACCGTCGTCGTCGTCGCCGTCGACCCCGCCTGACCCACCCCTTCCCCCACGCGAACGTGGGTGAGGACCGTCGCGCACACGACGGTCCTCACCCACGTCCTGCTGGCGGGGGAGTGCTCGGGCTCAGCGCTCCTCGGCGCCGCTGATGAACGCCTCGAGGCGGGCGCGGCCGACGTCGTCCGGCCGCTGCTCCGGCGGCGACTTCATGAGGTAGGACGACGCCGAGAGCAGGGCGCCGCCGATGCCGCGGTCCTTGGCGATCTTCGCCGCGCGGATGGCGTCGATGATGATGCCGGCGCTGTTCGGGGAGTCCCACACCTCGAGCTTGTACTCGAGGTTCAGCGGCACGTCGCCGAACGCGCGCCCCTCGAGGCGGACGTAGGCCCACTTGCGGTCGTCGAGCCACGCGACGTAGTCGGACGGGCCGATGTGGACGTTGCGGTCCTCGGTCTTGCCGGCGAGCTCGCCGGTGAGGTTGGAGGTCACGGCCTGGGTCTTGGAGACCTTCTTGGACTCCAGGCGCTCGCGCTCGAGCATGTTCTTGAAGTCCATGTTGCCGCCGACGTTGAGCTGGTAGGTGCGGTCCAGCTGGACGCCGCGGTCCTCGAAGAGCTTGGCCATGACCCGGTGGGTGATGGTGGCGCCGACCTGGCTCTTGATGTCGTCGCCGATGATCGGGACGCCGGCCTGCTCGAACTTCGCGGCCCACTCGGGGTCGGAGGCGATGAACACCGGGAGCGCGTTGACGAAGGCCACGTCCGCGTCGATGGCGCACTGGGCGTAGAACTTGTCGGCCTGCTCCGAGCCCACCGGGAGGTACGAGACGAGCACGTCGACCTCGGCGTCCTTGAGGGCGCGGACGACGTCGACCGGCTCGGCGGCCGACTCGTCGATGGTCTGGCGGTAGTACTTGCCGATCCCGTCGAGGGTGTGGCCGCGCTGGACGGTGACCCCGGTGGTCGGGACGTCGCAGAGCTTGATCGTGTTGTTCTCGCTGGCGAAGATCGCCTCGGCGAGGTCCTTGCCGACCTTCTTGTCGTCGACGTCGAACGCGGCGACGAACTCGACGTCGTTCACGTGGTACTCGCCGAAGCGGACGTGCATGAGGCCGGGGACGGTCGCGGCGGGGTCGGCGTCGCGGTAGTAGTGGACGCCCTGGACGAGCGACGACGCGCAGTTGCCGACGCCGACGACGGCGACGCGGATGGAACCCATTGCTACTCCTGGGTGTCGTGGTGGTGGACTCGGACGAAGGGTGGCTCGGCGGCGGCTGCCGCCTCGCCTACGGCTGGGGGCCGGGGTCGGTGGGGTGACGCCGCTCGGCGTCGATGAGCTCGCTGAGCCAGCGGACCTCGCGCTCGGTGGTCTCCTCACCGTGCTGCTGGAGGGCCGCGGTGTAGGCGTCCATGCGCTCCCGGCGGCGCACCGCGGTGTCGCGGACCCGCTCGAGGTCCTCCTCGAGCCGGGAGCGCCGGCCCTCGAGGATGCGGATGCGCACGTCGCGCTCGGTACGGGCGAAGAAGGCGAACCGGACGTCGAAGCCGTCGTCGTCGTAGGCGGAGGAGTCGGTGCGGGTGACGAGGTCGGAGAACTGCTCCTTGCCCGCTGCGGTCAGCTCGTACACGACGCGCCTGCGGCGGCCGCCGGCCGCCGGGTCCGCGGTCTCGGCGATGAGCCCGCGCTCGAGGAGGCTCCGCAGCGCCGGGTAGAGGGTGCCGTAGGAGAGCGCCCGGAACGGGCCGAGCGCGGTGTTGAGCCGGCGGCGCAGCTCGTAGCCGTGGGTCGGTCCCTCGTGGAGCAGGCCGAGGACGGCGAACTCCAGCAGGTGACCACGGCGGGACATGGAGACACTCCTCGAGGCGGGACGGGGCGGGGCAGGGCGACGCAGCGCTGACGCTAGCACAGATATATCGATGCGATAGATCGAGGCGTCAGGCGTCACAATGCGTCCAGGAGCTCTGCGTCCGGGAACCGCGAGCGGGGCCGGGGCGTTCCTCCCCGGGCTGCGCGACGAGCGCGCCCCCGGCCGAGCCGCCGCCGACGTTTCGGGATTTCCCGGTGTGGACGGCCATACTTGGCAGCCGGGCCGGCGACGGCCCGCACCACCCCGTCCCCGACGACCCGGACTCCTTGATGACCAACCGAGCACCACGTACCCGCGCCGAGGCCAAGGCACAGGCCGGCCGCACCACCGGCGGCGCCGCCCGCTCCAGCGGCGGCAACGGGTCGACGAACCGGCCGTCGGCGAAGCGCACGTGGCTGCGACGCGGCGGCTGGACCGCCCTGGTGCTCTTCGTCCTCGGCGTCGCCGGGTTCGGCATCGCGTACGCGATGATCGACATCCCGGAGCCGAACGAGATCGCGACCGCGCAGGCATCGATCGTCTACTACTCCGACGGGAAGACGGAGATGGCCCGGCTCTCCGACCCCGAGGGCAACCGCGAGTCGGTGCCGCTGGACCAGATCAGCGAGTCGATGCAGCACGCCATCCTCGCCGCGGAGGACCAGGACTTCTACACCAACAACGGCATCTCGCCGACCGGCATCGCCCGCGCCGTCTGGGTGGCCGTCAAGGGGGGCGAGGCCACCCAGGGCGGGTCGACGATCACCCAGCAGTACGTCAAGAACTACTTCCTCACCCAGGACCGCACCCTGACCCGCAAGGGCAAGGAGCTGGTCATCTCGCTGAAGATCGACCGGCAGCTCTCCAAGGACCAGATCCTCGAGAACTACCTCAACACCATCTACTACGGGCGCGGCGCCTACGGCATCGAGACCGCGGCCCGGGCGTACTTCGGGGTCAGCGCCTCCGAGCTCACGCCCTCGCAGAGCGCCTTCCTCGCCGCCGTCATCCGCGGCCCGTCGCTGTACGACCCGACCCTCGGCGAGCAGCAGCAGGCCAACGCCGAGGAGCGCTCGGGGTACATCCTCGACGCCATGGTCGAGAACGGCTGGCTCACCGAGCAGGAGCGCGCCGACGCGGAGTTCCCCGAGGTCAAGGAGTACGAGCCGCAGCAGCTCTCGGGGCCCACCGGCTACGTCGTCGACCTGGTCAAGAAGGAGCTCGTCGAGAAGCACAAGCTCACCGAGTCCGACATCCAGCGTGGTGGCCTCCGGGTCGTCTCGACCATCGACCGGCCCAAGCAGCGGGCCGCGGTACGGGCCGTTCGGGAGCAGCGCCCCGACGTCAAGGACATCCACGTCGGACTGGTCTCGGTGAAGCCCGGTGACGGCGCCATCCAGGCCCTGTACGGGGGCCGCAACTTCGCCGACCGCCAGCTGAACAACGCCACCCAGGCCACGATGCAGGCCGGGTCGACCTTCAAGATCTTCTCCCTCATCGCGGCCCTCCAGTCCGGTGACGTCAGCACCCGCACCACCTACGACGGCTACTCGCCGCAGTACTTCGAGGAGTTCGCCGACCCCGCGTCCTCCGACGAGGACGCCCGCCGGGGGCGGGTGGTGAACTTCGCCGACGAGCAGTTCGGCCGGATCGACCTGCTCACCGCCACCCAGCACTCGGTCAACACCGTCTACGCCCAGGTCAACATCCAGGCCGGTCCGGAGAACACGATGAAGGCCGCGCAGGACGCGGGGGTGCGCTCCGAGCTGACGCCGAACATGGGCAACGTCCTCGGTACCGACTCGGTCACCGTCATGGACATGGCCAACGCGTACGCGACCATCGCCGCCGAGGGCGTGCGCGCCGACCCGTACATCGTCAAGGAGGTCCGCTTCCTCGACGACAGCCTCCCCGAGATCACGGTCGAGCCCAAGACCCAGCAGGTGTTCGACAAGGACCTGATGTCCGACGTGCTCGACGCGATGCAGCAGACGGTCAAGCCGGGCGGCACCGCCTCCTACGTCGGCGAGAACCTCGGCCGCCCCGCGGCGGGCAAGACCGGCACCTCGGAGGACTTCAAGTCGGCGTGGTTCGACGGCTTCGTGCCGCAGCTCGGCACGGCGGTCGGCATGTACCGCTCCGACGACGACGGCAGCGAGCTGCAGATGCAGGACCTCGAGGGCATCGGCGACATCACCGGCGGCTCCTACCCGGCCCGGATCTGGACCGAGTACATGAAGGTCGCGGTCGAGGGCATGGAGGTCCTGGAGTTCCCGGAGCCGGCCCACATCAACGAGGACGCCGAGCCGCCGACGCCCACGGCCCCGCCCGCCCCCGAGACGACGAGCGCCCCGCCGACGACGACGACCACGAGCGCCCCGCCGACGACGAGCGCCCCGCCGTCGCCCAGCGAGCCGCCGACGCCGACGGAGACCAAGCCGGGCAACGGCACCGGCAAGCCGTCGCCCACCCAGTCACCGACGAGCGAGCCGACCGCCACCTCCTCGCCGGACCCCTCCGGCTGACGTCGCGCCGGTGAGCAGCAGCCCACCCGGTCCGGGGCCCCGGCTGCCGGCCGGGCTCGACACCGCGCTCGGGGGTGCCCGCGGGCGCCGGGCGGCCCCCCGGCCGTCGGGGCGCCGGGCCGGTCTCGCACCGGTCGTGCTGCTGCTCGGGCTGCCGCTCACGGTCGCGGCGCTGCGCCAGGCCGGCTGCACGGGGCCGGGGTGGGAGGGGCGCACGCCGCTGTGGCGGCAGTGCGCGTCACCGCTCGTGGAGTCGCTGCCGGCGCAGGGCCTGGGGCAGGGGCCGTGGGCCTACCTCACCGGGTCCTCGACCCTCGACCTGCCCCCGGTCACCGGTGTCGTCGCCTCACTCCTCGCGTGGCTCGCCCCGGGGTCCGGCCCCGCGGAGCAGCGCTGGTTCCTCCTCCTCTGGATGGTGCTCACGGCCGTCCTCCTCGCCGGGATGGTCCTGGCGGTCGGCACGGTCCGCCGGCATCCGCTGGCCGACCCGGTGGCGCTGGCCCTCTCGCCGGTGCTCGCGCTCACGGTGTTCGTCTCGCCCGCCCTGGTGCCGCTGTCGATCGCGGTGGCCGCGCTCTGGGCGTGGAGCCGTGACCGGGTGCGGCTCGCCGGTGTGCTCGCGGGACTGGCGCTGCTCGCGGGCGCGGGCTCCGCGCCCGTGCTCCTCGCGATGGCGTTGCTCCCCGGGCGGGGTGGGCGCCGGGCGGTGCGCGACCTGCTGGTGACGACCGGTCTGACCGTGCTGTTCGTCGCCGCGCCGGTGGCGGCCCTCGACGCCCGGACCCTGGCCCGCCCGGTCCTGGCGTGGTGGCGGGACGGTGCCGGAGCCGGCTCGCCGTGGTTCCTGCCGGAGCTGGCCGGGCACGCGATCGGAGCCGGCCACGTGGCCGTCATCAGCGCGCTCGGTGCGGCCGTGGCGGTCGTGCTCGGAGTCCTGCTCGCCCGCCGCCGGCCGCCCGTGGCGGACCTCGCCCTCCTCGTCCTCGTCGTGCTCGCGGTCACGGCGACGGCGCTGCCGGTCGGCGCCGCGCTCTGGCTGGTCCCGTTCGTCGCGCTCGCCGGCATCCGGTGGCGTGAGCACCTGCTGTGGGCGGGGGCGGAGGCGGTGCACGCGGTCGCGTGGTTCACCTACGTGGCCGGCCTCACCGACCCCGGGAAGGGGCTGCCGGCCGGCTGGTACGCCATCGCCGTGGTGCTGCGCCTGCTCGCGGTCGGCCGGCTCGGGTGGGTCGTCTGGGCCCGCCGGGTCCGCTCCCCCGCTCCCGACCGCTCCCCGGCCCCGCGGAGCCAGGAGCACCCCGCCGAGGCAGGCCCCGCACCCGCCTGACCGGGGGAGGCCCCGGACCGCGCGGAGTCCTCCTGACTCCGCGGGGGGGGTCGGACGGCGGGCGGGGCCGTCGCGCGCGAGCGGCCGGCCGGGACGATGTCGCGACGGGTGGAGGCCCGCTCAGCGGGCGGGCGTCTCGGGATGCCCCGCGGCCGGAGCGCGGGCCGGCCCGGTGGGACGATTTCGGGGATGCCCGACGCGGCCGGTATCCTTGTCCGGTTGCCCTCCGCGCACCCTGTGGACAGCCACAGCGGGGGTGGGGGCCACGATGCATACCCTCCTGTCACGGAAGGACCGTGACCGCCACAGACCGAAGGAGGCGGGTTAACGCATGCGTCAGTACGAACTCATGGTCATCCTCGACCCCGAGCTCGACGACCGGACCGTCCAGCCCTCACTGGAGAAGTTCCTCAAGGTCGTGACCACCGACGGTGGCACCGTCGACACCGTCGACATCTGGGGCCGCCGCCGCCTGGCCTACGAGATCAAGAAGAAGAACGAGGGCATCTACGCCGTCGTCAACTTCACCTCCGAGCCGGCGACGGCCAAGGAGCTGGACCGCCAGCTCGGGCTCAACGAGTCGGTCATGCGCACCAAGCTCATGCGCCCCGGCGCCTGAGCCCGGTCCACACGAAACGACTCCGAAGGGGACCCCCATGGCAGGCGACACCGTCATCACCATCATCGGCAACCTCACCGCCGACCCCGAGCTCCGCTTCACCCCGTCCGGGGCCGCGGTCGCGAACTTCACCGTCGCGTCCACGCCGCGGATGTTCGACCGCCAGTCGAACGAGTGGAAGGACGGCGAGACGCTCTTCATGCGCTGCTCCATCTGGCGCGATGCGGCCGAGAACGTCGCCGAGTCGCTCCACCGGGGCACCCGCGTCATCGTCTCGGGCCGGCTGAAGTCGCGCTCGTACGAGACCAAGGAGGGCGAGAAGCGCACCGTCGTCGAGCTCGAGGTCGACGAGGTCGGCCCGTCGCTGCGGTACGCCTCGGCCAAGGTCACCAAGGCCGAGCGCGGCAGCTCGGGCGGTGGCTTCGGTGGTGGCGGCTCCCAGCAGAACGACCCGTGGGCCACCGGCGGCTCCGCCCCCCAGCAGGGCGGCGGGCAGCAGGGCGGCTGGAGCGGTGGCCAGCAGGCCCCGCAGCAGCCGCAGGGCGGCCAGCAGGGCGGTGGCTGGGGCCAGGCGCCGAGCTACGACGAGCCCCCCTTCTGACCGCCACGGGCCACCCGGCCCGCTGACGGCACACGACAACCAGACCCACACCATCCCCGGGTGACCGGGGCTCATCCGCCGGGTACGCCCGGCAGAAGGAGAGCACCACGATGGCCAAGCCCGCCATTCGCAAGCCGAAGAAGAAGGCCAACCCGCTCAAGGCGGCGAAGGTCGAGAACATCGACTACAAGGACGTCGCGCTCCTGCGCAAGTTCATCTCCGACCGCGGCAAGATCCGCGCCCGTCGGGTCACCGGCGTGTCCGTCCAGGAGCAGCGCCTCATCGCCAACGCGGTGAAGAACGCGCGCGAGATGGCCCTGCTGCCGTACTCGAGCTCGTCCCGCTGACCCGCCGCCGAAGGAGCCAGAACCATGAAGGTCATCCTCACCCACGAGGTCTCGGGCCTCGGTGCCGCCGGTGACGTCGTCGACGTCAAGGACGGCTACGCCCGCAACTTCCTCTTCAAGCGCAGCCTCGCCACGGCGTGGACCAAGGGCGGCCAGAAGCAGGTCGACGCGATCGCCAAGGCCCGCGAGTCCCGGACCGTGAAGTCGCTCGAGGAGGCGCAGTCCATCAAGGGCAACCTCGAGTCCAAGCCGGTGCCGGTCACCGCGCACGCCGGCAGCAGCGGCCGCCTGTTCGGCGCCGTCTCGACCGCCGACATCGCCGCGGCGGTCAAGGACGCCGGTGGCCCCGAGCTGGACCGCCGCCGGATCGAGGTCCCCACCCCGATCCGCACCGTCGGCTCGCACACCGCGCTCGTCCGGCTGCACCCCGAGGTGCAGGCCACCGTCGAGCTCGAGGTCGTCGCCGGCTGACGACCCGCGCCCGCCGCACCCGAGGGCCCCGGACCAGCACTGGTCCGGGGCCCTCGTCCGTGCCGGCCCACGTCACGGCCGCGACGGGGTTGCTCGGGCCGGACGCGGAAACTGCACCGTCCGCCCCGGGGAACCGCGACGTCACCGTGATGACGGGGTTGCTCGGGCCGGACGCGGAAACTGCACCGTCCACCCCGGGGAACCGCGACGTCACCGTGATGACGGGGTTGCCCGGGCCGGACGCGGAAGCTGCACCGTCCACCCCGGGGAACCGCGACGTCACCGTGATGACGGGGTTGCTCGGGCCGGACGCGGAAAGCTGCACCGTCCACCCCGGGGAACCGCGACGTCACCGTGATGACGGGGTTGCCCGGGCCGGGTCCGTGACCGCGGCGCTGCTGGGGCCCCGCCTCGCGACCCGCCGACCGCACGAGCCGCTCACCCCACGAGCCGCTCACCCCACGACCCGCTCACCTCGCGACTCAACGGTTTCCTTGGGCACCCCTTGCCAGCGGGGCGCCCGTGAGCGAGGGTGCGCGGTAGCCGCCGTCCCCACCACGGGGAGTCTGGACGAGGAGGTCCGGCATGCAGGTGCCCGCACCGTTCGAGTACGAGCGAGCCACCAGCGTCGAGCACGCGCTCGACCTGCTGGGTCGGCTCGGGGAGGAGTCCCGGCTCGTCGCCGGTGGGCACAGCCTGCTGCCGATGATGAAGCTGCGGCTCACCGACCTCGAGTACCTCATCGACATCAACGACCTGCACGACGAGCTCGGCTACGTGCGGATGGGCGAGGGCGAGGTGCGGATCGGGGCCATGACCCGGCACCGCGAGCTGCTCGAGTCGCCCGAGCTCGCCGCGCTGTTCCCGATCTTCGCCGACGCCGAGCGGGTGATCGCCGACCCGCTCGTGCGCAACCGGGGCACCATCGGCGGCTCGCTGTGCCAGGCCGACCCCTCAGAGGACCTCTCCGCCGTCTGCACCACGCTCGACGCCTCGTGCGTCATCCGCAGCGCCGACGGCGAGCGCGTGGTGTCCATGGACGACTTCCACCGCGGCCCGTACGAGACCGCCGTCGGCCAGGCCGAGATCCTCACCGAGATCCGGATCCCGGTCCGGCCGGGCGGCTCGAGCGCCTACGCGAAGGTCGAGCGGCGCGCGGGTGACTGGGCGGTGGCCTCCGCGGGGGCCGCGGTCTGGATGGACGGCGACGTCATCACCGACGCCCGGGTCGGCCTCGCGGCGGTCGGGCCGAACACCACCGGCATCGCGGCGGTCTCGGAGGCCCTGCGTGGGCAGCAGCCCACCGACGAGGTCATCGCCGAGGCCGCCCGGCTCGCGATGGAGGCGTGCTCGCCGACCACCGACAACCGCGGCACGGCGGGGTACAAGCGCCACCTCGCCGGCGAGCTGACCCGGCGCACGCTGCAGACCGCCGTCGAGCGGATCCGAACCGGTCGCCGAGGCGACGAACCGAGCGAGAGGGGCCGATGACGTGCAGGTCTCGATGACGGTCAACGGCGAGATGGTCACCGCCGAGTGCGAGCCGCGGACGCTGCTCGTCCACTTCCTGCGGGACACCCTCGACCTCACCGGCACCCACTGGGGGTGCGACACGAGCAACTGCGGCACGTGCGCGGTCTGGCTCGACGGCGAGCCCGTCAAGTCGTGCACGGTCCTCGCCGCGATGGCGGCCGGCCGCGAGGTGCGCACCGTCGAGGGGCTGGAGACGGCCGACGGCCTGGACCCGATCCAGGAGGGCTTCATGCGCTGCCACGGCCTCCAGTGCGGCTTCTGCACCCCGGGGATGATGATGACCACCCGGGCGCTGCTCGACCGCGACCCCGACCCGAGCGAGGCCACCATCCGCGAGGCCATCTCCGGTCAGATCTGCCGGTGCACCGGCTACACGACGATCGTGCGGTCCGTGCAGTGGGCCGCCCGGCACGAGGCCGAGGCCCGCCGCGTGGCGGAGCAGGCCGCCACCGTGGGGAGCGAGTCATGAGCACACCCGTGCAGGCAGGCGCCGAGCGCACCGACCACGAGGCCCCGGACACCGTCGTCGACGCCGTCGGCCAGGCGGACGTCGAGGACCTCGAGACCGCCGACAACGACCAGAAGCCCGTGGGCTACGGCCGGATGCTGCGCAAGGAGGACCCGCGCTTCGTCCGCGGCCTCGGCACCTACGTCGACGACGTCCAGCTCAAGGGGATGCTGCACCTGGCGATCCTCCGCGCGCCCGTGGCCCATGCCCGGATCCTCTCCATCGACACCTCGGCCGCCGAGGCGCACCCGAAGGTCAAGGCCGTCGTCACCGGGGAGACCCTCGCGGGCCTGAACCTCGCGTGGATGCCGACCCTGTCCAACGACGTCCAGGCGGTGCTCGCGACCGACAAGGTGCGCTTCCAGGGCCAGGAGGTCGCCTTCGTCGTCGCCGAGGACCGCTACGCCGCGCGCGACGCCCTCGAGCTCATCGACGTCGAGTACGACATCCTGCCGCCGGTCGTCGACGTGCGCCGCGCCCTCGAGCCGGACGCCCCCGTCATCCGCGAC
Source organism: uncultured Actinomycetota bacterium (assembly GCA_963773655.1). Classification (GTDB taxonomy): domain Bacteria; phylum Actinomycetota; class Actinomycetes; order Actinomycetales; family Dermatophilaceae; genus DASSQJ01. The sequence goes on from CAVZBX010000003.1 coordinate 67,533, forward strand.
GACCTCGAGGGCAAGACGGACAACCACTGCTTCGACTGGGAGACCGGCGACAAGGACGAGGCCGAGGCCGTCTTCGCCCGCGCCGACGTCGTCACCGTCCAGGACATGGTCTACCCCCGCGTCCACCCGGCCCCGATGGAGACCTGCGGCGCCGTCGCCGACTACGACCGGGTCAGCGGCAAGCTCACCCTGTGGTCCACCACCCAGGCCCCGCACGCGCACCGGACCGTCTACGCCCTCGTCGCCGGGCTGCCGGAGCACAAGATCCGGATCATCTCGCCGGACATCGGCGGCGGCTTCGGCAACAAGGTGCCGATCTACCCGGGGTACGTCTGCGCCATCGTCGCGTCGATCGTCACGAACAAGCCGGTCAAGTGGATGGAGGACCGCACCGAGAACCTGGTCTCCACCGGCTTCGCCCGCGACTACGTGATGCGGGGCGAGATCGCCGCGACCAAGGACGGGAAGATCCTCGGTATCCGCACCCACGTGCTCGCCGACCACGGCGCCTTCAACGGCACCGCGGCACCGGTGAAGTACCCGGCCGGCTTCTTCGGCGTCTTCACCGGCAGCTACGACCTCGAAGCCGCCTACTGCTCGATGACCGCCGTCTACACGAACAAGGCCCCCGGTGGGGTCGCCTACGCGTGCTCCTTCCGGATCACCGAGGCGGTCTACCTCGTCGAGCGCCTCGTCGACTGCCTCGCCCACGACCTCGACATGGACCCGGTCGAGCTGCGGCGCAAGAACCTCATCCGCCCCGAGCAGTTCCCGTACACGACGAAGACCGGCTGGGTCTACGACTCCGGGGAGTACGAGCGGGCGCTCGACCTGGCCCTCGACATGGCCGGCTACGACGAGCTGCGCCGCGAACAGGCCGAGAAGAGGGAGCGCGGCGAGCTCATGGGCATCGGCGTCGCCTTCTTCACCGAGGCGGTGGGGGCCGGTCCGCGCAAGGACATGGACATCCTCGGCCTCGGCATGGCCGACGGCTGCGAGCTGCGGGTGCACCCCACCGGCAAGGCCGTCGTCCGGCTCTCCGTGCAGAGCCAGGGCCAGGGCCACGAGACCACGTTCGCCCAGATCGTCGCCGAGGAGACCGGCATCCCGCCGGAGGACATCGACGTCGTCCACGGCGACACGGACAACACCCCGTTCGGCCTGGGCACCTACGGGAGCAGGTCCACGCCGGTGTCGGGTGCCGCGGCGGCCCTGGTCGCCCGGAAGGTCCGCGACAAGGCCAAGGTGATCGCCTCCGGGATGCTCGAGGTGTCGGTGGCGGACCTGGAGTGGGAGAAGGGCTCGTTCCACGTCAAGGGCGACCCGACCCGGTCGGTGACCATCCAGGACATCGCGATGAAGGCGCACGGCGCCGGCGACCTGCCCGAGGGCGTCGAGGGTGGCCTCGAGGCGCAGATCTGCTACAACCCCTCCAACCTCACCTACCCCTTCGGCGCCTACGTCTGCGTCGTCGACGTCGACCCCGGCACGGCCGAGGTCAAGGTGCGCCGGTTCATCGCCGTCGACGACTGCGGCACCCGGATCAACCCGATGATCATCGAGGGCCAGGTGCACGGCGGGCTCACCGACGGCATCGGGATGGCCCTGATGGAGATCATCGCCTTCGACGAGGACGGCAACTGCCTCGGCGGCTCGCTCATGGACTACCTCATCCCGACCGCCCTGGAGACGCCGCACTTCGAGACCGGGCACACGGTGACGCCGTCGCCGCACCACCCGATCGGCGCCAAGGGCATCGGCGAGTCCGCCACCGTCGGGTCGCCGCCGGCGGTCGTCAACGCCGTCGTCGACGCCCTCAAGCCCTACGGGCTCCGCCACGCCGACATGCCGCTCACCCCCTCCCGGGTGTGGGAGGCGATGCAGGGCAACGCGACCCCGCCCATCTGAGAGGACCGATGATGACCAGCCCGCAGGAGCCGCCGGCCCGCCCCTACGTCCGGGCCACCGTGGTCCGGGCCCAGGAGCCGGCCTCGGCTCGCCCCGGCGACAGCGCGTTCGTCCTGCCCGACGGCACCATCGACGGCTTCGTCGGCGGCCAGTGCGCCGTCGACTCGGTGCGCCGTACGGCCCTGGACGCCCTGCGCCACCGGGAGGCGGTGCTGCTGCGGGTGCTGCCCGACGCGGGGCCGGCCTTCCCCGACTCCCCTGGCGCCGTCGTCGTCGTCAACCCGTGCCTGTCCGGCGGGGCCCTGGAGATCTACCTGGAGCCGGTGCTGCCCACGACCGTGGTCCGGGTGGTCGGCTCCTCCCCGACCGCCCGGGCGCTGCGCGAGCTGGCGCCGTCGGTGGGTCTGGCCGTCTGCCGGGACGACGACGCGGTGGAGCCCGGCTCCCTGCTCGCCACCGTCGTCGCCACCCACGGCGGTGACGAGGTCGGGGCCGTGCGTGACGCCCTCGAGGCCGGGGCCGGCTTCGTCGGCCTCGTCTCCAGCCGCACCCGCGGCCGGGCCGTGCTCGTCGAGCTCGGCGAGGCCGGGCTGGGCGAGGACGAGCTCGCCCGGGTGCATCCCCACGTCGGCGTCGACATCGGCGCCCGCACGCCGCAGGAGATCGCCGTGTCGATCGTCGCCGAGCTCGTCCGGGCGGTGCGGGTCGACGGGCTGGAGCCACGCGAGCCCGCCGCCCTCACGGTGGCGCCGACCACCGCTGTCGACCCGGTCTGCGGGATGACCGTCGTCGTCCACGACGGCACGCCGCACGCCGTGGTCGACGGCGTGGACACGTGGTTCTGCTGTCCGGGCTGTCGGGACGCGCACGTGGCCGCGGCGTCCGCCGCGACGTGACGACACCCGCGTCCTTCGCCGGGCCGGACGACGTCGTCGACCGGTTCGCCGAGCACGACTACCTGGCCGACCGGGGCATCGCGACCGCCGTGCACCTGGCCACCACCCTCGGGATGCCGCTGCTCCTCGAGGGGGAGCCGGGCGTGGGCAAGACCGAGGCGGCCAAGGCCCTCGCCGCCTCGCTGGGGCGCCCCCTCGTCCGGCTGCAGTGCTACGAGGGGCTGACCGCCGCCGAGGCGCTCTACGACTGGAACCACGCCCGGCAGCTGCTCGCCATCCGGCTGGCCGAGGCACGCGGCGACCGGCTCGAGGAGGCCGACCTCTTCACCGAGGAGTACCTCCAGGAGCGGCCCATCCTCCGCTGCGTCCGCGGCTCCGACGGCTCGCCGGCCGTGCTGCTCATCGACGAGATCGACCGTGCCGACGACGAGTTCGAGGCCCTGCTCCTGGAGTTCCTCGGCGAGCAGGCGGTCACGGTGCCCGAGCTCGGCACCTTCCGGGCGAGCGAGCCGCCGGTGGTGGTGCTGACGTCGAACCGCAGCCGCGACCTCCACGACGCGCTGCGCCGGCGCTGCCTCTACCACTGGCTGGAGTTCCCGAGCACGGAGCGGATGGTGCGGATCGTGCGCCGCCGCGTCCCCGGTGCGGCCGAGCCCCTCGTCGCCGCCGCGGCGGACTTCGTCGGCGGCGTGCGCCGGCTGGACCTCGACAAGCCGCCGGGACTGGCGGAGGCGGTCAACTGGGTGGCCGCCCTGTCCGTGCTCGGCGTCGGCGAGCTCGTCCGCGAGGACGTCACCGCCACCCTGGGGGCACTGGCCAAGACACCGGACGACACCGAGGCCGTCACCGGCGCCCTCGACGACCTGCTCGCCGCGTCGGGTGCGGGCTGAGGGCGTGAGCGTCCTCGCGGGGGCGGACCGCGCGGCCTTCGTCACCGGGCTCGGGTCGCGGCTGCGGGCGGCGGGCGTGCCCGTCGACCTCACCTCGACCGTGGCCTTCACCTCGGCCCTCCAGCTCGGCCTGCCCCGCGACGTGACCGGGCTCTACTGGTCCGCGCGGGTCACGCTCGTGCACCGGCACGAGCACCTGCCCACCTTCGACGCCGTCTTTGACGCGGTGTTCCGCGACGCCGTGCTCGCCACCGACCCCCAGGCCCGCCGCTCGGCGCTCGGGGAGGCCACCGCGCCGGGTGACACCTGGACCCGGGCGGCGGGGCGCGCGGTCGGGGAGGCCGAGGGCGAGGGCCTGCCGTGGGCGACGCTGCCGAAGGTCAGCGCCGGCGCGGACGACGACGACGGCGGCACCCGGCTGCCCGAGCTGCTGCCCTCACCCGCCGCCGCGGCCGCCGACACCCCCCTCGACGAGCTCGACGAGGCGCAGCTCGCGGCGCTCGAGGCCCGGCTCCAGCGGCTCGTCGACCGGTGGCCCACCCGCCGCAGCCGTCGCAGGCGCCCGCACAAGCGGGGCAGTCACGTGGCGCTGCGCGACACCCTCGCGGCGTCCCGGCGCACCGGCTGGGAGACGGTCCGCCTCCGCTACCGCCGCCCCGAGCGCCGGCCGCGGCCGGTCACCGTGCTCGTCGACGTGAGCCGGTCGATGCAGCCGTACGCCACCGCGTACCTGCACCTGCTGCGGGTGCTCGCGCGGACCGGGCGGTGCGAGACCTTCGCCTTCTCCACCGAGCTCACCCGGCTCACCCCGGCGCTCGTGCAGCACTCCGCCGCGGACGCGCGGGCGCAGGTGGAGGCCGCCACCGGCGACCGGTTCGGGGGCACCCACCTGGCCCGGAGCCTGCGGGCCCTGCGCCGGTCGCGGTACGGCCAGGGGCTGCGCGGCGGTGTCCTCGTCATCGCCTCCGACGGCTGGGACAGCGACCCGCCGGAGGAGCTCGCGGCCGAGCTCATCCGGGTGCGGCGGCGGGCCCACCGGCTGGTCTGGCTGAACCCGCGCGCCGCCGCACCGGGCTTCGAGCCGCTCGTGGGGTCGATGGCCGCGGCGCTGCCCTTCTGCGACGCGTTCCTGCCCGCGCACACCCCGGAGGCGCTGGTCGACGTCGTGTCGGCGCTCGCGGACGGCTGACCCCCGGCGGAGCGCCGACGGGCGCCGCTCAGCTCCACAGGGTCACGTGGACGGCCGGGCGGAACCGCCCGACCCGGGCACCCCGGCCCCGGACCATAGCCTGGGTCGCCCGGGGCGTGGTGACGAAGCGCAGCAGCTCGGCCGCCACCGGCGGCTGCTGGGCCGGCGGCAGGGCGAACGCCGACCAGCGACCCGACCCTCGGAGGCCGGGGCCGCCGAGCACCACCAGCCGCTGGTCGGCGAGCGGGGCCTTCACGGCGGAGTGGATGCTCAGTCCCACGGCGGTGCTGCGCTGGAGCTCCTCGACGGCCGCGGCGTCACTCTGGAAGATCCGCTGGTTGGCCTCCGGGACGCCGAGCTGGCGCAGCATCCCGCGGACCACCCCGTAGCGCTCCGTGGCCGACGGGCCCAGCAGCCAGGTCTGGCCGAGCAGCCGGGCCGGCGACGGGGGGTGCCCGACGAGCGGGCTGCGCGGCCCGGTGACGGCGACGACGTCGTAGTTGAGGAAGGGCAGGTGCACCAGGCCCGCGGGCAGCTCGCGCGGGGTCGGGCCGATGGCGACGTCGACGGTGCGGCTGAGCAGCAGGCCGGGGAACTCGGCGACGTGGCGCACGCTCAGCTCGACGTCGAGGTCGGCGGCGCGCGCGGCGAAGAGGTCGATCAGGCCCGGTGCCGCGTGCTCGGCGAACATCGAGGAGGCCGCCAGCCGCAGCATCCGGCGCCCGGACGCGGCCTGGCTGACCTCCCGGACGGTGCGGTCCTGGAGGCCCAGGATCTCCACCGACCGGCTCGCCAGCCGCAACCCGCCGGGGGTGAACGCGAGGCCGGACGCGGTGCGCGTGAACAGCCGGTCGTCGAACTCCTTGCGCAGCTGGCTGACGTGCATCGACACCGCCGCCTCGCTGACCCCGAGCTCGTCGGCGGCGGCCCGCAGCGACCCCAGCCGGACCACCGCCGCGTACGCGCGGAGCTGGGTCGGGGTCACACCGACCATGCTAGGTCGCGGCTTCGACAGGGCACGCACGATCACCTGCGACATTGGCCAGCGCGGGGCGGACATGAGTATGGTCGATGGTCGACCGTGATCCCAGACCCCCGTTCCGGAGGAGCAAGACCGTGTCCGTCGACAACAGCAGACCGCCAGCCGTGGGAGACCACGAGCTGCCCCCCGAGCCGCCGCGCAGCGAGAGCCGGATCACCGCACCGCGCGTCTTCTGGCCAGCCCTGGCCATCATCGGCGGGTTCGTCATCCTGGCCCTCGCGGCGCCCGAGTGGACCGGTGAGCTCTTCGGCACCCTGAACGACACCGTCATCGGGGACCTCGGCTGGTACTACATCCTCATCGTCGGCGCGTTCATCGCCTTCTCGGCCTGGGTCGCCCTCTCGCCGATGGGCCGGATCGTGCTCGGCAGGGACGAGGAGAAGCCCGAGTTCGGTCTCCTCGCCTGGTTCGCGATGCTCTTCGCCGCCGGCATGGGCATCGGGCTGGTCTTCTGGGGCGTGGCCGAGCCGCTCAGCCACTTCGCCTCCCCGCCCCCGGGCACCGGCGACAGCGCCGCGGAGAGGGCGCGCGCCGCCACCGACGTCACCTACCTCCACTGGGGTCTGCACGCCTGGGGCATCTACGTCGTCGTCGGCCTGGCGATGGCGTACGCCATCCACCGCAAGGGCCGGCCGGTCTCCATCCGGTGGGCGCTGGAGCCGCTGCTCGGCGACCGCGTGCGAGGCTGGCTCGGTGACGCCATCGACGTCATCGCCGTCGTCGGCACCCTCTTCGGTGTCGCCACCTCGCTCGGCTTCGGCGTCTCGCAGGTCGCCGCCGGCCTGGAGTTCCTCGGCGCGGTCGGCGAGGCGGGCACGACGCTGCTCGTGCTGCTCGTCGTCGGGATCACCGCGATCGCGACGATCTCCGTCGTCACCGGCCTCGACAAGGGCATCAAGTTCCTCTCGAACGTCAACATGGGCCTCGCCGGCGCCCTGCTCCTCACCGTGCTCGTCCTCGGGCCGACGGTGTTCCTCCTCGGTGACTTCGTGTCGTCCGTGGGCAGCTACATCTCCAACTTCTTCCGGCTCTCCTTCCAGACGCTCTCCTTCCAGGGCGAGGACGGCACGTCGTGGCTCTCCGGCTGGACGACGTTCTACTGGGGCTGGTGGATGAGCTGGGCGCCGTTCGTCGGCGTCTTCATCGCCCGCATCTCGCGCGGCCGCACGGTCCGCGAGTTCGTCACCGGCGTGCTCCTGGTGCCGACGATCGTCACCTTCCTCTGGTTCGCCGTGTTCGGTGGCTCCGGCATCCACCAGGAGATCTTCGGGGGCGGCGGCCTCATCGACGCCGAGGGCGGCGTCGACACCGACAGCGCGCTCTTCCAGCTGCTCGACGGGCTGCCGGGCGCCACCCTGCTCAGCATCGCCGCCATCGTGCTCGTCGTCGTCTTCTTCGTCACGAGCTCGGACTCCGGCTCCTTCGTCGTCGACATGCTCGCCAGCGGCGGCGACCCGCACCCGCCGGTGTGGAGCCGGGTCCTCTGGGCGGTGCTCGAGGGCGCGGTCGCGATCGCGCTGCTGCTCGCGGGCGGCGGCGGGCTGTCGGTCCTGCAGACCGCGGCCATCCTGCTCGCGCTGCCGTTCAGCCTGGTGATGATCGGCATGGTCATCGCGACGGCCAAGGCCCTGCTGCGCGAGCACGGCCGGATCGAACGTGCCGAACGCCGGCTGCTCGCCGACGAGGTCGCCGGACACATCGCCCGGCGCGAGAACGGTCATCCCCCGGACGGCGCGACCGCCCAGCGCGAGGAGGTGCCGCCGGACGCCAGCGTCCAGGCGCACTGACCGCCGCACCTGCTCGGCGCCGGTCCTCCACGGGGGCCGGCGCCGGGCCGCGTCCGGCGGGACGGGTAGGGGTCACACGGCGATGGCGGCCCGGGCCACGGCCGCGCCTCGGCGGTGGTGTCGGCGGTGCTGCCTAGGGTGGCGCCATGGCGTCGACGTCGGCCCGGAGGGCCCCCCGTGCCCCCTCCTACCGGTGCTCCGAGTGCGGCTGGCAGGCCGCGAAGTGGGTGGGGCGCTGTGGCGAGTGCCAGGCCTGGGGCACGGTCGCCGAGGCGGGCGGGCCGGCACCGGTGCGCACCGCGCCGGTCGCGGTCGTGGAGCACCCGGCCGTGCCCATCGCGGAGGTCGACGTGCAGCGGGCCGCGGCCCGCCCCACCGGGGTCCCGGAGTTCGACCGGGTGCTCGGCGGGGGGCTGGTGCCGGGTGCGGTCGTCCTCGTCGCGGGCGAGCCCGGCATCGGCAAGTCCACCCTGCTCCTCGACGTCGCGGCGCGGGCCGCGCGGTCCGGCGAACACGGCGAGCGGCGGGTGCTCTACGTCAGCGGTGAGGAGTCGGCGGCGCAGGTACGCACTCGCGCCGAGCGCATCGAGGCGATGGCCCGCAGCCTCTACCTCGCGAGCGAGACCGACCTCGGCACCGTGCTCGCGCAGGTCGAGCGGCTCGAGCCCGAGCTCGTCGTCGTCGACTCGGTGCAGACGGTCGCCAGCGCGGAGGTCGACGGCGCCGCCGGCAACGTCGCGCAGGTGCGCGAGGTCGCGGCCTCGCTCATCCAGGTGGCCAAGGCACGGGGCATCTCGGTGCTCCTCGTCGGCCACGTCACCAAGGACGGCTCGATCGCCGGCCCGCGCGTGCTCGAGCACCTCGTCGACGTCGTCGTCCAGTTCGAGGGGGACCGGCACTCCCGGCTCCGGCTGGTCCGGGCCGCGAAGAACCGGTACGGGCCCACCGACGAGGTGGGCTGCTTCGACCTCTCCGACGTCGGCATCGTCGGGCTCGCCGACCCCAGCGGGCTGTTCCTCTCCGGGCGCACCACCGCCGTTGCCGGCACCTGCGTCACCGTCACCCTCGAGGGGCGACGCCCGCTCGTCACCGAGGTGCAGGCGCTCGTCACGCCCTCGTCGCTCGCCACGCCCCGCCGGGCCACGAGCGGGCTCGACACCGCGCGGGTGGGCATGATCCTCGCCGTGCTCGACAAGCGGGCCGGTGCGCCGGTGGGTGCCGCCGACGCCTACCTCTCCACCGTCGGCGGGGTGCGCCTCACCGAGCCCGCCGCCGACCTCGCGGTCACCCTCGCCCTCGCCGGCGCCATCACCGACCGGCCGCTCCCGCACGGCACCGTCGCCTTCGGCGAGATCGGGCTGGCCGGCGAGGTGCGTCCGGTCACCGGTGCCCACCGGCGCCTGGCCGAGGCCGCCCGGCTCGGCTTCACCCGCGCGGTCGTGCCGGCGGGCGTCCTCGGGTCCGGGCCGGTGCCCGACGGGCTGCACGTGCTGGAGGTCGGCACCGTCGGCGAGGCGGTGGGGCGCGCCCTCCACGAGGTCGCCGCCGGCTGACCGCCCGGCGTCGAGGCACCACCGGCCGCCGGGTGCGGCGGCCAGCCCGACCCCCCGGCGGCGCACCGGGCCCGCCGGTACGCGCCCGCGCCTCCCGCCGGCCACGGAATCGAGACCGGGCCGTGACCCGCGCCGGATATCATGCGGGCACGAGGTCGCGCCCGGAGCGACCGGGGGAGCACGACGAGGAGGCCTGCGTGCCCGCTCCGCACAGCGACGACGAGCTGCTGCGCGCCACCCTCGCGGCCGTCGCGCCGGGGACGGAGCTGCGCGACGGGCTCGAGCGGATCCTGCGCGGCCGCACCGGAGCCCTCATCGTCCTCGGCCACGACAAGGTCATCGAGCAGATCGCCACCGGCGGCTTCCCCCTCGACATCGAGTTCTCCGCCACCCGGCTGCGCGAGCTGGCGAAGATGGACGGCGCCGTCGTCCTCGACCGCGAGGTGACCCGCATCCTCCACGCCGCCACCCAGCTGCTCCCCGACTCCCGCATCGACACCAGCGAGTCGGGCACCCGTCACCGCACCGCCGAGCGGGTCGCGATCCAGACCGGCTACCCCGTGGTGTCGGTGAGCCAGTCGATGCGGATCATCCAGCTCTACGTCGCCGGCCGCCGGGTCGTCCTCGAGGACTCCAGCGCCATCCTCTCCCGCGCCAACCAGGCGCTGCAGACCCTCGAGCGGTACAAGTCCCGCCTCGACGAGGTCACCGGCACCCTGTCGGCGCTCGAGATCGAGGACCTCGTCACCGTCCGCGACGTGGCCAACGTGCTCCAGCGTCTGGAGATGGTGCGCCGGATCAAGGACGAGATCGCCGAGTACGTCGTCCAGCTCGGCACCGACGGCCGGCTGCTCTCGCTCCAGCTGGAGGAGCTCACCGGCGGGCTCTCCGACGACCTCGGGCTCGTCATCCGCGACTACCTGCCCGAGGCCAAGGCCGGCTACACGCACGAGGAGGCGATCGCCAACCTCATCGCGATGGACAACACCGCACTGCTCGACCCGGCTGCCGGCGCGCGGGCGATGGGCTTCACCGTGGTCGGTGACGCCCTCGACTCCTCCGTCAGCCCGCTCGGCTACCGGCTGCTCTCCAAGGTGCCGCGGCTGCCCGGGGCCATCGTCGACCGGCTGGTCGCCCACTTCGGCAGCCTCCAGAAGCTGCTCGCCGCCAACATCGACGACCTCATGGACGTCGACGGCGTCGGCGAGGGCCGCGCCCGCCTGGTCCGCGAGGGGCTCTCGCGGCTCGCCGAGTCCAGCATCCTCGAGCGCTACGTCTGACGTGCCACCCGCCGCTGCACCTGCGGAGGTGCTCCACGAGCGCGTCCTCGCCTGGTTCGACGCCCACGGCCGCGACCTGCCGTGGCGCGATCCGGGCACCACCCCGTGGGGCGTGTTCGTCTCCGAGGTGATGTCGCACCAGACGCCCGTCGCCCGGGTCGAGCCGGTGTGGCGCGACTGGCTGCGGCGCTGGCCGGCACCGGCCGACCTGGCCGCCGAGCCGCCCGGCGAGGTGGTGCGGGCCTGGGGACGGCTCGGCTACCCGCGGCGGGCGCTGCGGCTGCGGGAGGCGGCGGTGGCGATGGTCGAGCGGCACGGCGGCGAGGTCCCGGCCGACGAGGAGACGCTGCGGGCCCTGCCCGGTGTCGGCGCCTACACGGCGGCCGCGGTGGCCGCGTTCGCCTACCGGCGGCGGACGACCGTCGTCGACACCAACGTCCGCCGGGTGCTGGCCCGGGCGGTGCAGGGGCGCGCCCTCGCGGCGCCCGCCCTCACGGCCTCCGAGGCCCGGCTCGCGGCGTCGCTGGTGCCCGAGGACGCCGAGCGGGCGGCGGCATGGAACGTCGCGGTGATGGAGCTCGGCGCGCTGGTCTGCCGGGCCCGGGGCCCGCGCTGCGCACCGTGCCCGCTGCTGGACCGGTGTGCGTGGGTCGTGGCGGGCAGCCCACCCGACGCACGGCCGCCGCGCCGGGGGCAGGCGTGGCACGGCACCGACCGGCAGGTGCGGGGCCGGGTGCTCCAGGCGCTGCGCGACGCCGACGGGCCGCTGCCCCGGGCCCGCCTCGAGGCGCTCGCCGACGACAGCGGCCAGGTCGACCGCTGCCTGGCCTCGCTCGTCGAGGACGGCCTGCTCGAGGCCGTGCCCGCCGACCGCTTCGCGCTGCCCTCGTGACCGGGCACCCTCCGGTGCGCGAAATCGCGGACGTCAGGGCGGACGTCGGTGCCGCCGCCTAGGATCTAGCCAACGGCATCAGAAGCTGCCGGTACCGCGCGCGGAGGAACGATGGTGAGCATGCGCCGGCGTGCGGCGGGGGTGGTCCTCGCGGGCCTGCTGGTCGGGGTGGGTGCGCTCCTCGCTGCGCCGTCCGCGGTCGCCGACGAGGGCCTGACCGTCACCGCCTCGAGCCGGTACGTGCTCGACGCCGAGGACACCAGCGTCCGCGCCACCCTCGAGCTCGAGCTGCGCAACGTCAGCCCGGACCAGCTCGCCGAGGACGGCGTCTACCAGTACTACTACGACGCGTTCGCCGTGCCGGTCCCCGCCGGCGCCGAGGACGTCGTGGCCCGCAGCGGGGGCGGTACCCTCCCGGTGACCCTGTCGGCCACCGAGGACCCCAGCACCTCGATGGCCCGCATCACCTTCCCCGACCTGCTCTACCGGCAGACCCGCGGCATCACCCTCGAGTTCACCGTGCCGGGCGCCCCGCCGCGCAGCGACGACTGGACCCGGGTGGGCCGGGGCTACGCCACCTTCGTCACCTCGAGCCCCGGCGACCCCGGCCGCAACCGGGTCGAGGTCGTGGCCCCCGGAGGGATGTCCTTCGTCAGCACCGTCGACGGGTTCGAGCGCACCGGCTCCGGCTCCACCGACAGCTGGACCCTCAGCGAGAACACCGACGCCACCGGCATCTGGGCGGTCGTCTCGCTGCGTGACCCCGACCTCGTCGACGAGCGCGTCGTCGACGTCGACGGCACCGCGCTCACCCTCGAGTCCTTCCCCGACGACACGCAGTGGACCGACTTCGTCGCCGACGTGGTCACCGACGGCATCCCCACCCTCGAGCGGCTCGTCGGAACGCCGTGGCCCGGCGGCCTCGAGCGCATCCGCGAGGACGCCACCCCGTCGCTGCGGGGGTACGACGGCTGGTTCGACCCCGACGGCGACGAGATCGTCGTCGGCGAGAACCTCGACGAGGACCTCATCCTCCACGAGCTGTCGCACGCCTGGCTCTCCGGGGAGCGGTTCGACGAGCGCTGGCAGTACGAGGGCCTGGCCCAGGTCGTGGCCGAACGGGCCGTGCGCGCCGGGGGTGGCCGGCCGTTCCGGCAACCGGGCGTCGGCCGTGGCGACCCCGATGCGGTCCCGCTCAACTCCTGGGGCGGTGGGGCCGGCAGCCGGTCCACCGCCGTCGAGGCCTGGGCCTACCCCGCGTCCTACCGGGTCACCGACACCCTGCTCGGCGACCTCGACGACGAGACCTTCGCGGCCGTCGTCGGGGCAGGCGTCCGGGGCGAGCGGGCGTACGACCCACCTGGTACCAGCGACCACACCGGCGGGCGCACCTCGTGGCAGCGCTGGCTCGACCTCGTCGAGACCCGCGGTGGCACCAGCGGCGCCGCCAAGGTCTTCACGACGTGGGTGCTCACGCCCGAGCAGGCCGAGGGGCTGAAGGGCCGCGCGGCGGCACGCGAGGCCTTCGTCGCCCTCGACGAGGCCGACGGCTCCTGGACACCTCCGGAGGGGCTCCGCGACGCGATGACGCTCTGGGACTTCGACCGCGCCGCGCACGTGCGCGAGGCCGTCTCGGGCCTGGGCGACGACGCCGTGGCCGTGCAGGAGGCCGCCGACGCGGCCGGGCTCGACGTGCCGGGTCCGGTGCGCGACTCCTACGAGGACGCCGCCCTCGACGAGCAGTACGCCACCCTCGCCACCTCGCTGCCAGCGGCGGCGAGGGCGATCACCGCGGTCGGCGCGGCCACGGCCGCGGCGAACGAGGAGCAGGGCCCCTTCGGTGACCTCGGTCAGCAGCTGCTCGGCATCGACGACGGCGCCCAGGACGCGATGGCGCAGCTCGTCGCCGGCGCGGTGCCCGAGGCCCAGGCCGCCGCTGACGAGGTGACGAGCCGGGCGGGTTGGGTGCTGCCGCTCGGCATCGGGCTGCCCGTCCTCGTGCTGCTGGTCCTGGCCGGTGGCGTCATCGCGGTCGTCCTCGCCGTGCGGCGGCGGCCGTCACAGCACCCGAAGCATGCGGGTGTTGCCCAAGGTGTTGGGCTTGACCCGCTCGAGGTCGAGGAACTCCGCGACCCCCTCGTCGTAGGAGCGCAGCAGCTCGGCGTAGACGGCGGGGTCGACCGCCTGCCCCTCGATCGGCTCGAAGCCATGAGCGGTGAAGAACGCCACCTCGAAGGTCAGGCAGAACAGCCGCGACAGGCCCAGGTCGCGAGCCCGGTCCACGAGCCGGTCCAGGAGGCGGGTGCCGACTCCCCGGCCGAGGAACGCGGGGTCGACGGCGAGGGTACGCACCTCGCCGAGGTCCTCCCAGAGGACGTGCAACGCCCCACAGCCGACGACCCGGCCCGCTGACTCGGCCACGACGAAGTCGGTGACCGACTCGTAGTAGGCCACCGCCTCCTTCTCGAGCAGCACCCGCTGCTCGGCCAGCGGGGCGACGAGCGCGCGGATGGCGCGTACGTCTTCGGTGCGCGCCGGCCGGACGACGACCTCGACCGCCGAGGTGCCCGGCATGGGGGCGGTGGCGCGGTGGTGCTCGGACACGGTCGGGAGCGTAGCCCGACGGCAGTGGTCGGTGCGGGGCGTGTCCGGGCCGGGCCCAGCCGGGGGGGCCCGGCCGGGTGGGGCCCGGCCGGGGCGTGCGGTGCCGCGCCCGTGCGCACGAGGGCGGCCCGCCACCGCAGGGGTGATGGCGGGCCGCCCGGCGCACGGAGCCCCGGAGGCCCGTGCGACTCCTCCAGTGTGGGCCACGCGTCGCCGCCGTTGGGTAAAGCCATGTTCAAGATTTGGTCAGAAATGTCGCATGTCGGGACGAATGAGGCGCCCGTTGAGCACGAGACGAGCAGCGCCGCGGTGATCGGGTCGACGGCCGACACCAGCCGGCCCTCCCCGCGCGGGTCGAGCCGGCCGGCGCCGCGCGGGCCCGGAGGGGTTGCATCCCGGACGTGCAGCGGCCCCGACCCGGGGTGGGTCGGGGCCGCTGCCGTGGGCCCGGCGCCGGGGCCGGGACGGTCAGCTCTCGCCGGCCTCCGCCGCGACCACCGGCAGCTCGATGCCGCGGGAGTGCGGGGTGCCCTGGAAGGTGAACGTGTCGTCCTTGCCCTCGCCGGTGGCGTCGACCGCGACGATCTCGCCGGACTTCAGCTCGCCGAAGAGGATCTTCTCCGAGAGCACGTCCTCGATCTCGCGCTGGATCGTGCGCCGCAGCGGACGGGCACCGAGCACCGGGTCGTAGCCCTTGGTGGCGAGGAGGTTCTTCGCCGCCGGGGTGAGCTCCATGCCCATGTCCTTGTCCTTGAGCCGCTTGTCGAGCTTGGCGATCTCGAGGTCGACGATCTGGACGATCTCCTGCTGCGTCAGCTGCGGGAAGACGATGACGTCGTCGACGCGGTTGAGGAACTCCGGGCGGAAGTGGTTCTTCAGCTCGTCCTGGACCTTGTTCTTCATCCGCTCGTAGTCGGAGCGGCTGTCCTTGCCGGCCGAGAAGCCGAGCGTGCCCTTGGAGATGTCCCGGGTGCCGAGGTTCGTCGTCATGATGATGACCGTGTTCTTGAAGTCGACCATCCGACCCTGGGAGTCGGTGAGCCGGCCGTCCTCGAGCACCTGGAGCAGGCTGTTGAAGATCTCCGGGTGGGCCTTCTCGACCTCGTCGAAGAGCACCACCGAGAACGGCTTGCGCCGCACCTTCTCGGTGAGCTGGCCGCCCTCCTCGTACCCGACGTAGCCGGGCGGGGAGCCGAACAGCCGCGAGACGGTGTGCTTCTCGCTGTACTCCGACATGTCGAGCTGGATGAGGGCGTCCTCGTCGCCGAAGAGGAACTCCGCGAGCGTCTTGGCCAGCTCGGTCTTCCCGACGCCGGTGGGGCCGGCGAAGATGAACGAGCCACCGGGGCGGCGCGGGTCCTTCAGGCCGGCGCGGGTGCGCCGGATGGCCTGCGAGAGCGCCTTGATGGCCTCGTTCATGCCGACGACCCGCTTGTGCAGCTCGTCCTCCATGTGGAGCAGCCGGCTGGACTCCTCCTCGGTGAGCTTGAAGACCGGGATGCCGGTGGACGCGGCGAGGACCTCGGCGATGAGCTCCTCGTCCACCTCGGCGATGACATCCATGTCACCGGACTTCCACTCCGCCTCGCGCTTGGCCTTCTCGTTGCGCAGGTTCTTCTCGTCGTCGCGCAGCCGCGCGGCCTTCTCGAAGTCCTGCCCGTCGATCGCGGACTCCTTCTCCCGGACGACGGCGGCGATCTTCTCGTCGAACTCGCGCAGGTCCGGCGGAGCGGTCATCCGGCGGATGCGCAGCCGGGCGCCGGCCTCGTCGATGAGGTCGATCGCCTTGTCGGGGAGGAAGCGGTCGTTGACATAGCGGTCGGCCATGTTGGCGGCGGCGACGAGCGCGCCGTCGGTGATCGAGACCCGGTGGTGCGCCTCGTAGCGGTCGCGCAGGCCCTTGAGGATCTCGATGGCGTGCGCGAGCGTCGGCTCGGCGACCTGGATGGGCTGGAAGCGGCGCTCGAGTGCGGCATCCTTCTCGATGTGCTTGCGGTACTCGTCGAGCGTGGTGGCGCCGATGACCTGGAGCTCGCCGCGGGCCAGCATCGGCTTGAGGATGCTGGCGGCGTCGATGGCGCCCTCGGCGGCGCCCGCCCCGACGAGGGTGTGGATCTCGTCGATGAACAGCACGATGTCGCCGCGGGTGCGGATCTCCTTGAGCACCTTCTTCAGCCGCTCCTCGAAGTCACCGCGGTAGCGGCTGCCCGCCACGAGGGCGCCGAGGTCGAGGGTGTAGAGCTGCTTGTCCTTGAGGGTCTCGGGGACCTCGCCCTTGACGACGTCCTGGGCCAGGCCCTCGACGACGGCGGTCTTGCCGACGCCGGGCTCGCCGATGAGGACGGGGTTGTTCTTCGTGCGGCGGGAGAGCACCTGCATCACCCGCTCGATCTCCTTCTCGCGCCCGATGACCGGGTCGAGCTTGCCCTCGCGCGCGGCCTGGGTGAGGTTGCGGCCGAACTGGTCGAGGACGAGCGACCCAGCGGGCGTGCCCTCGGCCGGGCCGCCCTGCGAGGCGCCCGCGCCCTGGGCCGCGCCCTCCTTGCCGCCCTGGTAGCCCGAGATGAGCTGGATGACCTGCTGGCGCACCCGGGAGAGGTCGGCGCCGAGCTTGACGAGCACCTGTGCGGCGACGCCCTCACCTTCGCGGATCAGGCCCAGCAGGATGTGCTCGGTGCCGATGTAGTTGTGGCCGAGCTGCAGCGCCTCGCGCAGGCTCAGCTCGAGGACCTTCTTGGCACGCGGCGTGAAGGGGATGTGGCCGGTGGGGGCCTGCTGGCCCTGACCGATGATCTCCTGCACCTGCTCGCGGACCGCCTCGAGGCTGATGCCGAGGCTCTCCAGGGCCTTGCTCGCGACGCCCTCACCCTCGTGGATGAGGCCGAGGAGGATGTGCTCGGTACCGATGTAGTTGTGGTTGAGCCCCCGTGCCTCCTCCTGCGCGAGCACGACGACGCGACGAGCGCGGTCGGTGAACCGTTCGAACATGGTGCTACTCCTGACGTCGAGTCCCCTCGATGCTAGTCGCGCCACCTGAGATCGCGCGGTCCGTGTCTCGAACCGGCGCCCCGGGTGGCGCGTGCTACTGGGGGTCCAACGCGGGAGCGGGGGCGTGGTGTTCCGGTGCGCGGCGCCGTTCGCCCTCGGCGGACAGACCCCCGTCCCAGGACCCCACCGGCCCCAGGGAGACTTCCGCGGAGTCGGGAGGACTGCGCGGACTCAGGGCCGCTCAGCGCAAGGTCGTGGTGCTCAGCGCAGGTTCTGCCCTGCGCTGAGCCGGTCGAGGGTGCGCTGAGCCGGTCCTACCGGCGGCGCTGGCAGCGCCCGCACCAGAACAGGTTGCGCCCGCCGACCACCCGGGTGCGGATCCGTGCCCCGCAGACGCGGCACGGCAGTCCGTCGCGCTTGTAGACGTAGGAGCTGCGCTCCAGCACGTGCGGCACCTCCCCGCGACCGAGGGCGGCCTCCACGTCCTCGACCTGCTCGGCGACGGTGACGATCCGGCCGGTGGCCACCCCGAGGGGAAGCAGCCGGACCAGGTCGTCCCAGACCAGCCGCCACGACGCCCTGCGGAACGCCCGGCCCTCGGTGAACGGCGAGAGCCGGTGCCGGAACAGCACCTCGGAGCGGTAGACGTTGCCGACCCCGGCGAGCACCGACTGGTCCATGAGCAGCTCGCCCACGGTGCGCGAGGAGCGGCGGATGCGGGTCCACGCGCGCTCCGGGTCGCCGTCCGCCGCGTCCGGCCGCAACGGGTCCGGCCCGAGGCGGGCCATCACCGCCTCCACCTCCTCGGGGGTGACGACGGCGCAGAGGTTGGGGCCGCGCAGGTCGGCGACGTGCCCGTCGGTGGCGAGCCGCATCCGGACCGCGCCGGTGACGGGCGCCTCGGCGGTCCAGGCCCGCTCGTCGACGGTGAAGGTGCCGATCAGGCCGAGGTGCACGTGAACCCAGCGTTCACCCTCGAACTCGAGGAACAGGTGCTTGCCGCGGCTCGTGGCGCCCAGCAGCTCGCGGCCGCTCACCTGCGCCGCTCCGTCGGCGAAACGCCCCTGTGGGCTCGTGACCACGGGGCGGCTGCCGGAGAACGTGGAGTGCAGGTCGCGCGCCAGCGCGTACAGGGTGTGGCCCTCGGGCATGCCGGAAGCCTAGGCGCCGCCCGCCGGCCCGCGGCGACGGGCACCTCGCCGCCGGGCCCGGCGTCGGTGGCGGCTGGCATGGTGGGGCGATGGTCGCCCTCGGCATGGTCTTCCGCCCGCAGCAGCCACCCGAGGCGCTCCTCGGCACCGCACGGGCCGCCGAGGGGGCCGGCCTGGACCAGCTGTGGGTCTGGGAGGACTGCTTCTGCGAGAGCGGCATCGCCTCGGCGGCCGCGGCCCTCGGGGCCACCGAGCGCCTCGCGGTCGGCATCGGGGTCCTGCCCGTGCCGCTGCGCAACGTCGCGCTCACCGCGATGGAGCTGGCCACCCTCGACCGCGTGTACCCCGGCCGACTGGTCGCCGGCGTCGGCCACGGCGTGCAGGACTGGATGGAGCAGGTCGGCGCACGCCCCGCGTCACCGCTCACCCTGCTCCGCGAGTACACGACGGCCCTGCGCCGGCTGCTCGCCGGCGAGGCCGTGACCGTCGACGGCGACCACGTGCGGCTGCACGGGGTGCGGCTCAGCTGGCCACCGCTCATGCCGATGCGCCTGCACCTGGCGGGGGAGGGACCGCGCACGCTGGACCTGGTGGGGGCGATGGCCGACGGCCTCGTCGTCCCCGGCGGCTACGACCCGGGGCGCCTGCGCCGCGTCGTCGACCGCGTGTCCGCGGCCGCCGAGCGCGCCGGCCGCGACCGCGCCCCGGAGGTCACCGTCTTCCTGCCCTGCGCCTTCGGCCCCGAGGGCGGACGCCACGTCGCCGAGGAAAGAGCAGGCGCCGGCATCCCGGTGGAGGCGCCGCCTGCGGAGGTGTGGGGGGAGACCTCCCGGGTCGCCGAGGGCGTCGCCGGCTACCTCGCGGCCGGCGCCGACGCGGTGGCCCTCCTCCCCGTGGCGGCCGACCGCGACCCCGCGGCCTTCGCAGCAGGGGCCGGCGAGGTGGCCACCCTGGTCCGGGGGCCGCTGACGGCGGCCGCCGAACCGAGATGACCCGCCGGGCGCCGGCCTCAGCTGGCCTTCTTGGCCTGTGACTTCTTCGTCGAGGCCTTCTTGGCTGCGGCCTTCTTCGTGCCCTTCGCTCCCTTCGTGCCTGACGACTTCGCCGCGCTCTTCGCGGTCGTCGTCTTCGCAGCGGTCTTCGTCGCCGGCGCCTCGCCGCGCGCCGCCTTGGCCTTCTCGACCGAGCGCGAGAGCGCCGCGAGCAGGTCGACGACCTCGCCGCCCTCCTCCTCCTCCGCGGGCGGTGCCTGCACCTCGCCGCCCTCGACCTTGGCCCGCACCAGCTCCTTGACGGCCAGGGCGTAGTCGTCCTCGTACTCCTCGGGCTCGAAGTCGCCGGCCAGCTGGTCGATGAGGACCTTGGCCATGTCCATCTCCTGCTTCGTGGCGTGCTGGTCCTCGTCGACGGACGCGAAGTCGGCGGAGCGGATCTCGTCGGGCCAGAGCATCGTCTGCATGACGATGACACCGTCGCGCACGCGGAGCACGGCCATGGTCATCCGGGTGCGGACGGAGACGGTGACCACCGCCATCCGCTTCTCCTTCTCCAGGGCGTCGCGGAGCAGCACGTACGGCTTCGTGGCGGCCTTGTCGGGCTCGAGGTAGTAGGACTTGTCGAGCCACATCGGGTCGATCTGGTCGGCCGGGACGAACCTGGTGACGCCGATCTCCTTGGACGTCCTCGACGGCAGGTCGGCGAAGTCGTCGTCGGTGAGCACGACCATCTCGCCGTCCTCGGTCTCGTACCCCTTCGCGATGTCGTCGTAGGAGACCTCCTCGCCGTCGATCGAGCAGAACCGCCGGTAGCGGATGCGGCCGCCGTCCTCGCGGTGCACCTGCCGGAACTGCACGTCGTGGTTCTCGGTGGCGGAGTAGAGCTTGACGGGCACGTTGACGAGCCCGAACGAGACCGCGCCCTTCCAGATCGCGCGCATCGCCCCGCACCTCCTTCCCTCGGCCGCCGGTGGTCGCGGCGGCGCGTCGTCCCAGCGTAGGGCTCGCGCCGGGCTGTGCGGGAGGGCCGGGACGCACCGGCTGAGCGCCGCCTCGGCGACGTCCGCACGGCCTGAGCGTCCCGCCGCGCGGCAGGATGGGCCCGTGCCCGCCCCGTTCCGCCCCATGCTCGCGTCCCCCGCCGACCGCGTCCCGGCGGGCAGCGCCTGGGCGCACGAGGTGAAGTGGGACGGGATGCGGGTGCTCGCGGACGTCCGCGGCGGGGCCGTCAGGGCCTGGTCACGCACCGAGCGCGACGTCACCCCCGCCTTCCCCGAGCTGGACGCGCTCGCCGACACCTACGCGGACCTGCTCCTCGACGGCGAGGTGGTGGCGATGGAGGAGGGCCGGCCGAGCTTCCACGCCCTCGCCGACCGGATGCACGTGTCGTCGCGGCCGAAGGCGCTGCGCCTCGCGGTCACCCGGCCGGTGACGTTCATGGTCTTCGACCTGCTCCGGCTCTTCGGGGAGGACCTCACCGGCCAGCCGTGGTCGGCACGCCGGCGGCTGCTGGAGCAGCTCGACCTCGTCGGCCCGCACCGGCAGGTGCCCCCGGTGTACGACGACGGCGAGCAGCTGCTCGCGGCCACCGCCGAGCAGGGCCTCGAGGGCATCGTGTCCAAGCGCCGGTCGGCCCCCTACCACCCCGGCCGGCGCTCGGCCGACTGGCGCAAGCACGCGCACCGCTCGACGTACTCGGCGGTCGTCGGTGGGTGGCGCCCGGAGACCGGTTCGGAGGGCCGGCTCGGCTCGGTGCTCGTGGGCCTCCCGGACGGTGACGGCGGCTGGCGATTCGCCGGACGCGTCGGCGCCGGGCTCGCCGGCGCCGAGGGCGACCGACTTCTCCGGCGGATCCGGCCCCTGGAGCGCGGTGGGTCGCCGTTCTCCGACGCGGTGCCCCGCCTCGACGCGGTGGGCGCCCGCTGGCTCGAGCCCGAGGTCGTCGTCGAGGTCCGGACCCTCGAGCTCACCGGCCAGCACCGGCTGCGCCAGCCCACGTACCTCGGCGTCCGCCGCGACCTCGCTCCCCTCGACCTGCAGGAGGCCGGCAGTGGCGGATGAGCAGCAGGTGACCCGGGTCGAGGTGGGCGGGCGGAAGCTGCGCCTGACCA
The DNA here is from genome assembly GCA_963773655.1 of uncultured Actinomycetota bacterium. Taxonomy (GTDB): domain Bacteria; phylum Actinomycetota; class Actinomycetes; order Actinomycetales; family Dermatophilaceae; genus DASSQJ01. The sequence continues at coordinate 88,819 of CAVZBX010000003.1, forward strand.
GCCTCGACAAGGTGATGTACCCGTCGACGGAGACGACCAAGGGCGAGGTGCTCGACTACTACGCGCGGGTCGCCGACGTCCTGCTGCCGCACCTGGCCCGGCGCCCGGTGACCCGGGTGCGCTGGCCGCACGGCGTGGAGGACCAGATGTTCTTCGAGAAGAACCTGCCCTCCGGAGCGCCGAGCTGGCTGCCGCGGGTGGCCGTCGACGACGTCACCTACCCGCTCGTCACCGGCCTGGCCGACCTCACCTACCTCGTCAACCTCAACAGCCTGGAGCTCCACGTGACCCAGTGGACGGTGGACGACGAGGGCGCCGCCGAGAGGCCGAACCGGCTCGTCATCGACCTCGATCCCGGACCGCCTGCGGGCCTGCACGAGTGCGCCCGCGCGGCCCTGCTCGTCCGCGACCGGCTCGAGCGGATCGGGCTCGAGCTGCACCCGGTGACCTCCGGGAGCAAGGGGATGCAGCTGTACGCCGGCCTCGGCGGTGACCTCACGTCGGACCAGGTGCGCGACCTCGCCATGCAGCTGGCGCAGGAGATGACGAAGAAGCACCCGGAGCTGGTGCTGTGGAAGATGACCAAGTCGCTGCGGCCCGGGAAGGTCTTCCTCGACTGGAGCCAGAACGTCGCCGCCAAGACGACCATCTGCCCGTACTCGCTGCGGGGCCGGGAGCTGCCGTGCGTGGCGATGCCGCGCACGTGGGACGAGGTCGAGCGCGGGGCCGCCGACCCGGACGCCCTGCACCAGGTGATGTTCGACGAGGCGCTGGACCGGATCGAGGAGCACGGCGACCTGCTCGCCGACCTTCCCTGACGCCCGGGGGCCGGGGCGGTGGCCGGGGCTCAGCCCAGCCGGGGGCACCCCACGCACTCGACGCACCCGGGGAGGGCGTAGATGAGGCAGCACGACGCCCGCCGCGGCACCGCGTACCCGACGCCGGCCCCGGTGACGGCGAGGGCCTCGCGTTCCGCTGCGGTCCACATGTCGTCGACGAGGGCCGAGCGCGTGTGCGGCCCGAGCCGCACGGAGGAGCGGTACCGCCGGGCGAGCGGCTCGGCAACGGCCCGGTAGTCGGCCTCCGCCCGCGCCATCCGCGCGGCGGCGTCACCGTCGTCCGCGACCAGCCCGGTGAGCCGGACGCGCTCCGGCACGAGGGCGCCACCCAGGGCGAAGGTGAGGTCGTCGAGGCGGGCACGCCAGGGGCCGGCGGCGGCCGCGTGGGCGGCGGTCTGCGCCGGCACCTGGAGCAGCCACTGGAGCACGAACACGGCGGCCACCTGGGGTGGGGCCGCCCCGTCGTACCAGCGACGGTGCAGGTCGCGCAGGGCGTGCTGCCACGACCGGGCATCGGTGCCGAGGTCGAGAGGGAGCGGGGGGCCGTCCGCGGTGAAGTGCAGCCACGCGTGGTGGCGGGACATGACGCGAGCGGCGGCACCCGGCCCGGGTGCCGCCGCTCCGCCCTGCCGGGGGGCCTGGTTCAGGAGTTCGCCTTGTCGTAGGCCTCCTGGACCTCGGCCGAGATGCGGCCGCGGTCGCTGACCTTGTACCCGTTGTCGCGAGCCCACTCGCGCACCGCGCCGAGGTCCTGCTTGCGCCCGGCGGACCGACCGCCGGTCCTGGAGGTGCTGCGCCGCCCGCCGGTGCGCTCGGCGTGGCCGATCCACACGGCGAAGTCGTCGCGCAGCTTGCCGGCGTTCTGCGAGGTCAGGTCGATCTCGTAGCTGACACCGTCGAGGGCGAACGACACCGTCTCGTCGGCGGGGGAGCTCTTGTCGACGTCGTCGACGAGGAGCACCTGGACCTTCTTGGCCATTTTCTCAAGCCTTTCAGGGGGTGGGTCCGGATTTCCGGGGCACCGTGAAGGATGCCGTGGAAACGGTAACAGCGGATTCAGTCGACGGTAAAGCATCGGTAAAGACCGGTGATACGAATTTCTTTACCGTTCGCCGGTGCGGCGGGCTTCAGGGCTTTTCGTCCGGTGATTCTTCGGGCCCGGTCCGCCGAGCGCGTTCGGCGGCCCGTCGTCGGTCCTGTTCCGCCTCGAACTTCGACTGCGCCAACCGTTCCCGCCGGTCGCCCTCGATCATTCCCTTGATGAGGAAGTAGAAGATCGTGGCGACGACGATCGTCGGGACGATGGCGGTGAGGTAGGGCCACACGGCATCCACGGCTCAGGCCTCCGGCTTCAGGTGCGGGAAGAGAATCGTCTCGCGGATGCTGGCCCCCGTGAAGAGCATGACGAGGCGGTCGACGCCCAGGCCCAGGCCCCCCATCGGCGGTGCTCCGTACTCGAGCGCGCGCAGGAAGTCCTCGTCGAGCTCCATCGCCTCCGGATCGCCCCCCGCCGCGCGCAGCGACTGGGTGGTGAGCACCTCCCGCTGCACCACGGGGTCGACGAGCTCGGAGAAGCCGGTGCCCCGCTCGACACCGGCGATGACCAGGTCCCAGGCCTCGATCAGGCCCGGCGTCGAGCGGTGCGGGCGGGCCAGCGGCTGGGCGATGGCGGGGTAGTCGCAGAGGAAGGTCGGCTGCAACAGGGTGGGCTCGACCACCTCGCCGAGGATCTCGAGGAACACCCTGTCCTTCTCGGTGGCGGGGTCGACCTCCACCCCGTGGCGCTCCGCGAGCTCGAGCAGTCGCTCCTTCGGCGTCTCGATGGTCACGCTCTCGCCGACCAGCTCGCTCACCGCGTCGTAGACCGGGAGCCAGACCCACTCGCCGTCGAGGTCGACGACACCCGCCGGCGTCTGCACCTGCCGAGACCCCAGGGTGTCGGCGACCCCGAGGTAGAGGTCGCGGATCAGGGCCCCGATGGTGTGCTGGTCGCCCCACGCCTGGTAGGCCTCGAGCATCGTGAACTCGGGGGAGTGCGTGGCGTCGACGCCCTCGTTGCGGAAGATCCGGCCCATCTCGTAGACCCGCTCGACCCCTCCGACGACCGTCTTCTTGAGGTTCAGCTCGAGCGCGATGCGCAGGACCATCTCGTGGTCGAACGCGTTCATGTGGGTGCGGAACGGGCGGGCGGCGGCGCCGCCGTGGACCACCTGGATCACCGGGGTCTCGACCTCGATGTAGCCCTGCTCGTCGAGGACGTGACGGATGGCGCGCAGCGCGGCGGCCTTGGTACGCACCATGTCGCGGGCCTCCTGCCGCACGACGAGGTCGGCGTAGCGCTGGCGCACCCGGTGCTCCTCGGAGAGCTCCTTGTGGAGCACCGGCAGCGGGCGCAGCGCCTTGCTGGCCATCTCCCACCGGCTGGCCATCACGGACAGCTCGCCGCGGCGGGAGGAGATGACCCGGCCCTCGACGAAGACGTGGTCGCCGAGGTCGACGTCGGCCTTCCAGGCCGCGAGTGCCTCCTCGCCGACCTCGGCGAGGCTGAGCATCACCTGCAGGCGGGTTCCCGGTCCCTCCTGCAGGGTCGCGAAGGCCAGCTTGCCGGTGGTGCGGACGAAGACGACCCGACCCGCGACGCCCACGACGTCCCCGGTCTCCTCACCGGCCTCGAGGTGGCCCCAGCACTCCCGCACCTGGGCGAGGGAGTGGGTGCGCGGAACCGCGACCGGGTAGGCCTGGCCACCGGAGGCGAGGATGCGGTCGCGCTTCTCGCGCCGCACCCGGAGCTGCTCGGGCAGGTCGGCCTCGGGCGGCGCGGGCGCGGTCGGGTCGGTCACAAGCGTCAAGGGTACGAGGGACGGCCGGCCGGCCCGAACCCGCGCCCGAGGGTGGTGCGGCGGCGCGAGGAGGACGGCCCGGTACGGCGAGGGGTCGGGCCCAGGTGCGGAGGCGAGCAGCGACGCGGATCCAGTGGCCCGAGCGGCGCTACGCTGCGGTCTCCTCGAGTCTGCGCGCATCTGACACACTGAATCCATCAACCCGCTCGTGAAGGACCGATACGCCGTGAGCACGACCCCCACCCGCATCACCCACCTCGTCGCCGGGCAGCCCTGGGAGGGCATCGCCGAGCGCACCGGCCCCGTCTTCAACCCCGCGACCGGCGAGCAGACCGGTGTCGTCGACTTCGCCTCCGCCGAGCTGGTCGGCGAGGTCGTGGCGCGGGCCAGGCAGGCCTGGGCGCAGGAGTGGGGCGACGTCTCGCTCACCCGGCGCACCCAGGTGCTCTTCCGGTTCCGCGAGCTGCTCAACGAGCGCAAGGAGGAGATCGCGGCGCTCATCACCGCGGAGCACGGCAAGGTGCTCTCCGACGCGCTCGGTGAGGTCAGCCGTGGCCTCGAGGTCGCCGAGTTCGCCTGCGGCATCCCGCACCTGCTCAAGGGCGGCTACACCGAGAACGCCTCGACCAAGGTCGACGTGTACTCGATCCGGCAGAGCCTCGGCGTCGTCGGCGTCGTCAGCCCGTTCAACTTCCCGGCGATGGTGCCCCTCTGGTTCGTCCCCGTCGCCATCGCCACCGGCAACGCCGTGGTGCTCAAGCCCTCCGAGAAGGACCCGTCCGCCGCCATCGCCATCGCGAGGCTGTGGACCGAGGCCGGCCTACCCGACGGCGTCATGAACGTCGTCAACGGCGACAAGGAGGCCGTCGACGCCCTGCTCACCCACCCCGACGTCAAGTCGGTGTCGTTCGTCGGCTCCACCCCGATCGCCCGGTACGTCTACGAGACCGGCACCGCCCACGGGAAGAGGGTCCAGGCCCTCGGCGGCGCGAAGAACCACATGATCGTGCTCCCGGACGCCGACCTCGACCTCGCCGCCGACGCCGCGGTCAACGCCGGCTTCGGCTCGGCCGGCGAGCGCTGCATGGCGATCTCCGCGCTCGTCGCGCTCGAGCCCGTCGCCGACGAGCTCGTCGAGAAGATCAAGGACCGGATGGGCAAGCTCGTCACCGGCGACGGCACCCGGGGCTGCGACATGGGCCCGCTCGTCACCGCCCAGCACCGCGACAAGGTCACCTCCTACCTCGACGCCGGGGTCGAGGCCGGGGCCACCCTCGTCGTCGACGGCCGCGAGGGCGACGTCGACGCCGACGGCGCCGGGTACTTCCTGCGGCCCACCCTCTTCGACGACGTCACCCCGCAGATGTCCGTCTACACCGACGAGATCTTCGGCCCGGTGCTCTCCGTGCTGCGCGTGAAGACCTACGACGAGGCCCTGGCGCTGGTCAACGCCAACCCCTACGGCAACGGCACCGCCATCTTCACCAACGACGGTGGCGCCGCCCGGCGGTTCCAGCACGAGGTCGAGGTCGGGATGATCGGCATCAACGTCCCGATCCCGGTGCCGATGGCGTACTACTCCTTCGGCGGGTGGAAGAACAGCCTGTTCGGCGACACCCACGCCCACGGGATGGAGGGGGTCCACTTCTTCACCCGCGGCAAGGTCGTCACCTCCCGCTGGCTCGACCCGAGCCACGGCGGCATCGAGCTCGGCTTCCCGCAGAACGCCTGACCCGGTCGCGGGCCCACCACGGCCCTCGCTCGCAGAAGCTCCCACCGCACCCCGCAGTTCGCCGGTGCCGTGGGAGCTTCTGCGTGAGATCCGCCCGCGTCAGCGGGTGCCGAAGTCCTGGGTCCAGTAGGTGTGGTACGTCGAGGTGCCGCGAGAGACGCCGACGCCGACGGCCTTGTTCCGGCAGTTGAGGATGTTCTTCCGGTGGCCGGTGCTCGCCATCCACGCCTTGACGACCCGGTAGGCGCTGATCTGACCGGCGGCGATGTTCTCGGCGCTGCCGTAGTAGTAGCCCTCGTTGCGCATCCGGTCCCACGGGGTGCGGCCGTCGGGCGAGGTGTGGCTGACAAAGTCCTTGGTCCGCATGTTCCAGCTGTGCTTGCGGGCCGCGGTCCGCAGCCGGGTGTCGACGCGCAAGGCCGCGCAGCCGACCTTGCGTCGCTCGGCGTTGACGAGCGAGACCACCTTCGACTCCATCTCGGCATTCGTGACGGCCGACGCGGTCTCGGCGGTGACGAGCCCGACGGGGACGGCGAGGGATGCCGCAAGGAGCCCACGGACGACGAGGGAACGGGACGTGCTGGCCATGACCGGGTACCTCCGGGGGCCGCCCGCCGGTGCGGCGGGCGAGACGAACGGTGACGTGCCCACCCGCCCTGCACGCGTTGGCCCCACCACGATGGCACAGCCGGGCCCCGACGCGTCGGGGAACGGTGCGGAACGGCAGGAGCCCCGGCGCCGACGCGCCGGGGCCCCTTCGTGCTGCGCTCCGCTCAGAAGCGGCGGCCGAGCCGCTTCTTGCGCCAGGCCTTCTTCAGCTCGAGCCGGACGATGTCGCGGCGCCGCCGGCCCTCGACCTTGTTCGGCAGCGACAGCTGGGCGACCTTGAGGTAGACCGAGGCCGACTGCTTCCACAGGGTGCCCGTGACGTACGGCAGGTCGTAGCGCTCCATGAGGTCGCGGATGCGCGGGGCGATCTCGGCGTACCGGTTGCTCGGCATGTCCGGGTAGAGGTGGTGCTCGATCTGGTGGCTGAGGTTGCCGGTCATCACGTGCATGGCTCTGGACCCCGAGATGTTGCCCGAGCCGAGCATCTGGCGCACGTACCACTCGCCGCGGGTCTCGCCGTCGATCGAGGTCTTCTCGAAGGTGGAGATGCCGGGCGGGAAGTGCCCGCAGATGATGACGGTGTTGGTCCAGAAGTTGCGCACCAGGTTGGCGACGACGTTGGCCGTGAACGTCGTGCGGGCCGAGCCGGTGGGGGCAGAGAGCGCCGGGTGCACGAGGTAGTCCTTGGTGGCCTGGCGCTTGATCTTGGCCACGACCTCCTGGGCGTCGGCGCGGAACTTCGCCTTGTCCTCCTCGCTCATCCGGTTCTTGGTCGCGACGTACTTGCCGAGCTCGAGGTCGTAGGCCGCGATCGAGTACTCGAAGAGCGCCGCGTTGCCCACGTGCCAGATCGGCTGGAAGAGGTAGAACAGGCTCCACTTCTGGTCCTCGTCGACCCGCAGGATGCCGTACCCGAGGTCGTTGTCCCGGCCGAGCACGTTGGTGAACGTGTGGTGGATCTCGTTGTGGCTGTGCTTCCACTGGCTCGACGGGCTGGCGTTGTCCCACTCCCACGCGGTCGAGTGGATCTTCGGGTCACGCATCCAGTCCCACTGGCCGTGCATGACGTTGTGGCCGATCTCCATGTTCTCGAGGATCTTGGCCACCGACAGGCCGGCGGTGCCGATCCACCAGGCCGGGCGGACGCCCTTGACCTTGACGTTGCTGAAGAGCAGGACGGCGCGGCTGCCCATCTCGAGGTAGCGCTGGACCTTGATGACCTTGCGGATGTAGGCGGCGTCGCGCTCGCCGCGGCTGTCCATGACCTCCTTGCGGAGGGCGTCCAGCTCGTGGCCGATGGCCTCGATGTCCTCGGGGCTCAGGTGCGCCGCGGGGTTGGGGCGGCCGGACTTCTTCAGCGCGGGGCGGGGCGGCCGCGGGGCGTCGCTGTCGACGTGCAGGCGGCTGCTGCCGCCGGGCCGGGTGGTGGATCGTTCGGGGGCGAGGGTCATGGGTGGGGTCCTTCCGTGTCTCTCGCGGTCGGTGGTCGAGGGGCTTGGGGGTCAGAGGTCGAGCTCGCAGGAGCCCGCGACGGCGTTGACGCAGGTCTGGACGGGCAGCGGCTCGTCGGACTCGTGAACGGTGACCTCGCCGGTGCGCAGGTCGCGGACCGCGCCGGAGCGCATCGGGACCACGCAGCCGAAGCAGATGCCCATCCGGCAGCCGCTCGGCATCAGCACGCCGGCGTCCTCGCCGGCGTCGAGGATGGGGGTGCCGCCGTCGGCGTCGACGACGCGTCCACTGGCGGCGAAGGTGACGGAGCCGCCCTCGCCGGGCTCGACGACGCTCGGGCGGAACCGCTCGGTGTGCAGCCGCTCGAGGACGCCGGCGTTGGCCCAGTGCTTCTCCGCCGCGTCCATGAGCCCGGTCGGCCCGCAGAGCCAGGTCTCGCGCTCGGGCCAGTCGGGGACCAGCTCGTCGAGGCGGCCCAGGTCGAGGACGCCGTGGACGTCGTCCAGGTTGACGGTGAGGGCGAGGCGGCCGGTGTCGGCGTACCGCTGCAGCTCGCCGGCGAACACCACGTCGCGGGCGGTGGGGGCGCAGTGCACGTGGGCGACGTCGTGCAGCTCGGCGAGGTGGTTGCGCAGCATGCCCATGACCGGGGTGATGCCGCTGCCCGCGGTGAGGAAGAGGACCTTGTCCGGGGCCGGCGCCGGGAGGGTGAAGTCGCCGGTGGCCTGGTCGAGCATGACCAGGGCGCCGGGCCGGGCGTCGCGGACCAGGTGGTTCGAGACCTTCCCCTCCGGGATCGCCTTGGTCGTGATCGCGATGCAGCCGGCCGGGATGCCCGCCGCGGCCGAGCCGTCGGCGCGGTGGGTCAGGCTGTAGGCGCGCCAGTGGCGGACGCCGGCGACGTCGACGCCGATGCGCACGTACTGGCCGGGCACGTGGCCGAGCCAGCCGCGCCCCGGGCGGATCACGACGGTGGCGGCGTCGTCGGTCTCGGGCCGGATCTCGACGATGCGGCCACGCAGGTCGGCGCCGGCGCGCATCGGGTCCACGAGGTCGAGGTAGTCGGCGGGGACGAGGGGCGTCGCGAGGGCCTCTGCCACCGTGCGCGCCCCACGGAGCACTCCGCCGAGGGGTCCTGGGGTGTGGGCCCCGAGCCGTGGCCGGGCACGGCCCGCGGGCGGGGTCGGTCGGTCGAGGGAAGGGGTGGTCACCTTCGGAAGCGTAACCTACGTTCGCGTAGGTTACGACATCGTAGGTTGGCGTCTCTCAGCGAACGGCCAGCATCCAGGTGCCCGACGCGAGCCACCCACGCGGTCGCGTTCCGGGCGGGTGACTCGGTGGTGCGGTGGCCCCGGCCGCTAGTTGTCAGTACAGCTAGTGGTCGCCGGCCATCAGCCGGCCGATCTGCGTGCGGTCGGCGTCGGCGGCGTCCATCTCGGCCACGACCTTGCCGCCGTGGACGACGGCGATCCGGTCCGAGAGCGAGAGGATCTCGTCGAGCTCGGCGGAGACGAGGAGCACCGCGGCGCCCCGGTCGCGGGCGTCGACGATCCGCCGGTGGATGAACTCGATCGACCCGACGTCGACACCCCGCGTGGGCTGGGCCGCCATGAGCAGCTTCGGCTCGAAGGACATCTCGCGCGCCACGACGACCTTCTGCTTGTTCCCACCCGAGAGCGAGCTGGCGCTCTGCATCACGCTCGAGGAGCGGATGTCGAACTCGTCGCGGAGCCTCTCGGCGTTCTCCCGGACCGCGGGGAACTGACGCACCCCGCTCTTGGCGTACGGCGCCTCGTCGAACTCGTTCAGCACGAGGTTGTCGGCGATCGAGTAGGCACTGACGAGCCCGTGCTTCTCGCGGTTCTCCGGGATGTGGCCGACGCCCGCGTGGTGGGTCTGGTGCGGGTTGGCCCGGGTGAGGTCCAGGTCGCCGAGGGTCATCTGCCCGGACACCACCTTGCGCATGCCGGCCAGGGCCTCGACGAGCTCGCGCTGGCCGTTGCCCTCCACCCCGGCGACGCCGACGATCTCGCCGGCTCGCACGTCGAGCGAGAACCCGTCGACCGCGGTGAGGTCGCGGTCGTCCTTGACCTTGAGGTCCTGGATCGAGAGCACCACCTCCTTGGGGGTGGCCGCCTCCTTGTCGATCGACAGCACGACCTCGCGACCCACCATCATCGTCGCGAGCCCGGTGGCGTCGGTGTCCTTGGTGGCCACCTCGCCCACCACCGCGCCCTGCCGCAGGACGTACACCCGGTCCGAGACCGCGAGCACCTCGCGCAGCTTGTGGGTGATGAAGACGATCGACGTGCCGGAGGCGGCGAGCTCCTTCATCACCCCGAGCAGCTCGTCGGTCTCCTGCGGGGTGAGCACGGCGGTCGGCTCGTCGAGGATGAGCAGGTCGACCCGGCGGGAGAGCGCCTTGAGGATCTCGACCCGCTGCTGGGTGCCGACCGGCAGGTCGTCGACCTCGGTGTCGGGGTCGACGGTCAGGCCGTGCCGCTCGGACAGCTCGCGGACCATCCGGCGGGCGCCCTCGATGTCGAGGACCACCCCGCCCCTGGTCGTCTCGTGCCCGAGCATGAGGTTCTCGGCCACGGTCATGACGGGCACGAGCTGGAAGTGCTGGTGCACCATCCCGATGCCGCGGGTGATGGCGTCCTTGGGGTCCTTGATCGGCGTCGAGTCGCCCTTGACGCTGACCGTGCCGGTGTCAGGGGCGATCAGGCCGAAGATCTGGTTGACCAGGGTCGACTTGCCGGCGCCGTTCTCGCCGAGCAGGGCGACGATCTCGCCGCGGTGCACGTTCAGCGTGATGTCGCGGTTGGCGTGCACCGACCCGAAGCTCTTGGACAGGTGCTGGATGTCGAGGAGCACCTCGCCGATGACGCCCTCGCCGAACCCGGACTGCTCCGGGGGCAGCTCGCGGGCGGCGTCGGTGGTGGCGATCCGCTCGAGGTGGTCGCGGCTCTCGTCCAGGTGTTCGGGGTGGGGGGTGCCCTCGACCTCGGGCCTGCCGGAGCGGGGGGTGGGGTCCGACATCACTGGTCTCCCTTCACGTACGGCTGCCCGACGGCTCCGGGCGCTCTCACCCGGCCCGCGGCGAGGCCGAGGACGACGAGGACCGCGACGTAGGGCAGCGTGGCGAGGATCTGCGGTGAGGTGAGCGCGTCGAGGGTCCACTCCAGGACGTTGCTCGGGGTTCCCTCCACGCCGAGGCCGGACTGCTGGAGCTGGCTGGCCACCGCGTTGACGAAGCCGAAGAAGAGCGCCATCGCGAAGGCCCGCAGCGGTCGCCACGCGCCCATGATCATGATCGCCAGGGCGAGGAAGCCGCGCCCGGCGGTCATCCCGCGCTCGAACGAGCTCGAGGCATCCATCGAGAGGTACACCCCGGCGAGTCCGGCGAGGGTCCCGGCGAGGGTGACGTTGACCAGCCGCAGCCGCTCGACGTTGACGCCCGCGGTGTCCGCCGCCGAGGGGTACTCGCCGACCGCTCGGGTGCGCAGGCCCCAGCGGGTGTGGAACAGCAGCAGGTGCACGCCGATGGCGGCGATGATCGCGAACGTCGCGATCCAGCTGCGGCCGCTGAAGAAGACCTCGCCCACGAGCGGGATGTCCTGGAGCAGGGGGACGTTGAGGTTCGGGATGACGCCCGGGAGGATCTGGCCCGGGGTGTAGTAGAAGGACGTGATGCCGGTGGCGACGATGTTGAGCACCACACCGGCGATGATCTGGTCCATCCGCCAGCGCACGGTGGTCCACGCGAGGAAGCCGCCCGCGATCAGGCCGCTGCCGACGCCGGCCAGGACGCCGACGACGATCGAGCCCGAGTAGGCGGCGGCGAAGAACCCGGCGAAGGCCGCGATGAGCATCTGGCCCTCGATGCCGATGTTGACGACACCGGACCGCTCGCCGATGACCCCCACCAGGGCCGCGAGGACGAGGGGGATGGCGTAGCCCCAGGCCGCCACGAACATCGACGGGGCGATGTCGTTGGCGGCGTAGTAGAAGACGTACGCGGCGACCAGGACGACGGCGAGGAGGACCACCGTCGTGCGGTTCTTGGTGACCCAGTCCACCTCAGGACCCCCAGCTCGTCGAGGCCACGCTGACCTTGTCGGCGCGGCTGCGGAAGATCCACTTGCCGAGCACCGGGATCGACACCATGAGCAGGATGATCGCGAGCAGCAGGTCGACGACCTCCGGGGCGATGCCGGTGGAGAACTGCAGGCCCGCCGCCCCGGTGCGCAGGATGCCGACGAGGAAGGCCGCCGGGATCGTCGCGAGCGGGTTGGCCCGGGCGAGCAGGGCGATGGTGATGCCGTCGAAGCCGAGCGAGCCCACGATGGCCGGTTCGAACCGGTGCAGGGTGCCCGCGGCCTCGAGCGCGCCCCCGAGACCGGCGAGGCCGGCGCCGAAGGCGAGCGACATGACGACGATCCGGTTGATCGAGATGCCGGCGTAGCCCGCCGCGCTCTTGTTCGAGCCGACGGTGTTGAACCGGAAGCCCATCGTGGTGCGCGAGAGCATCCACCAGCAGAGCACCGCGAAGGCGACCGCGATGACGAACCCGACGGGGATGCCCCCGATGGCGCCCAGCTGGGCCGACTCGGGGATCGGCTCGGTCTGCGGGATGCCGCTGGTCTTGGAGCGCTCGGCCTGGAGCGGGCCGACGACGAGCCAGAAGGTGACCCCCGCCACGATGTAGTTGAGCATGATCGTCGAGATGACCTCGTGCACGCCGCGGTAGGCCTTGAGCACGCCGACGAGGACGCCGACGAGCCCGCCGAAGAGGATCCCGGCGAGCATCCCCAGCACGGCACCGAGGAACCCGGCTCCACCGGCGAGGTAGGCCACCCAGGCCCCCATGACCGCACCCATCGCGAACTGGCCCTGGCCACCGATGTTGAACAGTCCGACGCGCAGCGGCAGCACCACGGCCAGACCGGTGAGGACCAGTGGCGCGGTCTTCTGCAGCGTGCGGGTGAAGGCCCCCGGGTAGACGAGCGCCTCGCGCAGCAGGGTCTCGTACGCGTACCAGGGGTTGACCCCCTGGTAGCGGATGAGCACCGCACCGATGAGGAGCGCGATGACGAGGGCGACGACGATGACGACGGCACTCTGGTGCGCGATCAGGTACGCGAGGGCGCCCCCGCGTGACTGCCGGTCCTCGGGAGGCGGATCGCCCGCCGACGGGGGCGCGCCCTGCTCCGTGGTGGTGTCGGACATGGGTCTCCAATGACTCGGGGTGCGGGGCACAGTCTGGCCTCTGGGCGCCGCCTGGGGGAAGTGTGGCCTGCCGGTACCGACGAAGGGGGCGGGCACCCGGTACCCGGATGCCCGCCCCCTGTCGTCGGGCGCGGTGGTCACGCGTGGTGACCGGCCGCGTGTGTCAGAGCGTGACGCCGGTCTCCAGCGAGCCGTCCTTGAGCTGCGCGACGACCTCGTCGACCTTGGTCTTCACGTCCTCGGGGACGGTGTCCTCGAAGTCGTGGTACGGCGCCAGGCCGGCCTCGCCGAGGGTCTGCAGGCCCTCGAACTCGCCCTCGGACGCGACCTTGATCGTGTCGGTGACGCCCTGGGTGATGAGCTTCATCGCCGAGGTGATCAGGCACGGCTGGGCGGCGGGGACGGTGTCCCACTGGTCGGTGTCGACACCGATGCAGAAGACGTCGGTGCCGGCGCCGGACGCCTTGGCGACCTCCTGCAGCGCACCGTTGCCGGTGTTGCCGCCGGCGCCGAAGATGAAGTCGGCGCCCTGGGCGAGCTGCTTCTTGGCCTCGCCCGCGCCCCACACCGGGTCGTTGAAGGCGTTGTCGCCGGCGGGGTGGTACACGGTGGTGACCGAGACCTCCGGGTTAGCCGCCTTGGCGCCGTTCTCGTAGCCCTTGGCGAACTTCTGCACCGGCGGGATCTCGAGGCCGAGGACCTGGCCGAGCTTGTTGGTCTTGGTCATCAGGCCGGCGAGGTAGCCCGCGGCGTAGCCCGCCTGGTCCTCCGGGAAGATCAGGCCGGTGAGGTTGGTGGCCTTGACCGCCTCGGGGTCGTAGCCCTGGTCGACGCCGATGAACTTGGTCTCGGTGTTCTCCTCGGCCGCGGCCACGGTGGCGTCGGCCATGAGGAAGCCGACGGTGACGATGACGTCGTAGGACTTGTTGGTGAACTGCGCCATGTTGGCGGCGTAGTCCTTGGCGTCCTGGGTCTCGATGTACTTGTAGAAGCCGTTCAGCTCCGCGGCCGCAGCCTCGGCGCCCTCGTGCGCGGACTGGTTGAAGCTCTTGTCGTCGACCTTGCCGGTGTCGGTCACCAGGCCGATGCAGAAGACGTCCTCGCTCGCGCAGTTGGAGTCGTCGGTGGGCGCGCCGCTGGTGGCCTCACCGCTGGCCGTGTCGTCGCTGCCGGAGTCGCCGGTGCTGCCGCCGCAGCCCGCGAGGGCCAGGGCGAGCGCGGCGGGGGCCGCGACGAGGAAACGCGTGGACTTCATGGAGGATCTCCCTTTGCCTGCTGGTGGGTCGTGCAGATGCTACGGCCTGCGCGCGCGGGTACCGCACACCCCTCGCGTGTCGTTGTGGGGTCGTTACCGTCGGTGTGTCGCTGGTGTGACGCACGGCACGGGTGGGGTGTCGCCCAGCGGGCGCGCAGGCCGCGTCACCAGCCCGGGGAGGCGGACCAGCCGGCGTCGACGGCGAGCACCGTGCCGGTGATGCCGGACGCGGCCGGGGAGGCGAGGAACGCGACGGCCCCGGCGACCTCCTCCGCCGCCACCGGGCGGCCGAGTGCGCTCGCCGCGCGGTAGCGGGCCACGCCGTCCGGCCAGTCGGCCTCGAGGCCCGTCGCGGTCGACCAGGCCGGGGGCGACGCCGCAGACCCGCACCCCGCGCGGGCCGAGCTCGTGGGCGGCGGCGGCGACGAGGTGGTGCACCGCCGCCTTGGCCACGGCATAGGGGGCGTGGGCGGGAGCGGCCCGCCAGCCCTCGATGCTGCCCACGACCAGGGCCGCACCCCCCGCGGCCATCCGGGCGGTGGAGCGCTCGAGCAGCACGGCGGTGGGACGCAGCCCCGCGCGGTGGTAGGCGTCCCAGGCCGCGGCGTCGAGGTCGGCCCAGGGCACGAGGTGCTGCGGAAAGGCGCTGAGCACGACGACGTCCGGATCGCCACCGAGCGCCGCCGAGCAGCGGTCGAGGAGGTCCTCGCAGGCCGCGTCGAGGTCGGCGGGGGGCCCGACGTCGAGGTCGGCGTGGAGGGCGACGCCGCGTCGCCCCGCATGCTCGACGCCGGTGACGGTGGCGGCGGCCCCGTCGGCGTCGCTTCGGTAGTGCACCCCGACGTCGTGCCCGGCCCGGGCGAGGCCCAGGGCCAGCGCCCGGCCCAGGCCGCCGCTGGCGCCGGTGACCAGGGCGGTTCTCACCGCATCCGCCCGACCGGCTGGTCGCGGGTGAGGGCGGCGATCTCGGTGGCGAAGGCGGGGTACTGCGCGGTGAGCCGTTCGCGGTCGCCGAGCTCGAAGTGCTCCGGGCGGAACGCCGGAGCGCACCAGCAGGACAGGAGGGTCCACTCGCCGAGGGTCGAGGCACCCATCCAGGTGTCACGGCGCACCAGCACCTGGGGTCGCTCCGCGCCGACGTAGTTGAGCACGCCCGAGCCGCCGCGCCGCAGCCGCAGCAGGGCCGCCGGCGCACCGGCGAGCCACTGCCAGCCCTCGTCGACCGCCAGCCGGTGCATCGCGGAGAAGCCGTCCGGCTGGGGGGTCAGGAGCACGGTGATGGCGTTCAGCCCCTGGGTGCGCGGGCCCGCGACGAACCACGCCCCCTCCTCGGGGATCGGCTCCATGCCGAGGCGGGCGACGACCTCCTCCGCCGACTCGGTGGGTGCGACGGCGACCCGGGAGCTCCGGCCCGGGCCGGCTCATGCCTGCTCCGCCGCGGCCCGGGCGGCGGCGCCCCGCTCGCGCGCCGCGGCGAGGAGCGCGGCCTGGTCCACGCGGGTGCTGCGCCGGTCGCGGACGACGGGGACGCCGTCGACGAGGACGTCGCGCACGTCCGCCCGCCCGGCCGCGAAGACGAGCAGGGCGTGCACGTCGTGGACCGGCGTGAGGTGCGGACGGTCGAGGTCGAGGACGACGAGGTCGGCACGCTTGCCGGGCTCGACGCTGCCGACGAGGTCGCCGATGCCGAGCGCACGGGCACCGCCCTGGGTCGCTGCCCGCACGACCTCGTGGGCGCTCGCGACGTCGGGGCGGCCGCTGGTGAGGCGCGCGAGGAGCGCCGCCTGCCGCATCGCCTGCCACATGTCGAGGTCGTTGCTGCTCGAGCAGCCGTCGGTGCCGAGGCCGAGGACGACACCGGCGCCGCGGGTGGCGGCCCAGGGCAGCGCGCCGCTCGCCAGCTTGAGGTTGGAGCCCGGACAGTGGGCCACCGCGCCCCCGACGGCCGCCAGGAGGGCGAGGTCGTCGTCGTCGAGGTGCACGCCGTGGGCCGCGACGACCGGGAGGTCGCCGGTGAGCCAGCCGGCGTCGGCCAGGACCCCGGTCGGGGTCCGGCCGTGGCGCTGCGCGACGTCGGCGTTCTCGGCGGCGGTCTCGGACACGTGGGTGGCGAGCAGCCCGCGGGCCGGGCTGCGCGAGAGCGAGTCCCGCAGGGTGCGCGCGACCTCGGCGAGGTGCTGGGGGCTGCACGTGTACGTCGAGTGCGGCATCGCCGCCACGGGCACCTCGGGTCCCCCGTCGCACGCCACCTGCCCGGGCCACGCCTCGAGCAGCGCGATCCGTTCCGACCACTCGAGGTGGTCCGGGCCCGGGCCGTCGAAGAAGACCGGGCCGCCGACGTGCCGCGACCCGGCGGCCACCGCACCCCGGTGTGCCGCCTCGTGGTGCACGTACATGTCGAGCTGGGTGGTGCACCCGCCGAGCAGGGACTCCAGGGCCCCGAGGGTGGCGCCGACCTCGACGGTGCCGGGGTCCATCACCGCGCCCTCCGCGGCCCAGACACGGCGGAGGAACCCGGCGAGGTCGACGTCCTCCGCCAGGCCGCGCAGCAGCGTCATCGGCAGGTGGGTGTGGAGGTTGACCAGGCCCGGCATGACGAGACAGCCGGTGGCGTCGATGACCGCGGTCGGCGTCCGGCTCCGCCGCGCGCTCCGCCGAACCCCCCTCCCGACTGCGCGCCCGGCGCTGCTCGTCGATGCTCGTGATGGCGCCGTCGTCGATGGTGATCGTGGCGTGCTCGAGGACGGTGTCGTTCTCGTCGACGGTGACGACGTAGCGGGCGCCCGCGAGGACGACGCGGCTCACCGGGCCGGCTCCGCGTCGGCGTCGGCGCGCGCGAGCACGAGGGCGTCGAGGACGGCGAGACGTCGGCGCTGCTCGCGCGCAGGACGTCGTCGATCTCCTCCATCGTGATCGGCTCGTCGGTGTCGGCGACGCCGGTGGCCGGGTTGACGACGAGCGAGACGGCGGCGTAGCGCAGGCCGGCCTCGAGGGCCAGCGTCACCTCCGGGACGCCGGTCATCCCCGCGACGTGGCCCCCGCGAGCCGGGCGAGGCGGATCTCGCTCCGGGTCTCGAACCGTGGGCCCTCGAACGCCGCGTAGACGCCGCCGTCGTGAGCAGCTCCCCCGCCTCGGCCGCGGCCGCCAGCAGGACTCCGCCGGACCGCGGGGTGGTAGGGCTCGAGGACGTCGGTGTGCACGACGCCCTCGGGGCCGCTGCCGTCGTGGAAGGTGAGCGGCCGCTGCTTGGTGAAGTCGATGAAGTCGTCGAGGCAGAGCAGGTCCCCGGGGCGCAGGTCGGGGTCGATCCCGCCGGTGACGTTGACCGCGACGACGTCGCGGCAGCCGAGGTCGGCGAGGGCGCGGACGTTCGCGCGGTAGTTCACCAGGTGCGGCGGCACCGCGTGCCCGGGGCCGTGCCGGGCGAGGAAGACGACCGGTAGGCCGTGCCAGGTGCCGCGGGTGACCAGGGCCGGCCCGTAGGGCGTCCCGACCGTCTCGGTCGTGGGGTCCTCCAGGGCGTCGAGGGCGTAGAAGCCGGTCCCGGCGACGATCCCGAGCGGCGCGCGCGTCATGGGTCGTCACGGTACCGGCCCGGTGCGCGGGGCGGGAGGGGGGCGCGGACGACGCGCGGTGGCAGGATGGGCGGATGGGACGCGTGGCGGTGGCGGCGACCGGCCCGGTCTCGCTCGCCGCCGGTGAGGCGCTGGCGGCCGCCGGAGGGAACGCGGTCGACTCCGCGGTCGCGGCGGCGCTCGCGGCGATGGCCACCGAGCCGGGCATCGTCTCGCTGGGCGGCGGTGCCTTCGTCTCGGTCTGGCCCGCGGACGAGGATCCGTTCGTCATCGACGGCAACGTCGCGATGCCGGGCCGCGGGCTGCCACCGGAGGCGTTCGGCGGCGGGGTGCGCGAGGTGTACACCGAGTACGGGGGCGGCGTCACGATGTTCGCCGGACCGGGGTCGGTGGCCACGCCGGGTGCCGCCGCCGCCTGTCAGCTCGCGGTCGAGGAGCTCGGCCGGGCCCCGTGGCACGAGGTGGTCGCGCCCGCGGTCCGCGCCTGCCGCGAGGGGTACCCCATCGGCGGCGCGGCGGCCCGCTACCTCGACTTCGTCGCCGGGCCCCTGTTCGGACCGCAGGCGGAGGCCTTCGAGGTCGTCACCCGGCCCGACGGCTCGCCCCTGCGAGCCGGTGACGTCGCGACCAACATGCGCCTCGCCGACGTCCTCGACCGGGTCGGCCACGAGGGCTCCTCGGTGCTGTCGGTGGGCGACATCGGCCGCACGATGGTGGAGCAGCTCGAGGCGGGCGGCGGCATCCTCACCCGGCGCGACCTCGCCGAGTACGCGCCGTTGGTACGGCCGTCGGTGCGCCGCACCGTGGGGGCCTGGGACCTCGCCGTCAACCCCCCGCCGTCGGTCGGAGGGCCGATGCTCGCGGTGATGCTCGGCGAGCTGGGGCGACGGGGGGCGGTCGACTGGGGCGAGGTGATCGCCATCCAGGAGGCCGTGCTGCGGTACCGGCTCGAGGTGCACGACCACGCCACCGACCTCGACGCGGCGGGCCACGAGCTGCTGCTGTCCGTCGACCGCCACGGCCTGCCCGGGCTGCCGACGTCGGCGTCCACCGCGCACGTCTCGGCCGTCGACGCCGAGGGCAACGCGTGCGCCATCACCATGTCGGCCGGGTACGGAGCCGGGCTCACCGTTCCCGGCACGGGGATGCTGCTCAACAACGCCCTCGGGGAGCCCGAGCTGAACAAGCGCGGCCTGCACCGGCTGGTGCCCGGCACCCGGCTGGCCTCGAACATGGCGCCGACGACCGGGCGCACCGCGGACGGGCGGGTGCTCGCCATCGGCTCGCCGGGAGCCGACCGGATCACGACGGCGCTCATGCAGGTGCTCGGCCAGGGCTGCCTCCACGGCGCCGACCTCCAGCACGCCATCGACGCGCCGCGGCTGCACGTGCGGTTCGAGGCGACCGGGGAGGCGGTGGTCGAGCACGAGTCCGACCCGGGCATCGCGGCGGCGGTGGCGGCCTGCGGGCTCGCCTCGCACGACCACGGCGAGCTGTCGATGTACTTCGGCGGGGTCGGCGCCGCGTACCGGCGCGAGGACGGCATGCTCCAGGCGGCCGGGGACCCGCGACGTGAGGCGGCGGTCGCCGTCGTCGGCTGACCCCTCCCGACCCCACCCGCCTCGACATTTCGGGGTGACCCCGAAATGTCGACATCGCACGGGAAGCCTTCCGGTGCGACGTCGACGAAGCCGTGCGTCGTCGGTCGCGAGGCGCGTCAGCCGATGGTCGCGCCGGTCACCAGCCAGCGGTCGGTGCGCACCCGCAGCCACATCAGGGCACCGCGCACCGACATGAACACCGTGAACCCGACCCACAGCCACGTCAGCGCGTGCGCCTGGCCCTCGGCGGAGCCGCCCTCGAGCAGCCAGTCGCCGGCCGCCCGCAGCCCGAGCGCGACGGGGAGGTAGGCCGCGAGGGTGACGAGCATCGCCCGCGCCAGCCACGGGCCGTCGCCCGCCCCGATGAGCACGCCGTCGGCGACGAAGACGAACCCGGAGAGCGGCTGGGAGAGGCCGACGACGACCAGCCCCGCCGCGATGGCCGACTGCACCGCGGGGTCGGGCGTGAACAGGGCGCCGACCCACGGGTGGACGACGAGCACGACGAGCCCGAGGACGATGCCGACCACCACGCCCCAGCGGAGCATCAGGCCGGTGGCGGACCGGGTGGTGTCGACGTCGCCCGCGCCGAGGGTCCTGCCGGTGATGGCCTGACCGGCGATGGCGATGGCGTCGAGCGCGAAGGCGAGGAAGCTCCAGATCGTGGCGGTGACCTGGTAGGCGGCGAGGGGCACGTCGCCGAGACCGGCGGCCACCCAGGTGGTGAGGACGAGGACCGCGCGTAGCGCCAGGGTGCGGACGAGGAGCGGCACGCCGCCGCGGGCGGCGGCGAGCACGCGACCCGGGTGGGCGCGCAGCGTGACCTGCTCGCGCGCCGCCTCGCGGACGATCACCGTGACGAGGGCCGCAGCCATCCCCGTCTGGGCGATGACGGTGCCCCACGCGGACCCGGCGATGCCCCAGCCGAGCCCGTGGACGAACCAGACGCTGAGGGCGATGTTGGCGGAGAAGCCGGTCACCGCGGCGACGAGCGGGGTGCGGGTGTCCTGGAGGCCGCGCAGGACGCCGGTGGTGGCGAGCACGACGAGCATGGCCGGGACGCCGAGGGCGGAGATGCGCAGGTAGGTGGTGGCCTGGTCGAGGACGGCCTCGCTGGCGCCGAAGACCCCGGCGAGGGGCCGGGCGCCGAGGGCCACCGCCGTGGTGGTGACGACGCCGAGCACGACCGCGAGCCAGGTGCCGTCGATGCCCGCCGTGATCGCCCCCGCCCGCGACCCGGACCCGAGCTGGCGGGCGACGACGGCCGTGGTGCCGTACGCGAGGAAGACGAAGACGTTGACACCGGTGAGCAGGACGGCGCTGGCCACCCCGAGGCCGGCGAGGGGGGCCACGCCCAGGCGTCCGACGATGGCCGAGTCGGCCAGGAGGAAGAGCGGCTCGGCGACGAGGGCGAGGAACGCCGGGACCGCGAGGCGGAGCACCTCGCGGTGCTGGCCCGGGGGTGTCGTCACGGTCGGCACTCTCCCAGAGTGCGGCGCCAGGTGGCCGTGACCGGGCAGGCGCGGCGGCCGCGACCGGCAGGTCGCGCAGCACGCCGGGCGGTGTGCGTTGCGCACGCGTGGTGCGCCGTGTTGCATGACCGCATGGAACGGCGCCGATTCCTCACCCTCGCCGGCGGAGCCGCGGTCGTGGCCGGACTCGGCGGCTGTACCGCGAGGGACGAGGCGCCGTCCCCGGACTCCGCCTCCTCGCCGGCCCGGCCGTCACGGGGCGGCACCGCGTCGCCCACCTCGTCGGGCGTCCCCGTCGCGCCCCACACGGTGACGAGCATCGCCGGCGACGCGTCGGCGACGGTGTCCTTCCACGACGACGCCGAGGCGGCGCCGGGCTCCGTCACGCACTACCTCGTGACGCCCTACGACGGGACGACTGCGCTGCCGGCGACCGCGGTGGCCGCCGGCGAGGTCGCCCGCGTCAAGGGCTCGTCAGGGCGCACGGCTCTGCGTGTCCGCGTCGACGGGCTGGCCAACGACACGGCGTACACGTTCACGGTGAGGGCGGGGAGCTCCCGCGGCGACAGCGACGAGTCGGTGCCGTCCGGGGAGAACACACCCATGTCAGGGCTGGTGTTCGGCGACGACTTCAACGGCCCGGCCGGGGCCGCACCCGACCCCGAGTGGTGGGTCTACGACCGGTGCGGGTACCTCGCCCAGGACGAGGTCCAGTGGTACACGCCCTCGAACTGCGTGCTCGACGGCTCCGGGAGCCTCCGCCTGACCGCGGAGCACGTCGACACCTCCGGCCCGCGGTACCCGTCCGACCCCGAGTACCCCGGCGTCGTCACGCAGCCATGGAGATCTGGGGCGTGCCAGTCGAACACGCGCACGTTCGCCCCGTCGCCCGGGAACGCCCTGACCTTCGAGGCCCGTCAGCGTGTCTGTCCGAACGCGGGGACGGGCTTCTGGCCCGGGCTGTTCTGGCTCCAGGGCCAGGACTACCTCGAGACGTGGAAGACCGACCCGGTCCAAGAGGGGTGGGACGCCGCCGGGAAGGCCGAGATCGACGTGGCCGAGTGGTACCTGAGCGGGAGCCCGGACTCCTACGGCAACGTCTCGTGGGCCGGGACGAACGAGCAGACCAGCGTCCGTGCGTCGGGCCTGTCCACGTCGATGCACACCTACCAGGCGATCTGGACACCGGGTTCCCGCGTGCTGTTCACGCGCGACGGGGTGACCACGGCCATCCACACCGGTCAGGTTCCCGGGGCTGGTGCGCAGCTCTTCCTGCTGCTCTACCTGCAGATGCTGTCAGGGGGTCCGACGGCTACGGAGAGCTGCCTCGTGGACCACGTGCGCGTCTTCGAGCGACCCGCCTGACCACGTCGTGGGCTGCCCGGTCCGCGGCGACCGGGTCAGAGGTGCTTGAGCGCCTCGCGCCGGGAGAGCCCGGCCAGGCGGTCCTCCCGGGAGGCGACGTAGGACCGCACCCAGGCCGGGTCGGTGCGCGCGTACTGGCGCAGCGCCCAGCCGACCGCCTTCCGGACGAAGACCTCACGCCCGTACGGGCTGTCCTCCAGGTTGGCGTCGAGCACCTCCTCGAGGAACGCGGTGTCGGTCGCGTCACGGTGGCCGAGCTGGGCCAGGAGCGCCGCGCGGCGCAGCCACAGGTCGTCCGCGGTCGCCCACGTCCGGACCACCGGCGTCGCCGCCTCCCGGTGCCCGAGCAGCACCGCCCCGACCCGCTCACCGGCGACGGGGTCGACCAGGTCCCACCAGGCGCCGGTCACGACGAGGTGGCGGTAGAGGTCGAGGGCGTCGACGTCCTGCCAGGGCCGGGCCACGCGGTGCCGGGTCAGGGCGATGGCGGCGTAGCGCTCCTCGCGGAACCGGGCACCGTCCCACAGCTCGCGGACGGTGGCCTCCCACTCGGGCCGGGTGGTGGGCACCAGGCGCACGTTCCCGAGCACCGGCCGCAGCACCCGCTTCAGCTCCGGCGCGGTGATGCCGCGGTACGGCATCGCCGACTTCATGTAGGCCTGCTGCGCGATGGCGCGCTCGGGGTCGCCCGCCTCCGCCAGGGCTGACCGTACGGCCGGGACCAGCGGTGTCGACCCCGCTCCGGCGCTCTCGCGACCGTCCCTACCTCACGCGAGCCCGAGATGGCGGGCCTCCTCCCAGAGCTCCTCGCGCACGTCCGGGTGCGCCGCGTCGCGGATGATGTGGCGGCACTGCGCCTGCTGGTCGTAACCCCACAGCTCGGCCACGCCGTTCTCGGTGACGATGGCGCTCTGCTGGAAGCTCGTGACCGGCTCGTCGACGAGCGGGACGACGGTCGAGACGTCGGCACGCGGGTGCCACGACCGCAGGGCGATGAACGACTGGCCGCCGGAGGAGTGCAGGGCGCCGACGATGAAGTCGGTCTGGCCGCCGAAGCCGGAGTAGATGCGCGCGTTGATCCGGGAGGCGTTCGCCTGGCCGAACAGGTCGACCTCGAGCGCGGTGTTGACCGAGGTCATGAACCGCTGCTGGGCGATGAGGCCGGGGTCGTTCGTGTGCTCGGTGCGCATCATCCGCACCCGGTGGTTGCCGTCGAGCCAGTCGTAGAGCTCCCGGGACCCGAAGAGGAACGACGCCGTGAGCGGGTGCTGGGGCTCGAGCGCGCCCACCCGGTCGAGGGCGAGCACGCCGTCGGAGAACATCTCGGTCCAGATGCGCAGCCCGCGGCGGCCGGTGAGGGCGTTGAGGGTCGCGTCGGGGACCGCGCCGATCCCCATCTGCAGGGTGGCGCCGTCCGAGACCCGGCTGGCGACCCGTTCGCCGATGGCCCGGCTGTCCTCGTCCGGGGGGAGCGGGTCGTGGCTGGGCAGGGGGGTGGAGACCTCGATCGCCATGTCGACGGCCTCGACCGGCACCTGGGCGTCGCCGAAGGTGTACGGCATCTGGTCGTTGATGACCGCGACGACCCGGCCGGAGCGCTGCCGGCAGCCCTCGATGGCCGCCGGCAGGACGTTCACCTCGACGCCGAGCGACAGCATCCCGTCGCGCGGCGGCGCGCAGTGCACGACGGTGACGTCGGGAGGAAGACGGCGCCGCAGGAGGACCGGGACGAGCGAGAGCCGGCTCGGCACGTACGAGAGGTTGGGGTGCCTGCGCATCCCGGCCCCGACGAAGCAGGTCTCGGCGACCACGCCGTCGCGGTCGGGGATGCCCGGCGGCGCGTTGAGCGCGTGGATGACGTACGTGTCCTTGTTCTCGTCCAGCGCCCGGACCGCCTCCCACGGAACCGCCATGTTGCCCGAGACCACGACCCGGGGCCGGCCGGGGAGGGCGGCGAAGAAACGACCCAGCTGCTCGACGCTCATGCTCCGCATGCCCCCATCATGGCGCGAGGACGGGCACGCCTCGACCAAGGCTCGACTGACCTACCGTTGGGGCATGTGCCGCAACATCCGCCAGCTCCACAACTTCGAGCCCCCGGCCACCACCGACGAGGTGCGCGCCGCAGCACTGCAGTACGTGCGGAAGGTGAGCGGCTCGACCCGCCCGTCGAGGGCCAACGAGGAGGCCTTCGACCGGGCGGTCGACGAGGTGGCCGAGGCGACCCGGCGGCTGATCCAGGCCCTCGTCACCAGCGCGCCCCCCAAGGACCGCGAGGTCGAGGCGGCGCGGGCCCGGGCGCGGGCCGCGGATCGCTACGGCCGGGGCGCCTGACCGAACGGTGGTCGGTGGGTCCGGGGGCCGCCGGAGCGGCGGTCGCTCACCCCTCGGCATCACCGCAGGTGGAGGTCCCGGGCGGAGGTGACACGCCGGTGACGACGGGGTGTCGGCGGCGTGACGGCCGGGGGTTCTACCGGTGCCGACGGGGGCGCGTCAAGCCCGGGGCCGGGGCCGAACGGTCCCCCGCCCTGTGGAAGGCGACACGCGTGCAACTTTCTCCGGTGCACATCCCGTGGATGACGTCGCCGCAGGTCAGAGGGCTGCTGGGAGTTCGCCGAGAGCGCGGTCCACAGGGTTCTCCACGGTCGGTGCACAACGACCGGCGGCGTTTTCCCCAGGTTGTCCACACGCCGTCAACAGCCGAACGGCCGATGTCTGCGGATGGGCTTGGAGGGCCGTGGGGCTGGTGCCTACGGTGAGTGCGCGGTCCCGGCTGTCGGTGGTCTCTGGTGGTCTGGTCACGGCGGCGAGAGGGTCCCGCCCGGCGGCCGGACGGCGGTCCGCAACGGCAGAGGTCAGGGTAGGAGCACGGTGAGCATCGCGGAGCTGGACACGGGGTACGGGCCCCCGTCGGCGGGTCCCCCGGACGAGCGCGTGCCGCCCCAGGACCTCGGGGCCGAGCAGTCGGTCCTCGGGTCGATGCTGCTCGACAAGGACGCGATCGCCGACTGCCTGGAGGCGGTCAAGGCCCACGACTTCTACCGGCCGGCCCACGAGCTGGTCTTCGACGCCGTCCTCGACCTGTTCGGGCGTGGTGAGCCGGCCGACGCCATCACCGTCGCCGACGAGCTGTCGAAGCGGGGTGACCTCGCCCGCGTGGGCGGGCAGGCGTACCTCCACCAGCTCATCCAGTCGGTGCCCACCGCGGCCAACGCCGGCTACTACGCCGAGATCGTCCACGAGCGTGCCGTGCTGCGCCGGCTCGTCGAGGCCGGCACGCGGATCGTCCAGATGGGGTACGCGCAGGGCGAGGGCGACGTCGAGGACATCGTCAACCGCGCCCAGGCCGAGGTGTACGGCGTCGCCGAGGCCCGCGGCTCCGAGGACTACCACCGGCTCGGCGAGCTCCTCAACGACACGATGGAGGAGATCGAGGCCGCGGCCGGGCGCACCGACGAGATGATCGGGGTCCCCACCGGCTTCATCGAGCTCGACCAGCTCACCCACGGCCTGCACCCCGGGCAGATGATCGTCGTCGCAGCGCGGCCGGCCGTGGGCAAGTCCACGCTCGGCATCGACATCGCCCGGGCGGCCGCGATCAAGCACCAGATGGCCACGGCGGTGTTCTCCCTCGAGATGAGCCGCACCGAGATCACCATGCGCATCCTCTCCGCGGAGGCCACCATCCAGCTCCAGGACCTGCGCCGCGGGCTGAAGAACCAGGACCAGTGGAACAAGCTCGCCCGGATCATGGGCAAGATCAGCGACTCCCCGCTCTTCGTCGACGACTCCCCGAACATGTCCCTGATGGAGATCCGGGCCAAGTGTCGGCGGCTGAAGCAGCAGCACAACCTCAAGCTCGTCGTCATCGACTACCTCCAGCTGATGACCTCGGGCAAGAAGGTCGAGTCCCGCCAGCAGGAGGTCGCCGAGTTCTCGCGCGCGCTCAAGCTGCTCGCCAAGGAGCTGGAGGTGCCGGTCATCGCGATCAGCCAGCTGAACCGTGGACCCGAGCAGCGCACCGACAAGCGCCCGCAGATGTCCGACCTGCGCGAGTCGGGCTCGATCGAGCAGGATGCCGACGTCGTCATCCTCCTGCACCGCGACCGCTCCGACCCCGAGCGCGACGGCGAGGCCGACGTCATCGTCGCCAAGCACCGCAACGGTCCCACCGCCGACATCGTCCTCGCCTTCCAGGGGCACTACTCGCGGTTCAACAACATGGCCAAGGACGGGGGCTTCTAGGTGTGATGCCCGGGCATCACACCTGGGCGACGCCGGCGCACACCTGGGCGACGCCGACGCGGGCCGCCTCGTCGGCGTCGGGACCGGCCGGCGAGCGTGGCGCCGAGGGCGTGGCCGAGCACGGCGATCCGCAGCGGGTCCATCGACCCAGCGCCCCGGGCAGCTCCGTGTAGTGCGATGACGAGCCGGGCGGCGGCGGCGCCGCCGGAGGGCGCCCTCGTGACTACAGTGGGCGCGCGCCGGCGCAGGAGCGCCCGGCAGGGGTTGAAGGGAGCGACGCGGTGCCACCACGCGGCGACTACGGCCGGGCCACGCTCGAGGCCGTGGCCAGGGAGGCCGGGGTCTCCCGGGCCACCGTCTCCCGGGTCGTCAACGGGTCCCCGAGCGTCGACCCGGCGATGGCCAAGCGGGTGCGGGCCGCGGTCGAGAAGCTCCACTACGTGCCCAACCAGGCCGCCCGCAGCCTGATGACGATGCGCACCAACACGGTGGCGCTCGTCGCGGCCGAGTCCGACGACCGGGTCTTCGGCGATCCCTTCTTCTCCTCGATCATCCGGGGGGTCAGCCAGGGGCTGTCGGGGAGCGGGTGGCAGCTGACCCTCGTCATGGCCAAGGGCGACGCCGAGGTCGAGGACGCCACCCGCTACCTTCTCGGGGGACACGTCGACGGCGCGCTGCTCATCTCCGAGCACGGCGGCCACCAGCTCGCGGCGACCCTGTCCGACGCCGGCATCCCGGTGGTCATCGGTGGCCGGCCGATGGACCCGTCGGTACGGGCCCCGTACGTCGACCACAACAACCTCGGCGGCGCCGAGATCGCCGCGCGCCACCTGCGCGCCCTGGGCCGTCGCCGGATCGCGACGATCGCCGGGCCGCAGGACATGTCCGCCGGCGTCGACCGGCTCGTCGGCTTCGAGCGCGGCCTGGGCGACGCCTTCGACCCCCAGCTCGTGGTGCACGGCCAGTTCACCGCCGCCTCCGGTGCGGAGGCGATGAGCGGGCTGCTCGAGCGGGCGCCCGACCTCGACGCCGTGTTCGCCGCCTCGGACCTCATGGCGCTCGGCGCCCTGCAGGTGCTGGCCCGCACCGGCCGCGCGGTCCCCGCGGACGTCGCGGTCGTCGGATACGACGACATCACCCTCGCCGGCGAGTCCAGCCCCCCGCTCACCACGGTGCGCCAGGGCACCCAGGAGCAGGGCCGGCGGATGGCGCGTCTCATGCTCGAGGAGATCCATCGGAGGGCGGATCCCGACGGCGAGCCGTCCGGGCCGAGGACCCCGGAGGGCATCGTCCTGCCGGTGGAGCTGGTCGTCCGCGAGTCCGCCTGACGTCCACCCCTTGCCAGCTGGCCGCCTCCTCCGTACTCTGCTGAGAGAGCGCTCTCTCACCACTCGGAGGTCAACGATGACTCGCGCCACCCGCCGTCCCCTCGCGGCGGCAGCGATCCTGGTGCTGGGGGCCGCGCCTGGCCCTGCAGACCACGACCGCGGCCGCAGCCCCACCCCTGGTCGACGACTTCGAGTCCCCCCTCGTGCAGGGAGCGACGGCCGCGGGGGTGCCGATCGGCTTCTACCAGGCCCAGTCGCCCGGCAGCACCCTCTCGTACGACCGGGTCGTGCCGCCGGAGCAGGTGCCGGAGCACGACGCGGCCAACCACGCGCTCTCGATGACCGCCGACATCGACGCCTGGGGCGTCGTCGTCCACGCCTTCGAGGACGAGACCGTGACCGAGTGGGTCACCGAGGACTGGAGCCCGTACGCGGGGATGCGGTTCTGGTTCCGCGGCGCCGGTGAGGGCACGACGATGTTCGTCGACGTCATCGACAACCGGTCCGACGGGTCCACCGTCGACGACGCCGAGCGGTGGTCGGTCTCCTTCGTCGACGACACCGCCGGCTGGCGCGTGGTCGAGCTGCCGTTCGACACCTTCTCGCGCAAGGAGATCGGCAACGGGGCGCCCAACGACGGGTTCCAGCTCGATGCGGTCCACGGCTGGGCCGTGGGCGCGCTCGGCACCGGGGGCGAGAAGACCTTCTACGTCGACGACGTGGAGACCTACGGCGTGGCACCGGAGCGGCCGCTCACCGTCGGGTTCACCGGGGTCGACTTCCCCGTCGCCGAGGGCGAGACCGCCACGGTGGGCGTGCGCCTCAGCAAGCTCAGCGAGGAGGACGTCACCGTGCGGGTGCGCTCGACCACGGGCACCGCGCGGCCGGGGGTCGACTACACACCCGTCGACACGGTCGTCACCGTGCCCGCCGGCCAGCGCGAGACCGGGGTCGAGGTCCCGACCACCGACAACGGCTCGTTCCAGGGGGAGCGGGGCCTGGTCCTCGAGCTCTCCGAGCCCACCGTGGCCGGCCTCGGCCGCCCGCCGGTGACGCGCGTGCTCGTCACGGACGACGAGACCCGGCCGGCCCGGGAGGTCTCCGACTTCGAGGGCTTCGACACCCGGTGGGAGGGGACCCGGCGCACGACGGCGCAGGAGACCGTGGTCATGGAGGGTGACGCCTGGACCCAGCCGGGCCAGCAGGGGCCCGAGGGGGTCCTCGAGCTCACCGGGCGCGGCGTCAAGCGCAGTGCCGGCGTGACCCTGCCCTCGGTCGAGGACTGGAGCGGCAGCGGCGGCCTCGCCCTGTCCTACCTCGGCCAGGGCACCGGCAAGGAGGTCACCGTGAGCCTGGGCCAGGCCACGGCCGACCCGGCGGCGGGCGACCCCGCCACCTGGCCGCTGGTGTGGTCCGACGAGTTCGACGGCCGCGCCGGCACGGCGCCGGACCCGCGCAACTGGACCCACGAGGTCGGTGACGGCACCATCATCGGCAAGCCCGGATGGGGCAACGACGAGCTGCAGTACTACACCGACAGCACCGACAACGCCGCCCACGACGGCAACGGCCACCTCGTCGTCACGACCCGCGAGAACACCGACGAGGACCTGCTCTGCTACTACGGCACCTGCCGCTACACCTCGGCGCGACTGGTCAGCCAGTACCAGGCCGAGTTCGAGTACGGACGGATCGAGACCCGGCTGCGGGTCCCCGTCGGCGACGGGCTGTGGCCGGCGTTCTGGGCGCTCGGCACCGACATCCCGGTGAACCCGTGGCCCGCCTCGGGCGAGATCGACATCATGGAGAACGTCGGCCGCGATCCCGACACCCTCTTCGGCACGATCCACGGGCCGGGCTACTCCGGCGGCCAGTCCTTCGGCGGCACCTTCGACTTCGGCGAGCCGATGGCCGAGGAGTTCCACACCGTGGCAGTCGACTGGAGCCCGGGACAGATCGTCTGGACCGTCGACGGCCAGACCTTCCACGAGGCGGTGCCCGCGGACGTCGCCCCGAACGAGTGGGTCTTCGAGCACCCGTTCTTCCTGCTCCTCAACACCGCCGTCGGCGGCAACTTCGGGGGCGCCGTCGGTGCGGACACGACCTTCCCCCAGGAGTACGTGCTCGACTACGTGCGCGTCTACCAGGGCGACCGCGCCGAGCGGACCTTCACGGCGACCTTCACCGACGACACCACCGGATGGCGTGACGTCACCCTGCCGTGGGGCGCGTTCGCCGCCGACGGCGCGGGCGCCGAGGCCGTCCTGGACGCGTCGCGCATCTCCACGGTGGAGGTGGCGGCCCGCAGCGGCAGCGCGAACGGCTCGGTCGTTCTCGACGACGTGCGGCTGACCTGTGCGGACGAGGCGACGGTCGAGACCACCGCCGACTCCGGTCCGGGGAGCCTGCGTGCCGCCCTCGCCTCGACGTGCGACGGAGGCACGGTGCAGGTCGCGGACGCGGTGGCCGGTGGCACGGTGCTCCTGGAGCGCCCGCTGTCGGTCGACGGCACGGTGACGGTCGAGGCCGGCGGCCTCGTCCTCGACGGGCAGGGAAGCACCCGGATCCTCGAGACGGCGGCGGGCGCGGAGGTGACGCTGAGCGACGCCACCCTCACCCACGGGTACGGCAGCGAGCTCGGCGGCGCCGTCGTCAACAACGGCTCACTGCACCTCACCGAGGTGGCCGTGGTCGACAACCGCGTGACGACGACCGGCAACGACTTCTGGAAGGGCGGTGGCGGCATCTACACCGGCGAGGGCGGGACCCTGACCCTGACCCGGAGCACGGTCGCCGACAACACCGTCACCGACGGGCCGGCGGGTGGCCTCTACGGCTTCTTCGGCTCGACCCTGACCGTCGTCGACTCGACGGTGAGCGGCAACTCCGCCACCGACGTCGCCGGCGGCATCCGCAGCCTCGGCACCCTGACGGTCCGCAACTCCACGGTGAGCGGCAACACCGCGACCGGGTGGCACGGTGGCGGGATCTTCGTCACCGACGGCGCGGCGACGATCGAGTGGTCGACGGTCACCGGCAACACCTCGCCCGCCGGCACCACGGGCGGGCTCTTCGTCGGGACCTTCGGCGACTCCACGGCCTCGCTCGTCCTCGACAGCAGCATCGTCGAGGGCAACAGCGGCGCCCAGTGCCTCGCCGGGTACTTCGGCGGCGGTGCGGTCAGCCTGACCTCGGCCGGCCACAACGTGCTGGGCGACGACTCGTGCGGCTCCGGCCCGGACGACGTCATCGGGTCGGCCGGCCTCGGCGCCCTCGCCGACAACGGCGGGCCGACGTTGACCCACCTGCCGGCGGCGGACGGCCCGGCCGTGGGCCGGGGCGACGCCGGCACGGCGCCGGAGACGGACCAGCGTGGAGTCGCGCGCGACGCCGCCCCCGACGCCGGCGCCGTGGAGGTCACCTCCTAGCAGCCGTCGCGGACCGCGGTCCGACACGGCCGAGGGCCGCACCGGGTGGGTCACCGGTGCGGCCCTCGCGCGTGTCCCCCGGCTACGGCGCCGAGACGACCAGGGCGCGCACCGCGCCCGACCGGGTGACGACGGCCTCGAGGACGTCAGCCGGGAGCACCCAGCCCTCGACCCGGAGCCGGGTGCCGTCCGAGCGCTGGACCTCGACCGAGGGACCGTCGCCCCCGCGGACGTAGACGACGGGCACCTGGCACCAGGTGAAGGCGAGGCCACCGGCCGGGACGGGCACCGAGCCGACCCGCCCGGAGGCGTCCACGTACTCCCACGTGGTGGGCTCACCCCGCCACTCGCGCTCGGGCACGGCGTCGGGACGGAAGCCGACGGTGCCGCCGTCCGCGACCAGGCCGAGGTCGTGCCAGCGGACGACGATGTCCTCCTTGACCTGGCCGGTCATGCCCGGCTGGCGGGCGCCCTGTCCGGACGGCGTGTGCGAGTACGGGTCGATCGGCACGGCGCCGACCTGCTCGGGGGAGCGGTGGCTCAGCAGGCCCGCCCGGACCTCGTCGACGGCGTCGGCCAGGCGCGAGCGGATGTCGTCGTTCGCGGCACCGGTGGGGACCGCGTCACGGGCTGCCTGGACGGCAGCGAGGTACTTGCTCACCATGTGCCAGTACACGCTGCCGAGGCCCTCGTACGCGAAGAAGGTCCCCGACCGGCCGGTGTAGGCGGCGTGGTCGACCGCCTCCTCGAAGACGTCCAGGACGGCCGCCCGGTCGCGCAGCACGAGCTCCGCCCAGGCGGGGTCGGTCACCAGCTCGTCGAGCACCCGCCCGACGTCGGCGGCGTTGCGCAGGTCGCCCCCGAAGTACCAGTGCCCGTCGGCCGCGGCGGCCACGAGGCGTCGGTCCGGGGTGGCCGCGAGGCGCTCGAGCAGCCCGATGCCCCGGCCCGACTCGGGCACGCGGGCACGCTCGAGCAGCCCTGGGACCTCACGGTCCGGGTAGAGCAGGTAGGTCTGCCGGTCTGCGGCCCACAGGGGGCTGCGCCGGACGGCGTCGACGAGCCCCGCCGCGGCCGACGGACCCAGTGCACCGCTGGCGAGCACAGCCACCTGGCCCTCGAGCATGGGTCCGAGCGGGCGGACGGTCAGCGCGGTGGCGTCGCCCTCGAGGACGCCGTACGACATCACCAGCCCGTCCGGCTGCCACGCGGAGGCGATCGCGTCGTCGAGCCAGGCGAGGACACCGCGGAGGAAGGAGCGCAGGGAGGGGGCCGCCAGTTCGGCCCGGCCCTCCAGGGCCGGGCCGTACACCGCGTCACGGAAGGCGTCACCGGCGTCACCGAGGGCGGCCACGGCCTCGGCGCGCGCCGCCGGGCTCCAGCGCCCGTCCGCCGGCAGCCGGGTGGTCAGGACGTCGTCGAGGCGTCCCACCAGGGCGGCGAGCGGGGCGGAGACGGGTACGGGCGACGCGGGGCCGGCGTGCCCGAGCGGCTCGGTCCAGTCGAGCGCGTCGGCGACGAAGGCACGCAGCTGGGCGGCGGTGACGAGCGAGACGCCGCGCCCGACCAGTGCGTTGTTGGCGTCGTTCCACTCCGGGCGCTGGGTGTTCATCCAGACACCGTGTCCCGGAACGAGGTTGACGGTCTTCGCGGCGATGATGAGCAGCAGCTTCTCGAGCAGGGAGGCCCGCACCGGGCGCTCCTCGGCGTCCAGGCGCAGGCGGCCGTCGCCGCCCAGGCGCCCGACCCGGTCGACGGTGCGGGCGTGGGCCTCGCCGTCGAAGACGACCATCGGTGCGGAGCCGTCGAGGGCCTCACGCCACCGGGCCAGCCGGTAGGGCACGTCGGCGTGGACCAGGTCGGCCCGCACGAGGTCCTCGGCCGACCAGCCACCCACCAGGTCGTGCCGGTGCCGGAGCAACTGGTGCAGGTAGACGACCTGGTGGTCGCTCCAGTACCCGATGTTGGCCCACGGGTCCTCGGGGTCCGGTACCTCCCAGTCGGGTCCCTCCGTCGAGATCCGGTAGGGGTTGTACCCGTCGACGGTCATCGCGTCGAGCACGACCCGGACCATCGGGTCCAGCAGTGGGGGGAACGACAGCGCCAACGCCTCCCAGTTCTGGATGATGTCGCGCCAGTTGCCCTCGTAGCGCAGGATCGGCTCCCCGGCGTCGTCGGCGACGACGATGGCGAACCGGTTCCACGGCCGGCTCGGGTCGCCGTGGCGGCGCGCGAAGGTGAGCGGCAGGTACTCGCCGAGGAGCCGGCGCAGGTCGGGGTCCTCGGTGCCCGCGACCAGGTCCGCGAGGTCGCGGTACGCGAACCGCTCGGGCAGGCCGGCGACGACGCCGCCCCAGCGGTGCGCCCAGCCCCGGTGCCGGACCTCGAGGAAGGCCTCGACGTCGGTGCGCCGCACCGACAGGCCCTCGGCGGGCACCCCGCCACGGAGCACGTTGAAGACCACCGACGAGGTGTGGTGGGCGCACGCCACCGGGTCGCCGGTGGACTGCTCTCCGTCCGCCGAGGCGACGAGGCGGCGCAGGTGTGCGCGGTCCTCGTCGAGCGAGCGCCCCAGCGACTCCCGCCACGTGGTCGCGTCGGCGCCGGCGCGACCGTGCACGAGGTCGGCCACCGCCGCGGCGTCACAGCCGGTGTCGAGCACGACCTGCCAGCTGCGGCTCTCTCCGGGAGCGAGCGCGATGGTGCCACGCAGCCGGTAGGCACCGCGCTGCCCGCGCGTCGTGCGCGTGGTCCGCCCCTCGCCGCGCAGCGACCGTGCCGGCGGGCGGATGTCGGGGTGCATCCCGGCCGGGTCCGGGCTCCACATCGTCGTCGCCCGCCAGGACTCGGCGGCCTCGGCGAGGTCGGTGAGGGCGGCGTTGAGCCGGGTCCAGGCGACCCCGCTGCCCGGGTCGAGCTCGGTGAGCTTGTAGGCGTCCAGCAGGGTGGAGAGCTCACGCTGGACGCGGGTGCCCGCGCCGGGGGGAAGGACGTCGACGACTCCGTCGTCGACCTCGACCTCCACCTCGGTGTCGCGCTCCGAGCGCAGCGTGGTGGTGCGGACCAGCCCGAAGCGCCGGCTGAACCGCCAGGTGACGCGCAGGACGAGGCCGAGCGCGGGCGCCCGCTCCTCGAGGGTCACCTCGTCGCTGAGGACCGACTTCTCCAGCGCGCGCGGCCGCTCGGTGCACGGCTCGTCGACGAACGGCCGCCAGCGGTGCCCGGCCCCGGGCCCGTCCCCGACGAGCAGCACCGTCCGGGACCCACTCGTGCCCACGCTGTCGAGCAGCTGGTCGTCGGTGCGGTAGGGGAAGAGGGACTCCTCGGCCGAGCGCCTCCCCGCCGTGAGGGCGCCCGTGCTCGCGACGAAGCCCCATCCGTCCCCCGCGCTGACGAGCGGGACGAAGAACGGGTCGAGGGCGTGCGTCCCCTCGACCCGGTAGCGCGCCGCGGCGCCCTCGCCGAGGAGGGTGCCGGCGGCATGGGCTAAGAGAGCGCTCTCCGTCATGAGCCTATGTCAGCACATCCACCCGGTGGGGCGCCACCCCTGGCCGGCGACGCGGTGCCCGCCAGCACGACCCAGGTTCGTGCGAGATTCGTGGCGACCGGATGGCGAGGAAGCTCTTGACGAGATGCCCGGCGATGCCGCACAGTGTGAGAGAGCGCTCTCTGAGACCGGGCGCGGATCATCTGGCAATGGAGGCAGAACACCCATGACAACCACGCGCGTCATCGCCACCCTGGGAACGCTCACGCTCGCGACCGCCGTCCTCGGCGCCTGCGGCGGCGAGGCCACCGGGTCCGACTCGGAGGCGACGGGCGGTGACGAGAACATCACCCTCACCCTCGCGACGTTCAACGAGTTCGGCTACGAGGACCTCATCACCGAGTACGAGGCCGCCAACCCGAACATCACCATCGAGCACAAGAAGGCCGCGACCGCCACCGAGGCCCGCGACAACATCAACACCCGCCTCGCGGCCGGCTCCGGCCTGGCGGACATCGAGGCCGTCGAGGTCGACTGGCTCTCCGAGCTCATGCAGTACCCCGACAAGTTCACCGACCTGAACAGCGCCGACGTCGAGGGCCGCTGGCTGGACTGGAAGAGCGCCATGGCGACCACGCCCGACGGCAAGCTCATCGGCTACGGCACCGACATCGGCCCGGAGGCGATCTGCTACCGCGCCGACCTCCTCGAGGAGGCCGGCCTGCCCAGCGACCGCGAGGCCGTTGCCACGGCGATGGGCAGCACCTGGGAGGACTACTTCGACCTCGGCAAGAAGTTCATGGCGTCCTCGGACGTGCCGTGGATCGGCTCGGCCGGCGAGGTCTACAACGCGATGGTCAACCAGATGCCCAACGCCTACGAGGAGGAGGACGGCACCGTCATCGCCACCTCCAACCCCGAGGTCCGTGAGGCCTACGACATGGTCACCCAGGCCTCGGCCGACGGACTCTCGGCCCACCTGGGTCAGTGGAGCGACGACTGGACCAGCTCGTTCCAGACCGACGGCTTCGCGACGATGCCCTGCCCGAGCTGGATGCTCGGCGTCATCGAGGGCAACGCGGCGGGGGTCGAGGGCTGGGACATCGCCAACACCTTCCCCGGCGGTGGCGGCAACTGGGGCGGCTCGTACCTGACCGTGCCGACCCAGTCCGAGCACCCCGAGGAGGCCAAGGCGCTCGCCGCGTGGCTGACCGCCCCGGAGCAGCAGATCAAGGCGTTCGTCTCCAAGGGCACCTTCCCCAGCCAGCAGGAGGCACTCTCCTCCAGCGAGCTCACCTCGGTGACGAACGCGTTCTTCGCCGAGGCCCCCACCGGTGAGATCTTCGCCGACCGCGCCGAGGCCGTCACCGTCGTCCCCTTCAAGGGCCCGAAGTTCTCGGCGATCAACGACGCGATGCAGCAGGCCATCGCCCGGGTCGACATCGACCAGACCGACGACCCGGACGCCTCCTGGGAGAAGTTCGTCAGCGACGTCGAGTCGCTCGGCTGAGCGGACCGGTCCCCGTCATGAGCGTCGACACGACGGCTCGAGCTGCGGCGCCGGCCCCGCCGGCGCCGCAGCGGCGCACCACCCGCCAGCGGCTGCGGGCCCTGGACGCCAGGGTGGCGCCCTACGCCTACATCTCCCCGTTCTTCGTCCTCTTCGCCCTCGTCGGACTGTTCCCGCTCGTCTACACCTTCTGGGTCTCGGTCCACGACTGGAACCTCATCGGCGGCAAGGGCGAGTTCGTGGGTCTGGACAACTACGCCCAGGCCCTCGGGCAGGAGAACTTCTGGATCGGCGCCCGCAACACGGTGAGCATCTTCCTGCTCTCCGGCGTCACCCAGACCGTCGGGGCGATCGCGCTCGCGGCCGTGCTGAACCAGAACATCCGGGCCCGCACGTTCTGGCGGATGGGCGTGCTCCTGCCCTTCGTCATCGCGCCCGTCGCGGTCGGCGTCATCTTCAGCAAGATGTTCGCCGACCAGTCCGGCCTCATCAACAGCCTGCTCACCTCGGTCGGGCTGCCCGCCGTCGGGTGGCACTCCGACGTCCTCGCCTCGCACGTGGCGATCTCGACGATGGTCAACTTCCGGTGGACCGGCTACGTGACCCTCATCTTCCTCGCGGCGATGCAGGCGATCCCGACCGAGCTCTACGAGGCGGCGGTCCTCGACGGTGCCAGCCGGATGCGGCAGTTCTTCTCCGTCACCGTGCCGATGCTGCGTCCGACGATCATCTTCGTCGTCATCACGGCCACCATCGGCGGCCTGCAGATCTTCGACGAACCCCGGGTCTTCGACCAGCAGGGCCTCGGCGGGGCGGACCGGCAGTGGATGACGATGACGATGTACCTCTACGAGCTGGGCTGGGGCCCGCAGAAGAGCTTCGGGCGGGCCGCGGCCGTGTCCTGGCTGCTCTTCCTCTTCATCATCCTCATCGGGGTGCTCAACTACCTCGCCACCCGGCGCATCGCGTCGTCCTCGAGCGGAGGCAAGTGACATGGCCCTGCCGTCAGCACCCATGGTGGAGGGCATCGCCGGTCCCGGCGCGGCCCGCGCCCGCCGCCGCCGGGCACGTCGCGGCGGTGTCGCGGGTCGGCCGGGCTGGGTGACCTACGTCGTCCTCGGCCTGGTCATCGCCCTCTCGGCCTACCCGCTCTACTACTCCTTCCTCCTCGGCTCCTCCGACGCCGCGACGATCGCGCGGGACCCCGTACCGTCCCTGGTCCCCCAGGGGAACTTCGTCGACAACGTCCAGCGGGTCATCACCTCCGACATCAAGTTCTGGCAGGCGCTCGCGAACAGCATCCTGGTCGCGGTGCTCACCGCCGCGTCGGTCGTGTTCTTCTCCACCCTCGCCGGCTACTCGTTCAGCAAGCTGCGATTCCGCGGCCGGGGCCCGCTGCTCGTCTTCGTCGTCGCGACGATGGCGATCCCGACCCAGCTGAGCGTGGTCCCGCTGTTCATCCTCATGAGCAACCTCGGCTGGACCGGCAACCTGCTCGCCGTCATCGTGCCGGGCCTCGTGACCGCCTTCGGGGTGTTCTGGATGACCCAGTACCTCGAGTCGGCGCTGCCCTACGAGCTCATCGAGGCGGCGCGGGTCGACGGGTGCTCGATGCTGCGGACGTTCTGGAGCATCGCGCTCCCGGCCGCCCGTCCCGCCGCCGCGATGCTCGGGCTGTTCACCTTCATCGGGTCGTGGACGGCGTTCTTCTGGCCGTTCATCGTCCTCGGGTCGTCGAACCCGACGCTCCCGGTGAGCATCCAGCTGCTCCAGGCGTCGTACTTCAAGGACTACTCGCTCATCCTCGCCGGTGTCACCATCGCCGCCCTGCCGCTGCTCATCCTCTTCGCCGTCGCCGGGCGCCAGCTCGTGGCCGGCGTCATGCAGGGCGCGGTCAAGGGGTAGCGACCCCGACCGCGGCACGGACCCGGGCCGCCTCCGACAACGCCACCCGGGTTCGTGCCGCCTTCCTCGCGCAGCGCCCGCCCCGGGGTGTCGCTTCCCGGCGCGTGCGACGAGGATGGAGGCATGAGCGACACCGGCGACCGTCAGCACCACGACCGGGCCGACACCGGAGGGGCGCCCGAGGGTGCCTACGGGGCCGACCGGTCCGTCGAGATGGCCGAGCGTCCCGCACCGTGCGGCTCGGGCATCCCCTGGCTCGTCGGGGACGTCGTCCTCGTGCTCGCCGCGGTCGGGCTGGCCTTCCTCGGCGCCTCGAGCGGCTCGACCGCCGCCTGGGTGGGGTGCGTCGTCGCGGCGCTCGCCGCAGCCGTGATCGCGGTCAGCCTCTACATGGTGCGCCCGAACCAGGCCGCCGTGCTGACGTTGTTCGGCGACTACCGCGGCACGGACCGTCACCCGGGGCTGCGGATCGCCAACCCGCTCTACTCCTCGGCCGGCGGCAAGGTCTCCCTCCGGGTCCGCAACTTCACCACGTCGACGTCGAAGGTCAACGACGCCAACGGCAACCCCATCCACATCGCGGCCGTCGTCGTGTGGCGGGTCGTGGACACGGCCCGCGCCAGCTTCGGCGTGGACGACTTCGTCGACTACGTCGAGATCCAGTCCGAGAGCGCCGTGCGCCAGATGGCCCGCGCGTACCCGTACGAGTCCTTCGACGACCCGGAGGCGACGACGCTCATCGGTGAGCCCGGGGTCGTCAACGACCACCTGCTCACCGAGCTGCAGGAGCGGGCGGACGCGGCGGGCGTGCGCATCATCGAGGCGCGGGTCACCGACCTCAGCTACGCGGCAGAGGTCGCCGAGTCGATGCTCCGCCGGCAGCAGGCCGCCGCCATCGTGGCGGGGCGGAGGAAGATCGTCGAGGGAGCGGTCGGCATGGTCCGTCAGGCCCTGACCGAGCTCGAGCAGGGCACGACCGACGCCGACGCCGTCCCCCTCGACGCCGAGCGGCGGGCGGCCTTCGCCGCGAACCTCATGACCGTCATCGCCAGCGACTCCCCGACGACGCCGATCGTCAACGTGGGCAGCGACCCCCGGCGCTGACGGGTCGACATCACGACCCCGACCGCTCGCCGGCCGTAGGGTGCCGGCGTGAGCCGGGAACGCACGGGATGGCTGTTCGTCGCCGTCCAGGCCGCGCTGCTCGTCGCCCTCGTGCTCGTACCGACCGGCACGGCCTGGCCGATGCCGGGCTGGCTCGCCGCCGTCGCGTCGGCGCTGGTCCTCCTCGGGCTGGCGGCGGCCGCCGTCGCCAGCCTTGCCCTGGGCCGCGCCCTCAGCCCGTCGCCGGTCCCGAGCGCACGTGGCGAGCTGCGCACCGGCGGCCTCTACCGGTGGGTCCGCCACCCGATCTACACCGGCGTGCTCGCCGTGGTGGTCGGCCTGACCGTCGGCACGCGTCAGTGGCTGGGCCTCGCGCTCGGGGTGGTGACGGTGGCGTTCTTCACGGCCAAGGCGCGGTGGGAGGAGGCCCGGCTCGCCGAGGCGTATCCCGGCTACGCGGAGTACGCCGCGGCGACGCCGCGGTTCGTCCCGCGCCCATGGGCGCGGCGCCCTCCCCGCTGACGACCGGCCCCGCCGACCGCCTCAGTCGTCCGGCAGGGCGGCGAAGGCCTTCTTCGTGGACCGGTACCAGCCCATCCCCGTGAGGGGTTTGCGCCACCGGCCCCTCATCTCCTGGTGGGCGGGCCGGTGCGCCGAGTCCCCGGCGGCGACCGCCTCGCGCAGGTGCCGGTCCTGGGCCTTGATCACCTCGTCCGCGCTCTCGCCACGCAGCCCCAGGTCGCAGGGGCCGCCGAGCTGGCGGCACGTCATCGTCTTCATCGGTGTCCCTTCGGTCGGGTGGGTCAGGCAGGGCCGCCGCCCCGGCGGCGGACGACGCGGGCGAGCACGTCGGGGTCGGCGCGGAAGACGATGCCGGTGACCCGGCCGTCGACCACGTCGAAGTCGAAGAGGACCATCGCCCGGCCGCGGTGGTACCAGGCGGCACCGGGGCGGTCGCCGACGAGGGTCGGCAGGGCCGCGGCGGCCGCGCCGTCGAACATCGCCGCCACGGCGTCACGTCCCTCGATGCGCTCCGGGGTGCCGGTGGCGACCGCCGCCGGGTCGGCGGTGACGAGCACGTCGGGCGCCAGCAGGCGGAGCAGGCGCTGCAGGTCGCCACCGCGTGCGGCCTCGAGGAAGGCGTCGACGACCTCCCAGTCGGCCGGCGCCCCGTCCGGGCCGGCGGAGCGCACCTTGGCGCGGGCGCGGGAGGCCAGCTTGCGGCTGGCCACCGGCGTGCTGTCGAGCATCGCGGCGATGGTCGGGAAGTCGAAGCCGAAGGTGTCGTGGAGCACGAAGGACACCCGTTCGGCCGGGCTCAGCCGCTCCAGCACCACCTGCAGCGCCACGCCGACCGTGTCGGCGAGCGCCACGTCGTCGGCGGGGTCGCGGCCGCCCACCGCCTCGGCCGGCTCGGCCGGCTCGGGCACCCGTGCGCGGAGCCGGTCCAGGCAGAGCCGGGTGACGACGGTCGTCAGCCACCCCGGCAGGTTGACGACCTCGTCGGTGGTCCGGTCCAGCCGCAGCCACGCCTGCTGCACGACGTCCTCGGCCTCGGCGTGGTCGCCGAGGATGCCAGCCGCGATCCGGGTCAGTCGGGCGCGCTCGGCCTCGAAGGCCTCGGCCTGGTCCATGTGCCCACCCTCTCGTGTCGCCGGTCGTCATGGGGATGACGGACGGGACGGGACGGGTGTGACCACGGCCGTCCGGCGGTGCCCGCACGGGAGAACGGTGGGGCAACACGCCGTCGGGCGAACCAGCTCCTTGCGGGCGGCCACCCGGCCCGCGACGATGCCGTGGTGGACCTGCGGCAGGGGCGGTTCGTCGAGACGGTGGCGTGGCTCGAGAGCTTCGCGCGCGCCGCGGAGGTGCTGCGGGTGCCGCCGGACGTCGTCGAGCGACGGGTGCGGGCCCTCGAGCGCGAGCTGGGGCTCGTCCTGTTCGACCGTTCGCGGCGGACCGTGCGGCTGACCGCCCACGGCCGGCGCTTCCTGGACGAGGTGCTGCCCGCGATCGACGACCTCGACGCGGCGCGCACCGCCCTGCGTCGCGCGGCCCGCGCCGAGGGCGCCGTCGTCGCCGTCGGCGTCGGGAACCTCGTCGACGTCGCCGAGCTGTCCGAGGGCCTCGCGGGCCTGCGGACCGAGGAGCCGGCCGTGTCGGTGACGCTGACGACCGGCACGGTCGACGAGCTGGTGGCCGCCCTCGTCTCCGGGGACCTCGACGTCGTCGTCGGCGGCATCGGTTCAGGCGACGTACCGGACGGGGTGTCGGCGCAGGCGGTGCGCCCGGACGAGCTGGTCCTCGTCACCGGCCCCACGACCGCCGGTCGCGTGCGGCGCCTCGAGGACGCCGCCGAGGAGCCGTTCGTCGGCGTGCTCGGGAGCGCCGAGCTGGGCCGCTACCTCGAGCTGGCCTGCGCCA
Source organism: uncultured Actinomycetota bacterium (assembly GCA_963773655.1). GTDB lineage: Bacteria > Actinomycetota > Actinomycetes > Actinomycetales > Dermatophilaceae > DASSQJ01. Next base: position 130,223 of record CAVZBX010000003.1, read on the forward strand.
CCCACGGCGTCGAGGGCGTCGTGGCCCTGGAGGTCGCCTCGGTGGCGGCGGCCCGCCGGCTCGTCGCGGCCGACCTCGGGGTCGCCGTCCTGCCGCGCTCGGTGGTGTCGGGGCCCGGTCCCGAGGTGCACCTGTGCAGGCTCGACCCGGCGCCCACCCTGCCGCCCCTGTCCGTCCTCACCCGGTCCGACCCCGTGCCGTCCCCGCCGGCCTGCCGACTGGCCGACCTGCTCCTGGGGCCGGCCTAGCGGGTTGCCGCACCGTGGGTCTCACTCTCCCGTGGCGCCGTCGATGCGCTCGCGGAGAAGGTCGGCGTGGCCGCAGTGGCGGGCGTACTCCCCGACGAGCTTGGCGAGGTTCCACCGGATGCTCCGGCCGTTGCCCGGGGCGGTCGAGCCGAGGTCGTCGGTGCCGGCCAGCGCCGCATCCGTGGCCGCGCACCACTGCTGCCAGGTCGCGAACGAGACCTGGACGTCGGCCGGACCGCAGTCGACGTCGTCCTCGCGACCGTCGGCGTAGTCGCCCCAGACCCACTCGAAGGGGGTGTCGTCGGTGAGCGGCCACGCCCCGTACGCGTGCTCCATCTCCGCGAGGTGCCGGACGAGACCGAGCAGCGACAGGGCCGACGGCGCGACCGAACGCTCCACGAGGCGGGCGGGGGACAGGTCGTCGCACTTGGCGGACAGGGCGTCGCGGTAGAACGCCAGCCAGCCGAGGACGAGGTCGCGCTCGTCACCGTCGGGGGGCTGCGGCGCGCGGCTTCGCGTGGTCATCGGTCGATCGTCGCGCAGCCCACGGGCGGAGGCGGTGCTCCGGGCCGTGCTTTCTCAGGTCCGGCGCCAGACCGACACGTGCTGCTCGCTCTCCGCGGTGAAGGGCGACCGGTGCCAGTCCGACCACCGGTGCTCGAGGGTCATGCCGGCCAGCCGGGCCATCAGGTCGAGCTCACTCGGCCAGACGTAGCGGAACCGGTGCCGGCCGTACCGGTGGTGTCCGTCCGCCGTGCGCGTGAAGTGGTGCGAGGACGCCTCCTGGGTCACCGGATCGTAGGTGTCGAACCCCGTGTGGTCCGCGGACACCTCGAACGGCACCGCGGACTGGCCGGGAGGGAGGCGCCGCAACGCCGGCACCCCCACCTCGACGACGAAGCGTCCCCCCGGCGCGAGGTGGCGGGCCGCGTTGGCGACGCAGGCCACCTGCTCGTCCTGCGTCCGCAGGTTGCCGATGGTGTTGTACACGAGGTAGACGAGCGAGAACCCGCCGCACCCCGGGGCGGTGGCGCTCGCCATGTCCCCCGCAACCACCGGGAGGTCGTCGTCGCGGGAGGCCTTCTCGCGCAGCCTGGCCACCATCGGCGCCGACAGCTCGATGCCCGTCACCGACAGCCCGCGCCGGGCCAGCGGGATCGCGACGCGTCCGGTGCCGATCGCCAGCTCGAGGACGGGGCCGCCGCCGGCGAGCTGCTCGAGCACGTCGACGGCGGGCTCGAGCACCTCCGGGGCGAACGCGCCCACGCCCGGGGTGTCGTAGCGGGCCGCCGTGTCCTCGTCCCAGAGGTCGCTGCTCGTCACGGCACCGAGGCTGCCCCGCAGGGCCGTGGACGACAACCGGTTTTCCGGCTTCGGGCGGCGCGCCGGTCAGGCGGCGACCGCAGTGAGCACGTCCTCGAGCAGGGTGAGCCCCGCGTCGACGTCCGCCAGGGTCGTGTAGGGGGCCACCGACAACCGCAGCACCGGCCCCTCCGGGGTGGACCCGCACCAGAGGTCGACGCCCCGGTCGTGGAGGCGCCGCAGCAGCGCCTCCGGGTCGGTCCCGAGGGACAGTCCCACCGCGACCATCGACGGGGCCCGCGGAGCCGGCGGCAGGGCGGTGACCCCGGGCAGGGCCAGCAGCCGGCGCTGGGCCTCGGCGGTCAGCGCGCGCCAGTGCTCGTGCAGGCCGTCGGCCTCGAGGGACTCCTGGTAGGCCACCGCCTCGCGACCCACGAGGTGGCCGATCACGTCGTCGGTGCCGACCCAGGCGAAGCGGCGGGTCAGCCGGGCGTCATCGGCGAACCAGCTCGTGACCGCCGGACGGAGGTCGTCGACGGCGTCGGTCGGCACGACGAGGAAGCCGCTGCCCTTCGGCAGGTGCAGCCACTTGTGGAGGGTGAGGCAGACGAACACCCCGGGCCGCGCCGCGGGCAGGGGCAGCAGGCCGGCCGTGTGGGCACCGTCCACGACGGTCGCGACCCCGCGGGCGGAGAGCTCGGCGGTCAGCGCGTCGACGTCGTTCACCTGCGACCACGGGGACGTGACCTGGCTGACGACCACGGCACGGGTCGCGTGCCGGACGGCCCCCAGCAGCCGCTCCACCAGCCCCGCGTGGCGACCGTCGACGACCTCCAGGTCCACGCCCCGGTCGGCGAGCAACCGCAGGAGCACCGTGGTGGCCTCGTACTCGCGCGAGGTGGTGACGACGTGGTCGCCCCGGCCGAGGGCCAGGTGGCCGACGACGGTCTGCATCGCGGTCGTCGAGTTGCGCACGAAGACACCCCGGCCGTCCGGTACCCCCAGGTGCCGGCCCACCGCCAGGCGCGAGGACTCGAGCAGCGGGAAGACCCGCTCGTGGTAGAAGGACGGGTAGTCCTCCTCGGCCTCGTGGCGCAGAGCCCGGGCGGCGCGCAGGACCGGCAGCGGCGTTGCCCCGAACGAGCCGTGGTTGAGGAACACCCGGCCCGGCCGGAGCGCGTAGTCACCCCCTCGGTCCATCCCGCCATCCTGCCCGCCCGCGGCGCAGCCGGCCCGTGCGCCGACCTTAAGGACTCGTGACGCCGTCCGGCCCACGGGGGCCGGGCCGACGGGCCGTGACGGGTCGTCCGAACGGCGGCAACGGCGCGCCTGCGGGCGCAGCACGTGCCGGGACCTGCTTCGATGGGGTCCGCAGGGCTGGACCGAGGAGGAGACCGGACGATGGAGTCCTGCTACTTCGCTGCCGTCGACGACGATGCCGCGCTGCGCGCCCGCGAGCTCGGTGGCCCGAGGGGCTGGGACGGTTCGCAGGTCGTCGCAGCCGACGGGGTGATCCCCGTGCTCGCCATCCCGCGGCTGCTCGCGCTGGCGTCGGGTACCGACGCCACGCTCGACCTCGCCGTCGTCGACCACCTGTGGCCGCGGATGCCGGAGGACCCGCAGTCGGACCTGTCGTGGATGGCCGAGCCGATCGTCGAGCGCCTCTCTCCGGCGGTGTGCGACCGGCTCGCGGCCATCGACCTCTCCCGGGCAGCCGAGCTGGCCCGGGCCTGGGGTCCGGTGATCAACTGGCCGGCGCCGGAGTGCGAGCGGCTGGTGCGCGACCTGGTCACGCTCGCCCGCTCCGCCCGGGAGCAGGGCCGCCCCGTCTACAGCCGCTACGCGCTGTAGGCCGAGGTCGCCACCGGCGCTCGGCGTCCGGGACGCCGCTCGGGCCGCCCGCCCTCAGCGGCGACCGGGAGCCGGGGCACGGACATGCTCGGCCGGCATCCGGCCGCTGCTGCTCCGGCCGTCCGGGTCGTCCTCCTCCGTCGCGTCGGGCACGTCGTCGCCGCCGCCCGGTGGCGCGACCACCAAGGCGTCGCCGAGCTCGCGCCAGCGTCGGCGCAGCACGTGCGGCGCCTCCTCGAGCGGAACCGCCCGCCACTGGCTCCCCGAGCAGGTGGCGAGGCCGACCGCCTCGAGTCGGCGCACGGCGTCCGGCACGTCGAAGTCGACGCCGTCGCCGCACCGCTCGTGCAGCCACCCCTCGACCCGGTCGTCGAGCGCGTCGCTCGCGGCGGGCCCTTCGAGCAGCCCGCGGTAGGCGAGGACCGCCTCCTTGTAGTCCTCGGCCTCCCCCGAGTCGAGCACGGTGTAGAGCACGCCGGGGCCGTCGGCGAGGGTGCGGGAGTACAGCCCTTCGGACAGCTTCTTGAGGTACTCCGTCCTCCGGTTGGTGTACTTCGTCCACTGCCGCCAGAGGTAGCTGCCCAGCGCGACGATCGCGCCGAACAGGGTGACCAGGACCCCGGTGCTGATCGACGGCCGGTCCTGCCGCAGCCCGATGTAGGCGGCGACGAGGAGCGCGAGGAAGCCGACGGCGCTCGACAGCTTGGTCACCGAGATCACGACCCCGCCGACGAGGGCCGGCACGCCGATGAACACCTTGTCGACCGTCCGCATCGAGACCCGGGTGCCCGGCACCAGCATCTCGAGGTCCGGCCGCGGGACGTCCTGGAACAGCTTGACGTGCTCGCTTCCCGGCTCGAACCGGAGCTCGCCGACATCCCGGCCGGCCTCGGCGAAGTGCTGTTCCTCGTGGTAGCGCGCGTACATCGCGACCCGGTCGTACTGGTCGAACTCGATGGTGTGCTCCCGCAGCCCGCGCCAGCGACTCACCTGCCGGCGCTCACGGCGCACCCCACGACGCCAGAAGCGCAGCTCCGCGAAGTCGTCGAGGTCTGCCTCGACCTCGACCGCGAACACGGCGGACTCGCCGAGCGCGTCGTCGAGCACCTCGAGGGGGACCTCGTCGTAGTTCGCCCGCTCGAGGAGATCGGTGAGGTCGTCGAGCAGCGCCTGCCCCCCTGCCTCGGCCGCGGCGCGGGCACGGACCCACCGCTCGCGGTACCGGGCATGGAGGACCGTGCCCAGCCCGTGCGCCACCGAGCGCAGACGATCGGCCGTGCCGGCGTCGAGGTCGCGCACGGCCAGGTCGACGGCCTCCTCGGTGGTGAACGGCAGGTACCGCGTCCTCAGCACGGTGGCGCCTCCTCGGGTGGCTGCGGCTCGCCGGACATCACCCCATACTGTCAAGCGAGGGGCCTCCCGCGGGGCGCCGGACGCTACCGGGAACGCACGCTGACGTCGGCCTCGCCGGTGCCGTGCTCGATGTCGTGCTCGGCCCGCGCGAGCAGGCCGTCGGCCAGCCGGCGCAGGGCCCGCGCCACCGCCACCTCGTCGCCGATGTGGGGGCTCGGTGAGTCGTCGCCCGAGCGGTGGCTCGTCGCCCGCGCGGTCAGCGCCTCCGGGGAGTCGGCGAGCAGCGCGACGGTCGCCGTCGTGTCGTCACCCCTCTCGAAGAGCGTGACCCGCACGGTCCACTCCCGCATCGTCCCCAGCTCGGGGCGGGCGACGACGTCGGTGAACTCACGGTGTCCGGTCTCGGTCACCTTGAGCACGGCCCCGGGTCCCGGGTACATCGTGCTCGTGTGGCCGTCCTCCCAGCGCACCGTGTACGGCGGGCCGCCGTCGGGGCCGCAGTCGAGGACCTCACCGGCCCTCGTCGGCTCGTCGACGTGTTCTCCCGCGAGGATGATGTGGTCTCCGGCCCTGGCTCGCATGACCGCCTCCTTGACCTCCTCGCCACCGGCTACCGGAGTGCCGGGGCGGTGGCGACGGCCTTCGGCACCCGTCCCCATCGTCCCGCGTCGGGCGTCCCGGCGACACCCCCCGTGGGCGTGGCGTGCGTCGCTGACGAACTCTTTCCGCGGCGGGGAGGGGCCGCCACAATGGCGCGATGGGAACGCCGTACACCGTCGAGCGGACCGCCACGACCGAGCGGGGCCTGGAGCGGCTGACCCGCGGGACCGGGTCCTGGTGAGCGGCGAGTCGGTCCTCGTCGTCGACGGCGCCAACGTCGTGGGGTCGCGTCCGGACGGCTGGTGGCGCGACCGCGCCGGGGCTGCGGCCCGGCTGCACGCCCGACTCGCCGCTGCGCACGCCGCGGGGCGGCTCGGCAGCGGTGCCGTCGTGCTCGTGCTCGAGGGACGGGCCCGGTCCGGGGTGGCGGCCGGTGAGGCGGTCGGGATCGACGTGGTCCACGCCCCCGGGGAGGGCGACGACGAGGTCGTGCTGCGGGCTGCCGCGGCCGTGGGTGACGGCGCCGCGTCCACGGTCGTCACCGCCGACCGCGCCCTCTCCGCGCGGGTCGAGCAGGTGGGTGCCACGGTGGTGCGACCCCGGTGGCTGCTCGACCGACTCGAGGGCCGCAGCCACGCCGACTAGCCTGCTGCCCGAGGCGTCGCGGTCCACCCCGACGTCCCACCCGAGGAAGGGATGCCGATGACCCGTCGCGTGCCTCTCGCGCTGCTCGCCCTCGGGGTCGCCGCCGCCGCGATCGCCCGGCCGGTGGCCGACCGCCGCGCCGCGGTCGCCGTCGTGCCCCGGGGACTGCGGCACCCGGTGTGCTGGCTGCCCCTGCCGTTCACCCCGCTCGCCGTTCGGGGGCTGAAGGCGCTGCCCCAGCTGCCGAGTCCGCTGAGGGAGGGGGTCATCGCCTCGGAGCGCACCGTCACGGCGGGCGAGGGCCGTGCCCCGGTCCCGGTGCACGTCTACGAGCCGGCGGGGCGCACGCGTCCCAGTGGCGCGGTCGTGTGGACCCACGGTGGCGGCTACGTCGTGGGCCACCCGGTCGGCTACCACGACACGTGCAGCCGGATCGCCGACGAGCTCGGTGTCCTCGTCGTCTCCGTCGACTACCGGCTCGCGCCGGAGCACCCCTTCCCCGCCGGGCTCGAGGACGCCTACACCGCGTTGCTCTGGCTCCACGAGTCGGCCGAAGGGCTCGGCGTCGACCCGCAGCGGGTCGCGGTGGCGGGCGACAGCGCGGGCGGCGGGCTCGCGGCCGCCCTGGCCCAGGTGGCGCTGGACCGCGGTGAGGCGTCGGTCTGCTTCCAGGCGTTGCTCTACCCGATGCTGGACGACCGGACGGTGCTGCGGGAGGACCACCAGGGGCGCGGGGCGTTCGTGTGGACACCGGCCTCGAACCGCTTCGGCTGGACCTCGTACCTGGGCGCACCGCCGACCCACGACGGGGCCCCGGAGCACGCGGCGCCGGCCCGCCGCGCCGACCTCGCGGGGCTCCCGCCGGCGTGGATCGGGGTCGGTGACCTCGACCTCTTCCTCGAGGAGGACGTCGACTACGGCGACCGGCTCGTGGGCGCGGGAGTGCCGTGCGAGCTCGTCGTCGTGCCGGGGATGTACCACGCCGCCGAACGGTTCCGCGGCGAGGACCCCCGGATGGTCGAGTTCACCCGGAGCATGGTCGACGCCCTCGGCCGTGGGCTGCAGCGGCGGACCGCCGACGCCGGGGCCGCGTGATGCGCCGGCCCGACCTCACCGTCCTCGCCATCCCCGCCTTCGTCGGGGCGATGGCCGCCGAGTACCTCTGGCAGCAGCGCCACCCCGCACCGGCAGGGGTCACCCGAGCCGGCGACTACGAGCTCGCGGACACGATGGCGAGCCTGACGATGGGCGTCGGCAGCCTCCTCGCCCCCTTCGTCGCGAAGCGCCTGCTCGACCCGGTGACTCCGGGCGTCGGACGGTACGCCCGGGTGCTCATGGGGAGCGCCGTCGTCGCCACCGCCGCGACGACCGTCCTCGACGTCGTCCGTCGCCACCGCGCCGAGGGCGGGCTGCCGGAGGCGGGCGCCGTGCCCGCATCCGATCCTCGGGGGCCCCGCGGACCGGTCGACGTCGCGCCACGGCTGCCCGACGCCCCGCCGGCCCGTCGCGTCACCGGAGCCGTCGCCGTCGCCGCCGTCGCCTCGACCGCCCTGACCGTCGCCACCACGTGGTCGGCACGGACCAGCGGCGCCCGCCTGTACGGGCTGACCCGGCGCGACCTCGGCACCGGGCTGCTCGCCAACGCCGTCGCCGTCCTCGGCTGGGACGCCATCTACTACTGGAACCACCGCCTCAACCACGAGAGCCGGTGGCTGTGGGCCATGCACGTGGTGCACCACTCGAGCGAGCGCTACAACCTCTCCACCGCGCTGCGGCAGCCCGTGGCCGAGGGCCTGACGATGAGCGTGCCGTACGGCCTGCTCGCACTGCTCGGCGTCCGCCCGAGCGTCATCGAGAACGCCCGCGCCCTCAACCTCATCTACCAGTTCTGGATCCACACCGAGGCGGTGCAGAGCATCGGCCGGCTCGAGAACGTCCTCAACACCCCGTCCCACCACCGGGTGCACCACGGGTCGAACTCGCGGTACCTCGACCGCAACCACGGCAGCATCCTCATCGTGTGGGACCGCCTGTTCGGCACCTTCGAGCGCGAGGCCGAGCCGGTGGTCTACGGGCTCACGACCAACATCGGCTCGTTCAACCCGGTGACGATCGCGACCCACGAGTGGCGTGACATCGCCCGGGACGTCGCCGGCGCGTCGACGTGGGGCGAGCGGTGGTCCTCCCTGCTGCGGGGGCCGGGTTGGGCCTACGCCCGCCGCCGCGAGCTGCTCGGGCCGGCGGCCGCCGCGGCCGCGCCCCCGGTCGCGGCCTGAGTAGCATCGCGGACGTGACCACGCTCGTCCTCACCGTCATCGGCGACGACCGCGCCGGCCTGGTCAAGGCCCTCGCGGACGTCGTCACCGCCCACGACGGCAACTGGGAGCGCAGCCACCTCGCCGAGATGGCCGGCAAGTTCGCCGGCATCGTCGAGGTGTCGGTGTCGCCCGCACGGGCCGACGAGCTGGCCGCGGCGCTGCGGCCCCTGCACGGCCTGCTCGACGTGGACGTCCACGCCGGCACGGCGGCTGGCGCCCCGGCCCGGCGCGAGGTGCTCGTCGAGCTCGTGGGCAACGACCACCCGGGCATCGTCCGGGCCGTCTCGGGGGTGCTCGCGGAGCACGGGCTGTCGGTCACCGAGCTCGAGACGGCCACGCGGGACGCGCCGATGGCCGGCGGCCGCCTGTTCGAGGCGCGGGCCACGGTCGTGCTCCCCGAGGGCGGCGGCCTGGCCGACCTCCGGGCGGCGCTGGAGCGGCTCGCCGCCGAGGTGCTCGTCGACCTCACCGTCACCGACGTCGAGCACTGACCCCGCGCGTCAGGCCCGGTCGGGAGCCGGCCGCGCGCCCGCTGACACCCGGCGCAGCAGTGCGTCGAGGCCCCAGTAGGCCGCGGCGACGACGACACCGAAGCCGAGGATGCCGAGGAGCGTCACCGCCACCGGGCCGGCGCCGAGCTCCTCGACGTTGGCGAAGTCGTAGGGGTAGGCGAGCACGACCGCTCCGCGGGCGAGCATCCAGGCGATCCACAGCACCGGGATGCCGAGCGAGCCCAGCACCACCCGCCAGGACACCCAGCCGCGGGGGCCGAACACCAGCCAGACGAGCACGGTGAGCACGGGCGTCACCTGGTGGAGGATCGGGTCGGTGAGCCGCGACCAGCCGACGACGACGGCGCTGGGCGCGAGCAGCACCTGGTAGACGATCGCGGTGATCGTGATCATGAGCAGCGCGTCCAGACGCAGCACCCGCAGCGGCCCGGTCACGCGTACCCGGCGCCGGGCCAGCAGGGTGGCGGCGAGGGCGACGACGACGTTGGACCAGATGGTGAAGTAGCTGAGGGTGTCGGACAGCCGGGACACCACGCCGGCCGCGCCCTCGGGGTGCAGCCCGTAGAGGCCGGGCTCGGGCTGCTGCGCCGTGTACCAGCCGAGCCCGGACAGGGCGACGGTGAGCCCGACCCCCAGCCAGGCCACGACGGCGTTGACGGCGAACGCGCTGCGGGCGGCGGGGCCGGGCACGTGGGTGGGGGTGTCCTGGTCGGCCACGGCTGCAGTATGCCGTCAGCGCACCCGCCGGGTCTGCCCCTCGTCTGCACGGGGCCGGACCGCCCCCGATAGCGTGGGGGTGTGCTCGCCAACGACCAGGTGGACCGGCACGGTACCGAGGTGCCCGTGGTGCTCGTCCACGCGGGCGTCGCGGACCGACGGATGTGGGACCCGCAGTGGGGTCCGCTGACCGAGCGGCTCGACGCCGTCCGGGTCGACCTGCGTGGCTTCGGCGACTCCGACGCGGCCCCCACCGCGCCGTTCTCGCACCCCGAGGACCTCTGGGAGACCCTCGACGCCCTCGGCGTGACCCGGTGCCACCTCGTCGGGTCCTCGCTCGGGGCCGGTGTCGCGCTCGAGGCGACGCTGGCCAGGCCCGCGGCCGTCGAGTCGCTCGTCGTGGCGCCGCCCGGGGGCAGCCTGCTCGCCACCCGCACCGACGACCTCGCCGAGTTCGTGGCCGCCGAGGACGCCGCGCTCGAGGCGGGGAACGTCGACGCGGCCGTGCAGGCCAACCTCGACGCCTGGGTGGCCGGCCGCGGCCGTCCGCTCGCGCAGGTCGACCCCGGCGTGGTCGCCTCGGTGGCGCGGATGCAGCGCCGTGCGTTCGAGATCCAGCGCGGCTGGGGAGATGACGCCGCGGAGCTCGAGGCCGAGCCGGCGCGGGACCCGATGCACCGGCTGGCCGAGGTGGTGGTGCCCGTGCTGCTCGTCGTCGGTGGGCTCGACCTCGACACGATCCTCGACTCCGCCCAGCGCCTCGAGCACGCCCTCGACGACGTCACCCGGGTGGACTGGCCGGACGTGGCCCACCTGCCGAGCCTGGAGCGGCCCGAGCGGTTCTCCGCCCTGCTCCTGGAGTGGCTGGTGCCCTGACGTCCCGGCGTCGCTCACGGTCGCGGCGGCGGGCTGGAGCCTGCGGTCAGTCCCGGAGCAGCTGCGTCAGCCGCTGGGCGTTCGCCACGGCGTAGCCGTGCTCGTCGTTGTTGAAGTAGCCCCGCACCTCGTGCCCCGACCCGGTCCACTCCCGGATGCGCTCGGCCCACCAGGACAGGTCCTGCTCCGGGTACGACCCGGCGTAGAGGTGGTCGTGGCTCGGGCCGTGCCAGCGGACGTAGACCAGCGGCGCGGTGGCCCGCAGGACGCAGGGGAGGTGCGCCCCGCTCATCACGACGTAGGCCGCGCGGTGCCGCTCCAGGAGGTCGAAGACGCCCGGCTGGTGCCACGACGGGTGGCGCAGCTCGACGGCGGTGGTGGTGCCAGGGGGCATGGCCGAGAGGGCGAGGTCGAGGCGGTCGTCGTCGCGCTCCATGGTCGGCGGCAGCTGGAGCAGCAGCGTCCCGGCCCGGTCGCCGAGCAGCCGCATCCCGCGGCCGATGATCTCCGCCCATCGCTCCGGCGCCCGCAGCCGCCGGGCGTGCGTGAGGGCGCGTGGCGCCTTGACGGCCATCTCGAAGCCCGCGGGGAGACGGTCGCGCCAGCCCGCGAAGGTGGTGTCCCTGGGCCAGCGGTAGTGGCTGGCGTTGAGCTCCACCGTGGGGAGGGCCTCGGCGTAGTGCTCCAGCCACCGGCGCTGCGGCACCCCGGCGTAGAACGGCTCGCGCCAGCTCTGGTACGTCCACCCCGAGGTCCCGACGAGCGCGCTCACCGGATCATCCTCCACCCGGGGACGCACCGGCTCAGGTCCGCGTGGCCACCCACAGCTCCTCCACCGGCCACCTGGCCGCCCATGCGGTCGACACGATCTCGTAGTACTCGTGCTCGGCAGCGTCCGCGGGCGCGTAGAGCTCGTGGATCGCGTCGACGACGAAGCCCGAGCCGCGCAGCAGCCGCACCCAGTCACCGTGCGAGGGATGGAACTCGACACCGCCGCCCGGCCAGCGCACCCGGTAGGCGTCTCTCGGCCCCCGGACGAGCGTCGCCTCGGCGACCCCTCCCTCGGCCGGCACGCACAGCGCCGAGAGGTGGCTGTTGGTGAGGAAGACCAGCCGGCCCCCCGGCCGGAGCAGGCGGGCCGCCTCGGGCAGCCACCGTTCCGGGTCGCACCACGCACCGGCGCCGTGCTCGCTGACGACGAGGTCGAAGGCCCCACCGGCCAGGGGGAGCTGCTGGGCATCGGCCTGGACCAGCGGGAAGACCGGCCCCACCTGCCCCTGCAACCTGACGGCGGTGGCCAGCTGCTCGCCCGAGGCGTCGATCGCGACCACGGTTGCCCCCGCACGCGCCAGCCACGCCGCGACGTAGGCGGTGCCGGACGCCAGCTCTGCCACGTGGAGGCCACGAACGTCACCGAGGACACCGAGGTCTCGCTCCGGCACCCGGAACAGGCCCCACACGACCTCCGGCAGCCGCCACATCTCCTCGGCCGCGGCATCGGTGAATCCCTGGTTCACGACGGCCCAGAGGGCACGGTTCAGCGCCAGGTCGGACGATCCGGGACCGGTCACCCGTGAATGCTAGGTGGCCGTCGGGTGCGGTGACAGGGTCGACCCGGGTGGTTCATCGTGCCCGGCGGGCGTCGTCGAGGATCTCGGCGAGGTGGTGGCTGGGCCTGCCGGCCAGGTCGGCCACCTGCACGCGGCAGGAGAAGCCGTCGGCGCAGACGACGCCCCCCGCCCCCAGCGCACGCACGGCGGGGAGCAGCGCCTGCTCGGCGATCGCCACCGACACCGCGTGGTGGCCGGGCACCAGGCCCCAGTCGCCGGCGAGCCCGCAGCAGCCGCGGACCACGCGGAGGTCCGCCCCCGCGCGCAGGAGCAGCTCCTCCTCGGCGGCCCACCCGGTGCTCGCGTGCTCGTGGCAGTGCGGCTGGGCCACGACCTCGACGACGGTGAGGTCCGGCGGTGCCCACCCGGGGGTGTCGAGCAGCAGCCGCGCGAGCGGCCGCGCGGCGGCGGCCACCCGGCGGGCGGCGTCCGAGCCCGGCAGCAGGTGCAGGGCGTCGTCGCGCAGGACCGTGAGGCACGACGGCTCGAGCCCGACGAGGGGGGCGCCGTCGGCCACCGCCGCGGCGAGGGCCGCGACGGTGGGGCGCAGCGTCGCGCGGGCCCGGTCGAGCCGGCCCGTGGACACCTCGGTGAGCCCGCAGCACAGCCCCTCCCCGACGACGCGCACCTCGTACCCCGCGCGGGTGAGCACCCGGACCGCCGACTGCGCCACCTGCGGGGAGAAGTGGTCGGTGAAGGTGTCGACCCAGAGGACGACCGGTCCGTGGGGGGCGCCGGTCGTGGGGCGGGGCCCCCCGCGGCCACGCCCGGCGAGGAAGGTGCGGGGCGCGAACGTCGGCAGGCGGCGCCGGGGGTCGATCCCGGCGACCCGCGAGGCCAACGGCGCGAGCGGGCCACGAGTCACCAGGTTGGCCAGCCGGGGCGCACGCGCGGCGACGTCGGCCCACTGCGGGAGCCGCCCCAGGGTGAGGTGGGTCCGGGGTCGACGACGGCCGGCGTGCCGCTGGTGCAGCGCCTCGGCGCGCAGCCGGGCCACGTCGACCCCGGTGGGGCAGTCGCTCGCGCAGGCCTTGCAGCCGAGGCACAGGTCGAGCGCGTCGGCCACCGCCGTTGAGTCCCACGACAGGCCGGACGCGCCCTGGGCGAGCTCCTGGAGCACCCGGGCCCGGCCGCGGGTGGAGTCCTTCTCCTCCCCGGTGGCCCGGTAGGACGGGCACATGACGTCGGTGGTGTGCGTCGCGAGGCACCTGCCGACGCCGGTGCACCGGTGCGAGACCTCATCGAGGCCGGCCGCGTCCGGCGCCAGCCCCGGCGGTCGACGGAGCGGGACGGGGGACCGGCTCGGCCAGCGCAGCGCGTCGTCGGGGGCGTCCGGAGCCACGAGCACCCCCGGGTTGAGCAGGCCGTCGGGGTCGAGGAGCCGTTTGAGCCCGGCCTGCACGGCCAGCGCGCGGGGGGAGTACATCGCCGCGAGGAGCCCACCGCGGGCGCGGCCGTCGCCGTGCTCGCCCGACAGCGACCCGCCGTGGGCTGCGACCAGCGCGGCGGCGTCGTCGACGAACCGGCGGTAGGCCGCCCGCCCGCCGTGGTCCGTGAGCGGGAAGTCGATCCGCACGTGGAGGCAGCCGTCCCCGAAGTGGCCGTAGGGCAGCGCCCGCAGCCGGTGCTCGGCGAGCAGGGCGTCGAACCGGCGCAGGTAGGACCCGAGGTACTCGACCGGGACGGCGGCGTCCTCCCACCCGGCGTGCGCCGGAGCCCCGTCGAGGGTGCGCGCGGCGATGCCGGCCGCGTCCTCGCGCACCGACCAGACCGCGGCTGCCTCCGCCGGGTCGTCGACCACCCGCGCGTGGCGCGTGCCGACGGCCCGCACGAGGTGGCCGGCCCGCGACCGGAGCTCGGCGGGCTCGTCGCCGGCGAGCTCGACGAGGAGGAGCCCCCCGCCCGCGGGGAAGGAGGACTCCCGCTGGCGCCCCGAGCGGAAGAGCGGTGCGAGGAGCCGCCGGTCCACCCCCTCGCAGGCCGTCGGGTGGACAGCGAGGGTCAGCGGGGCCGCGTCCGCGGCGGTGGCGACGTCGGGGAAGCCGAGCAGCACGAGCAGGCGCAGGGGCTCGTCGCGCACCAGCCGCACCGTGGCCTGCTGCACCACGGCGAGGGTTCCCTCGCTGCCGACCAGCGTCCGGGTGAGGTCCCCGCCGTTCTCGGGGAGGAGGTGCTCGAGCGCGTACCCGGAGCCCTGGCGGCCGAACCGGCCGAACTCCGTCCGCACCGTCCCGAGGTGCTCGTCGACGAGCCCCCGCGCAGCCGTCACGAGGCCGGGAGCCGCGTCGGTGCCCGGGACGTCGTGATCGGGCACGCGGAGCGCGAGCCGCCGGCCCGCGGCGGTCAGCACCTCGAGCCCGAGCACGTTGTCGCTGGTCCGGCCGTACCCCAGGGCGCGTGCCCCGCACGCGTTGTTGCCCACCATGCCGCCGACCGTGCACCGGGTGTGGGTGCTCGGGTCCGGGCCGAACCTCAGTCCGTGCGGCCGGGCTGCCTCCTGGAGGCGGGCGTGGACGGCGCCCGCTTCGACGACGGCCGTCGCCGCCTCGGGGTCGACGAACAGCACGCGACCGAGGTGGCGCTGGAGGTCCAGGACGAGCCCCGGACCGACCGCGTTGCCCGCGATGGACGTGCCGGCCCCGCGCGGGGTCAGGGGGATGCCGAGCTCCCGGCAGACCGCGAGCGCGGCGTCCACCTCGTCGCGGTGCCGTGGCCGGGCCACGGCGAGCGGGGGGAGCCGGTAGAGCGAGGCGTCCGAGGCGTACAGCGCCCGGGCCAGCGCGGAGCCGTCGACGTCGCCGACCCCGGCCCGGACCAGTGCCGCGGTCAGCTCCCGGCGGCGCTCGTCCTCCCGGTGGCGGCCACCTGACGACGTGCTGCCCATGAGGGCCATCGTGCCGGACGGAGGCCGTGCGCGAGCAGCGCCAGCGCGAGCACGGCATCCGCGGTGAGCACCGGGACGAGGAGCGCCACCAGTCCCGGCCCGGCCGTGGGGAGCGCGGCGAGGGCCAGGGCCGCACCGCCTCCGGCGGTGACGGCCAGCGCGACGAGGCGCGGGGTGAGCCGTGAGCGCCACAGTGCCACCCCGGCGACGAGGAGGTGCGCGGCGAGCACCAGCGAGGCGGTGTACCAGTCGTGGCGGAAGCCGGCGGCCCCCGCGGACCCGCGCCACAGCAGCAGGGACGCCGCCACCGCGAGCAGCAGGCCGTGCCCGACCCGGCTGAGCAGCGCGGCGTAGGCGGCCGGCCGCGCCCGGTCGCCGGCGACGAGGTAGAGCCCTCGGCCGACGACGACGTCGAGGCCGGCGACGACGAACAGCGAGGCCGCGACGTCGGCGGTGGAGCCGCCCGTCGGCACGGCGTCGAGTAGCCCCACCGCCGGAACGCTGAGCGCGAGGCCGCCGACCAGGGCGATCCCGGCTCCTCGTGCGGTGCCCGCGAGGGCCCGCTCGGCCCCCGTCGCCCGGCCCCGGCGCCGGGCGACCGAGGCCGGAGAGGCGGCAGCGGCCCGTGGGCGGGACGTGGTGGTCGTCGTCATGCGTCGAGCGTGGCGGGTGCGGGCACCCGCCGTCTCTCCGGGGCCACCCTGAACCGACCCCGACCCGCCCCCGAGGACACCCGGCCCCTCCGTCGGCGTGCGGGCACTGGCCTCGCGAGGTCTCCTGTGGTGGGATCGGTCGCGGCACCGGCGACCGCCGGGCCGCACCGGACGACGCGAAGGGGTTGCCGATGGACGGGTCCGCGCCGCAGGCTCCGACGGCCCACGGGGTGCACTCGGAGGTGGGACGGCTGCGCAAGGTGCTCGTCTGCCGCCCCGGGCTGGCCCACCGGCGGCTCACGCCGACCAACTCCGGAGGGCTGCTCTTCGACGACGTGATGTGGGTGGAGCAGGCCGAACGCGACCACGCCGACTTCGTCGCCAAGCTGCGTGCCCACGGCGTGGAGGTCGTCGAGCTGCACGACCTGCTCGCCGAGACGATGGCGATCGCCGAGGCCCGCGACTGGCTGCTCGACCGCAAGATCGTGCCCGACCAGGTCGGCCTGGGCCTGGTCACCAGCACCCGTGCCTTCCTCGAGTCGCTCGAGCCGGGCCGGCTCGCCGAGCTCCTCATCGGCGGCCTCGCCTTCGCGGACATCCCGGAGGAGTACCGCACGCCGTTCACGGTCCTCGCCCGGGAGCAGTCCGGCTCCCGGGAGTACCTGATGCCGCCGCTGCCGAACACGCTCTACACCCGTGACACGACCTGCTGGGTGGGCGACGGCCTGACCCTCAACCCGCTGTACTGGCCCGCCCGCCAGAACGAGACCCTCATCTACAAGGCCATCTACACCTTCCACCCGGGCTACGCGGGGTCCACGGTCTGGTGGGGCGACCCGGAGCGCTCCTGGGGTGAGGCGACCCTCGAGGGCGGCGACGTCATGCCGGTGGGCAACGGCGTGGTGCTCATGGGGATGAGCGAGCGCACCTCCCGCCAGGCGATCACCCAGGTGGCCCGGGCGCTCTTCGAGCAGGGTGCGGCCGAGAGGGTGATCGTCGCCGGGATGCCGCAGCTGCGGGCGGCGATGCACCTCGACACCGTCTTCACCTTCGCCGACCGCGACGTCGTGACCCTGTACCCGACGATCATGGACGGCGTCCACACCTTCACCCTCCGCCCGGCCGACGCCGCGCCGGGGGTGGAGATCTTCGACGAGGGGCAGGGCCGCTTCACCAAGGTCGTCGCGGACGCCCTCGACCTCGACGGCCTCAACGTCATCGAGACCGGCGGCGACGTCTACGCCTCGGAGCGCCAGCAGTGGGACAGCGGCAACAACGCCGTGGCGATCGAGCCGGGCGTGGTGTTCACCTACGACCGCAACACGACGACGAACGCGTTGCTGCGCAAGGCCGGGGTGGAGGTCGTCGAGATCCGCGGCGCCGAGCTCGGCCGCGGCCGCGGTGGTGGGCACTGCATGACCTGCCCGCTGGTGCGCGACCCCGTCGACTACTGAGTGTCGGGCCGCCCGTCGGCCGGCCGCTCCCGCCGGCGCTCAGAGGTCGCGGCGGTAGTGCTCCTCGGGAGCACGGCTGCGGTGCACGAGGTTCCAGATGGCCAGCGCCAGCCCGCCCCACAGGACGAGCATGGCGAGGATCATCATCAGGATCGCTCCGGTGCTCACGGCGACACCTCCTCCTCCTGCTCGAGGACGTCCTCCGGCGGTGACAGCGAGGTCTCGGGCCGCCACCGCACGACCACGGTGAGGACTCCGAGGACCACGACCAGGGTCGCCATCCCCCAGCCGAAGACGGCGAGCATCCACGTCGGGTACCCCTCGTAGGGTGTGCCTACGTCGGTGGTGAGCTCGCGGACCAGCACCACGGCCAGCGCCGCCGGCGTGACGACGGCGATGAGCACCACCCACCAGCGGCCGAGCGGCACCGACCCGGTGCGGTTGAGGTGCGCGGCGATCGGGCCGAGGGCGCGGGCCACCCACGCCAGGGCGAGCATGCTGATGACCGCGACGAGCAGGATGCCGTAGCGGTTGATGAAGTGGTCGACGATGTCGAGGACGTAGATCCCGCTCGTGGTCGAGAAGAAGACCAGGCTGACCAGGGCCGAGGGGACCACCACCCACAGGGTCGCGGTGAGACGGGTGGTCTCGAACTTGTCGCGCACGGCCGAGATGACGACCTCGATGACGCTGACCAGCGAGGTGACCCCGGCGAAGACGAGCGACCCGAAGAACAGGACGCCGATGAGGGCGCCCGCGGGG
Organism: uncultured Actinomycetota bacterium; assembly: GCA_963773655.1. Lineage (GTDB taxonomy): Bacteria > Actinomycetota > Actinomycetes > Actinomycetales > Dermatophilaceae > DASSQJ01. Next base: position 148,008 of record CAVZBX010000003.1, read on the forward strand.
GCCTCGTTGATGATGGCTGGGAAGGCCACGAAGGCCAGCCCGATGCCGCTCGAGGCCACCTCGTCGACGGCGACGCCGTCGGCCTGCGCCATGAAGCCCAGCGCGGCGAAGACGCCGATGCCGGCCAGCAGCTCGAAGCCGGAGTTGGAGAAGCCGACGACCAGCCCGGAGCCGGTCATGTCGGTGCGCCGGGACACGTACGAGGAGTACGTGATCATGATCCCGAACCCGACCGAGAGCGAGAAGAAGATCTGGCCGAACGCGGCCGCCCAGACCGAGGTCTCGCGCAGGGCGGCCCAGTCGGGGCTGAACAGGGCGTCGAGGCCCTGGCCCGCGCCGGGGAGGAGCAGCGCCTGGACCACGAGGGCGGCGAAGGCGAGGAGGAGCACCGGGATGAAGACCACCGCGGTGGCGCCGATGCCCTTCTGCACGCCCGCGGCCATGATGACGAGCACCGCCACCCAGACGACGGCGAGGGGGACGAGCACGCCCGGCACGACGTCGAGGCTGACGCCGGGGTCACCGGCCTGGAGGAAGGACCCGAAGAGGAACGCCTCGGGGGCGTCGCCCCAGGCCTTGTCGATGGAGAAGAAGGTGTAGCGCACCGCCCAGGCGATGACCGCCGCGTAGTAGACGGCGATGACGAAGCAGATGCCGACCTGCCACCAGCCGAGCCACTCGGTGCGGCGGTCGGTGCGGGCGAAGGACAGCGGGGCCGAGCCGCGCGCCCGGTGGCCCAGGCCGTAGTCGAGGAGGAGGAAGGGCAGCCCGGCGGTGAGCAGCGCCACGAGGTAGGGGATGACGAAGGCGCCGCCGCCGTTCTCGTAGGCGACGTAGGGGAAGCGCCAGATGTTGCCGAGACCGACGGCCGAGCCGATAGCGGCGAGGATGAAGACCCTGCGCGAGGAGAACGCGCCGCGCCGGGCCTCGGCGGGGGCGGCGCTGCCCGAGGCGGTCATGCGGCGTCGGGGTCGGGCTGGTGGATGCCGAAGGTATTGCCCTCGGGGTCGAGGAAGTAGCCCTGCCAGGCCATGCCCGTGAGAGCCACTTTCGGGACGGCCACGGTCCCTCCGGCCCTGGCGATGGCCTCGGCCGCGGCGTCGAAGTCCTCGACCCCCATGGTGAGCACCGCGGCGTTCGTGCCCGCACCGGCCGGGGGTGCCGCGCCCTGGCGCAGCTGCATCCCGCCGTCGATGCCGGGCTCACCCTCCTGCCCGGTGGTGACACCGAGGTACGGCGAGCCGGTGACGTGGCCCCAGTCCTGGAACTGCCAGCCGAAGACCGCCCCGTAGAAGGCGCGGGCACGGTCCAGGTCGTCGCACTGGATCTCGAAGTGGATGGGACGGGACATGGCTCCTCCTCCTCCTGCGCGTGCCGTCCAGCCTGTCACCGATGGCGCCGGCTGTCTCCCCCTGCCGTCAGCACTCGTGCGAGGTCAGCGCGTCCGCCACCGGCACCTCGCCGTTGTTGAACTCGACGACCTCTCCGCCCAGGCCCGGCCGCTCGAGGGCCTCGGCCACGACGAGCGCGACGTCGGCGCGGGACACCTGCCCGGCGCTCGCCCCGCCGCGGGAGGTCTCGATGCGCCCGGTCGGCGCGTCGTCGGTGAGCCGGCTCGGGCGCAGGATGGTCCAGGCGAGGCCGGAGTCCTGGAGGCGGCAGTCCGCAGCGGTCTTGGCCTCGGCGTAGTGGTGGAACGGGTTCTCCTGCGGCACCCCGTGGTCCGGGCCGGCGCCGAAGTAGGACACCATGACGTAGCGGCCGACGCCGGCCTCCTCGGCCGCCACCATCGACCGGATGGCGGCGTCGCGGTCGACCGCGAGGGTGCGGTCGGGGTCACCGCCTCCGGCGCCTGCCGCCCACACGACGGCGTCGTGGCCGCGGACCAGGTCGGCGAGCGCCGTGGTGTCCAGCGACGCGACGTCGGCGAGTGCGGCGGTGGCGCCGTCGGCCTCGACGTCGGGCACGTGTGAGGGGTTGCGGACCACGGCGGTGACCGCGTGGCCGCGCTCGGTGAGGATGGGGGTCAGCTTGCGGGCGACCTTGCCGTGGCCGCCGATGACGATGACGCGCATGGGGCGTGCAACCGCCTCGGCCGGGTCGGTGTTCCGCGTCGGGTCAGGGCAGCCGCGCGGGCACGATCTGCGAGGTGAGAGCGGCGGTGTAGGCCTCGTACCCGTCGGGGTTCGGGTGGAACGAGGCCGGCCCCGGGCCGAGGATCCACGGCTCGTCGGAGTTGACGCCGTGGCCGTCGAAGCGCTTGGTGACGTCGACGAACTGGAACCCGTAGGCGGCTGCCCGCTCGGCGATCACGGCGTTCAGCAGGTCGGCCCCGTCGTTGAGGGCCTGCTGCTCGGCGGTGGAGGCCCCGAGGTAGTCCCCGTACTCGGGCGAGAACAGCCGTGGGTAGCCGACGACGACCACGTGGGCGTTCGGGGCCAGGTCGGAGACCTGCGCGTAGACCGCGTCGAGCCGGCCGGGTAGCACGGTGGTGACCGCGTTCGTGGCCACTGCGAGCGCGCCGGCGCACTGCAGGTCCGTGCCCCCGAGGCAGGCCCCGACGGCCTGGCCCCAGAAGATGTCGTTGCCGCCGATCATCAGCGTGACCAGGTCGGTGTCCTCGTCGAGGGCCTCGAGCTGCCCGCCGGAGACGAGGGACTCCGTCGTGGCGCCCGCGCACGCCACGAAGTCGTCGAGGGCGATCCGCATCCGGCCGTCGAGCTGCTCGGGGTAGCCCGACGCCGACCGTGCGCAGCTCCCGCTCGCCGGGTCGTAGGGCGGGGCGCCGACCCCTGAGGCGTAGGAGTCGCCCAGGGCGTCGTACTCGAACGGCGTGCGCGGTGCCGCAGTGGCTGCCGCGGCGCCGAGCAGGCCGGACGCGACGAGCGCGGCCCCGGCGAGGGAGGACAGGAGGGCACGGGCACGAGTCACCATGCCGCGGACGTTAGCCCACGTCAGGGTGCACGTCACCCCCCGGCAGCTGGCCTGTCGAGACTCCTGCCCCCGGAGCAGCGTCGGTGCCCCCGTCGCCGCACGGCAGACTCGGAGGATGACCGACGCCGCCGATGTGCCGCCCACCGTCCCTGCGCCGCGCGGGCCGGACCTCAGCGACGAGGAGCGCGTGGCGCGGGTGCGCACGTTCGCCGACGAGCTGTCCACCCGGCGCACGGTGCGCGACTTCGCGGCCACCCCCGTCCCCCTCGATGCCGTCCGCGAGGCGGTGCGCGCCGCCGCCACGGCACCGAGCGGCGCCAACGTCCAGCCGTGGCGCTTCGTCGTCGTCACCGACCCCACGGCCCGGCGGCGCATCCGCGAGGGCGCGGAGGCCGAGGAGCGGGAGTTCTACCGACGGCGCGCCGGTGAGGAGTGGCTCGAGGCGCTGGCCCCGCTCGGTACCGACGCGGACAAGCCGTTCCTCGAGACCGCCCCGGTACTCGTCGTCGTCTTCGAGGTCCACCGTGGCGGGGCCGAGCCGAGGGCCTACTACCCCAAGGAGTCGGTCGGGATCGCGGTCGGGCTGCTCCTGGCGGCGCTGCACCGGGCGGGCCTCGCCACCCTCACCCACACGCCGTCCCCGATGCGCTTCCTCGGCGAGATCCTCGGCCGCCCACGGAACGAGCGCCCGTTCGTCGTCATCCCGGTGGGCCACCCGGCGGAGGGGGCCCGGGTGCCGGCCATCACGCGCAAGCCGCTGGCCGAGGTGCTGGTCGAGGTCTGACCTCGGCCCAGCTCGTCGAGGCGTGCCGGCGGCGCAGCTCGCGGACGATGCGCGCCTGCCGCCGGGCGAGGGCCAGCCGCCGGTCGGGGGCGGACGACCTCCGCAGTGCGCGGAGGTCGTCCTCCGTCGCGGCGAGCTCGGCGATCAGCTGTCGCACGGTCGGGAGCGCACCCGTGGCAGGAGCCGGGTGGTCGAGGGCGGTGACGGTCATGACAGCCACCGTGTCGCGCGGGGCTCCACGCCGCCTCGCGACCGGCTGTGGACCTGCTGTCAGCCGGCAGCCGGCTCGTCGCGCGGCGTGCGGCGGCGGGATGCGAGGTAGTCGTCGAGCCGGCGCTTCGCATCGTCGCCGAAGAGGATGTGGGCCACCTCGCGCAGCCCCTCGCCCTCGAAGATGTCGCGGTCGCGGACGACGAGGTCGATCTTGCTGCGCCGGCGCATGAAGTCGTCGAGGGTCACGACCATCTCGTGCTCAGCGGCGTTGTGCAGCTCGACGCGGAGGTAGTCGGCCGAGCCCATCACGTCCTCGCCCATCCGGGGGTCGGCCCGGATCGACTCGAGCATGTCGAAGCCCCGCCGGCCGTAGCGGCGCCAGAGCCGGTCGGTGAGCGGCTCGGTGTCGGGCTTGGTGCGCAGGCTGTCCAGCTTCATCAGCCGCGCCTGGCGGTAGAACTCCGCGCGGGTCGCGGCGGCGGGCTCGCCGTACCAGCCGCCGAGGTCGTCCTCGAGCGGGATGCCCAGGTGCTCGATCTCCGCGGCGACCTCCTCCCCGACATTGAGGCAGTCGGTGAGCTTGCCGCCGAACACGGTGACGACGGCGCGGTGGTCGTCGCGCTCGATCTCGTGCTTGCGGGACAACGAGGTCCAGTCCTCGTCCGCCTGGTCGCCGGCCCCCCGGCGGACGACGAGCGGTCGCACGCCGCAGCGCTCGGCGATGACGTCGGCACGGGTCAGCGGCTCCGGCAGGTCGAGGCGGGCGTTGATCTGCTGGAGGAGGAAGTCGCGGTCCTCGTCGGTGACCTCGGTGTACGGGCTGTCGACGCGGGTGTCCGTGGTGCCGATGACCGAGCGGCGCCCCATCGGGATGACGTAGAACAGCCGCTGGGTGTCGTCGAAGAACGCGAGGACGCGGTCGTGGCGCGTCGTCGTGAGGCGGGGGACGACGAGGTGGATGCCCTTGGAGTAGACGATCCGGTGCTCGGTGGTGAGGTCCCAGAGACCGTTGAGGTCGTCGACGAAGGGTCCGGCGGCGTTGACGACGGTACGGGCGGAGGTGGTCAGCTCCTCGCCGGTGTCGGTGTCGCGCAGCTGGACCACCCACCGGTCGCCGATGCGCTCCGCGGAGACGAGCTCGACGTAGTTGGCCACCGCCGCCCCGGCCTCGAGGGCAGACCGGACGAACGCGAAGACGAAGCGGGCGTCGTTGTCGACGAGGTAGGCGTCCTGGTACTGGATGCCGCCGCGCAGGCCCGAGGTGTCGATCACCGGCTCCTCGGCCTTGACCGCTTCGGCGTCGTACACGTGGGGCCGCTTGGTGCCGAACAGGCCGATGCCCCAGTAGGCGGTGGCACCGAGCGCCGCGAACCACGGGGAGTACGGCGACTTCTCGCCGAGGGCCGCGAGGAAGCCGATCTCCTTGATGTTGTCGGGGTAGGCCTTCATCAGCCGGTTGCGACTGCGGCACAGACCGAACACCAGGGGCAGCTCGTAGTTCTCGAGGTACTTGAAGCCGCCCCAGACGAGGTTGCTCGACTCCTGGCTGGTGAAGCCGCCGAAGTCACCCCGGTCGACCAGGGCCACCGTGGCGCCGCGGCCCGCGAGGGAGGCGGCCGAGACGGCGCCGTTGATGCCGGCACCGACGACGAGGACGTCGAAGAGCCCGCCGTCGATCCGTTCGAGGTTTGCGGAACGGAGGGTCATGGGCCCCAGCCTAGGCCGGTCCCCCGTCCGCCCCCGCCCGCGGCGGTCGACGACCGGCGCTCCCGTCCAACGACGTGTGCCGGGAACTCCGGGAACCCTGAGGTCGGTGGCGTCGCCGGCGGGTCACCTGGAGCCGGCGAGGACCCGGGCGCGGGTGGCGGCCACGAGGGCCAGGGTGAGGAGCAGGGTGGTGGAGGTGCCGCCGCCGCCGAGGAGCCGGTCGGCGAACCCGGCCTGCACCCGCATCAGGGCGGCCGCCGCGAGCGCCACGCCCACCGCGACCCACGCGGCCCGCGAGCCGAGGCGCTCGGCCGCCAGCAGGGCCAGGCCCACGACGAGGAGGACGACACCGCCGACGACGTTGAACGACCCCAGCCCGACCTCCCAGCTCGAGGTGCCGATCTGCGGACCTGCAGCGGCGAGCGGGTCGCCGACACCGGCGAGCACCGAGTAGAGACCGGCGACGAGGGCGACGCCGCCTGCGACCCGGGCCAGCGACCGGCCGTCCGAGAGCCCCGCACGGACCGCGTCCACCGCGAGGTAGCGGCCCGGTGAGGTGCTGAGCAGGCCGAGATGGGCCACGATCATCAGGAGGTAGGCCCAGGCCCACTCGTGCGGTGCGAAGGCGACCGACAGGGCGATGACGACGCTCTGGGCGACGCCGAGGAGGGCGGCCAGGCGCACCCAGGCGCCGGAGAGCAGGAGCACCGCGAGCGCGGTCTCCGAGACGATCACGAACCACCCGAATAGCGAGAGGTTGGGGAGGACGAGGTTCTCGGTGAGCCAGGCCCAGGGTGGGAACACGGGGTGGCTCACGCCGAACTCGGTGAACTTGTACAGGCCGACCTCGTTGGCGCGGCCGAAGTCCGGCGGCACCTTCCAGTTGACGTTCCACAGCCAGAGCAGGCCGAGGACGATCCGGACGACGGTGGCGTAGCGGGCGAGCGAGGCCGGGATCGGGTCGACCGCAGGCGCCAGGAGCCACCGCTGGAGCCGGCGAGGTCCGCTGCCGGAAGCCGTGGTGGGGGTGGTGTCCGTGCGGTCGGTGTCGTCGGTGCCGGAGGGCGTGGCACCGGTCGTCGGCTCAGGCACAGCGGAACACCTCCCTCCCGGCGGCGGTCGCGGCGTCCTGGGCTGCGAGGGTGTCCCGGACCACGCCGAAGACCTCCTCGAGGGGGAGGGGTGCGTCGGCGATCCTCAGGTGGGAGTTGGTCACGGCCACCGGGTGCCACCAGGCGCCGTCGACGGTGAGGGTCGGCTCGGGCTCGACGGTGTCGAGCGAGACGTGCAGCCCGGTGTCGGCGAATCCCTCCCGTGCCACCGGGCGGACGAGGCGCAGGTCGCGGTCGATGCCGATCCGGTCCAGGTGGGCGTGCAGCGAGGCGACGCCCTCCGGGTCCTCGTCGTGCAGCGTCGCCGCGACCCGGACCCGGAACCCGAGGCCTTGGGCCTCGGCGATGCCCGCCATCGCCCGCTGCCAGGCACCCGTGCCGCGCTGTCGGTCGTGCAGGTCCGGGGTCGCGGAGTCGAGGCTGACCTGGAGGAGCACCGTGCGGTCCATGCCCTCGAGCGTCGCCCGGCGACGGCCGCGCCCGACAACCATGGCGTTGGTGAGGATGGTGCGGTCCAGGCCCTCGGCGGCCGCCACGAGCTCGTCGAGGTCGGGGTGCATGAAGGGCTCACCCCCGGTGAGGAGGACCTCCTCACCGCCCATCGCCCGGAACTCGTCGAACACGGTCCGGGCCGTCGCGACGTCGAAGCGGCGGGCCGTGGCCCTCGGCGAGGACTCGGCGCAGCAGTAGGTGCACGCGAGGTTGCAGTCGAAGTTCGTGTACAGCCAGAGCCGGCGGCCGACGGAGACGCGGTCGCCGGCGCTGAAGACCGACCGTGGGCTGGTTCGCGCCGGCGCCTTGCGGACGACGAACCACCACGGCCCCTCGTCGCCGTCCGTGCTGGACCCGGTGATGTCGTGCCCCACGAGGTCCGCCCACGCGGGGAGGTCGACGGCGACCGACGGCTCGGCGCTGCGGACCCCGAGACGGCCGCCCTCTCCCAGGCGACGCATGGCGCGGGTGATGAGGAGCAGGAGCCCGCTGCCGCAGTCCATCTCGCCACCGTCGACGAGCACGTCCACGGCACCGGCCGGGGTGTCCTGCGGTCCCTGCGGGACGATCGTCTCGCCATCCATGTCCTGAACGGTAGGCGCGTCGCCCAGGGAAGCGCACCGTCCTCGGTGTGACGGTCTCCTTACACCGGCTGGTCCGGCGGCGCGGCCCGGCGCTAGCGTCGGGCCATGTCCTCCGACCGCGTGCGGCCCACCGACCACGCCGGCCGGTCCGCGTACTGGGAGAACGTCCACGACGGCAAGGACCTGGACGGCGTCTCGTGGTGGCAGTCGGTGCCCGAGCTGTCCCTCGGGCTGGTCGACGGCACCGGGGTGGCGCCCGAGCGCCCGGTCATCGACGTCGGGGCCGGGTGGTCCACGCTGGTCGACCACCTCGTCGGGCGGGGGTACTCCGACCTGACGGCGGTCGACCTCAGCACCACGGCGCTCGCGACCGTGCGGGAGCGGCTCGGACCCGACGGAGCCGACGTCCGGCTCGAGGCGGCCGACGTGCTCGACCTCCACCTCGGGCGGCGGTACGCCCTCTGGCACGACCGGGCCGTCTTCCACTTCCTCGTCGAGCAGGACGAGCGCGACGACTACCGAGCGGCGGTGGAGCGCCACCTCGAGCCGGGTGGGTGGCTCGTCGTCGCGACCTTCGGCCCGGACGGCCCGACGACGTGCAGCGGGCTGCCCATCGTCCGCTACACCCACGAGGGGCTCGCCGCGGCGTTCCCCGGCTTCGAGCTCGTCGCGACGAGTGGGGAGGACCACGTGACGCCGTGGGGCGCGACGCAGCAGTTCACGGCGGTACTGCTGCGGCGTTCCTGAGGCGGCCGCGCCGCTCGCCGTGACCGACGCGGCGATCCTGACTCGGGTGGGTCGGGCAGCCGCGGCACGCTGCTGACCTCCCGGTGGGTCGGGCAGCCGCGGCACGTTGGGTCAGAAGGGTGGGTCGTCGGGAAGGGAGTCGCGTGGTGGGTGTGCCGCGCGGGGGCGGTGGTCGGAGGTGATCGGCGGGGCGGGTGCGGTGCGGACCGTCACGGCGGCGAGTCGGTGTTCGAGGGTGAACTCGAGGGTGCTGTGGGGTGCCTCGGGCAGGTCGAGCCGGGGCTGGTGGGGGGCGTGGGACGGTTCGTCGCCGCGGTGGGGCAGGACCAGGGGGTGCAGGGCGTCCGGGGGGTGGGTGGTGCGGGTGGCGCCGGTGGGGTCGGTCCAGGTGAGGGTGGCGTCGGGGTGGAGGCGGGCGGTCCAGCCGGGGCGCTGCTTGACGCGGTGGTGGCGGCGGCAGAGGCAGGCCAGGTTGTCGGCGGCGGTGGGTCCGGCGGGCCAGGGGCGGACGTGGTCGAGGTCGCAGAAGACGGCGGCGACGTGGCAGCCGGGGAAGCGGCAGTGCCGGTCGCGGGCGCGGACGAGCTCGGCCAGGTGCCGCGGTGGTCGGTACGGGCCCGGGCCCGCCGCAGCTCGGCTGCCGGGTACGGCACCGCCGTTCGGGGGAGCGCTGGGCGTGTCGTCGACGTTCGGGGGGCTGCTGGGCGGGCCGTCGGCGTCGCGGGTCGCGTCTGCTCGCTGGGGGTGGGCGTGGGCTGTCGGGTCGGCTCCGGTGGGCGGATCGGTCGGGCCGGGCCCGGGGTGCTCGCGGTTGTCGGTGAGGTCGTCGGTGATGGCGCCGGTGGCCGGGTGGCAGGCGCGTACCCGCAGCCGTCGCCGGGCCCACCGGGACGCCCCGGGCGCGGCCGCGGCAGCGGCGGCCTCGCGGGTCAGGCCCTCGAGCCAGGCGCGCGGCACCAGCAGCGGCTCGCCGGCGCGCAGCCCGGGGACCTCGACCAGGTCATCCGGGTGCGGCCCCGCCCCGGCCGGCGCGGCCGCCGCCACCGGCTCCCCGGCGTCCACCGCACCCCGGGCGGCGGCGGTGCCGCCGTCTCCCACCGCCGGGCTCGCGCCGGCCACCGCCTCGGGTCGCCCGGGGCCGGAAGTCGCACCGGTTCGCCCGGGGCTGGCGCCGGCGGCGGTCGTGGCCGGGTCGGTGACCGACCCCTGCGGGACGGTCAGGACCACACCGACCTCGATGCTCGCGTGACCGGTGACCAGGTCGGTCAACGCCTTCGCCCGGGCCCGGTCGATCCGCTCACAGGTGCCGTCGGCGACGTACCGCTGCGCCAGGGCGTCCACCGCTGCCCACGCCGCCGCCGCCTCCTCCGACGGGAACGTGCCGTGCCAGCAGTCCACCCCCGGCTCCGAGGCCCACCGCTCCAACCGGCACTCGCTGCGCGCCCGCCGCGCCCGCTGCCGCACCAGGTCCGGGCTGACCCGCGCCAGCATCCGCCGCACCCGCCGCCGCAGCTGCGGACCCGTCTCACAGGTGAACCACGGCTCCACCGCCGCGACCACCGTGGCCGCCACCTGCGCCGGAGCCTCCTCCAGCTCGGCCGCCACCACCTCGGCCCGGTACCGGTCCAGCCGCCCGGCCGCCATCGCCGCGTGCAACCCACCCAACCCCGTGTGCCCCGCCGTCCCCGGCGGGCCGTCCCCCGCCCGGCGGACCGCCGCCCGCACCCGCGCCTCCGCGTGCGCCGCCGTGCACCCCAGCACCCCGGCCACCACCCCCGCCGCATCCACCGACACGTGCCCCGGCCCCCGGTGCCGCTCCACCACCGTGCCGTCCTCGGCCCACTGCGACTCGATCGCCGCCACCCGCGCCACCGCCAGCTCCTGCGCCGCCGACGCCACATCGAGCACCCGCTGCAACGCAGCGACCGACGCGACGTGCTCGGCGAGAGTCCCGACACCCGCGACGGCCACACGCTCCGCCGCCAACCCCAGGACGAGCGCACGCTCGGCGCCCACCGCCGCCTCCGTCAGCCCCACCATGGACTCCCCTTCCCCCACGACCAGACGCTACCCCCGACCACCGACAACGGTCCTGGAGCGCCGCCTGGCCTCGGTGGGGCCGGCCGACAGGCGGCTCGTCGGGGAGGTGGCCGGCGGGGTCGGGGATGGGGATCGGCGGGGCGGGGCCGGCGCCTCGACCCGGTCGATCTCGTCCGGCGTCTCGTCAGCCCAGGTCGTCAGTCCTCAGGCGGTCTCGCGAGCCGACCCCGTCCCGGCACGGCCGAAGTCGAAACGCACCCCGGTGAGCTCCTCGCTGCGCTCCCAGAGCACCCGGGCCAGCGACTCGTCCCGCGCCAGCGCGCTCCGCTCGGCCGGGCCCACCGGCCCGACGGCTTCCCCGGGCCCGGTGGGCCCGGTGTACGACGCCGGCTCGGCCACCGTCGCCGCGTACACGGCTGCCTCGGCCCCCCGCTCGGGGCTGGGGAAGAGCAGCCGGACCACCCACTGACCCACGGTGCCGACGATCCGGTTCGCCCCCATCCCGTCCGGGCTGGCGACGAGGTTGGTCCCGGTCACCCCGGGGTGGGCGGCGGTCGACGTGAGGTCCGTGCCGGCGGCGGCCGCGCGCCGCTGGAGCTCGTCGGCGAAGAGGAGGTTGGCGAGCTTGGAGCGTCCGTAGGCGGTCTGAGGGTCGTATCCCTCGCGCGGGCTGCCGTCCGCGACCGCGGCGTCCGACCGGCGGTGCGCGATCGACGACACGGTGGTGACCCGCGGTGCGTCGGCGGCGAGCAGCAGCGGCAGCAGCCGGCCGGTCAGCGCGAAGTGGCCGAGGTGGTTGGTGCCGAACTGGAGCTCGAAGCCGTCGCGCGTCTCGCGGTGGCGCGGTGGCGTCATCACGCCCGCGTTGTTGAGCAGCAGGTCCAGCCGCCCCCCGACCCGCTCGCCCAGGCGGTCGGCCAGGGCCCGCACCGACTCGAGCGAGGCCAGGTCCAGCTCCTCCACCACGACCCGCCCCGGCGCACCGGTGCGGCGGATGCGCTCGGCCGCCTCCTCGCCCGCCTCCGGGCGCCGCACGGCCAGCACGACCTCGGCGCCGTGCTGGGCGAGGACGCGTGCCTCCACCAGCCCGATGCCCGAGTTCGCGCCCGTCACGAGGGCGGTGCGTCCGGTCAGGTCGGGCACGTCGACGTAGGTCCAGCGGGGCATGTCGTCTCCTGGGGGTCGCGGACGGGTTCACCCGTGCCTACGCCCCTGCGGCCACGTATGTTCCGCGACCCTCGACACCCTGGCCGCGTCCGGCCCCCCGACGCCGCCGCCCACCGCCGCGGCGGGCCGGCGTGGCTCCCTCGCCAGGTACTCCACGGGCAGCCGGAAGTGGTGCCGGTCCACGCAGCGCACGTGAGCGTGCTCCACGGGTCCGTCGGTCGAGTCGAGGACGAAACGGTCGACCACCTCGGCGGGCCGCCCGCACTCCGGGCACCTGCTCGTCTCCATGGTCGCCCTCCTCCGTGTCGAGGTGATGTGTGCGAGGAGGGTCCTGAGCCGGTGCTGATACGCCCGCGTACCGGCTCCAGGCGTCGGGGGACGCGACGGGCCGCCGACCACTACGGTGAGCCGTGCAGGACCGACTCCACCGACGGGAGAGCACTCAATGCGCGTCGCGGTCATGTCCACCTGCCTCGGGGACTCGATGTTCCCCGAGGCCCCCCGGGCGACGGTGCGCCTGCTCCGCCGCCTCGGGGTCGAGGTCGAGGTGCCCTCCGCCCAGACCTGCTGCGGCCAGCCCATGGTGAACACCGGCTACCTCGACGAGGCCGTGCCCGCGGTCCGCCGCTACGTCGAGGCCTTCGAGGGCTTCGACGCCGTCGTCGTCCCGAGCGGGTCGTGCGCCGGCTCGGTGCGGCACCAGCACGCCGTGGTGGCCCGCCGGGCGGGCGGCCGCGGGCTGCTCGAGGCGGTCGGTCGCACGGCGGCGAGCACCTTCGAGCTCAGCGAGTTCCTCGTCGACGTCCTGGGAGTCACGGACGTCGGCGCCTCGTTCCCGCACCGGGTCACCTACCACCCGACGTGCCACTCCCTCCGGATGCTGCGCGTCGGCGACCGGCCGCACCGCCTGCTCGAGGCGGTCCGCGGCATCGACCTCGTCGCGCTGCCCGAGGCGCACGAGTGCTGCGGCTTCGGTGGCACCTTCGCGGTCAAGAACCCCGACGTCTCGGTGGCGATGGGGTCCGACAAGGTGCGCCACGTGCGCGAGACCGGCGCCGAGGTCCTCGTGGCCGGCGACGCCTCGTGCCTCATGCACATCGGCGGCCTGCTCTCCCGGCAGCGCGCGGGCGTGCGGACCATGCACCTCGCCGAGGTGCTCGTCTCCACCGCGGACGACCCCGCGGAGGTACCCGGCTGATGGGGGCCCGGACCTTCGTCGGCATGCCGCCGTTCCCGGTGGCGGCCCGCGAGGCGCTGTCCGACACCCAGCTCCGGCGCAACCTGGCGCACGCGACGAGCACGATCCGGGCCAAGCGGACCGCCGTCGTGGCCGAGGTCGACGACTGGGAGGCACTGCGCGCCCGTGCAGCGGCCGTCAAGGACGATGCCCTCGCCCACCTCGACGAGCACCTGCTCACCCTCGAGGCCTCGCTCACGGAACGGGGTGCCATCGTGCACTGGGCGCGCGACGCGGCGGAGGCCTGCGAGGTGGTGGCCCGGGTGGCGCGCCACCACGGCGTCGACCAGGTGGTCAAGGTCAAGTCGATGGCCACCCAGGAGATCGGGCTCAACGAGGCCCTCGCCGAGCGGGGCATCGCCGCCTGGGAGACCGACCTCGCCGAGCTCATCGTCCAGCTCGGCGACGACCTGCCAAGCCACATCCTCGTCCCCGCCATCCACCGCAACCGCGCCGAGATCCGCGAGGTGTTCCGGCGCCGGATGGCCGCCGCCGGCCGCCCGGCGCCCGACGACCTCACCGACGATCCGGCCGAGCTGGCGGCCGCCGCCCGGCAGCACCTGCGCGAGAAGTTCCTCTCGGCGCGGATGGCGGTGTCCGGGGCCAACTTCGCGGTCGCTGACACCGGAACCCTCGTCGTCGTCGAGTCCGAGGGGAACGGCCGGATGTGCCTGACCCTGCCCGAGGTGCTCGTCTCGGTCGTCGGCATCGAGAAGGTCCTGCCCAGGTGGTCCGACCTCGACGTGTTCCTCCAGGTGCTGCCGCGTTCCTCCACGGGGGAGCGGATGAACCCGTACACCTCCACCTGGTCGGGGGTGACGCCCGGGGACGGGCCCCAGGAGGTGCACGTCGTCCTGCTCGACAACGGGCGCACCCGGGCGCTCGCCGACGAGGTCGGACGACAGGCGCTGCGCTGCATCCGGTGCTCGGCCTGCCTCAACGTCTGCCCGGTCTACGAGCGGGTCGGTGGGCACGCCTACGGCTCGGTGTACCCCGGGCCGATCGGGGCCATCCTGGGCCCCCTCCTCAAGGGCACCGGTGAGGACGCCGCCACCGACGCGCTGCCGTACGCCTCCACGCTGTGCGGCGCCTGCGCCGACGTGTGCCCGGTGGGGATCGACATCCCCGAGGTGCTCGTCCACCTGCGCAGCCGGGTCGTCGACGCCCATCGCGGCGACCGGGTGCCGAGTGCGGAGGCGGTGGCGATGCGGGGGGCCGGCTGGGCCTTCGCCGACGCCCGGCGGGTCGCGCTCGGCGAGCGGGTCGCCGGTGCCGCCGGCCGGCTGATGAAGGGGCGGCGGATGCCGGGGGGCCGCTCCGCGCTGACGTGGCTGCCCGGCCCGGGCTCCCGGTGGACCGGTGCCCGCGACCTGCCGACGCCACCGCCGGAGTCGTTCCGCGCCTGGTGGCGCCGGGAGGGGCGCACGGGCGGGCCGGGCCGATGAGCGCCCGGGACGACGTGCTGGCCGCGGTCCGCGCGGCGCTGGCCCCCGGGCGGGACCACCGGGCGTCCGGCGGGTCCACCGGCGGCCCGTCCCCGCCGTCCGGCGTGGTGCCGGCGCCCCCTGCGACGCCGGTGCGCGACCGGGCGGCCCTGGTCGAGCTGTTCGCCGAGCGGGTCGCCGACTACCGGGCCAGCGTGACCCGCTGCCGCCGCACCGGGCTCGAGGCCGCCGTCGTCGCCGTCCTCGACGACGCCAGCCGGGTGGTGGTGCCCGACGGGGTGTGGCTCGACCTGCCGCACACGGTGGCGCCCCGCGACCTCACGACGCGCGGACTCGACGACGTCGACGCCGTCGTCACCACCGCGACCCTCGGCATCGCCGAGACGGGCACCATCGTCCTGACCCACGGCCCGGGGCAGGGCCGGCGCGCCCTCACCCTCGTGCCCGACCACCACGTCTGCGTCGTCACCGCCGACCAGGTGGTCGCGGACGTCCCGCAGGCCGTGGCGGCGCTGGACCCCCGGCTCCCCCAGACATGGATCAGCGGCCCGTCGGCCACCAGCGACATCGAGCTCACCCGGGTCGAGGGCGTGCACGGGCCGCGCCGCCTCGACGTCGTGCTCGTCGACGACGACTGACGCCCTTCCGGCTGCGGTGCCGCCGCCGGTCCCTACTCCGCGGCCGCGGCGTCCCGCTCGGCGCGGCCTCGCAGGATGCAGAACTCGTTGCCCTCGGGGTCGGCGAGCACCACCCAGCCGGTGCCGGGGCCGTACTTCCCGCGGAGGTCGGCGACCTGGGTGGCACCGTGCTCGAGGAGCCGGGTGAGCTCCTCGTCGCGGGTGCCCTCGAGCGGCTCGAGGTCCAGGTGCAGCCGGTTCTTCACGACCTTGTCGTCGGGCACCTCGATGAAGAGGAGCCGGTGCGCGCCGTCGGGGCTGACGATCATGCACTCCTCGTGGTCCGGGAGGTTGGGGTCCCCCTCGATGTCGGTGTAGCCGAGGACCACCTTCCACCACTGGGAGAGGGAGTAGGCGTCGTGGCAGTCGATGGTGGTGTGGGCGACGCGGGAGGTCATGGCGGCACCATCCCACGCGCCACGGACCCGTCGCGACGGCGTTTCCGTCCGGGTGGGTGCGTGCCCACGGCCGCCGGCCCACGGTGGGGCACCGGCGCGGACGATGCCACGCGCTAGACGTGGATGGCCGCCGGGATGCCGTCGGAGAACACCTCGGGCCGCTCGGGCAGCGACCGTGACAGCCCGGCCACCCGCCGGCCAGCGGTCCACGCGACCGCGCACGCGTCGAGCACGTCGTCGGCGGCGTACCCCGACCCCGCGAGCACCGAGGGCCGTGCCACCCCGGCCGCGGCCAGCGCCTCCAGCCGTGCCTGCCGCCCCTCGTCGGTCTTCTTCCCGGCGGGCAGCGGGCCGCCGGTCATCTCGACGAACGAGACCTCGGGGTGCACCTCGAGCACCTCGACGGTCGGCCGCGACCGGACCCAGGCGTCGACCTCGAGGACCCTCGCGCGCAGCGCGAAGGCCTGCGCCCCCACCCCCTGGCCGCTGAGCCCCCGGTTGACCGCGTCGGCGTCCGCGCGGCTCGCCTCGGCGTAGGCGGCCCGGGTCAGCGTCGTGAACACCGACGAGGCCCGGCCCCGCAGCGCCCGCCGGGCCAGCACGTCGGCCCGGCGGACGCCGGCGTCCGGGAGGCCGATGGGGATGTCGATGCCGACGACGCGCAGCCCCACCTCCGAGCGCACCGACTCCACGAGCTCGGCCACGGTGGGTGCCACGACGACGCGCGGTCGTGGCGCCCCCGGGACGAGCAGGGCACCCACCCAGCCCGACCGGCACCCGTCGACACCGAGCACGGGGGCGAGCACGTGGACCGGCTCCGGCCGCTCCGCCGCCGGTGGGGCCGCAGCGGCCCGCCCGCCGGCCACCGTGCCGGCCACCGCGCCGGGGGCCCTATCGGCGGCGAGTCCGGCCACGGCGTCGAGGGCGAGGTCGAGCGTGACGTCGAACTCCGCGCCGAAGGACCACCCCGGGCGCAGCGCGTGGTCACGAGCGAACTCGGCGACGTGCGGGAACGCCGCCGCGGTGTCGTCGTCGAGCACCTCGGCGCCGATCTCGGCCAGCTCCGCCTCCCCG
Organism: uncultured Actinomycetota bacterium; assembly: GCA_963773655.1. GTDB lineage: Bacteria > Actinomycetota > Actinomycetes > Actinomycetales > Dermatophilaceae > DASSQJ01. The sequence continues at coordinate 164,619 of CAVZBX010000003.1, forward strand.
GTGAAGGGCAGGGCCAGCTCCTGGAGCATGAAGCCGTACAGCTGGGCGTCGAGCAGGGCGACCGCGTGGCCGGTGGCGGCGAGGGAGAACCCGGCCCCGCGCAGGCACGCGAGGACCGCGTCGTGGTGGCGCAGCGTCTCGGGCCCGGGTCGCCGCCGCGAGTCCATCAGCCCGACGGCCCACCGGTGGCGCAGCAGGGCCCGGCGGGCGGTGACCGAGCGGCGCCGGAGCTCCTCCCGCCAGGGACCGGTCGCCTCGGGGGCGTGGAACTCACCGAAGACGAGGTCGACCATCGCGTCGAGGAGGGCGTCCTTGCTGGGCACGTGGTGGTACAGCGACATCGCCTCGACACCGAGCCGGCCGGCGACGGCGCGCATCGACAGTCCGGGGAGGCCCTCCTCGTCGGCCAGGGCGACCGCGGTGGTGACGACGGCCCCCAGGGTCAGGCCGGGTCGTCGGGCGGTCGGTGGCACGGGGCCTCCTCGGTCGGGGTTGCCTGATCTTACGGCGTAAGGGTACGCTTCGGGCCATCCAACACCCGTCTTACGCCGTAAGGGAGAACGTCGTGCGCGCCGTCGTCCAGGACCACTACGGGCTCGACCACCTGCGGGTCGCCGACGTGCCCGAGCCCGTGCCCGGCCGGGACGAGGTGCTCGTCCGGGTGACCGCCGCCGGGGTCGACCGCGGCACCTGGCACCTCGCCGTCGGGCTGCCGCTCATGGTCCGGCTCGCCCTCGGGGTGCGGCGACCGCGGTACCGCACGCCGGGCCGGGACCTCGCGGGCACCGTGGTGACGGTCGGGGCCGGGGTCGACGACCTCGCACCCGGCGACGCCGTGTTCGGCACGGCCGACGGCTCCCTCGCCGAGCTCGCCGTCGCCCCCCGGGGGCGGCTGGCGCCGCCCCCGACGGTGCTCAGCGCCCGCGAGGCCGCCGCCGTCCCGGTGTCCGGCCTGACGGCGCTCCAGGCCGTCCGGCTCGCCGGCGTCGCCCCGGGGGACCGGGTCCTCGTCGTCGGTGCGTCCGGGGGCGTCGGCACCTTCGCGGTGCAGCTCGCCGTGGCCGCCGGCGCCCGCGTCACCGGGGTCTGCGGGCCGGCCAAGGCCGACCTGGTCCGCTCCCTGGGGGCGGTGCACGTCCTGGACCACACCCGGGAGGACGTCGATGCGGAGGGGGTCCGCTACGACGCCGTCCTCGACATCGGCGGCCGACGCAGCCTGCGCACGCTGCGCCGGGTGCTCGCCCCGCGCGGGACCCTCGTCGTCGTCGGCGGGGAGGGCGGCGGCCGGCTCACCGGCGGCTTCCAGCGCGGCGTGGCCGCGATGCTGCTCTCACCGTTCGTGCGCCAGCGCCTGGTCATGCTCGTCTCCACCGAGACCGCCGAGGACCTCGAGGAGCTGGGCCGCGTCATCGACTCCGGCGCGGTGCGCACCGTCCTCGAGCGCTCGTGGCCGCTCGAGGGGGCGGCCGCCGCCATCGAGCACGTCGCGGCCGGCCGGGCCCGGGGCAAGGTCGTCGTGGACGTGGCGGCCCCGCATCCGAATGACCCGGACAGACTATTCACAGCGGACGCCCAGGCGGGTGAGGCTGGTAGCGGCAAGACGGCTCCGGGTCACGAGGGTGGATGAGGCTTCACGTGGCCCGCTACGGGCGCCCCGGCAGGGAGGGTGTCCTGCGTCGTGGCAGGGAGCGACGTCGCGGGGAGCCGTGAGGAGGAGCCGTGTCCGCATCCACCCGCACCCCCACCTCCGGTGACGGCATCCGCCGCCGGGACGTGCTCCGGCTCGGCGCCCTCGGCGTCGCCGGCGCCGCCGTGCCCGGGTTCGCCGTCCGTGGGCGGCGGGCGCTCGCGGTGCCGCTGGCCTCCGGGCTCAGTGACCCACTGACCCAACCGATGTTCGTCGAGCCCGCCCCCAACGCGCTCGACCCGGCGTTCCTCTTCAAGGACCTGAGCGAGAAGGGCCGGGCCGCGCACAAGCCGAACTTCAGCATCGCGGTCCGGCAGGGAGTCCAGGAGACCGGGTTGGTCGACCCGAGGAGCGGCCGCAGGCTGCGGACGAGGATCTGGGGGTACGGCGACCGCACCGTGACCTGGCCGGGCCAGACGATCCAGGTGGTCAGTGCCTCGGCCGGTGGCGCCGACGAGACGATCGTCCGCTGGACCAACGGGCTCCAGGGCAAGAAGCACCTGCTGCCCGTCGACGAGAACCTGCACTGGTGCTACTCGCTCCACGGGCCGAGCTCGGCCAACGGCGTCGACTACCGGCAGTACAGCATCGCGAGGAACGGGGTGCCGATCATCACCCACGTGCACGGTGGCCACACCGACTTCCAGTACGACGGCAACCCCGAGTTCTTCTACAGCCCCGACGGCGAGGTCAAGGGCCCGCAGTGGGACTTCGTCGAGGGCGGGTTCACCACCAGCTTCCGCTACGACAACCACGTGCCGGCGGGGGCCCTGTGGTACCACGACCACGCCCTCGGGATCACCCGCCTGAACGTCTACGCCGGGCTCGCCGGCTTCTACTTCGTCCGCGACGAGGTCGACACCGGGATGCCGGGCAACGACGCGGGACTCCCGGCGTTCCCCTACGAGCTGGCGTACGCCATCCAGGACCGGATGTTCTCCGACGACGGCTCGCTGTTCTACCCGGCGTTTCCCGGCGACCCGGCCTACGACGACTTCATCACCGAGGAGGGTGTGACCCTGCCGCCCGAGCTGTTCCCCGGGGGTGGACCAACGGCGCTCGCCGAGTTCTTCGGCGACCACATGGTCGTCAACGGCAGGATCTGGCCGAAGCAGGACGTCGAGCCCCGGCACTACCGGATGCGGCTGCTCAACGGGTGCGACTCGCGGTTCCTCGTGCTCCAGTTCGTCGCCGTTCCCCTCGGAGCCACCACCCTCACCGGCGCCGGCTCACCGCTCCCGTTCCGGGTCGTCGGCAGCGACCAGGGCCTGGGGTCGGTGCAGGAGACCGACACCCTCGTCGTCGAGCCCGGCGGACGCTACGACGTCGTCGTCGACTTCGGCGACCCCGCCCTGGCCGGCACCAGGGTGGTCATGACGAACCTCGGTGGCGACGGGCCCTTCGGCGGGGCGTACGGCGACGACCTCGAGCCCGAGGACCTCTTCCCCGACCGGCGCACCGACCGGGTCATGGCGTTCGACGTCGTCCGGCCGGTCAGCAGCGTGCCCGACACCTTCACCTACGACGGGGGCTACGCCGGCGTCGTCGGCACGCCGACGACCCGCAAGGTGGCGCTGTTCGAGGGCATGGACGAGTTCGGACGGCTGCAGCCGCTCCTCGGCACCGTCGACGAGGACGGCACGGCAGCGGCGTACACCTGGTTCCAGGAGACCACCGAGACCCCCGCCCTCGGCTCCACGGAGGTGTGGGAGATCTACAACTTCACCATGGACGCCCACCCGGTGCACCTGCACCTGGTGAACTTCGAGACCCTCGGGCGTCACGAGATCACCTTCGACGCCGACGAGGAGAACCCACAGCACGTCCAGCAGCACAACGGGAGCCACGGCACCGTCCCCGCGATCAGCAACGTCGAGGTCGGGGACGCCGTCGAGGTCGGCACCGAGTACTACCGGGACGCCCCGAAGGACCTGGTGACCGCACTCCCCGGGCAGATGGTGAAGGTCAAGGCCCACTTCGACAAGGCGGGCCGGTACGTCTGGCACTGCCACATCCTCAGCCACGAGGACCACGAGATGATGCGGGTGCTGGAGGTGCAGCCGGCCGACTGACCGGGTCACTGCCCGGCGGGCGCACCCTCGGGAGAAGCCTGCGGGCGGTTCGGCAGGAGCATCGCGACGACGACGACGCCGACGGCGAGCACCGCGGAGACGCCGAACGCCGCCTGCACTCCACCGACGAACGCGGCCGTCTCGCTCGCGCCGCCGTCGGCGAGCGCCGCCGAGCGCCACGACAGGATCGTCACGGTGAGCGCGGTGCCCACCGCGGCCGACACCTGCTGGGCGGTGCCGAGCAACGAGCTGCCGTGCGAGTACAGGTGTGCCGGCAGCGCCCCCAGCCCCAGGGTGAAGGCCGGGGTGAACAGGGCCGCGAGGCTCACCATGAGCAGGACCTGGATGACGAGCACGGCCGCGTACGGCGTGGTCTCGCCGACCCGGCTCAGCCCGGCGAGGGCCACGAGGACGCCGACCGAGCCGGGCACCATGAGCGGCCGGCCGCCGACCCGGTCGAAGACCCGCCCGACGACCGGGCCGAGCAGACCCATCGCGAGCCCGCCCGGGGCGACGAGCAGACCGGTCTGGAGCGGGGTGAGCCCGCGCAGGTCCTGGAGGTAGAGCGGCAGCAGGATCATCGCCCCGAGCATGGTGAGGAAGGCGATCGACTGCAGCGTCAGCGAGAGCGCGTAGGTGCGGTGCCGCAGGGTGCGCAGGTCGAGCAGCGGCTCGGAGCGCCGGGTCAGCCAGCGCTGCCGCAGCACGAACCCGGCCGCGACCGCGGCGCCGCCGACACTCCACACCCAGGCGGGCACGGCGCCGGGCGAGGACTCACCGATCCGGCTGAGCCCGTACACCAGGCCGCCGAAGCCGAACGCGGAGAGCACGACGCTCAGCCAGTCGATGCGGCTCACGTGCGTCTCGCCGACGTCGGTGAGGCGACGTAGCCCTCCGGCGGTGACGAGCGCGGCGACCGGCAGCACGAGGCCGAAGAGCCACCGCCAGCCGCCGACGGCCAGGACGACGCCGGACACGGCGGGCCCCAGCGCCGGCGCCACCGAGATGGCGAGGGTCACGTTGCCCATGACCCGGCCGCGGTCACCCGCGTCGACGACGGTCATCAGGGTGGTCATGAGCAGCGGCAGCATGACGGCCGTGCCCGCCGCCTGGACCACCCGCCCGCCGACGAGCACGGGGAAGGTCGGTGCCAGCATCGCGACCACCGTGCCGGCGCCGAACACCGTCATCGCGACGGTGAACGCCTGCCGGGTGGTGACGCGGTGGAGGAACCAGCCGGTGACCGGGATGACGACCGCCATCGTCAGCATGAAGGCGGTCGAGAGCCACTGGGCCGACCGCGCGGTGACCTCGAACTGGGCCATCAGCCGGGGGATGGCGTTGACCATGATGGTCTCGTTGAGGATCACCGTGAAGGTGGCCGCGACCAGCCAGCGCAGCACCGGGTAGGAGCGCGGGGCCCCGGAGGGTGCCGGCTCCGCGGCGGCCGGGTGTGCCGGTGCGGTCGGCGGCGCGGGCGCCGTCGGGATGGCCTCGTGGGTGGCGATGGGTGGGTCCTCGGTGGTCGTCATGGAAGGATCGACCAGACGGTACGGGGAAACTCATCGTGGCCGCGCGATGATTTCCGGCCGCCCCGCCGGTCGGTACGGGTGAGGCACCGCCGCGGTGCCGGAGGAGGGAACGATGACGTCGACCACCGGAGACGCCGCGCGCGCCGAGGCCGGCCCCGCCGGCGCCACGACCGGGCGGGGGAGCGCCGCCACCGCCGACCCGGGCTTCGAGGAGGCCACCCGCCGCTACCGGCGCGAGCTGCTCGCCCACTGCTACCGGATGACCGGCTCGCCGAGCGAGGCCGAGGACCTCGTGCAGGAGGTGTACCTGCGGGCCTGGCGGGCCTACGGCTCGTTCGAGGGCCGCTCGTCGATGCGCACCTGGTTGCACCGCATCGCCACCAACGTCTGCCTCACCGCGCTCGAGGGGGCGGCGCGCCGGCCGCTGCCCACCGGGCTGGGCGCGCCGTCGCAGGAGGGTGCCGACCCGCTCGAGGAGCGCCTCGAGGTGCCCTGGCTCGGCCCGATGCCCGACGCCGTGCTCGCGGCCACGGCCGACCCGGCCGACGTCGTCGTCGAGCGCGACACCCTGCGACTGGCGTTCGTCGCCGCCCTCCAGCACCTGCCGCCGCGCCAGCGGGCGGTGCTGGTCCTGCGGGAGGTGCTCCGGTGGAGCGCCGCCGAGGTGGCCGAGGCCACCGGTGTCTCGGTCCCGGCGGTCAACAGCGCCCTCCAGCGGGCGCGCGCGACGATGGCGGCCGTCGACGCCTCCCCGGAGGCCGCCGCCGCCGCGGAGCTCGACGACGCCCAGCGGGCGCTGCTCGACCGCTACGTCGATGCGTTCTGGCGCAAGGACGTCGACGCCATCGCCGCGCTCTTCACCGACGACGCGGTGTGGGAGATGCCGCCCTTCACCGGCTGGTACCAGGGGCCCCGCACCATCGCGACCCTGGTCGGCACGCACTGCCCCGGCGGCACGCACGACATGCCCCTCGCCGCGACGTCGTGCAACGGCCAGCCGGCGTTCGGCCTCTACCTGCGCGACAGCGGGTCCGAGCGCGAGCGCTACCTGCCGTTCCAGCTGCACGTCCTCGACCTCGACGGCCCGCTCGTGCGCCACGCCACCGTCTTCTTCGACACCGCGTACTTCACGATGGCCGGCCTTCCGGCCGAGCTGGGCCCCGAGGACGTCCCGGCCGGAGGCTGACCGTGTCCCCCGCCACCGCCCCGCCGCGGGCGGGTGTCGCCCTGCTCGAGCGCTCGCTCGGCTACACCCGGGGTGCGCTCGCCGGCCTGCGTGACGCCGAGGGGCCGCTCCCGACGCCGTGCGCCCGGTGGGATCTCACCAGGCTCCTCGTCCACATGGTCGACTCCCTCGAGGTGGTCACCGAGCTCGCCCTCGGCCGGATCGCCCGGGCCGGGCCGCCGCCGGCCTCGCGCCGCCCCGAGGTCCTCGCCGACCACCTCAGGGTGCTCGGCTGTGTCCTGCTCGAGGGCTGGACGGCCCGGTCCGGGGACGCGGGGCCGGTGCGGGTCGGCGAGCACCGGCTCGACGCGGAGGTGGCCGCCGAGGTCGGCGCGCTCGAGGTGGCGGTGCACGGCTGGGACCTCGCCGCGGCCCGCGGCCGGCCGCGGCCGCTGCCGTCGCTGCTCGCGGCCGCACTCCTGCCCGTGGCCGTGGCCCGCGTGCCGCCCACCGGGCGGGCGGGTCGCTTCGCCCCGCCGCTGCCGCCCGCCGCAGGTGACCCGGCCTCGCTCCTCCTGGCCCACCTCGGCCGCCACCCGCGGTGGCCGGCCGTGCCGGACCACCGGCCGTGAGCGGACGGGTCCTCGCGGGCCGGCCGCGTGGCCCTCTGCCCTCGGCCGGTCCGTGACCCGGGGGTCAGGCCACCCGCTGCAGCCGTGTCGTCGTGACCGGGTCCGAGGACTCGCGTCGCTCGAGGTGGATGCCGGCGACCATGCACCGCACCGAGCCGCCGGCCAGCTCGACGGCCGCCACGTCGACGGGCAGCAGCGCACACGACTGCTCGATGACCGCGCGCTGGTCGAGGGTGAGGCTGGCCGCGGCCCGCGCCGACAGCGCGAGCACCGGCCCGGTCCCGCCCGTGAGCTCGATGGTGTTGCCCGCGAACTCGGCGACCTGGTGCTGGGTGAGCGCCACGACCCGGCGGCCGGTGGCCTCGAGCCTGGCGGTGACCTCGGCGCGGACCGCCGGGTCGGGGATGGTGTCGAGCCCCACCATCGCGAACTCGGTACCCACCGACATCATGACGTTGGTGTGGTAGATCGGCCGTCCCGCCGCGTCGACGGAGTCGAAGAGGACCGGCTCGTAGCCGAACGCGTCGCAGAACCGCCGGAAGAGCACCGAGTCGGTGCGCAGCGACCGGGCCGCGTACGCCGTCCGTGAGACGTGGTCGAGGACCATCGCGCCGGTGCCCTCGAGGAAGCGACCCTGGGCCTCGGCCTCGGAGTAGTCGACGACCTCGGTGACCCGGTACTCCTCGCGCAGGAGGTCGACGACGTCGCTGCGCCGCTCGCGGCGCCGGTTCGTGGCGTACATCGGGTAGATCGCGACCCGGCCGTCGTCGTGGGTGGAGATCCAGTTGTTGGGGAAGACGCTGTCCGGGCGGTCGTGCTCGTGGTCCTCGACGAGGTGCACGCCGACCCCGGCACCGCGCAGGTGCTCGGCCAGCCGGGTGGCGGCGTCGTGGGCGCCCCGGGCGACGTCGGAGGTGGCCGCGGCCGGGGTCTGGAAGGTGTTGTCGAGGGCGGTCTGCGGGTTCGGACGGAAGTGGTGCGGGCGGACGAGGAGGACGTCGCGGGGGGCCTGGACGGTCACGGGGGTCACCTCCGGTGGTCGGCGCCGGGTGTGGCGGGGACGGGGCTGGACACGCGCTGGTGATGCGCGAGCACGGAGGCTATGGCCCGTCGACGATCACTAACAACCAGCGAAGTGCATCGTTTACGACAGTGGCTGTCCGCAATGCCCGGTGGCGCTGTACGTTCTGCGCATGCAGCTCGACGACGTGGACCGGCGACTCCTCTCCCTCCTGCGGGCCAACGGCCGCGAGCCGGTGGTCTCGCTGGCGGAGCGGCTGGGCGTCACCCGGGCGACCGTGACCCACCGGATGACGCGCCTGGTCAACGAGGGCGTCATCGTCGGGTTCTCGGTGCGGGTGCGCGACCCCGCCGAGGCCACCGTCGTGCGGGCCATCTCGCTGCTCGCCGTCGAGGGCCGCAACGTCAACCGGGTGATCCGCGAGCTGCGCGGCATCCCCGAGGTGGCGGCGCTGCACACGACGAACGGGCGGTGGGACCTCGTCGCCGAGCTGAGCTGCGACAGCCTCTCCTCCTTCGACGCCGCGCTCGGCGTCATCCGGGGGATCGAGGGCCTGCAGACCAGCGAGACGAGCCTGCTGCTGAGCACCGCGTCGCCGTAGCGCCCCGCGCGGCTCAGTCCCGGCCCGGCGCCGCGGGCGCCAGGCGCACCGGCTCACCGGGCCGCAGCTGGGCGGCGCGGTCGGCAGCCGTCTCGGTGAGCACGGCCACCACGGGGTAGCCGCCGGTGACCGGGTGGTCGGCGAGGAAGAGCACCGGCTCCCCGCCCGGGGGCAGCTGCACGGCACCGCGCACGAGTCCCTCGCTGGCGAGCTCGGCCTCGTGGTGCGGTGCCACCCGTCCGACCCGGGAGCCGGTGAGGCGCAGGCCGATGCGGTTGCTCTCGGCCGCCACCTCCCACCGGGCGGTGGTCAGGGCGGCGAGCCCGCCCACCCACCGCGTGCGGGGCCCGGGGAGCACGTGCAGGGTGGCCGAGGCCTGCTCCGGAGGGGGGTGCGGGGCGTGGTCGACGGTGGGGAAGGCGGCCGGTGCGGCTCCGACGGCGAGCACGTCGCCGGCGGCGACGGGTGGGGGCCCGAGACCGGAGAGGGTGTCGGTGGAGCGGGAGCCGAGGACGGCCTCGACCGCGATGCCGCCGCGCACCGCGAGGTACGTGCGCAGCCCGCCGACCGGGGTGCCGAGGCGCAGCTCGGCGCCGTCCGGGAGGTCGACGACGGCCGCGTGCGACACCGCCCGTCCGTCGCGCTCGGCCGGTGCGTGGGCGCCGGTGAGGGCCACCGTGACCCGTCCGCGGGCGCGCACGACGAGGCCTCCGAGCAGCACCTCCAGCGACGCCGCCCCGTCGTCGTTGCCGACGAGCCGGTTGCCGAGCCGGTGCGCCCCGCGGTCGGCGGCGCCGGAACGCCCCACCCCGACCGCGGCGAGCCCCGGGCGACCGGCGTCCTCGACGAGCACGAGCGGCCCGGTGGCCCGGACCTCGAGCGCGGGCCGGGTCACGGCGCACCCCCCGCGTCGACGAAGCGGACGGTCGTGCCCGGCCGCAGCAGGGCCGGGGGGTCGCGGTCCTCGTCCCAGAGGGCGAGGGCGGTGCTGCCGAGCAGCCGCCACCCGCCGGGCGACGAGCGCGGGTAGACACCGGAGAACCCGCCGGCGAGACCGACCGCGCCCGCGGGCACCGACGACCGGGGCGACCCCAGCCGGGGCACCCGCAGCCGCTCGTCTCCGCCCGCGAGGTAGGCGAACCCGGGTGCGAAGCCGCCGAAGGCCACCCGCCACGGCGTCGCGGTGTGTGCGCGGACGACCTCGGCGACGGCCAGGTCCGTGAGCCGGGCGACGTCCTCGAGGTCGGGACCGTCGTAGCGGACGGGCACCTCGACGACGTCACCGCCGGGGGGTGCCGCCGCGGACTCCGCCGACGCCCGCACCGCGACCGCACGCACCTCCGCCGCGAGCAGGGCCAGGTCGGTACCGGCGGTGGCGACGACGAGGACGGTGCGTGCGGCGGCGACGACGTCGGTGACACCGGCCCACGCGCCCTCGCCGACCTCGGCCAACGGCCGCAGCAGCGCCTCGAGGGCGAGCACCTCGGCGAGTCCCGCGACCTCGAGCAGCAGCGCCGACTCACCGGCCGGCAGGACGTCGACCCTCACACCGCCCGCGCCGTCCACCGCACCATCCACGACCGGCCTCCTACCGCTGGACGAATGCGGCGACGTGGACTCCCGCCGCCTCGAGCGCGGCCCGGGTGGCGCGTGCCATCTCCACCGCACCGGGGGAGTCGCCGTGCGTGCACACCGAGCGCGCCGCGACGGTGACGACCTCGCCGTCGGCGGTGACCACCGTGCCCTCGACCGCCATCCGGACCACCCGATCGGCCACCGCTCCCGGGTCGTCGAGCACCGCGCCCGGCTCGTCACGCGGCACCAGCCGGCCGTCGCTGCGGTAGCCGCGGTCGGCGAAGCCCTCACCGACCGTGGTGAGCCCCTCCGCCTCGGCCATGCGGAGCAGCACCGAGCCCGGCTGGCCCAGCACCGGGAGCGACGGGTCGTACGCCACGACGGCGGCGACCACCGCGTGCGCCTGCACCTCGTCGACCGCGGTGCGGTGGTATAGCGCGCCGTGCGGCTTGACGTACGCAACCCGCGTGCCGGCCGGGCGGCACATCGCCTCCAGCGCCCCCAGCTGGTAGAGCACGTCGGCCTCGAGGTCGGCGGGGGCGACGTCCATGTGCCGCCGCCCGAAGCCGGCGAGGTCGTTGTACGCGACCTGCGCCCCCACGACGACACCGCGCTCGGCGGCGGCGGCCACGGTGCGCCGCAGCGTCGCGGGATCGCCGGCGTGGAACCCGCACGCGACGTTGGCGCTGGTCACCACGTCGAGCATGGCCTCGTCGTCGCCGAGCACCCAGGCGCCGAAGGACTCGCCGAGGTCGGCGTTGAGGTCGATCGTGTGCCTCACCCCCACGACGCTACCCGCGGCGGGGCCGCCGTGTCCCCGGTGCCGGAACGCGACGGAGCCGCCGCCCCCGGAGGGGACGGCGGCTCCGGACGACCGGGGGTCGCTCAGCCGATGACGGTGATGTTCGCCGCCTGCGGGCCCTTCTGGCCCTGCTGGGTCTCGAACTCGACCTTGGCGTTCTCCTCGAGCGAGCGGTAGCCGCCGCCCTGGATGGCCGAGTAGTGGGCGAAGACGTCGGCGGAGCCGTCGTCGGGGGCGATGAAGCCGAAGCCCTTCTCGGCGTTGAACCACTTGACGGTGCCAGTTGCCATGAATTTCTGCTTTCTGAGAGAGACGGTGCCTCCCGCGTGTTCGGGAGTCCCACGTTGGTGATGCTTCGTACCTCTGCTCAGACACTGCGCGGCCCCGGGTGGGACCGTGGGCAACAACTGCACAACGGGTAGCTCAACAACGACGACGAGTCTAGCGGCTCCGGCGCCCCGTGGGGGCATCGCACCACACCTCGGCGGGTTTGCGGTTCCGGCGACGTACGCTGTCCGCTCCCGCGCCCCCGGAGGAGGCCGCCGATGACGGCGCCAGACCACCCGCACCCGCTCGCCGACGCCGCCTACGCGCAGCTGACGACGTTCCGCCGCACCGGCGCCCCGGTCCGCACCCCCGTCTGGCTGGCCCCCGCGGTCGACGGCACCGACGACCTCGTGGTCATCACCCTCGACGACACCGGCAAGACCAAGCGGCTGGCCCACACCCCGCGGGTCGAGCTGCGCCGCTGCGACGTCCGTGGCCGGGTCGCGCCCGACGCCCCCACCTACGCCGGGGAGGGCAGGGTCGTGCGCGGCGACGAGGAGGTCGCGGTGGTCCGCAGCTCGGTCGTCGCCAAGTACGGCTGGCCCGCGCGGGTCAGCCTCGTCGTCGACCCGCTGGCCCGCCTGTTCCACGTCCGCCGCGCGCCGCGTGCCGGCATCCGGCTCGCCGTGGACGCGGCCCCGCTGTCAGCGGGGGACGCCTCCGGGTGAGGTGCGCCGGGACGCCACGAGCAGCCAGGCGCCCACCGCGGTGACGCCGAGCAGTGCCGCCACGTACCCCACCGACGCCACGCTGCCCCACGCGAGCTCGTCGCCGTACCGGAGCAGCGCGATCCCCTGGAAGAGGCCGAAGAGGACCCCGGTGACCCCCACCGGGCCGAGCGAGCCGGGGTCGTCGACGAGCCAGGCGTGCCCGGCCGCGACGCCGAGCCCGACGTTCCAGGCCCCCACCGCGCGACCGGTGAGCGGGGTGAGCGGCCACGGCCACGCGGCGTCGGCCCACCCGGGCGCCACGAGCAGGGCCACGCCGAGGGCGACGAGGGCGACGGCGAGCACGGCGAGCACGGCGCGGACGGCCACGGGCAGCCCCGCGGGGGGAGGGACCCGGGCGCCGGACCGGTGCTGCCACCACCACGCGAGCAGCATGAGCAGCGGCACCAGCGCATAGACCGCGATCCAGGCCCAGGTGACCACCTGGGTCACCGCCGCGTGCTCGGCGCCGAGGTGGAAGTTGCCGAGGTGGACGAGGGTGACGACGAGGGTGAGGGTCGTGAAGAGGAACACGGCGGGCACGGCCACCCGGGCCACCGCCCACCACCTGGTCATCGCACCGCTCAGCTCGAGCCCCACGGCCGACCAGTACGAGGCGCCGAGGAAGACCGCGGTCATCGGGGAGCCGATCGTCCAGGCGAACCGGGTGTCGGTGTCGAGGGGGAAGACGAACAGCTGCACCCCGGCGAGGAAGACGAGCACCGCGGCGAGCCCGAGCAGCCAGCGCATCGCCGGCACCGCGGGGGCGCCGTGGTCGGGGGCGGTCGCGCTCACCGGACCGGCACCGCGACGAGGTGCTGGTGGACCGCGGCGATGACGGCGGCGCCGTCGCCGACGGCGGTGGCGACGCGCTTCACCGAGCCGCTCCTCGTGTCGCCGATCGCGAAGACGCCGCGCCGGCTGGTCTCGAGCGAGTGGCGGACGTGGTGCTCGAGGTCGTCGTCTGCGGCCGGGGAGCCGGCGGCGTCGCGGCCGACGAGCACGAACCCGGCGTCGTCGCAGGCGATCGACCCCTGGAGCCACCCGGTGTGCGGCTCGGAGCCGATGAGGACGAACAGGCCGTGGGACTCCTCCCACCGCGACCGGCCGGTGTCGCGGTCGGTGACCTCCACCTCGGTGAGCCGGTCGTCGACGGAGCGCCCGGCCGTCACCTCCACCCGGGGGACGAGGTCGACGTTGCGCGTCGAGCGGATCTGGCCGACGAGGTAGTCCGACATGCTCGCCGAGACGTCCGGGCCGCGCACGAGCAGGCTGACGTGGCTCGCGTACTTCGCGAGGTGCAGCGCCGCCTGTCCCGCCGAGTTCCCGCCGCCCACGACGTGCGCCGGCCGGCCGGTCATCGACCTGGCCTCGGTGACCGCGGCCCCGTAGAAGACCCCCCGGCCGATGAGCTGCTCGAGGTCAGCGATGCCGAGCCGGCGGTAGTCGACCCCGGTGGCCACGACGGTCGTACGGGTGCGTGCCTCGGTGCCGTCGGACAGCTGGATCCGCTGCTCGTCGTCGCCGACGTCGATGCCGGTGGCCGAGCGGAAGAAGTGGAACACCGCCCCGAACATCCACGCCTGCTGGAACGAGCGGTAGGCGAGGTGGTTGCCGCTGATGCCGCGGGCGAAGCCGGGGTAGTTGCGGATGAGCGAGCTGGTGCCGGCCTGTCCCCCGATGGCCTCCCGCTCGACCACGAGCGTGGTCAGCCCCTCGGACGCGGCGTAGACGGCGGCGGCGAGGCCCGCCGGCCCGGCGCCGATGATGACGACGTCCCAGACGGTGTCGGGGTCGAGCGTCGTCGTCAGTCCGAAGGCCTCGACGAGGTCGGTGTCGTTCGGGTCCTGCAGGGTGCGCGGGGGTCGGGTGAAGCGCAGGTCGAGCACGGGCAGGGCCGGGTCCTCGAGGCCGAGGCCACGCAGCACGCGACGGCCCTCCTCCTCGTCGACGTCGTAGAAGCCGGTGGGGATGTGGTTGCGCGAGAACGCGTCCCGAAGCAGGTGGGTTCGCTCGTCGTGGTGACCGATGACGCGCACCGCCTCGAAGCCCCCCGTGCCCTGCGCCCAGTGCCAGTCGTGGAGCAGGTCGGTGATGGCGCCGTGGAACTCTTCGTCGCGAGGCCGCTCCGGCCGGATCACGAGGTTCTCCAGGTGCCCCTCGGCGATGGCATGGAAGACCGGCCCCCGGGCGTCGAAGTCACCCCACTGGACCACGACGACGCGCTTGGCGCTGGGGTGCAGCCCGCGGGCTCGGCGCAGGAAGCCCAGGCCCTCACCGTCGGCCGGGCCGTAGCCGGCGAGGACGAGGGCGACCTCCCGGCCCCAGCGGCCCAGCCCCTCGAGGACGGCACGCGCGTGGTCGTAGCGGGCGCAGGTGACCACCTCGTAGTCGGAGGCGTAGCGGTGGCGCATCTCGGCGTCGAGGACGGAGAGCGAGTCGGGGTCGGTGGTCGCGAGGAGCACGACCGGGGGCTGGTGGTCCGCCATGCCTGCCACCCTCGCAGAGGCCGGGGCCCCTGTCACGGCCCTTCCGAGGGGGTCGTCCGCCGTCGGACCCACTCAGGGGGTGACGAGCCGCTCGAGCGCCCAGCGGGCCACGGGGGCGTAGCCGATGGCGACCGGCCACGGGCCGTGGGTGACCAGCCAGGCGCGGCTGCCGCCGCCGACGGCGTCGACGCCGTGGTCGAAGGAGACGCGGAGCGGGCCGGTGCGGGCCGACCACGACCACGTGCGCGCCGTGTGGTCGACCGCGTCGATCCGGAAGACCGCCACCACCCCGCCGACGGCGGTCACCCGGCCGCTCGTGCCCGGCTCGAGCACCCGGTGCGGGTAGTCCACGTCCGAGAGGTGCGGTGCCCACGTGCTCCACCGGGCGGGCTCGGTGTACCGCGACCACACGGCGTCCGGGTCGAGGACACCGTCGGCGGAGAGGCGCAGGGAACCGCTGAGGGAGGGCACCGGCCCATCCTCACACCCCGGGTGCCCCGGGTGGGGCCAGCTCACGGCTGAGCCACCAGAGGGTCACCGCGTCGAAGGGGTCGCGGGGGTCCAGGCCGGTGGCCGCCGCCAGCGCGCCGATCCGGTTGCGGACGGTGTTGGGGTGGACGAACAGCTGCGCCGCGGTCGCGTCGGCGTCCTGACCGGCCTCCACCCAGGTGCGCACCGTCGCGGCCGCCTCCCGCCCTCGCCGGCCAAGCCGCTCCACCGCCGCCCGATGGTGCTCGACGAGGGCGGTGGCGAGGTCGGCCCGGCCCTCGAGGGCCACCGGCACCGCGACGTCGGCGACGTCGACCGGTCCGGCGCGTCCCCGGGCGCGGGCCACCTCGGCCGCGCCGGCCGCCAGCCGCCGTAGCGACGGCACCTCCTCGGCCGCGGCCGGGCCGGCGGTCCCGCAGACGCGACCCGCGAGGACGGAGGCGGCCTCGCCGGTCATGGTGCCCACCACCCCCACGACCACGCCGTCGACGCGGTCCGCGGCCCCGCGGGCGCGCAGGGCCGCCACCACCGCACGCGCCTCCCCGGCACCGAGGTCGGGCACGACCACGACACGCACCGCCCCGGGGGGCAGCCCGGCCTCGGCGGCCGCGAGGGCCGCGGCCGAGCCGCCGTCGAGCAACCGCCTCAGCAGCAGCCCGGCCCGGTCGTGCCCGGCCCGTAGAGCGCCGGCCTCGGCGCGGCGGTGGGCGACGATGAGCCGGGTGCGCACCGACTCCGCCCAGTCGTCGTAGAGCTCCCGGGCGTCGAGCACCTGCCCGGGAGGCACGCCGTCCGCGTCCGCCCGCGCCCGGGCCGCCGCCCAGATCCGCCGCTCCGCGACGTGGATGGCGCCGAGCACGGCCTGGATCGGGATGCCCTGCCGGGCCCGGGTCACGGCGAGGTCCTCGACGAAGGACAGCTCGGCCTCGGTCGGAGCGCGGCGGGCCGCGATGGCCCGGGTCGCCGCCGCCAGTAGGGCGCGGGTGTGGCGGGCGACGTCGCCGGCGTCGAGGGCGGCCATCTCCGGCTGCGTGGAGCGGACCTCCTCGACCGCCTCGGCGACCAGGCCCTCGGACCCCGCGACGGACTCGATCAGGTCGGCGATCCGGGTCCACGAGGTCGACGGCACACCGGGATCCTGCCGCGTCGTTGTGGCACTCCACAACCCGCGCGCCGAATGCGGTGGCGGTGAGCCAGGCGCGGCAGCGCGGTCTCGGCCTACCGTCCTGTGGACGGCCACAACGACACGAAGGGGACGCCGATGTCCAAGGGTCTGACCGGGGGCGAGCTCATCGCGCGGATGCTCGCGGCGGAAGGTGTCGACACGATGTTCGGCATCATCGACGGCACGTACTACGGGCTGTACTCCTCGCTCGCGGACGCCGGGATCTCCCTGTACTCGCCGCGGCACGAGGCGGCCGCGATGCACATGGCCGGCGCCTACGCCCGGCTCACCGGCCGGCTCGGCGTCGCGATGGCCTCGAACGGCCCGGGCGTCGCCAACGTGCTGCCGGGGGTCGCCGTCGAGGAGGGCGAGGGCAACCGCGTCCTGCTCCTCACCTCCGCGCGCCGGGTGGGCATCGGGCACCCGGACCGCGGCGGCACCTACCAGTACTTCGACCACACCGCCGTGACCGCCCCCATGACGAAGTGGAGCGGGTACGTGCCGTCGGCCGACCGCATCCCCGAGCTGCTCCGCCGCGCCCTGCGGATCTCCTTCACCGGCCGGCCGGGCGTCGTCCACCTCGACGTGCCGGAGAGCATCATCAACAACGCCACCGGCCTCGGTCCCGAGGTGGTGCGCGCTCCGGACACCTACCGGCGCACCGGCCCGGTGCAGCCGGACCCCCTGCTCGTCGAGCGCGCGGCCCGGATGCTCGTCGAGGCCGAGCGGCCGGTCGTCCACGCGGGCTCCGGGGTCTTCCACGCGGGCGCGGAGGCCGAGCTGGCGCGGCTGGCCGAGCTGCTCGCCGCCCCGGTGACCACCTCGTGGGCCGCCCGGGGGGTCCTCGACGAGCGCCGGCGCGAGGCCCTGCCCATGGTGGCCCTCGAGCTGAACGACGAGGTCCGGTCCACCGCCGACACCGTGCTCGTCGTCGGGTCGCGGCTCGGCGAGACCGACTGGTGGGGCAAGCCGCCGAACTGGGGCCGCCCCGGGGAGCAGCGCACCATCCAGGTCGACGTCGACGACGAGCGGATCGGCGTCAACAAGCCGGTCGAGGTGGCGCTCCTCGCCGACGCCCGCGAGGCGCTGCGGGCCCTCGCCGAGGAGGTGGAGCGGATCGGGGTGCCGGCTGCCACGCGCAGCAGCCGCTCCGGCCGCCTCGACGAGATCCGCGGGCGCTGGCACGAGCAGCGGGCCAGGCTCGACAAGCCCCTGGGCGAGCGGCCGTCCTCGCCGGTGCACCCGGCCCGGGTGCCGGCGACCCTGCAGCGGGTGATGCCCGACGACACCGTCTGGGTCCTGGACGGCGGCAACACGGTGGTCTGGTCCAACTTCCACCACGAGGCGCGGGTGCCGCGCTCGGTGCTCTCCACGTTCAAGTTCGGGATGCTCGGTGCCGGGATGGGCCAGGCGCTCGGTGCCGCGGTGGCCGCGCCCGACCGCCGGGTCGTGTGCGTCATCGGCGACGGCGCCTTCGGGATGCACGCCACGGAGGTGGAGTCGGCCGTGCGGCTCGGCCTGCCGATCGTGTTCGTGGTCATGGTCGACGGCCAGTGGGGGATGGTGAAGATGAGCCAGCAGATCGCGGCGCGCCCGGTGGCGACCATCGCCCGCAAGGTCATCGCTGGCAAGGCCCTTCCCGCCGACCAGGTCGTCTACGCCGACTTCGCCCCGTGCCGGTACGACGAGCTCGGCGCCTCGATGGGCGCACTCGGCCTCCACGTCGACGACGCGGCGCGGCTGGAGCAGACGCTGGAGAAGGCGCGTGACCACGGGGGCCCGGTGGTGGTGCACGTGACGGTCGACAACGTCGAGCACATGTGGGCCCCGGGGCTGCGTGCCTTCAAGAAGATGCACACCGAGCCGAAGGGATGAGCGTGTCGGCGACCCCGGACGGCGACGCCGGTGACGGCGCGGCGACAGCGGACGACACGGGTGTCGGTGCAGCGGCAGCGGACGACACGGGTGTCGGTGCGGCGGCGGCGGACGACAGCGGTGGCGTGCTCGTCACCGGTGGCAGCGGCTACCTCGGCTCGCTCGTCGTGGCCCGGCTCGCGCAACGCGGGGTGCCCGTGCTCGGACTCGACGTGCGGCCGCCGCGCCGGCGCGTCGACGGGGTGCGGTACCTGACCGGCGACCTGCGCACCACCGAGCTCGCCCCGCTCCTGCGCGAGCACGCCGTGGGCGCGGTCGTGCACCTCGCGGCGATCGTCGAGCCCCCTCGGGGGATGGGTGAGGAGGAGCTCGAGGACATCGAGGTGGGCGGCACCCGGCGGGTGGTGGACGCATGCGTGGCGGCGGGGGTGCGCCACCTCACCGTGACGAGCTCGGGGGCGGCCTACGGCTACCACCCCCGCAACGACGGGCACCTGCTGACCGAGGACGAGTCGACCCCCGGCAGCCCGGAGTTCGCGTACTCGCGGCACAAGGCGGCGGTCGAGCGCGTGGTCGAGCGCTCGCGACGGCTGCACCCCTCACTCGGCATCCTCCTCCTCCGGCCCGGCACCATCATCGGCGCGGGCACCGACAACCAGATCACCGCGCTCTTCACCGGCCGGGTGCTGCTGACCTTGCGCGAGAGCGACGGCCCGTTCGTCTTCGTCTGGGACGAGGACGTCGCGGAGGTGGTCGTGGAGGGCGTCCTGCACCGCCGCACCGGCACCTACAACGTCGCCGGCGACGGGGTGATGACGATGAGCGACATCGCCGCCGTCGAGGGCGCCCGGCTGGTCCGCGTGCCCGCTGCTGCGCTGCGCCGCGTGCTCGCCGTGACGAGCCGGCTGGGCGTCGGCCGCTACGGCCCGGAGCAGGTGCGCTTCCTCCTCCACCGGCCGGTGCTCGACAACACCCGGCTGCGCCGCGACTTCCCGGGCCTGCCGACGCGCACGACCCGGGAGGCCTACGAGGTGTTCCGGCAGGGGCGCGTCCGTGGCTAGGGTGCGCGGCATGCCAGGTCGTGCCGCGCCGCGCTCGTTCGCCGGCGACGTCGCCGTGGTCACCGGCGCCGGCGGCCAGATCGGCCGTGCGGTGCTCGAGCGGCTCACCGCGGCCGGCGCCGCCGCCGTGGGCCTCGACCTGCCCGCCGCCTGCCCCGGCGGCGACGCGCGGTTCCTCCCGTGCGACGTCACCGACGAGGGTCAGGTGCGTGCGGTCGTCGAGGAGGTGGGCCGACGCCACGGGCGGATCGACCTGCTCGTGCACAGCGCCGCGCTGTCGGCCGTCGGCCTGTTCGAGGACCACGACGTGGCCACCCACCGGCGGGTCATGGAGGTCACCCACCTCGGCGTCGTGTCCGTCACGCTCGCCGCCCTGCCGCTGCTGCGCGCCGCCCACGGCCGGGTGGTGCTCATCGGGTCGGTGGCCGGCTTCGCACCGGTGCTGGGGCGGCCGCCGTACGTCGCCGCCAAGCACGCGGTGACCGGGCTGTTCGAGACGCTGCGCCCCGAGCTCGCCGAGCAGGGCGTCGCGGTCACCGTGTGCCACCCCACCTTCGTCACCGGGGGCATGGCCGAGGCGGTGGGCCGCGCCCAGGGGCACGCCCGCGCCACCTCGGGCGAGGAGCTCACCCCCGACGACGTCGCCGCCGCCCTCCTCGACGGCGTGGCACGCGGCCGCGAGACGGTGCTCGTCGGGCGCACCGCGAAGCTCGCCTGGGTGGTCTCGCGCCACCTGCCGCGCACCTACCGCGCCCTGATGACCCGCCGGCTGCGCTCGTCCGAGGGCGCCGCCACCGCGACCCAGCCGACAGGAGACCGCGGATGATCCACGCCGAGGACGTCGACACCATCCGGATCGCGTTCGACGAGTCGTCCCAGACCCTGCTGCGCATCGTCATCGCGGCCATCCTCTTCGGCATCGCGCTCGACACCCGCGTCGAGGACTTCAAGCTCGCGGCGAAGCGGCCGAAGGTCATCGCCCTCGGTGTCGGCCTGCAGTTCCTCGTCCTTCCGGCACTCACCTTCCTCCTCACCCTGCTCCTCGGCGTCCAGGGGTCGGTGGCGCTCGGGATGATCCTCGTCGCGTGCTGCCCTCCGGGGAACGTGTCGAACATCGTCACCCACCAGGCCCGCGGCGACGTCGCGCTGTCGGTGTCGATGACCGCGGTGGCGAACCTGCTCGCCATCGTGCTCATGCCGCTGAACTTCGCCCTCTGGGGCGGCCTGCACCCGACCGGCGGGGAGATGATGCGGGCGCTGGAGCTCGAGGCCTCACAGATGCTCACCGAGGTGGGGATCGTCATCGGCATCCCCTTCCTCGTGGGCCTCACGGTGCGGCACTTCTTCCCGGGGGTCGCGAAGCCGGCGGGCCGGATCATCGGTCCGGTGGCGTTCCTCGCCCTCGGTGGGCTGATCGTCGTGGCACTCGCCAACAACTGGGCGCTGTTCGTCGGCTACATCGGCATCGTCGTCGTCGCGGTGTTCCTCCACGACGCGCTCGCCCTCGGGTTGGGGTACGCGGCC
This sequence comes from uncultured Actinomycetota bacterium, assembly GCA_963773655.1. Classification (GTDB taxonomy): domain Bacteria; phylum Actinomycetota; class Actinomycetes; order Actinomycetales; family Dermatophilaceae; genus DASSQJ01. The sequence continues at coordinate 185,343 of CAVZBX010000003.1, forward strand.
GGGAAGGCGACGCGGCTCCCCGACCGCAGCGTGCGGGCGATGACCTTCGAGGTCGGGATCCGCAACGCCGGGCTGGGGCTGCTGCTGGTGTTCACCTCGTTCGGTGGGCTCGGCGGGATGGCGCTCGTCGCCGCGTGGTGGGGCATCTGGGACATCATCGCGGCGCTGACGGTCGCCCGGATCTGGCGCCGGCGCATCCCGCGCGACCTGCCGGCCGAGCCGGTCGCCGCACCCGCCTGACCCCGGCCGACGCCCCCCTTCCCCGTGGATGTGGGTGAGGATCTGCGCCCGGGCGACGGTTCACTCCCACGTTCCGGGGGAGCGGGAGGGCCCATCTGTGCTCTGATGCTGCGATGAGGGACCTCCACGCCGGTCGCGTGGCCGTCGTCACCGGCGGCGCCCGTGGCATCGGGCTCGCTGTCCTCGAGGCGGTCGCAGCCCGCGGGGTCGGCGTGTTCTGCGTCGACCACCCCGCCGCCGACTTCTCCGCCGCCGAGCGGACCTGGGCCGCGGCCGGAGTCCCCGGCGCGCACGCCCCGGCCGACGTACGGGACCAGGGGGCGGTCCGCGACGCCGTGGCCCGCGCGGCGGACCTCGGCCCGGTCTCCTACGCCGTCAACTGCGCCGGCATCGACGACCTCACCGAGGCGGCCGGGATGACCGCCGAGGACTGGGCACGCGTCGTCGACACCGACCTCGCGGGCGTGATGTTCGCCTGCCAGGCCGAGCACGCCCTGCTGCTCGGGCGCGGGGGGTCGGTGGTCAACATCGCCTCGATGTCGGGCCACGTCGTCAACCGCGGCGTCACCCACGCCGCATACAGCGCCGCCAAGGCCGGAGTCATCCACCTGAGCCGGGCGCTGGCGGTCGAGTGGGCGCCCCTCGGGATCCGGGTCAACTCGGTGAGCCCGGGCTACACGTTGACCACCATGACCCGCCGCAACCCCCCCGAGGTCAACGCCGCCTTCGCGGCCCAGACCCCCCTCGGTCGGCTCGCCGACGTCGAGGAGGTGGCGGAGCCGGTCGTGTTCCTCCTGGGCGACGGCGCGTCGTTCGTCACCGGCACCGACCTGCTCGTCGACGGCGGCTTCACGGCCTGGTGAGGTGCTGCTGCCGCTACGAGGGGTCGCGCAGCTTGCCGCTGCGGGCCAGCTCGGGGTCGGTGCACGAGGAGAGGTCGAAGCAGCACGGGCGCCGCTTGCCGTGGTCGAGCTTGTCGATGCTCACCTCCACGCGGCGCTGCCGGGTGCCGGGGCTGCGCGTCGCCTGCACCCAGCGCACCCACTCCCACCTGGCCATCGGGGTGATGTCCTGCCAGGTCTCGCGGATGCGCTCCGGCGCGGCCGACAGCGCGCCGGCCAGGTCGTCGGGGAGCTCCGGCTCGGGCCACCGGTCGGCCACCTCGAGGGTGAGCTCGGCGGTGTCACCGGGGCCGAGGCAGCACGCCCTCCTGAGGTCCTCACCGACCCGGACCCAGTGGCCGCGCCGGCCGTCGGGCTCGACGACGGTGTCGAACCGGTGGCCGTCGAGGGTGGCGTGCACCGCCACCTGCCCGCGCGAGGGCAGCGCGGCGCTCGCGTCGTCGGGCAGGCGCACGAGCACGGTGTCGTCGATGGCGGCCAGCGCGGCCTCGAACCGGATGGTGTCGCGGACGTCGGTGGGCATGGTGGTCGGTGACCTCCGTGGGGCTCGCACGACCCGCCGCGGGCGTCGGCGGGTCCTCGGGGCCCCTCGAGGCTAGTCCACCCGCGGCACGCGCAGGAGCTCCCACGGCACCGCGGAGCTTCCGGGAGCCGGGTGAGCTCCTGCGTGGCGGTGCCACCGCCTCACCGGGAGGCGGCGAGTCCTCCATCCACCCGCTCGGCACGCTCCTTCAGGCCCAGCAGCATCCGCCGCATCATCGGGAAGTCACCGAGCTCCATGAGCAGCACCGTGAGGGGCAGCATGGGGCCGCGCTCGTAGCGTGCCTTGAGCCGGGTGACCAGCCTGGTGCCCGTGCCGAACGGGGTCAGCACCCAGGCCCACGTGGAGTCGGGCTTCGCCCACACCAGGACGTTCGGCGCCTCGGCTCGCGCCACCCGGAAGGCGGTGCGTTCGTCCGGCGGCGAGGCCATCGGTGCGGCCACGTCGCCCACCGCCACGTCCTGGAACTGCGGCAGCACCGCGTCCGCGCTCGGCCGCCCCAGGTTGTCGATCAGGTCGTAGGAGTAGAAGCCGGCCCGGCCGAACCCGGTCTGCACCAGCCACGGCCAGACCCGCTCCGGCGGCGCGGCGATCGTGATCGCCCGGGTCGCGACGAACGCGGCGCCCGGCAGGATGCCGTCGCCCGGCATGGGTGCGACGACCTCGGCGTCGGTGGCCCCCCACCGCAGGTGCCGGGCGCGGTACACCGGCGCCGCGACCGCCAGGACCGCGACGCCGACCACTACGGCGGCCCGCCCCACGACTCGACGCTACGCCGCGGGCGCCCCCGCCGGCCGGCGACGTGACCGACGGCGCAGCCGCACTGGCTCCGCGACCGGAGAAGCCGGGGTGGCGGCACCGGTTCCGCCGGTCCCGGGTCGACCCGGCGGGCGCGTCGCCGCCCGGCGGCGCGTCACCGTCTCAGTCGTGGGGCGCCCGGAGGGCACGTACCGTGCGGATGCCGCGCCGCGCCAGGCCCGGGATCGGCCCGAGGCGGCCGCTCATCGGCACCGACCAGACGCCGTGACCCGGTAGCCCCCAGCCGGCGAGCAGCCGGTCGGCCGCCATCCAGCCGGTGGTGGCAGCCCGCTCCATCAGGGCCACGGGGAGGTCGACGCGCACGGCGTCGCCGGCGAGCACCAGACGGTCGTCGGGGGTGCGCACCCCGGGGCGGGACCGCCACGGGTCCAGGCCGACGAGCACGCAGTCGTCCTCGACCAGCCACTCGTCGTGGACGGTGCCGAGCGCAGCCGTCTCCGGGTACACCCGGTGCAGCGCCTCGAGCAGCTCACGCTTGACCCCTTCCTCGGTCGCGTCGTCGGGAAGCGCGTAGGCGTGCAGCTCGACCACGGAGCCGTCGTGGGTGTCGCCCCACCGGGTGGCGTGCTCCTCGAACCGGTCGACGACCGAGACGTTGTCGAGGGGGCCGTAGCCGCTCGTGCCGAGGAACGGGGGCCGGTCCGGCGAGACCCGGCCGTCGAGCCACAGCCGCCACACCGCGAAGGCCGGCGCGGAGCGCACCGCCGCCACCGCGGAGCGCCACCGGGCCCCGGCGTCGTCGTGGCCGCCGAGGCCGGGCGAGTCCTCGACGAGACCGCGCAGGCCCACCGGGTCGAGGGCGAGCACCACGGCGTCGGCGTCGAGCACCTGCCCGCGGTCCTCCCCCAACGGGGCGCGGTGGTGCACCGCGAGGCCACCGTCGACCCCCTCCAGCACGGTCGTGACCCGGCGGCCGACCTCGACGTCGACGCCGAGGCGGGCCAGGTGCGCGCCGAGCGGGGACCACAGGGTGGAGTCGTAGTCGTCGCGGGGCACGTCGAAGAGCAGGCCCTCCGCGGACCCGACGAAGTACATGTGGAACATCGCGACGAGCTCGGCGCCGGAGAACTCCCGCGGGTCGGCGAAGAAGCTGCGGGCGAACACCTCGAGCGCGAGGTGCCTGGCCTCCTCGGGGAAGTTCAACCGGTCGAGGACCTCGGCCGCGCTCACGCCGTCCAGCGCCGAGAACGTCGCCGGGAAGTGCACGTCCATGAGCCCGAGCGCCTGCTCGACGTCGACCGCCGCCAGCCCCTGCCAGTCGAAGCTCGGGCTCCGCGCGACGAACGTCGCGAGGTTCCACGGTGGCGTGGCCGGGATGCCGGCGAAGGAGTCCGCACCACCGCCCTCGCGCACGAGCGGGTAGTCGGTCAGGGGCCGCAGCCGCTCGAGCAGCGGATCGGTGCGGCGCAGCACGGCGCGCAGGTTGTAGTACTGCCGGAAGAAGGCGTGGAAGCCGCGGCTCATCGTCGACGGGCTGCCGTCCGGGAGCGTCACCGGCCACGACCGCACGCGCCCGCCGAGCCGGCCGTCGCGTTCGAGCACGGTGACGCGTACGCCCCGCTCGGCGAGACCGAGCGCCGCGGTCAGACCGGCGATGCCGCCCCCGACGACGACGACGTGGCGCTCGCCCGGTGCCCGGTCCTCGGCGTCGCGCCGGGGGGCGGGGGGCTGGTGGAAGACGGCGCGGGCGTCCCGGCCCGGACGCCACCGGGGACCGCGGTGCAGCGCCCTCACGAGGGACGCACCCCGACGGCGGTGTGGACCAGGCCGTCCTGCCACCCCGGGTAGGAGCGGTGCCGCACGTCGACCAGTCCGGCCGACTGCATCCGACCGCAGACCTGCGTCATCGAGTCGAAGTCGCGCACGCTCGTGTACAGGTACCGGTGCAGCGGCACGTCGGATCGCTTGAGGACGGCGAGCGGGATGATCACGCCGTGGCACACCGCCGCCCAGACCGCGCGGGCACGCCGGCTGCCGGCCACCGAGTAGTCGTGGAGCACCAGGGTCCCGCCGGGCCGCAGCACCCGGGCTGCCTCGTCGACGAGGGCCTGCCGGTCGGGCACGTTGCGCAGCAGGTAGGCGGCGAGCACGCCGTCGACCGAGGCGTCGGGCAGGCCCCGCAGGTGCGCGAGCGCGTCGGAGACGACGAGCCCGACGCCGGCCGGCCAGGCCTTCGCCCGTGCCTGGGCCACCATCCCCTCGGAGGCGTCCACCCCGGTGACGTCGAGGCGGCCGGCGCTCCCGCCCCGGGCGGTCCAGGCATCGAGCACGGCCCTCGTCGAGGCGCCCGAGCCGCAGCCGAGGTCGAGGACGACCGGTGCCCGGCCGTCCCCGGGCGACGGCAGCGAGCCGACGAGCGCCTCGGCCGCGGCGCGCAGCTGGTCGTGGTACCCCGGTGAGAGCGCCACCATCGCGTCGTAGGTCGGCGCGGCGCGGTCGAACGCGTCCGCGAGCACCCAGTCACGGCCGGTCACCGGCCACCTCCTCGTCTCGTCGGCCCCAGTAGGCCCACAGCAGGATCGTCAGGGTCACCATGCTGTACCCGAAGAGGAAGTCCTCCACGGGGATGTCCCAGGGAAACCGGACGCCGATGGTCTCCTCGTCGTCGTACAGGACGATGGGGGCGGACAACTTGGTGAGCCAGCCGTCGACCAGCACCTGGAACGCGAAGACGATCGCCATCGCCAGCCAGTACTTGGCGGTGCGCAGGATGCCGGTGCGCAGCCAGAACCGCTCGATCGCGACCGTGGCCACGACCGAGAACACCGCGAGGATGGTGTACTCACGCATCGCGCTCCCGCCACCGACGGAACCATCCGAGCACCGTGCCGACGGCCTCGTAGGTGAGCAGCCCGCAGATCGGGACCACGACGAAGAAGACGTACTCCTCGAGGGGCACCCGTGCCGGGCGGATACCGGTGGTGTACTCGAGGCTGTACCACCAGTGCCCGCGCACGATGCCGATGGCGTCCCAGGCGAGGAAGACGACGAGCATGGGCAGGAGCGACAGCAGCAGACGTCGCGGACGGCGGTAGACCCGCGCACGCAGCACGAACTCCAGCGGCAGCGTGATGAGGAGGCAGCCCGCCATGAGGAGCAGGTACTGGTAGCGGTCGTCCACGGCGGTCCAGGCGGCTTCAGCGGGCCCCGGCCGTGGCGCCGAGCCGGGCGGCCGGCGGCAGCTCGGCCCGCGGCCCGGCGGGCCAGGAGAGGGGGTCGGGGCCGAGGGCCGCGAGCAGCGGCACCTGCTCGGCGCACCACGGCGACACGGTCCGTCGCCCGGCCAGCACGTCCCCGCAGAACTCCGACCACGGGACCCAGGCGGCGTCGTCGACCTCCTCCGGGTCGGGTGCGGTGGCCGGACCGAGGGCGCGTGCGACGAACACCGGGCAGACCTCGTTCTCGGCGATGGCGCCCTGCACCGCCCGGTACCGGAACCGCGGCAGCACCAGCCGCACCTCGCCGACCTCCACCCCCAGCTCGTCGCGGGCACGGCGGCGGACGGCGGCGTCCAGGTCCTCGCCGGGGAGCGGGTGGCCGCAGACGGTGTTCGTGAGCACGCCGGGGAAGCTCGGTTTGCTCGCCGCGCGGGTGGTGACGAGCAGCCGGCCGTCGTCGTCGACGACGTAGCACGAGAAGGCCAGGTGCAGGGGGGTGTCGTCGTGGTGCACCGCGGACTTCGGGGCCGTCCCGGTGGCTGCCCCGGCCTCGTCGACGAGCACGACGGGGTCGTCGGAGACCCAGCCGAGCTCGGCCGTGGCGGCGGCCCGGTCGCGGCGGACCAGCGCCGCCGGGTCGCGCGAGGCCACCATCCGGGCGGCGAGCGCCGCCTTGGCAACCGTGGGAACGCGGGCACGGGAGGCGAACACGTCGTAGTCGGCCGCCTCGAGGCGCTCGAGGATGCGCGCGTAGAGCACCCGGGCGGTGGCCACGCAGCGCCGTGACGCCGGCGGCAGCAGGGCCAGGCCGGCATCGGACTCGCGGTAGAGCCGGCGGTTGCGCTCGATCTCGAAGGCCATGACCGCGCGCCACTCGGGCGTCACCGTGCGGGCGTGGGGGTCGGCGCCGAACCGCCGCAGGTCCTCCTGCGGCACGTAGACGCGGCCCCGGTCGAGGTCCTCGCCGACGTCGCGCAGGAAGTTGGTCAGCTGGAACGCCAGGCCCAGCGCCCGTGCGGGGGCCACGGCATCGGCAGTGGGGTGCAGCACGGGCAGCATCATCTCGCCGATGACCGCCGCACTGCCGTCCATGTAGCCGAGCAGGTCCTCCCACGTCTCGTACTCGCGGGTGGTGAGGTCCTGGCGCATCGCGCCGAAGAACCGGGTGAAGCACTCCTGCGGGATCCCGCGCTCCCGCACCGTCGTGGCGACGGCGGCGAGGACGGGGTCCTCGGACGTCCCCGACTCGAGCGCCGCGTGGAAGCGCGCCTCGAAGGCGTCGAGCTCGGCGGCCGTCCCGGGGCCCGGGTCCGGCCCGGCGAGGTCGACGATGTCGTCGGCGAGCCGGGCCAGGGTGTACACGGCGAACACGTGCCGCCGGTCGCGGGCCGGCAGCAGCCGGGCACCCCAGTAGTACGTCGTGCCGTGCTCACGGGTGACCTCGGCACAGCGGGCGTAGCCGGCGGTGAGGAGGTCGTGGTCGGCGCGGTCGGCGCTCACCTGGCCACCCGGTGGGTGTCACGGTGGACCGGGCGGGCGTCCCCGGCGTACTCGTGCACGCGCTCCGCGGCGAGCCGGCCGCTGACGAGCACCATGGGGATGCCCACCCCGGGCGTGGTCCCCGAGCCGGCGAAGACCAGGCCGGGCACGCGGCGGTCGACGTTGCGCGGCCGGAACGGCCCGGACTGGCCGAAGGTGTGGGCCAGCGCGAACGGCGTGCCGAGGTGCATCCCCTGGGCCTCCCAGTCGTCGGGGGTGACGAGGCGCTCCTCCACGACGTCGGTGGGGTAGCCGGCCGCGTCGAGGAAGGCCTGCAGGCGCTCGCGCATCGGGCCGGACTCGCGGGACCAGTCCAGGCCCGAGCCGTTGTGCGGCACCGGCTCCAGCACGTAGAGGGTCGACCCGCCTGCCGGAGCCGTGCTGGGGTCGGTGACGGTGGGGACGGTCACGAGCCGCGACGGGTCCGGCATCAGCTCCTGACGGTCGATGAGGGCCTGGAACGCGCCGTCCCACTCCCGGCCGAAGTGGATGTTGTGGTGGCGCACCTCCGGCCCGGGTACACCCCGCGCGCCGACGTGCCACACCACCGCCGACGGCGAGTAGTCGCCGCGCCTGATCGTGCGGGGGGCCGGGACGCCGGGCAGCAGCCGCTCGTAGGCGACGGGCAGGTCGAGGGTGACGACGACCGCGTCGGCGCTGAGCCGCTCGCCGTCCGCGGTGCGCACGCCGGCGACCGCGCCGTCGCCGCGGCGGAGCACCTCGGCCACCTCGACCCCCGTGTGCACCGGAACGCCGGCGTCGGCGAGGGCACGTGCCATGCCCACCGGGACCGCGTGCATCCCGCCCTCGGGGTAGTACACGCCGCGCACCGTGTCCATGTACGTGATGACCGCGAAGACCGCGCGGGCGCTGGCGGGGGCGACGCCGGCGTACAGCGACTGGAAGCCGAAGACCTTGTGCAGCCGCTCGTCCTCGAAGAACGAGGCGACCTTGGGGCCGAGCGCACCGAGGCCACCCAGCCGCAGCAGGCGCGCCGCCGTGAGCGGCGAGCGGACGAGGTCGAGCAGGCTGTCGTAGTTGGTGTCGATGAAGGCGTCGAACTCGACGTCGTGGAGCTCCTCGAGCCACGCGAGGAAGCGGTCGAAGCCGGCGGCGTCGCGCTCGCCGGACAGCCGGCGGACCTCCTCGCGCAGGTCGCCCATGTCGGCGCGCACGTGCAGCTCGGTGCCGTCGTCGTAGACCGCCCGGTAGGCCGGGTCGAGCCGCCGCATCGGGACCAGTGCCTCCGGGTCGCCGCCGACGGCGTGCAGCGGCGAGTGGAGCAGCGACGGCATCGTCATGACGACCGGGCCCGGGTCGAAGCGGTACCCGCCCTGCCGGATCACGCCGGCCCGCCCGCCGACCACGTCCTCGCGCTCGAGCACGGTGACGTCGTGGCCGGCCGCGGTGAGGTGGCAGGCGGCGGCGAGTCCCGACAGCCCTGCTCCGACGACGACGACCCTCACGAGGACCGCCAGGCGATCGACTCGACGAGGTCGCGCAGCGCATCCTCGGCGGCGGGGTCCGGGTGCAGCGCCTCGAGGTCGCGGTGGGCCTGCTCGGCGAGCCGGGCGACCTCGTCCTCGGCCCGTTCGCGCACGCCGGCAGACTCCATGGCGGCCTGCAGCGCGAGGACGCCGTCGGCGTCGAGCCGGCCGGCGTCGCAGGCGGCGAGCAGCGGACGGGCGTGCTCCGGCAGCATCTCCTGGGCCCAGGTGAGCAGCACGGTGGGCTTGCCGGCCATCAGGTCGTCACCGGCAGGCTTGCCCGTGACCCTGGGGTCGCCCCAGACGCCGAGGAGGTCGTCGCGGACGGCGAAGGCATCGCCGACGAGGTCGCCCCAGGCGAGCAGTCGGTCGAGCTGCACCGGGCCCGCGCCGGCCACCAGCGCCCCGAGCTGGAGCGGGCGGGTGATCGTGTAGCGGCCGCTCTTGAACCGGGCGATCCGCCGGGACGTGGCGAGGTCGCGGCGTCGGCCGGCGGTGTGGGTGACGTCGAGGAGCTGGCCGTCGACCAGCTCGACGTTCATCAGCCGCCACGCGGCGCGCACCTCGGGGGCGGTGGGGGCCACGAGCAGGCCGGACTCGCTGAGGGCGAGGTCGGCGACGAGCACGGCGACGCTGTCGCCGAAGAGCTCGGGGTCGCCGAGCCCGCCGGCCTCGCGGTGCCTCCGGGTGGCGACCACGTGGAGCGCGGGCAGGCCGCGGCGAGTCTCGGAGCGGTCCATGACGTCGTCCTGGACCAGGGCGAAGAGGTGGAGCAGCTCGAGGGCGGCGGCGACCCGCGCGAGGTCGGGGTGGGTTCCGCCGGGCGCGCCGGCGAGGACCCAGCCCCAGTGGGCCAGCCGCGGGCGGAGCCGCTTGCCGTGGTTGGCGAGCCGGTCGCCGAGCTCACCGACGAGGTCGACCTCCAGCGGCCCCGGGACGGCGTCACGCGAGGTGCCGGCCTCGTCGAGCGCGGTGCGGAGCCCGTCCAGGGTGACGTCGAGCAGGGCGTCCACGGCCGCGAGGGTGCCCTCGACCGGCGCGTCGAGACCGCGCTGGTCGAGACGGCGTGGGCTCGCCTCGGCACTCATCGCAGCAACTCGGTTCGTCGTCCTCTCTCGGGGGCCCCAGTCAACCAGAGCCGAGAGGGTCTGGACCATCCGACCCTAGACAGGACCTCCATCGTCCTACCCGCCGGACCCCTCCCGGTCGTCCCCTTCTAGGGTTTGACACGTGGATGCGGACGTCGTCGTCGTGGGGGCCGGCCTCGCCGGGCTCCGGTGCGCCGAGCGGCTCGCGGAGGCCGGCCGCGAGGTCGTCGTGCTCGAGCGCGAGCCGGTGGTGGGGGGCCGGCAGCAGACCGACGAGGTCGACGGCTTCCTCCTCGACCGGGGCTTCCAGGTGCTCAACCCGGCGTACCCCGCGGTGCGGCGCTGGGTGGACGTCGACGACCTCGCGCTCCGGCCGTTCGGCGCCGGCCTGCTCGTCCGCCGCGAGCACGGGCTGGTCCGCCTGCACCACCCGCTCCGTGAGCCGCGCGGGCTCGCCGCGACGCTGCGCAGCGGGCTGCTGGCACCCGGCTCCGCGGCCGCGATGGCCCGGTGGGCCGCGCCGGCGCTGCTGGCGCCCCAGCGCGTCGCCCACGGCCCGGACCGGCCGCTGCGCGAGGGCCTGGACCGGGCCGGCGTCCACGGCCCGCTGCGCGAGGAGGTGCTCGAGCCGTTCCTCGCCGGCGTCGTCGCCGAGGACCGCGGCGAGACGTCCGAGGCCTTCGTCCGTCTGCTGGTCCGGATGTTCGCGCTGGGGGTGCCCGGCCTGCCGGCGCGCGGCATCCGCGCCCTCCCCGAGTGGCTCGCCCACCGGATGCGCCGCCGCCGCGGTGCCCCCGACGTGCGGCTCTCGACGCCGGTCATCGGCATCGACACCACGGCCGACGAGCCGGCCGCGGTGTGCGCCGACGGCGGCCGGGTCACCGCGCGGGCGGTCGTCGTCGCGGTGGGGCCCGAGGCCGTGGCGGGGCTCGTCGGCGTGGCGGCACCGGAGACGCGTGGGTTGCGGACCTGGTGGTTCGCGGCGGACGAGCCGCCGACCACCTCCGACCTCGTCACGGTCGACGGCCGTCGGCGCGGGCCGATGGTCAACGCCGCCGTCGTGAGCAACGCCGTCCCCTCCTACGCCCCGCCCGGTGCGCACCTGGTGGAGGTCACCACGCTGCTCGGCCCCGGTCACGAGCCGTCCGAGGGCGAGGTCCGCACCCAGGCGCGCGAGGTGTTCGGGGTGAGCACCTCCCGGTGGGAGGTCGTGCGCCGTGACGACGTGTGGGACGCACTCCCGGCGCAGCCGGCCCCGCTGCGCCTGACGTCGCCGGCCCGGCTCGGCGACGGGGTCTACGTCGCGGGCGACCACCGCGACACCGCCTCCATCCAGGGGGCGCTGGTCAGTGGTCACCGGGTCGCCGGGGTGGTCCTCGCCGACCTGGCTCGCGGGTGAGGCGGCGCCGTTCGGTCGTCGACCGATCGTGACGGCTCAGCCCGCGCGGCGGCCCCACAGCAGGTAGGCGGCCGGCAGCACCCCGGCGGAGTTGGCCAGCGCCAGGCCGGTACCCCACAGCCACTTCGGGCCGTGCACCTCCTCCGCGGGGCGCCGGGCCAGGTCCGCGAGGGACCAGACCCGCAGGGCGACGTCGACGGACGCGATGGTGATGAACGCCCCTCGCTGTGCGGTCGACATCTGCTGCCACTGCTCACGTGGTGTCGGCATGGTCCACCTCCGGGTACTGGGTCGGGATGACCCCCACGCTATCGATCGGAAGCCGCCGCGTCGCCCCGCGGCGGTGGCCGCCTCCCCGGTCAGCGGGCGCCGGCAGCGCCGGGGACGCGCACGTCGACGTGGACCAACCGGTGGTCGCTGGGGAAGGAGCCGGTGGTGAGCCGTGAGAGCGGGTCGGACGAGGGGAGCCAGAACACCGCCGCGTCGAGGATGCGCAGGTCGTTGCTCGGCAGGACGTAGTCGGCGCGAAGGTTGCCCGGGGAGACGTCCGAGAAGTCCGCGGTGTCGTGGGCGGCCGGCGTGGCGTGCTCGAGGTTGGCACCGCCCTGCTGCTCCGCGGCCTCGACGGCGCCCTCGCTCGTGGGCACCGGCTCGGACTGCACCCGCGGGAGGCCGAGGACCTGCTGCGCCGCACCCGGGACCGAGTCGCCGTCCAGCGGGTCGGAGTTGAGGTCACCCGCGATGACGAAGGAGCTGCCGGGGCGCAGCCCGCCGCGTCGTCCCTGGTCGTCGACGATCCACGACGAGCGCGCCGGGTTCGCGAGGTAGTCGGCCCAGAAGCGGATCTCGTCGTGGTTGCGGGTGCCGTTGCGGTCCTCCGGACCGTCGAAGACGGGCGGGGTGGGGTGCGACACGAGGAAATGGACCGTGTTCGCGCCGACCCGGACCGGGACATCCCAGTGCGACTTGCTCGACAGGCGCACCTGCTCGAGCTCCTGCTCGGAGTACCAGTCCGCGGGCTCCGGCGTCGACGGGTCGTCGGGCAGCATCGCGCCCGGCATGTCGGCCCACAGCAGCGTCTGGAAGGTGCGGACCGCGGCCTCGTCGATCGGGTACTTCGAGTAGACGGCCATGCCGTACTGGCCGGGGAAGAAGCCGAACCCGAACGCGTCGTTCGGCCCGCCGACCGACCCGTTGTTGTCGAGGTCGTACCCACTCGGGATGCCGGTGTTGGACGGGGCCGTGAAGGCGTAGGGGTACTCGACGGGGTCGGCGCCGTTCTGGGGCACCTCGAGGTAGTTGGTGCGGAACAGGTCGAGGGCGACGTGACCCTCGTCGTAGTCGAACTCGTTGACGAGCAGCAGGTCGGGGTTCGCGCGCTGCACGACCTCGGCGACCGCGCGGGCCTGGGCGTCGTCCGGGGTCGACAGGTCCTCGACCAGCTCCCCCTCGTCGAACCGGTTGAGCGAGGCGTTGAACGTGGCCACCCGGACCGACTGCCTCTCGGCGGCCCCGGTGGCCTGGGCCGCACCGGCGGCCGGTGAGGCCGCGGTGGCGACGGGGGCCGCGGCCGTGGCGGCGGCGAGGGTGGCGGCCGCGAGGATGGCGGCGGCGGTCAGCGGGCGTCGTCCGGTCATGCCCTCGACCGTAGGACGACAACGGCCCGGAGGCCACCGCTGCGGGGTGGCCGTGCGGTGAACGGGCACCGGCACCTTCCTGCTGTCGCCGGTGCGGCGTAGTTTCACAGTGACCACCCCGGACCACCCGAGGAGACCACCATGGGCGCCCAGCTGAACCCCTACCTCAGCTTCCCCGGCACCGCCCGCGAGGCGATGACCTTCTACCAGTCCGTGCTCGGCGGCACGCTCGACATCATGACCTTCGGCCAGTACGGGGCCGAGGGCGAGGGCGCCGACGGCGTCATGCACGCGTACCTCGAGACCCCCGACGGCATGGCCCTGATGGCCTCCGACGTCCCGCCCGGTCAGGAGGGTGAGCCGAGCGGGCCGGGCAACGTCTCGGTCTCCCTCAGCGGCACCGACGAGCGCCTTCGCGACTACTGGAACGGCCTGTGCGAGGGCGCCACCGTCGCGATGCCGCTGGAGAAGCAGATGTGGGGCGACGAGTTCGGCGCCCTCGTCGACCGCTTCGGCGTCTCCTGGATGGTCAACCTCACCGCGTCCGACCGCCCCGGGGCCTGAGCACCGGGGTCACTGCCGGTCGGCCTCGCCGGCCACCGCCGCCTCGAGCTCCTCGAGCGCCTCCCCCGTGTGCACGGCGAGGCGCTGCAGGTGCGGGAGCGCATCGCGGTCGCCGATGAAGCCGAGGTTCACCGTGCCGGCGTAGGACTGGGCGGTGATGTTGAGCGCCATCGAGTGCCCGGGGATCGACACCGGGAAGGTGGCCTCGAGGCGGGCCCCCCGCAGGTACAGCGGCTGGGTGGGGCCGGGAACGTTCGAGATGCAGACGTTCAGCGTGGTCGGCACCGGCACCGGCAGGCCGCTCATCGCCCGCAGCACCTGCATCGCCGAGGGTGCGAGGAGCAGCGCGCTGTACGCGAGGATGCCGTCGGCCGACATCCCGCGCATCCGGGCCTTCCCGGCCCGCGACGACGAGGCGATACCCGCCAGCCGGGCCAGCGGGTCCTCGATGTCGGTGGCGAGGGAGACCAGGGTGGCGCCCACGTAGTTGCCGCCGCCCTCGCTGGCCGGTGGGCGGACGTTGACGGGGACGAAGGCGATCAGGGGACGGTCGGGCAGCGCCTCGAGGCCGGTGAGGAAGCGGCGCAGGCCTCCGGCGCAGATGGCGAGCAGCACGTCGTTGACCGTCGCGCTGCGCCCGCGGGCCACGGCCCGCAGCCGCTCGAGGTCGTACTGCTGGGTGGCGAACCTCCGTGAGCGCCCGGTTCGGGCGTTGAGCACGGAGTCCGGCGCCTGGTAGGAGGTGACCGCGCGGGTCGAGGTGTCGCCGCGCCGCAGCTGGGTCTCGAGGAGGGTTCGCGTGACCGTGGGCAACGAGGTCACCGACGTCGCGACGCTGCGCAGGATGGAGGTGACGTCGCCGACCGGCTCGGGAGGGGCGTCCTCGCTTCGGGGTGGCCGCTTGAGGCTGAAGAAGAGCGGGTGCTCCCGGTCGTCGGGGTCCTCGGCCAGCCCCCGCCGCAGCAGCCGCATCCCGGTGTAGCCGTCGACGAGGCTGTGGTGGATCTTGATGTACACCGCGAACCGGCCGGGCGCCACGCCCTCGATGACCTGCATCGACCAGGGTGGCCTTCGGAAGTCGATCTGGTTGGAGTGCAGCCGGGAGACGAGCACGCCGAGCTCGCGCTCGCCGCCGGGGGCCGGCAGTGCTGAGTGCCGCACGTGGTAGCCGATGTCGAACCGCTCGTCCTCGACCCACCTGTGGACCGGCTGGCGCATGATCCGGCGGGTCTGCAGCCGCAGGTTCCACGGCGGCTCCACGGGCGCGCCCCGCAGGGCGGCGACGAGGTCGTGGAGGTAGTCGTCGTCGGCGTCCGGGGGGTAGGTGAGGTGGAGGAGGGAGCCGACGTGCATGAGCGTCTCGGGGGTCTCCCCGATGAGGAAGGCCGCATCGAGGGGGGAGGCCCAGCGTGACGCCCCCACCCGGTCAGCCGGCCCTGTCGTGGGGCGCGCCGCGCCGGGAGCCGGCACGCCCGGACGGCGTCGCGCGCTCGGACGCCGTCGCGCGCTCGGTCGCCGCCGTGGGCACCGTGGCAGCCGCTGCGCCCGCGCCGGCGTACGGCGCCCACTGCCCCTCCGGCTGGGCGAGGCGGTCGGCGATGACGCGCAACGTCTCCAGCTGGTGGCCGTAGCCGAGGTGGGTGGCCTCGACCTCGATGTTCTCGGTGTGTGGTGCCGGGTCGGCGACGCAGCACTCCCAGGCGACGATGCCGTCGCTGCGGCTGTAGATGCTCGTCGTCGGCACCTCGAGCGCGGCCGCTCGCTGCCGGCACGCCTCCTCCGTGAAGAGGGCGTCGTGGTGGGGGCCGCGGTTGAGCAGCCGGTAGGTGTGCCACGCGCGGGTGGACTCCGGGTGGCCGTTGAAGGGACTGCCGAGCGTGATCACCTGGCGCGTGTAGTGCGGCAGCGCCCGGGCCATCTCGCGGGCGTAGATGCCGCCGGCGCTCCACCCGACGAGGCTCACCCGCCGGCCGTACCGGTCGTACAGCTCGAGCAGGAGGTCCTCGAGCCGGGCGGAGAGCTCGGGGGTGATGCCGAGGTTGCGGCCGTGGCGCCAGTCGTGGGCGCGGTAACCGAGGCGGCGCAGGTGCTGTCGCAGGAACACCGTGGACTCCGGGCCGGCGAGGAAGCCCGGGAGGACCAGGACGGGGTGGCCGTCTCCGGTGGGCCAGCCGCCGACGTCGCGGGTGCGCAGGGCCGAGTCGACGAGCTCGAGGGCCATCCGCCACTCGCGCCGAACGGCCCACAGCGACGGGGCGAGTGGCCGCTCAGCCAGTTGCGGATCCGCGATCTCGTTGTCCGACACCGCCACTCCTCCTCGTCGGGCAGCGTGCGGGTGGCCGATCCCTGCCGGGTCCGCGGCGCTGCGAAGGGCTCGGCCAGTGTTGCAGATACCGGCAGGGGTGTGCGAGAACCCGGGTGACTGTTGTGGAGATGTGAGGAACGGGGCCGCCTAGCGTGGGGTCATGACGACGCAGCGCGAGGACCACGACTCCGGAGGTCCGCGGACCCGCACCGAGCGCGACACGATGGGCCGGGTGCAGGTGGCCGCCGACCGGTACTGGGGCGCCCAGACCCAACGCAGCCTGGAGCACTTCGACATCGGGCGCGACACCTTCGTCTGGGGCCGTCCGGTGGTGAGGGGCCTGGGCCTGCTCAAGAAGAGCGCCGCCCTGGCCAATGCCGAGCTGGGGCTGCTCCCCGAGGAGGTGGCCGGCGCCGTCATCGAGGCAGCCGACGAGGTGGCGCGGGGCGACCTCGACGACCACTTCCCGCTCGTCGTCTTCCAGACCGGGTCCGGCACCCAGAGCAACATGAACGCCAACGAGGTGGTGGCCAACCGGGCGATCGAGCTGCTCGGTGGCGAGCTGGGCTCCAAGGACCCGGTCCACCCGAACGACCACGTCAACCGCAGCCAGTCGAGCAACGACACCTTCCCGACCGCGGTGCACGTGGCGGTGGCGCTCGAGCTGGCGGAGCGCCTGCACCCGGCGGTCGACGGGCTCTGCCAGGCCCTCGAGTCCCGGGCCGCCGAGCTCGGCGACGTCGTCAAGGTCGGCCGCACCCACCTGCAGGACGCCACACCGGTCACCCTCGGCCAGGAGATCGGGGCCTGGGCGGCCCAGCTGCGCGAGGCCCAGGCGGATGTGCGCCAGGCGGGTGAGCGGGTGCTCGCCCTGGCCATCGGGGGCACCGCGGTGGGCACCGGGCTCAACGCCCCGGCCGCCTTCGGCCCCAAGGTCGCCGAGCACCTCGCGGCCGAGACCGGCCTGGCCTTCCGCCAGGCCGACAACCTCTTCGTCCAGCTCGCCGCCCACGACGGCCTGGTCGCCGTCTCCTCGGCCCTGCGGACGCTCGCCGGCGCGATGATGAAGCTCGCGAACGACGTGCGCTGGCTCGCCTCCGGCCCGCGCACCGGCATCGGGGAGCTGCGCATCCCGGAGAACGAGCCGGGCAGCTCGATCATGCCGGGGAAGGTCAACCCCACGCAGTCCGAGGCGATGACGATGGTCGTCACCCGCGTCTTCGGCAACGACGCCACGGTGGGCTTCGCCGGCACGCAGGGCAACTTCCAGCTCAACGTCTTCACCCCGGTGATGGCGCACGCGGTGCTGGAGTCGATCAGGCTGGTCTCGGACTCCTGCCGCTCGTTCACCACGCACGTCGTCGCCGGCCTGGAGGCGGACCGCGAGCGCATCGCCGAGCACCTCGAGGCCGACCTCATGCTCGTCACCGCCCTCGCTCCCCACGTCGGCTACGACACCGCGGCGGCCATCGCCAAGCAGGCGCACCGCGACGGCTCCACCCTGCGCGAGGCGGCCGTGGCCTCCGGCGCGGTGAGCGAGGAGGACTACGACCGCTGGGTCGACCCCGAGGCGATGACGCGCCCCGACTGAGGGGCCTCGGCGATCAGGCGACGCGGATGACGGCCGGCTCGCCGTCGTCGGCGGTCTGCGCCAGCGCAGCCTCGGCCACCACGCGCACCTGCGCGCCGTCAGGCTCCCCCACGGTGGCCATCCAGCCGAGGTCCTCGAGCACCTCGAGGCCCAGCACGTCGCGGAAGGCGGCCACGGCCCGGGCGACGTCGCTGACCGGCAGCACCGGCACCTCGTCGCGCTCGTCCATGACAGGGAGGACACCACGACGGCGGGGGCTCGGCAAGTCGAGAGGCCTGTTCCGGCGTGTCGTGCGGCCGCACGACGGCGTCGACGGTGGTCGACGACGGCGTCGCCCTCGGCGCGCCGCCACCGGGTGGGCGGAACCGGGTCCGCCGTGCCGGACAGCGCCTCCGGCTCAGCCGGACAGCAGTTCGCGCAGGTCGTCGGCGCTGAGCGCCGAGGACATCGCGGCGCCCTCGTCGACGACCCGGGCGAAGAGGTCGCGCTTGCGCTCCTGGAGCGCGACCACCTTCTCCTCGATGGTGTCGCGCGAGACCATCCGGTAGACGTTGACCGGGCGGGTCTGGCCGATCCGGTGCGTGCGGTCGACCGCCTGCGCCTCGGCGGCCGGGTTCCACCACGGGTCGAGGACGAAGACGTAGTCGGCCTCGGTGAGGGTGAGGCCGAAGCCGCCCGCCTTGAGCGAGATGAGGAAGACCGGCGCGTCACCCTCGCGGAACGCGGCGATCCGCTCCGGGCGGTTGCGCGTGCTCCCGTCGAGGTACTCGTAGCCGATGCCCTCCTCCTCGAGCCGCCGGCGGACGACCGCGAGGAAGCCGGTGAACTGGCTGAAGACCAGCGCCCGGTGGCCCTCCTCGGCGAGCTCGCCGAGCTGCTCGACGAGGGCGTCGACCTTGGCCGAGCTGGCCAGGCCGGCGTACTGCTCGTCGACGAGGGCGGGGTCGAGGGCGAGCTGGCGGAGGGCGGTGAGGGCGCGCAGCACGGCCATCCGGTTGCCGTCGAGGTCGTCGATGAGCCCGAGCAGCCGCTGCCGCTCCCGCTGGAGGTGCCGGTCGTAGACGGCGCGGTGCCTCGGGTGGAGGTCGACGGTGAGCACCTGCTCCTGCTTCGGCGGCAGCTCCGCCGCCACCGCCTCCTTGGTGCGGCGCAGCATCAGCGGCCGGATGCGGCGGCGCAGCGCGGCGAGGCGCTCGCGGTCGCCGTCGCGCTCGACCGGGTTGGCCCACTGCTCCTTGAAGTGCCGCGGCCGCGGGTAGAGCCCCGGCGCGACGATCGAGAGCAGCGACCACAGGTCCATCAGCGAGTTCTCGAGCGGCGTGCCCGTGATCGCGAACTTCGCCCGGGCGGTGAGCCGCCGGACCGCCTGGTAGGTCTTGGCCTGGTGGTTCTTGACGAACTGGGCCTCGTCGAGGACCACGGCGGACCACGGCCGGGACCGGAAGTGCTCCTCGTCGATCCGGGCCACCGTGTACGAGGTGATGACGAGGTCGGCGTCGGCGACCACGTCGTCGAGGCGGCGTCGGGCCTTGCCACGGGTGCGGTCGACGACGGCGACCCGCAGGTCCGGCGCGAAGCGGGCGGCCTCCCCGGCCCACGTGGAGAGCACCGACGTGGGCGCCACGACGAGCGCCGGGTGCTCGAGCTCGCCCCGCTCGCGGGCGCGGAGCACCATCGCGAGCATCTGCACCGTCTTGCCGAGCCCCATGTCGTCGGCGAGCACCCCACCGAGCCCGGCGTCCCAGAGCAGCGAGAGCCACCGGAAGCCGTCGACCTGGTAGGGCCGCAGCGTGGCGGCGAGACCGGCGGGCACCTCGGCCGGCTCGGCCGTCTCGAGGTCGAGCAGGCGGCCCACGGTGCGGCTCCACCGCGCGCTCTGCTCCTCGACGACCCCGAGCGCCGCGAGCTCCTCCCAGAGCCCCACGTGCACCGCCGAGATGCGCATCGGGCCGGACGGGTGGTCCTGCAGCGCCCGCGCCTCCTCGACGAGCCGCCGCAACGTCTCCAGCTCCGGGCGGTCGAGGGAGAACCAGGTTCCCGACTCGAGGATCAGGTGCTCGTGGCCCCGGGCGAGGGCCTCGATGAGCGGGGCCAGCGGCACCTCCTCGCCGGCGACGGTGACCGAGATGCCGAGGTCGAACCAGTCGGTGGCTCCGGAGCCGCCGGCGTCGGTGGCGGACACCGAGATGAGCGGCGCCTCGTCGGTCTCGCTGTAGTCGGCGATCTCACCGTCGACGGTGAGGTCGAGGCCGGGGTGCTCCTCCAGCACCGGGAGGAGGCCGGCGAGCGCGACGGTGCTGAAGCCGTGCAGGCGCAGCTCGGGGACCAGCCGGGGACGCCGGCCGACCAGCTGCCACAGCGGCGCGAACCCCGCCACCTCCGGGACCTCGCGGAGCTCGTCGACCAGCCGGTGCTCGGCCGCCCGGTCGCGCATCGGGTCGGCGGCCTCGGCGTCCAGCGGCACCAGCACCCCACCTCCCGCCTCGCCGTAGCGGAAGCCCCAGCGCAGGTGGGTGCGGTGCCCCGGCTCCACCGTGACCGTCAGCGACAGCCGCGGCGGCACCGCGTCGGGCAGCGGGAGGTCGGGGGAGAGGCTGCGGACCTGCGCCTTGCGCCGCAGACCCGGCAGGTGGGTGACGGTGAACCGGGCCCAGTCCTCCTCGGGCACCTCGATGCTGCCGAGGTCGAGCAGGCGCTGACGGGTGGAGTCGAGCGGCTCGGCGAGGGCGCCGACGACGAGGGTGTCGCCGTCGCGCAGCCAGAACCCGGTGGCGGGGGAGCCGACGAGGTGGGTGTCGGTGCCGGGGTCGACGGGAAGGTCGAGGTGGGGGTGCAGCTCGGCGCCGTCGTCGGTGCGGGTGACGTCGACGACGAGCTCGGCCACCTCGGGGGCGAAGGCCACGTGCCCCTCGCCGCGCAGGTCGGTGAGCAGCCGGACGCCGGCCCGGTCGGCGGCCCGGAGCAGCTGCACCCAGGCGGGGCCGAGGTGGTCGAGGAGGATCGCGTCGGGCATCCGGCCGTACCCGAACGCCCGCATCGAGCGGCGGTGGGCGTCAGCGAGGGCGGTCAGCGCGTCGCGGTGCTCGTCGCTGAAGCTGACGGTGCCGTAGCCGTAGTAGCCGCCGGCGAAGGACTCCCAGGAGACGCCGGTGCGGATCCACTGCCCGCGCACGCCGGGGACGACCGGGCGGAGCCGCAGCTGGGCGCGGCCGGTGTCGTCGGCCGCCCGTGCGCGCCCCCTCGTGGGGGCGGCGGACTCCACGAGGAGCCCGACCGGTGTCGTCTCGAGCGGGACGTCGTCGTCGAGCAGGCCACCGAGGGCGCGCTCCCACGTGGGTCGGGGGGCGGGTGCCGGGGCCGCCGCCTCACCGGCGGCGCGGTCGAGGAGCGGCTGCCGGTGGCGGACCTCCGCGGCGACCGCGACCGCGTGCTTGCAGTCGGTGGCGATCGGGCAGGAGCACTGGCTGTACCAGCGGCGCAGCGGGAGCCGGCCGGGGGCGGAGGGGTCGGCGTGGGGGCGCAGCCCCACCCGGGTCGTGTAGGTCTGGCCCGCGCTGCCGCCGACCCACCCGGTGGCGTCGAGGCCGTCGTCGGAGACCTCGCACTCGTGGACTCGGTGCTGGCGCTGGTACGCGAGGCCACGGGCGACGGTGACCGTGCCGCAGGCGTCGCTGAGGTCGGCGTTGGTGAGGTCGGCGAGCCGCCGGGCGGCGAACACCCGCGCCATCTGCCACCTCCTCCGTGCCGCGCGGCGGGGGCGCGTGGCGGCGTCCCCGAACCTCCCAGCCTAGGCCGCGGCGCCGACGACGACGGCATCCGTCCACAGCCCTCGACGGGTCGGTGCAGGCCTCAGGCCGTCCAGCCGGCGGCGCGCCGGGCCTCCAGCCCGTCGAGGACGACGTCGAGGCCGAAGCGGAACTCGGTCTCGTCGTCGCACCCGCCCAGGCCGGTGGCGGGGTCGTGGGGGTCGCGGGCGACCAGCGCGACCAGGCGGGCCAGGCTCGGCATCGTCGCGGTGAGGTCGCGGGCGGCGGACACGGCGTCGTCGTCGTCCTCGGGGGCATCGGCGGCGAACAGCTCGAGGTGGAACCCCAGGGCCCTGCTGCCCAGGGCGTGCAGCGCGTGGTGCACCAGGTCGTCGGAGAACCCCGCGGCGAAGAGCACGGTGCAGAGGTCCTCGTACCAGGGGTAGGTGACGGCGCCGGGGGTGCCGCGAGCCGCGAGGAGGGCCGGGGCCCACGGGTGGCGGAGCATCGCCGCCCGGGCCCCGAGGAGGCGAGCGCGCACGACGTCCCGCCAGTCGTCGTCCGGGCCCACGGTGGTGGGCAGGTGGGACGTGTCGGCGCGCACCTCGGCGAGCACCGTCTCCAGCACGCCGTCGAGCAGCTCGTCCTTGTTCGCGACGTGCCGGTACAACGCCATCCCCTCCACCCCGAGGACCTCGCCCACGCCGCGCATCGTCACGCCGTCGACCCCGTGGGCGTCGGCAACCTCGACGGCTGCCGCCAGCACTCGTTCGCGGCTGAGCGGCACCCGCCGCGCCGCCGTGCGCACCTGCTCCGCCACCGGACCACCTCCTCGCCGACCGTACCGCCGCGTCGGTGGCGGGCTGGACGTCACGGAGTTTACCGTGTAAACATGGGTTTACGTCGTAAACGACACCCACCCGAGGAGCGCACGATGACGACCACCCACCGCCCCGAGGCCGCCACGGTCCGCACCAGCGGGTCGACCACCGCGCCCGGGGCCGCCGACCCCGCCCGCCGCCACGCCGCTGTCACCGCGGGCGCCGGCCTGCTGGCCATGGCCGCCGTCGCGGTGCCCGCCGACGCCGCCCTGCAGCCCCTCGTCGGCGCGGCCACGCCGGCCGCCCTCGCCGACCTGATCGCGGGCGGTGCGGCCACCGCCCGGGTGGCCGTCCTCGGCTTCCTCGTGGTCGTCGTCCTCGACCTCGTCGTCGCCTGGGGCCTGGCCCGGTTCCTCCAGCGCGACACGCCCTCGCTGGCCACGCTGTCCGGTTGGCTGCGCGTCGGGTACGCGGGGATGCTCGGCGCGGCCGTCATCCGGCTCGGCGAGGGGGTGCGAGCCGGAGGTGACGACCCCGCCGCGGCGTTCGCCGGCGTCCAGGGCTTCGCCGAGGGGTGGCGGCTCGCGCTGTTCGTCTTCGGGGTGCACCTCCTCGTCCTCGGCGCCGCGCTGTTCCGCACCCGGGGCGTGCCGCGCTGGCTCGCCGGCGCCGTCGTCCTCTCCGGCGCGGCGTACGTGGCCGACACGGCGGTCCGGACCCTGCTCGCCGACCCCGGCACGGCCGGTACGGCGTGGACGGTGGTCGTCGCGGTGCTCGCCACGGTCGGCGAGCTCGGCTTCGCCCTGTGGCTGCTCGCGCGGGGGCGGCGGTCGTGAGCCCGCTCCTGCTCCTCGGTGGCGCCGCCGTGGTGCTGCCGGCCGCGGCAGCGGGGGCGTTCGTCCTCGGCCTGCGCCGGCGTGACCCCCGCGTCGTCGGGGCGGTCACGCGCTGGCAGCGCTCCAGCGTCAACCCGCGGCAGCTCGCGACGGCGGGCACGACCGGGGCGCGGATGTCGGTGGTCCAGCACGTGGGCCGTCGCTCCGGCCGGGCCTACGAGACGCCGGTGGGGGTCACCGAGGCGGACGGCGTGCTGCTCGTCATGCTGCC
The DNA here is from genome assembly GCA_963773655.1 of uncultured Actinomycetota bacterium. GTDB lineage: Bacteria > Actinomycetota > Actinomycetes > Actinomycetales > Dermatophilaceae > DASSQJ01. The sequence continues at coordinate 208,287 of CAVZBX010000003.1, forward strand.
CTACGGCCCGACCACCGACTGGGTGCGCAACGTGCGGGCCGCGGGCGGTGCCGTGGTGCGGCACCGGGGCCGCCGCCTGGACGTCAGCGAGCCCGAGGTGAGGCCGGTCGGCGAGGTCAGGAGCGCGCTCGGCGCCGGTGACCGCTGGGCCGCACGGGCCTTCGGCATCCGGGAGGTCCTGGTGCTCCGCCCCACCGGCACCACCCCGCGGAGTCGGGAGCACCCCGGCAGCCCGCCCGCAGCACCCTGACCCTGACGCGGTGCCGCGGGGTCGGGAGCACTGCGCCCGCTCACCGGCGGCTCGCCCACGGCGCCTCGCAGCTCTTCTCGCTCCGCTCGGTGAGGAGTACCGTCACAGGAACGGATCCGCCGGCGACGCCATCACGGCATCCGTTCGCGGACGCCGTCCGGCTGCGGGCATGCCCACGCGAGGAGCGTGGGGCCACCACGTCGGCGATGCGCCGACGTCGGGGCTGGAGACGGCCGGACGTCTCCCGCAGGCCCGGGACGTGACTGAGGAGGGGCGCGATGCGAGGGAGGGTCGCCGCGGCCGCAGGCGTCTCGGCGCTGGCGCTCCTCGTCGCCGCGTGCAGCGGGGGTGCCGGGAGCAGCAACGGCTCCGGCACCAGCTCGGCACCGCCCGGCGGCGAGATCGTCGTCAACGGGTGCGAGCCCCAGGGTCCCCTCGTCGCCGGCGACACGGCCGAGGTCTGCGGAGGGAACGTCCTGTCGACCCTGACGTCGCAGCTCGTCCACTACGACTCCGTGACCGCCGAGCCGGAGAACGACATCGCCGAGTCGATCACGACCGACGACAACCAGCACTTCACGGTGACGCTCAGGCCCGGGTACACGTTCAGCGACGGCACCGAGGTGAAGGCGCGCAACTTCGTCGACGCGTGGAACTACACCGGCTACGCCCCGAACGGGCAGCGCAACTCGCACTTCTTCGCACCCATCGAGGGCTACGCCGACCTGCAGTGCCCCGAGCCCGACTGCGTGGAGGACCCGAAGGCCACGCGGATGTCGGGCCTCGAGGTCGTCGACGACCACACGTTCACGATCACGACCACCGAGAAGGTCGCGAACCTCCCGGTGCGCCTCGGGTACACGGGGTTCGCCCCCCAGCCGGACTCGTTCTTCGAGGACCCGCAGGCCTTCGGGAAGAACCCGGTCGGCGCCGGCCCGTTCATGTTCGACCACTGGACCCGGAGCGAGGAGATCGTGGTCATGAGGAACCCGAGCTACTCCGGCGACTGGCCCGGCCGGCTCGACCGGATCACGTTCAGGATCTTCCAGGACCTGGATGCGGCGTACAACGACCTGCTGGGTGGCGGCCTCGACGTGCTCGACCTGCTCCCGCAGAGCGCCCTCGTCGACGACCAGTACACGCGGGACCTCCCGGACCGCAGCGCCCGGCGGGAGTCGAGCAACTTCACGTACCTCGGGTTCAGGCTGTCCGACCCGGACGTCTCGGACCCGGACGTGCGCCGGGCCATCTCCATGGCCATCGACCGGAACGCGATCATCGACCGCATCTTCGACGGCGCCTTCACACCCGCGGCCAGCTGGGCCTCACCCGTGGTGGACGGGTACCAGCCGGGTGCCTGCGGCGAGTACTGCGAGTTCGACGCCGCCGCGGCGAGGTCCCTGCTGGAGCGGGCCGGTGGCTTCCCCGGTGACACGCTGACCATGAGCTACAACAGCGACGGTGGCCACAAGCCGATGGCCGAGGCGGTGTGCAACTCCGTCGAGCAGGCGCTCGGCATCGACTGTGTCGCCACGCCCGTCGTCGACTTCTCGACGTTCCTGACCAAGCTGGGCGACGGCGAGATCGACGGGATGTGGCGGCTCGGCTGGATCATGGACTACCCCTCCATCGAGAACTACCTCGCCCCCGTCTACGGCAAGGACGCGGGCGCCAACTTCTTCGGGTACGAGAGCGAGGCCTTCGACGACCTCCTGGCCCGGGCCGCCCGTGCGCCCTCGGTCGACGAGGCGAACACCCTCTACCAGGCGGCGGAGCGACGACTGGCCGGGGACTTCCCGTCGATCCCGTTGTGGTTCCGCACGACGACGGTCGGCTGGTCGCACCGGGTCGCCGATGTGGCGATCACGGCCTTCGGCGTGCCCGACTACGCCCGGATCACCGTGCAGCAGGAGGCAGGCTGACCTGGCTCGCGGCCGGGCAGCCGGCATCCGGCGCCCAACCGCTGGGTCAGCAGCACTCCGCCCGCTCGCCGGCGACGGCTCGGTTCGGTCAGGCCGGAAGGACGAGAGCGAACGTCGTGCCGCGCCCCGGCTCGGAGGCCACCGCCACCGACCCCCCGTGGGCACGCGCGATGGCGTCCACGACCGCCAGCCCGAGGCCGGTTCCGCCGCTGGCGGTCGAGCGGCCGCTGTCGACGCGGTAGAAGCGGTCGAACAGGTGGGGCAGGTGCTCGGCGGGGATGCCGGGTCCGGCGTCGGCGACCTCGATGCGCACCGTGCCGTCCTGCCCGGCTCCGGCACGCACCGCCACGGAGGTGCCGGCCGGGGTGTGCCGCACCGCGTTCGACGTCAGGCCGACGACCGCCTGCGTGAGCCGGTCGCGGTCGCCGGTGACGACGAGCGACCCCGGGACCTCGACCGTGACGGCCCGGTCGGGCGCGACCACCCGCAGGTCGGCGCCGACGTCGCGCAGCAGGGGGCCGAGGTCCACCGGCTCACGCCGCAGGCCCCGTCCCTCGTCGAGCCCGGCGAGGTCGAGCAGGCCCTCGACGAGCCGCCGCATCCGGGCCGCCTCGTCGCCGATCCGCCGCATCGCGTCGTCGACCTCGGCCCGGCCGGCGGCGCCCAGCGGGCCGGGCGGACGGGAGGCGTGGAGGGACGCGTAGCCCTGGAGCGTGGTGAGCGGGGTCCGCAGCTCGTGCGAGGCGTCGGCGACGAAGCGCCGCATCCGGTCCTGGGTCGCCGCCGTCGTCTCGATCATCGCGTTCAGGGCCTCGCCGAGCCGGCCGGCCTCGGTGCCCGGTGGGCCGGGGGGCACGCGCCGGCCGGTGTCGCCCGCGGTGATGGCGTCGGCGGCCTCGGTCATCTGCGCGATGGGGCGCAGGCCGAGCCGGTCCACCCACCAGAGCAGCAGCCCGACGACCGAGGCGATGACCAGCCCGATGAGACCGAGCGTGATCGCCAGGCGTCGGGTGGCCGCGTCCGCCGCGGTCGTCGGGACGGCGAGCACCGCCTCCCCCCGGCCCGACGCCAGGGTCACGGTGACGACGCGGGCGGCGCGGGCCGCGCCGGACGTCGTCCGCCGGGTCTGCGGGGCCGGCAGGGTCTCGCCGGGCCGCAACCCGGGAACCAGCCCGGGGTCGGACGTCGGTGCAAGGACCGTGACGAGTCGGCCGTCGGGCCCCATCCGGCCGACGTACACGTCGCTGAGCCCGGCGACCGCGGCACCCCCCGCCACGCGCTGCGAGGCGATGAGCAGGGCGCGTGGCGTCCCTGCCAGCGCGGTGAGCTGAGCGTCCAGGCGCCGCACCTCCAGGGTCCGCTGCACCGCGACCACGGCGAGCCCGGCGACGACGAGCACGACGGCGAGGACGGCCACCGCGACGACGAGGCGGCGGCGCAGCGTCATCACGGCTCCCGGACGCTGTAGCCGACGCCGCGGACGGTGTGGATGAGCTTGGGCTCGCGGGTGTCGACCTTCTTGCGCAACGTCGAGACGAAGGACTCGATGATGGCGCTCTCACCGGCGAAGTCGTACTGCCAGACGTGGTCGAGGATCTGGGCCCGGGAGACGACCCGGCCGGCGTTGACGAGGAGGATGCGCAGGAGGCTGAACTCGGTGGCGGTGAGGTGCACCTCGGTGTCGCCTCGCCAGACGCGGTGGCTGTCCTCGTCGAGGACCAGGTCGTGGACCCGGTGGCGTCCGGACGGGGCGGCGGCCGTGCCCCGACGGCGCAGGGCCACGTGGACCCGGGCGACGAGCTCCTCGAGGGCGAACGGCTTGGTGATGTAGTCGTCGCCGCCGCTCGTCAGGCCGCGGACGCGGTCGGCGGTGTCGGTGCGCGCGGTGAGGAACAGCACCGGAGCGGTGACCCCCCGGGCGCGCAGCCGGCGCAGCACCTCGAAGCCGTCGAGGTCGGGGAGCATGACGTCGAGGACGACGACGTCCGGGCTCGTCGGGGTGCAGGCGGCCAGGGCCTGCTCGCCGGTGGCGGCGGTGGTGACCTCGAGGTCGGCGAGGCGGAGCGCGGAGGAGACCAGGTAGGAGATGTTCTCCTCGTCGTCGACGACGAGCACGGACGCGGGCACGGTGACCACGGTGGCAGAGCCGGGCCGCGGTCTGCTGGAGGTTTCCTCGGGACTTCCTGAACGATGCGCGACCGCTGGGCTCGCGTCGCCCCGTCTCCAGCGAACCGCGAGGTGGCCCCGTGGAGCCCGCGAGGCAGGGGGCCCACGGTGGTGGCGTCAGCAGCACCCGACCCGAAGGAGCACCCGATGCCCGCGCTGCGCACCTCTCTCGTCGCCCTCGCCGTGGGCGGCGCCACCGTCGCCGCCGGCCTCGTCGCCGCCAGCGCCTCCGCGGCGCCGTCCCCGGTCGCCGCCGTGAGTGCCACCGGCGCCACGACCACGGCGTCCACCGCCCCCGCGGGCGACACCGGCCACCCCGCGCGCGCCGGCATCCGGCTGTGGTGGCAGGAGCTCACCGACGAGCAGCGCCAGTGCCTCGAGGACGCCGACCTGCGCCGCCCGGTGGGGCGCCCGACCGACGCCGAGCGCGCCACCCTGCGCGAGCAGCTCCGCGACGCGGCCGACGGCTGCGGTGTCGAGCTCCCCTTCCCGAGGGCCCGGGCCCTGTGGACCGGCCTCACCGACGAGCAGCAGCAGTGCCTGCGCGACGCAGGCCTCACCCGACCGGTCGGGCCACTCGGAGCCGAGGAGCGTCGGGCACTGCGCGACGAGGTCCGCGCGGCGGCCGACCAGTGCGGCGTCACGCTCCCGTCGAGGGCGACGGGCTCCTGAGCGGCCCGGGGCGCAGGAGGCGGTCCAGCCGCGCCATCGCCACCGCGCCCGCCACCGGCCCGAGCGCGAGCAGGGCGACCGCGAGCCGCCACCCTGCCAGGTCGACGACGAGCGGCACCGCGTTGATCGTGAGGACGGAGAGGAGGAACCCCACCGCCGTCTGGAAGGTCAGCGCGGTGCCGACGTACCGCGGGTCGACGACGTCCGCGACGCAGCTCGAGAACAGTCCTGAGTCGGCGATGACGGACAGCCCCCAGAGCAGGAGCACCGGCAGCACGACCCACAGCGGCAGGCCGAACACGAGGGCGGCGAGCACGCAGCACAGTGCGCTGACCCGCATCGCCCACCCGGCCACCCGGGCCCGGCCCAGCCGGTCACCGAGCCGGCCGGCGCCGACGCACCCGGCCGCCCCGGCCAGCCCGATGACCGTGAAGGCGAGGAGCCCCACCGTCGTCCGCCCGGGAGACTCGCCGGAGCTGCGCAGCAGGCTGGCCGAGACGTACGCCGGCACCCACGTCCACATCGCGTAGAGCTCCCACATGTGCCCGAAGTAGCCGAGGTTGGCCAGCCGCGGTCCGGGCTCGCGCCACAGCCGGATGACGAAGCGCGGCTCGAGCGGAGGGGCCGGGCGGGCCAGCGGACCGGGCCGGACGAGGGCCCAGGCGACGGCGGCGCCGATCGTGGCCGACCCGGCGGACACGGCCAGCACCCCACGCCAGGGCAGCGTGGCGATGCTGCTCACCAGCTGCGGCATGGCGCTGCCGAGGGTGAGGGCGCCGACGAGCACCCCGAGGGCGAAGCCGCGGCCGCGGTCGAACCACGACGTCATGAGCTTCATCCCCACCGGGTAGACCCCCGCGAGCGCGATCCCGGTGAGGAACCGGAGCGCCACCGCCGGGGTCAGTGCGTCGACGAACGCGGCGATGGCGGCCGTCGACACCGCCGCGGCCAGCGCCGACACCGCCGCGAGCCGGTGGGCGGGCACCCGGTCGGCGAGGTTCAGGGCGGCCGACGTCACCGCCCCGGTGACGAACCCGAGCTGCACCGCGACGGTGAGCAGGGCCGCCGCGACGGAGGAGACGCCCCACTCCACCCGCAGTGCCGGGGCCACGGCGGAAGCGGCGAACCAGCAGGCCAGCGCCAGCACCTGGACGGCGGCGATGAGGCCCAGCTGGCGGCGTGCCATCGCTCGGAGCCCCTCGCCGCCGGAGTCGCTCAGCCGCACCCCCTCGCCCCCGGAGCCCACCCCTTCAGGCCCGGCCGCGCTCCGCCAGCGCGCGGTCGCGCTCGCACACCACCGTGTCGCAGGCGTCGAGGAAGCGCTGCATGCTCGCGCCGGGCGTGGTGTCACCGAAGTAGTGCTGCGACCAGGGCGGTGTGCCGCGCGGACCCCACCGCCATCGCCGCGTCGACCAGCTCGGCCCCTCGCCGGGCGCCCGCCTCGTCGAGCAGGTCCATCTCGGTGACCAGCCCGACCCCGGGCAGCTCGGCCCGCGGCTCGGAGGGCCGGGTCAGCAGGAGCGGCTTGCCGGTGGCGAGCCAGTCGTAGGCGACGGCGGAGACGTCGGTGACGCAGACGTCACACGCGTCGACCTGCCAGCCGAACGGACCGTCGGTGTCGGCGAGGTGGGCGGCAGCGGGGTCGGCGCGGTTCGCCTCGCGGACCAGCCGCAGGATCTCCTCGTTCGCCGCCCGGAAGGCGGGCACCGTCAGGCCGAGCCGCGGGTGCGGCCGGTAGACCACCCGGTGCCGGCCGGTCGCGAGGAGCGAGCGGACGAGGGCGACACCGATCCCGGGCGCCGACGAGTACCGCATGCTCGGCACGTCACCCTCCGTGGTGGGGGCGTAGAGGACCGTGACCCGTCCGTCGTCGGGCAGCCGTGGGCCGGCGCGGTGCACGTCCACCTGTGGCCGGCCGACCTCGACGAGGTGGTCGGGGTCGAAGCCGATGAGCTTGGAAAGGATGCGCTCGCGGGCGGCGGCGCCGGCGACGAACACCCGGTCGTACGCCTTGAGCTGGTTGCTCGACATGTAGTCCTTGTCGGACTCGCCGTGGCAGATGAAGACGTGGGCGGGCTCGGCCCACCGCATGGCCGGGAAGTTGCGCTGGTTCTGGTTGACGTAGAGGACGGCGCGCACGCGCTGGGCGTCGAGGAAGCGTTCGACGCCCTCGATGGTGTCGGCGTGGTGCACGGGCACCGGGCACTCGCGCAGCAGCCGGTCGGTGCTCTCCCACTGCCGGGTCACCACCGCCACCGGGTGGGTCTGCGCCAGACGGCGCATCGGCTCGTACCACTGGTCGACCTGGTAGAGGTTCTCGAGGCGGTCGGGGAAGTAGAGGACCACCTCGATGGTGCCGTCGGCGACCGGCCCGCGCGCCGCGAGCAGCGCCCGCGCCCGGCGCCGGCCGCGGACGTGGGCGAGAGCTCGTCGGCCGAGCGACCTGGCGGTGGCGAGGTCCCCGGCGACCGCCATCAGATGACGTACCGGTCGGCGACCCCGAGAGCCCGGTCGAGGATGTCGAGGCCCTCGGCCATCTCGTCGGCCGTCGTCGTCAGGGGCGGCACGACGTGCGTGCGGTTGAAGTGGGTGAACGGCCAGAGACCCTCCGACTTGCACGCGGCGAGGAGCTCGGCCATCGGGGCCGCATCCGGACCGGCGGCGTTGAACGGCACGAGCGGCTCGCGCGTCGCGGGGTCACGGACCAGCTCGAGCGCCCAGAAGTAGCCCAGGCCCCGGACCTCGCCGACGCTGGGGTGCTGCTCGCGCGATCTCGGCCAGGCGCGGCGCGATGACGGTGTCGGACACCTTGCGGACGTGCTCGAGGATCCCCTCCTCCTCGAAGATCTGCATCGACGCGACGGCCGAGGCGCACGCGAGGGGGTGGCCCGAGTAGGTGAGCCCGCCGGGGAAGGGGCGTTCGTCGAAGCCGGCCGCGATCTCGGCGGAGATGACGACGCCGCCGAGCGGGACGTAGCCGGAGTTGACGCCCTTGGCGAAGCAGACGAGGTCGGGGGTGACGTCCCAGTGGTCGACGGCGAACCACTCGCCGCAGCGGCCGAAGCCGGCCATGACCTCGTCGGCGATGTAGACGATGCCGTGCTCGTCGCAGATCTCGCGGACGCCGGCGAGGTAGCCGGGCGGCGGGACGAGGATGCCGTTGGTGCCGACGACGGTCTCGAGCATCACGGCCGCGATCGTCTGCGGTCCCTCCACCATGATCGTGTCGCGCAGGTGCTGGAGGGCGCGCTCGGCCTCCTGCTCCGCCGAGGTGGAGTGGAACGGGCTGCGGTACGGGTACGGCCCCCAGAAGTGGACGATGCCCGGCATGCCCGGCTCGTTGGCCCAGCGTCGCGGGTCGCCCGTGGCCGTGATCGACCCTGCGGTGGCGCCGTGGTAGCTGCGGTAGGTGGCGAGGATCTTCTGGCGCCCGGTGTGCAGGCGGGCCATCCGCATCGCGTTCTCGGTGGCCTCGGCGCCCGCCGTTGGTGAAGAAGACCTTGTCGAGGGTGCCCGGGGCACGCTCGGCGATCATCCGCGCCGCCTCGCTGCGGGACTCGTCGGCGAAGCTCGGGGCGATCGTCGTCTGCCGGGCCGCGGCCGCCTGGATGGCCGCGACGAGCTTCGGGTGCTGGTAGCCGATGTTGACGTTGACGAGCTGGCTCGAGAAGTCGAGGTACCGGTTGCCCTCGTAGTCCCAGAAGTGGCTGCCGGAGGCGCCGGCGACCGGCATCGGCGAGATCTTGGCCTGGGCCGACCACGAGTGGAAGACGTGGGCGCGGTCGTCGGCCGCGACGCGGGCGCCGCGCTCCGGGTCGGGGGTGATGTCGGGGGCCTCGAAGGTGCTCATCGTCGAAACCTTTCGTCGGTGTCGGCGACAGCGTATCGACGCGGGGCGGGCGCGGGTCGGGTGCGCCCCCGCGGAGGTGCTAGACAGTCCCCATGGCCACCACGAAGCTCGGAGAGAGCACCGTCCACACCGTCGGCGACCTTCCCGCCGTCGGCTCCCCCGCGCCGCCGTTCGTCCTCACCGGCACCGACTTCGGCGAGGTCCACAGCGAGTCGCTCGCCGGCCGCCTCGTCCTGAACATCTTCCCGAGCGTCGACACCGGCGTCTGCTCGGCGAGCGTGCGCCGGTTCAACGAGCTCGCCGCGGGCCTGGAGAACACGACGGTCGTGTGCGTGTCCCGGGACCTGCCCCTCGCGCAGGCCAGGTTCTGCGGCGCCGAAGGCATCGAGGACGTCCTCATGGGGTCCGACTTCCGCGGCCGCTTCGGCGACGACTACGGCGTGACGCTCACCGACGGCAAGTGGGCCGCCATGCTGGCCCGGGCCGTGGTCGTCGTCGACGCCGACGGCACGGTCGCGTACACCGAGCTCGTCCCGGCGATCGGTCAGGAGCCCGACTACGACGCCGCGGCGGCCGCCCTGCGCTGAGACCGCGCCGCGGTCCGGTCCCGACCACGTCGGCCCCGTGGCGCGCCTCACCCTGTCGGGATGGTGCGCCGCGGGGGTCAGCGGGGTCATGCTGGCGGCGACACGTCGTCGCGGAGCCACCGCGCGCCGGCACAGAGAGCGAACCCGCGGATGAGCGAGACCCAGCCGATCCCCCTGTCCGATGACGAGCGGTCGGAGCTGAACCGCCTCCGTGCCGAGGTCGCCCGCCTCCAGGTGCCCGCCGAGGTGAGCGTGCCGGAACGCCGGCACCGGGTCCGGGCCGTCGCGGCGGCGCTCGTCATCACCCTCGGCTGCCTGCTGGCACCGCTCTCGGTCGCCGCCGTCTGGACGAGCACCCAGCTGACGAACACCGACGCCTACGTCGACACGGTGGCCCCGCTCATCGACGAGCCGGCGGTGCAGCAGGCGCTCGCGACGGCGGTGACGAACGAGGTGTTCACCCGGCTCGACATCCAGGACCGGACCACAGAGGCACTGCAGGCGGTCGCCGACCGCACCGAGCTGCCGCCCCTCATCGAGGAACGCCTCCTCGGGCTCGCCGTGCCCCTCACGGACGGCGTCGAGGGCTTCGTCGCCGACCAGGTCGAACTCGCTCGTCGCGAGCGAGGAGTTCCGGCAGGCGTGGGTCGACGCCAACCGGGTGGCGCACGAGGGCCTCGTGGCGGCGCTCACCGGCGAGCAGGACGGCACGGTGGAGGTCGCCGCGGGCGGCACGGTCTCCGTCAACGTCGCCCCGTTCATCGCGGTCGTGAAGCAGCGGCTCGTCGACCGGGGCTTCAGCGTCGCGGAGCGGATCCCCGACGTGCAGGCCTCGTTCGTCATCCTCCAGTCGGCCGACCTGGCGCGCGCGCAGACGCTCTTCTCGGTGCTGGACACGCTCGGCACGATCTTCCCGTTCCTCGTCATCGCCGTGCTCGGTGCGGGGGTGCTCCTGGCCAGGGACCGCAGGCGGGCGCTCGTGGGCGCGGGGCTCGGCGTCGCCGGTGCGATGGTCCTGCTCGGCGTCCTCCTCGCCGTGGGGCGGGAGGCGTACCTCAACGCGGTGCCCGCGGACCTGCTGCCGCGTGACGCCGCCGCGCTGGTCTTCGACACCCTCGTCCGGTACCTGCGCATCGCGCTCCGCAGCGTGCTCCTCCTCGGGCTGGTCGTCGCCGCGGCGGCATTCCTCGCCGGACCGTCCGCTGCTGCGGTGGGGACCCGCGGCCTGGGGGCGCGCGGGTTCGCCACGGTGCGCGGCTGGGGTGGCGGCGACGCCGGGCTCGCCGGCAGCACGGTCGGGCGGGCGGTGCGGACCGTCCGGCGACCGCTCCAGGTGCTGGCGGTGGTCGTGGCCGGTCTCACCCTCGTCTTCTGGGACCGTCCGACCCCCGCCGTGCTCATCGCGGTGGTCCTGGTCCTCCTCGCCTTCCTCGCGCTGCTCGAGCTGCTCGGCGCTTCCCGGAACCCGCAGCAGGTCGAGCCGCCCGAGCCGCTCGTCGAGCCCACGCTCCTGCCCTCCGCCGTGGTCGAGGAGCCCGAGGTGGAGCCGGTGGCCGCCGCCGGCGCCTCCTCGATGCCCGCACCCGACAACGGCCAGCCGCCCCGCTCCGCCTAGTCACGACGGCCAGGGGTCGCCCCAGCGGGTGTCGCGCGCCGTGCGGTAGGCGTCCCGGTCACGCCTGGTCACCACCTCCGTCGCGATGCTGCCGTCGGCCCGGCACACCTCGAGGGCCACCATCCCCTTCCGGACCCGGGGGTGCCGCAGCACCCGTCCCGCGGCGGGCGTCGTGGGCCCCCGCACCGCGAGGACGAACGAGAGCTTCTCGTCCTCGTGCCCGCGCACGCCGCCCTTGAGCCGGCGGTGCAGCGCGGTCCGGTCCAGCCGTGCGGAGACGTGGCACCAGTCGCCGGCCCGGGCCGCCGCGGGGCACGGCCCCTCCTGCGGGCACGGGGCGAGGACGTGCCAGCCCGCCGCCACCAGCCGGTCCCGTGCGGCGAGCACCGCCGCGAACCCCCGCGGCGTCCCCGGCTCGACGACGAGCACCCGGCCGGCCGCCGTCGCCGCGGCGTCCACCGCCGCCTCCTGCAGGGCCGGGTCGAGCTCGCCGAGGAGGTAGCCGACGGTCACGAGGTCGGTGCGGGGCAGCTCCAGCCCCGGCCGGACGAGCGCCCGGGTCCACCGGGCCGACGCGAGCGGGGCCGGGCCGTGCGCCGCCACCCGTCGCCCCGTGGCCAGCGCGGCCTCCGAGCCGTCGACGACCTCCACCGTCTCCAGACCCTCGAGGGCGTCGGCCGCCGCCCACGCCGCCGCCCCCGTCCCGCCGCCGAGGTCGACGAGCGAGCGGACGCCGGCGAGCGCCGCCGGGTCCGCGCGCCGGCCGAGCCGCAGCGCCAGGGCGACCGCCGCATGCGTGGCGGGCATCCGGTACGCCGCGTACGCGGCAGCCGACACCGGGTCGGTCAGCACCGGTGCGCGGGGCGGCCCGCCCGACCGGTAGACCTCGATCAGCCGCTGGGTCGCACGATGCAGCGCTGCGGCGTCCTGTCCCGCGAGGACGGCCTCGAGGGCGCGGGTCAACGGCAGCGGCACGCCGACATCCTCCTACGCTGGGTGCCGACGCCCCGAGGCAGGAGGTCCCGATGGCCCGCCGGGTGCTCGTCGTCGACGACGAGCGCGAGATCCGCACCGTGCTGCGCGCCTACCTCGAGGCCGAGGGGCACGTCGTGCTCGAGGCCGCCACCGGTGCGGAGGGGCTGCGCCGGGCGCTCGCCACCGACGGGTCCGCACCGGACGTGGTGCTCCTCGACATCGGCCTCCCCGACCTCGACGGCCTCGAGGTGCTCCGCACCCTGCGCCGCAGCTCCGACGTCTACGTCATCCTCGTCACCGCCCGCGCCGAGGAGGCCGACACCCTCATCGGCCTCTCGACCGGTGCCGACGACTACGTCACCAAGCCGTTCAGCCCCCGGGAGGTCGCGGCCCGGGTGCGCACCGTGCTGCGGCGGATGCGCGACACCGGTGCCGAGCCGGACGCCGCTGCTCCCGACGACGGCGTCCTGCGCTTCCCGGGCCTCAGCCTCGACCCGAGCCGGCGCGAGCTGCACGTCGACGGCCGTGAGGTGCGGCTCTCGGCCCTGGAGTTCGACCTCCTGCGCGCCCTGGCCGCCTCCCCCGGACGGGTCTTCTCACGGGCCCAGCTCCTCGAGGAGGTGTGGGGCTACGACTTCTACGGGGACGAGCGGGTCGTCGACGTCCACGTCCGGAGCATGCGGCGGGCCCTCGGGGACGACGCCGCCTCGCCCCGCGTCATCGGCACGGTCCGCGGCGTCGGCTACAAGTTCCTCCTCGAGCCGGAGGACCACCCGTGAACCGGCTCACCACCCGCCTCGTTCTCTCGCACCTGCTCGTCGCCCTCCTCGCCGGCGCCGCCACCTTCCTCGTCGTCCGCGTGCTCACCCCGGCGATCTTCGACCGGGAGATGGGGATGGCCGGACGGCCGATGACCGGGTCGGGCGGGCCGGGCCAGGCGCTGCGCACCCAGGTCGCCGACGCGGTCACCCAGGCGCTGTGGATCGGCCTGCTCGTCGGGGTGCTCGCCGCCGCGGCGGTGGGGGTGTTCGCCGCCGGGCGCCTGGTGCGCCCGCTGTCGCGCCTGTCCGAGACCACCCGCCAGATCGCCGCGGGTCGCTACGACGTGCACGTGGAACGGCCCCACGAGGCCGAGCTGGCCGAGCTCGCCGACGACGTCAACACCCTCGGGGCGGCCCTCGCCGACACCGAGGCCCGCCGCACCCGCCTGCTCGGCGAGGTGGCCCACGAGATGCGCACGCCGCTCACCGTCGTCGACGGCTACGTCGAGGGAATGATCGACGGCGTCCTCCCCACGACCCCGGCCGAGCTCGGCAAGGTCAGCGACGAGGTGCGGCGGCTGCGACGGCTCGCCGACGACCTCTCGGCGCTGTCGCGGGCCGAGGAGGGCCGCCTCGACCTCGCCCTGCGCCGGGTCGACCTCGCGGGCGTCGTCACCACGGCCGTCGAACGGCTGCGCCCCCAGGCGGAGGACGCCGGCGTCCGGCTCACCGTCACCGCTCCCTCCGGCCCGGCCGAGGTCGTGGCCGACGCCGACCGGCTCGCCCAGGTCGTCACCAACCTCGTCGGCAACGCGGTGCGGGCGACGCCCGGGGGAGGCTCGGTCGACGTGGGCGTCGCCGACGAGGGCGGCTGGGGCACGGTCACCGTCCGCGACACGGGGGAGGGGCTGGCGCCCGAGGACCTCGAGCGGGTGTTCGAGCGCTTCTACCGCGTCGCCGGGCGGCGCGGGGAGGGCGAACGCACGGGATCGGGCATCGGGCTGACCATCGCCCGCGGTATCGTCCGGGCCCACCACGGCGAGCTCACCGCCGCCTCGGACGGGCCCGGTCGCGGCGCGGTCTTCACCGTGCGGGTTCCCGCCGCGGGCCCAGAGCACTGAGGAGGAGCCGTGGACGGTGTCGACGTCACCGACGTCCTGCTCATCGGTGGGGCGCTGCTGGCCTACGCGCTGCTCTCCCGCCGGCTCGCCGGCTCCCCCCTCACCCCCGCGATCCTCTTCGTCGCCGTCGGCGTGCTCATCGGTTCCGGGGTGCTCGACCTGCTCCGTCTGCCCATCGGATCGGGCGAGCTGCGCGTGCTGGCCGAGACCACGCTGGCCCTCGTCCTGTTCACCGACGCCTCCCGCCTGGACAGCCGGCGCGTCATCCACGACCGTCGCCTGCCGGTCCGGCTGCTCGCCCTGGCCCTGCCACTGACGATCGTCCTCGGCGGCTTCCTCGCAGCGGTCATGTTCCCCGGGCTGGCGGTGTTCGAGGCGGTCGCGCTCGCCGTGCTCCTCGCCCCGACCGACGCGGCGCTCGGGCAGACGGTGGTGGCGGACGAGCGGCTGCCGGGGATGGTCCGTGAGGGGCTGAGCGTGGAGAGCGGCCTCAACGACGGCATCTGCGTCCCGCTGCTCATCGGCGCCCTGAGCATCGCCGAGGTCGAGGCCGAGCCGGCGTTCGCCGGCGAGATCGCCCGCAGCTTCGTCGTGGAGATCGCCGTGGCCGTCCTCGTCGGACTCCTCGTCGGGGTGGCCGTGGGGGCCCTGGCCCGGCTGTCGGCCGGCCGCGGCTGGGTCGACGGCGGCTGGTGGCGGGTGGTGCCGCTCGTCGCCGCCGCCCTCGCCTACGTCGGCACCGACGCGGCCGGCGGCAGCGGCTTCATCGCCGCCTTCGTCGCGGGCCTCGCCTACGGACGGGTCGTCGGCAGTGAGGACGCGCACCGGTCCACCGAGCTGAGCGAGGAGGTCGGCAGCTACCTCAGCGCCGTCACCTTCCTCCTCTTCGGCGCGGTGCTCGTTCCGCTCGCCCTCGCCGGGCTCGACGTGGCGACGATGGTGTACGCGGTGCTCTCCCTCACCGTCGTCCGGATGCTGCCGGTCGCGCTCTCGCTCACCGGCACCGGGGCGCGGTGGCCGACGCAGGCGTTCGTCGGCTGGTTCGGCCCGCGCGGGCTCGCCACCGTCGTGTTCGCCCTGACGGTCGTCGAGGACTTCGACGTGCCGGGCGCGTCGCGCATCGTCGCCGTCGCGACCGTCACCGTGCTGCTCAGCGTCCTCGCCCACGGGCTGAGCGCCTCCGCGCTGACGAGCCGCTACGTCGGCTGGCTCTCGCGGAACCGTGCGCCGCTGGCCGAGAGCCGGTGACCGTCGGTGCCGACGGGCGGGGTAGCGTCGATCGCAGGATCCACCCGCGCACCGAGGAGGCCGCCGTGACCGAGACCGCACACTCCGACGACGTCGTCGTCGCCCTCCCCGTGGCCCCCGGTCGCCGGCTCGGCCACTCGTGGGGGAAGGCGCCGGTCGTCGCGCTCGCCACCGTCCGCGGTGGGGCGGTCGTCGGCTGGGAGGAGCACGAGGTCCGGTGGGACGTCGCGCACGACGAGGGCCACCACGGCAGCCACCACGCCCGGGTGGTGCGCTTCCTGCGCGAGCACGGCGCCACCGCGGTCGCGGCCGACCACATGGGCGAGCCGATGGTCCACACGCTGGGCCGGCTGGGGGTCGCCGTCCTGCTCGGCGCGGGGGACGACGGCGAGGCGGCTGCGCTCGCAGCCGCCTCGCGGGTGGTGTCCTCGGGCTGACGCCCTCGCCCGGGGGCCGGGTCAGTCGTCGCCGTCCACCATCGGGCAGTCCCCGGCGTTGCCGGCGCGGTTCGTCATCCTCGTGCCCGCGCCGGGGCCGTACGCACCGCCGGGGCCGTGGGCCCCACCGGTGGCCAGGTCGCCGTCGGCCGCCCGCTGGTAGGCCGCGAGGTGGTTCCGCGAACCCTGGAGCAGGTGGCCGAGCACGGTGTCGACGTCAGTGGGGTGGTCGGCGGCGATCATCGCCTCGAGGTCGGCGATGTCCCGCTGCTCGAGCTCGATGCCGACCCGGTAGGCGGCGTCCAGCGACTCCTGGGCGTCCTCCCACCAGCCGTCGTAGAGGCCCTGGAGGGCCGCGTCCTGGTAGACACCGGGCTCGGCGCCCTCGGCGGGGTCGTCGACCCCGTAGGCGGCGAGGAGCGTCCCGACGGCGTCGAAGTGCCGTTGCTCGCTGTTCGTCACCATGCTGAACGGGCGGGCCCCGTCGTAGCGGTCGGCGATGGCGGCGTAGAGGTCGCGGGCCATCCGCTCCTCCTCCCGGGTGAAGGCGAGGGCCGTGGCCAGCTCGGGGCTCGCGGTGGCCCTCTCCACCGTCCGCTGGGTCGTGGCCGGTGCGGCCTGGTTCCGGAGGGTGGTGCCGTAGCCCTTGCCCTGAGCCCGTGCGCCGGGGCCGTAGGCGTTGCCGTCGCCCCCGCCGTGGGCGTTGCCGATGCCACGGGCGTTGCCGAGCCCGAGGGCGGTGCCGGCAGTGCTGCCGGGGTCGTCCGGCGCCGCGACGGCGGTGGTCACGGCCAGCCCACCGGCGAGCAGGGCGCCCACTCCGAGAGCGGCTGCGGTCGTGCGGATCGTTCGGTTCATGATGACCTCCTGGTCGCTGCGGATCTGTGCTGCGGTCAAGGCAACGCCCCGCCCGTGAAGAGCCGGGCGGGGCGTCGGTGAAGCGTTCGTGAAGGTGGCTCAGCCGGTGAGCCCCAGCTCCTCGACCTTCTCGAACTCGTCGTCGACGACGACGACGCGGTGGCCCTTCGCGGCGAGCACGCTGCCGGCGACCGAGGCGCGGTAGCCGGTGGCGCAGTGCACCCACAGCTCACCGTCCGGCGCCTCGTCGGCGCGCGCCAGGATCTCGTGGATCGGGATGTTCACGGCGCCCTCGACGTGTCCTTCCTCCCACTCCGCCTCGCGGCGCACGTCGAGGACGGTGACCTCACGGTGGTGCCGCACCTGTGCCAGGTCCGCGAAGGTCGCCACCGGGAAGGAGCCGAGCTCGCGGTCGGTCCAGTCCTCCGGCCGGCCGGTGGCGCTGCCGGCGATCTCGTCGACGCCGATCCGCACGAGCTCGCGCTGGGCCTCGGCCACCTGCTCGGGGGACTCGCCGAGGAGGGTGATGTGCTCACCCCAGGGCATCAGCCAGCCCACGTAGGTGGAGAACTGGCCGTCGATGCCGATGTTGTAGGTGCCCGGCACGTGCCCGGCGGCGAAGGCCGTCCCGGTGCGCAGGTCGACGACCCACTCGCCGTTGCCGATCCGCTTCGCCAGCTCGTCCCGGTCGACCGGCTCGGGCTGCTCGAGGTCCGGTGCGCCGGGGCCGGCGAGGTTGGCCGGTGCCATGTGGGCGTAGTAGGCCGGGAAGACGTCGAGGCCGTCGAGCAGCTCGCGCACCCACTGCTCCTCGTCCTGGGTGAGCACCGGGTTGCTCTGCTTCTCCCGGCCGATCGTCGACGAGGTGGCGTCGGACTGGGTCGCCGAGCAGAAGCTGCCGAAGCCGTGGGTCGGCAGGACCTGGGCGTCGTCCGGCAGCCGTTCGGCGAGCCGGCGGGCCGAGGCGTACTGCTCGCGAACGAGGGCCGGGGTGTCGTCCGGCCCGAGCAGGTCGGGCCGGCCGGTGGACCCGAAGAGCAGGGAGCCCCCGGTGAAGACGCCGACGTCCTCGCCGTCCGCGGTCAGCGTGTACGACAGGTGCGTGTAGGTGTGGCCCGCCGTCGCGATGGCGGTGACGCGCATCCCGTCGGAGACCTCGACGACGTCGCCGTCGCGGATGGGCACGCGCTCGAAGGCGACCGGGTCCTCGGCGTTGACGTGGTACGACGCCCCGGTGCGACGGGCCAGGGCGAGGCCACCGGTGACGTAGTCGTTGTGGATGTGCGTCTCGAAGACGTGGGTGATCCGGACGCCGGCGTCCCGGGCGAGTGCCAGGACGCGGTCGACGTCTCGCTGCGGGTCGACGACGAGGGCGACCTCGCCGTCGTGCGCCAGGTAGGAACGGTCTCCGAGCGACGGGGTGTCGACGGGGATGATCTCGACCATCGGTGCTGTTCTCCTCGTGTCGGGTGAAACGCGGAATATACCCAGAGGGGTATCCTGTTTTCATCCATCGAAACACACGTTCGTCCCCTACCGAGGAGTAACTCCATGGCCACCGTTGACCTGACGGCCGACACGTTCGAGAAGACCATCACCGACGGCGGCATCGTCCTCGTCGACTGGTGGGCCTCCTGGTGTGGCCCGTGCCGCCAGTTCGCACCCACCTTCCAGAAGTCGAGCGAGGCGCACGACGACGTCGTCCACGGCAAGGTCGACACCGAGGCCGAGCAGGCGCTCGCCGGTGCCGCCCAGATCACCTCGATCCCTACGCTCATGGGCTTCCGCGACGGCATCCTCGTCTTCCGTCAGGCCGGCGCGCTGCCGCCCGCCGCGCTCGAGCAGGTCGTCGAGGGCATCAAGGCGCTCGACATGGACGAGGTCCGCAAGCAGCTCGAGGAGCAGCAGGCCGGCTGACCGGCCCCCACGACCCGCGGCCCCGTCGCCGGATCCCGGTGACGGGGCCCTGGCATGCTGAAGGGATACCCCCTGGGGTATGATGACCCAATGACGCCCACCGTTGACATCACCACGCTCATGGCCCGGCACGCCGACGGCGCGTTCGTCCTCGACGTGCGCGAGCCGCACGAGTACCTCGCCGGCCACGTGCCCGGCTCGGTGCTCGCGCCGATGAGCCGCATCACCACCGCCCTCGGCGGGGTGCCCAAGGACCGCACGGTCCACGTGATCTGCCAGAGCGGCAACCGCAGCCGCGCCATGGCCGACCTCCTCCGACGCCTCGGCTTCGACGCCGTGTCCGTCGACGGTGGTCACGCGGCGTGGATGTCGGCCGGCCGGCCCGTCGTCGAGGGGCCACGCGCCGCGTGAGAGGAGTCGACATGTCCGAGAAGGCCACGACCTCGTCGCCCACCGAGCCCGGCGCGGCTACCATGGGGCGACTGTCCACCACCGTTCCCGGAGGCGCGAGCATGGAGCTCAACCCCGACGAGATGCAGGCCGTGACGAAGCGGCTGCGCCGCGCCCAGGGGCAGATCGGCGGCATCCTCAAGATGATCGAGGATGGCCGCGACTGCCAGGACATCGTCACCCAGCTCGCCGCGGTGTCCAAGGCTCTCGACCGCGCTGGGTTCGCCGTCATCGCCCTCGGCCTGCGGCAGTGCATCGTGTCGCCGGAGACGCAGACGATGGACGTCGAGTCGATGGAGAAGCTCTTCCTCTCCCTCGCCTGATGGACTCCCACGCCTGGGACGAGCGCTACGGCGGTCGGGGGCTGGTCTGGTCGGGTACGCCCAACGTCTTCGTCGCCGAGATCGTGCGCGACCTGGACCCGGGCAGCGCGCTGGACGTCGCAGCCGGGGAGGGCCGCAACGCCGTGTGGCTGGCCGAGCAGGGCTGGCGGGTCACCGCCGCCGACTTCTCCCCGGTCGCCGTGGAGCGGGCCGCCCGGATCGCGCGCGAGCGGCTCGGGGACCGCGCCGACCGGGTGCGGACGGTCGTCGCCGACGCCACCGGGCCCGCGCCGGCCGAGGAGACCGGCGCCGGGTACGACCTCGTCCTCTTCTCCTACCTCCAGCTGCCCCGTGAGCCCTGGGGCCGGGCCCTCGCCGAGGGCGTGGCCGCGGCGGCGCCCGGCGGGGTCGTGCTCGTCGTCCTCCACGCGCTGCGCAACCTCGCCGAGGGCACCGGGGGGCCCCAGGAGCCCTCGGTGCTCCACGACCCGGAGGACGTGCTGGCCTCGGTCGCGGACCTCCCCGTCGAGGTCGCGTCCGCCCGGGTCCGGCACCGCGAGGTCGAGGGCGCCGAGCGGCCGGCCCTCGACACCGTCGTCGTCCTGCGCCGACGCTCCGACTGACGCCGACGCGCCGGCGTGCCGCGACCGCTCAGCCGGGGAAGCCGAAGCAGGGGTAGAACTCCTCCACACCCGGCCGGGGCACCTCGACGCAGCGGAACCGGATGGTCGAGAGGAACGCGTTGTCCGTCGTGGCCGCGATCTCGTACGGCCCGACGCTCGCGCTGACCTCGGCGACCGCGTCCCGCCGCCGCTCGCTCGACGTCGAGCTGACCACTCCCGGGCCGGTGTTGTCGTGGACGTTGGCGTGCGAGCGGACGAGGTCTCCACCCCGGTCCAGGTCGCGTCGACCGAGAACGGCACGCCGTCCTCGCCGACGAAGTCGGCCGAGACGGTGGCCGTCGTGAGCCGGGTGTCGACGCGCGGTCCGACGGCGGTCTCGCCGCTCGCCTCGTAGAGGACCTCGCCGCCGACCGCTGCGGCGCTCACCTCGCCGTCCGGAGGCGGTGCGCACAGGTCGCGCACGACGAGGTCGACCGTCGTCCGCACCTGCTTGTTGAGGCCGCTGGGCTTGCCGGTGTACATCGCCCGGCTGGAGGAGATCCAGAGGCTGGTCTGGATGCACCCGGAGTCGTCGACCTGGGACACCTCCGCGTACGCGGTCGTGTCCTTGATGGTGTGGTAGATCCTCGGCTCGGCGGCGCCCGCGCCGACGGCGCCCGCCGCCACCAGGACGCCCGCCCCGAGGACGGCCGGGAGAACTCGTTTCATGGCCCCTTCCCTCCCTCGTGCTGCAGGTGGGACCCTGTCAGCGTACGCCTGCGCCCGGCTCCCCGGGCAGTGCCCGGGAGGGAGTCGCCGGTCACCTCCCCGGCGCTCTCGAGTGGGCTGTGGCATACCCCATGGGGTATGCTCGACCGGACACGTGCCACCGACCTCGAGGAGACCCTGACATGTGCCGAGCCGTGAACTGCCGCAAGTGCGGCAAGACGACCTGGTCCGGGTGCGGCCAGCACGTCGACCAGGTGATGCGCGGCGTCCCCTCCGCCAACCGCTGCCAGGGACACGAGGGCGAGCCGAGCACCGGCTTCTTCTCCAAGCTCTTCGGCCGCTGAGCCGGAGGACCCCACACGCAGGAGCTCCCGCGGCACCCGGAAACTCCCCGGTGTCGCGGGAGCTTCTGCGTGCGGGGCCCGGGGCGCTGCGGCGGGCCAGCCAGGGTGCGCGCCGGGGTGCGGGCGTCAGGCCGGGCGGGCGGTGCCGTGGACGGGTGCGGTGACCGGCTGCCAGACTGAGGCGGGATGGCTGGTCGCGCCGGGGGCTCGGCAGCATCCCTGATCGGGCGGGATGCTGAGTCGGACCGCGTCCGGCAGGTGATCGAGGCGGTGCAGCGGGGGCAGTCGTCGACCCTGCTCGTGGCCGGCGTCGCCGGGGTGGGGAAGACCTCGCTCGTCCGCCGTGCGGTCGACCGTGCCGCCGCCGACGGGGCGCTCGTGCTCTGGGGAGCGGGCCTGCCGATGGCCGCACTGGCGTCACCGTTCCGAACCGTCCGCGGCATGCTGCGGGACCTGCCGGACGGGGTGCCGGCGGCTCCGGTGGGACCGGGCGGGCACGCCGGGGCGGTGGGGGTCGACCCCGTGGAGCTCGACGACTGGGTCGACCGGCTGGCCCGTGAACGACCCGTGGTGCTCGTCGCCGACGACCTGCAGTGGGTCGACCACGAGAGCCTCGACGTGCTGCGGTACATCGTCGCGGGCGCGCGGGAGCGCGCCGTCGCGGTGGTCCTGACGCTGCGCAGCGAGGAGGTCGGCGTCGGTCACCCGCTGCACGGGTGGCTCGGCCACGTCCGGCGGCTCCCGGGCTTCGAGGAGCTCGACCTGGCCCCGTTGGACCGCTACGCCACGGGAGAGCTGGTCACGGCGGTGCTGGGGCGGCGACCCCACGAGTCGCTGGTCGACGAGGTGTTCCGCCGCTCCGGCGGCGTGCCCTACCTGAGCCGGCTGCTGCTCAGCGGCCTCGACCCGCGGGCACGGACGTTGCCGGAGGAGGCACCCGCGGGACTCGAGGACGCGGTGCTCGCCTCCTGGCACGAGCTCTCGCCGGGGGCGCGGGAGCTGACGACGGTGCTGGCCGTCGCCGGCCGAGGGCTGGAGCGCTCGGACGTCGCCGCCCTCGTCGAGGGCCACCTCGGTGCCGACGAGGTGCCCCGGTGGTTGGACGAGGCCGTCGAGCACGCGGTGCTCGACGCCGATTCCAACGGCCGTTACTGGTTCCACCACCCGCTGCAGGCCGAGCTCCTCGCGGCGGCGGCTCACCCGGAGGACCGCCGCGCGTGGCACGAGCGGATCGCCCTCCTCATCCGATCCGAGCTCGAACCGGACGACGCGGCGGTCGACGCCGCCCGAGTGGTCGCCGTGGCCGACCACTACGCCGCCGCCGGGATGGCCGACGAGGCCTACGTCTGGTCGCTGCTCGTCGCCGCCGGGCTCGAGGGTCGCACGAGCGCTGGAGACGCGGTCCGCGCCCTGCGCCGCGCCCTCGAACTGCGGGACGCGGCCGGGGCGGTCGAGCCCTCCGGCGAGAGCCTGCTCGCCCGGCTGCGCGCCGCCACGGCCCGGGCGGGCGACCTGTGGGGTGAGCTGGACGCCGTCGAGCGCCTGCTCGAGGTGGTCGACCGGGAGGAGCGGCCCGAGGTCGTTTCCGAGATCCTCGTCCGCCGGATCCACCTCCGCTTCCTCTGCCGCCGCCAGAGCGACTTCCGCGTGTCGGACGCGGAGGAGGCCGTCGCGGTGTCGGCGCGGCGCCCCGACTCGTGGCAGCACGCGCTGGCGTTGTCGCAGCTGGCCCAGGCTCTCGAGAGCACTCAGCGGGCAGACCTGTACGAGCGCGCGGTCACGCACTCCGACGCCGCCCTCCGGTTGGCCGAGTCGACCGCGAACACGCGGGCCCTGGCGCACGCCTTGGCTGTGGCAGCGTTCTTCCCGCTCCACGACGGAGACCTCGAGACCGCGCGTGGACTCGCTGCACGGGCACGTGCGGCGGCGGCCCTGTCCCGCGACTACTGGGCGTTCACGTTCGCGGTGGCCATGGAGTCGAATGCCGAGGGCTACATCCATGGCATCGAGATCTTCAGGATCATGAGCCGCGCGCGTGCCGAGCTCGTCGCGATGGGCGCACCCCACGCCTGGGTCGCCACCCTGTCACAGGACGTCGCACGCGCCGCGGTCACCATGGGCGATGTCGCGACCGCACGGGCGATGATGCGGCAGGCACTCGGCGCGGACCCCGGCCCGAACGCCGAGGTCGGAACCCGGATCGCCGCCACCCGGCTGGCCGCGCTCACGGGGCTGGTCCATGAGGCGAACCAGCACTGGGCGCGGGTCGAGAAGCTCGTCTCGGACCACTTCCGGCACTACGGGGACGACACGGTCCATGCCGAGCTGCTGCTGGCGTCGGACCGTCCCCGGCAGGCGCTGGACGTGTGCCTCGAGGTGCTTCGTGAGGGCGCGGACTTCGTCACGATGGGGGAGTGGCTCCTGCCCCTCGCCGCACGAGCCCTCGCGGACCTGGGGGCGGGCGAGGACGAGGTGGATCAGCTCGAGCGGGAGTTCCCGCCGTCGACGCCGGACGGCAGCGCCCCCTCGCCGATCCCCGTCGACGGGGTGCCGGACGAACCTCGGTACCTGGCTCTGCGTCAGGCCCTCGAGGACTGGTACCGCGCCGAGCTGGCCCGAGCCCGTCGTGCCACCGATGGTCACCGGCTGTGGGAACGGGCTGCCTCCGCGTTCGACGAGGTCGGTCTGCCGTGGGAGGCGGCGTACGCGTGGATGCGGTGGGGCGAGTCGCTCCTGCGGGCAGACCGCGTCGACCGACGGGCAGCGGCCAGGGCCCTGCGCGGAGCCGCGGACAGAGCCGTCCCGCTGGAGGCGGCGCCGGTGCTGGACCGGGTCGAGGCGCTGGCGCGGTCGGCGCGCATCGACCTCACCGCCCCGAAGGAGAACGTGCCCACGGGGGGTCAGCCGTCGCTCACGCGTCGCGAGCGGGAGGTCCTGGCCCACCTCGAGGTTGGCCGCACCTACGCCGAGATCGCCGGCGCGCTCTACCTCAGCGAGAAGACGGTGAGCTCGCACGTGTCGAACATGCTCCGCAAGACGGGCGCGAGCAACCGGCACGACCTGGTCGCCCGGGCTCGGGAGGCTCGCGACCACCCGCGCTGACCAGGTGGCTACCGGAAGTTCCCACAGCACCGGGAAACTCCGCGGTGCCGGGGAAGCTTCTGCGTGTCCGGTCGGGTCCTGGCGCCGACGCCACGGACGCGCGAGCGGTCAGACGGGGCGGGCCGTGCCGTGGACGAACCAGCCCCAGGCGCGCACCGGCCACCCCGTGACGTACCGGGCGTCGCTGATCTCGACGTCGAACCCGGCGCCGGCGATCAGGGCGGGCAGGTCGCGGTCGAGGTGGCAGCCGCCCGCGAACACACCCCAGACCGGCTGGACCACCCGCTGGGCGCGGCGCACCCACTCGTCGGGCGCGAGGGCGTGCTCGACGAACCGCAGCTCGCCACCGGGTCGCAGCACCCGCCGGGCCTCGCCGACGGCCGCCTCGACGTCGGGGATGGTGCACAGCGTCCAGGTCGTGACGACGGCGTCGACGGAGGCGTCCGGCAGGGGCAGCGCCGCGCCGTCGAGCGCGACCCGCTCGACGGGCCGGCCGAAGCCGCCCACCCGCCCGGCCGCCCGCTGCCAGGCCAGGTCGGCGGGCTCGACGGCGAGCACCCGCTCCACCGACCCGGGGTAGTGGGGCAGGTTGCGCCCCGACCCGAAGCCCAGCTCGACGACGTCGCCGGACAGCCCCGCCGTGGCCCGGCCGCGGTAGCGCCCGGCGGCCTCGTCGGCCAGGACGAGGTCGACCAGCCGGGGCAGTGCCCGCTCCTCCCACCAGCGCTGTGGTCCCATCGGTCCAGTGTCGCCCACGGCAGGCCCGGCCCCGGTCAGTGGTGGCCCTTGCGCACCATCCGCATGATCCGGGCGCTGAACGCCGCGAACCGGTAGGCCTGCAGCGGGAGGCTCTGCCGCCGGCGGAGGGTGTCGGCGGTGGGCAGGGGCGCGCCGCTGAGGTCGGCGACGGGCGCGGCAGCGGGTGCAGCGGTCGGGGTGGTCTCGTTGTCGGTCATCGTCACTCCGGGATCAGCTGCCAGCCGGGCCGGCCCTTGGCCTTGTGGAGGAACAGGTGGTGGAGCATCAGCTTCATCCAGTGTCCCGAGAGCCCGAGCTCGCCCTTGGTGTCGGCGAGGTCGCGGCCGGTGGGGTAGCGCGAGTAGTCAGGGACCACCGGCATCATCGTCATGCTCGCGGCGGACCCGGTGCGCATGCCGGTGCCGGCGGAGGCGACGCAGGCCGCCCCCATCCGCGCCATCGAGGCCTCGTGCGCCGGGCGGTCCCGGCCGTGCCGGATCCGGTCCGCGATGGTGAGGGCCGCAGTCTTGCCCATGACGCCGGACGGCATGCCCGTGCGCGGTGGCGACGGCGCGATGACCGTGCCGTTCGGGCTCTTCCGGGGCTGCGAGATCTGGTGCGGTGGTGCGAAGGCGATCCCCACCGCGAAGACGTTGTCGTAACCGGGGGCCAGGTACGTGCGCGGCCAGTCGTCACCGCGCCACTGCTCGTAGGGCTTGGCCGTGTAGTCGGCGTCCACCTTCATGAATCCGCTCGGCGCGAACATCCGGTCGGTGATGTCGTCCCCGGCCCGGTCGTAGGCCTTGAGCGGGACCCCGCCGAACGGCGGCAGCAGCATGGCGAAGTCGAAGGCCAGCTCGTGCATCCGTCCGTCCAGGGTCTCGTAGTGCACGACCCCCGGCTCCACCCGGTGCACGTGCGCCCCGAGGATCGCCTCGACCCCGCGCTCGCGGAACAGGCTCGAGGTCCACAGCTCACTGGTGGTCTGGAACCCGTTCTCCTCGAACGTCATCCCGTCGACGCCGAAGTCACCGAGAGCGGCCTCGTTGGTGAGGTAGACCAGCCGGGCCCGGTCGCGGACGCCGGCCTTGCGCAGCTCGTGGTCGACGTTGAAGACGTACTCGAACGCGGCCCCCTCGCAGGTGCAGGTGCCGTGACCCATGCCGACGACGAGGGTCTTCTCCTCGCCGGCCCGCAAGGCCGCGATGATCCGCTCGAGCTCCGCGGCCGCGTGGACGGCGTGGTCCGCCGTGCACACCGAGACGGTGTGGCCGTGGTCGGGTCCGAGACCCTCGGTCATCCCGAACCGCAGCTGCGGCCCGGTGGCGTTGACGAGGTAGTCGTACCGGATGCGGGCCTCCTCGCCGGTGCGTGCGGGGTCGGTGAGGACGACGTCGACGGCCCCGCGCTCGTCGTCCGCGTCCCCCTCCGGACGGATCGCGACGGCCTTCGCCTGGAGGAAGCGGATCCCCTTCTTCCGGTACACCGGCGCGAGCGGGAAGACCACCTCCTCCTTGCCCATGCTGCCGACGCCGACCCAGATGTTGCTCGGGATCCAGTTCCAGCGGGAGCTGGGCGACACGACGGTGACCGTGTGGCCCTTGGGCAGCAGCCGGCTCAGGTGCAGGGCCGCCGTGTGGCCGGCGACCCCCGCCCCGAGGATGACGACATCGGCCATGGCGACGTCTCCTTCGACAGGTGGTGGTCGTCGCAAGCGTAATACCCGTAGGGGTATCGCCGCCATGTGGCCGTGATCACCCCGGCGAAATACCCACAGGGGTATACAGTCGAACCGTGTCCGACCGGACCCACGGCGCCGGGCCGGGTGGTCTGCCCGGCGTCGTGTCCCCGGTCCCCGGACTCCCGCGCCGGGTGCTCGTCATCGGTGACCTCGAGCCCACCCGCCTCCTCTGCACCCTGCTGCGCCAGGAGGGTGCGGACCCCGTGCACCTGCTCGACCCCGACGAGGCCCAGCTGCGGGCGGTGTTCGACCGTCCCGCCGACGCCGTGGCGATCGTCGTCCGCGGGGACCTGCTCGCCCTGCGGTTCGCCCTCCTCGTCGAGCACCTCCAGCCGGGGGTGCCCGTGGTCGCGACCATCTTCGACCGCACCCTGGGACGGCACCTCGCCGACGTGTTGCCGCGGTGCACCGTCACCTCGCCCGCGGACGTCGCCGCCCCGGAGGTCGCCGCCGCCTGCCTCGACGACGGCCCGCTCGCGCTGCTCCCGGACGAGTCAGGCGCCCGGGCGCTCGTCGACGACGAGGACGGCGCGCACCTCGTCGACTGGGCGCCGCGCCGTGCCGGCCCCTGGGCACGCGCCGCCCAGTGGTTTCCGCACCGGTACGGCGGGTCCGAGGGACTGCTGATCGCCGGCCTCGGCGGGCTCCTCGGCACGCTCGCGGTGGAGTGGGCGCTCGCGGCGACCGTCCTCCACGAGGGCCTGCTCCAGGGCCTGTACACCTCGGCGCGGCTGGTCGCGACGGTCGGCCCCGCCACGGCCGACGCCCACGGCGCACCGGGGTGGTACCTCGCCGTCTCCGCCGTGCTCATGCTCGTCGGGATCGCCTTCACCGGCGCGCTCGTGGCCGGCCTGGTCGAGTGGATCGTCGGGTCGCGCACGGCGGCGCTCGTCGGCCCCCGGCGGGTGCCGACCCGCGGGCACGTCGTGGTCTCCGGGCTGGGCCAGGTCGGGCTGCGGGTGGCCCAGCTGCTCCGGGAGCTGCGCGTGCCGGTCGTCGTCGTCGAACGGGTCGCCGACGCGCCGAACCTCCCGGTGGCGAGGGCCGAGCGCCTCCCGGTCGTGGTCGGGGACGCCAGCTCACGGTCGGTGCTCGACCGCGTGCGCGTGCAGCGGGCCCGGGCGGTCGCGGCCCTGGGGTCGGAGGACCTCGACAACGTCGCGGTCGTCATCAACGCCCTGGCCGTCGCACCGGGGGTCCGTACCGTGCTGCGCGCCGGCGAGGGCACCGCGGTCACGGAGACGACGTCGTTGTTCCGCATCGCCAGGGTCAGCGACGTCGCGGTCCTGACGGCGGCGTGGGTGTGCGCCTCGGTCCGGGGGGAGCGTCCGCTCGTGGCGTGGTCCGGCGCCCACCGGGTGGGGGTGCTCACCGAGGCCGGCGAGCGCCGCCGCGAGGTGCCCGGGCGGTGCGCCTGCCGATGACCCCGACACATACCCCACGGGGTATATTGGCCAACGAGTCCGATGACCGCCCGGCGCGCTCGCGCCCGGGCCCCGAGAGGAGAACCACATGACCGAGACCGTGCTCGAGCGCACCGCGACGACGATGCCCCGCATCGGCGACCCGGCGCCGCAGTTCACCGCGGAGACCACCCAGGGGCAGGTCAGCTTCCCCGGTGACTACGCCGGCAGGTGGGTGATCCTCTTCTCCCACCCGGCCGACTTCACGCCCGTCTGCACCACGGAGTTCATGACCTTCGCGACGATGCAGGAGGAGTTCCGGGCCTACAACACCGAGCTCGTCGGCCTCTCCGTCGACGGGCTCTACAGCCACATCGCCTGGCTGCGGACCATCCAGGACCGGATCGAGTTCCGCGGCATGAAGGGCGTGGAGGTCACCTTCCCCCTCATCGACGACGTGTCGATGGAGGTGGCCACGAAGTACGGGATGATCATGCCCGGCGAGGACTCCACGAAGGCCGTGCGGGCGGTGTTCGTCGTCGACCCCCGCGGCGTCATCCGCGCGATCGTCTACTACCCGCTGAGCCTGGGCCGCAACTTCGACGAGGTGCTGCGCGTCGTCAAGGGCCTGCAGACCGCGGACGCCTTCGACGTGGCCACCCCCGCCGACTGGCGGCCCGGCGACCGCGTCATCGTGCCGCCGGCCGGCTCCTGCGGCACCGCCAAGGAGCGGATGGAGGGCGCCGAGGAGGGCGTCGAGTGCGTCGACTGGTTCTTCTGCACCAAGGAGATCCCCGAGGACGTCGTCGAGTCGGCCATCCGCACCGGGGCATGAGCCACGACTCCGCCGTCGTCACGGCCGGGGCGCCCGCCCCGGCCGCCGGAGCGGGTGGGCGGTCCCTCGCGCACCTGCCCGTCACCCTGTTCTCCGCGGTGATGGGCCTCGGCGGGGTCTCGCTCGCGTGGCGGCGCGCGGCGCACGTCTGGGAGGCGGTGCCGCCGTGGCCCGCCCTGGTGTTCCTCGGGCTCGCGACGGGGGCGTTCCTCGCCGTGGGAGCCGCCTACGCCGCGAAGTGGGTCCGGTACCCGGCCGCCGCCCGGGCCGAGCTGCGGCACCCGGTGCGGATGACGTTCGTGCCCACCATCACGATCTCGCTGCTCGTGCTGGCCACGGCGGGCCAGTCGGTGGCGCCGGGGGTGGCGTCGGTGCTGTGGTGGCTCGGCGCGGTCGGCCACCTCGTGGCCACCCTCGCCGTCGTCACCGCCTGGTTCGGGCGGGCCGACATCGTGCACGCCACGGTGACGCCGGCATGGTTCATCCCCGTCGTCGGCAACGTCGTGACCCCGCTGGCGGCCGCGGAGCTCGGCTCGGTCGAGCTCGCCTGGTTCTCGTTCGGCCTCGGCCTGGTCTTCTGGGTCGGTCTGCTGCCGCTCCTGCTCCAGCGCGTGCTCGTCCACGACGCCGCCTTCCCCGGCAGGCTGCTGCCGACGATCGCGATCTTCATCGCGCCACCGGCCGTGGCGATGCTTGCGTGGGGGGCGCTCACCGGCGACCTCGCGGGCCCTGTGGCCCGGGTGCTCTGGGCGGCGGCGATGGGGTTCGTCCTCGTCCTCCTGGCCCAGGTCGGCCGGCTGCACGCCATCCCGTTCGCGCTGCCGTACTGGGCGTACACCTTCCCGCTCGCTGCCGCGACCGCGGCGACGATCGCGATGGCCGGGGTGCGCCCCCAGGGCGGCTACGACGTCATCGCCGTCGTCATGCTCGCGGGGACCACGCTGCTCGTGGTCTCCGTGCTGGCGATGACGCTGCGCGCCGCTGCCCGTGGTCAGATCTGCGTGCCCGAGTGAGGAGGGGAGCCGTGGTCGACGGATCGGTGCTGCCGGGGTGGCGACGCGTGCTCGCCGTGGTGGCGCACCCGGACGACGAGTCGTTCGCCCTCGGCGCACTGCTGGACCGCTTCGTGACGTCCGGCGCCGAGGTGTCGGTGCTCTGCCTGACGCACGGTGAGGCGTCCACCCTGGGGGCCGGGGGGCCGGACCTCACGGCCGTGCGGAGGGCCGAGCTCGGCGCCGCCGCGTCGGTGCTCGGACTCGCCGGCGCCACCCTGCTCGGCCACCCCGACGGCGGGCTGGCGGCGACGGGCGCGTCCGAGGTGCTGGAGGCGGACGTGGAGTCGGCGGTCGCGGGGCTGGGGCCGGACGGGATGGTCGTGTTCGACCCGCTCGACGGGGTCACCGGGCACCCCGACCACGCGGCTGCGTCGCTGGCGGCGATGGCCGTCGCCGGGCGTCACGGGCTCCCGGTGCTGGCCTGGGCCCTGCCGGAGGCGGTCGCAGCGCGGTTGAACGACGAGTACGCGGCCGGGTTCGCCGGGTACCCGGCGGCGGAGCTGACGGCGGTGCCCGTCGACCGGCGCCGACAGTGCGAGGCGGTCCGGCAGCACGCCAGCCAGGCCGTTCCCGGGAGCGTGCTGTGGCGCCGGCTGGAGCTGCTCGGGGACGTCGAGTACGTCCGCCGCCCGGCCTGAGCCGCCGGCCCCGGTCCGGCGCCCCACGCCCACGCCGGGTACCGGCCATATCCCCTCGCCGGCCCCGACGCGAGGGTACCCTCGGTGACCGGTCCCCAGAGGAGCGCCCATGCACACCATCCCCCTGCACCCCGTACCCGACTCCCGGCCGAGCGGGAAGAGGCCTGTGGCACCCGGACGGCAGCGCCGAGGCATCGGCGCGCTCGTCGCGGTCACCATGGCCCTGCTCATGCTGACGCCTGCCCCTGCGACGGCGGCCGCGGCCCCGGTCGACGCCACGGCTGCGTCCGACTGGAACGGGGACGGCAGGGCGGACGTGGTGCTGCCGGGCACGGACGGGAACCTGTGGTTCTACCGCGGGGACGGAGCGGGTGGTTTCGCCGGGAGCCGGACCAAGATCGGTTCGGGCTGGAACACCCGTGACCAGGCCCGGGTGGTCCCGGACTGGGACGGCCTGGCCGGCAGCGACGTCATCGCCCGCGACCCGCGCAACGGTGACCTGTGGTTCTACTCGGGCAACGGCTCCGGCGGGTTCCGCACGTGGTACCGCATCGGCACCGGCTGGCAGGTCTTCAGCCAGATCTTCTCCCCCGGGGACTGGGACGGCGACGGGAACACCGACCTGCTGGCGATCGTGCGGCGCACCGGTGACCTGCGCCTGTACCGGGGCAACGGCTCCGGCGGGTTCCTGGGGCAACGGGTCATCGGCACCGGCTGGCAGCGCTACGACGGCCTGATGACCACCGGTGACTTCGACGGGGACGGCCGGCCGGACTTCCTGGCCCGCAACACCGCCACCGGCGACCTGCGCCTGTACCGGGGCAACGGCTCCGGCGGGTTCGGGACCACCCGCACCGTGGGCACCGGGTGGCAGGTGTTCGACGGCCTGCTCGGGGTCGGGGACTGGAGCGGCGACGGCCACAGCGACGTCCTGGCCCGGTTGCCCGACGGCCGGCTCAAGCTGTACCGCGGCCGCGGGGACGGCGGCTGGATCTACCCGATGTCGGTGATCGGCACCAAGTGGTACCTCCTCCGCTTCCCCGGCGAGGCCACCGCCGGGTCCGGTGGTGGCAACCTGTGCACCAATCCGTACACCACCCTCACCGGTTCCAACGCCGGCGTCACCGACGGCGGGTACTACGTGCACAACAACCTGTGGAACGCATCCAGCTACCCGGGCACCACCGGAAAGACCGAGGTGTGCTCGTACCGTTCGTGGAACCACGTCGCCAAGGCGACGAACAACGGCGACGGCGCGGTCAAGACCTACCCGAACGTGCACAAGGACTACTCCGGCCGCACCATCGCCAGCTTCAGTCGGCTCCGGTCCTCGTTCGCGGCCACGTCGCCGGGTGTCGGCATCTACAACGTCGGTTACGACCTCTGGCTCAACGGGGTGCCGAACGACGAGGTCATGATCTGGACCGACAACCACAGGCAGGTGCCCGCGGGATCGCGGTTCGCGTCGGCGGTCTCCCTCAGCGGCTACACCTGGGACGTGTACGCGACGCGCGACAACGGCTACATCGCCTTCGTGCCGTCCGGCGGGAAGCGCATCACCTCGGGGACGATCGACATCAAGGCGATGCTCAACTACCTCGTCGCGAGGGGGCGCGTGGCATCCAACGCCACCGTCGACCAGATCTGCTACGGGGTCGAGGTCGTCGACACCGGCGGCAGTGCCGCGACGTGGAGGTTCACGAACTTCTCGATCGCCGACTGAGCCCGACTCGCCGCGGCAACGGTCCGGCTCCACAGCCGGGGGAGAGCCTCACCCCACGAGCGCGACGATGCGCGTGCGCCAGGTCGCGGGGTCGCCCTCCGGCGGGCTGAGGTACTCCTCCCACATCTCCGGCCCCGGGTGGAGGCCCTGCTCCGACAGCCAGCCGAGGAGCCGGCCCCAGGTGTCCGCCAGGCCGTCGTAGGGGCCGACGTGCACGGCGACCGCGGCGCGGCCGCCCGGCCTCTCGACGAGCTCCACGCCGCCCGCCGTCGGGTGGACGTCCCCGCGGACCTCGACACCGGCGGAGACGTCGACGGTCTCCGCCGGCATGCCGTGGTACCAGGCGAACGGTGCTCCGGCGACGTGCCCGCCGGCGTCCGACACGGCGCCGACCACGTGGGTGAACGCGGTGCCGAAGAACTCGGTGAGGCCGGTCATCGGCACCGTGCGACGCATCGTGGCGACGGTCGCGGCCGGGACCTCCTCGAGGGTGAACGCGGTCATCTCGACCTCCTCACAAGGGGTTGACCACCAGCCTGCTCCGGCGGGCGGTGGGTGGATGCCCCGTGTGGGCAACGTCATCGTGCCCGGTTCGAGACGCCCCCGAACCGCCGCGCGAGGGAGGTCTGGCACCCGGCAGCTGACGAGACCCCGGTTCGTCGACGTGGCACGGAAACGGTTTCCGTGCCACGTCGACATTTCGGGGTGACCCCGAAATGTCCGGGCGGCTGGGGCGAGGAGCGGTCCTGCGCCGAGGTCAGGAGGTCAGCGCGTGGTTCTGCTCCCAGGCGGCGTACCCACCGTGCACGTCGGAGACGTCGAGGTAGCCCCGGGCCCGCAGCAGGCTGGCGCCGACGCTGCTGCGCCAGCCGCCCGCACAGTAGGCGACGACCGGGCGGGTGGCGTCGAGCTCGTCGATCCGGCGGGAGAGCTCGGCGAGCGGGATGTGCACCCCGCCCGGAATCGTCCCGGCCTCGAGCTCGCCGGCGTTGCGGATGTCGACGAGCTGGACGTCGCCGGCCTGAAGCGCCTCGTCGAGCTCGGCGACGGTGAGCCTGCTGGCGTGACGGACGTCGTCCTGGTGGCCGAGGAAGTAGGTCTCCGGCTCGGCGACGTAGCCCACGACGTGGTCGTAGCCGATCCGTGCGAAGCGGGTGGCCACCTCCTGCTCCTCACCGGCCGGGGCGATCACGACGATGCGGTCCTCGGGCGAGAACACCATGCCGACGGTCTCGGCCATCCGGCCGTCGACGGGCACGTTGACCGAGCCGGCGAGGTGCGCGGCGGCGAAGTCCTGCGGGTCACGGGCGTCGTGGACGAGCGCACCCTCGGCGAGGGCCGCCTCGACCTGCTCGTTCGTCAGGGCGGGGACCGCGGTGTCGATGTCGCGGACGCCGCGCTCCTGGCGGTTGAGGATCGCGTTGTAGACGAAGTACTCGGGAGCGCTCGGCTGGCCGGCGGTGACGACGGCGAGGAACTCCTCCTCGGTCATCGGCTGGCAGGCGTAGTTGAAGCGGCGCTGCTCGCCGATCGTCGACTGCTTCTCGGTCGAGAGGTTCTTGCCGCACGCCGAGCCGGCGCCGTGGGCGGGGAAGACGCGGACGGCGTCGTCGAGGCCCATGAGCTTGTTCTGGATGCTGTCGTAGAGCATCCGGCCGAGCTGCTCGGCGGTGACGCCGATCGAGGCAAGCAGGTCGGGGCGGCCGACGTCACCGATGAAGAGGGCATCGCCCGTGAGGACGCCGTAGGCGACCCCGTCGTCGGCGTGCTCGAAGACGAGGACCGAGATCGACTCGGGGGTGTGGCCGGGGGTGGCCATGATCTCCAGGGTCACGTCGCCGAGGCTGATCCGCTCGCCGTCGGTGAGGTGGCGGACCTCGAAGTCGGCGACGGCGGCCTCGCCGTAGCCGATCCAGGCGCCGGTCTCCTCGGCCAGCTCGAGGTGGCCGGAGACGAAGTCGGCGTGGAAGTGGGTGTTGATGACGCCGACGATGGTCAGGCCGCGCTCGCGGGCGTCGTCGACGTACTCGCGGATGTCGCGGCGGGGGTCCACCACCACCGCCAGCCTGCTCTCCTCGTCGGCGATGAGGTAGGACGCCTGGGAGAGGCAGTCGAGGTAGTACTGCGTGAAGATCATCGGTTCCTCCGGATGAGTGGTGCACGTGGTCGAGAGGTCAGAACACATACCCTAGGGGGTATGTTCCCGAACGGCAAGACCGCGGTCCGGACCGGGGGTGACCGAGACCTCGTCGCGCCGCGCCCCCGGACAGGGTTGACTGACCCCATGCTCCAGAGGCTGAACCTGCGCGAGTACATCGACACGCTGAAGACCGAGGGCTACACCGTGCGGGGGAGCAAGGGCGAGGACCCGGTACTCATCGCGCCCAACGGGCAGGCCGTCGAGACCTGGCGCGACGAGTACCCGTACGACTCGCTGCTGGACCGGGACAGCTACGAGGCGGAGAAGTACCGCCTCCAGGTCGAGCTGCTGAAGTTCCAGTACTGGACCCAGGACGTCGGCGCCAAGCACGTCCTCGTCTTCGAGGGTCGCGACGCCGCCGGCAAGGGGGGCACGATCAAGCGCTTCATGGAGCACCTCAACCCGCGGGCCGCCAGGGTCGTCGCCCTGACGACACCCACCGAGACCGAGCGGGGGCAGTGGTACTTCCAGCGCTACGTCCGGCACCTGCCGACGGCCGGCGAGATCGTCCTGTTCGACCGGTCCTGGTACAACCGCGCGGGCGTCGAGCGGGTCATGGGCTTCTGCACCGACGGCCAGTACGAGACGTTCATGGGGCAGGCGCCGCTCTTCGAGCGGATGCTCATCGAGCAGGGGACGACGGTCACCAAGCTGTGGTTCTCGGTCACCCGCGACGAGCAGCGCACCCGCTTCGCCATCCGGCAGATCGACCCGGTTCGCCGTTGGAAGCTCTCCCCGATGGACCTGGAGAGCCTGGACCGCTGGGAGGACTACACCGCCGCCAAGGAGGCGATGTTCGAGCGCACCGACAAGAAGTTCGCTCCGTGGCTCACGGTGAAGAGCAACGACAAGAAGCGGGGCCGGCTCGAGGCGATGCGCGCCTTCCTCGACCAGTTCGACTACGAGGACAAGGACACCACGGTCGTGCGGCCTGCAGACCCCAACATCGTGGCACGCGCCAAGCACACCGAGGCCGACTGAGTCGTCGCGCTCCGCGCGCCGCCCCGCGGCGACCCGCCGTGCCGCGCTGCGCCGTCCGGCGGGCTCAGGCGGGCGTGCCGGGGTCGGCGTCGAGCGACGCCGCGATCTCCGTCGCCCACGCGTCGATGGCCTCCCAGTCGCGGAAGTCCCCGGCGGGCATGGAGTCCTGCGCGGGCAGGTGGCGGGTGAGCCGCTCCACCACGCCCACCGGCGCCGCCTCGGGGTCGTAGGCGCCGAAGAACACCCGCGTGCCCCGCGGCGAGAGGAGCCCGGCCAGCTCGTCGAACTCCTTGGGCCGGGTGGTCTCCAGGACGTCGCGGCCCTTCTCGTCGACGGCGTCGGTGCCGAGGGGGCCGCTGCTGAACAACCAGACCGGCATCGCGGCGAGCTCCCTGCCGTACCGGTGCGCGAAGCCGGTCGCCGGCTTGAGCCAGTGCAGCACGTACGCCGCCGCGCCGAGGACGACGGCGTCGTAGCCCTCGAGGGACTCGATCTCCTCGACCGGGTGGGCCCGGGCCGGGTGGCCGCGCTCGGTGAGCGTCGCGGCGACCCGCTCGGCGATGCCCGCGGTCGCGCCGTGGCGCGTGGCGTAGGCGACGAGGACTGTCATCCGATCCACCTCCGGGGGCCGGCGCTCGACGGTCCCATGGGTCCACGGTGACACGCGGGAAGCGGATCGTCGCACTGCTGTGACGAACGAGGCAGCGCCCCACCGCGCAGACGCATATACCGGGTGGGGTATATTTCGGTCATCGCCGACCACCTCCAGGAGACGTCCCGATGACCCCTCGTCGCCTCACCGTGTTCCTCGCCGCGCTGGCGCTCGCCGGTTCGCTCGCCGCCTGCGGCACGGGCGAGCCCGAGGTCAGCGTCTCCGCCGGCACGACCGCCGCGAGCGCCCCGGCCGACGGCGCCGAGCTCGACGCCACCGCCTTCGCCGCCGCGCTCAAGCGGCCCGGCACGACGATCGTCGACGTGCGCACGCCGCAGGAGTTCGCGCAGGGCCACCTTCCCGGCGCCGTCAACATCGACGTCGAGGGCACGGACTTCGCCCAGCAGGTGCAGACCCTCGACCCCGGCGCGCCCTACGCGGTGTACTGCCGCTCCGGCAACCGGTCGGCCGTGGCCCTGCAGGTGATGGACCAGCTCGGCTTCACCGGCGCCTACCACCTCGGCGGCGGCATCTCCGCGTGGACGAGCGCCGGCGGCGAGGTCGTCACCGGCTGAGCGCGAGGGCCTGCACCGGTCACACGTCGGGGACGACCACCCCGGCGAGGCAGAGCGCCCGGAGGGTGGCGGCGTCCAGCGCCTCGGGGCTGCCGTGCCCGGCGAGCAGGGCATCGACGGCCTCCCGCTCGTCCGGCTCCACCGGGACGCGGCCGGCGCGGGTGACCAGGACGCCGTCCTCCCACCGGGGCGCCAGGTGCGCCCGCGCCCGCCACCGCGTGGTGGGCGCGGTTGCGGCCGCGTGCTGCGCGAGGACGCCGAGCGGCTCGGCCCGCTGGGCGGAGCGGACCCGCTGGGCGAGCGTGGCGGCGAGCTCGTCGTCGGAGACGGCGTCCAGGGCCCGCTCGAGGGCCTCGCGGACGACCTTGCGGGCCGCCGCCGGTGTCCCGGCGTCGAGGGCGTCGACTCCCACGGGGAGCGCGGCCCGCACCTCGGGGTCGGCGTCGAGGTGCCGGGTGGCGGCGCGGACGAGGTCGTCGGCGAGGTGGCGCAGGGTCCACACGTGCACGCCGAAGGTGAGGTGGATGCTCGTCCCGCCGAGGGCCGTGGCCGAGTGCAGCCAGCCGCGGGGCAGGTAGAGGACGTCGCCGGGCCGGAGCACGGCGTCGACCACGGGGTCGGCGTCGGCCGCCGCGCTCACGGCGTCGCGCCGGTCGGTCCACGGCTGGTTCCGCAGCGGGGCGTCCAGGACCGGCGGCCGCACCCGCCAGTGCTTCTCGCCCTCGACCTGGACCACGAAGACGTCGTGCACGTCGTAGTGGTCGTCGAAGCCACGGTTCTGCGGCGGGGTGACGTAGCCGTTGACCTGCACGGGGTGGCCGAGGTCGGCAGCAAGGTCCTGGGCCACGTCCTGCACCGGTCCCCAGGCGCGGTGCAGGCCCTGGAGCACGATGGTCGCGCCCTCGGCGAAGAGGCGCAGCACCCGGTCCTCGCTGACCTGGTCGCCCACGGCCGCCCCCACGCCGCCTCCGAGGGTGAACTCGCGCGCGTCGAGGGTGGCGCCGTCGCGGGCCATCCGGAGGAAGGGGGTCCGCAGCGCGCGCCGGGCGAGCAGCTCGTCGACGGCGCCGGACCCGAAACCGTGCGGGACGCCGGGCAGGTCCGCGGCGCGGGAGAGCAGCGGCGCCCGGCCCCAGTGGGTGGCCGCGAACGCGTCGCGGCCGGCGGCCACGAACGCGGAGAGCCCCCGACCCACCGCGGGGTGGGTCGGGGGCCCGGTCCTCGGCTCGGTCACGAGGCGGAGTCCGCCCCGCCGTCGGCGCCACCGTCCTCCTCGCCGGGGACACCCGGCTCGCCGGCGCCGGAGTCGGCCGGCCCCTCGGCGCCGCCGTCGGCGCCGCCGTCGTGCTGACCGGGCGTCGTCTGCTGGCCCGCGCCGCTGTCGGCGGGACCCTCGGTGCCCGCGCCGCCGTCGGCGCCGCCGTCGTGCTCGCCCGGCATCCCGGACTCGCCCGCGCCGCTGTCGGCCGGGCCCTCGGTGCCCATCGGGTTCTCGCTCATCGTCCCACCTCTCTGCCTGGGGCGCCGCGGTGGCGCCGCTGCCCGACAGTCCAGCAGGTCACGGGCGGGCATCGGGGTTTGCGTGCACGCCCTCGACGGATCGTGCCGGCCCGTTCGTCGTCGGGCACCGCGCGCCCGCCGCACCCGCCCGGTCGGGGCACTGACGGCGGAGTGGCCCGGCTGCCACGATGGCCCCATGGGACTCGAGGTGGAGCTCGCCGAGATCCGCGACTTCCTCGCGCAGCACGAGCCGTTCGACGCGCTTCCGGACGCCGTGCTCGACACGCTGCCCGGCGCGCTCTCGGTCGAGTACTTCCGGCGGGGCTCGAAGCTCATCGCCACGGGACGCGACAACCAC
The DNA here is from genome assembly GCA_963773655.1 of uncultured Actinomycetota bacterium. Lineage (GTDB taxonomy): Bacteria > Actinomycetota > Actinomycetes > Actinomycetales > Dermatophilaceae > DASSQJ01. The sequence continues at coordinate 246,615 of CAVZBX010000003.1, forward strand.
CACCTCTACGTGCTCCGCAGCGGGGCCGTCGAGGTCCTCGACGCCCAGGGCACGCTCGTCGACCGCGGGGGGGCGGGGTCCTGCCACGGGTCGATCACGCTGACCCAGGGAAACCCGTCGACCTTCGACGTCACGGCCATCGAGGACACGCTGGCGCTGCTCGTCCCCGCCGAGGTCTTCCACCGCCTCCGCGCCGAGCACCCCGGCGTCGACGCCTTCTTCGACGCCCAGCGGCGTCACCGGATGCGCACCGCGGTGGCCGAGCTCCAGGTGACCGCCGGCGGGGCCATCCTCAAGACCCGCGTCCGCGACATCATCGAGCGCGAGCCCGTCGTCGTGCCGCTCACCGCGACGGTCCGCGAGGCGGCGCAGGTGATGTCGCAGCGCCGCGTGTCCTCGCTGCTCGTCATGGACGACGGACGCCTCGCGGGGATCGTCACCGACCGCGACCTGCGCACGCGTGTCGTCGCGGCGGGGCTCGACACCGGGGCGCCGGTCACCGAGGTGATGACCGCGGACCCGGTCACCGGACGCGACGACGCGCTCGCCTTCCAGGTGCTCCTCGAGATGGTGGGTCGCACCATCCACCACCTCCCGGTCGTCGACGACCGCGGCGCCCCGATGGGCCTGGTCACGACCACCGACCTGCTGCGACTGGAGCAGTCCAACCCGGTGTACCTGGCCGGTGACATCGCCAAGCAGGAGACGGTGGAGGGGATCGCGGCGGTGGTCGAGCGGCTGCCGCGCGTCGTCGAGGCGCTGGTGCGGCAGGACGCGACGGCCGACGACGTGGGGCGGATCGTCACCTCGGTGGGGGACGCGGTGGAGCAGCGGCTGATCGACCTCGCCGAGGCCGATCTCGGTGCCCCGCCGGTGCCGTACTGCTGGGTGGCGTTGGGCTCGCGCGCCCGGCTCGAGCAGGCCCTGGCCGCCGACCAGGACACCGCGATGATCATCGACGACACGGTGACGTCCGAGCAGGAGGAGTGGTTCACGCGACTGGCCGAGCGCGTGGTCGACGGGCTCGAGGCCTGCGGCTACCCGCGGTGCAAGGGCGACGCGATGGCCACCAACCCCCGGTGGCGTCGCCCGCTGGCGCAGTGGCGGGAGGAGTTCGCCCGGTGGATGCGGCGCCCGGAGCCCGAGGCCCTGCTCACCGCGAGCATCTTCTTCGACATGCGGCCGGTGAAGGGCGACCTCACGCTGCACGCCCGGCTCCAGGACTTCGTCGTGGAGACCGCGCCCGGAGCCGGCATCTTCCTGGCCCACCTCGCCGCGCACGCCGCCCGCAACGAGCCGCCGCTGGGCTTCTTCCGCCACTTCGTCCTCGAGAAGCACGGTGAGCACCGGGACACCCTCGACATCAAGAAGGGGGGACTGCTCGGCGTCGTCGAGCTGGCGCGAGTCCACGGCCTCGCGGTCGGCTCACGCTCGGTGAACACCCTGGCCCGGCTGCACGACGCCCGTGACGGCGGGGCGATCAGCCACGAGCTCGCCGACGACCTCCGCGACGCCTTCGAGTTCATCGGCTACGTCCGGCTGCGCCACCAGGCCGAGCAGGTGCGCGCGGGTCGACCGGTCGACAACCGCGTCGCGCCCGACTCCCTGTCGAGCTTCGAGAAGCGGCACCTTCGGGAGGCCTTCGGCATCATCCGCTCCGCGCACCACGCGCTCGGCCAGCGCTACCCGGTGCGGTTCCTGTCGTGAGGTGGCCCTGGCGCCGTGGCCCGCAGGCGCGCCGCGAGGCGGCGCTGGGCACGGCCGCCCCGGGGCCGCTGCGCGACTACCTCTCGGTGCCGTTCCCCGACGACGCGCTGCCGCTGGCCGAGGTGCCACTGCTCGCCCTGGACCTGGAGACCACGGGCCTGGACCTGCGACGCGACCGGGTGCTCTCGGCCGGGTTCGTGCCCGTCGACGGCCTGCGCATCGAGCTCGGCGGCGCCCGCCACCTCCTCGTGCGCGACGAGGGCGGGGTCGGCCAGAGCGCGACCGTGCACGGGCTCACCGACGACGTCGTGGCCGGCGGCGAGCCGCTGGAGGACGTCGTCGCGGCGGTCCTCGAGGCGCTGCGCGGTCGGGCGCTGCTCGCCCACTTCGCCCGGATCGAGGTGGGCTTCCTCGATGCCGTGTGCCGGCGGGTGTGGGGCGCCGGGTTCCCGTGTGTCGTCGTGGACACCCTCGAGCTGGAGCGGCGGGCGCACGCCAACCCGTGGGGCCCGCCCGCGGAGGTGGTCGGGGGGCTGAGGCTCTTCGGGGCCAGGGAGCGGCGCGGGCTTCCCCCGTACACCGCGCACCACGCGCTCCTCGACGCGCTCGCGTGCGGCGAGCTCTACCTCGCCCAGGCCGCCGACCTCGTGGCGGCCTCCCCGGCACCGAGTCCGACCCTCCGCCAGGTGGTGGCGTGAGAGTCGGTCGACCGGGTCCCCCGGGTGGGCGTCGTCAGTGCAGGGTCGGGCTCGCGGACTGCGCCAGCAGGTAGATCTCGTGCGTCTCGCGCACGAGGTCGCGGTCGACGGCGCCGTCCCAGCCGCGGCCGTCCCGGCGGCTGGTCCGCAGTCGCGACGCGATGGAGCGGGCCTTGTGGATCGAGAGGTGGGGGGTGTTCATGCCCCCATCGTGCCGTGCACAACTGTTCAGCACAACGTGGGTTTACTAACCAGTAATGAAGCGTTGCTGTAGCATTGTCGGATGCTCGAGCCGCACCGCCTGCGCGTGTTCCGGTCGGTCGTCGCCAGCGGGTCGGTGCAGGCGGCCGCCGACAACCTCGGGCTCACCTCGAGCGCGGTGAGCCAGCACCTGGCCGCGCTCCAGCGCGAGACCGGGCTCACCCTCTTCCAGCGGGCGGGCCGGGGCATCGTCCCCACCGAGGCCGCCCTCGTGCTGGACGCGCAGAGCGACGAGGCGATGAGCCAGTGGGGCCGGCTCGAGCAGGTCGTCACCGACCTGCGCGACGGCCGCTCCGGGCGGCTGACCATCGGCTACTTCGCCTCGGCCGGTTCGGTGTGGATGCCCGCTCTCGTGCGCCGCCTGACCCGCGAGTTCCCGGACCTGGTCCTCGAGCTGGTGCTCAACGAGGTCGAGCAGCGGGGCTTCACGCCCGACATCGACCTCGTCATCGACCCGCCGGGCGCACCCGTCCGTGCCGGGCACCAGCGGGTCGAGCTGCTCGTCGACCCGTTCGTCGCGGTGGTGCCGCGCGACCACGAGCTGGCGGAGGCCGGCACCGTCGCGCTCACCGACCTGCGTGGCGAGACGTGGGTGAGCAACGACCATCCCCACTCGATCGGTCACCGGATCGTCGTCGCCGCCTGCAGCTCGGCCGGACTGCGACCCCGGTTCACCGTGCAGGCCCAGGACCACCACACGGCGATCGCCTTCGTCGCCGCGGGGGTCGGGGTCTCGGTGATGCCCGGCCTCGCCGCCGCCTACCTGCCGTCGTCGGTGGTGCGCCTGGGGATCTCGCCCCCCGCCCCGGTGCGGCACCTCGCGGCCCTGGTGCGCACGACGGGCGCGGCCAACCCGGCCGCCGAGCGGGCGCTGGAGATCCTCACCGACGTCATCGCGCACCCGGCCGGTCGCCGCCGGCGGGGGCCGCCGGCCCCGGGTGAGGGCCGCCCGCACCCGCTCGGCGAGCGCCTCCGGCACGACCGAGTCGGGGTCGCGGAGCCGGCCGACCGCGGCGCTGACCCCCACGATGCCCGCGTAGAGCCCGGGACAGGTGGGGCAGCCGGCGAGGTGCTCCTCGAGGAGGGTGCGCTCGCGCACGGGCAGCTCGCCGTCGAGGTAGTCGCCGACCCGCGCGCGGGCCTCCCAGCAGCGCATCGGGACTCCCTCCATCGCGGCGCGGCGCTCTTCGTCCTCGGCGAGCAGGCTCACGAGCAGCGCGCGCCCCCGGCGCAGCCGCTGCTTGGCGGCCGGGACGCCGATGCCGTGCACCTCGGCGACCTCCCGCGAGGTCATCCCCTCGAGGTCGTGGAGCAGGACGGCCGAGCGGAGGATGACGGGCACGTGGACCAGCGCCTCGCGCAGCCGTTCGCGGACCTCGGCGCGGCCGAGGACGACGTCGGGGTCCACGGTGTAGGCGTCGTCGCGCCACGCCGCCTCGACCGCGTCGAGCAGGGCGCCGTCGTCGGTGGGCTCCGGGGCCCGACGCCGCATGGTGTCGAGGAAGCGCCGGTGCATCACGGTGTGCAGCCACGTGGAGACGGCGCTGTCGCCCCGGAACCCGTCGCCGCGCTCGAGGGCCCGTAGGACGGTGTCCTGGACGAGGTCCTCGGCGTCGGCGGGGTCACGGGTCAGCCAGGTGGCGTAGCGCAGCAGCCCGGGGAGGGCGGCGGTCAGCGCGTCCTCGTCGATGGCCATGCGGCGATGCTAGGGCCGGTGGCTCAGCGCTCAGCGGGCGGAGGTGCTCATCCCGAGGACGCGGTAGAGCGGGCAGAAGCGCACGACCGCGGTGACCGCCAGCACGGCGGCGACGACGACGAGCACGATGCCGAGGGCGCTGCTGAAGCCCGCGAGGTACGCGGCGACGACGGCGAGCACGGCGAGGACGAGGCGGACGGCGCGGTCGGTGGCGCCGACGTTGGCGGTCATGGTGGGTCTCCTTCGAGGAGCGGTGGTGGCCCCGGCGGGGCCCGGTCACCTCCTTGGACGCGCGGGCACGCGGAAGGGATACATCGAGCGCTAGCCTGCCCTCGGCCCCCGTCGACGAGGAGACCCCCATGAGATCCGAGATCCTCTACGCCCCGGCGTTCGCGACCGCCCGGCTGACGCTCTCCGCGGGCGAGACCGTCCGCGCGGAGGCCGGTGCGATGGTGGCGATGTCGTCCGGCATCGACCTGCAGACGTCGACCCAGGGCGGGGTGATGAAGGGCCTGCGCCGGGCGGTGCTCGGCGGCGAGTCGTTCTTCATGAACACCTTCACCGCCCAGCACGACGGCGTCCAGCTCTTCGTGGCGCCGCCGCTCCCCGGTGACGTGGTGGCGTGGCCGATCAGCGGGTCGCTCTTCGTGCAGTCGGGCTCGTTCCTCGCGTCGAGCGCCGGCATCGAGGTCGACACCTCGTGGGGAGGGGCCCGGACCTTCTTCAGCCGCGAGGGCCTGTTCATCCTCCGGATCAGCGGCCAGGGCGACGTCGTGCTGTCGAGCTACGGCGCGATCCACGCCGTCGACCTGGAGCCCGGGCAGACGTTCACGGTCGACACCGGCCACATGGTCGCGTGGACCGAGGGAGTCGGCTACGCGGTGCGCAAGGTCGGCTCGTGGAAGTCGACGTTCTTCTCGGGGGAGGGGCTGGTCTGCGACCTCACCGGTCCTGGCCGGATCTACCTCCAGACGCGCAGCCAGGACGCGTTCCTCGGCTGGCTCATCCCCAAGCTGCCGAAGCCGTCGAACGGCGGCGGGGAGGAGGCTTCGGCTTCGGCGACTGAGCGCGGTCCCGCCGACGGACGCGGTCGACATCCGCCGACGTCACGCACGTCCATGACGCGAGGCAGGAGCTCCGGACCGGAGGAACCGGGGTCATGGCCCGGTTCGTCCGGGCGGGCCGGGTGGGGCCATCGCCGCCGCTGCTCAGGGCTTGTCGGCCCAGTACAGGGCGCGGGCGGGGCAGAAGCGGATGGCGGTCTCGCCCTCCTCGAGCGGGACGTACGGCTCGTCGACCACGGGGTAGCCGTGCTCGTCGAGCCGGAAGCGCCCCTCGAGCAGGGTCGCGCAGATGCCGTGGCCGGTGCACGCGATGCGGTCGATCCGCAGCTCCTCGGTGTCAGTGGCGGTACGCACGTCGGGTGCTCCTCTCGGTCGGGCAGCCGCCGGCGGCGTGGGCGGCGAGGTGGGGCTCGAGCACGCGCAGCGCGCTCGCCGCGAAGCGGCCGACGCCGTCGGGGAACCGGCAGGCGCCGCGGTTCGGCAGCAGCCCGGCCGACGCCCGCACCTCCCGCATCCCCTGGTGGGTCGGCGTCTCGACGAGCCTGCGCCAGGCCTCCGCCACCGAGGGCACCCCGAACATGCAGGGGCCGCACTGCCCCGCGGTCTCGCCCGCCGCGTAGGTGAGGAAGCTCGTGACGACGCCGAGCGGGCAGCGCTGCGGGTCGAGGACGTCGACGACGCCCGGGCCCACCGCCCCGCCGTACCGCGAGAGGTCCGGTGTCGACCAGGTGGCGCCGTGGGCCTCGTCGGCGGTGAGCAGCACGCCGCCGAGGCCGCCGACGACCACGTGCTCCCGACCCGGCACCGGGCGGCAGGCGGCGAGCAGGTCCGCGAGGGGCACGCCGGCCTGGGTGTCGACCACGCCCGGCCGGGCCACCGCGCCGGTGAGGGAGACCAGGCGCGGGCCCGGCTCCTGCGCGGTGCCGAGCGAGCGGAACCACGCCGGTCCCCGGTCGACGACCTGCGCGATGCGCCACACGGTCTCGGCGTTGAGGACGACGGTCGCGGGTACCCGGGCACCGGTCTGGTCCCGGCCGCCCATGACGAACGGCCGGCGCTTGGTCATCGGGCGGGCCAGCCCCCCGTTGGCAACCGACACCAGCGAGGTCTCCTCGGACGAGACGTACCGGTCCGGCACCTCGAGGACGTCGAGGCCGGCGCGTTCCAGGGTGGCCGCGGTCATCGAGCCCCGGTGTGCCGCGAACCGGACCCGGGGCCGCCGACGCCGGCCGCCGCCGGAGACGAGGCGGGCGCCGTCGACCAGCTCGTCGAGGTGGCGTTCCACGACGTACCCGTCCTTGACCGCACCGACCTCGCCGTCGCACGCGTTGACGATGAGGTGGGCGCCGTGCTCGTGGGCGGCCCGGACCTTGACGGCCGTGCTGAAGGCAGCACCGCCTCGACCGGTGAGCCCGGCCCGGTCGAGGAGGCCGACGAGGTCGGTCGTGGCGGTGCTGCTCATGACCACTCCTGTTCGAGGACGACGTCGCGGCGGGCGCGGTCGTGGTGGGGGAGGGCGAGCAGCCGCCAGAGGACGGCGCCCACCCCGACGACGCCGCACAGCATCGTGGTGCCGAGGAGCAGCATCGCGTCGGAGGTGCCGAGCACGATCCCGTGGGCCAGGGCCATCGGCCACAGGGCGTAGGCGGCGTAGTGGACCACCCGCCAGGCGCGCTCGGGCAGCCGGTGGCGCCACCACGAGGTGACGAGCACCGCGACGAGGACGTCGACCGCCAACGTCCCCAGCCCGACCCAGAAGGTCTCGTACCCGCTCGAGAACGGCAGCAGGACCGCGAGCGCGCTGAGGTCGACGAAGCCGTCGACGACGGCGGTGACGACGTGCGTCACCAGGAACACGACCATCCCGAGCGAGAGCCAGCGGTGCACCGCCATGACGACGGTGGCGTGCTCGCCGTGGGGGCGGCGGCGGCCGGAGACGAGGACGCCGAGGACGACCACCGCGGTCAGCAGGACGATGCTCGCGACGCCGGTCGCGCGGGAGAGGTACCAGAGGCTCGAACCCATCAGAGGTCCTCCCCCGGACCGGGCCAGCCCGCCGTCGTGACGACGCCACCGGGGGCGTGGAGACGGGCCGGGATGCCGTTGGTCTCCAACCAGGCGGGCGCATCCGGGCCGAGGACGACGGCGGCGGTCGAGGCGGCGTTGGCCTCGAGCGCGTTGGCGGCGACACAGGTCACCTGGTGCCACGTCGCGGCGGCGGTGCGGCCGGTACGGGGGTCGATGATGTGGTGGCGCGTGCCGCCGTCCGCCGTGGCCCACGTGCGGTGACGCGTCGAGCTCGTCGCGATGGCCTGACGGGAGGAGAGCGTCACCACCTGGACCTCGCAGCCCGCGGCGTCCTCCACGCCCACCTGCCACCCGGAGACGGGGGCCCGGCCGGCCAGGGCGATGTCTCCGCCGAGGTTGACGAGGAACCCGCCGGGGAGGGAGGCGGCCAGCCGCTCGGCGACGACGTCGGCGGCGTGCGCCTTGGCGCTGGAGCCGAGGTCGAGCAGGCAGCCGGCCGGCACCTCCACCCGGTCGGTGACCGGGTCGATGGTGACGCTGCGCCACCCGGGCGCCGGTCCGGGGCCGGGTGTGGCCGGGCGCGGAGGCCGGCCACGGACGACGTCGAGGTCGTCGTCATAGCCGCTGCCCGCGACCGCGCGACCGACGGTCGGGTCGACCAGACCGTCGGTGAGGCGCGCGGCCCGGAGGGCGGCCCTGAGGCTGCCCGCGAAGGTGGGGGAGACGCGGGCGGAGGCGGGTCCGCGCTCGGCCGCTCCAGCGAGGCGGCGCAGCTCGGAGTCGGGCCGGAAGCGGGAGACGGCGAGGTCGAGGGCCGCGAGGTGCTCGTGGACGGTCGCGGCCGCCTCGTCGAGCACGCCGGGCACGGTGACGACGAGGCGGATCGTCGTGCCGATGGCCCGGAAGCTCGTTGCCGCCGTCCGGGCGTGGGTCGGGGCTGTCGGGGGTGTCACGCCGTCACGACCCCTGGGTGCGCGACTGGGCGGAGGTACCCGACGCGTCCAGGCCGCCGGTGGCCGGGGCTGCGGCCGCGCCGGCGCCGGCCGTCCAGGTCTTCGCGCGCCGCAGGGCACGGGGGCTGCCGGTCATCGTCGTCTCCGTCCGGGGTCGGGGGTCGTTCACCCGTCAACCATCACGGGGGAGGCTGTGTCGGTGCTGTGGCCCGCGGAAGGAGTCGCTGGACGTCTCGTGCGCGGTCCGCGCTCAGGACCCGTGGGTGCGGGTCTGCGCGCCCCCGCCCCCGGCTCCCGGGGGCTGCACGAGGCCGAACCCCGAGAAGCCGAGCACACCGCCGTCCTCCCGCTGCCGGGGCTCGGCCTGCTGCGGGGTGCGCGACGACGGGCTCACCCCTGCGGCGCCCGCCGTCGCGCGGTCCGTGGCGAGGTGGACACCGAGGGTGGCGGTGCCGAGGGCGGTGGCGGCGAGTGCCGCCACCGTCACCGTGCGTGCGGTGCTCAGGGCTCGGGCGGGCATGGCGCCTCCTTCGGTGGGAGACCTCCCAGCGAACGCCGTCGGCCTGTGGCGAGCCTGTCCCCGGCCTGTCAGCGAGCCGACCCGGTGCCGACCGGCTCGGGCTCGGCGGGTCGGGCCGGCGCGTGGCCGAGCTGCCCGGACTCCAGTCGCGCGGTGAGCTCGAGCCCCTCGACGTCGAGGTCGGGCAGCAGCCGGTCCAGCCAGCGGGGCAGGTACCAGGCGCGGTCCCCGAGGAGGTGCATCAGGGCGGGGGTCAGCGTCATCCGCACGACGATCGCGTCGACGAGCACGCCGACCGCGAGGCCGAACCCGATGGGTCGGACCATGACCAGGTGGGAGTACGCGAAGCCGAGGAAGACCGAGGTCATGATGACCGCGGCGGCGGTGACCACCTTGGCCCCGTGGACGAACCCGGTGCGCACGGCGGTGCGGGAGTCCTGGCCGTGGGCCCGGGCCTCGTGCATCCCCGAGACGAGGAACATCTGGTAGTCCATGGCGAGGCCGAAGAGCACGCCGATGAGGATGATCGGCATGAACGAGAGCAGCGGGCCGGGCTGGGTGACACCGAACCAGGAGCCGAGCCAGCCCCACTGGTGGACCGCGGTGGTGGCGCCGAACGCGGCGCCCACGGTGAGGAGGAACCCGCCGGTCGCCACCAGCGGCACCACGAGCGAGCGGAACACCACCATGAGGATGAGCAGCGAGAGCCCGACGACCACGACGAGGTAGGTCGGGAGGGCGCCCGCGAGCCGGTCGGAGATCTCGATGTTCGCCACGGTCTGCCCGGTGAGCCCCACCTCGACCCCGGAGTGGCGCTCCAGCACGCCGGCCGCCGTCTGCAGCCCGGCGACGGTCTCCTTGGTCTCGGCGTCGGCCGGGCCGGTGGTCGGCACCACCTGGAAGGCGAGGGTGTCGGTGTCGTCGCTGACGCCGAACGGCACGACCGACTCGACGCCGTCGACCCGCTGCAGCACCCGCACGACCTCGGCCTGCTCGTGCAGCACCTCGGCCTCCGTGCGCGGTGACCCCGCGTCGGGCAGCTCGGCCACGGCGACGACCGGGCCGTTGATCCCCGGCCCGAACTGCTCGCCGATGGTCGAGTAGGCCGTGTACGCGGAGGACCCGGTCGGCTCGCTGCCGCCGTCGGGAAGGCCCAGGCGCATCGACGCCGCGGGGAGCGAGACGATGCCGAGGAGGACGACGACACCCACGACGGTGAGCCACGGCCGGCGGGTGACGAGCCGGACGAACCAGCCGCCGTGCTCCTCGTCGGCGTCCTCGGCGTGGCGGGCCCGGTCGGCGGGGTCGCCGGGGTCGGCGAAGCCGGCGCTGCGCCACGCCCGCCGGCTGATGACGCGGGTGCCCATGAGCCGCAGCACGGCCGGGCTCACCGTCACCGCGACCAGCACCGTGACCGCCACCGTCGCGGCGGCGACCAGGCCCATCTCGGCGAGGATCGGGATGCCCGAGAGCACCAGCGCCGCCAGGGCGATGACCACCGTGGTGCCGGCGAACACGACCGCCGACCCGGCGGTGGCCACGGCGCGGGCGATCGACTCGCGCATCGGCATCCCGTGGAGCAGGTTGGCCCGGTGGCGGTTGACGATGAACAGGGCGTAGTCGATGCCCACCGCCAGCCCGAGCATCAGGGCCAGAGCGGGGGTGGTGGAGTTCATCTCGACGACTGCGGTGAACGCCATCGCCCCGCCGAGCCCGACACCCACCCCGAGCAGCGCCACGAGGAGCGGCAGCCCGGCGGCGACGAGGCTGCCGAGCACGAGGACGAGGACGAGCAGGGCCACCGAGAGGCCGATGACCTCGCCGGGGCCGATGAACTCCAGCTGCTGGGTGATCTCGACGCTGTAGGAGGGGGTGACGCCGGCCGCCTCGAGGACGGGGTCGCCGCGCTCCGGGATGAGGGCGCGGTCCTCGGTGGGCACCGACTGCGCGTCGTCGTCGAACTGCACCTGGACGACCGCGACGCTGCCGCCGTCGTCGACGAGGGTGACCCCGGAGGCGGCGTCGGCGACGGTGGCGCCGTCGCGGTACTGCTCCTCTCCCCGGAGGTACTCCTCCTCGCCGGCGGCGAGCTCGGCCTCGCCCTGCTCGAGCTGCTGGCGGCCCTCGGCGAGCTGCTCCTCGAGGGCCGGGATGGACGGGTCGTCGGGGTTGCTCTCCCTCAGCTGCTCGAGGAGGGCCTCGCCACCGCTGAGCCGGCCCCTCGCCTCCTCCAGCTGCTCGCGCCCGCTCGTCACCTGCTCCTGGGCGTCGTCGAGCTGGTCCCGGGCCTCGGCGAGCTGGGCGGCGCCGGCCTCCTGCTGCTGCTGGGCGTCGAACGGGTCGACGACCCGCTCGACGTGGGGCACGTCCTCCCACGCGGCGAAGGCCTCGCGGGCCGCCGCCTGCTGCTCCTCGGTGAAGGGCTCGCCGTTCTCGGTCGTCAGCACGACCCGCCCGAAACCGCCCGCGGCAGCGGGGATCTCCTCTCCCAGCTGGGCGAGGACCTTCTCGAAGCCGGTGCCCGGGATCGACACCTGGCTCGTCAGCGGGCGGCCGACCGTGGCCGCGAGGGTGCCGACGACGGCGAGGAGGAGCGCCCAGGCGCCCAGGGTGCGCCAGGCGTGGTTCGCGGCCCAGCGGCCGAGGCGGTAGAGGAGGGTCGACATGGGTGCCTTCCGGGGCGGGGGTCAGCGGGACGCGGTGAGCGCGTCGAGGGCAGGACGGAGGTGGCCGAGCGCCTCGGTCAGCACCTCGTGGAACGTGGGACCGGCGCCAGTGCCGGTGGCGCCGGTGGTGGCGCCGCGGGCCCAGACCCGCATGGCGGCCTCGGCGGCCGCCAGGGTGGCCGCGGCGAGCGTGGCCACCTGGAGGTCGGTGGGTCCGGGACCCAGCCGGCCGCGCAGCCAGCCCTCGAACCAGTCCAGCCAGGCGTGCAGCTCGCCGAGCATCAGGGTGTGCGCGTGCGGGCTGCTCTGCCCGGCCTCGGCGAGCACCCCGAGGCGCTCGACGAGGTCGAGGTCGACCGGGTCGTCGACGACGGCCAGGACCCCGGCGACGACGTCCTCATCGTCCGGACGCTGCTCGAGCCGGGAGGCGACGGCCTCCAGCAGCTCGGCGACGCTGGCGGTGAGAACCGACTCGACGGAGGGGAAGTAGTTGAAGAAGGTGCGCCGCGAGACGCCCGCGCGCTCGGCGACGGCGTCGGCGGTCACGGCGTCGACCCCCTGCTCCCGGACGATCGCGTAGGCCGCGCGGCTCAGGGCCCGGGAGGTCTCCTCGCGCTTGCGCTCGCGCAGCGTGCTCGGAAGGCAGGCGGGGATGCGGGTCACGGGCCGAGGCTACGGGTCTGTTGCACAGCCGTGCAAATCTGCATCTACGTGCACTGTCGGCGGGCGGGGTCGCGGCTGCCGGCCCTCGTGGTCACACCGTGGACGGGGCTACTCGTCGCCGACGGGGAGATTGCACGGTCGTGGGCGGACGACCGCGTCGTCACGGTGATGACGGGGTTGTCCGGCGGCCTCCCGTGGCGGCGCCCGTTGCGCGGAAGGCCGTGGGAGCTCACGCAGAAGCTCCCCCTGGACCGCGAGGCTCCCGGGAGCCGTGTGAAGACCTGCGTGCTGCACCTCGCGGGCGTAGCGTCGGCGCGTGGGCACGGGCGCGGAAGGCCGTGGGAGCTCACGCAGAAGCTCCCCCTGGACCGCGAGGCTCCCGGGAGCCGTGGGAAGACCTGCGTGCTGCACCACCCGGGCGTAGCGTCGGCGCGTGGGCACGGGCGCGGAAGGCCTCCACGAGCGGCTCGCCGAGGGCCTCTGGCCGCTCGTCGAGGCCCACGTCCGCGAGCACGACGTCGCGGGCCTCGCCGTCGCGGTGGTGCGCGACGGGGAGGTCGCCGCGCGGGGGTCCGGGGTGCGGGACGTGCGCTCCGGGGCCCCGGTCACCCCCGAGACGATGTTCCACCTCGCCTCGGTCTCGAAGCCGTTCGTCGCCACCGCCGTGGTCGGGCTGGCTCTGGCCGCGGACGGCGCAGACCCGGTGCTCGACCTCGACGCCCCGGTCACCGAGAGGGTCCCGGAGCTCACCCTCGCCGACGACCGGCAGGACGAGGTCACCGCCCGGGGCCTGCTCAGCCACACGAGCGGCCTGCCCGACGTCACCGACTACGGCTGGCACGACCCCCGGCTCGACGACGACGCGCTCAGCGACCTCGCCCGCAGCCTGTCGGGCTGGCGGCTGCAGTCGGAGCCGGGGACGAGGTACTCCTACTCGAACACGGGCTACGAGCTGCTCGGCCTGCTGCTCGCCAGGGCCACCGGCTCGACCTTCGAGGAGGCGGTGCGCCAGCGGGTGCTGGCGCCGCTGGGCATGCGCGACAGCACCTTCCTCCGCGCGCAGGTGCCCGCAGGCCTCGCAGCGTCCCCCCACGTGGGGATGCCGCTCACGGTGCCGGGGCACGCCTACCCCTACACCCGACGCCACGCTCCCAGCTCGACCCTGCACTCCAACCTCGTCGAGATGTGCCGCTGGGTGGTCGCCACCGTGGGTCCGGCCGGTGTCCGGCTCGGCCCCGGCGGAGGGGCTCCTCCTCGCCTCGACGCCCGTCTGCTCGACCTGGTGTCGACGCCGGTGGTCGAGGTGGGCGACCCACCGTGGGAGGAGGCGATGGCGCTCGGCTGGGCGGTCGGGCGGTACCGGGGGCAGCGCACCCTGGGCCACAGCGGTGCGGACCCGGGGTTCGGGTCGAGGATCGTGCTCGTGCCGGAGCAGCGGACCGGGGTCGTCGTGCTGGCCAACAGCAACACGGTGCCGGCCTCCGCGATCACCGCCGCCGCGCTCGACGTCGCCCTCGCCGACGTCTCCCTCGCCGGTGCCGCGGACGGCGTGGTCAGGCTGCGCTCGCTGCGGCGCTCGGTCGCCGGGCCGGTGGCAGAGGCGCTGGCGACCTCCGGCCTGCACGAGGCGAGTGCGGTGTACCGCCGGCTCGTCGCGCTCGACCCTCCCCGACACGACCTCGACGACGAGGGTTTCGTCGATGTGGTCTGGGGAGCCATCGAGCTGCACCGCACCGACCTCGCCTGGCCGGTGCTGCGCCTGTGGACTCGGCTCCGGCCGGACTCCTCGGCCGCCTGGCAGATGACCGGCTGGGCCCACCAGGTGGACGGCCACCTCGGCCGGGCGGCGACGGCGCTGCGGCGCGCCCTCGGCCTCGACCCCGGCAACGACGAGGCCGCGCAGCTGCTCGGCAGCCTGCCTCCGGCCTGACCGGGTCCGGCGCAGCCGGTGGCGACGGGCCTACCAGGTCAGCTCGATCTCGATCTCGTTCTCGTCGGACTCGATCTCGACCTCGATCTTCATCGAGACCTCGTCGGGGACGGCGACGTCGAACCGCATGGAGTCGCGCTCGACGACGATGCCGTTGCCGGAGGCGAGCTCGTCGGCGATCTCGTGCAGTCGGCGGGCGGCCTCCTCCCGTCGGAGGACCTGGGTGTCGGACAGCTTCACGATGCGCATGCGGGGCCCTCTCCCGGCCGGGTCGCGGACGAGCGGATGCTAGCAGTCGGGCCCGCGCCGCCCCCAGGCCGATCTGCCGGCGTCGGGAGCTCCCGCGCGCTCAGTGCGGTGAGCGCAGACCGCCGGCGTCGAGGTGGAGGACGGTGCCGTGGAGGATGTCGGCCTCCGGCGCCAGCAGCGTGGTCGCCGCCCACACCAGCTCCTCGACGCGGGGCAGCCGGCCGAGCGGCACCCGGGCCTCGTACTCGGCCCACACCTCGTCGACCGGCCGCCCCCGTTCCTCGGCGATGCGCGCGGCGATCCGCCGCAGCCGCGGGGTGTCCATCGGCCCGGGCACGAGGGTGTGCACGGTGATGCCGTCGGCGCCGTGGTTGAGGGCGACCTGCTTCATCAGGTTCACCAGGCCGGCGTTGACGCCACCGGGCCCGGCCTCGTCGCGCCCCGGCTCGAGCCCGAGAGTGCCCGCCACGGCGACGAAGCGGGAGCCCGGCCCCATCGCGTCGCGCACGGCGTGGAGCAGCCGCAGCACGCCCGCCATCTTCACCTGCGCCCCGGCGGCGAGCAGGTCGGGGTCGACGGTCTCGACCGACCCGGTGACCGGCAGCCCCGCGGCGAGAACCGCCATCCGCACCCGGCCGCGCAGCGTCTCCCGGATGGCGTCGGTGGCCGCGTTGGTGCCGATGTCGGTGGCGCACGGCACGACCTCGCCGTCGACGTCCGCCACCAGCGCGTCGAGCGCAGCGGCGTGCCGCGCCACGGCGACCACGCGCATCCCGCGTGCGGCGAGCGCGCGCACCAGCGCGGACCCGACCGTCCCGCTGGCCCCGACGACGACCGCGTCCTCGGTGGCCGTCCCCCTGCCCGGGCCGCTCACCGGGGCACCTGCGCGTCGGCGAGCCGCGCGCCCTCCGCGAGCGAGCGGAACTTCTCCCACACGACCGAGTCCGGGATCTCCGGCGCGAACGAGGCCCGGGACGAGAAGCCGCAGTCCGTGCCGGCGATGACCCGGTCGCGGCCGACGACCGAGACGTAGCGGCCGAGCTGGTCGGCGACCACCTGCGGGTGCTCGACGTACGGCGAGGCGTGCCCGATCAGGCCCGGGATGATCACCGTGTCGTCGGGGAGGTGGAGGTCCTCCCAGATCCGCCACTCGTGGGCGTGCCGCGGGTTCGCCGCCTCGAACGAGTAGGCCCCGGCGTCGATGCGGAGCATGTACGGCGCGATCTCGGCGAGGTCGAGGTCGTGCACCCGGGGGCCGGCGTTCAGGCCGTAGCAGGTGTGCAGCCGGATGCGGTCGACCGGGATGCCCCGGATCGAGTGGTTGACGATCTCGATGTGCTCCTCGGCCTCACGTCGCCGGTCCTCCGGGTCGGTGCCCGGCCCCCCGGTGAGGATCTCGACGAGCCACGGGTCGTCGATCTGGAGGAGCAGCCCGCTCCCGACGATGGCGAGGTACTCCTCGCGCAGCGCCTCGGCCACCGCCTCCAGGTACTCGCGGTCCGAGGCGTAGTAGCGGTTGACCCCGAACCCGCGCGGGCTCGTCGACGGCAGGAAGGCCTCCGTGACGTCCACGCCGTCGAGGGCTGCCCGCAGGTTCGCGATGTCGGCTGCCACCTGCTCGTGCCCGCGGTAGCGGACCGGTCCGGTGCACGCCATCGCCCGCAGCGGCACCACCGTCTCCTCGTACTTGCCGAAGTACCGCTCGTAGAAGTCGGGGAAGGCCTCCGTCTCGCGGGTCCAGGAGGGCGGCAGTACCGGCTCCCCGTCCTCGGCGGAGTAGCCGTCGAGCCGCTCGACGACGTAGGTGAAGAAGCTGGCCTTGCCCATCTCCCCGTCGGTGACGACGTCGAGCCCGACCTCGGCCTGGTGCCGCACCGCGCCGGCGACGGCGTCGGTGACCGCCGCGGCGAAGGCGTCGCGGTCGTAGGGCCGGCCGTGCTCCTTCTCGCGCATCAGGTCGAGCAGGGGACGGGGACGGGCCAGGCTCCCGCAGTGCGTGGTGAGGATGCGGTCGGTGCTGCGCTGCACGAGGACCTCCGGGGGTGGCGGGTACGGCGGTGGGACGCGGGGGTCAGCCGGTGCCCCCGAGCGCGGCCGCCCCGGTGTCGGCGATGTCGCCGTCCTGCTCGGCCGTCGCGCCCGACACCCCCAGGCCTCCGACGAGGGCACCACCCACCCGCAGCGGGACACCCCCGGGGACCGGCATCAGCCGGTTGCCGCGGCCGAGGGCGGCGAGGCTCGGGTCGTCGTCGATGATCGTCGCCCACCACGCCGTCGGCTGGCCGAAGGCCACCGAGCTCCACGCCTTGTCGCGGGCGACCTGCCGGGAGAGGAGCGGCGCGCCGTCCATCCGGAGCATCGCCACGTCGTGGCCGCCGGGGTCGACGACCCAGACGACGACGGCGACCCCGAGCTCCTCGGCTCGCCGAACCGCGGCCTCGACGACCCGGGAGGCGCCGGCTGCGGAGACGGTGGGGGCGTCGATGGTCGGGCCGCTCACGACGCGGCCTCCGCGGTGCCGGAGAGCCCGATCCGCTCCCTCAGCGCGGTGACCGACCCCTGTGGGTCGCGGATGTCGAACCAGTGGCTGTGCATGCCGACCTCCTCGGCGCCGGAACAGTTGACGTGCATGTCGTCGACGAAGACCGCCGACCAGGGCTCCGCCCCGAGCTCGGTGAGGACGTGGCGGAACGCCTCCGGCGCGGGCTTGCGGACCCCGATCGTCTCGACGTCGACGACGGCGTCGAACAGCGCCCGGTGCGGCCAGGCCTCCCACCAGCGCTCGCCGAGCCAGGCCGTGGCGTCGTTGGTGAGCACCGCCTGACGCAGCGGGGACGCGGCGATGTCCCGCACGAGCGCCCACACCTCCGGCCGGTCCTCCGCCTCCCAGTCGGGGTCGTGCCTCGGGTCGTAGTCGACGTCCTCGTCGGCCAGCCGGGCCAGGACCCGTCCGAGGTACTCGCGCTCCGGGACCAGCCCGGCGTCCATCGCCGCGTAGTCGGGGTCGGGGACCTCGCCGGTGGGGCCGAGCGGCATCCGGGCCACGGGCCAGCCCCGCTCCCGCCCGACGTCGAGGAGCACTTCGGTGAAGTAGCGCCGGAAGATGCCGCCCATGTCCCAGACGACGACGTCGATGCCGCTCACGCGCCGCGCTCCCACTCGTGGGCGTGCGCGAGCAACCGGTCGCGCATCGACAGCGGCGGCGCGGGATCGGGGACCTCGACGAGGACCTCACCGGTGTCGGTGACCTCCACCGGGTACGACGGCAGCGTGCCGCGCCCGCCGAGGTGTCGCCCGGAGACGAGGTCGTACTGCCAGAAGTGCTGCGGGCAGGTCAGCCGGCCACCCTGGACCCGCCCGCCGGTCAGCTCGGACTCGCGGTGGAGGCAGCGGTTGCGGAAGGCGGCGACGCCCTCGCCCGTGCGCACGACGACGACGCTGCCGTCGCCGACGCTCGTGCAGCGGTCGGTGGGCAGACCCTCGACCGGACCCGCGGACACCCTCACGCGCCGGCCGCCTCCTCCTGCGCCGCCCGGGTCCGCTCGGCCTTGACCTCGGCGATCGGCCGGCCACCGACGGCGTACTGGTGCTCCTCCATCTCGGTGACGATGACGCGGACGGTCTCGATCGGCGCGTCGATGGAGTCGGCGACGGCGCGGGAGACCGCCCGGGTCATGTCCTGGATCTTCTCCGGCGGGCGGCCCCTCATCAGGGTGATGGTCACGATCGGCACTACGGCTCCTTCCGGGGAACGGCGGGGCGGGTACCGGAGCGCACGGCGCGCAGCCGGCAGGGACCGAGGCGGTCGACCTCGACGGTCACCATCATCCCCTCGGCCAGGTCGACCGGCGGGGTGAGGCCGCCGGAGATGACGACCGCGCCCGCGGGCAGCGGCCGGCCGCACGCACGCACCATCCACGCCACCGCCTCGGCGGGGTTCCCGTGGGCGGCGGCGCCGGCGGCGGTGTGGGCGAGCGCCCCGTCGACGGTGACGACGCACCCGAGCAGGCGCAGGTCGGTGCCGCCCAGCTCACCCACGGGCACCGGCTCGCCGAGCAGCAGCTTCCCGGCGGAGGAGTCGTCGGCGACGTTGTCGGCGGCGGCGAAGCGGAAGCCGTCGTAGCGGGAGTCGACGACCTCGAGGCACGGGGCGAGGGCCGCGGTGGCGTCGAGGACGTCGTGGGCGGTGACCTCCGGCCCGGAGAGGTCACGGCCGAGCACGAAGGCGATCTCGGGCTCGACCTTGGGGTGGATGAGGGTGTCGAGGTCGACCTCCTCGCCGGCCACGAGCATCGCGTCGGTCAGCCAGCCGTAGTTGGGGTGGTCCACGCCCATCGCGCGGCGCATCGCCTCCGAGGTGAAGCCGAGCTTGCCGCCGACGACCCGCTCGCCGGCCCGCTCGCGCAGGGCGACGCCGTGCGCCTGCACCGCGTAGGCGGTCTG
This sequence comes from uncultured Actinomycetota bacterium, assembly GCA_963773655.1. Lineage (GTDB taxonomy): Bacteria > Actinomycetota > Actinomycetes > Actinomycetales > Dermatophilaceae > DASSQJ01. The sequence continues at coordinate 265,493 of CAVZBX010000003.1, forward strand.
CTCGTCGAGCCCGCCCGGGCGACCGGTGAACGGGGTGAGGGTGGTGCGGCCCATCCGGGCCCGGTGCAGCTCGGCGGCCGCCGCGGCGACGTCGACGGGGCTCACTCCCCGCACCGCATCTCGACCGAGCCGAGCCGGTCGACGGTGACCCGCACGACGCTCCCCGGCTGCACGGGGACGGCCGCGGTCAGGGCGCCGGACAGCACGGTGGTGCCGGCCTCGAGGTGGCGCCCGCGGGCGCAGAGCGACCGGACGAACCACGCGACCGCCGCGGCGGGGTGGTCGAGCACTGCGGCACCGGCCGCGGTGGCGACGAGCCGTCCGTCGACCTCGAACACGCAGCCGAGCAGGCGCAGGTCCAGGCCGGTGGCCGGCACCGGGCTGCCCAGGGCGTAGCGCGCGGAGGAGATGTTGTCGGCGACGACCGCCGGCAGGGTGAAGGAGTAGCCGGCGTAGCGCGAGTCGAGGACGTCGATGGCGGGCAGGACCGCGTCGGTGGCGGCGAGCACGTCGGCGGCGGTGACATCCGGCCCCTCGAGGTCGCGGCCGAGGAGGAAGGCGATCTCGGGCTCGCACCGGGGCTGGATCAGCTCGCCGCAGGAGAGCTCGGTGCCGACCTCGACGTGGGAGCCCTCGAGCAGCCACCCGTACGCGGGCTCGTCGACGTGCATCTGCTGCTGCTTGGCGACGCTGGTGAGGCCGAGCTTGGCGGCGAGCGGCCGGCGGCCGAGCAGCCCGATCAGCTCGTCCTGGAGCTCGTAGGCACGCTCGACGGTGAGCCCGTCGACGTCCGGGCTGATCGCGGTGCGCCGGGCGATCGCGTCGGCCAGGCGCCGGGGGAGGTCGCTGCCGTCGCTCATGGGTGCTCCTCCCAGCCGCCCGTCGACGCGAAGCGGGCGGTGACGGTGCCGAGCCGGTCGAAGTCGGCGCGGACGACGTCGCCCGGCGCGACCTCGAAGGCCCGGTGCAGCGCCCCCGTCATGACGAACCAGCCGGCCTCGAGGGTGACGTCGTAGGACGCGAGGGTGTTCGCCAGCCAGGCGACGGCGGCGACGGGGTCACCGAGCGCGGCGGCGCCGGCCCCGGTGTCGACGGTCGACCCGTTCCGCGAGACGACCATCCCGGTCAGCCGCGGCTCCCAGCCGTCGAGGGGGACGACGCGGGTGCCGAGCACGGTGGCACCGGAGGAGGCCAGGTCGGAGATGGTGTCGACGAGGCCGATCCGCCAGTCGGCGATGCGGGAGTCGACCATCTCGATGGCGGCGACGGCGCCGCCGACCGCGCGCCAGGCCTGCACCGGGGTGACCCCCGGGCCCCGCAGCGGCTGCTGGAGGACGAGCGCGATCTCGGCCTCGACCTTGGGGGCGATGTACCGGGAGAGGTCGATGTCGTGGCCGTCGCCGAAGACCATCGTCGACAGCACCGGCGCGTGGTCGGGCTGGTCGACCCCGAGCATCCGCTGCATCGGGGCCGAGGTGAGGCCCAGCTTGTAGCCGACGGGCCGGCCGCCGTCGGTGTCGAGGATGCGCCGCACCAGGCCCTGCTGGATGCGGTAGGCGTCGTCGATGTCGAGGTGCGGGTGCTCGTCGACGAGCGGGGGCACCGGCGCCACCGCGGTCATCGCGTCGTGGAGCCGCTGGGCGAGGGCCTCGTGGAGGTCCGCGGTGGCCTCAGGAGGCATGGTCGACCCCTCTCCCGGAGTGGCCGAGGCGCCGGCTCGCGACGGCGGCGGCCTCGACGACGGCCTGGCGGATGGCGGCCAGGTCGTGCTCCATCCGCCCGCTCGGGCCGACGACCGAGAGCCCGGCGACGACCTGCCCGGTGACGTCGCGCACGGGTGCGCCGATCGACGTGGCCCCGACCTCGGACTCGTCGACGTTGTGGGCCCAGCCCCGGCCGCGGATCTGGGTGAGCTGGCGGCGCAGCACGGCTGGGTCGGTGACCGTGTGGACGGTGCTGGCCGGGAGCTCCCAGCCGGCGAGCGTGCGCTCGAGCACGGCGGGCTCGAGGTGGGCGAGGAGGACCTTCCCGGTGCTCGTGCAGTGCGCCCAGTTGCGGCGGCCGACGTCGAGGAACATCCGCAGCGAGTGCATGCTCTGCAGCCGCTCGACGTAGACGACCTCACGGCCGTCGAGCACCGCGAGCTGCGTGGTCTCCCCGACCCGGTTCCGCAGCACGGTCATCGGGGGCAGCACCGCCTCGGAGAGGTCGTAGCCCGCGGACGAGGCGGCGACGAGGTCGTAGACCGCCAGGCCGAGCCGGTACCGCCCGGTCTCGGGGTCCTGCTCGACGAGGTTCTCCTCGCGCAGGGTCCGCAGCAGCCGGTGGACGGTGGACGTCGTGAGCCCGAGGGCGCGGGCCAGCTCGGTGACGCCGTAGTCCCGCCGCCGTGAGGAGAACGCCTTGAGGACCCGGACCGCGTTGCGGACGCTGCCCAGGGACTCAGCCACGACCGGTACCCCGGACCACGTCGAGCAGGGTGCGGCGCAGCTCGACCGGGTCGGGCTCGGGCCGGGCCGCGACCTCGGCGACGCGGTGGTCCCAGGGCGCGACGCGCCGGGCCACCTCGGTGGCCAGCAGGGCCTGGGCCCGGGGGAGCCCGGCGGCGGCGGCGCCCTCGAGCTCGTCGACGAGCGCCTCGGCCCCTCGCGACCGCGACCGGATGGCCTCGAAGTCGCGCACGTCGGAGAGGTGGTCCATGGCCAGGCCGGCGCCGGCGTGGCTCGCCTGGTGGCCGTTCAGCTCGGCGCCCGGCTGGACGACGAGGTGGTAGACGACCGTGCTCACCCCGAGCACCCGCCGCACCTGCCGGTAGGCCGGGCCGGCGGACTCGTCGACGAGGCCGAGCGCCGGCACGACGACCGGGTCGAAGAACCGCAGCGTCCACCGCATCCCCTCCACGCCGTCCTCGACCGCGACCTCCTGGCCGGTCGGTGGGGCCAGGACGTCGGTGGTCGCGATGACGTGGAGGTTGCGGGCGCCCGCGGCGAGGACGGTGACGTCGTCGCGGTACAGCAGCAGCCGCCCGCGCACGGCCGGCGGCTGGCCGGCGGCCCCGCTCGCGTAGGCACGGTGCACGCTGCGGACGTAGTCGGCCATCGCCTCGCGCATCCCCTCCGCACGGCGCGCGGCCGCGGGCGCCGCGGGCACCTCGCCGTCCGGCTCCGTCGTCACTCCTCGACCCTAGGAGCCGGGCGGGGCCGCCAGTACCGGCATCCCGCCATGCGGGAAGGAAGCGGGAGCCGAGGGGCGGCCCCGCCGTGCACCCGTGGAACTGGGCGCGGTGCCTCGGCCCCTCGGCCACCACCGACCGCAACCATGTCCCGCCCTGCGGGAAGTCCGTTCCCTCCGGCTGGCCGCCGTGCCAGCGTTCCGTCATGGGTATCCTCCGGCTCAGCCACGTCGACATCACCGTGCCGGACATGGACCTCGCCCGCGCCTACTACACCGGCGTCATGGGCCTGGACCTCACCGAGGACACCGGTGACCGCGCGTTCTTCAAGTGCTGGGACGAGGAGGACCACCACTCGCTCGCCGTGCGGTACGACCCCCGCGTCGGCATGGACCGCTACGCGTTCAAGGTCGAGCACGAGGACGACCTCTCCGAGCTGGAGCGGGCGGTCGAGACGTACGGCTTCCACGTGCACCGGGTCTCCCGCGGCGAGGAGGTCGGCCAGGGGGAGTCGATCCGGTTCGAGACGCCGTCCGGCCACGAGATGGAGCTCGTCTTCGACGTCGAGAAGGTCGGCGGCCGGACAAGCAAGCTCAACCCCGAGCTGCCGGTGGATTTCCAGGGCATCGCCCCGCCCCGGATGGACCACCTGCTCATCAACGCCGAGGAGGTGGGGGAGATGGCGAAGTTCTGCATGGACGTGCTCGGGTTCCGGATGACCGAGCAGCTCGTGGGCGGCGACGGCCACCAGATCGGGGTCTGGATGGAGCGCTCGCACTCCCCGCACGACATCGCCGTCGTCAACGGGCCGAACGGGGCGCTGCACCACTTCGCCTTCTGGCTCGACGACTGGGACCACGTGCGCCGGTCGGCCGACATCCTCGCCTACAACGCCATCCAGATCGACGTGGGCCCGACCCGGCACGGCGTCACCCGCGGGAACACCATCTACTTCTTCGACCCGATGGGGACCCGCAACGAGGTGTTCACCGGCGGGTACCGCCCGGACCCGGACTTCCCGACCATCACGTGGACCGAGGACAACATCGGCCAGGCCGTCTTCTACTACGAGGGCGAGGTCAACGAGCGGTTCGTGAGAGTCCACACCTGACCTCCGGGGGGCTCCGCCCCCCGGACCCCCCCGATACCGACGAAGGGCGACCCATGGGGATCCTGCGGCTCAGCCACGTCGAGGTGCGCTGCCCCGACCTCGAGCTGTCCACGGCCTACTACACCGAGGTCGTGGGCCTGATCGAGACCGCCACCACCGACGACGCCGTCTACCTCAAGGGCTGGGACGAGCAGCAGCACCACTCCCTGATCCTCCGGTACGCCCCCACCTACGGCGTCGAGCTCGTCGGCTACAAGGTCGCCGAGGCCGCCGACCTCGACACGCTCACCACCGCCGTCGAGGGGTACGGCATCGCCACGACGCGGTTCGCCGCCGGCGAGCTCGGGCCGGGCTCGGGCGAGACGGTGCGCTTCACCGCCCCGAGCGGGCACGTCACCGAGCTCGTCCACGGGATGGAGCAGATCGGCAACGCCCTCCCGCTGCACAACCCTCCGCCCGAGCCGCAGGGCCTGTCCGGCATGCACCCGCCGCGGCTGGACCACGTCTTCCTCATGTGCGAGGACGTCGACGAGACGACCCGGTTCCACACCGAGGTGCTCGGCTTCCGGCTCACCGAGCAGATCCTCGCCGACGACGGGCACCAGCTCGCCACCTTCCTCGAGCGCACCCACACGGCGCACGACGTCGCGTTCATCACCGGGCCGAACGGGGCCTTCCACCACGTCGCCTACTGGGTCGACGACTGGAACGAGCTGCGCCGCTCCGCCGACATCTGCGCCTACCACGGGGTGCGCATCGACGCCGGGCCCACCCGCCACGGCGCCACCCGCGGCTGGGGCCTGTACTTCTTCGACCCCGCCGGCAACCGCAACGAGGTGTACACCGGCGGCTACTGGGCCGACCCGGACCGCGAGCCGATCACCTGGACCGAGGCGCAGATGGGCCGGGCCGTCTTCTACTACGAGGGGGTCGTCGACCAGGACTTCCTCACGGTGCACTCATGAGCGACGACACCCGCCCCGAGCCCGCGGCCCCGGCGCGTCGCGGGCTGCCGACCACCCAGCGGGTCGACCCGCCGCGCTACCTCGCCACCTACCTCGACCGCCAGGCCCGGGCGACACCGGACGCCGGGGAGGGCGACGGCTCCACCCCGCTCTACCTGCGCCGGTTCCGCGAGCGCCGCGCCCAGCCCACGTCGGGGCCGCAGGCGCTCCCGCCGCTCCACGAGCGGGTCGGGATGGGCGTGCAGCGGGCGATGTCCGAGGACAACCGCACCAAGGAGATCTCCGCCCCGCCGCAGGCCCGCAAGAAGGTCGTCGCCGACGTCTACCTCATCCGGCACGGCGAGACCCAGGGCTACTCCACCGAGTCCGGCCTCACCCCGCTCGGCACCTGGCAGGCGCACACCTACGGCCACACGGTGTCCAAGCGGGTGTCGCCCGGCGAGACGCTCGTCCTGCGCCACGCCGACACCAACCGGGCCCGCGAGACCGCGCAGAACATCGACCGCGGCCTCCAGGACGGCCTGGCCCTGTTCGAGAAGGACGTCAAGGTCTTCGAGCCCGAGCCGATGGAGGAGTTCCGCAACTTCGGCGTCGCCACTCCCGACGGCGTCCGCGACGTCACCGCCGCGTTCCGGCGGTACTACTCGACCCTCGAGGAGTTCGAGCGCACCGCGCTCGGCGACCGCCCGATGTGGCTGGTCGAGATCGACCGGTTCTGGCGCACCCAGCAGGGCGGGGCCGACCCGATCCAGCACTGGCTGCAGATCCCGATGCTGCACTTCGAGCCGCCGGTCATGTGCGTGCGGCGGTTCTGGACCGGCATCCAGCGCCTGGCCGCCGAGCACCCCGGCGCCCGGATGCTCGTCGCGTCCCACTCCGGGCCGATCCGGGCCTTCGCCATCGCCGCCCTCGGCTACGACCCCGGCGAGCCGTACAACACCGAGCACGTCCGGGTGAAGGTGTTCGACGGCGGCACCGAGGCGCTGGTCTCCTACCGCAACCGGGTCCAGGAGATCCACGTCCCCGAGATCACCACGCTGCCCACCTGGCAGCAGGGCGAGCACTGGGTCCCTCCGGGGACCGGGGCCTGAGGCGGGGACGTGGATGTGCCGCAGCTGTCCGACCGTGACCGAGGAGGAGTGGGCCGCGCCCGCCGCCGTGCCCACGCCGGAGAAGGAGGCCAGGGTGGCTGAGTCGTCGCCGTACATCGTCTGGTTCGAGGACTACACCGACGAGGACCGAACCCGCGTCGGGGGGAAGAACGCCTCGCTCGGGTCGATGACCACCGCCGGCCTGCCGGTGCCGCCGGGCTTCGCCGTCACCACGGAGGCCTTCGAGACGCTGCGCGGCGACCCGCAGCTCGTCGGCCTGGTCCGGGGGGCGCTGCAGTCCAGCGACGCCGACGACCCGCACAAGCTGCGGGCCGTGTCGCAGCACATCCGCGCCGCCATCGAGGCCCACCCCATCCCGGGCGACATCGAGGAGGCGATCCGCTCCGCCTACGCGTCGTTCTCCCAGCGCTGCGGGCTCGACGCCGTCGGGGTCGCGGTCCGCTCCTCCGCCACGGCCGAGGACCAGCCGGACGCCTCGTTCGCGGGGCAGCAGGACACCTACCTGTGGATCGAGGGGGCCGACGCCGTGGTCGACCACGTGCGCCGCTGCTGGTCCTCGGTCTTCACCGACCGCGCCATCGCCTACCGGCACGCCATGGGGTACCCCGACAGCGGCATCTCGATGTCGGTCGGCATCCAGAAGATGGTCGACCCCCGGGCCTCCGGGGTGGCCTTCACCCTCAACCCCACCACCGGCGACCGCTCGCAGGTGGCGATCGACGCCTCGTGGGGGCTCGGTGAGGCGGTGGTCTCCGGCGAGGTCACCCCCGACAACTTCCTCGTCGACAAGGTGCTGCGCACCGTCATCGAGCGGAAGATCTCCGACAAGCACATCGAGTACCGCCACGACGGCGTCGGCGTGCGGCCCTGCCCCGTCGACGACGAGCGGCGCACGCAGCCGTGCCTCACCGACGAGGAGATCCTCGTCGTGGCCGCGATGGCCCGCCGGGCGGAGAAGCACTACGGCGTGCCGCAGGACGTGGAGTGGGCCCTGGACAAGGACCTCCCCGCCGGCGAGAACGTCATCCTCCTCCAGGCCCGGCCGGAGACGGTCTGGTCCAGGAAGCCGCGCGAGTCGGTGAGCCACGGCACCTACGACCCGATGGCCTCGATCGTCTCGACGCTGATCGCGCCGATCAGGAAGAAGTAGTCCCGTCCCCGCCCCTCCCCACCCCGCATCACCACCCCACCAGCAGGACACGCGCCCCGGCGCGAGGCACGGCAAAGGAGCCAGCCGATGACCGAGAACCGCTTCCCCAGCCCGTTCGAGCTCGAGGTGCCCGAGGGCGCCGAGGGCTGGGAGGAGCTCTACCCCTACTCCGTCCTCTTCTCCGAGGGACGCAGGGAGTACGAGGACCGGCAGTTCTGGTTCATGGACTCCATGCACTGGGGCTGGGCGATGTCGCCGTGGGACTGCGACCACCTGATGTTCGCCATCGCCTCGCTGAGCCAGTACAACTCGCGGCACTACCTCGTGCCACCGGCCAACGGGATCAACTTCCGGGTGCACCTGGGCTACCCGTACTTCTCACCGATGACGATCGACGACGGTGCCGTCATCGAGGGCCGGGTGCCGCAGTTCATGGAGCGCGCCGGTCACTACTTCATGAACTGGGACGACCTCTACGAGAACTGGCTCGGCAAGGTCAAGGAGAACATCGCCGCGCTCGAGGCGATCGACTTCTCGCCGCTGCCCGAGACCGAGGACCTCGAGGTGGTCACCTCCGGCCGCGGGGTCGGCAGCGGCTGGGACCTGCAGGAGCAGTACCACCGCTTCCAGGACCTCGCCCAGAGGATCTGGCAGTACCACTTCGAGTTCCTCAACCTGGGCTACGCGGCCTACCTGGACTTCTTCGGCTTCTGCAAGCAGGCCTTCCCCTCGATCCCGGACCTGGCCATCGCGAAGATGGTCGCCGGCATCGAGGTCGACCTGTTCCGACCGAACGAGGAGCTGAAGAAGCTCGCCCACCGGGCCATCGAGCTGGGCGTCGCGGACGCCTTCGCGAACCCGCAGGACGTCGACGGGGTGCACGCGGCCCTCGAGGGCGACGCCGGCCGGCAGTGGCTCCAGGCCTGGCAGGAGGTGGAGGAGCCCTGGTTCAACTTCTCCAGCGGCACCGGCTTCTACTGGTACGACAAGACCTGGCGCCAGGACCGCTCGGTGCCCTACGCCTTCATCGCCGAGTACATCTCGAAGCTGCAGAGCGGACAGGACATCTCCCGCCCCATCGACGAGATCCGGGCCGAGCGCGACCGGATCGTCGCGGAGTACTCCGAGCTGCTCGCCTCGGACGAGGACCGCGAGGCGTTCAACGGCAAGCTCGGCCTGGCCCGCACCGTGTTCCCCTACGTCGAGAACCACAACTTCTACATCGAGCACTGGTCGATGTCGGTCTTCTGGAAGAAGTCGCGGGAGCTCGGCGCCATGCTCGTCAAGGAAGGGTTCTTCACCGACGAGTCCGACGTCTACTTCGTGCGCCGCGAGGAGATGGACACCCTCCTGTTCGACCTGTACTCCGCGTGGGCGGTCGGGGCCGAGCCGGCCGGTCCGCACTTCTGGCCCGACAAGGTCGCCCGGCGCCGCCGGATCGTCGCCGCCCTCGAGGCGAGCAAGCCGCCGAAGGCGCTGGGGCCGCCTCCCTCGGTCGTCACGGAGCCGTTCACGATCATGCTCTGGGGCATCACCACCGACGCGGTCGAGCGCTGGCTCTCGCCCGACGACGACAGCGGCGCGATCACCGGCATGGCGGCCTCCCCGGGCGTCGCCGAGGGGCCGGCGCGGATCGTCTTCGACGCCGAGGACATCGGCGACGTGCAGGAGGGCGAGATCCTCGTCGCCCCGATCACGGCGCCGTCGTGGGCCCCGGTGTTCTCGAAGATCAAGGCCACCGTCACCGACATCGGCGGCCTGATGTCGCACGCGGCGATCGTCTGCCGGGAGTACGGCGTCCCGGCCGTCACCGGCACCGGCAAGGCCACGGAGTCGATCAGGACCGGCGACCTGATCAGGGTCGACGGCAACTCGGGCAAGGTCACCCGGCTCTGAGCGGCCGGCGACGCGACACGGCAGGACGACAGGAGAGACGATGCTCAAGCAGGAGCTCAACGAGCAGCTGACCCAGGTGGGCCCCGGCACCCCGATGGGCGAGCTGCTGCGGCGCTACTGGTACCCCGTGGCCTTCGTCCGCGAGCTCGACGAGTGGCCGATCAAGAAGGTGCGGCTGCTCGGCGAGAACTTCGCGCTGTGGAAGCAGCCGAGCGGGCGCTACGGCATCATGCAGGAGCACTGCCCGCACCGGCGGGCCTCGATGGTCTACGGCGTCGTCGAGGAGGAGGGCCTGCGGTGCGGCTACCACGGCTGGCTGTTCGACGAGGGCGGCCAGTGCCTGGACCAGCCGGCCGAGCCGGAGGGCTCCACCTTCGCGAACCGGGTCCAGGCCTTCGCCGGCAGGGCCGAGGTGATGGGCGGGATGGTCTGGGCCTACGTCGGCCCGGGCCCCGCGCCCGAGCTGCCGCGCTTCGACGTCTACGTCGACAAGGGGTTCAAGGACGTCGGCTGGACCGTGCTCCCGTGCAACTGGCTGCAGATCATGGAGAACTCCGTGGACCCGCACCACGTGGAGTGGCTGCACGGCCGGTACTTCAAGTTCCTCGGCGAGCAGCAGGGGTTCCTCGCCCCGCCGGGGTTCCAGAAGAAGCACCTCAAGGTGGCCTTCGACGACATGGAGTGGGGCATCCTCAAGCGCCGCGTCCTCGAGGGCAACAGCGAGGAGAACGACGACTGGGCGGTCGGCCACCCGCTCGTGTTCCCCTACTGCATGCGCGTCGGCGGCGCCGGCATCGAGCAGATGCAGATCCGGGTGCCGATCGACGACACCCACACCTGGACGGCCTTCTACTCCAGCCACCAGCCGCCGGGGATGGAGACCTTCCCGGAGCAGGTGTACCCCGTCGACTACGAGTTCGAGTGGCTCGACGCGAACGGCGAGCACATCGTCGACTACATCGAGGGCCAGGACATCATGGCCTGGGTCACCCAGGGCGACATCAACGACCGCACCGCCGAGCACCTCGGCAAGTCCGACATCGGCGTCATCCAGCTGCGCAAGATGTTCCGCGAGCAGATGGCGCTGGTGGCCGAGGGCAAGGACCCCACCGTCGGGTTCACCCGGGACGAGCACGACCGCATCGGGCTGCCCTGCGAGAAGGACAAGTTCGGGGTCGACTACACCGAGTTCGCCCTGTCGTGGCTCTCCGGTGGGTCCGGGCGGTACTCGCCGGCGATGGACACGATCAAGAAGCTCTACCTCGAGGCCGCCGCCCTGCGCGGCGACACCTCGTGGAGCGTCGCCCGGGCCGACGAGCTCATCGAGAACTCCGCGGCCGAGGTGGCGCGGCGCAAGCGGCTCGCGGCCCAGGCCGAGCGGTGACCGGTGGCCGCCGCCCCCACGACGGCGCACCCCGTGCGTCGAGCACCGTCCCCGCGCCGCGGTACCGCCGGGAGCCGCAGTGGAGCAACCACGTCGAGCACGAGGCGCCCGTCGCCGACCGCCGGCTCAGCGGCACCCACTGGTGGGACCCCGACCGGATCGCCCACGTGAACGACGCCCCGCAGTACTGTCCGGCGTGCGGCCGCGCGCTGGACGGTGCGGGCTCGCTCGCGGTGGAGTACTGGCAGGGTGACGACCGCACCTTCCACACCCGCTGCGGAGAGTGCGGCTGGAGCGGCGACATCACGAAGGTGGACCGGATGATCGGGCACGAGGCCCCGCATGACTGAGGCGACCTCGGTCGTCCTGTTCGACTTCGGCGGGGTCGTCATCCGCACCCCGTTCGAGCTGCACCGGTACGACTGGCACGGGCCGTTCGACCCGTCGTCGGACCCGCCCTGGGAGGCGATGCAGCGCGGCGAGATCACCGAGCGCGAGTACTGGCACCGGCGGGCGTCGGTGTACCACCCGGACGCCCAGGACCCCACGCACGCGTTCATGCGCGACCTCTACGAGCAGGACGAGGCGGTCATCGTGCGGCCGGAGGTGGTGGGGCTCCTGGACTCCCTCGCGGACGCCGGCCTGCGCCGCGCCGTGCTCACCAACGACCTCGCCGCCTTCCACCCGCCGGAGTGGATCGAGCGGATGCGGGTGGTCCGCCGCTTCGACCCGGTGATCGACCTCTCCCACGTGGGGTTCCTCAAGCCGCAGCCGGAGGCGTTCGAGCACGCCCTGAAGGCGCTGGGGCTGGACCGCTCGGACGCGGGCCGGGTCGTGTTCGTCGACGACCAGCGGCGCAACGTGGCGGGGGCGCTGGCCGTGGGGATGCGCGGGCTCTGGTTCGACCCCACCGACGTGGCCGGGTCGGTGGCCCGGGTGCGGGCCGAGGTCGGCCTCGACGGCTGACTCCCCGGGCCTGCGGCGGCGGTCGGGCCCCTGGGCTCCCGACCCGTGGCAGCCGCTGCGCGCACGCGATCCGTCAACGCGCGCGGCGGCCCGGCGACTCGACGCCGCCGCTGTGCGCACGCGACCCGTCGCGGCGCCGGCCACTCGCGCGCCGGCTCTGGTCCCCTTGCGGGGATGGCGGTGCTGCGGCACCTTGACCCCGCGGGAGCGACCAGAGCCGGCGGGAGCGACCAGAGCCGGCGGGAGCGACCAGACCCGGCGGGTCGTCCAGGGGGCGAGCACCGGGAACCAACGCGGGCGGATGCGCGCTGAGTCTGTCAACCGCCCACGACGTCCTCGCAGGAGTCCTCCCGTGACCCCGTCATCCCGCCCCTCCCGCGCCCGTCTCGAGGAGCTGAAGCAGGCCCAGAAGGCCAGGGAGCGCCGCACCCGCACCCTGTGGATCGGCGCTACCACCGCCGTCATCCTGGTCATCGCCGGGGTCGTGGGCTTCGCCGTCGCCCGCGACGTGTCGAACCGGCCGAGCCTGGACGCGGTGCGCACCTACGAGGTCACGGCGAACCACGTGTCGACGTCGGTGGACTACGAGCAGTCGCCGCCGGTGGGTGGCGACCACAACCAGGTGTGGCTCAACTGCGGCGTCTACGACGAGCCGGTGCCGAACGAGCTCGCCGTCCACTCGCTCGAGCACGGTGCCGTCTGGATCACCCACAGCCCGGACCTGCCGGCCGACGAGGTCGCCCAGCTGGTGGACAGCGTGCCGTCGGACTACATCATCGTCTCGCCCTTCGAGGCGCTGCCGTCCCCCGTCGTCGCCTCGGCCTGGGGGCACCAGCTCGTGCTCGACGGCGTGAGCGACCCACGGCTCGCCGAGTTCATCCGCGAGTACCGGCAGGGTCCGCAGACGCCGGAGCCCGGCGCCGCGTGCACCGGCGGCAGCGACGGCACCACCACCGAGGGAGCCGGCATGGACGAGCCGGTCTCGTGACCCGCTCCGGTGGGCGGCTCGCGCTCGCCGTCATGGCAGTCGTCGCGATGGTCGTGGGCGGGCTCGCGACCTTCCTGGTCCTCCGGGCGACCGGGGAGACGTCGGTCCTCGACACCGGCGCCGACGCCGGGTTCGCGAGGGACATGCAGACCCACCACCTCCAGGCCGTCGAGATGGCCTTCCTCGTCCGCGACCGCACCGAGGACCCGGAGGTGCGCACCCTCGCCTTCGACATCCTCACCAGCCAGCAACAGCAGGCCGGGCAGATGTACGGCTGGCTGGTCCAGTGGGGCCTGCCGCAGACCGGGCCGCGCGAGCCGATGGCGTGGGTGGGCGGCGATCACGGTCACGGCGAGGGCGGGGCGATGCCCGGGATGGCGACCGAGGCGCAGCTCGACGAGCTGCGAGCGGCCGAGGGCGTCGGGGCGGAGCGGATCTTCCTCGAGCTGATGATCGAGCACCACCGGGGCGGAGTCGACATGGCCCGGGCGGCCCTCGCCGACGCGCGCACCGACGAGGTGCTGACCCTCGCCGGCGCCATCGAGCGTGCCCAGGCCACCGAGATCGCCCTGATGGAGTCGATGCTCCGCGAGCGGAGCTGAGCCAGCACGCCTCCGGGGCCGCGGCCGAGTGGCGTTCCAGACATCCTCGCTGCCGTAGGCGGCGGCGGCGGGAGACTGGAGGGTGGAGAGGAGGTGTCGAGATGACCGAGTACCTTGCACCCCCGACCGGACACGACGGCACCGAGCAGGGCGACGCCGAGCTCCGGCAGCGCGCCGTGAAGCGCCTCGAGGACAAGCGTGGCCTGGCCGCGCACGCCCTGGCCTACGTCTGCGTCAACCTGCTGCTCGTCGCGATCTGGTTCGTGACCGGTGCGGCCTTCTTCTGGCCGGTGTTCCCGATCTTCGGGTGGGGCATCGGGCTGGCCTTCCACGCCTGGGACGTGCTGTGGCCCACAGCCGGCGAGCAGGCGATCCAGTCGGAGATGGAACGGCTGCGCCACCGTCAGGCCTAGGGCCCCCGCTGGGCCCCCGGCGCAGCACGAACGGCCACCGGGCCGCGTGCACCGCAGCGCTGCGCACGCGGAAGCTCCCACGGCACCCGGCAGTTTCGAGGTGTGGTGGGAGCTTCTGCGTGAGGGCGTCGGCAGCCGGGACGTGGTCGGGCGAACAGGCTCGCGGGGACGGCCCCGTCGACGGCGTCGTGGTGCCTGGGGCGTGGGTCGTGGGGTCGTGGCGGCGTGGGGCGTGGGTCGTGGCGTCGTGGCGGCGTGGGGCGTGGGGCGTGGGGCGTGGGGCCTGGGGCGTGGGGCCTGGGGCGTGGGACGCTAAGGGGCATGAGCAGCGACGGTGGCGTGCGTGCCGGCGACGGCGACGGCGACGGTGACCGGCGAGCCGAGGGCCTGGTGCGCCGCATCCGGGAGTCCGTGATCGGCGAGGACCACGTGATGCGCACCCCGTACGGTGAGCGCCGGGTCACCTACGCCGACTACACGGCGTCCGGGCGGGCGCTGTCCTTCATCGAGGACTTCATCCGCAACGAGGTGCTGCCTGGCTACGCGAACACCCACACCGAGTCCAGCGGCACCGGGCTGCAGACCACCCGGCTGCGCGAGGACGCCCGGCGGATCATCCGCGACGCCGTGAACGGCGACGACCAGACGGTCGTCGTCTTCGCCGGCTCCGGGTGCACCGGCGCCATCGACAAGCTGATCGGCGTGCTCGGCCTGCGGATCCCCAGCGCCCTCGAGGACCGGTGGCACCTCTCCGAGCACGTCCCGCGGGACCAGCGTCCGGTGGTGTTCATCGGCCCCTACGAGCACCACAGCAACGAGATCCCGTGGCGCGAGTCGATCGCCGACGTCGTGATGATCCCCGAGGACGCCGACGGCGAGATCTGCCAGGACACCCTCCGCGCGGCGCTCGAGCGGTACGCCGACCGGCCGCTGCGCATCGGCTCCTTCAGCGCCGCGAGCAACGTCACCGGCATCGTCTCGGACACGCACGGCATCTCCCGCCTGCTCCACGAGCACGGCGCGCTGGCGTTCTGGGACTTCGCCGCCGCCGGTCCCTACGTCGAGATCGACATGACGGCACCGGCGGGCGAGCACCCGCTGGCGTACAAGGACGCCGTCTTCCTCTCGCCGCACAAGTTCATCGGCGGGCCGGCCACGCCCGGCGTCCTCGTCGCCCGCCGCGAGCTGTTCACCAACCGGGTCCCGGTGGTGCCCGGCGGGGGCACCGTCGCCTACGTCAACCCCGAGGACCACGCCTACCTCGAGGACCCGGCCCACCGCGAGGAGGGTGGGACCCCCGCGATCATCGAGGCGGTGCGCGCGGGCCTGGTCTTCCGGCTCAAGGAGGCGGTGGGCGCCGAGACGATCCGGGCGCGCGAGGAGCGCTTCCTCGCCCGCGCCGTCGAGGCGTGGCGGCAGGAGCCGGCCCTCGAGATCCTCGGCAACCTCGACGCCGACCGGCTCTCGATCGTCTCCTTCGTGGTCCGCTCACCGACGGGCAGCTACCTGCACCACAACTACGTCGTGGCCGTGCTGAACGACCTCTTCGGGATCCAGTCGCGGGGCGGGTGCTCGTGCGCCGGCCCGTACGGGCACCGGCTGCTCGGCATCGACATCGAGCGCAGCCACGAGTTCGAGCGGGAGATCACCGGCGGCTGCGAGGGGATCAAGCCGGGCTGGGTGCGGGTCAACTTCAACTACTTCATCTCCGACACCGTCGCCGACTACGTCGTCGAGGCGGTGCGGATGGTGGCCCGCGACGGCTGGCGCCTCCTCGGCGACTACGTCTTCGACCCCGTCTCCGGGCGGTGGCGCCACCGCGACGGCGTGGTCGAGCCGGCCGTGCGCCTCGGCGACGTGCGCTTCGAGCCCGACGGGACGATCGCGATGCCGCACGCCGACGCCACCGCGGGCGAGGAGGTGCTCGCCGAGCACCTGCGCGACGCCGCCCGGATCCTCGCGGAGGCGACCCCGCCGGGTGAGGGCCACGACGGCCGCGTCTCCGCCGACTTCGAGCACCTGCGGTGGTTCGACCTGCCGGACGGCAGCGTGGTCACGACGTCCTGAAGGACGCCGTCACCCGGCGCCAACCGCGCGTCACCGGCCGGGTCCACAGCCACCAGTAGGCGATGCCGGCGGCGAGCGAGAGGGCGAAGGCGACGAGCGGCGGGTGCCGCAGCACCTCGAGCGCCTGCCAGTGCATGACGTAGACGTAGAGCGAGGACGCGGCGAGCACCTGGAGGACCGGTACGACCGGCGAGGGCACCTTCGTCAGCGGCACCCAGAGCAGGAGCAGCACGAAGGCCGCGGTGAGCCCGTCGCGGGAGTGGTTCCAGGAGAAGGTCATCACCACCGCGAGGACGACACCGGAGAGCACGAGGCGCTGCACCGGGGTGCGCGCCCGGGCGAGCGCCCAGCCGAGCAGGAGCAGGTGCATCACGACGAGCGCCGAGCCCTGCATCCGGGGCACGGGCAGCGGCAGCACGGGAACCCGGAAGGCGACGAAGGTGACCGCCGTGAGGGCCAGAGGGAGCCCGAGCGGGTACCGCCGGTCCCAGCGGGCGACGGTCCCGGACCGGCTCAGCGCGGCCACGACGACGAGCCCGACGACGAGTGCCTCGACGAACCAGAACCGCCAGGGCGGCCCGAGGCGTTCCTCGCCGAGCGCCCAGTTCGCGAGCACGAGGTTGCGGGGCTCGTAGAGGCCGGCGAGCAGGTGGGCGCCGACGACCGCGACGAGCGTGGGCAGCGCCACCCGCCGCGCCGCGCGGAGCACCCGGCGCGAGCGGCGCCGCGGGTCGGGCTCGGTGAGCTGGAGCCGGGCGAGCTGGTAGCCGGCGACGACGAGCAGCGCGTTCGCCGTGCCCTGGAGGGTGAAGACGTCGGCGTGCGTGCCGACGATGAGCACGATGGCCAGCGCGCGCAGCCACACGCTCGTCTCGATGGTCTGCCACCGCAGCCGGCGCCGGGGGCGCGGGGCCGTGGGCGCGGTTGCGGGCGCGGCGCCGGCCGCTGCCGCGCCGGGGCGCCGGCGCCACGGTGGGTTCGCGCAGCTGCTCGAGCCGCCCGACGGGGGTGACGTGCCAGTCGCGCGGCAGGCGGCCGAGCAGCTCCTCGAGCCGGATCGAGACCTCGACGTAGGACAGCGAGTCACCGTCGAGGCCGGCGAAGGTCGACGTGTCGGCGACCGGCCGGCCGAGCAGCTCGGTGTACATCGCCGCGACCGCGGACGGCTGCCCGGCGAACGAGGGCTCGGGGCGCCGGGCCGGTGCCGCCCGGTCGGCGAGGTCGAGCAGCGCCGCGTGGTCGGGCTTGCCGTTGGGCAGCCGCCGGTGCTCGTCGACGGGCACGATGCGCACGGCGTCCCGGGGAAGGCCGCCGTCGCGGGTGACGTTGCGCCACAGCCGTTCCCGGTCGACCACGCCATCGGCGCCGCAGGCGCCGACGACGACGAGCCCGTCGCGTCCCGTGCAGCGCACGTCGTCCCCCGCGTCACGCAGCCTGGACTCGAGGGCGTCGAGGTCGATGCGATGGCCGAGCACCTTGACGAACCGGGCGCGGCGGCCCACCACGCGCAGCAGCCCCTCCGGAGTCAGCTCGCCGAGGTCGCCGGTGCGCAGCCGCTCGACGGTGCGCCCCAGGGCCAGGTCGGCCGGGCCGTGGGCGTACCCGAGCATGACGTTGGGGCCTTCGAAGACGATCTCGCCGTCCTCGACGGTGACCTCCGCGCCCGCCACCGGGTACCCCACGGTGTCCGGGTGCTCCGCCGCGAGGTCGGCGGGCAGGCAGGTCATCCGGGCGGTCGCCTCGGCCTGCCCGTACATGACGACGAGGTCCCAGCCGCGCCGCTCACCGAGCTCGGCCAGGCGCCGGACCCGCTCGGGCTCCATCCGCCCGCCTGCCTGGGTCAGGTAGCGCAGCCGCGGCAGGTCGCGGTCGGCGAAGCCACTGCGCTCGAGCAGCTCGAAGGTGTGGGGCACTCCCGGGATGGTCGTGACGCCCGCCCGGGCGGCCGCCTGCCAGAAGCACTCGTCGACGACGGAGTGCTCGGGCAGGAGGACGCTCGCCCCGGCGGCCAGGTGCGTCTGCAGCACCGAGAGCCCGTAGGTGTAGGACAGCGGCAGGGTGAGGGCGGCGCAGTCGTCGGGGCGGATGTCGAGCGCGGCCCGGATCTGGGCGGTGTTGGCCACGAGGTTGTCGCGGGAGAGCCGCACCAGCTTCCCGCACCCGGTGGAGCCGCTGGTGCTGAGCAGGAGCGCGAGGTCCGGGTGCAGGTCGTGGGCCGGGTGCTCACGCAGGACGTCGACCACGCCGTCGTCGGCGACGACCACGTCGGGCGCGTAGGCCGCCCGCAGCCGCCTACCGCTCTCGCCCGGTGGGCCGAGCAGCACGGCGTGGCCCCCGGCCTGGGCACCGAGGAGGGCGGCCACCGTGCCCACCCCCCGGCCGGCCTCCACCTGCACCAGTCGCCGCGTGCCCCCGATCCGCTCCGCCACCTCGGCCGCGCGGGCGGCGAGGTCGGCGTACGACACCACCGCCCCCGCGGTGTGCAGCGCGGGTCGCGGACCGTGCCGGCCCAGCCCGTGGACCCACGGCAGCGGCGGCGCGAACGGGGCGAGGGCGGGCGCGGTCACGGTGGCAGTACATAGGTGAGGCTTGCCTAAGTCAAGTCCCCCGGACCGCTGTCGGCCCCGGCCCCGGCCTCCGTTACGCTGTCCGTGGAGTTAGGCAAGGCTTGCCTACTGAGCCGACACCTCGAAGGAGCCGTTCGTGACGCGTGGTCACCGTACCGTCCTCGTCGCCGCCGTCGTCGCCGCCCTCGGGCTCACGGCCTGCGGCACCGACACCCTCGAGGCCACGGGCGAGCTCGACGACTCCAAGCTGACCATCTACAGCGCCCAGCACAAGAACCTCACCGAGGCGTGGGGCAAGGAGTTCCAGGAGCTCACCGGGGTCGAGGTCCAGGTGCGGTACGGCAACGACTCCTCGATGGGGGCGCAGATCGTCGCCGAGGGAGAGGCCTCGCCCGCCGACGTCTTCCTCACCGAGAACTCCCCGGCGATGACCACCGTCCAGAACGCCGGGATGCTCGCCGAGGTCGACCCCGCGACGCTCGAGCAGGTCGAGCCCCGGTTCGTCCCCTCCTCGAAGGACTGGGTCGGCATCGCGGCCCGCTCGACGGTGCTCGTCTACAACCCGGAGCGGATCTCCGAGGACGAGCTGCCGGCCTCGATCATGGACCTCGCCGACCCGCGCTACGCCGGCCGGTGGGGTGCGGCGGCCGGGGGCGCCGACTTCCAGGCGATCGTCTCGGCGATCCTGGAGACCGAGGGCGAGCAGGCCACCGCCGACTGGCTGGCGGCCCTGAAGTCGGGGGCGAAGGTCTACCAGAACAACATCGCGACGATGAAGGCCGTCAACGCCGGCCAGTCCGACATGGGGATCATCTACCACTACTACTGGTACCGCGACCAGGCCCTGGAGAAGGCGAGCAGCGGGAACACCGCACTGCACTACTTCCGGAACGAGGACCCCGGCGCCTTCGTCAGCCTCTCCGGCGGCGGGGTGCTGCGCACCAGCCGTCACGCCGAGGACGCCCAGCGCTTCCTCGAGTACGTCACCAGCCCGGAGGGCCAGGAGGTGCTGCGCACCGAGGACGTCAAGGAGTACGCGGTCGGCGTCGGCGCCGAGTCCGACCCGGCGCTGCCGCCGCTGGACACCCTCCAGGCCCCGCGGATCGACCCGTTCACGCTCGAGCAGCAGGAGGTCATCACCCTGATGACGGATGCGGGGCTGCTCTAGGTGACGACCACGGCGATCCGACCGGCACCCGGCCCGCAGGGCCCGGCGCCGTCGTCGGCGTCGTCACGCGCCCCGAGGGACCGCGCGCCACTCGCCCTCGCGCTGGCCGCGCTCGTCGTGGCGGCCCTCTGCGTGCTGCCGCTCGTCGTCGTCGTCGCGAAGGCCCTGGAGTCCGGCCCGGCCGCCGCCCTCGAGCTGCTCTGGCGCCCTCGGGTCGCCGAGCTGCTGCGCAACACGGTGTCGCTCGTCCTCGTGACCGGGTCGCTCGCCACGGTGCTCGGCGTCGGGGCGGCGTGGCTCGTGGAGCGGACCAGCCTGCCGTTCGCGGGGCTCTGGCGGGTCGCTTTCGTCGCGCCGCTCGCCGTACCCGCGTTCGTCAACGCCTTCGCGTGGTCGGCGCTGGTGCCGGGCTTCGAGGGGCTGACCGGCGCCGTCATCGTCACG
The DNA here is from genome assembly GCA_963773655.1 of uncultured Actinomycetota bacterium. Taxonomy (GTDB): domain Bacteria; phylum Actinomycetota; class Actinomycetes; order Actinomycetales; family Dermatophilaceae; genus DASSQJ01. The sequence goes on from CAVZBX010000003.1 coordinate 285,498, forward strand.
ACCCTGTCGTACTTCCCCTTCGTCTTCCTGCCCGTCGCCGCCCTGCTCCGCTCCACCGACCCCGGCCTCGAGGAGGCCGCCCGCGCCCTGGGGCTCGGACCGTGGCGCACCTTCGCCCGGGTCGGGCTGGCCCAGGTGCGTCCGGCGGTGCTCGGGGGAGTGCTGCTCGTCGGCCTGCACCTGCTCGCGGAGTTCGGGGCCCTGGAGATGCTGCGCTTCCCCACCTTCACCACCGCGATCCTCGACCAGTTCGAGGTGGCCTTCGACAGCAGCTCCGGCAGCGTCCTCGCGATCGTGCTCATCGGCCTCGCGGTGACCCTGCTCACCCTCGACCTCCTCGCCCGGGGCCGCACCCGCCACGTCCGGGTCGGCACCGGCGCCGCCCGCCGTCCGCCGCGTGCGCGCCTGGGCCGGGCCACGCCGCTCGCCCTCGTCGGCGTCGGTGCGCTGGCGGTCCTCGCCCTCGGGGTCCCCGCGTGGAGCATCCTCGGCTGGCTGCCCCGCGCCGACGAGGCGGTCGAGCCGGCGAGCATCGGCCCCGCGCTCGCGTCCACGGTGCTGCTGGGCCTGGTCGCGGCCCTGGTGACCACGGCGGCCACCCTCCCCGCGGCGTGGCTGCTCGCCCGACGACGGACCTGGCTCACGGTGCTGCTCGAGCGCGTCACCTACCTCGCCGCATCGCTCCCCGGTGTCGTCGTGGCGCTGGCGCTCATCACCCTCGCCATCGGTGTCGCCCGGCCGCTGTACCAGACGGCGGCGCTGCTCGTCCTCGCCTACGTCATCCTCTTCATCCCGCGGGCGATGATCGCCACCCGTGCGGCGATCGCGTCGGTGCCGCCCGAGCTCGGCGACGCCGCCCGGGCCCTCGGCGACGGCCCGGTGCGGGTCTTCGCCCGGGTCCAGCTGCCGCTGATGCTGCGCGGCACGATGGCCGGCTTCGCGCTCGTCTTCATCGCGGTGAGCACCGAGCTGACCGCCACGCTGCTCCTGGCCCCCACGGGCACCCAGACGTTGGCCACCGCGTTCTGGGACGCGAGTGCGTCCCTCGACTACGCTGCTGCGGCGCCGTTCGCGGCCGCACTCGTCGTCCTGTCCGCCCCCCTGACCTGGCTGCTGCTCCGCAGCGGCCACGAGGAGCCGCTGTCGTGAGGAGCCTGCGGATGTCGGGCGTCCACGCGTCCCACCCGGACGCGCGGGTCCTCCACGGCATCGACCTCGTCGTCCCCGCCGGCACGACGACGGCCGTGCTCGGACCGTCCGGCTGCGGCAAGACGACGCTGCTGCGCGTCGTGGCGGGCTTCATGCGGCCCGAGGCCGGCGAGGTGTGGCTCGGCGACGACCTCGTCGCCGGCCCCGGCACGTGGGTGCCGCCGGAGAAGCGGGGCTTCGGCTACGTCGCGCAGGAGGGCAACCTCTTCCCCCACCTCGACGTCGCGCGGAACATCACCTACGGGCTGCCCCGCGCCGAGCGCCGGGACCGGGCCCGGGTGGGTGAGCTGCTCGAGCTCGTCGGGCTCCCCGGTGACGTCGCCCGGCGCCGGCCGGACCAGCTCTCCGGTGGCCAGCAGCAGCGGGTGGCGCTGGCACGATCCCTCGCCCGCCGGCCGCGCATCATCCTGCTCGACGAGCCGTTCTCCGCCCTGGACCCCGAGCTGCGCACCTCGACCCGGGACGCCGTCGCCGCGGCGTTGCGCCAGGAGCGGGCCACGGTCGTGCTCGTCACCCACGACCAGGGCGAGGCGCTCTCGTTCGCCGACCAGGTCGCGATCATGCACGAGGGCCGGCTCACCCAGGTGGGCCCCCCGGCCCAGGTGTACCGCACGCCGACGGGTCACCGGGCGGCCCTCTCGCTCGGGGAGGCGTGCTTCCTTCCGGGGGTCCTCGGCGACGGGGTGGTCGAGTGCGCCCTCGGGGCGCTGCCGGTGCACGGGGCCGCCGCCACGGGGCCGTGCGAGGTGCTCCTGCGCCCGGAACAGCTGCTGCTGGGCGCCCCCGGGGCCGGCCCCTGCACCGGCGAGGTGACCCGCACGGACTACTTCGGCCACGACTCGCTCGTCGAGCTGCGTCTCGACGGCGCCGGCACGCCCACGGTGGTGCGCGCACGCACCATCGGTGGTGAGGCGCCACCGGTCGGGGAGCGGGTCTCGGTGTGCGTCGTCGGCGAGCCGCACGTCATCACCGCACCGGCCTGAGGTCACTCCTCCGCGGTGGGAGTGGCGTCGCCGGTGAGGGGGCGGGTGTCCACGACGGCCTCGACGTCGAGCGGACCGTACAGGTGGGGGAAGAGCTCGTCGGACCCCGGTGACGGCGCCTCCCACCGCAGCAGCGGGCGCAGCCGGCCCGGGTCGACGGCGAGGAGGACCAGCCCGCCCTCGTGGCCGGCGTAGTACCGCTGGAGGACGCCCGGCCACTGGGCGTCGGTGGCGAGGTGCACGAAGCCCACCTGGCCCAGGGAGAGCCCGAGCGTGGACCGCTCGTACCGGCCGCTCGCCCGGGCCGCCTCCCAGTGCTCGGCCTCGGCCACGTGGAACAGGCGGCGCGGCATCCGCGGGTCGGTCGTCACCCGGCCAGTGTGCGGCACCCGCGTACGGTGGCGCCCGTGCCGACCGTCCCCGTCACCGCCGTGCGCCCCGCCGTCCCCTCCGACGTCCCCGTCATGGTCCGGCTGGTCCGGGACCTCGCCGAGTACGAGAAGGCCCTCCACGAGGTGGACCTCACCGAGGAGCAGCTGCGGGCCGCGCTCTTCCCGACGGACGCCGCCCCGGCCCTGTTCGCCCACGTCGCCGAGCACGAGGGCGAGGTCGTCGGGATGGCCGTGTGGTTCCTGTCGTACTCGACGTGGACCGGCACGCACGGCATCTGGCTGGAGGACCTCTACGTCGACCCGCGGCACCGCGGCAGGGGCCTGGGACAGGAGCTGCTGCGCACCCTCGCCCGGGTGTGCGTCGAGCGCGGCTACCACCGGCTCGAGTGGTGGGTGCTGGACTGGAACGCGCCGAGCATCGGGTTCTACCGGTCGATCGGCGCCCGGCCCGAGGACGAGTGGACCCGCTTCCGCCTGGCGGGCGGCGCGCTCGCGGCCCAGGCGGCGCCCTGAGCCGAGCGGCACCGGGCCGTCGCGGCCGCGGCCCAGTCCGGCTCAGAAGCCGGCGTAGCGCAGCATCCGCGCCGCGAGCCCCGGGTCGGCCTGCAGCCGCCGGTCGTCGAGCCGGGTGACGAGCACCGGCCCGCGCCCGGACGAGACCAGCCACACCCCGTCGGCGGTGTAGAGGTCGGCGACCGGCACCAGGGCGTAGGCGGTCGGCAGCCCGTCCGCCCTCGCGGCGGCGAACACCTCGGCGACGGTGACCGACTCGAGCACCCCCGTGCCGCCGGTCGGGGTGGCGGTGAGGGTGCCGTCGCGGGCGACGAGGAGCGCCGAGGTCGGGCCCTCCAGGGCGTACCCGTCGGTCGAGGTGAACACGACCTCGTCGGCGCCCCGTCGCCGGGCCTCCCGGACGGCGGCGACGTTGACGACGTAGGAGAGGGTCTTGACCCCGCCGAGCAGCCACGGTGCGTCGGCGAACGCGTCCGAGGGGTGGCCGCCGGAGAGGGTCACCGCCGTGACGGTGCGCGGGGCGCCGGGGTCGGGCGCCGGAGCCGGCGGCCGGTGGGTGATGGTGACGAAGGCCGTGGGGCCGGTCGGCCGCCACTCCCGCCCGCGGGTGACGACGAGCTTGAGCACCGCCTCGCCCGGCGTCGACCAGGCGTCCACCGCCTCGGCGACCAGGGCCCGCCAGGCCTCGCGCGGCGGCAGGTCCAGGTCCATGGCCCGTGCCGACGCGGCGAGCCGGTCGAGGTGGTCCTCGAGCCCGACGACGGCCGCCCGCCCCCGCGCGTCGGTGACCACCCGTGCCGAGTCGAAGCAGCCGTCCCCCCGGGTGAGCCCGAGGTCGTCGGCGGTGACGACGGGGGAGTCGGCGTCCACGACCCCCCGGCCGAGCACGGCGACGACGTGCGGCACCTCAGCCACGGACCACCGCCGGAGGGTAGGGCGTGAGCAGCTGGTCGACCGGGGCGAAGTCGTCGGTGAGCACCGCGGCGTCGCCGACCCACGCGTCCAGCTCCGCGCCGTCGACCACCTCCCAGTCGAGGCCGCGTGCGTCGATCTCCGCCTGCCAGGCGGCGGTGTCGACGGGGGCCGGTGAGGCGACGACGACGAGGTTGCCGCCGCCGTCGCCACGGATCGTGGCCGGCGCGGCTGCGAGGGCCACGTGGTCGAAGACCGTCCCCAGCGTCGCCACCTCGGCCCGGGCGAAGGCGAGCGGCGGGAAGTCGATGAGGTTGGCGGCGTAGACCCCGTCGGGGGCGAGGGTCCGCTCCACGTCCTGCACCAGCTCCCGCGTGGTGAGGTGCCAGGGCACGCTGACCCCGCCGAAGGCGTCGCCGACGACGAGGTCGACGGAGTCGTCCGGCACCTCGCGCAGGCCGAGCCGGGCGTCCTCGACACGCACCTCCAGCCCCTCGACGGCGTCCAGCCCGAGCCGGTCCCGGTCGACCGCGACGACGCCGGGGTCGATCTCCGAGACGGTGCTCGTGGTTCCGGGCCGGGTGTCGGAGAGGTAGCGCGGCAGCGTCATCCCGCCCCCGCCGAGGTGGTGGGCCGCCAGGGGCCGACCCGCGGGGAACCGCGCGTCGACGGCCGCGGCCAGGGCCTGGACGTAGGAGAACTCGAGGTGGCGGGGGTCCTCGGTGTCGACGTACGAGTGGCGCAGGTTGTCCAGGCGCAGCACGTACCCGGTGTCCCGTGCCGGGTCGGCGACGACGACGGCGCAGTGGTACACCGTCTCGGCGTCGCAGCCGCTGGGTGCGACCGCGGCGGCGACCCCGCCGGCGGCCACGACGGTGACGGCGACGAGCGCGGCCCGCCGTCTCGAGGTCACCTCGACCACGAGCCCGCCGAGGACGAGGGCCACCCCGAGCCCGACCATGATCCAGGTGACCGGCAGCCGGGAGACGAGGACGAAGCCGGTCAGGACGGTGCCGACGATCGCGCCGACGGTCGCCGTCGCGGAGAGCCGACCGACGACGGTCCCGGTCTGGTCGAGGCTGGCCAGCCGCAGCTTGGTCACCATCGGGGTGATGGCCGACAGCAGCGCGCCCGGCACGACGATCGTCGCCGTCGCCACGACGGGCACGAGTGCACCGCCCCCGACCGCCCCGGCCGCCCGCAGCACGAACGGGGTGGCCGCCACGACGGCCCCGGAGAGTCCGAGCAGCAGGCCGAGCCGCGACCGGGGGTCGTGCTCGTCGGCCCAGCGCCCGCCGAGCCAGGCGCCGGCCGCGATGGCGGCGAGCGCCAGGCCGATGACGAGGGTGCTGGTCTCGAGGGTGAGGCCGAGGTAGGGGGCGAGCAGCCGCAGCGAGACGATCTCGACGACGAGGACCGCCGCGGAGGAGCCGAAGACCAGCGCTCCCGCGACCGGCCCGGACATCGCCGGGCCGGTCGCGGGAGCGCCATCGGGGCTCACGACTCCGGCACGTTCGCGTCGAGCTCGGCGAGCCACGCGACGGCCGAGGCGTCCGACGGCATCCGCCAGTCGCCGCGCGGCGAGAGCGAGCCGCCCGCGACGACCTTGGGCCCGTTCGGCAGGGCCGAGCGCTTGAACTGGCTGGCGAAGAACCGTCGGAGGAAGACGTCCAGCCAGCGGCGGATCGTCGCCAGGTCGTAGGCGACGCGGTCGCGCTCGGGGTAGCCGGCGGGCCACAGCCCGGTGGCCGCGTCGCGCCACGCGTGCTCGGCGAGGAACGCGATCCGGCTCGGCCGCAGGCCCCACCGCAACAGGTGGAACAGCGTGAAGTCGTGGAGGGCGTAGGGGCCGATGGTGGCCTGGGTCGACTGGATCGCCTCACCCTCCCTCGCGGGGACCAGCTCGGGGCTGATCTCGGTGTCGAGGATGCCGAGCAGGGTCTGGTCGACCTCGGCGTCGGCGAACTGGCCGGAGGAGACGACCCAGCGGATCAGGTGCTGGATGAGCGTCTTCGGCACCCCGGCGTTGACCCCGTAGTGCGACATCTGGTCGCCGACGCCGTAGGTGCACCAGCCCAGCGCCAGCTCGGAGAGATCGCCGGTGCCGAGCACGATGCCACCGCGCTGGTTGGCGGCCCGGAACAGCAGGTCGGTGCGCAGCCCCGCCTGGACGTTCTCGAAGGTGACGTCGTAGACCTCCTCACCCTCGCCGGCCGGGTGGCCGAGGTCGCGCAGCAGCTGTCGGGCCAGCGGCCGGATGTCCACCTCCTCCCACTCGATGCCGAGTGCGGTCATCAGGTGGGTGGCGTGGTCCTTGGTCGCGGAGCTCGTCGCGAAGCCCGGCATCGTGAACCCGAGGACGTGGGTGCGCGGCAGGCCCAGCCGGTCGCAGGCCTTGGCGGCGACGATGAGGGCGTGGGTGGAGTCCAGGCCGCCGGAGACGCCGATGACGATGCGTGGCATCCGCTCGGGGTCGCCGCGACCGATGGCCCGCAGCCGCTGCTCGAGCCCGGACACCTGGATGTTGTACGCCTCGTAGCAGTCCTGGGCCAGGCGGGCCGGGTCGTCGGGGACGAAGGGGAAGCGGTCGACCGGCCGCCGCAGGCCGAGGTCGCCGGCGGGCGGACGCATCCGGAACGGCACGACGCGGAAGCCGGGGTCGTCGGGGGCGTGGGCCCGGGCGTTGTCGTCGAAGGAGCCCTGCCGCATCCGCTCCTGCCGGAGGAGGTCGAGGTCCACGTCGGCGACGGTGCGGCGGGGGCCATCGGGGAATCGCTCGCCCTCGGCGAGGAGCGCGCCCAGCTCGTGGACCACCGTCATCCCGTCCCAGGACAGGTCGGTGGTGGACTCGCCCTCGCTCGCCGCAGCGTAGACGTGGGCGGCGTTGCACCGGGCGCTCGCGGCGCGGGCGAGGAGTCGGCGGTCGTCGGCGCGGCCCACGGTGATCGGCGAGGCCGAGAGGTTGAGCAGCACGGTGGCGCCGTTCAGCGCGGCCTCGTGGCTGGGCGGGACCGGCACCCAGAGGTCCTCGCAGACCTCGACGTGCACGGTGAGCCCCGGGACGTCGTCGGCGGCGAGGAGCAGGTCGGGGCCGAACGGCACCTCGCCGTCGGCGTCCGCGCCGGGCCAGTGCGGACGGACGAGGAACTGTCCCTGCTGGCCGGCACCGCTGGCGAAGTGCCGCTTCTCGTAGAACTCGCGGTAGGTGGGGAGGAAGGACTTGGGCGCGACCGCGAGGACCTCGCCGCGGTGGAGGACGACGGCGCAGTTGTAGAGCCGGTTGCCGTGCCGCAGCGGGGCGCCGACGGCGACGAGCGGGGTCAGGCCGGCGGTGGCCTCGGCGAGGGAGACGACCGCGGCGTCGACGGCGTCGAGGAGGACGTCCTGGAGGAGGAGGTCGTCGATGGCGTAGCCGCTGAGCGAGAGCTCGGGGAAGAGCGCCACGGCCACGCCCTCCTCGTGGCAGGCACGCACCTGCTCGGCGATCCGCCGGGCGTTCTCGGCCGGGTCGGCGAGGGCGACGGGCAGCGTGCACGCGGCCACCCGGGCGAACCCCTGCGCGTACACGTTGCGGAAGTCCATGCCCCGCAGGCTAGTGCGCGTCGGACATTTCGGGGTCACCCCGAAATGTCGACGTCGCAGGACGTGGCAAGCCCTGCGACGCCGACGAACCCCGGTGTCGTCGAGGCGCGGGCCTGCGCGGTGAGGACCTGGACGGCATCACGGCGCGGTTCTCGAGCGCCGCAGCGTGACGAGGGCGAGGACCTCCGTCAGTCGTCGTCACCGCCGACGGGCGCGGGCTGCGAGCCGACCCCCTCCCACACCGCCTGCGCGCCCGAGTGCCCGACGAGGGTGACGTCGACCGCGAGGCCGACTGCGGCGAGGACCCCCACGACCGCGAGCAGCTTCAGCGGGCCCGACCACGCGACCGGCCGGCTGCCCTCTCCGGCGCCGCTGCGGGCCCGGCGCCAGAACCACCACATCAGCCAGGCCACGATCGCCGCCGCGAACAGCACCCACGTGAGGGTGTCCCCGAGCTCGGCGTGCTCGTGGACGGCCTCGGAGCTCGGCACCCGGCGCTCGAGGGCCTCGCCGGACTGCGTCGCCACCGGGGACAGGACGAGGGCGACCGTCGCGACCACCGGCGTCAGCACCCCGCTCCAGGCCCGGAACCGACCCGAGAGGGCGAAGAGGACCAGGAGCAGCGCCGTCAGGGGGGCGAGCACGACGACCGCGTGCACGACGAGCGGGTGGACGGGGATGCCGAGGACCGTGTCGAACACGAACCACCTCCGGGTCGGTCGCCGGGTGTCCCCCCGGCGCTGCCGCCATGGTGCCGTCCGTCGGCGCCGGACGCGGGCACCGGCGCCTGTGAGGAGCCTGTGAGTTCGCGCGCCGCCGCCGGTGGCCCCTCGGGTTGCCGCACCCGACCCGGCTCGGGCACGCTCACGCCGTGGAGCCCGGACCGGAGGTCACCCTCACCCCCGTCGACGCGTCGAGCTGGCGCGCCGTCGCCGCCGTCGAGCCGCGGCCCGACCAGGCCCGCTTCGTCGCGCCCGTCACCCGCTACCTCTGCCTCTGCCTGTACGAGGGGGTGTGGCAGCCGATGGCGGTGTGGGTCGGCCGCGAGGTCGTCGGCTTCGTCATGTGGGGCTTCGACCCGGACGAGCAGAGCCACTGGATCGGCGGCGTCGTCGTCGCCGCCGCCCACCAGGGCCGGGGCGTCGGCCGAGGCGTCGTGCTCGCGCTGCTCCGGATGTTCGAGGGGCTCGACGGCTACCGAGAGGCGGGCCTGACCATCCATCCGGACAACACGGTCGCCCGCCGGCTCTACGCGTCGCTGGGCTTCGTCGAGACGGGTGAGGAGAGCGAGGGCGAGCTCGTGGCCCGTCGCCCCCGCGCGCCCGTCACGGGGTGAGCAGCAGCTTCCCCAGGGCGCGCCGCTCGTCGACCGCGGTGAGGGCCGCGACGACGTCGTCGAGGGTCCGGACCTCGCCGATGACCGGGTCGACCGCTCCCGACTCCAGCAGCGGGAGCAGGTCGTCCCACTGCGAGCGCAGGTAACCGGTTCCCGGCCCCGCCGGGTGCGTCCACCACGCACCCCAGCCGACACCGACGACCGAGATGTTGCCGAGCAGCAGCCGGTTCACCCGAACCTCGGGGATCGACCCGGCGGTGAAGCCGATGACGAGGTGCCGCCCGCCCGGTGCCAGGGAGCGCAGCGAGTCGGTGAACCGGTCGCCCCCCACCGGGTCGACGACGACGTCCACCCCGCGGCCGGCGGTCAGCTCCCGCACGGCGTCGCGGAACCCCTCGGCCGCGACCACCTCGTCCGCCCCGGCATCGCGCGCCACCAACGCCTTGTCCTCGCTCGACACGACCGCGACCACCCGGGCACCCCAGGCCCGGGCCAGCTGCACCGCGGCCGTCCCCACGCCCCCGGCGGCCCCGTGCACGAGCACCGTCTCGCCCGCGCGCAGCCGCCCCCGCTCGCGGAGCGCGAAGTGGCAGGTGAGGTAGTTCATCGGGAGGGCGGCGCCCTGCGCGTAGGTGACGCCGTCGGGGAGCGGGAAGACCATCGCCGGGTCCACCTCGACGACCTCGGCGAACCCGCCGAGCACGGGGAAGGCGGCCACCCGGTCCCCCTCGCCGAACCCGCTGCCGGCCGGCGCCGAGCGCACGCGCCCAGCCACCTCGGACCCCGGCACGAACGGCAGGTCGGGTGTCAGCTGGTACTCGCCGCGGGTCAGCAGCACGTCGGGGAAGCAGACGCCGGCCGCGGCCACCTCGACGAGCACCCCGCCACCGTCGGGCTCGGGCAGGTCCACCACCTCCACGGCGTCGGGTCCGTCGAGCCGGGTCACCTGGGCTGCGCGCATCCCGCCATCGTAGGAACCAGCCGTCGGGAATGCGCGCGGCCGCCCCCTTCCTTGCACACCCGTGACCCACGCCCGCCATGCCCTCCTCGCGACCGCCGCCCTGGTCCTCGGCGGCGTCGCGATCGGCACCACCGAGTTCGTCACGATGGGCCTGCTCCCGCAGATCGCCGCGGGCGTCGACGTCTCCATCCCCGAGGCCGGGCACACCATCTCGGCGTACGCGGCCGGGGTCGTCGTCGGCGCCCCGCTGCTCGCGATGGTGGGGGCCCGGGCGCCGCGCAAGGGCCTGCTCATGGGGCTGATCGCGGCGTTCACCGTGGGCAACGCGCTCAGCGCCCTGGCGCCGACCTTCGCAACCCTGGTCGGGGCCCGCTTCCTCGCCGGCCTGCCGCACGGCGCCTTCTTCGGGGTCGCCGCCCTCGTCGCCGTCGACCTCGCCCCGCGCGGACAGGCCGGGCGCGCGGTCGGCCGGGTGATGCTCGGCATCCCGATCGCCAACGTCATCGGCGTGCCCGGGGCCACCTGGCTCGGGCAGCACCTCGGCTGGCGCTCCGCGTACTGGACGGTCGCGGTCCTCGGGCTGGTCACGGTGGCCCTCATCGCCGCCTCGGTGCCCCACCTGCCGGGTGACCGGACCCGCACCGTGCGCTCCGAGCTCGGCGCCCTGACCCGCCTGCAGGTGTGGCTCACCCTCGGGGTCGGCGCCGTCGGCTTCGGGGGCATGTTCGCGATGTACAGCTACATCGCGCCCACCGTGACCGACGTCACCGGCCTGCCGACGCGCGCCGTGCCGCTCTTCCTCCTCGTCTTCGGGGTCGGCGGGCTGGTCGGCAACGTCGTCGCCGGGCGGATGGGTGACTGGTCGGTGCTCCGCTCCACGGTCATCGGGATGGCCGGCCTCGGGCTCTCGCTCGCCCTCTTCGCGTGGCTCTCGCCGTATCCGGTGCCCGCCCTCGTCGTGCTCCTCCTCAGCGCGGTGCTCGGATCGGTGCTCGTCATCAACCTCCAGCTGCGGCTGATGCAGGTGGCCGGCAGCGCGCAGACCCTGGCCGCGGCGAGCAACCACTCCGCGCTCAACCTCGCCAACGCGCTCGGCGCCTGGGTGGGTGGTGCCGTCATCACCGCCGGATGGGGGTACCGCGCGCCGTCGCTCGTCGGCGCCGGGCTCGCGGTGGCCGGCCTGGGCGTGCTCGCGGTGTCGGTCGTCCTGCACCGGCGGGGCCTGCGCACGGCGCGGACGGCACCCGAGCCGGTACCCAGCCTGTCCTGACCCGAGGTGGTCCGTAGGCTGGCCGCATGCCGAGCCCCGTCACCTGCCGGGTCGAGGGCGCCGTCGCCCACGTCCGGCTCGACCGCCCCGAGAAGCTCAACGCGCTCACCCTCGACACCCTGGGCGCCCTGGTGTCGACCGCGCGGTCGCTGGCGCGCGACCGCAGCCTGCGCGGTGTCGTCCTCGCCGGTGAGGGGGACTCGTTCTGCGCCGGGCTGGACTTCGCCACCGTGCTCGGCGACCCGCCGCGGGTGGCCCGCTCGTTCGTGCCGCTGCCGTGGCGAGGCACGAACCTGTTCCAGGAGGCGTGCTGGGCGTGGCGCCGGCTGCCGGTGCCGGTCGTCGCGGCGGTGCACGGCCACTGCTACGGCGGCGGGCTGCAGATCGCCCTCGCCGCCGACCTGCGGATGACGACCCCGGACGCCCGCTGGTCCGTGCTCGAGGCGAAGTGGGGCCTCATCCCGGACATGAGCGGCATCCACGCCCTGAAGCAGCAGGTGGGCCTCGACGTCGCGAAGCGGCTGACGATGACGGGCGAGGTGGTCGACGGCTCCCGCGCGGTGGAGCTCGGGCTCGCCAGCGAGGTGCACGAGGACCCGGTGGCGGCGGCCGAGGCCTTCCTCGCCCAGGTCGCCACCCGTTCCCCGGACGCGGTCGCCGCGACCAAGCGGATCTTCGAGCGCACCTGGACGTCGGGGCCCCGGCGGACCTTCGCCCGTGAGCGGGTCGAGCAGGCTCGGCTGCTCGCCACCCGCAACACCCGCGTGGCCCGCGAGGCCGCGATGCAACGGGTGGCCCCCGCCTTCGGCCCGAGGTCGCGGTGACGACCACGCAGCCGACGACGCGGCTGTCGTCGTGCGTGCTCTGCGAGGCGATGTGCGGCCTGGAGGTCACCCTCGACGGCGGTCAGGTCACCGGCATCCGCGGTCACGAGGGCGACCCGCTCTCGCGCGGGCACCTGTGCCCCAAGGCGCTCGCCCTGCCCGACATCCAGGACGACCCGGACCGGCTCCGCCGGCCGCTCGTGCGCGACGACGCCGGGGCGCTCCGCGAGGCGACGTGGGACGACGCGATCGCGCGGGCCGCCGCGCTGATCGTCGGCGTGCAGCGCGAGCACGGCGTCGACGCGCTCGCCGTCTACCTCGGCAACCCCAACGTCCACAGCCTCGGCGCGCTCACCCACCACCCGACGCTGGTCCGCCTCCTGCGCACGCGCAACCGCTACTCGGCCACGTCGGTCGACCAGCTGCCGCACCACGTCGTCGCCCACGCCCTCTACGGCCACCAGTTCCTCCTGCCGGTGCCCGACATCGACCGCACCGAGCTCCTCGTGCTCGTCGGCCACAACCCGATGGCCTCCAACGGCTCGCTGTGGACGGTCCCGGCCTTCCCGCGGCGCCGGCGCGAGCTCGCGGCCCGCGGCGGGAGGCTCGTCGTGCTCGACCCGCGGCGCACCGAGACCGCGCGGGTCGCCGACGAGCACCACTTCGTCCGGCCGGGCTCGGACGCGGCGGTGCTGCTGGCCCTCGTTCGGGAGGTCCTCCGGCTCGGGCTCGACCGCCCGGCCGGCTACGTCGACGGGGTCGAGCGGGTCCGCGAGGTCGTCGAGCCGTTCACCCCCGAGGTGGCCGAACGGGTCAGCGGGATGCCGGCAGCGGCCGTGCACGACGCTGGCGCGCACCCTCGGCGAGGCGTCGTCCGCCGCGGTGCACGCGCGGATGGGGGCGTCGACGCAGCAGTTCGGCGTGCTCGCCCAGTGGGCCACCCAGGTGCTCAACATCCTCACCGGCAACCTCGACCGGCCCGGCGGGACGATGTTCACCACGCCCGCCGTCGACATCGTCGGGCGCGGCATCCTCGGACCGGGAGGGCCCTCGCGCCGGCGCAGCCGGGTGCGCGGCCTGCCCGGGTTCGGCGGCGAGCTGCCCGTGTCGGCGCTGACCGAGGAGATGACCACCCCGGGGGAGGGGCAGGTGCGGGCCCTGCTGACCCTCGCGGGCAACCCCGTCTCCTCCACGCCGGCGGGGCACCGGCTCGACGCCGCCATCGCCGGGCTCGACGCCTACGTCGCGGTCGACCACTACGTCAACGAGACCACCCGCCACGCCGACGTCATCCTGCCGCCCACCGGCCCGCTCGAGCGCGACCACTACGACCTCGTCTTCCACGCCCTCGCCGTGCGCGACACCGCACGGTTCACGCCGGCGCTGGTGGCGAAGGAGCCGGGGGCCCGGCACGGCTGGGAGATCGCCCGCGACCTCGGGCTCGCCGTCCTCCGCGAGCGGGGTGACGGGATGCGGCAGCGGCTCTCGCGCAGGCGCCTCGAGCAGGAGGCCCGGCTGCGCACGTCGCCGACCCGCCAGCTCGACCTGCTGCTGCGCACCGGCGGGGGCGGCCTGAGCGTCCGGAAGCTGGCTGCGGCCCCCGGAGGGCTCGACCTCGGACCGCTGCGGCCGCGGCTGCCCGGGCGGCTCGCGACGAGGAACCGGTGCATCGACCTCGCGGCGGAGGTGGCGCTGGCGGACCTGCCGCGCCTGCTCGCCGCGGTCGAGACCGCCGCGGCGGCGGACCGGGACCAGCTGCTCCTCATCGGCCGCCGCCACCAGCGGGACGACAACTCCTGGCTGCACAACACCCGGCGGCTGACCAGCGGCCGGCCGCGCCACGCGCTGCTGGCCCACCCCGACGACCTGGCGGTCCGGGGGGTGCGCGACGGCGAGCTGGTCCGCGTGCGCTCGGCGGTGGGTGAGGTGGAGGTGGAGGTGGCGGCCACCGAGGACGTGATGCGCGGCGTGGTCTCGCTGCCCCACGGGTACGGGCACCGGCGCGACGGGGTCCGGTTGCGGGAGGCCACCCGGCTGCCGGGCGCCTCGGTCAACGACCTCACCGATCCCTCCGTCGTCGACGAGGCCTCGGGCAACGCCGTGCTCAACGGCGTCCCGGTGACGGTCGAGCCTGCGCGCTCGTGACGTGGGTGGTGGGGTGCGTCCGGGCGCCGATCACCACCAACGTCACGCGGTGGTGGGGTGCGTCCGGAGAGCATGGCCACACCACGGGCCCCGGCCACCCTCGGCGGTGGTAGAAGGGCAGTGCGTGGAGGTGGTGTCGCATGGATCCGCTCGACGGCCTCGGGGCCCTGACCTTCCTCGGCGGCGCCGGTACCGTCACCGGCAGCGCGACGATGCTGGAGACCGCGGGTGGCCGGGTGCTCGTCGACTGCGGCCTCTTCCAGGGCCTCGAGGAGCACCGCCGGCGCAACTGGGAGGACCTCCCGGTGCCCGCGGGCGACGTCGACGCGGTGCTGCTCACCCACGCCCACCTCGACCACTGCGGTCGCCTGCCCCGCCTCGTCCGGCAGGGCTTCACCGGACCGATCCACTGCACCGCGGGGACGCGCCGCCTCGCCGAGATCGTGCTGCTCGACGCCGGCCGGCTCCAGGAGGAGCAGGCCGAGCACGCCAACCGCCACGGCTACTCCAAGCACACCCCGGCGCTGCCGCTGTTCACCGAGGACGACGCCCGCGACTGCCTGCCCCTGCTCACCGAGGTCGAGTGGGGCCGCCCGGTCGCGGTGCTGCCGGGGGTGAGCGCCACCTGGCGCCGAGCAGGGCACATCCTCGGCGCGGCCACCATCGACCTCCACGTGCAGGATGCGTCTGGCACCCAGGGGCGCCACGTCGTCTTCTCCGGGGACCTGGGCCGTGACAGCCACCCGCTGCTGCGGCCGCCGGCGCCGATCGGTCGGGCGGACGTCGTGGTCACCGAGTCGACGTACGGCGACGAACGCCACCCGGCCATGGACACCGACGAGGTGATCGCCGAGGCCGTGCACACGGTGCTGCGCACCGACGGCGTGCTCATCATCCCGTCGTTCGCCGTGGACCGCACCGAAGTGGTGCTGTGGCACCTGGACCGGCTGGTGCGTGCAGGGACCGTGCCCGCCGTGCCGGTGTTCCTCGACAGCCCGATGGCGGCGCGCGCGCTGCGGGTCTACGAGGAGGCGGCCGCGGAGGGCTCGGCGGAGATCCGGCCGGCGCTGCGGGGACGGCCGCTCTTCCCGTCCCTCGACCTGCTCGAGGTGTCATCGACCGACGAGTCGAAGACGCTCAACACGATGGCCGGGCCGTTCGTCGTCGTCTCGGCGTCCGGTATGGCCACCGGCGGACGGGTCGTGCACCACCTGGCCAATCGGGTCGGTGACCGGGACAACGTCGTCCTGCTCGTCGGCTACCAGGCGACGGGGACGCGGGGTGCCGCCCTCGCTGCGGGCGCGTCGTCGATCCGGATGCTCGGCCGCGACTTCCCGGTGCGTGCCCGGGTCACCACGGTGCCGCTCTCCTCCCACGCGGACTGCGACGAGCTCGCCGCCTGGGTGGGCAGCGCGGGCCCGGGCCTGCGCCGGGTGGTGGTGAACCACGGCGAGCCGGAGGCCACCGAGGCGCTGGTCGAGGTGCTGGCGCAACGCCTCGGCGTGCCCGTGGAGGCCGCCCGCCCGGGCGGGGTCGTGACGCTGGACGGCAGGTGAGGATCGGGTCATGGGGCGGCTGGTCGTGGTCGGGGGCCTCAACATGGACATCCACCTCTTCGGGCTGCACGAGTCGGCCGGCCAGGCACCGCTGCTCGCCCGCCGCCACCTGGCCCAGCCGGGCGGGAAGGCGGGCAACGTCGCCCGCGCCGCCGCCCGGATGGGCGCGAGCGTCTGCCTCGTGGCGCGGGTCGGCGACGACGACTTCGGCCGTGAGTGCGTCGATGCGGCGGCCGCCGACGGCGTGGACGTCTCCGGCGTGGTGCGCACCCCCGGGTCGCCCACCGGTTTCGTGGCCATCCAGCTCGACGAGGGCCGGCACCGGTCGCTCGTCTTCTCCCCGGGGGCGAACGCGTCGCTCACCTACGACGACGTGGCGCGGCACGTCGCGACGCTGACACCGGCGGACGTCGTCGTCGCCCAGGCCGAGCTGCCGTCGGACGTCCTGACGACCCTGGCGTCCGAGACGGCCGCGCGAGGAACCCCGCTCTTCCTCGACCCCACGCCCCCGGAGCGGGTGCGGCGCGACCATCTCCTGGCCGCCGAGGTGATCACCCCCGACCTCGCCGAGGCCGCACAGCTCACGGGTCGTCAGCCCACCTCCCGGTTGTGGCCGGTCCTCGCCGCCCGTGAGCTGCGGGCCAGTGGCGCCCGACGGGTGCTGCTCAAGACGGCGGAGGCGGGGGCGCTCCTCCTCGACGAGGAGGGGCTGAGGGAGGTGCCCACCGCGAGCGTGGAGGTGGTCGACGAGACCGGAGCGGGCGACGTGTTCCTCGCCGCCCTCGCGGTGAGCCGGCTCGAGGGAGAGGGCTGGGAGGCGGCCACCCGCTTCGCCAACGCGGCCTCGGCGCTGTCGGTCAGCCGGGAGGGGTTGTCGCTCCCGGGACGGGTCGAGGTGTCGGCCCTGGCGCGCACGCTCGGTGGGTCGGTGGTCCGGGAGCCCTGAGCCGGGCCGTCAGGTGCGGAGTGTCTCCGGCGACCGGCCGGGTGCGGCGTTCGCCGGGGCGGTCGCGCAGGCGAGCTGGCCGCGGAGGCGGGCGCGCAGGGCCCACGCCAGCAGGACCACCCCGCCGACGGCGAGGAGCGGCTGCACGGGCGCGAACCACTGGAGGGCGCCGGTGTACCCCAGGGCGACGAGCACCAGCTTGTTGCACACCGGGCAGCCGACGGCGAAGAAGCTGAGCAGCCCGCCCATCGTGCCCTTCCGGTCCAGTCCCGCGTCCCCCACGGGGGCGGCACCGGGCTCGCGGACGTAGGTGGCGACGAGCAGCCCGCCGAGCACCGCGGTGAGGGCCAGGGTCGGCCAGGCCCACCAGGTCGTCGGGATCTCGCGGCCGAAGACCGGGTTGGGGACCATCGCCGTGGGCAGGGCGACGACGAGGGCGGTGGCCACCGCGGCCGCGCCGGCCATCCACCAGCGGCGGGCCGACCACATCCGGAGCGCGACGAGCATTCCAGGAGCATACCGGGGCGGGTATGAACCGCGACCGGATGCCCCGACCCGCAGGGGAGAGCGTCTAGGGTCGGCACATGGTGCCTCCCACCCGCCGCGTCCTCGTCACCGGGGGCGCCTCGGGCCTCGGCCGGGCCCTCGCGGCGCTGCTCCTCGAGCGCGGCGACCGGGTGCTCGTCGTCGACCTCCACGAGGAGCGCCCGCCGGCCGTCCCGACCGGTGCCGACTACCTCCGCCTCGACGTGCGGTCCCAGCAGGACTGGGACGCGGCCCGCGCCTGGGTGCGGGAGGCCTGGGGTGGGCTCGACCTGCTGGTCAACAACGCCGGCGTCGCCACCGGTGGCCGGATCGACGTCGAGTCGATGGCCGACTGGGAGCGGGTCGTCGACATCAACCTGCTCGGGGTGGCCCGCGGGTGCCACACGATGACGCCGCTGCTCAAGGAGCAGCGCTCCGGCCACATCGTCAACGTCGCCTCGCTCGCCGGCCTCGTCCACGGGCCGGGGATGTCGAGCTACAACGCCGCGAAGGCCGGGGTGGTCGCCCTGAGCGAGACCCTCGGCTTCGAGCTGGAGCCGTGGGACATCGACGTCTCGGTGGTGTGCCCGGCGTTCTTCCGCACCAACCTCCACGAGTCGTTCTCCGGCAAGGACACCGCGATGCAGGAGGCCGGCGTCCGGCTCATCACCCAGGCCAGGGCCGACGCCGACGAGGTGGCCCGGATCGTGCTCGCGGGCATCGACAGGCGCAAGCCGGTCATCCTCACCGAGCGGTTCGGCCGGCAGGCCTGGTACGGCAAGCGCTTCCTCCGACCGCTCTACGACAAGGCGATGCTGGCCCAGGCCCGGCGGCTGGCGCGCAGGGCGGGCGTCGACCCCGAGGACTTCGTCCCGTGAGCGACCAGGCGGCCGGCGGCGCCGGCCCGGTGCGCGACGAGGACGCCTTCGACGCCGAGCGGGCCGCGCGGTGGCTGCGCGGGCACACGACCGACGAGGCCGGCCTCGAGGGCACTCCGGAGGTCGCCCAGTTCCACGGGGGCGCGAGCAACCTGACCTACCTGCTCCGGTACCCGTCGGGCCGCGAGCTGGTGCTGCGCCGGCCACCCGTGGGCACCAAGGCTCGCGGCGCCCACGACATGCGCCGCGAGCACGACATCCAGGCGGCCCTGGCCCCCGTCTTCCCGCCGGTGGCCCGGATGGTCGCGTACTGCGGTGACGAGGAGGTCGTCGGCTCCGAGTTCTACGTCATGGAACGCCTCGTCGGCACGATCCTGCGCCGCGACGTCCCGCCCGGCCTCGGCCTCGACCGCGAGGGCGTGGCGGCCCTGTGCCGCAACGCCGTCGACGTCCTCGTCGCGCTCCACTCCGTCGACGTCACCGCAGCCGGACTGGGCCACCTCGACCGGGGCGAGGGGTACGTGGCCCGGCAGGTGGGCGGCTGGTCCGAGCGATACCGCCGGGCCCGGACCCCCGACGTGCCCGACCTCGAGACGACGATGGCGTGGCTGGACTCCCACCAGCCACCGGACCGGTCGCACACCTTGGTGCACAACGACTTCCGCTTCGACAACCTGGTGCTCGACCCCGAGGACCCCACCCGGGTCGTCGGGGTCCTCGACTGGGAGATGGCGACGGTCGGCGACCCGCTCATGGACCTCGGGGGCGCTCTCGCCTACTGGGCCCAGGCCGACGACGAGCCCGCGTTCCTTGCGCTGCGGCGGCAGCCGACCCACACCCCGGGGATGCTCACCCGGGTGGAGGTGGTGCAGCGTTACGCCGCGGCCCGAGGCGAGCAGGTGAGCCCGGCGCAGTGGCGGTTCTACGAGGTGTTCGGCCTGTTCCGCCTCGCGGGCATCGCCCAGCAGATCTACTACCGCTACCACCACGGGCAGACCACGAACCCCGCCTACGCCGGCTTCCGCGACGTCGTCCACCACCTCGACGCCCGGTGCGCCGCCCTGGTCACCGACGCCCCCTGACGGGAAGGACCCCCATGCCGACGACGATCATCACCGGCGCGAGCTCCGGCCTCGGGGCCGAGATGGCCCGACAGCTCGCCGAGCGCGGCTGGGACCTGGGCCTGTGCGCCCGCCGAACCGACCGACTGGAGACGCTCCGCGACGAGATCGTCGCCGCGAACCCGGGCCGCCGCGTGGAGGTGCGCTCCCTCGACGTCACCGACGACGAGGCCGTCTTCGAGGTCTTCCGCGCGTTCCGCGACGACTTCGGCACGATCGACCGGGTCGTCGTCAACGCCGGCCTCGGCAAGGGGGCCCCCCTCGGCACCGGGCGGTACGACGCCAACCGCCAGACCGCGATGGTCAACTTCGTCGGCGCGCTGGCCCAGATGGAGGCGGCGATGGAGATCTTCCGCGCGCAGAAGCGCGGCCACCTCGTCGTCATCTCCTCCATCACGGCGATGCGGGGCATGCGCAAGACGATGACCTCGTACGCGGCCACGAAGGCCGGGGTCGCCTCGCTGGCCGAGGGCGTGCGCAGCGAGATGCGGCGCGAGCCGGACCTCGACATCCGGGTCTCCACCGTCTTCCCCGGCTACATCCGCTCGGAGATGAACGAACGGGTCGCCCAGGGCACGCCGTTCATGGTCGACACCGTGCCCGGGGTGCGGGCCATGGTGGACGCGATCGAGGAGGAGAAGGATTCGGCGATGATCCCGTCGTGGCCCTGGCTGCCGGCGGGGCTGGCGATGCGCCATCTCCCGATGTCCGTGCTGCGCCGGGTGCCGGTCGTGCAGAAGTTCGTCTGACGTGGCCCGCGTCGCCGTGACCGCCCGTCTGCCGGGGGACGCCGTCGACCGGCTCCGCGCGGAGCACGAGGTGGTCGCCCGGGAGGACGAGGGGTCCGCGACGCGCCCAGAGCTGCTCGACCTCGTCCGCGGCAGCGACGCCGTCGTGGCGCTGCTGTCCGACCGCGTCGACGGCGAGCTCCTCGACGCCGCCGGGCCCCGTCTCGGCGTCGTCGCCAACGTCGCGGTCGGGTACGACAACGTCGACCTCGGGGCCTGCGCCGAGCGCGGGATCACCGTCACGAACACCCCGGGGGTGCTGACCGACGCGACGGCCGACCTCGCGTTCGCCCTGGTGCTCATGGTCACCCGGCGCCTCGCCGAGGCCGAGCGGGAGGTGCGCACCGGTGAGCCGAGGCCGTGGACGATGTTCCACCTCCTCGGAACCTCGGTGCAGGGCAAGACGATCGGCATCATCGGGCCCGGCGCCATCGGACTGGCCACCGCCCGCCGGGCACGGGCCTTCGGGATGTCGGTGCTGCTGTCAGGTCGTTCGGAGCCCGACCCGGCCGCCGTGGACGAGCTGGCCGCGCAGGTCGTCGACCTGCCCACCCTGCTGCGGGAGGCCGACGTCGTCTCGCTGCACACGCCGCTCACCGCGGCCACCCGGCACCTCATCGGACGCGACGAGCTGCGCACGATGAGGCGCACGGCGTACCTCGTCAACACCGCCCGCGGGCCGGTGGTCGACGAGGCGGCACTCGTGGATGCGCTCGAGGAGGGGGAGATCGGGGGCGCCGGCCTCGACGTGTACGAGGACGAGCCGAGGGTGCACCCGGGGTTGCTCACCCGCGACGACGTCGTCCTGCTGCCGCACCTCGGCTCGGCGACCGTGGAGACCAGGGCGGCGATGGCCGACCTCGCTGCGGACAACGTGCTCGCGGTGCTGCGTGGCGGCGCGCCCCTGACGCCGGTCGGCCACTGAGGGGTGATCGGCCCGGGTCCGCAGGTGGCCACGGCCACTGCGGCGTGAACGGCCCGGATCCGTAGGTCACCCCGGCTGTGGGACCTGACGTGCGGCTCCGACGACCACGCCCTCGCCGTCCTCGCCGCCCGGCACCGGGCGCTGGGCAGGTCCTCAGGGCGACGAGCCGACGAGCCGCTCGTGCCCGATGCGTGCCGCCGTGCGACGCAGGAGGTCCGCTGCGTGCACGGTGCTGCGGCTGGGGTCCGGCTCGAGGTCGCTCAGCGGGTAGGTGCCCACCAGACCGAGGGTGCCTGCGACGTCGGGGCCGAGCCGGTCCACACCGCACACGGCGACGACGGGCACGCCGTGCTGCCGGGCCCGCCGCGTCACCCCGGCGACCGCCTTGCCGGCGAAGGTCTGGTCGTCGAGGGCGCCCTCGCCGGTGACGACGAGGTCGGCGCCCCCGAGCGCGTCGTCGAACCCGACGAGGTCGAGGACGACGTCGACGCCCGGTCGCCGGGTCGCGCCGAGCACGCCGAGCAGCGCGAAGCCCACGCCACCCGCGGCCCCCGCCCCCGGCACGTCCGCGGCCGACGGCGACACGACGGCGGCCCACCGGGCGAGGGCCGCGTCCAGCACCTCGACGTCGGCCGGCGTCGCGCCCTTCTGCGGGGCGAAGACACGAGCGGCCCCACGCGGGCCGGTCAGCGGGCTGTCCACGTCGGCGGCGAGCACGACGGGGATGCGGCTCAGCCGCGGGTCGAGCGCGCTGGTGTCGAGGGCCGCCACCCGGGAGAGCGCCGCGCCGCCGTCGGGCAGCGTCGCTCCTGCCGCGTCGAGGACCCGGGCGCCGAGGGCGGCCAGCATCCCGGCGCCCCCGTCGGTGCTCGCGGAGCCCCCCACCCCGACGAGGAGCACCTCCGGCTCGAGGTCGAGCGCGGCGAGCATCGCCTCACCGAGCCCCCGGCTCGAGGCCGTGAGCGGTGCGGGCACCGCACCCGGCAGGAGCCCGAGGCCGCAGGTGCCGGCCATCTCCACCACGACGGCACGGTCTCCTCCGACCGCGTGGTGGTCCCCGACTGCGCGCTCGCCCCCCACCGTGCCGACGGCGACGACGGCGGCCACCGGCTCGCCCGTCGGCCCGTGGACCGACACCGGGACGGGCTCGAACCCGGCCCAGCACGCGGCGGCCACCGTCCCGTCGCCGCCGTCCGCCAGGGGGACCACGACCACCTCGGCGCCGGGCACGGCATCCCACACTCCGGCAGCCACCGCGCTCCCGACCTCCACCGAGGAGAGCGAGCCCTTGAAGCCGTCGCTCGCGACGACGACCCGGGGCTGCGGCCGGTCGGGATCCCCGATGAGTTCCCGCTCCACGGCGCCGAGCCTATTCGGCGGCGGCCCGGTGGTCCGGATGGCGGCGCGTGCCCGCCCTCACTCCTCCTCGTGCGGCCGCATGTGCAGCCACGGGCGGGTCAGCTCGAAGCGCCGCCCCGCGAGCTCGTCGACGACCACGGCGATGACGTTGAACTTCGCGAAGTCCACCCACGGCCGCAGCGGAAGCTGCTCGATCTCCTGGACCTCCGAGCCCTCCAGCTGGTTGGCCCGGCCCCGCACGACGACGCTGCGCGCCTGCTCCTCGTCGAACTCGTCGATCTCGAAGGCGACGTCGGCGTTCATCGTGAGCCCCAGCAGCTTGCTGCCCTCGGCCGTGCGGAAGACGATCCTGTGGTCGGCGTCGATCGCGTAGTTGATCGGCACGATGTGCACCTCGCTGGCGAGGTGGAAGGCCAGCCGACCGAACTCCTGGCCGTGCAGGAACTCCCAGCACTCCTCCTCGGAGAGCGCGGTGACGGGGGAGTGGTCGGGCATGTCGCCTCCTGGTGGCCGAGGATGCTGCTCACCGCCGACCCTAGTGCCGCCCCCGGCCCCCCGGTGTCCGCAGTGGGTACTCTCACGTCTCGTGGCGCACCAGGAGGTCGTGGTGGTCGGGGCCGGCCCCGGCGGCCTGGCCGTCGCCGCCGCGCTGCGGTCCCGCGGGCACGAGCCCCTCGTGGTCGACCGGGCCCCGCACGTGGGGGACAGCTGGCGGCGGCACTACGACCGGCTGCACCTGCACACCCCTCGCGGGTGGTCGCACCTGCCCGGGCTGCGCATCCCGCGGCGGTACGGGCGGTGGGTGGCCCGTGACGACGTCGTCCGCTACCTCGAGCAGTACGCGGGACACCACCGGCTCCGGCTGCGACTCGGCAGCGCGGTCACCCGGGTCGACCGGCTCGACGACGGCCGCGCCCGCTGGCGGGTGCACCTCGAGGGTGGGGATGGCCTCGATGCGAGGCACGTGGTCGTCGCCACCGGGTACAACCACACCCCCGTCGCGCCGTCGTGGCCCGGTGCCGACGGCTTCACCGGAGAGGTCGTGCTGGCCCGCGACTACCGGAACGGAGCGCCCTACGCCGGTCGCGACGTGCTCGTCGTGGGAACCGGCAACACGGGGATGGAGATCGCCACCGACCTCGCCGAGCACGGCGCGGCCCGGGTGTGGCTCGCCGTCCGGACGCCACCGCACATCCTCCCCCGCTCCCGGCTGGGCTGGCCCGCGCAGGGCACCGGCATCCTCGTGCGCCGCCTGCCCCCGCGGCTCGTCGACCGGGTCGCCGCGGTGCTCGCCGTGGTCCAGGAGCCCGACCTCAGTGCCCACGGGATGCCGCGTCCCCGCGCCGACCTCTACTCGCGGGTCCTGGACGGCCGCGTCCCCGTGCAGGACGTCGGGGTCGTCGCCGCCGTCCGCTCCGGGCGGGTGGAGCCGGTCGCGGCGGTGCAGGCGATGGCCGGCGATGCGGTGCTCCTCGCCGACGGCACCCGGCTGCGGCCCGCGGCCGTCGTCGTCGCCGCGGGGTACCGCGCCGGGCTCGAGCCGCTCGTCGGCCACCTCGGCGTGCTCGACCACCGCGGCCTGCCCGTCGTCCACGGGGCCCGGACGCCCCCGGGCGCCGAGGGGCTGTGGTTCACGGGGTTCACCAACCCGATCTCGGGGATGCTGCGCGAGCTGAGGATCGACGCCGAGCGGATCGCCCGGGAGCTGACGGGCTGACGAGCTGACGGGTGCGGCCCTCGGCCCGGCGGCACGGCGGATCCGGCCGGCGAGCCGGTTCCCCGTTGCCCCGTCGTGGCCGGGTGTCCGCGTCATCACGGTGACGTCGGGCTTGTCCGGCGGGGGCGGTGTCGTTGCCCCGTCGTGGCCGGGTGTCCGCGTCATCACGGTGACGTCGGGCTTGTCCGGCGGGGGCGGTGTCGTTGCCCCGTCGTGGCCGGGTGTCCGCGTCATCACCGTGACGACGCGGTCGTTCGACTCCCCCTGAGATGGCGCCGCTCGCCGCCCACGCCTCGTCGGGGCGGGGCACGAGTGCTGCGCTGCCGTCGCCCGTCGGGCTGGTACGTGGGGCACGATGGGCGGGTGTCGGACGATGGGCTGTCGACCTACCGCTCCAAGCGGGATCCGGCGCGTACCCCGGAGCCGGTGCCGCCGCCGGGGCCCCTTCCACGTGGAGCGGATGACACCTTCGTCGTCCAGGAGCACCACGCAACCGCACTGCACTGGGACTTCCGTCTCGAGCGGCACGGGGTCCTGGTCTCGTGGGCGGTCCCCAAGGGCCTCCCCCTCGACCCCTCGGCGAACCGGCTCGCGGTCCAGACGGAGGACCACCCGTTGGCGTACGCCGACTTCGAGGGCGACATCGCCGAGGGTGAGTACGGCGGGGGCGGGGTGAGCATCTGGGACCGTGGCACGTACGAGACCGAGGAGTGGAGCGAGGGGAAGGTGAAGGTCGTCCTCCACGGCTCCCGCGTCGACGGCCGGTACGCGCTGTTCCGGACGGGGGGAAGGAACTGGATGGTGCACCGGATGAGCCCGCCCCCGGACGACCACCTGCCGCTGCCGGCGAGGGTGGCGCCGATGATGGCCACCTTGGCGGACGCGCTGCCGGCCGACGACGACCGGTGGGCCTACGAGATGAAGTGGGACGGGGTGCGTGCCGTCGTGCACGTCGACGGCGGCCGGCCGACGGCGTGGTCGCGCAACGACATCGACATCACCGAGAGCTACCCGGAGCTGCGTGCGATGGCCGAGTCGATGGGGGCGACCCAGGCCGTGCTCGACGGCGAGCTGGTGGCCCTCGACCCGAGCGGACGGCCGAGCTTCGAGCTGCTCCAGCGGCGGATGCACGTGACGGGTGGGGCCCGCGTCCGGCGCCTGGCCGCCTCGGTCCCGGTCACCTACCTCGTCTTCGACGTGCTCCATCTCGACGGCCGATCGACCCTGTCGATGCCCTACCGGGAGCGCCGTGCGCTGCTCGAGGACCTCGACCTCACCGGCCCCTCGTGGCAGACACCGCCCGCCTGGTTCGGCGGTGGTCCCGCCGTGCTGGCCGCTGCTCGGGAGCAGCACCTGGAGGGTGTGGTCGCCAAGCGGGCCGAGTCGACCTACCAGCCCGGAGCACGGTCGGGCAGCTGGCTGAAGATCAAGAACCTGCGCACCCAGGAGGTGCTCATCGCCGGGTGGCGGCCCGGACGAGGACGGCGCGCCGACACCATCGGTTCGCTGCTCCTGGCCATCCCGACCGCCGACGGGCTGCGCTACGCGGGCAGGGTCGGCACCGGGTTCACCACCGCAGACCTCTCGGACCTGCAGCGCCGACTCGAGCCACTGGCCACCGACCGCTCCCCTGTGGGCGACGACGTCCCGCGAGCGGATGCCCGGGACGCGCACTGGGTCAGACCCGACCTCGTCGGCGAGGTCCGGTACACCGAGTGGACCCACGACGGGCGGCTGCGGCATCCCGCCTGGCGCGGGCTGCGGCCCGACAAGGACGCCGACCAGGTCGTCCGCGAGAGCTGACGCATCCACCCCGCCCGGCGTCCGGCGATCCGCGTCGGAACCCTCACCCCTCCGGGCGCGTCGCCGTGATCGTGAAGGCGTGCTCGCGGAGCCGCTCTACGAGGGGATGGCCGAGCGCGGTGGCCGGCGTGAGCACCCCGCCGTCGCTCGCAGGCAGCCGGTCGCCGTCGAGGGCCAGCGCCAGCGCGGCCTCGCCGAACATCACGGCGGTGCCCGAGTAGCCGGGGTCGTACGGTGCCGCGAAGGTGGCCCGGTAGGTGGCGCCGTTCGTGCCCGTCGCCCGGACCTCCATCCGGAACCGGCCGCTGCGCATCGTCTCCTCGCTCGGCCCCTCTCCCGGGGCGGGCAGCACCCGGTCGAGCACGGCGCGGGTCGGCGCGAACGCCATCCCGGCCAGCCCACCGAGCAGGACGGCCGAGGCCACCCCGGCGGTCACCGCACCCCGCGGCCCGCCCCCGTAGTCGGCGTACTCGGCGTAGCGGAACCCCTCGCCGTAGCCGAGCAGCGAGGCGGACCGCGCGACCACGCGGGTGTTGAACGAGGCCATGACGAACATGCCGGTGAAGTGGCCGGTCTCGTCGTCCTGGCGGACCGGCGAGAGCCGCACGAGCCGGTCGACCGCCCCGGCGAGGCCACCGCGTCGGTGGCCGGACGACGTCGGGCGCGGCGGGCGCGGCCCGTCGGCGAGCGCCCACGGGTCCATCACGACCCGGCGCGCGGCGGCCGACGTGCGCATCTCGGCGGCCTGGGTGCGAGCGGTGTCGACCGTCCCCCCGCTGAAGCCCCCCTTCATCCGCACAGCGAGCCGGGTGGTCCCGAGGTCTGCGGCGTCGGCGTGCGCCGCCTCGGCGGCGAGCATCACCGCGAGGTCGCTGGGGACCGAGTCGAAGCCGCACGCGTGGACGATGCGGGCACCGGTGCGCCGGGCGAGGTCGTGGTTCGCCGCGATGCTGTCGTGGACGAAGAGCACCTCGCCGGTGAGGTCGCAGTAGTGGGTCCCCGCCGCCGCGCACGCGGCGGCGAGGGACGCCCCGAGCCGCTGGTAGGGGCCCACCGTGGTGGCCACGACGGTCGTGCGGGCGGCGAGGTCGGCGACCGCCTGCTCGTCGAGGGTGTCGACGACCACGAGGGGCCAGTCGCGGGCGGGCCCCTCGAGCCCGGCGCGCAGCGCCTCGAGGCGGTCGCGGGAGCGGCCGGCGAGCGCGATGCGCACCCCGGCCGGGGCGTGCTCGGCGAGATGCCGGGCGGTGAGGCGCCCGACGAAGCCGGTGGCGCCGACGAGGGCGATGTCGAACTCCCGCGCGGTCATCCCGTCAACATAGGCCACCGGGGCCACGCCGCCGGCGGCGGGCGGCCCCCCGGAGCCGGGCACGTCGCCCTGAGGGGCCAGTGCGGACAACCAGGGTCCCGCGGACCACACCTGCCGGACTATCCGGCCGGGTACGCCGCCCGCAGCGCGGCCGCGTAGCGCGCCCGCGTCTCGGTGCCCGTCCCGGTGTCGGCAGGGTCGGCCGAGGCGTCGACGGCCACCTCCCAGCGCGGCGGGGCCTCGCCCCCGGCGAGGGCCCAGGCCGCCTGGCGCGCTGCACCGATGGCCACGTACTCCCCGGGGGCCGGCACGGCGACGGGGGCCCCGAAGAGGTCCGGGGCGATCCGCTGCACGGCCGGCGACGCCGCGGCCCCACCGATGAGCAGCACCCGCTCCACCGGGCAGCCGGCGGCGCGGACCGCGTCGACCGCGCCGGCCAGCCCCAGCAGCATCCCCTCGACCACGGCCCGGGCGAGGTTCTCCGGCGTCGCGTTGGCGCGGGTCAGACCGTGGAGGGAGCCGGTGGCCGTCGGCAGGTTGGGGGTGCGCTCACCGTCGAGGAAGGGCAGCAGGGTGAGCCCACCGGCGCCCGGCTCGCCGGCGAGGGCCAGCCGGCTCAGCCCGTCGAGGTCGACCCCGAGCATCGCGGCCCCCGAGGTGAGCACGCGGGCCGCGTTGAGGGTGCACACCAGGGGGAGGAAGCCGCCCTCGGCGTCCGCGAACGACTGGACGAAGCCGCTGGCGTCGGCCGTCTGGCGGTCGTGGCGTGCGAACGCGGTGCCGGAGGTTCCGAGGGAGACGACGACGTCGCCCGTCCGCAGCCCCAGACCGAGGGCGGCGCCCATGTTGTCGCCGGTGCCGGCGGCCAGGGCCATCCCGGAGCGGGTGCGCCCGACGACCTCTGCCGGCCCCGCCACCCTCGGCACGGCGAGCTCGCGGCCGGCGGCCAGGCCGAGCAGGTCATGTCGGTACTCGCGGGTTCCGGCGGAGAAGTAGCCGGTGCCGGAGGCGTCACCCGCGTCCGTCGTCCACTCCTCGAACCCGCCGCCGGCCGCGAGGATTCGGCCGGTGAGCCAGTCGTGCGGCAGGACGACGCGGGTGGACCGGTCCATCGTGGCCGGCTCGTGGTCACGCACCCAGCGCAGCTTGCTCGCGGTGATCGCCGCGACGGGGACCACACCGACCGCCTCGGCCCACGCCCCCGGGCCGCCCAGTTCGGCGACGAGGTCCGAGGCGGTACCGGCCGAGCGGGTGTCGTTCCACAGCAGAGCGTCCCGGACCACCTCGTCGTCGTCGCCGAGGAGCACCATCCCGTGCTGCTGTCCCCCGACGGCGAGGGCGGCGACGTCGTCGAGCAGCCCGCCGGCCGTCGCCTCCTCGAAGGCACGCCACCAGTGGGCCGGGTCGACCTCCGTGGCGTCGGGGTGCACGGCGCGGCCGACCCGCACCACCGCCCCCGAGGAGGGGTCACAGACGAGCACCTTGCAGGACTGCGTCGACGTGTCCACGCCGGCGACGAGGCTGCGGTCGGTCACGCCCCGATCCTGTCAGACCCACTCGCCCCGTGGGGCGCCGCGGCCGGCACCCCACCGCCCGGGATCAGCCGAGCCCGTGCGCCCGGGCCTGGGCCCGGTCGAACCGCCGGTCGGCCGCGTCGATGCTGGCCCGGCTACCGAGGTCGACCCCGGTCCGCTCGGCGGCGGCCCGGGCCCGCGTGCTCGTCAGGTCCGGCGCCTGCACGACGGCCGGCTCGATGCCGCGGTCGAGCTCGGCGTACCCGCGCTGGAGCTCGGCCTGCGACCCGGCGGCGCGCTGGGCCTCCCGCAGCAGCTTCCCCGTCACCGTCAGGGTCGAGCCGGTGACGTACG
Source organism: uncultured Actinomycetota bacterium (assembly GCA_963773655.1). Lineage (GTDB taxonomy): Bacteria > Actinomycetota > Actinomycetes > Actinomycetales > Dermatophilaceae > DASSQJ01. The sequence goes on from CAVZBX010000003.1 coordinate 314,420, forward strand.
GGCTCACCGCCGGGGTGTAGCCGTAGGCGTGCCCCGACCGGTTCGGGTGGTAGGACTCCACGATGGTCGCCGACAGGTTGTTGATCCACGGGGACGAGTCGCAGACGGCGTGGCCGGCGAACCGGGAGGTGGGGTCGGCGAAGGAGAAGCCGGCCGCGGAGGCACGCGCCGACATCACCGAGTTCAGCAGGTCGGCGGTCGCGTTGAGGCGGCTCTCCTCGGTGGAGGAGAACCAGGTGAGCCAGCTGCAGTCCTGCCCGTTGAAGATCCGGGGGTAGCCCGCGACGGTGACCGTCGCCTGCGGGGCGCGGGCGCGGATCTGGGCGTAGAGGGAGTCCAGGCGGGAGGGCAGGGTGTAACGGATGAACGCGCGGGCGTCGTCGACGGCCCCGTAGCAGTCGCTCATCCACGCCGGGAGCGCGCACTCGGTGAGCACGTCGGCGAAGCCGGCGTCGTTGCCCCCCACCGTGATCGTCACGTAGGCGGTCGACGTGGACAGCGCCCCGAGCTGGCTGTTCTGGACGTCGGACACGGTGGCCCCGGAGCAGGCGCGCAGGTTCAGGGCGTAGCCCCGGGAGGACGCGATGAGCGAGGGGTACGCGTAGGCCGAGCGGAGGCAGTCGGTGCCGTCCAGGAGGTAGATGCCGGTGCCGGTGCCGGAGGAGTAGCTGTCGCCGAGCGCGACGTAGGACGGCGCCGCCGCCCGGGCGGCCGTCGCGGGGAGGAGCAGTGCGGCCACCGCGGCAAGGGCGGCGGTGACCAGGGCACGTCGTCGGGCCATGGGGGCCTCCAGGGTCTGCGGGGAGTGTGGTGCGCGTCACCCTAGGGGCGGCGCGGACGGCGCGCGCGTCGAGCGGGCCGGCGACCCCCACGGCCCCTTCCGCCGGGCCTGCCCCCTCGTTTATCTTTTGTCCGTGAACTCAACCGGGCCCGCGCCGGGCTCGCAGGCGAGCCTCCGGGAGATGAACCGCCTGCGGGTCCTCGACGCGGTCCGGGAGCACGGCGCCATGACCCAGGTGGAGATCGCCGGCGTCACCGGGCTCTCCGCGGCCACGGTCTCGAACCTCGTCAAGGAGCTCGACGCTGCCGGGGCGGTGCGGCTCACGCCGAGCATCCGCAACGGGCGTCGGGCCGTGCAGGTGTCGGTGGAGGGCGGTCAGGGCCTGGTCGGGGCCGCCGTCTTCGGCGACCGCGACGTGCGGGTCGCAGTGGGCGAGGCCGGGACGACCGACCTGGTGAGCCAGAAGCGGATGCCGCTGCCCGCCGACCACGCCGCGGACGAGGGCATGGCCCGGGCCGCCCGGATGGTCCAGGAGATGGTCGAGGCCAGCGGCCACGCCCTCGGCGACCTCGCCGCGATGGTCGTCGGGCTGCCCGCTCCCATCGACGGCGTCTCCGGCGAGGTGGGCTCCACGGGGATCCTCCCCGGCTGGCGGGGTGTGCCGGTCGCGTCCGCCATGGAGGTCGCCTACGGGATGACCGTGCGCCTCGAGAACACCGCCAACCTCGCGGCGCTGGGTGAGGCCAGGTACGGTGCGCTGCAGGGGATCTCGACCGGGGTGTACCTCAAGATGTCCTACGGCGTGGGGGCCGGGCTGGTCCTCGGCGGTGAGCTGTTCCGCGGCAGCGCGGGCACGGCCGGCGAGATCGGCCACGTCACCATCGACGAGAACGGACCGGTGTGCCGCTGCGGCAACCGGGGGTGCCTCGACACCTACGTCGGCGCGCAGGCGGTGCTCGCGGCCCTCCGGCCGTCGCACGGGACGCTGACCCTGCGCGACGTCATCGCCCGGGCGCTCACGGGCGACCTCGGCTGCCGCCGCGTCCTCGAGGACGCCGGCCGGCACGTGGGCGTCGCGCTCGCCGGCGTCGTCAACGTCCTCAACCCCGAGGTCGTGGTGCTCGGCGGCCAGGTCGCCCGGGTCGGCGAGATCGTCCTGCGCCCGATGCGCGAGGCCGTGGAACGGTGCGCCATCCCGAGCGCGGCCGCCTCGCTCGACCTGCGCCTGGGCACGCTCGGACCGGAGGAGGCCGACGTCCGCGGCGCCCTCGCCCTCGCCGAGCAGGCGCGGGTCGAGGCGGACCGCGCCGCCCTGATCGGGCAGTGACCGCACCGTGACCAAAACTTGTCTCAAATCCTTGTATTCAAGTCTTGACGACAACGCGAGGGGCGAGTTGAATCCGGAGGAGCCGCACCAGAGAGGCTGCGGACGTCATGGCCATAGGAGATCGCATGACCACTCGATTCACCCGCGTCGCCGGCGTCGCGGTCGCGTTCGGCCTCGCCGCCGCGCTCACCGCGTGCGGTAGCGACAGCTCCGACAGCGGGAGCACCAGCGACGACACCGCCGCCGCTGGCGGCGCCAAGAAGATCGCCCTGCTCCTCCCGGAGAACAAGACGGCCCGCTACGAGGCCTTCGACCGCCCGTTCTTCGAGGAGGCCGTCAAGGCCGCCTGCGCCGACTGCGAGGTCATCTACAGCAACGCCGAGCAGGACGCCGCCAAGCAGCAGCAGCAGGCCGAGGCCGCCATCACCCAGGGCGTCGACGTCCTCGTCATGAGCGCGGTCGACGGCAAGTCCGCCGCCACCATCGTCAACAACGCCAAGGCCCAGGGCGTCCCCGTCGTCGCCTACGACCGCTTCATCGCGGGTGCCGACTACTACGTCTCCTTCGACAACAAGCGGGTCGGCGAGCTGCAGGGCGAGGGCCTGATCGAGGCGATGAAGGCCGCAGGCAACGACAGCGGCGACATCGTCATGATCAACGGCGCCCCCACCGACGCCAACGCGGCCGACTTCAAGGCCGGCGCCCACAGCGTCATCGACAGCAGTGGCTACACCGTCGCCGCCGAGTACGACACCCCCGACTGGAGCCCGGACAAGGCCCAGACGTGGATGGAAGGTCAGGTCGGCACGCTCAAGGGCGACCTCGTCGGCGCCTACGCCGCCAACGACGGCACCGCCGGTGGCGCCATCGCCGCCCTCAAGGCCGGTGGCGTCGAGCCGCTGCCGCCGGTGACCGGTCAGGACGCCGAGCTCGCCGCCATCCAGCGGATCATCGCGGGCGACCAGGCGCTGACCATCTACAAGGCGATCAAGCCGCAGGCCGAGGACGCCGCCAAGGCCGCTCTCGCGCTGGCGAACGGCGATGCGCCGGAGTCGTCCGCCGACAAGGAGGGCGTTCCCGCGACGCTGCTGGACCCGGTGGTCGTGACCAAGGACAACATCATGGACACCGTGGTCGCCGACGGCTTCTACACCGTCGAGGACATCTGCACGCCCGAGTACGCGGACGCCTGCACGGAGCTCGGGATCAGCTGACCCCTGGCACCCTGTCCCCTCACGAAGGAGTGAGCCGACCATGAGCACCACCACCGACCCGGCGCCCGTGCTGTCGATGTCCGGCGTCTCGAAGAGATTCGGGGCCGTCCAGGCCCTCAAGGACGTCGAGTTCCACGTCAGCGCCGGGGAGGTGGTGGCGCTCGTCGGCGACAACGGCGCCGGCAAGTCCACCCTCGTCAAGGCGATCGCGGGGGTCTACACGCCCGACGGGGGTCACGTCATCTTCGACGGCAAGCCCGTCAACATCACCTCCCCGTCCCAGGCGCAGGCGCTCGGCATCGCCACCGTGTTCCAGGACCTCGCGCTCTGCGACAACCTCGACGTGGTCGGCAACCTCTTCCTCGGCAACGAGCTGCGGCGGGGCCCGTCTCTCGACGAGGTGTCGATGGAGCGCGACTCGTGGAAGCTGCTGCGCGAGCTCTCGGCGAAGATCCCGAGCGTGCGCATCCCGGTCGCGAGCCTGTCCGGCGGGCAGCGCCAGACGGTGGCGATCGCCCGCTCGCTGCTCGGCGCCCCCAAGGTCGTCATGCTCGACGAGCCGACCGCGGCCCTCGGTGTCGCGCAGACCGCGGAGGTGCTGAACCTCGTCGAGCGGCTGCGCGAACGGGGGCTCGCGGTCATCCTCATCAGCCACAACATGTCCGACGTCATGGCCGTCGCCGACCGGGTGTCGGTCCTGCGGCTCGGCCGCAACAACGGCGACTTCCGCGTGGCCGACACCAACACGCAGGAGATCATCGCCGCCATCACCGGCGCGACGACCAACGCCGTCACGGCACGCGCGTCGCGCCGGCCCACCGAGGAGGAGCAGTCGTGACCACCCCCGAACCCCCGGTGACGACCCCGTCGACCGACGCCGCGACGCCCGTCCCCGCGGACCTCCAGGACGAACGGCTCATCGCCTCCGCGGGGGTCGGCGGGTGGCTCGCGTCGACCTGGGAGCGGATCAAGTCCGGCGACCTCGGCTCGCTACCCGTCGTCGTCGGGCTGGTCCTCATCTGGGGGGTGTTCTACGCCCTGAACCCGGCGTTCCTCTCCAGCCGCAACCTGGTGAACCTCACCACCGCAGATGGTGCCGATCGGCACCCTGGCGCTCGGCGTCGTGCTCGTGCTCCTCCTCGGCGAGATCGACCTGTCGATCGGCTCGATGTCCGGGCTCTCCGGTGCGGTGCTCACGGTCCTCTTCGTCAACCAGGGCATGAACATCTGGGTCGCCGTCGCCGTCGCCCTCGTGACCGGCGTCGCGGTCGGGCTGCTCTACGGCCTGATCTTCAACCGCTTCGGTGTGCCGAGCTTCGTCATCAGCCTCGCCGGCCTGCTCGCCCTCCTCGGGCTCCAGCTGCGCGTGCTCGGCAGCGAGGGGACGATCAACATCCCGTTCGAGTCCTCGCTGGTGCAGTTCGCCTCCCAGAAGTTCTTCGTCGACTGGTTCTCCTACGTCATCGCCGTCGGCGTGCCGCTCCTCTACCTCCTCGTCCGGATCGTCACCGACCGGCGCCGGACGGCGGCCGGGCTGTCGGCGCCACCCGTGGCCGCGGTCGCCATCCGCTCCGGGCTGCTCGCGCTGCTCCTCGTCATCGCGGTGTACGTCCTCAACCGCGACCGCGGCCTGTCCTACATGGTCGCGCTCTTCCTCCTGCTCGTCGTCGTCATGGACCTCGTCATCCGACGCACGACCTGGGGCCGCTCGGTGCTCGCCATCGGTGGCAACGTCGAGGCCGCCCGGCGGGCCGGGATCAACGTCAAGCGGGTCTACCTCACCGTCTTCATGCTGTGCTCGACCTTCGCCGCCCTCGGTGGCATCTTCGCCGCGGCCCGGCTGGCCTCGGCCAACCAGAGCAGTGGTGGCGCGGACACCAACCTCAACGCGATCGCGGCGGCCGTCATCGGCGGCACCTCGCTCTTCGGCGGGCGCGGCTCGGCGTACTCGGCGCTGCTCGGCATCCTCGTCATCTACTCGATCAGCAACGGCCTGGCCCTGCTCTCGGTCTCGGCCGACGTCCGGTACGTCGTCACCGGCGCGGTGCTCCTGCTCGCCGTCATCATCGACTCGCTCAGCCGGCGCAGCAGGGCTGCACACGGACGCGCGTGACGGGGGCGCACCCGTCGCCGCAGGGCCACCCCGCGTAGCATCGCGGGGTGGCCCTGTCCGACCTCTCGCGCTGCTCCGCAGCGGCTCGCCACCGTGGCGACCCGCTCGCCGGCAGTGCCCCCGTCGCCTCCCGATGGCTGCTCGTCGAGCACCAGGGGCCGTGGGCCCGGATCGCGCTCGACACCCCGCCGCTGCTCGGCCGCACCGGCAAGGAGGTGGAGGAGCTGTGCGCCTCCTTCGGGGGCAAGGCGCTTCTCATCCGGCGCCCGCAGCGGCGCGGGCCGGAGGGTGACGCACGCTCCTGGTTCGCCGTCGACACGGTCCGTGGCACCTGGGTTCGCGGGAGCTGGCGCACCTCCGGTGACCTGGTCGACGCGGCGCACGCGCTCGGCACCGAGCTGAGCAGCAGCGACGTCGACGCCGACCCGATGCTCCTCGTGTGCACGCAGGGGACTCGCGACGCGTGCTGTGCCGTGCGCGGCCGCCCGATCGTGGCCCAGCTCGCCAAGGAGTGGCCCGAGGAGACGTGGGAGTGCACCCACCTCGGCGGCCACCGCTTCGCCGGCACCCTGCTCCACCTGCCGAGCGGGGCCTGCCTCGGCTACCTGGACCCCGGGTCGGCCGCGGACGTCGTGCGCGAGCTCACCGACGGCAAGGTGCGGGCCGGCAACCTGCGCGGGGTCACCCGCTGGGAGCCGGCTGTCCAGGCCGCGCTCGCGGCGGTGCTCGGCGAGCACGGCCCGGCGGACCTCGACGACGCCCTGCCCGGCCGGGTCGACGCCGGCGACGGGCGCACCACGGTGGAGGTCTTCGGCGGTGGGCCGGTGCCCCCACGGGTCGTCGTCGACGTCGTCGAGGAGGCGCTGCCCGACGCGCCGCTCAGCTGCGGCGGCGCCCCCAAGCCGCACCGGGCCTGGCGGACGACGCTGCACGCGCCGTCCTGACCGGTTCGGTGGCGGCTGCGCGGCCTGGACCGGCCTGCGAGGAGCCCGCCGCCGGGCGGTCGGCGCCGACCGCCCGGCACGAGCTCACCTCTTGAACTGCACCGTGAAGGTGTGGGACATGCCGTCGTCGAGGCCCAGCTCGAAGCGGTAGCAGCTGCCGACCATCGACTTGCTGGTCTTCCAGACGTACGTGTACTGGCCGGTGGCCGGGTCGTAGGCGAGCCCGCTGCTGGCGGCACTCGAGAGCGTGTTCTCGATCGCGTCGGTCGGCTCCGAGGACTCGCACTGGATGCGCGTGGCCCTGGGGTAGCCGTCGCGGAGGATGCCGAGACCCATGTCTCCACCGAGGCCGAACTTGACCGGGATCGCGCTCCCCGCCTTGGCGATGTTGGTCGTCTCGATGTCGACCGGTTGGCGGAAGCCGGAGAACTCGTACGACGACCACAGCGGGGTCACCCAGTAGTTGCTGTCGTTCGACGTGTTGGTGGGGAACAGGTTGCACGGCTCGCCGACGTAGCAGTACACGCCGTTGCCGTCGGCCTCGGCCGACTGCAGCGCGGTGATCGGGCCGACGGTCCGGGACTGGTCCGAGAAGTAGTACCACTCGAACGCATAGTCACCGGAGGGGGCGTTGTACGAGGCGATGTACGTCTGTCCCGCCTCGATCCGGACCGGCGAGGCGAAGAGGAGGTCCTGCCAACCCGGGCCCGAGTAGGAGGGGAACGCGCCGTCCGCGAGCTTCTCCCCGCCCGCCGTCCACAGCGAACCGGTGACCGAGCCCGCGTCCACCCGGTACACGCGGACACCGGTGATCAGCACCGCCCGCGAGCTGGTGAACTTCACTCCGAGCTCCACGCCCCCACCGACGTCGTCGATCGCGCAGAAGCCGTCGGCCGTGACCGTGCGCGAGGGGTCCGCGGCCCCGCAGTCCGCGGTCGTCGTCGCGGTGCCGGTGGACGAGGCGGTCCACAGGCCCTCGTAGCCCGGCTCCCCCGACGCCACCGTCGGGAACGCCACCGATGCGGCCAGCGCCACGGCGGCCGCCAACACCACCTTCAGTCTCATGACTGCTCCAATCGCCGGGCAGGCCGCGGACACCCCTGCGACGCCCGATGCTGCTCGGCGTCGCCGACGTTACCGAGCGGGTACCGGCGACGCGAACCGGTCGGCGCAAGACCACCCGATCGGACTACGTGCACGGCTCAGGGCCGCGATGCCGGCGGCTGCTCGCTCGGGGAGGGGCTGGACGTGACCCCGACGGCGGCCGGTGCCGGGCCCGCGGCCTCCACGGTCGTGGTCCGCAGCGGGTCGTCCGGGCTGCAGGTGCGGTTGGGGTCCGGCTCGCGGGTGTCGATGCGGGCCCCGTTGACGATGGACACGTCGTCGTAGGTGGGGCGGCCCTCGATGACGTCGTTGAGGCGGTAGCGGGTGAGCGAGGACAGCCGGCAGTCCGTCCCGAAGGTCAGCACGTCGAAGGTCGACGGCTGCCCGACGAGCTCCTCGCCCGGGCCGCTGTCGACGTAGTGGCTGAAGGGGCCGCCGCCGGTGAAGGTACCGGTCTGGATCCGGTTGCCCTCGAGGTCTCGGGTGTGCATGTGCCCGTTGAGCCGCACCCCCGCCTCGACCTCGTCGAGCGCCCACGGCTCGTGGCTCGCGACGACGTCGGGGACGGCCCGGTCGGCGAACGCGGCCTGGAAGGCCTCGCGTGCCGGCACCTGGGCCTCGTGGGTGCCGGTGCCCGAGTCGCCGAACCACCTGGGGTCGTTGAACCCGGCGATGGTGACCCCGCCGATCGCCACCTCGGTGTACCCCGCCCCGGGCGGCTCCAGCAGGACCACGTTCGGCACCTCCGCCATCCGGGTGAGCAGCGCGGTGTCGGTGGGGCTCGTGGCGTCGTGGTTGCCGCGGACGAAGAGGTACGGCACACCGAGGGACTCGATCCCGGTGAACATGCCCGCCGCCTCGGCCTCGCCGACCGTGCCGAAGGTGACGAAGTCACCGGTGTCGATGACGGCGTCGATGCTGTCCTCCTCGACGATGGTGCGCATCAGGGCGTACTGGTTGGCGCCGTGGAGGTCGCTGACGAAGAGCAGCCGCAGCGCCGGGTCGACCTCCAGCGACCCGGCGGCGTACTGCTGCTGCAGGGCGGTCGAGAGGGCCAGCAGGTTGCGCAGGTAGGGAGCGACCTGCGCGGCCCGGGTCTCGACGTCGGTGAGCAGGCCGGCGTTGCGCTGGAGGGTGCCGAGCACCTCGGTGGCGGTGAAGCTGCCCTGCCGGCTCGGCTGGTACGTCGTCCAGATGGCCGCGGTCGTGCCGAGGGTCGCGACGAGCCACGCGACGGCGCCCGAGGCGACGAGCGCCCGTGGCGGGAACGCCCGGCGAGCGGCGCTCCAGCCGCCGACGAGGACCAGGACGACGAGCAGCGCGCCGAGGGCGAACCGGCCGACGACCTGGATGCCGGCGTCACGGATCGCCTCGGCGAGCTCCTCCGGACCGGGGCGGAGGGTGGAGAGGGAGATGCCCGGCCGCGAGAGCACGTCGGCGATGTCGGCGCGCACCTGGGGCACGCTGTCGATGCCGGGCGCGATCCCGGAGAAGGAGACCACGGCGTCGCCGAAGGTGGTGCTGGCGACGAGCTCGCCGGCGCGCGCCGGTGACGGGTCCAGGGCCACCGTGGCCTGGTAGTGGCGGGTCTGTGCGGTGACCGGAGCCATCTGCGTCGCCGCGATGCCGGCCGCGGCGCACACCGCGGTGAGGACCACGGTGCCGAGCACGTGGCGAACCCGGCGCGACCCGACCCGGTGGCCCGCCGACCACCACACCCCCATGGCCGTGGCAAGCGGCCACAGCACCGTCATCGCGGCGACGACCCGCTCGTGGCGGCCGAACGAGTCGCTCCCGAAGCCGACGGCGAGGGAGGCGACCGCGGCGAGGAGCACGGTGCCCGCCGGCCAGGAGACCGAGCGGGCCAGTACGGGTGGACCGTCGTCCCGCGCCGCGAGGAGCGGCCACAGCGCGAGGAGGACGAAGGACAGGGCGGCCACCACGAGGTGTGCGGTCGAGGACTCCCCCCGGGTGGGCAGCGGCACGGCGGCGACCGCCAGCGTGGCCACGCCCCCGGCCGCCAGGGTCGCCCGCCCGGCGGGGCGGGCGGCGCCGAGGAAGGCGCCGGTGAGGACGTGTCCGACGCCGGTGATGACGAGCGCGGCCGTCATCAGCCACCGGTGCGGGGTGCCGGTGGCGGCGAGGGCGCTCACGGACTCCGTGCTCGCGTCGAAGCCCGGCACCACCTCGGCCGCCCAGGTCCAGCCGCCGATGAGCGCGACCGCGGCGGCGGCCGAGCTGAGGACGGCGGCGCGGGGCCAGCCGCGCGGGTCGGGCATGGCCTCACCCTAGGTCGGCCCGCTGGACGCCCGGGTGCATAGGGTGAACCGCATGTCGACCGCCCCCGCCGCACTGGCGGCGCCGTTCCGCGGGGTGCTCCTCGACCTCGACGGCACGCTCATCGACTCGATCCCCTCCGTCGTGCGGTCGTGGGTGCGGTGGTGCGAGGAGTACGGCATCGACCCGGAGCGGCTGCGCGGCTCCCACGGAGTGACGGCGAGCCACCTCATCGGGCGGCTGCTGCCGGAGGAGCAGCGGGGGCCCGCGCACGACCGGATCGTCGAGCTCGAGGTGGCCGACGCCGAGGGGATCGAGCTGCTCCCCGGCGCCGCCGACCTGCTCCGGCTGCTGCGCGACGCCGAGGTGCCGACCGCCGTCGTCACCTCGTGCAGTGCGCCGCTGGCGCGGGCACGGCTGGCCGCCACCGGCCTGCCCCGGCCCGACGCCGTGGTCACCGCCTCCGACGTGCCGCGGGGCAAGCCGTGGCCCGACCCGTGGCTCCTCGGGGCCGAGCGGATCGACGTCCCGCCGGGGGACTGCCTCGTCGTCGAGGACGCCGTCGCCGGGCTCCGGGCGGCGCGGGCGGCCGGCTGCCGCGGTCTCACGGCGGTGACGACCACGACGCCACCCGCGGAGCTGGCGGAGCTGGCCCACCTCGTCGTCGCGGACGTGGCGGGCCTTCCGGTGGAGGCGTCGCGGGGGCTCCTCCGGGTGGTCGCCGGGGCCTAGGCTCCCGTCCATGGATGCCGACGTCGTCGTCGTGGGGGCCGGGCTCGCCGGCCTCGTCGCCACGTGCGAGCTCGCCGGGGCTGGTCACAGCGTCGTCCTGCTCGACCAGGAGGGCGAGGCCAACCTCGGTGGCCAGGCCTGGTGGAGCTTCGGGGGGCTCTTCCTCGTCGACACGCCGGAGCAACGTCGGCTGGGGATCAGGGACTCGGTCGAGCTCGCCTGGCAGGACTGGGAGGGGACCGCCGGCTGGGACCGGCTCACCGCCGCCGACGGTGGCCCGGGGCCGGACCACTGGGGGCGGGAGTGGGCGCGGGCCTACGTCGACTGGGCGGCCGGCGAGAAACGACCCTGGCTGCGCTCCCTCGGTCTCTCGTTCTTCCCCCAGGTCGGATGGGCCGAGCGTGGCGACGGCACGAGCGGCGGGCACGGCAACTCGGTGCCCCGCTTCCACGTCCCCTGGGGCACGGGGACCGGCGTCGTGGCCCCGTTCGAGCAGCGGATCCGCGAGCACATCGCCGCCGGGCGGGTCATCTACCGGCCGCGCCACCGGGTCGACGCGCTCGTCCGCACCGGTTCCTCGGTCACGGGGGCGCGCGGCGCGGTCCTCGCCCCCGACGATGCGCCCCGCGGGGTGGCGTCGAACCGCGAGGTGGTCGGCGACTTCGAGTACGGCGCCCGGGCCGTGGTGGTCACCTCCGGTGGGATCGGGGGCGACCACGACCTCGTGCGGGCGAGCTGGCCCGAGCGGCTCGGCACCCCGCCCGCCGAGATGCTCACCGGCGTCCCCGCGTACGTCGACGGTCGGATGCTCGCCATCACCGAGGAGGCGGGCGGCGTCGTCGTCAACCGCGACCGGATGTGGCACTACGTCGAGGGCGTGCAGAACTTCGCCCCCGTGTGGCCGAACCACGGCATCCGGATCCTTCCCGGCCCCACCTCGATGTGGTTCGACGCCCGCGGCGACCGGCTACCGGCCCCCAACTTCCCCGGATTCGACACGCTCCGGACGCTCGAGCACCTGCGCCGAACCGGTGTCGACCACTCGTGGTTCGTCTCGAACCTCTCGGTCGTGGGGAAGGAGTTCCGGCTCTCCGGCTCGGAGCAGAACCTCGACCTCACCGAGCGTCGCTACTCGGTCATCCTGCGGTCGCCGGTCACGAGGGTGACCGAAGCGGTACGGGCGTTCGTCGACCGGGGCGAGGACTGGGTCACCGCCGAGACCCTCCCCGAGCTCGTCGAGAAGATGAACGCCCTGACCCCCGGGACGCCCCTCGACGCCGCCCACGTGGAGCGCCAGGTCGTCGAGCGCGACCGGCAGGTCGACAACCCCGTGACGAAGGACGCGCAGGTCACCGCCATCCGACTGGCCCGGCGCTACCGGGGCGACCGGCTGACCAAGCGCGCCTACCCGGTCCACCGCCTGCTCGACCCCAAGCGCGGCCCGCTCGTCGCGGTGCGGCTGCGGGTGCTCTCCCGCAAGACCCTGGGCGGCCTGCACACCGACCTGCGCGGCCGTGTCCTCGGCCCGGACGGGTCACCGGTTCACGGGCTCTACGCCGCGGGCGAGGTGTCGGGCTTCGGGGGTGGCGGGATGCACGGCTACCGCTCGCTCGAGGGCACCTTCCTCGGGGGCTGCCTCTTCTCGGGCCGGACCGCCGGCCGCGCCGCCGCCGCCGACCTCTGACCGCGGACGGCTCGCGCGGTGGTCGTCGAGGTCGCCCGACATGCCGAGGGGACGGCGCCGCGACCGGCAGGTCGTGCAACCTCGTCCACTGCCGGCTGCGCGGCGGAGCCGCCCGGCTAGGGTCACCGCTGTGAGCGAGCAGCACCTGTGGATCCGCGCCGAGGCCCGACCCACCGAGCAGCGGGCGCCGCTCGTGCCGGTCGACGCCGGGGGGCTGGTGGACCGCGGGTGGACGGTGACCGTCGAGGAGTCGCCCAGCCGCGTGTTCCCGGTGGCCGACTACGCGGCGCTGGGCTGCGAGGTGGCCGACCCCGGCTCGTGGCGAGACGCGCCCGCCGACGCCGTCGTCCTCGGCATCAAGGAGCTGCCCGATCAGCCGCTCCCCCTGCGCCACACCCACGTCTACTTCGCCCACGCCTTCAAGGGGCAGGTGGGTGCTGGGGAGCTGCTGGACCGCTTCGCCGAGGGCGGTGGCGAGCTGCTCGACGTCGAGTACCTGACGGTGGACGGCCGCCGGGTCGTCGCGTTCGGCTACTGGGCGGGCTACGTGGGCGCCGGCCTCGGCGTCCGGTCCGCCCGGGGTGACCTCGGCGGGCCGGTGGCCCCGGGAACGCGCCCTCACTTCGACGCGGCCCTGGCCGGTCCCCAGCCGCCGCCGCTGCGGGCCCTCGTCGTCGGGGCGCACGGCCGGAGCGGCCGGGGCGCGGTGGCGGCCCTCGAGGTGGCCGGCGCCGAGGTGACCTGCTGGGACGCCGAGGACACCGTGGACCTCGACCGCGACGCGCTGCTCGGCCACGACCTGCTCGTCAACTGCGTCGCCTCCACCGCGCCGGGCGAGCCGTTCGTGCGCCGCGACGACCTCGACGCCGCCGGCCGTCGCCTCGCGACCGTCGCGGACGTCACCTGCGACGTCACCAGCGACCACAACCGGGTGCCGGTGAACACGGCGGTCACCACGTGGGCGGAACCGGTGCGGGTCCTGACCGGGACGGCGGGCCCACTCGGTGTCATCGCGATCGACAACCTCCCGAGCCTGCTGCCCCGCGAGGCCAGCCTCGACTTCTCCGCCCAGCTCGTCGGCGTGCTGCCCGACCTCCCGGGGCGCCGCGGCGCGTGGGCGGCCTCGCGCTCGGCCTTCGACACGGCCCTGGCGAGCCGGCGCTGACGACCACCACGCCCCTGCGGCACCACCGCGACTTCCGGCTGTACTGGACCGCCCGGCAGGTCTCGGTCGCCGGCACCCTGATGACGGCGGTGGCGTTGCCCGTGCTCGTCTACCGGCTGAGCGGCAGCCCGGCCCTCACCGCCCTCGTCACGGTCGCCGAGGGCGTTCCCTACCTGCTGCTCGGCCTGTTCTCCGGGGCCCTGTCGGACCGCCTCGACCGGCGTCGGGTGATGGTCGTCGCCGAGCTCGTCAGCGCCCTCGTCATCGGCTCGGTCCCGGTGGCGTGGGTCCTGGACGCACTCACCGTGCAGCACGTCCTCGTCGCCGGGGTGCTCACCCACGCCTGCTTCGTCTTCTTCGACGGCGCGGCGTTCGGGGCCCTCCCCGCGATCGTCGGCCGCGACCGGATCGGCCCGGCGAACGCGGCACTGTGGGGCACCGGCTCCCTCCTCGACCTCGGCGTGCCGATGCTCACCGGCCTGCTGCTCGCCGTCGTGGCCCCGGCGTGGCTGCTCGCCGTCGACGCCCTCAGCTACGTGCTGTCGGCCGCCTGCGTCGGCGCCATCGCGGTGCGCCTCTCGGTGGCGCGCGAGCTGCCGAGGCTGCGCCCCGGCGTCCTGCTGGCCGAGGTCGGTGACGGCCTGCGATACCTCGTCGGGCACGCCGGCGTCCGGTCGATGACGATCGTCGGCTTCCTCGTGTCGCTGTCCGGTGCCGGGTTCATGGCGCTGTCGGTGCCCTACGCGGACCGCATCCTCGGCGTCGGCACCAGCGGGTGGCGGTTCGGGGCCGTCTACGCGGCGTGGGGCGTCGGGGGGATCACCGTCGCGGTGCTCACGCCGCGGCTGCTGCGCCTGGTCTCCGCGGCGCGGCTGACCCTGCTCTGGCTGCCGGTCTGCGCGGTGTCGGGCCTGGTGGTCGTGACGACGAGCAGCTGGCTGGTCGCGGTGACGGTCATGGTGCTCTGGGGGGTGTCCTACCAGGGCACGGTGCTCAACTCGATCACCTACCGCCAGCAGGTCACGCCCGACCACCTGCTCGGCCGGGTCAACACCGCGGGACGGATGCTGTCCTTCGGCCTCGGCTGGACCGGCGGGGCACTCGCCGCCGGTGCGCTCGCGGCGTCCGTCGGGCTACGGGGCGGGCTGGTCACGATGGTGTCCGTCGGCGTCCTCGCCGCCGTGTTCGGCTGGCTCTCGCCGCTGCGCACCCTCACCGACCGTCGGGTCACGGTCGGCTGACGCACCGCCCGCGGGTCCCGCGCCGGGCCGGTCCGGTCCGAGCGCGTCGAGCCAGGCGAACCAGCCCTCGAGGCCCTCGCCGGTGCGGGCCGACACCTCGATCAGCCGGGCGGCCGGGTTGACGGCGAGCACGTTGCGGCGCAGGAGGTCGAGGTCGATGTCGAGGTGGGGGAGCAGGTCGACCTTGTTGACGAGCACGAGCTCCACCGACCGGAACATCACGGGGTACTTCAGCGGCTTGTCCTCGCCCTCGGTGATGCTCGCCACCATGACCCGGCGGTGGGCGCCGACGTCGAACTCCGCCGGGCACACCAGGTTGCCGACGTTCTCGACGAGCAGGACGTCGAGCGCGGACAGGTCCAGACGGGTCAGGGCCCGGGCCACCATCGGGGCGTCGAGGTGGCACTCGCCGCCGAAGCCGGCGCCGGTGTTGAGCAGCGAGACCTGGGCGCCGAGCCCGGCCAGCCGGTCGGCGTCGATCGAGGTCTCGATGTCGCCCTCCACGACGCCGGCCCGGACACCGGTGTCCCGCAGGTGCTCCAGGGTGCGCACGAGCAGGGTCGTCTTGCCCGCCCCGGGCGAGGACATCAGGTTGACGGCTCGCACGCCCGCGGTGTCCAGCGCCGCCCGGTTGGCGGCGGCCGCACGGTCGTTCTCGTCGAAGATCCGCTCGAGCACGACCACCCGCTCGGTGCCGGTCTCGTAGGCGGTGAGGTCGCCGTGCTCGTGGTCGTCCGGTCCGTGGTGGTGCGCCGTGCCGTCGTCGTGGCGGTGGAAGCGGCCCATCAGTGCTCCTTCACGAGGTCGACGGAGGTCACCAGCATCTCCTCGCCGCTCAGCAGGTCGACCGAGCCGGACCCGCACGTCCCGCAGACGAGCTCGAGGGAGTCACCGACGGTCGTGCGCCCGCCGCAGTCGCGGCAGCCGAGGACGACGGGCACGTGGTCGACGACCAGCTGCGAGCCCGACAGCGGCCCCTCGGCACAGAGCATCCCCCAGCAGTACACCAGTGTCTCGGGGACCACCTGGCGCAGCTGCCCGACCTGCACGTTGACTGCGCGGACCGGCCGGCCGTCGCGGGCCCGCTCGACGACGTCCCGGATGCTGCGGCAGAGCGAGAGCTCGTGCACCGGGGTCTCACCGCCCCGACGTCGCGAGCCGCCGGCTGCCGCGGTGCTCGGGTGGACGGGCCATGGGGTGAGCGTAGGCCCGGGCGCCTCCGGCACAATCGGAGCGTGCTGTGGGACCGGCCGTGACCGCCCCCGGGGCCCGCACCGTCGTGCGCCGCCGGTTGGTGGTCCGCGGCGTGGTGCAGGGCGTGGGCTTCCGGCCGCACGTCGCCGCGCTCGCGGTCGACCTGGGCCTCGCGGGCTGGTGCCACAACGACTCCGGGGCCGTCGAGGTGGAGGTCGAGGGCCCGGGCCCGGACGTCGCCCGGTTCGAGGAGCGGCTGGTCGCCGAGGCGCCGCCGCTCGCCGCCGTCGAGTCGGTCGAGGGCACCGACGTCCCTGTGCAGCACCCCGACGACGGGTTCCGCATCGGCTCCTCGCGCGCGGTCCCCGGCGCGCGCACGATGGTGCCTCCGGACACGGCCACGTGCGACCAGTGCCTCGCCGAGCTCACCGACCCCCGGGACCGGCGGTACCGGCACCCGTTCGTCACGTGCACGCACTGCGGGCCCCGGCTCACCATCACCCTCGACCTGCCGTACGACCGTGCGGCCACGACGATGGCCGGGTTCCCGATGTGCCGGGCCTGCGCCGCCGAGTACGCCGACCCCACCGACCGCCGCTACCACGCCCAGCCCGTCGCCTGCCACGACTGCGGGCCGAGGCTGCGGGCGCTCGCGCCGGACGGCACCGTCGTGGCCGAGGGCGACGAGCCGGCCCTCGCCGCCGCCGTCCGGGCGCTGCGCGCCGGTGCCGTCGTGGCGGTCAAGGGCCTCGGGGGCTTCCACCTCGCGTGCGACGCCGCCTCCGACGCCGCCGTCGGCCTGCTGCGTGCACGCAAGCAGCGGCCCGACCAGCCGTTCGCCGTGATGGTGCGCGACGTCGACACCGCCCGACGCGTCGTGCACGTCGGGGACGCCGTCGGCCTGCTCGGCTCGCCCGCACGCCCGATCGTGCTGCTCCCGGTGCGGGAGGGCGCGCCGGTGTCGAGCGACGTGGCACCCGGCCCGACGCCGCTCGGCCTCGGCGAGCTCGGCGTCCTGCTTCCCTACACCCCGGTGCACCACCTGCTCTTCGCCGACCTGCCGGGCGGCTCGCCGGGGGCACCCCCGGTGCTCGTCATGACCTCCGGCAACGCCAGCGGCGAGCCGCTGTGCATCAGCGACGACGACGCCCTGGCCCGCCTCGGCGGCATCGCCGACCTCCTCCTCACCCACGACCGCGAGATCGCCGTCCCGGTCGAGGACTCCGTCGTCGCGTGGACGGCCTCCGGGCCGCCAGTCCCCGTGCGGCGGTCCCGCGGACACGCCCCGTTGCCCGTGGACCTGCCGGGTGACACGGGCGGCGCGGTGGTGCTGGCCGCCGGCTCGGAGCTGAAGAACACGGTGGCGCTGGCCCGCGACGGCCGGGCGTTCGTGTCGGCCCACGTCGGCGACCTCGCGTCGCTCGCGAGCCGGGCGGCGCACCAGCGGGTCACCGACCAGCTGCTCCGGTTCCACGCCCGTACCCCCGACCTGCTCGTCGCCGACAGCCACCCGGGCTACGCCTCCCGGGCGTGGGCACGCCGGTTCGCCGCCGAGCTCGGCGTGCCGGTGCACGAGGTGCAGCACCACCACGCCCACCTGGCCTCGCTCGCCGCCGAGCACGGCCGGCTCGACGAGCCCCTCCTCGGGCTGGTCCTCGACGGCACCGGCTACGGCTGCGACGCCACCGTCTGGGGTGGCGAGCTGCTGCTCCTCGACGACGGCGGCCGGTCCGCGCAGCGGCTCGGGCACCTGGGGTCGGTCCGGCTGCCGGGCGGCGACGCCGGCGTCCGCAACCCCGTCCGCACGGCCGCGCTCGCGCTCCTGGCGGCCGGCGTCCCGCTCGCGGACACCCCGGTCGGCGCCGAGCTCACCGAGGCCGAGACCCGCTTCCTCGCCGCGGCCCACCGCTCCGGTGCCGGCGTGGTCGACACGAGCAGCGCGGGGCGGCTGTTCGACGTCGCCGCGTCCGTGCTCGGCGTCCGGCACCGGGTGACCTACGAGGCCCAGGCTGCCGTCGAGCTCGAGGCTGTCGCGAGGGCGTGGCGCGGCGCCCACCCCAGCGCCGACGTCGCGCCCCTGCCGTTCCCCGTCCGCACCGGCGCGGGACCGGGGGACCCGGACGTCCTCGACCCCGGCCCGCTCGTCCGTGCCCTCGCGACCTCCGGCGACGGCGTCGGCGCGCGTGCCCACGCCTTCCACGTGGCCCTGGCCACGGCCTCGGCCGACCTCGCCGCCGCGGCCGCCGGGCGCCAACGACGTACCACCGTCGGCCTCACCGGCGGGGTGTTCGTCAACCGCGTCCTCCTCGAGGCCACGTCGGCGGCTCTCGCCGCCCGTGGCCTCGAGGTCCTCGTCCACCGGCGCGTCCCCGCGAACGACGGCGGCCTGGCCCTCGGCCAGGTCGCCGTCGGCGCGCGTACGCTCGACCCCAGAGAAACCCGCGCTCCCTGAGCCCGGAGCAAGGAGCCCACCATGTGCCTCGCGGTCCCCGGTCGCGTCGTCTCCGTGCACGACGAGAGCGGCACGACGATGGCACAGGTCGACTTCGGGGGTGTGCGGAAGAAGGTCTGCCTCGCCTACCTCCCCGGGACCGAGGTCGGCGAGTACGTCATCGTCCACGTCGGCTTCGCCATCCAGCGCCTCGACGAGGAGTCCGCCCGGGAGACGCTGGCGACCTTCGAGCGGCTCGGCCTGCTCGAGGAGGAGCTCGGCGGGGGCACCGGGGCGGGCCCGCACGAGGAGGGACGGGCCCCGTGAAGTACCTCGACGAGTTCGGCGACCCGGACCTCGCGCGGGCGCTCCTCGACCGGATCCACGCCGTCACCACCCGCCCGTGGGCCCTGATGGAGGTCTGCGGCGGCCAGACCCACTCGATCATCCGGCACGGCATCGACCAGCTGCTGCCGGAGGGCCTGGAGATGATCCACGGGCCCGGCTGCCCGGTGTGCGTGACCCCGCTCGAGACCATCGACCGGGCGCTGGCCATCGCCCGGCGGCCCGAGGTGGTCTTCTGCTCCTTCGGCGACATGCTGCGGGTGCCCGGCAGTCACGAGGACCTCTTCACCGTCAAGAGCGAGGGCGGGGACGTGCGCGTCGTCTACTCCCCGCTCGACGCCCTCACCATCGCGCAGGAGAACCCCGACAGGCAGGTCGTCTTCTTCGGCATCGGCTTCGAGACCACGGCGCCCGCCAACGCGATGACCGTGCACCAGGCCCGGCGGCTCGGCATCGGCAACTTCTCGCTCCTCGTCTCCCACGTGCTCGTGCCCCCGGCCATCGCCGCGATCATGGAGTCCCCGGCCTGCCGCGTGCAGGGCTTCCTTGCGGCCGGGCACGTCTGCAGCGTCATGGGCACGGGCGAGTACCCGCCGCTGGCGGAGCGGTACGGGGTGCCGATCGTCGTCACCGGGTTCGAGCCGCTCGACGTCCTCGAGGGGATCCGCCGTACCGTCGTGCAGCTGGAGGAGGGCCGGCACGAGGTCGAGAACGCCTACCCGAGGGCGGTCCCCGCCGAGGGGAACCCCGCGGCGAAGGCGATGCTCGCCGACGTCTTCGAGGTCACCGACCGGGCCTGGCGTGGCATCGGCACCATCCCGGCGTCGGGGTGGCGGCTCGCGGACGGCTACGCAGAGTTCGACGCCGAGCAGCGCTTCGCCGTCACCGACATCCGCACCGACGAGTCCCCGCTCTGCCGGTCCGGCGAGGTGCTCCAGGGCCTGATCAAGCCACCCGAGTGCGCCGCCTTCGGCACGGAGTGCACGCCCCGCACCCCGCTCGGCGCCACGATGGTCAGCTCCGAGGGAGCCTGCGCGGCCTACCACGCCTACCGGCGCCTCGACGTCGTGGAGGCCTCGTGAGCGAGCCGCTGGACGCCCTGGGCTGGACCTGCCCCCTGCCCCTGCGCGACACCCCGACCGTCGTCATGGGGCACGGCGGCGGCGGCGCGATGTCGGCGGAGCTCGTCGAGAGCCTGTTCCTCCCCGCGTACGGCGGCGCGGCCGACGTCGATCTCGCCGACGCCGCGGTGCTGCCGCCGGTCGCGGGCCGGCTGGCCTTCTCCACCGACTCCTACGTCGTCAGGCCGATGTTCTTCCCCGGCGGGAGCATCGGCGACCTCGCCGTCAACGGCACCGTCAACGACCTCGCGATGGTCGGTGCCCGCCCCCTCTACCTCTCGACGGCCTACGTGCTCGCCGAGGGCACCCCGATGGAGGTCCTCGGGCGGGTGGCGACCGCGGTGGGCAGGGCCGCCGACCGCGCCGGGGTGCGGCTGGTCACCGGCGACACCAAGGTGGTCGACCACGACAGCGGCGACGGCGTCTACGTCAACACCGCCGGCATCGGTGTCGTGCCCGACGGCGTGGACATCGGTCCGCGACGGGCCCGGCCCGGCGACGCCGTCCTCGTCAGCGGCGACCTCGGGCTCCACGGCGTCGCGGTGATGAGCTGTCGCGAGGGGCTGGAGTTCGGCACCACCGTCGAGAGCGACTCCGCGCCGCTGCACGGCCTCGTCGCCGACCTGGTCGGGGCCGGGCTCGACGTGCACGTGCTCCGCGACCCCACCCGGGGCGGGGTGGCCGCCACGCTCAACGAGGTCGCGGCGACGGCGCGGGTGGGCATCGAGGTCGTCGAGCGCGACATCCCGGTGCCCCCCGAGGTCCGGGACGCGTGCGGGCTGCTCGGGCTCGACCCGCTCCAGGTGGCCAACGAGGGCAAGCTCGTCGCCGTCGTCGCCGCCGCCGACGCCGACCGGGCGCTGGAGACGATGCGGGCGCACCCGCTCGGGGCGGGCGCCTGCCGGATCGGCACCGTCGTCGAGGCGCACCCGAGGGTCGTCGTCGCCCGCACCGGTCTCGGCGCCACCCGGGTGCTCGACCTGCCCGTGGGCGAGCAGCTTCCCCGCATCTGCTGACGCGGGACGGCAGCGTCAGAGGTACTGGCCGGTGCCCTCCGTGTGGCCGGGCTCGGGCGGCCCCTGCTGCGGGTGCGGCATGCCCGGGTGCGGCTGGCCGGGGGCGCCCGGGCGCTGCAGGCCGGGCGGCAGCGCCCGCATCTGCTGCAGCTGCGCCTGGGCCGCCATCTGCTGGGCGACCAGGGCGGTCTGGATGCCGTGGAAGAGCCCCTCGAGCCAGCCGACGAGCTGGGCCTGGGCGATCCGCAGCTCGGCGTCGGAGGGCTGCTCGTCCTTGAAGGGCAGGGTGATCCGCTCGAGCTCCTCGACGAGCTCGGGGGCCAGACCGTCCTCGAGCTCGGCGAGGGACCGGTTGTGGATGTCGGCGAGCCGGGCCCGTCCCCGGTCGTCGAGCGGGGCGCTGCGCACCTCCTCGAGCAGCTGCTTGACCATCGAGCCGATGCGCATCACCTTCGCGGGGTGCTCGACGAGGTCGGCCGGGCTCGGGTCGCGCTGCCGCCCCTCACCGTCCTCGCCGCCCTCCTCCCCGGAGGAGGCGGGGTCGCGCGGGGCCACGCCCATCCCCTCGGGGGTGACGACCACGACCCGCTCGGGGTCGGCCGCGACGGTCGCCGGGACGGTGCGGGGGCCGTCGTCGTCCTGCTCGCGTTCGGGTCGGGACTGCTCGCTCATCCCCCCATCCTGCCTGTTCTGCCGCCGCGTGTGCTCAGGTGGTCGCGGGAACGACCACCTGAGCACACCGGCCACGCCAGGGCGGGAGGTTCCTCAGCCCACCGGCTCGGCGGTGACGACGACGTTGTCGCGGTGCGAGCCGAGCTCGGGGATGTACTCGCCGCCGCAGGTGATGAGCACGAGGAGCGGGTCGCCGTCGCGGGCGAAGATCGTCTCGGTGGGCAGCCGCTTCTTGCTGATCGTCTCGCGGCCGCGCACGACGTACCGGTGCACGGTGCCGTCGGCGTCGACCACCTCGACCCGCATCCCCGGCTCGGCACCGACGAGCGGCGCGAGCGCGCCCGGGCCGTCCTCGATCGTGGCCACGTGTCCGGCGATGACGGTGTGGCCCGCGGGGTCGGCCGGCCCCGGGCCGTAGCGGTACCACCCGACGGTCGTCGGCTCGGCGGGGATCACCATCGCCCCGTCGTCCTGGACCCCGACCGGGCGCACCGCGGCGTCGACGTCGAGGCCCGGCACGCGCAGCCGGGTGGGGGGCGGGGTCGCCGCGGAGCGCACGGAGCGCGGGTCGGCGGGTCGGGCCGAGGCGGTGACCGAGGGCGTCACCGAGGGCGTCGGGGAGGAGGTGGCTGCGGTGGGAGCCGGGGTGGGGTCGACCGTGAGGGCGGCCAGGCCGTCACCCGCGGTCGGCGCGGGCCGGGTGAGCGCCCAGCCCGCGAGGCCGACGAGCGCGACGACGGCCACGATGGCCGCGACGAGGGCGCCGGCCCGCCAGGGCCTGCTCGGGTCGGTGCTCATCGAGCCCTCTCGTGGGTGGGGGACGGTCGGTGACGGGCGGCCCGGCCGGTGGCCGGGCCGCCCATCATGCCTGACTCAGGCGCGGACGCGGCGGGCGCGCAGGCCCATCGCGCCGGCGGCGAGCGCCGCGGCGAGCGCGATGCCCGCCAGGGCGACCGGGGCCGGGTCGGCCGGGACGTCGGCGGTGCCGGACGGGACGCCCGACGGCGCGGAGTGCAGGCCACCGATGGTCTGGACGGCGAGGGCGAGGTTGCCGTCCTCGGCGGAGCCCCAGGCGTAGACGATGGTGGCGGTGCCCTCGGTGACGTCGACGTCGGCCGGGCCGATCACCGGGTCGGTGGTGCCCTCGAGCGCGACGGCCGCCGAGACGGTGCCGGCCGGGAGGTCGGCGGAGGCCTCGTTCGGGTTGGTCAGCCCGGTGAACACCGGCTCACCGCCGGCGAGGATGTCGACGGCCGGGGCAGCAGCGGTGTGGCGGACCACGAGCCGGCCCTCACCCGCGGCGGTGGCGGAGACGTCGTTGACGAAGGGCGTGAGCACCGGGGCGCCGGACTCGTCGAGGTGGGCGACGACGCTGATGTTGGCGCCGGCCGGGACCTCCACGTCGTTGGCCTCGATGGCCGGGTCGCCGGTGGGGTCCGCGCCCGCGGGGAAGACCGCGAGGTTGTAGGTGCCGCCCGGCAGGGCGACCGGGTCGGTGACGGTGCCGGGCTCGAAGTCCTCGAGGAGGAGCTCGTCGGCGCCGTACTCGGCGTCGGCGCTGCCGTAGACGTCGACGGTCAGGTCGGGGACGCCGTGGACGACGACGACGCTCGCGTCGTCGGCCGCGGAGGCGGAGGTGGTGAGGACGAGGGGGAGGGCGGCGACCGCGGCGGCCGCCGAGACTGCGATGACTCGGCGCATGACGAACCTTTCTCGGGGGAGTGCTGTCACTCCCACTTCCGCGCCCGGGCCCCCCGGGATGCAGTTTGTCTAAGGTTTGTCGATGGCGTCTCGGGTCAGGACGCCGCCGCGGTCCCGGCCGGCACGGCGGCCCGGGTGCCGACGCGGCGGAGCACGGGCTGGGCGAGGGCGGCGAGCAGCGCCGCGGTGACCGCGGCCGTGACCGTGACGACGAAGGCGCCGTGGTGCCCCTGGACGTCGGCGAGCCGGCCGGCGACGGCCGACCCCAACGCGTAGCCGACCCCGGTCACCGAGGCGAGCAGCGTCATCGCCGTGCCCACCCGTCCCGGGGGGACGGCTCGTTCGCCGAGGACGAAGACGCTGATCATGTACGGCGCGATGACGAAACCGAGGACGAGGACGACGCCGAAGAGCTGCGGCACCGTGTCGGTGAGGAGCAGCGGGGTGGAGAGCAGCGCGAGGCCGGTGGCGGCGACGAGCACCCGCCGGGGGAAGCCGAAGCGTTCGGGCAGCGCGGCCACCGCCAGCCCGGCGAGCACCGAGCCGACGCCGAGGGTGGCGTGGACGATCCCGGCGAGGCCCGGCTGCCCGGCCGCGGTGGTGAGCGCGGTGGTGCCGGTCTGGACCGACCCGAAGACCACGCCCATGAGCAGCTGGAAGGCCATGAGCACGACGAAGGCGACGGTCACGACGCGGCCCGTCACCGGCCCGACGTGGCGGTGCACGTGGGCGAGCACCGCGGTGTGGTGGAGGGCGAACGCGGTGCCGAAGCCGAGCAGCAGCAGCGCGGCGAGCGTGACGGAGGCGGCGGGGTCGACGAGGACCGCGACGACGCCGACGAGCGCCGGGCCGAGGACGAAGGAGGCCTCGTCGGCCGCACCCTCGTACGAGAACGCGGTCTCCATCAGGCGCGGCTGGTGCTCGCCCTGGTGGCGGGTCATCGGCCGCCAGCGGACCCGGGCCAGCGGGCCGATCTGCGGCATCGCGAGCCCGGCGAGCGCGGCCGCGACGATGACCACCGGTGTGGCGGCACCACCCGTGGTGAGCGCGACGAGGGCGAGCAGCGCGAGGCCACCGGCGAGGGACTGGGCGAGGACGACGGGGCGCTGGCCCACCCGGTCGGCGAGGGCCCCGGCGAACGGCGCCCCGGCCGCGTTGGCGACGGCGAGTGCACCGGCGGCGCCGCCTCCGGCGGCGTAGGAGCCGGTGGTGCCGGCGACGAGGAGCAGGGTGCCCATCTGGCTCATCGCCAGGGGCAGCCGGCCGACGAAGGCGACGAGGACGTAGAGGGGTCCGGCGAGGGAGAACAGGCGCCGGTAGGAGGCGATCGGTGACATGCGGTGGTGCGCTCTCGGGTCCAGCACCCGGGTAGGGCGCAGCGGGTGTGCGCCGAACCCACCTCCAGCGGCGCACGGGGACCCTGTGCTGTGCGCCAGTCTACCGGTCCCCGCGGGGTGCTCAGGTCGCGCGGCGGGTGACCTGCGGCGCCCGCCGGATCGCAACCGCCGCAAGCAGCGCGGCGACCACCGGCACGAGCACCCCGACCGTCGCGAGCTCGGCCCACGGGACGCGCAGGATGCTCTCGCCCTCGCTCGAGGTGTTCGTCAGGGGGTCCCAGCCCTGGGCGGTGAGTGGCCGCGCGATGGCGATGCCGGGCACGATCCCGACCGCCACGCCGAGGACGCAGCCGACCGCCGCCAACACGAAGGCCTGCGCCGCCGCCATGACCCGCCGGGTACCCCGCGTCGCTCCCAGCGCGGCGAGGGTGGCCTGGTCGTTCTGCTGCTCGGCGAGCGTGAGGGCGGTCGAGGTGAGGACGACGACGAGGACGAGGAACCCGAACACGCCGAGCAGGATGGCGACCACGACGCGGTCCTCGCGCTGGAAGCCGTCCTCGCGCTGCACGCCGACCTCGTCGCCGAGGCGCTGCTGCAGCTGCTCGACCGTCGCGTCGGCGACCGCGGTGGCCTCGGGGGCGCGCACGGTCCAGCTCTGGACCCGGGTCTCCCAGCCCTCCGTGAGCGGCGTGTCGGCCGCGAAGGCGAGGGTCGCGCCGAGGAGTCGACCGCTGCTCTCCTTGGTCAGCGGCAGGCGGACGGCCGGGACGGTCGTGTCGGTGTCGACCCGGACCTGCGGGTCCACCCGCTCGTGCGCCTGCGGGTCGACCCGGTAGCTGCCCGCCGCGACCCGGACGGTGTCGCCGCTGCCGCCGAGGAGCACGGCTGCGCCGCCGCGCACCCGCTCGGCCGCGGTGCCGGACAGCCCCGCCCGGCGCACGAGCTCCTCGGCGGGCAGGGCGAGGACGGTGCCGCTGCCGATGCTCTGCGAGCCGGCGACCGCGCACTGCTCGGTGCGGGTGGACTCGGTGACCCAGGCGAGGGTGTCCTCGACCGAGCAACCGTCCGGCACGACGCTGACGAAGGGTGCCTCGTACGGCACGGTCGGCAGCTCCGTCGCGTACATCTGCGGGTCGCCGGCGAAGACGTCGTTCGGCGTGACGACCATCGACGGGGCCGCCGCCGAGATGGCGTCGGCGTCGAGCTCCTGGTCGGACCAGGACGTGACGGTGACCTCACCGGGGACGGTCGTCGGCAGGTACTCCATCCGGCGCTGCTCGGTATCGCTCTCGAGCCCGGTGAGCCCGAACGTCAGGCCCGCGACGACGGCGAGCACGGCGGCCACCGACGGCGTGCTGCGGGCGCGGTGCCTGGCCAGGTCGCGGGCGGCCATCCGCAGCGAGGTCGGCAGGTGCCCTCCGAGCTTGCCGACCCCGGCGAGGACGACCGGGACGAGCAGCAGGGAGCCGACGATGAGGACGACCGCGCCGACGACGACGAGGGTCTCGCCGCTGTCCTGGAACACGCCGGGCGCGTACCGCTGTCCGTCGACGACCCCGGTGCCACCGAGGGTGAGCACGGCGCCGAGCGAGGCAAGGACGGCACCGGCCGCGAGCACGAGCAGGCTCGGGCGTGGCGAGACGCTCTGCCCGCGCATGACGCCGACGATGTCGAGCCGGCCGAGGCGCCGGGCCGGGATGAGCGCCGCAACGAGCGTGGAGCCGACGGCGCAGAGCGCGACTGCGGCGAGGACGCCCAAGCGGATGTCGAAGGGTCCGCCGAAGGGCGCGTACTCGGCGTCCGCGGTGACGCGCGTGACGACCCACGCGACGAGCACGCCGAGGGCCACGCCGGCGACGGCCGAGGCGGCGCCGAGCACCACGGCCTGGGCCAGCACGGTGCGGCGCAGCACCGGCGTGTCCGCGCCGTTGCTCGCCGCCAGCGCCAGGCTGCGGCGCTGCCGGCTCGCGCTGACCGCGAAGGCCGGGCCGACGAGGAGCGTGGTCGACACGAGGAGCATGACGACGGCGAGCCCGACCATCAGGCCCATCCGCTGGGACTCGGCGAAGGAGCCCATCCGCAGCTCGGGCGGCAGGTCGCCCTCCGCCGGCGGGTGCTGCAGGACGTCGGCGGACACCACCCGGAAGCCGTACTCACCGAGGTCGCGCACCTCGTCCCAGGTCACCGGGTCGTTCCCGAGCACGATCCAGCCGCTGCTGCCGGAGGTCGTGCTCGGGCCGACGGGGCCCGCGGTGACGAGGCCCGGGGTCGCCCACGTGTCCTGCGCCTCCGCCCTGCCCACGATGGTCACGGTGCGGGTGGCGCCGTCGACCGAGAGCTGAACGGTGCCGTGGTCGGGCAGGCCGCGGCCGACGCCGACCCGGGTCACGAGGGCCTCGGCCGGGGCGCTGGGGTCGGAGGGGGGCGGCGCCGGCCAGCGGCCCGAGGTCAGCCGCAGCTTCTCGCCGAGACCCTGCGCTCCGTCCAGGGCGAGACCGTCGAGGCGGACCCTCCGGTCGCCGAGCGTGATGCTGACGCCGAACCGCTCGATGGGGGCGACGTCGGCGCCGACGAACGCGCCCATCGCGTCCGCGTTGGCGAACGCGGAGGCCTCGCGATCGAACCCCGGGACCTCCCGCGCGGCCTGGTCGGTGCCCATCGTCCCGTCCGACGGGTCGGGCAGCTGCGCCGAGCGGAAGGTGTCCGGGCCCTCGAGGAGGGCCTGGCCGCTCCCCATCACCATCGGGACCTTCTCGGCGCCCTTGACGTCCGAGGTGTAGGCGAGGGTGACGACGGTGGAGAGCAGCAGTGTGGGCAGCAGGACCATGACGACGACCAGGGCGCTGCGGCCCTTGTGGCGCCGCACGTCGCGGCGGGCCATCCGCAGTGCGACGGTCCACGACGAGCGCCACCGGGCGAAGCGCCCGGGGTCGGTGCGTGCGCTGACGCCCGACCGGTTCTCGTCGGTGCCGGAGCGGGGTGGGGCGATCGTGCTCACCGTGCACCGCCGCCAGCCAGGAGGTCCTCGGCGTGGTCGCTCTCGCCGGTGGAGTCGACGACCCTGCCGTCGCGCAGGAACACGACGCGATCGGCCCACGCGGCGTGCCGGGCCTCATGGGTGACGAGCAGCCCCGCGACGCCGGCGTCGCAGCGCTCGCGGAGCACCCGCAGCACGTCCTCGCCCGTGTGGCTGTCGAGGGCGCCGGTCGGCTCGTCGGCGAGGACGAAGCGGCGGCTGCCGACGAGGGCGCGGGCGATGGCGACGCGCTGCTGCTGGCCTCCGGACATCTGGTCCGGGTAGCGGTCGGACAGGCTCATCAGGTCCATGAGGTCGAGGGTGTGCCGGGCCTCCCGTCGGGCCTGACGGGCGCGCACCCCGTCGAGCTCGAGGGGGAGGGCGACGTTCTCCGCTGCGGTGAGGCTCGGGATGAGGTTGTAGTCCTGGAAGACGAACCCCATCCGGCGCCGGCGCAGCCGGGCGAGGTCGCGGTAGGAGAGCGCCCCGAGCGTCTCGCCGCCGATGGTCACGGTGCCGGACGTCGCGCCGTCCAGGCCGCCGGCGACGTTGAGCAGGGTCGACTTGCCGGAGCCGCTCGGGCCCATGACGGCGACGAGCTCGCCGACGTGGATGTCGAGCGAGACGCCGTCGAGAGCCGTCACGGCGGTCTCGCCGGAGCCGTGGACCCGGGTGACGTCGGTGACGACGACGTGCGGTGCGGCGGGTGCGGTCATCGGTGGGCCCTCTCGTGGTGCTCCGGCGTGGCTGTGCCGGACGGTGTGGCGGCGGCGCCCCGGCCGCCGGTGGCGCCCGCCGCGCGGGCGGCGGCGCGGCGGGCGAGGACGGACTCGACGTGGTCGAGCCAGCGGACCTCGGCCTCGGCGGTGAACACGAGGTTCTCGAGGACGAGCAACCAGGCGAGCCCGTGCTCGGCCGCGCCGCCCTCGGCCGTCCCCTCCGACCGGTCGAGGGCGGCACGCTTGAGCCGGGTCAGGTCACGGAGGTGGCGCAGCGTCGCGGTGCGCTGCGACTGCACGACGGCCCGGACGTCGACCCCGGGTGCGGTGACCGCGAGCGCGAGCTTGATGGTCAGCTCGTCCCGCGGGGTGTTGGTGCGGTCGACCGGGGTGGTCCACCAGGTGCCGAGCTCGGTACGGCCCGCCTCGGTGAGCCGGTAGGCGATGCGTCCCTCGGCGTCCGGCTCTCCCACCTGCTCGGCGAGCCCGTCGCGGACTGCGCGGTCGAGGGTCGTGTAGACCTGCCCCACGTTGAGCGGCCAGGTGCCGCCGGTGCGCTCCTCGAACTCGGTCCGCAGCTGGGCGCCGTACTTCTCGCCCTCCGAGAGCAGGGCCAGGAGGCCGAGCCGAACCGACATCCGCACCCCCCTGACGTCGATGAATACCGGGTATCCCGGCCGTGGTGCGAGATGTATACCCGGTATGTGGCAACGCCGTCAACCACGTCGCCCGGCGACGGCCACGGCCGGTTGGCCGGGCTGAGAGACTGGGCCCGGCACCGACCGACAGAGAGGCCCGGACATGATCGTCCCCTTCAGCGTCTCCGACTTCCTCGACCGCGCCCGCACCGTCTACGGCGCGCGCACCGGCATCGTCGACGAGCCCGACCAGGTGGCGGCGCCGCTGCCCGACCTCACGTACGCGCAGCTCGCCGACCTGGCGGACCGGCAGGCGGCGCGGCTCGACGAGCTGGGGGTCGGGGTGGGCGACCGGGTGGCCGTGGTGTCGCACAACGCGGCCCGGATGCTCGTCGCGTTCTTCGGGGTGTGCGGCTCGGGGCGGGTGCTCGTACCCGTCAACTTCCGGCTCAAGCCGGACGAGGTGCGCTACATCGTCGGGCACTCCGGCGCGCGGGTGCTGCTGCTCGACCCCGAGCTCGACGGGCCGCTGTCGTCGGTGACGGCCGAGCACCGCATCGTCCTCGGCGACGACGACGCCACGTATGCCCCGCCCGGGTCGACACCGCAGCCGTGGGAGCCCGACGAGAACGCCACCGCCACCATCAACTACACCTCGGGCACGACCGCGCGACCCAAGGGGGTGCAGATCACCCACCGCAACATCTGGACCAACGCGGTCACCTTCGGCTGGCACGCCGGTGTCTCCGACCGCGACGTCTACCTCCACACCCTGCCGATGTTCCACGCCAACGGCTGGGGGATGCCGTTCGCCGTGACCGCGATGGGCGCGACGCAGGTCGTGCTGCGCAAGGTCGACGGCGCCGAGATCCTGCGCCGCGTGCGCGACCACGGCGTCACCTTCATGTGCGCGGCACCGGCCGTCGTCAACGCGGTGCTCGACGCGGCGTCGTCGTGGGAGGGGGAGGTGCCGGGCCGGGACCGGGTGCGGATCATCGTGGCCGGCGCCCCGCCGCCGACGAGGACCGTGGCCCGGGTCGAGGCCGAGCTGGGGTGGGAGTTCATCCAGATCTACGGGCTCACCGAGACCTCACCGCTGCTGACGATGAACCGGCGCCGAGCGGAGTGGGACGACCTCGGCGCCGAGGAACGGGCGGCCCGGCTCGTGCGGGCGGGCGCGCCCGCGGTCGGGGTCCGCCTCGCGCTCTCCCCCGACGGCGAGGTGCTGGCGCGCTCGAACGTCGTGCTCGAGGGCTACTGGGAGCAGCCGGAGGAGACCGAGCGGGCCCTCGAGGACGGGTGGTTCCACACCGGCGACGGCGGGACGATCGAGGACGGCTACCTGACGATCAGCGACCGGAAGAAGGACGTCATCATCACCGGCGGCGAGAACGTGTCGTCGGTGGAGGTCGAGGACGTCGTCTTCAGCCACCCCTCCGTCACCGAGGTGGCCGTCATCGGGGTGCCCGACGAGAAGTGGGGCGAGACGATCAAGGCGCTGGTGGTGCTCGCCCCCGGTGCCGAGGTCAGCGAGGCCGAGCTCATCGCCTGGTGCAAGGAGCGTGCGGCGGGGTACAAGGCGCCGACGTCGGTGGAGTTCCGCAGCGAGCTCGCCCGGACCGCCACGGGGAAGCTCCAGAAGTTCAAGCTGCGCGCTCCGTACTGGGAGGGGCGGGAGCGTCAGGTCAACTGACGGCCCGCGCGGTACGCGGAGCCGGCGACGCTATCCGTGCGCCAGCAGCTGGGCGCCGAGGGCCAGCACCGCCGGCACCGTCTGCACCCAGAGGATCCGACGGCTCGCCGTCAGGGCGCCGTAGGCGCCGGCGACCGCCACGCAGGAGAGGGTGAAGACCGCGAACGCGAACCGGTGCGCCTCCGGCCCCACCAGGGCCAGCACCAGCCCGGCCACGAGGAACCCGTTGTAGAGGCCCTGGTTGGCCGCGAGCACCTTGGACTGCGCCGCCTGCTCCGGGGTGGTGCCGAACACCGCCCGACCCTGCGGACGGTCCCACAGCACCATCTCGAGGACGACGATCCCGACGTGCACCAGGGCCACGAGCGCGGTGAGGACGCCGGCGAGCACGCTCATCGCCGGGTCACCCCACCGTGAGCAGGATCTTGCCCACGTGCCCGCTCGCCTCGAGCTCGCGGTGGGCCGCAGCGGCCTCGGCCAGCGGGTGCCGGGAGTGGACGACCGGCCGCACCGACCCCTCGGCGACCAGGGGCCACACGTGCTCGGCGACGGCGGCGACGATCGCGGCCTTCTCCGCGGTCGGCCGCGCCCGCAGCGTCGTCCCGATCACCGCGGCCCGCTTGGCCATGAGGGCGCCGATGTCGAGCTCGGCCCGGCGGCCTCCCTGCATCCCGATGATGACGAGGCGGCCCCCGGTGGCCAGCACGTCGAGGTTCCGCTGCAGGTACTTCGCGCCGATGATGTCGAGCACGACGTCGGCGCCGCGGCCGTCGGTGGCCTCGCGGACCCTGGCGACGAAGTCCTCCTCCCGGTAGTCGACGAGGATGTCGGCGCCGAGCCCGCGGCAGGCCTCGAGCTTCTCGGGGCTGCCCGCCGTGACCGCGACCCGGGCGCCGTTCTCGCGGGCCAGCTGGACGGCCATCGTGCCGATGCCGGACGAGCCGCCGTGGACGAGGAGCACCTCGCCCGGGTCGAGGTCGGCGGTCATGAAGACGTTCGACCACACGGTGCACGCCACCTCGGGCAGCGCCGCCGCGTCGACGAGGGAGACCCGGTCGGGTACCGGGAGCAGCTGGCCGGCGGGCACCGCCACGTACTCGGCGTAGCCGCCGCCGGCGAGCAGCGCGCACACCTGGTCGCCGGCGGACCAGTCGTCCACCCCGTCACCGAGCGCCGCGACGGTGCCGCTCACCTCCAGCCCGATGACCTCGGACGCGCCCGGCGGTGGGGGGTAGTGGCCCTGCCGCTGCAGCGTGTCGGCACGGTTGACGCCCGCCGCCGCGACCCGCACGAGCACCTCGCCGGGTGCGGGGCTCGGGGTGTCGACCTCGGCGAGGACCAGCGCCTCGGGGCCGCCGGGCTCGGGGACGGTGATCGCCTGCATGGCGTCCACCGTAACGGCGCGCCCGCGTCGGCTCGGCTCCCCGTTGTCACCGGGGCCGGGCGGGAGGACGATGGAGGATCATCCGCCTGCGTGGTCGGAGGTGCGAGATGCGCCCCGTCCTGTGCCTGGTCGGTCGTCACCGGTGGGAGCGCCGCCGCAACCCCGAGGGCAGTGGCAGCGACGGGGCGTACATCGTCTGCGGCCGGTGCGGCAGGGACCGCCCCTCGTACGAGCCGCCCACACCCGGGCAGCTACTCCGTGGCTGACCTCAGATCGTCGAGGTCGGCCGGGGTGTCGACGTCCAGGGCGGCGACCCCCAGCACCGCGACCTCGACGTGCCGCAGCACCAGCAGCGAGCGGGCGGGCGTGCCGCGGGGGTCGGCCGGCAGGACGTCGCGCACCGCATCCGTGCGGTAGACCGCGAGGAGCGGGTTGGCCACCGCCTCCCGGTCGGTCGCCACGGTCGCGGCCACCTCCGGTGGGGCCGTGCGGAGCACCTCGGCGAGTCGGGTCAGGGCCCCCGCCGCGTGCGGCATGTCACCGGCGACGACGGCGACGAGCTCCGTGCTCACCTGGTCGATCCCGGCGGCGATGCCGGCCAGCGGACCGCCGCCGGGCGGCTCCTCACGAGCCCAGCGGACCGGGCGCGGCAGGTCTCGCTCACGGCCGACCACGATCACCGGCCACTCGGCGGGCAGGGTGAGGACCAGGTGGTGGAGGAGCGGACGGCCACGCAGCGGGGCGGCGAGCTTGTCGGATCCGAACCGCGTGGAGCGCCCACCCGCCACGACGAGGGCGGTCACCGCGGCCTTGGTCATGGCCGAAGCATAGGAACACGGGTGGGGAGGGAGACGTCCGCCGGCCCGCGCAACCGGTGAGCAGCCCCGACCCCTCAGCGGCGGTGGCCGAGCCGGGTCTCGAGCGCGGCTGCAGCCCGCCGCACCGCCCCGGCGAGCGCCTCCCGGCCGGCGGCGTCCACCTCGTCGTCCGGGTAGGTGACCGCGACCGCCGCCACCGGGTAGTCGTTGTGGTCGAGCACCGCCACCGCCACCGACCCCAGCCCGGGTGTCACGAGGCCGTCCTCGACCGCGTACCCGCGCTGCCGCACGAGCTGCAGCTGGGAGCGCAGCCGGGTGGTCGACGCCGGCCCGCGACCGTCGCGCTGGACGAGGGCGTCACGGTCGGGGAACAGCGCGCGCACCTGTGCCGGGGGCAGCGCGGCGAGCATGGCCAGACCGGTCGCGGTGAGCGGCGCGGGGAGCCGGACGCCCACGTCGGTCACGAGCAGCGGACGGCCCGGCGCCCGCGCCTCGATGACGTAGAGGACGTCGCGCCCGTGCAGCACGGCCAGGTGGGCGTTGTGGCCGCAGCCGTCGACGAGCCGGTCCATGAGGCCGCGCGCCATCCGCTCCAGCGGCGCCTGGCGCTGGTACGCCGAGCCGAGCTCGTAGGCGGCGAGACCGAGGCCGTAACGGCGCTCCTCCGGCAGGTGCCGCACGTAGCCGCGCTGCACGAGGACGGTGAGCAGGTGGTAGACGCTCGAGCGCGGTAGCCCGAGGTCCCGCGCCAGGGCGGCCGCGGGCACCGGCTCACCGCGCCGGGCGATCAGCTCGAGCACGTCGAGGGCGTGCCCCGCGGCGGGTGCGTTGGCCACGGCTGAAGTCTCGCACCCGAGACGGGCTCCTGACGAGGGTGCTCCTCCCGGGGCCGGCGGGGCGGTGCAATGGCAGGCATGACCGCCACCACGCCCACGGACGCCGTCGTCGTCGGCACCGGCCCGCTCACCGTCGAGGAGGTCGTCCGGGTCGCCCGCCACGACGCCCCGGTCGTGCTCGAGGAGGCCGCGCTCGCCGAGGTCCGCCGCACCCGCGAAGTGGTGCGTGCCCTGGCCGGCGACACCCGGCCGCACTACGGGGTCTCGACGGGCTTCGGGGCGCTGGCCACCCGCCACATCCCCACCGACCTGCGCCGCCGGCTCCAGCGGTCGCTGATCCGCTCGCACGCGGCCGGGTCCGGCCCGGAGGTGGAGCGCGAGGTGGTGCGGGCCCTGATGCTGCTGCGCATCTCGACGCTCGCCACCGGCCGCACCGGCGTGCGCGAGGAGACGCTCACGACCTACGCCGCGATGCTGGACGCCGGTATCACCCCGGTCGTCCACGAGTACGGCTCGCTCGGCTGCTCCGGCGACCTGGCGCCGCTCGCCCACTGCGCGCTCGCCCTCATGGGCGAGGGCCCGGTGCGCGACGCCGGGGGTGCGCTCACCGACGCCGCCGACGCACTGGCTCGCGCCGGGCTCGCACCGGTCGAGCTCGAGGAGAAGGAGGGGCTGGCGCTCGTCAACGGCACCGACGGGATGCTCGGGATGCTGTGCCTGGCCGTGCACGACCTGCGGGAGCTGCTCGTCGTCGCCGACGTGGCGTCCGCGATGTCGGTCGAGGGCCTGCTCGGCACCGACGACGTGTTCGCCGCCGACCTCCACGCACTGCGGCCCCAGCCGGGCCAGGCGGTCTCCGCCGCGAACATCGCGGCGGTGATGGCGGGCAGCCCGATCCGGGAGTCGCACCGCACCGACGACTGCACCCGGGTCCAGGACGCGTACTCGCTGCGCTGCGCCCCCCAGGTGGCCGGCGGAGCACGCGACACCGTGGACCATGCCGCCCGGGTGGCCGCCAGCGAGCTGGCGTCCGCGGTGGACAACCCGGTGATCACCCCGGACGGGCGAGTGGAGTCCAACGGCAACTTCCACGGGGCGCCGGTCGCGTACGTGCTCGACTTCCTCGCCATCGTCGCGGCCGACGTCGCCTCGATGTCGGAGCGGCGCACCGACCGCTTCCTCGACGTCGCGCGCAGCAACGGCCTCCCGCCGTTCCTCGCCGACGACCCGGGCGTCGACAGCGGCCACATGATCGCCCAGTACACGCAGGCGGCCATCGTCTCCGAGCTCAAGCGGCTCGCCGTGCCCGCGTCGGTCGACTCCATCCCGTCCAGCGCGATGCAGGAGGACCACGTCTCGATGGGGTGGTCGGGTGCGCGGAAGCTGCGCCGTGCGGTCGACGGACTGGCCCGGGTGCTCGCGGTCGAGGTGCTCACCGCGGCGCGTGGCCTCCAGCTGCGCGCCCCGCTCGAACCGGCCCCCGCCACCGGGGCGGTCGTCGCCGCCCTGCTCGACGCGGGGGCCTCGCGCCCTGGGCCGGACCGGTTCCTCGCCCCCGAGGTGGGCATCGCCCACCGGCTCGTCGTCGACGGCACCGTGCGGCGGGTCGTCGAGGCCGTCACCGGCCCTCTCGCCTGAGCCCCGCGGGCTCAGCCCGTTCGGTACGCGCGCGCGAGCGCGGCGCACCTGAGGAGGGGATCGGCGCGCGGGCGGTCCACCCTCCGGTACACCACCCGCCCGCCGCAGGCCCCGCCGACCTCCTCGTAGCTGGCGTCGAGGACCGTCCGGAGCCGGGCCCCCGCCCGCTCTCCCAGCACGTCGTCGACGTCGTAGATCGTCACCACCCACGTGGGCGCCCGAGGGCCGGCGAGCACCGAGGACAGCTCCGTCAGGTCCGGGTCGCGGACCCGCGCCGGCAGGCTCCACAGGTACTCGTACGGGGACGGCAGGCCCGACTGGTACTGGGTGTTGGCGGCGCCGAGGACCATGGTCAGGGAGTCGCCGGGCTGCGACACCTCCGCGATCGAGCGCCCGAGCATCACCGCGATCGACGGGCGCTGGAACCGTGGGAGGTCGAGCAGCCACGGGACGGCGGACACCATCGCGGAGCCCACGACGACGGCGACGAGAAGCCTGGCGGCCCACCGTTCGCGTCGCCTGCTCCCGCCCGGTTCCGGGGCGAGCAGCAGAGCCAGGGCCACGACCGCGCTGGGGACCAGGGCGTAGAGGTAGGGGAGCCGGAAGAACCCGCCGAGCACCAGCCCGGCACCGTCGACGACGGCGACCGCGAGCGCCGCCCAGGCCACCGACGAGGCCGCGCGGCCGCGACGCACGACGTGGACGACCAGCGCGAGGAGCACCAGCGCGAGCCCCGAGGTCACGACCGTGACGACGAGGGCGCGCAGCCGTCGCAGGTTGCCGCCCTGCGGCCCCCCGAGGATGACGCCGATCGCGTCCGAGCGCACCCCGACGAGGGACTCGTAGAGCGCGCCCAGCTGGACTCCGGTGGCGAGGGCCCAGGCCGCGGTCCCGACCACGTACACCGCGGCCCCCACGGCGAAGGCGCCACCCAGCCGCAGCAGCGCCCCGGTGTCGATACGCCTCCGCCACCGTTCGAGGACGAGCAGCGCGACCCCGAAGACGACGGCACCGACGAGGTTCTGCTTGAGGCCGAGGGCGGCGCCGGCCAGCAGCCCGGAGAGCAGGGCGCTCGTCACCGAGCCGGTGCGTAGCGCACGCAGCACGAGCCACATCGAGCCCAGGAGCAGAGGGACCGCGAGGATCTCTCCCTTGGCGAGCAGGACGTCGATCGAGGGGTTGGCGAGCAGGGCCGAGGCCGCGACGGCGGTCAGGGCGACGGCGACCGAGGACCCGCGTGGCGTCACGCCCGGACCCACGCGGGCGACGACCTCGCGGGCCGTCATCGCCGCCGCGAGAACCGCCAGGGCACCGGCGAGGACCGCGAACCACCGGATGCCGGCTCCTCCGGGGACGGCGTCCGCGAGTCGGTAGACCGCGATGACCAGGGGTGGCCGGTCGACCCAGTACGGGCCGAACGGCGACTCCGGTTCCGGGGCCCAGGCGCGAGCGACCAGCGTGTACCCGGACTCGTCCGGCCCCAGGGGCGCCGCCGTCGCGGGCAGCCGCGCCGCCGCCGCGACGAGCGCGGCGACGGCGACCGTGACGAGGGCGGCCGGGCCGATGGCCGGGGCCGCCCGCCCGTCGGGGGTCGCGGCACGGTCAGCCATCCAACCGCGCCCGGACGACGACGTCGTCGTGGTGCTGGTCCCCGGCCCCGCCCCTCCGGATCCTCTCGTCCTCGGCGTGGCGGGGGTCCCGGCCCGCCGGGCCCGCCCGCCCGTGGTGAGGGTGGCGGCCCTCGTGGCCGGGCGCTCCGGTCGTCGCGTCCTGGTGAGAGGTCACGATCTCCACTCTGCCCCGTGGGTCCGGCCCGGGGTGCGCGCGCTGCGGACCGGTCGCCGTCCGCCCTCCCGGTCTCGGATGCCAGACACGGGCGGAGGTGCTTGGGTTGGACGGGGGCTCGCTCGGCGCCAGAGTGGGCGGAGACGACGAAGGAGTACGACATGGACGGCGCCCGCCCGGTCCGCGCCCCCCGCGGCACCACGCTCACCGCCCGCCAGTGGTCCACCGAGGCCCCGCTGCGGATGCTGATGAACAACCTCGACCCCGAGGTGGCCGAGCGCCCCGACGACCTCGTCGTCTACGGCGGCACCGGCCGGGCGGCCCGCGACTGGCGCTCCTACGACGCCATGGTGCGTACGCTCACCGACCTGCGTGCCGACGAGACGATGCTCGTCCAGTCCGGACGGCCGGTGGGGGTGCTCCGGACGCACGAGTGGGCCCCCCGGGTGCTCATCGCCAACTCCAACCTCGTCGGCGACTGGGCCACCTGGCCGGAGTTCCGCCGCCTCGAGCACCTCGGCCTGACGATGTACGGCCAGATGACGGCGGGCTCCTGGATCTACATCGGGACCCAGGGGATCGTCCAGGGCACCTACGAGACCTTCGCCGCCGTCGCGGAGAAGCGCTTCGGCGGCACGCTGGCCGGCACGCTCACCCTCACCGCCGGCTGCGGCGGGATGGGCGGAGCCCAGCCGCTCGCGGTGACCCTCAACGGGGGCGCGTGCATCGTGGTCGACGTCGACCCCGCACGGCTGCACCGCCGCGTCGAGCACCGCTACCTCGACGAGGTCGCCGGCAGCCTCGACGAGGCGGTCGAGCTCGCCCTGCGCGCCAGGGAGGAGCGGCGGGCCCACTCGGTCGGTGTCGTGGGGAACGCCGCCGAGGTCTTCCCCGAGCTGCTGCGCCGGGGGGTGCCCATCGACGTGGTCACCGACCAGACCTCGGCGCACGACCCGCTGTCCTACCTCCCCGAGGGCGTCTCGCTCGAGGAGTGGCACGAGTACGCGGAGAAGAAGCCCGAGGAGTTCACCGACCGGGCCCGCGCGTCGATGGCCCGGCACGTCGAGGCGATGGTGGGCTTCATGGACGGCGGCGCCGAGGTCTTCGACTACGGCAACAGCATCCGCGACGAGGCCCGCCTCGGCGGCTACGACCGCGCGTTCGCCTTCCCCGGCTTCGTGCCCGCCTACATCCGTCCCCTCTTCTGCGAGGGGAAGGGCCCGTTCCGCTGGGCCGCGCTCTCCGGGGACCCCCGTGACATCGCCGCCACCGACAAGGCGGTGCTCGACCTCTTCCCCGACGACGACCGGCTGCACACGTGGATCCGGGGGGCCCAGGAGAAGATCGCCTTCCAGGGCCTGCCGGCGCGGATCTGCTGGCTCGGCTACGGCGAGCGCGACCGGGCCGGGCTCGCCTTCAACGACCTCGTGGCCTCGGGCGCGGTGAGCGCCCCGATCGTCATCGGCCGCGACCACCTCGATGCCGGTTCGGTGGCGTCGCCGTACCGGGAGACCGAGGCGATGGCCGACGGCTCCGACGCGATCGCCGACTGGCCGCTGCTCAACGCCCTCGTCAACACGGCCTCCGGTGCCACCTGGGTGTCGATCCACCACGGTGGCGGCGTCGGCATCGGCCGGTCGATCCACGCCGGTCAGGTGAGCGTTGCCGACGGCACCCCGCTCGCGGCCGAGAAGCTCGCCCGGGTGCTGACCAACGACCCGGGGATGGGTGTCCTCCGGCACGTCGACGCCGGCTACGAGCGGGCCGAGCAGGTGGCCGGCCAGCGGGGCGTCCGGGTGCCGATGCGCGAGGCCTGAGCCCTACCCGGTCGACGGCGCGTCGAGGAACGAGGCGAGGGTCGCCGGTGAACTCGGCCGGTCGGCTCGGCGTGCACGTCGTGGCCGGTGCCGAGCACGACCGACCGGCCGTCCGGCAGGGCGGCGACGAGCTCCTCGACGTGCGCGAGGGACACGAAGCTGGCCGGCCCCCCCGCGACGACGAGCGTCGGCGCCGTGACGGCGACCACGACCTCGCCCCAGTCGGGGGCGGGTGAGTCGACCTCCGGCCGGACCTGTTCGACGACCCGCCAGTCGAACGCCAGGTCGCCGGACGGGCGCGGTGGCGGGTGCGGCGTCCGGGGGTGCGGCATGCCCACGTCCTCGAGGACCAGGCGGCGCACCAGTTCCGGTGCGGCGGCTGCCACCCGCAGCGCCACGAGCCCGCCGAGCGAGTGGCCCACGAGGTCCACCGCACCGGTGGCGACCCGGGGGAGCAGGGCCGCGACGTCCGCTGCCATGGCGGCGACGGAGTAGCGGCCGGGGTGGTCGCTGGCGCCGTGGCCGCGCAGGTCCACCGCCACGGTGCGCCGGGGGGCCAGCCCGTCGGCGACCGCATCCCAGGTGGCTGCCGTGGCCCCGGCACCGGGGAGGAGCACGACGGAGGGGGCACCCGGCCGGTCGACCCCGCGGACGACCGCCGCCAGCGTCACGTCCCCGACGGGAACCCGGAGCACCTCGGCCATCCGCCGAGCCTGCCCCACCGGTGCGGGGGCGGCAACGGTGTCCGCCGAGGGCGTGGCGGGACGCCCTCCCGGACCCTTCCTCCCCGTGCTGTCGGGCCCTACGGTGGGCACGGGCCGCACGAGGAGGTGCCAGTGGCGACGCAACCGACCCTGATCCGCTCCGTCGTGCGTGCGCTGACCCTCCTCGACACTGGTCGGCGGCCGAGCCCGGCCC
This sequence comes from uncultured Actinomycetota bacterium, assembly GCA_963773655.1. GTDB lineage: Bacteria > Actinomycetota > Actinomycetes > Actinomycetales > Dermatophilaceae > DASSQJ01. The sequence goes on from CAVZBX010000003.1 coordinate 354,081, forward strand.
GGCCACCGCGAAGCGGTTGGCGCGGTTGAGCGGGCTGCCGCTGGCCACCACCTACCACCTGCTGCGCACCCTCCTCCACGAGGGCTACCTCGACCGGGTGGAGGGCGGCTACGTCCTCGGCGAGCACGTCAGCACGCTGGCCGGGGCGGCGGTCCCTGCCGGGGCCGGGCGGGCGGACCCACCGGGTGCTGCGCGTCGCTCCACGACGAGCTCGGGGCCGCGGCCTACCTCTCCGTCCTCGACGACGGCTGCATCCGTCTCGTCGACGTCGCCGACAGCCCGGAGAGCCCGCGCACCGACATGTGGGTCGGGCTTCGAGGACGCCGCGCACGCGACCGCCCTCGGCAAGGCGGTGCTCGCCGCGCTGCCCGACGAGACCCGGCGCGACTACCTGGCCAGCCACCCGCTCGTCGACCTCACCCCGCACACCCAGACCGACGGCCGCCGCCTGCTCGACGAGCTCGATCACAGCCCCGGGCTGACCCGCGACGCGAGGAGTACGCGGTCGGCACGACCTGCCTCGCGGTGCCGGTGCCCTCGACCCGGATCTCGGCGGCGGTCGCCATCTCGGTCCCGACGCCACGGGCGCCCGGGTCGCCGGCGGCGAGCGTGCGCTGCGCCGGGCCGCGGCCCTCGTCGCCCTGTCCGCCGACGCCTGACCGTCGGGCCCTCTCTCACCATCTGAAAACCCGCGTGGCCGGGCCGCCCACGGCGCCTCGACAGTGGGGGGACCCCCACGGAAGGAGGCTCCCATGTCGACGCCACGAGGCCACGGGCCGGACGCTCGAAGTGCGCCGTGGCCTCTACGCAACGATGGTCCTGTCGCGGACCTACGAGGAGGCCATCCTGCGGGAGTACCACGCCGACAAGGGGCCCGGTTTCGACATCGGCAAGGGCCTGGTGCCCGGGGAGATGCACCTCTCGGCCGGCCAGGAGCCGGTCGCGGCGGGCGTCTGCGCCCACCTGACCACCGACGACGCGGTGACGGCCACCCACCGCCCGCACCACTTCGCCATCGCCCACGGCATGGACCTCGAACCCGATGACGGCCGAGATCTTCGGCCGCGTCGACGGGCTCGGCAAGGGCCGCGGCGGCCACATGCACCTCTTCGACCCCGCCACCCACTTCTCCTGCTCCGGCATCATCGCCGAGGGCTACCCACCGGCGCTCGGGATGGCATTCGCGTTCCAGCGGCGCGGCACCGACCGGATCGCGGTGGCGGTGACAGGCGAGGGCGCCGCGAACCAGGGCGCCTTCCACGAGTCGCTCAACCTCGCCGCGCTGTGGCGGCTCCCGGTCGTCTTCGTCGTCGAGGACAACGACTGGGGCATCTCGGTGCCGCGCGACGCGTCCACCGCCATCCCGTCCAACGCCGACCGGGCCGCGGCCTACGGCATGCCCGGCGAGCGGATCGAGGACAACGACGTCGACGCCGTGTGGGAGGCGGCCGGACGGGCCGTCGTCCGCGCCCGCGCCGGTGAGGGCCCGAGCCTGATCGAGGTGCACACGCTGCGGCTGTGGGGCCACTTCGAGGGCGACGCCCAGGGCTACCGGCCCGAGCTCGAGGAGGTGCCCGAGCACGACCCCATCCCGAGGTACGCGGCCGCGCTCACGGCAGCCGGCATCCTCGACGACGCCGCGGTCGAGCAGACCAGGAAGCTCGCGTCGCGAGCGGGTCGAGGCCGCCATCGCCTACGCCAAGGCCAGCGCCCTGCCGGACCCGGCCGACGCCCGTGACCACGTCTTCGCCTGAGGAGTCTGACATGACGATCACCGACACCCCGGCCCCGCAGACCACGCGGCGGCTCAACACCTCCAAGGCGATGGTCGAGGCCATCGCCCAGGAGATGCGCGCGAACCCGGAGGTGTTCTACCTCGGCGAGGACGTCGGCGCCTACGGCGGCATCTTCTCGTCGACGACCGGCCTGCTCGACGAGTTCGGCCCGAGGCGCATCATCGACACCCCGATCTCCGAGAGCGCGTTCATCGGGCTCGCCGTCGGTGCCGCGACCGAGGGCATGCGCCCCATCGCCGAGCTGATGTTCGCCGACTTCATGGGCGTGTGCCTGGACCAGATCTACAACCACATGGCGAAGATCCACTACGAGTCCGGCGGCAACGTCACGGTGCCGATGGTGCTCACCACCGCCGTCGGTGGTGGGTACTCCGACGGCGCACAGCACTCGCAGACGCTGTGGGGTACCTTCGCCCACCTCCCCGGCATGAAGGTCGTCGTGCCGTCGCTGCCGGCGGACGCCAAGGGGCTGATGACCTCGGCGATCCGCGACGACTCGCCCGTGGTCTACATGTTCCACAAGGGCGTCATGGGCCTGCCGTGGATGGCGAAGAACCCGCGCTCCATCGACGTGGTCCCCGAGGGTGACTACACCGTGCCGATCGGCAGGGCCAACGTCGTCCGCGAGGGTACCGACGTCTCGGTGGTCACCCTGTCGCTCTCGGTCCACCACGCGCTCGACGTCGCGGAGAAGCTCGAGGGCGACGGCATCTCGGTCGAGGTCCTCGACCTGCGCTCACTCGTCCCACTGGACCGTGAGGCGATCCTCACGACCGTCGGGAAGACCCGGCGGCTCGTCGTCGTCGACGAGGACTACCACTCGTTCGGGATGTCCGGCGAGGTCGTCGCCACCGTGGCCGACGAGGACCCCGGGCTGTTCGCCGCACCCCCGGTGCGCGTGGCGGTGCCGGACGTGCCGATCCCCTACGCCCACTCGCTCGAGTACGCGGTGCTGCCGCGGCACGACCGGATCGAGGCCGCGATCCGCAAGGTCCTCGGATGACGGAGGTCCCGTTCCCGGCGATGAGCCAGGCCGACCCGGCAGCCGTCGGCGTCCTCGCGACGTGGTACGTCCGCGACGGTGAGGCGGTCGGGGCCGGCCAGCTCGTCGCCGAGGTCCAGATGGACAAGGTCGACATGGACGTGACGGCCCCGGTGGCCGGGACGATCCGTCTGACCGCTGCGGAGGGGGAGGAGGTGGCGCAGGGCACCGCCATCGCGGTCATCGACTGAGCGACCCTCGGCGGTCAGGCGGGGTCGGTGACGTCCGCGACCTCGGCGTCGAGCACGACGAGCAGCGCGTCGGCCCCGACGACGAGCGCCACCCCGTGGGCCCCGGCGCCGATGGACACCGTGCGCCGGGTGATGGTGGCGTCCGCGAGCACCGGCAGCGCACGGAGCGCCCCGAACGGGGTGATGGTGCCGCGCTCGTACCCGGTGATCTCGCGTGCGGTCTCGGCGTCCGGCATCGACAGCCGGTTGACCCCGAGGTGGGCCCGCAGCTTCGGCCAGGAGATCTCGCGGTCGCCCGGCACGAGCACGAAGAGGTAGTCGTCGGAGGCGCGGCGCACGACGAGGGTCTTGAGGACCTGCGCGGGCTGCATGCCCCGGACGGCGGCCGCCTCGGCCAGGGACCGGACCGGACCGTGCCGGGTGACGTCGTACGCGATCCGCGAGCGCGCGACGGCCGCGAGCGCGCGCTCCTCGCCGGTCATGGGCCCAGCCTAGGGAGTCACGGGCAGCGGTGCGCCCGTCCGGACCGTCCGCCGGCGGTCGGGCGACCCGCGCCGTGTCCAACGTCTGGCAGACGAGACAAAACAGACGGTCCCGCAAACCCCGCGGGGGGCGACCTCTTGGTCCAATTGGGGGCATGTCGAGGGCAACGGCGCAGGAGGGGACCGCGCGTTCGTTCCGCCGGATGTGGCAGGACCTCGAGACCGTGGGGCTGGACCGTGACACCGGGGGGTACCACCGCTTCGCCTGGACGCGCACCGACCACGACCTGCGGGAGTGGTTCGCCGGGGAGAGCGCCTCCCGCGGGCTGGACCTCACGACCGACCGGATGGGCAACCAGTGGGCCTGGTGGGGCGACCCAGACGCCGCGGTCGCCGCGGGCGACCCGGGGCTGGTCGTCGGCTCGCACCTGGACTCGGTACCGGACGGCGGCGCCTACGACGGTCCGCTCGGGGTCGTCAGTGCGTTCGCGGCGCTCGACGCGCTCCGGGAGCACGGCTTCCGGCCCCGGCGCCCCATCGGGGTGGTCAACTTCGCCGACGAGGAGGGTTCCCGGTTCGGCGTCGCCTGCGCCGGCTCCCGCGTCATCACCGGGGCACTGGGCGCCGACCGCGCCCGCGACCTCACCGACGCCGACGGCATCACCATGGCTGAGGCGATGCTGCGGGCGGGCCGGGACCCACACAGCCTGGGCCGCGACGACCGCACCCTCGCCCGGATCGGCACCTTCGTCGAGCTGCACATCGAGCAGGGCCGGCGGCTGGACGACCTCGGCCGGGCGGTGGCGGTCGGCAGCGACATCTGGCCGCACGGCCGCTGGCGGATCGACGTGCCGGGCACGGCGAACCACGCCGGCACCACCGCGCTCGACGAGCGCGAGGACGCGATGCTCGGCATCGCCGCCACCGTCATCGCCGCCCGGCGCGCGGCCACCGAGAACGGGTGCCTCGCCACCGTCGGCAAGGTCCAGGTCGTGCCCGGCGGCGTCAACGCCATCCCGAGCTCGGCCACCTGCTGGCTCGACGCCCGCGGCGCCGACCCCGACACCGTGCTGCGGGTCGTCGACGAGGTCCGTGACGTCGTCGGCGACTTCGACGGCCTCGTCACCCGGGAGTCGTGGACGCCGGTGACCGCGTTCGACCCGGTGCTCGTCCGGCGGCTGTCCGAGCGGCTCGACGGGGCACCCGTCATCGCCACCGGCGCCGGCCACGACGCCGGCATCCTCGCCAACGACGGCGTGCGCACCGCGATGCTGTTCGTCCGCAACCCGACCGGCGTGAGCCACTCACCCGACGAGTGGGCCACCGTGGACGACTGCCTGGAGGGGGTCACCGCGCTCACCGAGGTCGTGACCGACCTCGCCGGGCCCGGGTGATGACGACGTACTGGTGCGAGCACGCGGTGCTCGCCGACGGGGTGCGGCGTGCCGTGAGGCTGCGGGTCGAGGGCGGGCGGATCGTCTCGGTGACGCCGGACGCCACGGCGGGCACCCCCGACGTGGTGCTCCGCGGCATCGTCCTCCCCGGACTGGCCAACGCCCACAGCCACGCGTTCCACCGGGCGCTGCGGGGGCGAACCCACACCGGGGGCGGCAGCTTCTGGACGTGGCGGGAGGAGATGTACGCCGTGACGCGCCGGCTCGACCCCGAGACCCATCTGGCCCTGGCCCGCGCGGCCTTCGCCGAGATGGCGCTCGCGGGGTACACCGTCGTCGGCGAGTTCCACTACCTGCACCACCGCCCCGGCGGGCAGCCGTACGCGGACCCGAACGCCATGGGTCACGCGCTCGTGCAGGCCGCCCGGGAGGCCGGCGTCCGGCTCACCCTCCTCGACACCCTGTACCTCAGCGGGGGTCTGACGCCCTCCGGCCACACCGCGCTGGACCCGGTGCAGGAGCGGTTCTCCGACGGGTCGGTCCAGGCCTGGGCCGAGCGGACGGAAGGGCTGCACGACGGTGACACCGTCCGGGTCGGCGCCGCCGTGCACTCGGTGCGGGCCGTGCCGCGCGCGGACCTCGCCGCCGTCGCCGCCCGCACGGACGGCAGCGACCGGCCGTTCCACGTCCACCTCTCCGAGCAGCCGGGTGAGAACGCGGCGTGCACGGCCTTCCACGGCTGCACCCCCACGGCGCTGCTCGACGCCGTCGGGCTGCTCCGGCACACCACCACCGTGGTCCACGCCACCCACCTCACCGACGACGACGTGACCCGGCTCGGCGCGGCCGGGGTGGCGGTCGCGTTCTGCCCCACCACCGAGCGCGACCTGGCCGACGGCATCGGCCCGGCCCGGAGGCTCGCGGACGCCGGGGCCCGTCTCGTCCTCGGCTCGGACCAGCACGCGGTGGTCGACCCGTTCGAGGAGGTCCGAGGCCTCGAGATGCACGAGCGGCTCACCAGCCTGGAGCGGGGTCGGTTCACCACCGGGCAGCTCCTCGGCGCGGCCACCGTCGACGGGTACCGGTCCCTCGGCTGGCCCGACGGCGGGGTGCTCGCCGACGGTGCGCTCGCCGACCTGGTGGCGGTGCGCCTGGACAGCCCCCGAACCGCCGGTAGCGAGCCGGCGCAGGTGTTCCACAGCGCGACCGCGGCCGACGTCACCGACGTCGTGGTCGGCGGCGAGCCGGTCGTCACGGCCGGCTCGCACCGGCTGGGCGACGTCGGGCGCCTGCTCACCGACGCCATCGGTGCGGTGCGCGGATGAGCGGCGGCACCGTCCTCGTGTCGGGCATCGGCGAGCTCGTCACCTGTGCCGGGCCCGACGGCTCCCTCCCCGTGGACGACCGGCTCGTGTCGGCGGGGGAGCGGCTCGGCGTGCGCCACGGGGCCGCGCTCGTCGTCGAGCAGGGGCGGGTCGCGTGGGTCGGCGACGCCGCCCGGGCACCCGCGGCGGACCGGGCCGTCGACCTGCGGGGCCGCGCCGTCATCCCCGGCTTCGTCGACAGCCACAGCCACCTCGTCTTCGCCGGCGACCGCTCGGGCGAGTTCAGCGCGCGGATGGCCGGCACCCCCTACGACGGCGGTGGCATCGGGGTCACCGTGGCCGCCACCCGCGCCGCCTCCGACGACGAGCTGCGCCGCCTCCTCGCCGACCGCGTCGCCGAGGCGCGCGCCCTGGGCACGACGACGCTCGAGGTGAAGAGCGGGTACGGCCTCACCGTGGACGACGAGGCCCGCGCGCTGCGGATCGCCCGGGAGGTCACCGACGAGACGACCTTCCTCGGCGCCCACGTCGTGCCCCCCGACGCCCGCGAGGACCGCGCCGCCTACCTCGACCTCGTCACCGGGCCGATGCTGCGGGCCTGTGCGCCGCACGCCCGGTGGGTCGACGTCTTCTGCGAGCCGAACAGCCCGTACGCCTTCACCGCGGAGGAGGCCCGGCAGGTGCTCGAGGCGGGCCGGGGTGCCGGGCTCGGCCTGCGGGTGCACGGCAACCAGCTCGGGCCGGGGCCGGGTGCCCGGCTGGCGGTCGAGCTCGGGGCCGCGTCGGTCGACCACTGCACCTTCCTCGCCGACGCCGACGTCGAGGCGCTGGCCGGGGCCGCCGGCACGACCGTGGCCACGCTGCTTCCGGGCGTCGAGTTCTCCACCCGGTCGCCCTACCCGGACGCCCGGCGCCTCCTGGAGGCCGGCGTCGACGTGGCCCTCGCGAGCGACTGCAACCCGGGCACGTGCTTCACCAGCTCGATGCCGCTCGTCGTGGCCCTCGCCGTGCGTGAGCTGCGGATGACGCCCGCCGAGGCGCTCGTCGCGGCCACCGTGGGGGGCGCCCGGGCCCTCCGGCGCTCGGACGTCGGCCACCTCGGGGTGGGGGCGCGGGCCGACCTCGCCGTGCTCGAGGCGCCGAGCCACGAGCACCTGGCCTACCGGCCGGGCATGCCCCTCGCCCGGGCGCTCGACCTCTGAGGCCGCCGACGGGTCAGGAGACCGGCTCCTCCCGGATCTCCTTGGGCAGGTGGCCGGCGGAGTTGCGGTAGTACCGAGCGGCACTGCGGCTGACGAAGGTGCGGGCCGCGCCCACGGCCAGCCCCGTGGCGGTGGCGTAGGCCAGAGCCTTGAGCAGGGGGGCGTCCGGGTTCTTGGGGTTGACCTCGCCCTGCCCCGCCTTGGCCCAGATGACGTTGACCACCTTGGTGGCCACGACGCCGGCGAGGATGCTGCCCCCGACGCCCATCACCTTCCAGACGAACGTGCCCATGGTGTGTCCCTCTCCTCGCTGCGGCTGGTCAGGAGCCTGCCCGACCGGACCTCGCCACTGTAGGCCGTCGGGGTTATGCTCGTGGGGTCCAACGACAGGGGAGCGCCCCGAGCGCTGAGAGTGCGGTCCGCCGCAGACCCTCGAACCTGATCCGGCTAGCACCGGCGAAGGGAGTCGGGAAATCTCGGGCGTGCTCCGTCATCCGTGGTGGGTGGCGGTGTACGCCTCCCCGAGGTCATCACCGACCACGGGAGAGAACGCCATGACCACCACCGAGGCGCCGGCCCGGCGCCACCTCACCGCGACCCGCCCGCTCATGGGCTGGCGCACCGTCGACATCCTCACCATCGCCTTCCTCGGCGCGGCCCTCGGGATCGTGTTCTGGGGCTGGGGCGTCGTCTACAACGGTCCCCTCACGGCCCTGAAGATCGGGTACGCCCCGCTCATGGGCCTGTTCGTCGGGCCCTGGTTCCTCGCCGGCGTCGTCGGCGGCCTCGTCGTGCGCCGGCCGGGGGCCGCGCTCTTCGCCGAGGTCGTCGCGGCCCTGGTGTCGATGATCCCGGGCACCGAGTGGGGCGCCGCGGTGCTCGTCTCCGGCATCCTCCAGGGGCTGGGCGCCGAGCTGGCCTTCGCGCTCTTCGGGTACCGGCTCTTCGGCGTCGGCGCCGCCGTGCTCGCCGGCCTGCTGTCCGCGCCGCTGGAGTGGCTCTTCGAGACGATGAGCTTCCCGGCCTCGTGGGCGCAGGTGCCCGTGCTGTCGGTGCTCGCCGGCGGCGGCGGGTGGTACGCCGAGTGGGTGTGGCGCGACAAGCTCGTCTACCTGCTGACGATGGGCGTCTCGGGGGTCGTGCTCGCCGGGCTCCTCGGCTGGCTGCTCGTGCGGGCACTGGCGGCGGCAGGGGCGCTCTCGGCGTTCCCCGTGGGCCAGGAGCGGCAGGAGTCACGCGCTGTCTGAGCCGGTGCTCGACCCGCGGTCCGCCGTCGCCACCGGCCGCGGACGGGTCGAGGTCGTGGCACTCAGGTGGCGGCCGTACGGTCGCCGCGAGCCGGTGCTGCGCGACGTCACCCTCGCGCTGGAGCCCGGCGAGCGGGTGCTGCTGGTCGGCGCCTCCGGCTCGGGCAAGTCGACGCTGCTGCGCGCGGTGGCGGGGCTGCTCGAGACCGTCGACGCCGGCGAGCTGACCGGGTCGGTGTCGGTCGACGGGGCGGCGCCCGGCACGCGCCCGGGGGCCGTGGGGCTGGTGCTCCAGGAGCCGGGGGCGGGCGTGGTCGCCGCCACCGTGGGGCGCGACGTCGCCTTCGGCCCGGAGAACGTCGCGATGCCCCCGGGGCGGATGCCGGAGGTGGTCGCAGCCGCGCTGGCGTCGGTCGGCCTGGGCGACCTCCCGCTCGACACCCCGACCTCGGCCCTCTCGGGTGGTCAGACGCAGCGGCTCGCCCTGGCCGGGGCGCTCGCGCTGGACCCCTCCGTGCTGCTCCTCGACGAGCCGACGGCGATGCTCGACCCGGCGTCGGCCGCCGAGGTGCGGGGCGCGGTGGCCTCGCTCGTCGCGCGGGACCACCGCACGCTCGTCGTCGTCGAGCACGTGCTGGGTCCCTGGGTCGACCTCGTCGACCGCCTCGTCGTGCTGTCCGACGAGGGGCGGGTCGTCGCGGACGGCCCGGTGCACGAGGTGCTGGCTCGCGAGCGGGAGCGGCTGCTCGAGCTCGGCATCTGGGTTCCCGGGGTGCCGCCCCCGCAGCCGGTTGCGGTCGACCCCGGGCTCGTGGCCCCGATCCGGGGTGCCGTCGGAACGAGCCGTGGGGACGGTGTACCGGGGCTCGGCGCTGCCGAGGTGGGGGGCAGCCGTGCCGAGTACCCCGCGGAGGGTGGTTCCGGTCGGTGGGACGCGGAACCGACCAGCGCCGGCGCGTCGTCCGCGGAACCTCGCGTCGCAGAGCCGCTGGTCGCGGAACCGCTCGTGGTCGACCGCACCAGCCGCCTGCTCGACGGCACCACCCGTACCCTCCGGGCCGCGGCACTGCCCGACGGGATCACGGCGGCGCCCGGAAGCCTCACCGCGCTCGTCGGCCCGAGCGGCTCCGGGAAGTCGACCGTGCTCCACACCCTCGCCGGCTTCGTCGAGCCGGAGCAGCCGCACGGCGTCCGGCTCGCCCCCGACGGGGCCGACCCCGCCTCCCTCGACGCCCCCGCCCTGGCCCGGCGGCTCGCCTGGGTGCCCCAGTGGTCGAGCTCGACCATCGTCGCCGGGACCGTCCTCGACGAGGTCCTCGTCACCTCCCGGGCGCTGGGGCGTCCCGGCGACCCCGACCGGGCCCGGGCCCTGCTCGCCGCCCTCGGTCTCGGCCACCTGGAGCGTGCCGACCCCCGGGCACTCTCCGGTGGGGAGCAGCGCCGGCTGGCCGTGGCCGCAGCCCTCCACCACGGCCCTCCGGTGCTGCTCGCCGACGAGCCGACGGTGGGCCAGGACCGGCACACCTGGGCCGCGCTCGTCGGGCTGGTCGCGGGCTACCGCAGCGCCGGCGGCGCGGTCCTCGCGGCCACCCACGACCGCCACGTCGTCGACCGGGCGACCACCGTCCACCACCTCCAGGCCCCGCCCCGCCCGGAACCGGCCGGACCGCGACGCGTGCCCCTCCTCGCCCGCACCGGGCCGCTCGCCCTGCTCGTCGCCACCCTCCTCGCGGTCCCGGCGGGCGTGCTCTCGCCGCACTGGTCCACCAGCCTGGCCGTCCTCGCGACCCAGCTCGTGCTCGCGGTCGTCGGCCTCAGCGCCCCCGGAGCCGGGCCGGCGCCCACCGGCCGCGCCCGGCGAGTGGCCGTGCGGATGCTGCCCGGGCTGGTCGCGGCCGTCTCCGTCGGGTGGTCGACGTGGTGGCTCGCCGGCCACGACCTCGACGCCGCCGCCACCGTCGCGCTGCGCGTGCTCGTCATCGTCCTGCCCTCGGCGGTCGTGGTCCCGTGGATCGACCCCGACGCCCTCGGCGACCACCTCGCCCAACGCCTGCGCCTGCCCGACCGTCCGGTCGTCGCCACCGCCGCCGCGCTCCAGCGCGTCCACACCTTCGGGGACACCTGGGCCGAGATCGGCCGCGTCCGTCGCGTCCGAGGCCTCGGCGTCTCCTGGCGGCGGCCGTCCACGGTGCTGGCCCACCTGTCCGCGCTGACCATGGGGCTGCTGGTCCGCACCCTGCGGGCCGCCGCCGAGCTGGCCGTCGCGATGGACTCCCGGGGCTTCGCCACCGCCCGCGCCCGCACCTGGGGGGCGCCCGCACCGTGGCGGTGGGGCGACACCGTCCTCGTCCTGCTCGCCACCCTCCCGCTCGCCGTCGCGGTCACGGTGCGCTGAGGTTCTGCCGGATACCGGCTGACGCCGGGTCGCGATCGCAGCCCGGGCCCGCGTACCTGCGTCCTTCCGCCCCGATAGGGCTATGTCGCCCGGAACATCCCCGTCACCACGGTGACGTCGCGGATGTTCGGCCAGGTCCCGGCAATTGCGGCGTCCTCCTCGGAGTTCCGCGTCGTCACTGTGACGTCGCGGTTACTCCGCGGTCGACGTGTGTCCCCGCGCCGCCTGTCGGGCGCCAGTGGCGACCGGAGACTGCCAGGTGCCGAAGCGCTGTTGGGCGCCCAGTGCGTGGCCTCCTGCGCCGCCCGGTAGCGGGCTAGGACTCTCTGGGTCGGGGCCGGCGTGAACGGCGTCGTCTCGGATGCAGTGCCGCGCACGGAGCGGTCATCGGGCGCGGACGGGCTCCTCCGGTCGGAGGGCGGCCGCCCCCGAGCCCCCGCGGCGTCAGCACGGCAAGGACGACGGCGACCACGAACAACGACGGGATGTCGCCCACGAGATTGGTGCGCTCCGAGTCATCGACGAGGGCCTGGACCACCATGATCCCGCCGTGGACGACGCTGGACCAGACCGTGAACCAGATCAGGCTCGTGTGCTGCCTCGGGTTGCGGGCCGCGCGGACGAGGAAGACGCCGAGCGAGACGTATACGCCCATCGTCATCTGCTCGTACTCCGACCTCGCGTCGCCGCGCCGCCCGGCCCGACCGCGCCTCTCGAGGGCGAGCGTCGTCGACGTGGCACCTTCCTCCGCGGTGTCGACGACGAGGGCGTCACCGACGGTGCGCTTCGCGACCCGGCGGCGCGGCTGCCGCCCTGGTGCTCAAGCACCTGGCGCACACGCGGCGCTCCTTGACCTTCGGGTCGACCCTCTTCGGCATGACCTGCATCCTTCCAACTCACCAGGATGCGGCCCCACACCTGGGGCGGTTCACTCAGCAGGAAGGCCGCCAGCAGGCTGTCGACGGTGTCGCCTCCGCACGATGCTGACAGAGGCTGGAGCAACGCCTCCGCGTCCTCATCGGCTGGTGGGTTCGCCCGCAGCGGGGAGGATGTTCTGGTTGCGGTTGAACACGTTGGTGGGGTCGCAGGTGCCTTTCAGCCGGGCGAGTCGGTCGGCGTTGGGTCCGTAGCAGGCACGGGCTGATGCGGGTCCTTCGTCCATGAGGAAGTTGGCGTAGCGGCCCGGCATCGCGTACGGCAGCAGGGCGTCGCGGAAGCCGGTGGACCAGGTTGCGAGCGCGGGTCGGTCGTCGGGCGTCGGCGACTGTGCCGCGAACATCTGCGCGAACGCCGCGTCCCGATGCGGCCAGGCCGTCCGGGCGCGGTCTTCTCGCGCGGCCGCGCCGTCGAGAGGGTAGAGGTGGCTCAGGCAGAACGGCGTGGGTTGGGTGCCCCCGAACCGTTCGAACTCGGAGGCCGCGGCGTCAGGGAGATCCTGGAACAGCAGGCCGGTGAGGTGTCCGTACGCCGCGACCGCGGCCCCTTCGTCGAACGCCGACTGCAGGGCCGGGTACGGCATCCGGGTCACGAGGTCGGCACTGGGCCGCTCGGCCCGGAAGGGGGCCAGTGCGCTTTCGGCTCGGTTCTCGGGCGCGGTGTTGCACCACACCAGCGCGCAGGCCGGCCGACCGCGAAGTTCGGTCGGCAGCTGCTCGCTCGGTGGGGCCGTGAAGATGTTGAGGAACGCGTAGATGTCATCGGGCTGCGTCGGCATCCAGTCGCGATAGAGCCGGACCAGCCGGTTGGCGGCGGCCAGTGGGAAGACCATGGGCCCGCCGGTGACGATCGAGACCGGATGCAGCCGCATCCGCAGTTCCGTGACGACGCCCAGGTTCCCACCGCCGCCCCGCAGCCCCCAGAGGAGGTCCTCTTCGATCCCCTCCTCGGCTCGTGTCGTCGTCCCGTCGGCGAGGACGACGTCGGCGCCGACGATGTTGTCCACGGCGAGCCCGCAGCGACGGGTCAGGTAGCTGATCCCTCCGCTCAGGGCGAACCCGGCAATGCCCACGGTCGAGACCGTGGCGGTGGTCGTGGCCAGCCCCGCCGCATGGGTGGCGCGGTCGACGTCACCCGCGAGGGCGCCGCCTCCGATGGCTGCCACTCGACGGTCGGCATCGACTCGGACGTGGTTGATGTCGCGCAGGTCGACGACGAGGCCGTGTGGCACGGAGCTGTGCCCTGCCGCGCTGTGCCCGCCTCCTCGCACCGCGAGCGGGAGCCCCTCCTCTGCAGCGAACCGGACCGCGGTGGAGACGTCCTCCGCATCGGCGCAGAGGGCCACCGCCAACGGTCCGGCCTCGGGGTTGCCGGGGTTGCCCGCCACATCGTCGTAACGCGCGTGGTTGGTGCCGATGACGACTCCGTGCAGCCGGTCGCCCAATGTGGTCGCGATGTCGAGGGATGTACTCATGGTGGTCACCTGACCCTGGGTTGGGGGTTGTCGTCCCAACCGTGCCCTCGAACGGGTGGAGCCGCGTCGGTGAGAACCCTCAGCTGTGGGAGCGGGTCCGCTCCCGGTGCCGGATGACGTAGGCGGCGGCCTCGGTGCGGTTGCGGAGGCCCAGCTTGGCCAGCACGTTCCGGACGTGGTGTTCCACGGTCTTGCGGGACAGGAACAACCGGTCGGCGATCTCGCGGTTCGCCAGGCCCTCTCCGAGCAGTTCGAGCACCTCGAGCTCCCTGCGGGTCAGCGGTCCCGGGGTCCGGGGGCGACCGCGGGTTGCGGCGACGCCGAGGCCCCGGAGCCGGGCGGTCGCTGCGTCGGCGTCCCGATCGGCGCCGAGGGCCTCGAACGTGGCCACTGCCGCGCGTGCCTCGGCCACCGCGTCGTCGCCGTGCAGTAGCCCGGACAGCTGCAGCCGCGTGCGCGCGACCTCTAGGGGCAGTCCCAACGAGGTGAACAGGGCGAGCGCCTGCTCGAGCAGCGTCGCGTCCGAACGGAGCCTCCCGGTGGCCCGCAGCGAGCGCGCCTGCAGTCCCGCACAGCTGGTGGTCTCCGCCAGCGCGGTGAGACGGTGCACGGCCTGCTCCGCCTCCGCGGGGTCCGCGACCGCCGCCACCATCTCCCACAGCGCGGCCTCCTCGAGAGCGGCGGCCAGCCCGGCACGGTGTGAGGCCAGGGCCGCCTTCTTGCCCTCCCCGCCGAGCGCGCATGCCCTGCGCAGGGCGATGCGCCGCGCCCCGGCCGCGTCTCCGCGAGCCGACGCCAGACCGGCCAGGGCGACCGCGCTGGTCTCGAACTCCTCGAACCCCTCGAGCAGCCGTTCGGCCTCCTCGAGTCGGCCCTGTGCGAGCCGCAGCTCGGCCAGCCGGGCTGCCGCCTCGGCGCTGATCGCCGGTTCGGCGGCCCGTCCGACGTCGAGGGCAGCCCTCAGCTCGCGCTCCGCGCCCGCCCAGTCCCCGGCCGCCAGGAGGATCGCCCCGAGGTAGGTACGGCACGTGGTGTAGACATGGGGGCTGCCGACACGCCGTTCGAAGGCGTCGGCTGCCCGGATCCACTGCAGCGCGTGCGCGGTGTCCGCCGTCTGGGCGCAGGCCCCGATGAGCGTGCAGCTGGCGAAGACGACCGTGTGCGGCCGCGTCGACTCACCAGCCAACGACGCGGCCATCGCTTCGTCCATCAGTGCGGTGCCCTCCTGGCCACGGCCCTGGACCACGAGCGATGCCCCGTGCAAGCTGATGGCGCACAGCTCGAGGTCGGCGTCACCGAAACGAGCTCCAAGGTCGCGAGCCCGGGTCGCCAGCTGCTCGGCCACGGTGGCGTCGTCGCTGTCGTGTGCCCGAAGAAGTGCGACCCACCCCGTCAACGGCTCGATGCCGGCATCTTCGACGAGCCGGGACACCCGGGCGAGCCAGCCCCGGGCGGCCGCCGTGTTGCCCAGGCTGACCCGGTAGACGAGATACAACCCGACCCCCACGGTCGCCGCGGAGGCCGCGTCGCCACGATGCCGGAAGGCGGCGAACGCCCGTTCCTGACAGCGCACCGCGTCGGCGGTCTCACCGAGCCACCACAGGACGTCGCCCAGGCCGGCGAGCACCTCAGCGCTCGGCTGGTCGGCGGCCAGCTCCTCGAAGGCGCGTCGCGCAGCAGCCCAGTCGAACTTCGCCACGGCGGAACGCGCGGCCTCCGCCAACAGCTCCTGCCGGGTCGGCATGCTCAACACCGTACGACCACGAAGACCGTCTGCAACCCCTCCCCGCCAACCCCTGTGATGGCCGTTGGCGTCATGTGTCAGCAGTCAGCGGGGCTCTGCCCCGCATGACCACCGCCTCTGGCCACTTCTCGCGCCTCCCACCCCCGACGACAACGGCGCTGCCTCGCGCGGCAGGTGGTCCACGTCGCCGCCTGTAGGGCGTCCGTCGGCTACTGCTCGAGCTGTTGCCGGGTCCGGTCGGCCGGGGCTCGTTCATCGCTGGGGCCCTGGCTCCACCATCTGTCTCAGTCCGTACCGGCAGCCCTGGCCGTCAGGTTCGTTTGAGACGCGCCTCGTCCCGGGTGGGCATGAAGAGCTCCACCGGGTTCCCGGAGGGGTCTTCCACGATCACCTGCCTGCCGCCCACCCCCTCGATGATCGGGCCGCGGAACCGAACGCCGAGAGCGCCGAGCCTCGCCACGACGGCATCGAGGTCGTCCACCTCGATCATGAACCGGTTCCATCCGCCCGGCGCGGGACGTGAACCGTCGGGCAGGCTGCGGCCGCCCCCGCCCTCGGGGCCCGGGGCGCTGAGGACGAGACGAAGGTCGCCCCGGCCGAGCATCGCGAACGTGGGGGCCGGGTGCATCTGCTCGACGAAGCCGAGGTGATCGCGGTAGAAGGAGATCGCATCGTCGACGTTGTCGACGATGTACCGCACGCTCACGGTCGCCATCTCCGCCTCCCTTTCCGGCCACGGTACGCCGCCGACCCCGGCCCCCACACACCGCGACGACTCCCGCATCACCGACGGGAGATCGTTTCTCCACGCTCGTCACCCAGCGTTCGGGCCAGGGGTGGCGCGTGCTCCTCCCGCGGCCTTGCCAACGCGAAGGGCCGTCGGACCCGCCCCTGCGCCGGAACGTCCCGACGTGCGTGCTGGGGGCTTTCGGCGACGGCAGGAAGTGCGTCTCTGCGCCGCCTGTCGACCGCCCGGAGCGCGGCATGGGAAGACGTTGAGCGTCTTCGGTCTGGCGCTGGGAACGTCCTCCTCTTGCGCTTGTCGGGCTTGGTGTCCCAAGGAGCAAGCAGGAGGACGTTCATGTCTGACGGTAGTGGTGTCTCTGGGGGTCGGAACCGCAACGCACACGTCCCCCCAGGCCTGGCCAGCGCAACCCATCCACCGAGTATCGGCCCCGGCGCCCGAGGGACGACGTCGGGTACCACCTTTCGCCGCGAGACGACTACCCGCGAGACGACTACATAGGTCGCGGGCCGAGCCGGCGTGCGATGCAGCCCAACGACCATCGGTCGGCCGTTGATCAGGCGGCGCGGCTCACGGCGCTGACCCGACCCGTGTAGCCGGCAGCCGTCAACTCCTCCCGGAGGATCCTGCGCAGGGTATCGGCCATCGTGTCTTCGATGACGCCCTTGCAGTCGATGTAGACCTCCACGCCGATCGGGGTGACTTCCGGGTCGCTGACGTAGCTGGGTGAGTCGGCGCCCGCATCGACCGCCGCCAACATCGACTCCTCGGTGGCGTGCTCCACACCGTTGGTGTCGACAGCCATGAAGCGGTCAGAGGCCCGCTCCAAGGCGGTGAGCACCGACTCTTCGTCTCCGACGTCCCTGACGACGAACCGTTCAAGTGACATGTCCATTGCCGGCTGGTAGGTGAATACATCGGGGTCGATCTGGATCACGCCGGGTCATCTCCTCGTAACTCGGAATCGGGAAGGGCCCTCCCCCGGGCGGAATCTACAGAGCCCAGGTAACCCGCGTATCCACGACGGGCGCAGCGTCGCGGAGTGCGCCAGTCACTGCCGATCGTGCTGGGCGGAGATCCCGACAGGACCGCGAACCTGCTGCACCCCGCCGCGAGACGGGCTACCCGTCTCCGCGGTCTGCGCGACTGCAGCACCGCGATGAGGACTCCCGACAGCAGACCACGGACCTGTGCGAGTTCGTCGGCGGTGACGTTGCAGCAGATCGTCGGAGAGGTGTCAGAGACCTCCGCTCCCCAGCGCATGTTCTCGTCGTGGGTCTCGACATTGATCGGGGACGAAGCGGAGGCGGCCAGATGGCGGCGAAGTCCTGAGTAGCTGTGGATCATCGGGCTGCGGCGATGACCCGGACCTCTCGAGCGTGGGTCGCACGTCCAACCGCGTCACGACGCCACGAGTGGACCCTTCAGGACCGGGGGACGGGTCCTTCGCCGAGCCGGTCCGAAAGGGCCGCCGAGGCGACCGCAAGCCTCGCCCCGCGCTCGACTGGGGGCTGTCGCGGGGGGCCGCGGGACACCGACAATGTCGGTGCGGGTGGGCGCTGGCCCGAAGAGTCAGAGGTTGTCCGGGAAGCGTGGTGTGCCAGTGAGCGAGACAGCGGGTCTACTCATGACTACCGGTTCGGGATGCTTCCTCGTCGGTGCCGCGATCGCGGTGCCGCGCGTGTTCACAGAACGTGACCCGCAGCGCCGGCTTGAGTTGCTGGAGGCTCACCCGACGGCGTGGCGCCTCGGGCAACCCCTGTACGCCCTGGGAGCCATGGCGACCGCCTGTGGCGTGGGCGTACTGGCGGCCGATGCGCGGGCGACGAGCAGCGGCTGGCTCGCAGCCTCGTGCGGCTCGCTCGTCATCGGTGCGCTGGCTTGGGGGTGGTCGGTCTACGGGCGGGCGATGCGCCCGCGCGACTTCGCCCTGGGGCGACTTCCAGGCTGGCCCTTCGCCGCCTATGTCTGGTTGACGCTCATCGGGCTGTCACTTCTCGGCGTGGGCCTGCTTGCTGGTTCGTGGCCGACGTGGGCCGGCTGGGCGACGCTCGGTGCGGATGCGCTCTTCCTCGCCGTGTTCGCCCGCGCCGGGGACATACCCCCGTTCGTGTTCTACCTCCTCCTCGGCATCGTTGGCGGGTTCGCCGTTCTGTAGCGGACGCGAGCGCCCGGACCGGCGGATGCGGCCCCGGGGCCCCCGTGCCTCGCCACTGCTGAAGCCGCACCGGCGGCTCTCTCCGCGTGCCGAGGACGAGGTTGCTGATCCGCTCGGCGGGGATCCGCGCCCGGCTGACCTCGGCCGCGGAGCGCTCCCGGGATCGCAGATGGAGCGACCGGAACGCCGGCGGGTCCCCTCAGGCTTCCAGTCGTCGACGAACGGCACGAACGGGACCAGACTGCCGACGAGCGCCCAGTTGGGAGGTGAACCCGTCCCCCCGGAGCGACACCCGCCCAGACCATGTCGGACGGAGCGAACCCCACGACTGCGTCGACACGCTCGGACAGCGCCCCCGACCGCGACACCGCCATCAGGCGAGCCGAGCCGACTGCGCCGTGCGCACCCCTGGGCCTTCAGCCGACTCGGTCACGTCCGATGTCTCCACGGAACCTCGCGTCTGGCGTGGAGCGGTTGCCCGACCGGGAACGCTCCTTCTGCCCGGCCATCGGCGCTCTGACATCGATCCGGTGTCGTCTGGTCGCCAGTCGCGACATGGGTCACACCGCCGCCGCCCGGGCCGGCAACGGGCCCTGCCGACCGCCGGGAGTTCTGCTGTCTGGTCGTGGTCTCGACTCGCGGTCGAACACCTGAGGTCCGGCCGGTGGCACCGTCGGAGGAGTCCTGTGTGGCCAGCGCTCCGCCCCTCTCCCGCACCATCGTCGGGCTCGATCGATGACGCTCATGGCCGCACTGGAGCGCCACCGATCACCTGAGGACCTTGCCGCTTGGGAGCCAACCTCTGGGCTGGTCGGAGTCGGTTTCGGACCACGGAGCGCGGCCGGCCGGAGGCGCCGGCCGGCGGGGGCATACTGGTCGCTTGTGCCCGCCGACCCCGTGACGACGCCCGATGCGCCGGTCCGCATCCCGCGCGAGATCTGGGTGCTCATCGCCGCGGCGTTCGTCATCGCGCTCGGCTTCGGCCTCATCACGCCGGTGCTGCCGCAGTTCGCGCAGAGCTTCGGGGTGGGTGCCTTCGCGAGCAGCGTCGTCGTCAGCGTGTTCGCCTTCTTCCGGCTCGTGTTCGCCCCGGCCGGCGGGCGCCTCATCGCCCGGTTCGGCGAGCGGCCCGTCTACCTCACCGGCCTGCTCATCGTCGCCGTCTCCACCGGGGCCACCGCCTTCGCCCACTCCTACTGGCAGCTGGTGGTCTTCCGGGGACTCGGGGGCATCGGCTCGACGATGTTCACCGTGTCGGCGGTCGCGCTGCTCGTCCGGCTCGCACCGCCGTCGATCCGTGCACGGGTCTCGTCGGTGTACGCCAGCGCCTTCCTGCTCGGCGGCATCGGCGGTCCCGTCGTGGGCGGTCTGCTCGGCAACCTGGGCCTGCAGGTGCCGTTCATCGTCTACGCCCTGGCGCTCCTCCTCGCCGCCACGATCGTCGGGGTCTTCCTCAGGGATGCCTCGCTGCGGCCGGAGCCCGGCGCGCCCGTCCTGCCGGCGATGACGGTGCGCGACGGGTGGCGCGACTCTGCCTACCGGGCCGCGGTCGGGTCCGGCTTCGCCAACGGCTGGGCCAACTTCGGCGTCCGCAACGCGATCCTGCCGCTCTTCGCCACCGCGGTCATCGGCAAGCAGCCGTGGGTCGCGGGCATGGCGCTCGCGGTCTTTGCGGCGGGCAACGCCGCCGGGCTCACGCTCGCCGGGCGCCTCTCCGACCGGGTGGGCCGCAAGCCGTTCATCATCGGCGGCCTCCTCGTGTCCGGCCTCGCCACGGCCGCCACCGGGCTGGCGCACAACCTCCCCCTGCTCGTCGTCGTCTCGGTGGTCGCGGGCATCGGGGCGGGCACCCTCAACCCCGCCCAGCAGGCCTCGCTCGCCGACGTCGTCGGTCGCGAGCGCAACGGCGGGCCCGCGCTGGCGGCCTTCCAGATGGCCCAGGACGGCGGCGCGATCATCGGGCCGATCCTGGCCGGCCTCCTGGTCGACCTCGGGAGCTACGGGCTGGCCTTCGGGGTCACCGGTGCGATCACCCTGGCCGCGGCCGTGCCGTGGCTGCGCGCCCGCGAGACGCACGACGTGCGCTCCGCCGCGGGGGCGGCGACGCGCACCTGAGCGGGTGCCGGGTCACTCCGCCGGCGGACCGCGCCGGGTGGGCACGAGCAGGACCAGCGCGGCCAGGAGGCACAGCAACGTGGAGCCGATCGCGACCGGCGAGGCCCACGTCCTGCCGGGGATGCCGGCGTCGGCCTGGAAGCCCCCCACGGCCCACAGCACGGCGAGGTAGGCCGCGCCGGACACGTTCACGGCCGCCGCGAGCACGGCACCCCACGGCACCCGCATCCAGAGCAGTACCCCGGCGACGAGGAAGGCGGGGGCGAGCACGGCCATGTCGAGGGCGTAGACGAGGTGGACCGCCTCGGGAGGCATGACGTCCTCCGGGAGGGCCCCGGTGACGGCGAACCGGATCGACATCGTGCCCCAGGCGCCGACGAGCGCGGCACCGACGAGCGTGGTGAACACGGCCACGACGCGCGCCCACGCGCCACCACGGACGCCGAGCGCGACGACGTCGGCGTCAAGGCTGGTGCCGAGCATCAGCAGTGCGTACGCCGCCGTCGCGAGGGCCGCGACGTGGAGGAGGAAGACGTCGCTGAAGCCCGCGCCGAATGCGTAGTACGCGTAGTTGGAGACCCCGTAGAACAGCATCGCGAGCCAGGCGACGACGGCGGCCGTCGATGGGCGACGACGGCTCAGCCAGGCCGCGGCCGAGAGCATCGGCACGACGAGGACCAGGGTGACCAGGTCGTTGCCGCGCAGTGCCGCGACCGCCCACGTCTGCTCGGGGTAGAGGCCGTCGACGACGAGGCCGAGCACGGACTGCACGACCATGAGCCCGAGCAGGACCGCGGTGAGCACGTAGGCGGCCGTGAGCCGGGGCCCGGCCCGCAGCAGCGGCCGGTGGAGGGCCGCGAGGAGAGGGTGCCCGGCGTCGGGCTGGTCGACCCCCAGACCGATCGCGTCGACCTGGGTGGTGCGGGTGACGGCCATGGGAACCTCCGGCGGGACGACGGTGGCGTGCGCAGAGCCCGCCACCGGGTCGGCGCGGGGGCGCACGTCTCCAGCGTCGTCCACGCCAGTCGGACGGGCCGCACGCGGGCCGTGGCTGTTCCGGGACTCACACCATCGCGGGAACAGCCGTGGACCGGGCGGCGTTCGGCCTCTGCCGCACGAGCTCAGGAGGCCCGCCATCACCCAGCCCGCCGTCACGACGTCCGCCCTCGAGGAGCTCGACCGCCAGGTCGAGACCCTGCTGAGCCTGGGCTACCCCGCCCTCGCGGGCGAGCCCGAGGCCGC
Source organism: uncultured Actinomycetota bacterium (assembly GCA_963773655.1). Lineage (GTDB taxonomy): Bacteria > Actinomycetota > Actinomycetes > Actinomycetales > Dermatophilaceae > DASSQJ01. The sequence goes on from CAVZBX010000003.1 coordinate 375,569, forward strand.
CTTCACCGCCCGCCTGGGCCCGCTGCGCCGGGCCGCGGCCGACCTCGGCCACCTACCGGCCGCGACGCCCGGCCGGGCGCCGCTCGTCCTCGTCGTCACCCGCGACGTCGTCGACCCCCACGACACCGTGCCGCTGCTGCGGCTGGCGCCGGAGGGCACGAGGCCCGGAGTGGTGGACCGGAACCACGGCGAGGCGGGGTTGTCGCCCTACACCCCGATCCAGCAGGTTCGCCTGCCTGCGCCCGACGCCTACCTCCTTCTCGACGTGGACCGCGGCGAGGAGTTCTGCGGCGTACGACCGGAGGAGGCGCTGCCGGTCGTGCTCGCACGAGGCCGGACACCGCTCACCGTCGAGGAGGGCGTCGCGGTCGTCACCCACGCTCCCCGGCTGCTCGAGAAGAACCGCTGCTTCATGCTCTCCGGCTCCCGCCGCGGCGACCGGCGGGTGCCGGCGATGTGGATCAGCGACCGCGCCCCGAAGCTCGGCTGGTGCTGGGACGGCAACCCGCACACCTGGCTCGGCCTCGCCTCCGCCGGCTCGCGGGTCGCCTGACCCGCCCGCGACCGGCGCCGACCGGCGCCGGGTTGGCCCGGATGGCCCCGCTGGGCTCGGCGACCCGAGGTCACCAGCTGGTCTCGACGCAGGACCGGGAGCCGCGCGGCTCGACCTGCAGGGTGGCGTGGTCGATCGACCACCGCCGGCGCAGCTGCGCGCTGGCCTCGGCCAGCACCCGAGCGGGGTCGGCGCCGTCCCGGCAGACGAGGTGCGCGGTGGCCACGTGCATCCCGGAGGTCAGGGTCCACAGGTGCAGGTCGTGGACGTCGACGACGTCGGCCACCCGGCGCAGCACGGCCTCGGCCTCGTCCGGGGGGATGCCGGCCGGCGCGTGCTGGGCCAGCACCGCGAGCACCTCGCGGCCGAGGAGCACCGCACGGACCGCCACGAAGGCCGCGATGGCGAGGGCGACGACGGTGTCCCACAAGGCGACACCGGTGGCCATGACCAGCGCCCCGGCGACGAGGACCCCGACCGACCCGACGGTGTCCGCGACCACCTCGAGGTAGGCGCCCTTGACGTTGAGGCTCTCCGCCGCACCCCCGCGCAGCAGGGCGAGCGAGATGAGGTTGACGACGAGGCCCAGCCCGCCGACGACGAGCATCGCCCCGCCGGCGACCTCCGGCTCCCCGCCGATCCGCCCCACCGCCTCGACGACGATGAACACCGAGACACCGAGCATGAGGAGCACCGCCAGGCCGGAGGCGAAGACCTCGGCCCGGTACGAGCCGAAGGTCCGGCGCCCCGAGGTGTCGGGCCGGACGGCGATCCGGGTGGCGACGAGTGCCGCGCCCAGGGCCACGACGTCGGCCGCCATGTGTCCCGCGTCGCTGACGAGGGCCAGCGACCCGGCCACCAGGCCGACGACGAGCTCGACGACGAAGAAGGACGCGACGAGGACGAACGCGACCCGCAGCCGCCAGCGGTGGGCCGCGCCCGCGTGCCCCGCCGTCGGGACGTGCCCGTGGCCGGCGCCCATCGCACCTCCTCGTCCGTCGTACCCGTGGACGGGCTCGACGCTACCTCCCGACGCCGCGGCGGCCGGGATAACGTGCCGCCGTGACCGCAGCCTCCGCCGCCGAGCGCCGGGCCCTCGACGCCCTCGACGAGGCCCGGCTCGTCGCGACCCTGGCCGAGCTGGTCCGCGTCCCCAGCGTCACCGGCAGCCCGGAGGAGAGCGAGCTGCAGCACCTCCTCGCTGCACGTCTCGCCGAGGCCGGCCTCGACGTGGACCTGTGGAGCGAAGACCTCGAGGCGCTGGCCGCGGATCCCGCGTTCCCGGGCACGGAGGCACCCCGCGACCAGGCGTGGGGGCTGGTGGGCACCACCCCCGGCGACGGCGTGCCGGCCCTCGTCCTCAACGGGCACGTCGACGTCGTGCCCGTGGGGGACCGGTGGTCGTGGCGGCACGACCCGTTCGCCGCCGTCGTCGAGGCGGGGCGGCTGCACGGACGCGGCGCCTGCGACATGAAGGCCGGCGTCGCAGTCAACCTCGCCGTGGCCGAGGCGCTGCAGCGCTCCGGCGTCACCCTGGAGCGGCGGCTCGCGCTGCACCTGGTCGTCGGCGAGGAGGACGGCGGCCTCGGTGCCTTCGCCACCCTCCGCCGCGGTCACACAGGGGAGGCCGTCGTCATCACCGAGCCCACGGCGGGTCGGCTGCTCACGGCCAACGCCGGTGCCCTCACCTTCCGCCTCGAGGTGCCCGGGCGCGCCACCCACGGCAGCACCCGGCTGGAGGGCCAGTCGGCGCTGGAGTCGTTCATGCTGCTCCACCCCGCGCTGCGCGACCTCGAGGCCTCCCGCAACGCCGACCCCGACCCGCTCTTCGCGGGCAACCCCCTGCCCTACGCCATCACCGTCGGCACGGTGCGGGCGGGTGACTGGGCGAGCAGCGTGCCCGACCTGCTCGTCGCGGAGGGGCGGCTCGGGGTGCGGCTCGGCGAGAGCACCCGGGCTGCGGCGGCGGAGCTCGAGCGGGCCGTGGCGGTGGCGGCCGCGGCGGACCCGTGGCTGGCCGAGCACCCGCCCCGCGTCACCTGGCCGGGCGGCAGGTTCGCCTCGGGCCGGCTCCCCGAGGGCCACCCACTCGCCGCGGAGGTGTCCGATGCGGTCGTCGCGTCCGGTGCCCCGGCCCCCGGGGTGGCGGCGGCCCCCTACGGCTCCGACCTCCGGCTCTACGCCGCAGCGGGCATCCCGACCCTCCAGTACGGCCCCGGCGACGTGCGGCTCGCGCACTCGACCCGCGAGTCGGTGCCCCTCGGCGAGCTCGTGGCGGTGGCTCGCGCCCTCGTCGTGCTGGCGGTCCGTCGCCTCACGTGACGAGGATGCGCACGGTGTCCGCGCGCATCCCCGTCATCGGGTCGACCCCTGCCGCCGACCCACCGCACCGATTCTCCTCCCGCATGGCGGGACCGGACATGGCCCGACCGGGCCATCTTCGCGGGGGTGGGAGAGTGGGGCCATGATCGAGCCGGACGTGACCATCGACGGCCTCCCCGACGACCTGCTCGCCCGGGTCCCCGCGGGCGACGACGCCCCGGCCGTGGCGGCTCTCGTCGCCGACCACCAGCGAGCCGCCCGGGGCAGCGCCTCCGTCGACCCCGACAGCGTGCTGGCGCAGCTCGTCGGCATCGGTTCGTGGACCCGTCGGCAGGTGCTGGTGCACGACGCGTCCGGACTCCTGGTCGCCTGGCTCTCGGTGCACGACCGCGCAGCGGGCCGCACCCTGATCGAGGTCACCGTGACCCCGGATCTGCCGGGGGAGGACGCCGAGCTGGTGGCCCTCGCGCTCCTCGGCGCCGCCGAGCGGTACGCCCGCGACATCGCCGCCATGCGCGGGCTGCGCACGACCCTGCTCGACACCGGCGCCTACGCCGACGACGACCGGCAGCAGCGCTGGCTCGCCCTCGCCGGCTACGAGAAGACCCGCACCTGGCTCCAGATGACCCGGCCGGTCACCCCGGACGAGGACACCGGCCTGCCCGCGCCACGGGAGGGGGTGACGGTGCGGCCGGTCGACCGCCACGTCGACGGGCTGCCGGTCGCCCAAGACCTCCAGGCGGTGCACCGGGTCCTCGAGGAGTCCTTCCAGGACCACTTCAGCTCCTACCGGGAGAGCTTCCCCGAGTTCGTCATGCGGCTGCGCGAGGACCCCGGTCACCGCTGGGACCACTGGTGGCTCGCCACCGTGGAGACCGAGGAGGGTCCGCTCCCGGCGGGTGCGGTCGTCTCCACGGTGCTGCGGCCCGACGCCGAGGGGGTCGAGGGCAGCTACGTCGACTACATCGGCGTGCACCGGCGTGCCCGAGGGCGTGGGGTCGCCAAGGCGCTGCTGTACACCGTCATCGCGGACGCCGCGCGCCGCGGCCGGAACCGGGTGGGTCTCGAGGTCGACGCCGACAGCCCGACGGGGGCCGACGGGTTGTACACCGCCCTGGGCTGGGTCACCGACTACTGCACGCAGTCGTGGCACCGCGACCTCGACATCGATGCCGGGCCACGGCGCGGGGCCCCGTAGGGTCAGCCGTTCGCGACGTCGACGACGAGCCGCATCGGGTCCTGGAGCACCGTGACCTTGAAGGGACGCTCCCCGCCCTCGATGCCGAGGAACGTCTCGCCGTACCCCTCGAAACCGCCCCAGATGCCCTCCACCTGGGCGAACACGGTGCCGGCCGTGTCCGGCGTGGTCATCGACGGGCCGGGGTCGTCGGGGATGGCGACGCTGGTGACGGTGACCTGGAGCGCGGCGTCGCCCTCGACGTCGACGGTGTCGCCGCTGCCCTGGGAGCGCGGGTCGTCGGTGTACTGCACCTGGAAGCTGGGGGTGCCCGAGCCGCTGAACTCGAAGGTCACCCGGTCGTAGCCCTCGTGGCTGCCGACGCGCACCGCGGTGCCGTAGCCGATGTTGTCGCCCAGCTCGGGGAACCCGCCCTCGACGACCGGGTCGGTGGAGAAGCCCTCGAGGTCCGGGGTCTCGCTCGGCGACGGGGACGCCGTGGTCGTCGTGGTCTCGGTGACGGTGGACTGCGACGGGCTGGCCGAGGGCGACGCGGTGGCCTCGCCGTCCGGCTCGTCCGACCCCAGGACCTGCCAGAGGACGACACCGACCACGGCGAGGGCCACGACGACGACGAGGGCCCAGATCCACCCCCGCGACCGGTCCCCGGAGTCGGGGTCGTCGGGGTAGCCGGGGTCGTCGTAGCTGCCTGGGTCCTGGGCCACCGTCGGTCTCCTGCTCTCAGCCGGGAGCGCTGCCGCGCCGTCCATCCATGGTGCCGAGCACGGGCCCGCGACCCCAGCCGCCACGCGGGGCGGCGGCGAAGGTCACACGAAAGGGGCATGCTCGGCGCCATACTCACGCCGTGGACCTCGGACTCCGCCGCCTGGTGCTGCCGGCCGACCAGCGGCGAACCCTCGAGGAGCTGAGCGACGACCTCGACCTGCGTTCCGGCAACCGCAGGGCCAAGCAGACGGCCTTCTGGACGATGCTGCTCCTCTCGGGCATCATCGCCTCCGCCGGGGTGCTCTCCGACTCGACCGCCACCGTCATCGGCGCGATGATCATCGCGCCGCTCTCGACGCCGATCATGGGCATCGCCCTCGGCATCGTGAAGCGGGAGCGGTTGCGGGCCGGCCGGTTCGTCCTTGCCGGCGCCGTGCTCGTCGTGGTCGTCGGCTACCTGTTCACCTTCGCGATGCCGGGGGACCTCGACCTCTCGTCGAACAGCCAGATCACCAGCCGCACCTCCCCTGGGCTGCTCGACCTGGTCGCCGCGGTCGCCACCGGCCTCGCCGGCGCGGTGGGCCTGTCGCGGCGCGACGTCGCCGCGGTGCTGCCGGGCGTCGCCATCGCCATCTCGCTCGTCCCGCCGCTCGCCGTCGTCGGCGTCTGCCTCGGCGAGGGCGAGCTGATGTCGGCCGCCGGCGCGGGGCTGCTGTTCGTGAGCAACCTCGTGGCCCTCGTGCTCGCGGGCACCATCCTGTTCGCGGCCCTCGGGTACTCCGACGCCGGTGGCCTGACCCGACCCACCGGGGCGGGGGCGAAGGGCTACCTCAAGCTCGCCGCGCTCCTCCTCCTCGTCGGCGTGCCGCTCGCGGTCAACACCGCCATCGTGTACGCCATCCACGTCTACACGGCGCGGATCCAGCACGCCGCCGAGGTGTGGATCGCACCCGTCCCCGGTGCCGAGGTGACCGGGGTGGACTTCTCGGCGCGCGGCTTCGTCATCGATGTCCGGACCCCCCAGGAGCCGCCGCCGGTCGCCGAGCTGATGACGCGGATCGCCGACGACCTGCCGGTCGCGGTCCCGCTCCCCGTCGTCGTCGACACCACGGTGGGGCGTTCGCTCGACGGTGGGACCATCCCGGTGCAGGAGACCCGCAACGGGTCGCGCTGACGCCGCCCCCGTCCGGGCTCACCAGGGGCCGGCTCAGCGCACGACGATGCGCGCCCCGTGCCGGGGGACGCTGGTGATGTTGCGCACGCGGGGGGTCTCCGGCCCCACCGCCCGCACGTCGTGGGTGGCGAACACCTCACGCAGGACCGCCGTGCCCTCCATGAGGGAGAAGCCGGCGCCGATGCACCGCCGGACACCACCGCCGAACGGGATCCAGGTGTTCGGCGGCGGGCCGCCGTCGAGGAACCGCTCGGGGCGGAACTCGGCCGGGGCGGGGTGCGACGCCGCGCGCTGGTGGGCCAGGAGGACCGACGCCGCGACGACGGTGCCCTCGGGCAGGTCGACCCCACCGACCGTCGCCGGCCGTTTGAGCACGCGCACGACCATGGGGATGACCGGGTGGAGGCGCAGCGACTCCTTGAAGGCGGCCTCGAGCCAGGCGTCATCGCCCGTGCGGGCGGCCTCCCGGGCGCGGTCGCGCACCCCGGCGTCGCTGCCGAGCTCCTGGAGGGTCCAGGCCAGGGCGGTCGCCGTGGTCTCGTGCCCGGCGAGCAGCAGGGTGACCATCTGGTCGCGGAGCTCGGCGTCGGTGAGCCGGTCGCCGTCGACCTCGACACGGATGAGCCGGGAGAGCACGTCCGAGCGGGTGTCGAGGTCGGGCGCCCGTCGCCGGTCGCGGACCAGCGCGCCCACCTCGCGGTCCAGGGCGCGCACGGTGTCGGCGGCGCGCCGCCACATCCCCACGCGGCGCAGCCCCGGGAACACCCAGCCGAGGAGGACCGCCGGGCTGACCTCGACCACCGCGCGGACGAGCGGACGCAGGCGTGCCAGCCGGGCCTCGTCGGTGACCCCGAAGACCACCTGCATGATCACCTCGAGGGTCAGTGCGTTCATCCGGTCCAGGCTGCGGAAGGGCGTGCCGGTCGGCCACGACGCGACCTCGGTCTTGGCCACCCCGGCGACGAGCTCGCGGTAGCCCTCGAGGGCCCGCGCGGAGAACGCCGGCAGGAGCAGGCGCCGGGCGCGTCGGTGCTCGGCGCCGTCGACGAGGAGCACGGAGTGCTCGCCCATCACCGGGCCGAGGACGGCGTTGGCCTCGCCGGCGTGGAAGGCGTCGGGGTCGCCGGCGAAGATGTCGCGCACCGCGTCCGGGTGCGAGAAGTAGACGGTGGTCCGGTCGGGCAGCAGTCTCACCGTGAAGACGTCGCCGTAGCGGCGGTGCAGCCACGGGACGACGTGGTGGCGGAAGCGCACGGCCGCGGCGGTCTGGACGAGGCGGGGCAGGCGGGGGCCCGGCGGCAGTGCCGCGCGGTCGGTGCGGGTCGTGCCCATCGGGCCTCCTCGGTCTCAGGGTAGGCCGGATGGGCCGTCATGGCGGGGTCGAGCACCCGACGCGGAGGCACCGGCCGGGCGCGGGAGGGCATGCGCGCAGTGGTTGGCGTCCCGCGTCCCTCCTGACGCAGGCCCGTCGGGTGGTCGGAGGCGCCGGCCTGAGGAGGCGCGGCCGTCGAGCTCAGCCGGGCAGCGGCGACTCGGCCGCGAGCACGGTGCCGATGCACGCCTGGTTGCCGCCGGGGTCGGCGAGCACCGTGTACGTCGGCCGGGCCGAGCCGTCGACGACCCGCCCCCCGACGGCGAGGGCGGCCTCGATCCGTGCCTCGGCGACCTCGGGGGTCAACCACAGGTCGAGGTGCCAGCGCGCGGGAGCCTCCCCAGTCCGGGGGAGGCGCACCAGGCTGCCGGGGTCCCAGGAGCTCGGTGGCTGGGCCCGGGGGTCGCCGGTCAACAGGGCGGCCCAGAACGCCGTGCTGCGGCGTCCGCCGCAGGCCTCGGGCACGGCGGTCGCGTCGAGCTCGAGCCCCCGCCGGGTGGCCACCTCGCTGATCGTGCGCGACAGGGTGAGGTCGGCCTCGGTGACCCACGGGGCGACCCCGGGCGTCGCGAGGCGGAACTCCACGGCCCGCGGGGAGATGGAGGCGCTCAAGTGGGCTGCGTCGTCCCCGAGGGCCTGGGCGACGGCCGCGGCGAAGCCGGCGGCGGCGTCGAGGCCGCCGCAGCGGTAGCGGGCGTGCAGCGCCTGGGCCAACAGGTCGAACTCGTGGACCGGCGGGGTGGGCTCGCCCCGTCCGGGGTGGCGGTCCATCCCCCCACCGTGCCACGCCCGGGGTGTCCGTGGGGCGCAGGGCTCCGGGACACGCCGGTCGGGACGGACACGGACGCCGCTCGCGAGGCGAGGGGGGTGGGTGTGACGGGAGGGTGCCACGGGGAAGCATCGGAGGGTGCGGGCGCGGGCGGGGAGGAGGACGCACCCGGGACGTGGGCCGCCCGACGCGGGGAACAGATGCCGGCCCGGCGAAGTTGAGTCGAGTGAACGCAAGTCTCGCGCCACGGGTTTGCACCATCGCCCGCTGGCGTCTAACTTGAGCCAGAAGCACTCAACTAGTGTCAGCGAACAAGGAGAACCCACACATGGCCCGTGCAGTCGGCATCGACCTCGGCACCACGAACAGTGCCGTCGCCGTCCTCGAGGGTGGCGAACCCACGATCATCGCGAACGCCGAGGGCGGTCGCACCACCCCGTCGGTCGTCGCGTTCTCCAAGGGCGGTGAGGTGCTCGTCGGCGAGATCGCCAAGCGCCAGGCCGTGACGAACGCCGACCGCACCATCCGGTCCGTCAAGCGGCACATGGGCACGGACTGGAAGACCGACGACATCGACGGCAAGACCTACACCGCGCAGGAGATCAGCGCCCGCATCCTGCAGAAGCTCAAGCGGGACGCCGAGTCCTACCTCGGCGAGACGATCACCGACGCGGTCATCACCGTCCCGGCCTACTTCGACGACCACGAGCGCCAGGCCACCAAGGAGGCCGGCGAGATCGCGGGCCTGAACGTCCTGCGCATCGTCAACGAGCCGACGGCCGCCGCCCTCGCCTACGGGCTCGACAAGGGCAAGGAGGACGAGCTCATCCTCGTCTTCGACCTCGGAGGGGGCACCTTCGACGTCTCGCTCCTCGAGGTCGGCAAGGACCCGGAGGACAACTTCTCCACCATCCAGGTGAGGGCCACGAGCGGTGACAACCAGCTCGGCGGCGACGACTGGGACGACCGGGTCGTCGGCCACCTCCTCACCACGGTGAAGAACAGCAGCGGCGTGGACCTGGCCAAGGACAAGATCGCGATGCAGCGGCTCAAGGACGCCGCCGAGCAGGCCAAGAAGGAGCTGTCGTCCGCGACGAGCACGAACATCTCCCTCCAGTACCTCTCGATGTCCGAGAACGGCCCGATCCACCTCGACGAGAACCTCACCCGGGCCCAGTTCGAGCAGATGACCAAGGACCTGCTCGACCGCACCAAGCAGCCGTTCCAGAACGTCATCAAGGACGCCGGGATCAGCCTGTCCGACATCGACCACGTCGTCCTCGTCGGCGGCTCGACCCGCATGCCCGCCGTCTCCAGCCTGGTCAAGGAGCTCACCGGCGGCAAGGAGCCCAACAAGGGCGTCAACCCGGACGAGGTCGTCGCGCTCGGCGCGTCGCTGCAGGCCGGCGTCCTCAAGGGCGAGCGCAAGGACGTCCTCCTCATCGACGTCACCCCGCTCTCGCTCGGCATCGAGACCAAGGGCGGGTTGTTCACCAAGCTCATCGAGCGCAACACGGCCATCCCGACCAAGCGCAGCGAGGTCTTCTCGACGGCCGAGGACAACCAGCCGTCCGTGCTCATCCAGGTGTTCCAGGGCGAGCGGGAGATCGCGCAGCAGAACAAGCCGCTCGGCACCTTCGAGCTGTCCGGCATCGCGCCGGCCCCCCGCGGGGTCCCGCAGATCGAGGTGACGTTCGACATCGACGCCAACGGCATCGTCAACGTCTCCGCGAAGGACCGGGGCACCGGCAAGGAGCAGAAGATCACCATCTCCGGCGGGTCGGCCCTGTCGAAGGAGGAGATCGAGCGGATGGTCAAGGACGCCGAGGCCCACGCCGAGGAGGACCGGAAGCGCCGCGAGGAGACCGAGGCGCGCAACATGGGCGAGTCGCTCGTGTTCTCGACCGAGAAGTTCCTCTCCGAGTCCGGCGACAAGGTCTCGGACGAGCACCGCAAGCCGGTCGACGACGCGCTCGCCGAGCTCAAGGAGGCCATCAAGCCCGAGTCCTCCGCCTCCGCCTCCGACATCCAGGCCAAGATCGACGCCCTCAACACCGCCTCGCAGGCGATGGGGTCCGCGGTCTACGCGGCGGCGGCCGAGCAGGGCGAGTCCGGTGACGTCCCCGGTGGCGAGTCCACCGAGGGCGCGGGCACCGGGGCCTCCGGCGACGAGGACGTCGTCGACGCCGAGGTCGTGGACGACGACGAGGAGAGCAAGTGACCGACGAGACGACACCCGGTGTGCCCGAGGAGGGCGTGACCGACGAGACCTCGGCCGAGGCGACCGAGGACGCGATCAACACCGAGTCCGTCAACGACGGCGAGGAGGCGGCCCCGCGCGACGGGGCCGCCCCCGCCGGGACGGACGCGGACGCGTCCGCCGGCGGTGCCGAGACCGCGGCCGCGGGGGACGCGGGCGGGTCCGCCGGGGGTGCCGATACGCAGACGGGCGGCGTGGAGGCCAACCCCGACGCCGTCCTCGCGGCCGAGCGGCTCGCCGACCTCCAGCGCCTCCAGGCCGAGTACGTCAACTACAAGCGGCGCGTCGACCGCGACCGCGCCCTGGTCCAGGAGCGGGTGGTCCGCGACGTCCTCGAGTCGCTGCTGCCGGTGCTCGACGACATCCACGCCGCTCGCCAGCACGGTGACCTCGACGGCGGGCCGTTCGCGGCGATCGCCGACAAGCTCGAGTCGACCCTCGGGCGGTACGGCCTGAGCCGTTACGGCGCCAAGGGGGAGGAGTTCGACCCGCAGCAGCACGAGGCGCTCATGCACGCCTCGTGGCCGGCCGACGACGACGAGCTCCCGTCCGACGCGTCGTCGACCACCGTCGTCACCGTCCTCCAGCCCGGCTACCGTGCCGGTGAGCAGGTCCTGCGGCCTGCCCGCGTCGCGGTCGCCGACCCCGACTGACCCGCCGAGCGACCGAGAGGAGGCGCTGACCATGGCCCAGCAGGACTGGTTCGAGAAGGACTTCTACGCCATCCTCGGCGTCCCCCAGGACGCCGACGAGGCCGCCATCAAGAAGGCCTACCGCAAGCTGGCCCGGAAGCACCACCCGGACCGGAACGCCGGTGACGCCGCAGCGGAGCAGCGGTTCAAGGACGTCGGCGAGGCGCACGCGGTGCTCTCCGACCCCAAGCAGCGGCAGGAGTACGACGCGATCCGCTCGATGGCCCACGGCGGGGCGCGGTTCCGCGCCGGCGCCGGGGGCCCGGGCGGCGGCGGCTTCGAGGACATCTTCAGCGCCTTCGGCGGCGGTGGCGGCGGGGGAGGTGGCAGCCGAGTCCGGTTCAGCACCGGTGGGCCCGGTGGCGGTGCGTACGCCGGCGGCAGCGAGCAGGACATCAACGACCTGCTGGCCCAGATGTTCGGTGGCGCGGCCGGTGCCGGCGGGCCACGCGGCGCCGACCCGTTCGGCGGCTACGGCGCTCCGCGCGGCCCGCGCAGGGGCCAGGACGTGCAGGCCCGCACCTCACTGTCCTTCCGCGACGCCGTCGAGGGGTCGACCGTCACGCTGAGCACCGCGGAGGGTCGCCGGATCACCACGAAGATCCCGGCGGGCGTCCGCGACGGGCAGAAGATCCGCCTGCGCGGCAAGGGCAGCCCCGGTGACGACGGCGCTGCCAGCGGCGACCTCATCCTCACCGTGAGCGTCGACCGGCACCCGGTGTTCGGCCGCGAGGGCGACGACCTCACCGTCGACCTGCCGGTCACCTTCGCCGAGGCCACCCTGGGCGCCACCGTGCCGGTACCGACCCTCGACGGCAGCACCGTCAGGGTGAAGGTCGCGCCCGGCACCCCGAGCGGTCGGGTGCTGCGCGTCAAGGGGCGGGGCGTGCGCGGCAAACACGGCACCGGCGACCTGCTCGCGCGGGTCACCGTCGTCGTGCCCCAGCGGCTCACCGACGAGGCCCGGACCGCCGTCGAGACGCTGCGTGACGCCGAGGCCGGGGCCGACCCCCGTGCCGCACTGCTCGAGCAGGCGCGCACCTGAGGAGGACCGGATGAGCTCCTACGGATTCGCGGCCTTCGCCCCCGACGACGACACCCCGGTCTTCGTCATCTCGGTCGCGGCCGAGCTGGCCGGGATGCACGCCCAGACGCTTCGGCAGTACGACCGGCTCGGGCTGGTCACGCCCTCTCGCACCAAGGGCGGCGGTCGCCGGTACTCCCAGCGCGACGTCGCCCTGCTCCGCGAGATCCAGCGCCTGTCGCAGGAGGAGGGCGTCTCCCTCGCGGGCATCGCCCGCATCCTCGAGCTCGAGAACCAGGTGGAAGCACTGCGTGGCCGGGTGCGCGAGCTCACCGACGAGCTCGAGGCCCTCCAGGCCGCCTCCGGTCGCACCACCCGGGTCTTCTCGGTCAGCCCCAGCGGGGACGTCTACGCCTCGCGGCTCGGCGAGCGGCCCCGCCGGTCCGCGCGCTCGCAGGCACTCGTCGTCTGGCGTCCCGGCCGGCGGTGAGGCCCTGCACCGCACCTTCCGTGCGGTGGCCAGGCCCGATGCCAGCACGCCAGCCGGCCGGCTCCGACCGCGACGCCTCACGCCTCCCGCAGCGCGGAGCGCTCGGGGCGGTGGGCGAACGGACGCGGCAGCAGACGCCGCGAGCCGGTGCGGTCGCGCGGTTCAGCGCGCGGGCAGCCGGGTCACCCAGTACGAGGCGCTGCCGGGGTCGGCGACCCCGAAGCGGGCGTTGACGGCCCACAGCCAGCCACCTGCGAGGGTCGCCGTCGACGGCACGTCGAGGGTGTCGTCCTCGGCGCGCCCGCGCCACTGCGCCGCCCAGCCGTCCGCGGCGGCCTGGAGCCGCAGCACCGACACCTCCTGCTGGCCGCTGCCGCGCACGACGTAGACGATGGCGCCGTCGAGCTCGAGCCCGTCCCCGCCGGTGATGCCGGGGCCGCCGTGCACCGGCACCTCGGCAGCCCGTCCGGTGCCGGGGTCCACCGCCCACAGCCCGCCGGCGGTGCTGTGGTCGAGCAGCAGCGTCCCGTCCGGCAGGGCCCGGATGCCGTTGGCCGCGAACCCCCCGGTGCCCGTGGGCCACTCGCCGGTCAGCGCCAGGAACGCCGGGTCGGTCCCGGCCGGCATCCCGTCCGCGCCCACGGGGAGGGCGGTGAGCCGGTCGACCTGCGAGTCGGTGACCCACACCGTGTCGCCGGTGACGACGAGGTCGTTGAGGAAGACGGCGCCGGTGACGACGACGTCGAGGACGACGGCACCGCTCACGGCGTCCACGGCCCAGACGTGGCCCTCGGTGACGTCGACGTCACCGGCCGCCCACACCAGGCCGGACCGGTCGTCGTGGAACAGCCCGCGCAGCCGCCTCCCGGCCGCCCCGGGAAGGAGGACGGACTGCGACCCGTCGAGGAGGTCGCCGGCGACGATCCGGCCGTCGGCGAGCGAACCGACGTAGTAGCGCGTCCCCGGCCCGGAGGTGATGCCTTCGGGGCGGATGCCGTCGGGCAGGGCGATCGTCTCGGGAGCGCGGGGGGCGCGCCGGGCGGTGGCGGGACCGGCGGCGGCGGGACCGGCGGTCACCGCGGTGGCCGCAGCGGCCAGGGAGAGGCCGAGGGCGGCGCGGCGGGTGGTGCGGGCGGTTGCGGCGGAGGCGATGTGGTCCATACCGCAGCGTGCGCCCTCGCGCGCCCCGCTTGGGGTTTGGGTGCACACCGACTCGAGCGGTGTCGAGCCTCGCGGTGTCGTCTCCGGGTCCGGCTCTGCAGGCGGGCCGGCGTCATGCGGCGAGGGCGGAGTGCGACCGCCCCGTCGCCGCGAGGACCACCACCACCGCGACCAGGGCCGCGAGCCCCACGAGCACCGACGTCGGCTCGGCCGCGAGGCGGCCCCAACCGATCCAGCCGAGCCCCCACGCCATCGCGGTGGCCACGGCCCACCGACCCCCGAGCCGGTCGGCGAGGACCCAGCCGAGGGCGCCCGCCACGGCGACCACCGCCACCCCCGCCAGTGCGTCCCCCACGTCGCCGAGGTCGGCCCCCGAGCCGACGAGGGCCGCGGTCACGTTGGCGCAGGTCGCCACCGCGACCCAGCCGAGGTAGAGCCCGAACGTGCCGTCGGTGATGACCGACTCCGGGATGCCGTAGGACGGGTTCGCCTGGAGTCGGAGGACGAGCACCCCGAGCGTGGCGGCGAGCGCGGCGATGACGACAACGCTCACCCACAACCACCCGGCCTGGACGGTGAGCAGCCACAGCGCGTTGAGCAGCATCGACGCCGCCGCCGGCCAGCCCACGGCGCGGTGGCGCCGGTCGGTGGCCTGCTCCGGGAGCCACTGCCACACCGTGTACGCGGCCAGGCCCACGTAGATCGGCGTCCAGATCGCGAAGGCCGGGCCGGCTGGGGCGACCAGCGTGGCGTCGGCCGCGAGGGCGCCGCCGGCCGCCTCCTGCACGGGTGTGCCGCCGAGGGCGCCCACCCCGACGAGGGTGCCGAGGATGCAGAGCACCTCGGCGACGGTGACGCCGACCTGGCGGCGTCGGTCGGACGGGAGGACTGGCGGACGGCTCACCACCTCATTCGACCACGCCGGCCGCGGGCCGGACCGCGGCCGGTCCTCGCAGGTCGGCGCAGTACCATCCGGTCGTCCAGGATCGGTCGAGCAGTGCGACGGTCCGCCCGGAAGGCAGGTGCTCGTGGGCGACGACGACGGTCGCGGCGGCGCGCGGTACTACCGCAGGGTCGCCCTGTCCACGGTGCTGCCCGGCTCCGGGCTGCTGCGCACCTCCTGGCGCCCGCTCGGCGTCGTGCTGCTCGTCCTCGTCCTGACGGCGACCGGGTTCGTCGGCTACCGCATCTGGCTCGGCGGTGGGGTGGTCGATGCCGGGCTCGACCTCGTGCTCGACCCGGTGGGGCTTCGCGCCACCGCCGCCGTCGTGGCCGTCGCCGTGGTGCTCTGGGTCGGCTCGATCGTGCTCACCGCCGAGCTCGCCCGGCCGCGTCCACCGCGCGGGAGCGCGCTCGGGCGCACCGTCTTCGCCCTCGCCGCCTGTGTGGCCGTCGTGCTGCCGGGCGGCCTCGCGGTGCGCTACCTCGACGTGCAGGCCGACCTGCTCACCGACGTCTTCGCGGCCGGCTCCTCGCCCGGCTCCGCCACGGTCCGTGAGCCGAGGGCCGCGCCCACGCCGGCGCGAGACCCGTGGGCCGACATCCCCCGGGTCAACCTCGTCCTGCTCGGGTCCGACGCCGGACGGGACCGGGTCGGGGTGCGTACCGACTCGATGATGATCGTCAGCGTCGACACCCGCACCGGTGACACCCTGCTCGTCGGCGTACCCCGCAACCTCGAGAACGTGCCGATCCCGGAGTCCAACCCCCTCCACCAGCTCTACCCGAACGGGTACGACTGCGGCGACGAGTGCCTGATGAACGGCATCTGGACCCTCGCCGACAGCCGCCCCGACCTCTTCCCCGGCAACCCGGACCCGGGCCGTTCCTCCACCATCGACGTGCTCGGCGCCGTGACCGGGCTCGAGCTCGACCGCTCCGTCGTCATCGACCTGTCCGGCTTCCGCGACCTCGTCGACGCGATGGGCGGGGTCGACATCAACGTCAAGGAGCGGGTCTGCGTCGAGTGCCACATCAGCGAGGGGGGCACCTTCGAGTGGACCTCGGACCGGCACGAGTGGCTCGAGCCGGGGCTGCAGCACCTCGACGGACGGCAGGCCCTCTGGTACGCCCGCTCCCGCGCCACGAGCGACGACTTCAGCCGGATGCGACGGCAGCGCTGCGTCGCCGGGGCGCTCCTCGAGCAGGCCGATCCCGTACGGATGCTGGCCCGCTACCCGAGGATCGCGAAGGCGGTCTCGGACAGTGTCTCCAGCGACGTCCCGACCGACGAGCTGCCGGCGTGGGTCGACCTCGCAAAGCGGATCCAGGACGGCGGGTCGATCCGGTCCCTGCCGCTCACCGACGAGGTGGTCGACCCGGCGCACCCGGACTACCAGAGGATCCACCGCCTCGTGCGCACGGCCCTCGAGCCGCCGGCCACGCCGACGCCCTCGCCGACCGCCACCGCCACCGCCACCACGACGCCGACGGCCTCCCCCTCCACGAGCGCCACGCCCACCACCGACCCGCTCGTCGCCGAGGACCTGTCCCGCACCTGCTGACCGCGGCCGGGAGCGGGCACGATGGGGAGGTGCCCCACATCCCCGCCGACCGTCGCCACGTCGTCGTCATGGGCGTCTCCGGGTGCGGCAAGTCGACCGTCGCCCGCGGCCTGGCCGACGCGCTCGGCCTGCGCTTCGCCGACGCCGACGACTTCCACCCACCGGAGAACGTCGCGCTGATGCGCGCCGGGACCCCGCTCGACGACGAGCACCGGATGCCGTGGCTGCGTGCCCTCGCGGCGTGGATGACGGAGCGGGCCGCGGCAGGGGAGACCACCGTGCTGGCCTGCTCGGCCCTGAGCCGGGCCTACCGGGACGTGCTGCGCGACGGCCCGCCGGGCGTGGCGTTCGTCCACCTCGACGGACCGGTCGAGGTGGTCGCCGAGCGGGTCGCCGACCGCACCGGCCACTTCATGCCCGCCTCGCTGCTCTCCTCGCAGGCGGAGACGCTCGAGCCGCTGGAGCCGGACGAGCAGGGCGTGGTGCTCGACCTGCGCGAGCCGCCGTCGACGCTCGTGGAGCAGGCGGCGCGGTGGGTCGCGTGTGGCCTTCCACCACAGGGTTGAGCGGAATACACTCAACTTTGTCGAGGTTGGACCCCACGAAACGACACCACCACGCCTCGCACCAGGAGAGACCGCATGGAGTTGAAGCCCACCACCAAGGTGGCCGAGGCGCTGGCGCTCGCGCAGCGCGCCGCGCAGAGCGCCGGCCACGCCGAGATCACCCCCGACCACCTCACCAGCGCAGCCGTGCGGCTCGACACCCCGCTCGCCGACGCCCTGCTCACCGCCGCCGGGACCGGGGCCCAGCACGTCCTCGGGCAGGCCGACGCCCGGCTGGCCGGCCTCCCCAGCACGAGCGGGGCCACGGCGCAGCCGCCGACCTTCGGACGTGAGGCGCTCGGCGTCCTCCAGCACGCCGACACCCTGATGCGGGCCAAGGGCGACCACTTCCTCGCCCTGGACCTGCTGCTGCTCGCCCTTGCCGAGACCGGACACCTGGCCGCGGTCGAGAAGCGCGGGGCCGCCGACATGGAGGCGCGGATCACCGAGCTGCGCGGTGGCCGCCAGGTCACGTCCGAGACCCCCGCCGAGGGCGGTGACGCGCTCGCGCAGTACGGCACCGACCTCACCCAGGCGGCCCGCGACGGAAAGCTCGACCCGGTCATCGGCCGCGACTCGGAGATCCGCCGGGTCATCCAGGTGCTGTCGCGTCGGACCAAGAACAACCCCGTCCTCATCGGCGAGCCGGGCGTCGGCAAGACGGCCGTCGTCGAGGGCCTGGCCCAGCGGATCGTCGACGGCGACGTCCCGGAGTCGCTGCGCGACAAGCGCCTGGTCAGCCTCGACCTCGGCGCCATGGTCGCGGGCGCCAAGTACCGCGGCGAGTTCGAGGAGCGGCTCAAGGCGGTGCTCGAGGAGATCAGGGGCAGCGACGGGCAGGTCGTCACCTTCATCGACGAGCTGCACACCCTCGTCGGCGCCGGTGCGACGGGCGAGTCGTCCATGGACGCCGGCAACATGCTCAAGCCGATGCTCGCCCGCGGCGAGCTGCGGCTCGTCGGTGCCACCACCCTCGACGAGTACCGCGAGCACATCGAGAAGGACTCCGCCCTCGAGCGGCGGTTCCAGCAGGTCTTCGTCGGCGAGCCGAGCGTCGAGGACACGATCGCGATCCTGCGCGGCCTCAAGGAGCGCTACGAGGCGCACCACAAGGTGGAGATCGAGGACACCGCGCTGGTGGCGGCCGCCTCGCTCTCGGACCGCTACATCAGCGGACGGCAGCTGCCCGACAAGGCGATCGACCTCGTCGACGAGGCCGCCTCGCGCCTGCGCATGGAGATCGACTCCAGCCCGGTCGAGATCGACGTCCTGCGCCGCCAGGTGGACCGGCTGAAGATGGAGGAGCTGCACCTGGCCCGCGAGACCGACGAGGCCTCGCAGGAGCGGCTCGAGAGGCTGCGGGCCGACCTGGCCGACGCCACCGAGCAGCTCGACGCGCTCAACGCGCGCTGGGCCTTCGAGAAGGAGGGCCTGAACCGGGTCGGCGACCTCAAGGCGCGGCTCGACGACCTGCGCACCCAGGCCGACCGGATGCAGCGCGAGGGCGACTACGAGGGCGCTTCGCGGGTGCTCTACGGCGAGATCCCGGGCCTGCAGACCGAGCTCGACGCGGCCCAGGCCGCTGAGTCGGCCCTGGACGACTCCGACCTCATGGTCAAGGAGCGGGTCGGTGCCGACGACATCGCCGAGGTGATCTCGGCGTGGACCGGCATCCCCGCCGGGCGGCTGCTGCAGGGCGAGACCGAGAAGCTGCTGTCGATGGAGTCGATCATCGGCGCCCGGCTCATCGGCCAGGCCGAGGCCGTGCGCGCCGTGTCCGACGCGGTGCGCCGCAGCCGGGCCGGCATCGCCGACCCCGACCGCCCCACCGGCAGCTTCCTCTTCCTCGGACCGACCGGCGTCGGCAAGACCGAGCTCGCGAAGTCGCTCGCCGACTTCCTCTTCGACGACGAGCGGGCGATGGTCCGGATCGACATGTCCGAGTACTCGGAGCGGCACGCGGTGGCGCGCCTCATCGGCGCCCCGCCCGGGTACGTCGGCTACGAGGAGGGCGGCCAGCTCACCGAGGCGGTCCGGCGCCGCCCCTACTCGGTGGTGCTCCTCGACGAGGTGGAGAAGGCCCACCCGGAGACCTTCGACATCCTGCTCCAGGTGCTCGACGACGGCCGGCTCACCGACGGCCAGGGCCGCACCGTCGACTTCCGCAACGTCATCCTCGTCATGACCTCCAACCTCGGGTCGCAGTACCTCATCGACCCGACGCTGGACCGGGACGCCCGTCGCGAGGCGGTGATGGGCGCGGTCCGGGGCGCCTTCAAGCCGGAGTTCCTCAACCGGCTCGACGAGGTCGTGGTCTTCGACCCGCTGACGACCGAGGAGCTCGCCCGCATCGTGGACCTGCAGGTGCGGCAGCTGTCGACCCGGCTGCACGACCGCCGGATCACCCTCGACGTCAGCGACGACGCCAAGGCCTGGCTCGCCGCTGCCGGGTACGACCCGGCGTTCGGCGCCCGGCCGCTGCGCCGCCTGGTGCAGCGCGAGATCGGCGACCGGCTGGCGACGTCGCTGCTCAAGGGCGAGGTCCGCGACGGCGACACCGTCAAGGTCGGGCTCGCCGACTCCGGCGAGGGCCTCACCCTCTCCTGACCCACCCGCCTCGACATTTCGGGGTGACCCCGAAATGTCGACCTGGCACGGGTTGGCAACCCGTGCCAGGTCGACGAACCGCGGTGTCGTGGCGCGTGGCCGGCCGTAGCCTCGCACCGGCCAGCGGCTACCCTGCCGCCATGCCCCCGCGCCCCGGCCCGCTCGCCGCCGCCCTCGTCGCGACGGTGGCCCTCCTCACCGCCGGCTGCTCCGGGGCCGGCGTCGCCGAGGAGGCGCCGGCGGCCGACCGCCTCGAGGACGCCCGCGCCGCGCTGGACACGGCCGGCTCGGTGACCCTGGACCTGTCGAGCCGGGACGTGCCGGAGCGCACGAACGTCGTCACCGCCGCGCAGGGCCAGGGGGTCGTGAGCGAGGAGGAGCCGAAGTTCCGGGGCACGATCACCGGCACCATCGAGGGGGTCGCCGGCACCGTGGAGGTCATCGCCATCGGCGAGACGACCTGGATCAAGTTCTTCACACCCGAGTACGAGGAGGCCGACCTCGCCACTCTCGGTGCCCCGAACCCGGCGATGTTCTTCCACCCCGGCGACGGCATCTCCTCGATGCTGACGGCGACGGGGGACCCGCAGAACGGTCCCGAGGTCCGGGAGGCCTCCGAGGTGCTCGGCACCATCACCGGCACCCTCGACGGCAGCACCGTCGAGAAGGTCCTCGACCTCGGTGACGGCACCGGCACCTACGACGTCACCTACGGCCTCACCGAGAACGACCAGCTGCGCACGGCGGTGATCAACGGGCCGTTCTTCGACGGCACCACCTCCACGTACACGCTCGTCGTCAGTGACTACGGCAGCCCCGTTGAGATCACCGGCCCCTAGGGCCCTGCTCGCGACGGCCTCGGTCGCGGTGGCGCTCGCGGCGGCCGACACCTACGTCGTCGTCCTCGCCCTCACCGACATGATGCGCGGCGTCGGCGTCGGCATCGACGCGCTCCAGCGGGCCACGCCGATCATCTCCGGCTTCCTGCTCGGCTACGTCGCGGTGCTGCCGCTCGTCGGGCGGGTCGCCGACCTCGTCGACCGGCAGCGGGTGCTCCTCGGCTGCCTCGTCGTCTTCGTCGTGGGCTCGGCGGTCACCGCGCTCGCGGTGGAGCTGCCGGTGCTCGTGGCGGGACGGGTGGTGCAGGGCGTCGGCGGTGGTGGCCTGGTGCCGGCGACGCTCGCGCTCGTGGCCGACCTGTGGCCGGCCGGGCGGCGCGGCCTGCCCCTCGGCGTGGTGGGCGCGGTGCAGGAGCTGGGCTCGGTGCTCGGGCCGGTGCTGGGCGCCCTCGTCCTCGTCGTCGCCGACTGGCGGGCGATCTTCTGGGTCGGGGCCCTCGCGGGCGTCGTGCTCTCGGGTCTCGTCGTCGTCACGGGCGGCGGGGCGGTGCCGCGCCCGCGGCCGGTGCCGCTCCTGCTCGCTGTGCTCGCCGCCGCCACCGGGTGGCTGGCCCTGGCGGCGCCGGAGGCGCTGGCCACCAGCGTCACCCTGGGGCTGCCGTTCGTGCCGTTCGGGGACGCCTCGTCACGGCTGGCGACGCCGATCGGCGTGCTCTCCCTCGTCCTCCTGGCCGCCGCCGTTCTCGTCGGCCTCCGCGGCCGGTGGGGCCTGCTGCGCCGGGTGGACCTGCCGGGTGCGCTGCTGCTCGGCGGAGCCCTCGGCTGCGTCGTCCTCACCTTCGCCGCCGCCGACCCGGCACGCGAGGTCGTCGGCCCGCTCGGCTACGCGCTGCTCCCCCTGGCGCTGCTGCTGGCCGTCGCGCACCTGGTCCACCACCGCCGGGCCGCCGAGCCGCTCGTCCCCCGGGGCCTCGTCGGCCCGGTGATGCTGCGCGCACTCACCGCCTCCCTGCTGGCCGGCGTCGCCCTGGTGGCCGTGGTCGTCGACGTGCCCCTGCTCGCCCGCCTCGTCTCCGGCGCCGACGAGACCGAGGCCGCGCTCGTCCTCGTCCGCTTTCTCCTCGCCGTGCCCGTCGGGGCCCTCGCCGGGGGATGGGCGGTGCGGCGCCTGGGCGACGGCCCGGTCGCCGCGGCCGGACTCGCCCTGGCGGCGGCCGCGCTCGCCGCGATGTCCGCGTGGGGCCCCGGCTCGCTCGAGCAGTGGACCGCCACCGTGGTGTTGGCCGCCGCGGGCCTCGGCGTGGGCCTGGCGCTGGCACCGGTCAACGACGCCGCGCTCGGCGCCTCCAGCGAGGAGAGCCACGGCACGGCATCCGCCCTCGTCGTCGTGGCCCGGATGGTGGGGATGGTCGTGGGGCTGGCCCTGCTCACCGCCGTGGGGCTGCATCGCTACTACGCGGCGGTCGGGGCGCTGCCGGACCCCACCGACGCGACCGCGCTGCGCGACGCCGCCGTCGTCCAGGTGGCGACCGTCTTCCGCGGGGCGGCGGTGGCGGCCGGGGCCGGCGCCCTCGTGGCGCTCACGCTCGGTGGCCGCCGCACCACCACCGCGTCGCCCCGGATGTCCGCCGTCCGCTCGGGGGCGTAGCGTCACCCCATGGCCTCCGCGAGCGACATCCTCCTCGACGGCCTCGGGCGGGTCCGCGAGACCGTCCACGGCCTCCTCGACGACGTGCCCGAGGAGCAGCTCGCCGCACCGCCGGCACCCGGCGCCAACACCGTCGCCTGGCTGGTCTGGCACCTGACCCGGGTGCTCGACGACCACGTGGCCCACGCGTTCGACGACGACATGGTCTGGACCTCCGGCGGCTGGCACGACCGGTTCGGCCTGCCCTTCCCGGCGAGCGCCCACGGGTACGGCATGACGTACGACGAGGTGCTGCAGGTCCGCGCCCCGGCCGAGCACCTCCGCGGCTACTTCGACGCCACCCACGCGATGGCGGCCCGGCACCTCGGCGGCGTCACCGAGGCCGACCTCGACCGGGTCGTCGACCCCGACTGGGACCCCCCGGTCACCCTCGGCGTGCGGCTGGTCAGCGTGCTCAACGACTGCACCCAGCACGTGGGCCAGGCGTCCTACGCCGCCGGCATCCTCGCACGCGCCTGACCGGCGCTGCGCTCAGCGATGTCCGGGTCGCCTCAGCGCAGGTCGCACCGTGCGCTGAGCCACCCGAACCTGCGCTGAGGCGCAATCCGTCGGGCCGGGCCCGCGGGCCGCGCGATGGAGCGTCAGTAGCGCACCTCGAAGGTCCGGACCCCCGTCGGCTCGGCCTCGACGACCTCGACGTCGCGCACGTGGGCGGACGGTGAGCCCCGGTGGCACCACCTCACCATCTGCTCGACGTCGTCCTCGGGCCCCTCGAAGTGCCCGACCACCGAGCCGTCGTCGTCGTTGCGGACCCACCCGAAGAGCTCGAGCCGGACGGCCTCGCGGGCGGCGAAGCCGCGGAAGCTCACCCCCTGCACCTCGCCGGAGACCCGGACCCGCACCGCTCGTCGCACCCCTCCATGATCGCGCGGCCGCGGGAGCCTAGGAAGCGTGCCGGCGGTCGGCGGGCACGTCGACCCCGCGCGGCAGGGGCAGCGGAGTAACGCCCCCGAGCCACTTGCGGTAGCGGACGTGGTCGCCGAAGGCCTCGAGGGCGTCCCAGAGGGCGGCGTGCGCCGACCAGGGCAGCGGCTCCTCGCCCTGGCGCCAGCTCCGCCCGAAGGACACCCAGACCGGCACCCAGTCCCACGCGAGGTCCCACTCCCCGCGCCGCGCGGTGACCATCCGGCGCACCGTCTGGGCGGCGAGCCGCGGACCGTCCCCGCAGGTCGGCGCCGTCGCCAGCGGCCAGACCCAGAGGTCGCGCGCCATCATCGCCACCTCGAGCTCGGGCAGCGCGCGGGGCGCGACGAGGACCGTCGCGACGAGCTCGTGGGATGCGCGTGCCACCGCGGCACGGTAACCCCGCAGGCGGGGTCGACGACAGCCCCCACCCACCTGCTGCCCGCCCGGCGCTACTCCTCGAGCTCGACGACGACCGGCGCGTGGTCGCTGGCGCCCTTGCCCTTGCGCTCCTCGCGGTCGATGACGGCGCCGGTCACGCGGTCCGCGAAGGACGGCGACCCCAGGACGAAGTCGATGCGCATGCCGCGCCGCTTCGGGAAGGCAAGCTGCTGGTAGTCCCAGTAGGTGTAGACACCGGGACCAGGGGCGTACGGCCGGACGACGTCGACGAACCCGTCCTCGAGGAAGGCCCGGAAGGCGGCCCGCTCCGGCGGGGAGACGTGCGACTTGTCGGCGTAGTACTCCATCGACCACACGTCGTCGTCCTGCGGGGCGATGTTCCAGTCGCCGCACAGCGCCACCGGCGTGATCTGCTCCGCCCAGGCGGCGGCGCGGTCGCGCAGCTCGGCGAGCCAGCGCAGCTTGTACTCCATGTGTGGGTCGCCGAGGGCGCGGCCGTTCGGCACGTAGAGGGACCACACCCGGATGCCGCCGCACGTGGCCCCGATGGCCCGCGCCTCCCGGGCGACGGGGTCGCCCCAGCCCGGGTCGCCGTCGAAGCCGACGGTGACGTCGTCGAGGCCGACGCGGGAGAGGACGGCCACGCCGTTCCACTGGTCGAACCCGTGGTGCGCCACCTGGTAGCCCAGGGCGGCGAGGCGCTCCGACGGGAACTGGTCGTCGCGGGCCTTGGTCTCCTGGACCGCGAGCACGTCGATGTCGGAGCGCTGCAGCCAGGCCTCGACCCGGTCGATGCGGGAGCGGATCGAGTTGACGTTCCACGTGGCGATGCGCACCGTCCCACCCTAGTGGCGGACTCCGGCGCCGCCCGGTGCCGGAGCGGCGGCGATACTGGCCCGATGGACGCCCCCGGCGCTCGCACCGCCCTCGTCACCGGAGCCTCCGCCGGCCTCGGCCTGGCGCTCGCCCGGCGCCTCGCCCGCGAGGGCGGCCACCTCGTGGTCGTGGCCCGCGACCGTGCCCGGCTCGAGCGCCTCGCTGCCGAGCTGCGGGCCGCGCACGGCACCGTGGTGGAGGTGCTCGTGGCCGACCTCGCGGACCGCGGTCAGACCCAGCTGGTCTGTGACCGGCTCGCGGACCCGGACCGCCCGGTCGACCTGCTCGTCAACAACGCCGGCTTCGGTCTGCACCGCCCGTTCCTCGACAACGACGTGCGCGAGGAGGAGGCGGCGCTGGACGTCATGGTGCGGGCCGTGCTGCTCACCAGCCACGCGGCCGGCCGGGCCATGCGCGAACGCGGCCGCGGCGCCATCCTCAACGTCTCGTCGGTCGCCTCCTTCATGGCGTCCGGCACGTACTCGGCGGAGAAGTCCTTCGTCACCGTCTTCAGCGAGGGCCTCGCCGAGCAGCTGCGCGGCACCGGCGTCACCGTGACCGCACTGTGCCCCGGGCTGACCCGCACCGAGTTCCACGAGCGAGCGCGGATGGAGCTGCCCGGCGTCCCCGCCGCCCTCTGGCTCGACGCCGACGAGGTCGCCCGCCAGGCCCTGGCGGACGTCGCCGCGGGCAAGGTCGTCTCGGTCCCCGGCCCCGCCTGGAAGGTCGCGGCCACGGCGCTGCGCGCCCTCCCGCGGCCGTTCGTCCGCGGCGGGGCGGGACGGGTCGCCGAGCGGTTCCGCCGCCGGCCGTGACCCCCGTCCGGGAAAGGGGCGTGACGTCGTCGGCGGGCCGTCCTACGATCGGACGATGCGGCCCCTGGCGGAGCCCGAGGTGCTCCACGAGTACCGCCATCTCCTGCGCACCGCGTCCACCGACTGGCAGGAGACGGCGCACCGGCACGCGCTCACCGGCCTCGGTCCCGCCGTGCGGGCCGCGGTCCTCGGCCAGGTGCGCAGCCTGCTGCTCACCGGCTACCGGTTCGGCGCCGACGACGTCCACGCCGTCGCCCGGGTGCTCGTCCTCGCGGAGCACCGCCGACCCCGGACCCTCCTCGACGGCCTGCCCCCCGATCTGCTGCTGGCCCTCGCCGGCGCCGTGACGTCCAGCCCCACCGGCCGGATGCTGCGCGCCGGCATCGACATCTGGGACGGCACCGAGCCCCCCGAGCCGCCCGAGGCGCCGGCAGCCGCCGGGCACTCCACGTGGACCAGTGCCGAGTTCGGCACCTCGCTGGCGTCGCCCGACATCGGCGCCGCCTGGACGGGGGTGCCGCCCCCGGTGCGCCGGCCCTGAGCCGGCGCGGCGGGCGCCGGCACCAGGCCCTACGGTGGGGCCGTGACCGACATCGCCTCCGACCGCGCCCGGCTCCTCGACCTCGTCCGGGCCAGGGCCGTCGTCCACGGCCGGGTGACCCTGTCCTCGGGGCGCGAGGCCGACTACTACGTCGACCTGCGCCGGATCACCCTGGACGGCGAGGCGGCGCCGCTCGTCGGCCGGGTGATGCTCGACCTCGTCGCCGACCTCGACGTCGACGCCGTGGGTGGCCTCACCCTCGGAGCCGACCCGGTCGCCACCTCGATGCTTCACGCCCGGGCCGCCCAGGGCGGGAGGCTCGACGCCTTCGTCGTCCGCAAGGCCGGCAAGGCGCACGGGCTGCAGCAGCGGATCGAGGGCCCGTCGATCGAGGGACGCCGCGTCCTCGTCGTCGAGGACACCTCCACCACGGGTGCCTCACCGCTGGAGGCGGCCCGCGCCGCGCAGGAGGCCGGTGCGACGGTCGTCGCCGTGGCCACCATCGCCGACCGGGCCACCGGTGCCGCCGAGCGCTTCGCCGAGGCGGGGCTCGAGTACCGGCACGCCTACGGGCTCGCCGACCTCGGCCTCGGCTGAGACCGGGTCGACGAGCCCGTCGACACCGCGGCGGCGCGCCTCAGTAGTGGTCCGCCACCTGCTTGACCTCGCCGCTCTGGACCCGGTCGTAGTAGCCCCAGATCTCCTTGCGGATCACCCTCGCCAGGATGTAGAGCCCGATGATGTTCGGGATGCTCATGAGGAAGATCGCGGAGTCGGAGAAGGCGAGCACCTTGTCGAGCGCCGCCACCGAGCCGATGACGGTGAGGATGAGGAAGAAGACCTTGAACACGTTCTCGGCGACCGTGCTGTCGCCGAAGAGGTACCCGGTGGCCTTCATCCCGTAGTAGGACCAGCTGAGCATCGTCGAGAACGCGAAGAGCACGACGGCCACGGCCAGCACGACCGGGAACCACGGCAGCACCGTCTCGAACGACCGTGAGGTCAGGTCGACCCCACCGAGCTCGGTGGCGTCAGGGTCGTTCCACACGCCGGTGATGACGATCGTCAGCGCGGTCATCGTGCAGATGACCACGGTGTCGATGAACGGCTCGAGCATGGCGACGAAGCCCTCGGTGGCCGGCTCCTCGGTCTTGACGGCCGAGTGGGCGACCGAGGCCGAGCCCAGGCCCGCCTCGTTCGAGAACGCCGCGCGCTGGAAGCCGACGATCAGGGCGCCGACGACACCGCCGGCCACGCCCTCGCCGGTGAACGCGCCGGAGAAGATGTCGCCGAACGCTGCCGGCACCGAGCCGATGTTCCAGACGATGACGATGACGCAGGCGGTGAGGTAGAGCACCGCCATGAAGGGCACGACCTTCTCGGTGACCCGGGCGATGCTCTTGATCCCACCGATGATGACGGCTCCGGCCGCGGCCGCGAAGACCAGGCCGACGATCCACGGGTTGTCCCCCAGGAAGGAGCCCTCACCACCGGTGACGGCGACGATCTGCGCGGTGGCCTGGTTGGACTGGAACATGTTGCCGCCGCCGACCGCGCCACCGATCATGAAGATGGCGAAGAAGA
The DNA here is from genome assembly GCA_963773655.1 of uncultured Actinomycetota bacterium. GTDB lineage: Bacteria > Actinomycetota > Actinomycetes > Actinomycetales > Dermatophilaceae > DASSQJ01. The sequence continues at coordinate 402,673 of CAVZBX010000003.1, forward strand.
CCGCGAGCACCTTGCCGAGCCCGGCCATGCCGCGCTCGGCCAGCCCGTGGCGCAGGTAGTACATCGGCCCGCCGGACACGGAGCCGTCCTCGTGGTAGCGGCGGTACTTCACGCCGAGCATGCACTCGGCCATCTTGGTCGCCATGCCGAGCAGTCCCGCGATGATCATCCAGAAGGTGGCGCCGGGGCCGCCGAGGGAGATCGCCACGGCCACACCGGCGATGTTGCCGAGGCCGACGGTGCCGGACACGGCGGTGGCCAGCGCCTGGAAGTGGGTGACCTCACCGGCGTCGTCGGGGCTGGAGTACTTGCCCCGCACCAGGTCGACCGACAGCTTCGGGCCGCGCACCTGCATGAACCCGAGCCACGCGGTGAAGAACGCCCCGGCGACGACGAGCCAGACGACGATGAGGGGCAAGGTGGCCCCCCCGATGTCGACCGAGTAGAAGACCCAGCCGGTCAGCCAGTCGGAGAACGAGTTGAACCAGTCGACGGGGTTCATCACGGCACCACCGTCACGGGGACCTTGGCGTGCTGGACCAGCCGGCTCGCCACGCTGCCGAAGATCGCCTCGCGCAGGCCGGAGTCACCGGTGCGGCCGACGATGATGTGGATCGCCTTGTGGTCCTCGGCGATGTCGAGGATGGTGTCCGACGGCTTGCCGTGGTGCACGACCTCCTCGTGGGGAACCCCGCCGCTCTCGGCGATCCTGCTCATCGGGTCGAGGATCTGCTCGTTCGCGGCCTCGATCTCGCGCTGGCGCTCGCGGTGCCGGTGCTCGTTCTCGGAGGGGGTGGTGAACGAGTACGGGGTCCACGGGATCACGTGGACGAGGACCACCTTCCAGTTGTTGTGCTGGGCGCGATCCACGGCGAACTCCACGGCACGGGTGGAGACGTCGCTGTTGTCGACCCCGACGACGACGGTGTCCATGTATGACCTCCCGGTCCTACGATCGGTGTGGTCCGCGTCACCCTAGCGGGGTCCGTGTGACGGGCGCCACACTCCGGCCCGTACGATTTCCGCAGGGAGAATAGTCAGGAGACATCCGTGAGCACCGGCATCATCGTCGTGATCGTCCTCGTCGTCGTCGTGGTCGCCCTGGCCGGCTGGGCGGTCGCCGCCTACAACGGGCTCGTCCGGCTGCGCAACCTCGTGCAGGAGGCCTGGCGGCAGATCGACGTCGAGCTCACCCGCCGCCACGACCTCATCGGCAACCTCGTCGAGACCGTCAAGGGCTACGCGGCGCACGAGCGCGGGACGCTCGAGGACGTCGTGCGGGCCCGCTCGGCCGCCATGGCACCCGGGCAGTCGCCGGGCCAGCAGGCGCAGAGCGAGAACCTGCTCAGCCAGGCGCTCGGGCGGCTGATCGCCGTCGCGGAGGCCTACCCCGACCTCAAGGCCAACGAGAACTTCGCCGCACTGCAGGCCGAGCTGACCACCACCGAGGACCGGATCGCCTCGGCGCGGCGCTACTACAACGCGACCGTCCGCGACCTCAACACCCGCGTCGAGACGGTGCCCGCCAACGTCGTCGCCGGCCTGTTCCACGTCGAGCGGGCCGAGTACTTCGAGGCAGACGACGAGCAGCGGGAGGCTCCCCGCGTCGACTTCGGCCAGCGCGACGCGACCATCCCGCCGCCGGGGTCCTATCGTGGCGCCGAGCCGACCTCCCGGCCGGCCGCCGACCCGAGGGAACCCCCGAGCGCCTGACCGGCGTCCCACGGACCCCCGACCCCCACGGAAGGTGCCCCCCACCATGAGCTCCGACGACGCCGCCGCCGCGGCCCCCCTCGCGCCCCCCGAGGGCGTGCTGACGCTCAGCGCGCCGGAGCCCCCGAAGCCGGTCACCACCACGCAGGCGCCCCGGATGGCACCCGCGGTCCAGGCCGACGCCGTGCCGGCGCTCGACAACCGGGTCGACACGTTCATGCAGGCACTCACCAGCGCCGCGCCGCGCAGTCCGGAGTTCGCCCAGCAGGCCGAGGTCGTGCGCACCATGGGGGACGCCGACATCCGCAAGGCCGCCGAGACCTCCAACCGGTTGCTCCAGCAGCCGGTGCGGGCACTGAAGGAGGGTGGGCTCGCCGAGGGCTCGACCGTGGGCAGGACCCTGCTCGAGCTGCGCCGCACCGTCGAGGACCTGGACCCCAGCCAGGTCACCGGGGGCCGCAGGATCCTCGGCGTCATCCCGTGGGGCGACAAGGTGGTCGACTACTTCCGCCGCTACCAGAGCGCCCAGAGCCAGCTCGACGGCATCCTGCACAGCCTGCGCAGCGGTCAGGACGAGCTCACCCGCGACAACGTCGCGCTCGGCCTCGAGAAGACCAACCTCTGGGCGGCGATGGGCCGGCTCAACCAGTACGTCTACATCGCCGAGCGCCTCGACGAGAAGGTCGCGGCGCGGGTCGCCGAGCTCGAGCTGTCCGACCCGGACGCCGCGAGGGCGCTGAGCCAGGACGTGCTGTTCTACGTGCGGCAGAAGCACCAGGACCTGCTGACGCAGCTCGCGGTCTCGATCCAGAGCTACCTGGCGATCGACGTCATCATCAAGAACAACATCGAGCTCATCAAGGGTGTCGACCGCGCCTCGACCACCACGGTCGGCGCGCTGCGCACCGCGGTCATCGTGGCCCAGGCCCTCGGAAACCAGAAGCTCGTCCTCGACCAGATCTCCGCGCTGAACCGCACCACGTCCGGCCTGATCGAGCGCACCTCGGAGATGCTCCGCGACAACTCCGCGGCCATCCAGGAGCAGGCCGCCTCGAGCACCCTCGGGATGCCCGAGCTCCAGGCGGCGTTCCAGAACATCTACGCGACGATGGACTCGATCGACGAGTTCAAGCTCAAGGCGCTGGACTCGATGGCGCAGACGATCGGGGTGCTCGAGACCGAGGTCGACAAGTCCAAGGAGTACCTGGCGCGGGTGCACGCCCAGGACCAGCGGGGGGCCCAGGACCTGGACCTCGGGGCCACCCCGGGCCAGTGATCCGTCGTGGGGCTCCGTGAGTGGCTGGCGGCTCGTGCCGGGAGCGGCGCCGGCGAGGCGCTGCCGGCGCCACCCGGTGACGCCGAGATCACGGCCGCCCTCGACCGGGTCGCCGCAATGCTCGACGAGGGTCGTGCCCCCGCGGTGGTGCGGGCCCGGGTGACCCGGGTCGACGGACTGATCCGCGCCATCCTGCCCCGCCTCCCGGAGCTCGGGGTCGGCAGCGCCGACGGCTACGCCGTGGTGGCCACGGCCACCGACTACCTCCCCGGGACCGTCGACGGCTACCTGCGCCTGCCGCGCGACTGGGCCGACAGCCGCCCCATCGAGGAGGGCCAGAGCGCGCTCATGGTGCTCGTCGACCAGCTCGAGCTGCTCGCGGCGACGATGGAGCGGATGCTCGACGCCGCCGTCCACTCCGACGCCCAGGCCCTCGTGGCGCACGGGCTGTTCCTCGAGAGCCGGTTCGGGGCACCGGCGTCCGGCGGGTCGCTCGACCTCGGCACCGGGGTCACCCCGGAGGGCGGTGCGGGAACCGCGGGCCCCGGCCCGCACGTCCCACCGGTGCCGACCCGGAACACCCTCGACCTGGAGCCGTGATGACGCCCGCACCGGACGCGCCGCACGTGCCGCTCGCGGCCGCGCTCGCCACGCTCGCCGAGACCGCCCGCCGGGCCGGCCTGGACCCCACGGCGGCGCGGGCCGAGGGCGAGGCCCTCGCCGCCACCGTCGCCGAGCCGGCTCGGGGCGCCTTCGTCGACTGGGCCGCCGCCACCGGGCCCGGCCGGGGTGCCGAGGACTTCACCCGGGCGGCCTCGCGGGCCCGGCGGTGGCGGTCCGTCCCGACCCCGCTGCTCGGCGGGCTCGCCGGGCGGTCACACCCGCAGGCGTCGGCCTACGCCCGCGCCCTGGCGCAGGTCTGCACCGCCGCCACCGGCCTCGGCGACCCCACGCCTCGGGTCCTCGGCAACGCCGCGACGGCGTCGAGCGCCCAGCTCGGCGTCCTCGGCCCGCGCCCGGGGCCCCCCACGCCGTCGCCGCGACTGCCCACCCTCGACCTCGAGGGTCTCGACGACTGGGCCCCCGGCGCCTTCCCGGGCCTCGGCGGGACCCCGGTGCCACCGTCCTCGCCGAGCCCGGAGCCGGGCGCCGTGGCGCCCGGGGCCCACCCGGTGGCGCCGGGCGAGGTCGAGCCGGCCACCGAGCCCGCCGAGCCCGCCGAGGCCGCCGCGGGCACTGAGGCGGCACCGGCGCCCAGCCTCGAGGACCTGCTCGCCGAGCTCGACGCCCTCATCGGCCTCACCGAGGTCAAGGCCGAGATCCACCGCCAGGTGGCGGTGCTGCGCATCGAGTCCAAGCGGGAGCGTGCCGGGCTGCGGACCCCCTCCCTCACCCGCCACCTCGTCTTCACCGGCAACCCCGGCACGGGCAAGACCACCGTCGCCCGGCTCGTGGCCGGCATCTACCGCGCCCTCGGCCTGCTGTCGTCGGGACAGCTCGTCGAGGTCGACCGGAGCGAGCTGGTCGCCGGCTACCTGGGGCAGACCGCGCTCAAGACCGCCGAGCTCGTGGCGTCCGCCGACGGCGGGGTGCTGTTCGTCGACGAGGCCTACAGCCTCGCCGGCGACCAGTACGGCACCGAGGCCGTCGACACCCTCGTGAAGGAGATGGAGGACCGGCGCGACGACCTCGTCGTCGTGGTCGCCGGTTACCCCGTCCCGATGGCGGTGTTCATCAGCCAGAACCCGGGTCTGGAGAGCCGGTTCCGCACGACCATCGAGTTCGCCGACTACAGCGAGGACGAGCTCGTCGCGATCTTCCGCCTCCTGGCGGGCAACGCGGACTACGACGTCGACGACACCGTCGAGCACCGCTTCCGGACCCTCCTCGCCGGGGCCTCGCGCGGGCCGAGCTTCGGCAACGGCAGGTTCGCCCGCAACGTCCTCGAGGCGGCGATCGGCCGGCACGCGTGGCGGCTGCGCGAGGTGGAGGAACCCAGCGTCGAGCAGCTGCGCGGGCTGGAACCCGACGACCTGGTCGTCGAGAAGGAGGAGCCCCGATGAGCCAGCAGACGGCGGCCCGGCCGCGCCCCCCGGCCCCGGGTGTGGCCGGCGCACCCCCCGCCCCCGCGGCGCCGGGAGCCCGTCGTGGTGGCGTGCTTCGGCCGCTGACCCGGGGCTCGACGCCCGCCGCGCTGAGGCGGCTGCGCACCCTCGCGACGGTGACCGTGCTCGTCGCGACCGCGGTCTCGTCGCTCCTGCTCGTCCTCGGGTGGGACGCCAACCGCTCGGCGGCCGCCGACACCGAGCAGCTCATCCGCGCCCAGGCCATCGAGACCGACCTGCTGCGAGCCGACGCCCTGGCGACCAACGCCTTCCTCGTCGGCGGCCTGGAGAGCGAGGCCCAGCGCAGCGCCTACGACGCCGCCCTGGCCTCGGTCACCACCGGCATCGTGGCCGCGGCCGAGGCCCAGCCGGCCGACCGCGAGGTGCTGGCCCGGCTCAACACCGCCGTCATCGAGTACGCGTCGACGATCGAGCTGGCGCGCGCCAACAACCGTCAGGGCCTGCCCGTCGGTGGCGCCTACCTGCGCCAGGCGAGCAGCGAGCTGCGCGCCACCGCGCTCCCGCTGACCGACGCGCTCGTCACCGCCAACGCCGAGCGCGCCGAGTCGGCGATGGCCGGCCAGCACCCGTGGTGGCTCCTCGGCGTGGCGGCGCTCACCATCGTGGTGCTGTTCCTCGTCAACCGCTGGGTCGCCCGGCGGTTCCGGCGGTTCGTCAACGTCGGCCTTGCCGTCGCTGCACTGGCCGTCGTCGTCGCCGGGGCCGTCGCCGTCGCCGTGGCGGGGACGCGAGCCGGTGACAACGACGCGGTGCGGAACACCTCGTACGCCGTCGTCGTCGACGGCGCCGCCGCCCGCACGGCCGCCAACGACGCGAAGTCGGACGAGAGCCTGCGCCTCATCGCGCGCGGGTCCGGCCAGGCCTTCGAGGACGCCTGGACCGCCGCTGCCGCGGAGGTCGACGACGCACTCGTCGTCGCGGGCGACGCGACGGTGCGCCTGCAGTGGCAGGCCTACGTCGACCGGCACGCCGAGGTGGTGGCCCTCGACGAGGCGGGGCGCTGGGACGACGCGGTGGAGCTGGCCACCACCGAGGGGCCCGACGGCAGCACGGCGGCCTTCACGGCCTTCGACGACTCGATGGCCCAGGTGGTCTCCGACGCCGCAGCCTCGGCCACGGCCTCGCTGCGCAGCAGCACCTGGCTGCTCCTCGCGGCCGCCGGGCTGTGGGTGGTGCTGGGCCTGGCCGCCGCGGCGGCCGCCTGGCGGGGCGTGTCGGTCCGGCTCGGGGAGTACTCGTGAGCACCCGCCGCCTCGCGGCCGTCCTCGGGCTCGCCGCCGCCCTCGTCGCCGGCTGCGGCTACAGCCCGACCCCGCTGCCGGCCTCGCCGACGCCCTCGACCTCCGCCACGGGCGGGAGCACGGCGTCGCCGACCACGGCACCGGAGTGCGACGACGCGCTCGAGTCGTACGCCCCGGAGGGGCCGCTTCCCGAGCCCGGCGCGATGCCACGGGGCTCGACCATGGAGCAGATCCGGGAGCGGGGCCGGCTGGTCGCGGGGGTGTCGGCCGACACCTACCTGTTCGGGTCGCGCAACCCGTTCACCGGCCGGATCGAGGGCTTCGACATCGACGTCGTCAACGCCATCGCGGCCGCGATCTTCGGCGAGGCCAAGGGCCACGTGCAGCTGCGGGTGATCACCGCCGCCGACCGCATCCCGCTGCTCCAGGAGGGCGAGGTCGACGTCGTGGTCCGCACGATGACGATCACGTGCGAGAGGTGGACGCAGATCGCGTTCTCCAGCGAGTACTACCGGGCGGGCCAGAAGCTGCTCGTGCGCGAGGGGTCCGACGTCACCGGCCTGGACCAGCTCGACGGGGTGCGGGTCTGCGCGCCCGCGGGCACCTCGAGCCTGCGGACCCTCGAGACCGAGGCCCCCGGGGCGATCGCGGTACCCGCGGCCAACCACACGGGCTGCCTCGTGCTGTTCCAGGAGGGCGGGGTCGACGCGATCACCGGCGACGACACGGTGCTCGCCGGGCTCGCCGCCCAGGACCCCTACGCGGTGGTCGTCGGCGACGCCTTCACCGACGAGCCCTACGGCGTCGGCATCGCCTCCGACGAGGTCGACCTCGTGCGGTTCGTCAACGCCGTCCTGGAGCAGACCCGCACCGACGGCCGCTGGACGGCCAGCTACGACCGGTGGCTGGCCGACACGCTCGGGCCGGCGCCGCAGCCCCCGGCCGCACGGTACGGACGCACCCCGTGAGCGGCGTCACCGCCCCGGCCGCCCCGGGGCGCCTCGGCCGGCCGCTGGATCCGGGGGAGGTGCAGGCCTACCTCTCGGCGCTGGAGGGCTGGCTGCGCGGCCGGCGCACCGAGCTCGACGAGCTCGACGCCGCCGCGCTCACCGCGGCCACCGAGGAGGACCTCACCCGCGACCTCACCCTGTCGATGGCGCTGTGGAAGGCCGCCTCCGACCGCCACCAGCTGCTCGTCGCCACCTGGGACGGCGGCCGGGTGGGGCCCACGGAACGCGAACGGCTCTCGGTGCTCGTCCACGGTCACCTGCAGGACGGCGGCGGGGGCGGCGCCGGGCTGGCGCTGTCACTGCCCGAGGCCTGCCGCCTCTCCGACGCGCTCGCCGGGCAGCTGCGCACCCGCCTGGCGCTGGACCCGGCGGCGGACGCCCACGCCCGGCGGGTGTCCGAGCTGCGGGTGGCCCTGGACCGGCTCCGCGACCAGGTGGCGCTCGAGCCGGACGCCTCGCGACCCGAGGCGCAGCGGACCCTCGACGCACTCACCGAGCGCACCGAGCAGGTGGCGGAGCGGGCCCGACGCGGCGGTGACGTCGGCGGGCTGCTGGGTCCGCTCGAGAACGACGCCGCCCGCTTCGAGCGCGACCTCATCGTCGGCGGGGCTCAGCGGCGGGCGGCCCGGGAGCGGATGGCCCTGGCCACCGAACGGCTCAGCGGGCTCGAGGCCCGGCAGGGTGCCCTGGCCCAGCTCGCCCGGCGGGCGGTCCGCGCCGTGTCACCCGCACCGCGCCACGCCGTCCCGGACGTCTCCGCCCTCGGGCCGGTCCCGTCCTCGGAGGACGGGCTCACGGCGTACCTCGCCCGACTCGACCGGGTCGACGCGGCGATGACCCTGGCGCAGAACCGCTACGCCGCGGCCGTCGCCGAGCGCGACGAGCTCGTGTCCCGCCTCGACGGCTACGCGGCGAAGGCCGCGGCCGTCGGGGTCGGGCACCTGCCCGACGTCGTCGAGGCGGAGCGCACCGCCCGCGACGTGCTGGCGCGCGAGCCGGCGCCCATCCCCGTGGCGCACCAGCTCGTCGAGGCCTTCCAGGCCTGGGTCGACTGGTCCGCCGCCGAGGGCCCGGCCGCCGCCGCCACCCCGGCCGCCCGAGGGCGGGCACCCCGACCAGGCGGAGGCCACGACATGAGCACCTGCACCCAGCCCGGCTGCGCCGGCACCGTCGTCGACGGCTACTGCGACGTCTGCGGGATGGCGCCCGCACCCGGCACCGCGCCGAGGTCGTCGGCCGCGCCGCCGCCCGCCTCCGCCGCGCCGCCCGCGCCGGCGGCCGTGGCGGCGGCGGTCGCGGACGGCAGCGCCTGCAGGCAGCCGGGCTGTCCTGGCCACCTCCTGGACGGCTACTGCGACGTGTGCGGCACCCCGGCCGACGACGGTCCGCCGGCGTCCGCGACGGCGCCCGCCGGGGTGGACTCCGCCGCCTCGGTGTCCACCTCGTCGAGCCGCCTGGACTCCGCGGCCATCGGGTCGCGCCGGGCGGCCTCGGTCAGCGGGGTCACCCACCGGACGCGCACCGCGTCGACCCGCACCCGGGCCGCCCGCCTGGGTGCCGGCATCACCACGGTGCCGCCGGCCGATGCCGTCGACGCGGCCGCCGCGGTCCTCACCGACCCCCAGGTGCCCGAGGAGAAGCGCACCTGCGCCGGCTGTGGTGGCCCGGTGGGCCGCTCCACGGCCGAGCGGCCGGGCCGGCCCGAGGGCTTCTGCCCGGCGTGCGGGGCCCCGTACTCGTTCACGCCCAAGCTGCGCGCGGGCGACCTGGTGGCGAACCAGTACCTCGTGGCCGGGGCGCTGGCCCACGGCGGTCTCGGCTGGATCTACCTCGCCCGCGACCGCAACGTCTCCGACCGGTGGGTGGTGCTCAAGGGCCTGCTCAACTCGGGCGACCCGGACGCGCTGGCGGCCGCGATCGCCGAGCAGCGGTTCCTCGCGCAGGTCGAGCACCCGCTCATCGTCGAGATCTTCAACTTCGTCACCCACGAGGACGCCGGCTACATCGTCATGGAGTACGTGGGCGGTCGCTCGCTCAAGCAGCTCCTCAAGGAGCGGATGCGGGCCAACGGCGGTGCCTACGACCCGCTCCCGGTCGACCAGGCCCTCGCCTTCGTCGTCGAGGTGCTGCCCGCGTTCCAGTACCTCCACGACCTCGGGCTGGTCTACTGCGACTTCAAGCCGGACAACCTCGTCCAGGTCGGTGACGCGGTCAAGCTCATCGACCTCGGCGGCGTCCGGCGGATCGACGACGACGACTCGGCGATCTACGGCACCGTCGGCTACCAGGCGCCCGAGGTGCCCCAGGTCGGCACGAGCGTCGCGTCCGACCTCTACACCGTCGGCCGGACCCTCGTCGTGCTCGTCATGGAGTTCCGCGGGTACCAGGGCACCTACCTCCACTCGCTCCCGGACCCGGCGACGACGCCCGTCCTGCGCGACAACGACTCGCTCCACTGGCTGGTCGCCAAGGCCTGCGCACCCGACCCGGCCGACCGGTTCGTCTCCGCCGACGAGATGCGCGGACAGGCCCTCGGGGTGCTCCGCGAGGTGGTGGCGCGCACCGCCGACGGGACATCGCTGACCTCCGCCTCCTCCGAGTACTTCACGACCCCGGCCGTCGCCACCGCCCGGCTGGACTGGTCGCAGCTGCCGGGGCTGCGGCCCGACACCGCTGACCCCCAGCTGCCGTGGCTGACGAGCCTGGCGCCGGGGGACCCGGACGAGCGGCTGCGCGAGCTCGCGACCGCGCCCGAGGAGACGGCCGAGGTGTGGCTGGCGCGCGCCACCGAGTCGCTGCGGGCCGGGGACCGGGCCGGCGTGGCCGCCGCCAGCTCATCGCTGCTGCAGGCGGACCCGTGGGACTGGCGGGCGCTGTGGGTCTCCGGGCTCGCCGCCCTGGCGGGCGGCGACTGGGACGCCGCCCAGGCTTCCTTCAACGCCGTCTACCGGCAGGTGCCGGGCGAGCTGGCGCCCAAGCTGGCCCTCGCGCTCGCGTGCGAACAGGGCGGCCGGCTCGACATCGCCGAGACGCTCTACGCCACCTGCGCCCGCACCGACGCCGCCTACGTCGCGCCCGCCGCCTTCGGGATGGCGAGGGTGCGTACGGCCCGGGGCGACGCCCGCGGCGCGGTGGCGGCACTCGACCTCGTCCCGTCGACCAGCCGCGGCTACGTGGAGTCGCGGCGGCTGCGGGCCGAGGCGCTCATCGGCGAGCCCACCGGTGGGCTGGCCGCGCTCGACGACGCGATGCGCAGCATCGAGAGCGTGCGGATGCACGACGTCGAACGCAACCAGCTGAGCGCCCGGATCCTCGAGCAGGCGCTCGAGGCCCTCGCGTCGGGCGGTGGCTCGCCCACCGGCACGGTCGGCAGCCACGCCGCCACCGAGCCCGCGCTCCGCTCCGCGCTCGAGGGTCACCTGCGGGCCCTGGCCCGCGACGAGGAGGATCCGCAGCGCCGCATCGAGCTCGTCGACCGCGCCAACGCCGTCCGGGGCTGGAGCCTGACGTGAGCCCGGACACCGAGGTCCCGTGCCCCGCCTGCGGTACTCCCGCGGCACCCGGCTCCCGGTTCTGCGAGGACTGCGGCAGCCCCCTCGCCGGCACCGACCCCACCGCACCCGTGCCCCGCTCCGCGCCGGTCGAGGCCACCCCGATCAGCACGCCCACCGCCCGCCGCCGCGTGGGCGCCCCCGCGCCCGCCCGCCTGCCGTGCGCGGCGTGCGGTGGTGAGGTCGGCGACGACGGCTGGTGCACGACGTGCGGCACGAGGGCCCCCAGCCCGCGGGACCACTTCCGCGAGGCGCCGGCGCCCTGGGTGGCGGGGGTCTGCGACCGCGGGGTGCGGCACTCCCGCAACGAGGACGCGATGGCGCTGTTCGCCGAACCGGAGCCCGGCGGCCGCGCCGTCCTCGTCGTCTGCGACGGCGTCTCGTCCTCCACCGACTCCGACCGGGCCGCCCTCGCCGCCGCGCGGGCCAGCCTCGAGGTGCTCGCACCGGCCCCGCCCCGGGGGCTCGGCACCACCGCGAGCACCGAGGCAGCGGCCGCGGCCGTGCTGGGCCGCGCCGCCGCCGCGGCCAACGCCGCCGTCATCGCCCACAGCGACCCGTCCTCGACGAACCCGGCCTCCTGCACCTGGGTGGCGGCGGTGGTGGAGGGGGGCACCGTGCGGTACGCCGGCATCGGCGACTCCCGCGCCTACCTGCTCCCCGACGACGCACCGGGCCGCCTGCTGACGGTCGACGACTCCCTCGCCCAGGAGCTCATCGAGACCGGGACCCCACGCGAGGCGGCCGAACGCGACCCGGCGGCGCACACGATCGTCCGGTGGCTCGGCCTCGACGCCCCGGACACCACGCCGCGGGTGGGGGTGGCCACGGTCGAGGGACCCGGCTGGCTGCTCGTGTGCTCGGACGGGCTGTGGAACTACGCCTCCGAGCCGGTGGCCCTGCGGGCGCAGGTGGACGCCACCGGTGCCACCGACCCTCAGGACGTCGCGCTCCGGCTGGTGCGGTGGGCCTGCGAGCAGGGGGGCCGGGACAACGTCACGGTGGCGCTGGCCCGGGTTGGGACACAATGGCCGCAGAGCGAGGTGAGGGAGGACCATGGCTGAGTTCAGCGCGGCCGTCTACCAGAACGAGTTCCTGCCCGCCGGTGGCACCGACGTCAGCGCGATCGTGTCGGTCACCTGCACCGGTGCCGGCACGGCCGGCAGGGGCGGGTCCGGTGACGCCGGCGAGATCATCATCATCGACACCTCGGCGTCCATGGGGAACCGCGAGATGGCCGCGGCCCGCAGCGCCGCCCAGGCCGCGCTCGCCCAGATCGTCGACGGCACCTGGTTCGCGGTCGTCTCCGGCAACGGCGCCGCCTTCCTCGCCTACCCGCACGTGCAGTCCGGCCCCGGCCTGGTGCGGATGGACGCGAGCACGCGGGCCGAGGCGGGGCGGGCGATCTCCGCACTGCGCTCCGGTGGTGGCACCGCGATGGGGACCTGGCTCGACCTCGCCGGTGTGCTGTTCCGCTCGGTGCCCGAGGTGGTCCAGCGGCACGTCATCCTGCTCACCGACGGCGAGAACAACGAGCCCGCACACGTCCTCGACGCCGCCGTCGCCCGGGCCTCGGGTCTCTTCCAGGCCGACTGCCGCGGCATCGGCGTCGACTGGAAGGTCAGCGAGGTGCGCCGGATCGCCCAGGCGCTGCTCGGCACCGTCGACATCATCCCCACGCCCGACCGGATGGAGGCCGAGTTCGAGGCGCTGATGCGGGCGTCGATGTCGCGCGGGGTCGCCGACGCGCGGCTGCGGGTGTGGGCCCCGCTCGGCGCGCAGGTGCTCTTCGTCCGGCAGGTGTCGCCGACGGTCGAGGACCTGACGGCACGCCGCGCCCCGGTCAACGACCTCACCGGCGACTACCCCACCGGCGCGTGGGCCGACGAGTCCCGCGACTACCACGTGAGCGTGCGGCTGGCGGCCAAGGACATCGGCCAGGAGCAGCTGGCCGCGCGGGTCCAGCTGGTGGTCGGCGGCGGGACCGCCGCGCAGGGACTGGTCAAGGCGACGTGGTCCGACGACCACGCGCTGACCGCTCGGATCGACCAGCAGGTCGCCCACTACACCGGGCAGGCCGAGCTCGCCGAGGCGATCCAGGAGGGCCTCGCGGCGAAGGCGGTCGGTGACGAGGAGACGGCGACGACGAAGCTCGGCCGCGCGGTCCAGCTCGCCGCGCGGACCGGCAACGACGAGGCCACCTCGCGGCTGCGCAAGGTGGTCGACATCGACGACGAGGAGACCGGCACGGTCCGGCTCAAGCGGGTCGTCGACAAGGCCGACGAGATGGCGCTCGACACCGCGTCGACCAAGACCACCCGGGTGCGCCGGTGAGCCGCTGCCCCTCGGGCCACGAGAGCGCGGCGAGCGACTACTGCGACGTCTGCGGGCTCGCGATGCCCGCGCCGGGCAGCGAGCCGGTCGCGGGACCCGCGGCGCCCGCCGGTGCGGCCTCCGGTGGGTCGGCGCCGGGGGGAGGGTCCGCCCCGGCCGGCATCGCCTGCCCCAACTGCGGTGCGGCCAACACCGCGGACGCGCTGTTCTGCGAGGCCTGCGGGTACGACCACACCACTGGGGCGATGCCGCGGCGCACGGCGCCGCCGGCCGCCGGCCCGAGCGCGAGCACCGCACCCCCGCTCACCACGCGGTGGGTGGCCGAGCTCTGGGTCGACCCGAAGTGGTACGCCGGGCAGTCGAGCCCGGACCCCATCCCCTCGCCCGGCCCGCCGCGGGTCGTGGCGCTGCGGAACACCTCGCTCCTCGTCGGGCGGACCTCGCAGAGCCGGGGCATCCACCCCGACGTCGACTGCGGTACCGACGCCGGCGTCAGCCGCCGCCACGCCCAGCTCACCACCGACGGCACGCGGTGGTGGGTCGAGGACCTCGACAGCTCCAACGGCACCTTCGTCGGCGACGCCGTCGGCGACCTGCCCACCCGGCCCATCCCCACCGGGCGCAAGACCGAGATCGGACCCGACGACCGGGTCTACCTCGGCTCGTGGACCCGGCTCGTCGTCAGGCCGGCCGTGCCCGGCGAGCTCGCCTCCTGACCGACCCGGTTGGGCTCCTCGCGCCGGCCACACGCAGGAGCTCCCACCGCACCGGGACGTTGCCCGGAGCCGCGGGAGCTTCTGCGTGTCGACGCGGCGGCCCGCCCGACCGGGGATGTCTGGTGTTTGCCCACCGCCGAGCCGTCCACCGGTCGGTGGACGCCGGATCAACCGTCCGGGCGTCGAGGGCGCGACGCCGGGCGAGCACGCTGGAGGCATGACCACAGCGATCCACATCCGGGGCCTGGTGAAGACGTACGGCGAGCACCGTGCGGTCGACGGGCTCGACCTCGACATCCACCGGGGCGAGGTGTTCGCCCTCCTCGGCCCCAACGGCGCCGGCAAGACCACCACCGTGGAGGTCCTCGAGGGCTTCCGCGACCGCGACGCCGGCGAGGTGAGCGTCCTCGGCACCGACCCGTACCGCGCCCCCCTCGCCTGGCGAGAGCGGATCGGCATCGTCCTGCAGACCTCCGGCGGCCTCGACCTGCTGACCCCGCGCGAGGTGCTGCGCAGCACGGCCAAGGCCTACCGCGGCCCGCGTGAGGTCGACGAGGTGCTCGCCGCCGTGGGGCTGACCGAGAAGGCCGACGACCGCGTCGTGGGCCTCTCCGGCGGCCAGCGTCGCCGCCTCGACGTCGGTCTGGGCATCGTCGGCGACCCCGAGCTGCTCTTCCTCGACGAGCCGACGACCGGCTTCGACCCCCAGGCCCGGCGCGAGTTCTGGGACCTGATCCGCAGCCTGGCCACCGGCGGCACGACCATCCTGCTCACCACCCACTACCTCGACGAGGCCGAGCACCTCGCCGACCGCGTCGGCGTCATCGCCGCCGGCCGGCTGCTCGCCCTCGACACCCCCGCCGACCTCGGCGGCCGGCAGTCCGAGGAGGCGACGGTCTCCTGGGAGGAGCACGGCGTGCGCCGCAGCATGCGCACCGCGACGCCGACCGCGGACGTCGCCCGCATCGCGGCCCGCTTCCCCGGCGAGGTGCCCGAGCTGGTCGTCACCCGCCCCTCGCTCGAGGACACCTACCTCGAGCTGATCACCCCGCACGTCACCCACGAGACCCTGATGGAGGTCCCGGCATGAGCACCCTGGCCATCGGCCTCGACCGCGCCACCGTCGAGCTGAGGATGTACTCCCGCGAGAAGGAGGCCGTCTTCTTCTCCTTCCTCTTCCCGATCCTGCTCCTCACCCTGTTCTCGATGGTCTTCTCCGGGCAGTTCGACGGCGGGGACGGTGAGATGACCGCGAGCTGGTTCTTCCTCCCGGGGATGATCGCCGCCGGCGTCCTGCTCACCAGCTTCCAGACGATGGCGCTCTCGGTCGCCACCGAGCGTGACGACGGCTCGCTCAAGCGGCTGCGCTCCACGCCGATGCCGCCGGCCGCCTACTTCCTCGGGAAGGTCGGGCTGGTCGCGGTGACCTCCCTGCTCCAGCTCGTGCTGCTCCTCGTGGTGGCCGGGGTCGTCTTCGGCGTCCCGATGCCGCGGAGCGCCGACCGCTGGGCGCTGTTCGCGGTGATCTTCGCCCTCGGGGTCTTCGGCGGCACCGTGCTCGGCATCGCCTACTCGTCGCTCTCGACGGCCCGCTCGATCGGCGCCGTCGTCATCGGCCCGATGCTCATCCTCCAGTTCATCTCCGGCATCTACATCGGCTGGGACAGCATCCCCGACTGGCTGCGGCAGGTCGCGTCGCTCTTCCCGCTCAAGTGGATCGCCCAGGGCATGCGGGCGGTGTTCTACCCGGACGAGATGGCCTCCCTCGAGATGGCCGGCGCCTGGGAGCCCGGCCGGACGACGCTCGTGCTGGGCGCGTGGGCCGTCGGCGGCCTCCTCCTGTGCATCACGACCTTCCGCTGGTTCAAGCGCGGCACGGTGTGAGCGGCCGGACGCCGGGGACGGGATGATGGGCGACGTGGACCGGGTGACGGACGCCGGGCAGGCGCGCTCCTCGAGCGCGGAGCTCGTCGCGATGTGGCGGCGCCAGGAGCCGTACTGGCACGGCGTCTACGCGGTGGTCATGCTGACGGCCGTCGTCGTCGTGGCCCTCGAGCCCCCCGGCCCCCTCGGCTACTGGCCCACCTACGTGCTCCTCGCCGTGATGGCCGGGGCCTACGCCGTCCTCGGCGTCCGCGGCCTGCGCCAGGACGTGCGGGCGGGGCTGGCCTACCACCTCGTCGCGTGGACGGCGCTGCTCGCGATCCAGTGGCTCGACCCGGGCACCGAGACGTGGATGCTGTTCTTCGTCCTGTACCCGCAGATGTGGGCGATGCTCCCGGTGCGGTTCGCCGTGGTCGGGAGCATCCTCACGCTCACCGCCTTCGCCACGGTGCGCTTCGTGCAGAGCGAGTACGACCGGGACACGCTCGCCGTGATCGCCGTCTCCACGCTGATCTCGCTCGGGGTGTCGATGGGGCTGGGGCTGTTCATCAGCCGGATCACCCACGAGGCGGGCAGCCGGGCCGCGACCATCGACGAGCTGCGGGCCACCCAGGCCCGCCTCGCCGCGGCCGAGCGCGACCGCGGCGTGCACGAGGAGCGCGACCGGCTCTCCCGCGAGATCCACGACACGCTCGCGCAGGGGTTCACCTCCGTCGTCACCCTGGCCCGGGCCGCGGACGCCGCGCTGGCCCGCGGCGACACCGAGACCGCGCGGGAGCGGCTCGCCCTCATCGAGCGGACCGCCTCCGACAACCTGTCGGAGGCCCGCCTCATCGTGGCCGAGCTGACCCCCGGCCACCTGCAGTCACGCACGCTCGGCCAGGCACTGGAGCGGCTGGGAGACGCGGTGAGCCGGGAGAACGGGCTGCGAGCCGACGTGCACGTGGGGGGCGAGCCGGTGCCGCTCGGCGGAGTGGCCGAGGTCGTCATCCTCCGCACCGCGCAGGAGGCGCTCTCCAACGTGCGCCGACATGCCGGGGCCCGGCGCGTCGACATCGGCCTCGCCTACGGCCCCGAGCACGTGGTCCTCACCGTCAGCGACGACGGCCGCGGGTTCGACCCCGCCGCCGACCGGCGCGGCTTCGGCCTCGACGGCGTGCACTCACGGGCCGCGGAGGTCGGGGGCGAGGTCAGCCTGGTCAGCAGCCCCGGGGGCGGCACCACACTGCGGCTGGAGGTGCCCCGGTGATCCGGCTGCTCGTCGTCGACGACCACCCCGTGGTGCGCGCCGGGATGGTGGCCGTGCTCGGCGAGGAGCCAGACCTGGAGGTGGTGGGAGAGGCGGCGAACGGGGCCGAGGCCCTGGCGCTGGTGCCCCGGCTCACTCCCGACGTCGTCCTCATGGACCTGCGGATGCCGGTGATGGACGGCGCGGAGGCCACCCGGCGCCTCGCCGCCGCCCCAGGGGGGCCGCAGGTGCTCGTGCTCACCACCTACGACACCGACGCCGACATCGTGCGGGCCGTCGAGGCCGGTGCCCGCGGCTACCTCCTCAAGGACGCCCCGACACCGGTGCTCACCGACGCCATCCGGCGTGCCGCTCGCGGCGAGACCGTGCTGGCCCCGCCCGTCGCGGCCCGGCTCGCGGACCGGCTGCGGGCACCGGCCGGCCCCGAGCTCACCGGCCGGGAGGTCGAGGTGCTCGGGCTGGTCGCCCGCGGGCTGTCCAACGCGGAGATCGGCCGCGAGCTGTTCATCGGCGAGGCCACGGTGAAGACCCACCTGATCCGCGCGTTCGCCAAGCTGGGGGTCGACGACCGCACCGCCGCGGTGACCGAGGCGCACCGCCGGGGGCTGATCGACCTCGGCGCCTGACCCGGGTCAGCGCACGTCGTCGCGCAGGCCGGCGCCGGGCCCCTCGTTCTCCTCGACGGCCTGCTCGAGGCCCTCGACCGCCTCCGCGGCCACCTTGTTGGCCTCGCGGCGGTGCTTGAGGTACTCGAACACCATGGGCAGGACCGAGAGGCCGACGATGAGGAGGATGGCCGCCTCGAGGTTGTCGCGGACCACCGGCACGCTGCCGAGGAAGTACCCGGCGAGGACGAGCAGGACGACCCAGAGCGCCGCACCCACGGCCGACCACGTGAAGAAGTGTCGGCGCTCCATCCGCCCGATGCCGGCGACGACGGTGACGTAGGTGCGCACGATCGGGACGAACCGGCCGAGGACGAGCGCCTTGGCCCCATGCTTCTCGAAGAAGGCGTGCGTCTTGTCGAAGTACTCCTTCTTGATGACCCGCCCGTCGCGCTCACGCAGCGGTGCACCGACCGCGCGGCCGATCTCGTAGCCCACGACGTTGCCGGCGAAGGCCGCGACCCACAGCGCGGCGATGGCGACGGCGAGGTTGACGTCCATCTCGCCGCCGGCGATGAAGATGCCGACGGCGAACAGGAGGGAGTCGCCGGGCAGGATCGGGAAGAAGAGCCCGCACTCGACGAAGACGATCACCAGCGACACCCAGAAGAAGGCGGTGCCGTAGGTGTCGAAGAGGTACTGGGGGTCCATCCAGTCGGGCCCGAGCGCGTGCATCACGCCGTCAAGGGTAAGCGGCCCCGGTGGAGTGGCACCGCGGGCACGCGGTCCACGGGCGGTGCCGCGGGTGGCAGGCTGCGGCCTACGACCTCACCGTCGACGGCTTCCAGTCCCGTCACGGCATGAACTCCGTCTGGCGGGAGAATACCCATGCAGGCACGTCGTCGATGACGTCCCAGCCATGCTTAATGCGCAACGACCCGTCACACAACACCACCAGGGAGTGTTCAGTTGCTTCCGGAGCGAGATGACCGAGCAGCAGGGCGTCCGGCCGCAGGAGGGTCGATCGGAGCGCTGTGTCTGCGGGCCGGGCGTGGCGCCGTGCGGAGGAACAGTGCGCGGCACGTGGCGCGCCCCCCGCTGTCGTCGGCCACCATGTCGTCCGGTTCACCACCTACCTCGAAGGACTCCGACAGTGGCGCTTGATCCGAGCACGGTGCCGGCGGTGCTTCGGCATCTTGTACCAGTCGCGGAGCGGTGGGACATCGGTGACGACCTCGATCGGTCCGTGGCGGTGAGACACGCCTCAGTGAGTGAACTGCAACGCCCTCGTGCCGCCGTCGATGGCGCCGATGACGACGCCCTCTACGGGTGGTTGGCCGGCGACGAGTCATACAGCGCCAGCCCGAGTGCCGAGTACATTGCCTTCTCGAACATGGTGATGGCGTTGGACGAAGCACGTCATCGCCTGAAATGGGCGGGAGCCTGCACGGCCGACCACGACGGATCTCTCTGAGGCGCTGGTGCGATTCGTCAACGGCCGGCTCTCCGGACGCGAGGAGTCTCGCATCCACGTCAGTGACATGGAGTGGCCGTGGGCACCTCGCCGTGTCGGGTCGGGTCCACCTGGCCTCAGCCACCGACCTCCTGACAATGCTCGGCTCGAATGCGCCGGGTCCTCGCCCACGTCACCGACGCCCGGTGCCATGAGGCCGAGCGAATGACTCTCCCGCCAACGCGCTCGCGGGGCAGGGGTGAATGCGCGGGCAGGGCATGCGATGCCGGTGGAGCGTCACCGCGGCACGCGGCCCACCGGCGGTGCGGTGGGTGGCAGGCTGCCCCCGTGGGCGAGGACGAGGAGGCGCCGGGCGAGGCGCGCGAGGTCGGGGTCGGACCGTGGGAGGGTCCCTGGCCCGAGGGCGGGCAGTGGGACCCCGAGCTGCTCCGCACCGGGGACCGGCGCAACGTCGTCGACCGGTACCGCTACTGGAGGGTGGAGGCGGTGGTCGCCGACCTCGACACCCGTCGTCACCCCTTCCACGTGGCGGTCGAGAACTGGCGGCACGACCTGAACATCGGCTCGGTGGTGCGCACCGCGAACGCGATGGGCGCGGCGGCCTTCCACGTCGTCGGCCGGCGCCGCTGGAACCGCCGCGGCGCGATGGTCACCGACCGCTACCAGCACGAGCACCACCACCCCGACGCCGCGGGGCTGGCGGCGTGGGCGGCGACGGCGGGGCGGGGCGGGGCCCGGATCCCGCTCGTCGGGGTCGACAACGTGCCGGGGGCGGTGCCGCTGGAGACCTTCGACCTGCCGCGGGAGTGCGTGCTCGTGCTCGGACAGGAGTCCGTGGGCCTGAGCGCGGCGATGCAGGACGAGTGTGACGTCGTCCTCCACATCGCCCAGTTCGGGTCGACCCGCTCGGTCAACGCCGGGGCCGCCGCGGCCGTCGCGATGCACGCGTGGGTGCGCCGCCACGTCTTCGGGCAGGCGCCCCGGCCCGGTACCGGCCCGGAATAGCCGGGCCGGCACCGACCGCTGGCCCGGTGCAGCAGACGCTGTCCCGCAGGGTCGTCGGGACGCGCGAGTCGGGCGCCGGCCAGGTTCGTGACCTGCCCGCGACCTTCGGCGTCGGCGAGTGCCCCGCTCGTGTGGCGCTACCACTACGACGACGGACTCCTCGTCGCGGCCTGCGACCCCCGGGACAACGCGGTCGACGGCAGCTGCACACGCTACGAGCACGACGCGGTGGACAACCCGGAGAAGCGGATCACGAAGGTCACCAGGCCGCGTGGCAACACCGCCGCCAGCCTGGCCTACGACGACAAGGGCCGGTTGAGCTCGCGTGGCGACGGTCTCGGCAACACCATCACGTACACGTATCCGGACCCGCCGCAGGGACTCGACGGCGTGTCCACGCGGATGGTCGCCACGAGCCTGCTCGGCAACGCCACCACCACCGACTACGACGACACCCATCGCGTGGTCGCCGTGACCACCCCCGGTGGCGGCCGGACGACCTATGTCTACGACGACAACGGCTACCCGGTGGAGGAGACCGACCCCAACGGCAACACGACGCGGTCGGTGTACGACGCCCGCGGCAACCTCCTGCAGCGGACGAACGGCGCCGGCGAGACGACGTGGCTCTCCAACGACGAGGACGACAACCTGACGGCCGCTCGCGACGCCGGTCGAGCTCCGCCGCGGACGACCGCTACGTCACGCGCATGGGCTATGACGGCAGGTCGCACCTCACCTCGCTGCAAGCACCGGCGACTCCCGACCAGCCGGGAGGCACCGCACAGGCGTGGGACTACACACCCGGCACCCATGTCGGCGACGGCGTCTGGGACGGCACCGACCCGGCTGTCGGCGGGGGCGTGCAGCCGCCAGGTCTGCAGAGCGTCGTCACCGATGCGGAGGGCCGGGTCACGAGAAACTCCTACGACGCCAACGGTGACCTGCGCCGGGTCGTCCTGCCGAGCGGCCTGACCACCACCTACGCGTACGACGAGCTGGGTCGGAAGGTCTCCGAGACCGTGGTCGACACCACCGCCGGTGCGGCAACCGAGGCCACGACGACGTTCGTCCACGACGCGCTCGGGAACGTCGTGCAGACGACCGGTCAACCCGTCGTGAACGAGGTGTCGGGTCGGACCCACCGGCTCCGTACGGTCACCACGCACGACGCCAACGGCAACGTGGTCCGGGTCGACCACCTCGATGTGGCCGGGTCCGACCCGACACGCACGACCACCACGGGCGTCGACGCCCTGGACCGCGTCGTGTCGGTCACCGACCCCGAAGGCGGCACCACGACGCGGACCTACACCGCTGACAACCACGTCGAGACGGTCACGGACGCCGAGGGCCGTGTGGTCCGCACCGCCTACACCGACGACGGACTGCCTCGGCGCACGGTGCTGCAGAACTTCTCTGACGGCCTCGGAGGCACCCAACGCACCGTCGAGCTGGAGCGCCGGGAGTACGACGCAGGCGGGCGTGTCACCAGCACCACCGACGCCAATGGCAACGAGCGCACCTACTCGTACGACGGCGCAGACCGCCTCGTGTCGACGACGCTGCTGCGACCCGGCAGTCCCGATGGCGACCTCGTCCTCGAGACCCGTGCCTACGACGGCGCCGGTCAGCTTGTGGAGACCGTCACCGGAGGAGGACTGCTCAGACGCACCCAGACGTGGGACGCGGCGGGCCGGGTCGAGTCCGCCACCATCGATCCGGGTGGGCTCAACCGCACGATCACGTGGTCCTACGACGCGGTGGGCAACGTCCTCACGCAGGCTTCTAGCCAGGACGGCCGGACGGAGCGGGTCAGCACGACGTACGACCCGACCAACCGACCGCGCACCACGACCGTCGAGAACGGCTCCGACGACCTGGTCACGACGTACACCTACGACGAGCGCGGCAACCGGCTGTCGGCCACGGACGCCAACGGCAACACGACGAGCACCACCTACGACGTGCTCGACCGACCGGTCCGGCGGACCCTGCCGCAGGCCTCCGTCGAGGACGTCGGTGGCGACGCGCGCACCACCACCTCGCAGCTGCAGGTGGGGTACGACACCTTCGGCGCGACCACCCACACCGAGGACGCGCGCGGGAACCTCACGACGGTCGACATCGACCTGCTCGGCCGTGAGACGGTGATCCACCACCCCACCTACACGACGCCCGATGGTCAGCAGGTGAGCCCCGTCGAGGAGTTTGCGTACGACGGTGTCGGGAACCTCGTGTCGCGCACGGATCGGCGTGGCGCGACGACCGACTTCGAGTTCGACTCGCTCAACCGCGTCGTCCGACAGACCGACCCGCTCGTCGAGGGCGCAACCGCACGCGGGACGACGACCTACACCTACGACGACGGGGGGAATCTCCTCAGCGTCGTCGATCCCCGCGGCGCGCGGGTCGAGATGACCTACGACGAGCGGGACCTCCTGCGCAGTCGCGTCGAGGTGGTCCGGGGCGCCGGAGAGGCGACGTACGCGAGCACCACCTACGCCTACGACGGACTCGGCAATCCGGTGAGCAGGAACGACCCCCTCGGCCACGTCTCCCGCATCGCGTACAACGCCGTCTCCGAGCCGGTCACGATGACCGACCCGACCGGGGCGGTGTCCCGCCTGGAGCACGACGTCGCCGGAAGGGTGACCCGGGCCGTGGACGCGCTGGGCCGCTCGGCGAGCACCGAGTACGACCTCGCCGGACGCGTCGTCGCGACCGCCGAGACCGCCCCCTCCGGCGTCGAGCTCGCCCGCACGCGCTACGACCTCGACGCCAACGGGAACGTCCGCACCGTGGTGCGGCCGCTCGGCAACTCCGTGGGGTACACCTACGACAGCCGTGACCGGCTGACGAAGGTCGAGCAGCCGACGAGCGCCAACCGGACCCTGACGACGACGTACGGCTACGACGCAGCCGGCAACCTGACCCGCAGCACCGACGGACGCGGCAACAGCACCACGTACACGTACACGCCGTGGGACCTGCTCGAGGACGTCGTCGAGCCGGCGACCAGTGGCCAGAGCGGGCTCGCGGACCGCACGTTCACCACCACCTACGACGCGGCGGGTCAGCCGGTCCGCGGGGCCCAGCCGGGAGGTGTGGCAGTCGACCGGACCTTCGACGCCCTTGGACGTCTGGTGCGGGAGGCGGGCGGCGGTGGCGGGACCACGAGCGCGGACCGCTCGTTCGGGTACGACCTCGTCGGGAACCTCACGAGCACGAGCCACCCGTCCGGCACCCTGACCTACGGTTACGACGACCGCGGGCTGATGACCTCGGCGAGCGGTCCCGCGGGCGTCGCCACCTACACCTACGACGACGCGGGCCGGTTGACCGAGCGTCAGGACGCCGCGGGGACCTCGACGTTCGGGTGGACCGACCGGGACGAGCTCCGGACGGCCCGCGACCCGCTCACCGGTACCACCCAGACCTACACGTACGACCCGGCGGGCCAGCTGGCCGGCATCGCCTACTCCGGCGGTGGCAGCCGGACCCTGGCCTGGGACGACCGCGGCCGGCTGCTCACCGACACGCTCGTGGACTCCCGGGCGCGCACGACCGGGTCGACGGCCTACGAGTACGACGCCAACAGCAACGTGCTCGCCCAGACGGTCATCCGGGGAAAGGGCCAGCCGGAGGAGCACAGCTACACCTACGACGACGCCGACCGGCTCGTCGGGTGGTACGTCTCCAAGCGGCTCAACGCGGCCTATGCCTACGACGACGCCGGCAACCGCGTCCAGGCGGGGGACGCCACCTACACGTACGACGCGCGCAACCGGATGACCAGTGGTGGCGGCCGGACCTACACCTGGGAAGCGCGAGGTGCGCTGAGCCGGTCCACTGCTCCGCAGGACGACCAGGTCTTCTCGCACGACGCCCTCGGCCGGCTCACCGGCTGGCAGGGCGCCGGCTCGAGCCTGGCCTACGGCTACGACGGCCTGGACCGCCTGGTCAGCCGTGGCGGCGCAGCCTTCCGCTACCAGGGCACGGCCATCGACCCGGTCTCGGACGGGACGACCACGGTTGCCCAGAGCCCCACCGGGGCGCCGCTCGCGCAGCGCGCCGGTGGCAGCGCCGCGCTCATCGGTCGCAACCGGCACGGAGACGTGACCCAGCTGTTCGGCGCCGACGGCGCGGTCGCGGGCACCAACGTCTTCGATCCGTGGGGCACGAGCACCGGGGCCAAGGGAGCAACCAGCGCGCTCGGCTTCCAGGGTGACTGGACGGACCCGAGCACCGCGGCCGTCTTCATGGGAGCCCGGTGGTATCTGCCGGGACAGGCGACCTTCACCTCACGGGACACCGTCTTCGGCCAGCTCGGCACTCCGATCTCCCTGAACCGGTACACCTACGCGTTCGGCAATCCGCTCGGGATGTTCGACCCCGACGGGCACTGGCCGGGCTGGTTGGACAGCGCCGTGGACACCGCGAAGGAGTACGGCGGGAAGCTGATCTCGGCCGTGACGACCGGGGCCACCAAGGTCGTCGACACCGTCACGTCGGCCGCGAAGTCCCTCTACAGCACCGTCACGACCGGGGCCAGCTCCGTCGTCAAGGCGGCGTCGGCGGGTCTGCGCTCACTGACGAGCCACGGCGTCTCGGTGTACAACTCCGCGCGCCAGCACTTCCAGGCCGCCATGGGCAAGGTCATGCGCAGTCTCACCATGGCCAGGGACATCGCCATGCGGCCAGTCGCGCCGGCCGTCAACTTCGCACGAGACAACCGCGACCTGTTCGTCCAGGGGGCCAAGCTGTTGGCACCCGTCGCGGTGGGCTTCGGGGTCACGGCAGCGTGCCTCGCCCTCACGAT
The DNA here is from genome assembly GCA_963773655.1 of uncultured Actinomycetota bacterium. Classification (GTDB taxonomy): domain Bacteria; phylum Actinomycetota; class Actinomycetes; order Actinomycetales; family Dermatophilaceae; genus DASSQJ01. The sequence continues at coordinate 427,679 of CAVZBX010000003.1, forward strand.
GGGCGCCGGATCCCTCGGGTGTGCCGTGCTCGGCGGGGTGGCGGGTGGCGCCGTGGCGGGCGTGATGGAGTGCGAGGAGGTCGCGACCGCCGACTGCGCCCGCACCGTCGGCAAGGAGGCGGCCATCGGCGGGCTCGTCGGATGGATCGGCGGCGCCGGCGGCGGTCGGCTGCTGTCGACGATGGTGCGTTCGGGTGCGGCGGGCGCCACCGGGTCGGCGGCGACCCAGTACTTCCAGACCGGAACCATCGACCCGAAGCAGACGGCGCTCGGCTTCGTCGAGGGCGCGGCCCTCGGCGGTGCGATCCACGCGGGCGGGACGCTGGGGCCATCCCTGCGCGGCTCGCGCTCCACCGAGCTCCCCTCGACGTCGGCCCGTTCGGCGGCACGTTCCGCCGAGGTCGAGCAGCCGCGCGGTCTCGGCGGGCGGTCGGTGTGCAGCGGAGCGATGTCCTTCTCGGCGGCCACGTTGGTGCTGATGGCCGACGGGTCTCAGAAGCGGATCGCGGACATCGAGGTCGGCGACGAGGTGCTCGCAAGCGACCCGGAGACCGGCGAGCAGGCAGCGCGTCCGGTGACCGCGGTGTGGACCCACGAGGACTCCCTCGTCGACCTCGACATCGACGGCGACACCGTCACGACCACCGAGGACCACCCGTTCTGGTCGGTGACCGACGCTCGTTTCGAGCGGACCGACGAGCTCTCGGCCGGTGAGCGGATCCTCTCGGCGGACGGCACGACGGTCGTCGTCAACGGTCTGCAGCTGACGACGTGGCAGGAGGGCGAGGCCTACAACCTCACCGTCGACGGCATCCACACGTACCACGTCGGCCGCGAGGCGATCCTCGTCCACAACGCAGGCGGATCGGAGCCACCATGTGGGCTGTCCGTCGGCCAGGTGCCGCTGGGGTCCGAAGGTCTGGCGAGCAAGGCGGCTGAGTATCGAATGCGCAACAATGTGTCCCCAGGTGCCAACGTGGCCGTATTGCGCTACGAGGCCGACGGAGCGGCAACTCATCTGTTCGCCCAAAACATCCCGGCTAGCCCGACGTCCGCCGGTGTTCACTCCGAGAAGGTCCTCGACGATTGGGTCAGCCAACTGCATCTGGATCGAAGCAAGATCACTGAGGTCTACTCGGAGAGGGTTCCATGTGCGAGTCCAGGGCACGATTGTGCTTCCCTGGTCGGTACGTACCCCAACGCAGAACTGAGTTTCAGCCTTCCAGGTGGCGACGGACGTGACAGTTTCAGGGCGCTGGAACGCTTCATGGCCGGCCGTCGTCCGTGACGAGGAGGTGCGACGAGTGCAATCGTTGAGCTCAAAGGCGCTGACGACGCCGCTGGTGGAACTGGTTCGAGGCAAGAGCAGCGTGGTTCCGGCAGGGGCCTCAGATATCCGTCCGCCCCTGCCGGCGGTGGGGTCGCTGCTGGCTTTCGGGTTGCCGGATGACTCAGGCGCCAATTGGTCGATACGGAGGAAGCTCACCGTGGACCCAGGAACGGCGACGGTAGAACTCCTCCGCACCACAGCCCATCGCATCGTGCTCTCGACCGACACGGGTTCACTGGCGGGGACTCCGTTGGCCCCGCACCTCAAGGCGGTTCTGTTCGCCGGCTCATCGCTCGGCCCGTTCGTTGAGTTGTTCTGGCGCTACGCGGAGATCGGCGCGGTTCTTGCCACTCTGCGTGACGACATCCGTCAATTCGATGTCGTCGACGACTTCCTGGAGTACGCCGACAAACTGGATCCAGTACCCCCAGACCAGCGCTCGCTATGGCACACGTGGTTGACATGAGGAGCGCGTTCGAGGCACCAAGCCAGGGCTGTGACGGCAGCACCTGTCGCTGTCGTTGCACCGCGCGCCTCATGGCGCGGTACCCGTCAAGGGAGACATAGGAGCCACTTCCATGCAGAGGCTGCTGCACCGATAGGTGACAACCGACAGGAAGTGCGCGACGGCCTCACATACCCCCCGCGGGGCGGCGAGGCCTTTGGGGATGATGGTGGCGGTCTCCATACGCGGTAGGTGGCGCGCAACTTCCTTGGCGTCCGCCCGTGAGAACCTCATGCGCGAGAGGCCACGTTCCGACCGCGGTGCAGCAGACCCACCCCGAGGATCGGCAGCAGCGCCCACCACCAGCGGAGGCTGTCCGCACCGACGAGCCCGTGGCCGGCCATGACGCCGAGTTCACAGCACCAGGTACGGGCTCGGAATAGCCGGACCCGTGCCGACCGCTGCACCCGGCGTGACCTCCACGCCGGACCTCGCCCTCTCCGTCCTCGACCTGGTCCCGGTCCGCAGCGACCAGGGGACCGGTGAGGCCCTCGCCGCCACCCGGAGCCTGGCCCGCACCGCCGACGACCTCGGCTACCGGCGGTACTGGCTGGCGGAGCACCACAACATGCCCGCCGTCGCGGCGACCAACCCTCCTGTCCTCGTCGCGATGGTCGCCGCGGCCACCGAGCGCATCCGAGTGGGCTCGGGCGGGGTCATGCTCCCCAACCACGCCCCGCTCGTCGTCGCCGAGCAGTTCGCGCTGCTCGAGGCCGCGCACCCCGGCCGGATCGACCTCGGTATCGGCCGGGCCCCGGGGACGGACCCGGTGACGGCGTGGGCGCTGCGCCACGGCGGCGGAGGGGTCGAGGACGACGCGGTCGCGCACTTCCCCGAGTACGTGGACGAGGTGCTGGCGATGCTGGCACCGACCGGTGTGGGGCTGCGTCTCCCCAGCGGGACGCAGACCCTGCGGGCCACCCCCCGCGCCGCCTCGGTCCCCACGGCGTGGCTGCTCGGGTCCTCCGACTACTCCGCCCGGCTCGCCGCGGAGAAGGGCCTGCCCTACGTCTTCGCCCACCACTTCTCCGGTCGCGGCACCGCCGAGGCCCTCACCCTCTACCGGGAGGGCTACCGGCCCTCTCCCGAGCACCCCGAACCGCGGACCTTCCTCACCGTCAACACCCTCGTCGCGGCGACCCGGGAGGAGGCCGAGCGCCTGGCCCTGCCGAACCTTGTCGCGATGGTGGCGCTGCGCACCGGACAGCCGTTGCGGGCCCAGCGGCTCGTCGAGGAGGTCGAGGGAGCCGAGCTCGCTCTCACCCGCAGTGACCTGGCGCAGCAGATGCTCTCGCGCTGGGTCGTCGGGACGCCGGACACGGCGGCGGCGCAGCTTCGCGACCTGGCCGCGACCTTCGGCGTCGACGAGGTGATGGTCCACCCGGTGGCCGGGGCGGTGGTCGGCACGCCGGCCGACCGGGCCCCCGCACGCGAGGAGACCCTCCGGCTCCTCGCCGGCGCCCTCGGCTGACGAGATCCGGTAGACCTGTCGATGTCGCCCCGTCCCGGTCGTCATCGGGGTGAGGTCGCACCCGGCGGCCCCTGACGAGAGGAACCGACATGCCGACCTACGCCATCCTCCTTCCTGGTGACGAGGCCGCCTGGGAGAACGCCACGCCCGAGCAACGCCGCGCCGGCTACGACCTGCACAACGCCTTCGCGGCCGAGCTCGACAAGCGCGGCCACAAGGTCGTCGGCGGCGCCGAGCTCACCCCCTCCCGGGGGGCCCGCACGGTGCGCCCCGGACCCGGGGGCCCCGTGGTGTCCGACGGTCCCTACGCCGAGCTCGCCGAGCAGATGACCGGCTTCTACCTCGTCGAGTCGGACGACCTCGACGACCTCACCGAGGTCTGCGGCCTGCTCGCGGTGCCCGGCCTCGGCGGCGGGATCGAGATCCGGCGCACGGTCGACCACGGGGCGGCCTGATGAGCCGTCACCTGGTCCTCCTCCCCGCGCCGGAGGCCGAGTGGGCACAGCTGCCCCCCGAGGAGCACGAGAAGGGCATGCGCGCCCACCAGCGGTTCAACGAGGAGCTGAGGGCCGGTGGCCACCGCCTCGTCGCAGCCGGACCACTCCGCCCGTCCGCGGAGGCGGTGTCGATGCGCCCCGACGGCAAGGGCGGCACCCTCGTCACGGACGGACCCTTCGCCGAGTCCGTCGAGCAGGTCGTCGGGTTCTACCTCGTCGAGACCGACGACCGGGAGGGACTGCTCGCCGCCTGCCGCCGGCTGTCCTCGACGGGCGACCTCGTCGAGTTCCGCGACCTCCTCCAGGACGACGGGGCCGACGAGGTCGCGGACGGCGTCCCGTGAGGCGCTACGTCGTCCTCGTCGCGTACCGGTCGGACGAGTGGGCCGGGGTGTCGCCCGAGGTGCGCCAGTCGTACTCCGACGCCCACCACGCCTTCGAGAGGTTCGTGGACGCCACCGGACGACGGCGCTCCGGCGCCCCGCTCGCCGACGCGGACACCGCCACGACCCTCGGCCCCGGCCTCGGGGAGGAACGCGTGGTCACCGACGGTCCCTTCGTCGAGTTCACCGAGCAGGTGGGCGGGTACTACGACGTGGAGTTGCCTGACCTCGACACCGCCATCGCCGCCGCACGCCTGCTGCCGTCGGCGTACACCGTCGAGATCCGACCGGTCGTCGTCATCCCGGGGCACGAGCCCGCGTGAGTCCCGACCAGGTCCTTGCCGCGACCGTGCACGAGGAGTGGGGGCGCCTCGTCGCCCTCCTCCTCGCCCAGTTCCGTCGGCTCGACCTCGTCGAGGACGCCCTCGGCGACGCCGTCGAGGCGGCCGCCCGCACGTGGCCCCGCGACGGGGTGCCCGAGCGGCCCGCGGCGTGGCTGCTCACCGCGGCCCGGAGGCGGGTGCTCGACCGGCTGCGAGCCGAGACCATGCACGCGCGCAAGGAGCCGCTGCTCGTCGTCGACGCCGACGCCAGCGCGGCAGGGAGGAGGTGGGGCCATGGCCGACCCCGGTGGGCTGGTCGAGGACGACGTGCTGCGGCTGGTGCTCATGTGCTGCCACCCCGCGCTGGCTCCCGAGGTGGCGAGCGCCCTGGCGCTGCGTCTCGTCGTCGGGGTCTCGACGGCCGACATCGCCCGGCTCTTCCTCGTGAGCGAGCCGACGATGGCGGCACGGATCACCCGGGGGAAGAAGAAGGTGGTCGCGGCCGGCATCCCCTTCGCCGTGCCCGGAGCCGCGGACCTGCCCGGCCGGCTGCGAGCGGCGGCCCAGACCGCCTACCTCGCCTTCACCGCCGGCTACGCGCCGGGCTCGGGACCAGACCTCCTGCGTGCGGACCTGGCCGGTGAGGCGGTACGGCTGGTGCGGGTGACGCTCGCGCTGCGGCCGGACGAGCCGGTGCTGCTCTCGCTCCTGGCCCTGATGCTGCTGCAGCACTCCAGGCGCGACGCCCGGGTGGCGGACGACGGGACCCTGGTGCTGCTGCCCGACCAGGACCGGACCCGCTGGCACCACGACGAGGTCGAGGAGGGGGTCGCGCTGCTGGCCCGGGTGCAGCCCTCGGCCGATCCGTTGGTCGAGTCCTACCGGCTCCAGGCCCTGATCGCCGCCGAGCACGCCCTCGCCCCCACCGCCGCCGACACCCGGTGGGACCGCATCGTCGAGGCGTACGGCGCCCTCGGCCGGGTCAACCCCTCGCCCGCGGTGCGCCTCGCCGCCGCCGTGGCACTCGCCGAGCGCGACGGCCCGCGCGACGGCCCGCGCGCCGGCCTCGACGCGCTCGCCGGGCTCGACGAGGAGATGCCGGGCACGCACCGGGTGCCGGCCGTACGCGGGGAGCTGCTCGCCCGCCTCGGGGAGACGGCCCCAGCGGCCGACGCCTACGACCTGGCGATCAGCCGGTGCCGCAACGCGGTCGAGAGGTCGCACCTCGAGTCCCGCCGGGCGTCCCTCCCCGGGAACTGACCCGCCCGGGACCGTTCGCCGAGCTCCCGCCGCGGCCCGACCACGCTGGCCGGACGGCGGCCGTCGCAGGTGTCAGGCGTCGGGGCACTGCCCTCAGTCGCGGGTGGGCCGGCGGTGGAGGAGGGCCACGCCGAGGATCGGGAGAGCGGCCCACCACCAGCGCAGCCCGTCCGCCCCGACCAGGCCCTGGCCGGCCATGAGGCCGAGCCCACCGCACGACAGCACCGTCGCCGCCACCGGCCGCCACGCCGCGACCGCAGGCGAACCGGGCGGGTCGGGCCGGGGGCGCTCGAAGCGACCCACGAGGGCCACCACCGCGGCGGTCCCCGCGCCGAGCGCCAGCCACCACAGGGGCCGGGTCGACCACCAGGTCACGGTGAGCGGCTCGGGGCCGAGCACCCACGGTGCGACGAGGAGCGACAGCCCGATGACGAGCACCATCACGGTGAGGTGCCAGAGGTAGACGCTCATGATCCGCGAGCCGAGCACGACGGTCCGGGCCCAGGCGCGCGGTCGGGCCATCCACCGCTGGAGCCGCGGCTCAACCGCGAGCAGCAGCCCACCCTGCAGCAGCCCGAGGAAGCCCAGCGTGACCCGGGTCGGGTAGGAGTTGTTCACCGCGGCGTCGTCGAGCCCCACCATCGACACCGGGTAGGGGCCGACCCGGACCAGGAGCAGCAGTCCGACGAGCCCGACGAGGGCAAGCCCGAGGCGCCTCCCGGTGCCGCCCATCCGGCCGTCGAGCCAGGCGTACCCGAGCTGGTGCACGGTGGCCCACACGACGACGTAGTTGGCGAACCCGAACGTGAGGCTGTCGGTGCCGAGGCTCACGGCGTCGACCGCGCCACCGAGCGCGAGGCCGAGGGCGACCGACCACCAGCCGAGCCGTTCCCAGACCCGGAGGGTCAGCGGCGCGAGGGCGCACACGGCGACGTAGGCCGCGAGGAACCACGTCAGGACCAGCGCGGTCTGGGAGGCCGTGCGCAGCATCGCCGGGTCGGCGCCGGCGGCGAGCGCGACGGCGAGGATGACGACCCACGCAACGAGGAGTGGCACGACCGGCACGAGCAGGCGGCGCAGCCGGGCCCGCAGCCACTGGGGCCACGGCTCGCCGCGCCGGCGCGCGGCCCGCCACGAGCGTCCGTTGGCGTAGCCACCGACGACGAAGAACACGGGCATCACCTGGAAGACCCAGGTGACGGGGTGCGTCCACGTCGCCAGGCCGAGGACCGCCCCGGTCTGCAGCTCGCCGTCGTCGAGCCACACGGCGGCGAGCAGCCAGTGGCCCAGGACGACGACCGAGAGCGCGGCGACCCGGAGCAGGTCCACGACCCGGTTCCGGGTGACCGGGGTGGCGGCGGCGATGCGCTCCGCCGTGCTCGTCTGCATACCGCCATCGTCCCGCCGCGCGGGCGGACGCGCCTGAGCACCCGTACCCAGCCTGCCGTGCCGCCCCGGCACGGCTGACAACGTTGTCAGCCGTAGAGCGCATTCCGTGCCCGGAGGTGGCCCAATACTGTTCACGTCGTTCGCAGAGGGCTACGGAGCCGCGTGAAACCGTGTTCGCGGCGCCCGTTCCGACACGCACACCAGATGGTGTAGCCCGGTTCGCAGGGGGCTGGACTCATCGTCCGACGGGGTGGCACCGCACGGCGCGGTGCCACCCCGCCGTCGTGGGCGGCGGACGACTGGTGCCGCCACGGGCCGTCCGTGGAAAGATCGAGGCGTACCGGCACCCCACCTCACGAGGAGAACACCGTGCCCATCGCAACGCCCGAGGTCTACGCCGACATGCTCGACCGGGCCAAGAACGGCTCGTTCGCGTACCCCGCCATCAACATCACGTCGAGCCAGACCGTCACGGCCGCCATCCGCGGCTTCGCCGAAGCCGGCTCCGACGGCATCATCCAGGTCTCCACGGGCGGCGCCGAGTACGCCTCCGGGTCGACCGTCAAGAACATGGTCACGGGGTCGCTGGCCCTCGCTGCGTACGCCGAGGAGGTCGCCAAGAACTACCCGGTGAACATCGCCCTCCACACCGACCACTGCCCGAAGGGCAAGCTCGACGGCTTCGTCCGTCCGCTCATCGCCGCGTCCACCGAGCGGGTGAACGCCGGGGGGCTGCCGTTCTTCCAGAGCCACATGTGGGACGGCTCCGCCGTGCCGCTGGACGAGAACCTGCAGATCGCCGAGGAGCTGCTCGAGAAGTGCCGCGCGGCGAACATCATCCTCGAGATCGAGGTGGGCGTGGTCGGCGGTGAGGAGGACGGCGTCGCCAACGAGATCAACGAGAAGCTGTACACCACGCCCGAGGACGCCATCGCCACCGCAAAGGCTCTCGGTCTCGGCGAGAACGGCTACTACATGACCGCACTCACCTTCGGCAACGTGCACGGCGCCTACAAGCCCGGCGCGGTCAAGCTGCGCCCCGAGGTGCTCAAGGCCGCGCAGGAGGCCGTGCACAAAGAGTTCGGCACCGCCGACCCCAAGCCGTTCCACTTCGTCTTCCACGGCGGCTCCGGCTCACTGGCCGAGGAGATCGCCGCCGCGGTCGACTACGGCGTCGTGAAGATGAACGTCGACACCGACACCCAGTACGCCTTCACCCGGCCCGTCGCCGACTGGATGTACAAGCACTACGACGGCGTCCTGAAGATCGACGGCGAGGTCGGCAACAAGAAGCAGTACGACCCCCGCTCGTGGGGCAAGGAGGCCGAGGCCGCGATGGCGGCCCGCGTCGTGACCGCGTGCGAGAACCTCCGGTCCGCGGGCACCCACCAGGGCTGAGCCGCCGGGTCCGGCGGCCCGCCCGGCCCCGGCCCACCCGTCGCGTGAACAGAACACGCCGCCTGCGCCCGCAGGCGGCGTGTTCTCTACCCTCGACCCATGAGCTCGGACCTCCTCGGCATCCCGCCCACCCACCTGCCCGACGATCCGGCAGCCGCTGCCCTCGACGGCGGCGCCCCTCCGGTGGAGGTGGCGGCGGCCCATCCGGCCTCCTCGCTCGCCTGGGCGGTGCTGGCGGAGGGCGCGCTCGACGGCGGCCGGTCGGTCGAGGCCTACGCCTACGCGCGCACCGGCTACCACCGCGGACTGGACGCGCTGCGGCGGGGCGGGTGGCGCGGCCAGGGCCCGGTGCCGTGGGAGCACGAGCCCAACCGCGGGTTCCTGCGCGCGCTCGCGGCCCTGTCCCGCGCGGCGGGCGCCATCGGCGAGGAGGAGGAGCGCCGTCGGTGCGCGGAGTTCCTCCGGGCCTCCAGCGCGACGGGAGCCCGCGAGCTCGGGCTCTGACGGCGGGCGGCGCGGGAGGCAGACGAGGGGCCCGGACCAGAGCCCGGGCCCCTCGCTGGCAACCGAATTCGAGCCCCGCCGGACGAGGCACGCTTCCCTCTCGCCAAGAAGCGCGCACCCGGCGGTCCCCTGCAACCTCGGCTGCGCGCCCAATCGTGCCCGGAACTGGGCGGATGGTGCGACACTTGCGTGCCAGTGACAGCAAACGGCCACGCCCAGACGCAGGGAATGGGAGGTGGTGCCCGTGGGTGGCGACCCCGCGGCCCACGACGGCGCTGCGCTCTTCGTGCTCGAGGAGCAGCTGCGCCGCGAACAGCAGCGCATCGAGGACCGGCGCTCCGAGCTGGAGGCCTCCCGTGAGCTGCTGGCGAGGCTGACCAGCCGCTCCCTCGGCGTGCACGAGCCGCTCATCGAGCCGGTGTCGACCGCGCTCGCGCCGTCGGTGGTGGGCCGCCTGCTCGCCGAGACCACCGGGGTGATCCGCAACCTCGTCCTCACGGTGGAGGAGGGGCCCGCCTTCGACGACGCCACGATGCGGGCGGTGGAGGAGCGGCTGCGCCGGGGCGACCAGCAGCGCAGCATCTACCCGGCGAGCGCGCTGGGCACCCCGCAGGGACAGCGGTGGCTGAGCAGCTGGGGTGAGGCCGGCGAGGACCAGCGCGTGCTGCCCGCGACCGAGACCGAGTTCGCGGTGTTCGGCGAGTCCGCGGTCGTCGCGCTGGCGCGCTGGGACGACCTCGGCTCCGGCTACGTGGTGCTCCGCGACCCCCTCGTCGTCCGCCTCTACTGCGCCTACTTCGACCTCAGCTGGCGGCACGCGGCGCCGGTGCCCACGGGGCGCGACCGCACCGCCGACACCCGGCTCGTCGAGCTCCTCGAGCTGGGGATGAAGGACGAGGCGATCGCCCGCTACCTCGGTGTGAGCCTGCGGACCGTGCGCCGCCGGGTCGCGAGCCTGATGTCCGTCAACGGCGTCGACACCCGGTTCCAGCTCGGCTGGGTGCTGGCCCGCAGGCGTCGCTGAGCCGTCCCGGCCGACGGCGACGGCCGGTGCCGCGGGCGGGCCCCGCGGTAGGGTGGGGCGGACGAGGCCCCGCCGCGACCGCCGCACGGGGCCTTCGGCGTGCCGGGACGACCCCGGGCGAGGCGAGGGAAGGAGCCGGGATGCCGGCGATCGTGCTGGTGGGTGCCCAGTGGGGCGACGAGGGCAAGGGCAAGGCCACCGACCTCATGGGTGGTGACGTCGACTACGTCGTGAAGTTCAACGGCGGTAACAACGCCGGCCACACCGTCGTCATCGAGGGGGAGGACGGCACCCGCGAGAAGTACGCGCTGCACCTGCTGCCCTCGGGCATCCTCACGCCGGGCGTCACCCCGGTCATCGGAAACGGCGTCGTCATCGACCTCGAGGTGCTGTTCGGGGAGCTCGACGACCTGGAGGCCCGCGGGGTCGACACCTCCCGCCTCGTCGTCTCTGCGAGCGCGCACGTCATCCCCCCGTACAACCGGACGCTCGACAAGGTGACCGAGCGCTTCCTCGGCAAGCGCCGCATCGGCACCACCGGTCGCGGCATCGGGCCCACCTACGCCGACAAGATGAACCGGGTGGGCATCCGGGTCCAGGACCTCTTCGACGAGGGCATCCTGCGGCAGAAGGTCGAGGCCGCGCTCTCCTTCAAGAACCAGGTGCTCGTCAAGATCTACAACACCCGCGCCACCGACGTCGACCTCGTCGTCGAGGAGCTGCTCGGCTACGCGGAGCGGCTGCGCCCGATGGTCGCCGACACCTCGCTCGTGCTCGAGAGGGCGCTGGACGCCGGCGCGAACGTGCTGCTCGAGGCCGGTCAGGCGACCTTGCTCGACGTCGACCACGGGACCTATCCCTTCGTCACCTCGTCGTCGGCGACGGCCGGCGGGGCGTGCACCGGCTCCGGCATCCCCCCGACGCGGGTCTCGCGCGTCATCGCCGTCCTCAAGGCGTACACGACGCGCGTCGGCGAGGGCCCGTTCCCCACCGAGCTCTTCGACGACGACGGCGAGACCCTCCGCAAGACCGGCGTCGAGTACGGCACGACGACCGGGCGGCCGCGGCGGTGCGGCTGGATGGACACGGTGATCGGGCGGTACGCCACCCGCGTCAACGGGGTCACCGACTTCGTCATCACCAAGCTCGACGTGCTCACCGGTTTCGAGAAGGTGCCGGTCTGCGTCGCCTACGAGGTCGACGGCGCCCGGCACGAGGAGATGCCGGTCAACCAGAGCGACTTCCACCACGCGGTGCCGGTCTACGAGGAGCTCGACGGCTGGTGGGAGGACATCTCCGGCTGCCGGACCTTCGAGGAGCTGCCGGATGCGGCGCAGCGGTACGTGCTGCGGGTCGAGGAGCTGGTCGGCGCGCGTGTGTCGGCCATCGGCGTCGGCCCCGGCCGGCACGAGATCATCCAGCGCCACCCGCTGCTGGACTGATGACGCCCGCGCTCAGGCCGGTGCCCCGGTGACCGTGGCGTGGACGAAGTGGGACGGGGGAGCGCACTGGTCGGGCACCTCGCCCGTCACCGACCTCGGTGAGGACGTGTGGGGCCGGTGGTACGGTCCGGCTCCTGGCGCGACCGGTTCGCGGGGCTGCGTCAGCCGAGCGCGGGGTCGAGCTCGGCGTAGCGGTGGAACCAGGGCCGCGCCTCCTCGAGCTGGGCGGCCACGCGGAGCAGCAGGCCGTCGGACCCGAGCGGGCCGACGAGCTGGACCCCGAGCGGCAGGCCCGACTCGGTCCAGTGCAGCGGCACGCTGACCGCCGGGCGCCCGGTGAGGTTCGCGAGCTGGGTGTAGGGCACCCAGCCGAGGTTCTCGGCGATGAGCTGGTCGAGGATGCCGGATGCCGCGAGCACCTTCCCGGCGTGGAGCCTCGCCACCGCGCGGGAGGCCCGTCGGAGCGCCGCGCTCGAGTCCAGCGCGCCGACCTCGAGCGGCGGGCGCGCGAGGGACGGGGTGAGGAGCAGGTCGTGGCCCTCGTGGAAGCGGGCGAGGGCGCGCACGTGCTCGTTGACGTTGCCGACCGCCTCGAAGAGCGGGCCGATGCCCGCCGCCCGGCCGAGCTCGGCCACGGCGAGGGTGTCGGCCTCGAAGTCGCGGTCGCGGGCCCCGGAGCGTCGCCGGGCCCGCTGGACCTCGCCGTACAGCTGGGCGAACCAGATCGTGAGGAAGTCGCGGGCCAGTGCATGGTCGTCGTGCGGGGGAGCGACCTGCTCGACCTCGTGACCGAGATCGCTGAGCAGGGCGGCCGCCGACTCCACGGCCGCGACGGCCTCGGGGTGCGGGTCGGGGGTGATCGCCGAGGACCACGAGTAGCCGATGCGGAGCGTTCCCGGGGCCCGGCGCACGGCGTCGGCGAAGGGCTCCGGCGGCATCTCGGCCCGGTACATGGCGGCGGGGTCGGGCCCGGTGATGGCGTCGAGGAGCCCCGCGGTGTCGCGGACCGTGCGTGAGACCACGCCCTGGGTCACCATGCCGAACATCAGCTCGCCGGTCTGCGGGCCGTAGGGGGAGATGCCACGGCTGGTCTTGAGCCCGACGAGTCCGCAGCACGCGGCCGGGATGCGGACCGACCCGCCGCCGTCGTTCGCGCCCGCCGCGGGGACGATGCCGGCCGCGACGGCCGCGGCCGACCCGCCGGAGGAGCCGCCGGGGGTGTGCCGCAGCGACCACGGGTTGCGTGCCGCGCCGAAGTGGTCGGGCTCGGTGATGCCCTTGGCCCCGAACTCGGGGGTGTTGGTCTTGCCGAAGACGACGAGCCCCGCCTCGAGGAAGCGTCTGGTGACCAGCGAGTGGTCGGCCGCGACGTCGTCGAGCAGCGCGCGACACCCGTAGGAGGTCGGGTGGCCGGCGTACTCCTGTTGGAGGTCCTTGAGGAGGAAGGGCACGCCCGCGAACGGCCCGGAGAGCTCCGGGTCGGCGGCGCGGGCGTCGGCGACCCGGTCCATCCGCACGACGACGGCGTTGAGCGCCGGGTTCACGGCGTCGGTGCGCTGCCGGGCCAGGGCGAGCAGCTCGGCGGCGGTCGCGTCACCTCCGGCGACCAGCGCGGCCAGCGTCGTCGCGTCGGATGCCAGGTACTCACCGAGGTCCATGCGCGCACAGTACGCGTGCGCCCGGCCCGGTGGATGGCCGGTCAGGCGGGGCGGAGCACCGTCATCCGGTGGGCAGCCCGGGTGAGCACCACGTAGAGCACCCGGACCCCGCCCGGTGACTCCTCGGCGATGCCGTCGGGGTCGACCACCACCGTGGCGTCCCACTCCAGGCCCTTGGTCGAGAGCGGGTCGACCACCTGGACCCGGCCGTCGCCGGCGCCGTCGAGGACCGAGAGCCGGTGCTCCCACCGGCGCGGGGTGACGACGGCGACCGAGCCGTCGACCTCCCGGAGTGCCGCCGACACCGCCTCGGACACCTCCTCGGCCAGCGGCCCGTCCACGACCCGGTCGACCGGGCGGACCCCGGTCTCGCGCACCGCCTCCGGGATGTCCGCGTCGGGGACGAGCGGCAGGATGACGTCGCGCGCGTGGTCGAAGATCTCGCGCGCGTTGCGGTAGTTCGTGTCCATGTGGAACGCACGGCGCTCCTGCCCGGCGAAGGCGTCCTCGCGGGCGCGGGAGGCCTCGGCGAGGTGGGGCCAGGACGCCTGCGCGGCGTCGCCGACCACGGTCCAGGACGCCGACCGGCCGCGCCGCGCCACCATCCGCCACTGCATCGGAGAGAGGTCCTGCGCCTCGTCGACGAGCACGTGCGCGTACCCGGCAGCCCGCTCGATGCGTCCGAGGAGCAGCCGCTCGCGCGCGTCCGCGGGGGTGACGACGGCGCGAGCCTCGGACCCTCCGCCCCGCCGGTCGGCGCCGGCCCGGACGTCGACGACGCCCCACGAGGACAGGTCGTCGAGCTCCTCGATGTCGTAGAACCCGGCGTCCTCGCGCTGGACCTCGGGCACCGGGCCCAGCCGGGCGAGCAGGTCGTCGACGAGGGCGACGTCGGCCACCGACCACTCGCCGCGCTCGAGGGCCTCCCGGTAGGACCACGCGAGCGCGGCGCCCTCCTCGTGGTCGAGGACGCCCCGCGACACGGCGTACACGTGGTCGGTGTCGGTGAGCGTCAGGAGCAGCTCGCGGGGGTCCATCGGCCGCCACCAGGCGGCCATGAACTCGTCGACCTCGCGGGAGGCCTCGAAGGCGTCGAGGAAGACGTCACGCTCGCCCTGGCGCACGGCGCGCCACGCGGCCTCGGCCAGGGCTGCGCGGGCCGCGTCGCCGGCGTGGTTGTGCTGGTGCGTGCGCAGCACCTGCGTGCGCACCCGTCGGAGGATCTGGTCGTCGAGCCGCACGGCGTGGCCGGCGACGAAGGAGCGCAAGGTGGACGGGGCGCCCTCGGGGGGCCGGGCGGCGAGCCGGCCGAGCAGCTGCCGGATGCGCAGCGACCCCTTGAGCGCGGCGACCTCGGGGTGGTCGAGGCGGGTCGCGGTGATCCCGTCGACGACGTCACCGAGGGCGCGCAGGGCCACCGACTCCTCGCCGAGGCTGGGCAGCACCCGCTCGATGTACGCGGTGTAGGCGGCGGAGGGGCCGACGACGAGGATGCCGCCGTTCTCGAACCGCCGCCGCTCGGAGTAGAGCAGGTACGCGGCCCGGTGGAGGGCGACGACGGTCTTGCCGGTGCCGGGCCCGCCGGTGATCTCGGTGACACCGCGCGAGGGCGCGCGGATCGCCTCGTCCTGGTGTAGTTGGATGGTGGCGACGATGTCGCGCATCTGCCGGCCGCGGCTGCGGGTGAGCGCGGCCATGAGCGCTCCGTCACCGACGACGACGATGTCGTCGGGCGCGGACGGCACCATGAGGTCGTCCTCGACGCCCACCACCCGGGGGCCGCGGCAGCGCAGCACCCGGCGCCGCACCACCCCCATCGGGTCGACCGGGGTCGCGCGGTAGAACGCGGACGCGGCCGGTGCCCGCCAGTCCACGACGAGGGGCTCGTAGTCGTCGTCTCTGACCCCGAGCCGGCCGATGTAGCGGACGTCGCGCTCGGCGGCGGTCGACTCCTCGGTGCCGAGGTCGAGCCGACCGAACACCAGGCCCTCGTACTGGGTGTCGATCATCGCGCGGCGGCGCGCGGCGGCGTAGACGAGGGCGTCGCGCTCGAAGAGACCGGTCATCTCCTCGTCGCGGACGTCTCCGGTGCGGTCGGTGCGGCCGCGGGCCAGGCCGTCGGCCTCGACGTCCGCGGCGCGGCGGGTGGCCTTGGCGAGCTCGTCGTACACCCGGTCGACGTGCGCCTGCTCGCGGGCGACCTCGGCCTCGACGTCGGGGGAGGTGCCCGAGAGGCCTGGGGTGGGGGCGGTCACGAAGCGGGGTCTCCTTGTGCTGCGGCGCCGGTCACGGAACCCCCGATTCTACGGGCGAGCGGTGCGGCGCGTGGCCCGACCCCCGTACTCGAACGGCGGGTGCGGGCGGCGCGACGAAGGGCCGGGAGCGCCCGAACTGCCGGTGGGCGCGCAGGGCCCCGTGATAGGAAGGAACCCCCCATGGTCGCGTTGGCGCCCCGGCGTGGCCCATCCATGACCCCGACCAGGGAGCCCACGTGAACGGCCTCAGCAGCTGGTTCGAGTACGTCGCCGACCACTGGGACTCGATCCTCGAGACGACGTGGGAGCACGCCAAGATCGTGCTCGTGGTCATCTTCCTGGCCACCCTGTTCTCGGTGTTCCTCGGCATCGTGGTCCAGCGCCGACCCACGTGGCGCGCGATGGCGCTCACGGTCAGCGGCATCTTCCTCACCATCCCCTCGCTGGCCCTGTTCGCGCTGTTCATCCCCCTCGTCGGCATCGGCAACACGCCGGCGATGATGGCCCTGTTCCTCTACGCGATCCTCCCGATCCTGCGGAACACCGTGACCGGCCTGGACTCGGTGTCCCCCGCGGTGGTCGAGTCCGCCAAGGGCATGGGGATGGGCTCGGTGCGGCAGCTGTTCCAGATCCGGCTCCCGCTCGCGTGGCCGGTGATCATGGCCGGCATCCGCATCTCGAGCCTGATCACCGTCGGCATAGCCGCCATCGCCGTGCTCGTCGGCGGCGACGGGCTCGGCAGCTACATCCAGGGGGGCTTGACCCGCCTCGGGCTCCCCAACAGCGTCGAGTCGGTCTGGGTCGGGACCATCTTCACGGTCCTCCTCGGGCTCGTGCTCGACCTCGTCTTCGCCACCATCCAGCGGTTCACGACCAGCCAGGGGTTGCGCTTCTGACCCCTCGCGGCAACGGGCGCCCGCACCCGCCGCACGAACCGATCGACCTCCCTCACCCGACACGAGCGCAACGGACCGACCGACACGCAACGGAGAGAACGACGATGAGCCAGGACGCGAAGATCCGCCTCGAGGACGTCGAGAAGAGGTACGCGGGCACCAGGGAACCCGCGGTCGAGAACCTGAGCCTGGAGGTGCCGGAGGGCGAGATCCTCGTGCTCGTCGGGCCGTCCGGTTGCGGCAAGAGCACGACCCTGCGCCTGATCAACCGGATGATCGAGCCCACCGGCGGTCGCATCTTCCTCGACGACGAGGACGTCACGACCGTCAACCCGGACCACCTGCGGCGCCGGATCGGCTACGTCATCCAGCAGATCGGGCTCTTTCCGCACCAGACGATCGCCCAGAACATCGCGACGGTGCCGAAGATGCTCAAGTGGGACAACGCCCGGATCCACTCCCGCACCAACCAGCTGCTCGAGATGGTCGGGCTGGATCCCGAGGTCTTCGGTCGGCGCTACCCCAAGGAGCTCTCCGGCGGGCAGGCGCAGCGTGTCGGGGTCGCCCGGGCCCTCGGCGCGGACCCCGAGATCATGCTCATGGACGAGCCGTTCGGGGCCATCGATCCGATCACCCGCGAGCGCCTCCAGAACGAGTTCCTGTGGGTGCAGGAGGACATCCGCAAGACGATCGTCTTCGTCACCCACGACATCGACGAGGCGATCAAGATGGGCGACCGGATCGCGATCCTCGGCGACAAGAGCCAGATCCGGCAGATCGACACCCCTGAGCGCATCCTCGCGTTCCCCGTCGACGACTTCGTCAAGGACTTCATCGGCAGCGGCTCGACCCTCAAGGGCCTGCACTTCGAGACCGTCGACACTCTCGAGCTCGACCCCTACCCGACGATGCGTCTCGGCGACTCCGTGGAGGCGGGGTACCGGTCGCTGCGGACGGCCCTGAAGCACGACTGGCTGCTGCTCGTCGACGAGCAGGGCCGCCCGATCCGCTGGCTCAACGAGAAGGACCTCGAGACCGCCGACAGCATCACCGCCGAGTCGGGAACCGACGTCAGAGCCAAGGTCCAGGAGGGCGCCACCCTCTTCGAGACCCTCGAGCAGATGCTCATCAGCTCGGCCGGCGTCTGCTGTGTCGTCCGTGAGGACGGCTCGCTCAAGGGTGTCGTCGAGCTCACCCACCTCAACCGGGTGATCCGGCGAGCGAGGCGTGAGGCCCGCGAGCACTACGAGCGCCTCGGGTCGGCGTCATGAGCCAGGTCTCCCCGGCCCAGGCCCAGCTCGACGAGGCCGGGCACACGGGCACCGAGGAGGGCACCCCGGTCGACGGCGAGGCCCCGGACTACGGGAACCTGCCGCCGGACAGCTGGTTCGTGCGGGCTCGGCGGAACCATCTCGGGCTCAAGGCTGCACCGCTCGGCATCCTCGTGCTCATCGGCGTCCTCTACTGGTACTACCAGAGCCTCGGCCTGGACCCGGAGAAGAACATCCAGCAGGCCTCCGCCCTGGACTGGAGCACCAAGCTGTGGCCGCAGACCCAGCAGCACCTGTGGATCGCCTTCTGGTCCACGCTGCTCGTCGTGGTCATCGCCATCCCCCTCGGCATCATGCTGACCCGGCCCCCGCTGCGGCGCTTCGGCCCGGCGATCATCACGGTGGCCAACTCCGGCCAGGCCCTGCCGGCGTACGGCCTGCTGATCCTCTTCCTCGCCCTCCTGGGGCAGGGTGCCCGCACGGTCATCGTCGGGCTCGTCGTCTACGCCCTGCTCCCGGTGCTGCGAAACACGATGGTGGGGCTCGACGCCGTCGATCGCGGTGTCATCGAGGCCGGCCGCGGCATGGGCCTGACCCGGATGCAGGTGCTCACCAAGATCGAGCTCCCGCTCGCGGTGCCGGTCATCATCGCCGGGGTGCGGGTCGCGATGATCCTCAACATCGGCATGGCGACCCTCGCGTTCCTCATCGGCGGCGGCGCGCTCGGGGTCACCATCAACTCCGGACTGAAGCTCCAGCAGGACCCGGTCCTCATCGTCGGCGCCTCCCTCGTGGCGATCGTGGCCCTGACGTTCGACTGGATGGGCGCCCTCGCCGAGACCTACCTGCGCCCTCGCGGCCTCTGACGACGCGGGGTGCCGGTCCCGGGGCCACGCACCGCCCGGATCCCTCGGGGACCGACCACGGCGGCGGCCCCCTCGTGGGGACCGCCGCCGTCAGCGGTTCGGACCGACAGAGCGAGCGGTCCGGGGGCCGGGGGTCAGAGCAGCCCGATCTCCTGCAGGTACCCCTGCGCGACGTCCTTGGGGTCCTCGCCGTCGACGTCGACCATCGAGTTCAGCCCCTGCATCTTGGACTCGTCCAGGCCCTCGAGGATGGCGGTGGCCAGCTCGTCGTAGACCGCGGCGTTCGCCTGGTAGACCTCGTTCTGGAAGGTGTACGAGACGTTGTAGA
This sequence comes from uncultured Actinomycetota bacterium, assembly GCA_963773655.1. Classification (GTDB taxonomy): domain Bacteria; phylum Actinomycetota; class Actinomycetes; order Actinomycetales; family Dermatophilaceae; genus DASSQJ01. Next base: position 446,479 of record CAVZBX010000003.1, read on the forward strand.
GGATCATCACGCCCGGGTCCTCGACGAGGTCGAGGTTGAGCGCGGTGATGCGCCCGTCCGTGGTGAAGACCTCACCGAAGTCGCAGGCACCGTTCGCCGTCTCGGTGTAGATCAGGCCGGTGTCGAGGATGTTGATCTGGCTCTGCGGCACCTCGTAGCCGGTGGCCTCCTCGAACAGCACCAGGCCGTCGGGGCGGTCGGGGAACTCGGTCTCCATGCACACCGTCGAATCCGGGTTGGCCTCGAGGTAGTCGGCCATCGCCTGGAAGTCGAAGCCGCCTTCCTGCTGGGCGAGGTCCCCGTTGGCGGCGAAGCCGTAGGTGTCGTTGAACGGCGAGCGGCCGATCCACGCGATGTCGTTCTCCTCCAGGTCCATCTCGGAGGTGACGTTGAACAGCTCCTCGGGGTCCTGGCTCGGGTCCTGCTGGCCCAGGTGCACCGTCCAGCCGGTGCCGTTGTACTCCGGGTAGACGTTGATCTCGCCACTGAGCAGGGCCTGGCGGTTCACCGAGGTGCCGCCGAGGTTGATCTGGTCGGTCACGTCCGCGCCCTCGTTCTCGAGGGCCAGGACGAGCATCTCGCCGAGCAGGATGTTCTCGGTGAAGTCCTTGGACCCGACGGTGATGGAGACCCCGTCGAGCCTGGCGTCGCCGCCGGTGTCGCCGCTGCCCGTGGAGCCGTCGTCGCTGCTTCCGCAAGCGGAGAGCGCCAGGCTGGCCATGAGGGCCGTCGCCGCCATGACGACGGGGGTTGTTCGCATTCGCATGTGGTGTGTCCTTCGTTTCGGTCGCGATTCATCGGTTTCGTCACGGTTCGGTGCGGGTAGGACGTCGGCGCCATCTGCCGGGTGGTGACCCGGGGGGCGACACGCTCGCGGGGGAGGCAGGCGTCGTCGCTTGGTGCCGGCACCGCACGGAACGTCCACTCATCGATACCAGTCGGAAGGCCAGACCCGCAGTCGCGGCGGGACTCGTGACGCAATCGTGACGCCATGGGGCGCCCATCTCACGAGACGGGATGGCCTGTCCAGCGGATGGACGGCACCCGCGGCCTCTAGGGTGGGTCCGTGCAGGTCCTCGTCGTCGGTTCCGGTGCCCGCGAGCACGCCATCGTCCGAGCACTGTCCCGCGACCCGTCCGTCGACGCCGTCGTCGCGGCGCCCGGCAACCCCGGCATCGCCCGGGCGGCCCTGTGCGAGCCGCTGCCCGCCGGGCCCTCCGACGCCGAGGCCGTCGTCGCGCTGGCCCGTCGCCACGACGTCGACCTCGTCGTCGTGGGGCCGGAGGCACCGCTCGTGGCGGGGGTCGCGGACGCCGTGCGGGCCGCCGGCATCGCGTGCTTCGGGCCGTCGGCCGAGGCGGCACGGCTCGAGGGCAGCAAGGCCTTCGCCAAGGAGGTCATGTCGGTGGCCGGGGTTCCCACCGGGATGGCGCACGTGTGCACCGACGAGGACGAGGTGGCCGCGGCCCTCGACGCGCTCGGCGCACCCCACGTCGTCAAGGACGACGGGCTCGCCGCGGGCAAGGGCGTGGTCGTCACCGACGACCGCGAGGTCGCCCTCGAGCACGCCCGCGCCTGCCTCGCCAAGCCCGGGGGGAAGGTCGTCGTCGAGGAGTACCTCGACGGTCCCGAGGCCTCGCTCTTCTGCATCTGCGACGGCGAGATCGTGGTGCCGCTGGCCCCGGCGCAGGACTTCAAGCGGGTCGGCGACGGGGACACCGGCCCGAACACCGGCGGCATGGGCGCCTACAGCCCGCTCGACTGGGCACCGGCCGGCCTGGCCGACGAGGTGGTGGAGCGGATCGCTCAGCCGGTCGTCGACGAGATGCGCCACCGCGGTACCCCCTTCGTGGGCGTGCTGTACGTCGGGCTGGCGCTGACCGCCCGCGGCCCCCGCGTCATCGAGTTCAACGTCCGCTTCGGCGACCCCGAGACCCAGGTGGTGCTCGCCCGGCTGCTCACCCCGGTGGGCGGCCTGCTGCACGCCGCCGCCACGGGCGGGCTCGCCGAGTTCCCGGCGCTGCGCTGGTCCGAGGAGCACGCCGTCACCGTGGTCGTCGCGGCGGAGGGCTACCCCGCGCAGCCGCGCACCGGCGGTGTGGTGGAGGGCGTCGACGAGGTGCCCGGCGAGCCCGACGCCTACGTGCTCCACGCCGGCACCGTGCGTGCGGACGACGGCGTGCTCGTCTCCGCGGGGGGACGGGTGCTCTCCGTGGTGGGGCTCGGCGGCACGCTGGCGCAGGCGCGGGCGCGGGCCTACGCCGCGGTCGGTGCGGTGCGACTGGCCGGGGCGCACCACCGCGGCGACATCGCGCTCGCGGCCGAGCGCGGCGAGGTGACCGTCCCGGCCTGACGCCGACCCGCGCTCACGCCAGGGCGGCGTGCAGGTCGGCGAGGTGGTCCAGGTCCTGCAGGTCCATGACCTGGAGGTAGAGGCGTTGCGCGCCGGCGTCGGCGAGCTCGCCCGCCCGGTGCCGGACCTCCTCGTAGGTGCCCGCGAGCCCGGTGCGGCGCAGGGCGTCCAGGTCGTGCCCGATCGCCTCGGCCCGGCGGCGGGCGGTCGCCTCGTCCGGCCCCACCGCCACGGTGAGCGCGGCCGAGTGCACCAGCGACGCGGGGTCGCGGCCGTGCTCGGCGCAGACGTGGTCGACCTGCCGGAACAGGCGGGCCGCCTCGTTCACCGGCGCGAACGGCACGTTGAACTCGGCCGCGTAGCGCGCTGCGAGCGAGGGGGTGCGGCGCCTGCCTGATCCGCCCACGATGATTGGCACGCCGCCCTCCTGGCCGGTCCGGACGAGTCCGGGGAAGCCGCTCACGGGGTAGTGGGAGCCGTCGTGCTCGTGGTCGCCGGGCCCGGCCGCCCACATCCCGGTGATGAGGGCGAGCTGCTCCTCGAGGAGGTCGAACCGTTCGCGGACCGGGGGGAAGGGGATGCCGAAGGCCCGGTGCTCGGCCTCGAACCAGCCCGCCCCGAGCCCGAGCTCGGCCCGGCCGCCGCTCATCCGGTCGACGTCGGCCACCGTGACGGCGAGCGGCCCGGGCAGGCGGAACGTGGCCGAGCTGACGAGCGTGCCGAGCCGGATGCGGGTGGTGTCGCGGGCCAGGCCGGCGAGGCTGGTCCACGCGTCGGTGGGGCCCGGTCCGCCGTCCCCCGTCATGTGGAGGTAGTGGTCGGACCTGAAGAAGCCGCCGAACCCGAGGTCCTCGGCCGCGCGGGCCACGGCGAGGAGGTCGTCGTAGGTGGCGCCCTGCTGTGGCTCGGTCATGATCCGGAGGTCCATGCCCCCACGCTACGGCCGCGCCACCACCGCCTCCTGCCGCAGCGCCGCCGCCGACAGCCGCCCGCACCCCGCGGCGGCCGCGACGGCCAGCACCGCGCCCGTGCCCATGAGGACGGCGAACGCCGGGCCGTCGACCGAGGCCCCCTGCCACGCGACGACGGCGCCGACCAGGCCGGTCTGCAGCGCCACCCCGGTCGACATCGCCAGGCCCTGCGCGGCACTGGCCCGGCCCTGCTCGCCGGGAGCAGCGAAGCGCAGCAGCTCGGTGGACAGGGTCGGGGACACGATCCCCATCCCGGCGGCCGCCAGCGCCCAGCCCACCATCCCCGGGCCGATGCCGACGAGGCCGAGCGCGATGAGCACCGGGCCCGCGGACCCGGCGGCGATGAGGAGGGCGCCGGTGCGGACCCGTGCGGTCGCGGCCCACCGGGCCTGCACGGCGTCGCTGCTCGACAGCCAGGAGCCGGCCGCCCACATCGCCCCGGTCACCGAGAGCGACACCCCGGCCAGCGCCGTGGACGCGTCCCTGGTGGTGACGAGCATGAGGGGGATGGTGGCCCCGACACCGGTGAAGCCCGCCGTGACGAGCAGCCGGATGCCGACCACCGCCGGGACCCCCGGTGCCAGCCGGGCCGTGCCCCGCGGCAGCGCGAGCCCGGCTCCGACGACCACGAGCGCGGCCCCGGCCGCCACGACCACCAGCCCGAGCCGGCGGGTCGAGGGGGCGCCGAGGAGCGGCGCCGAGAAGGTGGCCACCGCCAGCCCCGCTGCCAGCAGGACGGACGCGGCCACCCGGCCGCGGGCGCCGTCGTCGGGCAGCGCGTCCACGGCTCCGGGACGGCTGCGCCGGAGCGCGGGCCGCACCAGGTGCAGGGCGAGCGGCGCGACGACGAGCGGGCCGAGGAAGACGACCCTCCAGCCGGCGAGGGCGTCGAGGGCGCCGGCGAGGCTGGGGCCGAGGAGCGAGGGCAGGATCCACGCGGCCGCGAAGGTGGCGAACACCTTGGCGCGCAGGGCCTCCGGCAGGGCCTGGGCGACGAGCACCATGAGCGAGACGTCGACGAGGGCCTCCGCCGCCCCGGACAGGGCCCGGCCGGCGACGAAGACCGGCATCGTCGGCGCCAGCGCCGACACCACCTGCGCGACGACGAACACGGCGATGCCGGTGAGCAGCACCTGCCTCGGCCCGCGGCGGTCGGTCCACCCCCCGGCCCAGGCCGTGGCGACGACGAAGGCGACGAGCGAGGCGCCAGTGGCGGCACCGAACAGGCCCCAGCCGTCGAGGTCGCGGACGACGACGGGCAGCACCGTCGTCACCGCGCGGTTCTCGAACGCCCCGAGGGTGACGAGGGCGAGGACGCCCGCGACGACCGGGAGGTTCCGGCGGTCGAGGAGGCGGGGTGCGGGCGGGGCGGGTTCGTCCGCGACGGCGGCACGGGTCTCGGTGGTCACGGGACGACATCCTGATACCTCAAGTGCACTTGAGGTCAACTCGGTAGGATCGGCGGATGGACCGCAACGACCTGTTGACCGTCGGGGAGGTCGCCCGGCGCGCGGGCGTCAGCGTGGCCGCGGTGCGGTTCTACGAGGAGCGCGGCCTCGTCCGGTCCACCCGCACCGCCGGCAACCAGCGGCGCTTCGAACGGTACGTGCTGCGCCGCATCGCGGTGGTCCGTGCGGGCCAGCGGTTCGGGCTCACCCTCGCCGAGATCGGGGCGGCCCTGGCCACCCTCCCCGACGGCCGTCCGCCGACGAAGCGGGACTGGAGCCGGATGTCGCGGCGGTGGCACGACCTGCTCACCGCCCGGATCGAGGCGATGGAGCGCGTGCGCGACGGCCTCGCCGGGTGCATCGGCTGCGGCTGCCTGTCGCTGCGCTCCTGCCCCGTCTACAACGCCGGGGACGAGCTCGCCGCCGAGGGCCCCGGTGCGCGGCGCTGGCCGGCGGACGCCCGGGGCGACGCGCCGGCACCCGGCAGCGCGACCCCGGCTGGTTGAATCGCGTCATGGCCGACGCCCCCGCGCCCGACACCGCCCCTCTTGCGCTCCCGGGGTACGAGCACGTCTACTCGGGCAAGGTGCGCGACCTCTACGCCCCGCTCGACCCGGACAGCGGGCGGGCCCGCGAGGACCTCCTCCTGCTCGTCGCCTCGGACCGTATCTCGGCGTTCGACTTCGTCCTGCAGACCCCGGTGCCCGACAAGGGCGAGGTGCTGACCCGGCTCTCGCTCTGGTGGTTCGACCAGCTCGCCGACCTGGTGCCGCACCACGTGGTGTCGACGGACGTGCCGGCGGCCGTGCAGGGCCGGGCCGTCCTCGTGCGCCGGCTGCGGATGCTGCCGGTCGAGTGCGTGGCCCGCGCCTACCTCACCGGTGGTGGTCTGCGCGAGTACCGCGCCGACGGGCACGTCAGCGGCATCGCCCTCCCCGGGGGCCTCACCGACGGCTCCCGCCTGCCCGAGCCGCTGTTCACGCCGTCCACCAAGGCGCCTGAGGGCCGGCACGACGAGCCGATGTCGTTCGCCGAGGTGGAGGCCGCCGTCGGTGCGGACGTGGCGGCCCGCGCCCGCGACCTCACCACCCGCATCCTCGCCCGGGGCAACGAGCTGGCGACGCCCCGCGGCATCATCGTCGCGGACACCAAGGTGGAGTTCGGGCTCGACGGGGGCGAGCTCGTGCTCGCCGACGAGGTGCTCACGCCCGACTCCTCCCGCTTCTGGCCGGCCGACCAGTGGGAGCCGGGGCACCCGCAGCCCAGCTTCGACAAGGAGTTCGTCCGCGAGTGGCTCATCTCGCCGGCCTCCGGTTGGGACCGCGCGTCCGGCGAGGCGCCGCCGCCACTGCCCGACGAGGTCCTGGAGCGCACCCGGGCCAAGTACGTGGAGGCCTACGAGCGGCTCACCGGTGAGGCCTTCGAGCCGTGGGGCGAGCGGTGAGCGGCCCGGACTGGCGGACCGCGGGATGGGCGATCCCGGTGACGACGGCGTTCGAGTTCGTCGAGTTCGACGTCACGACGACGATCGGCGTCGTCTCCGGTGTCTACGCGACGAGCCTGGGCCTTGCCCGCGGCTTCACCTCCGGCATCACCTCGATGGCCCGCGGTGAGGTCCCGCAGATGACCGAGCAGCTCGCCGAGGGGCGCCACCACGCCCTGCTCCGGTGCGTGGCGGAGGCGCAGCGGCACGGAGCCAACGCGCTCACCGGGCTGCGCTTCGACTCCAACGAGGTGGGGCAGGGCGGGATCATCGAGTTCCACTGCTACGGCACCGCGGTGCTCGTCGCCGGGAGGTCGCGGTCGTGAGCGGGGGCCCGGCCGAGCCACGCCAGGGTGGGCCGGCGGGGGCGGAGCGCTGGGCCGGCTACCTCGACTGGTTGCGGGAGGAGGCGATCGCCACGGTGCTCGGGCTCGACCCCGCCGAGCACCGCGTCACGCGGCTGCCGAGCGGCTGGTCCCCGCTCGAGCTGCTCAGCCACCTGCTCCACATGGAGCAGCGCTGGTTCGTCTGGGGCTTCCTCGGCGAGCCGGTCGACGAGCCGTGGGGTGACTGGAACGTGCCCGAGCCGTGGCTCGGCGACGACTCCGACGCCACCTCGCCCACGGCGCGCTGGGTCGTGGCCGACGACGTCACCGCCCCGGACCTCGCCGACCGCCTCCGGGTCGTGGGGCAGCGCACCCGGGCTGTCCTCGAGGAGCACCCGATGGACGCGCGCGCCGCCCTCGGCGGGCGCTTCGGGGACGACCCCCCGACTCTGGGCTGGATCTGCTTCCACGTCCTCGTCGAGTACGCCCGCCACGCGGGGCACCTCGACGTGGCGGTCGAGCTCAGCCGCGGCTGACGACGCGGCCGGCCGCGCGACGGGCGGGCACGGCCCCGCTCAGTCGGCGCCCCCGCCGACCTCCCGGCGCACCGTCGCGGTCCACGCCGCCATCGCGGCGTCGACCGCCGCCCGGTCGCCGGTGGCCGACAGCTCGAAGAGGAGCCCGCGTGCCATCGCCAGCGACTGGAGCGCGAGCGTCGCGGCCCGGTCCTCGTCGAGGCCGAGGCGCCGGTAGCCGTCGGCGAGCGGCGCCAGCCACCCCGACGCCAGCCACCGGCGCAGCGGCTCGGCATGCGGGGCGCCCCGCATCGCCAGGCTCGACAGCTCGAAGAAGAGCGGGGCGAAGACCTCGGCGCGGTCGGCCACCCTGGTCCAGAACGCGGCGCCGGCCTGGAACGGGTCCGGGTACTCCGCGGTGAGCGCCACGAGCGCGTCCTGCTCGGCGCGCTCGACGGCCTCGACCACGGCGGTCAGCAGCCCCTCCCGCGAGCCGAAGTGGTAGTGGAGCATGCGGTGGCTCGTGCCGATGCCCGCGGCGAGCGTGCGCATGCTCGTGTCGCCGACGCCGTGCGCGGCGAACCAGGCGACGGCCCGGTCGAGCAGGTCGTCGCGGGCGCTCACCGGTCGGCGGCGCGGGCGGTGGCCGTCCGCTCGAGCGCCGCGGCCTCCCGGGTCACGTAGTCCCGGCTCTTCGCGCCGATCGCCCACGCCAGGGGGCGGGCGAGCGGACCGGTCCAGACCAGCACCAGCCGGATCGTCGTGCCAGCCGGTGCCGGCAGCAGCTCGTGGACGCCCGTGCTCACGATGCCCGGCCCGCGGGACTCCCAGGTGAACGCGCGCCCGGGCTGCCACTCGGTGATCGTCCACGTGGCTCTCGGGAGCCCGGGCTGCTCGAGCACGTAGGCCGCCCCGGGCCCGGGGCTGCGCCCCGGGACGACGGGGGTGGCGGCGTCCACGGTGGGCAGCCAGTCGGGCCAGGCGTCCAGGTCCCCGAGCACCTCCCAGAGGACGTCGGCGGGCAGCGTGGTCTCTCGGGTCACCTCGATCATGTACCAAATGGTACACCCCGACGACGGGCGGGCAACGTCTCCGGCATCCGCACCGCCACGAGGAGGCCCGATGCCGCGGTCAGCGCCGCCACCCACCCGACGGCCGGCCGCACCCCGAGCGCGTCCGCGAGCACCCCCGCCACCACCGCGCCCACGGCGAAGCCGGCGTCCCGCCAGAGCCGGTAGGTGCCGACGGCGGTGGCCCGCCACTCGGGGTGCGCGACGTCGCCCACGGTCGCGAGCAGCGTCGGGTAGACCATCGCCGTGCCGGCGCCGAGGAGCACCCCCGCGACGACCCACCACGTGAACGTCGAGGCCAGGGCGACGAGGGCGAGGGCGGCGGCCTGGAGCAGCATCCCGCCGACGATCAGCCACTTGCGGCCCCACCGGTCCGACAGCGCCCCGGTGACGAGCTGGCCGAGGCCCCACACCGCCGGGTAGACCGCCGCCAGCACGCCGACCCGCGCCACCGACATACCGGTTGCGGCGTAGAGCACGGGGAACAGGCCCCAGGCGAGCCCGTCGTTGAGGTTGTTGACCAGGCCGGCCTGGCTCGCGGACGACAGGGCCGGGTCGGTGACGGTGGTGCGCACGAACACCTGGCGCCGACCGAGCGCCCGGTCGCCGGTGCCCCGCGGGTGCAGCCGGCCCTCGAGCCGGGCGTGCTCGCGGGTCTCCCGCACGAGCACCGCCGACAGCCCGAGCCCCACCGCGGCCACCGCCAGGCCGACGAGGAACGGCGCCGGGCGCAACCCGTACGCCTGGGCGAGCCATCCGGTCGCGAGCGCGGCCCCCGCCACCGCCAGGTACCCGGCGGCCTCGTTGAGCCCCATCGCCAGGCCCCGCCGGCCGGGCCCGACGAGGTCGATCTTCATGACGACCGTCGTCGACCAGGTGAGCCCCTGGCTGACCCCGAGCAGGACGTTCGCCGCGACGACCCACCCCCACGTCGGCGCCCAGGCGAGGAGGAGCGGCACCGGAACCGCCAGGACCCAGCCCGCGAGCAGCACCGGCCGACGACCGAAGCGGTCCGAGAGCGAGCCGGCGACGAAGTTGGTCGCGGCCTTGGCGAGGCCGAAGGCGACGATGAACGACAGTGCGCCGGTGAAGGCCTCCACCCCGAAGACGTCCCGGGCGAGCAGCGGCAGGACGGTGCGCTCCTGCCCGAGCGAGGCACCCACGAGCGCGTTCACGGCGACGAGGAGGGTGAACTGTGCGGCGTTCTCCCTCAGCCCGAGGCGCACCGGGGGCTGACCGGCGACGGGCTCGGCCACGCACCCACGCTAGCGACGGCGCGGCCACCGGCTGGGCGCCGGGTCCGCGGCCCCGGCGCCGCGGGTAGCCTGAGCCGCGGTGGCCCCCGCCACCGACCCGCCGCGCGCCGCACCCCTCGGAGACCTGCACCATGGCCTCGTCGCACGAGCTCGTGCTGACCACCGTCCCGGGCGGCACCGCCCTCTCGGCGTTCCGCGCGGCGGGGGTGCTCGCCCGGCTGCGGGTGGCGGCACCGCAGGTCACGGGTGTCGCCGCACGCTTCGTCCACTGGGTCGCCAGCGAGGAGCCGCTCGACGAGGCCACCCGCGCCACCGTCACCCGGCTGCTCACCTACGGCGACCCCTGGGTCGACCCGCCCGCCGCGGCCCACGAGGAGTGCATCGTCGTCGCACCCCGCCTGGGCACGATCTCGCCGTGGGCCTCCAAGGCCACCGACATCGCACACAGCTGCGGCGTCGACATCCGCCGGGTCGAGCGGGTCACCGAGTACCGCATCGACGCGGCCGAGCCGCTCGCGACGGAGCAGTGGCAGTCGTGCGCCCTGCTCATCCACGACCGGATGACCGAGACGGTGCTGCGCGAAGCCGCCGACGCCGCCCGGCTGTTCGACGAGCGGGTGGCCGAGCCGATGGCCCACGTCGACGTCGTCCGCCGCGGCCGCGAGGCGCTCGAGGAGGCCGACCGCGAGTTCGGGCTCGCCCTCTCCGACGACGAGGTCGACTACCTCGTCGAGGCCTTCCGGGGGATGGGCCGCAACCCCACGGACGTCGAGCTGATGATGTTCGCGCAGGCCAACTCCGAGCACTGCCGCCACAAGATCTTCAACGCCGACTTCGTCCTCGACGGCGTGCCCCGCACGGCCTCCCTCTTCGGCATGATCCGCAGCACCGAGGAGGTCGCCGGCGAGGGCACGGTCGTCGCCTACTCCGACAACGCCTCCGTGATGGTGGGCGGCCGGCGGGTGCGGTGGCTGCCGGAGTCGGCCGACGGGCCGAGCCGCTACCGCGACCGCGAGGACGACGTGCACGTCCTGATGAAGGTCGAGACGCACAACCACCCGACGGCGATCAGCCCCTTCCCCGGCGCCGCGACCGGCGCGGGCGGGGAGATCCGCGACGAGGGCGCCACCGGGCGGGGCTCGCAGCCCAAGGCCGGGCTGACCGGCTTCGCCGTCTCCAACCTGCACCTTCCGGGCACCGACGAGCCGTGGGAACAGGACCCCTACGGCGCCCCGGGCCACATCGCCAGCCCGCTCGAGATCATGGTCGAGGGACCGATCGGTGCGGCGGCCTTCAACAACGAGTTCGGCCGGCCGGGCCTGGGCGGCTTCTTCCGCGTCTTCGAGCAGACCGTCGACGGCGTCCGCCGCGGCTTCCACAAGCCGGTGATGAGCGCCGGCGGGCTGGGCACGATCAGCGCCGACCTCACCGAGAAGGTGCGCTTCCCGGCAGGCACGCTGCTCGTCCAGCTCGGCGGCCCCGGGATGCGCATCGGGATGGGCGGGGGCGCGGCGTCGTCGATGGCCGCCGGGGCCAACGCCGCCGACCTCGACTTCGACTCGGTGCAGCGCGGCAACCCCGAGATCGAGCGGCGCGCCCAGGAGGTCATCAACCACTGCGTCAGCCTCGGGCCCGAGGGGAACCCGGTGCTCGCCATCCACGACGTCGGCGCCGGCGGGCTGTCGAACGCCTTCCCCGAGCTGGTCGACGGCGCCGGCCTCGGCGCCCGCTTCGACCTCTCGGCCGTGCCGGTCGAGGAGTCCGGGCTCGCACCGAAGGAGGTGTGGTGCAACGAGTCCCAGGAGCGCTACGTCCTGGCGATCGCCCCGGAGTCGCTCGAGCGCTTCGCCGCGCTCTGCGCCCGCGAGCGCTGCCCCTACGCCGTGGTCGGCGAGGCCACCGACGACGGACAGCTCGTCCTCGCCCCCGGCCCGGACGACGGCGAGAACGACCTGCGCCCCATCGACATGCCGATGGAGGTGCTGCTCGGGAAGCCGCCGCGGATGACCCGCGACGTCAACCACGTCGGGTGGCACGGGGACGACCTCGACCTCGACGGGCTCGACGTCCGCGAGGCCGCCTACGCGGTGCTGCGCCACCCCACGGTGGCGAGCAAGCGGTTCCTCGTGACCATCGCCGACCGCACCGTCGGCGGCCTCACCCACCGCGACCAGATGGTGGGGCCGTGGCAGGTGCCGGTGGCCGACGTCGCCGTCACCCTCGCCGACCACGTCGGGTTCGCCGGGGAGGCGATGGCCACGGGTGAACGGATGCCGCTCGCGTCGGTCGACGCCTCGGCGTCGGGCCGGATGGCGGTGGGGGAGGCGCTGACGAACCTCCTCGCCGCTCCCGTCGCGCTGCGCTCGGTGAAGTTGTCGTGCAACTGGATGGCCGCGGCCGGCGAGCCCGGTGAGGACGCCGCGCTCTACGACACCGTGCCCGCCGTCGCCATCGAGCTGTGCCCGGCGCTCGGGGTGTCGGTGCCGGTGGGCAAGGACTCGCTGTCGATGCGGACGCGGTGGACCGACCCGGCCACCGGCGAGGCCCGGCAGGTCACCTCGCCGGTCTCGCTCGTGGTCACGCGCCTTCGCCTCGCTGCCCGACGTGCGCGGCACCCTGACGCCGCAGCTGCGTGGGGGAGGGTCGCCGAGGGGCACGAGCCGCTCGACACGCGCCTGGTGCTCGTCGACCTCGGCGCGGGCCGTAACCGACTGGGCGGCTCGGTGCTGGCCCAGGTGCGTGGGGCGTTCGGCCGCGAGGTCCCCGACCTCGACGACCCGCACCTCCTCGTGCGGCTCGTCGAGGCGATGGCCGACCTGCGTGCCACGGGCGCCGTGCTCGCGTACCACGACCGCTCCGACGGCGGCCTGTGGGCGGCCGCTGTGCGAGATGGCGTTCGCCGGTGGCTGCGGGGTCGACGTCGGCGTCGTCTCGGTGCCGGAGCTGTTCACCGAGGAGCTCGGCGTGGTGCTCGAGGTGCCGCCGGCCGGGTCGACGAGGTGCTGGGCGGTGCTCGGCGGCTACGGCCTGGGTGAGCGAGCCGCGCCATCGGCGCGCCCACGGACGAGCGACGGGTGAGGGTCTGGCGGGACGGCGACATCGTCCTCGACGAGCCGCTGCGCGACCTCGCGCAGGCCTGGGACGAGGTGTCGTGGCGGATCTCGCGTGCTGCGCGACAACCCCGGCGGCGCCGACGAGGAGCACGCGGCCGTCGGCGCCGCGACGACCCGGTCTGGTCGTGGCGCCGTCCTTCGACCCGCTCGACGACGTGGCCGCCCCGTACGTCTCCACCGGCGTCCGCCCGAAGGTCGCGGTGCTGCGCGAGCAGGGCGTCAACAGCCACGTCGAGACGGCGTTATGCTCGACCGGGCCGGCTTCGACGCCTACGACGTGCACATGACCGACCTGCAGGCCGGGCGTGCCGACCTCGCCGACTTCGCCGGCCTGGTCGCCGCGGGCGGGTTCTCCTACGGCGACACCCTGGGCGCCGGCGAGGGCTGGGCCCGCTCGGTCCTGTTCTACGCCGCGGCTCACCGAGGCCTTCCACGGCTTCTTCCACCGCGACGACACCTTCGGGCTCGGCATCTGCAACGGCTGCCAGATGTTCGCCGCGCTCGCCGACCTGGTCCCCGGTGCCGAGGCCTGGCCGCGGTTCACGCGCAACCGCTGCGAGCAGTACGAGGCCCGGCTCACCCTGGTCGAGGTGCTGGACCGCCCGTCGGTGCTTCACGCCGGCATGGCGGGCAGCCGCCTGCCGATCGCCGTCGCGCACGGCGAGGGCTACGCCGACTTCTCGCACGCGCGGCGACGCCGCCGCCGTGCACGCGGTGGCCCGCTTCGTCGACCACCACGGCGCGCCGGCGGACGGCATACCCGCAGAACCCGAACGGCTCACCGGGCGGCCTCACCGCGGTGACGACGACCGACGGACGGTTCACGGCGATGATGCCGCACCCGGAGCGGGTGTCGCGCAACGTGCAGATGTCGTGGACGACCGAGCCGGTCGAGCACGAGAGCCCGTGGCTGCGGATGTTCCGCAACGCCCGCGTCTTCGTCGGCTGAACCCCACGCCGTGTCGGGAGGCCCAGCGGTCGGACAGCGGCTCGGGAGTCGGTTCTGTGCTGGCTCGCGCCCCGGCTCTGGTCGGTGTGCGGGGATGGCGGTGCAACCGCACCATGAACCGGCGGGATGGACCAGAGCCGGCGGGATCGACCAGAGCCGGCGGATGACCAGAGCCGGCGGGATGGACCAGAGCCGGCGCGAAGGGCACAAGCGCGCCGGTGGCAGCCAGCGGCGTGGCCCCTCCTCGTGCGGAGTGCACCTCACTCCCTCGGTGAGGCCGGCCCGGGAGCGCGCCGGTCCGCCAGGACGACGAGGCGCTCGGTGGCGCGGGTCATCGCGACGTAGCGGTCCACGGCCCCCTCGACGCCGTCGCCGAACCGGTCGGGTTCGACGAGCACGACGAGGTCGAACTCGAGGCCCTTCACGAGCGCCGGGGTGAGCGAGCGCACCCGCGGCGGCGGCGCGTACCCCGGCGCCCCGATGACGCAGGCGGTCCCCTCGGGATGCTCCCGCAGCCAGGCCTGGACGATGTCGTCGAGCCCGGAGGCGTCGCCGCGGCGCACCGGGACACCACTGCTCCGGACCGACACGGGCACGTTGGCGTCGGGCACCGCGGCCCGGATCACCGGTTCGGCCACGGTCATGACCTCCCGCGGGGTCCGGTAGTTGACCGTCAGCGGCGCCAGCGCAACGCGCTCGAGCCCCACCCGGGCGAGCCGCTCCTCCCACGACCCGACGAAGCCGTGGTGGGCCTGGGTGCGGTCGCCCACGACGGTGAGGCTCTGCGAGGGGCAGCGTCGCAGCACCATCTGCCACTCGGCGTCGGTGAGCTCCTGGGCCTCGTCGACGACGACGTGCGCGAACGGTCCGGCGAGGAGGTCTCGGTGGGGCCCGGGTGCGCCGCCCCCGTCCACGAGGGCTCCCCGCAGGTCCTGGCCGCGCAGCATCGACATCACCCGCATCTCGGAGTCGTCGGCCGCCACCAGGTCGTCGACGACGTCCGCCATCCGGGCCCGCTCGATCCGCTCGCCGGCCTCCCGCAGCCGACGTCGCCGTGGCTCCTCCGGGTCACCGAGGCGCATCCGCACCGCGTCGACCAGGGGCAGGTCGGAGGTGGTCCACGCCTCCGGGTCCGCGCGCTGGAGGAGGTGGACCTCGTCCGGCGTCAGCCAGGGCGCGCACCGTCGCAGGTAGGCGGGAACGGTCCAGAGGTCCCCGACCAGGTCGGTGGCCTCGAGCAGCGGCCAGGCGCGGGAGAAGGCGCGGACGAGGTCCCGGTTCCCGCCCAGCGAGCGGCGCAGTGCTTCGGCGGGGTCTGCGCCGGGGAGCCCGTAGGCGTCGAACTCGTCGTCCGACCCGTCCGGTCCGACTGGTCCGTCACCGTCGTCACCGTGGGTGCCGAGGACGTCGCGCAGCCGGTCCACGAGGATGCCGAGCAGGGCCTCCCAGACCTCCTCCCGGGCGTCGTTGTGCGCCGTCCCGGGCGCGGGCGCGTCGAAGGCCTCGGCCCAGCCCTGCGCGTCGAGGACGACGTCGGCCCACGGGGTGCTCACCTCGAGGGCTTCGCTCGGCGGCTCCTCGTAGAGCCGGACCGCGGGCTCGACCGCACCGGCCATCCGGGCGTCCGCCTTCAGCCGGGCCACCCGGGTGTCGGCCTCGGTGCCGGCGCGCGCCCCCTCGGGGAGCAGGTCGCGCAGGGTGCAGGTGAGCACGCCCTCCTCGCCGAGGCTCGGCAGCACGTCCGAGACGTAGGCCAGGTAGGGCTCGCTGGGCCCGACGACGAGCACCCCGCCGCGGCGGTGGCCGAGCCGGGGGTCGGCGTACAGCAGGTAGGCCGTGCGGTGCAGCGCGACCACCGTCTTACCGGTCCCGGGGCCGCCGTCGACGACGAGGGCGCCGTGCGACCCGGCCCGGATGATGGCGTCCTGGTCCGCCTGGATGGTGCCGAGGACGTCCCGCATCCGCTCCGAGCGGCTCGCCCCGAGGCTCGCGATGAAGGCCGACTGGTCGTCGAGGGCGGCGTGGCTCGACAGGCCCTCCTCGGTGAAGACCTCGTCCCAGTAGTCGGTGATGCGGCCGCCGCTCCAGCGGTACCGGCGGCGGCTCGCCAGCCCCATCGGGCGGGCGTGGGTCGCGGCGAAGAACGGCTCCGCCGCCGGCGACCGCCAGTCGACGAGCAGGCGGCGCCCGTCGGCGTCGGTGAGCCCGAGCCGGCCGACGTACAGCGGCTCGGGGTCCCCCTCGGCGACCGTGTGGCCGAGGCAGAGGTCGAGGCCGTGACGCTGCAGCGTGCGGAGCCTGGCGGAGAGCCGGTGCACCTCGAGGTCGCGGTCCAGGGCCTGCTGGCCGGACCCGGCGGGGGCACGGCGGGTCGCCTCGAGCCGTTCGGTGAGGTCGGCGACGGCCCGCTCGAGGGTCGCGGCCACGGCGGCGAAGTGGCTCTCGTCGGCGGCGAGCTCGTGCGGGACGGCCTTGTGGGCCAGGTGTCGGGGGAGGGCGAAGACGGTCGGCGGTTCCACTGCGGCTCCGTTCTCGTGGTGTCCGGCCGGGCGCCGGCTCGCGCGCGTGGCTCGGCCGGCGATTCTGCGCCCCGGAGGGGGCCTTGCCGCAAGACCCCCCGTGCGCTATACGTTGGAGGTGGAGGAGGGCGGGCGCCCTCCTCTTCTGCTGTCGCCGTCCCGGCTCTGGTCCCTCTGCGGGGGTGGCGGTGCTGCAGCACCATGAGCTCCCGGGAGCGACCAGAGCCCGCGGGAGCGACCAGAGCCCGCAGGAGCGACCAGAGAACGACGAACGCGGCCGGCGGCGTCGCGGGGCGATGGACTAGCGGCGGCGCCAGGCCCCCCGCTCGGGGGGCTCGGGGGAGGGCGACAGGTCGCCGTCAGCGGCGCGGAACGGCCGGGCGCCCGGCACCCGGCGCAGCACGTCGGCCCCCGGCAGCACCCCGGTGGGCAGCGGTGCCGAGGCGGTGGCGCGGCGCAGCGTGTAGAGGTCGAGCGCGGCGTCGGACGCCGCGAGGACGAGGTTGCCGAAGCGCTTGCCCTTGAGCACCTCGTGCAGCCCCACGAAGGCGGTGTGCGACAGGGTCTCGCGCACCGAGGCGTGCACCCGCGCCGCATACCGCATCCCCGGTTCGTCGGCGACGTTGGCGAGCAGCACACCGCCGGGGCGCAGCACCCGGGCGACCTCGGCGAACCACTCCGCGGAGCCGAGCGCGGGGGGCACCCGCCCGGCGGCGTACGCGTCCAGGACGACGAGGTCGGCGCTGTCGTCGCCGAGCGCACCCACGCCCTCCTCCCCGGTGACCGGGCGGACGCGGATGCGGTGGCCGCGGGGCAGCGGCAGCTCGCGGCGCACCGCCTCGGTGAGCGCGGTATCCGGCTCGAGCACGACCTGGGGGGACCCCGGCCGGGTGGCCTGCACCCAGCGGGCCAGGGTCAGCCCGGCGCCGCCGACGTGGGTCACCCGGAGCCGACCGGCCGGCAGCAGAGCGTCGGTGCACAGGGCCAGGTGCTGGACGTACTCGAAGTCCAGGCGCTCGGGGTCGTGCACGTCGACCGCCGACTGCGGCTGGCCGTCGACGACGACGGTGACGAGCGCCCCATCCCACTCGAAGCACGCCGCGTCCACGCCGCCAGCGTAGGATCCGAGCCCGTCGGAAGGACAACGATGACCGTCATGCGCCCCCTCGACCTCCTCGCGGTCGACGACCTCCTCGCGCCCGAGGACCGCGACCTCCAGAAGGCCGTGCGGCACTTCGTCGACGAGCGGATCCGGCCGGAGGTCGCGCAGTGGTACGACGACGGCCGCATCCCGGCCCGCGAGCTCAGCCGTGAGCTCGGCGACCTCGGCGTCCTCGGGATGCACCTCGACGGCTACGGCTGCGCGGGCACCAGCAGCACCGCCTACGGCCTGGCCTGCCTCGAGCTCGAGGCCGGTGACTCCGGACTGCGATCGCTGGTCTCGGTCCAGGGCTCGCTCGCGATGTTCGCCATCCACGAGCACGGCTCGGAGGAGCAGAAGCAGGAGTGGCTGCCGCGGATGGCGCGCGGCGAGGCGATCGGGTGCTTCGGCCTCACCGAGCCCGACGCGGGCTCCGACCCGGCCGCCATGCGCACGCACGCCCGCCGCGACGGCGACGACTGGGTCCTCAGCGGCACCAAGATGTGGATCACCAACGGCACCGTGGCCGACGTCGCGGTCGTCTGGGCGCGCACCGACGACGGCATCCGCGGCTTCGTCGTCCCCACCGACACCCCGGGCCTGACCGCCACGGAGGTGCCGCGCAAGCTCTCGCTGCGCGCCTCGGTCACCGCCGAGCTCGTCCTCGACGGCGTGCGCCTCCCCGCCGACGCTCTCCTCCCGGGCCCGCGTGGCCTCTCCGGCCCGCTGTCGTGCCTGAACGAGGCGCGCTTCGGCATCGTCTTCGGGGCCGTCGGGGCCGCGCGTGACTGCCTGGAGACCGCCCTCGACTACGCCGCCAGCCGCGAGATCTTCGAGCGCCCGCTCGCGGGCTTCCAGGCCACCCAGCTGAAGGTCGCCGACATGACCGTCGAGCTCGGCACGGCGATGCTGCTCGCGCTGCACCTCGGGCGGCTCAAGGACTCCGGGCGGATCACGCCCGAGCAGGTGAGCGTCGGCAAGCTCAACAACGTCCGGGAGGCGCTGGGCATCGCCCGTCAGTGCCGCACCATCCTCGGCGCCGCCGGCATCACCGGCGACTACCCGGTGATGCGGCACGCGAACAACCTCGAGTCGGTGCTCACCTACGAGGGCACCAGCGAGGTCCACCAGCTCGTCGTCGGCCGGGCCGTCACCGGCCTTCCCGCCTTCCGCTAGGACCGGGGGCAGCACGATGCCGCCACGTCGCCGGACCAACCCCGCCGAGGGCCGCGCCGCCCTCGCGGCGTGGCGCGCCGACCCCGACACCCCCGACCGGACGGTGCGCGCCACCGCCGTGCGGTACACCCTCGAGGAGCTCGGCGAGCGGGCACCCGGGCGCAGCGTCGAGGTGCGCGTGCCTCCGTACGCGGTCGTCCAGTGCGTGGAGGGCCCGATGCACACCCGGGGCACCCCGCCCAACGTCGTCGAGACCGACGCGCAGACCTGGCTCCTCCTCGCCACGGGGGTGTTGAGCTGGCCGCAGGCGCTCGCCGAGGGCGTGCTCCGGGTGAGCGGGACCCGGGCCGACGTGTCCCGGTGGCTGCCCCTCGTCGACGACGGACGGCGGTGACCGGCCGATGACCGCACCGCTGCGCCACGGCATCGTCATCCTCCCCGAGGTGGGCTGGCGCGAGAGCGGGCCCCGGTGGCGGGCGGCCGAGGAGCTGGGGTTCGACCACGCCTGGACCTACGACCACCTCGTCTGGGCCGGGCTGCCGGACTCCCCGTGGTTCGCCGCGGTGCCCACGCTCGCCGCGGCGGCCGGGGTCACGTCGACGATCGGGCTCGGGACGTTCGTGTCCTCGCCGAACTACCGCCACCCCTACACCTTCGCCCGCGACGTGCTCACGCTCGACGACCTCTCCGGTGGCCGCTTCCTCTGCGGGCTCGGCACCGGGGGCGACGTCGACTCGCGGATCCTCGGGGAGGAGCTGACCGTCCGCGAGCGGGTGGCCCGCTTCCACGAGTTCGTGCCCCTCCTGGACCGGCTGCTGCGCGAGGACCACGTCGAGCACGCCGGGGACTGGTACGCCCTGCACCGGGCGCGGACCCTGCCCGGGCCGGTGCGCCACCGTGTCCCCCTGCTCGTCGCGGCCGACGGTCCCCGGTCGCTGCGGCTGGCCGCCACGGTCGGCGACGGCTGGATCACCACGGGCCGCGGGGCGGACGACCTCGACGTGTGGTTCGCGGAGGTTGCGGCGCTGGCGGGTGCGTACACGCAGGCGTGCGCCGAGGCCGGCCGGGAGCCGGGCCGCCGCGTCCTCATGCTCGACGCCTCCCCCCGGTTCTCGCTCACGTCGGCCGCGCTGTACGCGGAGATGAGCGGGCGGGCCCACGAGCTCGGCTTCACCGACGTCGTCACGCACTGGCCGCGGGCCGAGGGGCCGTACGCCGGCGATGAGTCGGTGCTGGAGACGGTGGCGGCCGGGCTGCCCGGACGGGCGGCCGCGCTCAGCCGAGGCTCAGCAGGAGGACCGGCTCGGTCGTCGGGGCCGGAGAACCCCCCGCGGGCTCGACCGTGACCCCCACCGAGGAGGCGTCGCCGAGGGCGCCGTCGAGCACCGTTGGCGACCGCGCGCCCGGGGCGTCGAGGAAGCCCGCGGGACGAGGCGCCCCCGACTCCGGGATGTACCAGAGCTGGTAGGCGCTGCCCCGCGGCGCCGGCGCCAGGCCGTCGACGGTGAGCACCGAGCGGCCGAGCGACCGGCTGTAGGCCAGCGAGGCGGACACGCCGTCGGCCGCGGTGGCGACCGTGGTGACGTCCGCAGCCTGCTGCACCTGCTGGGCGACGGTGAGCGCCGGTTCCCCCTGGTCCCACGGCTGCCACACCAGGCCGGCCACGGCGAGCAGCACGACCGCGGCCGCCGCGGCGAGCCAGGTGGACGTCCGCCGCAGGAAGGGTACGACGACCCCGGTGCGGGGGGCGCCGTCCGGCCCGGTCGGTGCATCGTCGTTCGTCGGGGGGAGCGGGCGGACCCGGCGGATGCCGGCGAGCACGTCCTCGCGCAGCTGGGGCGGAGGCGTCGCCTCGGTGAGTGCGCCGAGCGCCCCGGCGGCCTCGGTGAGCTCCGCGACCTCGGCGCGGCAGGCGGCGCAGTCGGCGAGGTGCCGCTCGAACTGCTCCCGTTCGCCCGCGTCGAGGGCGTCGACGGCGTACGCACCGGTGAGGTGGTGCAGGTCGGGGCTCATACCGGGACTCCCAACGTGTCGCGGAGACGGATCAGGCCGTCCCGGATGCGGGTCTTGGCGGTGCCGAGCGGCAGGTCGAGGAGCCGGGCGACCTCGGTGTGGGTGTAGCCGCCGAGGTAGGCCAGCTCGACGGCGTCGCGCTGGGCGTCGGTGAGGGAGGACAGGGCCCGGCGCACGCGCTGGGCCTCCACCGAGGCGTGCGCGGCCTCGGCGGTGGCGTCGAAGTCGATGTCGCGCTCGCGGGCGGCGTGCGCGTCGTCACGGCGGCGGGCCGCCTCGCTCGAACGGACCCGGTCGACGGCGGTGCGGTGCGCGATCGTCATCAGCCACGCCAGGGCGCTCCCGCGCCGGGGGTCGAAGCGGGCACTGGTGCGCCAGACGTCGAGGTAGACCTCCTGGGTGACCTCCTCGGACATCGCGTGGTCGCGCACGACCCGCAGCACGAGCCCGAAGAGGCGCCGGGAGGTGGTGTCGTAGAGCTCGGCGAACGCCTGCTCGTCGCCGCGGGCGCAGCACCGGAGCAGCTCGGCGAGGTCGGGTCCGGCCAACGTCCGCGCCGGCGTCTCCCCGGGCGCCGGCGCACCGGGACCCGGGGAGGCGTCGTTCACGGGCTCCATCATGGGCGTCGCGGTCAGCCCTGCGGGAGCAGGACGCCGTCGATGAGGTAGACGGTCGCGTTGGCGGTCTGGACGTTGCCGCACAGGACCGCTGCCGAGTCGTCGACCGTGTAGTCCTCGCCCGAGCCGCTGACCGTGATGGTCGTGCCGGCGAGCGTCTCGTGGTCCCCGGCCAGCTCGTCCGGCGCGAGCCGGCCCTCGACGACGTGGCCGGTGAGCACGTCGGTGAGCAGTCCGTCCGGGTCGGCCAGGGCCTGCTCGAGGGTCGCCCGGTCCATCGCGGCGAACGCGTCGTCGGTCGGGGCGAAGACGGTGACGGACTCGGCGGAGTTCAGGGTGTCACCGAGCCCGGCCTCGGTGACGGCGGAGACGAGGGTCGACAGGACCGGGTTGTTGCTCGCGGCGGTGGCGACCGGGTCCTGTGCCATCCCCTCGAACGAGCCGGCGCCCGAGGACGGCACGGCCGCGCAGCCCGGGCCGAAGCTCTCGCCGGCGGCCGTGGCCATCGGCTCGGCCGCGCTGGTGCTCGGTGCCGACGAGCTGGTCATCGTGTCGGGGGAACCGCCGTCGGTGGCGTCGGAGCCACAGGCGGCGAGGGTGAGCGGGAGCGCCAGCGCGAGGCCGGCGACGGCGAGTCGGGTGGAACGCATGGGGTGGGCTCCTTCGGGTGTGCTGTCCGTGTGCTCGTACACCCCGGGTTCGGAGCCCGGTGCCCGCCCGGATTGGACCGGCCCGCCGGGCCCGTCGGCCCGGCCGCGTCCCGTCACCCGACGGTGACGAGGATGGTGTGCCAGCCCGTCGCGCCGCGAGGGAAGGGCTCGGTGCGCTGCTCCGGCTGGGTCGTCCCGGTGGCGTCGGTGGCGCGCACGGTGAGGGTGTGCCGGCCCGGGGTGGCCTGCCACGGCAGGTACCACTGCCGCCAGTAGTCGATGCCGGCCTCGGGGCCGAGCTCCGCCTCCTGCCAGCTGCCCTCGTCGATGCGCACCTCGACCCGCTCGATGCCTCGACCCTGCGCCCAGGCGACGCCCCCGACGACGACCTGGCCGGTGGGGACGGTGGCGAGCGCCCGGGGGGTGTCGATCCGCGACTGGGTGAGCACCGGCGCGTCGGTGGCCCACCCCCGCTGGGTCCAGTAGGCCCGCTCTTGCGCGTAGGTCGTCGCGGTCATCCGGGTCAGCCACTTCGTGGCCCCGACGAAGCCGTAGAGGCCGGGGGTCACCAGCCTCGCCGGGAAGCCGTGCAGCGCCGGCAACGGCTCGCCGTTCATGGCGACCGCCACGAGGGCGTCGCGGTCGTCGGTGAGCGCCTGGACCGGCGTGGAGATGGTCATCCCGTCGGTCGACGTGGAGAGCACCTGGTCCACGCCGGCGCCCACGCCGGCCCGCTCGAGCAGGTCGCGGGTTCGGACGCCGAGCCAGCGGGCGCTGCCGATGTACGGTCCGCCCACCTCGTTCGAGACGCAGGTGAGGGTGATGTCGGCCTCGACCAGCGGCATCGCGAGCAGCTCGTCGAACGTGAGCTCGAACGGCGCGTCGACCTCGCCGTCGACCGTGAGGGTCCACGAGTCCGCCGAGACGCGGGGGACGAGCAGGGCGGTGTCGATCCGGTAGAACCGCTCGGCCGGGGTCCGGAACGAGCTGATGCCCGGGACGCGGTCGCCGAGGCCGGCGGGCAGCGGGGGGAGCGGCGAGGCCGCGGCGGGCAGGGTGATGTCGCCGGGTGCACCGCGCCGCAGCAGCACCTGGCCGAGCGCCCCGCCGGTGGCGGCGACGGCACCGAGCCCGGCGGCCGCGACGAGGACGTGGCGGCGGCTGCTGCTGCCGTCCCCCCGCGGGCGGGGGTCCGGTCCGGCCCCGGCGGCGGGGTCGGCGGCCTCCGCGCCCCACCGGTCGAGCAGGCCGAGCAGCCACCCGGCCGAGAGCACCCCGACGACCGCGGTGGCCGCCCCCGGCAGCACGTCGACGCCGATGGCGGCCGGCCGCGTCATCGCGGCGACCACGGGGCCGAGGGCGAGCAGCCCGAGCAGGCCCAGGCCGACGGCGCGGTGGCGGCGGGCCACGACCCCGGCGGTCGCGGCGAGCACCAGGGTGACGACGGTGACGGAGGCGACGAGGATCGGCTTGTCGGCGGTGCCGAAGGTGCTGACCGCCCACTCCTTGACGGGGGTCGGCGTGGCGTCGATGACGCTCGAGCCGACCGCGAGCACGGGGGAGGCGTCCGGCGCCACCAGCCCGGCCACGAGGTGTCCGACCCCGACACCGGCCAGGGTGGCGACGAGGGCGCCGAGCGCGTACCAGCGCCGCGCGGGACGGTACCCGGCCCCGGCGTCGCCGGGGGCCGGGCGGGCCTGCTGGGTCGCGGTCATGACCGGGATTCGTCGCCGGCGCACCGTGCGGATGCGGGTTGCACCAGCCCATCCTCGCCCGGCCCGCCCCCCGGTGGGGCCCGTGGGGTCACGTACCGTAAGGAGCGTGACACACCCCCGTCGGCCGCGCTTCCTGCCGATCATCCTCACCGGTGCCGTCATCGGGTTCGTCCTGGGTGCCGCCGTGGCGGTCAGCGGCCGGTTCGAGGACGCCACCTCGCCCCTGGCGCAGGGGCCCTACGCCCCGACGGCCGCCATCGGGTACCTCGGCCTGCTCGGCGCGGGACTGTTCGCGATCGCGGCCGCCCTGCTGGCGCTCGTGCTCGACAAGCGGGCCGACCGGCGGCTCTGACGCTCCTGTGGAAGGATTCACGGCGTGCCCCGCGGCGACGGACAGCTGACCCACGACCTGCTCCCCGGCGAGAGGGGACCGCAGGACGCCTGCGGCGTCTTCGGCGTGTGGGCCCCCGGCGAGGACGTCGCCAAGCTCACCTACTACGGCCTCTACGCCCTGCAGCACCGGGGCCAGGAGTCGGCCGGCATCGCCACCTCCGACGGTTCGCGCCTGCTCGTCTACAAGGACATGGGCCTGGTCTCCCAGGTGTTCGACGAGCGCTCGCTGGCGTCGCTGCGCGGCCACCTCGCGGTGGGCCACTGCCGCT
Source organism: uncultured Actinomycetota bacterium (assembly GCA_963773655.1). GTDB lineage: Bacteria > Actinomycetota > Actinomycetes > Actinomycetales > Dermatophilaceae > DASSQJ01. Next base: position 470,456 of record CAVZBX010000003.1, read on the forward strand.
ACTCGACGACCGGGGGCTCGACGTGGGAGAACGCCCAGCCCACCCTCGGGGGGCACGTCGGCGGCACGGTGGCGCTGGCGCACAACGGCAACCTCACCAACTCCGCCGAGCTGCGCGACACGCTCGAGGGCCGGCGCCTCGGCGACAGCCCACAGGGTGAGATCGCCCGCGGCAACACCACCGACACCGCCCTGGTGACCGCGCTGCTCGCCGACGACCCCGACCGCACCGTCGAGGCCGCGGCACTCGACGTGCTGCCGATGCTGCGCGGGGCGTTCTGCTTCGTCTTCATCGACGAGCACACCCTCTACGCGGCCCGCGACCCGCAGGGCATCCGCCCGCTCGTCGTCGGCCGGCTCGAGCGGGGGTGGGTGGTCGCGTCCGAGACCGCCGCGCTCGACATCGTCGGTGCCTCGTTCGTCCGCGAGGTCGAACCCGGCGAGCTGGTGGCCATCGACGAGGACGGCCTGCGGTCCACGCGCTTCGCCCAGGCCCAGCCCAAGGGCTGCGTCTTCGAGTACGTCTACCTCGCCCGGCCCGACACGACGATCGCCGGCCGGGTCGTCCACGAGGCCCGGGTCGAGATGGGCCGGGCCCTCGCCCGCGAGCACCCGGTCGAGGCCGACCTGGTCATGCCGACGCCCGAGTCCGGCACGCCCGCCGCCATCGGGTACGCCCAGGAGTCGGGCATCCCCTACGGCCAGGGGCTGGTGAAGAACTCCTACGTGGGCCGCACGTTCATCGCGCCGTCGCAGACGATCCGCCAGCTCGGCATCCGGCTCAAGCTCAACCCGCTGCGGGACGTCATCCGGGGCCGGCGGCTGGTCGTCGTCGACGACTCGATCGTGCGTGGCAACACCCAGCGCGCGCTCGTGCGGATGCTGCGCGAGGCGGGCGCCGCGGAGGTGCACGTGCGCATCTCGTCGCCGCCGGTGCGGTGGCCCTGCTTCTACGGCATCGACTTCGCCACCCGCGCCGAGCTCATCGCCACCGGCATCGGGGTCGAGGAGGTGCGCAACGCGATCGGCGCCGACTCGCTCGGGTACATCTCGGAGGACGGGATGATCGAGGCGTCCGGCCAGCCGCGCGACCGGCTCTGCACCGCCTGCTTCACGGGCGACTACCCGGTGCCGCTACCCGACGAGAGCCGCCTCGGCAAGGGCGTGCTCGAGCTCGAGCTGCCGCTGGAGGGCCCGACGGAGGGGCGCGCGCTCGGCGAGCGGCACCCCCACCGCACCGGCCACCTCGTCGACGTGCCGCTGCTCGACGTCGAGGGCGTGCCCACGTCGAGCGGCGGGGGCGCGTCCGAGGCCGTGCTGCGCCCGTAGCCGGTGGCGACGGCCTGGGCTCAGGGGCCGCTCGCGTCGGCCCCGGTCTCGCTCGTGGTCACTCGCTCGCGCTGTTGCACGAGATGACCAGCTCCCAGCCGGCCCGGATCGCGTCCGGGTCCTTCAGGACCGTGCCGTCGGGCTGGCGCCGGCCGACGTTCGCGGACGCGAGCGCCTCGACCGCCGCGCCGTTGCCGCACTCCTGCTCCGCGATGCTGTAGAGGGTGTCTCCGGACTGGACGACGTAGACCCTCTGGACGGACTTCGCCGTGGCCCCGCCCTTCGAGGCCTGCCAGCCCGTGGAGCCCTTCGAGGTCTGCCAGCCGGTGGAGCCGCGGGCGTTCGCCTCGTCGAGGGCGCGGCACCCGACGAGCAGGAAGGTGGCCGCGAGCACGGCCGCTGCAACGGCGGAGCGTCGGCGTCTCATCGTCTGCCTCCCATCCGGCAGGCGCACGCGTGCAGTGCTCCCGATCCACCGTTCCGGGCGTGACACCCGGACGGTCAGCACCACCAGGACGGACCCTCGTGCCATGCCGGTCGCTTGCCATCATCCTCGGGTCGACGGGCGACGTCGAGTCGAGACGCGTGGGCCCTTCGGATCCGCGTCCTCCGCGGGCGTCGTCCGCGGGCGTCCGACACGGCGACGGCCTCAGTCGACCCAGTGGCGCGGCGGGTAGAGCGGCACCTCGTCGGTGTCCTCGCGCGACGTCGGCACCACGGGGATCTCACCGGTGTCGCCGCGTCGCGCCGGGCCCTCGAGGCTCGAGCTGCGATACCAGGACTCGGGCTCGGGCGTGGGCATCGGGGCGCGGCCCCGGCGCGAGACCCGCACCCCACCGTCGCCGGGGCCCACCACGACCGCCGGCCCCGGCTCCTCGCCCTCCGGCTCGTCCAGCGGCTCGGACCCGTCGAGGTCTCCCGGGCCCCCACCCGGCCCGACGCCACCGCCACCGCCACCGGGCAGTCCGCCCCCGGGCCCCCATCCACCGCCGTACTGCGGGGGCACCCGCGGCGGTGCTCCCGGGCCGAACAGGACGGTGCAGATGGCGTGGTAGTGCGCGTCGGCGTCCGGCACGTAGGGGATGAGCGAGAGGGCCTGGTCCTGCCCGGCCGACTCGAGCACGAAGCTGCCGTAGCCGACGACCCGGCCGAGCGGCGTGCGGTCGAACGTCATGTCGGTGACCTTGATGAGCGGCATCATCGCCACCCGGCGCCGGATGAACCCGTAGAAGAGGAGGAAGCGCTTGTCGGTGGCGACGAACCAGTCGTGCCGCCACTCCAGCACCCTCCAGACCATCCACGCGACCGAGCCCCAGAAGAGGAACAGGGTGATGTTGCGCAGCGCCTGGCCCCCCGAGCCGATCGTCGTGTTGACGTCGACGACGACGGCCAGGGCCAGGGTGGCGGCGACGAGCAGGCCCTCGCGCAGGAGCGAGAACCAGTGCCGGCGCACCGCGACGATGATCAGTTCGCCGTCGACGAGGTACTTCGCCAGCTCGCGGTCGATGCGCGGCCGCCGCGCCATGTCAGCCGCCCGAGATGAGGTTGTCGAAGAAGGCGGCGACGTTCGACACGCCGTAGACGATGATGTTCCACGCCGCGCCGAAGATGGCGGCGGCCTCCTCGGGCGAGGTGAGGATGGCGTAGAGCAGGAAGATGACGACGAGCCACAGCACGATCTTCTTGATCGGGGGCATGTCACGTCCTCCTGCGCCGACGGGCGCGCGGCCGCGCGCCTCGGCGTCGATCGTCCCAGATCCGTGACGGGTGTGACGGATGGGATGCGGTCCGGCGTGTCGGCAAGGGCCGGCCCGGAGCCGTTACCGGGCGACGCCGTAGAGCCGGTCCCCGGCGTCCCCGAGCCCCGGCACGATGTAGCCGACCTCGTTGAGCCGGTCGTCGATGGCGCCGGTGACGAGCGTGACCGGGCACTCGATCGACGCGACCGACTCCTCGAGATGGGCGATCCCCTCGGGAGCGCTGAGCAGGCAGACGGCGGTGATGTCGTCGGCGCCGCGGTCGACCAGGAAGCGGATGGCGTCGGCCATCGAGCCGCCGGTGGCGAGCATCGGGTCGAGCACGTAGACCTGGCGGCCGGAGAGGTCGTCCGGCAGGCGGTTGGCGTAGGTGACGGCCTCGAGGGTCTCCTCGTTGCGCTGCATCCCGAGGAAGCCGACCTCGGCGCTCGGGAGCAGCCGCACCATCCCCTCGAGCATCCCGAGGCCGGCCCGCAGGATCGGCACGACGAGCGGCTTGGGGTTGGAGAGCTTGATGCCCGTGGTCGGCGCCACCGGGGTGTGGATCTCGAAGGGCTCGACCCGCACGTCGCGGGTGGCCTCGTACGCGAGCAGCGTCATCAGCTCCTCGGCGAGCCGGCGGAAGGTGGGGGAGTCGGTCCGCTCGTCCCGGAGGTAGGTCAGCTTGTGGGCGATGAGCCGGTGGTCCGGGTTGATGACGCGCATGGGGGAAACTTACTCCGTGCCGCTTCCGCCCGATCCGCGCTGGACGACGTGGATGCGGCGCGCGCTGGAGCTCGCCGAGGACGCGGCGTCCGCCGGTGACGTGCCGGTCGGCGCGGTCGTCGTGGGGCCGCGCGGTGAGGTCCTGGGCGAGGGCCGGAACCTGCGCGAGGTCGAGGGTGACCCGACGGCCCACGCCGAGGTGGTGGCGTTCCGGGAGGCCGCGCGGCGGCTCGGGACGTGGCGGCTCGAGGGCTGCACCCTCGTCGTCACCATGGAGCCCTGCCCGATGTGCGCCGGTGCGGTGGTGCTCGCCCGGGTCGACCGCGTCGTGTTCGGGGCGTGGGACCCCAAGCTCGGGGCGTGCGGGTCGGTCTGGGAGGTCCCTCGGGACCGCCGGGCCACCCACCGGGCCGAGGTGGTGGGCGGGGTCCTCGAGGCGGAGTGCGGTGAGGTCGTGCGCCGGTTCTTCGACGGCCATCGGGCCTGATCCGCGCCGGCCCGATCCCGCGGGCCCAGGGCCACTTCGCGCACTCCCGGCTCCCTCTCCGACTCGGGGCCGGGTGTGCCCCTGAGCCGACGAGGTGTCCTGACTTCGCGGATTTCGAGGCCGGTACGGGCCTCGGGTAGCCTCTCCGGCGGTGGCGTGTCCGAGCGGCCTAAGGAGCACGCCTCGAAAGCGTGTGAGGGTGCAAGCCCTCCGTGGGTTCAAATCCCACCGCCACCGCCATTGTGATGTCTCAGGACATCGGCAAGGCCCGAACCCTCAGGGTTCGGGCTTCTTGCTGTTCTGGGGCTGGTATCGGCGGGTGGTGTCGAGGGTGAGTTCTCGGAGGACTTCGCCGGTTGTTCCGTCGAGGACGGTGATGTGCAGGTCGTGGACGAGGGCGGTGACCTTGCGGCCGTTGTGGGCACGTCCGATGCCGATGGAGTACAGGGTGCCGGCGTGGCGCAGGGTGATCTTGCCGTTGTTGACCTTGTCGGTGCGGACGCGGGCATGGGTTCGCCTGTGGGGCCTGCCTTGGGTCGGGCGGTGTAGGCGGCGGCTGGGGTGCGCCTGCCCAGGGAGCGGTGCGGGCGGTGGTGGTTGTACGCGTGCCGGAAGGTCTCCAGGTCGGTGTTGAGCTCGTCGAGGGTCTCGGGCTGGTGGGGTTGCCGGGCCAGCCACACCTTGGTGGTCTGTTGGAACCGTTCGACCTTGCCGCAGGTGGTGGGGTGGTTCGGTCTGGAGTTCTTCTGTCGCACGCCCAGCGCGGCGAGTTCGGCCTCGAAGGCGTTGCGGCCGCCGCGAACGTGGGTGGAGGCGTGCCGGACGGTGTACACCATGCCGTTGTCGGTCAGGGTGGATGCGGGGCAGCCGTACTGAAGCGGCTGGAGGACATCTGGTCCGGCCAAGGGTGCTCGGGCCCGGCAGGGGTCAGCAGCTCCGCTACTGCGGCCGCCTGGGAAGACGTCAGGGGCGTGGACCGGCCGACCATCCGAAGCTCACCGCCCCAATAGAGGTCCGCCACGATGCTCTGGGCCTGTCCAACGTCCCGTCACCGCACCAACGAGCACTTCCTGCGGCCAGGTCGGCTGCTGCGATTCCTCGCCCATGCGACACGCGCGCGCTCACGCCACCACGACCGGCCACGTCATCGTGCGTTCGATCGAGCCGGTGCCGTCGGGGTGACGGCGCCGGCGCCGCGACCGGGCGCCCTTGACGACCCACCGGCGTCGATCGGCGGCCATTGCGGACGGCTGGCTGGGCGATCAGCCCCCCGGCGCCGCCGGCGGGGGATGGGTCGAGGCGTCCACGGTGAGCTGGGCTCGGTGGTGGTCGTAGTGCCGCTTTGCCCACACCAGGACATCTTGGCGGCTCATCCACGGGGTGAAGTAGGGGTCCCAGCCGGCCGGCACCGACATGCCCGAGGCGAGCTGTTCGTCGGTGGCCCCCTCGCTCCACCTCAGCAGCCAGGCCGTGTCGCGGCGCATCCACCGCCGAGCCAACCGGAGCCCGGTGACTCGGGCCCCGGCGACACTGCCGGCGTAGTTCACCCAGTCATACGGGCGAGTCGCCGCAGTGAGGATGTCGGCGTACCGGCGGGAGGCCGCCGGGGGCAGTCTCGAGAACACGGCCACCACGGGCAGGAGCACTCGGGCGATGTGCTGACGGAACGCCATGTGCCAGAGCAGCTGCCGATTGGTCCAGCGGGTGCCGTCGCTCGGCTCGTCGAGCCGCTCGGGTGAGACGGTCGCCAGCAGCGCGTCGTAGTCGCGACCGATCCACTCAAGATCGAGCCGCACCTGCTTTGACAGCACCACATCACGCTACGGTGCCCGTACCCTCTCCGGGACCTGACGACCCGGATGCTGTGAAGCCTGACCTGCGTCCTTCCGCCGCGAAGCGCGCGGTCGCGCCTCCCGCCTCGCATCATGACGCCCACAGTAGGCTACTTCCCGTTCGTGCTCGCAGGCTGATATCCTGATACTGATATCGAGCGAGAGGGGTGCGAGGTGGAGCAGATCCTGATCCGCAACCTGCCGACGGGAACCAAGGCTGCCCTGCGGGCCCGCGCCGAGGCGCACCACCGCTCGGTGGAAGCCGAGGCCCGCGAGATCCTCGCCGAGGCGGTCGGCCGTGAGCCGGCGACATTGGTGGATCTTCTGGCCGCTGACGACGGCGCGGAGATCGACTTTGAGCCCGACCGCCTCGGCCTGACTTCCCGGACCGCGCCACTGTGAGGTACCTGCTGGACACCAACGTGGTGTCCGCCTTGCGCGTGCGAGGACGTCACCCGCAGGTCGAGGCCTGGGCGGCGGGCATCTCGGTGGCCGACCAGTACGTCTCGGCTTTGACCGTCGCGGAGATCGAGCGCGGCGTGGTCGCCAAGGAGCGCACCGACCCTGCCCAAGGCGCGGTCCTGCGCCGATGGCTCGAGGAGCGCGTCCTGCCCGCGTTCGCCGACCGCGTCCTGCCCTTCGACCTCGCGGCCGCCCGGGTCCTGGCGAGCTACCCCGTCCCTGACCAAGCACCCCTGGATGACGCACTCATCGCTGCCATCGCTCAATCCGCCGAGATGACCGTCGCCACCCGCAACACCAAGCACTTCGAGCCCCTGGGCGTGAAGTACGTCAACCCTTGGGGTCGCACGACTCCGTAGCGGCACACCGCCGCCTGTCGACCTACCGGGTCGGGGGAATGAGCGCACGACGGGTCAGGGATCATAAGAGCCATGACCAGGTTGGGTGACACAGTCGAGCGGGTTCTGCGCGCGACGGAGAGCGCTTTGGCTGCGTCGCCCGACGCGCCGATCTCATTGACTCCATCGTCATTGCGGGACTTGCTCGCCTCTTTCCCGGCACGCCGATTCACGTCCAGCGCACCGAGCTCGAGGACGCCCTGGCCGAGGACGGCTACACCATCCGCGAGTGGGTCGACGTCCCCGGTCTGACCTACGTCCCCATCGACGGCGAGCTCGAGCTGCTCCCCGGACTCCGCCTCGTCCCGGCTCCCGGCCACACCCGCGGATCCCAGGTGGTCGTCGTCGAGAACGGTGGGCGCCCGACCGTCATCGGTGGCGACGTCGCCGTGTGGTTCGGTGAGCTCGAGGAGGCCGCCACCGAGGGGCTGCGGCTCGTGCACGCGCTCGACCCCGAACTGGTCTGGCTCGCCCACGAGCACGCGCCCTGGCGGGCCCACTCCAACTAGCTGGATTCGGCATCCATCGCGTTGCTGCTCAGGCATACCTACCGGCCACTGGCCGGAGCAGATGGCTCGGACCTGCCCCACTTCGCCGCTGGGGCACTGCGAGCTGGAGAGTCAGCGGTGACCTCGGCCCCCGGATGTCGGATGCGGCTGAGACGTAAGGTCGCGACGCAACCCGTCAACTGCCTTCCGAGGAGATGCGGATGTCCGACACCACCTGCCACATGTCAATCTCGCTCGACGGCTTCGTCGCCGGGCCGGATCAGAGCCGGGACAATCCACTTGGTGAGCGCGGCCGCGAACTGCACGGCTGGCATATCGGCGACCCCCGCGCGGCCGAGACCGACAAGACAGCCAACCGGTGGCTGATGCGCCCTCGCGGCGCCTACGTCATGGGCCGAAACATGTTCGGGCCGATCCGCGGTGAGTGGCACCAGGCGTGGGACGGATGGTGGGGATCTGAGCCGCCGTACCACGCCCCGGTCTTCGTGCTCACCCACCACGCCCGCGAACCGATCGAGATGGAGGGCGGGACCACCTTCCACTTCGTCACCGAGGGCTTCGACGCCGCCTACGCGCAGGCGCTGGAGACGGCCGACGGCAACGGCGTTGACATCGCCGGCGGCGCTTCGACAGTTCGACAGGCACTCAACGCGGGCGTAATCGACGAAATCATCCTTGACGTCGCACCCGTTCTCCTCGGCAGCGGCGAACGGCTATTCGACGGTGTCCAGGTCTTCGACTTCGAGCCCGTCGAGGTACTCCACTCACCGCTGACCACCCACATCCGGTACCGCAAGGGTGCGGCCGGCTGAGCAGCCACTGTCCTCACGCGTCTGGATCAAGGATCCTCCCGCGGTGCACGTGGTGAAGCGCCGTGGCCGAAGGTGCGTCACCGCGCCGCGAGTCGACCGTCGTCGCCGTTGGGTCGTGCGGCGGCTTCGGGCGCTCGATCGTGTCGATGGGCCGTGCGAGACTCGTGAGGGTGACAACCCCGGGGGACTTCGAGCTGACCATGGAGGAGTTGCGGGCGGTCGCCGCGTACGCCTGGGCTTGCGCGGAGCCGGCTCTGGTCATCTACCGGAAGGACCGCCCGGACGACCCTCGCCCGGCAGCGGCCCTGGAAGCGGCGAGGGTCTTCGCCGAGGGCGCGCCACGCTCACGCCTGCAACGCGCCGCCGCCACGGAGGCCCACCGTGCGGCCCGGGACACCACCACCGAGGCCGCCTTTCACGCAGCGACCGCCGCCGGCGATGCCGCAGCGGCCGCCTACCTCCACCCGTTGGCGAAGGCCACACAGGTGCGTCACATCCTGGGCCCGGCCGCCCACGCCGCCAGGGCGGCCGAGCTCGCCCGGGGCGATGATCCGGTGGTCGCGGAGTACGTGATCACTGCCGCCGCGAAGCGAATGCCCCCGGCGGTCCTCGACGTGCTGGCCCGGTACCCACGGGCACCGAAGGGCCGCGCCCGGGTCGCGAGCCTCATGGCCCGGCTCGACGCGATGGTCCGGGATCCGGCGCCGCAGGCCCGGGTTGTCGATGAGCCCGGGCCGTTCTTCCACGGCACCAGAGCCGACCTGCGTCCGGGCGACCTGCTCACGCCGGGGTGGCGCTCGAACTACGGCTCGGGGCGACATGCCAAGCACCTCTACCTCACGGCCACGCGAGAGGGGGCGCCCCTGGCCGCCGAGCTTGCGGTGGGCGAAGGACCGGCACGGGTCTACCGGGTCGAGCCACTCGGCACGATCGATGACGACCCCAACGTCACCGACAAGCGATTTCCTGGGAACCCGACCCGCTCCTACCGCACCACGGAGCCGCTTCGGGTCCTCGAAGAGATCATCGGATGGCAGCCGCCCCCTCCGGCGAGGATCCAGCAGATGAGAGAGCGCATGGTCGAACTCGCCGAACTCGGCATCGAAGCGATGGACGACTGACGTCCGGGACTCCCAAGGTGCGCCACACCGCCGCGACACGGCGCCGGTCCGCAGTATAGGGACCGGGCTCTCGCGCCACGAGTCAGCCAGTCACGTCGACCTCGCGGCCCTGCGCGTGTGAAAGCAGACCGAAATCCAGAAGCACTGCGACCGCCGAACCGTTCGAGTCGAACCCGATCCACGCCGGGTGCATGTCCTTGGGGCACAAGAATGCCGCCGCCAACGTCCGCCCATCGGCCTCTATCGGAACGATCGACTCTTCAAGCGCTCGATTGAAGATGCCCTGCATGTACAAGTCGTCCTCGAACAATGGCTGGAGGGCAGCTGCGTCGGTGATCTCGTAGAACGCCCCCAGTGAGGAGTCGGAGTCGAGCTGGAACTGGCCATCGTCGGCGAGCGGCTGCCAGGTGGCCACATCCGTGACCGCACCGACCGTGGCGGCCACCGATAGCACCTTGCTGGCGCCGGACTCGTCGTGGGTGCGCGTGATCACGGTGGCCGCGGTCGGGCACTGCTTCCGGCTCAAGAAGGTCGCGGGAGCGTCGGGTGCAGCCTCAGGGAACCAGGGGTCGGCGATGGCGATTGCTCCCCACTTCGTCGACAGCGTGGGGCCCGCCTTCGCCGTCAGGGTCACGGTCTCCCGCTGCGAGTCGCGGGTCTGCGGGAAGACGTACCTGGCGCCGAGCTCTACGAGGTCCTTTGGCTCCACGATGATGCCGCCAGGCACATCCGGCTCCTCAAGGCTCTCCTTCAGCCGATCCATCACCACAGCCCGCTCGGCCCGCGGCAAGGCAAGGACTGCGTCGATGACCTCGTAGATGTTCCTGCCCACGCCTCGAACGCTAGTCGGAAGTGGAAGCGGACTGCGCGACTATGCGTCCTTCCGCCGCCTGCCGACCTACCGGATTGCGCCAGAAGGACGGTTGCTCGCTGCGATGCCTCCGCTGGTCTGCCACTCCGGTTGTGGATCAGGAGCTCACCGTTGAAGGTCAACGCTTCGGCCTCAGCCATGCGCCTGGAGCCATCAAGGTGACCCTGTTGACGGGCCCGAGTGCCGGGATGGGATTCACCATGGGTGGAACCGATCCTCACCCGGCTCGGATTCGCGACTCCTGCCGCCGCTTCCTCAGATCGCTGGATGAGTCAACAGGGCGTATCGAGTCCGGGCCGCCCACTCTGACGCTTCCATTTCGCGGTCGCTGCCGGGACAAATGGCGATTGGGCTCTCACAGGGCGGGCATGACTGCCGCGCTGCTACCCAGGAAGGCAGTGGTCACGAGGTAGCGCCAGTTCCTTGCGCAGGTGCGGCATGTGAGTGCTGTTCTGCCGGTCACCGATCGTGACGCCTGGGAAAGGTGGGCGGCCACCAGCGGCCCGCCGTGGCGTCGTGACCGAGCAGTATGGGCCGATGGATGACGCCACGGAGGAACTCACGCGGCTAGTCGACCTGGTGTCGCCGGGGTGGCGGAATCTCGGCGCTCCGCGGTCGGGTGACCTTCCCACGGACTACTGGGAGCTCGCGGAGCGGTTCGGCAGCGGCTGCTTCAACACCTTTCTGTGGCTGTGGGTCCCCGGATGCCCGAACCAGTACCTCGACCTGGACCGGCAGCGTGACGCCGAGCTACACAACCTGCGCGCCTGCGCGGCACAGGGCGAAGACGTGCCGGCCGTGGCGCTGGGCGACTCCCCGGCACTGATCCCGTGGGCAGGAACGGACAACGGTGACACCCTGTGGTGGCTACCCACGGGTGAAGACCCTGACACCGGTCGCGTTCTGGTGTCAGCGGTACGCCCCATGGAGTGGGAGACCTACCAGCTCTCGTGTAGCCGACTGCTTACCCACTTCGTGGCCGGGGCGTTGGGGTCGGACATCCTGATCAACGACTTCGGCGCTCCCGGGTTCGTCCCCTGGGACTTGCCCACTCGTGGAGTGGCTCCCTGAGATCGAACGTCAAAGGATGCTGTCCGAACTGGGTATCGGGCCGGACGACTTCTGGCCCGGCAAAGCCAGGCTCCCCGTTCGGGCGCCCTTTGAGGGACCGACCGGGTAGCCGAAAGTGCGTCATTGCGCCGCCAGTCGACCTACCTCGTCGGGCATGCGAGTGCCTTCTCAGGCATCGACGCTCGGGGCCACCTCGCGCACCATCACGCAGTTGCCTAGTCCCTTGGGACGGTCATAGGTGAAGCCCTCGCGTTCGTACATCGTGCGGGTACCGTTGTAGAGGAAGGATGAGTTCTTCTTCCGCACCCCGCCGGTGTCGTGCGGGTATCCCTCGACCACGCCGCCGCCCGTGTGCGCGATCAGGTCGACGGCTCCGCGCAGGGCGACCGATGCCAGGCCCTTGCCGCGGTGGACCTTCTCGACCTGGATGCAGGTGATCCGGTAGTCGGGCAGTCGCTCGGCGGTGGCGAGGTACTCCTTGCGGTGGTGAATGCGGGGCAGTTCCTCCGGTGTGCCGTACTCCGCCCAGGCGATGGCGAGGTCGCCGTCGTAGACCAGTGCCGCGTGCGCGATCCCTTCGTCTACGCGGCGCTTCTTGAACGCCCGGTTGTCCTCGGCGGTGCTGTCCGGATCGCGGTCATCGGGATGGAACCAGGTGCACCAACAGCTGGCGAACATGCCCCTGTTTCGCTCGACAAGGGCGGCGAAGTCGTCGTAGGTCTCTGGCGTGAGTGCCCTGATCGTGAAGTCGGACATGCTCGGCAACGTACTCGGGATTGCGGACGTTCTGTGTCCGGTGGCTCCCGCGGCGGCGGCCGGGTGAATGCCGTGGCGGGTGAGGCTGACCGAGTCCTCAGCCGCACGCAGTGGCCAGCACGCTCGTCGGCAGATCCGGTCAGATCTCCGCCCGCTCAAGCCGCTGCCTACCGCCGCCTGCGGACGCGACGGCCGTCGTGTGCCTCTTGTCCCGTGGGCTCTGCGAGCCAATGCTCAGTGGACCGTGAGGAGGCACTCAGTACTCTCTGTGTGCCCTGCCCTTGCTGCTCCGCGCGGCGCTGGGCTAGCGTCGGTCGATGGACGAGGACGTAGATGTCCTGATCGATGAACTGCTCAGTGACCCGGCCAGCCTGGCGGATCCCGGGGCCGTGCTCGGCACGATCGACCACCCGCGATGTCGCTGGGCGACGGTCAGTGACTCGCTGCGGGACCCTGATCGTCGGCCTCCACTGATTCCTGAGGACCAGCCGATCGGGGACGTCTTCCGCCGGTGGATGATCTATTCGCGAGGCGATAGGCATCTCGAGCTCCGCCGTCGCTTCTCGGGCTACTTCGGCCCGCGGCAGGCCGAGTCCTTCCGTACGACCGTGGAGGAGCGCGTCGATGCCGTCCTCGAGGAGGTGGCGCCCCGCGGTGAGATGGATCTCGTCACAGATCTGGCCCACCGAATCACGTTCCCGCTGATCTGCGACACCATGGGCGTGCCCGACAGCGACAGGGGAGAGCTCGCGCACCTGACCCTGGCCTTCGAGGACGCGGTGCCGCGCCAACGCGACCCGCACTGGGCCGCGCGGGGCGAGGCGGCGGCCGGGCGGGTCATGGACCTCTTCGAGAACTACTTCACGGCCCGCCGGGCGGAGCCGCAGCTTGACTTCCTCACCGACCTGGTCCGCTCGCCCCTGGGAGACCACGAGGAGTGGCGGGACGTCGCCGCGAACTGCCTGTTCCTGCTGAGCAACGCTTTCAGCAACACCCCCACCCTGGTCGCGGGCACGATCGGGCTGTTGTTGGACCATCCTGACGCCCTGGCTTCGCTGCGCCGCGGCGAGGTCACCGCCGACCAGGTTGCGCACGAGAGCGCTCGCCTGTTGTCACCGGTCACGTACACCCTGAGCTCCGATGCGCAGGATGAGGGATGGGACACCTACTACCTCGCTGCGGCCAACCGCGATCCCCAGGCGTTCCCGAACCCGGACCTCTTCGACCCCACTCGCAGCCCCAACCGTCACCTGACGTTCTTCGTGGGGAAGCACGCCTGCCTCGGGTCCTCGATCGCCACGATGATCACGGGAGCGGCCACGCTCCGTGTGACCCAGCGTCTGTCTGGACTGCGACGCGCCGGGCCGCCGGTGTGGACTTCCGCGATCCCGCTGCACCGGCTGGGACACCTACCCGTCGCCTGGGACCAGGTCACCTGATCGACCGGAACCAACCCACCGGACTCCACTGGGTGACAGTCCACATCGGTGGAGCTGGAACATGAGTCCTTCCGCCGCGAATCGTCCGGAAGGCGGCCAAGGTTCGGACGAACTCGAGGTTGTCTCAGAGCCCGGACGCCGTCATCGCTGGAGCGCTGTTCTCCGCATCGAGGCCCTTCTGGTTCCATCGGAGGATGCCGATGCCACCGGCAAGGCTGCCGACAAAGACGAAGAGGGGCAGGAATGTGGCGATTGCGGCCAGAGACCCGAGGATCAGCGCTGCTCCGGTCCACTTGGGCATCGGCAGCGCGAGGATCGCGACCCCGATCGCAACCACGGCTGCGTAGCCGACCGTGCCGGCGATCCCCGACACCGCTTCGAACCAGGGGGGCACGTCGAGGCGGTCGGTCTCGGGGCCCAGCCAGTACGGCACCGACGCCAGGACTGTGGCGGGGACGACCACCCATTGCGCCACCTTGGTGACCGATGCAGTCCAGCCGGACCGCATCCTCGATAGGACCCCGGCCATCATGGCGAGCGAGACACCGGAGATCACGGTCGCCATTGCGAGCGGCAGCAGGATCCCCCAGATCTGCCAGTAGTGGTCGCGGACTGCCTCGTCGCGGGTGGCCTCGTCGAAGTAGCCGCCCGCCCCGGTGAGCGCGCCGAAGCCGAAGATGCCGAGAAGCGAGAGCACCGCTGCGGCGACCAACGCCCAGACCGCCGTACGCAGCCGTCGCCGGTCGGGTTCGGTGAGCGGGGTGCGTGAGCTGTCCATGGTTGCGTCCTCCGGTGCCGGTCGGGTGTCCCACGTCGGGCGGGTGAGATCCACGCAACCACCCGCATGGTCTCGGGGGCAGAGGGATGGCCGCCGACCCGGCAGGGGCTTTCCCTACCCGGCGGCTCGGGGATTCCCTGGTGTCACGGGGGGCGGCACGGAGCATCATGGGCGAGTGAGCCAACCGATCCGGGTCGTCGTGGCCGAGGACCACTACCTCGTGCGCGAGGGCGTGCGTCGGGCGCTCGAGGTGTCCGGTGACATCGAGGTGGTGGCGGCCGTGTCGACGGCCGAGGAGTTGGTGCACGTTGTTGCCCGTGAGCAGCCGCGCGCCATCGTCACCGACATCCGGATGCCACCGACGCACTCCACCGAGGGGATCGACGCCGCGCTGACGATCCGGGCCGAGCATCCCGCGGTCGGGATCGTCGTCCTCTCGCAGCACAACGACCCCGACTACGCGATGATGCTCTTCAGCGGGGGCAACCGCGGCATGGCGTACCTGCTCAAGCAGCGCGTCGGCGAGCCCGCTGAACTGGCCAGGGCGGTCCGGGAGGTGGTCAGCGGCGGCTCGGTGGTGGACCCGCAGGTCGTCCAGGCGCTGGTGACCCGCACGAGCGTGCGAGACGAGTCGCCGGTCGGCCGGCTGTCCCACCGCGAGCGCGACGTCCTGGCCCTGATGGCCGAGGGCAAGACCAACGCGGCCATCGCGACGGCGCTACACCTGTCGCAGTCCTCGATCGAGAGATACTCGACCTCGATCTTCACCAAGCTCGACCTCGCCGAGGAGCCAGAGCTCCACCGTCGGGTGACCGCTGTGCTGGTCTTCCTCGACGCGGAGGGCCGGGCGCGACCGATCCCGGGCACGGGGCGGGCGACACCGGGCTAGCTGTAGCCGGTTGGGGCTGTCCGCCGCGTGATCGAGGGTTGACCTGCTAGACCATCCGCGCCGTCCACGGGATCATGACCGGATGACCGCGGGCCCCGTCGCGAGCACGTCCCGCCACGCGGGGTGGGTCCCGGAGGGAGTGCTCGGCCTGGGCCTGCTTGCGACCGCCGTCCACCTGGGAGCGCTCGTGAGGGCCCGCGAGTGGGGCGATCCGCCGTGGATGGCCCTGGAACTGGTCAGCATCGGCCTGGCCGCTCTGGTCCGGCAGCGTCGCCCAGCGCTGCCGGCATCCACGTGGTTCGCGCTGATGGCGGGGCTGGGCCCGGTCACCGAGCTCTTGAGCACGTTCGCGCAGGTCTCGGCCCGCAAGGGCCACGATCTCGCCCTCGCCTGGGTGACGATGCTCGGAGGGGTCGGGTCTGCCGTCACCGGGGTGGGTGCGGTGCTGCTGATCGGCCTGTTCCCCGAGGGGCGCCCTCGCACCCGAGCGGATCGGGCGCTGGTCGCCATGGTGGTGGCGCTCCTCCCGGTCCCACTGCTCGTCGGATTCGGCGCCGAGCACGTCGTGAACGAGTGGTACCTCGACATCGGACCCGTGGACAACCCGCTGGCGGTGCTGCCCTTCACCCTGTCGGACGACATCGGGGGGGTGCTCTCGCTCCTGACGACGTTGCCGTGGATCCTCGCGTTCGCGACACTCAGCCTGCGCTACCGGCGGTCGGGCGGGCAGATCCGGCGCAGTATCCGGTGGCTTCTGCTGCCGGTCATCCTGTTGCCGATCGGCGTCGCCACCGATCTCCTCCTCGGCAGCGACGGTGCTGGCGGCGTCGTGATCCGGCTGCTCTGGATGGCCGTCATGCTCGTCATCAACGTTGCGGTCACGATCGGGCTGCTGGGCCCGGACGGGCCGGACGTCGACACGGTGCTGCGGCGCACGATGGTCTACGGCGCGCTGTGGTTGATGATCACCGGCGCCTACGTGGGCGTGGCGACCTGGGTCGGCACCGCTGCCGGCAGGTATCTCCCGGTCCCGTGGGCGGTGGCCATCGCCTTGGCAGCCGCCCTGCTGTTCCAGCCCGCGCGTCGACGACTGGAGCGCATCGCGGACCGCTGGGTGTTCGGTCGGCGGACCGACCCCGCGGAGGCCATCGCCGCCCTGGGCAGCACCCTCTCGCAGACTTTCGAGCTCGAGACGCTCCTACCCCGGATGACCCATGCCCTCGAGTCCGGGCTGGACCTCGCCTGGGCCGAGGTGCGGCTCGACGACCGCGATGCCCCCGACGCCGAGGTCGAGGTGCCGGTCGTACTCGACGGGAAGCAGCTCGGCGTCGTCGCCTGCGGGCCGAAGCGCGCCGGCCTCTGGACCGACGACGACCGCACGGTCGTCGCGACGTTCGCGCGGCAGGCGGCCCTGGCGGTCCGCAACGTCCGGCTCACCGAGAACCTGGCCGCACACGCCAGCGAGCTGGCGGCTTCCCGCACCCGGCTGGTCAAGGCCCAGGAGTCCGAGCGCCGCCGCATCGAGCGCAACATCCACGACGGTGTCCAGCAGGACCTCGTCGCCCTCATCGGCCTGGCCGGCCAGCTCAGGACGGCGGGCCCGGCGGAGCCGGACCGTCACGCTGAGGACCTCGAGCTCCTCAGCGTTGGGCTGGCCCGGGTGCTGGACGACCTGCGCGACCTCGCACGTGGCATCCACCCCAGTCTGCTGTCGGACAAGGGGCTGCTCGCTGCCGTCGAGGCCCTCGCAGCGCGGCACCCCGTTCCGGTCGACCTGAGGGCTGACCCCGACCTGCGCCACCAGCGCTTCGCCGACGACGCCGAGGCCGCCTGCTACTTCACCGTGGCCGAGGCTCTGGCGAACACGCTCAAGCATGCGCGCGCCCGGCTCGTGTGCGTGGAGTTGACCCTCTGCGGCGATGACCTGCGAGTCACCGTGACCGACGACGGGGTGGGGTTCCGCCCTGCCGACCCTGTCCACGTGAGGGGACAGGGCCTCACAGGGATGAAGGACAGGTTCGCCGCACTGAACGGAAGTGTCGACGTCAACAGTCGTCCCGGTCGTGGCACCACCGTGTCCGCGAGAATCTCGGTCGGTGCCCCGCTGGCCTCGTGACGCACCAGCACAACATCGCGGTGATCCGTCACGGCCGCGACGGATGGCACCACTGGTGGCGGGGTCGAACCCAGCGTTCAGGCTTGAAGTGCACCCGCTGCTCGCCCCATGCCAGCAATGACCAACGGCGTGAGGCATCGCCGACTCATGCGGTCGTTTGGATCGACAGGAAAGGCGGCGCAGTAGCGCCAACCCGATTGCTCGCCCTGCTCGGTCCGATCTGGCATCAGCCCGGAGAGGGTGACACCGTCAGCGGGCTGCCGTCGTCGCCACGCCAGGGCAGTTCGCTGAGCGAGTTCGTGTTTGCCGCTGCGGGCAGCAGCACCGGTTCGGCGCAATCCCTATCACGACCTCGTCGCGCACTGAGTGCGGGCCTCGAACCAGACAGACTCGCTCATGGGCCATGTGCTGAAGACTCAGACACGCATCTATCCGCAGCCTGTCCACTCTTGGGGATGCGCGTGAGGTCAGGTGGCCATGGCTTCGAGCATGTGGTCGAGCTCGTTGACGGGCCGTCCGGGTGGGAGGACGAGGGTGGGCAGCTGTGCACCGGCCGCGTACCACCGGTCCAGACCCCGGGCCGCCTGTTCGGCGTCACCTCTGAGGGTCAGCTCGTCCAGCAGGACTCGTGCCGACTCGGGCACGTGGAAGGTGCCTCGGGTGGGATTGGCTGCGAGGACCTGGTCGACGGCGTGACCGTGGCCGAGTCGGAGCAGGGTCTGGCGATAGAGGGGGCCCATGCTCGTGAGGTAGAAGGCCACCCACCATGAGGCCATCGCGAGGGCCGTGGCCGGGTCGCTCGAGACGGCCGCGGGCACGCAGGGGGCGATGAGCGGAAGCGGCCGGTTCGGACCGCTGCGCGCTGCGCCCTGCCGGAGCAGCCGCAGGCTCGACTCGAGCCCAGTGAGGGGGAGGAGGAAGGGCGCCCAGCCGTCGGCGAGTTCGCCGGCGAGCCGGACCGACTGAGGGCCCAGTGCGGCCAGGTGGACGGGGATCTCCCGCTGTGGGGTGACGGCCAGCTTCAGCGGCCGGTTGTCCCGCTCGACGGTTGCGTCGAGGCGTTGGCCGTTCAGCAGGCGGCGAACCTGTCGCGTCACGACGGCGAGCCGCTGGACCGGTTCGGTGAACTCGACGTCGTGCAGTCCTTCGGCAAGCGGCGGGCTCCCCGCGCCGAGTCCCAGCACGAATCGGTCGGCCGAGGCCTCGGCGAGGCTGCTGGCCAGCATGGCGATGGTGGCGGGTGTACGCCCCCAGACGTTGAGCACCCCGGTGCCGAGGGTGATCCGGTCCGTGCGCGTCGCAACCTCAGCGAGGAGCACGCCCGCGTCGTGTCCCCAGCCCTCGGCCACGAAGAACGCGTCGTAGCCCAGGGCTTCCGCGCGTTCGGCCAGGTGCAGGACGACCGGACGCCGCGTCTCCATGGGCGTCAGGCCGACCGCCAGCTGCCGCGAGGCCACCACTCGATGATGCTCAACCAGCATCCCGATGTACAGGGGCGCCCCCTGCTCGGCGCGGAGGTGAGGGCATGAGGCATCGCACCCGCGACGCTCGTATGCTTGGTCAAGCAGCTGCGGCCCCGTTCTCGAGCACTCGGTAGAGGTCGCGTGCGACGTAGCGAGCGAGGCAGTGCTTGATCTCTCGGCTGGTCATGCCTTCGGCGGTGCGGCGGGCGATGTAGTCGCGGGTGGCTGGCTGGTACTGGATCCGGATCCGCACCACGGTGTGCAGTGCCTGGTCGAGGTGCCGGTCGCCGTAACGGTTGAGCCGATGCCAGGTGGTGACCTGGCCGCTGTTGGCCGGGATCGGTGCCACGCCGGCGAGCATCGCGAACGCCGCTTCGGAGTGGATCCGGCCGCGGTGGGACCACGCACACAGCACCGTGACAGCGACGATCGGCCCGACACCGAACTCCTCGAGGAGGTCGGGGCGCCAGCCGCGGATGATGGTCACGATCGCTGCAGTCCCTTCTTGAGCCACGCCTCGTCACGGTGACCGGCGGGCCGCAGCCCGATAGTGAGCCACATCGGTGGTGCAGGTGGGCAGCCGCATAGAGAGCCACCCGCCGCTCACCTGGACCGAGTCTGGCCGGACACCGGTCCTACGTGAATCGTCTAGTCGCCGCGGAAGGGCATCTGGCAGCGTGCGGGTCCCGTCCTAGACCGTCTCACAGTGGCGTAGAGCGACCCTGGTCGTGGAGGAAGGCGAGAACGGCCGCCACTCGGCGGTGCACCGAGGGCGCGTCGACGAGGCCGAGTTTCGCGAAGACCGAGGTCGAGTACTTCTCGACGGACGACACCGACAGGTGCAGCTCGTCGGCGATCCCGGCGTTGCTGCGGCCCTGCGCCATGTGCTCGAGGACGTCTCGTTCACGCTCGGTGAGGTAGTGCAGCGGGGAGTCCTCGCGGTGGCTACCGTGCGCGACCATCGCGGCGACGACGTCCGGGTCGACCGTCGACCCGCCGCGTGCGACCCGGCGGACCGCGGACACGAGGTGGTCGGGCTGCCCCACGCGTTCCTTGAGGAGGTACGCGCGACCGGCGGTGCCGTCGCGGAACAGGTCCATCGCATACGAGGCGTCGGCGTACTGCGAGAGCAGGACGACGCCGGTGTCGGGGTGCTCGGCGCGGATGCGGTGTGCTGCGTCGATCCCCTCGGTCCGGTGTTCCGGCGGCATCCGGATGTCGGTGACGACCGCGTCCGGGTGTTCCCGGGCGACGACGAGCTCGAGCTCCTCGGCCGTGCCGACGGTCGCGACGACCTCGACGGTGCCGTCCTCCTCGAGGGCCTGACGCACCCCCTCGCGCACGAGGTAGTGGTCCTCTGCGACGACGACCCGCAGTCGCGTCGTCACGACATGGACCCGTCGACGTCGAGGCGGGTGCGCACCGTCGTGCCGTGACCGGGCGACGACGTCACGGTGAGGTGCCCGCCGAGGGCGGCGACGCGCTCGGCCACGGTGGCCAGGGCGTCCGCGCTCGGCTCCATTCCGCAGCCGTCGTCGACGACCTCGACGAGCAGGGAACCGTTCCGGCGTGACAGGGACACCCTGAGATGGCTTGCGTCCGCGTGCTTGAGGGTGTTGGCGAGAGCCTCGGCCACCGTGAAGTAGGCCGTCGCTTCGACGTCGCCGGAGAGCCGGTGCTCGCGCAGGCTTGGGTCGGCCCGCACGATCGTGGGGACCGGGCTGCGGGCCGCCAGCGCCTCCACCGCCACGAGTAGCCCTCGGTCGGTGAGCAGGCTCGGGTGGATGCCCCGGGCGAGCTCGCGCAGGTCTGCGAGCACCCGGTGCAGGCCTTCCTGGACGGTCGCGAGCTCCTGTCCGGCCACCGAGGGGGTCCGTTCGAGCACACGCTGGGCTCGGCCGGCGTGGCTGATGAGGGCCACGAGGTCCTGCTGGACCCCGTCGTGGATGTTGCGCTCGATCCGACGGCGCTCGGCCTCCTGGGCGCGCACGAGCCGGGTGCGGGAGGCAGCCAGCTCCGCGGCGTGGTCGGCGAGCTGCCGGGTGAGGCGCACGTTGCGGACGGCGAGTGCCGCCTGGTGCGCGAAGGCCGTCACGAGGTCGACCTCGTCGGTGGTTAGTGGGCCGGAGCGTCGCGGCCCGCAGCGGACCAGCCCGAGGGCCTCGCCATCCAGGACAACCGGCACGACCAGCGCCGCCTCCGGATCGTCGGCGGGCTCGGGGGATCCGGGGTCCCCGTCGCCGGCCGCGTGGACTCCCAGCGTGACCTCGGCCCACTCCAGGTTCAGCCCGTCCCGCAGGGTCTCCGCCATCTGCGGCAGCACCGCCGCGATGTCGTAGGTCGTGGCCAACGTGGCACCGAGCCGCGCGATGATGTCGGTGGGGTCGGTGCGCCTCCCGAAGACCCACCGGTCGGCGAGTCCTTCGAGCCGGCGGCGGGCCGGTTGGAAGGCCGCGGCGGCGAGCATGGTGACGACCACCGCCCATCCGACCGAAGCACGCCCCGCGGTGACGCCCACGACGGCGGCCGCAAGCACCCACATCCCGGTGATGGCCAGCCAGAGCACCCCGTAGACGAGCGAGCGTCGCAGGACGTGGTCGGGCTCGAGCCCGTGCGGCTGGAGCAGCGCGAGGGCGACCGAGAGGTAGACGGCGACCTGGATGAGGAGAAAGAAGACGGCGACGACGGGGGCCGGCGGCTGCAGGAGTGTCGTCGACACCGTCCCGACCGCGGTGACCACGATCGGGAGAAGGATCCAGCGCATCCGCGCCCGTCGACGCGTCTCACTGCGCACATATCGAGCGACGAGCGCCACGGCGCCGAGGAGGATGACACCGTTGCCGAGGTCGAGCAGGACCGAGGCCGTGTCGGGCTCGACGGCCAGCGCCGGCACGTGGAGGGGGCTCGGCACGTCCGCCCGCTCGTCCCACCACGCTGTCGTGAGCACGGGGTTCACGACGAGGAGCACCGTGGGCACCAGCACGGCGACCACGCCCAGGTGCACGACCAACCGCTCCCACCACCGCTCGACGACACCGTCGGGGAACGTCGCCACGAGGTGGACCGCCGCCGCGGTGGCCGCAAGGACCAGGGTCTGGCTCAGCCACACGAGGACTACGACCACGGCCGTGGGCGCCGCCCGGTCGATGCCGACGAGGGCGAGATGGTCGAACAGCGTGGCCGTGGACGTCGCCCCGATCATCATCGCGAACGAGGCGGACACCGGGTTCTCCGGTGCCCGCCGCAAGAGGACCGCTCCGACGCCCAGCCCGCACAGCGTCGCAGCCAGCCACACGGACTCGCCGGCGATGTCACCGACCGGCAGACCGGTCCAACCGGTGAGGAGCGCACTTGCCGCCCCGGCGGCGACGACCACCGCCGCGGCCAGACCCACGGCCAGGGCAAAGCGGGCCCACCGGCCGGCGCGCCGACGCGACCCGTCGGCCCGAAGGCACGGGCCGGTGTCAGTGCCCACACCGGGTCCCATGGCACCCCATCATGGCCCGGCCGCGACCGGTCTGTCGTGCGGCTACCCACCGGCCGGGCTGCGGTCACCCGGAATCCAGCAGTGGGGCCACGGGGATGGGCACACGCCGCGGGCGACTCCTAGCGTCGAGGGGCAGGCCGCCCCGCACAACGATCCCCGCCGCCGCAGGGGCCGGGGCGAGCCGGAACCAGGAGCTCATCATGTCCGTCCTCCGCCGGGCCTCCGTGGTCCTCGCCGCCACGGCCACCCTGCTCCTCGGGGCCGCGCCCGCGATGGCCCACGACTGCGCCAACGCCTCGAAGCAGGCGGGCGCCGGCAGCGTCGCCGACCTCTACATCGTGGCGTACGTCGAGAGCGGCGTCGTGGTGGGCGAGGACTTCTGGGTCGAGAACATCCGAGAGAACGGCCAGGGCAAGGCCCAGGGTGGCTTCTACACCGCCCACTACCTCGTGTCACTGGACGGCGCGGACGCGTTCCAGTTCGCCCAGCACGACATCTTCGTACACCAGGACCTGCCGGCCTCCGTGCGCGCTGGCGGTCCTGGCGAGTCCCTGTGCGACGGGGTGGGCGTCGACGATGTGGGCGCGTGCCTGGACGCCGCGGTCACCGACCTCCTCGGCGCCTGACGGGTCGGCGATGTCCACCACCGTCGTGCGGACGGCCGCAGCCCCGCAGGCCCGGTCGGGGATCCGGTGGGCCGCAGTGGCGGCCGTAGCCGGCTGCGTGACCTACATCGTCGGCGACAACCTGCCGGTGGCGCACGCGCTGTACACCGCTGCCGACCCTGGGGAGACGGTCCGCCGGCTCGAGGCGGCACCTGGCCAGTGGGCTGCGTCCAGCCTCCTCACCGCCCTCGGCGTGCTCGTGTGCGCGGCCGGCATCGGGTCCCTGACGCTCCGGCTCGGTGGTGTGGTAGAGCGACCCGGAGCACGCAGGGCAGCCCGAGTAGCCGCTTGGGGTGCGGTCCTGTCACTTGCGGGAGTCGTGGCCTCCGTGTGGAACCTGATCTCGGCGCCCGCCGACCTCGTCGCGGAGCTCGCAGCCGCCGGCGCCGGGACCCCTTCAGCCAGGCTCCTCATCGTCGGATCGCTCTGGGCGGTCGGGCTCCTGCTCGTCGTCGTCGGCCTGGGCCTCACCCTCGTGCTCTCGGGCCGACGCCGCCCGCTCGGGTGGCTCCTGCTGGTGCTGGGCCCGCTCGCCGTACTTGCCGCGGCGGTCCTGGGCCAGGAACTGACCTACGCCGTTGTCGGCCTCGCCGGGGTCGTACTGGCGGTCGCACCGCCGGACTGACCCCCGATACCTCCTGCCGAACGCCCCAACACGACCCCCGCGAGTCGGCCAGCACATCCAGCCCTGCGCCAGGCGGTTCAGGAACAGGGGCCTCCTCCGGCCGCCGCGCTGGCCGGAATCGCCGCATCCCTGGCGCAAGACGGCGTGTTCCTTATGTGTGACATCCGTGCCTCCAGCGATCCCCACGAGAACGTCAGTCTGCCGGTGCAGGGTTCCTCTACCGCTGCGGCGCTGGTCGGTTTCGTGAGGGGCGTCGATGGCCTCGGCTACAGCTTGACCGCCGTCGCCATGACCGGGGCTGCCATCAACGCCACCACTGGGGTCTGCTTGAGTCGCAGGCTCTACGTGCTTGCTCGTCGGCTGCAGCGGGTCCGAGCCTGATCGCGTCAGTCGCCCCGCTGGACTCATCACTCAAATCAGGTGCCGCTCGCCTGACCATGCCGGGGACCCTTGCGTCCCTGAATCTGCGTCATTTCGCCGCGAGGTGGGCGCCCCGTGGAAACGGGGTGGTGACCTCGAGGGCGCCCTGGGTGCGGTGCTATCGCTCTCTTGGGGCTCCACGTTCCCACCAGTCGTCTGGCGGCCGCGCCTGAATGGCCGACGCTGCAGACTCGACCGGTCGGTAGTTGCAGAACTTCCACAGCTCCTTCGCCGCCCGGGAGTACTGGAAGATGACGTGGTCGACGTCGAAGGGGTCGAGTTCTCCGGCGCGGTGCCGGTCGATGGCCTCCCCGACGTGGGCCACCAACACCTCGAGCTGGACCTGGTGGTACTCGGCGACCACCGCGCGGGCCGCCCGCCGCTCCGCCTTGCTGGCCATGACGGGAGGCTACGCCGCTACCCAGCTCCGCGTCCGGTCTGGCGTGCGCCGGCTGTGCGTGCCGGCGGTGCGTGCCGGCGGCCTGCGGCGTTGTAGCGTGTAGCGCTACGCGATACGATGGGGTTGTGATCGTCAGCTTCCGGCACAAGGGCCTTGAACGGCTCTACCGGGACGGGTCGAAGAAGGGCGTGCAAGCCGCGCACGTCCCGAAGCTCTTGCGGATCCTGTCGGCACTGGACGTGGCCCAGGCGCCGGAGGACCTGTCGATCCCCTCGTTCCGGACCCACCGGCTCAAGGGCGACCTGGCCGGCCACTGGTCGATCTGGGTCAACGGCAACTGGCGGGTGACGTTCCGGTTCGTCGAGAACGACGTCGAGCTCGTGGACTATCAGGACTACCACTGAAGGAGAAGGTGAGGACCATGGTGATGAAGACCCCGGTGCATCCCGGTGAGATCCTGCGCGAGGACGTCCTGGCCGACCTCGGCCTCGGTGTCGGTGAGGCCGCATCGCGCCTGGGGATCTCCCGCGTGGCCCTCAGCCGGGTGCTGCACGGCCACGCCCGCGTCAGCCCGAACCTCGCCGTGCGCCTCGAGGAGGCCGGGGTCGGGACCGCCCGCGCTTGGCTGGCGATGCAGACCGCCTACGACCTGGCTGCCGAGCGAGCGACCGGCTCCCACAAAGTACGTCCCCTGCGCGGCGTCGCGTGATCCACCGTATCTAGCCCACTCCGCCGCCTGTCGACCTTGCCGTCGGCGGAGATCACCTCGCCGCAGCGGAGCGGCGCCAATGGTCACGGCCAGCTCTGACGAGCCCGAGGACAAGCTGGTGCGCGCCAACCCCTACAGCGCTGTTGAGAACTCCCAGGACTGCCGCGGCGATGGCCTCGCCCGGTGTGGTGATTACGTCCTCAGCCCAGAGCAGTGTTGGCCACAGGACTGTGGCTGCGACGAGCGCTGACTTCCACCATCGACCGGACACGAGGCCGAACAGGATCATGGTGGGAATCACCGCGCGCCTCCTCCTCAACATCATCAGGCTACGCGGACGACGGCTGGCACGAACCAGCCAAGTCGGTCTCGCGGAGGTGCAGCACTCCGCCGCGTGCCCGCGCGCGTTGGGCCGGTTGCCACGCGAAGAGGCAGCACTCCCATCTGGTGTCACCACTGATACCATCTGGGTCATGGCGATGACTCTGCGGTTGACTGACGAGGAGACCGAGGCGCTGCGCCGCCGCGCGCAGCTCGAGTCCCGTTCGATGCAGGACGTGGCCCGACAGGCGGTGCGGGAGTATGTGGAGAGCCACAGTCGGGCCGATCTGCTCGACCAGGTCTTGGATGAGGAGCTGCCTCGGTACGCGGAGGCCCTGGAGCGGCTCGGTCAGTGATCTACCTGACCCTGCCCGAGCTGCTGCACGTCGCCGAACGGACCCTCGGCCCCGAGGTACCCGTTCGCGACCACGGGCTGCTCGAGGCCGCGTTGGCCCGTCCGCAGGCGAACGCGTTCGGCGCCGATGCGTACGAGGGCCTCGAGGCGAAGGCAGGAGCGCTGCTGCACTCGCTCGCTCGCAACCATGCGCTGGTCGACGGCAACAAGCGACTGGCCCTCGCCGGCACGATTGCGTTCTTGGGACTGAACGGCTACCGACTCACCCTCACCAACGACGAGGCGTACACGCTCGTCATCGAGGTCGCCTCGGGCGTGCTCGATGACGTCCCGGACATCGCTGACCGTATCCGGTCAGGCCTCATGCCCCGTCGCCCGTGACGGCCGCGAGCCGTCTAGTGCAGTTGCCCCACGCTGCCGCCAGTCGCCCTACCGAGCGCGTCAGGGCGAGCGAGATGCCAAGCGCGACGGTCGTCACCGCCTGGTCGGAGATCGTCGGGCCGCCGGCCCTGCCGGACGACGAGATCGCGGCCATCGAGGCGACGATCGGCACGCTCGAGCAGTGAGGAGGGTCGCCGGCGCGTAACCGCTTCGGATCGGTGCGCCGCATCATCTGCCGGTTTCTCCACCGTCAACCATCGAGACCCTCGCCGGTGCGCCAGAACCGTGAGGCCTCGGCGAGCCGGTGCACCGCCTCGACCCCCTCGCCGAGCAGCACCATCTCGTCGACGGCGGGAGCGCGTGCGCCGACCCGGTGGAGCAGCGAGTCGGCGGTGGCGTGGTCGTTGAGGGCGCCGAGGGCGGTCTGGACGTCCTCGGCGAGCCGGGCGTAGGCGGCCGCTCCGATGAGCACGGTGCCGTCCTCGTCGGTCACCCGCGGCTGGTCGGAGGGGAAGAGGTCGCCGAGGAACTCGCAGCCGTACCGCAGCTTCTTGGCCTCGATGCGCACGGCGTGCCGGTCGGCGGCCGACATCTCCTCGAGCCGGCCGTCCGCGCCGGTGACCCGGACGGCGCGACGCGCGACCGCGCGCCGCGCGAGCGGGGTGAGCTCACCGGCATCCGGCCAGGTCGGGGCACCGGTGAGGAGGATGTCCAGGTCGCGGCCGGTGTCGGCCCACTCGGGGGAGCGGAGCACCGCGAGCACGGCGTCGTAGGCCCCCTCGCGGTCCTCCAGCAACCGTGCCCGCTGCCGGTCTGCGAGGGCTTCGACGAGCGGCCCGGAGAGGAGGACGTCGAGGTCGCGGGCCGGGCCGAACGGCACGGCCAGGGCCCGGAGGCGGTGGGCCACCGCCCTCGCCCCGGGGACGGCGTGGAGCACCGGGCGGAACAGCGAGAACGCCGAGCGCAGGCGGCGGATGCCGACGCGCGTCTGGTGCAGGTGCGGGGCCGCCCGGCTGGAGAGGAGCAGTGCCTCGTTGGTGCGCCAGTGCTCGACGCACTCCGCAGCGATCGCGGCGAAGGCTGCGGCGGGTGCGGTGTCGGGTCGCAGAGCGACGTGGGCGGCCTTGCGGGGAACCGCATCCAGCCGGAGGGGAGCGACGTGAGGGGCGTTGCCGGGCAGCGCCTCCAGCTCGAGGGGGCTCCTCTCCGGCGACGCGCCGCTCACGACTCGCTCGGGCTCGGGCAGACCGGGATCGGCTCGGCGGTGGGCGTGGGCAGCGGACGCAGCTCGGTGTACTGCTTCCCGAGGACCACGTCGACGTCGGTGCCCTTGCGCTTGTCGTTGTGGAGCTTGGCTCCCTTGGGGAGCACGCTGCGGACCAACTGAGCGCGCGCCTCGCCCTCCGGTCCGTACCGGACCTCTGCGACCTTGGGTGCCTTGCGGTCCGAGTCGTCGTTGTCGGCGCCACTGACCCTGAACCCCAGCGCCGCGAGGTCCTTGGCCGTGGCGGCGGCCAGACCCGTGCGGTTCGTCGCGTTGAGCACTCGGATCGTCACCTGTCCTGGGGTCACCTCGTTCGGGTCCGGGGTGCGACAGGTGGGTGTTGCGGCGAGCTGCGGCTGCGCGGAGCCGGCGTCGTTCTGGTAGTACGACAGCGCGTACCAGAAGGCGAAGAACAGGCCGAGCAGCACGACACCGATGGTGATGAGGGCGCGGCGCCGCTGGCGGCGGCGCCGCAGCGAGACAGGGGACTCGGTCGCGTACTCGCTCACGGGCCTCCTAGAGCGCCAGCACGCGGGCGTGCAGGGTGGGTCGCTGCTGCAGCGCGGCCCGGAGCGCACGGTGCAGGCCGTCCTCGAGGTAGAGCGTCCCCTCCCACTCGACGACGTGGGCGAAGAGGTCGCCGTAGAAGGTGGAGTCCTCGGCCAGGAGCTGCTGGAGATCGAGCTCGCGCTTGGTGGTGACGAGCTCGTCGAGGCGCACCATCCGGGGCGGCACGTTCGACCACTGCCGGCCCGTGTACCCGTGGTCGGGGTACGGGCGGTGGTCGCCGACGGCCTTGAAGATCACGGGCTTCACTCTATGTCGGGCCACCGTCGCACCGCGCCACGAGCCACGCGGGCCACGGCTAGATTGACGGTCGTGAGCGAGACGGCGCGCGGGGAGCAGATCGAGCGGATCCGGACGGGGTACGCCGTCGATGGGGCAGCCCTGGACCTCGGTGCCGCCGTCACGGACGGCACGGCCCACCCGGACGTGCCGGTGCGCATCCCGCTCTCGGCGATGAACCGGCACGGGCTGGTCGCGGGCGCCACCGGCACCGGGAAGACCAAGACCCTCCAGCTGATGGCCGAGCAGCTCGTCGAGCAGGGGGTGCCGGTCTTCCTCGCCGACGTCAAGGGCGACCTGTCGGGCATGGCATCGCCGGGGGAGGGGAACGAGCGGGTCGCGGCGCGCTCCCGGGACGTCGGGATGCAGTGGCAGCCCACGGCATACCCTGTCGAGTTCTACTCGCTCGGCGGTGAGGGACCCGGGGTGCCGGTGCGTGCGGCGGTGTCGACCTTCGGGCCGACGCTGCTCGCCAAGGTGCTCGGGCTCAACGCCACCCAGGAGTCCAGCCTCGGCCTGGTCTTCCACTACGCCGACCGTGAGGGCCTCTACCTCGACACGATCGCCGACCTGCGGGCGGTCGTGCAGCACCTGCTCTCGGACGAGGGCAAGGAGGAGCTCAAGGGGCTCGGCGGGCTGTCGTCGTCGACGGCGGGCGTCATCCTCCGCGAGCTGGTCGCGTTCTCCGACCAGGGCGCCGACGCCTTCTTCGGGCTTCCCGAGTTCGACACCGCGCACCTGCTGAGCACCGCCGCCGACGGACGCGGGCTGGTGTCGATGCTCGAGCTGCCGGCCGTGCAGGACCGTCCGCGGCTGTTCTCGACCTTTCTCATGTGGCTGCTCGCCGACCTGTTCCACGACCTGCCCGAGGTGGGAGACCTCGACACACCCAAGCTGGTCTTCTTCTTCGACGAGGCGCACCTGCTCTTCGACGACGCGAGCGAGGACTTCCTCGACGCCATCCAGCAGACCGTGCGGCTGATCCGCTCCAAGGGGGTCGGGGTCTTCTTCGTCACCCAGTCGCCGAAGGACGTGCCCGGTGAGGTGCTCGCCCAGCTCGGCAACCGGGTGCAGCACGCGCTGCGCGCCTTCACCCCCGACGACGCCGCCGCGCTCAAGGCCGCGGTGAGGACCTACCCGCACACCGACTACGACCTCGAGGAGCTGCTCACGTCCCTGGGCACAGGAGAGGCGGTCGTCACCGTGCTGTCGGAGAAGGGGGTGCCGACGCCGGTGGCATGGACCCGGATGCGGGCACCGCAGTCGCTGATGGCGCCGTCGCCGGAGGCGGTGGTGGCGGCCTCGGTGGCGGCGTCCCCGCTGCAGGCCGAGTACGGCACGGCGACCGAGCGCGACTCGGCGCTCGAGCAGCTCGACCGGGCGCGCGCCGAGCGCGAGGAGGCCGAGGCGGCGGCCGCGGCCGCCGAGGAGAGGGCGAGGTCCGACGCCGCCGCGGCGCGGGAGGCCGAGAAGGCCAGGGAGGCGGCGGAGGCGGCCGCGGCCAGGGAGCGCGCCGCGGCCGAGAAGGCGGCCCGGCGTGCGGCGGAGAAGCAGGCTCAGGAGCCCGGTGTCGTCGAGCAGGTGATGAGGTCCTCGGCCTTCCGGTCGGCGCTGCGCTCGGCCGGCACCGTCATCGGCCGCGAGATCACCCGCTCGATCTTCGGCACCTCCCGACGCCGCTGACGCCGCGAGCGGTCGGCACCGGGAAGCTCCCGGGCCACCCGGGAACTCGCGCGTGGCGTGGGAGCTTCTGCGTGACGGGGGGCCCGGGTCGCACCGGCCAGACATCTGCGTGTCGTTCGCCCGTCGGCTGTGGCCTCGGGAGTCGGCAGGCTCAGAGGCCGAGGACGGCGCGGGCGTAGGCGCACTCGAGGTCGGGATCGCTGACCGACTGCACGTACCCCGGGCGCACCGCGTACGTGACCTCCCAGCCGGCGCCGTCCATCCGGTGCACCGACTCGAGCCGGTTGCCGAGCAGCTCGCGCAGCTGGTCCTCCCGGGGCAGCCACAGCGCCTGGTCCAGCGTGACCGAGTCCAGGGCCCACTCGGTGGTGCCGTTGAAGCCCAGCACCGACTGCCCGCCGTAGTGGTGCACCTCGACGGTGAGGTCGGAGATCCAGAAGACCTGCTCGGTGAGCAGCTCTGCGTCGATGACGAACCGGTCGCCCGCGCGGGGCTGCCAGAGCACGCCGGCGGCGAGCAGGTCGCGGGCGAGCTGGACGGTGATCATGCCTCCATCCTCACCCGGAACCCGGGGCGGATGCGACGCCCGGTCAGCCGAGCAGGGACACGGCGACGAGGACGACCGGGACCGATCCGGCCGTCGTGACGAGGATGGCGTCGCGCGCCAGGGTCGTCGCACGGCCGTAGCGCGTGGCGTGGACGAAGATGTTCTGGGCTGTCGGCAGGGCCGAGCAGACAACGACCGCGAGCAGCGCGTGGCCCTCGACCCCGAGGGCGGAGCCGACGGCCCAGGTGGCCACTGGTTGGGCCAGGAGCTTCAGTGCGCTGACGAGCCCGAGCTCGGCGGCCGGTACCCCGCCGCCGAAGCCCGGGCCCAGGCGGAGGGCGACGCCGTAGGCCAGCAGCATCGCGGGCACCGCCATCGCCCCGATGAGCTCGACCGGCCGGGCGACGAGCGTCGGCAGCTCCCAGCCGGTGACCGAGAGGACGAGGCCGAGCAGCGTCCCGAGGGTCAGTGGGTTGGTCAACGGACGGCTCAGCATGGCCGGCACCGACGGTCGGGCGTGCCGGACGTCGGTGTCGAGCACCGCGAGCGCGAGGGGCTGGAGAACGAGGAGCTGGAGGAGCAACGTCGGCGCGACCCAGGCGGCATCGCCGAGGGCGTAGGCCGCGACCGGGATGCCGAGGTTTCCTGCGTTCACGTATGCGCTGGCCAGGGAGCCGACGACGAGCTCGCCGGTCCCACGGCGCCAGCGCCGGCCGGCGACCACGGCGTAGGTGCCCGCCGCGACGACGACCCCCGCGGCCGTCGCCACGAGGTTGCGCGAGAGCACTCCGTGGACGTCCGCCTCGGAGACCGTGGTGAACAGCAGGGCGGGGCTGGCGATGAAGAACGCCACCCGGTTGAGCACCTGCTGGGCTTCCAGCCCGAGCACCCCGAGGTGTGCGACCACCGCTCCCACCGCGATGACGGCGGCGATCGTCGCGAAACCGAGGAGTGCGCCGCTCACCGGCCCATCGTCGCGGGTCCGCGCACCCGGGAGCACACCACTTTCGGGGTGCGCGGTCTCAGCCGCCGGGGCGGAGCACCGGCCCGAGCGTGTCGAGGACCGACGCGTCCTCGATGGTGCCGGGCACCGTCGGGGTCTTCCCGTCGGCCATCTCGCGCATGGTCTTGCGCAGGATCTTGCCCGACCGCGTCTTGGGGAGCGCGGGGACGATGTCGACCTGCCGCAGGCTCGCGACGGCGCCGACCTCGTCGCGGACCCGCTGCACCAGCTCGGCCCGGATGCGTTCGCCGTCGGTCTCGGCGTCGATGCCGCCCTTGAGCACGACGAGCCCGCGCGGCACCTGGCCCTTGAAGTCGTCGGCGACCCCGATGACCGCGCACTCCGCCACCCCCGGGTGCCCGGCCAGCGCCGCCTCGATCGAACCGGTCGACAGCCGGTGCCCGGCCACGTTGAGCACGTCGTCGGTGCGGCCCATGACGTAGAGGTACCCGTCCTCGTCCATGAGGCCGCCGTCGCCGGTGAGGTAGTACCCGTCGTAGACCGAGAGGTAACCGGCGACGTAGCGCTCGTCGTCCTGCCAGAGCGTGGGCAGCGTGCCGGGTGGCAGGGGGAGGCGGATGGCGATGGCGCCCTCGGTGCCCCGCGGCACCTCGTTGGCGTTGTCGTCCAGCACCCGCACGTCGTAGCCCGGGACGGGCACCGACGGGGATCCCGGCTTGATCGGCATCGGCTCGAGCCCGCGCAGGTTTGCCGCTATGGGCCACCCGGTCTCGGTCTGCCACCAATTGTCGACGACGGGCACGCCGAGGGTGCCGCTCGCCCACTCGTAGGTGTCGGGGTCCAGTCGTTCACCGGCGAGGAAGACCGTGCGGAGCGAGGACAGGTCGTGCTCCTTCATCAGCTCGCCGGCGGCGTCCTCCCGCTTGATCGCCCGGTAGGCCGTGGGTGCGGTGAACATCGCCTTGGCACCGTACGTGCCGATGACCCGCCAGAACGCGCTCGCGTCCGGGGTGCCGACCGGCTTGCCCTCGTACAGGACGGTGGTCGCCCCGGTGAGCAGGGGCGCGTAGACGATGTAGGAGTGGCCGACGACCCAGCCGACGTCGGAGGCCGTGAACCACACCTCCCCGGGACCGATGTCGTAGACGTTCTCCATCGACCAGCGCAGCGCCACCGCGTGCCCGCCGTTGTCGCGGACGATGCCCTTGGGCCGCCCGGTCGTACCGGAGGTGTACAGGATGTAGAGCGGGTCCGTGGCCTCGACGCTCACGCAGTCGGCAGGCTCGGCGCCGTCGACCGCCTCGTCCCACGTCATCTCCTCCCAGTCGGTGTCGCGGGCGCCGACGTCCGCCGGGCACTGCTCGCGCTGGAGGACGATGACCGACTCCGGGGTGTGGCTGCTGCGGTCGAGCGCGGCCCGCAGCATCGGCAGGTACTCGATCACCCGGGTCGGCTCGATGCCGCAGCTCGCCGAGACGACCACCGCGGGCTTCGCGTCGTCGACCCGGGCGGACAGCTCGGCCGGTGCGAAGCCGCCGAACACGACGGAGTGGATGGCGCCCAACCGAGCGCACGCGAGCATCGCGACGACCGCCTCGGGGACCATCGGCATGTAGACGAGGACCCGGTCGCCCTTGTCGACGCCGAGGGCCGAGAGGGCGCCGGCGAAGCGGGCCACCCGGTCGAGCAGCTCTGCGTAGGTGAAGGTGGCGGTGGTGCCGGTGACCGGCGAGTCGTAGAGGAGCGCGGCCTGGTCGCCGCGACCGTCGCGCACGTGCCGGTCGAGCGCGTTGAAGCAGGTGTTGAGCCGGCCCCCCCGGAACCAGCGGTAGAACGGCGGGTTCGAGTCGTCGAGCACCGTCGTGGGCTCGGTGTCCCACTCGATGGCGCGCGCCGCCTCGGCCCAGAACGCCGTGGGGTCGGAGACGGACTTCTCGTATGCCGTTGCGTAGGCGCCGTTGCTCATGGGGCCCATCGTGCGACGACCCGCCCGGTCGCGGCCAGCGGTGGTGACGCATTCGTCCGCGGGCGGCGCGTGCGCGTCGGTGAGCGGACGGTCGCGCGAGCGGGTCACCCGGGGGCACCGGACGGGCCGACGACACGATGGACCCGTCGATGGCGAGTCCCCGCACGCGGGCCGAGATGCCCTGCGTTGCGTGTCGTCGGCCCGTCGTCGGATGCGTGAGGCGCGTCGGATGCGGGAGCCGCGCCGGATGCGGGAGCCGCGCGGGGCGGGATGCGGATGCGGAGCCGCGCCGGTCGTGAGCTCCTCCGTCGCTCCCGAGCCGAGGCTCCCGGCATCCCCACTCCGCAGCCGACGAAGGCCCCCTCGCACGCTCGGGGGCCTTCGTCGGGTGGCGGAGGATGCGGGATTTGAACCCGCGAGGGGTTTCATCCCCAACACGATTTCCAATCGTGCGCACTAGGCCACTATGCGAATCCTCCGCCGAGGAGGGTACCCGAGCGGGGGCCGCGCCCAGAAATCCGCGGCGGGCGGAGGGCGCGGGCGCAACCGGCGGTTTGCGTGGCGGTGCCGGGGCCTGTCTACACTCGGTGCCGGCACCCCGCGTGGTGGTACCTCACTGAACTCCCCCAGGGCAGGAATGCAGCAAGGGCAGGTGAGCTCTTCCAGGTACGCGGGGTGTCCTCGTGTCGGGCCGCCGGGACCGGGGCGACGGGCCGCCCCCGCGTCGCCCAGGCGGTGTCAGCGAACCGGAGCCGCCTGCTCCGGGGCGCACACGCCGCCGCAGCCGCCGGAGCCACAACCGCAGCCGTCCTCCGCCCCGACCGCCTCCTGCTCGGGCTCGGCGCCGCTCCCGCACGCGCCGCCGCAGCAGCCGCCACCGCACCCGCCGCCGGCAGCGGCCTCCTCGGGCTCGGTGCCCTGCAGGTCCCAGACCTGGCGGATGGCGCGCAGCATCATCTCGACCGGCTGGGCGCCGGTGAGCCCGTACTTCTGGTCGAGGACGAACGTCGGGACCGACGTGATCCCTATCTGGGTGGCGAGCGCCTCGTCGGTGCGCACGTCGATGCCGAAGTCGTCGGAGCCGAGCAGGTCCCTCACGGCGGCCTCCTCGAGCCCCGCCTCGGTGCCGAGCCGCACGAGGGTGTCGTGGTCGCCGAGCGCCTCGCCCTCCGTGTACCAGGCCCGCATCACCCGGGTGGTCACCTCGTCCTCGCGTCCGAGCGAACGGGCGAGGTGGATGAGCCGGTGTGCGTCGTAGGAGCTGCCGCCGACGAGCCGCTCCCACTGGAGGTCCAGGCCCACGGCGGCGGCGTCCTGCGCCATCAGCTCGTGCTGGGCACGGGCCTGCTCGGGCGTGGTGCCGTACCTCTCGGCGATCCGGTCCAGGTGTGGGGAGTCGTCGACGGGCAGAGCGCCGCGGTCGAGCTCGAAGCTGTGCCAGACCACGCCCACCTCGTCGGCGTGTTCGAACTCCTCGAGGGCCAGCTCGAGGTGGCGGCGGCCGAGGTGGCAGAAGGGGCAGACCAGGTCGGACCAGACGTCGATGCGCACCCCAGCAGGGTAGGTCACGACAGGGACACCCCGGGCGCAGGCGATCGCGGGGGCCCCGGGCCGCGTCCCACCCCGGCCCGGGAGCCCGGGGCAGCAGGGGCCCGCTGCCGGGCCCGTCCACCCGGGTGGGCTCGCGCTGCCGGGTGTCCGGCATCGGCACTAGGGTCGGGGAGGTGAGCACCGCCCTGTACCGCCGGTACCGGCCCGAGACGTTCGGCGACGTCATCGGGCAGGAGCACGTGACCGAGCCGCTGATGCAGGCGCTGCGCACCGGGCGGGTCAACCACGCGTACCTGTTCTCCGGGCCGCGAGGCTGCGGAAAGACCACGAGCGCCCGCATCCTCGCGCGCTGCCTCAACTGCGAGCAGGGCCCCACCCCCGAGCCGTGCGGGGTGTGCGACTCGTGCGTGGCCCTGGCCCGTGGTGGCGCCGGCACCGTCGACGTCATCGAGATCGACGCCGCCAGCCACGGTGGTGTCGACGATGCCCGTGACCTGCGCGAACGAGCCTCCTACGGCCCGGCGCAGAGTCGGTACAAGGTCTACATCATCGACGAGGCGCACATGGTGACGGCGCAGGGCTTCAACGCGCTGCTCAAGATCGTCGAGGAGCCTCCGGAGCACGTGAAGTTCATCTTCGCGACCACCGAGCCCGACAAGGTCATCGGCACGATCCGTTCACGCACCCACCACTACCCGTTCCGCCTGGTCCCGCCCGCCCCGCTCCACGAGTACATGGAGCAGCTGTGCGCGAAGGAGGGGGTGGCCGTGGCGCCCGGCGTGCTCTCGTTCGTGGTCCGGGCAGGTGGCGGCTCGGTCCGCGACTCCCTGTCGGTCCTCGACCAGCTCATCGCCGGGTCCGGACCGGAGGGCCTCACGTACGAGTCGGCCGCCGCCCTCCTGGGGTTCACCGACGGCGAGCTGCTCGACGCCACCGTCGAGGCATTCGCGGCCGGCGACGCGGCCGCCGTCTTCCGCTCGATCGACCGGGTCGTCGAGACCGGGCTCGACCCGCGCCGCTTCGTCGAGGACCTGCTCGAGCGCCTCCGCGACCTCATCGTCGTCGCCGCCGTGCAGGAGGGTGCGAGCCGGGTGCTGCGGCAGCTGCCCGAGGACCAGGTGGAGCGGATGCGCAGCCAGGCCGCCGCCTTCGGCGCCGGCGCGCT
This sequence comes from uncultured Actinomycetota bacterium, assembly GCA_963773655.1. Lineage (GTDB taxonomy): Bacteria > Actinomycetota > Actinomycetes > Actinomycetales > Dermatophilaceae > DASSQJ01. The sequence continues at coordinate 506,599 of CAVZBX010000003.1, forward strand.
CTCCCGGGCCGCCGACGTCGCCAACGCCGGGCTCACCGAGATGACCGGCGCCACGGCACCGCGGCTCCAGCTCGAGCTCATCGCCGCCCGCATCCTGCTGCCGGGGGCCGCGGGCGAGGCGGGGTACGCCGCCCGCCTGGACCGCCTGGAGCGGCGGCTCGACGTGGGTGGGGTCCCCAGCGCGGCAGCGGTACCGGCCTTCGCGCCACCCGCGCCCGCGGCGCCACCCGCGCCCGCGGCGCCAGCCCGCACCGCCCGCGATGCGGCCGGTGCCCGGGGCCGCTCCGGCGCCCGGGGCCGCCCCGGGGGCGCCGCCGCCGTCCCCGGCGCCGGAGACGCCACCGACGGCCGCGTCTCCGCCCGAGACCGCGGGTGCGCCGGTGGCCCCCCCACCGGCCACCGAGCGGCCGGGCGCGCGCGGCGAGGGTGCGGCACCCGCCGGGCCGGCACGCCCCGCCGCCGAGCCCGCCGCCCAGGTGCCCGCCGCCGCGGTGCCCGTCGCACCCGCCACGCCCGTCGCCAAGGGTCCCGGCGGGCTCGACACCGACGCCCTGCGGCGTTCGTGGCCCGACGTGCTGGCCAAGCTCTTCGAGATGCGGCGCTCCACGTGGACCTTCGTCTCGCAGAACGCCCAGGTCGCCGACTACGACGGCCAACGGGTGCTGCTCACGATCTCCACCGTCGGCCTCGCCGACACCTTCCGTCGTGGTCCGCACGCCGAGTACGTGCGCCAGGCGCTCATCGACGTCCTCGGGGTCGACGCCCGCGTCGAGGGCCGCCCGTCCGACGAGCCGCAGCCGCGCCCGGCCGACCGGGCGGCGGCACCCACGAGCACCGGGCACCCGGCGCCGCCGGAGGCCGGCCCGGGCGCGCCGCCGGCCACCACGGCACCGCCAGCCACCAGCGCACCGCCGCCGGAGGCCGCGAGCTGGTCCGACGCCCCGCCCCCGCCCGACACCGCCCCGGAATGGGCCGGCCCGATGGACCGTGCCCGCGCCGGCGTCGCCGAGGAGAGGGAGGAGGCCACCCCCCAGCACGTCGTCGACGACAGCGCGGTGAGCGACGACGACGAGTCGATCGAGGAGCTCTCCGACGTCGGGGTACCGGTCGTCGAGCGGATCCTCGGCGGCACGGTCATCGCCGAGGAGGAGCGGTGAGCCGCACGGCGTACCGGGTGGGCCACGCCGTCGTCTCGCCCATGGCCCGGCTGCTCTGGCGGCCCACGATCACCGGCACCGAGAACGTGCCCGGCACCGGCGGGGTCGTCCTCGCCAGCAACCACCTGTCGTTCATCGACTCCTTCGCGATCCCGATCGTCGCACCCCGCCCGGTCAGCTTCCTCGCCAAGTCCGACTACTTCACCGGCACCGGGGTGGGAGGTGCCCTGCGCCGGGGCTTCTTCGAGAGCATCGACGCCATCCCCGTCGACCGGCACTCCTCGCGCGCGGCGCAGGAGTCACTCGACGCCGCCCTCGGGGTGCTCCGCGACGGTCGCGCGTTCGGCATCTACCCCGAGGGCACGCGCTCGCGTGACGGCCGCCTCTACAAGGGGCGCACGGGGGTGGCGTGGCTGGCGCTCACCGCCGGGGTGCCCGTCGTGCCCGTCGGCCTGCGCGGCACCGACCTGGTGCAGCCCGTGGGCAGCAGGTTCCCGCGGCCCCGGGTGCCGGTGACGGTGCGCTTCGGCGAGCCGATCCGTCCGGACGCCTACCGCGACCTGCCCGCCGGCAGGGCGCGACGACAGCTCACCGACGAGGTGATGGACGCCATCGCCGCGCTCTCCGGCCAGGAGCGCGCCGACGGGTACAACGAGCTGCCCCCCGAGTCCACCGGGGCGGCTGTCGGCATCTGAGGGACCCGCCGCCGCACCACGCCTGCACACTGGAAGCACCCCACGAGAGGACTCCCCATGACCACCACCCAGCGCTTCGGCGCGACCGGCCTGACCTGCGGACACTGCGTGCACGCCGTCACCGACGAGCTCACCGCCCTCGACGGCGTCAACGAGGTCGACGTCGAGCTGGTCGAGGGCGGCACGTCGCTCGTCACCATCACCGGCGACCGTGAGGTCGGCGACGACGAGCTGGCCGCGGCGCTCGACGAGGCGGGCGACTACCACCTCGTCACCGGCTGAGCGCGCGCCCGGGCCGCGCCGACCCCGCCGAGCACGTAGTCTCGGGGGCGTGTACGAAGGCGCGGTCCAGGACCTCATCGACGAGCTCGGCAGGCTGCCCGGCATCGGGCCCAAGAGCGCCCAGCGGATCGCCTTCCACCTGCTGCAGGCCGACCCCGTCGACGTCGAGCGACTGACCGTCGCCCTCACCGAGGTCAAGGCCCGGGTGCGCTTCTGCGACCTGTGCTTCAACGTCGCCGAGGCCGAACGCTGCCGCATCTGCGCCGACCCGCGCCGCGACGAGCACGCCATCTGCGTGGTGGAGGAGCCCAAGGACGTCGTGGCGATCGAGCGAACCCGCGAGTTCCGTGGCCGCTACCACGTGCTCGGCGGTGCGATCAGCCCGATCGACGGCATCGGCCCGGAGGACCTGCGGGTGCGCGAGCTCGTCGCCCGGCTCGGCGACGGCACGGTCACCGAGGTCATCATCGCCACCGACCCCAACCTCGAGGGCGAGGCCACCGCGAGCTACCTCTCGCGGATGCTGCGCGACATCGGGGTCCAGCGGGTCACCCGGCTGGCGTCCGGGCTGCCCGTCGGTGGCGACCTCGAGTACGCCGACGAGGTCACCCTCGGCCGGGCCTTCGAGGGACGGAGGCTGATCGATGTCTGACGCCAGCACCCCCGGCGCCACCCCCGGCCCCGGGCCCGACGTGCCGGGCCGGCCGGACGCCGGCGACTGGACGGTGCTCGGTGAGGAGTCCGCGGCCGACGCCCGGATGTACCTGCTCACCGTGCGCGAGGTCGCCTCCGGGGAGGCCGCCGACGCCGCCCTGCCGATGCTCCTCCTCGCGCTCTCGCAGGTGCTCGTCATGGGCGCTCGCCTCGGGGCCGTGGAGGACGTGGTGCCCCACGAGCGGTTCGAGCCCGACCCGGGCCCGGACGTCGAGCTCGACCCGCTCCGGGAGAGCCTCGTCAACCTCTTCGAGGGCCTCGACGAGTACGCCGACGTCGTCGACCCGCTCACCACGCCCGAGCTCGGCGTCGGGTCGATCTCCGGCGACCTCGTCGCCGTCGCGTCGGCGCTGAGCCACGGGCTGTCCCACCACGAGGCCGGGCGGCCCGTCGAGGCCCTGTGGTGGTGGCAGTTCAGCTACCTCTCCGACTGGGGCGAGCGGGCCGCGTCGGCGCTGCGGGCCATCCAGTCGCTGCTCTCGCACGTCCGCCTCGACGCCGACGAGGAGACCGTCGCCGAGGCCGAGTTCGACGCTCTCCACCCGTAGCGGTCGGCCGGCGCGACCAGGCCGGCGCGACTAGGCCGGCGCGACGCTAGGCCGGCGCGCAGCCGGCGCTCCAGCTGCGCCGTCACCCACACCCCGTCGGCCGACTCGTGGATCGAGATGACGTAGGCCGAGTGCTGCCGCCGACCGTCGTACCAGCCGAGGTAGTGGGCCCGGTAGGTGTACCCGAACACCTCGCCGTGCGCCGTCACGTTGCCCCGGTCACTGTCGTGGAAGCGCCCGTAGGAGCCGTCGGTGGACGTGTACGTGCCGTCGACCGCAGTGCTCACCGTGCCGGACGGGGCGCCGGACACCCGTAGCCGCGTCAGGTGCAGGGTGACGTCGGTCGTCTCCCCGGTGCACGGGTTCACCTGTCCCGGCAGGTAGACCTCGTCCTCGATCGGCTGCCACGCACCCGCGGCGACGGCGGGAACGGGCGCAACGAGCGTGGCGGCCCCGAGTGCCGCCGCGATGCACATTCCCCTGGCCATGTGTCCCATGAGTGACCTCCCCTCCCACCACGGTCCCCCCGCCGCCGCCGGGTGGTCAATGGCCCGTTCGGGGGGTCAGCCCTCGTCCGGGAGCCGACCGGTCTCGACGGCGTCCCTGATGGCGTCGCTCGCGTCCCAGTCGTTGGCGTGCATCGCTGCGACGACCTGCCCCCCGCGCACCCAGTACGCCCGGAACTGCCGCTCGTCGAGGCTGCCGTGCACCACGACCTCGTCGTCGGCGCTCGCGTGCCCGACGTACTCCATCCCGAGGTCGTACTGGTCGGTGAAGAAGTACGGCATCGCGGTGTACTCCTCGTCGCCTCCCGCGAGGTTGTGGGCAGCCACCTTGGCCTGCTTTATGGCGGTGTCCCAGTGCTCGACCCGGATCCGCCGCCCGAGGCGCGGGTGGGCGTGGTTCGCGATGTCGCCCACGGCCAGCACGGACGGCGCCGAGGTGCGCAGCCTCGCGTCGACGAGGACGCCGTCGTCGACGTCGAGCCCCGCCGACGCGGCCAGGTCCACCCGCGGGGTGACACCGATGCCGGCGACGACGAGGTCGGCGCCCTCGAGGTCGGCCGCCGTGACCCCCGCTCCGAGCCGCAGGTCGACGCCGTGCTCGCGGTGGAGGTCGGCGAAGGTCCGGGCCACGGTGGGGCCGAGCACGCGCTGCAACGGGAGGTCGTCCATCTCGTACAGGGTCACCTCGGCCCCGGCGGTGCGCGCCGCAGCGGCGGCCTCGAGCCCGATCCAGCCACCGCCGACGACGACGATGCGCCGGCCCTCGGCGAAGGCCTCGCGCAGCCGGTCCGAGTCCTCCTTGGTGCGCAGGTAGGCGACCGGCGTGCCCGACTGCTCGCCGACGGGCAGGACCCGGGGCTCGGCGCCGGTGGCGAGGAGCAACCCCTCGTAGCGGACGTCGCCGGCCGAGGTGGAGACGGTGCGGCTCCCGGTGTCCAGGGCGGTCGCCGTGACCCCGAGCCGGAGGTCCACGTCGTGCTCGGCGTACCAGTCGAGCGGGTGGACCAACGCCTTGTCGAAGGGGGCCTCACCCAACAGGTACGACTTGGACAGCGGTGGCCGCTCGTACGGCGGGTGTTCCTCGGACCCGAGGAGGACCACGGGGCCCTCGTACCCCTGCTCGCGCAGCTCGGTGGCGGCGGTGGCTCCGGCGAGCCCTGCTCCGACGATGACGATCGACATGCCGCGACGGTACGCGGCCCACCCGCCGGCCGGGAAGTACGGTGCCGGGGCTCGACGCCGCGCCGGTCCCGCGACGTGGCCGACGCGTCCGGTCGAGGGACCGCTCGTTACAGTGGACGCCGGTCAGCAACCACGTCCCGGGAGTCACGGTGCCCATCGTCGTCCAGAAGTACGGCGGCTCGTCCCTCGCCGACGCCGAGAGCATCAAGCGGGTCGCGATGCGCATCTCGGAGACGAAGAAGGCCGGCAACGACGTCGTCGTCGCGGTCTCCGCGATGGGTGACACCACCGACGAGCTGCTCGACCTCGCCCAGGAGGTCAGTCCCCTGCCGCCACCGCGCGAGCTCGACATGCTGATGACGGCGGGGGAGCGGATCTCGATGGCGCTGGTCGCCATGGCGATCAGCGACCTCGGGCACAGCGCCCGGTCGTTCACCGGTAGCCAGGCCGGCGTCATCACCGACAGCGTCCACGGCAGGGCCAAGATCATCGACGTCACCCCCGGTCGGATCACCGAGGCGCTCGGCAAGGGTCACGTCGTCATCGTCGCGGGGTTCCAGGGTGTCAGCCAGGACACCAAGGAGATCACCACCCTGGGCCGCGGCGGCACGGACACCACGGCCGTCGCGCTCGCCGCGGCCCTCGGGGCGAGCGTGTGCGAGATCTACACCGACGTCGACGGCGTGTTCACGGCCGACCCGCGCATCGTCCCGACCGCCCGTAGGCTCGACCGGATCTCCGCCGAGGAGATGCTCGAGCTGGCCGCGTCCGGGTCCAAGGTGCTGCACCTGCGCAGCGTGGAGTACGCCCGCCGCTTCGAGATCCCCATCCACGTCCGGTCCTCGTTCTCACAGAAGACCGGCACCGTCGTCACCGACACCGCCGCCACCGAAGGAGACCCCGTGGAAGCGCCCATCATCGCCGGAGTCGCCCACGACCGCAGTGAGGCCAAGGTCACCGTCGTCGGCGTGCCCGACCGCACCGGGATGGCGGCCCGCATCTTCCGGGCCGTGTCCGAGGCGGAGATCAACATCGACATGATCGTCCAGAACGTGTCGGCCACCGAGACCGGGCTCACCGACATCTCGTTCACGCTGCCCAAGGCCGACGGGCCGACGGCGGTCCAGGCGATCCAGCGGATCCGCGACGAGGTGGGCTTCGGCTCGATCCAGTACGACGACCTCATCGGCAAGCTCTCCCTCGTCGGGGCCGGGATGCGCTCCAACCCCGGGGTGTCGGCCACCTTCTTCGCGGCGCTCGCCGACGCGGGGGTCAACATCGAGATGATCTCCACCTCCGAGATCCGGATCTCGGTGATCACCCGCGACGAACTGCTCGACGCCGCCGTCCGGGCGGTGCACAGCGCCTTCGGCCTGGACTCCACCGAGGGTGAGGCCGTCGTCTACGGGGGGTCCGGTCGCTGACGTGACGAGCGAACAGATCCACGCCGACCAGCGACCCGTCCTCGGCGTCGTCGGCGCCACCGGGGCGGTCGGCCGGGTCGTCGTCCAGGTCCTGGCCATGCGGGCCCACCACTGGAGCAGCGTGCGCCTGGCCGCCGGCGAGGAGGACGTCGGCAGCACCGTCGCCCTCGGTGGCGACGAGGTCGTCGTCGAGCCGCTGACCGAGGAGTTCTTCGACGGCGTCGACGTCGCCATCTTCGACATCCCGCCGCACATCGCCGAGCACTGGGTCGAGCGAGCCGCGGCCAGGGGCGTCGTCGCCATCGACAACAGCACCGTGTTCCGCCTCCAGCCGGATGTGCCGCTCGTCGTGCCGGAGGTCAACCCGCGCAAGGTCGCGGACCGGCCGCGGGGGATCATCGCCAACCCCGGCGCCACCGTGATGACGATGATCGACGCCCTCGCGGTGCTCCACGGGGGCTGGGAGCTGACCGAGCTGGTGGTCACCACGCTGCAGGCGGCCTCCGGTCTGGGCCGCACGGGCATGAACCGGCTCCACGACGAGCTCGACGCCGTCCACGGTGACCGCGAGCTCGGCACGCGGCCCGGTGACGTGCGCCGGCTCATCGAGCACGAGCTGGGCGGCGACTCCCCGTTCCCGGCTCCGCTGGCGCTCAACGTCATCCCCTTCGTCGGGCACCACGTGGGCGACGGGTGGACCTCCGAGGAGCTGAAGGTCCGCGACGAGACCCGCAAGATCCTCGACCTGCCGGACCTTCCGGTCTCCACCACCTGCGTCCGGGTGCCCGTGGTCTCGTCGCACTGCGTCGTCGTGCACGCCACCTTCGGTCAGCGGATCAAGGTCGGGGAGGCCCGTGACGCCCTCGTGCAGGCCCCGGCGGTCGTGGTCCTCGACGACCCCGACGAGCCCGAGTTCCCCACGCCCAACGACGCCGTGGGGGCCGACCCGCGCTTCGCCGGCCGGGTCCGCCAGGCCGAGGGCTCGGCGACCACGCTCGAGCTGTTCATCACCGGTGACAACCTGCGCAAGGGGGCCGCGCTCAACATGCTGCAGACGGCCGAGCTCGTCGCGGCCGAGCGCGAGGACTGAAGGACGGCCCGCCGCGGACCGGGGAGGCTTCGCCGGGGCCGCACCCGCCAGAATGGTCTCGGGACGACGTGGTCCCCACCCGATGAGATCCGCACCGCACCGAGGAGCGCCCCATGACCGTCCGGACCGTCGCCATGCTCACCGCCGGTGGACTGGCCCCGTGCCTGTCCTCCGCCGTCGGGGGGCTGATCGAGCGCTACACCGAGCTCGCCCCGGACGTGCGGGTCATCGCCTACCGGAACGGCTACGCCGGCCTGCTCACCGGCGACTCGCTCGAGGTCACCCCGGAGGTCCGCGAACGGGCGCACCTCCTCCACCGGTTCGGCGGCTCGCCGATCGGCAACAGCCGGGTCAAGCTCACCAACGTCGAGGACTGCATCCGGCGCGGCCTGGTGCGCGAGGGGCAGGACCCGCTCCACGTGGCGGCCGAGCAGCTGACCACCGACGGCGTCGACGTCCTGCACACGATCGGCGGCGACGACACCAACACCACCGCCGCCGACCTCGCGGCCTACCTCCACGAGAACGACTACGAGCTGACCGTGGTCGGCCTGCCGAAGACGATCGACAACGACGTCGTCCCGATCCGCCAGTCCCTCGGCGCCTGGACCGCGGCGGAGCAGGGCAGCCGGTACGCGCAGAACATCATCGCCGAGCACTCGTCCAACCCGCGGATGCTCATCGTCCACGAGGTCATGGGCCGCAACTGCGGTTGGCTGACCGGCGCCACCGCCGAGGTCTACCACCGGTGGGTCGGTGAGCAGGAGTACGTGCCGGCCATCGGCAACGACCGGCGCGGGTGGGACGTGCACGCCGTCTTCGTGCCGGAGCGCCACATCGACCTGCATGCGGAGGCGGAGCGGCTGCGCGCGGTGATGGACGAGGTGGGCTGCGTCAACATCTTCCTCAGCGAGGGGGCCGGTGTCGCCGAGGTCGTCGCCGAACTCGAGGCGGCCGGGCAGGAGGTGCCGCGTGACCCGTTCGGGCACGTCCAGCTCGACAAGGTCAACCCGGGCGCCTGGTTCGCCAAGCAGTTCGCCGAGCTGCTCGGTGCGGAGAAGACGATGGTGCAGAAGTCCGGCTACTTCTCCCGGTCCGCCCCGGCGAACGACCGCGACCTCGCCCTCATCAAGGAGTGCACCGACCTCGCCGTCGACTGCGCCATGCGCGGTGAGTCGGGAGTGATCGGCCACGACGAGGAGCGGGGCGACACCCTGCGCGCCGTGGAGTTCCCGCGGATCCGCGGCGGCAAGCCGTTCGACACCTCGGCGCCCTGGTTCACCGACCTGCTCGCCTCGATCGGCCAGGCATGACCCCACCCGGAGCCCCGTGCCGGCCGTGAGCCACGCCGGCACGGTCGACGCCTGGTGGGTGTTCGCGGCCGTCTACGCCGCGCTGTTCGTCGGGCAGCGGCTCTACCGGGCGCGGGCCTGGCGTCCCCCCGAGTGGCCGGACGCCGACTACGGCTGGAAGGTGACCCACCTGCACTGGGTGCCCTTCCACGTGCTCGACGTCGTCTTCGGCGTGCCCCTGGTGTTCGGCGTCGTCATCGCCCTGCTCGCCATCTGAGGCCGCCCGGTGGCGGGCCGTCGGCCCCCGACGGCCCGCCACCGGGCGCGGGCGGCCTCCGACCAGCCACCCGCTCGTGCCGCGCCCCCTGCAGGCGGCGACGGGCACACCCTGCCCCAGCGGCCCCACCCGGTCGAGGGGGCGGGCGCCACCCCCGCCGGTGGTGCCAGCACCACCGGCGGGGCCGCGTCGCCGCAGGTCAGTGATGGTGTCCGCGCTGCGGGAAGGTGCCCTCCACCCGGGTGCCCCCGCCCGTCGTCGACGTCACGACCAGCTCGCCGCCCGCCGCGCGGATCCGGTCGCGCATGCCGGTGAGGCCATGTGCCACCGCGACCGACGCGGGGTCGAAGCCGGAGCCGTCGTCGCTGACGCAGAAGCGCAGCCCGTTGCCCTCGTCGGTCGCCAGCACCGTGACGAGGGAGGCACCGGAGTGCCGGTCCGCGTTCTGCATCGCCTCGAGGCAGCAGAAGTAGGCGGCCGCCTCCACGGCGGGCGCGTAGCGACCCACACCGCGCACCTCGACGACGCAGGGAAGGGTGGTGCGGCGCGCCGCGGCCGGAAGGGCGCCGCCGAGCCCGCGCTCACCGAGCAGCGGCGGGTAGATGCCGTGGGCCAGGTCGCGCAGCTCTCTTATGGCCGCGTCCAGCTGCTGCTGCAGGCCGTGGACGACCTCGCGGGCGCGCTCCGGCTCGGCCTCCCACAGCCGGTTGGCGCGGCCGAGGTCGACGGCGAGGGCGGCCAGCCGCTGCTGCGCCCCGTCGTGCAGGTCGCGCTCGATGGAGCGCCGCGCCTCGAGGGCGGCCTGCGCCAGCCGCGTGCGGGACTCCTCCAGCTCGCGCGTGCGCCGGCCGAGGCGGCGCACGTAGTCGCGCAGCCCGGTGACGAGGACGATCACGACCAGGGCCGTGAAGACGCCGACGAGCACGGCCCCGGACCGCCCGGGGCCCGCTGCGCCGGGGTCCGGGCGTCGGTCCTCGCCGAGGAACGCGACCAGCCCGCTCATCGGGACGGTGAGCAGCGCGACCCAGGTGCGCGCCGCCGCCGGGATGTGGTCGGCGACGATGACGAGCGGCACGAGCAGCGCAAGCAGGGCCACGGGGGCGACGAACGGGGTGGCCAGGACGAGGGCCACCGCCAGGAGCCAGTTCGTGGCCAGGACGAGGACCGCCGCGACGGCGGTGCGGCCGCGCTCGGCCAGGCCCTGGGCGAGGAGCACGAGCAGCCCGGCGCCGACGACGACGACGGCGTCCTGGAGCAGCGTCCTCGACTGCGCCACGCTGAGGCGCAGGACGACGAGGGTGGCCGCCGCCGACCAGATCGCCACCGCGTTGACGAGGAGGTAGGTGCGCAGCCGCTGCGGGTCCGAGCGGGCCAGCTCGGGGGCCCGCAGCAGCCGGACCGCACCCGCCAGGGTCACGACCGGGCCGAGGCGTCGGCCCCCGCGCCAGGCGGCTGGCCGCTCTCGCCGAGGTAGAGCAGGACCGCGGCGACCCGGCGGTGGGTGTGGTCACCGGTGGGGAGGTCGAGCTTGGCGAAGATCGAGTTGATGTGCTTCTCGACCGCCCGGTTCGTCACGCGCAGGCGCTCGGCGACGGCGCCGTTGGACGCGCCGGTGGCGATCAGGCCCAGCACCTCGCGTTCCCGGGGGGTGAGCCGCGCCACCGGGCCGGCCTCGAACCGCATCCGGTGCCGCATCAGGGCGTCGACGACGTGCGCGTCGATGACACTCTGGCCCCGCCGCACCGCGTGCAGGGCGTCGACGAGCTGGTCGACGTCGGAGACGCGCTCCTTGAGCAGGTACCCCCGGCCGGTGCTCCCCCCGGCGACCAGCGCCAGGGCACCTTCGGCGTCGGCGTGCTGCGACAGCACGACCACCCCCAGCCCCGGGTGGGTGCTCCGGAACCGCTCCGCCGCCCTGATGCCCTCGTCGGTGTGGGTGGGCGGCATCCGGATGTCGGCCAGCACGACGTCGGGGTCGCCGGTGTCGACGAGCCCGACGAGCTGGTCGTGGTCGCCGGACTCGCGCACCTCGGCGACGTCGGGGTGCTCGGCGAGCAGCGCGGCGAGCCCCCGGCGCAGGAGGACGTTGTCCTCGGCGAGCGCGACCCGCATCCCGGCCATGACTCATCGTAGGAGGTCAGGGGCGATGGGGTCGCCGGAGTGCGCGCGCCTTCCGCGCGCTGCGGCGAACGGCTTCCGGGCCACGGCGGATCAGGGCAGGATGTGCCCCGATGCTCTCCGACCTCTTCCTCACACCGGGCGAACGACGCAACCCGCACACCCGGATCGACGACCACCATGACGACGGCGTGGCCTGGAGCCTCGGCAACACCGTGCGGCCCATCGTGCACGGGGCGCCCTACTTCGCCGAGCTCGCGGAGCGGATCGACGCCATGGGCGAGGGCGACCTCGTCCTCTTCGTCGACTGGCGCGGGGACCCCGACGAGCAGCTCACCGACGAGCCGGGCGTCACGCTCTCGTCGGTGCTCAGTTCCGCCGCCCGCCGCGGGGTGGACGTGCGTGGGCTGCTGTGGCGCTCGCACTGGCGGCACCTCGGCTTCCACTCGGAGAGGTCGCGGATGCTCGGCGTCGACATCGACGAGGCGGGCGGGCAGTGCCTGCGCGACATGCGGGTCCGTACCCTCGGGGCCCACCACCAGAAGTTCGTCGTGCTGCGGCACCGGGAGGACGCGGCCCGCGACATCGCCTACGTCGGCGGCATCGACATCTGCCACGGCCGCCGCGACGACGCCTCCCACCGCGGGGACCCGCAACCGGTCGGGATGCCGCAGACGTTCGGTCCGCGCCCGCCCTGGCACGACGTCCACTGCGCGGTCCAGGGCCCGGCCGTTTACGACGTCGAGACCACGTTCCGTGAGCGCTGGGAGGACTCCACGCCGCTGACGCTCAACCCTGGCCGGCTCGCCTCGAGCCTTGCCCAGGGTGAGGACCTCGACCCGCGGCCGCTGCCGGAGCAGGCGCCCCCGCCGCCGTCACCGGAGGGGGCGCACGAGGCCGTGCAGGTGCTGCGCACCTACCCCGCGCTGCTGCCGAAGGGCTACGACTTCGCGCCCGAGGGGGAGCGCAGCATCGCCGCCGGCAACGACAAGGCCGTCCGGCACGCACGCCGGCTGGTGTACCTCGAGGACCAGTACCTCTGGTCGGAGGAGGTGGGCCGGCACTTCGGGGAGGCGCTGCGCCAGAACCCACGGCTCCGGCTCATCTGCGTCATCCCGATCGCCCCGGACGTCGACGGCATGCTGTCGCTGCCGCCGCAGCTCTACGGGCGCAAGCTCGCGATGGACCTGCTCCTCGAGGCCGGCCCCGAGCGGGTCGCCCTCTTCGGCCTCTCCAGCCCCGCGGGCTACCCGGTGTACGTGCACTCCAAGGTGTGCGTCATCGACGACGTGTGGGCGAGCGTCGGCTCCGACAACTTCAACCGGCGCTCGTGGACCAGCGACTCCGAGGTGGCCCTCGCCGTGCAGGACCAGCGGGTCGCCGAGCGCGGCGGCCCGTCACCCCGCGACGCCTTCCCGCGGCGGCTGCGCCGCGAGCTGGTCGGCGAGCACCTCGACCTGGACCCCGACGAGGTGCCGGACGACCCCGACGAGGTCTGGGACCTCATGGGGGCCGCGGCCGATGCCCTCGACGCGTACTACGGGGAGGCCGGCCCCGACCGGGGCCGGGTGCACGTGCCCCGGCCCCGGGCCCCCTTCAAGGGGACCGCGGTGCGCTGGCGCCGCCGCTCGCGGGCGGCGGTCGGTGCGCCCGGCACCGACCGCCCGCCGGGGAGGCTGCGCCGGATCGGCCCCCCCGAGCTGAGCCGCTGGCAGAGTCTCTGGGCCCAGCGCACCTACGGGGTCGTCGACCCCGACGGCACGGTCGGCCGCGACGAGGAGCTCTGACCCGCGGCAGCGCGGAGCCGGTCCCCCGTCAGAAGCCGGACGCGGTGGGCCGCGGGTAGTGGCGCAGGAACTTGGCCACGTGGTTGGCCTTGTTGAGCGCGACGTAGAGCCGGCGCCGGGCACCCTCCACGTGGTAGAGCAGGGGGTTGACGTAGGCCCGCCGGGCCACGGTGCGCACGTGTGCCTTCAGCGCGGGGTCGGTGAGGTAGCGCATGAGCAGGGCCTTCGGCACCAGGGAGTAGACGATCTCCCGGTCGGCGGTCGCCGGCTCCGCGCGGCGGTTCTCCAGGACGTCGGCGACCATGAAGCGCGCGACGTTCAGGCCGGCGGCGGTGACGTAGTAGTTGTTGCGGCCGATGCGGGGGTTGACCTCGAGGAACAGGGCGGAGCCGTCGCGGGGGTCGACCTTGACGTCGAAGTTCGCGAACCCGCGGTAGTCGAGGTGGTCGAGCAGGCGGCGGGCGTGCTCCATGACGTCGGGGAAGGGGGTGGTGACCATGGCGCACGGGTTGCCGAGGGCGAGCGGCGTGTGCTCCTCGAGCAGCACCTGGGCCGTGCACATCATCGTCACCGTGCCGGAGCGGTCGCGGTAGGCCGTGACCGAGCGCATCCAGGTGTCGTCACCCGGCACCAGCTCCTGGACGACGAACCGGTCGCGGAAGCCGGCCTCCCGAAGCCGCCGCCAGAGATCGTCGAGCTGCTCCTGGGTGTGCACGAAGTCGACCTTGTTCTTTCCCGGGTACTCCAGCAGGTCGTGCTCGCTGGAGGCGGACGCCTTGGCGACCACCGGGAACGGCAGGTCGTCCGGAAGGGGGGCGGGGGCCCACCCCGGGTCGTCAGCGCGGGTGAAGTCCTGGACGACCGTGCGCGGCGTCGGCACCCCGACGTCGCGGCACACCGCGTCGAACCGGCCCTTGTCGGCGATCTGGTCGAGCGTGTCGAGGTCGACGAGGGAGAGGAGGTAGAACTCGTCGAGCTCGGCCCGCCGCTCCGCGAACAACCGGCTCCACCCGTCGGTGTTGGCGAGCAGCAGCACCGGCACCTCGCTCGTGCGCTCGCGGCCGCGCCGCAGCAGCTCCTCGACGTGGTCGTCCTCGCTCGCCGAGGCGCCGAGGAAGTGGTTGTCGATGATGGCCGAGTCGGTGACCGGCCCGGTGGGCTGGCGGGAGATGACCGTCGTGCGCACCGAGAACGCCTCGTGGAACGCCCGGGCGAGGGCGTACACGCCGACGTCGCCGCCGAGCATCATCACCTCGAACGCCGGGGTGGGGGTGGGGCTCGGCATCGGGTGGGCTGCTCCTGGGTCGGGGGCGGAGGGCACGGCACCGGTGGGGGAGGGCGGGGGTGGGTCCGGGCGGGGCCCTGCCGACCGGCGCGCCCATGCTACCGACGGGGCGGTGCGGGCTCAGGTGACGTGGCGGCACGGCCGAGGCCGGGCCGGGTGCGACGCGTGGACCGTCCCCCGCCGGGGTAGGGGGCAGCCGACGCGCCCGCACGACACCGAGGAGCACTCCCATGAGCGACACCGACCCCCGCGCGGTCGAGATCCCCGCCCAGACCCAGGACTGGCCCGGCAGCACGGCGGCCCTGCACCCGACTCCCGACCACGGCGAGGAGTCCTGGGTGGGCCGTGGTCGGCTCACCGGCCGCCGGGTCCTGGTGACCGGCGGGGACTCCGGCATCGGCCGGGCGGTGGCGGTCACCTTCGCCAAGGAGGGGGCCCGGATCGTGCTGACCCACCTGCCCGAGGAGGCCGAGGACGGCGCCAGCGCCGTGGCGGCCGTGGAGGCGGCCGGTGGCGAGGCGGTGGCGGTCGAGGCCGACCTGCGCACCGCGGAGGCGGTCGACGCGCTGGTGCGGCGCGCCCGCGAGGAGCTCGGTGGCATCGACGTGCTCGTCGCCAACGCCGCGTACCAGATGACGCACGACCGGCTCGAGGACTTCCCGCCCGAGCAGGTCGAGCGCACCTTCGCCACCAACGTCTTCTCGGTCTTCTGGCTCGTGCGTGCGCTCGCCGGCGACCTCGAGGAGTCCGGCGGCAACGTCGTCGTCACGACCTCCGTGCAGGCCTACCAGCCCTCGGACCACCTGCTCGACTACGCGGCGACCAAGGCCGCGCTCACCAACCTCGTCGTCAACCTGGCCCAGGAGCTCGGGCCGCGGGGCATCCGGGTCAACGCGGTCGCCCCCGGGCCGATCTGGACCCCGCTCATCCCCGCGACCATGGCCGCGGACAAGGTCGAGGGCTTCGGTGCGTCGACCCCCCTGGGCCGGGTCGGTCAGCCCGTGGAGGTGGCGGCGGCGTTCGTCTTCCTCGCCTCGGACGAGGCCGGCTACGTCTCCGGCACGGTCCTCGGCGTCACCGGGGGCAAGCCGGTGTTCTGAGCGCTGCCGGCCGGTGCCCGGCCCATCGCGGACAGGTACCCGGCGAAGCCCTGCGGGGCCCGGCCCCTCCGCCGGCTCGACGTCCGGACCCGGATGCGGTCGGTCGAGACCGGCTGCGTTCCGGCGCGCCGGAGCCGGTGGACGAGGTCGACGTCCTCGTGGGCCGGCAGCCCCGCGAACCCGCCGACGGCGAGGTAGGCGGCGGCGCGGACGCCGAGGTTGGCGCCGTGGACGTGCGGGTGTCCCTCCGCGAGGACGTGCCGGTGGCGCCAGGCGCGGCGCAGGGCCGGGGGCAGGTGGTCGTCGGGCTCGACGGTGCCCAGCACCAGGTCGGCCCCGGCGTCGGCGATCTCCAGCTGCCGCACGAACCAGTGGGCCGGGACCACGGTGTCGGCGTCGGTGGAGGACAGCCAGGTGGTGGCCGCGGACCCGCCCGCGGCCGCCGCGGCCGCGAGGCCCGCAGCGGCGGCCGCGAACCGTGCGGCCCCCGCCGAGCCGGCCGCCAGCTCGACGACCCGCACCGGGTGTCGGCTCGCCACGGCATGCGAGCGGTCCGTGCAGCGGTCGAGCGCCACGACGACGTCGACGGGCACGGCGGACCGGCGGGTGCCCCCGGCGTCGTGTCGCAACCGCTCGGCCGCGGCGGCGAGCGACTCCAGGCAGGCCGGCAGCAGGGCCTCCTCGTCGCGGACCGGGACGGCGACCACCACCCGCTCGACGACGCTCACGTGCGCCCCTCCCGCTCCGCCAGCGACAGCATCCCGCCCCAGAGGTCGATGGCGACGTCCGCGTCGCGGTAGCGCGCGGAGTGCGGCAGGTCGCCCAGCGCGGCCGCCGCCAGCTCGTGGACGGCCGGCCCGTCCAGGGGGGTGCCCACCGTGGGGTGGCGCCAGTGGACGAGCAGAACCTCCCCTCCCGGGACCAGTGCGCGGCGGACCGCCGCGAGGGTGCGCACCAGCGCCAACGGGGTGAGGAAGTAGCCGACCTCGGACATCACGACGAGGTCGAACGGACCGGACGGCATCGCCGCCGGGGCGCTGCCGTGCCGCCAGGTGACACCCGGCGGGCCGTCGCGCCGGGCAACCTGCAGCGCCCGGGCGCTGACGTCCATCGCGACGACCTCGCCGGCGACCGCGTCGAGGCCGGCGGTGAGCACGCCGGAGGAGCAGCCGATCTCGAGCACCCGTGGGTGGTGCCGGCGCTGGAGCACGCCGAGGGCGAGCGCCCGCTTCCGGTGCTCGTACCACGAGCTGTCGACGCCCCACGGGTCGTCACCCTCGTCGAACATCTCGTCGAAGGGGCCGGCGGCCTCGCTCTCGCCCGGCTCGGCCTGTCTCGCCAGCACCCCCCCGGGGTCGAGGAGCACCTCGAAGGGTCGGCGTGCCCGTCCGAGCACGGGAGGGGTGACCACCGGGGCGTGCTCGGCGCCGGGGCCGAGGGGTGCGGTCTGGGACGGGAAGAGGTCGAGGGCGTGCCGCTTGGCCGAGAGGGCGGCCGGGCCGGGCTCGACGACGGCGGCGGCGTCCCAGGGCAGGTCGGCGGGAGCCCCCCAGTGCCACAGCCACAGGGGGTAGTGCACGACGGCTGCCCCGGTCCGGTCGGCCACGGCGCGGGCGGCACCGCCGGCCGCGTCGTGGTCCGGGTGGCCGTCGGCGACCCACGGCGCGACCACGAGGGACCCGGGCCCGACGACCGGCGCCAGGGCCCGGCCCAGGTCGTCGGGGCGCGCGGCCAGCTCCCCGTCGGGGAACCCGAGGTGGTGCACGGCGGCCCCCGGGCACAGGGCCGCGACGGCGGCGTCGACCTCCCCGCGCCGGACCCGTGCCAGGGCTGCGGGCGTCCACACCCGGGACGCCGGGTGGGAGGCCTCGCCGGCGGTCGCGACGACGACGTCCACCCGGGCCCCGTGGCCCGCCGCCGCGGCGAGGAGGCCGCCGACCGCGAGCGTCTCGTCGTCGGGGTGAGCAGCCACGACGACGACGTGCGGATGGGCGTCCAGCACCCGGGGCAGGTCGACGACCGGCACGTCGTCCCATCCGGGCGCGGCCAGCCACACGGCCTCGGCGGTACCGGGCTCGTCGTGGCGGAATGACGGCGCGCTGCCGCTCACGCCGGCCGCGGGGGCGGGTCGGGCACCGCGCCGAGGCAGAGCTGCCCCAACCGGGCCAGGTCGCGTTCGGCGTGGTGCTGCCGGAGGTAGACGGTCAGGTCCGCCACGCGGCGGGCGTGCTCCTCGTCGTGGGTGAGCGGACCGGGCCCGAGGGCATGGCCCACGACCGTGAGCACCTGCTCGGCCGCGTCGGCCACGACGGCCCGCACCCTCGCCGCCAGGACCGTGGCGTCGCAGCGATGGGCCGGGTCGCCGATCACCGCGGCGGCATCGCGCAGGGCGAGCAACGCCGGGTGCAGCGCCCGGTCGGCGTGGCCGAGGTGCACCAGGGCCACCTGGTCGGGCTCCCGGCGCCGGGCAGCGGCCACGAGGGCCCCGGCGAGTGCGGCGGCGGCACCGAACCAGACCGCGGCGACCCCGATGCCGCCCCACCCGAACCCGGGGCGGTCCAGGTACCAGCCCGGCGGACCGACGCGCACGGAGGGGACCTCGGTGAGGCGGAGGGTGCTCGTCTGGACGGCGGACAGCCCGCGTGGCACCCAGGGGGTGGGTTCGACCTCGGCGCCGGGATGGCGGAGGGGGACTGCGTGCAGCTCGGGGCGACCGGGTGCGCCGACGGTGACGAGGGCGTGCGACAGCGTCCCGGCGAGGGAGCACCAGGGCTTGGTCCCGGAGACGACCGGGTGGCCGTCGGGCCCGTCGTCGGCCCGCAGGGCGGCCTGCGGGGCGTTGGCGGCGAAGACACCGAACGTGCTCTCGGCGTCCGCCCCCACGCGCGCGAGGTCGGGGGAGCCCGCCTGGGCGAGGATGGCGCGGGCGTCCAGGTGCGGCTCCGCGGTGCGCGCGGCGGTCAGGTCGGCCGCACCGAGGGTCGCCAGGACGGAGAGGTACCGCCACGGCCGCTCGCCGAGCGCCCGGGCCACGGGGTCGAGCTCGGTCGCCAGCCGCAGGGCGGCGGGCACGTCGGGGCCGGGGGCGCGGGACAGCACCTCCGCGTCCGCCCACTCGTCCAGGCGCCAGGCAGTCGTCACCGCGGGTGGGTACCCACGACGGCGGCGGTCCAACCACCTGTCCCCGGGGTGGTGGCGGGCCGGGCTCCCGGGGACGCGGTCAGCCGGCGGCCGCCCGCAGGCGGGCGGCCACCGCCTCGGGACGGGTGTCGTTGACCCACCCGCCCACGGCGCTCTCGGATCCGGCAAGGAACTTCAGCCGCCCGGGCCCCCGCAGCACCGACATCACCTGCAGGAACAGGCGCGAGACCTCGCGTCCGGTGCGGGCCGGCGCCTGGTGCCAGGCCGCGATGTAGGGGAGCCGGACCGGGCCCTCGACCGTGACGTGGTAGCGGTCGAGACGGCCGAGCAGGTCCAGGTAGAGCACGGCCAGCTCGTCGCGCTCGGCCTCGTCGAGGGCGACGAGGTCGGAGACGTCGCGGTGCGGGGAGAGGTGCACCTCGAGCGGCCACCGTGCGGCGTACGGGACGTAGGCGGTCCAGTGCTCGCCGGCGAGCACGACGCGGGAGCCGTCGGCGCGCTCGGCTGCCAGCAGGTCGGCGCCGAGGAGCCGTCCGGTCCGCGCGTGGTGCTCGGTGGCGCGGGCGAGGATCTCGGCGGTGCGGGCCGGCACGTGCGGGTAGCCGTACACCTGGCCGTGCGGGTGGTGCAGCGTCACCCCGATCTCCTGGCCCCGGTTCTCGAAGCAGAACACGTGCGCGACGGCGGGGTCCGCCCCGAGCTCGGCCGTGCGGTCGGCCCAGACGTCGACGACGGTCCGCACCCGGCGGGGGCCGAGCTCGGCGAACGTCGAGTCGTGCTCGCTCGTGAAGCACACGACCTCGGTGCGGCCCGTGGCCGGGCCGTGCAGGTAGCCCTCCGGGGCGACGACGTCGTCCTCGGCCACGGGGGCGTACGAGGGGAACCGGTTCTCGAAGACCACGACGTCGTAGTCGCGGTCCGGTACCTCCGACGGCATGCTGCCGCGGCCGGTGGGGCACAGTGGGCACTCGTCCCGAGGTGGCAGGAAGGTGCGGTCCATCCGGTGCCCTGCCACCGCGACCCAGTCGCCGACGAGGGCGTCGTACCTGACGTGCCCGGCGGCAGCGCGGGGGCCGAGGTCGCGGGTGTCCTCGGCGGTGCGCTCGGGGGCGTCCGGGCTGTCGTCGAAGTAGATGATCTGCCGCCCGTCGGCCAGCCGCCGGGCGGTGCGGCGCACGTCGTGCGCGACCCTCATCCCGCCGCCCCGGTCCGGTCGCCCCGGCCCCGCCCCGCGGGGTCGGCGAGCACGAGCTGCTCGACGGTCTCCTCGAGCACGCGCCTGGCGCGCTCGGGGATGCCGGCGTCGGTGACGAGGGTGTCGACGTCGGCGAGGTCCATGAACGTCGACAGGCCGACGATGCCGATCTTGGTGTGGTCCGCGAGCACACAGACCGTGCGGGCCGAGCGCACCAGCGCCCGGTTCGTCTCCGCCTCGACGAGGTTCGGCGTCGTGAGCCCCGCCTCCCGGTCGATGCCGTGCGCGCCGAGGAAGAGCCGGTCGACGTGCAGCCCGGCGAGGGCCGTCACCGCGACCGGGCCGACGAGGGCGTCGGACGGGGTCCGGACCCCACCGGTGAGGACCACCACGTGTCCCGCCGTCTGCGACTGCGACTCGTGGAGCAGCTGGGCCACCGGCACCGAGTTCGTCACGACGGTGAGCTGCGGGATGCTTCGCACCGCCCGGGCGAGCTCGTACGTGGTCGTGCCGGCCGAGATGCCGATGGTCGCCCCCGGCTGCACCAGCCGGGCGGCCTCCTGTGCGATCGCCTGCTTCTCGGCCGTCATCAGCGTCGACTTCGCCGTGAACCCGGGCTCCTCGGCCGCGCGTCGCGCCGACGCGACGGCGCCGCCGTGCACGCGCTGGAGGAGGCCCTCGCCGTCCAGCCGCTCGATGTCGCGCCGCACGGTCATGTCGGAGACCCCGAGCCGCTCGACGAGCTCGGAGACGCGCGCGGCGCCGCGTTCCTCGACGACGGCGAGGATCGCGGCCCGGCGCTGGCTGGCGAGCATCAGCTCTCCCGGATGACGGCCGCGGTGCGGGCGGCCACGGTGGTGACCGGGCCGACGTCGGTGCCGGAGGCGAGGTCGTGTCCGGCGGCGGTGAGCTCGCAGGGTTCCGACGTGTGGTTGAGGACGAAGAGCCACGAGCCGGCCTCCGACCGTCGCCGGGTGACCTCGACGCCGGCCGGCACCTGCGCCGCGGGCGTGACGCCCGCCTCTGCGGTGACCCGGTCCAGCAGCGCGCCCAGCGTCCCGTCGTCGGGCAGCGTCCCGACGTACCAGGCGACGCCGTCGCCGACGGACCGGCGGGTCACCGCGGGGCGCCCGGCGACCGGCCCCGCGGCGTACGCGTGCACCACCTCGACGTCGCCTGCCCGGGCGTCCTCGGACCACACCGTGCCCGACCCGCCGCCGGTCAGGGGCACGGCCTCGCCGGGGCGCAGCGGGGCGAACTCCTCGACCCGCACCCCCAGCAGGTCGCGGAAGGCGCCGGGATAGCCGCCCAGCCGCACGTGGTCCTCGGGGTCGGCGATGCCGGAGAAGTAGGTGACGACGACGTGCGCACCGGCGCGCGCCACGTCGGCCACGGCCTGTGCCGCGGCGTCGGAGACGAGGTAGAGCGTGGGGACGACGACGACGCGGTAGCGCGACAGCTCGGTCTCGGGGTGCACCACGTCGCAGGTGATGCCTCGGTCGCGCAGCAGCCGGTGCACCCTGTGCCCCGCCGTCGTGTAGTCGAGCTGCGCCGACGGCATGCCCGGACCCTCGACCGCCCAGGCGGCCTCGTAGTCCCAGAGCAGGGCGACGTCGGCCTCGACCCGGGAGCCCACCACCTCGCCGAGCCGGGCGGCGACGGCGCCCAGCTCGCAGACCTCGCGGAAGCGGTCGCTGTCCGCCCCCGCGTGGGGCACGAGCGCGGAGTGGTACTTCTCCGATCCGGCGCGGGACTGCCGCCACTGGAAGAAGCCGAGCGTGTCCGCCCCGCGCGCCACGTGGGAGAGGGAGTCCAGGAGGGTCTCGCGGGGGGGCTTGACCGGGTTGACCGGCTGCCAGTTGACCGCGCTGGTCGAGTGCTCCATGAGCACCCACGGACCCCCGCCTGCGAGGCCGCGCGTCAGGTCCCCGTGGAAGGAGAGCTCGGCGCGGGGGTGCTCGAGGGCGTCGACGACGTAGTGGTCGGTGCTCACGACGTCCTGGTGCGGGGCCCACGCGTGGTAGTCGAGGAGCCGGAAGTGGTCCATCGTCATGAAGTTCGTCGTGACCGGCACCTCGGCGGAGTGCCGGCGGATCACCTCCTTCTCGGCGAGGTAGAACTCGAGCAGCGTGTCGGAGCCGAACCGGTGGTAGTCGAGCACGTGGGTGGGGTTGCCGAAGGTGGTCGTGACCCGCGGTGGCAGCACCTGGTCCCACGCGGTGTAGCGCTGGCTCCAGAACGCGGTGCCCCAAGCCTCGTTGAGCGCCTCGAGGCTACCGTGGCGCCGCTCCAGCCAGGTGCGGAACGCCGCGGCGCAGGTGTCGCAGTAGCACGGCAGGTTGTGGCAGGCGTACTCGTTCGAGACGTGCCACATCGCGAGGGCGGGGTGGTCGTGGAAGCGGCGCGCCACCTGTTCGGTCAGGGCCAGGGCCAGCTCCCGGTAGACCGGCGAGGACGGGCACCAGGCCTGCCGGCTGCCCGGCCACAGCGTGCGGCCCTCCCGGTCGACGGGGAGGATCTCGGGGTGGGCGGCGCTCAGCCACGGTGGCGGGGTGGCGGTGGCGGTGGCGAGGTCGACGGCGATGCCGTGCTCATGGAGCAGGTCCATGACGTCGTCGAGCCAGCCGAAGTCGTACCGGCCGCGCTCCGGCTCGAGCCAGGACCACGAGAAGACGCCGAGGGTGACGAAGCTGACCCCGGCGTCGGCCATGAGGCGCATGTCGTCGGCCCACACCTCGCGCGGCCACTGCTCCGGGTTGTAGTCGCCACCGAAGGCGATGCGGTCGTCCGGCCATTGACGCATGTTCGTCAGTCTGTTGGGAAACCAAACATCTGTCAACGGATTCAAACAGGCGCGCTCGCGAACGCCTCCGGGTTCCGCCGTGCGGCGACACGTCCGCTCTGCGCGTGGGAAAACGCGACCAAATCGTTGCCTGCCGACGTGCGACAGGTCCTTGACAGCACGACCTCGCGGCACGAGACTCGGCCCACTAGATGTTCGTTTCTGATCGAAGTTGTCAGAAGCCGACCCATGTCAAAGGAGACAGTCCATGGCACGCCGAGCCTCGCGCGAGCAGCGCCTCACCATCCCCGGCTCCGTCAGCGGCGTCAACCGCCGCACCCTCCTGCGGGGAGCGCTCGGCGCGGGGGCCCTGCTGGGCGCCCCCACCCTCCTCAGCGCCTGCGGGGACGACACCTCCACGTCGGGCTCGACCGGCGGCGGCGGTGGTGGCCAGGTCGGCAACGTCAAGTTCGGCATCAACGAGGCCAAGGGCTCCGGGCCCGCGTACGAGCGGCTCCAGGCGATGGCCGACGCGTACGCGCAGAAGAACAACGTCGAGGTCTCCGTCAATGCGGTCGACCACAACACCTTCCAGGAGAGCATCACCACCTACCTCCAGGGCACCCCGGACGACGTCTTCACGTGGTTCGCCGGCTACCGGATGGCGCAGTTCGCCGAGGCCGGCCAGATCGCCGACCTCAGTGGCCTGTGGCCGATCGACGGGCTGAGCGACGCCTTCCAGAAGGCCTCCACCGCGGCCGACGGCAACCAGTACTTCGTGCCGGTGAGCTACTACCCGTGGGCCGTCTTCTACCGGAAGTCGGTCTTCGAGGAGAACGGCTGGACCGCTCCGGCGAGCAAGGACGACTTCACGGCGCTGATGGAGGACATGCAGGGCAAGGGCGTCACCCCCTTCGCCTTCGCCGCCAAGGACGCCTGGGCGCCGATGGGGACCTTCGACATCCTCAACATGCGGCTCAACGGCTACGACTTCCACATGGCCCTGACCAAGGGCGACGAGAAGTGGGACAGCCCCGAGGTCAAGCAGGTCTTCCAGACCTGGAAGGACCTCCTGCTGCCCTACCAGCAGGAGAACTCCCTCGGCCGCACCTGGCAGGAGGCCGCCACCTCGATGGCCAACGGCGAGTGCGGCATGTACCTGCTCGGCACCTTCGTCGTCGACGGCGTGCCCACCGACGCCCAGGAGGACCTCGACTTCTTCACCTTCCCCGAGCTCGACCCCGCCATCGGATCCGACGCACTCGACGCCCCCATCGACGGGTTCTGCGTCGCCGAGGGCGCCCAGGACATCGACGCCGGCAAGGCCTTCGCCGCGTGGCTGGGTACCGCGGAGGCCGCCGACGCCGCGAACAGCAACGCCTCGGCGCCGTTCATCGCGGCGAACTCGAACGCGAGCACCGAGACGTACGGCGAGCTGCAGAAGAAGTCGGTCGAGGTGGTCCAGAACGCGGCGTCCATCGCCCAGTTCCTCGACCGCGACACCAATGCCGACCTGGCGAACACGGTGATCACGGTGTCCCTGCAGGACTTCATCAAGAACCCGAACGACATCGACGGCATCACGGCGTCGATCCAGGAGCAGGCCGCCTCCATCCTCGGCAGCTGACCGCGCCCACCCGGGAGTGACGATGTCGTCCACGGACACCGCACGGGCCGGCGCCGGGAGCACTCCCGGCGCCGGCGGCACCCCCCCTCGGTCCAGGAGGAAGAAGAAGCGCAGCACCTTCGACCGGGTGGTCATCAGCCTGATGATCGTCATCCCGACGGTGCTCGTGATCTGGCTGGTCTGGCTCCCGGCACTGGCCTCGGTCGCGCTGTCGTTCACGCGGTGGAACGGGTTCAGGCTCGACACGATCGAGTGGATCGGCACCAAGAACTACACCGACCTGGCCACGATCTACCCGCCGTTCTGGCCGGCGATCCAGCACAACCTCATCTGGCTGGTGTTCCTCTTCGTCCTGCCGACCCTCTTCGGGATGTTCCTCGCCGTGGTCCTCGACCGGGAGATGCGGTTCAGCCGCTTCTACCAGACGGCGTTCTACCTGCCGGTCGTGCTGTCGCTCGCCCTCATCGGCTTCATCTGGCAGCTCTTCTACTCCACCGACCAGGGCCTGATCAACGAGGTCTTCGGCACGAACGTCGACTGGTACGGCGATCCGGACGTCAACCTCTGGGCAGTGCTGGTGGCCACGGCGTGGCGCCACACCGGCTACATCATGCTGATCTACCTCGCGGGACTGAAGGGCGTGGACGCGTCCCTGCGCGAGGCTGCCGCGGTCGACGGGGCGAGCGAGGTCAAGACCTTCTTCCACGTCATCTTCCCGGTGATGCGGCCGATCAACCTCATCGTCCTCGTCATCGTCGTCATCGAGTCGCTGCGGGCCTTCGACCTGGTCTGGATCATCAACAAGGGCCGCAACGGGCTCGAGCTGATCTCGGCACTGGTGTCGCAGAACGTCATCGGTGAGGCGACCCGCTACGGCTTCGGGTCGGCCCTGGCCGTGATCATGATGGTGATCTCGTCGGTCTTCATCGTCATCTACCTCCGCACCGTGTTCAAGGAGGAGCGACAGTGAGCGCCACCTCGGCCCCGCCCGTCCCCGCGGAGAAGCGCCCGACCCGCACCAAGGAGCTCTCCGGGGGCGTCATGAACCGGCGCCGTGGCACCGTGGCCACGGTCATCATGTTCGTGCTCGCCGTCATCTGGCTCTTCCCGCTCCTGTGGGCGCTGTACAACTCGTTCCGCGACTACTCGTTCACCCAGACCAACGGCTACCTCTCCTTCGGTGGGTGGACGACGGACAACTACACGGAGGCCTGGAGCCGCGGCCAGTTCGGGCTGCGGTTCATGAACTCGCTGTGGATCACCGTGCCGGCCGTGCTCCTGACGCTGTTCCTGTCCTCGCTCGTCGCCTTCGTGCTGGCCCGCTTCTCCTACCGGTTCAACCTCACCCTGCTCGGGGTCTTCCTCGCCGCCAACCTGCTCCCGCCGCAGGCGCTGCTCATCCCGGTGTTCCGGATGTTCCGCGAGATCCCGTTGCCGACGTTCATGTCCTCGACGGGCACGATGCTCAACAGCTTCTGGGCGCTGATCCTCGTCAACACCGCCTTCCAGATGGGGTTCTGCGCCTTCGTGCTCAGCAACTACATGAAGACGATCCCGTACGAGATCTACGAGTCGGCGGAGCTCGACGGCGCGAGCGTGTGGCGGCAGTACTGGCAGCTGACGATGCCGCTGGTCCGGCCGGCGCTCGCGGCCCTCGCGACGCTCCAGGTGACGTGGATCTACAACGAGTTCTTCTGGGCCACGGTTCTCATCTCGCGTGGGGACAAGCTGCCGGTGACCAGTGGCCTGAACAACCTGCGCGGGCAGTTCTTCGCGGACACCAACCTGGTCGCCGCCGGGTCGATCCTCGTCGCCCTGCCGGTGCTCATCGTGTTCTTCGTCCTCCAGAAGCAGTTCGTCTCCGGCCTCACCCTCGGGTCGACCAAGGGGTGAGCCCCACGACGGTCGTCCTGCGGGGCGGCGGCACCGCCCTCGTCCTCGCGCACGAGGGCGGTGGGCTGCCCGCCGTCCTGCACTGGGGGGCGGACCTCACCGACGCCGACGTCGCCGACCTCCCGCTCGTCCGCGACCGCCCGGTGCCGCACAACGCCCTCGACGAGCCGTGGGACCTCACCGTGCTGCCGACGTCCGGTGACGGCTGGCTCGGCACCCCCGGCGTGGAGGTGCACCGCGCGGGCGGGTCGACGGCGCCCCGGTGGCGGGCCACGATCGAGGGCGGCGGGGACCGGCTGGTCGTCCGTGCCGAGGCCGAGGCGGTCGCCGCCCGGGTCGAGCTCGGCTACGTCCTGGACGGCCACGGCGTGCTCACCGTGTCGTCGTCGGTGACGTCGACGGCGGCCGCGGAGGCACCGGTGCTCGAGCTCGCCGCGCTGCGCACCCTGCTGCCGGTCCCGGCCCGCGCCGACGAGGTGCTCGACCTGACCGGCCGCTGGGTGCGGGAGCGCTCGCCGCAGCGCCACGCCGTGGCCGACGGCACCTGGCTGCGCACCGGGCGACGCGGCCGCACCGGCCACGACGCCCCCCTCCTCGTGACGGCGGGGACGGCGGGCTTCGGCTTCCGCCACGGGGAGGTGTGGGCCGTGCACGTGGCGTGGAGCGGGAACCACGAGCACCTCGTCGAACGGCTGCCGGAGGGCGCCGGTGCGCATGCCGCCGTCATCGGCGGGGCCGAGGCCCTGGCGCCGGGGGAGGTGCGGCTCGCGGCGGGCGAGACCCACCACGCCCCCGAGGTGGTCGCGGTGTGGTCCGACGACGGGCTGGACGGGCTGACTCGGCGGCTGGTGCGCCACCAGCGGTCCGCGCCCGACCACCGGGCCTCGCGGCCACGCCCGCTTGTCCTCAACACCTGGGAGGCCGTGTACTTCGACACCGACCTCGACCACCTCCGGCGGCTCGCCGACACCGGTGCCACCATCGGCGTCGAGCGGTTCGTCCTCGACGACGGCTGGTTCGGCTCGCGGCGCGACGACACCCGCGGTCTCGGGGACTGGCAGGTCTCCGCCGAGGTCTGGCCCCACGGGCTCGGTCCGCTCGTCGACCACGTCAAGGGCCTCGGGATGGAGTTCGGGCTCTGGGTCGAGCCGGAGATGGTCAACCTCGACTCCGACCTGGCCCGCACCCATCCCGAGTGGGTGCTCGGCCCGGTGGCCGGGCCGACCGCCCCCTCGCGCCACCAGCACGTGCTCGACCTGGCGAACCCCGGGGCCTTCGCGTACGTGCTCGACGCGGTGAGCACCCTCGTGGCCGAGTACGGCATCGACTACCTCAAGTGGGACCACAACCGCGACCTGCACGAGGCGGTGCGCACCGATGCCTCGGGCACCGACCGGCCCGCGGTGGGTGACCAGACCCGAGCCTTCTACCGGCTCCTCGACGAGCTGCGCCGCCGGCACCCGGCGCTCGAGATCGAGTCCTGTTCCAGCGGCGGGGCGCGGGTGGACCTCGGGGTGCTGGCGCGCACGGACCGGGTCTGGGCCTCGGACTGCAACGACGCCGTGGAGCGGGTGGCGATCCAGCGGTGGACCGGGCTGCTCGTCGGCCCGGAGCGGATGGGAACTCACGTGGGGCCGCCGCGCGCCCACACCACCCACCGGCAGCTCGACCTGTCGCTGCGGATGCTCGTGGCCCTGGGCGGGCACGCGGGCCTGGAGTGGGACCTCACGTCGTGCACCGCCGACGAGCTCGAGACCCTGCGGGCGTGGTCCGGCCTCTACCGCGAGCTGCGCCCGCTGCTGCACAGCGGCGACGTCGTGCGCTCCGACCACCCGGACCCGGCCCTGGTCGTCGGGGGCACCGTGGCGCCGGACCGCACCGAGGCCGTCTTCACGGTCGTGCAGGTCGCGACCGGCCGGGGCACGGCCCCCGGGCTCCTCCCGCTGCCGGGGCTGGACCCCGAGCGGCGGTACCGGGTGCGGGTGCGCCCCGAGGCCGGCCTCCCGGCCACGGTCCAGGAGCGCGGTCCCCGCTGGTTCGACGCCGCCGCCGGCGAGGGGGTGCTCGTCTCCGGCCGGGTCCTCGGGGACGTCGGGCTCCCCCTTCCCGTCCTCGCCGTCGAGCACGGCTTCCTCCTCCACCTCACCTCCTGACCGCCGCCCGCCCCGAGCGGATCCCTTCCCGCCTCGACCTGCCCCCCTCCCGCCTCGACATTTCGGGGTCACCCCGAAATGTCGACGTGGCACGGAAACGGTTTGCGTGCCACGTCGACGAACCGGGGTGTCGAGCGGTCCCGACCGGCGCTACGGTCGTCACGTGCGCGAGGACGAACCGGCCATCCACCCTGACGTCCCGCCGAGCGGCACCGGCTGCGTCGAGTGCCTCGAGGCGGGTGGCTGGTGGGTTCACCTGCGCCGCTGCGCCACGTGTGGCCACGTCGGGTGCTGCGACACCTCGCCCGCCCAGCACGCCACGGCCCACGCCCGCACCACCGGCCACCGCGTCGTGCAGAGCTTCGAGCCGGGGGAGTCGTGGTTCTACGACTACGACGAGGACGAGGTGTTCGAGGGCCCCGAGCTCGCACCCCCCGGGAGCCGGCCGGAGGACCAGCCGGTGCCTGCTCCGAAGGATGCCGTGCCACACGACTGGCGCCGCTTCCTCCACTGACGACGGGCCGTCCGCCCTCAGCCGGCCTCGACGACCCCCATCATCCCGAGGTCCTCGTGGTCGAGCACGTGGCAGTGGTAGACCGTGCGGCCGCCGAAGTCCCGGACCGGGACCCGCACGGTGACCTGCCCCATGGCGGGGACGACGACGACGTCGCGCCAGTCCGCAGGGCCGTCGGGGTCGTGGTCAGGCGCCTCGAGGACCTGCATCGGCCACACGTGCAGGTGGAACGGGTGGTCCATCATCGTGGCGTTGCCGATGGTCCACTCCTCGACGGTGCCGAGGGCGAGCCGCTGGTCGGTGCGCGCGGGGTCGAAGGTGCGGCCGTCGAAGCCGAACTCCCTGCCGCCCATCCCCATCCCCATCCCACCGGTCATCGTCACCGTCCGGTGCCCGTCGACGGCGGAGCGGCGAAGGTCGACGGGGGCCGGGAACGAGGAGGTCGCGGCCGAGGTGGTCGTGGCGGCCGCCGGGCCGATCGTGACCGTGGCCAGCTCCACCTCGGGGGAGGTCGCCCCTCGTCCTCCCATCATCCCCATCCCTCCCCGGTCACGGGAGAGGGTGCGCAGGGACGTCGTGCCGCCGCCGGTGGGCCGCACGAGCAGGTCGGCGCGGTTGCCCGGGGCGAGGAGCACGCCCTCGCGGTCGACGGGATCGTGCAGCGCCTGGCCGTCGAGGCCGAACAGTCCCCAGGTGTGGCCGTCGAGCCGGAGGTCGAGGAACCGGGAGACGCAGGCGTTCACCACCCGCCAGCGCTCGGTGGTGCCCGCAGCCAGCTCGAGCTCCGGTCGCCGGCGGCCGTTGACGAGGACGAGCTCGCCCTCCCGACCGAGCATCTGTTCGGCGTGGGACACGCCCGCCACCTCGCCCGCCGCGGTGAGCGTGGTGTCGGAGACGACGAGCACGCGTTCGCGGTCGACCACGGGCTCGTCTGTCCCGACGACGAGCAGCGCGCCGTGCAGACCGCCGAAGACCTGGTCCGCCACCGTGCCGTGGTGGTGAGGGTGGTACCAGAAGGTGCCGGCCGGGTGGTCGTCGGGGATGCGGTACTCGTAGTCGGCCGCGGTGCCCGGCTCGACGGTGCGGAAGACGTTGTCGCTGCTGCCCTCGGGTGAGACGTGCAGTCCGTGCGTGTGCAGGTTGGTCGTCTCGACGAGGTCGTTCTCGAGACGGAGCCGGAGCCTGTCCCCCGGGCGGACGACGAGGGTCGGGCCGGGGCTCGTGCCGTTGTAGCCCAGCGCCTCCGTGCTGCGACCGTCGAGCGTCGCCCCCGGTGCGGCCCGCAGGGTGACGTCGAGGGAGCCGCCCGAGCTCGCGAGCACGGCCGGCTCGGTCACCGGTGCGCCGGTCGCCCAGCCGCTGCCGTCCTCGACCAGGGTGCGCCACGTGCCCACGCCGCCGACGACGGTGGTGGCGGCGCCGAGGCCGGTGACGAGGAGCGCCTGACGGCGGGTGACCTCAGTGCTCATCCAGCACCGCCCGTCGGCGTTCGTACTCGCTGACGTCGATCTCACCGCGGGCCAACCGCTCGTCCAGGATCGCGCGGGCGGTGCCGGGACGGCCGTCGGCGCCCGCGTCACCCGGTGCCGCGCGGGCACGGCGCAGCAGGACGAGGCCGGCGGCCAGCACCGAGAGGCCGATGACGAGCACGACGGGCCACACCCACGTCGACGGGTCCCACCCGCCGGTCACCGGTGCTCACCGCCGTCGATCCACATCACGCCCACCATACCCACCCCGGTATCCGTCATCGGCATCCTCACCGCCGGCTCCGCGGCGCCCGGAGCGCGAGCGCAGCCAGGACGAGCCCGCCGGGGCCGGCGAGGACCCAAGCCCACAGGCCCCCGACCCCCGGGCCGGCCCCGAGCCGCCGGGGTGGCGCGACGAGGCCAGCGAGCATCTGTCGTTCTCCTCTCCTCGGGGCCTCGGCGCGAGCCGGAGGGAGCTCAGAGCACCCGGTCGAGGGTGCGGCCGAGGTCCGTGGTCCGGATGACGCCGTCCTCCAGGACCGCGAGCACCTCGACCCCGTCGGCGGTCCGGCTCGCGTGCAGCGACGACACCGCACCGACCACCTCGGGGCCGGTCGCCCAGGTCCGGCCTGCGTCCTCGCTGAGCACCAGCCGGCCGCTGACCCCGACACCGGCCACGGTGTCGTCGTCGGCCCACGACACGGCGACGAGCAGCTCTGGCGTGTCCACCGGGTCCCAGGTGCGGCCTGAGTCGGTCGTGGAGAGCAGCCCGGCCTGGGTCGTGGCGAACAGCCGGCCGCCGTCCGGCGACGCGGCGAGCACGTGCGGCGCCGCCGGGGCCGAGCGGGCGGCCCACGAGCGACCACCGTCCTCGCTGACGCGCAGAGTGCCGTCGAACCCGGCGACGAGTCCGGAGCCGGCGGTGAGGCCGTGGAAGTCGGACTCGCCCCCGCGGGAGACCGGCGTCCAGGTGGCGCCGCCGTCGGTCGAGCGGATGAGCCCGACGGGTTCGGGCAGGTCGGTCTCGGTGCCGGGGTGGCCGGATCCCAGGTAGCTGCCGTCGGGAGCGATCGCGAAGCCCATGAGGTCGACCACCGGGCCCACCGGCGTGGGGCCGCCCGGGTCGAGGCGGAACAGGCCCCCGTGGGTGGCGAGCACCACGTCACCGGTCACCGGGTCACGGCCGACCCCGTGGACATGGCCCATCGGGCGGGGCGCACCCGTGGGGCGCGCTCGCGACGGCGTGGTGGACGGCGAGGTGGTGGGGCTGTCGGTGGCCGTGGGGATGGCCGACGCGGGCGGCGCGGCGGCCGGGGCGTCGGCGCCGCCGCAGCCGGCAAGCACCAGGCCGAGGAGGATCGCGGCGAGAGGGGCGCCCGCACGCCTGGGACGCGAGGTGGGGCAGGGTGAGGAGGGCTGGCGGGGCATCAGGGGTGTCCTCCGCGGGACGGCGAGTGGCGACGGGCCGGTGGTGGCGGGCCGTGGGGACGAAGCATCCGGACGATGGCGGTCACGACGAGGGCCCAGAGAAGCACCGTACCGAGCACGACGAGGGCGACGACCCACGGGTGGACCGCCCAAGACCATCCTCCGGGGCCCATCGAGACCACCTCCCCTCGGCGCACGAGCCGGGATCCGCCCCGGCTCCTCCACCATGGCACCCGGGCACGGTCAAGGACCGCTCGTCCTTCCATGAAGAAACGACGAAGGATCTCCCGCCGGCCGTCCGCGTCTCGACCGCGGCCGTGCGGATCGGACAGACTGCCGGGATGCGCGCACCCGACGACTCCGTGCCCGCGACGGTGCTCGTCGTCGACGACGAGGCCGCGCTCGCCGCGATGGTGTGCACGTACCTCGAGCGAGCCGGCTACGCCACGGTCCGGGCGGGGACCGGCCCGGACGCGGTGCGCGCCGCCAGGGAGCGCCACCCGGACGTGATCGTGCTGGACCTCGGGCTCCCGGGCCTCGACGGTGTCGAGGTGTGCCGGCAGGTCCGCACCTTCTCGGACTGCTACGTCCTCATGCTCACCGCGCGGACCGAGGAGACCGACCGCCTCATCGGGCTCTCGGTCGGCGCCGACGACTACATCACCAAGCCGTTCAGTCCGCGCGAGCTCGTCGCGCGGGTGCAGACGGTGCTGCGTCGGCCGCGGACCGGAGCGACGGGGGAGCCCGGTGAGACACCGGTCCGGGTGTTCGGCGACCTGCGCATCGAGCCGGGGGCCCGCGTCGTGACCGTGGCCGACCGGCCGGTGGAGCTGACCCGCACCGAGTTCGACATCCTCGACGTCCTGTCCGCACGTCCCCGTTACGCCTGGGCCCGGCGCCGCCTCATCGAGGAGGTCTGGGACCGCGCCTGGGTCGGCGACGAGCACCTCGTCGACGTCCACGTCGCCCACCTGCGGCGCAAGCTCGGCGACGACCCGACCGCGCCACGGTACGTCGAGACGGTGCGCGGCGTCGGCTACCGGATGGGGGCGGGATGACGGTCCAGGCGCCGTCCCCGCCGCGCGGCCCGGCGCCGGGCGGTCCGGGTGCCCCGGCGCCCCGCAGCCTCGCCACCCGACTGATGCTCGCCCAGCTCGGCGTGCTGGTGGCCAGCGTGGCCACCGCCGCCGTCGTGGCCTTCCTCGTCGGGCCCCCGATCTTCCACGAGCACCTGCTGCGCGCCGGTGGCGACCTCACCGACGGTGAGCGGCTCCACGTGGAGCGGGCCTACCTCGACGCGAGCCTGGTCTCCCTGGGGGTGGCCTTCCTCGTGGCCCTCGCCGCCGCGGGCCTGGTCACCTGGATGCTCGCCGGGCGGCTGCGCCGTCCGCTGACCGAGCTCTCCTCGGCGGCTCGCGAGGTGGCCCGGGGCCGCTACGCGCGCCGGGTCGAGCCCGGCGGAGCCGGTGCCGAGCTGGACGAGCTCGCCACGTCGTTCAACACCATGGCCGCCCGGCTCGAGGTGGTCGAGGACACCCGGCGGCGTCTGCTCACCGACCTGGCCCACGAGATGCGGACCCCGCTCGCCACCTGCACCGCCTACCTCGAGGCGCTCGACGACGGGGTGACCACGTGGGGGCCGGACGCCAGCGCCGTGCTCGGCCAGCAGGTGGACCGGCTCGCCCGCCTGGCGGCCGACATCGACGACGTCAGCCGCGCGGAGGAGGGACGCCTCTCGCTGGACCTGCGGCGCGTCCCGGTGGGCAGACTGCTGGACGCCGGGGTGGCGACGATGCGGGCCAGGTTCGCGGAGAAGGGAGTTCGTCTTCGCGTGACGACCGACCCAGCGGCTGATGTCTTCGTCCGCGTCGACGCCCAACGAATCGGCCAGGTCCTCGGCAACCTCCTCGACAACGCACTGCGCCACACGGCGCGCGGGAAGTCGGTGACGATTGCGCCGAGGGTCGACGGGTACGAGGTCGTCGTGACGGTGGACGACGAGGGCGACGGCATCCCGGCGGAGCAGCTGCCGCACGTCTTCGAGCGCTTCTACCGCGGGGACACGGCCAGGGACCGCGGAGAGCGGGGCTCGGGCATCGGGCTGACGATCAGCCGGGCCATCGTCGACGCCCACGCCGGCTCGCTGACCGCGCGCAGCGGTGGGGCGGGGAGGGGGGCGACCTTCGAGCTGCGCCTGCCGTTGGACCCGGGCGTGCCGACGTGAGCGGGCTGGCTGCCACCGCGGGAGTCGCGGTCCTCGGCGTCGCGCTGCTCTACGGCGCGCACTGGCTGCTCACCCCGTGGCACTCGGTCGTGCGCACGGTCCCCTACCAGTCCGGGTGGGTGCCGGAGGCGCATGCGCTGTCGAGGTACCACGTGCGGTGGTACCTGGCCACGCTGCTCTTCCTCGCCTTCGACGTCGAGATGCTGTTCATGTACCCGTGGGCCGTCGTCGTCGCCGACCTCGGGGCGAGCGCCGTCGTCGAGATGTTCCTCTTCCTCGGGGCGCTGCTCGTCGCGGTCGCCTGGGCGTGGCGGGAGGGGGCGCTGCGGTGGGCGTGAGGGCGTGGCTGGCGCGACGGGCGGTCCGGGCGACCCGGGTGATCGTCGTCGAGGCGGGTGACGGCTTCGCCGCCCGCGTCGCCGTGGAACGGGCCCTCGCGGCCCGCGGCTGGCTGGTGGCGGAGTCGCCGGCGAGCGCGGACGCCCTCCTCGTGGCGGGCCGGGCAACGGATGAGCTCGCCGAGGTCGTCGAGCGGCTCTGGGACGCGATGCCCGGTCCGCGGGCGCGGGCGGCGGTGACGACGGCGGCTGCGGCGCCGGCCGCGCTGGACGAGCTCGCGGAGCGGCTGACGGACGCGGCCACCCAGGCCGAGGACGCAGCGGCCAGGACCGCCCCCGACCTCGGTGAGGGCATGGACCACGGCGACATGGACGACGAGGGCATGGACCACGGCGACATGGACGACGAGGGCATGGACCACGGCGACATGGACGACGAGGGCATGGACCACGGCGACATGGACCACGGCGACATGGACATGGCACCCGACGGCATCCCCCTGGCCGAGGGATCCGAGGACGACCGTGACGGCCTGGAGATGGACGCGCTGCCCGTGCGCCTGGGCCCGGTGCTGCGCCACTGGCCCGCCTCACTCGTTCTCGACGTGACCCTCCACGGCGACCTCGTCACCGAGGCCCGGGCACACCTGCTCGACGACGCTGCCGCGGCCGACGAGGCCGACCCCGGCACCCGGGCGGCCCGACGCTGCGACGAGGTCGCCGCCGTGCTCGCCCTCGTGGCCTGGGAGGAGGGCGCGGCGCTGGCGCGAGCCGCCCGCGACCAGCTCCTGGCCCAGGGAGGAGGAGACGCCCGGGCCCTCCTGGTGGAGCTGCGGCACCGGGTCGAGCACTCGCGGCTGCTGCGGTGGTCCCTGGCCGGGGTCGGGCAGGTGTCCGGCGAGGAAGCCCACCGGCTCGGGCTGCCCGCCGGGGCCGCGGGCGACTGCCGCGACCGGCTGCTCCACCTCGTCGACGCCGCCACCGCCGCGGCTCGCGCCTACGCCGGCACCGTGGGAGCCGGGGCGACGGAGGGGTCGACGTGGCCGGCCCTCCCCGTCACCGCCTGCGGGCCCCTGGTCCGGGGGCACGACCTGTCCGTCGCTCGTCTCCTCGTCGCGACCCTCGGGTCGCCGGTCCCCTCCACCGAGGCGGTCCGCGATGCCTGACGTCACCACCGTGGCGGCCGGGTGGGCCGTGCTCGCCGCCGCCCTGCTCGCCGTGTTCGCCTCCGCGGCGGTCGTCCTGGACGGCCTGCTGGCGGCACGCGCCTCGGGCCTGCCGGCGGGGCCGGCACTGAGCCGGCCCCTCGACGAGACCGCGCGGCTGCTCCGGCAGCGGCGGCGCGCCCCGCTGTCGGCCGACACCCTGCTCTGGCGGATCGGGGGCGGCGGCCTGGTCGTGGCCGCGCTGCTCATGGTCGCCGTGGTCCCGCTCGGCGAGTGGGTCCTCAGCGACCTGGACGTCGGCGTCGTGTGGTTCAACACCATGGATGTCGCGGTGTGGGCACTGGTCTGGCTCACCGGCTGGGGTGCGAACTCGGTTCACTCCCTCGTCGGCGGGTACCGGTTCCTCGCCCTCGCCCTCGCCTACGAGCTCCCCCTGATGTTCGCGCTCGTCGCACCCGCCGTCGCGGCGGCGAGCCTGAACCTCGGCGAGGTCGCCGCGGCCCAGCAGTCGCTGTGGTTCGTCGTGTGGATGCCGGTCGCCTTCGCCGTCTACTGCCTCGGCGTCGTCGCCTTCTCCGTCTGGGGGCCGTTCGTCCCGCCCGCCGGACCCGACGTCGCCGGTGGGGTGCTCGCCGAGCTGTCGGGCGTCGACCGACTCCTCGTGCAGGCCGGGCGGCACGCCCTCCTGGCCGCGGGTGCCGCGTTCGCCGTGCCGATGTTCCTCGGGGGTGGGGCGGGTCCGCTGTTGCCGGGGTGGGCCTGGGTCCTCGTCAAGACCGCGGCCCTGCTCGCCGCCCTCGTCTGGGTGCGCCGCCGGCTGCCCGCCGTGCGGCCGGAGCTGTTCATGGAGGTCGGCTGGGTCGTGCTGCTCCCGGCCGTGCTGGTCCAGGACCTCGTCGTCGCCGTCGTCGTGGCGGGAAGGGGCTGAGGATGGTCGTCGACGTCGTCTTCTGGGTGCTCGCCCTCGTGGCGGTGGCTTCCGCCGTGCTCGTCTTCGTCGTCGACTCGATGGCTCGCGCCACGTACTCCCTCGCGCTGTCGTTCGTCGCCGTCGGCCTCGTGCTCGTGCTGCTCCAGCAGAACTACGTCGGCGTCGTCACGCTGCTCATGATGCTCATGGAGATGGCGGTCATGGCCGTCTACATGGTGATGTACATGGGGATGAACCCGGCGCTGATGCCGATGTCGATGGTGCACTCGAAGCGGGCCGCGCTCGCCGTCTCCGTGACCGCCTTCCTCGTCCTCGGCGCCGGGGCCCTGCTCGTCGACTGGCCGGTGCGCCGCGGCGCCCCGGCGGCCGACGTCACGGCCGCGCTCGGCGAGGCGATGATGGGCCCGAAGATGCTCGTCATGGTCGTCGTCAGCCCGGTCATGGTCGCGACCATCGTCGGAGGCGTCGTCCTTGCGGCGCACCGCACCCGCTACGACCGGTTCGGGGACGACCTCGACCTCCGGCCCCCGCGCGACCCCTCCCCGGGAGGGGTGGGCCGGCGATGACCCTTCAGCTCGTGCTGCTCGTGGCCGCGGCGCTGTTCGCCGTGGGTCTCTACGGCGCCATCTCGCAGCAGGTCGTCGTCATGGTGATGATGGGGCTGGAGGTCATGGTCAATGCCGTCATCCTCGCGGCGGGCGCGATGTGGTGGTACCTGGCACCGAACCCGACCGGGCAGGTGCTCCTCCTCGTCGTCCTCGCCGCGATGACCGTCGAGATGGCCACCGGCTTCGCCGTCGCGACCCTCTGGCACCGGGCGAAGGGCAGCGACATGACCGACGCGGCGACGGACCTGGCGGGGTGAGGGGCCGATGACGTCCGCCACCGCCGGCCCCCTGCTCTGGGCGCTGGTCCTCCTGCCGGCCCTCGTCGGGTCGGTGCTGCTCCTCGCCGCGCGGCGCCTCGGAGGCGCGGCCGGCGGCGTCGGGGTGGCCACGGCCGCGGTCACCGCCGGGCTGGCCGCGGCGGTGGCGGTCTGGCGTCCCTCCGTCGGGGTGCCCTTCGTCGCGGGGTCCGACCTCGCCCTGGCGGTCGACGGGCTCGCCGCCGTCGTCGCGCCGACGGTCGCCGTCGTGACCCTGCTCGTGCTGCTCGCCGCCGCCGCGGACGTCCACGAGTCCCGCGCGCGCTTCCACGGGCTGATGCTGCTCTTCGCCGCGGCGGTGCTCCTGACCGTGACCGCGACGACGCTGCCCACGCTGCTCCTCGCCTGGGAGGTGATGGGCGGGACCTCCTACGCGCTGATCGGCTTCCGGTGGCGCGAGCAGCACCGGGTCGGCTCCGGCCTCACCGCCTTCGTCACCACCCGGGCCGCGGACCTCGGGCTCTACGCCGCCGCGGGGGCGGCCGTCGCCGGGGGTGCGGGGCTCGACCTCGACGCCCTGCCGTCCGCCACGTCCGGATGGCGTGACGTCATCGCGCTCGGCGTGCTCGTCGCCGCCCTCGGCAAGGCGGCCCAGCTCGTCCTCGCCTTCTGGCTCTCCCGGGCGATGGACGGTCCCAGCCCGGTCAGCGCCCTGCTGCACTCGGCGGCGATGGTGGCGATGGGCGGCT
The DNA here is from genome assembly GCA_963773655.1 of uncultured Actinomycetota bacterium. Lineage (GTDB taxonomy): Bacteria > Actinomycetota > Actinomycetes > Actinomycetales > Dermatophilaceae > DASSQJ01. The sequence continues at coordinate 544,531 of CAVZBX010000003.1, forward strand.
ACCTGCTCCTGCGGCTGGAGCCCCTGCTCGCCGCAACCGGCTGGGCGGCGACCACCGCCGCGTGGGCCGGGGCGCTGACCGCGGTGGTGCTCGGCCTGGTCGCCCTCGGCCAGGAGGACCTCAAGCAGCTGCTCGCCGCGTCCACCTCCGCCCAGCTCGGCTACGTCGTCATGGCGGCCGGGCTCGGGGCCACGGCGGCCGGCACGGCGCACCTCGTGGCCCACGCGGCGACGAAGGCGGGCCTGTTCCTCGCCGCCGGGGCCTGGCTGTCGGCCCTCGGCACCAAGCAGCTGGACGGGCTGCGCGGCACCGTCGGTGGGTGGCCCGTGGTCCGGGTGGCGGCCAGCGTCGCCCTCCTGGCGCTGGCTGGGGTCCCCCCGCTCTCGCTGTGGGCCACCAAGGACCTCGTGCTCGCGGCGGCGATGGAGCACTCGGTCGCCCTGTACGCGGTGGGGACGGTCGGGGCGCTGCTCTCCGCCGCCTACGCGGGCGCGGCGCTGCGCGTCCTCTGGGCGCCGGTCGGCGAGGAGGAGCGGCGCCGGGCGGCGACGCTGCAGGGCACGGAGGAGGAGCCCGGCGGCGTCGTCCCGACCGCGGTCACCGCCGCCGTCGTCACCCTCGCCGCGGGCGCGGCCGTCCTCGGCCTGCTCGCCGCGCCGGGAGTGGTGGCGGCCCTCGGCAGGGCGGTCGGCGGTACCGTCACCGAGCCGACCGCTCCGGAGCTCGTCGGCTCCGCCCTGCTGGCGGCGCTCGGCCTCGGCGTGGTGTGGCGACGGCCACCGCCACGGCCCCGGTGGGCCCTGTCCTGGCTCGGCCTCGAGCGGGGGGCGAACCTGGCCGTCGTGCGCCCGACCCTTGCTCTGGCACGCGCGCTCGACCGCGCCGACATCGCCTTCTCCACGAGCACCGAGCGCGTGGTCCGGGGGCTCGTCGCCCTCGCCGCGCGGCTCGCCCGGGCCGACGACGGGCTCGCCGGTCGGGTCGACGGTGCCGCGCACACGACGGCGGCCGTGGCGGTGGTGTCCGGGCGCGCCGACGACCGCTGGGTCGACGGCGCCGTCCGGGCGGTCGTCCGGCGGGTCCGGCAGGGGGGCGCACTGGCCCGGCGCCCCCAGACCGGGCTGCTGCACCAGTACTACGTCCAGGCCGTCGCGCTCGTCGCGGCCGGCGCCGCCCTCGTCCTCGTCGTGAGGTGACCGCGTGCTCTCGTTGACCGTCTTCCTCCCCCTCGCCTGTGCCCTCGTCCTCGCCGTCCCGGGGGTGGGGCCGCGGGCGGCGGCCTGGTGGTGGGTCGGCGCGTCCGCTGCGGAGGTGGCACTCGTCGGCGGCCTGTGGTGGGCGTACGAGACGCCGGGGGCCGGGGAGCTGGCGTTCGAGGAGCAGGTGCCCTGGATCCCCGGCGTCGGCAGCAGCTACCACGTGGGCCTCGACGGGCTCTCGCTGCCGCTCGTCGCGATGACGGCCGTCGTCTTCCTCGCGGCCGCCGTCTACTCGCTGCGCGAGCCGGACCGGCCCCGCACCCGGGCGGCGCTGTTCCTCGCCCTCGAGACGGTGTGCCTCGGCCTCTTCGCCGCCTCGGACCTGCTCCTCTTCTTCGTCTTCTTCGACCTCTCCATCGTCGCGATGTACTTCGTCATCGCCGGGTGGGGCCACGGCGACCGGGCCCGGTCGGCGCTGCGCTTCTTCCTCTACACCTTCCTCGGGTCCCTCGCCCTGCTGGCGGGCTTCATCGGCTTGTACCTGTCGGCGGACCCGCACACGTTCGACATCGTCGAGCTCGGCCGGCAGGACCCGCTGGCCGGGAGCGGCACCACCGGGGTCGTCGTCCTCGGCGCCGTGCTCCTCGGGCTGGCGGTCAAGACCCCGACCGTCCCCTTCCACACCTGGCTGCCGCCCGCCCACACCGACGCCCCCGCCGTGGGGTCGGCCGTCCTCGCCGGCGTCCTGCTCAAGCTGGGCACGTACGGCTTCGTCCGGGTCGCGATGCCACTGCTGCCGGAGGCCTGGCGGTCGTGGGCCTGGGTCGTCCTCGCCGTCGGCGTCGTCTCGGTCTTCTGGGGCGCGCTCGTCGCCCTGGCGCAGAGCGACCTCAAGCGGATGATCGCCTACACCTCGGTGAACCACATGGGGTACGTCGTCCTGGCCGTCGGGGCCGCCGGGGTGGTCGCCTCCGACACCGCGCAGGCACGATCGGTGGCGGTCACCGGTGCCGTCACCCAGATGGTGAGCCACGGTCTGGTCACCGCGGCCCTCTTCCTCCTCGCCGGGATGTTCCTCGAGCGGGGTGGCAGCTACGAGATCGGCGACTACGGCGGCCTGGCCGGCCGGGCACCTCGCACGTCGGTGCTGTTCGCCGTCGCCGCCTTCGCGTCACTCGGCCTCCCCGGCCTGTCCGGCTTCGTCGCGGAGTTCCAGATCTTCACCGGCAGCATCGCCGCGGCGCCGGTCACCGCCGTCGCGCTGCTCGGCATCCTGCTGATCAGCGGGGTCTTCCTGTGGACCCTCCAGCGGGTGTTCACGGGCGAGGAGCGTGGCAGGTCAGCGGACTTCGGCGACGTGCGTCCGCACGAGGCGTGGGCGATCGCGCCGCTGCTCGTCCTCTCGCTCGCCATCGGCCTCTCGCCCCGGCCGCTCCTCGACGTCATCGAGCCCGCGGCCCGCACGGTCGTCGCCGTCGTCGACGGGTAGCGCCGATGACGTCGATGAGCATGCGCCCCCTCGCCATGCTGCCGGAGATGCTGCTCTTCGTCGGCGGCCTCGTCTGCCTGCTCGGGGGCTCCTTCACCCCGCGGCTGCGCCAGGGGCGGATCCGGGCGGTCGCGGCCGTGTCCCTCGTCGGCTCGGTGGTGGCGGCGCTGGCCGCGGCGGGCGACCCGACGACGGCCTTCGAGGGCACCTTCGCCGTCGACGTCGCGACGACCGCGGTCCGGGTCGTGGCCGGCGTCGCGACCCTGCTCGTCCTCCTCCTCGCCGCGGACGAGGTGGCCGGGGACCCACGCGAGAGCGAGACCTACGCCCTCCTGCTCTTCGCCACCACCGGTGTCCTCGTGCTCGGCGGCGCCCGGGACCTGCTCGTGCTCGCGGTGGGCTACCTGCTCGCCAGCATCCCGCTCTACGCCCTTCTCGGCCTGGGTCGCACCGCCCGCGCGGCCGAGGCCGCGCTCAAGACCTACCTCGTCGGCGCCCTCTTCGGGATCCTGCTGCTGTCCGGTGTCACCCTCCTCAGCGGCGTCGGGGGAACCACCTCGTACCCCGAGCTCGCCGCGGCCCTGGGCTCCGCCCCGTCGGCGGTCGTCGGCGCCGGGGTGGTGGGGGTCCTCGGCGGGCTGGCGTTCAAGGCGGGCAGCGTGCCGGCCCACTTCTGGGTGCCGGACGCCGCGGAGGGCGCCACCGGACTCGCCGCCGCGTTCGTGACGACGGTGCCCAAGGTCGGGGCGGTGGTCGCCGCCTACCGGCTCGTCGCGGCGCTCCCCGACGTCCTCGCCTGGGGGGTGCTCGTCGGGGGGCTCGCAGTGGCGAGCATGACGCTCGCCAACCTCGCCGCCTTCGGGCAGGACGACCCGCGCCGGCTGCTCGGCTGGTCGACGGTGAGCCAGGTGGGCTACCTCCTCGTGCCGGTGGCCGTCGCCGGACGCACCGACCTCGCGCTGCCCGCCCTGCTGCTCTACCTCGCCGGCTACGCCGTCACCAACATCGCGGCGTTCGCCGTGACCACCGCGCTGCCGGGGGTGCGGACGCTCTCCGGGTACGGCGGCCTGGTGCGGGTCCGTCCGGGGCTGGCGGTGGCGCTCGTCGTCGCCCTCCTCGGGCTGCTCGGCACCCCGCCGACCGCGGTCTTCGTCGGGAAGGTGCTGACGGCCACCGCCGCGTGGGACGGAGGGATGGCGTGGCTGACCGTGGCCCTGCTCCTCAACACGCTCCTGTCGCTCTTCTACTACCTGCGGTGGGTCGCGCCCGCGGTGCGGCGGGACGACCCCGACCCGTCCCTGCGCGAGCCGCGCCCGTGGTCGGCGCGCACCGCCGTCTCCGCGGCGGTCGGGTCGGTGCTCCTCGGCGTCCTCGCCGGGCCGCTCTGGGGCCTCCTCGACGCACCCCTGCTCGGCTGAGGTGCGGTGCCGGCTTCACGGAGTCTTCACGGTTCGCACTCCCTCCCCACAGGGTGCGGGTGCAGGGTGGGGGGGTACGGCCACGACGAAGGAGGTCACCATGTTCTGGCACGACGGGATGGGGATGGTCGGGTGGTGGGGGCTCGGCCTCGGGATGCTCCTGTTCTGGGGCGTGGTCATCGGCGGCATCGTCCTCCTCGTGCGGTGGGCGGTGGGCACGCGTGCTCCGCAGGGCGGTGCGGCGGCTCCTCCTCCCCGCCCTGCGGACGAGCACGCCGCCCCGGGGCCGGATGCCCACCGGATCCTCGACGAACGCTTCGCCCGCGGTGAGATCGACGAGGAGGAGTACCGCCACCGCCGGCAGGTGCTCCGCGGCGGATGACCTGTCGGCGGCGCGCCCCCGTGATGTGAGGTCGGTCCCCGTGGTGGCCGGGTGCTCGCGCGGCTCGGTACCGTGGGAGCGCGCTCCGTTGCTCTGACGCGCCGTGTCGTCGTCGGCCGGCGTGCGGGAAGGAGGGGGATGGAGGACCCACGCGGCTCGGGGACCGGTGGCGGGCGGGCGGAGGACCGCCCCGGGCCGGCTGCCCCGGGGTCCGGCTTCGGCCCCGAGGTGGTGGAGGCGTCCCCCGACGGCGTGGTCGTCGTCGACGCCGACGGGTCCGTCGTCTACGTCAACGCGGCGCTCGAGCGGCTCTCGGGCTGGGATCGGTCCCGGGTGGTGGGGCAGCCTCTGGAGACGCTCGTGCCCGAGGACCTGCGCGAGGGGCACGAACGGTCCCGCGCCACCTACGGCCGGGCGCCCAGGGAACGAACCATGGGTGAGGGCCGCGGGCTCGTGCTGGCCCGACCCGACGGCACCGGGGTGGCGGTCGACGTCGCGCTGGCGCCGGTGCACGTGGCGGGCCGTGCGATGACGGTGGCCACGGTGCGCGACGCGTCACCGCGCTGCGCCGAGGACGAGCGGCGCGACTGGTTGGCGAGCCTGCTGGACGTCGTGCCGGACGGTGTGGTCGTCGTCGACCGGGTCGGGGGAGTCGTCGTGGGTGCCAACGAGGCCGCGTCCGACCTGCTCGGTCGTGGCCCCGGCGACCTCCTCGGGATGCCGAGCGCCGCCCTGCTGGCGCGGGCCGGCGACGGCGAGGAGCCGGCGACCGAGTCGCTGCTGACCGACGGGGGGCACCTGCACCGCGTGGGCCTGCTCCACGCGGACGGCACGGTGGTCGAGTGCGAGGTGCACGCCACGACGGCGGAGGGGCCCGGGGGTGCCGAGCTCGTCGTCAACGTGGTGCGCGACATCAGCGACCGCGTCGCGCTGGAGCAACGCGTCCGCGAGAGCGAGGAGATGTTCCGGACGGCCTTCGACCAGGCGCCGGTCGGCATCGCCGTCACGTCGATCGACGACGCGGGCCGGCGCGCGGTCGAGCGGACCAACGTGGCCTTCACCGCGATGTTCGGGTACGAGCCGGGGGACCTGGACGGGAAGGACCCGGCGGTGCTGCGCCCCACCCACGACGTCGAGCGGCCGGGACCGCCGAGGGAGCTGGCCGTGGCGGGCGAGGTCGTCGACCGGACGGTGACCCGCAGGTACACCCGGCGTGACGGCAGCGGGGTGTGGGCGGAGGTACGCGCCAGCCGGCTGGAGCTCCCGCACGTGCCGAGCCGGGCCCTCTTCCTCGTCCGCGCGGTCGACGTGACGGTCCGGTTCGAGCAGGAGGTCGTCGCGAGGCGGGAGTGGCTGGCGAGCCAGTGCGTGGCGGGCGTCGCCCGTGCCGCCCTGGAGCACCGCGCGGAGGCGGTCGTCCTGGAGCGGATCGCCGCCGGGGTGCTCCAGGCGCTCGAGGCCGACGGTGGGCTCGTCCTCCTCGCCGTCGCCGGCCCCGGCGCACCGGGGCGGTGGGGCGCCGTCGACGGCCCCGCCGGGGAGGCGCTCGCAGCCGCGGTCGACCGCGCCGGGGCGCACGGTCTCGTGGCCGGGCTGGTCGGTCGTGCCCCGGGGGCCTGGGCGTCGCCACCTCCCGGCCTCGCGGAGGGGCTCTCGGACGGGGTCGGACCCCTGGCCGGGGCGCCGTTCGGCCGCCCGGGCTCCCCCACGGAGGGGGCAGTGCTGGCGTGCCGCGCACCGGGACGGGAGCCCTTCGGTCCGGACGACGTCGAGCGGCTCGGGCGCCTCGCGGTCGAGACGCAGGTGGCCGTCCACCTGGCCCGCGCCCGCGCGGACCAGCAGCGGCTGGCGTTGCTCGAGGAGCGCCAGCGCATCGCGCGCGAGCTGCACGACTCGGTCATCCAGGACGCCATCGCCCTGGGCATGCAGATCAGCGCGGACATCGACGCCGAGCCCGACCCCGAGCGCCAGGAGCGTGACCTCGAGTGGGTCGCGCAGCTGGAGCTGGTCACCCGCAACCTGCGGCGCGCCGTCTTCGAGCTGCGGAGCGGTGCCCGACGTGGCTCTACGGCGACGGCGGTCACCGACGCGGTGGCGGAGGCGAGCCGGGTGCTCGGGCACCGCACCTCGGTCACGTTCACCGGGCCGGTGGAGTCGCTTCCGGACCCGGTGGCCGACGACCTCGTCGCCGTGCTCCGCGAGGCGCTCGCCAACGTCGCCCGGCACGCCCGGGCCTCTGCGTCGGCGGTCTCGATCGAGGTCTCCGCCGCGGACGTCACGCTGACGGTGGACGACAACGGTCTCGGGCGACGAGACGCCCACCGCGGGCAGGGGATCGACAACATGGCGGCGCGCGCCCACCGTCACGGCGGCCACCTCTCGGTCGCACCGGGGCCGGTGACGGGAACCCGCGTGGTGTGGTCCTGCCCCTTGGGTCCCGACCCAGGCGGCCACTGAGCGAACGGGGACGCCCGCGCAGCAGACCGGTCACCGGGGCCCCGCCGCCGAGCACCACCGACGGGCCGGCGAGGCGACGCCGACACCGGAGGGCGCGACCGGGACACCTGTCACTGGTCGGCCCGCGACCACGCGGGTTCGATGAACGGATGAACGGCGCGCCCCCCGCACCCGGCACGGCCCCCATGAACCGGCTGCAGGTGCCCGACGGGCTCCCAGGGCCACCCCGTCCCGTTCGGCGAGGTGACCCCGAACCGGGCTCCGGTGCGGCCGGCCCGGGCCGGATCGGGGCGGTCCCGAGCCAGGTGCCGACGACCTACGCCCTGCGCGTCCACCGGGGCAGGAGGGGGCGGATCACCGTGGCCCGGATCGCAGCCGCGCCCGACGCCGAGGCGCACGCCGCGCACGCCACCGCACGGTCCCGGCACCTCGGTGCCCGATGGCTCGTCGTCGACCTCTCCGCGGTGTGGGCGGGCTGCGACGCCGGTCTCCCCGAGCGCTTGGCGCACGGGGCGGACCTCGCCGGGGTCGGGCTCGCGCTCGTGGGAGCCGACGAGCACGGCGCGAGCGGCTCGGGCACGGGACACCGCTACCCCGTGTTCGCCACGGTGCCGATCGCCCTGGGGACCCTCGGGGCGGTGTGACCCGGGCGTCACGAACGGTCACCGTCGACGGTTCGCGCGCCTCGGAGCCCGCGGGAGGCGGGACGCTCGGCAGGGGGGCGTCCCGCCTCCCGCCGGTGTCCCGGGATCCGCCTCAGTGCTCCCTGCGGGCGACGTAGACGGCGGCCTGCGTCCGTCGGGTGAAGCCGAGCTTGGCGAGGATGCTCGTCACGTGGTTGCGCACCGTCTTCTCCGCGATCCCGATCCGCTCGCCGATCTGCCGGTTGGTCAGCCCCTCGACGACGAGGTCGAGGATGCGGCGCTCCTGCGGGGTCAGGGCGGCCGACGCCAGCCGGTCGTCCACGCCCCGACCGCGGGGCGGCGCCACCAGCTCCTCCTCGTCGACGACCTGGCCTCCTGCCGCGACCCGGCACAGGGCGTCCACCAGGCGGCGGCCGCGGATCTGCTTGAGGACGAAGCCGGAGGCCCCGGCGAGCAGGGCGCCGGTGCGAGCCTCCTCGTCGTCGTAGCTGGTGATCATGAGCACCCGGATCCCCGGGTCGACGGAGCGCACGGCCCGGCACACCTCGATACCCGAGCCGTCACCGAGGCGCACGTCGAGGAGGGCGACGTCCGGCCGCAGGGCGGGGATGCGGCGGGTCGCCTCCAGGGCCGAGGACGCCTCGCCGACGACGTCGACCCGGGGGTCGGCCTCGAGCACCGATCGCAGCCCACGGCGCAGCAGCTCGTGGTCGTCGACCACGTACACCCGTACCGGCGTCTGCGTGCCGTCGGGGACGACGCCACCCGTCCTCGGCGTCGTCTCCATGGCGGCCTCCTCGTGCCGGCCGGGCTGTGGCACCGAGTGTAGTGACCGGATGCCGCTCCGCATCCCGGCGGGCGCGACGGAGCGCCGAGCACACGTCATCTCTGCAGTGGCCGGCCGGCGGGCACAATGACGGAGTGAGCGCCGGGGAGGGCACGGGCGCTCAGGCCGGTTCGCGAGAGACGAGGAAGTCCTCGACCGCAGAGGCGACCGTGGGGTAGGTGGGGTACAGAGGGGCGACCCGGACCCGGTCCAGCTGTTCCTGAGCCCGCAGCGGCACGGCGGCCAGCACGAAGGGCACCCCGGTCCGGGCGGCCCGCCGGCGCACCAGGCCGAGGAGTCCGACGACGAAGTGGGAGAGGTCGACCCGGCGCAGGTCGGCGACCAACAGCCGGGCGCCACGTCCGAGGGCGGTGTCCACGCTCGTCATGACTGCCTCGACGCTCCACCCCGAAGGCACGGGTGCCGCGGGGTCGAGGGTGCCGCTCAGGGTGAGCACCACGACGTCCCCGAGCCGACGCGCACCGGCAGTGAGGGGTAGCTTCGGAACGGCGATCGTCGTCATCGGTCCTCCTCGACCGTCGGCACCGTCCAGCGTTCACGAGCGGGGGGAGCCCGAACAGGGCCAAAGGTCCCGGGTCCCCCGCGCTGAGCCGACGTGCTCGGCACCGCGCCGCCGGCCCCACGCCCCGGCTAGGGTCGTGGTGAGGAGGCCCCACCATGCACACGACGTCGCTGTCGGCAGTGGCCGACGAGGAGCTCAGGACCGCGAAGGACGCCCCGAGCGGTCGGTCGGCACGCACCATCCACGGTGGGCACGACCGCTCGCTGCGGGAGACGGTCATCGCGCTGCGCTCCGGCCACGAGCTCGGTGAGCACGAGAGCCCCGGGGAGGCGACCCTGCAGGTGCTGCGGGGGCGGGTCCGGCTCAGCGGCGGCGGCGAGCACTGGGACGGCGTGGTCGGTGACCACGTCATCATCCCCTCCGTGCGGCACGCGCTCGCCGCCCTCGAGGACTCGGTGGTGCTGCTCACCGTCGTCAAGTCGCTGCCGTGAGCGTGGCCGAGCCCGACCCCGCCTCCGACGTCGCCAGGCTGACCCGGTGGGAGGCGTCGGGCGGCGCGTGGCAGGTCGTGGCGCGGGCCCCGGGCCGCGTCACCGTGGCGCTGCTGCGGTGCGACGCGGGCGAGGAGATGGACCGCTTCACCTCCGCCGACCGGGCGTTGCTCCAGCTCCTCGGGGCGAGGGAGACCAGCGGGCCCGAGTGAGCCGCCGGTGCTCACGGACCGACGGCCAGCAGCCCTCGTGCCCCCCGCTCCGCGTCGGCCATGACGTGGGTGACGAAGGGGTAGCGCCCCGCTTCCGCGAGGGTGAGCTCGACGAAGCCTCCCTGCGCCACGGCCAGCCCCAGGACCTGGGACCCGCCGTCCGCACCCCCTGCGGTGCCGCGACCGTGGTCGAGCAGGTAGCGGCCCTCGCTCCAGACGGTGTCGAACCGGGAGCCGACGACGTGGAACGCCGTGCCGCGGTTCGGCCCCGCCGCGAGCACCCAGAAGCGGACCCGCTCCCCGACCTTCGCGGTCAGGGGGCGGGCGCCGTACTGGCCGGCGACGCCGTTGAAGACGACCGCGTCGGGGGCGTTCTCACCCGCCGCCCCGGCGTCGACCTCGCGGACCTCGGTGCGGCCGTCGCCGTCGAGGTACACCTCGGACTGGATGACCAGGTAGTCGTGGTCGACGGCGGGCAGGCCCTCCGGCTCGATGACGACGGCGCCGAACATCCCCGCGGCGATGTGCGCGCTCATCGGCATCGTGGAGCAGTGGTACATCCACACCCCGGCGCGGTCAGCGGTGAACCGGTACGTGAGGCTCGCACCGGGCGGGATGGTGCGCATCACCTCGTCGGGTGCCCGGTCGCCGGCGTGGAAGTCGACGGAGTGGCCCATCGGCGCGTCGTTGACCAGGGTGACGACGAAGGTGTCGCCGACCCTGCCGTGCAGCGTCGGGCCCGGGACGGTTCCGCCGAAGGTCCACCGCTTCTGCCGGATCCCCGGGGCGACCTCGAGCTCCACCTCCTCGACCCGCAGGGTCACGTGGTGGGTGCGTTCCCCGCCGAGCGGGGGCAGGGCCGCGTCCACGGCTCGGAACGCGGGGTCGAACCGTCCCGTCAGGTCCACCGGCGCGTCGGACGAGCCGGCAGCAGGCGGGGGGACGGCCGCCGCGACCCCGGCCCCCTCGACGTCCACCGTGAGGACCATCCCCATCCGGCGGTGGCCCACGACGGTGCACCAGCCCTGGGTGGCCGCACCCACCACCCCGACGTCGAGCGAGGTGGACTCACCCGGCATCAACCGCTCGGTGCGGACGTCGCCGACGGCGAGGTCGTGGGGTGAGCCGTCGTCGACGTTGACGAGGTCGACGACGAGCCGGTCACCCGCCGGCACGGTGATCCTCGACGGGGAGTAGCTCATGTCGCGCGCCTCGACCCGCACCCGCGTCGTGTGCCCCGTCGGCGTCACCTCCCGGGCGGGTGTGCCCGTCCCGCCGTCGGCGACCCGCGACCCCGGTGAGGCGACCCCCGCCGCCGCGGGGTCCGCGGCCACGCCGACGGAGACGGCGAGGGCCAGGCTGGCCACCGCCGCCACGAGCTGGGCGGTCGGGAGCGCCGCCGGCCGGCGCCCGCCCGCGGGGACCGGCCCCGAGGAGCGCGGGCGCCCGGGTTCGGTGGGGCTCCCCGCCTCGACCGCCCGCCGCGCCGCCACCGCCGCCCGGACCGCACCGAGCAGCAGCGGGACGAAGGCGACGAGGGCGGCCAGGACGAGGGTGGCGACCACGACCCGGACCGCGCCGGGGGCGGGCAGCAGGCACAGGACGAGTCCGAGGTTGACGACGACGACCCGCCACAGCCAGGCCCGCTCGAACCAGGAGGACGCGGCGCGCACCACGGAGGGCCCGCCGCCGAGGACGACCGGGATCAGGTGGGACAGGGCGCCGAAGAGCAGCTGGGCGCCGAAGCCCACGGCGACCACGGCCGCCAGGATGTCGTAGCGGTCGTCGAGGGTGGCCCAGGAGCCGGTGAGGAGCCACCACCCGAGCAGGAGGAGCGCGACCGCGCCCCAGCCGAGGGCGGCCAGCGCCGAGACGGTGGCGAACCCCCGTGGCGGCGCCTGCCGCGCCGGCGCGAGCAGCGCCCGGCCCCACCACAGCAGGCCCACGGCGTAGGCGGCCAGGCCGGTCAGCGCCACCGGCCGCGAGCCGGCGACCGCGCCCGAGGCCAGGACGACGACGCCGCCGACGAGCACCGGCAGCGCCTGCTGCGCGAGGCGTTCGGCGCGGTGGTCCATCCGGGTGCGCAGCATCGTCGGCCAGAGCGTGACGAGGGTGCCGGTGACGGTCAGGCCGAGCCACCCGAGCACCATCGTCATCGAGTGCGCCACGAGGACGCGCCCGTGGAGGTCGTCGTCCAGGCCCCGCGCCAGCCAGGCGCCGAGCGAGGCACCCACCGGCACCGCGACGGCGGCCGCCAGGTAGTACCGCACCGTGATGCGGAACCGGCCGGGCAGGGCACGACGCAGCCGACGCCAGAGGACGGCGCCGTGCCACACCACCGCCGCCGACACGGCGACGGCTCCGACCGTCGTCAGCGGCCACCACCCGGCGGGCACGCCGACGAACACGGCCCCGGAACCGACGAGCAGCAGCAGGATCCGACGGTTCTGCCGGCTGCGGTCGTCGATGGACTCGGGGGTCTTGAGCAGGGCCTGGGTGAAGTGCGTGCTCCACACCAGCGCCGAGTGGGACAACGCGCCGAGGAGCACGAGGTGCACCAGGAGCCACGTCGACGCGGGGACGAAGGGGTGGGCGACCGCCACGAGCGCGGCGAGGCCGAGCCAGGCGACGGCCGGCCGGTCCCGCAGGGGGAAACGGCTGCGTGCCGCGGTTCGGGCCGGCCGGCTCACGGGCCGGGGCTGCGGACGGCGGCCGGGGTCAGGGCGTCGACCCGCTCCCACTCGGGGCCCGCGAAGGCGATGGCGGCCGCGGGGAACAGGCCGTTCTCCTCGCGGTCGATGTGCGCGCGCAGCGCCCGCTCGAACACCGGCATCGCCTCGCTGCGCCCGGCGGCCACCTCCGCGAGCAGCTCCTCGAGCTGCCCGTGCTCCTCGCAGAGGGAGCCCACGTGGTCGGTGAACTCCTCGTCCTCGGCCAGCACGGCGAAGATGCCGACCTCCTCGGCCCGGGTGTGGGGCCGCAGGAGGCCCCGCAGGCGGTCAGCCGCACCGGTCACGTCGGCGCCGTGGCCGGCGCAGGCGCGCCTCAGGTCACCACAGGCGTCCACGATCTCGGCATGCTCGGCCATGAAGCGACCGACCACGGCGACGCTCTCGCATCCACAGTAGGAGCACACGCGGGCCTTCTCCCTCCGGCTCAGCCGCGGGTGATCCGCAGGCGCCAGGCGTCCGGACCCCGGTCGAGGTAGGTGACCGTCACCGGCCCCTCCCGCTCGCCGATCTGCGCCAGGAGCGGCTTGGGGTCGTGCGGGGCGACGAGGACCAGCGACCCGCCCGCGGGAACGGCCCCGAGGGCCCCGAAGACGGTGGCGTGGCGGATCGCGTGCGGGATCGGGCGCACGTCGAGCTCGGGAGCCCCGTGCGCATCGTCGGTGCACCCGCACGAGGGTGCTGCCGGGGTGATGGGGATGTCGGTCCTGCCGGTCATGGTGGCCTCACTCGTCGATATTTTCTACAATGACATCATGAAAAATACCTCCTCCCTCGGCCCCGCGCCAAACCCGGCCGGAACCGGGCCCGGGGCCGGCCTCGCCACCGCCCGGGTCCGGGTGCTCCGGGCGCTGCGCGACCTCGGCGGCGGCACGGTCGGCGAGGTGGTGCAGGCCCTGGGCGGGCACCCCAACACCGTGCGGCACCACCTCACCGGCCTCGTCGCGGACGGGCTCGTCGAGGGCCGGCAGGCGCCGGCGACCGCGCGCCGCGGACGCCCGGCGACGAGGTACCGGGTGACGGACGCCGGCCGGTCCGCCCTGGGCGAGGGCCCGCAGCCGGCCGACGAGTACCTCGCGCTGGCCGGCGCCTTCGCCGACCGTCTCGCCGCCGGTGGTGGCGACCCCGGCGGGGAGGCCCGTGCCGTCGGCCGGGCGTGGGGGCGGTCCCTGGCGCCCCGCGACGGCGGGGACGTGCCCGACGGCTCGCCCACCCGTCGGGTGGCCGCGCTCCTGGAGCGGCTCGGGTTCTCTCCGGCGACCGCCACCGACGAGGCCGACGACGAGGCCGGTGACGGCAGCACCCTGCTGCTGCGCACCTGCCCGCTGCTCGAGGCGGCCCGGCGCCACCCCGAGGTGGTCTGCCAGGTGCACCACGGACTGGTCGAGGCGGCGCTGCCGGCGCACCGCGGCGCCCCGGGCGTGGAGCTCCGCCCGTTCGACCGGCCGGGCGCGTGCGTGCTCCGGCTGCCCGCACGCACCGGCCCGTCGGGCGTCAGCTCGGCTTCGGCGCCCCGGGACGCGCGTACCGCCACCAGGTGATGGCGATGCACATCACGGCGTAGGCGATACCGATCGCGTAGAACGTCGTCGGGCTCATGATCGTCAGGCCGACGCCGAAGATGAACGGGCCGAACGCGGCGAGCGCAGCGGTCCAGCCGATGACCCCGCCGGCCTGCCGGCGCTCGAAGATCATCGGCATCTGCTTGAAGGTGGAGGCGTTCCCGATGCCCGAGAAGAGGAAGATCGCGAGCATCCCCCAGAGGAACCGCGTGAAGCCGGACTGGAGGGCCTCGGCCGAGGAGGTGTCCGGCACCAGGGCCGTCATGGTGAAGGCGATCGAGCCGACGAGGCCGATGCCCGAGACGAGGGTCCAGACCGCCCCGCCCATCCGGTCGGTGAGGGGGGAGAAGAGCACGCGCGCACCGGCGCCGACGAGCGCCCCGAGGAAGACGTAGCTCACCGGGTCGGGGACGTCGTACCCCGCGACGAGGATCTGGGCGTCCGCTCCTGCTCCCCGGACGATGTCGGCGTTGCCGGACCCGTAGAGGTTGAGCATGAGCAGCCCGAACTGGGCGGCGAGCCCGGAGAAGGTGCCGAAGGTCATGATGTAGAGCAGCGTCATCCACCAGGTGTCCTGGTTGCGGAAGATGTCGAACTGCTGCTTGATGTTGGCCTTCACCGGCACCGACTTCAGCAGGCTCCAGGCGATCACCGCGCCGAGCACCATGAGCGGGATCCACACGAAGGCGGCGTTCTGGTACCAGACCTCCCGGGGCGGCTTGCCGGGGTTCTGGAGCTGCTGGCTGGCGCCGATGAAGCCGAGGAAGCCCAGGCCGATCAGCCACGGCGTCAGCAGCTGGACCAGCGAGACCCCGAAGTTGCCGACCCCGGCCTGGATGCCGAGGGCGGTGCCCTGCTTGGCACGCGGGAAGAAGTAGGACGTGCTCGGCATGAACCCGGAGAACGCGCCCCCACCGACGCCGGCTAGGAAGGCGAGGGTGAGCAGCTCCCAGTAGGGAGCCGTCGGGCTCATGACGCGCACCCCCCAGCCGAGTGTGGGGAAGATGAGCAGCAGGGTGGTCAGGGTGACCATCTTCCGTGTCCCCAGGATGGGCGGGAGCACCATCCAGACGAGCCGCAGGAGACCTCCGGCGAGCCCCGGCATCGCCGCGAGCCAGTACAGCTGGTTCTTGGTGAAGTCGTAGCCGATCGCGTTCAGCTTGGGCACGATCGCGCTCGGCAGGAACCACGCGACGAACGCGAGGGTGAGGGTGAACGTCGTGATCCACAGGGTCCGCCAGGCGAGGGCCTTGTCCCAGGTCGCCTCGTTCTCCGGGTCCCAGGACTCGAGCCACTCCCCGGTGCGGGGTGTCGTGCTGCTGGACATGCGATCTCCTTCTGCGCGGTCCGGCGGGGCGCCGGGGGGTGGTCAGTCGCCGACGGTGGCGGAGGCTGGCACCCGCTCGGGTGCAGGGGCCTCGACGGGGGTCTCGAGGTGACGGGCCAGCTCGGGGGACTCGTGGTGGAGCATGTGGACGACGGTCCAGTGCATCCAGAGCGCGCACCCGGCCGTGAGCAGGAAGATGACGAAGAAGGTGCTCGTCGGGAAGCCGCTCCAGGCCTTGGTGTACGCGAACAGCGGCGGCAGGAGGAACCCGCCGAGCCCGCCCAGCATCCCGACGAGACCGCCGACCGAGCCGACGTTGTCGGGGAAGTACTCCGGGATGTGCTTGTAGACGGCGGCCTTGCCGACCCCCATCGCGCTCCCCAGGAGGAAGAGCAGGGCGGTGAACGGGACCAGGGCCATGGTGTAGGGCAGGTGCTCGCTCAGGCTGCCGTCGGTACCCACGACGACGACGAAGCCGTTGGGCATCATCAGGATGCCGGAGACGACGAGCATGACGCCGAGGGTCCAGTACAGGACCCGGCGGGCGCCCCAGCGGTCGGAGAACCAGCCACCGAGGGGCCGGAGCAGCGAGGCGGGGAAGATGTAGAGCGCGGTGAGGAGGCCCGCGGTCGTGAGGGAGACCCCGAAGTTGTCGATGTAGTACTTGGGGAGCCAGGCCGCGAGCGCGACGTACGCGCCGAAGAAGGCGACGTAGTAGAGCCCGAAGCGCCACACCCGCAGCTGCTTCAGGGGCGCGAGCTGCTCAGCGAGGGACTTGCTGCCGCCCGGCTTCCGGTCGTGGCGCGGGGTGCCGAACCACAGCACCACGGCCATGACGAGGAGGAGCACCGCGTAGACCACGGGCACCAGGCGCCAGCCGCCCTCGACGGCCCCACCGAGGTAGGTGGCCCCGGCCGTGCCGGCGATGATCGGCGGGCCGATGAACTTGGTGACCGACGCGCCGACGTTGCCGGCGCCGAACAGGCCGAGCGCGAAGCCCTGGTGCTGGCGCGGCTGCCAGGCGGCGTTCCACGCGATGCCCGAGCTGAACGAGTTGCCGGCGAACCCGATGAGGAAGGCGAGCACGAGGATGAGCGCGTAGCTGTCGCTCTGGGCGACGAACCAGGCCGGCACCGCCGTGCCGACGAGCAGGAACGTCATCACCCTGCGGCCGCCGATCCGGTCGGTGACCATGCCGGCCGGCAGGCGCCACAGCGAGCCGTTGAGCACGGCGACGGCGCTGATCCACGACAGCTGGACGTCGGTGAGCCCGAGCTCCTTCTGGATGGGCACCCCGAGGATCCCGAACATCAGCCAGGCGGCGAACATCAGGGTGAAGGCGATGGTCGACAGCCACAGCACGCGTCCCGCCCCGGGTGGGGTGGTGGTGAGGGGCGCCGGCGCCGCGGTCGTGGTCGTCTGCGACATGTCCGCTCCGTTTGAAGGATTCTGATCCTATTTATTGCGTCGAAGGCACGCTACACCCGTCCGCCGAGGGGGACAACTACAGTGCGTAGTTGTGACTGTCCATGCAGGTCGATGGTCATGAACGGACGCTCGCCGGGCCACCCTCGGCCCTTCCGCATGTCCGGGTGATGTGCTTATATGTAGGAGTCTCATCCACTAAATTATGACCGAGGCGAGGTGGTTGCGATGAGCGTGCAGGAGCACGACGCCGCCGCCCTCATGGCCTCGCCCGTCCGGCGCTCCCTCGTCGAGGCCCTGGGGCAGCGGGCGCGGGAGGTGTCCGACGACCCGGGCCTGACGACGGCCGACCTGGCACCGCTCGTGGGCCTGCACGTCACGACGGTGCGCTTCCACCTCGACCAGCTCGTGGCCGCGGGGGTGCTCCGTTCGCAGTTCCGCCGGCGCCCCGGTGCGGGCCGCCCGCGCAAGGAGTACCTGCTGGCCCGGCGCCCACGGCCGGGCGCCTCGGCGGACCCCCTCCACCTGCTCACCCAGCTCCTCGCCGAGGCGATGACCGCATCCGTCGGCGGTGAGTCACTGACGCCCGTGGAGGCCGGGCGCCGGTGGGCGCGCCAGCACCTGCCCGCCGCCGCCGACCGGTCGCCGGCCGAGACAGCCGGCACCTGGCTCGCTAGGGTCGGAGAGATGATCGACGTCCTCGAGGACTGGGGTTACCAACCGGAGCTGTCGACCTCCGACGGTGGCCGGGTGGCCCGGGTCGAGCTGTCCGACTGCCCGTTCCTGGACCTGGCCCGCGACAACGAGGCGGTCGTGTGCGGCGTGCACCAGGGGCTGATCGCCGAGTCGATGCGCCAGTTCGGCGAGACCGAGACCGAGGTCGTCCTCGAGCCCTTCGTCACCGAGAACCGCTGCCGGGCCCACCTCCGGACCCGCGCGGCGTTCCGCACCGCCCGGACCACCCCCACCGAGGAGCACGAATGAGCACCGCAGGACTCGACGGACCCCTGACCGAGGCACTCGTCGGCACCCGTCGCTTCTTCACCTCGGGCGAGGTCTCGCCCGACCGCCGGGCCCTGCACCGCAGCGGGGGCCGCGCGGGGGACTCCTTCTACCGGGACCGGTGGTCGCACGACAAGGTGGTGCGCAGCACCCACGGCGTCAACTGCACCGGCTCCTGCTCGTGGAAGGTGTACGTCAAGGACGGCATCATCACGTGGGAGGCCCAGCAGACCGACTACCCGTCGACCGGTGCCGACCGGCCGGAGTACGAGCCGCGAGGGTGCCCCCGCGGGGCGGCGTTCAGCTGGTACACCTACTCGCCGACCCGGGTCCGCTACCCCTACGTCCGCGGGGTCCTGCTCGAGATGTTCCGTGAGGCCAAGCAGGCCGTCGGCGGCGACCCCGTGGTCGCGTGGGCCTCCATCGTCCAGGACCCCGAGAGGGCGCGGCGGTACAAGTCGGCCCGCGGCAAGGGAGGGCTGGTGCGCTCGACGTGGGACGAGGTCGTCGAGATCGTCGCCGCCGCGCACGTCTACACCGTCAAGCGGTGGGGGCCGGACCGGATCGCCGGGTTCTCGCCGATCCCCGCGATGTCACCGGTGTCGTACGCCTCCGGGGCGCGCTTCCTCGAGCTCATCGGCGCCCCGATGCTCTCCTTCTACGACTGGTACGCCGACCTGCCCAACGCGTCGCCGCAGATGTTCGGCGACCAGACCGACGTGCCGGAGTCGGGGGACTGGTGGGACGCCGGCTACCTCGTCATGTGGGGCTCCAACGTCCCGATGACCCGCACTCCGGACGCCCACTGGATGACCGAGGCGCGCTACCGCGGCCAGAAGGTCGTCGCCGTGGCCCCCGACTACGCCGAGAACGTCAAGTTCGCCGACGAGTGGGTGCCGGCCCAGCCCGGCACCGACGGCGCGCTCGCGCTCGCCCTCGGGCACGTCGTGCTCAAGGAGTACTTCGTCGACCGGCAGGTGCCGTTCTTCACCGAGTACAACCAGCGGTACACCGACCTGCCCTTCCTCGTCGCCCTCGACGAGGACCCGGACCCCGCTGCCGCAGAGGGGGCCACGGGCTACCGCCCGGGCAAGTACGTCGTCGCCGGCGACCTCGACCTCCCCGCGAGCAGCTCCGAGAACGCCATGTGGAAGCCGGTGGTCCTCGACGGACGCACCGGCGAGGTGGCCGTGCCCAACGGGTCGGTCGGCTTCCGGTACGGCGAGGAGGGGTGGGGGAAGTGGAACCTCGACCTCGAGGGCATCGAGCCCGTGCTCACCCTCCACGACCCGACCGCCGAGTCCGTGCGCGTCGTCCTGCCCCGGTTCGACACCGCTGACGGACGGGTCGAGCACGTCGTCCGCGGGGTCCCGGCGCGCCGCGTCGGCGGTCGGCTCGTCACGACGGTCCTCGACCTCATGCTCGCCCAGTACGGCGTCCACCGCGAGGGACTGCCCGGCACCTGGCCGACCGGGTTCGACGACCCGTCGACCCCGGCCACCCCGGCGTGGCAGGAGGAGATCACCAGCGTCCCCGCCGAGCAGGTGGTCCGGCTCGCCCGCGAGTGGGCGCAGAACGCGATCGACACCGAGGGCCGCGGGATGATCCTCCTCGGCGCCGGGACCAACCACTGGTTCCACTCCGACCAGATCTACCGGGCGATCCTGGTCCTCACCTCGATCACCGGCTGCCAGGGACGCAACGGAGGCGGCTGGGCGCACTACGTCGGGCAGGAGAAGATCCGGCCGATCATGGGCTTCCAGCACCTGGCCTTCGCCCTCGACTGGCACCGCCCGCCGAGGCACATGAACCAGACCGCCTACTGGTACGTCAACACCAGCCAGTACCGGTACGACACCTTCACCGCCGACGAGATCGACGCCGGCACAGGGGTGTTCACCGGCAAGGGTGTGATGGACCTGCTCGCGCAGTCCGTGCGCCTCGGCTGGACCCCGAGCTACCCGACGTTCAACCGCAGCAGCCTGGTCCTCGCCGACGAGGCCGAGGCCGCCGGGATGGAGCCCGCCGCCTACGTCGTCGACCAGCTGCGTTCCGGTGCCCTGAGGTTCGCCATCGAGGACCCGGAGGCCGAGGAGAACTTCCCCCGTGTCCTCAGCCTCTGGCGGGCGAACCTCCTCGGCTCGAGCGCCAAGGGCAACGAGTACTTCCTCAGGCACCTCCTCGGCACCGACAGTGCGGTGACCGCGCAGGAGGCGCCGCCGGAGAAGCGTCCGCAGGGCATCGAGTGGCCCGAGGCGGTGCCCGAGGGCAAGCTCGACCTGCTCATGACGATCGACTTCCGGATGACGAGCAGCACCCTGCTCTCCGACGTCGTCCTGCCGGCCGCCACGTGGTACGAGAAGCACGACCTCAACACCACGGACATGCACCCGTTCGTGCACTCCTTCAACCCGGCGATCGCCCCGCCGTGGCAGTCGAAGACGGACTGGGAGGCGTGGAAGGCCGTCGCGAAGCGGTTCTCCGAGCTCGCCGTCGAGCACCTCGGCACCCGCCGCGACGTCGTCGCCAAGCCGCTGTGGCACGACACCCCCGAGGCCCTGGCCACCGTCCACGGAGTCGTCCGGGACTGGCGCACCGGCGAGGTCGACCCGGTGCCGGGGACGACCCTGCCCGTGCTCGCAGTGGCCGAGCGCGACTACACCGCGGTCCACGACAAGATGACGTCGATCGGCCCGCTCCTGGAGAAGGTGGGGATGCTCACCAAGGGCGTCCCGTACGAGGTGGGGCGGGAGGTCGGCATCCTCCGGCAGCGCAACGGCGTCACCCGCGGGGGAGCCGGCGACGGCCAGCCGCGGCTGGAGACCGACATCCACGTCGCCGACGCGATGCTCCACCTGTCCGGCGTCTCGAACGGACACCTCGCCACCCAGGGCTTCCGGAACGTGGAGAAGCGCACCGGCACGCAGCTGGCCGACCTCGCCGCCGAGCACGAGGGCAAGCAGATCACCTTCGCCGACACCCAGGTCGCACCGGTGCCGGTCATCACCTCGCCGGAGTGGTCGGGCTCGGAGTCCGGTGGACGCAGGTACGCCCCGTTCACGATCAACATCGAGCGGCTCAAGCCCTTCCACACCCTCACCGGCCGGCAGCAGTTCTACCTCGACCACGACTGGGTGCTCGGCATGGGGGAGGCCCTGCCGGTCTACCGGCCGCCGCTCAACATGACCCAGCTCTTCGGCGAGGCGCCCATCGGGCAGCACGACGAGCTCGGGGTCTCGGTGCGGTACCTGACCCCGCACAACAAGTGGTCGATCCACTCCGAGTACCAGGACAACCTCTTCATGCTCAGCCTCTCGCGGGGCGGCCAGACGATCTGGATGTCCGACCGCGACGCCGAGAAGATCGGGGTGCGGGACAACGACTGGATCGAGGCGGTCAACCGCAACGGCGTCGTCGCGGCCCGCGCCGTCGTGTCGCACCGGATGCCCGAGGGCACGGTGTACATGCACCACGCGCAGGACCGGCTCATCGACGTGCCGCTCACCGAGCGCGACGGAAAGCGGGGCGGCATCCACAACTCGCTGACCCGCATCCTCATCAAGCCGAGCCACATCATCGGCGGCTACGCCCAGCTCGCGTACTTCTTCAACTACATCGGCCCGACGGGCAACAACCGCGACGAGGTGACGACGATCCGTCGCCGCACCGACCAGGAGGTCCAGTACTGATGCGCGTCATGGCCCAGATGGCGATGGTCATGAACCTCGACAAGTGCATCGGGTGCCACACCTGTTCGGTCACGTGCAAGCAGGCGTGGACCAACCGGGCGGGCACCGAGTACGTGTGGTTCAACAACGTCGAGACCCGGCCCGGGCTCGGCTACCCGCGCCGGTACGAGGACCAGGACGAGTGGCAGGGCGGCTGGGTCGTCAAGAACGGTCGGCTCCGGCTCCGCGCCGGGGGGCGGCTGAAGAAGCTGGCCACCATCTTCAGCAACCCGAAGATGCCCTCCATCGAGGACTACTACGAGCCGTGGACCTACGACTACGAGACCCTCATCAACGCCCCGGTCCAGAGGAACTTCCCCGTGGCCCGCCCGTACTCGCTGATCTCGGGCAAGCCGATCAACGTGTCGTGGAGCGCGAACTGGGACGACGACCTCGGCGGCTCCCGTGAGCACGCGGCGAAGGACCCGGTGCTGCGGGGCATCGAGGACAAGGTCCGGCTCGAGTTCGAGCAGACCTTCATGTTCTACCTCCCCCGCATCTGCGAGCACTGCCTCAACCCCTCGTGCGCGGCGTCGTGCCCGAGCGGGGCGATCTACAAGCGCAGCGAGGACGGCATCGTCCTCGTCGACCAGGACCGGTGCCGCGGCTGGCGGATGTGCATCACCGGCTGCCCGTACAAGAAGGTCTACTTCAACCACAAGACCGGCAAGGCCGAGAAGTGCACCTTCTGCTACCCGCGGGTCGAGGTGGGCATCCCCACCGTCTGCTCCGAGACCTGCGTCGGTCGGCTGCGCTACATCGGCCTGGTCCTCTACGACGCCGACAAGGTGCTCGAGGCGGCCACGGCGGCCGAGGACACCGACCTCTACGAGTCCCAGCTCGGGGTCTTCCTCGACCCGGAGGACCCGGAGGTGCGCCGCGAGGCCGAACGGGCCGGCATCCCCGGTGACTGGGTGGAGGCCGCCCGGCGCAGCCCGGTGAAGCGGCTGATCATGGACTACAAGGTGGCGCTGCCGCTGCACCCGGAGTACCGGACCATGCCGATGGTCTGGTACATCCCGCCGCTCTCACCCGTGGTCGACGCGATCAAGGACTTCGGGGGTGACGCCGAGGACCGCGACAACCTCTTCGGGGCGATCGAGGCCCTCCGCATCCCGGTGGAGTACCTGGCCGGCCTGTTCACCGCCGGTGACGTCGCCCCGGTCGAACGGGTGCTGCGCACCCTCGCGGCGATGCGGTCCTACATGCGCGACATCAACCTCGGCCGTGACCCCCGCGACGAGATCCCCGCGGCGGTCGGGATGGAGGGGGAGCAGATGTACGAGATGTTCCGGCTGCTCGCCCTCGCCAAGTACGACGAGCGCTACGTCATCCCCACCGCGCACGCCGAGCAGGCCCACGCCCTCGAGGAGCTCGCGACGGACTGCCCGGTGGGGTCCTACGACGCCGAGCAGGAGCAGGTCTTCGGTGAGGGGTCGGGGCGGCCGGTGCCCGTGGCCGTGGAGAACTTCCAGATGCTCAAGAACCGGCAGGAGGCCGACCACGTCGACACCCAGCTCGTCGGCGGCGGGAACAGGCTCCGCCGGGTCAACCTCCTCAACTGGGACGGCCGCGGGATGCCGGAGGGACTGTTCCCCGACAGGGACGAACCGTCGCCCGGCTCGTCGGAGGGGAGCCGGCGATGAGGTGGCGGCGACACCGTGACGCGACGCCGGCACTCGACGAGCGCGCCCTCGCCGACACCTGGCAGGTCGTCTCGCTCCTCCTCGACTACCCGGACGACGTGCTCGTCTCGCGGGTCCCGATGCTCCGGGGTGTCGTCGAGACGCTCCCCGACGGCCCCCGCGAGCCGCTGCTCGCGGCCCTGCGGGCCATCGGCTCCACCGACCTCGGTGACCTCCAGCGCGAGTACGTCGACACCTTCGACGTCACCCGGCGCTGCTCCCTGCACCTCACCTACGTCACCCACGGGGACACCCGGAAGCGCGGGGTGGCCCTGGTGGAGTTCAAGCAGGCCTACCGGCGTGCCGGCGCCGAGTTCGACACCGACGCCGAGCTGCCCGACCACCTGTGCGTCGTGCTCGAGTTCGGTGCCGCACAGGACCTGGCCACCGCGTGGACCCTGCTCGTGCGGCACCGGGTGGCGATCGAGCTGCTCCGGGCCGCGCTGGAGCGCCGGGGCTCGACCTGGCTGCCGGTGGTCGAGGCGCTGCGGGCGACGCTGCCACCGCTCGAGGGCGACGACGAGGAGGCCCTGGTCCGGCTGGTCGCCGAGGGGCCGCCGCAGGAGGAGGTCGGCCTGGAGCCGTACGCGATCGACCCCCGACTCAACCCGCGACCCGAGCCGGCCGACACCTCGGCCCTGCTCGGCCCGACCATCCCGGTAGGAGCCCCCCGATGACCACGTTCCTGTGGGTGATCGTCCCCTACGTCTGCCTCGCCGTCTTCGTCGTCGGTCACGTCTGGCGCTACCGCTACGACAAGTTCGGCTGGACCACCCGCTCCAGCCAGCTCTACGAGGACCGGCTGCTGCGGATCGGCAGCCCGCTGTTCCACTTCGGGATGCTCGGGGTCGTCCTCGGCCACGTCGTCGGGCTGGTGATCCCGCAGGTGTGGACCAACGCCCTCGGGCTCAGCCCGCACGCGTACCACGTCATCGCGCTCGCCGGCGGCATCCCCGCCGGGCTCGCCGCCGTCGCGGGGCTGGTCATCCTCGTCTACCGACGTCGCACCACCGGGCCGGTGTTCAACGCCACGACGGTCAACGACAAGGTGATGTACGCCGTGCTCGGTACGGTCATCCTGCTCGGGATGTGGAACACGGTGGCCGGGAGCCTGCTCCAGTTCGGTGGCGAGTACAACTACCGGGAGGGGGTCAGCGTCTGGTTCCGCAGCATCTTCGTGTTCCAGCCCGAGCCCGAGCTCATGGCGCAGGCGCCGATCGGCTTCCAGCTGCACGCCCTCCTCGCGTTCCTGCTCTTCGCGATGTGGCCGTTCACGCGCCTGGTCCACGTGTTCTCGGCGCCGGTCGGCTACCTCACCAGGCCGTACCTGGTCTACCGCTCCCGGGACGAGCGCCCGGGTACCGCCACCGGGTCGCGAGCGCCGCAGCGCGGCTGGGACCGGCCCGAGCTGCAGAAGAAGTGACCGCGGTCAGCGCCGCGCCTGCATCCACACCCACAGGTGCCAACCCAGCCACCGTTCTCCGACCGGGACCGAGTGCACCGGCAGGGGCGGCGCATGGAGGTACGCCTGCTCCGACGTGACGACCTCGAAGTCCGCGAAGTCCTGCCTCACCTCGTCGAGGGAGTAGACCCTGGCGAAGGGGTTGAGCGGCCCGTCGGTGTTGTGATGGGTGAAGGTGTCCATCGAGAGGTACCTGCCGAGCCCGGTCCGCTCGGCGTTGGCGAGGTGCTGGGTCAGCATGGCCGACCTGCGGACCAGCGGTGTGTCACGCAGCGTCCAGGCCCCGAGCAGCGCGGCCCGGCGGACGACCCGGATGGCCACCTGGTAGTTGAGTGACCTCCGCGCGTAGAGCATCACCACCAGGCGGCCACCGGGCCGGAGCACCCGGTGGATCTCCGACTGGGCCCGCCCGATCTCCGGCACGTGGTGGAGGACGCCATGGCTGAAGACGATGTCGAAGGAGTCGTCCGGCCACGGGATCCGCAGGACCGAACCCTGACGGACCTCGCGGTGGGGGAGGTCCCGGAGGGACAGGCGGGCGCGGACGCGGTCCACGGACTCCGGGGTCAGGTCCAGGCCCGACCACAGCGCGCCCCGTCGGATCAGCTGCTCGGACTCGGCACCCTCGCCGAGGCCGATCTCCAGCACCTCGCGGTCGGCCCAGTCCGTTCGGCCCAGGAGCGCGGGGATGTGCCCCTCCTGGCGGTACCGCCAGTCGTCGTAGACGCGGAAGAACTCCTCGTAGTCGTCGGCGCACTCCTCATGGAGCCCTCCGACGATGTGGTCACCGCACGGGTGCGCGTTCCAGAACTCTCGAACCTGTGTCTCGTCCACGGGGCATCCCCTCGATCCGTGCAGCCGGACCGCTGGGGCTCCGTGCCACGTGCACGGACCTGGGGCCCCTGCCTCCAGCACGAACCATGCTGACAGCGCCCGCATGCGGCGGCAATGGCCCGACCGGGGGGTCAGGACGAGGGTGGACCGCGTCAGGCGGTTCCGGGACGCAGCCGCAGCAGCCTGCGCACGGGAGAGGAGATCCGCTCGGGCACCGGCAGGATGCCCAGGCCGTCCCGGAGCACCTGTGCGGCCATCAGCCGGAGGAGCAGCAGGTCGAGGGCGAGGAGCAGCACCCCGATGCCGACCACCTCGAGCCACGGCGACACCGACCCACCCAGGGCCTCCGTCAGGAGCAGCCCGGTGGCTGCGGTGACGAGGGACGGACCGAGGACCGTGGCGAAGGGTCGCGCCACCGTGGTGGCCGGCAGCGCCATGACCCGACTGACGAGCAGCCATCGAGCGACCGTTCCGACGACCGCGACGACGACGAACCCGATGGCGACTCCCACCAGCCCCCACCGGACGGCGAACGCCGTGGTCGCCACGGTTGCCACGTCGACGACCACGGCGTACGAGAGCCAGGCACCGGGACGGCCGAGCCCGTAGAACAGGCCGTGGTCGATCATGGCGCCGAGGGTGATGATGCCCGCCACGGCCAGTGCCTGGGCCGGGGCGGCGCTGGCCCGCCACTGCTCGCCGAAGAGGAGGGGGATCAGCTGCGGCGCCGTGACGAGGAGGACGATCATCAGTGGCGACACCATGGCGTAGGCGACCCCCAGCGCCTTGAGGTACGTGCTCCGCAGCCGGCCGGCGGAGTCACGCACCTTGGCGAACACCACGGTCGAGACCGGCACGAGCGAGGCCGCGATGAGCTCCTGGGCCACGAGGATCAGCCGCTGCGCGATGTTGAGGAAGCCCAGGGCCGTGGGTCCGAGCGCCACGGCGATGATCCAGTTCTCGACGAGCATCCGGGAGGTGCCCAGGATGTCGAACCCCGACACCTTGACGCCGAACACGGCCATCCGGCGGAACAGCCGCGGCGAGAGCGTGAACGACGGTATCCACCGGGCCCGCCGCCACGCGAGCACGGCGATGACCCACTGGGTGACGACGAGCTGGGCGACCAGGGCCCAGACGCCGCCGCCGAGGAGTGCGATCGCGATCGCCACCACCTGGGCCAGGACCGACGCCACGAGCGCCTGCACCGCCACGGCGCGGAACGCCATCGCCCGGCGGAGCAGGGCGAGCGGCACCGCCGCGAGGACGGTGGGCACCACCGACGCCACGAGGACCTGCAGCACCTGCGCGAGCTCGGGGATCCCGAAGGCACCCGCGAGCAGCGGGGCGATACCCACGAGGCCCAGCGACAGCAGCGCCCCGGCCGCCACCGACGCCCAGAAGGCGGTGCTGAGGATGCGCTGGTCGACCTCGTCGGCCTGGAGCAGGTAGGTCGAGAAACCGAGGTCCGCGAGGAAGTACACCATGGGGATCACGGACATCGCAGCCGCCACGACCCCGAAGTCACGGGGTGCGATCTGATGGGTCAGCACGATGAGCGTGACGAAGCCGCTGGCGCGGACCGCCCACTTCTGCGCGGTGAGCCACAGGACGCCGGTGGCGGCCTGGCGGCCGAGGCCGTCCCCGGGCGCGTCCTCGTCCTCCCGGCTCATCTCCGTGCCCGACCGTCCCCGGCGACGTCCGCGGGTCAGCCGCGGTGGCCGGTCAGCGCTCGGCGAAGCGAGGCCGCGACCCGTTCCTGCTGGTCGGGGGTGATGCCGGGGAAGATGGGCAGCGAGAGGATCTCGCCGGCGGCCCGTTCGGTCACGGGGAACCTCCCGGGTCGGTACCCGAGGTCGGACATGGCGGGAGTCAGGTGCACCGGGACGGGGTAGTGGATGCCGGCGCCGACGCCGTCGGACTGCAGGGCGCCGAGCACCTCGTCACGGTTCGGGACCCGGACGACGTACAGGTGCCACACGTGCTCGTTGCCCGAGAGGGTCGCGGGGAGGCGCACGTCGGGGATGTCGCCGAGGAGGTCGTCGTAGCGCGCAGCCGCAGCACGCCGCTGGGCGTTCCAGTGGTGCAGCCGGCGCAGCTTGGCCCGGAGCACCACCGCCTGCAGGGTGTCGAGGCGGGAGTTGAAGCCGACCACGGCGTGCTCGTACTTGGCGGGACTGCCGTGGGCGCCCATCAGGCGGACCGAACGCGCGATCTCGACGTCCTGGGTGACCACGGCTCCGCCGTCGCCGTAGGCGCCGAGGTTCTTGCCGGGGTAGAAGCTGGTGCCCGCCACCACACCGAAGGTGCCGGCGGACCTGCCGTGCCGGGTAGCGCCCTGCGACTGGGCGGCATCCTCCACGACGGCGATGCCGCGCTGGCCGATCGAGGACGGCAGCAGCTCGAAGGGCGCCACCTGGCCGAAGAGGTCGACGGGGACGACGGCGGTCGTGCGTGCGGTGAGGGCGTCCTCGACCAGGCTCGGGTCGAGGAGGAGCGCCCCGTCGTCGACGTCGACGAACACCGGCCGCGCGCCCGCCCGCACGACCGCCTCGGCGGTCGCGATGAAGGTGTTCGCGGGGACGACGACGTCGTCGCCGGGACGAACCCCGACAGCACGCAGGGCCAGCTCGAGCGCGTCGGTGCCGTTGCCGACGCCGACGCAGGCGCGGGCGCCGACGAGCTCCGCGTACTCCTGCTCGAACGCCGTCACCGCCTTGCCGCCGATGAAGTCGCCGGCGGCGAGGACCTGGGCGAACCCGTCGGCGACCTCGTCGGCGATCTGGGCGTGCTGGATCGACAGGTCGACGAGTGGGATCGCGGTCATGGTGTGCCTCCTGGGGGGTCGGTGGGCGGGTTCCGGTCGGGGGTCGGCGCGGGGAGCGGCGCCGGGCGCACGTCCCGTGCTGGGGATCCGAACCACAGGCGGCCTGCCGGCACGTCGGACACCACGGTCGAACCCATGCCGACCATGGCCCACGACCCGACGCGCCTGCCCTCACGGACGCAGACCCCGCTCGAGACGTAGGCACCCTCCCCGACGTGCACGCCGCCGCCCAGGCGCACCCCCGAGGCCAGGGTCGCGTAGTCGTCGACCCGGACGTCGTGGGTGAGGACGACCTGCGGCATCACCGCAACGTGCCGTCCGACGGTGGCGTCCGTCGTCAGCACGACCTGTGCGAGCAGCACGGACCCTGCGCCCACGGCGCAGCTCGCGGGCACGACGACGCTCGGGTGCACCACCGTGGCGTACCGGTCCTCGGCGAGGCCGAGCAGCTCGACCAGACGCCGGCGTGCGGTGTAGGCGTCCGGCCGACCGACGGCCACGACGACCGCCGCGTCCGGGTGGTCGGCGACCGCCGCCACCGGCCCCAGCACCGGGCTGCCCGAGAACGATCGGCCATGGAGGGCGGGGTCGTCGTCGAGGAAGCCTCGCATCTCCATCGTGCCGTGAGCGGCCCCGACGGCCCGGACGGCCTCGGCCGCCTCGCGTGCGAAGCCCCCCGCTCCGACGACGACGACGGGTCTCGGCATCAGGAGGCTGCCCTCAGGCCCGCGGCCCGCCGGACCACGTCGACGACGGCGTGCTGCTCCTGCTCCGTCATCGAGTGGAAGAGCGGGAGGATGAGGGTGGAGTCGGTCAACCGCTCGGTGACGGACAGGTCGCCGTGCTCGTGCCCGACGTACGCCGGCTGCCGGTGCGCCGCCATGATCCCCGCGCGGGCCGACACGCCGTTCTCCGCCAGGAGGGCGAGCAGTTCGTTGCGGGTCAGGGGAAAGTCGGTTCCGAGCTCGACCCAGAACGACTGGAAGTTCGACTCCCCCCAGGCCGGGTCGCCCACCGCCCGCAGCCCCGGCACGTCGGCGAGGAGTGTGCGGTACCGGCCGGCGAGCTCCCGGCGGCGGCGGACCATGGCGTCGAGTCGGCCGAGCTGCACCAGGCCGACCGCGGCCTGGATGTCGGTCATCCGGTAGTTGAAGCCGACCTCGAGGTAGCTCTCGATCACCGGCTGCCGCGACTGGTGGCGGGCGGCCGCGCTGACGTTCATCCCGTGTTCCCGGAGCCGACGAGCGCGCTCCGCGAGGTCCGCGTCCGGCGTCGTGAGCATGCCGCCCTCGCCTGTGGTGAGCAGCTTGCGGGGGTGGAAGGACCAGGTCGCCATCGGAGACCCGGCACCCACGGGGGCGCCGTGGTAGCGGGACCCGGCGGCGCAGGCGGCGTCCTCGACGAGCGCGACCCCGCGGCGCTCGCAGAGCGCGCGGAGCGGCTCGACGTCCGCTGGTGCACCCCCCTGGTGGACGACGACGACGGCCCGGGTCCGCTCGGTGAGGACCGGCTCGACCGTCCGTGCGCTGAGGTTGCCGTCCTGGGCCTCGACGTCGGCGAACACCGGCGTGGCACCGACGTACACGGCGCAGTTCGTCGTGGCGATGAAGGAGAAGGAGGGCACGACGACCTCGTCGCCGGGGCCCACGCCGAGGAGGTGGAGCGCGAGGTGGAGGGCGGTGGTGCAGGAGGAGACGGCCACGCCGTGGGGGGCGCCGACCCGGTCGGCGAAGGCGGCCTCGAACTCGGCGACACGGGGACCCTGGGCGACCCACCCCGACCTCACCGCCGCGGCGGCCGCCTCGGCCTCCTCCTCGCCGATCCACGGCTTCATCACCGGGATCACGGCGCGCCACGCTCGCTGCGCCACCAGTCGACGAGACGCCGCAGACCGGTGTCCAGGTCGACCTCCGGAACCCACCCGAGCTGCGCACGCGCCGCGTCGACGGACGCGAGGCGGCGGGTCACGCCGTTGACCGCGCGCTCGGGCCCGAACTCGACCTCCAGGTCGCTGTCCATGGCGGCGAGGAGGGCCTCGGCCAGGCCGAGGAGGCTGGTCTCCGTGCAGGTGCCGATGTTGAACACCGCATCCGTGGCGGGGGCCGTGGCGGCGAGGAGGTTCGCTCGCGCGATGTCGGTCGTGAAGACGAAGTCCATCGTCTGCTGCCCGTCGCCGAAGATGAGGGGCGGCTGGCCGGCCTCGATGCGCTCCATCCACCGGATCAGCACCTCGGTGTAGAGGCCGTGGATGTCCATCCTGGGCCCGTAGACGTTGAAGTAGCGCAGCGCCACGTAGTCGAGCCCGCTCATGGCGTGGAAGCTGCGCAGCATCCCCTCGTTGAAGACCTTCGCCGCACCGTAGAAGGTGTCGTTGTCCCAGGGGTGGTGGTCCTCCGCGGTCGGGAACTGCGTCGCGAGTCCGTAGACCGAGGCGGACGACGCGGCGACCACCTTGCGGACGCCGGCCTCGACCGCGGCCTCGAGCACGTTGAACGTCCCGTCGGCCAGGACCTCGAGTGCCAGACGCGGCTCCTCGGCGCACTGGGTGATGCGGATGGCCGCCTGGTGGAAGACGAGGTCGGCACCCGCCGTCACCTCCTTGACCGTCGGCACGTCGCGGACGTCGCCGTCGACCACCCGCACCCGCCCGGTGGGCAGGGCATCGGCCAGGTTCTCCTTCCGCCCCCGCACGAAGTTGTCGAGGACCCGGACCTCGGCGGCGCCCGCCTCCAGGAGCTGGTCGACGATGGTCGAGCCGATGGTCCCCGCCCCACCGGTGACGAGGCAGGTGCTGTTCTCGATCATGGGGTCCGCTCCAGGGTCACGTAGGAGCCGTCGAGCTCGAGGCTTCGAGCGGCGGCGTCGAGCACGCTCATGACGCGCAGGCCGGCACGGCCGTCCGTGGCCGCTGGGCGTCCCTCGAGAACCGCCGCCGCGAACTCGCCCATCATGGCCCGCAGCGCCTCCTGCTCCCGGAGCGCCGGTGCCACCATCTCGCCGATGCGGTACGAGATGCGCACCTGCTTCCGGTCGTCGGCGTCGAGCTCCGCGGATGCCGATCGCTCCACGCCGCGGTCGTACACGGACAGCCGCTGGCTGGGGTTCATGTCGTCCCACACCACGGTGCGCTGGGAGCCGCCGAGGACCATGGTGCGGATCTTGATGGGGGAGAGCCAGTTGACGTGGACGTGCGCCATGGCCCCGTTGCTCAGCCGGAGTGTCAGGTAGGCCACGCACGCCACGCCGTGTCCGATCGGGTCGGCGCCGTGCGCGGCGACGGACTCGACGCAGACGCCGGTCGGCATGATGTAGTCGAGGATCGACAGGTCGTGCGGAGCCAGGTCCCAGAGCACGTCGATGTCCGGCTGGACCAGGCCGAGGTTGATCCGCACCGAGTCCACGAACTGCACGTCGCCGATCTCCCCGCTACGGACCAGCCGGCGCAGCTCCTGCACGGAGGAGGTGTAGCAGTAGGTGTGGTCGCACATGAGGACCAGGCCGCGGTCCTCCGCCGCCTGGACGAGCTTGTGCCCGTCGGCCAGCGTCGAGGTGAGGGGTTTCTCCACGAGGACGTGCTTGCCGGCGTCGAGCGCGGCCATCGCCAGCGGGAAGTGGGTGGCCGCCGGGGTCGCGATGGCGACGGCATGCACCGAGTCGTCCCCGAGGACCTCGTCGAAGGACTCGGTGGCGCCGACCGTGGAGTACGGACCCAGGACCTGTTCGGCCCGTCCGCGGTCCAGGTCGCACAGCCACCTGAGGTCGACCGACGGGGTCGCCATGGCGTTCCGAACGAGGTTCGGTCCCCAGTACCCTGCGCCGACCACTGCCACACCGACTCGTGCGGTCATGATGCCGTCCTTCCGTGTCGCGCCCGCGGCCGCCCTGCTACGACCCCGTGACCCGCTGTTCGCGGCGACACCGTCTCCGAGCCTAGTGCGCCGCCCCCGCGCGCCGCCCGGGAATCGCGAGATGACGGCGACGCGTCACACCGTTGCCGCACAGCCACCTGCCCTCTGCGAGAACCCGTCACCAGTCGCACGACTAGTACCCCCGGTACGTCCAGGACCGGCGTCGCAGCCACCACCGGCCCTTCTGGTCGACCATGTACCCGAGCTCCCGCGGACCCAGGCGTCCCCCTGCCCGCAGGGTCCGGTAGACGTGGTGCCCAGCCAGCGCCGGACAGCAGTCGGCGGCGAAGTCGAGCAGCCCCTCGACGTCCTGCTCCTCCTCGCCCGGACCGGCGCCGAGCAGACGCCGCCCGAGCTCGCCACGACGGAACGCTCCCCGGTCGTGGACGCGGGCGGCGGCCCAGAGGGCCTCGCGACCCAGCTGCCGGTGCACGAGGTCCGACAGGTGGCCGGGCTCCTCGAGCCGCGCACGGTACCGCTCGAGAACCACCTCGAACACCGAGCGGCGCTGGACCAGGTCCATCAGGGCGCTGACCGCGCTGCTCATGTTCTCGCCGTGCAGCCGGTAGAAGGCCTGGTCGGCGCCGCGGATGAACCCGACGTCGGCATGGGCGGCGAAGCGCATGTAGATCTCCATGTCCGCGGCCCGGGGCAGCTCGGGGTCGTAGCCTCCGACGCGCTGGTGCAGCTCCGTGCGCACGACGATCTCCGGCGAGGTGATCGGGTTCTCCGCCTGCCGGAAACGGTGCTCCAGCCACCGCTGGCCGGACAGCACGGACCAGCCACGTACTCGGGTCCGTGCCGGCGGCAGCGGGTCTCCGTCGCTCACCCAGAGCGCGCGGCCGTAGACGAACCCGACCTCGGGGTGGGCGTCCAGCAGGTCGCGCGCCCGTCCCAGTGCGCCGGGCGTCGCCCGGTCGTCCGCCGACAGCAGCAGGCAGTAGTCGCCGTCCGCCCAGTCCAGGAGCCCTTCGTTGAACGTGGCGATGTTCCCCCGGTTGGTCTCGTGGACGATCACCTCGACCCTCGGGTCCCGCGCCGCGATCCCGCGGGCCACGTCGGCGCTGTCGTCCGGGGAGGCGTCGTCGATGATGAGCACCCGCACGTCGACGCCGGGTTGGTCGTCGAGGACGCTACGGACTGCAGCGTCGAGGAAGTGCCCGTAGCGGTAGCACGGGATGACCACGCTCACACTGGTCACGGTGACCCCCTTCCCGGACGGCGTCGTGGTGCGGGTGAGGACTGGATGGTCACCGCTCGAGCCCGGATGTCGTCATTCTGGCGGGAGGGCACCGTGCCCGTCCCGTGTTTCGTGGTGGCGCCCCTCATGGTCCTCCTGACGATTCTCGGCCGGACGGCTCCGGCCCGTGGGTGGGGCCGGCGTCTGCCCCGCCGGCCCCGCCACCTGCACCCGTCCCCGTGGCTCTCGGACGCCGCCCCGGTCCGACGCCCGCTCCCGCATCGGCTTTCGGTCGCCCACGAGCGCCCTCCGACGGCGGGTGCACGAGGTCGGTGGCCGGGACCAGCACTGGCCGCTCAGCCCGTGGCGAAGACGACGTCGACCCAGTAGTTGGCCGCCTTGAAGCTGTTGGTCGGGAAGGTGCTGGTCGTCGCGTACGCGTACACGCCATTGCCTCCGCTCTGGCCGCTCTTCAAGGCATGCAGTGGCGGGTTGTCGACACCCGAGGAGTTGAAGAACCCACTGTCCCCGGCGTAGCGGCCGTTGGGCGCCAGGTAGGAGGCGACGTACGTGGTGCCCGCCGTGATGGGCACCGGCGTCGAGAAGGTCGCCTGCTGCCAGCCGGTCGTGCTCTCGCCGGTGAAGGTCACCGAGGCCAGCTTGGTGCCGGAGGCGGTCCACAGGCTGCCGACGTGGGTGCCGGTGTTCCCGGCCCCCTTGTAGAAGCGGATGCCGGTGATCCGTCCCGCGACGTCGGAGCTGAACTTGACGCCGACCTCGACCGACAACCCGTCCGAGACGCTCGGGTTCGCCGGTGTCGCCGACGGCGACCAGATCGTGCAGGCCGCGCAGCCGCCCGGCGCCGGCGTGACCGGGCCGGAGGCGGTGGAGGCGGGGCTGGTGCCGACGGCGTTGGTGGCGGTGACCGTGAAGGTGTAGGCGGTGCCGTTGGTCAGGCCGGTGACCGTGGTGCTGGTGCCCGGTGGGGTGCCGGTGACGGTCTTGGGGGTCTGGGCGGTGGTGCCGATGTACGGGGTGACGGTGTAGCTGGTGATCGGGCTGCCGCCGTCGGAGGGTGCGGTCCAGGAGACCACCGCGGACCCGTCGCCGGCGACCGCCGACACGTTGGTCGGTGTCGTGGGGGCGGTGGCGGGGGCGGAGCTGAAGACGACGTCGACCCAGTAGTTGGTGGAGTTGAAGGTGCTGGTGGGGAAGGTGCTGGTGGTGCCGTAGGCGTAGACGCCGTTGCCGCCGCCGTCGCCGTTGGCCAGGGCTCGCAGCGGCGCCTGGTACATCGCGGTGCCGAAGTAGCCGCCGTCGCCGGCGTAGTAGCCGTTGGGGGCCAGGTAGGAGGCGACGTAGGTGGTGCCGGCGGTGATGGGCACGGGGCTGGAGAAGTCGGCCTGCTGCCAGCCGGTGGTGCTCTCGCCGGTGAAGGTGACCGTGGCCAGCTTGGTGCCGGTGGAGGTCCACAGGTTGCCCACGTGGGTGCCGGTGTTGCCGGTGCCCTTGTAGAAGCGGATGCCGGTGATCTGTCCGTCGACGTCGGAGGTGAACCGCACGCCGACCTCCACGGAGGAGGGGTCGGTCACGGCCGGGGTGGCCGGGACGGTCGACGAGGGCCAGATGGTGCAGGCGGCGCAGCCGCCGGCGACCGGGGTGACCGCGTTCGAGGCGGCGGAGGCCGGGCCGGTGCCGATGGCGTTGGTCGCGGCGACCCGGAACGTGTACGCGGTGCCGTTGGTGAGCCCGGTGACCGTGGTGCTGGTGCCCGGCGGGGAGCCGGTGACGGTCTTCGGGGTCTGGGCGGTGGTGCCGATGTACGGGGTGACGGTGTAGCTCGTGATCGCGCTGCCGCCGTCGGCCGGTGCGGTCCAGGAGACCACCGCGGAGCCGTCGGCCGCCGTGGCGCTGACTCCGGAGGGTGCCGCGGGCGCGGTCGGGCCGGTCGGGGTCACCGAGTTCGAGGCGGCCGAGGCCGGGCCGGTGCCGATGGCGTTGGTCGCGGTCACCCGGAACGTGTACGTGGTGCCGTTGGTCAGCCCGGTCACCGTGGTGCTGGTGCCCGGCGGGGAGCCGGTGACGGTCCTGGGGGTCTGGGCGGTGGTGCCGACGTACGGGGTCACGGTGTAGCTCGTGATCGCGCTGCCACCGTCGACCGGTGCGGTCCAGGAGACCACCGCGGAGCCGTCCCCGGCGACCGCGGAGACGTTCGTCGGTGCCGCGGGAGCGGAAGCGCCGGACGGTGTCACTGCGTTGGAGTCGGCGGACGCCGGGCCGGTGCCGACGGCGTTGGTCGCGGTCACCCGGAACGTGTACGTGGTGCCGTTGGTCAGCCCCGTCACCGTCGTCGTCGTCGAGGGGGGGCTGCCAGCCACGGTCTTCGGGGCCTGCGCGGTGGTCCCCACGTACGGGGTCACCGTGTAGCTCGTGATCGCGCTGCCGCCGTCGGCAGGCGCCGACCAGGACACCACCGCGGACCCGTCACCGGCCGTCGCCGACACGTTCGCCGGCGCACTCGGGGCGGAGGCGCCCGTGGGCGTGACCGGGCCGGAGGCGGTGGAGGCGGGGCTGGTGCCGACGGCGTTGGTGGCGGTGACCGTGAAGGTGTAGGCGGTGCCGTTGGTCAGGCCGGTGACCGTGGTGCTGGTGCCCGGTGGGGTGCCGGTGACGGTCTTGGGGGTCTGGGCGGTGGTGCCGATGTAGGGGGTGACGGTGTAGCTGGTGATCGGGCTGCCGCCGTCGGAGGGTGCGGTCCAGGAGACCACCGCGGACCCGTCGCCGGCGACCGCCGACACGTTGGTCGGTGTCGTGGGGGCGGTGGCGGGGGCGGAGCTGAAGACGACGTCGACCCAGTAGTTGGTGGAGTTGAAGGTGCTGGTGGGGAAGGTGCTGGTGGTGCCGTAGGCGTAGACGCCGTTGCCGCCGCCGTCGCCGTTGGCCAGGGCTCGCAGCGGCGCCTGGTACATCGCGGTGCCGAAGTAGCCGCCGTCGCCGGCGTAGTAGCCGTTGGGGGCCAGGTAGGAGGCGACGTAGGTGGTGCCGGCGGTGATGGGCACGGGGCTGGAGAAGTCGGCCTGCTGCCAGCCGGTGGTGCTCTCGCCGGTGAAGGTGACCGTGGCCAGCTTGGTGCCGGTGGAGGTCCACAGGTTGCCCACGTGGGTGCCGGTGTTGCCGGTGCCCTTGTAGAAGCGGATGCCGGTGATCTGTCCGTCGACGTCGGAGGTGAACCGCACGCCGACCTCCACGGAGGAGGGGTCGGTCACGGCCGGGGTGGCCGGGACGGTCGACGAGGGCCAGATGGTGCAGGCGGCGCAGCCGCCGGCGACCGGGGTGACCGCGTTCGAGGCGGCGGAGGCCGGGCCGGTGCCGATGGCGTTGGTCGCGGCGACCCGGAACGTGTACGCGGTGCCGTTGGTGAGCCCGGTGACCGTGGTGCTGGTGCCCGGCGGGGAGCCGGTGACGGTCTTCGGGGTCTGGGCGGTGGTGCCGATGTACGGGGTGACGGTGTAGCTCGTGATCGCGCTGCCGCCGTCGGCCGGTGCGGTCCAGGAGACCACCGCGGAGCCGTCGGCCGCCGTGGCGCTGACTCCGGAGGGTGCCGCGGGCGCGGTCGGGCCGGTCGGGGTCACCGAGTTCGAGGCGGCCGAGGCCGGGCCGGTGCCGATGGCGTTGGTCGCGGTCACCCGGAACGTGTACGTGGTGCCGTTGGTCAGCCCGGTCACCGTCGTGCTCGTCGAGGGGGGGCTGCCCGCGATGGTCTTCGGGGTCTGGGCGGTGGTGCCGACGTACGGGGTCACCGTGTAGCTCGTGATCGCGCTGCCACCGTCGACCGGTGCGGTCCAGGACACGAGGGCGAACCCGTCTCCGGCGGTGGCCGTGACCCCGGAGGGTGCTGCAGGGACGGTCGGTGCGCTCGGTGTCACCGAGTTCGACGAGGGTGAGGCCGGGCCGGTACCGATGGAGTTGGTCGCGGTGACCCGGAACGTGTACGTGGTGCCGTTGGTCAGCCCCGTCACCGTCGTCGTGGTCGAGCCGCCGGTGACCGTCTTCGGCGTCTGGGCGGTGGTCCCGACGTACGGGGTCACCGTGTAGCTCGTGATCGCGCTGCCGCCGTCGGCAGGCGCCGACCAGGACACCACCGCGGACCCGTCACCGGCCGTCGCCGACACGTTCGCCGGCGCACTCGGGGCGGTCGGTGTCCCGGTGGAGTAGACGAGGTCGACCCAGTAGTTCTCGGAGTTGTAGGTGCTCGTGGGGAAGCCGCTGCTCGTTCCGTAGCGGTAGACGCCCTGGCCCCCGTCGACGCCGTCGGCGGGCGCGTGGAGCGGGCCCCGGTCCACGCCCTGCCCGGCGAAGTAGCCGCCGTCGCCGGCGTAGTGGCCGTTGGGGGCGAAGTACGACGCGACGTACAGCGTGCCCGCGGTGATGGGCACCGGTGTCGAGAACAGTGCCTCCTGCCACCCGGAGGCGGTCTCGTTGGTGAAGGTGACCGAGGCGAGCCTGGTGCCCGTCGACGTCCACAGGCTCCCGATGTGGGTTCCCGTGTTGAGTGGTGACTTGTAGAACCTGATGCCGCGGATCTCGCCGTTGAGGTCGGCCCTGAACTTCACGCCGGCCTCGTAGGAGCTGGAGTCACCCTGGTCGGGGTTCGAGGGGACGGCCGATGCGGGCCAGAGGGTGCAGGCGGTGCAGCTCACCGCTGCCGGGATGACGGCGTTGGACTCGGCCGAGGCCGGGCCGGTGCCGACGGCGTTGGTCGCGGTCACCTTGAAGGTGTAGGCGGTGCCGTTCGTGAGCCCGGTGATCGTCGTGGTGGTGGCTGGTGGCGTGCCGGTGACGGTCTTCGGAGTCTGGGCGGTGGTGCCGATGTACGGGGTGACGGTGTAGCTGGTGATCGCGCTCCCGCCATCCGGCGGAGCGGCCCAGCTCACCGACGCCGAGGCGTTGCCGGGCGTGGCCGTCACACCGGTCGGCGTTCCCGGTGCGCTGGCGGGCCCCGTGCTCAGGGTGAACATCACGTCCACCCAGTAGTTGGTCGCGTCCTTGGTCTGGGTCGGGAACCCGCTGGCCGTGCCGTTCCGGTACAGACCGTTGACGACGCCGTTGGTGTTGCGCAGCGCGTGCAGCGGCGGGCTGTCGACGTGGCTGCGCAGGTCCGGTCGCGGTGACGGGTTGGGGTAGAGGTAGTTGGGGTCACTGGCCGTGTGGCCGTTCGGGGCGAAGTACGACACCACGTACGTCGTGTTGGCGTTGATCGCGACGGGGTTGGAGAAGGTGGCCTGCTGCCAGCCGGAGGCGGTCTCGTTGCCGAACGTCACCGACGCGACCTTGGTGCCCGACTCGGTCCACAGGTTGCCGATGTGGGTGCCGGTGTTCTTCGTGTCCTTGAAGAAGCGGACGCCCGTGACCTGGCCGGAGACGTCGGAACGGAACTTGACGCCGACCTCGACGCCGCTGGCGTCACCCGAGTCGCTGCGGCTGGGGCTGAACCCCGCTCCCCAGATCGAGCACGTGCAGCCGACGTTCACGAGTCGTCCCGACGCGGGGGTCTCCATGTTCCCGCTGTCGTCGACGGCCCGGGTCCTGATCGTCGTGCTCGGGTTGCCGTGGGCCACCCAGCTGTAGCTCCAGCTCGTGGTCCCGGTCGCCGGGCGCCAGGTGGCGCCGCCGTCGGTCGAGACCTCGACCCCGGCCACGACCCCCCCTCCGGTGTCGGAGGCGGTGCCGCTGATCGTCATCGTCGTCCCGTCACCCACGGTGGTCCCGCTGGCCGGCGAGGTGATCGTCGACGTGGGCGCGCTCGTGTCGGTCGAGGGCGTCGCGAGGGTCAGGCCCTGGTAGGCCAGCGCGTACGGCTGGGCGCCCATGTCGGCGAAGAGGTTGACGGTGGCCTGACGCATGTTCGTGTCGGGCGTGGAGTCGGGGTCGTCCAGACCCCACGACCACTGCACCGTTCCGGCACCGAAGACCAGGGCGCCGCTCGGGGCGCGGTAGAGCGACATCCGGTGCGTGGCCGTGCTGGGGGACTGCACCGTGCTGCCGTAGTCGGTGAAGGACTCGGCCGAGGTGTACGTGGTCGACGAGAGGTTGAACAGGCCGGCCGGTCGGAACCCGTTGTCGGCGTCGACGTCCCACTCGTACCCGAGGGTCTCCTGTCCCGGCGCGAGCGTCAGCGTCTGCCCGGCGCCGAGGTTCGCAGCGGCCGTGTTGCGCCAGAAGCGCATCTTGCCGTACTGGGCCGGCACCTTGATGTCGGTGCTGCCGGAGTTGACGACGAACAGCTGGCCCGTCAGCGCGTTCTGGGGGCGTCCCCCGTCCCCGGGGGGCTGAACCGCGGGTCCTGCCAGGTTCCGGTCCACGTCGGAGGGTCCGCCGGGTCGACCACGCCGTCGTAGTGGGTCTCCTTGTAGGTGACCAGGGTGCGGTTCGAGGTGGCGGACCCGTCGATGCTGGGCTCCATCCTCGTCTTCCAGAACATCTCGTTACCGCTGAAGAAGGCAAGGTTCACCCCTGCATCCCGGGCCGCTTCGACGTTCGCGCGCTGCGGGCCCGACCAGTACTCGTCGTGCCCGACCGACAGGAAGACCTTGTGGTTCTTCAGCAGCGTGCCCCCTGCTGCCGTGCCGACGTCGACGCCCGAGGTGTAGGAGACGTCGTAGCCGTTGGCCTCGAGGAAACGGATCATCGGGTACTCGGCCGACATCAGCCAGCTCGGGCTCGAGTCGACGGCCGTCGTGAACGGTCGGTTGTACGACACCTTCGACGCGCCCTTGTAGGCGGCGGGGCTGCCGGGCGGGCAGTTGGAGGAGCACGTGTAGGTGCTGTTGCCGCCGTACCTGTTGTACGCCTGCCACGTGGTGTCCGAGGTCTGGACGATCAGGTCCGAGCGGCTGGAGTCGCTGCGCACCACGAACACGATGTGGCTGCTCCCGGACGCGTCGTCGCGGACCAGGTTGGCGATGTAGACCCCTGACACGGCGTCCGCCGGCACCGCCCACGACGCCGAGACCCCCCAGTTCCCGCAGTCGATCAGGCCGGTCGGCGCCGAGTCCGTCAGGCACGAGGGCTGGGTCTGCGGCAACGAGGTCGACGGCTGCAGCCCCGCCACCACCCTCCGAGCACCGTTGCCCTGGTAGTACCCGAGCCGCAGGATGTCGATGTGGTACGCACGGGAGGGCGTGTTGATCTTGAACCGGACGGTGTCCCCGGCATTCACGCTCATCGTCGTGGCGAAGCCCTGGATCGTCGACGACCCGGAGCCGGAGATCTGCCACTGGCTCGGTGGCAGGCCGGGCTTGCTGTTCTCGCACGCGATGGCGTTCACCGGGGGCGTGCAGGGATCCGCCGCGACTGCCGTGGGCGCCCCGACGCCGACGGCGGCGACCATGGCGAGCGTCCCGAGGACCGCGACCGAGACGCGGTCGGTCCAACGCCGTCGCCGGGCCCCACCCCGTCCCGGTCCACGACCACTCTGGACGCGACCGTCGTCGGAGGAGGCGTGACCGACCGCACGCCGGAGATCGAACCGCCTCATGGCGCGTTCCTTCCCTGCAGCTCCCGTTCCCCTGCCGAACGAGACCGGTGCCAACGTAACGGTCCCGGGCTGGGTGCGCCATAGCCCGGTCAGACTACGAACGGGATCCGGCACGCCGGTGGATCGCCGGCGGTGCCGGGCTGGTCGCC
This sequence comes from uncultured Actinomycetota bacterium, assembly GCA_963773655.1. GTDB lineage: Bacteria > Actinomycetota > Actinomycetes > Actinomycetales > Dermatophilaceae > DASSQJ01. The sequence continues at coordinate 585,527 of CAVZBX010000003.1, forward strand.
GCGAGGCGGCCACCCGTCGTGCGAGGATGACCGGATGAGAAGCCCTCCGGGACAAGGGTGGCGAGCCCCCGGAACGGGTGGTGCGTCGCGCACCCGGCAGCGGTCCGGCCGCTCGGATCGATCCATCTGGCTGTCCGTCGTGCTCGCGGTTCTCTTCGTGAGCCTCACCGTCGCGGTCGCCTCCGGAGCCCTCGAGGACCTGGATCGGGCTGCCACCCGGCACTTCCGGCCCTCGGCCGAGTACTGGGGGGACGTCCAGCAGCGGTACAGCCCCTGGATGAACCGGCTGAACCCGAACCGGATGTTCGCGCTCCTCGCGGCAACGTGCATCGCAGCCTCGCTGTGGCGCCGCTCTCCGTGGCCGACGGTCCTCGGGGCCGTCGTTGCCACAGCATCAGTGGTCTCGACCGTGGCGGTGAAGGTGGCCCTCGGACGAGCGGACCCGTGGGGCTACACCCCGCCGAGCGGGGGTAGCTATCCCTCCGGACACACGGTGGCCGTCATCGTGTGCCTCGGCGGGTGCGCGCTGGTCTGTTGGCCCAGGGTGCCGTGGTGGGGGTGGGCACCGGTCGTCCTCGCCACCGGCCTGATGGCTGCCGCCCTCGTGGTGTCGGGGGCCCACTGGGCGTCGGACGTCCTGGGAGGTGTGCTGCTCGGCCTGGCCCTCGTCACCGGCGTGAGCGGCCTTCCGTTGCGCGCCCGGGCTCAGCACCGCGGCCGCCCCCTGGGAGGGCGCCGTCGGTCGTCCGGTGTCTCGCCGGCAGGCCTGTGACAGGGCTCAGGAGGAGCGAAGGAACTCGAGGAGGCGCGGGGCCACGACGGCGGCGTCGTAGTCGCGAGCGAAACGCTTCCGCGCCGAGGTGCCGACCCGCTCGAGCTCCTCGCCGTCCTCCATCAGCTCGACGAGGATGTCTGCGGCCCGCTCGGGGTCGTCGATCGGCCAGAACCTCCCCTCCTCGGGGTCGTCGAAGAGCTCCCCGAGTGCTCCTGCGGTGCTGGACAGCACCGGTAGCCCGACCGCCATCGCCTCCATGATCGCCAGTGAGGAGGACTCGGAGTACGAGGCGTGGACGTAGGCGCGGTAGCCGGGGAGTCGCTGTTGCACGTCCGGGCGGTAACCGTGCAGCCGGAGCTGGTCGGTGAGCCCGAGCTCGGCCGCGAGCGCCACGAGGCGGTCGTGCTCCACGCCCTCCCCGAACACGTCGAGGGTGTAGCGCCGGCCGCGTGACCTGGCGGCGGCGAGCACACGCAGCAGGTACCGGTGGTTCTTCACCGCTTCCAGGTTGCCGACGCTGACCAGGTCCCCGGTGCCTCCGTGCCAACCGGTCACGTCCGGCGCGTTCACGAAGTTGTGCAGCACGGTGGAGCGCACGTGCTCGGTCTCGGGCAGCCACTCCCGCAGGGCGGAGCGCGCCCACGTGGAGACGAAGACCAGCGCGTCGACGGCCGGCACCACCTCTCGCTCCGTCGCGCGGATTCCCCGGTAGACGCGCCCCGCACGCGGGATCTGGCCCTTGTCGGCCCACTCGTCGGACTGGGAGATCCGGAAGTGCACGGCGAGGACCACCCGCTGGTGGGGCCCCGACCGGGCGGCGAGGGCCGCCCTGGCCGACACGGGGCACTGGGCGTAGACGACGCACGGGCCCTCGTCGGCGAGACGACGGCGCAGGGCGGCGCGCAGGACGCTCTCGTGGGAACGCCGGTACCACCACACGTTCGCCGGTCCGTACACCCGCTCGAGCACCACGCGCGCGCCGAACAGCGGCACGAGAAGCGGCCCCCGCCACCATCTTCCGGTGGCTGCCCAGCTGTGGGGAGTCACCAGCTCGGCCGTCCCGCCAGTGCGCTCGAGGTACCTGCGCAGCTGCCGCACGTGGGTGTGGACGCCGGTGATGCCGCGTTCGCGCGCCACCATCGCGATGATCACGGGGAGGTTCGCCGCCACGCCCGGTCAGCTCCAGATGTCGCGGTGGACGTTGAAGATCACCCGCGACCCGTAGGGGTCGACGGCGATCGGGAGGTCCCTCATGGGGGCCAGCGCGGAGCGGACCGCCTGCTGGTGCTCCGGGGGGCAGACGACGAGGACGAAGCCACCGCCACCCGCTCCGGTGATCTTGGCGCCGGTCGCCCCGGCCCGCATCGCGGCGTCGACCGCCTCGTCGAGGGCACCGTTGGACACGCCCTGCGCCAGCTGTCGTTTCGCCTCCCAGCTCTTGCCCAGCGCGATTCCGACCTCCTCGGGTCGACCCGACCGCAGACCGGTCGCCGCGCGTGACGCCAGGTCCTTGAGCTGCTGCAGCTGCGTGAGCCGGTCCGGCACGTTCGCCTTCTGCTCACCGAGGATCGTGTCCGCCGTTCGCGTGATCCCGGTGTAGAAGAGCATGAGCTCGGCCTGGAACGCGCGGTGCTCGGCAGAGGGCAGCCGGATCTGTTCCGCCCGCACCGCGTCACCGGGGCCGAAGACGAGGTCGCAGATCCCTCCGAAGGCCGCCGCGTACTGGTCCTGCTTGCCGATCGGCTTCCCGCAGCGGTCGATCTCGATCGTGCACGCCCGCTCGGCCAGCTCCTCGGCCGAGACCTGCCGCCCCTGGTACGCGAACAGGGCGTGGAGGAGGCCGACGGTGACCGACGACGACGACCCGAGCCCGGACCCCGCCGACGGGATGTCGGCGAGGGTGGTGATCTCGACGCCACCGCGCACTCCCGCCATGTGCATCGCCTCGCGGACGAGCTCGTGCTCGACGTCCTCCACCTCGGAGACGATCTCCTTGCGCGAGTAGTTGAGGTAGATGTCGTCGTCGAAGCGCTGCTTGACGACGACGTAGACGTACTTGTTGATGGCGGCGTTGAGCACGCGTCCCCCGTGCTGTCGGTAGTACGACGGCAGGTCGGTACCGCCCCCGACCAGCCCGACGCGCAGCGGTGTCTGGGTGATGATCATGCGACTCCTCCGTGCGGCCACGACGCCTGGGCGCGGGCCAGGGCCTCCGGCGTCCCGATGTCGATGAGGACGGCATCTCCGACCGGGACGGCCACCGCCCGCCGCACCAGCCGGGGCAGCAGGTGCGTGCCGATGTCCGCCGGAGTGCTCTGCGGCACGAGGTCGAGCACCGTACGGCGGAACGCGTACATGCCGGCGTTGGCCAGGTCGCCGCGCGGAGCGGCCGGCTTCTCCTCGAACGAGGTCACCACTCCGTCCTCGACCTCGAGAATGCCGCATGCCTCCGGCCGCGGGGCGCGGAAGACGGCGATCGCCGCCTCCGCGCGTGGCGCCGCCTCCAGGGCGGTCGTGAGCAGGCGCAGGTCGAAGTCGGTGAGGTCGTCGCCGTAGACGGCGAGGAACACCTCGTCGGAGCCGACGAAGTCGCGGTTCGCGCCCAGGGTGCCCGCACTGCCGAGGAGGACCGGCTCGTAGGTGGTCGTCACGACGGGGGGCCCTTCGTACCGGTCGAGGTGGTCCCGGACGACGTCGGGGAGGTGGTGGAGGTTGAGCAGCACCTCGGTGACGCCGGCACGCGCAAGGTTGTCCAGCCAGATGTCGAGCAACGGTCGACCGCCGACGGGCACCAGGCACTTGGGGACGGTGTCGGTCAGCGGACGCAGGCGGGTGCCGAGGCCCGCCGCCAGGAGGAACGCCTTCACCCGCCCGACTCCCGGACGACTCCGAGGGACTTCATCGTCGCCTCGGCGCCGGCGAGCACCTCGTCCAGGCCCGGCATGTCCGCCAGCCACTCGGCGTACTCGGCGACGGACTCCGCCGGGGTGCGCCTGGGGGCCCAACCCAGGCCGCGCAGCGCCGAGATGTCGGAGACGATGTGTCGGGTGTCGCCGAACCGGTACGCGCCGGTGACGCGTCCGGGCGCGTCCGAGCCGTAGTGCTCCCGGACGACCTCGGCGAACTCCCGGGTCGTGTACGCGGTGCCGCCGCCGACGTTGAAGGCACGTCCGACGGCCCGGTCGTCGTCGAGCACGAGGAGGTTGGCGTCGACGACGTCGTGGATGTTGACGTAGTCGCGGACCATCTCGCCGTCCTCGTAGAGGGTCGGCGCGCTCCCCAGGAGGTAGTGGAGGGAGAAGATCCGGCAGGCCCCCGAGTAGGCGTTGTAGACCGACTGCCGCGGCCCCTGGACGATGCTGTACCGCACGGCCACGGAGGGGATGCCGTACCGGCGTCCGAGGTTGAGCGCCACCATCTCCTCGCCGTACTTGGACATCCCGTAGGCGTTCTGCGGGTTGGAGACCCGCTCGGGCGTCTGCAGCATCTCCAGGGGTCCGCCGCACACCGGACAGGGCAGGTCCCAACGGCGCGCTCGCAGGGCCTCCTCCGGGCGCATCCCGGGCGTCTGCTCGCCGTCGACCGGGCAGCGGTACAGGCCCTCACCCATGGCGCTCTGCGACGAGGCGACGACGACGCGGCGCAGGTCCAGCTGCTCCGCGACCGCGATCTCGTAGATCAGCGCCGTGGAGACGACGTTGACGTCGGTGAACCGGGCGAAGTCCGGGAGGTAGTCCTGGTAGGCGGCGAAGTGGTAGACGGCGTCGGCCCGGCGGAGCAGGTTGGCCAGCAGCTCGCGGTTGCGGACGTCGCCGACGAACAGGTCCGCCCCGGGAGTGACGTAGTTGGGGACGCCGTCCCTGTGCACGGGAGCCGTGAGCGCGTCGAGGACGGTGACCTCGTGGCCCTCCGCGACGAGCCGGTCCACCGTGTGCGAACCGATGAAGCCGGCCCCGCCGGTGACGAGCACCCTCATCGGGCACCCCCTCGCAGGGCGTGGACCTCGCGGTACACCTCGAGCGTGGCCTTCGCGGTGGCGGACCAGGTGAACTGTGCGGCGCGGGGCGGCCCCAGCTCGCGCAGACGCTGCGACTCGGGGCCGCACGCACGCACGATCGCCTCGGCGATGGATGTGGGCGACTCGGGGTCCGCGAGGAGCGCCGCGCCTCCGGCGGTCTCCGGCATCGCGCTGCTGTCGGAGGTCACGACCGGGCACCCGCAGGCCATCGCCTCGAGGATGGGCAGCCCGAAGGTCTCGTTGTGAGAGGGGTAGACGAAGGCGTCGGCGGCCCGGTAGAAGGGCAGGGTGTCGTGGTGCGGCACCCCTCCGACCCAGACGACGTGGTCGGAGATCCCGAGGTCCACGGCGAGTCGGCGCAGCTGCGCGGTGTACTCGGCGTCCGCGCCACTGCCCACGACGACGAGGCGGTGGCCCGGCAGGCTCTCCCGGGCCAGGGCGAAGGCACGGAGCAGGCCGTCGCAGTTCTTGTAGGCCCACAGCGAGGACACGAAGAGGACGAACGGCCCGTCGATCCCCCACCTGCGCCGGAGGGTCGCCGCGGCCTCGTCGTGGTCGCCCGGGCGGAAGACCTGGTGGTCCACGGCCTCGGGGATGAGGCGCAGCTTGCGAGGATCCACCTCGAGGTGTGTCTCGACCTCGCTGCGGAGGCTCTCCGAGTTGATGATGACGATGTCCGCGACCTTGGCGGTGTGCGGATAGCCGGAGCGTCGGTAGAGACGCACGAGCGGGTTGATGGCGTCGGGGCTGGTGAACGCATGGAGCGTCTTGAAGTGGGCGACGAGCCCGGGCGCCGGCTTGACCACCGGCGCGATCAGGGTGTTGAAGACGTCGATCCCGGACCGGGGCAGCCGCACCGGTGCGTAGGTGTGCTCGCTCAGCGTGCGCAGCACCCGACGTTCGTTGGACCACGGGAAGGTGATGTAGCGGACCTTGGGTCCGTACCCGGAGTGCTCGCCGCGGATCTTCGGGCTGACGACGAGGTGCAGCTCCTCGTCCTCGGCGAGCATCGGCACCATCTCGCTGATGACCTGCTTCCAGAACCAGTGCGCGCCCGACGGCGTGCGAGGGTCGTCGGTGAGCAGGTTGATCGCCACGCGCATCGGTCAGAACACCTGCCCGGCGACGACGGCGTCGGTCATCAGCGACTGGCGGACGTACTGGGCGAGCAGGTGCATGCAGGCCTGGTGCGCGTCCTCGACGACGCCGTAGTTGTGCGCGTCCACGTGGACTGCCGCGTCTGCGAGCTCACGGGCGTCCCCGCCCGTGAACCCGGTGAGCGCGACGGTCGTCAGGCCGTGGTCGCGAGCCCACTGCAGTGCCCGCACGACGTTGGGGGACCGGCCCGACGACGACACGACGACCAGGACGTCACCCGCTCTGGCCTGGGACTGCAGCTGGTACTCGAAGACGGCGTCGTAGCCGATGTCGTTCGCCACGGCGCTGAGGATCTCGATGTTCGTGCTGAGGCTGACCACGCGCGTCGTGAGGCCGGTGCCGATGCGGACTCCCTTGACGTGGTCGCACTGGAAGTGGTTCGCGATCGACGCCGATCCTCCGTTCCCGCAGGCGAACACGGCGCGGTCGGCGGCGTAGGCAGCGGCGAGGATCCCGGCCGCCGTCTCGATCTGGGTGGGGTCGATGCTCGCCAAGGCCTCGGTGAGCTGCGCCGAGTACTCCGACGCGAAGCCGGCAGCCGATGCGTACCGACGGGAGGGGAAGGCTGCCTGCGCACCGGGTGCGCTGCCACCCTCACGGGCGAGGATGAGGTCCACCGCGGTGGACAGGTCGGGGACCCGCTGGACGTCGTCTCCCGGATCGCCGTCCGAGGAGTCGATCCACAGGGCGCGGGCTCCCACCGCGCGGGCGAGCCCGACGTCGCAGGGGCTGTCCCCCACGACCCAGGAGGCGGAGAGGTCGAGGTCCAGCGCCTCGGCGGCTGCCAGTGCCATGCCCGGACCCGGCTTGCGGTCGGCGCTGGTGCGCGTGAACGCCGGCACGGTGCCCTCGGGGTGGTAGGGACAGAAGAACCACAGCGTCGACGTGTGCGCCGCGAGCTGGCCAGCTCGGCCTCCACGTGCTTGTGCACCAGCTGGACGTCCTCCAGCTCGTAGTACCCGCGCGCGACGCCGGCCTGGTTGGTGACGACGGCGACGGGGACCCCGGCCGCGTTGAGCCGGGCGATGGCCTCGACGGCCCCGTCGAGGAAGCGGACGTCGCGGACCTTACCGACGTAGCCGGTGTCCTCGATGATCGTCCCGTCCCGGTCGAGGAGCACCCCGGGTCGTGGCTGCGGTGTCCCGGAGCCACTGCGGTTGGTCGTCATCGTGTCCATCTCCTCCTGCGTCGTCGGCTCCCCTGCTGGAGTCGGTGGTCGAGGTGCGCTGAGAGCTGTGGGTCGGTCACGGTGCCGTCTCCTGCAGGCGCCGCTGCACCGGTGGTGAGGCGAGGAGCGACGCGGCGACGGCGAGGTCGAGAAGGTAGGGCGACGCGTCCCCGAGCCCGGTCTCGGTGACCGACGCCACCGTGCAGTACACGACGAGGAAGAGGGCGATCGCCCGTCGTGGGCCCCGGACGTGCGTCACCGCCATCAGCACGAGGAGGATGAGGATGCTTGCCTGGAGGAGCATCCCGAACCAGCCCTGGTCGACGTAGCTCGCCACCCAGTTGCTGTCGATGGCGAGGCCGTCGAAGGACTTGTTCGACAGACCGGAGCCGAAGAACTGCTCGAGCAGGGGCCGCGGCGCGGCGAACACGTCGCTCCACACGTCGGTGCGGCCGGTGAGCCTCCCGGCCTCGGTCGCGGACTGGCCGCGTGCCAGCCAGGTGATGATCTGGGGGGCGAACAGCAGGGCGGCCAGCATGGCTCCCAGAAGGCTCGACACCGAGAGCCTCCGGGCCCTCGCGTGGCCGAGGAACAGGCTCGCAGCGGCGACGGCCAGGCCGAGCAGGGCGCCGAGGAGCGCGGTGCGGGTGTGGGTCCCGATGAGTGCTGCGGTGGCCACGGCCACTCCGACTGCTGCGTGCCGTCCGGTGATGATGTGGCACATCCAGAGGATGACCGTGGTCCCGAAGATCACGGCCGCGTAGTGCCCCACCTGGGTCGCCGGAACCGGCCAGATCAGGCCCACGAGACGGCCCCCGAAGGAGAACGCGAGCCCCGGCGCGATCACCGCCCCGACGATCACCGACGCGAGCACGGCCCAGAGGCAGATGCGGTGGGCCCGCAGCAGGACCAGGTCCCGTCGCCCCCACCACGGGGTGAGCAGCCACAGGACGGTCACGAAGCCGAGGAGGCGGACCCCGCGGTACACCGAGCCGACGACGAACTCGCTGTGGAGGCTGACGATGAACGACACCACCGCCATGACCGTCAGCAGCACGAGGAAGAGGTTGGGACGCAGGACGAGGCGACGGTTGGCCAGCAGGGCCAGGGCGAGCGCGACGATGAGAGACCCCTGGGCCATCGCCTGCGCCATTCCGTGGGGGATGGGCAGGAGGGACCCGTCGCCCGTGGGGGTGAGGACGTTGAAGAAGAGTGCGCCCCAGGTCAGCAGCACCAGACGCGGCAGCTGTCCCGGTCCGACCGGCGCACCGGGAGCGACGTCCCGCCGCTCGGGGTGTCGAGAGACCCCGACCGTCGATGCACTCACCGGTACTCCATGGCGCGTGGTGGGGCTTCGTCGCCCCTCGTGTCGGGGACCCCGAGGGACTCGTCGGACCGGTCGACGCCGTCGACGAGCGCGAAGGGCATCTCGAGCCGTGCCGCGGAGGCGAGCCCGCGGACGGTCGTCAGCAGCTCACCACTGGCCCGGCCGGCCGTGACCAGCGGCACGACCTTGCTGACCCAGGACCGCACGATCCCGAGGTCGATGCCCGGGTGGACCTCGAGGAGGGCGAGGACGACGTCCGCCTCGTCCCAGAGCTCGCCGAGCTCGCCCCGCTCGGCCACGGCCGGCCCCGGCTGCCGTGTTCCGCGTCGCGGCCCCGGGACCAGGGCAGGGTCGCCCTCCGGGCGGAACACGCGCACCGAGGCCCCGTCACTGTCGACGTCGTGCTCGTCGTCGAGCACCGCCACGAGGTGCCCGTCGGAGCTGAGGTCGACCAGCAGCACCGACACCCCCTGCGCCTGCAACCGCCGCCCCAGGGTGGCCAGTACCACCGCGGAGGTCCGGGCCCGGTCGATGGCGGCGAGGCCCACGGTGGCGGGACCCCTGCGGTGGCCGCCGCGGCGCCGGGCCCCCGGCGAGCCGGGCGGCGGCGGCGTATCGGTGAGCCGTTCCGGTAGCGCGCCCTCCAGACCCTGGACCAGCGCCTCGAGGTTCCGGTGTCGACGTCTCGGTGTCCACGCCGCGGGGCGGCCACCGAGGGCACGGGCGATGCGAGCGGTCACCGCCGCCTCCGCGCGGGCGACCGGCCCGTGCCCGGGGACGGGGCCGATGCCGACCCGGACGGGGACGCCCAGGGCCGTGGCCACCTCGCGACGCCGGCGCACCCGGTTCGAGGTGAGAGTGCGGAACAGGATCGCTCCCATGGTCACCGCGGCCGCCAGGAGAGCGCCGGATGCCCCGAACAACACGACCTGCCGCCGGGATCCGCGGGCCGTCGCCGCCGGGCTGTCGATGACGTGCGTCGCGGTGATGGCAGCGTCGGTCTGCAGACCGGCGGACTCGATGGATCGCTGCAGCTCGGTGATCTGGGTGGCGATCTTCGCCCTCGCCGCGATGATCTCGCTCGCGCGGTCGCCCCCGTCGCCGGGCTCGCTCCCGAGCCGTGCGTACTCCGCGGTGAGGGAGGCGGACTCGGCCTGGAGGGCGGCGACCCGCTTCTCGAAGCCCACCACGAGCCCGTCGGAGACCGTCCGCAGCTGCTTGCCGCGGAACTCCAGGAAGTTGTCCACGAGCGAGGAGGCTCGCGCCACGGCCGCGGCGTCGTCGGGGCCGGTCACCGTGAGCTTGAGGATCTGCCCGTTCGAGGGGTTCGGCGGTGACCGTCGCGAGGAACTCGGTCGGGGACTGGGTGAGACCGAGGTCCTCGCGGACCCCTTTGGCGACCTCGCGCGTCTGGAGCAGGCTGACGTCGGTCGTCATCGCCGACGGGTCGCTGGCGTCCGGGTGGACCATGAACAGCGTGGTGGTCGCCGCGGCGGGCCGCGGCAGGGCGAAGAGCGCACCGACCCCGAGCAGACCGCCGACGAGCGCCGCCCCCACCCAGACCCGCCAGGTGCGTCTGAGCGCGGTGCCGACCGAGCGAGCGGTGACGAGCAGCGGGCGGGGCGTGCCGGTGATCTCCGGGTCGCCGTCCTCGTCGTGGACGCGCCACGCGGGGCCGTTCACCGCTGCCTCCCGCCCTTGGTGGTGCGCCGCCGCGGGCCCGCCGCTGGGCTCGACCCGGCTCCGGGGCGGACCTTCGTCGCGAGCGGGGTCGGCTGTGCCCCCGGGGCACCCGGTCGGTCGACGGGTGCCAGGCGTCCGGTCGTGCGGTCGAGTGGGTCGGGGTTGGCGACGACGATGCCGTGGACGGTGAGTCCGACCCGGTCGGCGGCGATCACGGTGTCGGCGAGGTTCGGGCGGGTGACCGACGCGGCTCCCACGGCCAGCAGGCCGATGGCTCCGACGACCTGGTCCGGGTCCGGCTCGGGGGTCTCGCGGTCGAGGACGAGGAGCCGGACCGACAGCGAGGCGCGGTGGACCGCCTCTGGCGCCGCCGTGACCGACAGGCCCGGCCGTACCTCGTCCCGTCCCGCGGACTGCGAGCACGCCGCCCAGAGGGTCGTCGCGCTCTCGTGCTGCTGAGCCGCCAGGAACTGCGTACCGACTCCCGTGGAGGCCGCGAACGAGGCGATCTGGGGCCCGACCGCGAGGGCCTCGGTGTCGCCGGACAGGCACAGGACGACGATCGCGGCCGGACCGTCGTCCGACAGGGCGGCGCCGTCGGGGAGGACGCGGTGCAGCAGCTGCCTCAGCGCCCAGCCGTCGGTGCTGTCGGGGCTGTAGTCGCGGAGCAGGTCGACCCAGCCCGAGGCCGAACGGGGCGCGCGGGCCCGCAACGAGGCCACGACCGGGATGCCGACCGCGTCGGCGATCTCGTCGCGGGAGCGCAGTTTCGGGTCGCGCTGGTTGGTGGCGACGAGCGAGAGGATCGCGAGGACGAGGAACAGCGCGGCGCCACCGAGGACGTAGGTGAGGGCGTCGACGACGAGGCCAGCTCGGGTACCGGGGGTAGCGGCCTCCAGGACGTTCGCCCCGGTGGCGATCTGCCCGTTCGTGACGTCCTCGCCGGCCAGCTGCTTCCGCAGGGCCTCGATGTCGAGGATCGTGGACGCCCGGACGGCGGTCAGCTCCGACAGCGCCGACGCGTCCGCCCTGCCCGCTGCAGAGGTCCGGTCCGAGTCGCGGAGCCTGTTCGTCAGCGCCTGGATCTCGTCGTTGACGCCGGCGAGGCTCTGCGTCAGGGTGTCGAGGCGTGCCTGCAACGCCTCCTGCTGGGTGTCGCTCACGTCGCGGGCGGTCTCGCTGAGGTAGTCGACGAGCGACCGGGCCGCGGCGGCCGCCAGGGCCTCGGCCTGCGCCGCCGTCGGACCCTCGGCGGTGATCTGGATCACCGAAGGGGATGGGGCCTCCGCCTCGACGCGTTGACCGGCCTCGGACGCCGTCAGCGGTGGCTCCACCTTCTCCGCGGCGCGGGAGAGCACCTCCGAGCTCGTCGCGATCAGCACCTGCGTCTCCGCGTCGTAGCCCGCGGAGGTGCTCCCGCCCGCCTGGGAGGGCGGCAGCAGGACCCCGCTCACGCTGGTGTACGGCGGCGGGAAGAGATAGAGGAATCCGAACCCGGCGGCGCCGCCGATGAGCGCGGCGAGGAAGAGCAGCCCGCTGCGGCGTCGCAGCACGGCCCAGGTCGAACGGAGATCGACAGCCTGCTCGCTCACGAGGCCTCCCCTGGGTGCGCCCGGAAGTAGCCCAGCGTAGGCGTGGACCTTCCTGCCGCGCAGGCAGACCGAGAAAGCCGGCCCTGAGCGGTCGAGGTGGGGATCGAGAAGGGGGTGCGAGAGGTGAAGAGCATGGGCAGAGTCCGTCAGGGGGGTCCGGGGTGGGCGGAGGAGTGGGCGGAGCCGACCGGCGACAGCGGGCTCGCGACCGGGGTGGATGCCGTCAGGCGCGTCCGCAGATCCAGGGTCCCGGTCCACTTGCCGCTGCCGACGAGGGTGGTGACGGCGACCTTCTCCCCGAACCGGGGCGAGTACCAGCCGAGAGGAGGGTCGGTCTCGCCGCGGTGGGCGGTCCAGGCCAGCGCCGTGGGCAGGTGCAGGAGGGCGCGCTGCGTCGAGCCGTCCCGCCCGCGCCACGACAGCACGGCGGCGTCGTCGTCCAGCTCGACCTCGACCGCTGGGCCGAGGTGCCAGAACAGCCGCAGCCCGTGCTCCCGTGAGCCGGTGACCGTGTCGGTGAACGTCAGCGTGCCCGAGCCCGGGTCGAGCACGACCTCCCGGGCGTGGGAGAGAGCGGCGTCCAGCCGTGCGTACGCGGTGTGGTGCGCCGACCAGGCCCGGACGCCGTCGGCACCGGTCTGGTCGCGGTCGACGACCGCGTCCGCGTGGGTCGACCACATGAAGGGACCGGCCTCGACGGCCTGGTCCTCCCCGTCCACCTCGATGGTGTTGTGGGCACGGGTGGAGCGGAAGTAGCTGCGCCACTCGGGCTCACCGTGGTAGCAGTACGTCCCGGGGTCGACGAGCAGCTCGACGCCGTCGTGGCGGACCTCGACGGACAGCGCGTCGGCGTGGCCGTGGGCCGCGATGGAGAGGAAGCCCTGCGGGCCGCCGTCGCAGCGGCACCAGATCTGTGGGCCGTCCCCGGGCGCGGACCGCAGAACGGCCAGGCCGGCATCGTCGAACGCCTCTGCAGGGGCCTGCGGCCGAGGCACGGTGTGGTGCGGGACGAACGTGCTGGGGGTAATGCCGGCAACGCTCCCCGAAGGGGGAGGCCACCAGCTGCAGGGACCCAGCACGCCCGCCCCGCGGTCGAGGAGCTCGAGCCACGGGTTCGAGCCCGGGCCGTCGAGCACGAGGGCGCGACCCTCGTCGCCGTCCCCCTGCCGTGGGGGGTGGCCCGCGACGTCGAGGAGGGCGGCCGCGACGTCGAGCGACCGCACGAGCAGTTCGCCCACGTCGTGGGGCAGGGGATGTCCTGCGGCGTCCGCCTCGGCGAGCGCCACCAGGCCGAGCTCGGTGACGAAGCGGTGGTAGTCGGAGGCGAGCTCGCGGTTGACGCCGCTCGCGAAGGTGTTGGCGTCGAGCTCGGCGGCGACCCGGGCGGCGGCGTCCTCCCGCCACTGGGCGCTCTCGTCGAACCACGGGAAGGCGCACGCCCCGACGAGCTGGCCCACGGCCTCGGCCACCGCGTGGTTGTTGGCCGAGGAACCGCGGCTGCGGAACGCGGCGAGGTACTGCTGGTGCCACCGGACCTGGTTGAGCGCGACCGGGTTCTCCTCGAAGAGCTCCGTCGCCCCGGGCCAGCCGTCGAGCAGCCGGCGCACCCACACCCAGCTGGTGAGCCGGACGCCGAGCTCGATGCCGCTCGTCCAGTGGATGCCCGAGAGGTACGGGTTGGCGGCCCACCACGAGCGGAGCTGGGCCGCGGCGTTCTCGGCGTACCGCTCGTCACCGGTGAGCCAGTACGCCGCCGCCAGCACGGTGAGGTGGTGGTGGCGGGACAGCTCCCACACCGACTTCACGTTGCCCGTGACCGCTTCGTCGCGGTGGTCGATGCCGAAGGCGTACGGGTGCTGCGGGGCCCGCCGACCGGTGACCGGGTCGAGGAACCAGTCGGGATCGGCCACGTCGGGACGCGCGGTGCCGAGCACCTCCCAGCGGCCGGCGAGGATGCCGTCGGCCGCGTCGACGAGCCGGCCCGCGGCGTCGGCGGACATCCGCCCGCGCTGGGCCCCTGGCACCGGTGTGGTGAAGACGGGGTGCGCGACGACGCCCGCGGGTGCGGGGAACGGTGCCCCCGGCCGGACCTGTCGGCGCGCCCACCGGGCGTGGCGGACCCGGTCGCCGAGCCGCCAGGCGACCTCCGCCGGCGACATCCGGCGCAGCCGCTGGGCGTACCACCCGAGGGACCGGCTCACGGCGTCACCGGCCTCCCTGCGGCGAGGCTCTCCTCGACCGCGATGGTGGCCCGGGTGGTCGCGACGAGCGAGTCGAGCCCGATCGGCATCGCCGCACCGAGCCGGACCGCCTCGACGAACGCCTCGAGCTCGGCCCGCTGGCCCTTGTCCTGGCCGGTGAAGGATCGCTTGGTGCCCCGGCCCCGGCCGCTCCACGCGCTGCCCCGGACGAAGTTGTCGAGCCGTGCGCTGCGCCCGCCACCGGAGACGTCGAGCGTCTCCTTCGGGGCGCGGCTGTCGCCGCCCGTGGCGTAGACGATGGTCGCGAGGGAGCCGTCCTCGTACTGCAGCGTGGCGTGCAGGTCGGTGCCACCCGGTGTCGACACCGCGCTCGCCTCGACCGGGTCCCGGCCCACCCACCACGAGACGGTGTCGATGAAGTGGCCACCCTCCCCGAGGAACCGGGAGCCCTCGAGCTGCTCGTCGAGGTACCAGCTGCCGGCCGCCATCCGGCCCGCGTTGACCTGGTAGCGCAGCGACAGCGCCGTGCCGGCGGCGCCGAAGCGCTCGCGAAGGTCGGTGAGCAGGGGCGCGAAGCGGCGGTTGAAGCCGACCATGACGCGGTCGTTGCCGGTGCTCTCGACGACCTCGAGGATGCCGTCGACCTCGGCCCGGGTGAGGGCGAGCGGCTTCTCGACGAAGACCGCCTTGCCGGCCTCGAGGGCCCGGCAGACGAAGCCGGCGTGCGAGTGGTGCCGGGTGACGACGAACACCGCGTCGATGTCGGGGTCGGCGAGCACCTCGTCGGCGTCGGTGGTCACGGACTCGAACCCGAACTTGCGCTGTGCGTTGGCCGCCGACAGCGAGGTCGTCGTCGCGACCCGGGCCAGCGTGGCGGCGGGGTTCTTCGCGAGGTGCGGCAGCAGCATCGAGGAGGCGTAGGCCCCGGCCCCGACGAAGCCGATCCGGACCGTGCCGGTGCGGGGCCGGGCGGCACGCCGTCCGACGGTCGGGACCGCGACGCCCGCGGGCCGGGCGGGGGGCGGTGCCTCGCCCTCGGGGTAGCCGAACAGGAAGCCGATGCCGTGCACCGACCCCGAGCGCAGCTCCTCGTAGACCTCGGTGGCCTGCTCGAGGGGGCGCACGCCGCTCACCAGGTCCTCGACGCTCAGCGAGCCGGAGGCGAGCAGGTCCAGGAAGCAGCCGAGGTTGCGGCGCTCGGTCCAGCGCACGTAGCCGGCAGGGTAGTCGATGCCCCCGAGCTCGTAGCGGTCGTCGTAGCGGCCCGGTCCGTAGGAGCGCGAGAACCGGAGGTCGAGCTCCTTCTCGTAGTAGGCGTTCCACGGCAGGTCGAGACGGGTCTTGCCGATGTCGACGACGCGGGCCCGGTCCCGGGCCAGCCGGGCGGCGAGCTCGACCGGCCCGTTGGTGTCGCCGCCGGCGGCGAGGAAGACCTGGTCGGCGCCGAGCCCACCGGTGGCGGTGTGGACGACCTGCTCGATGTACGCGGCACCCTCGGCGTCCGGCCCGGCCGCGCTGATCGCCCCGGCGGCCTCGGCGAGGCGGCAGCGCTCCTCGACCGTGTCGATGCCGACGACGCGGACCCCGGCCGCGACGAGCAGCCGCACCACGAGCTGGCCGACGAGCCCGAGCCCGATGACGCACGCCATCTCCCCGAGCTGGGGTTCACCCTGCCGCACGCCCTGCATGGCGATGGCGCCGACGGTCGCGAACGCGGCGTGCTCGGGAGCCACCCCCTCGGGCACCGGGACACAGAGGTTGAGAGGGACCCAGTTGACCTCGGCGTGGAGAGCGAACTCGTTGCCGGCCGCGGCCACGAGGTCGCCGACGGCGAACTCCTCCGCGCCCTCACCGACCTCCACGACGACGCCGCAGAGGGAGTACCCGAGCGGGGTGTAGCTGTCGAGCTTGCCCACGGCCTTCTTGTACGTCGCCACCGGGCCCTGCTGCGCCATCGAGTCCAGGACCTTCTTCACCTGGTCGGGCCGGGCCCGGGCCTTGCCGAGCAGCGACAGGCGCGCCTCGCTGACCTTCATCAGCTCGGTGCCGGTGGAGATCAGGGAGAACAGCGAGCGGACGAGCACCCCGCCCGGCTTGCACGCCGGCTCCGGGACGTCGAGGACGAGCAGCTCCCCGGACTTGTAGTTCTGTGCGACCTGCTTCACGAGGTCCCCCTTGCTGGGTGCGAGAGTGCGGTGGGCCGGTGGGCGGCCCGGTGGGTCGTCATGCGGGTGCCACACCGGCGGAGAGGGCGTTGCGGTACCAGAGCTCGAGGGTGAGCAGCTGCCACACCTCCTTGGACCGGTCGCGGCGCCCGGCGCGCTGGTCGGCGACCAGTCGCTCCAGCGGTGCGCTGCGCAGGACACCGCTGCCGACGAGCTCGCCCCGCAGCAGCACGTCGTCGACGAGCTCGCGCAGGTCGTTCCCCACCCACGCCCGCAGCGGAGCGCCGAAGCTCGCCTTGGGCCGGTCGATGATCTCGTCGGGCAGCCAGGCCCGGGCCGCGTCCTTGAGCGCCGCCTTCTGCTCCCGTCCGCGGATCTTGGCGTCGCCCGGCAGCGAGAACGCCGCGGCCATGACGACCGGGTCGACGAACGGCACGCGCACCTCGGTCGAGGCGGCCATGCTCGCGCGGTCGGTGTACGTGAGGTTCAGGCCGGGCATGAACATGCGGGTGTCGGCGAGGCACATCCGGCTCACCGCGTCGTCGAGGTCGTTGTCGTCGTAGACCTCGCGGTGCCGGTCGAGCACCGCGTCGACGTGGCCGGCGAGGGCGGGGTCCAGGAGCCCTGCGAGCTCGTCGCGGTCGTGGAGGGTGTAGCTGCGGCGGAACGCCTCCTCCTCCGGGAGGTCGGCGAAGGTGAGGAAGCGCTGCGCCCACCGCACCGTCCGCAGCCCCCGACCGCCGACCGCAACCGGCAGGGCGTCGACAGTGGCCCCCACCCCGCGGCGCAGGGGCGCCGGCAGCCGCCGGTACCGCGCGCCGAGCAGCACCGCGAGGTGCTTGCGGTACCCGCCGAAGAGCTCGTCGGCTCCCATGCCGGACAGCAGCACCTTGACGCCCGCCTCGCGCGCCGCCTCGCACATGAGCACCGTGTTGATGGCCGCGGGGTCACCGACCGGCTCGTCGAGCGTGTCGACCATCCGCGGGAGCATCGAGGCGATGTCGGGGCTCAGCTCGATCTCGTGGAGCCGGATCCCGAGGTGCTGTGCGAGGCGGCGGGCGTACCGCGCGTCGTCCGGCATCGACTCGAGGCGCTGGTCCTCGGGTCGGAAGGCGATGGTGTAGGCCTCGATGCCGGGGTCGTGACGATGGGCGAGCGCGGTGATGATGCTCGAGTCGAGCCCACCGCTGAGGAACGACGCCACCGGGGCGTCGGACACCAGGTGGGCCCGGACCGACGCGGCGACGACCTCGCGCACGTCGGCCGGTGGGCCGGCGGCGGCGCCGGCCGCCTCGGTCCTGGGGTCCCAGTACCGGCCCGAGGTCGTGGAGCCGTCACGGTGGTGGCGGACCCAGGTGCCCGCCGGGAGCCGGTGCACCCCCCGCATGGCCTCGACCTCCGGCGGCAGCCAGTAGTAGAGGGTCGATGCCACCAGCGCCGAAGGGTCCACGGCGAGCTCGGGCCCCGCGGCCGCCACGATGGCCTTGAGCTCGGAGGCGAAGAGGATGCCCTCCCCCGGGGCATCACGTACAGCGGCTTGATGCCGAGCGGGTCGCGCGCGAGCGACAGCGTGCCGTCCCGCTCGTCGTGGACGGCGAAGGCGAACATGCCCCGCAGCCGCCGCAGCGAGTCGGTGCCCCACGCGCGCCACGCCTCGAGGACGACCTCGGTGTCGGAGGTCGTGGCGAAGCGGTGGCCCCGGCCCTCGAGCTCGCGGCGCAGCTCGCGGTAGTTGTAGATCTCACCGTTGTAGGTGAGCGTCAGCCCGCCCTTGGCGAACGGCTGGTCGGCGGCGCTCGACAGGTCGATGATCGAGAGCCGGTTGTGTCCGAGCACCACGGAGGACTGCGGGTCGACGCGCTCGACGACGCCGCTCGCGTCCGGCCCGCGGTGGGCGGTCCGCTCGACCATCGTGGTGACGAGGACCTTGCCGTCGGGCTGCTGCCACGCCCCCGCGATGCCGCACACGGTCAGGCCCCCGTGTCGGCCAGGTGGACGGCGTGGCCGTTGACCTGGTCCGGAACGGGTCGGCCCGGCCGGTCGGCCGGGCGCCGGCGGCCGGCGAGCTCGTCGAAGACCCGTACGTAGCCCTCGCGCTGGTGCTCCCAGGCCAGCTGGGTCTCGACCCGCTCGCGGCCGATCCGGCCCATCTCCTCGCGGGAGCGGGGGTCGTCGAGGACCTCGAGGATGGCGCGTGCATACGCCTCGACGTGGTTGGGCTCGACGTAGCGCGCCGCCAGGCCGGCGGAGACGCGGGTCTCACGGAGGGCGAAGGCGACCACGGGCAGGCCGAAGGCCATGTACTCCATCGTCTTGTTCATCGTCGAGACGTCGTTGAGCGGGTTGAGCGGGTCGGGAGAGAGGCCGACGTCGGCGGTCGAGAGCACCTCGGTGACGTACTCGTCGGGGACCCGGCCGGGCAGCTCGAGCGCGTCGCCGAGGCCCGCGGCGTCGCGCTGTGCCACGAGGTCGGGGTAGCAGTCGCCGGACCCCATGACGGTGAAGGCGACGTCGTCGCGACCGAGCCGGTTGACGATGATGTCGGCCGCCTCGACGACGATGTCGACGCCGTCCTGCGGCCCCATGACGCCGAGGTAGGCCACGAGGTGGCGACGGCCCCGGCGGTGCGCTGGCACGGGCTCACCCGCCCGCAGCCGCTGCGGGTCCGGACCGGTGCGCACCACCGTGACGTCCGCGGCGGCCTTGCTGCCGCGCTCGCGGGCGACGGCGGCGTACGACTCGTTGGTGGAGGTGACCCGGTCGGCGGCGAGGAAGGTCTGCCGCTCGAGGAAGGTCAGGCCCCGGTAGGCCGCCCCGGTCGACCCGAACCGGGAGCGGTAGAGCTCTGGGCACAGGTCGTGGTGGTCGAAGACGAACCGGGTGCCGTGCCGCAGCCGCAGCCACCGGGCGATCGGCCAGAAGATGTCCGGCGGGTTGCACGCCTGGAGCACGTCGATCGGCCCGTCGCGCAGGGCCCGGCGCACGAGCCGGGCGGTGTGCGCGAACGAGTACGCGTACTCCGTGACGTACCCCACCGCGTTGCCGGCGCCCTCGTAGCCGGGGTAGGCGAGGACCCGGATCCCGTCGACCACGTGGTCCCCCTCGTCGGTGCCGTGCCCCGTCGGGCAGACGACCGTGACGTCGTACCCGGCGTCGCGCAGGGTCTGGGACTCGAGCCAGACCCGCCGGTCGAAGGGCACCGGCAGGTTCTGGACGATGATGAGGACCCTCGGACGAGCCGGGGTCGCTCGGTGACGTCGACTCACCAGCACACTCCCTGGTAGCCGCGCAGGCCCTCCACCTGCTCGCCGAGACCGCCGTTGAGGTCGAGGATCACCGCCGGGTCGGTGCGCCGCAGCGCCTCGAGCGCCCGCGCATCCCTGGTCGACACGATGACGACCTCGGCACCCTCGAGGGCCTCGTCGGGCTGGTCGGTGAGGAGCCGGCCGACGTGGGCGAGCTTGCTCATCAGGTGCCCGAGGTTGGCGCCCACGAGCCGGCGCGGGTTGACGATCGGGTCGTAGATCCGCACGTCCAGTCCCTTGCCGACGAACCGCTCGGCGAGCTCGAGGTTCGGGCTCTCGCGCAGGTCGTCGGTGTCGCTCTTGAAGCTGAGCCCGAGGATCGTCACCTGGCGATGCCCCGTCTGCAGGACCCGGTCCACGACGCCGCGGACGCTGTTCTCGTTGCTGAGCAGGGTCGAGCTCACCATCGGGACGTCCACGCCGGTCTCGCGGGCCATGCTCTGCAGCGCCCGCAGGTCCTTGGGCAGGCAGGAGCCCCCGAAGGCGAAACCGGGCCGCAGGTAGGCGGGGGAGATGTTGAGCTTGGTGTCCTCGGTGAAGATCGACATCACCTCGCGGGAGTCGACCCCGAACTGCGAGAAGATCCGGCCCATCTCGTTGGCGAAGGTCACCTTCACGGCGTGGAAGGCGTTGCACGCGTACTTGAGCGACTCGGCGGTCGCGACGTCGACGTGGTGCGGCTCCTGGTCGAGGAACGCGAACAGCTCGGCGCACGCCGCCGCCGTCCGGTCGTCCGAGGCGCCGATGACGACGAAGGGTGGGGCGAAGAAGTCCTCGACCGACGATCCCTCACGGAGGAACTCCGGGCACATGGCGGTGCCCACGGCCCACCCGTCGGGGGTGCGGCCGTCGAAGACGGGGGCGACGATGCCGGCGCCCGTGCCCGGCGGGACCGTGGAGCGGACGACGACCGCGTGGAACCCCGAGGGCGGCGGGGTGGCCGACTCCATGGCGTCGCGGAGGTCGGTGACCGCACGCTGGATGAACGTGAGGTCGGTGTCACCGCGCGACGTGGACGGGGTCCCGACGCAGATCAGCGACAGGTCGGCGCCCTCCACCGCCTCACGGACGTCGGTGGTGGCGCGCAGCCGACCCGCGGCCACGCCCTCCTCGACCATGAGGTCGATTCCGGGTTCGACGACCGGTGAGAGGCCGACGTTGATCGAGTCGACCTTCCCCGTGTCGACGTCCACACCGACCACCTCGTGACCCTGTGAGGACAGACCTGCTGCTGTCACGGTCCCGACGTAGCCGAGTCCCAGAACGACAACCTTCATCGAGGGCACCTCCCTGCTGACACCCATTGGGTGCCGTGCCCCCGGTGGCACGACACGAACCTGCGAACTCGACCGTGCCTCCGGGGGACACGGTGACCGAGGGCGCCGCGGGGCGCACGGTCGTCAGCTGCTGCAGGGTCATGCGAAAGCCACCTCGATGCCGCGCAGCTCTGTGACGAGCTTCGCGGGTGCCCGGCGCGACGGGTCTGGACGACCTCGTTCGTCGCTTCGGGCGTGCACCGGACGAGATGTCTCGTCCCGGCCGGTGCTCTCGTGCTGGTCGACGACGCCAGCGACTGCCCATGTCGGCAGTCCTGGTTCGGCGGCGCCTCTGCGGGTCGCCACCGCTCGCACCACGGATGCGTGGCACGTGCGGGTACGGCACCCGTGGGCGCCACGAAACGAGGTCAGTTCGTACGCAACCCCGCCGTGGACACCCGTGTCAGTGACCTGCACGGTCGTTCCTTCCTCTGCGGCCCTGCTCCGCTTGGAGTCCCCCATGTAACACCACGGGCCGGGCCCGGGGTAACCACCCTTTCGGACTATCTCTTCGCTGGTGAGGACCGCCTGGCTCCGAGTCGTCCCGGTTCCGCACGCCGGGTCAGGCCTCCGGACGCCGTCGGGGCGCCGGCCGGAACGGAGCCGAGGGAGCCTGCAGCCGGAACCGCACGCCGAGCACGCGGATGCCGAAGCACAGTGCCGCGCCCAGGGCGGCGGCGGGCCCGGCCGCGACGCCCGCGGACCCGGCCAGGACCGCTGCCGCCGCCCCGGCGGCGGCGGGGATGGCGTAGAGGTCGCTGGTGAGGACCGAGGGCACCTCTCGGACGAGGACGTCCCGCAGGGTCCCGCCACCGACGGCCGTGATCGTCCCGAGGACCACCGCGGCGCCGCCGCCCAGGCCGAACGCGACCGCCTTCTGGGCGCCGGCGACGGCGAACACGGAGAGGCCGAGCGCGTCGAACAGGATGATCGCCCGCGACAGCGCGCCCGGCGGGCGCGCGATCAGCCAGGCCGCGAGGGAGCCGACGACCGCCGCGACCAGGTAGTACCAGTGGGTGAGGGCCGCGGGCGGGACGTCCCCGATGAGGACGTCCCGGATGATCCCACCGCCGACCGCCGTCACCACCCCGAGCGCGATCATCCCGACGACGTCGAGCCGGACCCGGCGGGACGCCGTCAGGGCGCCGTTGAGCGCGAAGGTGAGCGTGCCGAGGACGTCGAGGGCGAGCAGGATCTGGAGCTCGGTCACGGCAGCGCCTTCCCGGGTGGTCGAGGGGACGGCCCACTGTCCCGCACCGGGGCCCGCAGGATGCTCAGCTCTCGCGCCAGCCTGTCGCACTGTCGTGGCCGTGCGCCGCCATCAGGGAGAGCCCGCCGTCGACGACGATCGAGGCCCCGGTGACGTAGGACGAGCGCGGCGAGGCGAGGAACCCGACGACGGACGCCACCTCCTCGACGTGGCCGGGCCGGCCCACGGGGTTGCCGGGCCGGTCGGTGGCGAACGCCTCGGACTCCTCCATGTCGTTGATCGGCGTCGCCACCTCACCCGGGGCGACCGACGAGACGAGGATGCCGTGCTCCGCGAGCTCCAGGGCCAGGCACTTGGTCAGCATCCCGAGCCCCGCCTTGGCGACGCAGTAGGCGGAGGCCCCGTACCGCGGGAGGTGTTCGTGGACACTGGTGACGTTGACGATGCGGCCGCCGCGTCCGTCGTCGACCATGTGCCGGGCTGCGACCCGGGCCCCCAGGAACGCCCCGGTCAGGTCGGTGGAGACCACCTGCTCCCAGGTCTCGAGGTCCAGGTCCAGGACGGGGGTCGAGAGCCCGGTGCCCGCGTTGTTCACGAGGACACCGATGCCGCCGAGCTCGTCGACCAGGTGCTCGATCGTGTCCGTGGTGTTGGGGCTGGAGGTGTCCTGCCGCGCGACGACGCACCGCCGGCCGCGCTCCTCGACGCCGCGTCGGGTGTCCTCGGCCCCGGCCTCGTCGCTGTGGAAGGTGACGCCGACGTCGTAGCCGTCGGTGGCCAGGAGGTTCGCGACCGCCTTGCCGATACCGGAGTCGGCGCCGGTCACGACGGCGAGGGATGGGTGCGCACGAGTCGTCATGGCCGGCCCGTACCCACCCGGCGCCGGCCCACGCAGCGGGCCCTTCAGGGCGCGGGCTCGCGAGAGCCGACGGGGTCGCGGGCGTTTGTCCGCTCCGTGCCGGGGGTACCTCCGGCGCACGCCGACCGGCAGCACCGGTCCGGCGTCCGAGCACGTCCCGCCCGCGCCCACGCACCCCCGAGGAGCACCATGTCCCACGACGCCATCGTCATGCTGCGCGAGGACCACAAGCAGGTCCGCGCCCTCTTCCGCGAGTTCGGGAAGTCGTCGACGACCGACGCCCGCAAGAAGAAGCTCGTCCAGGAGATCATCGAGCTGCTCACCGTGCACACGTACATCGAGAACGAGGTGATGTACCCGCGGGTCAGGGAGCTGCTCCCGGACCTCGAGGACGACGTCCTGGAGTCGTACGAGGAGCACCACGTCGCCGACGTCCTCGTGATGGAGCTCGACGCCATGAGCCCCTCGGACGAACGGTTCGAGGCGAAGACGACCGTGCTCATCGAGAACGTCACCCACCACATCGAGGAGGAGGAGGGCGAGTGGTTCCCCAAGGTGCGCGACGGCCTGTCCCGCACCCAGCTCCGCGAGCTCGGTGACGAGCTGGCCGAGGCCCGCGCTCGGGCCCCCCGGCGCCCCGAGCAGCCGAGCGCGCTGAAGAAGACGGTGGACGCCGTCATCGACTGACAGCATCCGGGCCCGGGGGCCGCTCGTCGGCAGGGGGCCGCCCTGGGTCACGCCGTTTGGTGGGGGCCGTTCCGGGTACCGCGAGTTCCCACGGTGACGAGGAGAGGACGCCGAGATGAGTGCACGACGCAGGACCGAGGACCCGCGCCCGGTCGAGGAGGAGCGGACCACGCCCGTCGCGGACCGCGACGCGGTGGTCGACCGCGAGCGGGCGGAGTACGGCGGGATGAAGCTCGGGGCCACCTTCTTCGGGTGGCTGACCGCGATGGGCACGGGGGTGCTGCTCGACCGCCCTCGTCGTGGCTGCGGGCGCCGCCGTCGGCGTGACGACGGACGCCGACCCCGAGCAGGTGGCGGAGCAGGCCCAGGACGCCGCCGGCACGGTCGGCCTCGTCAGCGGGATCGTCCTGCTCGTCATCCTCTTCGTCGCCTACTACTGCGGGGGGTACGTCGCGGGGCGGATGGCGCGCTTCGACGGGCTCAAGCAGGGCCTGGGCGTCTGGCTGTGGGCCCTGGTGGCCGCCGTGGTGGTCGCCGTGCTCGCCGCGGTGGCCGGCGCCCAGTTCGACGTGCTCAGCGCGCTCAACACCTTCCCCCGCATCCCGATCGGCGCGGGCGACCTCACGACCGGCGGCGTCATCGCCCTCGTCGTCGTCGCCCTGGCGGCCCTCGCCGGCGCGCTGCTC
This sequence comes from uncultured Actinomycetota bacterium, assembly GCA_963773655.1. GTDB lineage: Bacteria > Actinomycetota > Actinomycetes > Actinomycetales > Dermatophilaceae > DASSQJ01. The sequence goes on from CAVZBX010000003.1 coordinate 609,677, forward strand.
GGCGGTCTGGCGGGCATGCGCTTCCACCGCAAGGTCGACCGGGCCGGACTGGGCGTCTGACCCGCGGCAGCGGCCGCGCCTGCCTCACCCCGGAGGGGGGCCGGTCGCGGGGGTGTGAGGGACGCGGGCGGCGTGGACCCGTGCGTGGGCGATGGCGTCCGGCGTGGAGTCGAACAGGTGGCGTTCGTGTGCCAGGTGCCCGTGGACCCCGATCTCGCGGAGCACGCGCAGGTGGCCGGGGTGCGCGCCCGAGAGCAGGACGGTGGTGCCGCGAGCCTGGAGCTGGCTGATCGTGTCCCCGAGCACCGTGGCACCGGTGGCGTCGATGGCGGTGACCCGGGACATGCGGAGGACGACCACCCGCACATCGGTCAGCTCGGTGAGCTCCAGGAGGAAGTCGTGGGCGGCGGCGAAGAAGAGTGGGCCGTCGAGGCGGAAGGCGACGATGTGCTCGTCGAGGAGGTTGCGCTCCTCGGCGGTGTGGTCGGCACCGTCGAGGGGGACCTCGTCGAGGCGGGCTGCTCGTGCCGCCCGCCGGAGCGCGACGAACCCGGCGACGACGAGCCCCACGACGACGGCCGTGACGAGGTCGAAGACGACCGTGGCAGCGGTGGTGAGGACCAGCGCCGCGGCGTCGCCGCGAGAGGCCCGCAGCAGCGGGCGGACGCTGGACACCCGCACCATGCGTGCCGCCGTGGCGATCAGGACGCCGGCGAGCGCGGCGAGCGGGATCATCGCCACCCAGCGTGCGGCGACCAGCGTGGCGGCGAGGAGGAACACGGAGTGGGTGACGGCGGCCAGTCGGGAGCTGGCGCCGGAGCGGATGTTCACCGCGGTCCGCGCGATCGCCGCCGTCGCGGGGATCCCCCCGAAGACCGGCGCCGCCAGGTTGGCCAACCCCTGCCCCACGAGCTCGCGGTCCGAGTCGTGGCGTCGGCCGACGCTCATGCCGTCGGCCACCGTCGCCGAGAGCAGGCTCTCCAGCGCCGCCAGCGCGGCGACCGCGACGGCCGGCAGGATCAGTGACTGCAGCGCGGGCAGGGGGACGGTGGGCAGCGTCGGTGCCGGGATACCGGCCGGGAGCGCCCCGATCGTGGCGACGTCGAGGTCCAGCCACGGCACGGCCAGGGTGGCCAGCACCACCGCGACGAGGGCGCCCGGCAGCCGGGGCCGGAGCCAGGCCAGGAGCAGGATCACCGCGATCACCGCGGTCGTGAGCAGTGCCGTGGCCCACTCGGGTCGGGCCACCCACTCGGCGACGGCCCGGCCGGCGGCGACGGCCACCTTGTCGTCCGTACCCGACGCCCCGAGTGCCGCGGGGACCTGTTGGAGCGCGATGATCAGGGCGATCCCCACGGTGAAGCCCTCGACGACCGTGACGGGGACGTACCGGATCACCCGGCCGGCGCCGGCGTACCCCAGCGCCACGAGGACGAGGCCGGCCATCATCCCCACGACGAGGACGCCCCCGGTCCCGTGCGCGGCGATGATGGGGACCAGCACCACCGTCATCGCCCCGGTCGGCCCGCTGACCTGCACCCGGCTGCCCCCGAACACTGCCGCGACCACGCCCGCCACGACCGCGGTCACCAGGCCCGCCTGCGCGCCGACGCCCGAGCTGACACCGAAGCCCAGCGCCAGGGGCAGGGCCACCAGGCCCACCATGACGCCGGCGGTCAGGTCACCCCGCGGCCGCATCTGGGCCCAGTCGCTGCGTCTCGGCAGCAGTGCCCCCACCCGGGCGACCGCGGTACGGAGCCCTCGCGCGGACCGCGAGGTGCCCTGCCTCGTCGCCGTCATGCGGTCCGAGGTGTCAGCTCGTCCTCGAGGCTCGTCGGGGTGGAGACCAGACCGGTGAGGATCGCCCGTGCCGCCGCCAGCAGGTCGCGGACCTCGGGGACGCTGACCGAGTAGACGACCTCACCGTGCTCCCGACGGGCCACGACGAGGGAGGAGCGTCGCAGCACCGCGAGCTGGTGGCTGAGGTTGCTCGGCTCGATGACGATCTCGTCCAGCAGCTCGTGCACGGCACGGTCGCGCTCCGACAGCAGCTCCAGCACCCTGATCCGGGCCGGGTGGCCGAGGGTGCGGAAGAACTCGGCCTTCGCCTGGTACAGCGGGATCGGCACGGCAGCTCACCTCCTGCCAGTAGCATAGATGTACATTCCTTCAAGTCTTCACCCGGGGGCACCGTCCGGGCATCAGCGCGGCCCCGGCCGGGGCGGCCCGGTTCCCGGCCCCACGGTCGTCGCGTCGGGTCTGCTAGGCGTTGACGCGGTCGTGGAGCCCGGTCACCCGGTCCTGGAGGGCGTCGTGGGCCGCATCGAAAGCGGCCGGGGTGCCGACCGGCACGGGGTCGGGGACGGACCAGTGGGTCCAGGCGAGGTCGCCGAGCTCCTCGTGGGCGCGGTCGCAGACCGTGATGACCAGGTCTCCGGCATCGAGGGTCTCGGACAGCAGCCGCGGGGCGACGTCCGGCAGCACGAGGTCGTGACGGCGCGCCGCGTCGACGACTCCGCGGTGCACCCGCTCGCCGGGGTGGGTTCCGGCCGAGGCCGCGTCGAGGGGACTAGACCGCCGCCACAGGGCCGCCGCGAGGTGGGAGCGAGCCGTGTTCGCGGTGCACACGAACAGGACCCTGCGGAACACCGGTGGTGGCACACCCGGGACGGCGGCCTCGGCCGGGAGGCGGTGACCACGGCTCGTCAGGGAGAGGTAGGTGCGGCGCCGGTCGCCCTCGGACCGGTGGCGCGACATCAGGCCCGCGCCCTCGAGGACGCCGAGGTGGTGGGCCAGGAGGTTGGAGGCAAGCCCCAGGCGGGTACCGACCTCCGAGGGGGAGAGGTCGCCGACGGCGAGCAGGTCGACGATGCGCAGCCGTGCCGGGTCGGCGAGGGCCGCGTGCATCCGCGCTCGCCGCTCCAGGTCGACTGTTTGCTCAGTGTTCATTGACTCAAGTTTGACTGAGATAACTGGTCTGGGTCAACATGGCCGCGTGCCGCACCTCTCCAGCACCCCTCGCGGGCTGCCCCGCCGGATGCTCGCCGAGCTCCTCGGCACCGGGCTGCTGGTGGCCGTCGTCGTCGGCTCCGGGATTGCCGCGCAACGGCTCTCGCCGGGCGACGTCGGCCTCCAGCTGCTGGAGAACAGCACCGCGACGGTGCTCGGGCTGACGGTGCTGATCCTCCTCTTCGGGCCGGTCTCCGGGGCGCACCTCAACCCGGTCGTGTCGCTCGCCGACTGGTTCCTCGGCCGGCGCACGGGGCAGGGCCTCCGGCTGCCGGAGGTGGGCGCGTACGCACTGGCCCAGGTCGTGGGCGCGGTCGGCGGCGCGGTGCTCGCCAACGCGATGTTCGGCGTCGGCACGTCGCTCTCGACCACGGACCGGGCCACCCCCGGCCACTTCCTCGCCGAGGTGGTGGCCACCACGTTCCTCGTGGCGCTGGTCTTCGCGCTCGCGCGCACTGGGCGCGGCGTGCTGGCCGCGCCGGCGGTCGGGGCGTACATCGGCGCCGCCTACTGGTTCACCAGCTCGACGTCGTTCGCCAATCCCGCGGTGACGGTCGGTCGGGTGTTCTCGGACACCTTCGCCGGCATCTCCCCCGCCTCGGCTCCGGCCTTCGTGGCCGCCCAGGCGGTGGGACTCGTCGTGGGCGTCGCCGTCACCCTCGCCCTCTATCCCGACGTCGGCGCCGGTGCCGACGACGTCGTCATCCCCCACGCCGCCGACCTCCCCGGCGAGCCGGCCGGCCGCACGGGCGAGCGGAGCCGGCGATGAGCGCCCCCCTGCGACAGGGCCCCTACGACGAGCTGGTCGACGACCTCGGCTACGCCTACGAGGGGATCTTCTCCCGGGAGGCCGTCGCCGAGGCGGTCCACACCGCACGGGCGCTGCTCGAGCCGCGCGCCCGGGTCAGGACCTTCCTCCCGGTGCTCGTCGCACGTCAGGCGCGGGAGCAGCTGATGGCCGCCGCGCAGGCCGAGGGGAAGGTCGCCAAGAAGGTTCCCGAGCTGCTCTTCATCTGCGTCCACAACGCCGGCCGGTCGCAGATGGCCGCCGCCCTCGCCGAGCACCTCTCCGCCCGGCGCGTGCACGTCCGCTCCGCCGGCTCGAACCCCGTGGCCGAGGTCAACCCGGTCGTCGTGGCCGCGCTGGGGGAGCGGGGCATCCCGCTCACCACCCCGTACCCCAAGCCCCTGTCCCACAGCGTCCTCCGCGCAGCCGACGTCATCGTCACGATGGGGTGCGGCGACGCGTGCCCGATCTATCCGGGCAAGCGCTACGAGGACTGGGACGTCGCGGACCCGGCCGGACGGCCCATCGAGGTCGTCCGTGACATCCGCGACGACATCCAGGGGCGCGTCACCACGCTGCTCCGCAGCATCCTCGACTGACACCCACGAGCCCCGGAGGCCCTCGATGAACGACCCCGCGACCGACAAGCCCTCGGTCCTCTACGTCTGCGTCCACAACGCCGGTCGCTCGCAGATGGCCGCCGCCTACACCCGCCACCTGTCCGGCGGCGCCGTCGAGGTGCGCTCGGCCGGTTCCGAGCCGGCCGACCGGGTCAACCCCTCGGCGGTGGCCGCGATGGCCGAGGAGGGCATCGACATCACCGCCGAGCAGCCCAAGGTCCTCACCACCGACGCGGTCGAGCGCTCCGACGTCGTCATCACCATGGGCTGCGGTGACACCTGCCCGATCTACCCGGGCAAGCGCTACGAGGACTGGGTCCTGGAGGACCCCGCGGGCAAGGGCGTCGAGTCCGTGCGCCCCATCCGCGACGAGATCCGGGCCCGCGTCCTCGCCCTCCTCGCCGACCTGGGGGTCACCCCCGCCGCGCCATGACGGCGGCTCCCGGGCGATCCCGGCGTCGCCCTCCTCTTCGCGACCCGGGGCGTCCACACCCCCACCCGTCCACGCCGTTCGGCTCCCTCGGCGGCACGAGCCGCGCACCCGGAGGAACGTGTCATCACACCGGTTCCTCCGGCATCCAGCTGCCACCCCGGGCCGCACTGGACGCGGGCTCCTTCGTCGACCTCGAGCCGGCGCTCCCTGCATCCTGTCCGTCAACGTGAGAGAGCGGCCGCATCGACTCCGTCGATCGGCCGCTCATCTCGCGTCGGGGTGACAGGATTTGAACCTGCGACCTCTTCGTCCCGAACGAAGCGCGCTACCAAGCTGCGCCACACCCCGTGGCTGGTGCACCGGCCCTCCGGGCGCGGCGACACCCGAGGATAGCCGACCACCGGCGGCGGCCCGAAATCGGTTCGGCCCGGTGGACGTGACCCGCTCAGGCGTCCCGCGCGAGCAGCGTCAGCAGCGTCGCTTCGGGCCGGCAGGCGAACCTGACGGGCGCGAACGGCGAGGTGCCCAGCCCGGCCGAGACGTGCAGCCACGCGGCCTCCTGGGGCGCCTCGGACGACGGCGCCGCTCCACCGCGTCGCCCCGCCGTCCCGGCTCCGGGCCACCACCGCGAGACGCCCTTGGCCCGGCGGGTGTCCAGGTCGCAGTTCGTGACCAGGGCGCCCCACAGCGGCGCGGCCAGCTGGCCACCGTGGGTGTGCCCGGCGAGCACGACCGAGGCGCCGTCACGGACCATCGCGTCGAGGACGCGCTGGTAGGGCGCGTGCACGAGCCCCATCGTCAGCGCCACGTCATCGCGGGCCGGGCCGGAGACCTCGTGGTACCGGTCGAACTCGATGTGCGGGTCGTCGACCCCGACGAGCTCGACGTCGTGGCCGCCCATCCCCACCACGGCACGCGCGTTGTTGAGGTCGGCCCAGCCCCCCTCGCGCAACCCCTCGACGAGGCGACCCACCGGGAGGTCGCCGCGTCGCTTCCTCGGCGTCTCGGCGTAGCGGTCGGTGAGGTAGAGCGCGGGGTTCTTCACGACAGGGGCGAAGCGGTCGTTGGACCCCAGGACGAAGGCCCCCGGGAACTCCATGAGCGGCTCCATGGCGCGCAGCAGCGGCGGCACGGCATCGACGTGGGCGAGGTTGTCGCCGGAGTTGACGACGAAGTCCGGCTCGAGCGCGGCCAGCGTGCGGACCCACTCGATCTTCTTGCGCTGCCCCGGCGTCAGGTGCAGGTCGGAGACCTGGAGGACGCGCACCGGCGCCGAGCCGGGGGGCAGCACCGGCACGGCGAAGCGGCGCAGCGCGAACCACGTCCGCTCGACGAAGGCGGCGTACGCCACCCCGGCGACCCCGGCGCCGACGAGGCCGCCGACGGCACGCAGCGCGGTTCGGGTGACGGGGTCCACCCACCCATCCTCGCAAACCGGGGCGGGTCGGGCGGGCACCGGGAGCGTCCGGACGGGTGGGACACTGGGCCCATGAACGCGACCAGCCTCAAGGCGCAGCTCCAGCGCGACCTGCACGACGCCATGCGCGCCAAGGACAAGGTCCGGGCCGGGACGCTGCGGATGGCGCTCACGGCGGTCACCACGGCCGAGGTCGCCGGCGACGAGGCGCGCGAGCTCGGCGACGACGAGGTGCTCAGGGTGCTGGCGAAGGAGGCCAAGAAGCGCCGGGAGGCCGCCGACGCCTTCGCCTCGGCCGGCCGCCCCGAGCTCGCGCAGGCCGAGGAGGCCGAGCTCGCCGTGCTCGAGGGCTACCTGCCCGACCAGCTGGGTGACGACGACCTCCTGGCCGTCGTCGAGCGGGCCGTCACGCAGACCGGCGCCAGCAGCATGCGTGACATGGGCACGGTGATGAAGGCGGCCCAGGCGGAGGTGGCGGGCCGCGCCGACGGGGGCCGCGTCGCCGCCATCGTCAAGCAGGTGCTCTCCGGGCGCTGACCCGGCCTGGACACGGAACGGCCCGGCACCCCTCGGGTGCCGGGCCCGTGCTCGTCCGCGTGAGACCGGTCAGTTGTCGCCGCCGTCCGGCTTCGGCGGCGGGGTGTTCTTCGGCTTCGGCTTCGGGTCGGTGGTCGGCTGGTCGGGGTTCGGGTCGGTGGTCGGCTGGGTGTAGGTGTACGTCGGCCGTGGGGTGTAGGTGGGCTGCGGCCACTTCTCGGTGTCACCCCGGCGGATCGCGTCGGACGGGGACTCGAAGTCCTTGACGTCCATGCCCTTGCTCATCTCCTTCATCACCTTCGCCCAGACGGGCGCGGCGACGGTGCTGCCGAACACCTCGTTGTGGCACCCGTAGTCACCGAAGCACTTCCCGCTGAGCGTGTACAGGTCACCGTTCTTGTCGGCCACCTTGACGTTTCCGACCCACACCGCGGTGCTGAGCTGCCGGGTGTAGCCGACGAACCAGCTCTGGTTGAACTTCTCGGTGGTGCCGGTCTTGCCGGCGGCCGGGCGGGCGCTGACATCCCAGAGCCCGGCAGCGGTACCGCTGCGGAGGGTCTCCTTCATCATCCAGGTGATGCCGGCGGCGACGTCGGGGTCGATGACCTCCTTGCACTGCGGGCCCGGGATCTTGATCTCCTGCTTCTTGCCCTTCTCGTCAGGGGCGGTGATGGAGGTGACCGGGTAGGGCTCGCAGTACTTGCCGCCGGAGGCGAAGACCGCATAGGCGCTCGCGATGGCCATCGGCGTGGAGGAGCCCGAGCCGAGGGTGATGTTCGAGATCACCGGCAGGATCGGGTCGCCGTTGGCCATGTGCACGCCGAGCTTGGTGGTGAGCTCGTGCACCTTGCACGGACCGAGCTCGATCACCAGCTGGGCCGCCCAGGTGTTGATCGACTGGGACAGGCCCTCCTTGAGGGAGATGTTCTTCCCGCCGCTGGGGACGTCGTTGGTGACCTCCCACGGCTCGTTCGAGCCGCACTTGGCGTTGACCACCTCGTCGCCGTCGAAGGTGTGCGCCTTCTTGGTGTCGGCGTAGGGCACCTTGATCTTGCCCTCGAGGGGCATGCCCTCCTGGAGCGCGGTCACGACCGCGAAGGTCTTCGCGATCGAGCCGTACTGGTAGCCGAAGGGCCCGCCGCCGTACTCCTGGTCGACGTTGAGGTTGGTCTGGTACTTGGCGAAGTCGCTCGCCTGCGCCATGACGAGCACCTTGCCGGTGCCCGGCTCGACGGTGACGATGCTGCCGCCGATGTTGCTCTTGTTGCCGATCGGCGCGGCCCGCTCGATCTCCTTCTGCGCGGCCTTCTGCATGCCCGGCCTCAGGGTCGTGCGGATGGTCAGTCCGCCCTGGTTGATCCGCTTGAGGCGCTCCTCCGGGGTCTTGCCGAGCACCTCCATCTGCGGTGACTTCTCCAGCCAGGCCATGACGTAGGCACAGAAGTAGGGCTGGGGCGAGCGGTGGCAGGTGCCCTTCGGTTCCTTCTTCTTGATCATCTTGGCGACGTCACGCTTCTTCGCCTTCGCGACGGCCGCGGGCGAGGCGAACCCGAGCGCCTCCATCCGGTCCAGGACGACGTCGCGCCGCGCCTGGGCGTTCTCGGGGTTGAGCACGGGGTTGTACTTGGTCGGCTGCTGGACGATGCCGGCGAGAAGGGCGGCCTGCCCGAGGTACAGCTCCGAGGCATGGACACCGAAGTAGTTGAGCGCGGCGGCCTCGACGCCGTAGGCCTGGTCGCCGTAGTAGACGAGATTGAGGTAGCCCTCGAGGATCTGGTCCTTGGTGTAGTTCTCCTCGACGTTGACCGCGTACTTGAGCTCCTGGAGCTTGCGCGCGTAGTTCTTGTCGACGGCGGCCGCCGCGGCCTCCTCGTCACCCCGCTTGAGCGCCTGCTCCTGGAGGGTGATCTTGACGTACTGCTGGGTCAGGGTCGAGGCGCCCTGCACCTGGCCTCCCTTGAGGTTGGACACCAGGGCCCGGGTGAACCCGCGCGGGTCGAGGCCGCCGTGGTCGTAGAAGCGGGCGTCCTCGATGGCGATCTGGGCCTTCTGCATCACCGGTGCGATCTTGTCCAGCGGCTTGATGATGCGGTTCTCGTCGTACGGGTTGGCGATGAGCTTGCCGTCGGCGTCGAGGATGCGGCTCTGCTGGGCGAGCGGGGAGACCGTGAACTGGCTCGGCAGGTCGTTGAAGAAGTCGACACCGCTCTTGGCAGCCTGGCCGGTGGCGCCCACGGCGGGGATGACCAGACCGGCGAGGAGGAGCCCGCCCACGGTGCTCAGCACGACGAAGCCGAGCAGCAGGCGCAGCACGGCCGGGACGTTCTGGGCCCGGTGGTTCATCCGACGAGGGTAACCCGAGCACCTGTCCCGACCCGATTCCGTGCGTGTCGTGAACCGGGCGTGGCGCCCGCCGCCGTGGTCCGAGCGGTCGACCCCACCCATCGACCGTTCGGCCACCTGCTCGACCGTTTCGGCCGATAGCACCGATCCGGCGCGCTCCGTAGCGTTTTCGGCAGGTCACCGGCATCCCTGCAACCGCCGGAGACGACGAAGGCCAGAAAAGAGGTGGACGCATGAGCATCGCTCCCGAGGTCACCGCCCCCGACGGGCAGTGGGTCGCGGACTGGGCCCCGCTCGGCCGGTGTGCCGGGTCCGACCCCGATGCCCTGTTCGTCCAGGGCAAGGCCCAGCGGGCCGCCAAGGTCGTGTGCAAGGGCTGCCCGGTCGTCGCCGAGTGCCTGGCCGACGCCCTGGACAACCGCACCGAGTTCGGTGTCTGGGGCGGCATGACCGAGCGCGAGCGGCGGGCGCTGCTCCGGCGCCGGCCCGACGTCCGCTCCTGGACCGCCCTGCTCTCGGCCGCGAAGCTCCAGAGTGCGGAGACGGCCATCGCCTGACCCGAAGCTCCCCGGCGGGGCCGACCCCCCCTGCAGCCTCACGTGGTGACCCTGCACCCACGACGGCTGGTCGGCCCGCCGGGGTTTTCGGCTCCAGCCCTCGGCGGCTGGAGACCGCCCCGGCCGGTGGTGTGCCGGGCGGTCCCCAGCCGCCGCGGTCACTCCCCGGCGAGTGCGGCGCCCACGGCGCGCAGCCCGGGCAGGTCGTGGATGTCGGTGGCGCTCGCCGGCACCGTCGACAGCGGCACCGCGGGGTGCGCCGCCGCGAACCGCCGCACGTGCCCCTCGTGCCGGGTGGCCACCTCGGCGAGGTCGGCGTGGAGGCGCAGGAGCGCGGCGGTGCGTGCCGGTGACGCGGCGGGTGCGGTGTCGCGGTCCTCGAGCTGTTCGGCCGCCGCTGCCGCCCGTGACCCGCTGAGGCCCGCCGCGGCCAGCCGCTGCACCCGGTTGACGACGACGCCGGCGAGCGGCATCCGCTCGCTCTCGAGCCGGTCGACGAAGTAGGTCGCCTCGCGCAGGGCGTCGCGCTCCGGGGCGGCGACGACGACGAAGGACGTGGCGGGCTCCTTGAGGAGGGCGTAGGTGATGTCGGCGCGCTCGCGGAAGCCGCCGAACATGGTGTCGAGTGCCGCGACGAAGGTCTGCACGTCGGAGAGGAACTGGCCCCCGAGCACCCGCGAGAGGGTCGTCGCGGCGAGGTTCGCCCCGAAGGCGAAGACCCGCATGTAGGCGCGGCTCCCTGCCTTGGCCGGGGCCATGAGGATGCGGATGAAGCGGCCGTCGAGGAAGGACCCGAGCCGCTTCGGGGCGTCGAGGAAGTCGAGGGCGGAGCGGGACGGCGGGGTGTCGACGACGACGAGGTCCCAGGTGCCCTCGCGGTCCGCCTGTGCCCGCAGCTGGCCGAGCTTCTCCATCGCCATGTACTCCTGGGTGCCGGCGAACGAGCTGGAGACGGCCTGGTAGAAGGGGTTCTCGAGGATCTGGGCCGCCTTGTCCGGGGCGGAGTGGGCGAGCACGACCTCGTCGAAGGTCCGCTTCATGTCCAGCATCATCGCGTCGAGCGACCCGCCGGCGGACGTGTCGACGCCCGCCACCGGCCGCGGCGTGTTGTCGAGCTCGCTGAGGCCGAGCGACTGGGCCAGGCGGCGGGCCGGGTCGATGGTGAGCACGACCACCTTCCGCCCGGCCTCCGCGGCTCGGATGCCGAGCGCCGCGGCCGTCGTCGTCTTCCCGACTCCCCCGGAGCCGCAGCAGACGATGATGCCGGTGCCCGGGTCGGCGAGGAGGGCGTCGACGTCGACCGGGCCGGGTCCGCGCCGGGTGGCCATCAGCGCACCCCCTGCGCGACGAGCTCGCCCGCGAGCACCGCGACCCCGCCGTCCTCGACGCCGCCCGCGAGCGAGGGAAGGGTCAGCCGGGGGAGACCGAGGGCGTCGACCTCGGCGGTGAGCTCCAGCTCGAGCGCCACGCGCTGGGCGTGGTCGGCGGCCTCCTCGAGCAGGCCCTCCACGGTCTTCGGTCCGGCCCGCACCCCCACCGAGGCGAGGTCGGCACGGACCTGGTCGGCCACCGCGCCCGCGTCGGCGGCCACCTCGGCGAGCAGGGCCTCGTCGACGTGCGGCTCGCGCACCTGGTTGACGACGACGGCCCCGACGCCGAAGCCCTCGGTGGCGAGCTCGGTGACCGCGTCCGCCGTCTCCTGCACCGGCATCTCCTCGAGCAGCGTGACGACGTGGACGACGCTGCGGCGGTCGCGCAGCATCCGGGTGATCGACTCCGCCTGGCTGTGGATCGGTCCCATCCGCGCGAGATCGGCGACCTGGGCGTTGACGTTGAGGAAGCGCGCGATCCGTCCGGTGGGCGGCGCGTCGAGGACGACGGCGTCCCAGGCCAGCGCCCCCTGACCGCGCTTGTGGCCGGTGGTGCGCGTCACCGCCTCGTACACCTTGCCGATGAGCAGGACGTCGCGGACCCCGGGGGCGATGGTCGTCGCGAAGTCCACGACCCCCATCCGCTCCAGCGCACCACCCGCCCGGCCGAGCTTGTAGAAGGTCTGCAGGTACTCCAGGAGCGCGGCCTTGGCGTCGACCGAGAGCCCCCAGAGCTCGCCGCCGGAGGCGTCGGCCACGATCCGCACCTCGTCGTCGCCGAGCGGCGGCACGTCGAAGGTCTGGCTGATGCCCTGCCGGCCCTCGACCTCGGCGACGAGGACGCGCTTGCCCTGCCGGGCCAGGGCCAGGCCGAGCGCCGCCGCGACCGTCGTCTTGCCGACGCCTCCCTTGCCGGTGACGACGTGCAGGCGCACGCCACCCATGACGCGCGAGAGGGGAGCGGGTGACACGTCGTCCAGCGTAGACAGCCGGGTCCGCGTGGCCGCCCGGCACCCCGCACCTCCACGGGACCCGGCGTACGCCCGGCGGGTCCGCCCGTCAGTGCAGGGTGAGCTCCTCGACCTCCGCGAGCACGAGGAGGTAGGCGGGGTGGTCCGGGTCGACGAGGTCGAAGTGGTCCGCACCGCGCGCCACCGAGGTGTGGAGCGGTTCGTCACCCGATCGCGCGGCGGCGTACCGGTCGGCCACCGAGGCGGGGACGTCGTCGTCCCGCTCGCCGGTGACGACGACGGCGGGGGTGGTGAGCCGCTGGCGTGCGGGGTCCGCCTCGGCCCAGGCGTCGGGCGCCTCCTCCGGTCGCCCCCCGAGGAGCGCCCGGGCGGCGTCGTCGCCGAGGTGCAGGCGGTCGGCCTCGAGCAGGTCGGCCACCGGCGCCAGGGCCACGACGCCGCGCAGCCACGGTGCGCGCTCCCGGCTCGCCGCCCAGAGGACGAGGTGGCCCCCGGCGCTGTGCCCCACGGCGACGACCGAGTCGGGCAGGTCGGTGTCCTCGTGCACGGACCCGAGCCGGGCGAGCACGGCGGCCGCGGTGCCGGGCCAGCCGCCGCCCGGCATCCCCGTCCGGGGGTACTCGAGGTTGGCCACGTGGAAGCCGTCCCGGGTCAGCGCGTCGGCGAGCGGCGCCAGGTGGGCGCGGTCGTACCGCTGGCGCCAGAAGCCGCCGTGCACGAGGGCGACGGTGATGCCGCGGGCGCGGTGGGGCTCGGGTTCCCAGACGTCGTAGACGTCGGTGGCCTCCGGCCCGGTGACCTCGGTGCGATCGGGAGGGCGGACGTGGCGGGTGAGGATCTCGGGGTCGTCGCTCATCACGGCCACCGTAGCCCCCCGGTCGGGCCGGGGTGCCGGGGATAGGGTGGCGGGCATGCAGACGTGGGAGTACGCGACCGTTCCGCTGATCGTGCACGCGACCAAGCAGATCCTCGACCAGTGGGGCGGGGACGGCTGGGAGCTGGTCCAGGTGCTCGCCATGCCCGACGGCAACCTCGTCGCCTACCTCAAGCGCCCGAAGGGCTGAGCCGTGGGCGCCGTCGAGGACCGCATCACCGCGCTCGGCCTGACCCTGCCCGAGGTGGCCGTCCCGCTGGCCGCCTACGTGCCCGCCGTGCTCGACGGCTCCCGGGTCTACGTGTCGGGCCAGGTGCCGATGGTCGACGGCAGGCTCGTCGCGACCGGCCACGTCGGCGAGCTCGTCGGGCTGGTCGCGCCCGACCGGGCCAAGGAGCTGGCCGCGGTGTGCGCGCTCAACGCCCTCGCCGCCATCAAGTCCGTCGTCGGCGAGCCTCGACCGCGTCGAGAGGATCGTCAAGGTCACCGGCTTCGTGGCCTCCGACCCGTCGTTCACCGGCCAGCCGGGCGTCGTCAACGGTGCGAGCGAGCTGTTCGGTGAGGTGTTCGGCGACGCGGGGGTCCACGCCCGCTCCGCCGTGGGCGTGGCCTCGTTGCCGCTCGGTGCCCCGGTCGAGGTCGAGGTGGTCGCCCACGTCCGGGACTGAGTCCTACCGCGCCCCGGGCGGTCGGGCCGGGCACGTCGTCGAGCGCCCGGTCCGGGACGCCGACCTGCTGGCCCGCGCCGAGGAGTGGCTGGGCCTCACCGACCCGCCCGTCGCCCCGCCCCGCCCCGCGGCCACGGTGATGCTCGTGCGCGACGGCGCCGCCGGGCCCGAGGTCTACGTCCAGCGGCGGGTCGCGACGATGGCGTTCGCGCCCTCCCGCGTCGTCTTCCCCGGTGGCGGCGTGGACCCGGCCGACCACGCCCTCGACCCCTCGACGCCGGGAGTGGCCGAGCTCGGGGAGGCGATGGGCGTGTCCGCCCCGGTGGCGGCGCCGTACGTCGCGGCCGCCGTCCGGGAGGTCGAGGAGGAGTGCGGGGTGCGCCTGGGGGTCGCCGACCTGCGGGGGCGGGGCCACTGGGTCACGCCCGCCTTCGAGCCACGCCGCTACGACACCTGGATCCTCGCCGCAGGGATGCCCGAGGGGCAGCGGGCGCGCGGCACCACGAGCGAGTCCGACCACAGCCACTGGGCGCGGCCGGACGAGCTGCTCCACCGCTTCGCGGAGCGCGAGGTGATGATGCTGCCCCCGCAGGTCTGGGCGCTGGAGGCGCTCGAGGCGTTCGACAGTGCGGCGGCGTTCCTCGAGGACCGGCCCCGGGTGGCCCGGGTGGTGCCCGAGCTGCTGCGCGCCGACGACGGCACCGTGATGCTGCGCACGGTCCTGCCCTGAGACGGCCGTCGAGGCGACTCGCGAGCGAGTGCCCCGCCGTACCGGCTCAGCGCGGTGTCGTGCGGCTCAGCGCGTGCTGCACCGTGCGCTGAGCACCCCGAGGGTGCGCTGAGCGGGCGGCCGGGCGGCACCGTGCGCTGAGCACCCCCGAGGGTGCGCTGAGCGGCCGGCCGGGTCCGCGGTGCGCACCCCGGCCGTCTCGGGGGACGGGACCTAGGCTGGCAGGATGAGCGCGTCGCCTCCGCCGTCGGTGACCGAGCCCTGGGCCGGGGGAGTGGTGACGGAGCGGGCGCACTGCGTCCTCGCCCCCAACCCCGGGCCGATGACGCTCGACGGCACGAACACCTGGGTGCTCCTGGAGCCGGGGTCCACCGAGGCCGTCGTCGTCGACCCCGGTCCGCTCGAGCAGGACCACCTCGCCGCCGTGGTCGACCACGCGGCCGCCCGCGGGGCCCGGGTGGCGCTCGTCCTGCTCACCCATCGCCACCACGACCACGCCGATGGTGCGCCGCGCCTCGCGGAGCTCACCGGCGCCCCCGTGCGGGCGGTCGGCCGCGGCCACGACGACCTCCGCGACGGCGAGGTCGTCCGGACCGCCGGACTCGAGCTGCGGGTCGTCGCGACCCCGGGGCACACCGCCGACTCCATCTCGTTCGCGCTACCCGCCGACCATGCCCTGCTCACCGGCGACACCGTCCTGGGGCGCGGAACCACGGTGGTCGCCCACCCCGACGGCGAGCTCGACGCCTACCTCGGCTCGCTCGCGCGCCTGGAGCGCCTCACCGGGAGCGGCGGCGTGACGTCCATCCTCCCCGGCCACGGGCCCACCGTCCCGGACGCCGCGGCCATGGTGGCCTTCTACCGGGTGCACCGCGCCGAACGCCTGGCGCAGGTGCGGCAGGCGCTGGCCGACGGTGCGGACGCGGAGGAGGACCCGGTCGAGGGCGTGCTGCGCCGCGTCTACGCGGAGGTGCCGCGCGAGGTCTGGCCCGCCGCCCGGCTGTCGATCCGGGCCCAGCTGGACCACCTCGGGGTGGCGTGGCGCTGAGCGGTCGCCGCGGCCGCCGAGCGCAGCCGTCCGGGATCAGCGGGCGCGGCGGCGCAGCCGGTCGATGTCGATGAGGAGCACGGCGCGGGCCTCCAGGCGCAGCCAGCCACGTGAGGCGAAGTCGGCGAGCGCCTTGTTCACGGTCTCGCGCGAGGCGCCGACGAGCTGCGCGAGCTCCTCCTGGGTGAGGTCGTGGGCGACGAGGACGCCGTCCTCGACCGGGCGTCCGAAACGTGCGGCGAGGTCGAGCAGCGCCTTGGCCACCCGACCCGGCACGTCGGTGAAGACCAGGTCGGCCAGCACGTCGTTGGTGCGACGCAACCGCCGGGCCAGCGCCGCGAGCAGCGTGGCGGCCACGCCGGGGCGCTGGTGGAGGAAGTCCTTGAGCTGCTCGTTGCCCATGGACAGCAGCTGGGTCTCGGCGACCGCGGTGGCGGTGGCGGTGCGGGGGCCGGGGTCGAAGAGGGAGAGCTCGCCGAACATCTCCCCCGGGCCGAGGATCGCGAGCAGGTTCTCGCGTCCGTCGCTGCTCGTGCGCCCCAGCTTGATCTTGCCCTCGCCGATGACGTACAGCCGGTCCCCCTGGTCGCCCTCGTGGAAGAGCACGTCGCCACGTTCGAGCCGCTGTGCGCTCATCGTGCCGATGAGGCTCTCGGCCGCCTGCTCGTCGAGCCCCCCGAACAGCGGGGCCTTCCGCACCACGTCGTGATCCACGACGCACAGTGTGCCAGAGCGCGGCCGCCCGACCGGCCCCGGCCGTCCGCCGGTCCCCGTAGTGTTCGGTCCGTGCCCGTGTCACCCTCCTCCGCCGTGCGTCGGGCGGCTCGTGGGGAGGAGACCCCGCTGGCCCGCACCCGGCGCGCCCGACGCATCCACCAGGCCCTGGTCGAGCGCTACCCCTACGCCCACTGCGAGCTCGACTTCGAGACCCCGCTGCAGCTGCTCGTCGCCACGGTGCTCTCCGCCCAGACCACCGACGTCATGGTCAACAGCGTCACCCCCACGCTCTTCTCGCGCTGGCCCGACGCCGAGGCGCTCGCCTCCGCCGACCGCGCCGAGATGGAGGAGGTGCTGCGTCCCACCGGGTTCTTCCGGGCCAAGACCAACTCGGTGATCACCCTCGCGCAGGCCGTCGTCGAGCGGTTCGGGGGAGAGGTGCCGGGGCGGATGGAGGACCTGGTCACCCTGCCCGGCGTGGGACGCAAGACGGCCAACGTCGTCCTGGGCAACGCGTTCGACGTGCCGGGGCTGACGGTCGACACCCACTTCGGCCGCCTCGTGCGGCGGTGGGCGTGGACGAGCGAGACCGATCCCGTCAAGGTGGAGGCCGACGTCGCGGCGCTCATCCCGAAGCGCAACTGGACGATGCTCAGCCACGTGGTGATCTTCCACGGTCGGCGCACCTGCTTCGCCCGGCGGCCGGCCTGTGGTGCCTGCCCGGTCACGCGCTGGTGCCCGTCCTACGGCGAGGGCGAGACCGACCCCGAGAAGGCGCGGGCCCTGCTCAAGTTCGAGCTGGCCCCCGGTGCGGCGCCGCCCGTGCCGCCTCCCGGCCCCCTCCCCGACGAGGTCACGACCGACCGGGGCTGAGCCGGTCCTGGAGGAAGGCCGTCAGCCGGTCCAGGGCCTCCGGGTGCCGGTCCCCCGTCAGGGTCGCGTGCCCCCGACCCCGCAGCTCGACCGCGATGAACGCGTCCCCGAGCCGCGCGCGGAGGGTCTCGAAGCGGGTGCCGGTCGACGTGTCGCCGCGGTACCGGAGCCCGAGCACGGGGCACCCACCGACGGCGCGCGCCACGACCTGCTCGAGGTCGGCGGGGTCGAGCCCGAGGTCGCCGGCACGGCGACGGTCCACGGGCACCGGCACCGCCGGCTGGGCGAGCACCGGGGCGACCACCGACGGGTCGGCCATCGCGGCGAGCGCGAAGCCACCGGTCAGGCACATCCCGAGCACGCCCACCCCCGGCCCGCCGCAGGCGGCGTGCACGGTGCGGGACAGGTCACGCAGCCACGCGGCCCAGGGCGTCGTCGAGCCGGCGGTGAACAGCGCGACGTCCCGCGACACGCAGAGGCGCGAGAGCACGAGCGCGGCCTCCCCGGGCCTGGGCCGCCGGCCGGCGGGTCCGAACAGGTGCGGCAGGACGACCGTGAACCCGGAGCGGACCAGGTGCTCGCCGACGTCGACCACCTGCGGGGTCAGGCCGGGGCTGTCGTGGAGGACCACGACGCCCGGTCCGTCACCCTTCCGGTAGGTGGTGACACTACGGCCGTCGGCACGGTGCTCCACCTCGGCCCACGTGTCCAGCACACCCACCCGACCGACCCTAGTGCGCGCTGGCTACGGTGTCGGTGTCCGGCCGCACCAGGGACACGGTGGGAGGAGCGGGGATGGGGCGTGACCTCGGACCACTGCTCGTGGGGCTCGGCGTGCTCCTCGTCGTCGTGGGCGGGCTGGCCTGGGTGGGGGCGTTGTCGTGGTTCGGGCACCTGCCCGGGGACGTGCGCATCGACCGCCCGGGTCTGCGGGTGTTCGTGCCGGTCACCTCGATGCTCGTCGTCTCCGTGGTCCTCTCGCTCCTGTTCTGGCTGCTGCGCCGCTGAGCGGCACCGGGGGGCGACGCGCGGCCCGGCTCGTCAGCGCCGTTGCCTACCATTACCCGCATGCACCGAGCGGTCACGCTGCGCCGCGGCGTGACCACCCGGCCACGTCGCGGTGCTCGACGTCCGGGGTGCCGCGCATGGTGAGGGCGTCCCGGCCGCGGTGGCTGCACGAGCTCTCCCGCCGCGAGGACGTCGCCGACCACGAGTGGTTCACCACCTACGCACCGCCCGGTGACCAGGGCCGGCGCTCGGCCGTGCTCATGCTCTTCGGGCCGGACCCCGACAGCGGCGAGGACGTCGTCCTCACCGAGCGGGCGCACACGCTGCGCTCCCACCCCGGCCAGGTCTCGTTCCCCGGCGGAGCCGTCGACCCCGAGGACTCCGGGCCGGTCGACGCCGCCCTGCGCGAGGCCGAGGAGGAGGTGGGGCTCGACCGGGCCGGGGTCGAGGTGCTCGCCGCCTTCCCCCCGCTGTTCCTCGCGCCCAGCCGCAACGCCGTCACCCCGGTGCTCGCCTGGTGGCCCGACCCCAGCCCGGTGCGGGTGGTCGACCGGCGGGAGGTGGAGCGGGTGGTCCGGGTGCCGGTCGCCGACCTCCTCGACCCCGCCCACCGGTGCACCGCCGTATTCGGGCCCTACCGGGGGCCGGCCTTCGAGGTCGGCGACCTGTTCGTCTGGGGCTTCACCGCGATGCTGCTCAGCACGGTCCTCGACCTCTCCGGGCTGGCCAGGCCGTGGGACGAGCGGCGCGAGCGCGAGCTGCCGGAGCGGGTCCGTTCCCCGTGGATGCGCGCGCTCGAGGAGGAGGAGTGGCCGTGAGCGGGTCCGTCCTGCTCGACCTCGTCCTGGTGCTGCTGCTGGTCCTCTACGCGTGGAGCGGCTGGCGGCAGGGCTTCGTCTCGGCGGTGTTCGGGCTCGTCGGCCTGCTCGGCGGCGCCGTGGTGGCGTTGCGCTGGGGCACCGACCTCATCGAGGGCCCACTCGGGGTCCACGCCGGGACGGCCGTGCACGCGCTGCTGCTCGTCGTCCTCGTCCTCGCCGCCGCGAGCCTCGGCCAGGGCCTGATGCTCGTGCTCGCCTCACGGCTGCGCGACCGGGTGCGGGCCCCGGGCGCCCGGCTCGTCGACAGCGTCGTGGGGATGGTGGCGGTGTTCCTTGCCGCCGTGCTCGTCGTCTGGGTCGTCGCGGGGGCGGTGCGCACCTCCGGTCCCCCGGAGCTGCGGCGGGTCGTGGCCCGCTCGGGCGTCGTCACCGCCATCGACCAGGTGATGCCGCCGGAGGCCACCGGCCTCGTCGACGAGGTCACCGCGGCGCTCGACCGCGGCGGCTTCCCACGGGTCTTCGAGGGCCTGGGTCCCGAGCCGATCACGTCGGTGCCGGCCCCCGACCCCGCAGTGGCCGACCGCCCGGGGGTCCGGCGGGCGCTCTCGTCGGTCATCCACGTCCGCGCCGAGTCCACCCGGTGCGGCCAGGCGCAGGTGGGCAGCGGCTGGGTGGCCGCCCGGGGGTACGTCGTCACCAACGCCCACGTCGTGGCCGGGGCCACCAGCATCGTCGTGAGCGCGGGCGGCTCCGGCGCCGATCTGCCGGCCGCCGTCGTCGCCTTCGACCCCGCGCGCGACGTCGCCGTCCTCGTGGCCCCCGAGCTCGGTGCGCGGGTGCTCGACCGGGGTCCGGTCCTCGACGACGGCGACGGTGCGGTCGTCGCCGGCTTCCCCGGCGACGCCGGGTTGGTCGTGGGACCGGCTCGGGTCCGCGACGTCCTCACCGCCACCGGCGCCGACATCTACGGCCGCCCGGGGGTCGAGCGCGAGATCTACTCGCTGCGCGCCGACATCCGCAAGGGTGCCTCGGGGGGACCGGTGCTCGACCGCCGCGGACGGGTGGTCGGGATGGTGTTCGCGAGCTCGCTCGACGACCCGCAGACCGGCTACGCCCTCACCCTCGACGAGGTGGTGCCGGTGATCGAGCGGGGGCAGGCACGGACGTCCCCGGTCTCCACCCGGTCCTGCGCCACGGTGTGACGGGCGTGTGGGCTCACGGCGTCGGCGGGGCCGTGTCCGGATTCGCCGACGGGGCAGTGGCCGTCGCCGCCGGCTGGGCACCGTTCGGCGCCGGCGCCGCGGGCCGCTCCTGCTTGAGCACCGCCACCGTGGCCCGGCCCTGCTCGATGGCGCGCTCCGGGGCCGGCTTCGCCCGCTGGAGGGCGTTGCGGCCGAGCAGCCCGAGCACCGCGGCCACGACGAAGAGCAGCAGGGTGACGATGGCGTAGCCGGCCCACACCGGCAGCCAGACGCCGATCAGCCGGGCCAGGGTGTGGAAGAGGAAGATCAGCCCGATCAGGGCGAGGAAGCCGGCGCCCGCCAGCAGGCCGGCGCCCCTGCCCATGACCTTCGCGCCCGAGGTCATCTCGGCCTTCGCGAGGTCGATCTCACCGCGGACGATCGCCTGGAGGTCGTGCGTCGCATCGGCCACGAGCTGGCCGATGGTGCGCTCACTGCTCTCGGGTGACATGCGTCCTCGCCTCACTGTCGTCGTCCCACGTCCGGGGCGGTTCGTGCCCCGACCTTACCGACTGGAGGGCGAGCCGGGGTCGGCCTGCTCCTGGTAGAAGTCGGGGATGCCGTCGTTGTCCTGGTCGCGGGACTCCTCCTCCTCGATCCGGCGGTACACGGCGTTGCGCCGGCGCAGGATCACGGAGGCGAGGACCGCCGCCGTGAGGGAGCCGAGGATGATCCCGATCTTGACGTGGGCGTCGCGCTCGGACGCGGCGCCGAAGGCGAGCTCACCGACGAGCAGCGAGACCGTGAACCCGACGCCGGTGAGCACCGCCAGCCCCGCCACGTCGGACCAGGACAGGTCGTCGTGCAGCTCGGCGTTGGTGAACCGGGCCATCAGCCACGTCGAGCCGAACACGCCGATGAGCTTGCCGACGACCAGCCCGAGGATGACGCCCACGGCGACCGGGTCGGCCAGCGCCGCACCGATGCCGCCACCGATGATGGCGACCCCGGAGCTGAAGAACGCGAAGACCGGTACCGCGAAGCCGGCGGAGAGCGGCCGCAGCCGGAACTCGAATCGGTGCGCGACGTCCTCGTCGGGGGGCATCGTGCTCAGCGCCGGGACGCTCTTGCGCGGCTTGACCGGCACCGTGAACGCCAGCAGGACGCCGGCGACGGTGGCGTGGACCCCGCTCGCGTGCACGAACGCCCACGTGAGGCCGGCCAGCGGGACGAGGAGCCACCACTGGCCGATCCGCCGCTGCACGAGGAACGCGAACACGCCGAGGGGGATCAACGCGAGCAGCAGCGGGACCACCTGGAGGTCGGAGGTGTAGAAGATCGCGATGATCGTGATCGCGATGAGGTCGTCGACGACCGCGAGGGTGAGGAGGAAGGACCGCAGCGCCGACGGCAGGTGCGACCCGATGACGGCGAGCACCGCGAGCGCGAACGCGATGTCGGTGGCGGTCGGGATGGCCCACCCCCGCAGGGCGTCGCCCTCGCCCCCCATCGAGGTGACCACGATGACGAAGACGACGGCGGGCATGATCACGCCGCAGACTGCGGCGACGACGGGGACCGCCGCCTTGGCCGGGGTCCGCAGGTCGCCGACGATGAACTCGCGCTTGAGCTCGAGCCCGGCGACGAAGAAGAAGATGGCGAGCAGGCCGTCCGCCGCCCAGTGCCCGACGGTCAGCTGCAGGTCCCCCCACTCGGGCCCCACCTTGGTGTCGCGCAGGGTGACGTAGAAGTCGGATGCCGGGGTGTTGGCGAGGATGATCGCGACCACCGCGGCGACGAGGAGCACCGCGCCACCGATCGTCTCGGTGCGCAGGGCGTTCGCGACGAACTGCGCCTCCGTCCAGGACGGGCGGTAGAACACCCTGCCCCGCTTCGGGCTCTCCGGCGGTGGGGTGGGGCGGCTCATCACGGCTCCTGTCGTGGCGGGCGGCAGAGCGGGTGTCGTCCTGACGTCCCCCACCGGCCCGCGGCCGGCAGGGGACCTCCAGTGTAGGAGGGGGTGGGTCCCCCTCAGTCGGAGGAGGAACCGCCCTGCATGCCCTCCGAGATGAGCGTCATCACCGAGGAGTCGGCGAGCGTGGTGACGTCGCCGACCTCGCGGTTCTCGGCGACGTCGCGCAGCAGCCGGCGCATGATCTTCCCCGAGCGGGTCTTGGGCAGCTCGGGGACGATCATGATCTGGCGGGGCTTGGCGATCGGCCCGATCTCCTTGGCGACGTGGTTCCGCAGCTCCTGGACGAGCTCACCGCCCTCGCCGGGCTCGTCGGCCTCCTCGACCGCGTCGCCGCGGAGGATGACGAACGCGCACACCGCCTGGCCCGTGGTCTCGTCGGTGGCCCCGACGACCGCGGCCTCGGCGACCTTCGGGTGCGAGACGAGGGCCGACTCGATCTCGGCGGTCGACAGGCGGTGGCCGGAGACGTTCATGACGTCGTCGACCCGGCCGAGCAGCCAGATGTTGCCCTTCTCGTCGTACTTCGCGCCGTCGCCGGCGAAGTAGTACTCCGGGCCGAAGCGGCTCCAGTAGGTCTCCTTGTACCGCTCGGGATCACCCCAGATGCCGCGCAGCATCGCGGGCCACGGCTTGGTGAGCACGAGGTAGCCGACCTTCTCGGCCTCGGTGAAGGGGTGCCCGTCGTCGTCGAGGATCTCGGCGGAGATGCCGGGGATGGGCTTCTGTGCGGATCCCGGCTCCAGGGTGGTGACCCCGGGGAGGGGGCTGATCATGATCGCGCCGGTCTCGGTCTGCCACCAGGTGTCGACGATGGGGGCGCGGTCGCCGCCGATGTGCTTGTGGTACCAGAGCCAGGCCTCGGGGTTGATCGGCTCGCCGACGCTCCCGAGGAGGCGGATCGAGGACATGTCGTACTTCGCGGGGATGTCCGCGCCCCACTTCATGAAGGTGCGGATGGCCGTGGGGGCGGTGTAGAGGATCGTCACCTTGTACTTCTCGACGATCTCCCACCAGCGTCCCTGGTGCGGGCTGTCCGGCGTGCCCTCGAAGAGGACCTGGGTGGCGCCGACCGCGAGCGGGCCGTAGACGATGTAGCTGTGCCCGGTGACCCAGCCGACGTCGGCGGTGCACCAGTAGACGTCGCTCTCCGGGTGCACGTCGTGGACGACCGCGTTGGTGTACGCCGCCTGGGTGAGGTAGCCGCCGGTCGTGTGGAAGATGCCCTTCGGCTTCCCGGTGGTCCCCGACGTGTAGAGGATGAAGAGGGGGTGCTCGCTGTCATGGGCCTGGGCCTCGTGGGTGTCGGGCTGGCCTTCGACGAGGTCGTGCCACCACACGTCGCGGCCCTCGGTCCACCCGACCTCGGACTCGGTGCGCCGCACGACGAGCACCTTCTCGACCGGTGACTCGTCGTCCCCGTGGTCGATGGCGGCGTCGACCGCGGCCTTGAGCGGTGCCGCCTTGCCCTTGCGCCACTGCCCGTCGGTGGTGACGACCACCCGGGCCTCGGCGTCGGCGATCCGGGTGTGCAGCGCCTCGGCGGAGAAGCCGCCGAAGATCACCGAGTGCGGGGCGCCGATGCGGGCGCACGCGAGCATCGTGTACACGGTCTCGGGGATCATCGGCATGTAGACGGCGACCCGGTCGCCCGTGCCCACGCCGAGGGACTCCAGGGCGTTGGCGGCCTTGGCCACCTCGCGCTGCAGGTCGGCGTAGGTGATCGTGCGGGTGTCGCCGTTGGCGCCCTCGAAGTGGATGGCGACGCGCTCGCCGTTGCCCGCCTCGACGTGGCGGTCGACGCAGTTGTGCGCGACGTTGAGCCTCCCCCCGACGAACCACCTGGCGAAGGGTGCCTCGCTCCAGTCGAGGGTCTGCTCGAAGTCGGTGGCCCAGGAGATGCGCTCGCGGGCCTGCCGCGCCCAGAAGCCCTCGTGGTCGGCGGCCGCCTCGTCGTACATCTCGGCGGTCCCGTTGGCCTGCGCGGTGAACGCGGGGTCGGGGGCGAAGTCCATCTCCTGCGCGTGGCTGGACAGGCTGTCGTCGGTCACTGCCGGATCCTCCTCGTCATCGAGTCACTCCGGGCCAGCCAACCCGACCGCGGGGCATCCGGCAACTGCCGAGGCTCGGGGACCCGACGGGCGGGCGCGTGGCTGCGCCGAGCGGGCACGTCGTGGCGACGTGCCCGCTCGGCGGTGTGCGGTGGTCGGGGCGGCGGAGGGCGGTTGCGGTCCTCGCGGATCAGGGCTCCGGGCGTGGGCCGCGGGGGTGCCGGGTCCGTCGGCCGGCACGGCCCTCAGTGCAGGACGCGGGAGAAGATCTGCCACCCCGAGCCGACTCTGGTCGCCGGCAGGGACCAGCCGCCCTTCCCGTTGCCCTTGTAGAGCAGGAGGGTGCCGTCCTTCTTGCGGGCGAGCACGTCGGGGCGGCCGTCGCCGCTGAAGTCACCGGTCGAGGTGAGGGCGGTGAAGCCCTGCCACCCGCTGCCGATCTTCGCCCGGCCCTTCCAGCCGCCGCGTCCGTCCCCGCGGTACAGGTAGAGGTAGCCGCCCGTGGTGCGGGCGATGAGGTCGACCGCGCCGTCGCCGTCGAAGTCGCCCGGGCTGAAGACCGCCGAGAAGATCTGCCACCCGGAGCCGATGACCCGGGACGCGGGGCTCGCGAAGCCGCCCTGGCCGTTCCCGCGGTACAGGTAGAGGGCGCCGTTGCTCGCCCGGCGGGCGATGAGGTCGGCGTTGCCGTCGCCGTCGAAGTCTCCCGTCGGGAGCACGAGGTTGTGGATGTTCCACCCCGACCCGATCCTCACCGAGCCGCCGAAGGTGCCGTCGCCCTTGCCCCGACGCAGGTAGAGGTAGCCCGCCTTGCTCTGGACGATGAGGTCGCTGACGGCGTCCGCGTCCCAGGTGCCCGCCGTGAGGACCTTGGCGTAGGTGTTCCATCCGGAGCCCTGACGGATCGGGGTCTCCCAGCTGCCGGTGCCCGTCGTGGGGTAGACCCGCAGCGCGCCGCCGCTCGCCTCGACCGCGACGACGTCCGGCTCCCGGTCGCCGGTCACGTCCCGGGGCCACGAGTCCGCCGGGGCCGTCCCGATGTCCAGACGTCCGAGCGGGTAGGAGCCGTCGGAGGCACGAGAGCCGTTGGCGAGCGCCATCGGGGCGGAGTAGCCGGAGGGGTCGACGACCTCGACCGCGGCGGTGTACGTCCCGACGGGAACCGACGGCGCCGTGAGGCTCCGCGTCAACGTCGCGGTGCCCGGGAGCCGCTTGCGCAGGTCGATGGACATCGGCAGGGTCGCTACCCGTGCACCCGAGGAGTTCCGCAGGACGAACTGGACCCTCCACTGGTCGTAGGTGGGCGCGACGCCGGCGTTCGTCACGGTGAGGGCGACGCTGAACGGCTGGCCCGGGCTGACGGCGGAGACCGTCGCCCTGGTCACCGCGTACCGGTACCCGGAGAGCTTGAGCAGGCTCTGGTAGGCCGTCCTCTGGCTCGACGTCATCGCGTCGTAGGTGAGCTTGAGGTTGCCGCTCGAGACGGTCGAGACGTGGTGGTCCTTGACCTGCTGCAGGCCGGTGACCGGATCCCCGTTGATGCACCACTCGGTGAAGAACGGCCGGGTCTTCCACACGCTTGCGAAGTTGCCGTCGGGCTTCTGCATGTACGGATTGCCCAGGCAGTCGCTGCGCACGCCGAGGTTGGGGTAGGTGTCGAGGCCCCACTGGAGGACGTTGGACCCGCTGTACATCATGTAGTCGGTGACCGCGCTGAGCAGCACGTGCTTGGTGGGGAAGGCCTTCGCCACGGCGGCGATGATCCGCTTGGCGCTGGCCAGGGTCAGCTCCTCGCCGGCGGGCATCCACTCGCCGAACTTCCCGAACCCACCGACGTCGACGTACCCCAGCCGTGGGTCGTTCGCGTACTTGGCGCCGAGGGCCGCCATGAGCTTCTCCCACTCGGAGAGGAACGTCGCGTCGTTCCACTTCGGGACGCCGTTCGAGTCGACCGGCATCCACCTGGGGACGACCGACGGCCAGTCGGAGCGGGAGTTCATCCAGCACCCCGGGCAGTAGGCCATGACGCGGAAGCCGAACTTCGCCTTCTTGCTGCCGGCGTCGGCAAGGCCGTTCTCGATGGTGGTGAAGTCGTAGGTGCCCTTGCTCGGCTCCAGGCGCCCCCAGTAGGTCCGGTCGCGGTCGTAGAGGTCCGGCGCGGGCCAGGTGGACGGCGAGGCCGGCGCGGCGATCCACCGGTACTGGCCGCGCAGCGGGTTCGCCTGCTCGGCCGCGGACAGCGAGAGCACCGACGGGGTGAACACGGCGTCGGCCCCGGCGGTGGCCTCCGTGTTGGCGGGGGCGGATGCGACGGCGGGGGCGGTGCCGGCCAGGGTGGCACCGAGCGCTGCGGAGACGGCCAGGGCGACGACGGCGCGCAGGCGCCGGGGTGTGGTGTGGGTTCGCATCGCTCCTCCTCGGGGAGACGACGCCGACAGCACGCCCTCGCGGACCCTTCGACCGCGGACCAGGGGTGTGTGCCGA
Source organism: uncultured Actinomycetota bacterium (assembly GCA_963773655.1). GTDB lineage: Bacteria > Actinomycetota > Actinomycetes > Actinomycetales > Dermatophilaceae > DASSQJ01. The sequence continues at coordinate 636,148 of CAVZBX010000003.1, forward strand.
CAAGGCACCGGGAGCACCCCTGCGCGCTCGTGTTCCGGTTCCGCCTGCGACGCTACGCAGCGCGCCCGGGCACGAGGCGTGGTCGAGAGACGGATGGGCCGTTCGGACGACCCGCGGGGTCGGCCGCTCGGCGGACTTCTGCCGTCAGGATGGCTGTACAGATTGCCCGCCTGCGGCTGGAGTCCGCTGACGAAAGTGTGCGCTTGTTGCACACAGGGGCAACGATCGGTTCCATCGTGCGCGGATTCGTGATTCCGTGTCCGGACGGGCCCACGAGGCCGGATCCACTCACGAGGAGGTGAGCGCGGTGTTCGAGGAGGGACAGCTCTACTCGGCCGTGACGACCGAGGACGACGGCACGGTGCAGGTGCACCTCGCCGACAACCACCCCGGCAGGGACGACCCGGCCTACCTGGCCCGCCGCGGCGAGATCGCCGGCGCGGCCCTGGCCCACGAGGCGGGCGCCCCGGTGCCCTCCATCGAGTACACCGACGAGGAGCACGAGGTCTGGCGGCTGGTGGGCGCCGAGCTCGCGCCCAAGCACGAGCGGTACGCCCACTCGGAGTACCTCGCCGCCAAGGACGCACTGGCCCTGCCCACCGACCACGTCCCGCAGCTGCAGGAGGTCACCGAGCGGCTCCGCCCCCTGACCGGGTGGTCCTACACCTGCGCCCCCGGGCTGGTGCCGCTGCGCGAGTTCTACGCCGACCTCGGCCGGAGCACCTTCAACTCCACGCAGTACCTGCGCCACCCGAGCCAGCCGCTCTACACCCCCGAGCCGGACATCATCCACGAGGTCGTGGGCCACGCCAACCAGCTCGCCAGCCCGCGCTTCGCCCGGATCACCCGCGCGGCGGGGGAGGCGAGCACCCGGCTGGAGTCCGACGAGGCGATGAAGTTCGTCGCGGACGTGTTCTGGTTCTCCATGGAGTTCGGCGTCATCGCCGAGGACGGGGAGCTCAAGGCGTACGGCGCCGGCATCCTCAGCAGCTACGGCGAGATGGACGAGTTCCGGCACATGGACATCCGACCGCTCGACCTGCACCAGATGGGCACGCTCAACTACGACATCACGTCATACCAGCCGGTCCTCTTCCGCGCCGACGGGATGGACCAGCTCGAGGACGTCGTGGGCGAGTTCTTCGCCACGGTCGACGACGACCTCGCGGCCCGCCTGCGTGCCGGGTCCCCCGCGTACGCGTGACCCGCCCCGGGCACGGCAGGATGGTGCCGTGCGCGCACTGAGGAAGGTCACCGCCGGTCCCGGTCTCGAGCTGGTGGAGGTCCCCGAGCCGCGGTGCGGTCCCAAGGACGTCAAGGTGCGGGTGCACCGCGCCGGGCTGTGCGGCACCGACCTGCACCTCCAGCAGTGGGACGACTGGGCGGCGGCGACGGTGCGGCCCCCGATGACCATCGGCCACGAGTTCTTCGGTGAGGTCGTCGAGGTGGGCTCCGACGTCGACCACGTCGCGGTGGGTGACAAGGTCTCCGGCGAGGGCCACGTCGTGTGCGGCACCTGCCGCAACTGCCGGGCGGGGCGGCGGCACCTGTGCATCAACACCATCGGGGTGGGGGTCAACCGTGACGGCGCGTTCGCCGACCACGTCGTCATCCCCGCGACGAACGCCTGGGTGCAGCCCCCCGACCTCGACCCCGACCTCGGTGCGGTCTTCGACCCGCTCGGCAACGCCACCCACACTGCGCTGCAGTGGCCGGTCGTCGGGGAGGACGTCGTCGTCACCGGGGCGGGGCCGATCGGGGTGATGGCCACGGCGATCCTCCGGCACGCCGGCGCGCGCCGCATCGCCGTCAGCGACCTGTCCGACGAGCGGCTCGCCCTCGCCAGGGCCGCGGGGGCCGACATCGTCGTCAACGTCGCCCGCGGAGGCTCCCTGGCGCAGGCCCAGGAGGAGCTCGGGATGCTCGAGGGCTTCGACATCGCCCTCGAGATGTCGGGCTCGCCGGCCGCGGTCGAGGACGTCCTCGCCAACATGAACCACGGCGGCCGGGTCGCGCTGCTCGGGCTCCCCACCGACCGGTACGCCGTCGACTGGGGCAGGGTGATCACCCACATGATCACGCTGCGCGGCATCTACGGGCGGGAGATGTTCGAGACCTGGTACCTCATGGGCTCGATGCTCGCGTCGTCGCCGGTGCTGCGCACCGCGGTGTCCTCGGTCATCACCGGCAGGTACCCCGCCGAGCAGTGGCAGCAGGCCTTCGACGAGACCCGCAGCGGCCACGGCGGCAAGGTCGTCCTCGACTGGTCCTGACCTGATGACGACGCCCGGGTCCCCGGGCAGGACGGAGGCACGATGTACGGCACGGTCAAGGAGGAGCTCGCGGCGACCCTGCGGGAGATCGAGGAGGCCGGGCTCTACAAGCGCGAGCGCGAGCTGACGACGCCGCAGGCCGCCCACGTGGGCACCCCCGCCGGGGAGGCGCTGAACTTCTGCGCCAACAACTACCTCGGGTTCGCGGACCACCCGGACGTCGTCGCGGCGAGCCGGGACGCCCTCGACACGTGGGGCTTCGGGATGGCGTCGGTGCGCTTCATCTGCGGCACCCAGACCCAGCACACCCGGCTCGAGGCGCGCCTGTCGCAGTTCCTCGGTACCGAGGCGACGATCCTCTACAGCTCCTGCTTCGACGCCAACGGAGGCGTCTTCGAGGTGCTCTTCGGCGCCGAGGACGCGATCGTCTCGGACGAGCTCAACCACGCCTCGATCATCGACGGCATCCGCCTGTCCAAGGCCGCGCGCTACCGGTACCGGAACGCCGACCCGGCCGACCTGCGGGCCCAGCTGACCGCCGCCCGTGAGGCCGGGGCCCGGCGGGTGTGCGTCGTCACCGACGGCGTCTTCTCCATGGACGGCTCGTACGCCCCGCTCGACCGGATCTGCGAGCTCGCCGACGAGTTCGAGGCGATGGTGCTGGTCGACGACAGCCACGCCGTCGGCTTCATCGGCGACGGCGGCCGGGGCACGCCGGAGCTGTTCGGCGTGCAGGACCGCGTCGACATCCTCACCGGCACCCTCGGCAAGGCCCTGGGCGGAGCATCCGGGGGCTACGTCTCCAGCCATCGCGAGGTCGTCGACCTCCTGCGCCAGCGCTCTCGGCCGTACCTCTTCTCGAACTCGGTGGCCCCAGGGGTGGTGGCCGGGTCGCTCGCCGCCCTCGACCTGGTCTCCGGGTCGTCGGAGGCGCGCGAGACGCTGCGGCGCAACGCCGCCCTGTTCCGAGATCTGATGGACGCCGAGGGGTTCGACCTGCTGCCCGGATCGCACCCCATCATCCCGGTGATGTTCCCGGGCGAGGACGGGGCGCGACAGGCGGCCGAGATCGCCGACCACATGCTCGCCGACGGCGTCTACGTCATCGCCTTCAGCTACCCGGTCGTCCCCCAGGGCCGGGCTCGTATCCGGGTGCAGCTCTCGGCCGCCCACAGCGAGGACGACGTGCGGCGCTGCGTCGAGGCGTTCGCGCGGGCCCGCGCCGCCGTCGGCTGATCCCCGGCGCTCCGGCGCTCCACCGACCCCACCCACCCCAACATTTCGGGGTGACCCCGAAATGTCGACGTGGCACCGGTTGCGTTCCCGTGCCATGTCGACAAACCGGGGTGTCGTCGAAGGACCGCCGGCCGTGTGCGCCGTGTGCTCACTCCCGCACCCGGCTGCGGGCCAGCGCCACCCGCTCCGGCGTGTGCAGCCGCACCATGGTCCGGCGGGTGCTCGCGGGGATGCGCGAGGGGGTCGCCAGGGAGACGACGACGGCCGTGACCAGCGCGAGCGGGGTGGCCCACATCGCCGGGTTGGCGAGCAGCGCCGCGGGCCACCCGCTGAGCCCGCCGACGGCCATGGTGATGCCGATGGCGCCGCCGGCCGAGACGCCCCCGACGAGGAGCCCGGCCATCGCCCCCGTCGTCGACAGCCGCCGCCACCACACGCCGAGCAGGATGAGCGGGGCGAAGGTCGCCGCCGCGACGGCGAAGGCGAGGCCGACCGTCGTGGCGAGCCCCAGCGGCTCCGACGCCCGGCTGACGACGTACGGCACGACCGCCGCCAGCGCGGCTGCGTAGCGGAAGCCGCGGATCGCCGACCCGTCGCCGCCGGTCACCCGCGCCAGCCGCGGGCGCAGCAGCTCCTGGTCGAGGACGCCCGTCACCGACATCGTCAGGCCCGACGCCGTCGAGAGGAAGGCCGCGAACGCCCCGCCGGCCAGCATCGCGGTGAGCAGCTCACCGGCCAGCCCGTCGACGACGGCGGTGGGCAGCCGCAGCACGATGGAGTCGGAGCGGGCCCCCTCGGGCAGGACCGGGAAGGCGACCCGTCCGAGCACGGCGTAGACGGGCGGCAGCAGGTAGAACATGCCGAGCAGGGCGAGCACCGTGACCGTGGTGCGGCGCGCGCCCACGCCGTCGGGGTTGGTGTAGTACCGGACGAGCACGTGCGGCAGGCCCATCGTGCCGAGGCACAGCGCGAGCACGGTCGACGCGGTGCGGTACGCCGGGTGGTCGTCGGGGCCCAGCGGGGTGAGCGGCACGTGCCACTCCTGCGGTACGACCGGCTGGGGGTGCCCGGCCCTCAGCCACAGGAAGAGCAGCACGAACGCCGGGATGGCGAGCGCGGTGATCTTGATCCAGAACTGGACGGCCTGGACGAAGGTGATCGACCGCATCCCCCCCGCGCCGACCGCGAGCGTGATGACGGCCATCACCACGAACCCGCCGAGCCACGGCGGGGCGCCGGTGACGAGGGTGAGGGTGAGGCTGGCGCCCTGGAACTGGGGGATGAGGTAGAGCCACCCGATCGCGACGGTGAGCACGGCGGTGACGAGCCGGATGGGGCGCGACCCCAGCCGCACCTGCGCGAAGTCGGGGAGGGTGTAGGCCCCCGAGCGGCGCAGCGGCGCGGCCACCATGACGAGCAGCACGAGGAAGCCGAGCGTGTACCCGATGGGCAGCCACAGCATGTCGACGCCCTGGTCGTAGACGAGCGCGGCGACTCCGAGGTAGCTGGCGGCGGACAGGTACTCGCCCCCGATGGCCGAGGCGTTGAGCCGGGGCGAGACGGTGCGGCCGGCGACGTAGAAGTCGCTGGTGCGTCGGGAGAGGCGCAGTCCGAGCCCGCCGACCGCGAGCGTGGTGAGCGAGACCAGGACGACGGCCGCGACCGACAGCGAGCTGCTCACGAGTCCTCGACGACCTCGGTGAAGTCGCTCTCGATCCGCTCCGCCTGCCGGGTGTACCACCGGGCGAGCACCCACGCGGTCGGGTAGACGATGCCACCGAGGACCACCCAGGGGAGGCCGACGCCGAGCACCGAGACGGTGCGGGTGGCGGGGACGAGGGTGAGGACCACCGGGAGGGTGGCGAGGAAGACGACGGTGAGCGCGAGCACGGACAGCGACAGCCGCAGCTGCTCGCGCATCAGTCCGTCGAGGTAGACGTCGCCGAGCTCGGTCTGCTCGTCGAGCTCGCTGGAGACGGGGAGCGACCGGGCCCTCGCGGCTCCGCGCCGGGAGCTCGAGACCCGCACCCGCGGCGGGGTGGCGCCGCCGCCGCGCGGGTCAGTCGGCGGCGCCACGCGGGGCCGCCCCGGGGGCCGGGCGCCGGTCGCCGATCGGCCGGCGCAGGAGGGTGTCGCGCAGCTCCTTGGTGTGCCGCCTCGACACCTGCAGCTCGGTGCGGCCCACGACGACGGTGCACCTCCCGTGCTCCATCCGCACCTCGCTGACGTGGGGGAGCGAGACGAGGGTGCTGCGGTGGATGCGCACGAACCCGTGCTCGGCCCAGCGCTCCTCGAGGACGCTGAGCGGGACACGCACCAGGTGGGAGCCGCTGTCGGTGTGCAGGCGGGCGTAGTCACCGTGCGCCTGGGCGTAGCGGATCTGGGTGCGCGTGATGAACCGGGTGATCCCGCCGAGCTCGACGGGGATGGTCTCGTCCTCGGTCGGCGCGGCGCTCTCGCCCGGGGGTGCCGCGGTCACCTCGGCCGCCCGCTCGCGCTGGCCGACCACCCGGCGCACCGCCTCGCCGAGCCGTTCGCCGCGGACCGGCTTCATCACGTAGTCGGTGGCGTCGACGGCGAACGCGTCGACCGCGTGCTGGTCGTGCGCCGTGACGAAGACGATCTGCGGCCGGTCGGCGAAGCGGGAGATGACCCGGGCCAGCGCCATCCCGTCCAGGCCCGGCATCGAGATGTCGCTGAAGACGACGTCGACGTCGCGGGCGTCGAGCACCTGGAGGGCCTCGGTGCCGCTCGAGGCGGTGATCACCTCACCGATACGGTCGTCACGCCCCAGGAGGAAGCCGAGCTCGGAGAGCACGGGCAGCTCGTCGTCGACGACGAGGGCCACGAGTCCGGCACCGGTGGTGGACATGACCGAAGCGTAGGGCAGCCTCAGCCCGGGGCAAGGGTGCCGGGAGCGAACTTCGGCACGCGGAAGACCACCCTGGTGCCGGCGCCCGGGGCGGTCTCGACGACCAGCCCGAACTCGTCGCCGTACACCTGCCGGAGCCGCGCGTCGACGTTGCCGAGCCCGATGGAGTCGGTGGCGCTCGCCCCGTCGAGGATGCGCCGGACCCGCTCCGGGTCGGTGCCGACGCCGTCGTCCTCGATGGCGATCTCGGCCTCCGCGCCGCGGTCGGTGGCGGTGATGGTGACGTGACCGACGCCCTCCTTCTCCGCGAGCCCGTGCCGCACCGCGTTCTCGACGAGGGGCTGCACGGCGAGGTACGGCAGCGTCACGGGCAGCACCTCGGGCGCGACGAGCAGGCGGATCTGGAGGCGTTCGCCGAAGCGGGCCTGCTCGAGCACGAGGTAGCGCTCGACGTTGCGCAGCTCCTCGGCGAGGGTCGTGAACGGCCCACCCGCGCGCAGCGCGTAGCGGGTGAAGTCGGCGAAGTCGATGAGCAGCTCGCGGGCACGGTCGGGGTCGGTGCGGACGAAGGACGCGATCGCCGCGAGGCTGTTGTAGATGAAGTGCGGGCTGATCTGTGCGCGCAGCGCGCGCAGCTCGGCCTCGGTGGCCCGGTCGCGGGTGCGGGCCAGCTCGGCGAGGGCGAGCTGGCTCGACACCCACGCGGCGACCTCCTCGGTCGCGCGAGCCAGGCCGGGGGAGGGGCTCTCGGTCCACGCCGTCAGGGTGCCCACGACGAGGCTGTCCATGACGAGCGGGGCTGTCACCGCCGTGCGCACCGGGCACATCGGGTCCTGGCACCAGACGTCGCCCAGGCCGTGGACGACGGTGCGGCCACTGCTCAGGGTCTCCGCGCCGAGGCGCACGGCACTGTCCCGGTGGTGGTCGCCGGCTCCCGTCCACGACAGCGTCGCCCCGGGGTCGGCGATGGACAGGGCGTGCGCGCCGAGGATGGCGAGCAGGTGTCTGCCGGCGCGCTCGGCGCCCTCGGGCGTCAGGCCCGAGGCGAGGTGCTCGGCGGCCAGCGACGCCGTGTGCAAGGTGGCGTACGTGGCCCGGTCGACCTCGGAGATGAAGCCGCTGCGGCGGCTGCGGCGCCACATCCAGGTGCCGAGCCACAGCAGGAGCAGCACACCCGAGACCAGCACCGCCGTCGGCCAGTGGATGCTGCCCGTCATGGGGCCACCCTAGGGTCGGTGCGGCGCGGCCTCGTTAGGCTCGCGGCGTGCCCGCCACCGAGAGCCCAGCCGTCGACGCCGTGTCCCGGCTCGCCGAGCTGCCGGGGGTGCCGGAGCAGGTGGAGGCCGCCCGGGAGGCGTGCACCCGGCTGCGGTGGCACCCCGCCCTGCGGCGGCGCATCCCCGAGGCGGCGGCCGAGTCCCGGGTGCGCGGGGCGGTCGCCAGCGGGGAGCTCGAGGGGGCGAGCCTCCCGGTCGACCTCGTCCGCGACCTCATGCGCGGCGCCACCCGGTGGCCCGAGCCCCCGGACCCGGTGGAGCAGGTGGTCAAGGGCGTCGTCGCGGCGACGGCCGAGACCGAGCACGTGCGCGAGGTGGTGCTGCGTTCACCGCAGCAGGCCCTGGCCCGGCTGCACACCGTGGCCGTCGCCGGGCTGGTGCCGGACGACGCGCTGGGCCGACCGCGGCGCGAGGGGGAGGACTGCGCCGAGCTGACCGACCTCGGGCCGGCTCCGGCGTCGACGGATGCCGCGCTCCGGCTCCGGCAGGTCGTGGAGGTGCTGCTCGCCACCCCGCGGCTCCCGGTGGTGGTCGCGGCCGCCGTCGTCCACGCCGAGCTCGCGACGGTGCGGCCGTTCGTGCGCGGCAACGCGGTCGTGGCTCGCGCCCTGGACCGGGCGGTGGCCCGGGCCGGCGGCCTCGACCCCACCGGCGTCGCCGTCACCGAGGCCGGACACGGCGTCGACGGGGGTGCCGGCTACGTCGGTGCGCTCGCGGCCTACGGACGCGGCGACGCAGCCGGGGTGGGCCTGTGGCTCAGCCACTGCTGCACCGCGGTGCGGGCGGCCGCCGACGAGGGGACCCGCGTGGCGGACGCGGTGCTCGCGGGCCGTCTGTCCTGACCGCATCTCCTCGGGGCGCACTGCTGCGCGGCGTGGACCGGGCGAGTGGCGGGTCGGTCGCGCCCGCCACCGTTCGTCGCACGGTGGCGCTCCTCACCTTGCTCCCGGAGGGCGCGAGGAGTAGAACCGGAGGTGAGGTGGAGACGGGAGACCGTCACCACCTCGTGACCTACCGCAGGACCACGGGTACCCACGCGCGGGCAGTCCACTGATGGACCGATCGTGGCGGGCTGGACCCGCTGCGACGACTGAGACGCAGCACGCATGGTCGCCCCGACGCCCTGCGGCGGGATGGCGCCCCCGCCCGCGAGGGAGGGGGCGCCGTCGTGTGCTGCGGCCGTCACGTCGCCGACCCGCGGCCTCCACGACCGTCGCCGCCCCGGAGACCCGCCTCCACGGCCGTCGCCGACCGGGAGGGCCGGCTCCCCGGCCGTCGCCGGCCGAGGTGATCAAACCTTCAACAGAAGTGTCCCGATCTACGGAATCAGTGGTTCTGAGCACCTCTTGAGGACGAAATCGGAAGGTCGAGGGCGGGACTTGCGCATCGACCCGTCCATGCGACACGATTGACCCACTCGCTCCCCTTCGGGGTTGAGCGAATGGCGGACCGGCTTCTCCCCCCCGGAGCTCGGCTCGCCGACGGCCCCGGTTGTCCCCCCGACCGGGGCCGTCCCATACCTCCTGAGCAGTGAGGCGCGGGGCCCCGGTTCGCGGGGCCCCACCGTGCGCCGGGGCCGTCCCATACCCCTGAGGCGCGAGGCGCGAGGCCCCGGTTCGCGGGCGCCCCGCCGTGCGCCGCGGCCGTCCCATCACCCCGCGGACCGCCGTGCAGCACGCTCCGTCGTCCACAGGCCGGGCTGCCGGCCGGCCCCGTCCACAGGACGGCCGCGCCCTCTGTCGCGAGCCGCTCCCTCCCCCCAGGCTGCGGTCATGCCGACGTCATCCGTCATCGTGGTCGTGGGCGCCTCCGGAGGTCTGGGCGCGAGCACGCTGAGCCTCGCCGTGGGCCGGCGACTGGCTGCCACCGGGCCGCCCTGCGTCGTCGTCGACCTCGACCTCGGTGGCGGTGGTCTCGACGTCACCGCCGGGGTCGAGCACCTGCCCGGGCGGCGCTGGCCCGCCCTGGCCGACGTGCGAGGTCGGGTCGACCCCGACGTCCTCGCCGCCTCGCTGCCGCAGGAGGACGGGTGCCGGCTGTTGTCGGCAGGCGGCCCCTCCGCTGGACCCGTGCCGGAACGAGCGGTCGCCGACGTGCTGGCGTCGGTCACGGCGGGCGGGCGGGTGGTCCTCGACACCGGCCGGGCACCCCCACCGTCGGCGGTCCTGGCCGAGGGTCCCCTCGTCCTCCTCCTCGTCTCGCTGCGCACGCGCGGGCTGGCCGACGCCGACGCACGGCTCGAGGCCCTGCTCGACGCCGGCGGGACGGTCGGCCATCCTCCCGATCTCCGGCTCGTCACCCGTGGCGGCGACCGTCCGGGCGCCGACGTCGTCGACGACGTCGTGGCTCACCTCGGGGTCTCCCACCTGTGTCACCTGCCCGACGACCCCCGGGTGGCCCGGGATGCCGAGCGCGGGCTGTGGCCGGGTGCCGGCCGTGACGCCGTGCGCCGGGCTGCCGATGCCGTGGTGGACGTCGTCGACTCACTCGAGGCGGCGTCGTGACGGCGACGGCGGGGGCGCTGCGAGCTGCCGTCGAACGGTCCATCCGGGCGGGCAGACCGCCCGACGCCGCCACGATCGGCTCCATCGCCGCGGAGCACGCCCCGACCCTCGGCGACGAGGGCCGCGCGCGAGCGGCGGCCGACCTCGGCGCCCGGCTCGTCGGCCTGGGGCCGATGACGACGCTGGCGGCCGACCCCGAGGTCACCGACATCCTGGTCAACGGGGACGGCTCGGTGTGGGTCGACCGTGGCGCCGGCATCGAACGCAGCGTGGTCGACGTTCCCCTCGACGAGCTCCGCCCGCTGGCGGTGCGCCTGGCGGGGACGGCGGGGAGACGGCTCGACGACGCCCAGCCGTGGGTCGACGGCGTCCTGCCGGGAGGCGTCCGGCTGCACGCGGTTCTCCCACCGCTCGCGGAGGGTGGTGCCCACCTGAGCCTGCGCCTGGCGCGGGTCCGCCCCGGCGGGCTCGCCGCACTGGAGAGGCGGGGGGCGCTGGCGCCGGGTGCGGCCGACGTCCTCGGCGCCCTGGTGCAGGCGCGTGCCTCCGTGCTCGTCACCGGGGGCACCGGGGCCGGCAAGACCACGGTCCTCGCGGCGATGCTCGCCGAGTGTCCTTCCTCCGAGCGGCTCGTCGTGGTGGAGGACGTCCGCGAGCTCGCTCCCGACCACCCCCACGTGGTCCGGCTGCAGGGACGCGACGCCAACGTCGAGGGCGTCGGCGCCGTCCCCCTCACCGTCCTCGTCCGCCAGGCCCTGCGCATGCGCCCGGACCGGTTGGTCGTCGGCGAGGTCCGGGGCGCGGAGGTCCGCGACCTGCTCGCGGCACTCAACACCGGGCACGAGGGAGGTGCCAGCACCCTCCACGCGAACGGTGCCGCCGAGGTGCCTGCCCGCCTCGAGGCCCTCGGGGCGCTCGCCGGCATGGCGCCGTCGGCGGTCCACTCACAGCTCCGTGGGGCGGTCCAGGCCGTGGTGCACGTCGCCCGCGGCGTCGGGGGACGGCGTACGGTCCGCGAGGTCGGGGTGGTGAGGGGTGGCCGTGACGGTGAGGTGGTCGTCGAGGCCGCGGTCGACTTCTCCTCCGGGCGACTCGTGTGGGGGCCGGGTGGCCCCAGGTTGCGGACGCTGCTCGCCCGCGGCACCGCCGGGCCCGGAGGCGCGCCGTGACCGGCGCCGTCGTGCTGGTGGTCCTCGCGGTGCTCCTCTGGCCCACGCGGGGGCACGAGGGGCGGGAGGACCGCGCGTCCCTCGGGGCGCCGAGGCGGGTGCGAGCCCTCCGGCGTGCCGGTGCCGCCGGGTGGCGCGCTCGACCGCGCACCGATGACGACGGATGGGTCGCGGACCTCGCCGAGGTGGTGGTCGTCGGGCTCGACGCCGGCCTGGACCTGCCTCGAGCGGTGCTCACCGCGACGAGGTCACCGACGGTCGCGCGACGTGCTCCCACGCTGAGCGGGCGGGTCGCCGACGCGGTGGAGTCCGGGGAGTCGGTCGCCCGCTGCCTCGGCGGGCTCGAGGACCACGCCGGCCCCGGGCACGTCCCCGGCGCGCTGCGCCCCCGCGAGGCCGCGGAGGTCGACGTGCTCGTGCGCTCCTGGCTGCTCTCCGAGCGGGCCGGCGCCGCCGCCTCCACGACCACCGCGGCGGCTGCCGTTGCCCTGCGGGCCAGGCGCGCGGACCGCGAGCGGGCCCGGGCGCTCGCAGCCGGACCGCGGGCCTCGATGTGGCTGCTCACCGCCCTGCCGCTGCTCGGCCCCGGCATCGGGCTGCTCGTCGGTGTGGAGCCCGGTCGGCTGTACGGCTCGGAGCCGGCGCGGGTGGGCGCCCTGGCCGGCGTGCTGTTCACCGTCGGGGGGTGGGCGTGGGCGGGCCACATCCTGCGCCGGGCCCACCGTCCCGCCACCACGGAGGGACGCGCCGGGTGACGGCGACCGCCGTCGTGCTGCTCGGTGTCGCCGTCCTGGTGCTGCCGCGTCGGCGGGCCCCGGTCCCCCGACGGGCCGCGGTACTCGACCTCGGGGAGACCACGGGGCCGCCGACCGTCGACGACGCGGCCGTCGCGCTCACCCTCCTCGCCGCGTCCCTGCGCGGCGGTGCCGGGGCGGTGGAGTGCCTGGAGGCGGTGGCCGCGGTCGACCCCACCGCGGCCGGCCGCGACCTCGGCGTGGTCGCCGCAGCGCACCGGTGGGGCGAGCCCCCGGACCGTGCCTGGCTGCACGTCGGCCCGGGGTGGGCCCCGGTTGCCGTCGCATGGCACGCGGCCATCTCCGCGGGAGCCGCCCCAGCAGGCTTGGTCGAGGCCGCGGCCCGGCGGATGCGCGAGACGGAGTCCCGTCGGCTCGAGGGGGCGCTGCACCGCGCCGGCGTGCTCCTCGTGCTTCCCCTGGGAGCGTGCTTCCTGCCGGGGTTCGTCGCGACGACGGTGGTGCCCCTGGTCCTCCTGCTCGTCGACGGCCTGGCCACGTGAATCCCGTGGCGGGTTGCCCCTGCCGGCCTCGTCGTCCACAGGCGGCGGGTGCCGTCGTGGTCGTCCACAGCGACCGAGGACCCCCTCCCCTCCCGAGCGGTCGCGGCCGAGGCTGGGTCCAGGAGCGGGCGCGAGGGGCGCCCGCCACCAGGAGGGAGAACACGATGTCGACACGCATCCACGTCCGGGCCCGTGCTGGCCTCAGCCGGTTGCGGTGGCTGGGCGAGAGGGGGATGACGACCGCCGAGTACGCGGTCGGCACGGTCGCGGCGGTGGCCTTCGCCGGGCTGCTGCTCGTGGTCGTCAAGTCCGGTCCGGTCAAGAGCGCGCTCAGCGGGATCATCGTCAGCGCGCTCGGCACCTGAGCGTGGCGCCTGTACGGCCGGACCGTGGGGGCGCCACCGCCGAGGTGGCGGTGGCGCTCCCCGCGCTCGTCCTCGTCCTCGGCGTCGCGTTGGCCGCCGTCGACCTCGGTCTCGACCAGGTGCGGTGCGTCGACGCGGCCCGCAGCGCGGCACGGCTGATCGCCCGGGGGGACGACCGTGCGTCGGTGACGGCGCGGGCGCTCGAGGCCGCGCCCGCTGGTGCGCGGCTCCTCGTCGAGGAGGGGCCGGACACGGTGCGGATCACCGTCACGGCCCCCCTCAGCGACCGTCTGGCGGGGTGGTCCGGGCTCCCCGGCCCACGGGCGGTGGCCGTCGCCGCGCTCGAGGCCCCGCCGTGAGCGCCTGGCCCGCCGCGCCGGTCGACGTCGGCCCGCCACCGCGGACAGCGCCGACGGGCACCGCTGCCCGGCGCCCGGCCGGGGTGAGGCCCGGGTGCTCGGGGCGCCGGGAGGCAGGTGCGGGCTCGGTGCTGGTGCTGGCGGCCGCCGCCGTCGTCTGCCTGGTGCTCGCAGGGGCGCTCGTCGTCGTCGCCGCCGTCCGCGATGCCCACCGGGCACGCGGCGCGGCGGACCTCGGCGCCCTCGCAGCGGCACGCGGCAGCGCAGCGGGCGAGGGCGCAGACTGTGCGGCGGCGGCAGCGGTCGGCCTCGCCGCCGGAGCCACCCTCACGGAGTGTCGCGAGCTGGGGGACGGATCGGTGCTGGTCGTCGTCACGGTGCCCGCCCCCTGGGCCGCCGGCTGGCCCGGGCTGCCCGTGGTGGTCACCGGTACGGCGCGTGCGGGGCCGGAGACGTGGTCGCCTCGAGCGCTGAGCCACAAGATCCGAGTCACGAGCCGCAGCGAGCGGGACCCGAGCCGCCGCGCGCGAGACCCGAACCGCAGAGAGCGAGACCCGGGCCGCTGGAAAGAGAGCTGAGGAACAGCGGGAGCGGGGAGGCCGAGAGGTCCGACCTGAGCGCTGCCGGCGCGGGGGCGACCGGCGCGCCGGTTGGGAGTGGTGGGCGTCGGCTGCGGGGCGGTGGATGCGGGTGTGGGGCGGTGGATGCAGTTGTGGGGCGGTGGTTGTCGGCTGTGGGTACCGGTTGTGGGGCGGTGGATGCGGGTGTGGGCGGTGGTTGTCGGCTGTGGGGGGTGATGCGGGTGTGGGGCGGTGGTTGCCGGTTGTGGGGCGCTGTCGCCGTGCGCGGGTTGCGGGGTGACGAACGGCGCGGGGCTCAGCCCGGCGCGCCCGGCCCGGTACCGCGTCCGGAGCCCTCGCCGGTGTCGGGTTCGTCGGCGTTCCCGTCGTCCCGGTCGCCGGCGCCCTCACCCGAGGCGGCGTCCATGCCGCCGGGCCCGTGGGTCCGGTCGGGCGCGGGGTCGGCCGGCGTGGGCTGCTCCGTTTCAGGCGTCGCGGGGGCTGGCGACGCGTCGCCACGCACGTGCCCCGGGCCGGTCCCGGCCCCGGCGCCGGTCCCGGCACCCGCGCCGGTGGCCGGGTCGCGCCGCAGCTCCGCAGTCTCGGAGTCGTGCCGGCGGCGTTCCTCGATGAGCTGGCGCTCGCGGGCGGCGAACTCCTCCTTGAGCCGCTGCTCCTCTGCCACGCGCCTCGCCTCGGCCTCCCTCGCGGCTTCCTTGGCCTCGGCGCGCCGGCGGCGGCTGTGCCGGATGCCGGTGCGCAGCACCACCCATCCGAGCCAGAAGACGGAGATCACGACCATGCCGGTGACGAGGAAGGTGAGCGGCGGGAGGCTGAGCGTCCCGCCCGGCACCGAGACGTCGATCGTGCCCTCGAGCGAGGCCACCCCGGCCACGAGCAGGATGCCGGCCGTGAGGGCGAGGAGCACGAGGACGACGCCGAGGACCACCATGGCGCGGACCCTACCCGCCGGCCGAGGCCCCCGGCGCGAGAGCGAGCTCGAGCACCGTGACCGCCCCCGCCTTGTCGAGCGGCTCGTTGCCGTTGCCGCACTTGGGTGACTGCACGCACGCCGGGCAGCCGGCGTCGCACGCGCACCCGAGCACGGCGTCCCGGGTGGCGCGCAACCAGTCCTCGACGACCTCGAAGGCCCGTTCTGCGAACCCGGCACCGCCCGGGTAGCCGTCGAAGACCATGACGGTGGGGAGGCCGGTGTCCGGGTGCCGGGCGGTGGAGACCCCGCCGACGTCCCAGCGGTCGCAGGTGGCCAGCAGCGGCAGCATCCCGATGGCCGCGTGCTCGGCGGCGTGGAGCGCACCGGGCACCGCCGACTCCGCCACCCCGGTGGCGGCCAGGACCTCCTCCGGCACGGTCCACCACACCGCCCGGGTGGTCAGCGAGCGCTCCGGGAGGTCGAGCGGGTGGGTGCCGATCACCTCGCCGGACGGCAGCAGCCGCACGAACTGCGTCACCTGCGTGGTCACCCGCACCGTGCCGAACGAGACCTCCACCCGCGCCCGCCGGTTGCGGCGGTGGGTGGCGAGGATGTCGAACCGGCTCACCGACTGCGCGTGCGTGCTCCACCCCGGGTCGCCGCGGACCACGTGTGCGGCCCGTGCCTCCAGGTCGAGCTCGGTGACCACCCACGTCTCGCCCTGGTGCACATGGACCGCGCCGGTGTGAACCTGGGCGTGGGCCGACGCCTCGTCGACGGTGCCGATCACCCGACCGGTCCGGGTCTCGACCACGGCCACGACCTCGCTCGTGCCACGGAGCGAGACGTGGTCGGCCGGCCGGTCCTCCCGAGCCCAGAACCACCCGGCCGGACGCCGGCGCAGGATGCCGCCGGCCACGAGGGTGTCGAGGAGGTGTCGGGTCCGCGGCCCGAAGAGGTCCAGGTCGGCCTCACCGAGCGGCAGCTCGGCAGCAGCGGCCGCGAGGTGCGGTGCGAGCACGTGGGGGTTGTCGGGGTCGACGACGGTGGCCTCGACGGGGGTGCCGAAGACCGCCTCCGGGTGCCGCACGAGGTAGGTGTCCAGCGGGTCGTCCGCCGCCACGAGCACCGCCAGCGACTCCTCGCCCGACCGGCCGGCCCGGCCCGCCTGCTGCCACAGGCTCGCCCGCCGCCCCGGCCAGCCGGCCATGACCACGGCGTCGAGGCCGCTCACGTCGACCCCCAGCTCGAGGGCGTTGGTCGCGGCCAGGCCGCGCAGCTCGCCCCCGCGCAGCCCCCGCTCGAGCCGCGCCGGTCCTGCGGGAGGTAGCCGCCCCGGTAGGCGGCCACCGTGTCGACCGCCGCGGGCGCGAGGTCGGTGAGCCGCCGCCGGGCGCCGGTGGCGAGCGCCTCCGCGCCGGCCCGGCTGCGTGCGAACGCCACGGTCTGGACGTCGTCGGCGACGAGCTCGGCCAGCAGCTCGGCCGCCTCCGTGGTCGCCGAGCGCCGGTGGCCGTCGTCGGCGTCGGGCTCCCAGAGCGCGAACGTCATCGCGCCGCGCGGCGACCCGTCGTCGGTGACGGCCGTGACCGGCAGCCCCGTGAGCCGGGACGCGTGCGACCCGGGGTCACCCACCGTGGCGGAGGCCAGGACGAAGGTCGGCTCGGCGCCGTACCGTGCCGCCACCCGCCGCAGCCGGCGCAGCACCGCGGCCACGTGGGCGCCGAACACGCCGCGGTACACGTGGCACTCGTCGACGACGACGTAGCGCAGCCCCCGCAGGAACCTCGACCAGCGCTGGTGGCCCGGCAGCAGGGAGTGGTGCAACAGGTCGGGGTTGGTGAGCACGAGGTCGGCGTGCTCGCGGACCCAGCGCCGTTCGTCGGGCGGGGTGTCGCCGTCGTACGTCGCCGCGCGCACCCCCGGCACGGCCAGGGTCTCGATGCGGGCCAGCTGGTCCGCCGCCAGGGCCTTGGTCGGCGAGAGGTAGAGGGCGGTGGGTCCGTGCAGGCCCCCGCCGGTGGCACCGTGCACGACCGCGCTGAGCACCGGCACGAGGTAGCCGAGGCTCTTGCCGGACGCCGTGCCGGTGGCGAGGACGACGTGCCGGCCGGCGGTGGCGAGCTGGATGGCGGTGCGCTGGTGGGACCACGGCCGCTCCAGGCCGGCGGCGAGCAGGGCCGAGAGCACCGGGGGGGCGACGTCGTCCGGCCACTCCCCGAGACGCGCCCCGCGGGCCGGCAGCCGCTCGACGTGGAGCAGCCGCGACGCGCGGTCACCGGCGGTCAGACGCCGGAGCTGCTGCGCTGGGCTGGACATGCCGGTTACGGTAATCCTTGGTCACGACGGCCCACACCGTCCGACCAGCTGAACCAGACCGCCGCCGGGCGACCGACCGCTCCGGCACCGTGAGGAGCCTGCACCAGTGGACCTGTCCGTGACCACCACCCGCCACGACGACGTCAGCGTCGTGACGGTCGACGGCGAGGTGGACGTCTACACCGCCGCCCAGCTGCGCCAGACGCTCGACGAGGAGATCGCGGCCGGCCACGACCGCCTCGTCGTCGACCTCGACGGGGTCTCCTTCCTCGACTCCACCGGGCTCGGCGTCCTCGTCGGCCGGCTCAAGCTGGTCCGCAACAGCTCCGGATGGCTGCGCATCGTCTGCTCGAGCGAGCGGATCCTGCGCGTCTTCCGCATCACCGGGCTCGACAAGGTCTTCGGCATCCACCCGAGCCTCGACGAGGCCCTCGCCGCCTGAGCCGGCCACCGTCGGCGGTCGTGACCCGAGTCACGCCCGCCCGCCCGCGCGTGCCCGGGCGGGGGCCGGGTACAGTCCCCCCCGACCGTTCACGCGTCGAGCCGCCGCGCGCGAGGACGCCCCACAAACCCCGTCAAGGAGGATGGAATGTCTCCCCTCGCCCTCGCGAGCGCCGAGCCGGGCTCTGCCCTGGAGCTCAGCGGGACGAACCTCACGCTCGTCGTCACGGTCGCGGTCATCGCCGCCGTGGCACTGGTCATGGGCTTCGTCTTCCGCGGTCAGGTCCTCGCTGCCGACCCCGGCACCGACAAGATGCAGGAGATCGGCGCCGCGGTCGAGGAGGGCGCCCAGGCATACCTCGCGCGCCAGTTCAAGACCTTGGCCATCTTCGTCGTGCTGGTCTTCGGCCTCCTGCTCCTCCTCCCGGCCGACACCGCCGGCATCCGCTGGGGACGCTCCGGCTTCTTCATCGTCGGGGCGCTGTTCTCGGCGGCGATCGGCTATCTGGGAATGAGCCTCGCCGTCAAGGCGAACGTGCGGGTCGCCTCGGCCGCCCGCCACGAGGGCGGCCGTGACCTCGGGATGAAGATCGCGTTCCGCACCGGTGGCGTCGTCGGGATGGCGACCGTGGGCCTCGGCCTGCTCGGCGCCGCGATCGTCGTCCTCCTCTACGCGGGGGATGCGCCGAAGGTGCTCGAGGGCTTCGGCTTCGGAGCCGCGCTCCTCGCGATGTTCATGCGGGTCGGCGGTGGCATCTTCACCAAGGCCGCCGACGTGGGCGCCGACCTCGTCGGCAAGGTCGAGGCGGGTATCCCCGAGGACGACCCGCGCAACGCCGCGACCATCGCCGACAACGTCGGCGACAACGTCGGCGACTGCGCGGGCATGGCGGCCGACCTGTTCGAGTCCTACGCCGTGACGCTCGTCGCCGCGCTCATCCTCGGCCCGGTGGCCTTCGGCGCCTACGGCCTGGTCTTCCCCCTCATCATCCCGGCCATCGGAGCGCTGACCGCACTGCTCGGGGTCTACATCACCAAGGCTCGTCCGGGCGAGAGCGCGCTGACGTCGATCAACCGCGGCTTCTACATCGCGGCCGCGGTGTCCGCGGTCCTCTCCGGCGTGGCCGCCTTCGTCTACCTGCCGAGCACCTTCGCCGAGCTCGGCTCCTCCAACCAGGAGATCAACAACCTGACCGGCGACCCGCGCATCACGGCGCTGCTCGCGGTGGTCATCGGCATCGTCCTGGCGGGGATCATCCTCTGGCTCACCGGACACTTCACCGGCACCGACAAGCGCCCGACCAAGGACGTGGCGCGCACGTCGCTCACCGGCCCCGCCACCGTCGTGCTCTCCGGCATCGGCGTGGGACTGGAGTCGGCGGTCTACACCGCGGGCATCATCGCCGGCGCGGTCTACCTCACCTTCCTCCTCGGTGGCGGGTCCACGGCGCTGGCACTGTTCCTCGTCGCGCTGGCCGGCTGCGGCCTCCTCACGACCGTCGGCGTCATCGTCGCCATGGACACCTTCGGTCCGGTCTCCGACAACGCTCAGGGCATCGCCGAGATGTCCGGCGACGTCGACGGCGAAGGTGCGAAGGTGCTCACCGAGCTCGACGCGGTCGGCAACACGACGAAGGCGATCACCAAGGGCATCGCGATCGCGACCGCCGTCCTCGCGGCCACCGCGCTCTTCGGCTCGTACACGGACGCCTGGCAGAGCGCCGTCCGGGCCCTGGACGTCTCCGGCATCAGCGAGCAGGAGGGCAACGACTTCCTCAACAGCGCCTACGGCCTGGTCACCTCGCCGAACACCCTCGTCGGGGTCATCATCGGTGCGGCCGTCGTGTTCCTCTTCTCCGGCCTGGCCATCAACGCGGTCACCCGGGCGGCCGGCGCCATCGTCTTCGAGGTGCGGCGCCAGTTCCGCGAGATCCCCGGGATCATGGAGGGCACGACCAAGCCCGAGTACGGGAAGGTCGTCGACATCTGCACCAAGGACTCGCTGCGCGAGCTCGCCACTCCCGGCCTGCTGGCGGCCCTGATGCCGGTCGCCGTCGGCTTCGGCCTCGGCATCGGCGCGTTGGCCGGCTTCCTCGCCGGAGCCATCGGGTCGGGTGCCCTCATGGCCGTCTTCCTCGCCAACTCCGGCGGCTCCTGGGACAACGCCAAGAAGATCGTCGAGGACGGCCACCACGGCGGCAAGGGCAGCGAGGCCCACGCCGCCACGGTCATCGGCGACACCGTCGGCGACCCGTTCAAGGACACCGCGGGCCCGGCGATCAACCCCCTGCTCAAGGTGATGAACCTCGTCTCGGTGCTCATCGCACCGGCGATCGTCATGCTGAGCATCGGGGCCGACGCCTCCGCGCCGATCCGCTACGGCATCGCCGGGGTCGCGTTCGTCATCGTCATCGCGGCGGTGGCGGTGGCCAAGAGCCGCGACCTCGCGATCGGTGGGGACGAGATCGACCCGGACGTGCCGGCCACCGAGGACGACCCGACGCCCGCCCAGGTCTGACCGAACGGCTCGACGCAACCCGTCGACCGAACAGGACACGCCGCCCGGCCCCGGGCCGAGGCGGCGTGTCCTGTTCACTCGACCGGGGGCCGGCTCTCCGTCTCTGCGGGTGCCGCGTGGTGCGCCACCGCGGCCGCGCCCGTCGTCGCGAGCCGCCGGAGCAGGTCGGCCGCCACGGCGACGGCGATGGTGGCCGGGTCCTTGCCCGGGAGGTCCGGGAGGCCGATGGGCGTGGTCACCGCGTCGAGCGCGGCCGGGGCGTGCCCGGCCTCGAGGAGGTGGTGGCGGAAGCGGGCCCACTTGGCCGAGGACCCGATGAGGCCGAGCGAGCCGAGGTGGTCGGCGCGCAGGGCGGCGTCGACGAGCGCGTGGTCCTCGGCGTGGTCGTGCGTGAGGACCAGGACGTGCGTGCCGCGGGGCAGCGAGGCGAGGACCAGCTCGGGAAGCGGTGCGTGGTGGACCTCGACGCGGGCCACGGCGTCGTCGAGGACGCGCAGCCGCGCCGGGGCCACGGCCTCCTCGCGGGAGTCGACGAGGTGCAGGTCGAGGTCCTGCCGGGCGAGCACCCGGGCCAGCTCGAGGCCGACGTGCCCGACGCCGAAGACGGCCACGGCGGGCACCACGGGCACGGGCTCGAGCAGCACCTCGACCTCGCCGCCGCAGCACTGGCGCCCGTGCCCGTAGGGCGCGTGCTCGCTCAGCCCGACCGCGAACCGCGTCGGGCCGAGCCCGCCGCGCGCCATGACGGCCCGGGCGCGCTCCACGGCCGTCGCCTCGAGGTTGCCCCCGCCGACCGTGCCCCACGTCGCGTCGTCGGCGACGACCATCTTCGTCCCGGCGTCTCGGGGGGCGTGGCCACGGACCTCGAGCAGGGTCACGAGCACACCGGCCCGCCGCTGGGCGCGCAGCTGCGCCAGGGCGTCGAGCCAGGTCGTCACCGGTCACCCTCCCCGCTCGCCCCGGACCCCGCGGAGCGGACGCGCTCCAGTGCCCACCACACCGCCTCCGGCGTGGCCGGCGAGTCGAGGGCGACGCTCGCTCCGGGCGGCCCGAACGCGGCGACCGCCTCCCGGATGGCCTCGCGCACGGACAGCGCGAGCATGAGCGGCGGCTCGCCCACCGCCTTCGACCCCCCGACGACGCGCTCCTCCCGCGCGTCCTCGAGCAGCGTCACCTCGAAGACGTCGGGGAGCTCGCCGATGCTGGGCAGCTTGTAGGTGCTCGCCCCGGCCGACAGGACGCGACCGCGCCCCGGCCCGTCCGAGGTGTCCCAGCGCAGCTCCTCGAGGGTCAGCCAGCCCGCCCCCTGGACGAAGCCGCCCTCCACCTGACCGACGTCGAGCAGCGGGGAGAGGCTGTCGCCGACGTCGTGGACGATGTCGACGCGCCGCACCCGGTGCACTCCGGTGAAGCCGTCGACCTCCACCTCCGTCGCCGCCGCGCCGTAGGCGAAGTAGCGGAACGGGGTCCCGGTCATCGCCACGGGGTCCCAGGCCAGGCCCTCGGTGCGGTGGAACCCGGCCGCCCACAGCTGCACGCGGGCGAGATACCCCGTGTCGACGAGCTCGGCCCACGTCATCGCCTCCGTGCCGTGCGGCCCGGTCACCAGGCCGTCCGCGACCACGACGTCGTCCGGGCCGACGCCCCACCGCTCGGCGGCCACGCGCCGCAGCCGGCGCAGCACCTGGAGGCAGGCGTCGCGGGTGGCCGCACCGTTGAGGTCGCTGCCCGAGCTGGCGGCGGTGGCCGAGGTGTTGGGCACCTTGTCGGTGCGGGTGGGGGCGAGCCGGACCAGGTCGAGGGGGACGCCGAGGGTCGCCGCGGCCACCTGCTGGACCTTGGTGTGCAGTCCCTGGCCCATCTCGGTCCCGCCGTGGCTGACCAGCACCGAGCCGTCGCGGTAGACGTGGACGAGCGCGCCGGCCTGGTTCATCGCGGTGAACGTGAAGGCGATGCCGAACTTCACCGGGGTCACCGCCAGGGCCCGCTTGGCGTGCTCGTGGGCGGCGTTCCAGGCGGTGATGGCGCTCCGTCTGGCCCGGACGTCTCCGCGGGCGAGCACCTCGTCCCAGCAGCGGGCGGCGCGCTCGGCGTGCCGCACCTCCATCCCGTAGGGCGTGCGCTGGCCGGGTGCGTAGAGGTTGCGGCGGCGCAGCTCGAGCGGGTCCAGCCCGAGGAGGGGGGCGGCCCGACCGAGGACGTCCTCGACGACCAGCATCCCCTGCGGGCCGCCGAAGCCGCGGAACGCGGTCTGGGAGGTGGTGTGCGACAGCGTGATCCGCCCGGTCACCCGTGCCGCGGGGATGAAGTAGGCGTTGTCCACGTGGAGCAGGGCCCGGGCGAGGACGGGCTGGGAGAGGTCGATGCTCCAGCCGCCGTCGAGGGTGATGGTGGCGTCGAGCCCGAGGATCCGTCCGTCGGGGGCGAACCCCGCGCGGTAGCGGGCGAGCATCCCGTGCCGCTTGCCCGTCATCGCCACGTCCTGCGCCCGGGTCAGCCGCACGCGCACCGGGCGGCCCGTGAGCCGGGCCCCGAGGGCCGCTACCGCGGCGAAGCCGTGCGGCTGCATCTCCTTGCCGCCGAACCCGCCCCCCATCCGCAGGCACTGCACGGTGACCGCGTGGCTGGGCACGCCGAGGACGTGGGCGACGACCTGCTGGGTCTCGGTCGGGTGCTGGGTGCTGCTGTGCACGAGCACCTGGCCGCCCTCGTCGACGAGCGCGATCGCCGCATGGGTCTCGAGGTAGAAGTGCTCCTGCCCCGCGGCGTCGAGCTCGCCCTCGATGACGAGCGCCGCGCCGTCGAGCGCCGCCTCGACGTCCCCCCGCTCGAGGTGGGCGGTCTCGCCCTGGTAGCTGTTCGCGGCCTCGGCCTCGCGCACGCCGACGAGCGCCGGCAGCATGTCGTAGTCCACGGTCACCGCCTCGGCCCCGAGCCTCGCGGCCTCCGCGCTCTCGCCGAGCACCCAGCACACCGCGTGCCCGTGGAACATCACCTCCCGGGGGAAGAGCGGCTCGTCGGGTGCGGCGGAGGCCAGGTTGGCCCCGGGGACGTCGTCGCCGGTGAGCACCCGGACGACGCCGGGTACGTCGAGGGCGGCCGCCGTCCCGATGCGCCCGACGTTCGCGTGGGCGTGCGGGGCGCGGACCGGGTGGGCGTGCAGGAGGCCGGGGGTGCGGACGGCGAGGTCGTCGGTGTAGAGCGCCGCCCCGGTGACGTGCAGCGCGGCGGACTCGTGGGGGACCGCGCGGCCCAGCACCTCGCGGGCGGCGCGTGGGGTGTCGACGGCCGTCACGCGGGCACCGCCCGGCCGCGGGCGTGGAGCGCACGCAGCGAGGAGCCCAGCATCGCTCGCCGGTAGGCGGCACTGGCGCGCAGGTCGTCCAGCGGGGTCCCCTCGCCGGCGAGCACGGCGGCGGCGTCCTCGACGGTGCCCGCGTCCCACGGCTGTCCCTCGAGCGTGTCCTCGGTGGCGCGGGCCCGCACGGGGGTGGCCGCGATGCCGCCGAGCCCGATCCGGGCCCGCCGCACGGTGCCGCCGGAGACGTCCAGCGCGAAGGCGACGGCGACGCCGGAGATGTCGTCGAGTCGACGCTTCGCCACCTTGTGGAAGGCGGCGAGGGGGCTCGGCGGCAGCGGAACCCTGATGCCGAGGATGAGCTCGTCCGGCGCGAGGACCGTCGTGCGGTAGCCGGTGAAGAACTCGTCGGCCGCGACCTCGCGCTCGCCGCGGACGGAGGCCAGGACCAGCCGTGCCTCCAGGGCCAGCAGGCCCGGCGCGAGGTCGCCGATCGGCGACGCGGTGGCGAGGTTTCCCCCGATGGTCGCGGAGTTGCGGACCAGGCGGGACGCGAACTGCGGGAGCAGGTCCTCGAGCAGGGGCACCCGCCCGGCCACGACCGGCTCGACCTCGCTCAGGCTCAGCGCCGCCCCGAGCTCGAGCACGTCGTCGCCGACCAGCACCCGGCGCAGCTCGGGCAGCCGGTCGACGGCGACGACGTGCCGCGCCCGGGCCCCGCGCAGGTTGACCTCGACGCCCCAGTCCGTCGACCCGGCGACGACGACGGCGTCGGGGTCGTCGGAGAGAGCGACGAGCGCGGAGTCGAGGTCCGCGGGCCGTTCCAGGACCCGGTCGCCGGCCCCCACGCGCACCGCTCCCGCCGCGGGCACCGGTCGCCGGCAGCGTGCCGCGAGCGGGTCCTCGGCGCCGGGCACGCCGAGGGCCCTGACGGCGTCCCGGACGGGTCGGTAGCCGGTGCAGCGGCAGAGGTTTCCCGCGACCGCCTCGAGGTCGACGTCGCCCGCACCGGCCCCGGGGCGGTGGCCGTCGGCGGCGGGGGCCGGTGCCGGCCCGCGGCCGGGTCGGTAGTACTCGGCCGCGAGGCTGCAGACGAACCCCGGGGTGCAGTACCCGCACTGCGACGCACCCCGTGCGGCCAGCTCGCGCTGCACCGGGTGGAGGGCGTCGGGGCCGCCGAGGCCCTCCGCCGTGAGGACCTCCTGTCCGGCGAGCGAGGCCGCCGGGAGCAGGCAGGCGTTGACGTTGGTCCAGCGACCCGCACCGGAGTCCTCGCGCAGGACCAGCACCGCACAGGCCCCGCACTCACCCTCCGCGCAGCCCTCCTTGGCGCCGGTGAGGCCGAGCCCGCGCACGAAGTCCAGTGCGGTCGTCGACGGGTCGGTGCCGTCCAGGGAACGGGGGACCCCGTTCACCGTCACGGACGCGAGCACGGCGCACCTCCTCCTCGACGGCGCTCCGTTCATCATGGCCCCACCATGGTCCCCGCGCCACATCCTCCGGCCGGGCGCCCCGAGTGTCGCTACTCGGGGGCGCGGGCTCTGACCCACCTCCTGGCGACGAGCGCGGGACCGGTGCAGTGGTCGAACGACCACCGTTCCGTTCGCCCCCGGACGCCGGCGGGTGGCGTGGGACAGCCGGTGCGCGGCCGGGCCGACGCCCTAGGCTCGTCCCGATGCCCCCGAACCCACCCCGTGTCGACGACGGCCTGATCACGCGGCTGCGTGCCGACCTCCAGGCGTCGGGGTTCACCGTGGCCGGGGTCACCGAGCTGCTCGGGCCGATGGCTGCGGCGGCGCTCGGGCGCGACCAGGCCCTCCCGGCCCAGCGGGTCGCGGCCGGGTCCGCCGATCCGCGGGCCGTGCTCGTACGGCTGTTCACGCTCGGCGACCCGGTCGACGCGGCGGAGGTCGAGGCGGCGCTGCCCTCGCTCGGCGTCGCCGGCGCGGTCGACCTCGGCCTCGTGGCCCCGGAGGGGGACGCCGTCGTGGCCCGCTGCGACCTGCGGCCGTACGCGGCGGACGGCTCGGACTGGTGGGTGGCGTCCGACCTCGGCGAGCTGGCCACCGGCCGGCCCCTGACCCCCGACCACGTCCTCGGCGTGGGCGGCGCGTCCACCACGCTCGCCACCTGGACGCCTCGGCCCCACGTGGCCCGCGCGCTCGACCTCGGCACCGGCTGCGGGGTGCAGGCGCTCCACCTCGGGTCCCACGCCGACGAGGTCGTCGTCACCGACGTCTCCCGGCGGGCCCTCGGCTACGCGCGCTTCAACGCGGCGCTGGACCGGGTGGGCTGGGACGTCCGCGAGGGCTCGATGTTCGAGCCGGTCGCCGGTGAGCACTTCGACCTCGTCATCAGCAACCCGCCGTTCGTCATCACCCCGCGCTCCGGCGCCGTCCCGCGCTTCGAGTACCGCGACGCCGGGGCGGCGGGCGACGCCGTGGTGCGCCACCTGGTCCGGCGGGTGGGCGACCACCTCGCCCCCGGCGGCGTGGCCCAGCTGCTCGGGAACTGGGAGGTGCCCCGCGGCGCCACCTGGCTGGACGTCGTGGGGGAGTGGCTGGCCGGCACCGGCCTCGACGCCTGGGTGGTGCAGCGCGAGGTCCAGGACCCGGCCGCGTACGCCGAGACGTGGGCCCGCGACGGTGGCCACCACTCGGGAACGGTGGACTTCAACGCGATGTACTCGGCGTGGCTCGACGACTTCGCGGCCCGCGACGTCGAGTCGATCGGGTTCGGCGTCGTCACCCTCCAGCGCCCGCGCACCGACCGGGATCCGTTCACCGACCTCATGGACGTCGGGTGGCAGGTCGAGTCGCCCATGGGGCCGACCGTGCTCGCCGGGCTGGCGGCCCGGACCTGGCTCACCGAGCACGACGACGGCGCCGTGCTCGACACCGCCTGGCGGTGCGCGGAGGACGTCGACGTCGAGCAGCACACCGTTCCGGGTGCGGCCGACCCCACCGTCATCCTGCTGCGTCAGGGAGGCGGGCTACGACGCCAGCTCGCCCTCTCCACGGTCACCGCCGCCTACGTCTCGGTCTGCGACGGCGAGCTCACCGCCCGGGCCGCCGCGGCCGCCATCGCGGGGCTGCTCGACCTCGACGACGCCGCGGTGCGCGAGGAGGTCGTCGCCCTGACCCGCGAGGCGGCCAAGGACGGGCTGCTCCGCCCCTGACGGCCCACGCGCCGCCCACGGAAACTGCTTGTGAGTGAGTGCTCACTCACTTATCGTGGACCCTCGTGACCCCACGTGCACCGGCCATGAGCCCCCACGACCGTCGCGCCACGATCGTCGAGGTGGCCCTGCCACTGCTCCAGGAGCACGGCGCCGGCCTCACGACCAAGCAGGTGGCGGAGGCGGCGGGGATCGCCGAGGGCACGTTGTTCCGGGCCTTCGGCACCAAGGACGAGCTCGTGCACGCCTGCGCCACAGCGGTCTTCGACACCAAGGACGTCGTCGAGCGGTTGCGCGCCGTCGACCGTGGGCAGTCCCTCGACGACCGGTTGGCCGAGGGCGTCGGCATCATGCTCGAGCACGTGGGTCGCATCATCGGGCTGATGTCGACCCTCCACGCCGCGGGCGTGGCCCCGCTGCGGCACCCCGAGGGGGAGGCGCCCAGACGCCCCCGGATGAGCGACCCCGAGGTCGACGCCGCGTTCGTCGAGCTCGTCGGCGCGGACGCCGACCGCCTGCGCCTCGACCCCGGCGACGTCGTCACCGTCCTCGGACAGCTCACCCTGGCCAGCGCGCACCCGATGTTCCCGGGCCGCGCGATGACCCCGGCGGAGATCGTCTCCGTCGTGCTCGACGGCACCCGGAAGGCAGGAAACCGCTGATGCTCTACCGCCTCCTGCGCACTCACCTGGCCCCCTACACGGCCCCGCTCACCCTCCTCCTCGGCCTCCAGCTCGTCGGCACGCTCGCCTCGCTCTACCTGCCGAGCCTCAACGGCCGGATCATCGACGAGGGAGTGTCCACCGGCGACACCGCCTTCATCCTCGGCGCCGGCGCCGCCATGCTCGCCGTGTCGCTCGTCCAGATCCTCGCGACCATCGGCGCCACGCGCATCGGCGCGCTCACCTCCGCCTCGGTCGGCCGGGACATCCGGCAGGCGGTGTTCCGCCGCGTCGGTGGCTTCTCGGCTCAGGAGCTGTCGCGCTTCGGCGCCCCGACCCTGATCAGCCGCAACACCAACGACGTCACGCAGGTCCAGCAGGTGACCTACATGATGCTCGCGATGATGGTGACGGCGCCGATCATGATGGTCGGCGGCATCATCATGGCGGTCCGCGAGGACGTCGGGCTCGCCTGGCTCGTCGCCGTCGCCGTCCCGCTCCTCGGCGTCTCGGTGGGCCTGGTCATCTGGCGGATGATCCCCCACTTCCAGGCCATGCAACGCGCCGTCGACACCGTCAACCGCATCCTGCGCGAGCAGATCACCGGCATCCGGGTGGTCCGGGCCTTCGTCCGCGAGGACGTCGAGGGCGAGCGCTTCGCCGGGGCCAACCGCACCTACACCGGCACCGCGCTCGCCGTCGGCCGGCTGATGGCGCTGGCGTTCCCCATCGTCATGGTCATCTTCAACGCCTCGACCGTCGCCGTCTTCTGGTTCGGCGCCCAGCGGGTCGAGTCCGGCGAGATGGAGGTCGGTGCGCTCATCGCCTTCATGCAGTACCTCGTCCAGATCCTCATGTCGGTGATGATGGCGACCTTCATGTCGATGATGCTGCCCCGCGCCTCGGTCTCGGCCGGTCGCATCAGCGAGGTCCTCGACACCGAGTCCAGCGTCCACGCCCCGTCCGACCCCGTGCCGATCCCCACCGGCCCGGTCGCCGTCGAGCTGCGGGCCGCGAGCTTCGCCTACCCCGGCGCCGAGAAGCCCGTCCTGCGCGGGATCTCCTTCACGGCCGGGCCCGGCACGACGACGGCCGTCGTCGGCTCCACGGGTGCGGGGAAGACGACGCTGGTCGGCCTCGTACCGAGGCTGCACGACGTCACCGCCGGCGCCGTGCTCGTCGGCGGCGTCGACGTTCGGGACGCGGCGCCGGAGGACCTGTGGTCGCGCATCGGGCTCGTGCCGCAGCGGCCGTACCTGTTCACCGGCACCGTGGCGAGCAACCTGCGCTACGGCGACCCCGACGCCACCGACGACGAGCTCTGGCAGGCCCTGCGGGTCGCCCAGGCGGAGGACTTCGTGCGGGCCATGCCCGGCGGACTCGACGCCCACATCGCCCAGGGGGGCACCAACGTCAGCGGGGGCCAGCGCCAGCGGCTGGCCATCGCCCGGGCGCTGGTCAAGCGCCCGGACGTCTACCTCTTCGACGACGCGTTCTCCGCGCTCGACGTCGCCACCGACGCCCGGCTGCGGGCCGCGCTGCGGCCGATGACGCGCGAGTCGGCGGTGCTCGTCGTCGCCCAGCGGGTCTCCACCATCGTGCACGCCGACCGGATCCTCGTCCTCGACGACGGGGCCGTCGTCGGCGACGGCACCCACGAGGAGCTCCTCGTCACCTGTCCGACGTACGAGGAGATCGTCCGCTCCCAGCAGGCCGTGGAGGAGGTGGCATGAGCGAGCTGAAGAGCCAGGAGGAGAAGGCGGCGGAGGCGCGTCGCGGACCCGCCGGAGTGCGCCGCGGCGGCCCGCCGCACGCCATGATCGGCCAACCGACCGAGAAGTCGCAGAACTTCGTGCCGAGCGCCAAGCGGGTGCTCTCGCTGCTCGAGCCGGAGCGTCTGGTCATCTCGGTCGTGCTCGCCCTCGCCGTCGGCAGCGTGGCCCTCAACGCGATCGGGCCGAAGATCCTCGGGGAGGCGACCAACCTCATCTTCGCCGGCGTGTTCGGCAGCCAGATCCCCGCCGGGGTCAGCCAGGAACAGGCGGTGGACGGGCTGCGCTCGGCGGGGCAGGACCGGCTCGCCGACATGCTCGCCGCGATGGACCACGTGGTGCCCGGGCAGGGCATCGACTTCGACGCCGTCGCGCGCGTGCTGCTCCTCGTCCTCACCATCTACGTCGTCGCCGCCCTGCTCCAGTGGCTGCAGGGCTTCCTCCTCACCGGCGCGGTCAACCGCACCATCTACGGGCTGCGCCGGGACGTCGAGGACAAGCTGAACCGCCTGCCGCTTCCGTACTTCGACGCCCAGCCCCGCGGCGAGCTGCTCAGCCGGGTCACCAACGACATCGACAACGTGGCGCAGAGCCTCCAGCAGACCCTGAGCCAGCTGGTCACCTCGCTGCTCACGGTCGTCGCGATGGTCGCGATGATGGTGTGGATCTCGCCCCTCCTCGCGGTCCTCGCCCTCGTGACGATCCCGGTGACGATGGTCGTCACCGCGATGATCGGCAAGCGCTCTCAGAAGCACTTCGTCCAGCAGTGGGCCAGCACCGGTCAGGTCGGCGCCGTCGTCGAGGAGACCTTCACCGGGCACGAGCTGGTCAAGGTCTTCGGCCGCCAGGACGAGGCGGACCGGCAGTTCGACGAGGCCAACGGCTCCCTCCACCACGCGAGCTTCCGCGCCCAGTTCATCAGCGGCATCATCATGCCGACGATGATGTTCATCGGGAACCTCAACTACGTCGCCATCGCCGTCGTCGGCGGCTTCCGCGTGGCCACCGGCTCGATGAGCCTCGGTGACGTCCAGGCCTTCATCCAGTACTCGCGCCAGTTCACCCAGCCCCTCACCCAGGTGGCGTCGATGGCCAACCTCATGCAGAGCGGCGTCGCCTCCGCGGAGCGGGTGTTCGAGGTCCTCGACGCCCCCGAGCAGGAGCCGGAGTCGGGCACGCCCGCGGTCATCGACGACCCGCACGGCCGGGTCGTGTTCGAGGACGTCTCGTTCTCGTACGAGCCCGACTCGCCGCTCATCGAGCGCCTCGACCTCGAGGTCGACCCCGGGCAGACGGTGGCGATCGTCGGGCCCACCGGTGCTGGCAAGACCACCCTGGTCAACCTCGTGCTGCGGTTCTACGAGCTGGACGGCGGCCGGATCACCCTCGACGGCGTCGACATCCGGGACCTCAGCCGCCACGGGCTGCGGTCGCGGATCGGGATGGTGCTCCAGGACACCTGGCTGTTCGCCGGGACGATCCGCGAGAACATCGCGTACGGCCGCCCCGGTGCGAGCGACGAGGAGGTGCTCGAGGCGGCCCGCGCCACCTACGTCGACCGCTTCGTCCACTCCCTCCCCGACGGCTACGACACCGTGCTCAACGCCGAGGCCGACAACATCAGCGCGGGCGAGCGGCAGCTCATCACCATCGCCCGGGCCTTCCTCTCCGACCCCGCGCTGCTCATCCTCGACGAGGCCACCTCGTCGGTCGACACCCGCACCGAGCTGCTGCTCCAGCAGGCGATGTCGAACCTGCGCTCGGACCGCACGAGCTTCGTCATCGCCCACCGGCTCAGCACCATCCGCGACGCCGACCTCATCCTCGTCATGGAGGACGGGCGGATCGTCGAGCGGGGCAGCCACGCCGAGCTGCTCGCCGCCGGTGGGGCGTTCGCCCGCCTCTACGCCGCGCAGTTCGAGGGCGCGGCCACCGACCCCGACGAGGAGGACGTGGTCGCGGTCCCGGCGCCGTGAACCGGGGTGTCACCACACCCCTCCTGCCGGCCGGGCGTCGCTAGCGTGGCGAGCGGTCCCGTCGGGGACCGTCGCTCGACGGGGAGGGGTGGTCGCAGTGGTGGCAGGTGTGGTGACGGCGGTGCCGGGGTCGGTCCCGGGGTCGGTCCCGGGCGCGGTGCGGGCGGCGGAGACGATCATCGACGCGAGCCCGGTGGACTATCTGATCCTGCTCATCTACTTCGGTTTCGTCCTCGGCATCGGCCTGCTGGCCCGGCGCTCGGTGTCGGACTCGATCGACTTCTTCCTCTCCGGGCGCTCGCTGCCCGCCTGGGTGACGGGTCTGGCGTTCATCTCCGCCAACCTCGGTGCCGTCGAGATCATGGGGATGTCGGCGAACGGGGCCGAGATCGGCGTCCCCACGGTGCACTACTTCTGGGTGGGCGCGATCCCGGCGATGCTCTTCCTCGGTGTCGTGATGATGCCGTTCTACTACGGCTCCAAGGTGCGCTCGGTGCCGGAGTTCATGCTCCGGCGCTTCGACCGGAGGGCCCACCTCGTCAACGCCATCTCGTTCGCGGTGGCACAGCTGCTCATCGCCGGGGTGAACCTCTTCCTGCTCGGCTCCATCGTCCAGGCCCTGCTCGGCTGGTCGCTGTGGGTGGCCCTGGTCCTCGCGGCGATCATCGTGCTGTCCTACATCACCCTGGGTGGGCTCTCGGCGGCGATCTACAACGAGGTGCTGCAGTTCTTCGTCATCGTCGCCAGCCTGCTGCCGCTCTCGCTCATCGGCCTGAGCCGAGTCGGCGGTTGGGAGGGGCTCACCCAGCGGCTCACCGAGGTGGCCACCACGGCACCGGCCGACGCCGAGGTCCCACCGCCCGAGCAGCAGCTGAACTCGTGGCCGGGCCAGGCGCTCACCGGATTCGACAGCCCGTTCTGGTCGGTCGTCGGCATCGTCTTCGGGCTCGGCTTCGTGCTCTCCTTCGGGTACTGGACCACCAACTTCGTCGAGGTCCAGCGGGCGATGGCCTCGGACTCGATCTCCTCGGCGCGCAAGACGCCCGTCATCGGGTCCTTCCCCAAGATGTTCGTCCCGTTCATCACCATCCTGCCCGGCATGCTTGCGGCGGTGCTCGTGCCCGAGATCGTCGAGCTCAAGCAGGGCGGGAGCCCGGAGGGAGGGGCGTCGGGGCAGGGGGTGCAGTACAACGACTCACTGCTGTACCTCATGCGCGACCTGCTGCCGAACGGGTTGCTCGGCCTGGCGATCACCGGCCTGCTCGCCGCCTTCATGGCGGGCATGGCCGCGAACGTGTCGGCGTTCAACACCGTCTTCAGCTACGACCTGTGGGAGCGGTACATCCGCAAGGACCGGTCCGACGACTACTACCTGCGCATCGGCCGGGTCGCCACCGTGGCCGCGACGGTGATCGCCGTCTTCACGGCGATCGTCGCGAGCTCGTTCGGCAACATCATGGACTACCTCCAGACGCTGTTCGGGTTCTTCAACGCCCCGCTGTTCGCCACCTTCATCCTCGGCATGTTCTGGAAGCGGATGACCCCGGCCGCCGGCTGGAGCGGCCTGGTCGCGGGCACGCTCTCCGCGGTCCTCGTCGCCTTCCTCACCGAGGACGCCTTCGGTGCCGCGAGCCTCGGGGTGATCCCGCTGAGCGGCCAGGGCGCGGCCTTCGTCGCGGCCTCGACCGCCTTCGTCGTCGACATCGCGGTGTCGGTGGTCGTCACGATGTTCACCGCGCCGAAGCCCGTCGAGGACCTCGTCGGGCTGGTGTACTCGGAGACGCCGGTCGACCAGCGCACCGACCCGAACGAGGCCTCGTACCCGTGGTACCGGCGGACGGTCCCGCTCGCCGGCGTCGCGCTCGCGATGGTCGTCGCCCTCAACTTCCTGGTCTGAGGAGGAGTCATGGCAGACAAGCACGAGGCCGGTGCCTTCGACATCCGCAACGTCATCGGTGTCCTCATGGGCGCCTACGGCGTCATCCTCCTCCTCATGGGCATCTTCGCCGACCCCGAGACGGACAAGACCGGGGGCGTCAACGCCAACCTCTGGGCGGGCCTCGGGCTCGCCGTGGTCGGGGTGGTCTTCATCGCCTGGTCGCGGCTGCGCCCGCTCAAGGTGCCGGAGCAGGTCGAGCCGGTCGCCGACGACGAGACCCGCCCCGCTCCCCGGAAGAAGCGCGGGGACCGATGAGCGCCGCGCCCGGCCGCGACCTCACGCCACAGACCCGCACGGTCGACCTGGGCGGGGTGCCGGCGCACCTCGCGGTGCCGGCCGGCGAGGGGCCTTGGCCGGGTGTGGTGCTGGTCCACGAGGCGTTCGGCCTGGACGACAACATGAGGGCCCACGCGGACCGGCTCGCCCGCGCCGGCTACCTGGCCCTGGCGCCGGACCTGTTCTCCCGTGGCCGGCGGCCCGCGTGCCTGCGGGCGACCTTCGCCGCGCTCCGGCGGGGGAGCGGGGCGGCGTTCGAGGACATCGAGGCAGCCCGGGGTCGGCTGGTGGCCGACGAACGGTGCACCGGCCGGGTCGGGGTGGTCGGCTTCTGCATGGGCGGCGGCTTCGCGCTGGTCCTCGCCGGGCGGCCCGGCTGGGATGCCGCGGTCGTCAACTACGGCGCGCTCCCCGATTCGCCGGAGGCGCTCGACGGCGCCTGTCCGGTGGTCGCCAGCTACGGGGGCCGGGACCGTGGTCTGCGGGGTGCCGCCGAGCGGCTCGAGGTGGCGCTCGAGGCCCGCGGCGTCCCGCACGACGTCGTCGAGTACCCCCGCGCCGGGCACTCCTTCCTCAACCCGCTGGACCTGGCTCCGTGGTGGCTGGCCCCCGTCACCCGGTTCGTGCTCCGGGCCGGCCCGGAGCCGAACTCCGCCCGCGACGCCTGGCGCCGCATCGAGGCGTTCCTCGCGGAGCACCTCGCCGGCTGAGGGCCCGGACGCCGCCGCACGGGGTCGGCGGTCCGCCCCGGAGGTGGCGGTGCACTCACCTCGTGCGGATGATGCCCTCCATCGCCAGGCGGCGCAGCATCCAGATGTGGGCAAGGTGCCCGGGCGATGCCGAGCAGCAGACCCCGTGGCCACCACCGCCCATCACGGCACCGGTGGATGGAGTTCGCGATGGATACGACCGCCCTCGCCGTCGTCATGGCGGCGCTGTTCCTGTGGGGGCTGGTCTCGAGGCGACTGGAGCGGGCTGACGTCACGGCGCCCATCGTGTTCGTCGTCGTCGGGGTGCTGCTCGCCGGGGCGGGGCTGGTCGACGGCCCCGAGGAGACGGCCGTCCTCACCCCGCTCGTCGAGATCACCCTCGTGTGGGTGCTCTTCTCCGACGCCGCCCGCCTGCCCCTCCAACAGCTCCGCCAGGACGTCGGCCGGTACCTGCGGCTGCTCGGGATCGGACTGCCACTCACCATCCTGCTCGGCTGGTCCGTGGCCGCCTGGTTCTTCCCCCAGCTCGGGGTCTGGCTGGCGCTCTTCGTGGGAGCGGCCCTGGCCCCCACCGACGCCGCCCTCGGCGTCCCCGTCGTGACCAACCCCGCGGTGCCGTCGCGGATCCGCCAGCTGATCACCGTCGAGAGCGGCCTCAACGACGGCATCGCCACGCCTGTCGTCATGCTGGCGATCGCCGGCGCCGCTGCCGCCTACGGCCTGGAAGAGGCGGAAGGGGCCGGCCACGCCCTCCTCCAGCTGGTCATCGGGGCGGTCGTCGGCGCCGCCGCCGGCGGGCTGGGGGGATGGCTGTTGCGTCAGGCCCGAGGGCGCCGGATCGCGGCCGAGGAGTTCGCGGGGGTCGCCGTGCTGGCCCTGGCAGCGTTCGCGTACGCGGCCGCCGTGGTGCTGGAGGGCAACGGGTTCGTCGCCGCGTTCTGCGGGGGCCTTGCCTTCGGGACGTCCGCCGGTCGCCGCGCCCCGGAGGAGCTGGTCTTCCTCGAACAGGTGAGCGGTCTGGTCTCCCTGCTCGTCTGGCTCGCGTTCGGCGCCATCGCCGTACCCATCATGGTG
Organism: uncultured Actinomycetota bacterium; assembly: GCA_963773655.1. GTDB lineage: Bacteria > Actinomycetota > Actinomycetes > Actinomycetales > Dermatophilaceae > DASSQJ01. The sequence continues at coordinate 671,157 of CAVZBX010000003.1, forward strand.
GGGCAGGTCGACGCGCTCGTGGTGGGCTACGCCGTCCTCGCCCTCACCGTGGTCCGCATGCTTCCCGTCGCCCTGGCGTGCATCGGCGCGCGGCTGGACCGCCGCACGGTGCTCTTCGTCGGCTGGTTCGGGCCTCGCGGACTCGCCTCACTGGTGTTCGCGCTGCTTGCCCTGGAGGCTCTGGGCCCGGTTGCCGACGAGGCCGTCGCCATCGTCGGCTTCACCGTCCTGCTCAGCGTGGTCGCGCACGGGCTGAGCGCCGCCCCGCTCGCCGCCCGCTACGGGCGGGCCGGGCCCGGCCGGTCGTCACCGGCGAGCGACGACGCTGAGGACGCGCGGGCCGGGGGGTCGTCCCACGTCCCCACCGAGGGGAGCACACCCTGAGCGGCACGCGAGCCGCCGGGATCACCCCGGGGAGGTGACGGCTCGCCGAGCCGCGCCCACGATGCTGGCAGCAGCGGGCCAGAACGACGGTGGCCCCGGACGAGTCGGAGGTCGAGATGATCTGGGCAGTTCTCGCAATCCTCGGCGTCCCCCTGTGGCTGTGCGCCGTGGGGATCTCGGTCCTCGTCCTCCGGTCGCGCGCGCTGAGCGCGCGCCCGGGCAACATCCAGGTCCGCGTCCTACGGCCGGGTGCGTCCCGGTGGCGGCGCGGGCACGGCCTGTGGCTCTCCGACGTCTTCGCCTGGCGGGCCAGCCCTGCTGCGTGGGCGGAGGATCTCGTGCTTGTCAGCGCTCTCCGGACCCGCGCTGTGAACCCGGGGGAGGCTCGGGCTCTCCGCCGCCTCGGGGACGACCCCGTCGTCGTGGAGCTCACGGATGCCCACGGGGACACCCTCACCGTCGCTGCGTCGGCCGACCGTGAAGAGACACTGGCCGGGCCCTTCTCCGCGCCCCCTGCGACGACGGCGGCCCCGCCGACCACGTGAGGCAGCCGTTGCGCGGAGCTCGGCGACGGCACGACCGGGGTGGGTCGGACAGACGGCACCACCTGCGTGGGTCGGGCAGGTGACGCAACGGGGCCGTGACGTGAGGTCGCGACCTGAGGTCCGGGTCATTCCTCGTCCAGGGCCCGGACCTTGCTCAGGCCCAGCCCGAGGTGCTCCAACGCCTCGAGCAGGCGGGTGAGGTCGTCGGGCGACGCCTGGTCGATGTGCAGCACGGTGTTCGCCCCGGCGGTCCCCAGCGGGCGGTGCGTCAGGGTCGTGACGGCGTCGAGCTCGGCAACGAGGTGGGCCGGGAGCCGGCCGGAGAGCACGATCTCGTACCGGCTCATGCCGATGCCTCCTCGTGGCGGCTCGGGGCGGGGAGCATCTCCCGCCCCGAGCGGGTGCCTCAGATGCCGGCGTACTCGTGTTCGGTGACCGGGAGTCCGGCAGCGAGCCAAGCGGTGAGGCCACCCTCGAGGATCGACACGTCTGCGAACCCCATGTCCTGCAACGTGGCCGCGGCCAGGGCGGCGCGCGCCCCGGAGTGGCACACCACGATCATCGGCCGGCCGGGTTCCAGCGCCCCGGCGTGTTTCGGGCTGGCGGGGTCGGCGAAGAACTCGAGCACCCCTCGAGGTGCTGGCACCGACCCGTCGATGTGGCCGTGGTCCCACTCGGCGGAATGGCGCACGTCCACCAGCACCGCGGTGCCGGCCGTCAACCGGTCAGCCGCCTCGGCGGGGGAGACCGAGCCCACGCGCGAGCGGGCCTCCGTGATCATCTGCATGACGCCCTTGGACATCTCAGTCATCTCCTCATGTCGCTTCGCGGTCGGGTCACCCGAGCCGGACGCCGTCGACCTCGAGCCCGCCACCGGCCGGCAGCTTGCTCCAGCTCCTGCGCTCCCACTCCTCCTCGAGGACCTCCGCGGCGGCCTTCTCGAGGAACTCGGGACGGGCCCACTCGTCGACGTCGAAGTCGTTCTTGATGTAGCCGTGGCTGAACATGAAGTCCTTGCCGATCTTGATGGTCTGCATGTTCATCGCGCTCAGGCTCGGCACCATGTCGACGTCCTTGATGCCCTGGTACGTGTCCTCCGCGTGGAGATAGAACGTCTGGCGGTTGAGGATGGCGCCGGCGGCACGCTTGTGCTCGTTCGCCCAGCGGCCGACCTTGACCATGGCCTTCATGTACGCGAGGACGAGCTCGGGGTGCTCGTCGGCCATGACGTCGGTGCACGTGATGACGGCCGGGGTGTTCGCGACCTGGAGGCGCCAGTCGGGGTAGCGGGACAGGTCTTCGACCATCGCCAGCTGACCGGTCGCCTCCTGCAGGTGCTGGAACACCTTGCTCTGGGTGTAGATGGCGTCGACGGAACCAGCCAGGAGTGCCTTCTCCAGCGGTCGGAACGCGTAGTCGTGCTTGTGGTCGCGTCGCATCCACAGCTCGGACGGGTTGTTCATCTGGACCTGGAGCATCTCCGGCTTGTCGTACCAGTCGTCCGGGTAGGGGAACTCGACCAGCTCGATGTCGTCCATCGTCATCCCGTGGAGCATGAGCATGTTCTCGATGCCCATGTGCTCCTGGATGCGCCACCAGTCGTTCTTGATCGTGTTCAGGCTCTTGCTGATGCCGATCTTCTTGCCCTTGAGGTCCTCCATGCGGAAGATGCGGTCGCTCGCGCGCACAGCCATGCAGCCGCCCTCGTAGACCCACGTGGCGCCCAGCAGCACCGTCCGACGCAGGTCGGCGTGCACGTGGATGGGCGGGTAGAGACCGCCGAAGCGGATCAGGTTGTCGAGGTTGTGGATGTAGTGGGGGTACCAGTTGTTCTCCGGGGCGTGCCTGAAGTAGGCGTACTCGACGCCGATCTTCTTGTACTCCTCGCGGCACCATCCCAGTTCCTGGTCCACGTTGTTGGCGGACACCATGGGACAGTTGGTGAACCAGACCTCGTTCCAGTCCAGTGGAACGGTGGTGGCCACCCTGGGCGTGTCGGTGACGGTCATGACGGGCTCCTTCCTCGCTCTCGCAGCCGGCCTGGTGGCCGGGGCCTCATCCACCACGCTGCCCCGGTTGCCCGTCGTCGGCGTCATTCTTCCGAGGTGACGTCGGGGGCCGTTCCCGACCGGGGCGCTTCCCGAGTGGCTCGACGCGCAGGATCCCGGCCAAGGGGCTGAGCCTGAGCAGGAAGCCGACGACCTCCTGGCTGTCGTGCAGCGACACGACGATCAGCCCTCCCGTGGCGGTCGGCGTGAAGCGAGCCCGGTACGGCCACAGGTCCTCGGGGTCCACCTCGCCGAGCACTTCCACCAGGATCCGCATGTCGGCTCCTCCCGTGGGTGGACATGAACAGCCTCCACTGATCCAGCGGATCCGCCATCACCCGCCGAGAATGAGTCCCGGCGCGGCGTCACAGGAGGCCGAGCTCGGCCGCCCGCCGTACGGCCGATCGCCGGTTCGTGACCTCGAGCTTGCGGAAGACGTGCGCGACGTGGGTCTTCACGGTGTTCACCGAGATGGACTCGGCCTCGGCGATCTCGCCGTGCGACAGGTCCGTTGCCAGGAAGCTGAGGATGCTGCGCTCCCGCGCGGTCAGCGTCTCCCCCCACTCGGCCTCGGCGGGCGCGAGGTCGGCCGTCAGTCGAGCCACGACCCGGGTGACCTCCGATCGGTGCCGAGTCCCCGTGTGCAGGTGCTCGGTGAGGAGAGGAATGAGCCGCGTTCCGACGAGGCGGAACGGCTCGAGGAAGCCGTGGGTCTGCGAGCACTCCAGTGCCCGTTCCAGTGCGCCGTGCGCCGCCGTCCGGTTGCCCAGATCCACGTGGGCCTGGGCGCGAACGGCGTGGACGGTGCCCGCGACGTGAGGGTAGAACCGGGCCGGGGGAATGGTGTCGATGATCTCCAGGGCCCGGTCGGGGCGGGCGGCCAGGAGCTGGACGACGGCCCGGAAGCAGGTCGCAAGGTGGAACTCCGGGCCGTCAGCGGGGGAGTCGGTCAGGGTCTCGGCCTCGTCGAGCCGACCCTGGGCCACGAGCACCATCGCGTCGATCGCGCGCTGCAGCGACGGCCACCACGGTGCCATCTGACCACGAGCGGCGAGCCCGCGGCCCCGTTGGCCGTCCAGCTGCGCGCCGTCGACGTCGCCGGCGCTGAGGCACGCCTGGGCATGCACCGCGGTGGCGAGTCCGAGCATCCCCCAGTCGTTGGGGAGCAGGTCGTCGATGCACCGTTGGAGCAGTTTCCTGGCCCGGCGGGCGTCGCCCCGCCAGAGTGCCAGCCAGCCGAGGTAGCCGTAGGCGGTCGCCGTGCCCGGGAGGTCGACCCAGCCCTTGGCGTCAGCATCGGCGACGACGCGAGTGGCGACCTCCGCGGTCTCGTCGAGGTCGCCGCCCAGGATGGACGGGATGCACGCCTCGGCCCGCGCCGCCAGCCCGAGCGCGGTGAAGCCGGCGTCGTCGGCCGTCGCCCCGGCAAGGCGCAGGAGGCGGACCGCCTCCAGCGGGTCGTCGAGCAGGCGGGCCTCGCTCATCCCGAGGTACAGCCTGGCCATGGCCCGGGTCGCGACGTCGACGTCGACGGCACCGGACTCGACCGCCTCGAGCAGTCGGCCGCCTCGGACGACGGAATCCCGAAGGGCCGATCGGTTTCGGACCACGAAGAGGTCGATCACGGCCGCCCTGACCTCGAACCGGGCGGCCGCCGCCCCCTCGAGCCGACCGGAGACCCGACGGGCCGCGGCCAGCTCGGCACCGGCGACGTCGAGGGCACCCCGCTGCGTCGCGACCCACGCCCGGGCGAGGTGCAGCTCCGCAGCCGACCTCACCCCGTCGGGGACCGCGGCGGCCATCCGCCTGGCCGTGTCAGCCCGACCGGCCAGCACGAGGTCCAGCCAGCTCGACGCGACGATCTCACCCGCGAGCTCGTCGAGGTGTGCAGCGAGAGCGTGGGTGACGGCGCGGTCGGGGTCCTGGAATCGCCACCAGAGGGCCGCCCGCCGCTCGACCTCGGAGGCCGAGTCGGGCGACTCCAGCCGGTGGACTCTCATGTATGACGCGAAGAGCGCGTGCCACCGGTACCACCGCTCACCGCCTCCCCCCGCCTCCGGGGAGAGGAAGAGGCCCTCCTCGACGCAGCGCTCGAGCAGGGCGGCCGAGTCCCCGGCCCCGCGGACCTCGTCCAGGAGGGACGCGCAGACGAGCTCGTCCACGGTGGCGTCGACCACGAACCGGCCGAGCTCGGGGTCCAGGGCCTCCAGGACCTCGGTCGTCAGGTAGCTCGCCAGGACGTCGTCCCTCCGGAGGCCGCCGGGGAGGTCTCGCCGGCCACTGGCTCGCATCGCCAGCACCGCCATCCGCACCGCGGCGGGCCAACCCTGGGTCAGGGCGTGCAGCTCGGCGAGCACGTCAGGCGCCACGTCGACGTCCCACGCGGCAACGGCGGCCGCCGTCTCGCCCTCGGTGAAGGCGAGGTCGGCGTGGTCGATGAGCGTCAGGCGCTCCTCGAGCCGCAAGCGGTGCAGCTTCAGTGCGGGCATCGAGCGCGAGGCGATCACCACCCTGGTAGAGGCGGGCGCCCAGAGGACGAAGTGCTCCAGGACCGCGAGGGCCTCGCGAGCGTGGGCGACGTTCTGGACGTCGTCGATGACGAGGGTGAGGGGGGTCTCGGCGTCGTGCAGGGCCTGGTGCACGCTGTCGACCCACGAGAGGTGGTCGGCGCCCACGGGAGGGGCCTCGAGTCCCGCCAGGGCTTCGCCCAACGAGCCGGCCGCCGGTGCCCGGAGCGCCGCCAGCAGGTCACCCGTGAGCCGGCCCGAGTCCGCGTGGGCAGGCTCGAGAGCCAGCCACGCGGCGACTCCCGGGCGGGGAGAAACGCGTAGCCACGACGAGAGCAGCGTCGACTTGCCGTAGCCGGCGGCCCCGAGCACGAGGACCACCGACCCGGCCTCCAGGCTCTGGTACAGGCGGTCGCGGCTCACGGTGTGGGGGGTGACCGGTGGCGGTGCGTACCGACGATAGTGATGCGCGTACACGGACGGGTCCTCCTTGGCTGCCCGTCACGATGACACGAGGCGGGTGCGCCGCGCCATGGCCGACCATGCCCTGAGAGCGAGTGGCCGCCACCGGGGCTGTCGCAGATCCGGGCCGGTCGGCGCCGGCTCAGCGCCGCTCGGTGAGGTGCACGACGACCCGGTCGCCGACGCCCTTGCCCACCTGCCGGAGCGTCGCTGCGGTCACCGGGAGCTTGTGGCGGCCGTCGCCGAGGGCCATGAACGAGGTGTGGAAGGGCACGCCGTCGACGGTGCCGCTGACCTTGACCAGTCCGCGGGTGCCGAAGACCTCGGTCGAGCGGTCCCAGACGACGTAGGTCCACCCGCCGTCGGCATCGCTGCGGACGAGGGTCTCCTCGAAGGTCAGGTCGAGCGGGCCGGGGGTCGTGGGGTCGTGGTCGTCCATCGTCGTGTCCCTCCAGGTCGGTCCAGCAGCTACCGGTACAGACCGCCCGGACACGTCCGAGTCATCGGTCGCCTCCCCCCTCTGCCCGCCCGGGTCAGGCGAACTGCCAGGAGCGCTTGCTCAGGCCGTACCAGAAGCCGTCGACCACGCTCGTTCCGGCGACCTCGCCGTCCACCGACGCGGCGCCGAGTGCGACGTACAACGGGGCCCAGTGCTCGGTGCGCGGGTGCGCCTCGCGAGCCGCGGGTGCCCTGACGAGGAAGTCGAGGACGGCGTCGACGTCGCCGCGGCCGACCGCCTCGGCGGCCCAGTGGTCGAACTCGCTCGACGCCACGGGTGGCGTGCCGTCCGGCCCGTCCGCCGGGTTGAACCAGCGGAGGTTGTGGGTCGTGAACCCCGACCCGACGACGAGCACCCCCTCATCGCGCAGCGGGGCGAGCGCACGCCCGAGCTCGAGCAGCCGCCGCGGGTCCAGGGTGGGCATCGAGAGCTGGAGCACCGGCACGTCGGCGTCGGGGTACATCTCGACGAGCGGCACGTAGGCCCCGTGGTCGAGGCCGCGGGCAGGGTCCTGGTGGAGGGTCTCGCCCGCCCCGCCAAGGAGGCCGGCGACCGACCGGGCCAGGTCGGGAGCCCCCGGGGCGTTGTAGGTCACCTCGTAGTAGCGCTGCGGGAACCCCCAGAAGTCGTGCACGAGGGGCACGTCGCCGGAGGTCGCCGACACCGACACCGGGGCCTGCTCCCAGTGCGCCGACACCATGAGGATGCTCCGGGGCCGGGGCAGGTCGCGCGACCACCCGGCGAGCTCGGCGGTCCACGTGGCGTCGTCCGCCAGGGGCGGGGCCCCGTGGCTGAGGTAGAGCACGGGCATCCGCTCCGTGCCGGTGGGGGTCGTCATCGCGTGCGCTCCTTGGTCGAGGCTGCCAGTGTGGCAGGACCGGACAGGTAGTTCAACTTTCAACTATCTGACCGGCGGGCGCGCGAACAGGGTGCCGTTTGCGTGATCGGGCCGCGGTGGCGCTACCGTCGGACCCGTTGCCACGTCGGAGCAGCGACGAATCCGCTGCACGTGGGGACGGACAGGCAGGTACACATGGCATCCGGGCGCAAGCTCGTCATCGTCGAGTCACCGGCGAAGGCGAGGACCATCGCGGGGTACCTCGGCCCGGACTGGGACGTCGAGGCCTCGGTCGGCCACATCCGCGACATCCCGACGCCGAGCGAGATGCCGGCGGAGATCAAGAAGGGGCCGTTCGGCAAGTTCGGCGTCAACATCGACGACGACTTCGACCCCTACTACGTCGTCGACGCGGACAAGAAGAAGAAGGTCCGCGAGCTGAAGTCGCTGCTCAAGGACGCCGACGAGCTCTACCTCGCCACGGATGAGGACCGCGAGGGCGAGGCCATCGCGTGGCACCTCTACGAGACCCTCCAGCCGAAGATCCCGGTCAAGCGGATGGTCTTCCACGAGATCACCCGCGAGGCCATCCAGCGCGCGGCCAACCAGACCCGCGACATCAACGCGGCCCTCGTCGACGCCCAGGAGACCCGCCGCATCCTCGACCGGCTCTACGGCTACGAGGTGAGCCCGGTCCTGTGGCGCAAGGTGGCCCCGAAGCTGTCCGCGGGCCGCGTGCAGTCGGTCGCGACCCGGATGGTCGTCGAGCGCGAGCGCGAGCGGATGGCGTTCGTCCGGGCCTCGTACTGGGACGTCGAGGCCGACGTCACGCCGGGCGCCGACGCCGACCTCTTCACCGCCCGCCTCACCGGCGTCGACGGCAAGCGGGTGGCCACCGGCCGCGACTTCGCCGACGACGGCACCCTCAAGGGCGACCGCTCGGTGCAGCTCGACGAACAGCGGGCCACCGGCATCGCGGAGGCGCTGCGGCGGGTGCGGGTCACCGTCGCCGAGGTCAGCGAGAAGCCGTACACGCGCCGTCCGAGCGCACCGTTCACGACGAGCACCCTCCAGCAGGAGGCCTCGCGCAAGCTGCGGCTGAACTCGCGCAACGCGATGCGGGTGGCCCAGCGCCTCTACGAGAACGGCTACATCACCTACATGCGCACCGACAGCACGGCGCTGTCGGACACCGCGATCTCCGCGGCGCGCCAGCAGGCCCGCGACATGTACGGCGCGGCCTCGGTGCCCGATGCCCCGCGCCGGTACGAGAAGAAGGTCAAGAACGCCCAGGAGGCGCACGAGGCGATCCGCCCGGCGGGTGACCGCTTCCGCACCCCCAAGCAGCTCGAGGGCGAGCTGCGCGGCGAGGAGTTCCGCCTCTACGAGCTGATCTGGATGCGCACGGTCGCCTCGCAGATGGCCGACGCCCGGGGCTCGACCGCCTCGATCCGGCTCGCGGCGACGCTGCCCGAGGGCGCGCCCGCCCGCGAGGTCGAGCTGTCCGCGAGCGGCACCGTCATCACCTTCCGCGGCTTCCTCGCCGCCTACGAGGAGGGCCGCGACGACCAGGGCCGCGGCCGCGACGACGAGGAGCGCCGCCTGCCCCCGCTCGGGGCCGGCCGTGAGCTCGACGTCCGCCGGGCCGAGGCGGGTGGCCACGAGACCTCTCCTCCGGCCCGCTACACCGAGGCGACCCTCGTCAAGGCGATGGAGGAGCGCGGCATCGGCCGTCCCTCCACCTACGCCTCGACCATCGGCACCATCCAGGACCGCGGCTACGTCAACACCAAGGGGTCCGCGCTGGTGCCCTCCTGGCTGGCGTTCGCCGTCACCCGCCTGATGGAGGAGCACTTCGGGCGGCTGGTCGACTACGACTTCACCGCGAGCATGGAGGAGGACCTCGACGCCATCGCCCGCGGCGACGAGCAGCGGGTCGCGTGGCTGAAGCGGTTCTACTTCGGTGACGAGGCCACGTCCGCGGAGGGGCTGCGCCAGCTCGTCGAGGACCTCGGCGACATCGACGCACGCGCCATCTCCACCATCGACATCGGCGACGGGATCGTCGTGCGGGTCGGCCGCTACGGACCGTACGTCGAGGAGGTCGTGCCCGCAGGGGTGGACCCGCGCACCGGGGAGATGACCGACGCCCGGGCGGCGTCGTCCGGGGAGACCCAGCCCCGGCGGGCGTCCATCACCGACGACGTGCCCCCCGACGAGCTGACCCCCGCCATGGCCCGGGAGCTGCTCGACCAGGCGGCCGACGACGGCCGCGTGCTCGGACGCGACCCGGAGACCGGTCACGAGGTGGTGGCCCGGGCCGGCCGGTACGGGCCCTACGTCACCGAGGTGCTGCCTGAGCCCGACGAGGCCCCGGGCAAGGGGAAGGGCAAGGGCAAGGCCGGGAAGGCCAAGCCCCGCACGGCCTCGCTCTTCACCGACATGGACCTCGGGACCATCGACCTCGAGTCCGCGCTCCGGCTGCTCTCGCTACCACGGGTCGTCGGCACCGACCCGGAGTCCGGCGAGGAGATCACCGCCCAGAACGGGCGGTACGGTCCGTACCTGAAGAAGGGCACCGACTCGCGCTCGCTCACCTCGGAGCAGCAGCTGTTCGACATCACCCTCGACGAGGCGCTCGCCGTCTACGCCCAGCCGAAGCAGCGCGGGAGGGCAGCCGCCAAGCCGCCGCTCGCCGAGCTCGGCACCGACCCGGTGTCGGGGAGGCCAGTCGTCGTCAAGGACGGGCGGTTCGGCCCCTACGTCACCGACGGCGAGACCAACGCCACGCTGCGCAAGGACGACGACCCCGAGAAGATCACCCCCGAGCGCGGCTACGAGCTGCTCGCCGACAAGCGCGCCCGCGGCCCGGCCAAGAAGACCGCCCGCAAGCGCACCGCGACCAAGACGGCGACGACCACGAGGAAGACCACCGGGAGCCGGACCGGCGGACGAGCGGAGAAGAAGTCCTGACCCGCACGGGGTTGCCGTGCTGGTTACCCGTCAGTAGGTTCGGGGCATGGCCATCGACCCGCAGACCCTGCACGGACTCCCTCCGGCGGAGTTCGTCGCCCTCGTCAAGCGCACCTCGGACCAGCAGATCGAGGCCGACTTCGGCGGCGAGCACCGCGAGCAGATGCTCGACAGCGTCTTCGACAAGTTCCCGCAGCAGTTCCGGCCGGAGCAGGCCGGGGACCGCAGCGCCCGGATCGACTTCCGGATCACCGGCGCCCCGGACGGCGGGTCCGACACCTACGCGGTCGTCGTCGACGACGGCGAGTGCCGGGTCGACAAGCACCCGTCCGCCGAGCCGGACCTCTCGCTGATGATGGGGCCCGCTCGAGTTCCTCAAGCTCCTCACCGGGACCGGCAACCCCGCGATGATGTTCATGATGGGCAAGATCAAGGCCCGCGGCGACGTCGCCCTGGCCGCCGCCCTCTCGAACTGGTTCCACTCGCCGTCCTGAAGGCTCGGCACCGGGCCCGAACGCGCTTGACCCTCACGCGACGTCGGGCCCGACCGTGGTGACATGACCACGACGCGCCAGCACACTGCAGGAGTGGAGCTCACCGTCGGCCAGGTGGCCGAGACCTTCGGCGTCACGGTGCGCACCCTGCACCACTACGACGCCATCGGCCTCGTCGTACCCAGCGGACGGACGCCCGCCGGGTACCGGATCTACGCCGATGCCGACCTGGCCCGGCTCGCCACGGTCGTGACCTACCGCCGGCTCGGCCTGCCCCTCGACGAGGTGCGGGCCCTGCTCGACGGCGACGGCACACCGGTGGAGCACCTGCGGCGACAGCGCGACGCGGTCACGTCCCGGCTGGGCGAGCTCGAGGAGCTCGTCGCAGCCATCGACCGAGCACTGGAGCGAGAGATGAACGACCGACCCGCCACGACCGAGGACCTGCAGGAGCTCTTCGGGGACGGCTACAGCGAGGAGCGCCAGGCGGAGGCGGAGGAGCGCTGGGGCGAGACCGAGGCCTACCGGCAGTCCGCCGCGCGGACCGGCCGCTACACGAAGGCCGACTGGGAGGAGGTCAAGGCGGAGATGACGGCGGTCAACGCCGCCTTCGTCGCCGCGATGCAGGCCGGCGAGCCGGCCACCTCGGAGGCGGCGATGGACGCGGCGGAGGCGCACCGCCTCCACATCGGCCGCCGGTTCTACGACCTCGACCACGCCTTCCACCGGGGCCTCGCCGACATGTACGTCGCCGACCCACGGTTCACCGCGACGTACGAGGACCTCGCACCGGGGCTGGCGCAGTACGTGCGCGACGCCGTCCACGCCAACGCCGACCGGCGCGAGCGCCGGTGAGGCCACGGCGCGAGCGCCGGTGAGGCCACGGCGCGAGCGGGGTAGGTACTAGCACCAAAGCCCGATGGCGCGTGTCCGCCGGCCCGGGGCACCGTGCTCCTCGAAGGGCCGATCCGCGGCCCGGTCCGAGGAGGACACCATGGAACCCACCCGCGTGCACCGCCTGCTCGTCAGCGCGGCCCTGACCGCGTCGCTCGTCGGCATCGGCGCCCCGGCCGCACTTGCCAAGGACCCGGAGGTCCGGGCCTCCGGGTCCTGCTCGGCCGGTGCGGTGTGGAAGCTCAAGGCCAAGGGCGACGACGGCCGGCTCGAGGTCCAGCTGGAGGTCGACTCCAACCGCAGGGGCCAGCTGTGGTCCTGGTCGCTGCGCGACAACGGGGTGGCCGTGGCGTCCGGCACGGCGAGGACGACCGCTCCGAGCGGGTCCTTCGAGGTCGAGCGGCGGATCCGCGACCGAGCCGGCCGTGACGTCGTCACCGCCTACGCCCGTCACGCGGCCACGGGCCAGACCTGTCGCGCGCGCGTCGTGTTCCCCGCCTGACCACCGACTGCCACACTCAACGGAAGGACCAGACCATGCGACGCATCGTCCTCATCACCGCCGGAGCCGCCGTGGCCGTCATCCCCGCCCTCGCGGGTGTGCTCGGCAACGCCTCGTTCGCCGAGCGGCTACCCGTCCGGGCTCCGGTGTCCGCCACCGCGAGCCCCGCGCCGGCCGCGAGCTCGGACGACCCTGCGACCCACGACGCCGGTGACGACCACGGCGGGGACCGTCCCGAGGGCGTCTCGGACGACCCGGCGACCCACGACGCCGGTGACGACCACGGCGGGGACCGTCCCGAGGGCGTCTCGGACGACCCGGCGACGCACGACGCCGGTGACGACCACGGCGGGGACCGTCCCGAGGGCGTCTCGGACGACCCGGCGACGCACGACCTCGGCGACGACCACGGCGGCGACGACGGCGAGGACTCCTCGGGCCGTGACGGCGGCGACGAGAGCGACGACGGCGGGGACTCGGGTGGCCACGGATCCGACGACTGACCACCCCCCGGTGACGTCCCCGGCCGAACCCACGCCGGCCGGGGACCGGTCGCACCCGGCCGCGCACTGGGTCACGGTGTCGCGCCTCACCCGTGCCGAGGAACCGGACCGGCCGGTCCGGCCCCGCCGGGTCCTGGCCCAGCTCGCGCTCGGCGTCGTGGCCGCGGTCGTGGTGGTCGGGGTGCTCGGTGCGCTCGCCGCCCGGCAGCTCGCCGAGCGCGAGGCCGTCAACGACGCGGCGACGATGACCGGCGTCATCGCCGAGGCCGTGGTGCAGCCGAACCTCACCGAGGAGCTCATGGCGGGCGACCCCGACGCCGTCACCGTCTTCGACGCCGCGGTCTGGCGCAGCCTCGACCCGACCACGGTGGTGCGGGTCAAGCTCTGGCGACCCGACGGCAGGGTCCTCTACGCCGACGAGCCGCAGCTCGTCGGCCGCACCTTCCCCCTCGACGACGACCAGCGAGAGGCCCTCGAGGGACCGACGACCGTGGCCGAGGTGTCGACGCTCGACGCATCGGAGAACGCCTTCGAGGAGGGCGACCGACTGGTCGAGGTCTACCGGCCGGTGTGGGCGGCCGACGGGTCGCCGGCCCTGTTCGAGGTCTACGTCTCGTACGACCCGGTGTCGCAGCGCACCAGTCAGCTCTGGCGCGGCTTCGCCGGGGTCACGGCGAGCAGCCTGGTGCTCCTCGTCCTCATCGTCACCCCGCTCGTCCTCCACCTCGTCCGTCGCCTCCGCAGCGCCGAGGCCCAGCGGGTGCGGCTGCTCGAGCACGCCGTCGACGCCTCCTCCGCGGAGCGCCGCCGGATCGCCGCCACCCTCCACGACGGCCCGGTCCAGGAGCTGGCCGCCGCGTCCTTCACCGTCGCCGGCGCCTCCGCGACCGCCGGTGCCCGCGGCGACGCCACCCTGTCGCGCGACCTCGACGCCGCGGCGAGCGCCGTCCGCGCGAGCATCCGCTCGCTGCGCACCCTGCTGGTGGAGCTGCACCCGCCGAGCCTGTCGAGCTCGGGCGTGGTCGCGGCGCTGGCCGACCTCGTCCAGTCGGTTCGTGCGGCCGACGTCGACATCCGGCTCGACACCGACCCGGAGGACGAGCTCGCCCTCGGGGAGCTGGCCCAGCGTCTCGTCCACCGGGTCGCCCAGGAGTGCCTGCGCAACGCGGCGCGCCACGCAGGCCCCTGCGAGGTGGTGGTGTCGTTGCACCGGACCGGTCCGGGCACCGTCCTGCTCGAGGTCGCCGACGACGGACGGGGCTTCGACGTCGCGGCGGTCCTGGCCGACCCGGCCCCCGGCCACCTCGGCACCCAGCTGCTCGCCGACGTCGCGTCCGTGCCCGGGGCACTGCTGCGAGTGGCCTCCGCCCCCGGCCAGGGCACGCGCTGGCGCCTGGACCTCGACGGGTCGTTGGGGACGTCGACGTGATCCGGGTCCTCGTCGCGGACGACCACCGCCTGGTGCGCGCCGGCATCCGCACCCTGCTCGAGGCGGAGCCGGACATCGATGTCGTGGGCGAGGCCCGGGACGGCGCGGAGGCCGTCACCTCCGCGGCCGGCACCGAGCCCGACGTCGTCCTCATGGACCTGTCGATGCCCGAGGTCGACGGCATCGACGCCACGCGCGCCCTCCTCGCTGCCGACCCCGGGGTCCGGGTACTCGTCCTCACCAGCTTCTCCGACCGCGAGCGGGTGCGCGAGGTCCTCGCGGCCGGGGCCATCGGCTACGTCCTCAAGGACTGCGAGCCGGCCGAGCTGGTCGCGGCGGTCCGCGCGGCGGCGCAGGGCCACGTCCCGCTCGATCCCCGGGTGGCCGGCGCCCTGCTGCCCTCGACCGAGCAGGGCCGGAGCGGGGCCGTCGGCGAGGGGCTCTCCCCACGCGAGACCGAGGTGCTGCGCCTGGTCGCCCAGGGCCTGGCCAACAAGCAGGTCGCCCGGGCGCTCGGCATCACCGAGCGCACGGTCAAGGCGCACCTCGGCCGGGTCTTCCGGGAGATCGGCGTCCTGGACCGCACGAGTGCCGCGCTCTGGGCGCGGGACCACCTGCCGCCGCCCTGAGCCGGGGCGCGACGGGCCGCGTCGGCGGCTGGCCCTAGGCTGGCGGGCGTGACCGGATCCGACGGGGTGTTCATCGCCTTCGAGGGCGGGGACGGGGCCGGCAAGTCCACCCAGGTGTCCCTGCTCGCCGAGGCGCTGCGCGCCCGCGGACGCACCGTCACCGTCACGCGGCAACCGGGCGGCACCGCGCTCGGGGCGGCGATCCGCGACCTGGTGCTCCACGGCGACCACGTCTCGCCCCGGGCCGAGGCGCTGCTCTTCGCCGCCGACAAGGCCCACCACGTCGACCAGCTCGTCAGGCCGGCGCTCGCCCGCGGCGAGGTGGTCCTCACCGACCGCTACACCGACTCCTCGGTCGCCTACCAGGGCGCCGGCCGCGACCTGGGCGCCGCCGAGGTCCACGACCTGCAGATGTGGGCCGTCGGTGGCCTGGTCCCCGACCTCACCGTCGTCGTCGACGTCACCCGCGGCGGAGGGCCGCCGTCGTCGCGCCGGTACCCACGACCGGCTCGAGTCCGAGGCCGACGCCTTCCACGAGAGCATCCGGCAGCACTTCCTCGCGATGGCCACCGGTCACCCCGAGCGCTACCTCGTCCTCGACGGCACCCGCCCCCCCGCCGAGCTCCACGACCAGGTCCTCGACCGGCTCGAGCGCAGCGGCCTCGTCGAGCCGGCGCCCCGGGTGGCCCCGTGAGCGTCTGGCGCGACGTCGTCGGCCAGGAGCAGGCCCTCGAGACGCTGCAGCGCGCGGTCCGTGACCAGGACGCGATGACGCACGCGTGGCTGTTCACCGGCCCGCCCGGCTCGGGTCGCTCGGTCGCGGCCCGGGCGTTCGCCGCCGCCCTGCTCTGTCCGGAGGGCGGCTGCGGCGAGTGCAAGGAGTGCCGCACGGCGCTCGACGGCGCCCACGCCGACGTCGACGTCATCGCCACCGAGGGGCTCTCGATCAAGGTCGAGCAGGCCCGCGACCTCGTGGCCCTCGCGGCCCACCGCCCATCCGTGGGGCGCTACCGGGTCATCGTCGTCGAGGACGCCGACCGCCTCACCGAGCGCGCCGCGGACGCCCTGCTCAAGGCGCTCGAGGAGCCCTCCCCCCGCACGGTGTGGATGCTCTGCGCGCCGTCCGTCGAGGACGTCATCATCACCATCCGCTCCCGGTGCCGGCACGTACGGCTGCGCACGCCGTCGGTCGAGGCCGTCGCCGACCTCCTGGTCCGCCGCGACGGGGTCGACCACCCGATGGCGCTGTACGCCGCGCGGGCCGCGCAGTCCCACGTCGGGCTGGCGCGCCGGCTGGCCCGCGACGAGCACGCCCGCATCCGCCGGCACGACGTCATCTCGATGGCGACCGCCGTCACCGGGGTGGGCGAGGCCGTCGGGGCCGCTGCGGACCTGGTCAAGATCGCCGGCGAGGAGTCCAGCGCCGCGTCGGGGGAGCGCGACGCCGCCGAGCGGTCCCGCCTGCTCGAGCTGCTCGGGGCCGACCCCACGGCGCGCACCCAGCCGCCGCACGTGCGCTCGCAGCTGAACGCGCTGGAGAAGGAGCAGAAGTCCCGGGCCACGCGCTTCACCAGGGACGTCCTCGACCGCGCCCTCGTCGACCTGCTCTCCGTGTACCGCGACGCCCTGGTGCTGCGCACGGGGGCGGCGTCGTCGCTCGTCAACGAGGACAGCCGCCAGGTGGTCACCCGGCTCGCCGAGGTGTTCGAGGCGGAGCAGCTGCTCCACGCGATGGACGCCATCGGCCTGGCCCGCGAGCGGATCGGGGCCAACGTCTCACCGCAGCTCGCCCTCGAGGCGATGGCGCTCGACCTGCGGCTGCCGCGGTGATGACATCGTGACCTGTCGGCCAGGGGATTCCCCGGCGTGCTCGCCTAGGGTGCCCGCATGACCCGCCGTCAGCTCGCCCTCGCAGCGGCGATCACCGCCGTGGCCACGGCGCTCGGCGGCTGCTCCACCGTCGACGACGTCCGCGACCGGGTGCAGGGGCGCCCGTCGGTGTCCGTCACGCCGCAGCCCCCGCCCCAGGGGTCGGAGGCGCTCGCCGGCTTCTACGCCCAGACCCTGACGTGGACGGACTGCTCCGGCGCCGAGTGCGCGACGCTCACGGTCCCCGTCGACTACGACGCGCCGGACGGCGCCACCCTCGACCTCGCCGTCGTCCGGGTGCCCGCGAAGCGGGCGTCGGAGCGGATCGGTTCCCTCGTCGTCAACCCGGGGGGACCCGGCGGCTCGGGCGTCGACTACGCCCGTGCGGCCGACTTCATCGTGGGTCCCGGGGTCCGCGACGCCTACGACGTCGTCGGCTTCGACCCCCGTGGCGTCGGCCGCTCCGCCCCCATCGACTGCGTCAGCGACAGCGAGCTCGATGACTTCCTCGGCTCCGACCCCACCCCGGACGACGTCGTCGAGCAGCGGGAGTTCGCCGCCGGGGCCGCGGCCTTCGCGGCGGCGTGCGGCCAGAACGCCGGGGCGCTGCTGCCGCACGTCTCCACCGAGGACGCGGCCCGCGACATGGACATCCTGCGGGCGACCCTGGGCGAGGAGGACCTCACCTACCTCGGCAAGTCCTACGGCACCTACCTCGGCGCCACCTACGCCGAGCTGTTCCCCGAGCACGTGGGCCGTTTCGTGCTCGACGGCGTCGTGGCGCCCGACCTGACCTCGGAGGAGATCAACCTCGGGCAGGCCAAGGGGTTCGAGCAGGCCACCCGCCGGTGGGCCGCGTACTGCGCCGCGGAGGGCGACTGCCCGCTGGGCAGCTCCGCCGCCGAGGTGATGGACGGGTTGCGGGCCTTCCTGGAGTCGGTCGACGCGACCCCGCTGCCGCGCACCGGCGACAACGCCGTGCCGGAGCTGACGGAGGGCTGGGCGTCCCTCGGCATCGCGACGGCGATGTACGACCAGGGGCAGTGGCGGGTGCTCGTCGACGCCATGACCGACGCCCTCTCCGGCGACGGCACCGCCCTGATGCAGCTGGCCGACCAGTACGCCGACCGCAACCCGGGTGGCACCTACTCCGGCAACATCATGGAGGCGATCTACGCGGTCAACTGCCTGGACAAGCCCGAGTCCGGGTCGGTGCCCGAGCACGAAGCGCAGGCCGATGCGGCTGCGGAGGCCGCGCCCACGTGGGGGCGCTATCTCATGTGGAGCTCGCTGCCGTGCGGGTACTGGCCGGTTCCGCCCTCGGGGGAGCCGCACGCGGTGGCCGCCACCGGAGCGCCGCCGATCGTCGTCATCGGTACCACGCGTGACCCCGCGACGCCCTACGAGTGGGCGGTCCGGCTGAACGACCAGCTCGACAGCTCCGCGCTCATCTCGTTCGAGGGCGACGGCCACACCGCGTACACGCGGTCCAACGCCTGCGTGGACGACGCCGTCGACGCCTTCTACCTCGACGGCACGGTGCCCCCGGACGGCCTGCGCTGCTGAGGGTCCGGTAGCGGTCCGCCCGGGCCCACCCGGATTCGCGGACGCCCCACCCGACTCCTTATACTCGCCGGGTACCCGGCCCGCCGGGCGCCCGCCGCCTTAGCTCAGTCGGCCAGAGCGATTCACTCGTAATGAATAGGTCAAGGGTTCGATTCCCACAGGCGGCTCCGCAGCTCCAGCGCAGGTCAGGCCCCCACGACGCCGGTCGAGGGGGCCTTTCCGTTGCCCGCGGCCTGGCCACGTGCCCCCGTGGTGCCCCCGACCCGGTCGGCGGCCTCCCAGAGGTTCCTGTCGATGAGGTGGCCGTAGATCCGGGCACCTGGATGACGTCGCCGACCCGGACCCCGTCCAGCTCTCCCCGCCGCAGACCGCAGAGTCCAGGACGGTGACGAGCTCGGCGTACCCGCCCGACGACGGCACGCTCATCGCGGAGATCGACGACGGCGACCAGCCGTCCGCGGCCGTTCCCGTCTGGCTCGACATCCTCGAGGACGTCAGCGATGACGAGCCCTGGACCGGCACATCCCTCGCACGGTCGGGCCGACCGGGCTTACCAGCCAGCCGGGCTGCCTCTTCGCACGCCCGTATTGCTGCCAAGCGGGGGCTACGTCTCTTCGATCTCACACGTCGGTGCGTGGAAACACTGGTGTGCTGTGCAACTGACCGAACCGGATGGAGTTGAGACCTGTGAGCAAGGACAAGCGTATGGGGCTGATCCTCATCACTGTCGCCGGGCTCTTCGCCATGCTCGGCGGCATGTGGTTCGGAAGCGTTTGGACTGGGGTCGCCGTCGCTGCCTTCATCGTGGCTACCGGGCTGGCAGCAGGCTTCGTTGGAGAGAAGTTGATGCAGCGGAGTCGATGACTACTCCGTCTCACCTACCGCTCATCGCTGTGCCGGCATCGGCTCAGCCCTCGTCCACTGAGGGGGTGACCATCGTCAGCTTGACGTCGGCGCCGAGCCGCCCGCCACCTCGTAGTTCCAGACCTCGCTGTGTGTCGACACCGGACGAGGAGCCTCACCGCCCGCACGCTCAACGGCCGAACGGTGCCCCTGCGCGAACCCGGGCGAGTTCACCCACGTCTGGAAGGATTCCTCGTCCCGCCAACGGGTGATCACAAGCCACTGTTCACGACCGTCGGTGGGTCGGAGCAACTCGAACCCCTCGAAGCCCTCGGCGCCGTCCACCGCGCCAGCTCGCGCAGCGAAGCGGTGGGCGAGCTCGTCGCCGGACCCAGGTGGGACGGTGATGGCGTTGATCTTGATCGTGGTCACGCATCAAGACTGCCACCGGGTCCTGGGCCGCATCAAAGCCCCTCCATGCGTCTCGTCGTGGTCTGCCTCCAGCGAGGCAACGCCAACGCGTTGAACCGGGCCGATCGGCCAGGCGGGGTGTTGGTCATCGGGTGGTCCTGGCTGGGACGTCTCGGCGCAGTGACACAGGCCGGCTACGTCTGCGTCCACGCCGTGCGGAGCGCGTCGTCCACATCTCGCGCCGTGCGCAGGACGAGGAGCGCCGGGTTGGACGGGCTGGCCAGGATGGCGGCCCTGATCCGGGGCCACTGACGCCGTCGCCAGGTCAGAGTCCAGCGCCAGAAGGACCGATTCTCACGTCCGCGGCGCAGTACGCGCAGGCAGCAGCGCCACAACGGCAGATCGAGCACGACCACGTGTGTGGCCAGCGCGAGCCGAACATCGAGGGCGTCATACGGGCCGAGGTCACCGTCGACGATCCACTGGTCTGGCGGCAGCAGGGCACGTTGCCGACGGCTCCACTCCGCCGTCGGCAAGGGCGTGAGAGCGGCATCCCAGTAGTGGGCGTCGAGCTCGATCACCGACAGCCCGCTCACCGCCCCCAGTCGCCGAGAGAAGGTGGACTTCCCGGACCCACCCCGGCCGAGAACAACAACCCGCACGTCACCCATGGTCCCGAAGGCCCTCACCTCGAGGTCGCTCGATCCGGCCACTTGACATCAGAGGGGTGCCGTAGTGACGCGCCTACTCGGCTGAAGAGGACGGACAAGTCACCGGCCGTGTCGACGGTGAACATCCGCCTGTCCAGGGTGGCCACGTCGCGCGCGATCCGGTACGCCTCGGCCATGGCCGCCGTACCGGGCCCGTGGATCGCGAGGGTGGCGGCGAGCGCGTCGGCCTGGCGGGCGGCGGTGCCGTGACTCAGTTGCGCGGACCCGGTCCGCCCTCAGCGGGCGACCTCACCACCTGACGACCCATCCCGACACCCGGGTGGAGCCCAGGCGCCGCGCTTCGGCCCACGTTCGACGTTCCCGCGTGGCCTCCAGCCGCTGGTCAGTGGGCTCGGGCGGCGGCGCGCAGCACCGCCGTCACCGCCGCGAGGTCCGCGGCCGCGGCGTGAGCCGCACCGAGGTCGAGCCGGGCTCCGGCCGCGATCGCCGGCCCGGCCGCCCGCACCGCCCGGGCGACGCTCGGCCCGTGGGTGGCACCGCACGCCGCCACTAGCCGGCCACCGACCACGGAGAGCACGATGAGGCCGCCCGGCACGTCGAGGACCTCCTCGCGAGCGCCGGCCGGGGCGGCACCCATCGCCTGCACGGTCGCGTCGTACTGGTCGGACCACCACCACGGCACGTCGGTGAAGGCCTCGTCCTCGCCGAGCACCGTGTGGGCGGCGACCTCACCCTGGCGCCCGGCCGCCGTGAAGGACTCGAGTCGGATGCCGTGTGCCTCACCCGGGTGCCGCGTGCGCACCGCATCACCGGCGGCGAACACGTGGGGATGTGACGTGCGCCCCGACGGGTCGATGAGGATGCCGTCGTCGATCGCCAGCCCAGCGGCCCGGGCCAGCTCGTCACGCGGGACGATGCCGATGCCGGCCACCACCGCGTCGGCCGGCACGACGGTTCCGTCGGCCAGCCGGACGCCGTTGACCGCGCCGTCCTGCGAGCGCAGCACGGCATCCGGCGCCGTACACGTGCGCACGACCACCCCGTGCGCCTCGTGAAGGGCGTGCAGCCACGCGCCCACCGCCGCGGGGACGCCTCGCGAGAGCACCCGGTCCGCGGCCTCGAGGACCACGACGTCCACCCCGCGGGTCGCTGCGGCGGCCGCGACCTCGAGCCCGATGACGCCGCCGCCGACGACGACCAGGCGGCTCGCGTGGTCCAGCGCCAGGGAGAGTGCCACCGCGTCCGTCGTGTCGCGCAGGTAGTGCACGCCCGCGCCGTCAGCCCCGGGGACGGCGAGCCGCCGGGGCTCCGCCCCCGTCGCGAGGATCACCGACTCGAAGAGGACCTCCTCACCAGAGGCCGTGACGAGCCGCCTTGCGCCGGGCTCCAGGCTGGCGACCTTCGCACCGGTGCGCACCTCGATGCGCTCGCGCCACGGCGCCCCCGCGGGCCACACCTCGGGCACCGCCGCGCCCGGTCGCAGCAGGACGTCCTTGGACAACACCGTGCGGTCGTAGGGGGCCCGGTCCTCCTCGGTGAGGAGAACGACGTGTCGGCCTGCGGCTGCCAGGGCGCGCGCCGCGGCACCGGCCGCAGGGCCGCCGCCCACGACGGCATCCGGTCGGCGGGAACTCATCGGGTGCGGCGCGCGAGGTCGGCGGAGAGCGGGGGCATGCCTGCCACGCTAGCCGGGCGCGTCCGCGGCCCGACCGGGGCGGTTACATGAGGCTCGCGCCCCGAGGAGCAGTGCTCAGCTCAGCGACCTCCGCCGGCTCATGCACCCTTGGTCGCCGTGCACAGGAACACGCCGAACTCGCGGTCGCCCTTGAGGATTGTCGTGGCGTCAACGAAGGCGACCTCGGCGAATCCTGCGCGGGCCAGCTGCTCGGCGAGGCGGTGCCTGTCGAATCCGTGATGGCCGTCGAAGTCGGCCTTCTCGGCGTGGAAGGCGCCCTCGGGATCCTCGTCGAGGTCCGCGATGGCCAGCCGACCACCTTTGACCAGGAGGTCCGCCAAGGACCGCAGCAGCGCATCCAGGTCCTGCACGTGGTGCAGCGCCATGGAGCTCCAGGCCGCGTCGTAGGTGCCATCGAGAGAGTCTGTCGTGAGGTCTGCCTGCACAGCGCGCAGTCGGTCACCGAGTCCGGCCGCCTCGATCCGCTCCTGTGCCACCTGCACCATTCCTGCGGAGGGATCGGTCACGACAACGGAGCCGACCCTGTCGGAGAGCAGGATGCTCAGGCGACCGGTGCCACAGCCGACGTCCAGCGCACGCATCCCAGGGTTGAGGCTGACCGCGTGCGCGATGGCCTGCGCCACGGCGACCTGCCGCTCCTCGTGGCCCGGGGTGTCGTCCCACGTGGCGGCTTCGTCATCGAACCCCTTGTGTTCGTGCATGCATTCGACCCTAGTCCCGTCGCCGCCAGCCGAGAATCGTGCACTGAGCCCGGGTGGAACCACCGCTGCGCCTTCCACAGCCTCCCGATCAGGCGGCGATGAGACGCGGCTCGAACTGTCAGGTGAGTGCGAGGGCCAGGACTTGGAGCGTCTGTTGCCGGGGTGCCATCAGTGCTCAGCCGCATTGCGGTACCTGTACTCCCAAGGTTGCGCACCGCAGCCGACCTCCAGCCAATTGTCGCCGAGGATCTCCGCGCGGAGTTCCTCCAGAGCTGCGTGCATGCCAGGCGCCCATTCCTCCTTGGGTGTCATGGTCTTGCCCAGCGGAAGGGTTCCCCAGCTGTAGGGCGCCGCGAACGTCGGGCTTTCGTAACGGAGTTCGCCGTCCAGTAGCGCAACGAACTGCCACATCTGCATGGTGGTCTGACTGAACAGCCTCATCGGCGAATACCACTTCAGCCGGGTCAAGGAGTCCTGCAGTTCAACGACCAAGGTGCCACGGTCCTCTGCGTTCGCAGTTCCCATGCTTCGATTCTGCGCCCGGAGAAACCACCCGCAGATGTTCTTCGTGTCACCCTTCGTCCGGTTCGCCGACGAGAGCGGCCACGACCGTAGCGTCCGTCCGCGCCTCAGGTACCGATCGCACTGTCAGCGTGCTCGCTGAGCGCTTGAAACGGATCGTGCACCGCGGCTGAGCTTTCGTGGACCGTCTGGGGAATGGACGCGGCTCTGGGACCGGGGCCGGCCGTCGACTGCTCGCTGTCATCCGGCAATCGGCAGATCCAAGTGACAGTCCCGTGCGGGGCCGTCACGGTAGCCCCATCTGGGCGGAAGGACGCAGGTCAACGAGCTCGCGAACTTCTCAGCAGCGGCGGCGGCGCCGCGCTGCTTGCGACCACCCAGCGCCGGAAGATCCTCCATCCAGGTGGGCTACTGCTGAGCACGCCGCTCTGTGGATCAAGGCGCCGGCTGCGCCGCCACCGCCTGCGGGCGGCGCTGGCGCGCCGTCCTCGGCGGCTCCACTGAGGTCCGTTGACGCCGGAGGCCGATCATGCGCCCGGCTCGAACCGCGTCAAGGGCGCTGCGCGTCGCTCCGCGATCGCCTCCGGCCACCCCTGACCCGACCGCTCCGTCGGGCGCCCACTGCCCGGCCATCGGAGCCGGTTCCCCGCAGCACAGCAGGTGAGGCCCTTCGACCGGGTGGAGGGGCCTTTCCGTTGCTCTGGGTCGCCTCCGGTGCCCCGGTGGGAAGCCCTGCCTCGCTGCGGCCGGTCCGCGGTCGGACCCGGTCGCGGGACCAGCGCCTCGCCCGCGCCACGGCGCCGGCCGCTCCGACGGCGAGTCCGGCCGCCGTGACGGGCCGCAGCCAGTGGCGGCCCCAGCGGCCGTGCACGGCCTCGCCCTCGGGGGTCGCGGTGAGCACGTTGCCGGGGGTGTCGTCGGCCTCGTCCCGGCCCAGCCCGCCCAGCCTCATCAGTGGGGTGACGAGGACGTCGAAGACCGCGGGCAGCAGCCGGAAGCCGGCGACGACGACACCGTTGGCCACGCCGACGGAGGTCTCCCGCCGAGGCCGCCACAACGCGGTGACGACCGCGTCGGCGACCTTCTCCGGCGAGTCGACCGAGGGTGGCGGGCGGCCGTGACGCTTCACGTACGTCCCGGCCTGCAGGTAGGCGGGCGTGTTCACACCGCCCGGCCAGACGAGGCTGACGTCGATGCCCGGGGTGGCTCGCGCCTCGATCTGCAGCGTGCGGACGAGCCCGTGGACGCCCCACTTCGGTGCCACGTACGAGCTCATGAAGGGCGTGCTGATCTTGCCGAGCAGCGAGCCGACGACGACGAGGCTGCCGCGACCAGACGCCCCGAACGACGCCAGCGCGCACCGAGCCACGTTGGCCGTCCCGCGGAGTGTGGTCTCGACCGCCGCGTCCCACACGTCGGCCGGCACGTCCTCGAACCGGCCGTAGGCGAGAGCTGCAGCCGAGTGGACCACGCCGTCGAGCGGACCGAGCCGGCCCTTCGCGGTGTCGAACGCGGCCTCGAGCGCCCGCCGGTCGGCGACGTCGGCCACCGTGACGAGCGCCCGGACTCCGTACGCCTCGCACTGCGTCCGGACCTCCTCGAGGACCGCCCCGGAGCGCGAGAGGAGCACCAGGTCGGCCCCGTCCGCGGCGAGCTGCAGCGCGGTGGCCCGGCCGATGCCGCTCGAGGCACCCGTGACGAGGACGACGCGGCCGGTCGAGCGGGTCATGGCTGCAGGACGACCTTGACGCAGCCGTCGTCCTTGGCCTGGAAGATCTCGTATCCCTGCGGTGCCTCGTCGAGGGGCAGCACGTGGGTGGCGAGGTCCTCGGTGCCGAGCGGGTCGGCGGGGTCGAGGACGAGCGGGAGGATGTCGTCGGTCCAGCGCCGGACGTGGCACTGCCCCATCCGCACGGTGATGCCACGGTCGAACATCTCCATCATCGGCAGCGGGTCGACCTCGCCGCCGTAGACCCCGCTGATCGACACCGTGCCGGCCCGGCGGACGGACTTCAGCGACGTGATCAGGGCGTCGAGGCGGTCGATGGCCATGGTGTCGATGAGCGGCTCCGCGACGGCGTCCGGCAGCAGGCCCACGGCGGTCTGGGCGGCCTTGGCGCCGCGCGAGCCGTGCGCCTCCATGCCGACGGCCTCGAGGACACCGTCGGGGCCGCGGCCGTCAGTCAGCTCGATGAGCCGCTCCGGGACGTCGTCCACCTCACGCAGGTCGACGACCTCGACGCCGTGCCGGGCGGCCATCGCGAGCCGCTCGGGGACCAGGTCCACACCGATGACGCGCTCGATGCCGAGCTGTGGCGCGATCCGGGTGGCGAGCTGGCCGACCGGGCCGAGGCCGATGACGGCCAGCGTGCCACCCTCGGGGACGTCGGCGTACGCCACGCCCTGCCAGGCCGTGGGCAGGATGTCGGAGAGGTAGAGGAAGCGGGTGTCCGGCAGGCCGTCGGGGACCTTGACCGGGCCGAAGTGCGCCTGCGGGACACGGAGGTACTCGGCCTGGCCGCCCGGCACCGCGCCGTACAGGCTCGTGTAGCCGAAGAGCGCGGCGCCCTTGCCCTGCTCGCGCACCTGCGTGGTCTCGCACTGGGCGAACCAGCCGCGGTCGCACATCCAGCACGAGCCGCAGGAGATGTTGAACGGGACGACGACCCGGTCGCCGGGCGCGATGTGCGTGACGTCCGGGCCGACCTCCTCGACGACGCCCATCGTCTCGTGCCCGAGGATGTCGCCGGGAGTCAGGTAGGGGCCGAGCACCTCGTACAGGTGCAGGTCGGAGCCGCAGATGGCCGTCGACGTCACCTTGACGATCGCGTCGGTCGGGAGCTCGATCCGGGGGTCGGGCACCTCCTCCACCCGGACGTCCCGCTTGCCGTGCCATGTCAGTGCCTTCATGGGCGGTCCTCCTGGTGGGCGTCGCGGCCCGGGAGGCGGCGACGTGGCGTGCCTGGCCCCGTGCCCCCGATCGCAGCACCCCAAACCGCCCGGGCTGCCCTGTCGAACCTCAGTCGACGGCGGAGGCAGCCACCAGGGCGTCGAGCGCGGTGGTGACGACGACGGCGACGGCCTCGCGGACGACGTCCCGGAACGGGTCGTAGCCCTCCATCGCCGTGTCGTCGGAGACCAGGGGGTTGCCGTCGACGGCGAGCACGGCCGCGGCCGCGACACCGTGCAGGGCGGCGACGACGAAGAGCGCCGCCGCCTCCATCTCGACGGCCACGCAGCCGGCACGCTGCCACAGCGGCAACCGCGAGCCGAGGGCGTCGTGGGGGTAGAACGCCGCGCTCGAGCACACGACGCCACGGTGGAGCCGGTGGTCGGGGACGCCGGCCGACCGAGCAGCGTCCTCGAGGGCCACCGTCAGCCGCGCGTCCGGGACGGCGGGGAAGCCACTCGGCACGAGCAGGTCGGTGAGGCCGTCCTCGCGCACCGCGGCGGTCGCGACGACCACGGACCCGTCACGGACGTCCGGCTGCAGGCCACCCGCCGTCCCCGCCCGGACGATCCGGCGTGCGCCACCGCGGCACAGCTCCTCGAAGGCGACACCGGCGCCGGGGCCGCCCACCCCGTGGGCGACGACGGTGACGGGGACACCGCGATGGCGACCGCCGATGCTCAGGTACTCCCGGTTGCTCGCGACCTCGCGGGCGTCGTCGAGCCGCTCGCCGACGGCTCGCGCACGCTCCGGGTCGCCGACGACCACGACGTCGGGGGCGAGCTCGGCGACGGGGATCCGGGTGAGGGGCAGGACGCCGTCACCGGCGACGCGGACGGACGACATCGGGCCTCCGTGGACGACGGGACGTGGACGCTGGCCAGTATCGCGGCCGTGACGCTACCGTTCGCGAGGGCCCGCCGCCGCAGGCCCAGTCATCGCCCAGGAGGTCGCCCCGATGGCCATCCCGCCCGCACCCGCCGGCTACACCCGCTTCCTCATGAAGAGCAAGTTCGGCGCCGGCCGCGACTTCCGGATCCTCGACCCCGGGACGGAGGACCAGCTCTTCTTCGTCGACGGCAAGATCGGGGCCAGGCCCAAGGCCGACATCCAGGACCGCGAGGGAACCACCCGGTACCAGGTGCGGGGCAACCTGCTCGGGATCCCGAAGCGGATGGACGTCACCGACGCCGAGGGCAACCAGGTGGCCCACCTGCACGCCAAGGCGTTCAAGTTCATCAAGGACAAGATCGACGTCACCCTGGCCTCGGGCGAGGAGTGGCTGCTCGAGGGCAACCTCATCGAGAAGAACTACTCGGTCGACGACAGCGCCGGGCGCCACGTCGTGCAGATCACCCAGAAGTGGGTCCAGATCCGCGACCAGTACGTCATCGACGTCGCCGACGGGGTCGACCCTGCCGTCGCGTTCGCGCTGGTCTGGGCCGTCGACCGCTGGGTCGAGCGCGACTGACCCACCCCGCGGTCCGGCCCGCTCGGGCGAACTCACCTCCGGCGGTTCGCCGGTCGCCGGTGGCACGATGCCCACATGGATGCTGAGCCCGACACCGGGGCGCCTCCCCGGGGGATGACGCGCCGGGACTGGGCGGCACTCCTCACCATCGGCTTCGGCGTCAGCCTGGTGATCATGGACGCGACGATCGTCAACGTCGCGCTCCCCGTGGTCATCGAGGACCTCGGGCTCACGGCGACCCAGGCCCAGTGGATGAACGCCGTCTACTCGCTGGTCTTCGCGGCCCTGCTCATCACCCTCGGCCGGCTGGGCGACCTCAAGGGCCGGCGCCGTCTCTTCCTCGTCGGGATGGTCGTCTTCACCGCCGCGTCGGTGGTGGCCGGGCTCTCCGTGGGCCCCGCCATGCTCATCGGGGCCCGGTTCGTCCAGGGCATCGGTGCGGCGATGATCCTGCCGGCCACCCTCTCCAGCCTCAACGCGATCTTCACCGGCCGGGCCCGCACCGTCGCCTTCGCCGTCTACGGGTCCGCGATCGGCGGGATGGCGGCGGTCGGCCCGCTCGTGGGCGGCTGGCTCGCCACCGAGGTGTCGTGGCGCTGGGCCTTCTGGCTCAACATCCCGGTGGGCCTCCTCGTCATCGTCGGGGTGGTTCGCGCCCTCCCCGAGACGCGCGACACGACGGCGACGCCGAGCGGCGACCTCGGGGCGGTGGTCCTCACCGTGCTCGGCATGGGCGCCATCGTCTT
Source organism: uncultured Actinomycetota bacterium (assembly GCA_963773655.1). Taxonomy (GTDB): domain Bacteria; phylum Actinomycetota; class Actinomycetes; order Actinomycetales; family Dermatophilaceae; genus DASSQJ01. The sequence goes on from CAVZBX010000003.1 coordinate 699,310, forward strand.
CGGGCTCATCGAGGGTGAGAGCCTCGGCTGGTGGCGGGGTGAGGACGGGAGCCTGTCGCCGGTCCCGTTCGTCATCGCCGGCGGGGTGGCGGCGATGGCAGCCTTCGTCGCCCTGGAGCGGCACCGCACCCGGGCGGGGAGACCGGTGCTCGTGGACCTCGGCCTGTTCACCATCCCCACCTTCAGCGCCGGGGTGGTCGCGGCCCTGATCGTCGCGTTCGGCGAGTTCGGCCTGCTCTTCACGCTGCCCCTTCTCCTCCAGGGGGCCCTCGGCTTCAGTGCGCTCGGGACCGGCGCGGTCGTCCTCGTCCTCGCCCTGGGCACGTTCCTCGTCTCCGGCGCCCTGCCGCGGATCAGCCGCCGGCTGCCGCAGCGCACCGTGGTGCAGATCGGCCTCGCCCTCGAGGCCGTGGCCGTGGGTGGGCTGGCGCTGACCATCACCGCCGACGTGCCGACGTGGGTGATCGCGACGTGGCTGTTCGTCTACGGGGTCGGCGTCGGGATGGCGACCGCCCAGCTGACCTCGCTGCTGCTCGCCGACGTCCCGGTCGACGAGAGCGGACAGGCCTCGGGCCTGCAGTCCACCGTGCGGCAGCTCGGCTCGGCGCTCGGGGTGGCCGTGCTCGGCGGCCTGCTCATCGCGTCGCTCGACCGGCTCACCCGCTCGAACCTGGAGGCGGTCCCGGTGCCGGGCGAGGTCGTGGACCGGGTCACCGGCATCGTGTCGGAGTCCGCGGGCACGGCGATCGCCGGCCTGCAGGCCCAGCCCGGGATGGCGGAGGTCGCCGCAGCGGCCACCGACGCGATGGTCGCGGCGAGCCGGCTCACGACGGGGGCGGCCGCGGTGGCGCTGCTCGTGGGGCTGGCGGCGACGTTCCGGCTGCCGCCTCGGCCGGCCGCCTCCTCCGCGGCGGCCGCCGAGGCGGCTTCGACGGGCGGCCCCGTCGCGGGGGCCTGAGCGGTCCCACCGCCGGTGGCGGGGCTAGCCTGCGCTCATGGCAGAACCGGTGGTGGAGGTCGTCGCCGTGTACGACGCCGACGGCGGCGTCGTCGGCGAGGCGGTCTACGCGGTCAAGCACCTCTTCGGTACGGCCCACTGCTCGCTGTGCGCCGTGTCCCACTCGGGCCTGCGCCGCCGCCCCGAGTGGGACGCGATGGTGGCGCGGATGCCGGTACCCGTGCGGCTCGTGCACCGCAACGAGACCAACGCCCGGGAACGAGAGGCTCTGGTCCTCTCCGGCCTGCCCGCGGTGCTCGGCGTGCGCCGCGACGGCTCCCTGACGGCGCTGCTCGGACCCACCGGCATCGCCGCCGCGGACGGGTCGGTGCAGGAGTTCGGCCGAGCGCTCGGCGCGGCCCTGGCCACGGACGGTACCGCGTGAGGCGCCCGGTGCCCGTCCCGCCCGGGCCGGGGCAGGAGTCGGTGTGGGACTACCCGCGGCCGCCGCGGGTCGAGCCGTCGGAGGAGCTCGTCGAGGTTCGCCTCGGCGGTCGGGTCATCGCTCGCAGCAGCCGCACCCTACGCGTCCTCGAGACCAGCCACCCGCCCACCTACTACCTGCCCGCGGACGCCTTCGAGCCGGGGGTCCTGCGGCCGGTCGCCGGCCGCACCCACTGCGAGTTCAAGGGAGTGGCCGCCTACTACGACCTCGTCGCGGGCGACGCCGTGGCCGAGCGTGCCGCCTGGACCTACCCGTCGCCGACGCCGGGGTTCGAGTCGGTGCGCGGGCACGTGGCCGTGATGCCGGGCGCGGTCGACTCGTGCACGGTGGACGGCGAGGTCGTGCGGCCGCAGGAGGGCGGCTTCTACGGAGGCTGGGTCACCTCCCGGGTTGTGGGTCCGTTCAAGGGCGGACCGGGCACCTGGGGCTGGTAGCCACCGGGGCTGGTAGCCACCGGGGCTGGTGGCCACCCGGGGCGCTGGTAGCGACCCGGGCCGGTCGGGCCCGGCTCAGTCGTCGCTGAGCGGGTGCTCCTTGGTCGCGAGCTCGGCGCGGGCCCGCTCGGCGGCCGCCTCCATCTCGTCCCGGCTGTGCGCCGACGTCACGGCCTCGACCTCGGCCGCCGATGCCTGGTGCGGGGGCATCCGCCAGCGCGCCGTGGACAGCCCGGCCGCGCTGGCCCGCTCGATGGCCTCGACGATGCAGCGCTCCGCGGCCTCCCGACCGGCCCAGTGGGCGCCCTCCACCGACTTGCCGGGCTCGAGGTCCTTGTAGGTCTCGAAGAAGTGCTGGATCTCCAGCCGGTCGAACTCGGTGACGTGCTCGAGCTCGGTGATGTGGCTCTTGCGCGGGTCGCCGGCGGGGATGCAGAGGATCTTGTCGTCGCCACCCGCCTCGTCGCGCATGTGGAACATGCCGATCGGACGGGCCCGCACGATGCATCCGGGGAAGGTCGGCTCGTCGAGGAGCACCAGCGCGTCGAGCGGGTCGCTGTCCTCGCCGAGCGAGTCCTCGATGTACCCGTAGTCCGACGGGTACGCCATCGCGGTGAAGAGCATGCGGTCCAGACGGATCCGTCCGGTCTCGTGGTCGACCTCGTACTTGTTCCGGTGTCCCTTGGGGATCTCGATGGTGACGTCGAACTCCACGGTGGCAAGTCTCCTCAGATGCGTGACCTAGGGTGTGGCCCCCAAGTCTGACGCATGGGGACGCCGGGAACGAAGGGAGCGGGCGTGAGAGGAGTCATGCTCACCTCGCTCGTCGCGGTGGGGGTGCTCGTCGCGACCGGCGGCTACGTCGCCGCGGACGTCCTCGACGTCGCCCCCGGGGTCCTCACCCTCGACCGGCCGCAGCCGCTCCCCACCCCGACGGTGTCCGGGACGCCGGCCCCGGTGCTCCTCCCGACGCCCGCCCCGGAAGCCGGGGACGAGGCGCTCGTCGCCGCTCCGGACGCGGCGCCGCCACCCACGGCCGCGAGCCTCGAGGCGGCGCTGACGAACGCCTCGACGGACCCCCTCCTCGACGGCGCGCTCGGCATCGCCGTCGGCGACGGCCTCACCGGGGAGGAGCTGTGGACCCTCGACGGCGGTGTGCCCCGGGTCCCGGCCTCGACGGCCAAGCTGCTGGCCGCGGTGGCCGTCACCGACACCCTCGACCTCGGCGGGCGGATGACGACCTCGGTCGTCTCCGTGTCCGGCACCCGCGACCTCGTCCTCGTCGCCGGTGGTGACCTGCTGCTCTCGCCGAGGCAGGGCGACCCCGAGTCGGTGCCCGGACGGGCCGGGCTCGGCGACCTCGCCACCCAGGTCGTCGCCGCCCTGGGGGAGCGGGCCACCGGCCGGTACCGCCTGCGGCTGGACCTCTCGTACGCGCCCGGCCCCCGCTACCCCGGGGGGTGGCTGCCCGGCGACGTCGGCCAGTTCTACGGCCGCCCCGTCGTGATGACCGGCCTCGCGACCCAGCTCGGGTCCGAGACCCGGCCCGCCGGCCACCGACCCCGAGCGGCAGGTCGCCACCGCCCTCGCCGGCCGACTCGAGGAGCGCGGGTTGGCGGTGACGTTGCGCCCGGAGTCGTCGTGGTCGGATCCCGCCCCCGAGGACGCCGAGGTGCTGGGCGCCGTGGAGTCCGCCACCTACGGCGAGGTCCTCGACTTCACCCTCGACACGAGCGACAACGCGCTCACCGAGAACCTCGTGCGCCAGTCCGCGGCCACCGCCGGGGAGCCCACCCGCCCCGAGGACGCCAACGCGAGCTTCGTCCGGCAGCGGCTGGAGGCGCACGCCGTGCCCACCGAGGGCCTGGTGCTGCGCGACGCGTCCGGGCTGAGCCAGGGCCAGCGCGTGTCCCCGCGCACCCTGGCGGCCGTCCTGGCTCTGGCCACGACCGGCGAGTCCCCGGCCCTGCGCGGGGCGATCGCGTCGCTGCCGGTCGCCGGGCTCGACGGCACGCTCGACGAGCGCTTCGACACCCGGGCGACCAAGGACGTCGCGGGCGTGCCCCGGGCCAAGACCGGCACCCTCTTCGCGGGGCACGGGCTGGCCGGCACGACCGTCGACGCGGACGGCCGGCTCCTCACCTTCGTCGTCCTCGCCGACGGGTTCCCCGGCACCTGGGAGGGCGTGGAGCGGGCCCGCACGGCCTTGGACCGCATCGTCGCCGCCCTGACCCGCTGTGGCTGTCGCTGACCTCGGGGATGAGAGGGTGGGCCCCGTGCAGTACGTCGACTGGGAGTTCGCCAAGTCCACCGGCCGCGCCCTGGTGCCCGCCGGCCCGTCCGTGACCCCCGCGGAGGCCCGCACCGAGGTCGAGGCCATCCGCGCGGCCGCGCTCGCCGCCCGCCAGCCGGTGGCCGACACGGCGCGGATGGAGACACCGCCGGGCGCGCCGGACGCCCTGGTCGTCGATCGCGCCACCTGGATCGCGGTCAACGCCGACTCGATGTCGGCGCTGCTCGACCCCGCCATCAGCTCGATCGTCGAGAAGCGCGGTGTCACCCCCGGCGCCACGGCGCAGGCGGTCGGTGGCAAGGTCACCGGTGCCGAGGCCGGCGGGCTGCTCGCCTTCATGGCCACCAAGGTGCTCGGCCAGTACGACATCGCCCCGGGTGGCACGCCCGCCCTCCTGCTCGTGGCACCGAACCTGCTGTCGGTCGCCACCGAGCTCGGCGTCGACCGCGCCGACTTCCGCGCCTGGGTGTGCATGCACGAGGAGACCCACCGGGTGCAGTTCACGGCCACGCCGTGGCTGCGCGAGCACGTCATCCGTGAGGCCCGCACCCTGGCGATCGACCTCGCCCCGGACCAGGAGCGCCTCCAGGAGCTGGCCGGCCGCCTCACCGAGCGCCTGCCCGAGCTGTTCCAGGAGGGCAGCACCGGGCTCGCCGAGCTGTTCACCACCCCGGAGCAGCGTGAGCAGCTGGCCCGGATCACGGCGGTCATGTCCCTGCTCGAGGGGCACGCCGACGTCGTCATGGACGACGTCGGTCCGGCGCACATCCCCACGGTCGAGGAGATCCGCCGCCGCTTCACCGCCCGGCGCAAGGGGGCCGGAGCCCCCGACCGCCTGCTGCGCCGGCTGCTCGGCCTCGAGGCGAAGATGCGGCAGTACCACGACGGCGCGCACTTCGTCCGCGGCGTGCAGAAGGAGGTGGGCGTCGACGGCTTCAACTCCGTGTGGACCTCGCCCGAGACCCTGCCCCTGCCGCGCGAGATCACCGACCCGACGGCGTGGGTGCGCCGGGTCCACGGCTGAGTCCCGATGGCGCGTCGCGCGGGGCGGCCGCACCCGGCGGTCGCCGCCGTCCGGGCCGCGGTGCGCGGCACCCTCGCGGACCTCGACCCCGACGCCCTCGTCCTCGCCGCGTGCAGCGGCGGGGCCGACTCGCTCGCCCTCGCGGAGGGGCTGGCGTTCGTCGCCGGCTCCGAGCGACGACCGGCCGGCGCGGTGGTCGTCGACCACGGCCTGCAGCCCGGGTCCGCCGAGGTGGCGCGGCACACCGCCGCGACCCTGCTGGGCCTCGGGCTCGACCTCGTCGAGGTGGTGCCCGCCGACGTCCGCCCCGGCCCAGAAGGGCTCGAGGCGGCCGCGCGGGACGCGCGGTACGCGGCGCTGGACGCCGTCGCCGACCGCCTCGGTGCCGGCGTCGTGCTGCTCGGGCACACCCGCGACGACCAGGCCGAGCAGGTGCTCCTCGGGCTGGTCCGCGGCTCCGGGGCCCGCTCCCTCGCCGGGATGCCGGAGGCCCGGGGGCGCTACCGCCGTCCCCTGCTCGGCCTGGCCCGGGAGCAGACCCGGGCCGCGTGCGAGGCCGAGGGCCTCACCTGGTGGGACGACCCGATGAACGCCGACCCCGCCTTCGCCCGGGTGCGGGCCCGCCGTGCCGTCGCCGACCTCGACCGCGACCTCGGGCCCGGTGTCGCGGCGGCCCTCGCCCGCACGGCGCGGCAGCTGCGCGCCGACGCCGACCTGCTCGACGCGCTCGCCGCGGAGGCCACGACGGGGATCGGGGAGGGGCCGTGGCACGCAGCGGCGCTCGCCGCCCTGCCGGAGGCCGTGCGGACCCGCACCTGGCGTCGGCTGCTCGTCGTGGCCGGCGCCCCGGCCGGACAGGTGTCGTCCCGGCACGTGCAGGCCTGTGACCGCCTGGTCACCTCGTGGCGGGGCCAGGGACCGGTCCACGCGCCCGGTGGCCTGCGGGTGAGGAGAACCGGCGGCCTGGTGTCCATCGGACCGGCCGCTCCGGTTGAATAGGGCCCACCGCCGCCGAGACCGTCAGGAGCAGACGTGGACGCCACCCACATGGGTACCGACCTCGAACGGGTCCTCATCACCGAGGAGCAGATCCGCGCCAAGCTCGACGAGCTCGCCGCGCTGATCGCGGAGCGCTACACCGGCCAGGACCTCCTCCTCGTCGGGGTCCTCAAGGGGGCGGTCATGGTGATGGCCGACCTGATGCGGGCGCTGCCGGTCAGCGTGCCGGTCGACTGGATGGCGGTCTCCTCGTACGGGTCGGGCACCAAGTCCAGCGGCGTCGTACGGATCCTCAAGGACCTCGACACCGACATCACCGGGCGGCACGTGCTCATCGTCGAGGACATCATCGACTCCGGCCTGACCCTGTCCTGGATCCGGTCCAACCTCGAGTCGCGCAGCCCGGCCTCGGTCGAGATCTGCGCGCTGCTGCGCAAGCCGGAGGCTGCCAAGGTGGACGTCGACGTCACCTGGGTGGGGTTCGACATCCCCAACGAGTTCGTCGTCGGGTACGGTCTCGACTACGCCGAGGACTACCGGGGGCTGCGCTGCGTCGGCACCCTCGCCCCGCACGTCTACAGCTGAACCGCGCCACGCCCGGTCCCGGGTGGGACACGTGCGGATCGCATCCGGAACACGGGCGGGGACGGGCTCGTTGCTAGCGTGTACCCGTCCCGGCCCGCTCCGACGCGCCGGGCCACGCGACGACGACCAGGAGGACCGGGGCCCGGCCCCGCAGCCACATGAACCTCAAGAGACTGCTGCGCGCACCGCTGTTCTGGGTGCTGGTCGCGCTCGCGATGATGCTGCTGTTCTTCACCCTCGGCAGCGGTGGCAACTACGCCACGATCACCACCGCCCAGGCCGAGAAGCTCATCGCGGAGAAGAAGGTCGACACCGCGGTGATGACCACCGACAACGTCCTGCGCCTCGACCTCAAGGAGGGGCAGCCCTTCTCCGACAGCGAGGCGGGCATCCAGGACGCGACCCAGGTGCGCGCCGAGTACGTCGACGCCCGGGCCGAGCAGCTGATCACCGAGCTCAAGGACAACCTGCCCGACGGCTACGACGACAAGGTCGAGGGCGACAGCGCGTTCTGGACCATCTTCATCAGCTTCTTCCCCGTGCTGCTGCTCGTCGGCCTCTTCTGGTTCCTCATGACCCAGGCCCAGGGCGGCGGCTCTCGGGTGATGCAGTTCGGCAAGTCCAAGGCCAAGCTCGCCTCCAAGGAGGCCCCGAAGGTCACCTTCGCCGACGTCGCCGGCGCCGACGAGGCGGTCGAGGAGCTGCACGAGATCGTCGAGTTCCTCCGCGAGCCGGCGAAGTTCCTCGCGGTCGGGGCCAAGATCCCCAAGGGCGTGCTCCTCTACGGCCAGCCCGGCACCGGCAAGACCCTGCTCGCCCGCGCCGTCGCCGGCGAGGCGGGGGTCCCGTTCTACTCCATCTCCGGCTCGGACTTCGTCGAGATGTTCGTCGGCGTCGGCGCCAGCCGGGTCCGCGACCTCTTCGAGCAGGCCAAGGCCAACGCCCCGGCGATCGTCTTCGTCGACGAGATCGACGCCGTCGGCCGGCACCGCGGCGCCGGCCTCGGCGGTGGCCACGACGAGCGCGAGCAGACCCTCAACCAGCTGCTCGTCGAGATGGACGGCTTCGACGTCAAGACCAACGTCATCCTCATCGCCGCCACCAACCGCCCCGACATCCTCGACCCGGCGCTGCTGCGACCCGGCCGCTTCGACCGGCAGATCGCGGTGGAGAACCCCGACATGATCGGCCGGCACCGCATCCTCCAGGTGCACGGCCAGGGCAAGCCGATGGCCGCCGACGTCGACCTGCTCGCGGTGGCGCGTCGCACGCCCGGCATGACCGGCGCCGACCTCGCCAACGTCCTCAACGAGGCCGCACTGCTCACCGCACGCGGCGACAAGAAGCTCATCGACGACGAGGTGCTCGACGAGGCGATCGACCGCGTCATCGCCGGCCCGCAGAAGCGCACCCGGATCATGTCGGCGAAGGAGCGGAAGATCACGGCCTACCACGAGGGCGGTCACGCCCTCGTCGCGGCCGGGATGAACCACCTCGACCCGGTGACGAAGGTGACCATCCTCCCCCGCGGCCGGGCCCTCGGCTACACGATGGTGATGCCGGTCGACGACAAGTACTCGACCACCCGCAACGAGATCCTCGACCAGCTGGCCTACGCGCTCGGCGGGCGGGTCGCGGAGGAGATCATCTTCCACGACCCCACGACGGGGGCGGCCAACGACATCGAGAAGGCCTCCGCGATGGCCCGCAAGATGGTCACCGAGTTCGGCATGAGCGAGCGGGTGGGGGCGATCAAGCTCGGCCAGACCCAGGGCGAGCCGTTCCTCGGCCGCGACATGGGGCACCAGCGCGACTACTCCGAGCAGGTGGCCGCAGTCGTCGACGAGGAGGTCCGCAAGCTCATCGACGCCGCGCACGACGAGGCGTGGCACGTGGTCAACGACAACCGGAAGATCCTCGACCACCTCGTCCTCGAGCTGCTCGAGAAGGAGACCCTGAACGCCCAGGAGCTCGCCGAGATCTTCACGGACATCGTCAAGCGGCCCAGCCGCCCCACGTGGCTGTCCAGCGAGCACCGCACCCTCTCCGACATCCCGCCGGTGCTCACCCCGGCCGAGGAGCAGGCGCTCGCCGGGCGCAACGGCTCGGGCGCCCCCTCCGGGGCCACGGTGAACCCGGGCGACCCCGGCACCGAGGCGGCGATCGACGCCCGGGCGCGCGAGGGGGCCTCCCGGCACCCCGAGGAGCACCCGCCCGCCGAGGTCGTCGAGGTGCCCGAGGGCGGCCGTGTCGAGTCCTGACCCGGTGGCCTGGGACCCGGACCCCCACCGGGGGCTTGGCCCTGTGGAACCGGGGCCACGCCCGCCGGTCGACGTCCCCCGCGCCGAGGCCGCGGTGCGGGAGTTCCTGCTCGCCATCGGGGAGGACCCCGACCGGGAGGGCCTGCTCGAGACGCCCGCGCGTGTCGCGAAGGCCGCGCACGAGCTGTACGCGGGGCTCTGGATCGACCCGGCGGAGGTGCTGGCGAAGACCTTCGCCATCGAGCACGAGGAGCTCATCATCGTCCGGGACATCCCGATGTACTCGACGTGCGAGCACCACCTCCTGCCCTTCCACGGCGTCGCCCACATCGGGTACATCCCGGGCGAGGACGGCCGGGTCACCGGCCTGTCGAAGCTGGGCCGGCTCGTGGAGGTCTACGCCCGCCGTCCGCAGGTCCAGGAGCAGATCACCACACAGGTGGCCGATGCGCTCGTGACGCACCTCGGGGTGCAGGGCGTGATCGTCGTCATCGAGGCCGAGCACCTGTGCATGTCGATGCGCGGGGTGCAGAAGCCGGGCTCCCGGACGATCACCTCGGCGGTGCGCGGGCAGCTGCGCAACCCCGCCACGCGTGCGGAGGCGATGTCGCTGCTGCTCAGCGGCTCGCGGTGACCGGGGCGTGACCGTCCGCGGACTCCCCGACGCCCGGCCGGGACGCCCGGTCGTCATGGGCGTCGTCAACGTCACCCCCGACTCGTTCAGCGACGGTGGCGCCTGGTTCGACCCCGACGCCGCACTCGCCCACGGCCGGCAGCTCGTCGCCGACGGTGCCGACCTGCTCGACGTCGGAGGGGAGTCCACCCGCCCGGGGGCCCAGCGCCCCACCCCCGAGGAGGAGCTGCGCCGGGTGCTGCCCGTCGTCGCGGGCCTTGCCGGGCTGGTCCCGGTCTCGATCGACACGATGCGTGCCGAGGTGGCGGCCGCCGCGCTGGACGCGGGAGCCGTGGCCGTCAACGACGTCAGCGGCGGGCTCGCCGACCCGGAGATGGTGCCACTGCTCGCCGAGCGCGACGTGCCGGTGGTCGCCATGCACTGGCGGGGGCACAGCGACGACATGTACGCCCGGGCGGTCTACGACGACGTCGTCGCCGATGTGTGCCGCGAGCTCGCCGACCGGGTCGAGGCGCTGACGTCGGCCGGAGTGGCCGCCGACCGGATCGCGGTCGACCCGGGGTTCGGCTTCGCCAAGACGGCGGAGCACAACTGGGAGCTGCTGCGCCGCCTCGACGAGGTGGTGGCCGTGGGTCCGCCGGTGCTCGTCGCGACCTCCCGGAAGACCTTCCTCGGGCGGGTGGGCCGCGAGCCCGGGCACGAGCGGGCGCCGCTCGAGCGCGAGGTCGCCACCGCCGTCACGACGGTCCACGCGGCCCGGCACGGGGTCTGGTGCGTGCGCGTCCACGACGTCGTCGCCACGGTCGACGCCCTCGACGCGGCCGCGGCCCTCGAGCCACCCAGAGGGATGCCGTGAGCACCGACTGGATCTCGCTGCGCGGCGTGCGCGCCACCGGCCACCACGGGGTGTTCGAGCACGAACGGCGCGACGGGCAGGAGTTCGTCGTCGACGTCGACCTCTCGCTCGACCTCGCCCCGGCCGGTGACAGCGACGACCTCGCCGACACCTACGACTACGGCGCGCTGGCCACGGCCGTCGTCGCCCGCATCGAGGGGGAGCCGTACGACCTCATCGAGCGGCTGGCCACGGTCATCGCCCACGACGCACTCGGTGACCCCCGGGTCGACGAGGTGCGCGTCACGGTCCACAAGCCGTCGGCCCCGGTCCCGGTTCCCTTCGGTGACGTCGCGGTCGTCGTGACCCGCCACCGCGCGCCGCGGCCGGTCGTCGTCGCCGTCGGGGCGAACCTGCCCCGCGGGTCCGCGTCGCCGGAGGAGACCGTGGCCGCGGCGGTCGCGGAGCTCGAGGGCACGCCCGGCCTGTCCGGGGTCGCCGTCTCCGCGCTCTACGACACCGAGCCGGTCGGCGGTCCACCGGACCAACCGGAGTACGTCAACGCCGTCGTCACGGCCACCACGACCCGCGCGCCGCGCGACCTGCTGCAGACGCTGCACGGCATCGAGGCCCGGTTCGAGCGCACCCGCGACGTGCGCTGGGGGCCGCGCACCCTCGACCTCGACCTCGTCCAGTACGGAGACCCGGCGCAGGGCACCGACGTCGTGTCCGACCACCGGGACCTGACCCTGCCGCACCCGCGCGCGCACGAGCGGGCGTTCGTCCTCGTGCCGTGGGCCGACGCCGACCCGCACGCCGCCCTGCGCGTCGGCGACGACGTCGTGGCCGTGGCCACCCTCGCCGAGCAGGTCGGCACCCACGGCGTCCGCAGGGTCGGGAGGACCGATGATGCGTGACGGCGTGCGGGTGCCGACGCTGGTGCTCGTGGGGGTCCTGGCGGCCGGGGGCGGGTACCTCATCGGCCTCGCGATCACCCGCGACGGCTCGTTGCTCCCCCGTCCCCCGTGGCTGGCCGGGGTGCTCCTCGTCGTCATGGCCGGCCTCGTGCTCTGGCTGGCCCGGCCGGTGCGTCGCTACCTCGAGGGTCGCGCCACCCTGCCGCTCGACCCGATCCAGGCGGCGCGCACCGTGGTCCTGGCCCAGGCCGCCGCGCTCACCGGTGCCGCGGCGGCGGGGTGGTTCCTCGGCCAGCTCGGGGTGCTGCTCGGCGACCTCTCCCTCGTCGCCAACCAGGACCGGGTGCTGCCGTTCGTCCTGCTGTTCCTCGCCTCGGTGGCCCTCTCCGTCGCGGGGATGGTGGCGCAGCACTGGTGCCGCATCGAGCCGCCGGACGGGCCCGGCGAGGACGAACGCGTGGCCGGGCGGGTGTGAGCGACGCCCCCGTCAGGCCGGCTCGGCCCAGAGGACCCAGTTCCCGAGGTAGTGACCGGTCCGCAGCGGGGTGGTCGGGTCGCAGGTGATGAGCCGCAGCAGGGGGCGCGGGTTGCCGGCGTCCCAGATCGAGTCGTCCTTCGGGGTCTGCTCCTTCGGCAGGCCGGCCGACCGGACGACGACGAAGCGCTCGGTCCGTCCGGAGCCGTAGGTGACGGTGACGCGGTCGCCGGGTCGGGCCTCGGGCAGCCGGCTGAAGGTGTCGGGCCCGGTCGAGGGGGTGCCGACGTGGCCGGCGAGGACGGCGGCTCCGGGGTCGCCCGGGCGGGGCCAGCCGGGCTCGTCGTACCACCCGACCAGCCCCGGCGGAGGTGCCAGCACCCCTGCGCCGTCGAGCCCCTGGGGCCGGACTGCCGCATCCACCAGCACGCCGCCCGCGGCGGCGGTGACCACCACCCGTCCCGGGTCGCCGGGCCGGCCGCCGGCGACGGGCGCCGGGGGGGCGTTCCGCGCCGACGGCTCGGTGCCCCGCGGCACCGGCGTCGGGACAGGTGCCCTCGACGGCGGTGCCGTGCTGGGCGGCGCCGACACGGCGGGGGCGGTCGGCTGCGGAGGCGGCGGCGGCTCCGCGCAGCCGGCCAGCACCGCGAGGAGCACGACGCCCGCGGCGGCGAGCAGTCGTGGGCGGTGGCCGGCGGGCGTCATGGTGGTCAGTGCCGCCGCGCGGACGACCGACGGGCGGCCAGGAGCGCCCCGACGGCGAGGCTCCCGGTGAGCAGGCCCCCGGCGACGAGCCCGGTGGGCGAGTCACCCGCGCGCTCCACGGTGTCGGTCTGGACCAGCACCGGGCGGACCGCCGTGGGGGAGGTGGTGGGTGCCGACGTGGTAGGGGTCGCCGTCGGGGTCGGGGCGAGAGCGGTGAACGAGTCGATCGTGGGGTCGCCCTCGTCGGTGAGGGTGCAGTACATCCCGGTGGTCTCGTCGTCGGTGGCGAGGATGAAGTCGTCGGCGACGATCGTGTACGACCCGGGGTCCGCGGCGTCGAGGAACCCGGCGTCGACACCGGACACCTCGAGGGTCATCGGGCCCGCCGCCGGGACGGGGGTCGCCGGGAAGCCCAGCTCGATGACGATCGGCTCACCGGTCTCGTCGAGGAAGGTGAGCTGCAGCCCGCCGCCGGTCAGCTCGACGACCCCCTGGGTGCGCAGCTCCTCGACGAACGCGTCGGGCAGGACCACGGTCCCGGTGTAGGGGTCGAGGGCCACCTGCGTGCCCACCGGCACGGTCAGGCCGTCGGTGATGGCGGAGTCCCACGTCGCGGTCGCGTCGCCCGTTCCCTCGACCTCCCCGACGCCGTAGTCGCAGGAGTAGGCCAGGGCGGCCGAGGCGGCGGAGGCCGGGCCGCCCGTGAGGGAGAGGGCGGCGAGGGAGAGGCCACCGGCGACGAGGGCGCGGGTGACCAGCGTTGAGCGCGACATGGACGTTCCTGGAGTGTTCGGGGGCCTTCGGCCCGGAGCTGATCGGGCCACTGCCCGGCGGATGGAAGATACCGCCCCCGTCGGCCGGCGACGCACACGACCTGCGAGAAGCCGCAACCGGCGGGTCCGCCGCGCCCGCGAGGGCACGGCGGACCCGCCGGTCCAGCCGGCTCAGTGGCGGCGCGAGCGCGGGCGCCTCAGGGCGAGGGCGGCGCCGGCGAGCAGGGTCGTGGCCACGGCGAGCCAGCCGGCCGCCGTGCCGGCGCCGGGCCCCTGCTCGACCGCGTCGGTCTGCACGAGGTCAGGGCGCGCCGGCCCACTGGTCGCCTCCGAGACCGTGGGGGAGGGGGCCGGCACCACCTCGAAGGTGTCGATGGTGGCATCCCCCTCGTCGGTGAGTGAGCAGTCCATGAAGACCTCGGGCACCTGGTCGGGGCCCGTCTGGATCTCGACGGCTGCGAGGTCACCGGCGACCAGACGGTTGGTGCCCACCGCGCTCGCCCGGATCCCGGGGTCCTCGACGTCCGAGAGCTCGACGACGAGCGGGCCCTCTGCCGGGACCGGGGTCCCGCCCGGGAAACCGAAGGTCAGCACGTAGGCGTCCCCGGAGGGCTCGAGGGTGGTGTCCAGGCGGATGACGTTGTCACCGGTGGTGGCCGGCCGCTGGCCGCTGATCTCCTCCACCCCGGCGTCGCGCAGCGCCTGGACCAGGCCGTCGGGGAAGGTGAGCTGCCCGCTCCTCGAGGTGGCGGGGACCGCGTCCCCGACCTCGAGGACCAGTCCGTCCTCGATGCTGGTGTCGAACCGGGCGACGGCCTCGCCGGTGCCCTCGACGTCACCGACGGTCCAGTCGCACGAGTAGGTGAGGTCCGCTGACGCCGCGGTGGCGGCCGGCGCTGCGAGTGCAGCAGCCGTCAGGGCCACCGCGGTAGCGGTCGTGGCGGTCCTCGTCATGCGGTATCCGGATGTGCGCACAGCAGCTCCTCCTGTTCCCGGAGCCGCCCCCTCGGCGCCCCCTCCGGGGCAGACTCTCCCACACCGCTGGACGTCCCGCAGGTGGTCCGCGCCGGGGCGCCCGGGCTACTTGTCGACGTCACCGACGACGAAGAACATCGAGCCGAGCACGGCCACCATGTCGGGGACGAGGCACCCGGGCAGCACCTGCGAGAGGACCTGCACGTTCGAGAACGACGCCGAGCGCAGCTTGAGCCGCCACGGCGTCTTCTCGCCGCGCGACACCAGGTGGTACCCGTTGAGGCCGAGCGGGTTCTCGGTGGCCGTGTACCGCTCGCCCTCCGGCACCTTGAGCACCTTGGGCAGGCGCTGGTTCACCGGCCCGCGGGGCAGCGAGCGCAGCCGGTCGGTGCAGGCGTCGGCGAGGTCGAGACTGACGTGCACCTGCTCGAGCAGCACCTCGAGGCGGGCGAGGCAGTCGCCCTCGCTGCGGGTGACGACGCGGCCGGGGCCGCCGGGTGCGAACAGCTCGGCGTAGGCCAGGTACGGGTCGTCGCGGCGCAGGTCCAGGTCGACCCCGCTGGCCCGGGCGATCGGTCCGGACACGCCGTAGTCGAGGCAGGTGGCGTGGTCCAGCACCCCGACCCCACGAGTGCGCGCGAGGAGGATCTCGTTGCCGACGAGCAGGCCCTCGAGCTGGGGCAGGCGCTGTCGCACGGCGGCGAGGGCGGCGTCGACACGGTCCAGCCAGCCGGCGGGCACGTCCTCCTTGAGGCCTCCGACCCGGTTGAACATGTAGTGCATCCGGCCGCCCGAGACCTCCTCCATCACGGCCTGCAGCTCCTCACGCTCCCGGAACGCGTAGAACACCGGCGTGATCGCGCCGAGCTCGAGCGGGTAGGAGCCGAGGAACATCAGGTGGGAGAGGACGCGGTTGAGCTCGGCCAGCAGCGTGCGCAGCCAGACCGCCCGCACCGGCACCTCCATCCCGAGCATGGCCTCGACGCCGAGCACGACGCCGAGCTCGTTGGAGAACGCGGAGAGCCAGTCGTGCCGGTTGGCGAGCACGGTGATCTGCCGGTAGTCGCGCACCTCGAACAGCTTCTCGGCCCCGCGGTGCATGTAGCCGATGACCGGTTCGGCGCTGGTGATCCGCTCGCCGTCGAGCACGACGCGCAGCCGCAGCACGCCGTGGGTGGCCGGGTGCTGGGGGCCGATGTTGAGCACCATGTCCGCGGTGGCGAGCCCACCGGCGCCGACACCGACGTCGAGGGTCCTGGGGGCGCTCGGCGTGGTCACGAGCGCCAGTCTGCCCCACCATCCACCGGGTCAGCAGCCCGCGAAGGTCTCCCCGCCCGTGGCGTAGCCGGTCTTCGGGTCGATGTCGAGCAGGACGAGCGCGTCAGCGGGGTCGGCCTTCGCAAGCTCCTCGGCGCTCACCGACCTGCTCGTCACCGGCTCCCCCGCCTGCACGCAGTGGTGGAGGAGGAAGGAGGCGCCCTCGCGCACGGGGACGCGGAAGGTGTTCTCCGTGTTGATGTTCTGGAAGCGGTTCTTCTCCAGGTCGTAGGGCGCGACCTCCAGGCCCTCCCGCGCGAGCACGGCGTCGTCGACCTCGGGATCGGTCCACCGGTCGAAGGCGAAGACCACCGTGCCGTCCTCCGTCGAGACGGACTTGACCACGCCGAAGTCGAAGGTGCGGCCGACGTCGTCACTCTTCAGGGTCTCCTGCGGGGCCGGCTCGGCCTCCTGCGACTCCGTCGCCGGGGGGCTCTCGGAGGGTGACCCCGAGGTGCTCCCGGTCACCGTGACGACGACCTCGCCGGGGGAGCCGCCATCACCACCGCAGCCGGCGAGGAGCGGCGCGGCGAGGACGGCGCCGACCACCGCGACGGCGGCACGGGAGGGGCGGGGGCGCGTGGTCACCGCTCCACGGTGCCATGAGCGGCGCCGGGTCGTCATCTCCGTGGTCGCCCGGCCGGCACCCGTCGCAGCACCCAGTGGAAGGCACCGAGGCCGCCGGGGTCGGTGAGCGCGGCGACCGCCGTGGAGCGCGCGAGGGCTGCGACGTAGCCGGCGGGGTCGGTGCGGGAGAGGGCGTGCGACGGTGGGCCTGCGCGCAGCCCGAGGTCGTGCAGGGCGGCCCGCTGGGTGGTCACCTCGTCGGCGTCCAGGGAGTCGACCGCCACGTGGGCGGTGACGTCGCACGAACCGTCCGGCACGGGCGTGACCAGGGCGCCACCGCGGTAGCCGACGAGCGTGCCGTGCAGCGGCCGTGCGTCCCGCGCGTGGCCGTAGTCGACGGCGAGAACGGTGCCCCGCAGGACCCGGCCCACCAGGGCCGACCACGCGTCGTCCCGCTGGCGCCCCACCTCGACCCGGGCACCGACGGGCAGGCCGTCGAGCGGCCAGTGGCGCGCGCACCAGGCGAGGTCCGCGGCATCCGGGGTGGCGCCGGTGGTCTCCTCGCCCGTGGCCGGGTCGACGAGGACGGTGGCGAGCCGGCCGGGCGCCACCACCTCGGCGACGGTGCAGGGCACCACGTCGAGCCACTCGTGGGCGACGACGAGGACGTCGTCGAGGTCCGTCAGCACGTCGGGCAGGCCGGGGCCGCCGGGCGAGACGAGCCAGTCGACGGCGTCGGGGAGGTCGGCGGGGCGGTCGACGACGTCGAGGCCGGTGAGCCGCAGCTCCGGCCGGACCCGGTGCAGTGCCCTCAGCAGCTCGCCGCGACCGGCCCCGACGTCCACGACGTGGGTCGCGCCCTCCCGGTCGGCGAGGAGGATGAGGGCGTCGGCGAGCACGGCCCCGAGCGGGCCGTGGCCGGCGGTGGTGAAGTGGCCGGCCGGGCCCGCGGGTGAGCGGTACGCACCGCCCGGGCCGTAGAGCGCCCGCTGCCAGGCCTCGCGCCAGGGGATCGTCACCGCGGCAGCATGTCGGGGCCGCCCGCGGCGGTCAATCCGGTGCCCGCAGGCGGTGGTCGAGCCGGCTCGAGGGCGCCGGGAGGGGCGTGCGGGTACCGTGCACGACCGTGGACGGCATCGAGCACCCCGCCCGCCTCACCGTCGGCGTCGTCGGGGCCGGCCGGGTCGGCGCGGTCCTCGGCGCCGCCCTGGCCCGGTCCGGGCACCGGGTCACCGGGGTCTACGCGGTCTCGGCGGCCAGCCGCGAGCGGGCCGCCACCCTCCTGCCCGGGGTGCCGGTAGAGGACGTGCCCACCGTCGTGGCCGGCGCCGAGCTGGTCCTCCTCGCCGTGCCGGACGACGCCCTGGGTGACCTCGTCGCGGGCCTCGCGGCCACCGGTGCCTGGCAGGCCGGGCAGATCGTCGTGCACACGAGCGGGCGCCACGGCGCCGCCGTCCTCGACCCCGCGCGTCGGCAGCACGCGCTGCCCCTGGCCCTCCACCCCGCGATGACGTTCACCGGCACCGCCATGGACCTCGACCGCCTCGCCGAGTGCGCCTTCGGCGTCACCGCGGACCCCGAGCTCCGCCCGGTCGCGGAGGCCCTGGTCCTGGAGATGGGCGGCACCCCCGTCTGGGTGGCGGAGGAGGACCGCGTCGTCTACCACGCGGCGCTCGCCCACGGGGCGAACCATCTCGTCACGCTGGTGAGCGAGGCGATGGAGGTGCTCGCCCGCGCGGGTGTCGAGCAACCGCACCGGGTGCTGGGCCCCCTGATGAGCGCGTCCCTCGACAACGCCCTCCGCATGGGGGACGCGGCCCTGACCGGTCCCGTGGCGAGGGGCGACGTCGGTACCGTGGGGGACCACCTCGCGGCGCTCGAGCGCGTCGCACCCGAGATCCGGAGGACCTACGTGGCCCTGGCCCGCGCCACCGCCCTGCGCGCCCTCGACAGCGGGCGGTTGCGACCGGCTGCCGCCGAGCCACTGCTCGACACCCTGGCCGACCGGGAGCCGGAGTGAGCACCGCCACCACCACTCCGGTCGTCGCGCACACGCGGGCCGAGCTCGCCGCGGCGCGCGAGGCGCTGCCGAGCCGCGACGTCGCCGTCGTGATGACGATGGGCGCCCTCCACGAGGGGCACGCCCACCTGATCCGCACGGCGCGGGAACGGCACGACCACGTCGTCGTCACGATCTTCCTCAACCCGCTCCAGTTCGGGCCCAAGGAGGACCTCTCCCACTACCCGCGCACCTTCGACGCCGACATGTCGATCTGCACCGCGTCCGGTGTCGACGTCGTCTTCGCGCCGAGCCCTGACGTCGTCTACCCCGACGGCGACCCCGGTGTGCGCGTCTCCGCGGGACCCCTCGGCGCCGTGCTCGAGGGGGCCTCCCGCCCCGGCCACTTCGACGGGGTGGTCACGGTCGTCGGCAAGCTGTTCCACCTCACCGGTGCCCGCAGCGCCTACTTCGGGCAGAAGGACGCCCAGCAGCTGCTCCTCATCCGGCGGATGGTGCGCGACCTCGACTTCCCGGTGGAGGTGGTGTCGGTGCCGACCGTGCGCGAGGAGGACGGGCTGGCGATGAGCAGCCGCAACGCCTACCTCACCGAGAGCGACCGCGAGGTGGCCCTGTGCCTGAGCCGGGCACTGCGGGCCGGTGCCGACGCCGCCCCCTTCGGTCCGTCGGCGGTGCGCCGGGCGGCGCGCGAGGTGCTGGTCGAGGAGCCGCTCGCCCTCGTCGACTACCTCGTGCTCGTGCACCCCGAGAGCCTCGCCGACGTGCCGGAGTGGTACCGCGGCGAGGCCCTGCTCGCGGTCGCCGCCCGGATCGGGACGACCCGCCTCATCGACAACACCCCGGTCGTCGTCGGCCCCGGGGGCGGCGCCATCGACGTCTTCAGCGAGCCGTCGCCCGGCGAGGGCCGATGAGCGCGCCCCGCCTGCCGCGGCGGCTGGCCGCGCCCGAGCCGGGCTGGACGACCGAGGCCGACGTCATCGTCGTCGGCTCCGGCATCGCCGGCCTCACCGCCGCGCTGCGGCTGCGCGAGCGCGTCGACCGGGTGCTGCTCGTCACCAAGACGGTGCTCTCCGCCGGGTCCACGCAGTGGGCCCAGGGTGGCATCGCGGCGGCGCTCGACCCGGAGGACACTCCCCAGGAGCACCTCGAGGACACCCTCGTCGCCGGGGTCGGGCTGTGCGACGAGGAGGCCGTACGCGCGCTCGTCACCGAGGGGCCCGAGCGGGTCCGCGAGCTCGTGGGGCTCGGTGCCGTCTTCGACCTCGACGCCGGGGGGCTGATCAAGCTGACCCGCGAGGGCGGCCACCACCGCGACCGGATCGCCCACGCCGGCGGGGACGCCACGGGCGCGGAGATCTCGCGCGCCCTCATCGCCGCGCTCGACGCGGTGACGGACGACCCGGGAATCGAGGTCATCGAGCACGCCCTCGTCGTCGACCTCTGCACGGCCGCCGACGGCGCCGTCTGCGGCGTGACGCTGCACGTCATCGGGGAGGGGCAGGTCGACGGTGTCGGCGCCGCCTTCGGGCGTGCGGTGGTGCTGGCCACCGGCGGGCTGGGCCAGATCTACGCGTCGACCACGAACCCGCCGGTCGCGACGGGCGACGGGATGGCGGCGGCGCTGCGGGCCGGCGCGCGGGTCACCGACCTCGAGTTCGTCCAGTTCCACCCGACGGTGCTCTTCCTCGGCGAGGGCTCCACCGGTCAGCAGCCGCTCATCTCGGAGGCGGTGCGCGGGGAGGGGGCCTTTCTCGTCGACGACACCGGCCGACGCTTCATGCAGGGACGCCACGACCTGGCCGACCTCGCGCCCCGCGACGTCGTGGCGCGCGCCATCCTCGACGTCATGGCCGAGCGAGGGCTGGCGCACGTATGGCTCGACGCCCGCCACCTCGGGGCGGCGTTCCTCGAGGCGCGGTTCCCGTCGATCGTGGCGCGCTGCCGCGAGCTCGGCATCGACCCCGCCACCGAGCTCCTGCCGGTGGCGCCGGCCCAGCACTACGCCTCGGGAGGGGTGGAGACCGACCTCGTCGGTCGCTCCAGCCTCGACGGCCTCTACGCGTGCGGGGAGTGCTCGTGCACGGGGGTCCACGGCGCGAACCGGCTCGCGTCCAACTCCTTGCTCGAGGGGCTGGTGTTCGCCGCACGGATCGCCGACGACGTGGCGGCGCGGCTGTCGGCGGGTGAGCTGCCGCGCCGCCGTCCGGTCGGGTCGGTGGGCCACGGGGCGCTGCTTGCCGCGGAGCGGCGGATCGAGGTGCAGCGCACGATGAGCCGCGGCTCCGGCCCGGTGCGCTCGGCGGAGTCGACGCGCGAGGCCGTCGACGCGCTGACCGCGCTCGTGGCGCTGCCGGCCGAGGAGGCCGAGCCGGGGCCGGCGGCCTGGGAGACGACGAACCTGCTCCACCTCGGGCTCGCCCTGAGCCTCACGGCCGAGCGGCGCGAGGAGACCCGTGGCGGCCACGTCCGTTCCGACTTCCCCGCCCGCGACGACGAGCGGTGGCTGGTGCACCAGCTCGTCACCCGACTGGACGACGGCAGCGTGGAGGTGGGCGAGCGGGCGGCTGAGCTGCCCTTCGGGGGTCCGGTCGCGGTCGAGGAGGTGCGGTGAGCGGCTTCGGCTTCCCGACGGCGGACGCGAGCCTCGTGGTCGAGCGGGCGCTGGACGAGGACCTGGACTCGGGCACCGACGTCACCACGGTCGCGACCATCCCGGCCGGCCAGCAGTCGGTGGCACACGTGCTGGCGCGCGCCGGCGGCGTGGTCGCCGGGCTCCCGGTGGTGCGGCTCGTGCTCGACGCGGTGGATGCACGGCTGGGCACGGGACCGGTGTCGGTGGCGGAGCACGTCGACGACGGCGACCGGGTGCGTCCGGGCGACCACCTCGCCACCGTGCGCGGATCCACCCGCACCACCCTGGTCGCCGAGCGGACGGCCCTCAACGTCCTCTGTCGCACCTCCGGCGTGGCCACGCACACCCGGCGCTGGGCGGACCTCCTCGAGGGCACCGGCGCGACGGTCCTCGACACCCGCAAGACCACGCCGGGGATGCGGGCGTTGGAGAAGTACGCGGTGCGCTGCGGCGGCGGCACGAACAAGCGGATGGGCCTGTACGACGTGGCGATGGTCAAGGACAACCACAAGCTCGCCGCCGGTGGCCTGACCGCGGCCGTCGACGCCGTCCGGGCGCGGTTCCCCGCCGTCGAGATCCAGGTGGAGGTCACGACGACCGAGGAGGCCCTCGAGTCGGTGGCCGCGGGAGCGCGGTTCCTGCTGTGCGACAACATGGGCCCGCGCCTGCTCCGGGAGACGGTGACCGCGGTGCGGGCGACGGGGCAGCCGGTCGAGATCGAGGCCACCGGGGGGCTGACCCTCGACGTCGTGCGCGAGTACGCGCAGACCGGGGTGGACTACCTCTCCGTGGGCGGCCTCACCCACTCCTCGCCGATCGTCGACATCGCCCTCGACCTCGACCCGGTGGGTGACCGGTGAGCGTCGACGTGTCGACCGAGGTGGTGGTCGAGCGACCGGTCGACGTCGTCGCCGGCTACACCTGCGACCCGCGCAACGCCCCGGAGTGGTACGCCAACATCCGGTCGGTGGAGCTGCTGACACCGGGGCCGGTCTCGGTGGGGAGCCGGATGCGGTTCGTCGCCGGGTTCCTCGGTCGACGGCTCGAGTACACCTACGAGGTCCTCGAGCTGGAGCCCGGGCGGGCGATGACGATGTCGACCTCCTCCGGGCCGTTCCCCATGACCACCGAGTACCGCTTCACGGCGTCCGGGGACGCCCGCACCGTGGTCATGCTGCGCAACCACGGGGAACCGAGCGGCTTCGGGTCGGTCGCGGCCCCGGTGCTGCGGCGCTCGATGGAGCGGGCCAACCGCAAGGACCTGGAGACCCTCAAGTCCGTCCTGGAGGGCCGGGCGCGCTGAGTCTCGGTGCGGGGCCGCGGATCCGGGTCCCGTGGACGGTGGCCCGAGGCGGTGGTGCCGTTCCGGCGGCGGCCGTTCCGCCTCAGGGACCGGGTCGAGGACCGGTGTCGGTGGTGCGGCGTAGGGTCGCGTCGACGCGGATGGGGGTTTGTCGTGGGGGCACAGGTGGGGCCGGGCGAGGTGGTGGCTGCGGCGTCGACAGCGGTGGAGGCGCTGGCGTCGGTGGCGCGCTCGTCCTCGGTGGCGGGGGAGCGGGGGTCCCGGGCGGAGTGGGCGGCGGCGCTGGAGCAGCTGCAGCGAGTCGCCGACGTGGCTGCGGCGGCGCAGGACGCGGTGCTGGTGGCGTTGGCGGCGATCGAGGAGGGATGGGCCGAGGACGGCACCGTGCAGGAGACCCACCGGGCGCCGGGGCACGTGGCGCTGGATGCGGCCGCGGTCGTGTCCGGGGTGTTGAACGTCTCGGCGGTGCACGCCGAGCGTCGGGTGCGGTCGGCGGTGCGGCTGGCCGCGGACGGGCCGGTGGGGTCGGCGTCGGCGACCGGCCTCGCGGGGCTGCACGCGGCGATGGCGGCGGGGCGCGTGGACGGGTACCGAGCGGCGGTGGTGGCCGACGAGCTCGAGCTCGCGCCGGCGCAGGTGGCGGCGTCGGTGGTTGGGGCGCTCGAGTCGTTCCTCGGTGCCGAGGACGCCACCGCGTTGCGGCGACGCTGCCGTCGGCTGCTGGCGCGGGTGTGTCCTGACCTGTTGCGGCAGCGGGCGGTGCGGGCGCGAGCGGAGTCACGGCTGGAGCGCTGGGCGAGCGAGCCGGGGGTGGACTGCTGGCACGGGACCTTCCCGTCGGAGGAGGCGGCGCGGGCCTGGGCGGCGGTCGACGCCTTGGCGCAGCGTTACGTGGCGGCGGGAACCTGTCCCGAGATCGGACGTGCCCGGGCCAAGGCGCTGACCGACCTGGTGGAGGGCAGCGCCACGATCGAGACGGTGCTCACCCTGGTGGTCCCCCACGACGCAGCCCCGGGCGAGGGCGGCCCGGTGGTTCCCGGTGTCGCTCGCCCGGCCTCGCGCAGCCAGGACCCGCCCCCGCGCAGCCAGGACCCGCCCCCGCGCAGCCAGGACCCGCCCCCGCGCAGCCAGGACCCGCCCCCGCGCGGGCCGGTGGATCCCGCGGTGGGCGACCCGATGGCGTCGGCTCCGCGAGAGGTCGGTGCCGACGGTGGGTCCGCGCACGACCTGGTGGAGGTGGCCGGGGTCCGGGCCGGGGAACCGCTGCTGGTGGCCCGCGGCTGGCTCCAGGAGGCGGTGGCGGCGACCCGGGTGGCGGGCCAGCACCGCACGGGCCGGGTGCGGGTGGTCGCGGGAGACCCCGCCACCGGGGCGCTGGTCGACCCCGCCGGAGTGCTGGGCGGCGACGGGTACCGACCGCGGGCGGAGCTGGTGGCGCTGGTCCGGGCCCGGGACGGCCGGTGCCGGTTCCCGGGGTGTCAGGTCGCGGCGCGGTTCTGCGACATCGACCACGCGCGGGCCTGGCCGGCGGGCCGGACCAGCGCCCAGAACCTCGTCTGCCTGTGCCGGCGCCACCACCGGGTCAAGCAGCGCCCGAGATGGCGCCTGGCGCTCGCCCCGGACGGCACCGCGACGTGGACCGACCCCACGGGGCGAACCCGCACCACGGTGCCCGTGGACACGCTGCACCCGCTGGTGCTCCGGGCCGCCGACGATGAGCTCCACGCCGGTGAGCTTCCGCCCGGCGTGGGGACCGGTGAGCGGTCGGGGGGTGCTGGGACCGGTGAGCGGTTGCGGGGCGCTGGGACCGGTGAGCGGTTGCGGGGCGCTGGGACCGGTGAGCGGTTGCGGGGCGCTGGGACCGGTGAGCGGTTGCGGGGTGCTGGGACCGGTGAGCGGTTGCGGGGCGCCGGCGCCGGTCATCCGCCGGCCACCCCGGCCGGGCCCCGCCTCCTGGTACCCGACGGACCACACTCCTCTCTCGAGCACCGCCTCGAACACCACCTGCCGGGGCACTGGCGGCACCTGGGCCGCCGCGCTGAGGTGTCCCGCCGGCTCCCGGGCCGGTGGCTGCACGACGGTCAGGACCATCGCGCGGTCACGCCCCGTCGGGCCCACCGTCGCCGCGTCCCCGACCGGGAGGAGCCGCCACCCTTCTGAACCGGGGGTCACCATCACCCTGAACCGGGCGACCGCCGGCGTCGGGGAGTCCGTCGGTGGTGGGGCGAGTGCCGGCGCACCCTGACAGACTGCAACGGTGGACGAGTCCAGCGCTGCCCGGCCGACCCCGCCACCGCCGGGGTGGTACCCGGCGGCCGGCGGGCACCTCTGGTGGTGGGACGGGCGGCAGTGGGTGCTCCGTGCACCGGATCGGCCGGTTGACCCCACGCTGAGCGTGCTGCCCCACCTCGCCTTCTTCGTGGCGCCGGTCGTGGGTGCCGTCGCGGTGCTCCTGACCCTCGGCCGGCGCGATGCGTTCGTCCGCCACCATGCCGCCGAGGCTGTCAACGCGCAGATCTGGTTCCTGCTCGCCTACGGTGTCGGGTTCCTCGCATGGCTGGGCGTGGTCCTCGTGACCGTGGCGACCGGTCGCGACGCCGTCATGTCCTTCGGTGTCCTGGTCTGGATCGGGCTCCTCGCCGTGACCGTGGCCGCATCCGTGCTGTCGATCATCGGGGCGGTGAAGGGCAGCCGTCGCGAGTGGTGGCGCTGTCCGGGCCTGCCCTACCGTTTCGTTCCCGGGGCGGCCGCGCCCTGAGCTGCCCGCCGCCGCGGGCTCGTCGAACCGCACCGGGCCGGAGTGGAGAGAGGACCGAGACCGGAGGATGACGACACCGGCAGCACCCCGCGACCGCCTGACCCGGCTGGCCGACACCCGGCACCGGCTGGAGCACGACATCGACCTCTGGCTGGCCACCGCGCCGGCCGACGGCGGCGCACCCGGACTCGTCCCCCTCTCTTTCCACTGGGACGGCACGACCCTGCTCGTCGCGACGCCGAGCAGCAGTCGGGCGGGCACGAACCTGCGCACCACCGGCCGGGCTCGGGCGGCGCTCGGCGAGCTGCGTGACGTCGTGCTCGTCGACGCCCACGCCGAGGAGCACCCCATGGCTGCCGTGCCGGCCCCGCGGTGGGAGCGGTACGCCGCCCACGTCGGCTGGGACCCCAGGTCCGAGGGCCCGCCCTACGCGGCCTACCTCCTCACGCCGGTGCGGGTGCAGGCATGGCGCGAGAGCAACGAGCTGGCCGGCCGCACCCTGATGCGGGACGGCACCTGGCTCCCCTCGGACGGTCGTTGAGGCGCCGCCCGGACGGTCGTTGAGGCACCGCCCGGACGACCGAGTTCAGTAACGGCGCCAGCGCAGGGCCACCGCGTAGTCGACCACGAGTCCCTCGTGCTCCGCGAGCACGGCCTCGGCCGGGCCGGGGGGCAGCTCGATCCGCACCACCGCCTCGAGGTCCTGGCGCCGGTCGAAGGTCCACTCGATGGTGAGGCGTTCGGTCGCGAAGCCCTGCCGGTCCCAGAACCGCTGGACGGCGACCGGGTCGTAGGCCGGATAGGCGCGGGTGAACCACCGGCCGAAGGTGGAGTCCGTGGCGTCGTTGTCGACGAGGCACGCCACGCCGCCGGGCCGCACGACGCGCGCCAGCTCGAGCAGGCCCGGCTCGCAACCCGGGCCGAAGAAGTAGGCCCACCGGGCGTGCGCGACATCGACCGAGGCTCGTGCCAGCGGCAGGGCCTCGGCGTCGCCGGCCACCACCCGGGCCGGCGAACCGGCCGCCCGCAGCCGCTCGGCGGCGCCCTGTACCAACGGTGGGTGTGGCTCCACCCCCAGGACCCGGGCGCCCTCCTCGGCGAACCGCGGGAGGTGGAACCCCGTGCCGCAGCCGACGTCGAGCAGCGTCGCGCCCGCCAGTGGGCGCAGTGCCGCGATCGCCTCGTCGATGACGCCGGCACGGTCCGAGGCCAGGTTCTCCAGCTCGTACACCTCGGGGGTGTCCCAGATGTTCGGGCTCCGGATCACGCGCCCTTGCCCTTGACGGTGCCTCTGCGCGTGGAGCTGCCCTTGCCGGCGGCTCGCGCCTTGCCGGTCGCCGCCGACGTGGACGGCCCGGCCGCCTTGGCCCGTGCCTTGTCCTTGACCGCTGCCTTGCTCTCGGCTGCTGCCTTGTCCTTGGCCGCTGCCTTGCTCTCGGCTGCTGCCTTGTCCTTGGCCGACGCCTTGCCCTTGGCCGACGCCTTGGCCGTGGTCGCTGCTTGGCCGTCGGCGCCTGCGTTCCCCTTGGCCGCGGTCTTCCCCTTGGCCGCGGTCTTCCCCTTGGCCGACGCCCTGCCCTTCGCCGGCGCCGGCGTGGCTGCCACCGGGTGTGCCGGCTCGTTGCCGCCGGCGGGTGCCAGCCGGCGGCGCGTGCGAGTCCGGCGCCCGCCGACGGTCCCTGCCGCGACGGTGGCGGGGTGCACGAGCAGGGGGATGAGCTCCCGGGCACCCGCGGACCGCGCTCGCAGCAGCGCCCTGAGGTGCGCCTCGCAGCGGACCACCAGCTCGGCGTACGCGGCCTCGCCCATCAGGGCGACGAGCTCGGGGCGGCTGCCGCGGTAGACCGGCTCACGACCCACGTGCGCCTCGGTGTTGCCCGAGCAGAACCAGTCCAGGTCGTGCCCGCCGGGCCCCCACCCCCGCCGGTCGTACTCGGCGATCGTCACCTCGAGGTAAGAGCTCTCGTCCGGCAGCTCGACGGTGCGGTAGCTCCGCCGGATCGGCAGCTGCCAGCACACGTCCGGCTTGGCCTCATGGGGCGGCCGGCCCGTGAGCACCGCGTGCTGGTGCAGGGCGCAGCCGGCGCCGGCGGGGAAGCCGGGGCGGTTGAGGAAGATGCAGGCGCCGTCGACGACCTTCGTCGCCCGGGCGCCGTCGCCGTCGACCGTGCTCCACGCCGACAGCCGCGCCGGGTTCTTCGTGCCCCCTTTCCCGTAGCCGGGGTGCAGCTGCCACTCGTCCTCGCCGAGCTCGGCGACCACGTCGCGGACCCGCTCGACGTCCTCCTCGTCGGTGAAGTGGGCGCCGAGCGTGCAGCACCCGTCATCCGGCCGGTCGGCGTAGATGCCGCGGCAGCCGGACCCGAAGATGCACGTCCAGCTGGACGTCAGCCAGGTGAGGTCGACCCGGTAGCGCTGTCCCGGGTTCGAGGGATCGGTGAACTCGGCCCAGGTGCGGGGGATGTCGAGGGGCGTCTCCGGCACCCACCCACCCTATGCGTGCGACCCCCCTGCACCGGCTACGTTGGGGCCATGCGCCTCGGGGTGATCGACGTCGGGTCCAACACCGTGCACCTCCTCGTCGTCGACGCGCACCCCGGTGCCCAGCCGCTGCCGGCCTCCAAGCACAAGATCGAGCTACGGCTCTCGGAGCACGTGACCGACGACGGGCTCATCGCCGACGAGGGCCGCGACCGGCTCGCCGAGTTCGTCGACGAGTGCCGGCAGGTCGCCGAGGACCAGGGCGCCGAGGACCTGCGGGGGTTCGTCACCAGCGCGATCCGGGAGGCACCCAACGGCGACGACGTCCTCGCCCACGTCACCGAGCGCACCGGCATCGGCCTCGACGTGCTCACCGGCGAGGAGGAGGCCCGCCTCACCTTCCTCGCGGCGCGGCGCTGGTTCGGGTGGTCGGCCGGGACCCTGCTCGTCGCCGACATCGGTGGTGGCTCCCTCGAGCTCGCGCAGGGCATGGACGAGGACCCCGACGTCGCGGTGTCGCTGCCACTCGGTGCGGGCCGGGTCACCCGTGACCTGCTCCCCGGCGACCCGCCCGACCCCGACACCGTCCGCGAGGCACGCCGGCGGGTGCGGGCCAGCATCGCCGCGGAGCTGCGGCCGCTCGCCAAGGCGGGCACCCCCGACCTCGCCGTCGGCACGAGCAAGACGATGCGCTCGCTCTCCCGGATCTGTGGGGCAGCGCCGAGCTCCGACGGAATGTACGCGCACCGCGTGCTCTCTCACGAGGCGCTGTCGGCACGGCTCCCCGAGATCGCGGCGATGTCCGCCGCCGAGCGTGGCGACCTCCCGGGGGTCTCCCGGGCCCGTGCCCGCCAGCTGCTCGCCGGTGGTCTCGTCGCCGAGGCGACGATGGACCTGCTCGGCGTCGACCAGCTCGACATCTGCCCCTGGGCGCTGCGCGAGGGCGTCATCCTGCGTCACCTCGACCGGATGGGATGACCGTGCCCTCCCGCGGGGAGCCGACCGCGGGCGGAGGACCGGCGCAGGCCCCCGCCGCCCGGATCGGCCTGTCCACCGCGAGCGCCTACCCCGAGGGTGTCGCCTCGGCGTTCTCGCTCGCCGCCCGGCTCGGCTACGACGGGGTCGAGGTGATGGTGTGGACCGACCCCCTGACCCGCGAGGCGGGGGCGCTGCGCACCCTCTCCGGGCACCACGGGGTGCCGGTGCTCTCGGTGCACGCCCCCACCCTCCTCGTCACGCAGCGGGTCTGGGGCAACGACCCGTGGGGGAAGGTCGACCGCTCGATCGAGCTCGCCCGGGAGGTCGGCGCCGACACGGTCGTGCTCCATCCGCCGTTCCGGTGGCAGCGCGAGTACGCGCGGGGCTTCGTCGAGGGGGTCGCGGTGCGCGAGCGCGACTCCGGCATCCGGCTCGCCGTCGAGAACATGTACCCGTGGCGGGGGCCGCGCTCGCGCGAGGTCGAGGCCTACCTGCCCACGTGGGACCCGGTGCAACAGCCCTACAACCACGTGACCCTCGACCTGTCGCACACCGCGACCGCAGGCTCCGACGCGTTGGCGATGACCCGCGCGCTCGGGCCGCGCCTCGCCCACCTCCACCTCGCCGACGGCAGCGGCTCGGCGCGGGACGAGCACCTGGTCCCCGGCCGCGGCGGCCAGCCGTGCGCCGAGGTGCTCGAGGAGCTGGCGTCGAGCCGGTTCGGTGGCCACGTCATCGTCGAGGTCTCCACCCGCAGGTCGAACGAGGCACAGCGCGAGCTCGACCTCGCCGAGTCGCTGGCCTTCGCCCGGCTGCACCTGGCCGCCCGGCCGGACGGTGCCGGCCCGGTCCGGCCCGACGGGCGGCGGCGGACACACCGCGGGCTGCAGTGACACCGCCGCCGGCCCCTGCCACTATTCCCGATGTGGCGAATTCCGTGGGCGACGCCATCGTCGTCGACGACCTCAGGGTCGTCCGGGGTGGCCGCGAGGTGCTCCCCGGGTTGTCGGTGCGGGTCCCCACCGGGCAGGTGGTGGGCCTGCTCGGGCCGAGCGGTGGCGGCAAGTCGACCCTGATGCGCTCGGTCGTCGGGGTCCAGGTCGTGGCGGGCGGCACGGTCACGGTCCTCGGCGAGCCCGCCGGGTCCCCGGCCCTGCGGCACCGCGTCGGCTACCTGACCCAGGCTCCCAGCGTCTACACCGACCTCAGCGTCCGCGACAACGTCCGCTACTTCGCCTCGGTCCTCGGCGTCGACGACGACGCCGTCGACGAGGCGATCGAGTCGGTCGACCTCACCGACCACGCGACGGCTCGGGTCGACAACCTCTCCGGCGGCCAGCTCTCGCGCGCCAGCCTGGCGTGCACCCTCGTCGGCGACCCCCAGGTGCTCGTCCTCGACGAACCCACCGTCGGGCTCGACCCGGTACTGCGCCGGGATCTCTGGGACCTCTTCCGCCGCCTCGCCGCCGAGGGCCGCACCCTGCTCGTCTCCAGCCACGTCATGGACGAGGCCACCCGGTGCGACCGACTGGTGCTGCTGCGCGGCGGGCGGATCCTCAGCGACTCGACGCTCCCGGAGCTGCTCGAGCGGACGGCCACCGAGGATGCCGAGCAGGCCTTCCTCGGCCTCATCGACGAGGCCGCCGCCCTCGACGGCCGCCCTCGGGGCCCGGTCTCGGAGGAGGACGAGGGGGAGCACCGGCCCCGCCGGTACCGGGGCCGGCACACCGACGGCCACGAGGACGGCACTCACGACGGCGATCGCGACGGCCACCCGGACGAGGGTGAGCACACGTGAACCCGCGGATCACCCTCGTCACCGCCGGCCGCATCCTGCGCCAGCTCCGCGGCGACCACCGCACGGTCGCCCTCATGCTCGTCGTGCCCTGCGTCCTGCTCGGCCTGCTCGCCTGGGTCTACTCCGACGCCCCGGGCGACGTCTTCGACCGGATCGGCCCGGCGCTGCTCGGCATCTTCCCGCTCGTCGTCATGTTCATCGTCACCAGCATCGCCACCCTCCGCGAGCGGACATCGGGCACCCTCGAACGGCTGTTCACCACGCCGCTCGGCAAGGGCGACCTCATGGTCGGCTACGCCCTCGCCTTCGGGGTGATGGCCGTCGTGCAGGCGGTGGTGGCGAGCGCCTTCGCCATCTGGGTCTGCGGGCTCGACGTGGCCGGGCCGGTGTGGCTGCTCGTCGTCATCGCCGTCGTCGACGCCGTGCTCGGGACGGCGCTGGGGCTGCTCGCGAGCGGGTTCGCGCGCACCGAGTTCCAGGCGGTGCAGTTCATGCCCGCCTTCATCCTCCCCCAGTTCCTCCTCTGCGGGCTGCTCATGCCCCGCGACCAGATGCCACCGGTGCTCGAGGCGATCTCCAACGTGCTCCCGCTGTCCTATGCGGTCGACGCCATGAAGGACGTCACGACGCAGACCGACCCGCTCGGCGACGTCGTCACCAGCCTGGCGGTGATGCTGCTCTGGGTCGCGGGCGCGCTCGTCCTCGGGAGTCTCACGCTGCGTCGCCGCACGGAGTGAGCCCCGGCTAGCCTGTCGCAGGTGGATGCCAGCGACCTGCTCCGGGGAGCCCTGCTCCAGGTCTCCGAGTCCGACCTGATCCGCGGCGCCGTCGTCTCGGCGCCGCTGAGCCGAAACGTGGTGGCTCGCTACGTGGCAGGGGAGGAGGTCGGCGACGCCGTCGCGGTCTCCGCCGAGCTGCGCGAGACCAACCGCCTCGCCACCGTCGACTACCTCGGCGAGGACACCACCGACCGCGAACGGGCCGAGGCCACCCGCGACACCTACGTGAGGCTCGTCGACCACCTCGCCGAGCAGGACCTCGCCCGCTACGGCGCCGCCGAGGTCTCGGTCAAGCTCAGCGCGGTCGGCCAGGCGCTGCCGCGCGACGGCGACGCCATCGCCCTCGAGAACGCCCGGGCCATCTGCGAGGCGGCGCAGCGGGCCGGCACCACCGTGACCCTCGACATGGAGGACCACACGACCACCGACCGCACGCTCGAGGCCCTCCGGGCGCTGCGGTCCGACTTCCCGTGGGTCGGGGCGGTGCTCCAGTCCTACCTGCGCCGCACCGAGGGCGACTGCCGCGACCTCGCGCACGAGGGCAGCCGGGTGCGCCTGTGCAAGGGCGCGTACAAGGAGCCCGAGTCGGTCGCGTACCAGGACGGCGCCGACGTCGACCTCTCCTACGTGCGCTGCCTCAAGGTGCTCATGGCCGGCGACGGCTACCCGATGGTCGCGAGCCACGACCCGCGCCTGGTGGAGATCGCGCAGGCGCTCGCGAACCACCACGACCGCAGCCCGGACAGCTACGAGTTCCAGATGCTGCTCGGCGTCCGCACCACCGAGCAGAAGCGGATCGCCGACCGCGGCCACCAGATGCGGGTGTACGTGCCCTTCGGCGAGGACTGGTACGGCTACCTGGTCCGCCGGATGGCCGAGCGCCCCGCCAACCTGCAGTTCTTCCTCCGCTCGCTCGCCGGGAGCGGCTGACCCCCACGCGCCCGGACCCGGCATACTCGCCACATGGGAACGGTCGCGATCTTCGGTGCCGGCGTCATGGGTGAGACGCTCCTCTCGGGCCTGCTGCGGGCGGGGCGACCCGCCGGCGAGCTGCTCATCACCGAGCGGCGCCCGGACCGCGCCGCCGAGCTGGAGGAGCGCTACGGGGTCCGTGCGCTCGACAACACCGAGGCGGCGGAGACCGCCGACACCCTCGTGCTCGTCGTCAAGCCGCAGGACATGGAGGCCCTCCTCGCCGAGATCGGCCCGCACGTCCGCCCGGGCAACCTCGTGGTGAGCCTCGCGGCCGGCATCACGACCTCGTTCCTCGAGTCCCGGCTGCCGGAGGGGCGGGCGGTGGTGAGGGTCATGCCCAACACGCCGGCGCTCGTCGACCAGGGCATGGCGGCGGTGTCCGCGGGTGCCCACTGCGACGCCGACCACCTCCGCGAGGCCGAGCAGCTGCTCGCTGCCACCGGCAAGGTCGTCGAGGTGCCGGAGAAGATGCAGGACGCCGTCACCGCCATCTCCGGCAGCGGCCCCGCGTACATCTTCTACGTCGTCGAGGCGATGATCGAGGCCGGCGTCGTGCTCGGGATGCCACGCGCCACCGCCACCGAGCTCGTGGTCCAGACGCTCTACGGCGCCGCGACGATGATCAAGGAGACCGGTCAGCACCCCACGGTGCTGCGCGAGCAGGTCACCTCCCCGGGCGGCACCACGGCGGCGGCGCTGCGCGAGCTCGACGACCACAAGGTGCGGGCGGCCTTCATCCGCGCCATGGAGGCCGCGGCCATCCGCTCCCGCGAGCTGGCCGGTGGCTGAGCCGCCCCCCGGCACCGCACCACCACTTCGCGTGGATCGGGTCACCTCCGGCACCTGGCGGGCCTACCGCGACGTGCGGCAGGCGGCCCTCATCGACAGCCCGCGGGCGTTCTGGACCACCTGGGCGGAGAGCGCGCGGCGCACCGACGAGGACTGGCGGGCCTTCGTCGAGTCCGGGCCCGCCCTGTGGCTGGCGTGGGACGGCGACCGCCCGGTCGGCACCGTTGGCCTGTGGCACGGGGAGGGCCAGCCCCCGGACGAGGGGCACCTCATCGGGATGTGGGTCGCCGGGGCCGGGCGCGGGAGCGGTGCCGCGGCAGCGCTCGTCGCGGCCGCCGTCGAGCACGCCCGCGAGCAGGGCTGGGCCCGGGTCGCGCTCGACGTCGCCCGGGAGAACGTACGCGCGGCGCGCTTCTACCTCCGGCAGGGGTTCGTGCCGACCGGCGAGACCGGCACGATGCCGTGGGACCCGACCTGCGTCGAGGAGCGGATGGTGCTGACCCTGCGCCCCTGATGTTCGCCCGCCCCGCTTGCCCCGGCCCCCGCGGGCCGTGGGAGAGTGGCCTGCCATGAGCGACATCACGGTACGAACCCTGGAGTCGGAGGAGTGGGACCAGTACCGCTCGATGCGCCTGAAGGCGCTCGAGGAGTCCCCGGAGGCGTTCGTGGCGTCCCACGCCGAGGAGGAGGCCGAGCCGGAGCAGTTCTGGCGCGACCGGATGGAGCGATCGGTCCGGCTGCTCGCCGAGCGCGACGGCGACCCGGTGGGCATCGCCAGCGTCGGCCCGGGGGGCGACGACGAGGGACGGGCCGCGCAGCTGTTCGGTCTCTGGGTGCGCCCGGAGGCGCGCGGTTCCGGCGTGGCCGCCGCGCTCGTGCACGCCGGGGCCCGCGTCGCGGGGGAGCAGGGCAAGAGCCAGCTGCTCTACTGGGTCGGCACCGAGAACGGCCGGGCCGTGGCCTTCGCCAGCAGCTTCGGCTTCCGTCCCACCGGCACCCGCCGCCCGATGCGCGTGGTCTCCAAGGACGACGGCGAGGAGGAGATCGCGATGACGCTCCCGCTCGCGGGCGACCGGGGCGGCATCGCCCAGTACTGAGCAGCGGCCCGCGGGGGCCCGGCGGTGCGGCGGTGGTCAGGGCCGGGCGGCGAGCCGCTCGATGAGGGTCGTGGGGCCGCTGACGATGAGGGTGTCGTGGGCGGAGACCTTGGTGTCCGGCACGGCGTACGTGAAGTCCTCGCCCGGCGACTTGACCCCGACGACGGTGACCCCGTACTTGCTGCGCACCTGGCTCTGCTCGAGGGTGAACCCGATCGTCTCGGTGGGCGGTCGCATCTTCACGATGGCGAAGCCGTCGTCGAACTCGATGTAGTCCTGCATCCGGCCGCCCACCAGGTGCGCCACCCGGCGTCCGGTGTCGGCCTCGGGGCGCACGATGTGCGTGACGCCGATCCGGTCCAGGATCCGGGCGTGCTCGGGGGAGAGCGCCTTGGCCCAGATGCCCGGCACCCCGGCGTCGACGAGGTTGGCCGCGGCGAGCACCGAGGCCTCCACCGAGGAGCCGATCGCGACGACGGCGATGGCGAACCGGCCCGCCTTGGCGTCGCGGATCACGGTGACGTCGCTCGCGTCGCCGTGGATGACGTGGCTGAGCCGGCCGAGGAACTTCTCGGCGAGGAAGCCGTCCTTCTCGATGGCGGTGACCTTGTGCCCCAGGCGGCGCAGCTCGAGCGCCGCGGCGGCGCCGAAGCGTCCCAGGCCGATGACGAGCACCTCGTCGTCGCTGCCGTGGCTCCTGGCCATCGGGGTCCCTTCCGTCGTGCGAGTTGTGCCACGTCGTAGCCTGCCACGCCCGCGCCCCGGGGGTAGCGTGCAGGCATGGCCCACCGGACGACCGTGATCTGGGACGACGGGTTCACGGCGTACGACTTCGGGCCGGACCACCCGATGGGCCCCGTCCGGCTCGACCTCACGACCCGGCTCGCCCGGGCCCTCGGCGTCCTCGAGGACGCCGACCTGCTCAGCCCCGGCACCGCCGACGACGACCTGCTCGCCACCGTCCACGACCGCGACTACATCGAGGCGGTGAAGCGGGCCTCGGCCGACCCGGCCGCCGCCGACCCCGCGCGTGGTCTCGGCACCGAGGACGACCCCGCGTTCGAGGGGATGCACGAGGCGTCGGCCCGGATCGCCCAGGGCACCGTCGAGCTCTGTCGCCGGGTGTGGCAGGGGGAGACCGACCACGGCGTCAACTACTGCGGCGGACTCCACCACGCGATGCGCACGCACGCGAGCGGGTTCTGCATCTACAACGACATCGCCGTCGGCATCCAGTGGCTCCTCGACCAGGGCGTCGAGCGGGTGGCCTACGTCGACATCGACGTGCACCACGGCGACGGCGTGGAGCGGATGTTCTGGAACGACCCGCGGGTGCTCACGATCTCGGTCCACGAGAACGGCCAGCACCTCTTTCCCGGCACCGGCTGGCCGGCCGACATCGGCGGGCCGGACGCGCGCGGCAGCGCCGCCAACGTCGCACTGCCGCCCGGCACCGGCGACGCCGCGTGGCTGCGGGCCATCGACTCGGTGGTGCCGCCGCTCGTGCGGGCGTTCCGGCCCCAGGTGCTCGTCAGCCAGCACGGGTGCGACACCCACCTCGAGGACCCACTGGCGCACCTCGCCATCACCGTCGACGCCCAGCGCCGAGCCCACGAGGAGCTGCACGATCTCGCGCACGAGGTGTGCGGGGGCCGCTGGGTCGCCCTCGGGGGCGGCGGCTACTCCCTCGTCGACGTCGTGCCGCGCTCCTGGACGCACCTGACCGCCATCGCGGCCCACCGCCCGGTGCCTCCGGACACCCCGGTGCCGGAGGAGTGGCGGGTCCACGTGACCGGCCTCACCGGCCGACCGGCACCGGAGCGGATGGGCGACATCCCGGTCGACCGGCTCCCCATCTGGGTGCAGCCGTGGAGCATGGGCCACAACCCCGACCACCCCGTCGACCGCGCCGTGCTGGCCACCCGGCAGGCCACCTTCCCCCATCACGGCCTGGACCCCTGGTTCGACTGACCGGAGCCGGGCGGACATCGGCCGAAGGGCCGGGCGGGTCGGTTGTTCGGCGTGTCGACTGGACATTCGGCGGCTTTTTGCAGTCGTCCCTTCCCGTTCGTCACAACTGCCCCTATGGTTGCCACAGCACGGGCGGAGGGAGCCAGCCGGGTACCGCCCGGCACTGCGTCCGAGCGAGAAGATCGAGGTCACGATGTCCACGGAGCGCCAGCTCGGAGAGGTGCGGTTCCTCACCGTCGCCGAGGTCGCGACGATCATGCGCGTCTCGAAGATGACCGTGTACCGCATGGTCCACAACGGGGAGCTGCCGGCCATCCGCGTCGGCCGGTCCTTCCGGGTCCCGGAGGACGAGGTGCACACCTACCTGCGCAGCTCGTTCGTCGACACCGCCTGATCCGCGCGCGACACCACGGCGAGGGGCACCTGCCACGGTGGGTGCCCCTCGCCGTGCGCGCGGCGCACCGCGGCCGCTCCGCGCCCCGCGATTGGGCCGCTCCGGCCCGGACCGGTAGGCTGGGCCGCCGCACTTCCCGCACCTGACAACGAGGACGTCCCATGGGCTCTGTCATCAAGAAGCGGCGGAAGCGGATGGCGAAGAAGAAGCACCGCAAGCTGCTGCGCAAGACGCGTCACCAGCGTCGCAACAAGAAGTGACCTCGGGTCACCGCTGAACGCCGAAGGTCCCCGGGTCCACCGGGGGCCTTTGTCGTGCCGCCTCCCGTCCCACCGGCACCCCTCGCCGTGCCACCGGTGCAGGGCACTCGGTAGGGTCGGACCCGTCGGAGCGTGAAGGAGAGGGCGTTGGCCAAGGTCGTGCTCGTCACCGGGGTGTCGCGGTACCTCGGGGGGCTGCTCGCCCGGCGGCTGGCCGCCGAGCCCGGGGTCGAGCACGTCGTGGGCGTCGACGTCATCCCGCCGCCGCACGACATCGGCACCGTCGAGTTCGTGCGCGCCGACATCCGCAACCCGATGATCAGCCGGGTCATCGAGACCGCGGGCGTCGACACCGTCGTCCACATGAACGTCATCGCGACGCCGACCTTCGTCGGGGGCCGGACCCCGCAGAAGGAGATCAACGTCATCGGGACGATGCAGCTGCTCGCGGCGTGCCAGAAGGCCCGCACCGTCACGCGGCTCGTCGTCAAGTCCTCGGCCGCCGTCTACGGCTCGACCCCCCGCGACCCGGCCATGTTCACCGAGGACATGGGCGCCCGGCGCACCCCGTCCGGCGGCTTCGGCAAGGACTCCATCGAGGTGGAGGGCTACGTGCGCGGGTTCGCCCGCCGGCGCCCGGACGCCGAGATCCTCATGCTCCGCTTCGCCAACGTCATCGGCCCGGGCATCCGCACCTCGATCACCGACTACTTCAACCTGCCGGTGGTGCCGGTGCCGCTCGGCTACGACGCGCGGCTGCAGTTCCTCCACGAGGACGACGCCATCGAGGCGCTCACCCTCGCCGCGACCGGGCACGCCACCGGTGTCGTCAACGTCGCCGGCGACGGCGTGGTGACCGTGCTCCAGGCCGCCGCCATCGCGGGTCGCCCGGTGGCGCCGATCCCGCTGCCCGCCGCGGGCCTCATCGGCGGGGTGACCCGGCGGATGCGCCTCGCCGACTTCTCGCCCGACCAGGTGTCGCTGCTCGCCTTCGGGCGGGGCCTGGACACCACCCGGATGCGCACCGTGCTCGGCTTCGAGCCGCGCTACACCTCCCGGGAGGCCTTCGAGGACCTCGCCGCCTCGCTCGGCTCGGCCGTGCCCGCCGCGTCGGCGGTCGGCGACCTCGTGAGCGGGGTCGCGGGCAGCGCGAGCCAGGCGGTCCTGCGGGCGCTCGGCGCCGGGAGTGGTCACTGATGGCCCGCCGGGGGGCCCTAGCGGCCGGTGCGGAGCGCGCCTCGGGCGAGCGCGCACGCCGCCGTTCCACCCCGCTCCTCGGGGCCGAGCCGGTCACCGTCGCCGACGACGGCGCCACGTCGGCCGCCGGCGCCGAGACCGGACCGGCTGCCGCGTCCGGCGAGGCGGCGGCGCGGCAGGGAGCCGGGTCCGCAGGCAGCCGCGCGGCGCGAGCCAGCACGAAGCGCTCCGGTGCCAAGTCAGAGGGCGCGAAGGCAGAGGGCGCGAAGCGTCCCGCAGCGAAGTCCACGGGCACGAAGCGTCCCGCCGCGAAGTCCACGGGCACGAAGCGTCCCGCCGCGAAGTCCGCGAGCGCGAAGCGTCCCGCCGCGAAGGGCGCGGGCACCGAGCGCACCGACACGGCCCCCGCCGGGGCCGGGAAGCCCCCGGCGAAGAGCCCCGCGACGAAGCACCCCACCCCGAAGGGCTCCACGCCGGCGGACGCCGGTGCGCAGCCCGTGGCTCCGGAAGGCACCGCCGCACGCTCGGCCGCGCCGGTGACCCCGGCCGCGGCCGCCCGGCCGAGCCGGCGCCCCCACCGCCCGGCGCCGAAGGTCACCTCCAAGCCCTCGCGCAAGGTCGTGACCGTGTCCGGTGAGCGCCCCCGGCGCCCGCGGACGTCACCGCGCGAGAAGGCCCGCCGCGACGCCGCCGCCGCGCGGCCGCACCTGCGCCTCGCGGAGCCGCCGCCCCTGGACCCCACTGTCGCCGACGCACCGTCGCGCAGCGGCCTGCCGCTGCCCGACGCCGCCGAGGTGGTGGAGGCGCTGGTCACCGCCCTGCGGGTCGCGGCCGGTGCCGCGGGCATCGCCCCCCAGGACGTCGAGCGCCGGGTCGCCGAGGTGCTCGCCTACCTGCGCCGGCGCGTCGAGGGCGACTACACGGTCGACGACTTCGGCTACGACGAGGACTTCACGACCAACGTCTTCTACCCGGTGCTGCGCCCGCTGTACCGGCACTGGTTCCGCGTCGAGGTGCGCGGCATCGAGAACATCCCCGCGCACGGGGGCGCGCTGCTCGTCTCGAACCACTCGGGCACCGTCGCGTACGACTCCCTGATGATCCAGCTCGCGGTGCACGACGAGCACCCTCAGCACCGGGTGATGCGTGCGCTCGGCGCCGACTTCGTCTTCAAGACGCCATTCGTCGGCACCATGGCCCGCAGGTCGGGCTCGACGCTGGCCACCGGGGCCGACGCCGAGCGACTGCTCTCGGCCGGTGAGCTCGTCGGGGTCTTCCCCGAGGGCTTCAAGGGCATCGGGAAGCCGTTCAGCGAGCGCTACAAGCTGCAGCGCTTCGGGCGCGGCGGCTTCGTCTCGGCGGCGCTGCGCGCCGGGGTGCCCATCATCCCGTGCTCGGTCGTCGGTGCCGAGGAGATCGCCCCGATCATCGGCAACATGAACACCCTCGCCCGGCTGCTCGGTGTCCCCTACATGCCGGTCACCCCGACCTGGCCGTTGCTCGGACCGCTGGGCGCGGTGCCGCTGCCGAGCAAGTGGATCATCGAGTTCGGGGCGCCCATCGACACCGACGGCTACGAGCCCGGCGCGGCCGACGACCCCATGCTCGTCTTCGACCTCACCGACCAGGTCCGCGAGACCATCCAGCAGACGCTGTACACGCTGCTCATGCAGCGGCGCTCGGTCTTCTTCTGATGGACCGTCGCGGGCCCGGCCCCGACCCCGCCGCACCGCCGCGGGTCACGCTCGTCGTCCGCGACGGCTGCCACCTGTGCGAGCCGGCCCGCGAGGTCGTCGCGCGGGTCGCGGCCGACCTCGGCGTCGGCTGGGAGGAGGTCGACGTCGACTCCGACCCCGACCTGCGGGCACGCTGGTCCGACGAGGTGCCGGTGACCCTCGTCGACGGCAGGCAGCACGACTTCTGGCGGGTCGACGAGACCCGGTTGCGGGACGCCCTGGCCCGGCCACCTCGCCGCTCGTAGCACACGCGTCCGTGGCGCCCGTCACGGGGGTGCGGCGCGACTTTGTGCGGGGCTTCACAAGACCGTAGGCTGTGGTGATTGTCCGCGTGCGGGCGCCGGCGCCCCGGCCCCCACCGCTCGCCGCCCGAGCCCGCGAAAGGAGTCGGTGACCCGCGTGTCCACCGCAGCAACCGCGCGCCGGGAGGTCCCGGCGGCCTCGGTGGCCCGTCTCCCCGGGTACCTGCGGGCGCTGACGGCGCTCGCGCGCGACGGCATCGCCTCGGTCAGCTCGGAGGAGCTCGCCGCGGCGGCCGGGGTCAGCTCGGCGATGCTCCGCAAGGACCTGTCGCACCTCGGCTCCTACGGCGTGCGCGGCGTCGGCTACGACGTCGAGCGGCTCGCGTCCGAGATCGCCGCGGCGCTCGGGCTCACCCAGGACTGGCCGGTCGCCATCGTCGGCATGGGCAACCTCGGACGGGCGCTCGCCGCCTACAGCGGCTTCGCCGAGCGCGGCTTCCGGGTCATCGCGCTGCTCGACGGCGACCCCCGGGTCGTCGGCGAGGAGGTGGCCGGCACCGCGGTGCGCCCGATGACGGACCTGCCCGCCCTGGTCTCGGAGCAGGGGCTGGCCATCGGCGTCATCGCCACCTCCGGCGCGGGGGCGCAGGACGCGTGCGACTCGCTCGTGCACGCCGGCGTCCGCTCGGTGCTCAACTTCGCACCGGTGGTGCTGGCCGTCCCCGACGACGTCACCGTCCGCCGCGTCGACCTCTCGACCGAGCTGCAGATCCTCGCCTTCCACGGGCAGCGTGAGGCCCTCGCCGAGGCGGTGGCGCGATGAGCCTGGTCGTCCTGGGGCTGTCCCACCACGGCGCTCCGCTGCCGCTCCTCGAGGCGGTCGCGCTCGACGACGCCGCACGTGCTGCGCTGGAGACGGCGATCCTGCGCTCGGAGCACGTCAGCGAGGCGGTCGTGCTCTCCACGTGCAACCGCACCGAGGTGTACGCGGAGTGCCTCACCTTCCACGGCGCGCTCGTCGACGTCACGGCGGCGCTCGGCGCCGCGTGCGGGGTCGACCGGACCGCCCTCCAGCCCCACCTGTACGTCCACTACGAGGACCGGGGCATCGCCCACGCCTTCACCGTGGCGTCCGGGCTGGACTCGATGGCGGTCGGCGAGGCCCAGATCCTCGGCCAGGTGCGCCGCGCGCTCACCGACGCCCAGGCCCGCGGCCACGTCGGCCCCGCGCTCAACGCGCTGTTCCAGCAGGCCCTGCGGGTGGCCAAGCGGGTCCACTCCGAGACCGAGATCGACCTGGTGAGCGGCTCCCTCGTCCAGGCCGGGCTCACCCGCGCCGAGGCCGTCCTCGGTGGGCTCGGCGGGCTCGACGTGCTCGTCGTCGGCGCCGGGGGCATGGGCGCGCTGGCCGCCGCCACCGTCTCCCGGCTCGGGGCCCGCGACGTCGTCGTCGTCAACCGTGACTCCGGTCGGGCCCGTGCCGTGGCGCACCGCGCCGGCGGCACCGCGCGCCCGCTCACCGAGCTCGACGACGCCCTCGCCGGCGCCGACCTCGTCATCTCCTCCACCGGCGCCCGCGGCCAGGTGGTCTCGACCGAGGCGGTGGCCGCGGCGCTCACGCGGCGCGGCCGCCGGCCGCAGGTGTTCCTCGACCTCGCCCTGCCGCACGACGTCGACCTCGAGGTCGGCTACCTGCCCGGGGCGACCCGGGTCGGCCTCGCCGAGCTCGGCGACGACCTCGCCCGGGCCGGGTCCGCACCCCAGGTGGCCCGCGCCCGCGAGCTCGTGACCGGTGAGGTCGCCGCGTACCTCATGGCCCGCTCGGCCGAGGCGGTGGCCCCGACCGTCACCGCGCTGCGCGCCCGGGCCGGCCAGCTCGTCGCCGAGGAGATGGCCCGGCTCGAGCGGCGTACGCCCGGGATGGGGGAGGCCGAGCGCGAGGAGGTGCGCCGTGCCGTCCAGCGCGTCGTCGACAAGCTCCTC
This sequence comes from uncultured Actinomycetota bacterium, assembly GCA_963773655.1. Lineage (GTDB taxonomy): Bacteria > Actinomycetota > Actinomycetes > Actinomycetales > Dermatophilaceae > DASSQJ01. The sequence continues at coordinate 740,939 of CAVZBX010000003.1, forward strand.
CACACCCCCACGGTGCGGGTCAAGGAGCTCGCCCGCGAGGGGCAGGGCGGCGACTACGCCCGTGCCCTCTCCGAGCTCTTCGACCTCGACCCCCGTGACGTCTCGCTCGTCTCCGCCCCCCCGACGATCCCGGGGGACGAGCAGTGACCGCCCTGCGCCTCGGCACCCGCCGCTCCGAGCTCGCCACCACCCAGTCCGCCTGGGTGGCCGACCGCCTGCGCGACCTCGGCTTCGAGGTCGAGCTCGTCGAGGTCACCACCGACGGCGACCGCGACCGCACCACCCCCCTCGCCGACCTCGGTGGCACCGGAGTGTTCGTCTCGGCGCTGCGCGAGGCCCTCGTCGAGGGCCGCGTCGACCTCGCCGTCCACTCGCTCAAGGACCTGCCCACCGCGCCCGACCCCCACACGGTGGTCGCCGCCGTCCCGGTCCGGGAGGACCCCCGCGACGCGCTCGTCGCCCGCGACGGCCTCACCCTCGCCGAGCTGCCCGCCGGCGCCCGGGTGGGCACCGGCTCGCCGCGCCGCCGCGCCCAGATCGCCGCCCTGGGCCTCGGCCTGGAGATGACCGACGTGCGCGGCAACGTCGACACCCGGATGCGCGCGGTCACCGACGGCCGCCTCGACGCCGTGGTGCTCGCCGCCGCGGGGCTGCGCCGGCTGGCCCGCATCGGCGAGGCCACCGAGCTGCTCGACCCGATCCAGGTGCTCCCCGCGCCGGGGCAGGGTGCGCTCGCCGTGGAGGTGCGCGCGGACGACGCCGACACCATCGCCGCCGTCGCCTCGCTCGACGACCCCGACGCCCGCGCCTGCGTCACCGCCGAGCGGGCGCTGCTCGCCGAGCTCGAGGCCGGGTGCTCGGCACCCGTGGGGGCGCTGGCCGAGGTGGTCGAGGGTGTGGAGGGTCCGGAGCTGTCGCTGCGCGCGGTCGTCGCGGCCCCCGACGGCTCGGCCGACCTGCGCCGCTCCCTCACCGGCGACCCCGACGCCGCCGACGACCTCGGCCGCCGGCTCGCCCGGCTGCTCCTCGAGGACGGCGCCGCCGACCTCGTGCCACCCAGCACCACCTTGCACCCGTCCACCGCAACAGCCGTCACGGAGCGTGCCCAGTGAGCCCCACGCGCTCGTCCTCTGCCCGCAGCCCCCGCGTCCCCGCGCGCGTCGCCTTCGTCGGCGGCGGACCGGGTGACCCCGGGCTCCTCACCGTCCGCGCCACCGAGCTGCTCGCGGCCGCCGACGCCGTCGTCATCGACCAGGTGGCCCGGGAGGGCCTGGCCCTGCGTCACGCGCGCCCCGGCGTCGACGTCGTCGACGCCGGCCACGGCGACCACGGCGAGCCCCTCACCCAGGCATCCCGCGCCAAGCTCGTGGTCCGGACGGCGAAGGCGCACCCCGGTGGCCTCGTCGTGCGGCTCATGGACGGCGACCCCGCCGTGTTCAACGGACTCGCCGAGGAGGCGGGCGCGTGCGTCAAGGCCGGTGTCGCCGTCGAGGTCTGCCCCGGGGTGAGCTCGGTGACCGCGGTCCCCGCGTACGCCGGGGTGCCGCTCACCGCCAAGGGCACCACCGGTGTGCACGTCGTCGTGGCCGGTGCCGGTGACCCGGACCTCGCGGGTGGCATCCACCCCGGCACCACGGTCGTCGTCCTCGGCGCCCCGGACCGGGCGGCCGAGGTGCTCGAGGGGCTGGCCGCCGCCGGTCGCGCCGCCGACACCCCCGTCGCCGTCACCGAGCAGGGGACCACGACCGAGCAGCGCACCACCGTGACCACCCTCGCCGAGGCCCCCCGGGTCGTCGCCGCGGGACGGTTCCCGGTGCTCGCGGTGGTCGGGCGCACCGTGGCCCTGCGGGAGACGCTGTCCTGGTTCGAGACCAAGCCGCTCTACGGCTGGCGGGTGCTGGTGCCGCGCACCAAGGAGCAGTCCGGGTCGATGATCGCCCGGCTCGAGCACCACGGCGCCCACGCCGAGGTCGTCCCGACGATCTCGGTGGAACCTCCGCGCACGCCGCAGCAGCTCGAGCGGGCCGTCAAGGGGATGGTGACCGGTCGCTACGACTGGGTGGGCTTCACCTCCGCCAACGCGGTGCGCGCCATCCGGGAGAAGTTCGACGAGTTCGGGCTCGACGCCCGCTCGTTCGCCGGGCTCAAGGTGGCCGCGGTCGGGGGCGTCACGGCCGATGCCCTGCGCGAGTGGGGCATCCACCCCGATCTCGTGCCGTCCGGCGAGCAGTCCGCCCGCGGGCTGCTCGAGGAGTGGCCGCCCTACGACCCCGACCTCGACCCGATCAACCGGGTCTTCCTGCCGCGCGCGGACATCGCCACCGACACCCTCGTCGCGGGCCTCCAGGACATGGGCTGGGAGGTCGACGACGTCACCGCGTACCGCACGGTGCGGGCGGCGCCTCCGGCGGCGCGGACGCGCGACGCCATCAAGGGCGGTGCCTTCGACGCCGTCGTCTTCACCTCGAGCTCCACGGTGCGCAACCTCGTCGGCATCGCCGGCAAGCCGCACCCCGGCACCGTCATCGCGTGCATCGGCCCGGCCACGGCCAAGACGGCCGAGGAGCACGGCCTGCGGGTCGACGTCCTCGCCCCGGAGCCGAGGGCGGAGGCGCTCGTCGACGCGCTCGCCGACCACGGCCGCTCGCTGGCCCTCGCCGCCGACGAGGCGGGGGAGGCGGTGCTGCGGCCGAGCCAGCGCCGGCCGGGGGCGCGGAAGCGCGCCACGTGAGGACCCCGTCCGCGCCGTTCCCGGCGGGGCGGCCGCGGCGGCTGCGGCGCACCCCGGCGCTGCGCCGGCTCGTGGCCGAGACCCGCCTGCACCCGGCGGAGCTCGTGCTGCCGGTCTTCGTCCGTGAGGGCATCGGGTCGCCGGTGCCGATCTCGTCGATGCCCGGTGTCGTCCAGCACACGCCGGACTCGCTCGTCGAGGAGGCCCGCCGGTGCGTCCGGGCCGGGCTGGGCGGGATCATGGTGTTCGGGGTCCCCGAGGCCAAGGACGCCTGCGGCTCCGGCGCCGACGCCCCGGACGGCATCCTCAACGTGGCGCTGCGCCGGGTGGTCGAGGCGGTGGGCGAGGACCTCGTCGTCATGGCCGACCTCTGCCTCGACGAGTTCACCGACCACGGCCACTGCGGCGTGCTCGCCGACGACGGCTCGGTCGACAACGACGCCACCCTGGAGCGGTACGCGGCGATGGCACTGGCCCAGGCGGAGTCGGGCGCCCACGTGCTCGGACTGTCCGGGATGATGGACGGACAGGTGGGGCACGTGCGCGCGGCCCTGGACGCCGCCGGGCACACCGACACCGTGCTGCTCGCCTACGCGGCGAAGTACACCTCCGGGCTGTACGGCCCGTTCCGCGAGGCGGTGCAGTCCTCGCTCGTCGGCGACCGGGCCACCTACCAGCAGGACCCCGCGAACGGCCGCGAGGCGCTGCGCGAGATCGAGCTCGACGTCGCGGAGGGCGCCGACGTCGTCATGGTCAAGCCGGCCGGCCCGCACCTCGACGTCGTCGCCGCGGTCGCGGCCGTGTCGCCGGTGCCCGTCGCGGCGTACCAGATCTCGGGGGAGTACGCCCAGGTCGTGGCCGCGGCCGACCGCGGCTGGGTGGACCGCGACCGGGTCGTGATGGAGTCGCTGCTCGGCATCCGCCGGGCGGGCGCGAGCATCGTGCTCACCTACTTCGCCCTCGAGGCGGCCGCCCGCTGCTGACGGGCTGCTGGAGGCCGGCGGACCTCCGCGCTGCCCGCCGGGGTCTCCCGTCAGACGGCACGGGGGTCGCCGTCCAGCCGCCGGCGCAGGCGGTCGAGGCCTGCGCGGACCGTGGACCCGTAGCCGTCGTCAGGCAGGTGGCGGGCGGCGGCGACCCCGGCCTCGAGGTGCTCGTGGGCCGCGCCGGCGCGGCCCTGCCGGCGGTAGCCGTCGGCGAGGTTCAGCCGCAGGCTCGGCTCCATCGCGGCGGCGTGGGGGATGCCGATGCCGGTGAGGTCGCGGTCCGCGACCCCGGCGAAGGCGGCGAGCGCCCGCTCGTCCCAGCGGACCTCGTCGTCGAGGTCGGGCTCGAGGTCGGCGAGGTGGTGGGCGAGGACACACCGCTGCGCGTGCTCGTCGGGGCCCGCGGCCTCCCAGCACACCAGCAGCCGCGCCCGGCCGTGCTCGCGGTCGCCCCCGAGTGCGGACGTCACCGCCTCCAGCACCTCACCCCACTGCACCATGCCCGGCACCGTAGCCGGGCGGTCCGACAGAGGTGCGGGACCGGCGCCTGGGGGGTGCCGGCACGACGCCGCCGCCACCCCGGCGGGTGGCGGCGGCGCGTGGGTCTCGGCGGAGCGGGAGGCCGCGGGGCGACGGGCTCCCGGCTCAGGCCTGCTTGGCGAGCTGGAGGTCGATGGCGATCCTGACCTTCTCCGAGACGAGCACGCCGCCGCGCTCGAGGGCGGCGTTCCAGGTCAGCCCCCACTCGGTACGGTCGATCTGGGCGGTGGCCTCGAAGGCGGCCTTCTCGTTGCCCCAGGGGTCGGTGGCGACGCCGCCGAAGTCGACGTCGAGGGTCACGGGCCGGGTGACGCCCTTGATGGTGAGGTCGCCGACGAGGGTCTCGCCGTCGAACGAGGTGGAGACGAAGGTCATCTCGGGGTGGTTGTCGACGTCGAAGAAGTCGACACTGCGCAGGTGCGCGTCACGGTCAGGGGTGCCGGTGGCGACGGAGGCGGTCCTGATCGAGACCTCGGCCCGCGAGCCGGAGAGCTCGTCGCCGACGGTGACCGTGCCGGAGACGTCGGTGAAGGCGCCCCGCACCTTGCTCACCATGAGGTGGCGGGCGACGAAGCCGACCTCGGTGTGGGTGGGGTCGATGGTCCAGGTGCCGGCGGACAGGCCGGTCAGGGTGGCGGTGGCGGTCATGGTGTGGTGCCTTTCGGTCGGAAGCCGTATGTAGTTGACGATTCAACCACTGTAGTTGACGCTTCAACTACCACATGGGCGGGGTTGTTCCCGCCACGGACGGAACCGTCCACGATGTGGGACCCCGGGGCTGCGCTGGAGGCTCCACCTGCGGCGACGTCTCGGGAACCGGCCCCGTGGCGCGCGCCGGTGCGGCGCCGGCGACGTGCCACCATGAGCCGGTGACCGAGGACGAGGTGCGCTGGCTCAGCGCCGACGAGCAGACGTCCTGGCGCGCCTACCTGCGCGCCAACCGCGAGCTCGACGTCGCGCTGGACCGCGACCTCCAGGCGGTGGGGGTGAGCATCTCGGAGTACGAGCTGCTCTCGATGCTCTCCGAGGCCCCCGGGGGCCGGCTGCGGATGTCGGCGCTGGCCGGCCTGATCGTCCAGTCCCGCAGCCGGGTCACGCACACCGCGGCCCGGCTGGAGCGGCGCGGCTGGGTGCGGCGCACGCCGGCGCCGGACGACGGCCGGGGCGTGCTGCTCGAGCTCACCGACGAGGGGCGGCGCGCGGTCGAGCGCTTCGCGCGGCGTGCACGTCGCGAGCGTGCGCCGGCACCTCGTCGACATCCTCACCCCGGAGCAGTTCCGCGCCCTCGGCGAGGCGATGCAGGCGGTCCGCGACGCCTACGCCACCGACCCGACCACACCGGAGCCCACCGCCTGAGGTGACAATGGCCGGGTGACGGACACCCCGACGCCCGACCGCACCAGCCCCCCCGGCACCAGCGACGTCCCGGCCTCGGCCGCGCTCCTCGAGCGCGCCCGGGCCGTCACGCCGGGAGGGGTGAACTCGCCGGTCCGGGCCTTCCGCTCGGTGGGTGGCACCCCCCGGTTCATGGCGAGCGGGCGGGGGGCCTACCTCACCGACGTCGACGGTCACGAGTACGTCGACCTCGTCGGCAGCTGGGGGCCGATGATCCTCGGCCACGCCCACCCCGACGTCCTGGACGCCGTGCAGCGCGCGGCGGCCCGCGGCACGTCGTTCGGCACCCCCTCGGAGAACGAGGTCCTCCTCGCCGAGGAGATCGTCGCCCGGGTCGGGCCGGTCGACCAGGTGCGCCTGGTGTCCAGCGGCACCGAGGCGACGATGAGCGCCATCCGCCTCGCCCGCGGGTTCACCGGCCGGCCCCTGGTCGTCAAGTTCGCCGGTCACTACCACGGTCACGTCGACTCCCTCCTCGTCTCCGCAGGCTCCGGCGTCGCCACCCTGGCCCTGCCCGACTCCGCCGGCGTGCCCGCGGACATGGCCGCCGAGACCGTCGTCGTCCGCTACAACGACGTCGCCGCCCTCGAGGCGGTCTTCGCCGCCCGCGGCGAGCAGGTGGCGTGCGTCGTCACCGAGGCGGCCGCAGGCAACATGGGCGTGGTCCCCCCGGCGCCCGGCTTCACCGAGGCGGTGCGCCGGGTCACGGCGGACCACGGGGCCCTGCTCGTCAGCGACGAGGTGATGACCGGCTTCCGGTGCAGCCGGGCCGGGTGGTGGGGCCACGAGGGCGTCGACGTGCGGCCCGACCTGATGACGTTCGGCAAGGTGATGGGCGGCGGGTTCCCCGCCGCGGCGTTCGGCGGCCGGGCCGACGTCATGGCGCTGCTCGCGCCCGAGGGGCCGGTGTACCAGGCCGGCACCCTCTCCGGCAACCCGGTCGCCACCGCCGCGGGGCTGGCGACGCTGCAGCGCTGCGACGACGCGCTCTACACCCGTCTGGACGAGGTCGCGGCCGCGATCAGCGGTGCCGCCGCCGACGCGCTCTCCGCCGCCGGGGTGCCGCACCGGGTCCAGCACGCCGGCTCGATGTTCTCGGTGTTCTTCCGCGACGGCGAGGTGCGCGACTACGACGCCGCCCGCGACCAGGACACCGCGGCGTTCGGCCGGTTCTTCCACGCGATGCTGCGGGCCGGGGTCTACCTGCCGCCGAGCGCGTTCGAGAGCTGGTTCGTCTCCGGCGCCCACGACGACGCCGCCGTCCAGCGGGTCCTCGACGCCCTCCCCGGCGCTGCCGCGGCGGCCGCGGACCAGCGCGGCGGGACGCCCTGCTGAGCCCTCAGCGCGGTTTGCGACAATCGCCCGCATGACGTCCTCCGCCGACGGGTCCCGACCCCAGGACCCGCAGCGCACCGTCGTGCACCTGCTGCGGCACGGCGAGGTGCACAACCCGCACCGCATCCTCTACGGCCGGCTGCCCGGCTACCACCTGTCCGAGCTGGGCCGGCGGATGGCGGGGCTCGCGGCCGAGCACCTCGCCGACCACGACGTCGTCCACATGGTCTCCAGCCCCCTGGAGCGGGCCCGGGAGACCGCGGCGCCGATCGCCGAGGCACACGGCCTCGAGGTGCACCTCGACGAGCGGGTGCAGGAGGCCGGCAACGCCTTCGAGGGTCTGCCCGTCGCCGGCGGCAGGGGGCTGCTGCGGCAGCCGCGGCTCTGGCCGAAGATGCTCAACCCGTTCATCCCGTCGTGGGGCGAGCCGTACGAGCAGGTCCTCACCCGGATGCGCGACGCCATGGTCGACGCCCGCGACGCCGCGCGCGGCCACGAGGCGGTGGTCGTCAGCCACCAGGCCCCCATCTGGATGATCCGCCTCGCCACCGAGGGCCGGTCGCTGGTGCACAACCCGGCCCGCCGGGAGTGCAGCCTGGCGTCCCTCACCTCGTTCACCTTCCTCGGTGACGAGCTGCTCTCGCTGTCGTACAGCGAGCCCGCGGCCACCCTGCTCCCCGAGGCCCGGTCGGGAGCCGGCGCATGAGGATGCCAGCGCTGCGCCACCTCGTCGTGGGCGCCGTCGGCGCCCTGCTGCTCGTCGGGGCCGGCACGGTCGCCGTCGCGTCGCTGACCGAGGACCCGGACTCGGTGGCCGCGCAGGCCCGGGCGGGCGACCAGAAGGGGTACGTCTCGGGCGACGGCAGCGTCGAGACGATCCCGGCCGCGGACCGCGCGGAGCCGGTGACGCTGAGCGGCGCCCTGCTCGACGGCACCTCCTGGGACATCGGCGACACCCGGGGGGCGCCGCTCGTCCTCAACGTCTGGGGCTCCTGGTGCGCCCCGTGCGTCGCGGAGGCCCCGGAGCTGCAGCGGGCCTGGGAGGACCTCCAGGCGGGCGACACCGGCGCGGCGATGGTCGGCATCGACTTCCGGGAGGAGCCCGCCCGGGGCGCCGCCTTCGCGCGCAAGGCCGGGCTCACCTACCCGAGCCTGTCCGACGAGTCCGGCGTGCTCGTCCTCGAGCTGCAGGGCAAGGCGGCGACGGTGCCGACCACGCTCGTGCTCGACGACGAGGGGCGGATCGCCGCCCGCGTCAGCGGCCCGGTCGACGCGAGCACCCTCACCGGCCTCGTCGACGACGTGGCCGCGGAGCCGTGACCCCCGCCCTCGCCGGGGCGGGAGCCATGACCCCCGCCCTCACCGGGGCGGCCGGCGACGCGGTCACCTCCGGCGCCCTCCCGCTCGCGTTCTCGGTGGCGCTGCTCGCCGGCCTGGTCTCCTTCGCCAGTCCGTGCGTGCTGCCGCTCGTCCCCGGCTTCCTCGGGTACGTCACCGGGCTCACCGGCGGATCCGGGGAGGAGCCCGGCCGGGGCCGCACCGTGCTCGGCACGCTCCTGTTCGTCGCGGGGTTCACCGCGGTGTTCGTGCTCGGGACGGTGCTCGTCACCGGGGCGAGCACCGTGCTCGTCGAGCACCGGACCCTGCTCATGCGCGTGGGCGGTGCGCTCGTCGTCGTCATGGGGCTGGTCTTCCTCGGCGTCGGCAGCCGGTGGGAGGCCCGGCTGCACTGGCGGCCGCGAGCCGGGCTCGCCGGAGCCCCGGTCCTGGGCGCGGTCTTCGCGCTCGGCTGGGCGCCGTGCACCGGCCCGACCCTCGCCGCCGTCCTCGTCATGGCGACGGCGACGAGCGACCCGCAGGTGGGGCGCGGCGCCACCCTCGCCGTCGCCTACGGGATCGGGCTCGGCCTGCCCTTCCTCCTCGTCGCCGCGGGGCTCGACCGGGCCGGCCGGGCCTCCGGATGGCTGCGCCGGCACCAGCGGGCCATCCAGGTGGCGGGCGGGGTGCTGCTCGTCGTCGTCGGGCTGCTCCTGCTCACCGGGGTCTGGGAGGACCTCAACCGGTGGCTGCAGGCCGAGCTGGTCAGCGGGTTCGAGGTGCCGGTGTGAGCACCACCGCCCCGACCCGGCCCCCCGCTGAGCCACCGGTGACCCAGCCGCGGCTGGGCGCGCTCGGCTGGGCCCGCTGGACGTGGCGCTCGCTGACGAGCATGCGCACGGCGCTGTTCCTCCTGCTCCTCCTCGCCGTCGCCGCGGTGCCGGGGTCGACCTTCCCGCAGCGCTCCATCGACGCGGCCCGCACGGCCCAGTGGATCACCGACCACCCCACCGCCGGCCCGGTCCTGGACCGGCTCGGCTTCTTCGAGGTGTACGCCTCGCCGTGGTTCGCCGCCATCTACCTGCTGCTCTTCGTCTCCCTCGTCGGCTGCGTCCTGCCGCGGCTGCGAATCCACTGGCACCAGGTGCGCTCGGTGCCGCCGCGGGCGCCGCGGCGCCTGGAGCGGCTCGGCGCGCACGCGACCGCCACGGTCGACGGCGACGCCGAGGAGGTCCGCGAGCGGCTCCGCTCGGCGCTGCGCGGCCGCCGCTACCGCGTGCACGCCCACGACGACAGCACGCTCTCCGCCGAGAAGGGGTACCTGCGCGAGAGCGGCAACCTCGTCTTCCACCTGGCCCTCCTCGGCGTCCTCGTCGGGGTCGCGTGGGGCCACCTGCTCGGGTGGAAGGGCGACGTCATCCTGCCGACCGGGCAGACCTTCGCCAACACGCTCTCCCGGTACGACACCTTCAGCCCCGGCCCGTGGGTCGACCCCACCGACCTCGAGCCGTACACGCTGCGGCTGGACCGCCTCGACGCCACCTTCGAGACCGAGGACACCGGGCAGGGGCAGTTCGGCGCCCCCCGGGACTTCACCGCCTGGACGACCTTCACCCCACCGGACGGGTCGCCCGAGGAGCGCACCATCCGGGTCAACCACCCGCTCGAGACCGGCGCCGGCACCGTCTTCCTCCTCGGCAACGGGTACGCGCCACACATCACGGTGGAGGACGGCGCCGGAACCGTCATCTACTCCGACGCCACCCCCTTCCTCCCGCAGGACAACAACTACACCTCGGTGGGGGCGGTCAAGGTGCCCGGCGCCGAGCCGGACCAGCTCGGCTTCGCCGGGTTCTTCCTCCCCACCGGCACCATCGACGAGCAGGGCCCGCGCTCGGTCTTCCCGGACCTGCTCGACCCCCAGCTCGTGCTCACCGGGTTCGCCGGCGAGCTCTTCCCCGGTGGCGCTCCCCAGTCGGTCTACACCCTCGACACCGGCGCGATGACGCCCCTGCCGGGGCCCGACGGGTCCGACCAGCTGCGCATCCTCCTGCGCCCCGGCGACACCGTCGAGCTGCCGGACGGGCGCGGCTCGATCACCTTCGACGGGGTCGAGCGCTTCGCCGGGCTCTCCATCCGCACCGACCCCGGCAAGACCCTGACGCTGGTCAGCGCGCTGCTCGCCCTGGGCGGCCTCGTCGCGAGCCTGGTCGTGCGGCGACGGCGGCTGTTCGTGCGGGTTGGCCCGGCCGAGGACGGGACACGTACCGTGGTCTCCGTCGGCGGCCTGGCGAAGGACGACGACGAGGGCATGGGCGACGAGGTCGCCGCGGTCCTCGAGGAACTGGAAGGACACCGATGACGGACACGACGCTCGCCCAGCTGTCGAACACGGCCATCTACTCGGCGATGGCCGTGCTCACCCTGGCGATGCTCGCCTACGCCCTCCACCTGGCCCGGCTCGTCCCCGCCCGGGAGCAGGCCGCGGACGAGCGGTCCGAGCGCGCCCCCGAGCTGGTCGCGGCCGGCACCGGGGGCCCCGACCGCGCGGACGGCCCGGACGGCGGGCCGCCGCACCGGCCGGGTGCGGGGCCCACCGACGGCGTGGCCCCGGACGGGCGCGACGTCGAGCCGGCGTCGGCCCGCAAGGCCGCCGGCATCGGCTTCGCGCTCACCGTGCTCGGCACCCTGCTCGTCGTCGCCGGCGTCGTGCTGCGGGCGCTGGAGGTGCACCGCTGGCCGCTCGGCAACATGTACGAGTTCGCGATCGTCGGGTCGATGTTCGTCCTGCTGGCGTACGTCGGCTGGTCCACCCGTCGCGACCTGCGCTGGCTGGGGCTGTTCGTCGTGCTGCCGGTCCTGCTCAACCTCGGGCTCGCGATCACCGTCTGGTACACCGACGCCTCCGAGCTGATGCCGTCGCTGCGCTCGGTGTGGCTCGCCATCCACGTCGCCGTCGCGACGCTCTCGGTGGCGGTGTTCACGATCGGCTTCTCGCTCGGCATCCTCTACCTCGTCCAGGACCGGCTCGAGGCCTCCGGTCGCCGCGGCACCTTCATGGCCCGGCTGCCGCGGGCGCGATCGCTCGAGCGCCTCGCCTACGGCGTGCACATCGTCGCGTTCCCGCTGTGGACCTTCACCGTCATCGCCGGCGCCATCTGGGCGCGGCAGGCGTGGGGCTCGTACTGGAACTGGGACCCGAAGGAGGTGTGGAGCTTCGTCATCTGGGTGGTGTACGCGGCCTACCTCCACGCCCGGGCCACCACCGGCTGGAAGCGCCAGAACGCCACCTGGATCGCGCTCGCCGGCTTCGTCTGCGTCATCCTCAACTTCGCCGTCGTCAACGTCTTCTTCGTCGGCCAGCACTCCTACTCGGGGCTGTAGATGCTGCGGTACGTCGTCCTGCGGATCCTCGTCTTCTTCGCCGCCCTGGCCCTGCTGTGGCTGCTCGGGCTGCGCGACGAGGACGAGATCCTCCTGCTCGTCGTCGGTGCGGCCCTGCTGTCGGCGGTCGTCTCCTTCTTCGCCCTGCGCCGCTTCCGCGAGGACACCTCGGCCCAGATCGCGGAACGCCTCGAGCACCGGTCCGAGTCCCGGCGCTCCCGGAGCCCCCGGCCGACCGGCGACGAGGAGGCCGAGGACGCCGAGGTGGAGCAGCGGCGCTCGCCCGCGCCGCGGGCCGAGGACGACGGGGACGACTTCCGCTGAGCCGGGCCGGCCGGGTCAGCCGGTGGTCCCGCCGACCGCCACGCCGACGAGGACGAGCAGCCCGAAGGCCACCTCGAACAGGCCGGTGGCGACGAGCACCGGCACCAGGCCGGGCCCCGTGGTGCCCGCCCGCACCACGCGCAGTGCCCGCGAGGCCATCGGCAGCGAGAGCACGGCGAGCAGCACCCACGGCTCCCAGAGGGCCATGACCGCGAGTGCGAGGACCGAGGCGCCGAGCAGCTCGGTGAAGAGCTGCCGGGTGCGCTCGTCGCCGAGCCGGACCGCCAGGGTGCGCTTGCCGTGCTCGGTGTCGGTGGGGATGTCGCGCAGGTTGTTCACCACGAGGATGGCCGAGGCGATGGCGCCGACGCCCACCGCGCCGGCGAGGCCGAACCACGACACCTGCCCCGCCTGGGTGTACTCGGTGCCGAGCGTGGCCACGAGGCCGAAGAAGACGAAGACGTAGAGCTCGCCGAGGCCGCGGTACCCGTAGGGGTTGTCACCGCCGGTGTACCGCCACGCGGCGAGCACCGCCAGGGCACCGAGCGGCAGCATGAGCCACGCCTGCGACAGCACGACGAGGAGCAGGCCGAGCGCTGCCGCCGCGGCGAACGACGCGAGCGCCGCCCTCTTGACGTGGCGGGGCTCGGCCAGCCGCTGGCCGACGAGGCGTACCGGACCGGCGCGCACCTCGTCGGTGCCGCGGATGCCGTCGGAGTAGTCGTTGGCGTAGTTGACGCCCACCTGGAGCGCCAGGGCGACCCCGAGGGCGAGGAGGGCGCGGACGGCGTCGGAGGAGTCGACGCGCAGCGCGGCGGCCGTGCCGACGAGGACCGGCGCGACGGCGGCGGGCAGGGTGCGCGGGCGGGCACCCTCCACCCACTGGGCGAGTGAGGCCATGGGTCGACTCAGAGGCCCTTGAGGAAGTCGGGGTCGTCGTCGGGGCCGCGTGGGCGGCGGGCGTCGCGCCCACGCTGGTCGTCCTCCCAGCGGCGGCGGCGCTCGGCCGACGCGCCGGTCTGCTTCTCGGGCCGCCCGGCGACGAGCCAGGCGATCGGGCCGACGAGGGGGGCGATGAGGATGATGAGGACCCACGCCGTCTTCGGGAGGTTGCGCACCCGCGACCCGTCGGTCTGGAGGGCGTCCACCACGCAGTACACGGTCAGCGCGAGGCTGAGCAGCACGGGCAGGTAGCGGAGCACGCCACCATCATCCCACGTCGAAGAGGGCGGCCACGGCCCGGCGGTCGGGCTTGCCCGGCCCGGCGAGCGGCACGGCGGGGGCGGTCACCACACGCAGCGGAAGGGCGTGGTCGGGGAGGATGCCGCGCAGGTGGGCCCGCACCTCCGAGACGGTCAGGGAGCGGATGACCGCCCCCGGCTCGAGGACCACGAGGGCGCTGACGGCCTGGCCCCACTCCGGGTCCGGCGTGCCGACGACGACGACCTCGCGGACACCGGGGACGTGGGCCGCGACGGCCTCCTCGACCAGCCGTGGCGCGACCTTGAGGCCGCCGGTGTTGACGAGGTCGTCGACGCGGCCGTCGACCCGCAGCCGGGAGTCCTCGTCGAGGTGGCCGACGTCGTCGGTGCGGAACCAGCGGACACCGTCCTCGTCGGCGCCGAACGCGTCGCGGGTGAGGTCGGGACGGGCCAGGTACCCGTGGGCGACGGTGGAGCCACCGAGGTGGATGCGCAGCTCGTCGTCGAGCGCCACGTGCATGCCGGCGAGGGGGCGGCCGTCGTAGACGCAGCCGCCCGCGGTCTCGCTCATCCCGTAGGTCGTCACCACGGGGACCCCGGCCCGGGTGGCGCGGGCCCGGAGCGCGGGAGCCAGCGGCGCGCCGCCGACGAGGACGGCGTCGAACCCCCGGAGCGCCTCGGCGCCGACGGGGTCGTCGAGGAGCCGGACGAGCTGGGTGGGGACGAGCGCGGTGTAGCGGGCGCCATCGTGGGGCAGCGAGCCGGCGGCGGCGGCGAAGGCGCGGGGGGCGAAGCCCTCGGAGAGGTCCATCGCGACCGGCTCGGTGCCGGCGACGAGCGAGCGGACCAGCACCTGCAGGCCGGCGACGTGGTGCGCGGGCAGGGCCAACAGCCACCGGCCCGGCCCGCCCAGCCGGTCGTGGGTCGCCCGTGCGCTCGACGTGAGCGCACCGGCGCCGAGCATGGCCCGCTTGGGGGTGCCGGTGGACCCGGACGTGCCGACCACGAGGGCCAGGTCGGCCGGGAGTCCCTCCGGGTTGCGCGAGGAGACCAGCGGCGGTGGCGCGGCGGCACTGTGCGGCAGCACGGGGTGCCCGCCGCCGAGCGCGTCCTCGAGCCGGCGCAGCAGCCCGACCACGTCCGGGCTCGCCGGCACCGCGAGCGGCTCGAGCTGCATGCCCCCACTGTAGGAGCGGTCGGTCGGCGCCCGGGACTCGCCAGGAGGGCCCCGTCCGCGGGACCATGGGGTGAACCGGTCAGGAGGTTCGCCGATGGAAGCACCGTTCGCCGAGTACGTGGAGCGGGTCCGGGCCCAGCGGGCGGAGCTGCTGGACTCGATGACCGCCCTGGAGGGGGCACTGGCCGACCGGGACGGGGACCGGACCGTGGCGCGGCGGCGGCTGCGGGCCGCGCTCACCGAGCTCGCCGCGGACCTGCGGGAGCACGTGGCGCTCTCCGAGTCGGCCGAGGGGTTCTACTCCGGGCTGCGCCGCACGGCGCCGCGGCTGGGGGCCCGGGTCGACGCCCAGCTGGCCGAGCACGACGACCTGCTGGCGGAGGTCGACCGGCTCCTCGAGGAGCGGGACGAGGGACTCGAGGACGAGGCCGCCGTCGCCGGTCACCGGGCGGCCGCCGCCGACCTCCTCGAGCGGGTCTCCCGCCACCGGCGTCGGGGCAACGACCTGTTCCACGAGGCGTGGAAGGTGGATCTCGGCGGGTCGGGGTGACGGGGCCGTCCACCCCGGCGGTCGTGCGCCCCCGGACGCTCAGACGGTCAGCAGCGCGGTCACGGCGACGGCCACGGTGGCCACCACCTCGCCGATGCCCACGGCCCTCGGCGACAGCTGCCGGGTCGGGACGAGCGCGGCCCGGAGCGTGAGCAGCGCGAAGACGACGACGAGCGGCCACGACACCCGGGCCATCGCCACGGTCGCCGCCGCGTGGACACCGACCGACCACCAGCGGTACCGCGGGTTCCCCCGCTCGCGGATCATCGTCTTGACGTAGAACACGGTGCCCGCGAAGTACGCCGCGAGGACGCCGGTCAGCAGCCAGGCGCGCGTCCAGTCGGTGCCCCCGCCCGCGTCGTAGGCGACGAGCGTCATCAACGAGCTGCCGGCGCTCGTCGCGAGCCCGCTCCACAGCGACCGGTCCTCGCGCCGCACGGACGCGTAGAGGCCGACACCGAGCGGGACGACGAAGAGCGGCACCCACCGCACCAGCCCGGGGTCCAGCACCACGACGGTCGCACCGAGGACGGCCGCCGCCGCCGTGTACGCGAGGACCGGTGGCCGGTAGCGGGGCCGCCGGCGCGAGCGCAGCCAGAGCCCGGTGGCGTAGAACGCCAGGTACCCGGCGAACCAGAACAGGGCCAGCGGCAGGTGCACCCAGCTCGGCCCCGCCGCGAGGACGCCCACGAGCAGCGGGGTCGCGAGCATCGCCCACGCGCCGTGCTGGTTCGGCACCCACCCGGGTCCGCGCCGGCGAGCCACCTCAGAAGTACCAGGGGAAGGGCGACCAGTCCGGAGCGCGCTTCTCGAGGAACTGGTCGCGGCCCTCCACCGCCTCGTCGGTCATGTAGGCGAGTCGGGTCGCCTCGCCGGCGAAGACCTGCTGGCCCATCAGCCCGTCGTCGACGAGGTTGAACGCGAACTTCAGCATCCGCTGCGCCTGCGGGCTCTTGCCCATCACCTCGCGGGCCACCTCGAGCGCGGCGGCCTCGAGCTCGGCGTGGCCGGCGACGAGGTTGACCGCACCCATCCGGTGCATGTCCTCGGCGGTGTACTCGCGGCCGAGGAAGAAGATCTCGCGGGCGAACTTCTGCCCCACCATCCGGGCGAGGTAGGCCGAGCCGTAGCCGCCGTCGAAGGAGCCGACGTCGGCGTCGGTCTGCTTGAACCGGGCGTTCTCGCGCGAGGCGATGGTGAGGTCGCAGACGACGTGGAGGCTGTGCCCGCCGCCCGCGGCCCAGCCGTTCACCACCGCGACGACGACCTTCGGCATGGTGCGGATGAGGCGCTGGACCTCCAGGATGTGCAGACGACCACCCTCGGCGCGTGCGCGCAGCTCGTCGACCGAGTCGGCGGTCTCGCCCTGCGCGTACTGGTAGCCGGACCGGCCCCGGATGCGCTGGTCGCCCCCGGTGCAGAACGCCCAGCCACCGGTCCGCGCCGACTGGCCCGCGCGCGGTGTCGGGCCGTTGCCGGTGAGCAGCACGACCCCGACGTCCGGGGTGCGCCGGGCGTGGTCGAGGACGCGGTGCAGCTCGTCGACGGTGTGCGGACGGAAGGCGTTGAGCACCTCGGGGCGGTCGAAGGCGACGCGGACGCAGCCGAGCCCGACGGCCCGGTGGTACGTGACGTCGGTGAGGTCGTCGAAGCCGGCGACGCCCTCCCACGCCGACGGGTCGAACGTCTCGCTGACTCCCTCGATCGCGCTCACGGCGGCAAGGCTAGCCGGGCCTGTGGACAACCCGACCGCGGTGTCGGTCGCCGGTGCTTGGGTTGGGTGCACGGCGGGCGAGGGGCGCCTGCGGGGAGGGGGACGAGGATGGACGACGACGCAGCGGTGCTGCCTTTCACCGGTGGGGCGCACGGCGAGCCGTGCCCGCGTGGCCGCGGGGCCGGCTCGGTCGACGAGGGGCAGGCTGCACCGGCTCGGCCGGGCCGGTCCGCCGGTCGCCAGTGGTCCGACCGCTACGGCGCCGACGAGGACGACTACCTGTCCCGCGACCTCCGCCAGGTCACCGAGGTGGTCGTCATCGGCGACCGTGTCGTCGACGTCGTGCGGCGGCCGGTGCACGGCACCGGCTACGAGTGCGCGGCGCTGGAGATCGAGGACGAGCGGCGACGGCCGAGGCAGCCGCCGCCGCCACCTGAGCCGCCGGGCCACGAGAAGCAGCTCGACTGGCTGGCCCGCATCGTCGGTGGCCCGGAGGCGCTCGCCGGGCTCGACACCCATCCGCTGCCTGACCAGGAGGGCCTCGACCTCGCGTCGGTCCCGGTGCACCTGCACGAGCGGGTGGCCGCGATCGACGAGGCGGTGGCCGCGACCACGTCCCTGCTCCTCGGGGACGAGGCGCGCACGGCCGCCCGCAGGCTCCTCGTGCGTGCCGTCTCGGGGGAGCCCGCCGTGCTCACCTGCAGCGACCGCGACGACATCGCCGCGGGAGCGCTCCTGTGGGCCGTGGCCCGCGGCAACGACCTGGCGGGCCCGAACCGTCCGCTGCGGGCGAGCGCCGTGTCGGCGGTGTTCGGGCTGCGGTCCTCGCCGTCGCAGCGCGGAGAGGCGTTCGCCCGCGCGGCCGGTGGCGGCCTGTCCTCGCTCCACCCGTGGGTGCGGATCGAGCCGGACATCGTGCCGCTGGGCGACCCGGGCCTGCTGCTCGGCCGGTTCCGTCGGCGGCTGGTGTCGCTCCGGGACCTCGCCCTGGCGCTGCGCGCCGCGACCCCGGTGGTCTGACCCGACGGGTCGAGCGGCGCTCTGCCGGTCGTGGCGAGGCCCGTGAGGTCCTACCGTGGGCGCATGGACGTGCCCGGCCTCGAGGACCTGCTCGACGGGCTGCGCGTCGTCGCCCTCCCGATGCGGGTGCGCTTCCGGGGGGTCTCGGTCCGTGAGGCCGCCCTCGTCCACGGCCCGGCGGGGTGGGGTGAGTTCTCGCCGTTCACCGAGTACCGGCCGCACGAGGCGGCGCGCTGGCTGGCCGCGGCCGTCGAGTCCGCCTGGGAGGGATGGCCGGCGCCGGTCCGCGACCGGGTCCCGGTCAACGCCACGGTGCCGGCCGTCACCGCGGACGCCGTGCCGGACGTGCTCGCCCGCTTCCCCGGGTGCACGACGGTGAAGGTCAAGGTGGCCGAGCGCGGTCAGGGACCGGCCGACGACGTGGCCCGGGTGGCCGCGGTCCGCGACGTGGTGGGGCCGGGAGGCCGGATCCGGGTCGACGCCAACGGCGCCTGGGGCGTCGAGGAGGCGGCCGACGCCCTGGCGCGGCTGGCGAGGTCGCACCTGGAGTACGCCGAGCAACCCTGCGCCACGGTCGAGGAGCTGCGCGACCTCCGGGTGCTGCTGGCCCGCCGCGGGGTGGACGTGGCCGTGGCGGCCGACGAGTCGATCCGCCGGGCCGAGGACCCGCTGCGGGTCCGCGACCTCGGCGCGGCCGACCTCGTGGTCGTCAAGGTGGCGCCCCTCGGCGGCGTCCGACGCGCCCTGGAGATCGTGGCCGAGTGCGGGCTGCCGGCAGTGGTGTCGTCGGCCCTCGACACCAGCGTGGGCACCGCGGCCGGGGTGGCGTTGGCGGCGGCCCTGCCGGAGCTCGACCACGCGTGCGGCCTCGGTACCGTCGCGCTGCTCGGCGGCGACGTCGCCGCGCCGTCGCTCCTGCCGGAGCAGGGCCACCTGCCGGTCGGACGGGTCGACCCCGACGAGCGGCTGCTGGCCCGGTGGACGGCACCGGCCGAGCGGCTCCGGTGGTGGCGCGACCGGGTGGCGTCGTGCCACGCGGCACTGGTGGCGGGAGCACGGGTGTGACCGGGGCGACGGGCCACCCGGTGCGACGGGCGTGGGTGTTCCTCGACACGCCGCGCTCTGAGGCCGACGTCTCGTGGCGCTTCTGGGCCCACGTCACCGACAGCCGCCTGGCGCCGGCGCGCGGCGACGGCGGCGAGTTCTCGACGCTGCTGCCGGCGCAGGGCGAACCCTGGGTCAGGCTCCAGGCCGTCGACGAGGACGGCGGGGTCCACCTCGACCTGGACGTCGACGACGTCCACGCCGTGGCGGACGCCGCCGAGCAGCTCGGCGCCGCCCGCGTCGGGGCCATCGGCGACGCCGTCGTCCTCATGCGCTCACCCGGCGGCTTCCCGTTCTGCCTCACCACGTGGCACGGCCGGAGCGGACAGGTGCGCGACGGGCTCGCGAGCATCCTCGACCAGGTGTGCCTCGACGTGCCCCGCTCCCGGTGGGACGCCGAGACCGCCTTCTGGTCGGCCCTCACCGGCTGGGAGCTGCGCGCGTCCGACGAGCCCGGCTTCTCCTTCCTCGTCCGACCGCCCGACATCCCGCTGCGGGTGCTGCTGCAGCGGCTCGACGAGGAGGCCGGCCCGGTGCGGGGCCACGTCGACCTCGCCTGCTCCGACCGCTCCGAGGACGTCCGGCGGCACGCCGCGGCGGGGGCCACGGTGGTCGAGGAGCGGTCCTCGTGGACCGTGATGCGTGACCCGTCCGGGCGGGTCTACTGCCTCACCGACCGCAGCCCGCAGCCGCC
The DNA here is from genome assembly GCA_963773655.1 of uncultured Actinomycetota bacterium. Classification (GTDB taxonomy): domain Bacteria; phylum Actinomycetota; class Actinomycetes; order Actinomycetales; family Dermatophilaceae; genus DASSQJ01. The sequence goes on from CAVZBX010000003.1 coordinate 760,412, forward strand.
ACCCGGCCGCTGACCGGCCGGCCCGCGCCGCCCGGGTGCATCCGCGGGCCGGGTGTCGGCGGAAGAAGGGGCATGGCCGACCTTCCCCTGGAGCTGTCCACCCGGTCCGTCACCGTGCCCGCTGACCGGGCCCGGTCACTGCGCGTGTTCAACGCCGTGATGGGGGTGCTGCACCTGGTCTCCGGCGCCGCCATGCTCGCGCTGAGCACCGACTTCACCCTCCCCGTCTCGACGTTCGCGCTCGGGGGCCCGCCGGGCACGCCCCTCGAACAGGGCACCCTCTCGGGCATCGCCGAGGTGCCGCTGGCCTGGGCGACGGCCTCCTTCCTGTTCCTGTCCGCGTTCTTCCACCTCCTGCTCGCCTCGCCCTGGGGCTTCCCGCGGTACGTCGCCGAGCTGGAGCGGGGACGCAACCGGTTCCGCTGGGTCGAGTACTCCCTGTCGTCGACGCTGATGATCGTGCTGATCGCCCTCGTCACCGGCATCACCGACCTGGCCGCCCTCATCGGCCTGGGGTTCGCGAACATCGCGATGATCCTCTTCGGGTGGCTGATGGAGGTGGGCAACAACGGCCTGATGACCGGCCGTGACGAGGCGCCGGCGCGGGGCAGTCGCGCCTGGTGGACACCGTTCTGGTTCGGCTGCGTCGCCGGGATCGGCCCGTGGCTCGCGATCGGCGCCTACCTCTGGGCGAGCATCGCAGTCCTCGACGGCCAGGGTCCGCCCGGGTTCGTCTGGGGCATCATCATCAGCCTGTTCGTCCTGTTCAACACCTTCGCGATCAACCAGTGGCTGCAGTACCGCCGGGTGGGCCGCTGGCGCGACTACCTCTTCGGCGAGCGCCAGTACGTCATCCTCAGCCTCGTCGCCAAGTCGGTGCTGGCGTGGCAGGTCTTCGCGAACGTGCTCATCCCCACCTGAGTCACGACGGCAGGCGGAGCAGGGCGTTCTCGACGACCTCGGAGAGCGCCGGGTGGATCCAGTACTGGCCGGTCGCCACCTCGTGGGCACGCTGTCCGAGGCTGGCCGCCTGGACCAGCGGCTGGATGATGCTCGACGCGTGCGGCCCGAGGCAGTGCGCCGCGAGAACCCGGCCGTCCGGGGAGGCGTGCACGGTGAGGAAGCCGGTGGTGTCCTCCAGGGCCCACCCGTAGGCGACGTCGCCCACCTCCTGGGTGGCGCTGACGTACTCGGTCCCCGCGGCGTCGAGCTCGGCGCTGGTCGGCCCGAACGAGGCCACCTGGGGGTGGCCGAACACGGCGTGAGGCACCGGCCGGTCGTCCCGGCGCATCGGCGGGCCGGGAACCCGGCCCAGGTCCACGGCGAGGTTGTGCGCCACGATCCGCGCCTCGTGGTTCGCGACGTGCTTGAGCTGGTCGGCGCTCGCGACGTCACCGAGGGCCCAGACGCCGGGCGCGCTGGTGCGCTGCTCGGCGTCGGTCACGACGCGGCCGTCGGGGTGGGTCTCGACGCCACCGGCGGCGGCGTCGACGAGGTCGCTGTTCGGGCGGCGCCCCACCGCGAGGAGCACGGCCTCGGCCTCCAGCTGCTCGGTGCCCTCCGGCCCCGCCACGGTGAGACGCCAGGTGCCGCCCCGCCGCTCGGCCGCCCTCACGGTGCTGAGCAGGCGCAGGCCGTGGCGCCGCCGGGAGATCGAGGTGTAGCGCCTCGAGACCGACTCCTCCTCGCGCACGAGCAGCCGCTGCGACCGCTGCACCACGGTGACGTCGACGCCGAAGGCCGCGAACACGTGCGCCATCTCGCACGCGACGAAGCCCCCGCCCACGACGACCATCCGCCGCGGGAGGGACGCCATCCGCATCACCGTGTCGGAGGTGTGCACCCCGCGGTCGGGGTCGACCTCGCGCAAGCCGTCGACGGGCAGCGTGACCGGTCGGCTGCCGACCGCCACCACCACCCGGTCGGCCGTCAGCTCCTCGCCGGTGTCCAGCCGTAGCCGCCGATCACCCGTGAAGCGGGCGCGGGTGCGGTACAGGGAGACCGAGGGCTGCCCGCGGCGGTACTGCTCACCGTTGCGGGAGATGGGGTCGATGCGGCCGAACACCCGGTCGCGAACCGCGGACCAGTCGACGTCGACCGGGCCCAGCGACACGCCCAGGCGACGGGCGCCCTCCGCCTCGACGACGCGGTCCGCGGGGACGATGAACATCTTCGTCGGGATGCAGCCCACGTTGAGGCAGGTGCCCCCGAAGGTGCCCTCGTCGACGAGCGCGACGTCGAGGTGCTCGAGGTCCTCGGTGACCACGGTGTTCCCGGAGCCGCTGCCGACGATGACGAGGTCGTGGTGGGGCATGGCGGCCAGCGTAGGCGGGAAGGTGCCTCGCCCTGGCGCGACGTTTCCTCCACAGGGGCCGGCGCGCGGGGTGGCCGTCCACAGGCGGCGACCGACCGCTTCCGTCGGCGGTCACACTCCGGTGCAGTGGTCCCGTCGAGGGGGAGCGATGGACGGGAGGGGGAGCGATGGACGAGGCGGCGGTCGCGCTCGACCGGGTGGCGCAGCAGGCGATGGAGGCGCAGGAGGTGGTGGCGGCGCAACGCGCGGCGCTGGGGCGGTACGCCCTCGTGTGGTGGACGGGCGAGGCGGCGGAGCGGTACTTGGGGCACGTCGAGCGGCGGCGGGCCGCCCTCGCCCGGTGCGCCGACGAGCTCGGGGAGGTCGCGGCCCTCGCTGCGCGGCTCGGTGAGGTGGCCCGGGCCGAGGCGGGAGCGCTGCGCACCCTGGGAGTGGCGGCGTGAGCCGCGTGGCAGTCCGGTCGGGCGCGTTGTCACGGGCCTCCCGGGCCGTCGGCGACGCGGCCGGTGAGCTGCGCCGCGCCGGCGCCGAGCTCCTCGTCGCCTCGGCCCGCTGCCGGCCGCCATCGTCGACGGGAGCCTCGGCGGTCGCCCTGCTCGCGGGGTGGCTGCGGCTGGAGGGGGCCGTGGCCCGCGCCGCCGGGCCCCGCGGTGTCGCCGGTGAGGCGCTGGCGCTCGAGTCCCTGGCGGTACGGCTGGCCGTCGCGGCCCGGGCCTACGAGGGGGTCGAGGCGGGGGTGGCCGCGGTCATGGCCTCGGTGGCCGGTGCCGCCGACCTGTCGGCGACCGTCGGGTGGCTCGCCGAGGAGCATTCCGCGGCGCAGGTCCGGGTCGTCGACGCCCGGTGGAGCAGGCCCCGGGTCGAGGAGGTGGCGGACCTGGTCGCCGCCGGTCAGGGGCTGGACGGCGGCCGGGTCCGGGTGCTCGAGCTGGCGTCGGCGGACGGCGGCTCCGCCTGGGTGGTGGTGATCCCGGGCACCCAGCGGTGGTCCCCGGTGGCCGGGTCGAACCCGTTCGACCTCACCACCGACGTACGGGCCGTCGCGGGGGGCGACGACGCCACCGTCGCCGTCTCCGGGGTGGCGCTGGCCCTCGAGCGCGCCCGCGCGGCGTCGGGCCGGTCGCGGGCCGACGACCCGGTGCTGCTCGTCGGCCACAGCCAGGGAGGCATCCTCGCGGCGGCCCTGGCGAGCGACGCCGGGTTCGCCCGGCGCCACCACGTGACGCACCTGCTCACGACCGGGGCGCCGATCGGGCTCCTCCCGGTCCCCGCGTCGGTGCGCGTGCTCGCCGTCGAGCACGCCGACGACCCCGTGCCCGGGCTCGACCTCACCCCCAACCCGGCCACCGCCTCGTGGTTCACGCTCCGGACCGGGGCAGGGCCGCCGGCCGACGTGGCCGCCCACCGGCTCGAGCGCTACGTCGAGAGCGTCCGCGTCGCCGTGGCCGCCGCCGCGCCCACCGGCCCGGCCCACGGTGGCGGGGTCGCCGGGGTCACCGGGGTCCCCGGGGTCGCGGGATGGTGCGCGGGCGCCGCCGCCTTCGTCGGGAGGCCGGTGCGGAACGCCACCGACGTCGTGGTCACCCGCCGGGGAGTCCGCGACCCGGTTCCCCACATCCCCTGACGGCAGGCTGTCGTTCAGGAGGAGGGGGGCAGTCCGCGCCTCCTCCTGCCCCGGCCGGGCCACGGGGCGCCGGACGGCACCGACCCACGCCCCAGCCGGGCGTCGCGTGCGAGGAGGCGCCGGGCCGGAGCGATCGTGCTGGCAGAATCGCCGACCGTGAACCCGTCCACCGCGCTCGCGACGGTGCTCGTCGACGAGCTGGTGCGCGGCGGTGTCCGTGAGGCCGTGCTCGCACCGGGGTCCCGCTCGGCGCCGCTGGCCTACGCGCTGCTCGCCGCCGAGGCGGCAGGGCGCCTCCGGCTCCACGTGCGCGTCGACGAGCGCTCGGCCGGGTTCCTGGCCCTGGGGCTGGCCCGAGGGGGTGGCGGCTCCCCGGTGGCGGTGGTGACGACCTCCGGCACGGCCGTGGCCAACCTCCACCCCGCCGTGCTCGAGGCCCACCATGCCCAGGTGCCCCTGGTGGTGCTCTCCGCGGACCGACCGCACGAGCTGCGCGGCACGGGAGCCAACCAGACGACCACGCAGCCCGGCCTGTTCGCCGGGGCCACCCGGTTCGACGCCGACCTCCCGGCCCCGGACGCCGTGCCGGACGGCCGCCGGGGGGCCGCGTGGCGCAGCACCCTGGTCCGCGCCCTCGCGGCGGCTCGGGCGGACGGCGGCGGCGACCCCGGCCCGGTACACCTCGACGTCGCCTTCCGGGAGCCCCTCGTCCCCGACCTGGACGGCGGCGCGCTCCCCGCGCACCTGGACGGCCGGCCCGGTGGCGCCCCCTGGGTCGACATCCGACCGCGACCTGCGGCCGCCACGGACGGCGCCGGCATCGACCACGTCGAGCGCACCGTCGTCCTCGTCGGGGACACCGGCAGCACCACCCGGGGCGCGGACGCGGTGGCCTGGGCCGCCGCCCGCGGGTACCCCGTGGTGGCCGAGCCGTTCGCCGGGTCGACGGCCCGGGCCGGGGCCCTGCCGCACGGTCCGCTGCTCCTGACCGCCACCGGATGGGTCGACGCGCACGCCCCCGAGCGCGTGGTCGTCGTGGGGCGGCTGACCCTGGCCCGGCCGGTGGCCGCGCTGCTGCGCCGTCCGGCCACCCGCGTCGAGGTGGTCAGCACCGGCACCACGTGGTCCGACCCGTCGCACGTCGCGGCCACGGTGCACCCGTGGGAGGTGCTGGCTGCCGAGCTCCGGCAGGGCCCGGCAGCGGCCCTCCGCGGCCGGTGGTCGCGCGACTGGCACGACGCGGGCGAGGCGCTGTCCCGGGCGGTGGCGGCGCGAGGCTTCCGCTGGCCGACCGGAACGGCGGTGGCGGCAACGGTGCACCGGGCGCTCCCGCCCGACGGCGTCCTCGTGGTCGGCTCGTCGAACCCGGTCCGCGACCTCGACCTCGCCTGGGGGACAGGTGGCCCGACGGGGGTGCAGGTGCACGCCAACCGCGGGCTGGCCGGCATCGACGGCATCGTCTCGACCGCCGTCGGGGTCGCCCTCGCGACGGGCCGACCCGCGCACGCTCTGCTCGGTGACCTCACCTTCCTCCACGACAGCAACGGCCTCCTCATCGGGCCCGACGAGCCGCGGCCCGACCTCACCCTCGTCGTCGTCAACGACGACGGCGGCGGCATCTTCGCCACCCTCGAGCCGGGGGAGCCCGAGCGGTCCGCCGGCTTCGAGCGGGTCTTCGGCACCCCCACCGGCACCGACCTCGCGGCACTCTGCCGCGCCCACGGCGTCGGTCACGACCTCGCGGGGAGCGCCGAGGAGCTGGCCGCCCTGGTGGCCGAGGCGTCGGCGGGCCTGCGCGTCGTCGAGGTGCGCGTGGAGCGGGCCGGCCACCGCCGCGAGCACGCGGCCCTGCGCGAGCTGGCCGCGGAGGTCGTGCGCTCCTGAGGCCCGGGGCCACCGCCGTCGAACCGGATTCGGTGCCGGGACCCCGGCCTTGCGAGAATCGGGGCGTGCCCACCACACCGCTCCGCACCGAGGTCCTCGTCGTCGGTGCCGGACCCGCCGGGTCGGCAGCGGCCGCGTGGGCGGCCCGCGACGGCCGCGACGTCGTCCTCGCCGACGCCGCCACCTTCCCCCGCGACAAGACCTGCGGGGACGGCCTGACCCCCCGGGCCGTCGCGGAGCTGGACCGCCTCGACCTCGGCGACTGGGTACGGGGGCACACCGTCAACCGTGGGTTGCGCGCCCACGGCTTCGGCCAGACCCTGCACCTGCCGTGGCCCGGCGGCTCGCTCCCCGACCACGGCTCCGCCGTCCCCCGCACCGAGCTCGACGACGGCATCCGCACCGCCGCGCTCAAGGCGGGAGCCACCGGGATGGAGGGGGCCAAGGCCGTCGACGCCCGGATCGAGGATGGTCGGGTGCGTGCGGTCACCTTCCGGCGCGGGGAGGAGACGGTCGACATCGCCTGCGAGCGCCTCGTCGTCGCCGACGGGGTGCGCTCGGGGCTCGGCAAGGTGCTCGGGCGCGAGTGGCACCAGGACACGGTGTACGCCGTGGCCGGGCGCAGCTACGTCGACTCCGAGCGCTCGGACGACCCGTGGATCAGCAGCCACCTCGAGCTGCGTGGCGAGGACGGCCAGGCCCTCCCCGGCTACGGCTGGATCTTCCCGCTCGGCGGTGGCCAGGTGAACGTCGGCGTCGGTACCCTCGCCACGACCAAGCGTCCCGCGGAGGTGGCCGTCAAGCCGCTGATGCGCCACTACGCCGACCTGCGCCGGGCCGACTTCGGCCTCGTCGGCGAGCAGCGGATGCCGACCAGCGCGCTGCTGCCGATGGGCGGGGCGGTGAGCAACGTCGCCGGGCCCAACTGGGCCCTCATCGGGGATGCGGCGGCGTGCGTCAACCCGCTGAACGGCGAGGGCATCGACTACGGCCTCGAGACCGGCAGGCTCGTGGCGGCCCACCTCGACGACGACCTCGAGGCGGTCTGGCCGGCGCTGCTGCGCGAGCACTACGGCGAGGCGTTCTCGATCGCCCGCCGGCTCGCCGGGATCTTCACGCTCCCCCGGATGCTCACCGCGCTCGGTCCCGTGGGGATGCGCAGCGACTGGCTGATGACCCTGGCGCTGCGGTGGATGGGCAACCTCGTCACCGACGAGGACCGCGACCGCGCGGCCCGGGTGTGGCGGTGGGCCGGCCGGCGGTCGGTGTCGGTCGACGCCCGCCCGCCCTTCACCTGACCGCCCGGACCACCACCACAGGGGCTCAGCTGCCGGCGGTGAGGGCGTCGCGCATCGGCACGAGCTTGGCCGAGGACTCGGCGAGCTCGTCGGCGGGGTCGGAGCCGGCGACGATGCCGCACCCGGCGAACAGGCGCATCCGGGAGGCGTCCTCCCGGTCGACGAGCCCGCACCGCAGGGCGATCCCCCACTCGCCGTCGCCGTCCGCGTCGATCCACCCCACGGGCCCGGCGTACCGACCCCGGTCCATCTGCTCGAGCTCGGCGATGAGGGCGTCGGCCGCCTCGCGCGGCGTGCCGCACACCGCCGCCGAGGGGTGCAGCGCCGCGGCGAGGGCGATCGAGGAGGCGTCGTCGGCGAGCACCCCCGCGACGTCGGTGGCCAGGTGCATGACGTTGGAGAGGTGCAGCACGAACGGCGCCTCCGGCACGTTCATCGACGAGCAGTGCGGGGCCAGGGCGTCGGCCACCGACCGCACGGCGTACTCGTGCTCCTCGAGGTCCTTGGACGAGCGTGCCAGCGACCCGGCGAGGGCGAGGTCGTGGGCGTCGTCGCCGGTGCGGCGGATGGTGCCGGCGAGCACCCGTGACGTGACCAGCCCCTTCTCGCGCCGGACGAGCAGCTCCGGGGTGGCGCCGACGAGGCCGTCGACCGCGAACACCCAGGTCGTGTCGTAGCGCTCGGCGAGCCGGTGGAGCAGCCACCGCACGTCGAGCGGCGCCGCGGTGCTCACCTCGAGGTCGCGGGCGAGCACCACCTTGTCCAGGCTCCCGGACGTGATCCGTGAGACCGCCTCCGCCACCGCGCCGGCCCACTGGGCGGGCGGCAGCGCGCCGTCGGCGAAGGCGACTGCACGCGGTGCCTCCGGCGCCGGCTGCACCGCCACCGCCGCCCCGCCCGGCACCGCGGCGACGGTGCGTTCGGCCGAGACCGTGGTGAGCCAGGCCCGGTCACGGCGGCGGCCGACGACGACCTGCGGGACGACGAGGGTGCCCCCCTCGGCGGAGGACCCCGAGTAGGCCACCGAGCCGAAGGCGACCGGCCCGGTGCCGGGAAGGTCGACCTCGTCGCGGACCACGGCCGAGTGCGACAGCTCCCGCCACCAGCGCTCCAGCTCGGCGAAGCGCCGGGGACCGACGGCGGTGTGCGCGGCGGCGCGGCCCCAGCCGACCAGCCCCTCGCCGCGGCGCACCCACGAGCAGGCGTCCCGGGGCCCGCCCGCCGGGACGAGGGCCAAGAGGTCGGAGGCCAGCTCGGGGTCGAGCGGCACGGTGCGGGCGACGAGGGGGGCTGCCGGCACGGGGTGGTCCGGGGGCCCCGCAGGCAGCGAGGTCATCGGGACAGAACCATACGGCGCCGTGCACCGGCCGCCGGACCGCGGCCGCGGTTCGCCGGTCCCCGGGGCCCGTCACGCCCGCCGGCCGCGCCGCCCCCGTCGCACGATGCCGCCCCTCCTCCGACGCGATGCGGGACCCGCCGCCCTCCGGTGCGAGGATGAGGCCCATGTCCCGTGCCTCCCTCGACAAGGACCCGCACGACGTCGCGGCGATGTTCGACGACGTCGCCCACCGGTACGACCTCACCAACGACGTCCTCTCCCTCGGCCAGGACCGCCGCTGGCGGCGGGCCGTCGTCGAGGCGTGCGAGGCGCGGCCGGGCCAGCGGGTCCTCGACATCGCGGCCGGCACCGGCACGAGCAGCGAGCCCTTCGCGGACAGCGGGGTCGACGTGGTGCCCGCGGACTTCTCGCTGGGGATGCTGCGCGTCGGCCACCGCCGTCGCAGCGACCTCGGCTTCACCGCCGCGGACGCCACCCGCCTGCCGTTCGCCGACGACTCCTTCGACGTCGTGACGATGAGCTTCGGCCTGCGCAACGTCTCCGACCCCGACGCCGCCCTGCGCGAGTTCCTCCGGGTGACCAGGCCGGGGGGCCGTCTCGTCGTCTGCGAGTTCAGCCACCCGACCAACGACGCCTTCCGGAAGGTGTACTCCCGCTACCTCGTCCGCAGCCTGCCGGCCATCGCGCGCCGGGTGAGCTCTGACCCGGAGTCCTACGTGTACCTCGCCGAGACCATCGAGCAGTGGCCGGACCAGCGTGCCCTCGCCGAGCGGGTCGCGGCCTCGGGCTGGGCGGCGGTGGAGTGGCGCAACCTCTCGGGGGGCATCGTCGCCCTGCACCGGGCCACCCGGCCACGGTCCGGGACCGACGCCGAGGCCGGCGGCCCTGTCGAGGGTCGTGCCCCCTGAGTGCGGGGCGTCGGGGGCGGCGCCTAGACTGATCCGGCTCGTGAAGACGTTCACAAACCCCCCCGAGGCTCCAGTGACCACCAGGAAGCGCCCGGCGCGGCTGTCCGCCGCCGGCACCACCACCGGGGTTGAGGCGTACGTCACTCCCCCTAGGATGGCCGGGACGTGTGTCGGACACGCGGTGCCTGACGCCCGGCGGTCGCCCACCAGCAGCGAAAGGGGAGTTGTCACGCGATGAGCAACCCCTACGTCCCCGTCCTGATCCTCGCGGCGTTCGGCCTGGGCTTCGCGCTCCTCTCCGTCGGCACGAGCCTGGTCGTCGGGCCCAAGCGCTACAACCGCGCCAAGATGGAGGCCTACGAGTGCGGCATCCAGCCCACCCCGCGCGCGGAGGGCGGCGGCCGGGTGCCGGTCAAGTACTTCCTCACCGCGATGCTCTTCATCATCTTCGACATCGAGGCGGTCTTCCTCTACCCGTTCGCCGTGGCCTTCGACCAGCTCGGGCTGTTCGCCCTCGTCGAGATGGTCCTCTTCGTCGGCACCGTCTTCGTCGCCTACGTCTACGTGTGGAAGCGCGGCGGACTGGAGTGGGACTGATGACCGCACCGATCACCGCCCCGCCCGGGTGCGCCGCCCGCGCGACCCCCCCGTCCGTCACCACGAAGGAGGACTGAGATGGGACTCGAGGAGAAGCTGCCCGCCGGGTTCGCCCTCACGACGCTCGAGAACGTCGTCGGCTACATGCGCAAGGCCTCGATCTGGCCGGCCACCTTCGGGCTCGCGTGCTGCGCCATCGAGATGATGGCCGTCGGCACCCCCGACTACGACATCGCCCGCTTCGGCATGGAGCGGTTCGCCGCCACGCCGCGTCAGGCCGACCTGATGATCGTCGCCGGCCGGGTGTCCCAGAAGATGGCGCCGGTCGTCCGGCAGGTCTACGACCAGATGCCCAACCCCAAGTGGGTCATCTCGATGGGGGTCTGTGCCAGCTCCGGCGGGATGTTCAACAACTACGCGATCGTCCAGGGCGTCGACCACATCATCCCCGTCGACGTCTACCTGCCCGGCTGCCCGCCGCGGCCCGAGATGCTGCTCAACGCGATCATCGCGCTGCACGAGCAGATCCAGACCGCGCCGCTCGGCGTCAACCGGGTGGCCGCCGCCCGCGCCGCCGAGGAGGCCGCGCTGCGCGCCACCCCGACCTCCCGGATGGCCCCGACCCACGACCACCTCGCCCACCTCGCGGCGCCGACCGGGAAGAACCTCCTCGCATGAGCGACGAGAAGCACACCGACGACAGTGACGTGCAGCCCGTCCCCGACAAGGAGATCGACTCCGACGAGACGCGCACCGACGACGCCCCCGGTGACCTCGAGGCGGCGCACAGCGCCAACGTCGCGCGCTGGCAGGACCTCTCGGAGGAGGACCTCGAGCCGGTCCTGATCGGCGAGCGCCGGGGCATGTTCGGCGCCACCCGCGGCCAGGACACCAGCGGGTACGGCGGGCTCGTCACGCCCACTCTCTTCCCCGGCGCCAGCCCCCGGCCCTACGGCTCGTACTTCGACGAGCTCGCCGACGCGCTCGGCTCGGCCCTGGGCGACACCGTCGGCTACCACGACGCCGTCGAGCGCGTCGTCGTCGACCGCGGCGAGCTCACCCTCTTCGTCGCCCGCGAGCACCTCCCGGCGGTGGCACGTGCGCTGCGCGACGACCCGGCGCTCCGCTTCGAGATGTGCATGAGCGTCTCCGGCGTGCACTTCCCCGGGGAGGCCGGCCGCGAGCTGCACGCCACCTACCACCTCCTGTCCATCACGCACGGCAGCCGTCGGGTGCGGCTCGAGGTCACCTGTCCCGACGACGACCCGCACATCCCGTCCGTGGTCGAGGTCTGGCCGGGAGCCGACTGGCACGAGCGCGAGACGTGGGACATGTTCGGCATCGTCTTCGACGGCCACCCCGCGCTCACCCGCATCCTCATGCCCGACGACTGGCCGGGCCACCCGCAGCGCAAGGACTACCCGCTCGGCGGCATCCCCGTCGAGTACAAGGGCGGCACCGTGCCGCCGCCCGACGAGCGGAGGGCGTACAGCTGATGGCGACCCACGAGCACGAGACCATCTACGACGACTCGGGCCCCGCCCCGTCGGCGATGGGCGCCGACCCCTACGGCGCGTCCTCCCACGACGGCGCCGAGGGCGCCACGGTCCTCAACGCCTCCGGCGGCGACTGGAACGACCTCGTCGACGAGGCGACCGCCCTCCACGAGGAGCGGATCGTCATCAACATGGGTCCCCAGCACCCGTCGACGCACGGCGTGCTCCGCCTCATCCTCGAGCTCGACGGCGAGACCGTCACCGAGGCGCGCGCCGGCGTCGGCTACCTGCACACCGGCATCGAGAAGAACATGGAGTTCCGCACCTGGACGCAGGGCGTCACGTTCTGCACCCGGATGGACTACCTGACGCCGCTGTTCCAGGAGGCGGCCTACTGCCTGGCGATCGAGAAGCTGCTCGGCGTCACCGACCAGATCCCGGAGCGGGCCACGGTCATCCGGGTGATGATGATGGAGCTGACCCGAGTCAGCTCCCACCTCATCGCCCTCGGCACCGGTGGCATGGAGCTGGGTGCGACCACGGTGATGACCGTCGGCTTCCGCGAGCGCGAGCGGATCCTGCGGGTCATCGAGGCGATCACGGGGCTGCGGATGAACAACGCGTACATCCGGCCGGGCGGCGTGGCCCAGGACGTCCCGCACGGTGCGGTCGACATGATCCGCGAGGTGGTCCGAGAGCTGCGCCGCGGCATCGGCGAGCTCGAGAAGCTCCTCAACGAGAACCCGCTCCTCAAGGGACGCACGGTCGGCGTCGGCTACCTCGACCTCACCGGCTGCATCGCCCTCGGCGTCACCGGGCCGGTGCTGCGCTCCACCGGGCTGCCCCACGACCTGCGCCGGAGCGACCCCTACTGCGGCTACGAGACCTACGACTTCGACGTCATCACCCGCACCGGCTGCGACGCCTACGACCGGCTGCGCAACCGGATCGACGAGATGTACGAGTCGCTGCGCATCATCGAGCAGACCCTCGACCGCCTCCAGCGCACCGAGGGCCAGCCGGTCATGGTCGAGGACAAGAAGATCGCCTGGCCGGCCCAGCTGGCCATCGGCGGCGACGGCATGGGCAACAGCCTCGACCACATCCGCGAGATCATGGGGACCTCGATGGAGGCGCTGATCCACCACTTCAAGCTCGTCACCGAGGGCTTCCGCGTGCCGCCCGGACAGGCCTACGTCGCGGTGGAGTCGGCCAAGGGCGAGCTCGGCTGCCACGCCGTCTCGGACGGCGGCACCCGCCCCTACCGGGCCCACTTCCGTGACCCGAGCTTCAACAACCTCCAGGCCGTGGCCGCGATGTGCGAGGGCGGCCAGGTCGCCGACGTCATCGTCGCCGTGGCCTCCATCGACCCCGTCATGGGAGGTGTCGACCGCTGATGGCTGGCGACTTCGGCCTGCAGACCGCCTCCGGGCACCTCACGGTGCCCGAGGAGTCCAAGGAGCCCTACCCCGCCGACGTCGAGGAGCAGTTCCGCCGCGACGCCGCGGAGGTCATCGCCCGGTACCCGCAGAAGCGGTCGGCGCTGCTGCCGCTGCTCCACCTCGTGCAGTCGGTCGACGGCTACGTCACCGGCCGGGGGATCGACCTGTGCGCCGAGCTGCTCGACCTGACGACCGCCGAGGTCTCGGGGGTCGCGACGTTCTACACCCAGTACAAGCGCCACCCCAACGGCGAGTACACGGTGGGGGTCTGCACCAACACGCTGTGCGCGGTGATGGGCGGCGACGAGATCTGGGAGGCCGTCTCCGAGCACCTCGGGGTCGGCCACGACGAGACCACCGACGACGGCCGGGTCACCCTCGAACGGATCGAGTGCAACGCGGCCTGCGACTACGCCCCGGTCGTCATGGCCAACTGGGAGTTCTTCGACAACCAGACGCCCGACTCCACCATCGAGCTCGTCGACCGGCTGCGTGCCGGTGAGGACGTCGCGCCCACGCGGGGTGCCGCCAAGGTCTGCTCGTTCAAGCACGTCAGCCGGGTGCTCGCCGGGTTCTCCGACGGCCGCGCCGACGAGGGCGTGGGCGCCGGTCCGCCGACCCTGCTCGGCCTGCGCATCGCCGAGGAGCACGGCTGGACCGCCCCGGAGGGCGACTCCGCGCACGGCAGCGGCGGCGCCGGCAGCACGCCGGGCCGCACCGAGGTCACTCCCGACAGCGACGAGGCCGAGGCCGACAAGGTCGAGCCGGCCGCCGAGTCCGACCGTGACGACACCCCCGGCGAGAAGCACGACGACGACGCCTCCGACGAGGCCAAGTCCTCCGCGAAGGAGGCCGAGCCGCCGGCGGTCGTCTCCACCGGCGAGGGCGTGCGCGGCATGGCAGCGGAGACCCCGACGCCGGGTGAGGTCATCGACGTCTCCCCGCCGCAGGAGGCGACGCCCGGCCCCGTCGGGCGGGCCGCGAACGTGTCGGCGCAGAGCGCCTCGGTGCCGGTCGGCCACGAGGCCGGGCCGGCGGCCGTCGCCGAGCGCCAGGAGAGCGGCGCCGACGACGCCGAGGACGGCGGTGCCGCGATCGAGGCGCCCGGGGACGACGGCACCGACGGGAAGGGCGAGTGATGACGAGCACCCTGACACCGGTCCTCAGCCGCGACTGGGGCGCGGAGCGGTCCTGGACGCTGCAGACCTACCGGGACCGCGGCGGCTACCGGGCCCTGGAGACGGCGCTCGGCATGGAGCCCGGCGACGTCCTGGGCGCGGTCAAGGAGTCCAGCCTGCGCGGCCGCGGCGGTGCGGGGTTCCCCACGGGCCTGAAGTGGTCGTTCATGGCGCCGCCCGACGGCGGGCCCCGCTACCTCGTCGTCAACGCCGACGAGTCCGAGCCGGGGACGTGCAAGGACGTGCCGCTGATGCTGGCGAACCCGCATCTGCTCATCGAGGGCGTCGTCATCTCCTCGTACGCCATCGGCTGCGAGCACGCGTTCATCTACCTGCGCGGCGAGGTCGTCCACGTCTACCGGCGGCTGTTGCAGGCCGTCGAGGAGGCCCGCGCCGCGGGGCTCGTCGGGCGCGACGTCAACGGCACCGGGGTGAACGTCGAGATCACCGTCCACGCCGGCGCCGGCGCCTACATCTGCGGCGAGGAGACCGCGCTCCTCGACAGCCTCGAGGGCCGCCGCGGCCAGCCCCGCAGCAAGCCGCCGTTCCCCGGGGCCGCGGGCCTGTACGCCCGACCCACCTCGGTCAACAACGTCGAGACCATCGCCTCGGTCCCGGGGATCATCCTCGAGGGCGTCGACTGGTTCACGTCGATGGGCACCGAGAAGTCCACCGGGTTCGGCATCTTCAGCCTCTCCGGGCACGTGCGGAACCCGGGCCAGTTCGAGGCCCCGCTCGGCATCACGATGCGCGAGCTGCTCGAGCTCGCCGGCGGGATGCGCGACCCCGACCACGAGCTGAAGTTCTGGACCCCGGGTGGGTCCTCCACCCCGTTGCTCACCGCGGAGCACCTCGACGTCCCGCTCGACTTCGAGGCGGTCGGCGCGGCCGGCTCGATGCTCGGCACCCGGGCGCTCCAGGTCTTCGACGACACCGTCTGCGTCGTGCGGGCCGTCGACCGGTGGACCGACTTCTACCGACACGAGTCCTGCGGCAAGTGCACGCCGTGCCGCGAGGGGACGTGGTGGCTCAAGCAGATCTTCGGCCGGCTCGAGCACGGGGAGGGGACGATGGAGGACATCGACAAGCTCCTCGACCTGTGCGACAACATCCTCGGCCGCAGCTTCTGCGCCCTCGCCGACGGCGCCACGAGCCCGATCACGAGCTCCATCCAGTACTTCCGCGACGAGTTCGTCGCCCACATCGAGGGCGGCGGGTGCCCCTTCGACCCGCGCGAGTCCACGATCTGGGCCAAGGACGGCGGCGCGAGCACGAGCAAGGAGAGCGTCTCCGTATGACCACGACCTCGGAGCGGAAGGCCGCCGAGAAGGCCGACCTCGTCACCCTCACCATCGACGGCATCGAGGTGTCGGTCCCCAAGGGGACCCTCATCATCCGCGCCGCCGAGCAGGCCGGCATCGAGATCCCGCGCTTCTGCGACCACCCCGGCCTCGACCCCGTCGGTGCCTGCCGCCAGTGCCTCGTCGAGGTGTGGATGCCCGGCCGGCCGGGCCCTGACGGCGAGCCGGGCGAGCCGCAGCAGATGCAGGGCCCGCCCGGGCGGATGAAGCCGCAGGCCTCGTGCACGATGACGGTGGCCCCCGGGATGGTCGTCAAGACGCAGTACACCTCCGAGGGTGCCGCCAAGGCGCAGCAGGGCATCATGGAGTTCCTGCTCATCAACCACCCGCTCGACTGCCCGGTCTGCGACAAGGGCGGCGAGTGCCCGCTGCAGAACCAGGCGATGAGCAACGGCCGGGCCACCTCGCGCTTCGAGGACGTCAAGCGCACCTACCCCAAGCCGATCAAGATCAGCAGCCAGGTCCTGCTCGACCGCGAGCGCTGCGTCCTGTGCGCCCGGTGCACCCGCTTCTCCGACCAGATCGCGGGCGACCCGTTCATCGCCCTCGTCGAGCGCGGCGCACTCCAGCAGGTGGGCATCTACGAGGAGAAGCCGTTCGAGTCCTACTTCTCCGGCAACACCGTCCAGATCTGCCCCGTCGGGGCCCTGACCGGTGCCGCGTACCGGTTCCGCTCGCGCCCGTTCGACCTCGTCTCCACCCCCAGCATGTGCGAGCACTGCGCGAGCGGGTGCGCCCAGCGCACCGACCACCGCCGCGGCTCCGTGCTGCGCCGGATGGCGCAGAACGACCCGGCGGTCAACGAGGAGTGGAACTGCGACAAGGGCCGCTGGGCCTTCACCTACACGATGGTCGGCGACCGCCTCGAGTACCCCATGGTCCGCGACTCCTCCGGTGAGCTGCAGGTCGTCCCGTGGCGCCGGGCCCTGGAGGCGGCCGCCGCGGGGCTGCGCGGCACTGCCGCCGGGGTGCTCGTCGGCGGGCGGGTCAGCAGCGAGGACGCCTACGCCTACGGGAAGTTCGCCCGCACCGTCCTGCGCACCAACGACGTCGACTTCCGCGCCCGGCCGCACTCCGAGGAGGAGACCGCCTTCCTCGCGTCCTCCGTCGTCGGCACCGGCCCCGACGGCGGGGCCGTCACCTACGCCGACCTGCAGACCGCCCCGTCGGTCCTCCTCGTCGGGTTCGAGCCCGAGGAGGAGAGCCCGATCGTCTTCCTCCGGCTGCGCAAGGCCTTCCGCACGAGCCGCACCCGCGTCTTCGCGGTGTCGCCGGTCGCCACCCGCGGTCTGGCGAAGATGGGCGGCACGCTCATCCCCACCGCCCCGGGCACCGAGCCCGAGGTGCTGCGGGCGGTCGCGGCGGGCAAGGGCAGCGACCGCGTCACCGAGGCCGCCGAGGCGCTCGGCGAGGGGTCGGTCGTCCTCGTCGGCGAGCGGCTCGCGATGGTGCCGGGTGCGCTGAGCGCCGTCCTCGCCCTCGCCGGGTCCACCGGCGCCCGCCTGGCCTGGGTGCCGCGGCGCGCCGGCGAGCGCGGGGCGCTCGAGGCCGGCGCGCTGCCCACGCTGCTGCCCGGCGGCCGTCCGGTCGCCGACGCCGCAGCCCGTGAGCAGGTGGTCGGCGCCTGGCAGGTGCCCTCGCTCCCCGAGGCACCGGGCCGCGACACCGCCGGCATCCTCACCGCGGCCGCCACCGGCGAGGTGGGCGCGCTCGTCGTCGGCGGCGTCGACCCGGCCGACGTCGGCTTCGCCGGGGCCCTGGAGGCCCTGGAGCGCCCGTTCGTCGTCTCCCTCGAGATCCGCCGCTCGGCGGTCACCGAGGTCGCCGACGTCGTGCTGCCCGTCGCTGCCCACGCCGAGAAGGGCGGCACCTTCGTCGACTGGGAGGGGCGCACGCGTCCGTTCGAGGCCGCCCTCGAGACCGGCCACGTCAGCGACTACCGCGCCCTCGACATGCTCGCCGACGAGATGGGCGAGTTCCTCGGCACCCGCACGCTGCGCGAGGTCCGCGCCGAGATGGCTGCGCTCGGCCCGTGGGAGGGCGCCCGGCCGGAGGCGCCGACCACCGAGCCGGGGCAGGTCCCCGAGCTGCGGGACGGCACCCTGGTCCTCGCCACCTGGCGCCACCTGCTCGACGCCGGCAGCCTCCAGGACGGCGAGCCGCACCTCGCCGGCACCGCCCCCCGTCCGGTGGCCCGGGTCTCCGCGGCCACGGCCGCCGACCTCGGGGTCGTCGACGGCGACGCGCTCACCGTGCGCGCCGGGGACGCGACGGTCACCGCCCCCGTCGTGGTCGGCGAGATGGCCGACCACGTCGTGTGGCTGCCCACCAACTCCGTGGGCTGTGACCTGCGGTCCACCCTCGCCGGGGCGCCCGGCGCCCTGGTCACCGTCACCAAGGAGGGCCGGGCATGAACAGCACCCCACGGAGCTCTGCCCACGCGGAGCGTGGGACCCGCTCCGCTTCGTTCCCGCACACCCGTCGTGAGGACCCCGCATGAGCACCGCGAGCGCGCTCCCCGTGCTGGCCGCGCTGGCCGCAGACGACAACCCGGCGGCCGACTTCAGCGACACCCCGCTGTGGCTGACCCTCGTCAAGGCGCTGCTCATCTTCGTCTACCTGCTCCTGTCGACCCTGCTCGTCATCTGGTTCGAGCGTCGGGTCATCGGCCGGATGCAGCAGCGGCCGGGCCCCAACCGCAACGGGCCCTTCGGGCTCCTGCAGACCCTCGCCGACGGCATGAAGTCGATGCTCAAGGAGGACGTGCGGCCCAAGGCCGCCGACGCCTTCGTCTTCACCCTCGCCCCGCTCATCACCGCGACGATGTGCTTCGTGTCGTTCTCCATCATCCCGATGGCCGGTGAGGTCTCGATGTTCGGGCACACGACGCCGTTCCAGCTCACCGACACCCCCGTCGCGGTGCTGCTCGTGCTCGCGGTGGCGGGCATCGGCATCTACGGCGTCGTCCTCGCCGGCTGGTCCTCGGGCTCGCCCTACCCGCTGATGGGGGGCCTGCGCGCCTCGGCGCAGATGATCTCCTACGAGATCGCGATGGGCCTCTCCCTCGTCGCGGTGTTCCTCTTCGCCGGCTCGATGTCCACCTCGCAGATCGTCACCGCGCAGAGCGACCTGTGGTTCGTGATCCCGGGCATCTTCAGCTTCGTCGTCTACATGATCACGATGGTCGGCGAGACCAACCGGCTGCCCTTCGACCTCGCCGAGGGCGAGGGCGAGCTCACCGGTGGCTTCCACACCGAGTACGGCTCGATGCGGTTCGCGATGTTCTTCCTCGGCGAGTACATCAACATGTTCACCGTCGCCGCCCTCGCGACGACCATGTTCCTCGGCGGGTACCAGGCGCCTCCCGGCATCGCCGCGATCAACGACGGCATGTTCAACGAGGGCTGGTGGGGCATCCTCTGGTTCACGGTCAAGCTCTGGCTGTTCATGTTCGTCTTCGTGTGGCTGCGCGGCTCGCTGCCCCGGGTGCGCTACGACCAGTTCATGCGCTTCGGCTGGAAGTTCCTCATCCCCGCGACCCTCGGGTGGGTCGTCCTCGTCGCGTTCTTCCGGGCCAACCAGAACGGCTGGTTCGACGCGTGGTTCGGCAGCGTCACGGTGGCCGGCCGCACCTTCCCGGTCCTCTCCCTGACCCTCGTCGGCGTCATCGCGCTGCTCGCCCTCGTCGTCGGGTGGATGTGGGACGCCCGCGCCGAGCGCCGTGAGCTGGCCGCCCACCCCGAGGTGCCCGAGGAGGTCGACCCCTACGCGGGCGGCCACCCCGTCCCACCGCTGCCCGGCCAACGGCTGCGCGAGCCGTCGGCCGCCCCCGCCCTGACCTCCGCCGCCGACGACAAGGAGGCCGCTCGTGGCTGACGAGCAGAGGAAGTCCGGCTTCTTCTCCGACCTGTTCGCCCCCGTCGCCGGGTTCGGCGTCACCTTCTCGACGATGTTCCGGAAGGTGGCCACCGAGGAGTACCCGGAGGAGAAGCGCCCCACCCAGCCGCGCTTCCACGGCCGCCACCAGCTCAACCGACACCCCGACGGCCTCGAGAAGTGCGTCGGCTGCGAGCTGTGCGCGTGGGCCTGCCCGGCCGACGCGATCCTCGTGGAGGGCGCCGACAACGACGACTCCGAGGGTGGCACCGGCCGGTTCAGCCCGGGGGAGCGCTTCGGGCGCGTCTACCAGATCAACTACCTGCGCTGCATCTTCTGCGGGCTGTGCATCGAGGCCTGCCCCACCCGGGCGCTCACGATGACCAACTTCTACGAGCTCGCCGACGACAACCGCGCCGACCTCATCTACACCAAGGACCAGCTGCTCGCGCCGCTGCAGCCCGGGATGCTCCGGCCGCCGTTCCCCATGGCCGAGGGCATGGAGGAGCGCGACTACTACCTCGGCAAGGTGTCCTCGGCCACCGACGCCCAGCGCGAGTACGTCGCGGAGCGAACCCGCGGCAGCGACGACGCGGAGGTGACCCCGTGACCGGCACCGGCGAAGAGGTGATGTTCTGGATCCTCGGCCCGCTCAGCGTGGTCGGGGCGCTCGGGCTGGTGTTCGCCCGGAAGGCGGTGCACGCCGCGCTCGGCATGGCCCTGACCATGATCATCCTCGGCATCTTCTACATCGCCCAGGACGCCGACTTCCTCGGGATCATCCAGATCTTCGTGTACACCGGCGCGGTGATCATGCTGTTCCTCTTCGTCCTCATGCTCATCGGGGTCGACAGCAGCGACAGCCTCGTCGAGACCCTCACCGGGCAGCGCTGGCTCGCCGTGCTGCTGAGCCTGGGCCTCGGCGGCCTCCTCGTCTTCTCGGTCGGTCAGGTCTTGTGGGGCACGCCCGTGGGCGTCGCCGACATCAACGCCCAGGACGGCAACGTCAGCGCCGTCGCGTCGCTGATCTTCGGGCGCTACGTCTGGGTCTTCGAGGTCACCAGCGCCCTGCTCATCACCGCCGCGCTCGGCGCGATGGTCCTCGCCCACCGTGAGCGGCTCGGCAAGGGCCCGAACCAGCACGAGTGGAGCCGGCGCCGGTTCCGCGAGGGCGAGCACCTCGCCGGCCTGCCCGCGCCGGGCGTCTACGCGCGGCACAACGCGGTCGACACCCCGGCGCTGCTGCCCGACGGCAGCCCGTCCGAGCTGTCCGTGTCGCGCGTGCTCACCGCGCGCGAGCAGAACGTCTCCCCGGAGGTCTTCACCGAGGGCGAGGCCCAGATCGAGCGCGACGTGCGCGAAGGAGAAGAGCGGTGAGCCTGGTCAACTACGTCTACCTGGCGACGATCCTCTTCGTCATCGGCGGGGCGGTCGTCCTCACCAGGCGCAACGCGATCATCGTCTTCATGGGCGTCGAGCTCATGCTCAACGCGGCCAACCTCGCCTTCGTCACCTTCGCCCGGATGCACGGAAACCTCGACGGCCAGGTCATCGCCCTCTTCGTCATGGTCGTGGCCGCCGCCGAGGTCGTCGTCGGGCTCGCGATCATCATGGCGATCTTCCGTTCCCGCCGGTCGGCCTCGGTCGACGACGCGAACCTGCTGAAGCTGTAAGGAGCACCAGTGACCTCTCTGATCACCGAGGGCGCGGCGAGCGCGGCCGAGGCGACCGGCGCCGCCGCCTGGGCGTGGCTGCTCGTCGCGCTGCCTCTCGTCGGGGCGGCCGTGCTGCTCCTCGGCGGGCGGCGCACCGACCGGTTCGGTCCCTACCTGGCGGTCGCGATGTCGTGGGCGAGCTTCGTCGTCGGCCTCGTCATCCTCCTCCAGCTGTTCGGGCTGGCCTCCGACGAGCGCTCGATGCAGTTCACCATGTGGGACTGGATCCCGGCCGGGTCCTTCCAGCTCAGCGCCGGGATGCTCGTCGACCCGCTGTCGATGGCGTTCGTCATGCTCGTGACGTTCGTCGGCTCCCTCATCCACGTGTACTCGCTCGGGTACATGGAGGACGACCCCGACAAGCGCCGCTTCTTCGCCTACCTCAACCTCTTCGTCGCGGCGATGCTCCTGCTCGTCCTCGCCGACAGCTACCTGCTGCTCTTCGTCGGCTGGGAGGGGGTCGGCCTGGCGAGCTACCTGCTCATCGGCTTCTGGAACTGGAACCCCGCCTACGCCGCCGCCGCCAACAAGGCCTTCTTCGTCAACCGGGTCGGCGACCTCGGACTGGCGATCGCGATCATGCTGATGTTCGTGACCTTCGGCGGGGTCGACTACGCCACGGTCAACGAGGGCGTCGCCGCGGCGAACCAGGGTGCGCTCGTCGCGATGGGGCTGCTCCTCCTCGTCGGCGCCGCCGGCAAGTCGGCGCAGTTCCCGCTCCAGTCCTGGCTCGGGGACGCGATGGCCGGCCCGACACCCGTGTCGGCGCTCATCCACGCGGCGACGATGGTCACCGCGGGCGTCTACCTCATCGTGCGCTCCAACGTCATCTACGACGCCGCTCCGGGCGCCGCGCTCGCCGTGGCCGTCGTCGGTGCGATCACGCTGATGTTCGGTGCCATCGTCGGCTGCGCCAAGGACGACATCAAGAAGGCGCTCGCGGCGTCGACGATGAGCCAGATCGGCTACATGATGCTCGCTGCCGGGCTCGGGCCGGTGGGGTACGCCTTCGCGATCTTCCACCTGCTCACCCACGGCTTCTTCAAGGCGGGGATGTTCCTCGGCGCCGGGTCGGTCATGCACGCCATGGACGACGAGGTGAACATGCGGCGCTTCGGCGGTCTCCGCACCGTCATGAAGATCACCTGGGTCACGTTCATGCTCGGCTGGCTCGCCATCATCGGCGTGCCGCCGTTCTCCGGCTTCTGGTCCAAGGACGGCATCATCGAGTCGGCGTTCGTCGGCGAGGGCTGGGAGCCGTGGGTCCTCGGCACCACCGCGATGGTCGGCGCCGGCATCACCGCGTTCTACATGACGCGGCTGTTCGCGATGACCTTCCACGGCACGCCGCGGTGGCAGGAGGACGACCGCTTCCACCCGCACGAGTCCCCGCTCGTCATGACGGTGCCGATGATGGTGCTCGCCGTGGGCTCGGCCTTCCTCGGCCTCGTGCTCGGACCCACCGGTGCGATCACCTCCTGGCTCGCCCCGGTCGTGGGGGAGCACGGCGAGGAGCATCCGGTCGTCAACCGGTTCGTCATCATGGGGATCACCCTGGTCCTGGTCGCCATCGGCGCGTGGGTGGCGTGGTCGCGCTACGCGCGCGACGAGGTGCCCGAGGTGGCCCCGCGCGGCAGCGCCCTCACCCGGGCCGCGCGCGTGGACCTCTACCAGGACGCCGTCAACGAGGGCCTGTTCATGCGACCCGGGATCCACCTGACCCGGGCCCTGGTCTTCGTCGACGCCAGGGGGGTCGACGGCGCCGTCGGCGGCACCGCCGCCCTCATCGGCGGGCTGTCCTCCCGGTTGCGACGGATCCAGACCGGTTACGCGCGCTCGTATGCCCTGACGATGCTCAGCGGCGTCGTCGTCGTCCTCGGTGCTCTGTGGGTGATCCAGTGAACAACCTGCCCCTGCTCACGCTGATGCTGGTCGTCCCGGCGGTCGGCGCGCTCGTCGTCGCGCTGCTGCCGGGTACGTCGGCACGGCTGGCGCGCCCGGTCGCCCTCGGCGCCTCACTCGTGACGCTCGTGCTCGCGGTGATGGCCTGGGTGGCGTTCGACACGGGCTCCACCGAGCAGTTCCAGCTCACCGAGACCCACCCGTGGATCCCGCAGTTCGGCGTCAGCTACGCCCTCGGGGTCGACGGCATCGCCCTCTCGCTCATCGTCATGGCGGCCATCCTCACCCCGGTGGTGCTGCTCGCGGCGTGGAACGACGTCGACGAGGCGGAGGCGGGCCGGGTCAAGCGCTACTTCGCCCTCATGCTCGTGCTCGAGGCGTTCATGGTCGGCGTGTTCGCCGCCACCGACGTGTTCCTCTTCTACGTCTTCTTCGAGGCGATGCTGATCCCGGTGTACTTCCTCATCGGGTCCTACGGCGGTCCGCGCCGGCAGTACGCCGCCGTCAAGTTCCTCCTCTACTCGCTGGCCGGCGGGCTGGTCATGCTCGTCTCGGTCATCGCCGTGTACGTCGTCGGCCCCGGCGGCGAGGACGGCTTCCTCGTGACCAACCTCATCGGCAACCTCGACGGCTCCATCGAGGCGCTGCGCTGGATCTTCGTCGGCTTCTTCATCGCCTTCGCGGTCAAGGCGCCGATGTGGCCGGTGCACACCTGGCTGCCCGACGCCGCCACCGAGGCCCGGCCCGCCACCGCGGTGCTGCTCGTCGGCGTCCTCGACAAGGTGGGCACCTACGGCATGATCCGCTTCGGGCTCCAGCTGTTCCCGGAGGCCGCGCAGTGGGCGACGCCGGTCGTGCTGACCCTGGCGGTGATCTCGGTCGTCTACGGCGCGCTGCTCGCCATCGGCCAGACCGACATGATGCGCCTCATCGCGTTCACGTCGATCAGCCACTTCGGCTTCATCGTGCTCGGCATCTTCGCCATGACGAGCGTCGGCGGCGCGGGCTCGACCCTCTACATGGTCAACCACGGCTTCTCGACCGCCGGCCTGTTCCTCATCGCCGGCTTCCTCGTGGCGCGCCACGGGAGCAAGCGGATCCCCGACTACGGCGGCTGGCAGCGGGTCACGCCCGTGCTCGCCGGGACCTTCCTCGTCGTGGGCCTGTCCTCGCTGGCCCTCCCCGGGCTCTCGCCGTTCGTCTCCGAGTTCCTCGTCCTGCAGGGCACCTTCATGCGGTACCGGGCGGTCGCGGTCATCGCCGCCATCGGCATCGTCCTCGCCGCGCTCTACATCCTGCTGATGTACCAGCGGGTCATGACCGGCCCCAAGCCGGAGTTCCCCGAGGGCCAGGCCCCGCCGGACCTCTCGGCCCGGGAGAGGTGGGTGGTGGCGCCGATCATCGCCTCGTTCCTCGTGCTCGGGGTGTTCCCGAAGCCGGTGCTCGACCTCGTCAACCCCGCCGTGGAGAAGACGCTGCAGATCGTCGGCGTCACCGACCCGGCGCCGTCCACCACCGCCACCGGGAGCGACCAGTGATGCCCGCCGAGTTCCAGGCCGTCGACGTCAGCTACGCCGCGATCGCGCCCATGCTCATCGTGGTCGCCGGCGCCCTCGTCGGTGTCCTCGTCGAGGCGTTCGCCCCCCGCCTGCGTCGGCACACCATCCAGGTCTGGCTCACCACCCTGGCGCTGGGGGCCGCGCTCGTCGTCCTCGTGCTGTTCTCCCGCGACGCGCTGACCATCACCCTCGGGGGCTCGGTCGTCATCGACGGCGTCGCCATCTTCCTCCAGGGGTCGCTGCTCGCGCTCGCCCTCATCGCCGTGCTCGTCATGGCCGAGCGCTTCGGCGGGGTCGGGGCCGACGCGTTCACGCCGATGGGGGCGTCCACGCCGGGCTCCACCCAGGAGGCGGTCGCCACCCGCGCCGGCTACGCGACGAGCGAGGTCTTCCCGCTCACCCTCTTCGCGACCTTCGGGATGATGGTCTTCATCTCCGCGAACGACCTGATCACCATGTTCGTGGGCCTCGAGGTGCTCTCGCTGCCGCTCTACGTCATGACCGGCCTGGCCCGGCGTCGGCGGCTGCTCTCGCAGGAGGCGGCGCTGAAGTACTTCCTCCTCGGTGCCTTCTCGAGCGCCTTCTTCCTCTTCGGGGCGGCGCTGCTCTACGGGTACGCCGGGTCCTCGGACCTCAAGACGATCGCCCAGGCGATCTCGGCCAACTCCGGCGACCTCGACGGCTTCCTCCTCCCCGGCGTCGTGCTCACCCTCGTCGGGCTGCTCTTCAAGGTCGGTGCCGTCCCGTTCCACTCCTGGACCCCCGACGTCTACCAGGGCGCCCCCACGCCGCTCACCGGCTTCATGGCGGCGTGCACGAAGCTCGCGGCCTTCGGGGCCATCCTGCGGCTCACCTACGTGGGGATCGCCCCCAACCGCTGGGACTGGCAGGTGGCGGTCGTCGTCGTCGCCGTCCTCACCATGGTGGTCGGTGCGGTCCTCTCGGTCACCCAGACCGACGTCAAGCGGCTGCTCGCCTACTCCTCGATCGCGCACGCCGGGTTCATCCTCGTCGGGGTGCTCGCGTTCTCCCAGGCCGCGGTCGGCGGCGTGATGTTCTACCTCGTCGCGTACGGCGCGACGACGATCGCGGCGTTCGCCGTCGTCACGATGGTGCGCCAGGACGGCTCCGAGGCCTCGCACCTCTCGCAGTGGGCGGGCCTCGGCCGGCGCCACCCGGTCGTCGCGGGCACCTTCTCGCTCCTCCTCCTCGCCTTCGCCGGCATCCCGCTCACCTCCGGCTTCATCGCGAAGTACGCCACCTTCGCGCCGGCGGTCGAGTCCGGCACCGCGGGGACCGTCATGGTCGTCGTCGGCGTGCTCGCCTCGGCGGTCACCGCCTTCGTCTACGTCCGGCTCATCGTGCTGATGTACTTCACCGAGCCGGTCGAGGGCGTGGTGGCCCTCACCCCGTCCGTGCCGTCGACGATCGCCATCACCGTCGGCGTGCTCGCGACCGTCGTCATCGGTGTGGTGCCGGCGTACCTGCTCGACCTCGCGAGCTCGTCCTCGCAGTTCCTCTTGTGAGCGCGGCGGCCGCCACCGGGTCGCGCGGGACGCCCTCGGTGCTCGCCCTCCCCGGGGCGAGCGAGCAGCTGCGGGCCCGTCTCGGCGCCGGGCTGGCGGCCGTCAACGACCTCGTCGAGGAGCGGGTCGACCACGAGGACCCGTTCATCGCCGAGGCGAGCGCGCACCTCGTGGCGGCGGGTGGCAAGCGGTTCCGCCCGCTGCTCACCCTGCTCGCGGCCGAGCTCGGCAGCGGCACCGACGAGCGGGTGGTCGCCGCCGCCGCGGGCGTCGAGCTCACCCACCTGGCCTCGCTGTACCACGACGACGTCATGGACGAGGCCGACGTGCGGCGTGGTGCGCCCAGCGCCAACGCGCTGTACGGCAACTCCACCGCCATCCTCGTCGGGGACCTGCTCTTCGGCACGGCGTCCGACATCGTGGCCGACCTCGGCCCGGAGGCGGTGAAGATCCAGGCGCGCACCTTCGTGCGGCTCTGCGCCGGGCAGATCCGCGACGACCGACCGTGCCCCCCGGACCAGGACCCGGTCGACTACTACCTCGGCGTGCTCGCCGACAAGACCGGGGTGCTCATCGCCACCGCCGCCCGGTACGGCGCGATGTTCTCGGGCTGCCCTCCCGAGGTCGTCGAGACGATGCGCGAGTTCGGGGAGCGGCTGGGCGTCGCGTTCCAGCTGGCCGACGACCTCATCGACATCGCCTCGGACGCCGACGACTCGGGGAAGACCCCGGGCACCGACCTGCGCGAGGGCAAGCGCACCCTGCCGGTGCTGCACGCACTCGCCTCCACCGACCCCGCCGACGCCCGGCTCCGCGAGCTCCTCACCGGTGACCTCACCGACGACGAGCGGCTCGCGGAGGCGCTGCGGCTGCTCCGCGCCCACCCGGCCATGGAGCAGGCCCGGGCGGACACCGAGGCGGTGGCCCGGCGGGCGCAACAGGTGCTCGACCCGCTGCCGCCGAGCGAGGCCAAGGACGCCCTGTACGCCCTCGCCACCGGCGTCGTCACCCGCGCCGGCTGACGACCCGCCCCCGCTCACCGGTCGCTATAGAGTCGCCGCGTGGTGACGGTGCCGGACGACGTGCTCGCGCGGTGGGACGCGGCGACCGCGGGCACCACGGCGCCGTTCGTCGCCCTCGACCTCGACGCGCTCGAGGCCAACGCCGACGACCTGGTCCGCCGCGCTGCGGGGCGCCCGGTGCGGGTGGCCTCGAAGTCGGTGCGGTGCAGGGACGTCCTGGCCCGGGTCCTGGCCCGTCCCGGCTTCGCGGGCGTCATGGCCTACGCCGTGGCCGAGGCCGCCTGGCTCGTCCGCAGCGACGTGCGCGACGTCCTCGTCGCCTACCCGTCGGTCGACGTCGCCGCGCTGCGCGACGTCGGCGGCGAGGACCTGCTCCGCCGCGAGGTCACCGTCACCGTCGACTCGGTCGAGCACGTCGACTGGCTGCGGGCCACACTCGGTGACACGGTCCGCGGCCTCGGGGTGGCGGTGGACGTCGACGCCTCGCTGCGCGTGGGCCGGCTTCACCTCGGCGTCCGCCGCTCGCCGACGCGCACGCCGGAGCAGGCCCTCGGCGTCGTCAGGGCAGCCCTGGAGGTGGGGATGGAGGTGCGCGGGCTGATGTTCTACGACGCCCAGGTGGCGGGGCTGCCCGACTCCGGGCCGCACCTGCGCCTGCTCAAGCGCCGCTCGGTGGCCGAGCTCGTCGAGCGGAGGACCGCCGTGGTGGCAGCGGTCCGGCGCGAGGCGGAGCTCGCGTTCGTCAACGGCGGCGGCACCGGCAGCCTGCACCGGTACGGGGAGGACGAGGTGGTGACCGAGCTGGCCGCCGGGTCGGGCCTGTACGGCCCCACCCTCTTCGACGGCTACGACGACTTCACACCGGCCCCGGCGATGGCGTTCGCGCTGCCGGTCGTGCGCCGGCCCGCGGCGGGCGTGGTCACGGCGTTCGGTGGCGGGTACGTGGCGAGCGGCGAGCCGGGCTGGTCGCGGGTGCCCACCCCGGCGCGCCGCGGCTGGTCGTTGCTGCGCGCCGAGGCTGCGGGCGAGGTGCAGACCCCGGTGCGCGGCGCGGGGGTCGGCGCCCTCCGGCTCGGTGACCGCGTCTGGATGCGCGGGGCCAAGGCCGGCGAGCTGCTCGAGCGGTTCGACGCCGTGCACCTGCTGCGGGGCGTGGCCGGTGCCGGCGCGGTGCCGACCTACCGGGGCGAGGGGCGGTGCTTCGGGTGACCGGGGTGTGGCGCAACTGGGCCGGCAACGTCGAGTCCCGTCCCTCCGCCGTCTCGCAGGTCTCGACGCTCGACGGGGTCCGGGCCGTGCTGCGGGCGGCCCGGGCCCGGGGGGCCACCGTGCGCGTGGCCGGTTCGGGGCACTCGTTCACCCCGCTCGTCGCCACCGACGGCGTGCTGCTGCGGGTCGACGGGCTCCGCGGCGTCGTGGCCGTCGACACGGACCGCCGCCGGGTGCGGGTGCTGGCCGGCACCCCGCTGCACGAGCTGAACCCCGCCCTGCAGGCCCACGGGCTGGCCCTGCCGAACCTCGGCGACATCGACCGCCAGACGATCAGCGGGGCCGTCGCCACCGGCACCCACGGCACCGGCAGCCGGCTGCGGGGCATCGCCGACGCGGTGTGCGGCCTCACCCTCGCGCTCGCCGACGGCACCGTGCTGGAGTGCTCCGCGGAGGTCGAGCCCGAGGTGTTCCACGCGGCCCGGGTGGGGCTCGGGGCGCTCGGGGTGGTCGTCGAGCTCGAGCTGCAGTGCGTGCCGGCCTTCCGCCTGCACGCCGTCGAGGGGGTGGAGTCGTTCGACGCGATGCTCGACGACATCCAGGCGGAGGCGGACGCGCACGACCACCTCGACCTGCACTGGTTCCCCCACACCGACCGGGTGATGGTCAAGCGCAACGACCGGGTCGCGGTGGGGGAGGGACCTGCGCCGCTGCCCGGCTGGCGCCGGTGGCTCGACGACGAGCTGCTGTCGAACCGCGTCTACGAGGTCGTGAACCGGCTGGCAGCGGTGCGCCCGGGTGTCGTGCCCGGCCTGAACCGCGTCTCGGCCGCTGCGTGGTCATCACGCGAGTACGCCGACGACTCCTGGCGGGTGTTCTGCACGACTCGCGACGTCCGCTTCCTCGAGAGCGAGTACGCCGTCCCCCGGGCGGCGGTCGCGGACGTGCTGCGCCAGCTGCGGGCGTGGATCGACCGGTCCGACCAGGCGTCGCCCTTCCCGGTGGAGGTGCGCTTCATCGCGGCCGACGACATCTGGCTCTCGACGGCGTTCGAGCGCGACAACGCCTACGTCGCCGTGCACCAGTACCACCGGATGGACCACCGCGCCTACTTCGAGGCGTTCGAGGCCATCGCCGGCGAGCACGCGGGCCGCCCGCACTGGGGGAAGATGCACGCCCTCGGCGCCGACCGGCTGCGCGAGCTCTATCCCCGGTTCGCCGACTTCCTCGCCGTCCGCGACCGGCTGGACCCCGACCGCCGCTTCGCCAACGCCCACCTCCGGCACCTCCTCGGCGACTGACCGGGGCGGGGCGGCCCGCGTGCGGGCACCGGGGGCGGAACGGTGTCTGCTGGCAGCGCGCATGCGTCCGGTGCGCGGAGGCGGCCGCCCCGGCCACGGGCGAGGCTGGTGGGACAGGTTCACCACACCCCAACCAGGAGCGACCATGTTCATCGCCATCCTCGACTTCTCGACCACCCCCGGCGACCGCGACCGGGCCCTGGCGCAGCTCGAGCGGGAGCGCCCCCGGGTCCGCGCGATGCCGGGCAACCTTGCCTTCCGCGTCTACGCCTCCCGCGAGGACGACCGCACCGTGACGGTGGTCCACGAGTGGGCCGACCAGGCGTCGTTCGCCGCCTACCTGGGGTCGGCGGCCTTCGCACGGTCCAACGCCGTGCTGCGGCCGCTCGTCACCGAGGGTCCCGTGAGCCGTCGCTTCCGCGCCGACCTCGTCGAGTCGGTCGCCTGACCGGCGACGGCGTCCCTACGATCGGCGCGTGGGAGCCCACCCGTGACCCGCGAGGCGTTCGCGTTCACCCGGTCCTTCGCGCCGACCGGGCCCCGGGAGCTGGTCGTGGACCGGCACTACCTGCTGTGCGCCGGCTCCGGGGCGTTGCGGCTCGAGGCGGAGGGGCAGCGCTGGCTGCTGCCTCCGGCCCGGGCGGCCCTCCTGCGTGCCGGCCGGCCGGTCGTCGTCGCGATCCCCCAGCCCGCGACGACGGCCTCGGTGCTCTTCCACGTCGACTTCGCGCCCCCGCCGCCACGGGCCCTGACGGTCTTCGACCTCGACCCACTCGCCCGGGCGCTGGTCGCGGAGTGCAGCGGCTGGCAGGAGTCGGCGGACCCCCTGCCGCCCTACGCCCGGACCCTGTTCGCCGCCCTCGCCGCGGTCGCGTGGCGGCTCGCGGAGGAGCCCAGCCCGGTCGTCGTGCCGGCGGGCCGGTCCGTCGAGGTGCGAGCGGCGCTGCGGCTCACCGAGGAACGGCTCGGCGGGGACGTCCGCTTCGAGGAGGTCGCCGATGCGGTGGGACTGGTCCCCCGGTCGCTGGCGCGCAGGTTCGAGGCCGAGCTCGGGATGAGCTGGCGCGCCGTCGTCCGGCGGATGCGGGTGCTGCAGGCGGTCGAGCGGCTCGCCGCCGACGACACACCGGTCACGACCATCGCCCACGAGGTGGGCTACGGCTCGCTGTCGGCGTTCAACGCCGCGTTCCGCGAGCTCACCGGCAGGACGCCGTCCGACTACCGCGCCACCTTCACCGGCTGAGAGCGCCGGGGCCCGGGGGCAGGGGCTCAGGGGCAGGGCTCGGAGGCCTCGGCGACCTCGTCGCCGGCGATGGCGACGGAGGCGGGGCTCGCGGCGGCGGCCGCCGCCCGACGGGTGGAGCGCGCCGCCCGCAGCGAGTCCCAGCTGAGCACGACGAGCGCCACCCAGACGATGCCGAAGCCGACCCACAGCCGGCCCGACACGTGCTCCCCCAGGAGCACCACGCCGACGACGAGCTGGAGCACGGGGGTGATGAACTGGATCAGCCCGACCGTGACGAGCGGGATCCGCCGGGCCGCGGCCGCGAAGAACAGGAGGGGAACGGCGGTGACCACCCCCGCGAGCACGAGCAGCGCGGTGTGCCAGGCACCGTGCCCGGTGAAGGTGGTCTCGCCACGGGCGGTCAGGACGAGGAGCACCCCGACCGCGATCGGGGCGAGCAGCGCCGTCTCGGCGGCGAGCGAGTGCATCGCGGCGAGCGTGGCGCCCACGCGCTTCTTGGTCAGCCCGTAGAGGCCGAAGGAGAACGCGAGCACCAGCGGGATCCACGGCACGACCCCACCGGCCACGGTGAGGTAGAGGGCGGCGACGGCTCCGATGCCCACCGCGGCCCACTGCCCCGGCCGCAGCCGCTCGCGCAGGACGACGACGCCGAGGGCCACGGTGACGATCGGGTTGAGGAAGTACCCGAGGGCCGCCTCGTAGGTGCGGCCGGTGAGGACGGCGAGCACGTAGACCGTCCAGTTGACGGCGATGAGCAGCCCCGCGACGGCGATGCCGCCGAGGAGGCGGCGCCGGGCGAGCAGGGGCCGCACCCATCCGAGGTCTCGGCGGACCAGGAGCACGAGCGCGCACACGGCGAGCGTCCACAGGATGCGGTGGGCGAGCACCTCGAAGGCTCCGGACGGCTCCAGCGCGGCGAAGTAGAGCGGGAACAGCCCCCAGATGCCGTAGGCGAGGAAGCCGTAGACGGTGCCGCGCCGGAGCTCGGCGGGGTCCTCGGTCGGAGCGGGTGGGCCGGTGCGGCCCGTCACCCCACGGTCCACGTGTCGCGGCCGCGGAGGAGCTCGTCGAGGTCGTCGTCGGTGGCCGGGCCGCCGGCGGTCTCCACGGCGCCGGTGACCTGCGCGCGCACGACGTCGTCGTACGTGGGCCGGTCGACCCGGCGGAAGACGCCCATCGGCACGTGCGTCATCTCCGGCGAGTCCAGGCGGGAGAGCGCGAACGCCTGGCTCGGGTCCTCACGCGCCGGGTCGTGGACGACGACCTCCCGGCCCCCCTCGGAGCCGAGCGGGACGAACTCCATCGCCCCCCCGGCCGCCCGCACGAGCACGCGGCGGTCGCCCTCCGGGCCGACCGTCACCGGCTCGCCCGCCCGCAGTCGCACGATCCGGGCCTCCTGCTGCGACCGGTCCTTGAGCACCTCGAACGCGCCGTCGTTGAAGATCGGGCAGTTCTGGTAGATCTCGACGAGCGAGGCGCCGCGGTGCTCGGCCGCGGCCCGCAGCACCTGACCGAGCTCGGCCCGGTCGGACTCCATGACCCGGGCGACGAAGCTGGCCTCGGCCCCGAGCGCGAGCGACACCGGGTTGAACGGGGTGTCGACCGAGCCCAGCGGCGTCGACTTGGTGACCGAGCCCGGCTTCGAGGTGGGGGAGTACTGCCCCTTGGTGAGGCCGTAGATCTGGTTGTTGAAGAGCAGGATCGTCAGGTTGACGTTGCGGCGCAGCGCATGGATCAGGTGGTTGCCGCCGATCGAGAGCGCGTCGCCGTCACCGGTGACCACCCACACCGACAGGTCGGACCGGGAGGTGGCCAGGCCGGTGGCGATGGCCGGTGCCCGCCCGTGGATGGAGTGCATCCCGTAGGTGTCGAGGTAGTACGGGAACCGTGAGCTGCACCCGATCCCCGAGACGAAGACGATGTTCTCGCGCCGCAGCCCGAGCTCGGGGAGGAAGGACTGGACGGCGGCGAGGATGACGTAGTCGCCGCAGCCCGGGCACCAGCGGACCTCCTGGTCGGAGGTGAAGTCCCGCTTGGACTGGGCGGCGTCCTCGGGTGAGAGGTGCGGCACGTGCTCGAGGCCGCTGCCCGGCATGCCGAGGTGCACGACCTCCCTCGCGCGGTCGATCGTGGTCACGAAAGCTCCTCGAAGGTCTGCGAGATGGCGTCGGCGAGCTCGACGGTGGTGAACGGCAGGCCGCGGACCGCCGTGTGCGAACGGACGTCGACGAGGAACTCGGCCCGCAGCAGCAGGGCGAGCTGACCGAGGTTCATCTCGGGGACGACGACCCGCTCGTACCGGCGCAGCACGTCGCCGAGGTTCGCGGGGAAGGGGTTGAGGTGGCGCAGGTGGGCCCGCGCCACCGGGCGGCCGGAGTTGCGGACCACCCGGGCCGCGGCGGCGACCGGTCCGTAGGTGGAGCCCCAGCCGAGGACGAGCACCCGGGCCTCGCCGCTCGGGTCGTCGACCTCGAGGTCGGGTACCTCGATGCCGGCGATCTTCGCCTGGCGCAGGCGCACCATCCGGTCGTGGTTGTCGGGGTCGTAGGAGATGTCACCGGTGACGTCGGCCTTCTCGATGCCACCGATGCGGTGCTCGAGCCCGGGTGACCCCGGCACGGCCCACGGGCGCGCGAGGGTCTCGGGGTCGCGCAGGTAGGGGTGGAAGACCGGCTCGCCCGCGGCGTCGACCGCGTTGGTCTCGGTCGCGAGGTCGACGTTGAGGTCGGGGAGGTCCTCGACCGACGGCACCGACCACGGCTCGGACCCGTTGGCGAGGTAGCCGTCGGAGAGCAGGAGGACCGGCGTGCGGTACCGGGTGGCGATGCGGACGGCGTCCATCGCGGCGTCGAAGCAGCCGGCGGGCGTGCACGGTGCGATGACGGGCACCGGCGACTCGCCGTTGCGGCCGAACATCGCCTGGAGCAGGTCGGCCTGCTCGGTCTTCGTCGGCAGCCCGGTGGAGGGCCCGCCGCGCTGGATGTCGACGACGACGAGCGGGAGCTCGAGGGAGACCGCGAGGCCGATCGTCTCGGACTTCAGCGCGAGCCCGGGGCCGGACGTCGTGGTCACCCCGATCGCCCCCCCGTAGGACGCGCCCAGCGCGATGCCGATCCCCGCGATCTCGTCCTCGGCCTGGATGGTGGTGACCCCGTGGCGCTTGAGCGCGGCGAGGGCGTGCAGCACGTCGGAGGCCGGGGTGATCGGGTACGAGCCGAGCAGGAGCGGCCGACCGGCCCGGTGCGCCGCCGCGGTGAGTCCGAGCGCCAGCGCGGTGTTGCCGGTGACGTTGCGGTAGGTGCCGGGGGGCATGACCGCCGGGGCGACGACGTACGAGGAGGCGAACTCCTCGGTGGTCTCGCCGTAGTTCCACCCGGCGCGCAGCGCGGTGAGGTTGGCCTGGAGGAGCTCGGGCCGGGCGCCGAACTTCTTCTCGAGGAACGTCTCGGTGCCGGTCGTGGGGCGGGTGTACATCCAGGAGAGCAGGCCGAGGGCGAACATGTTCTTCGCCCGCTCCTTCTCCTTGCGGCTCAGCCCGTCGAACGCCGCGAGGGCCTCGACGGTGATCGAGGTGAGCGACACCGGGTGCACGAGCCAGGAGTCCAGGCTGCCGTCCTCGAGCGGGTTGGCGGCGTAGCCGACCTTGGCGAGGTTGCGCTTGGTGAAGCTGTCGGCGTCGACGATGATGCTGGCCCCGCGCGGGAGGTCGCCGAGGTTGGCCCTGAGCGCGGCCGGGTTCATCGCCACGAGGACGTCGGGCGCGTCGCCCGGAGTGAGGACGTCGTGGTCGGCGAAGTGCAGCTGGAAGCTGGAGACGCCGGGCAGCGTGCCCTGTGGGGCGCGGATCTCGGCGGGGAAGTTGGGCAGCGTCGACAGGTCGTTGCCGACGGCGGCGGTGTCCGAGGTGAAGCGGTCGCCGGTGAGCTGCATCCCGTCGCCGGAGTCGCCGGCGAAGCGGATGACGACCCGGTCGAGGGTCTGGACGGTGCTGGTCACGAAGTGTCCCGGGTGTCGCTGGTCGGTGAGCCGGTCCGCGGGTGCCGCGGGCGCAGCACCCTCCATCGTACGTACTCGCGCGCGGGCATGGGGCCCGCATCCCGTGGAGCGGTTCGGACGGCCCGCCGGTCCTCACCGGCTGGCACCGCCGCCGGCCGCTAGTCTCGTGGCATGGAGGGCTACCTCGCGGTCGCGGCGGTCGTGCTGGCCGGGGTGCTGCTCGTGGCCGCGGCGATGCTCGTGCGCCGCCTCGTCGCCCCCCGTGCGGTCACCGAGGCGGGCCTGCGCACCTACGAGTCCGGGGTCGACCCGGTGGGCACCGGGTGGGCGCAGCACCAGGTGCGCTACGTCTCCTTCGCCTTCCTCTACGTCGTCATCGCCGTCGACGCCGTCTACCTCTTCCCCTGGGCGCTCGTGCTGCGCGACGCCGAGCTCGGGGTCGCCTCGCTCGTCGAGGTCGGCATCTTCGCGGCCGTCGTCCTGCTCGGGCTCGCCCACGCCGCCCGCCGCGGCCTGCTCCGCTGGGACCTGTCGTGAGCGTCGACCTGCCGATGCCGCGGGTCGGGCCGGTCTCCGAGCACGCGCCCAAGCCCCTCCGCATCGTCCTGAACTGGGGCCGGCGGTACTCGCTGTGGGTCTTCAACTTCGGCCTGGCCTGCTGCGCCATCGAGTTCATCGCCACCTCGATGGGGCGCCACGACTTCATCCGGCTCGGCGTCATCCCGTTCGCACCCGGCCCCCGTCAGGCCGACCTCATGGTCGTGTCGGGGACCGTCACCGACAAGATGGCGCCGGCCATCCGCCGGCTGTACGACCAGATGCCCGAGCCCAAGTACGTCATCTCGTTCGGGGCGTGCTCGAACAGCGGTGGCCCGTACTGGGACTCGTACTCGGTCACCAAGGGCGTCGACCAGCTGGTGCCGGTCGACGTCTACGTGCCGGGCTGCCCTCCCCGCCCGGAGGCGCTGCTCCAGGGGATCATCACGCTGCAGGAGAAGATCGCGGCCGAGCGGCTCTCGGGGGCCGCCCTCGCCGCCCGGCGGCCGGGGCGCTACGCCGGGCACCGCACGGCCGCCGGGGGCGAGGTCACCCGCGACCTGGTCGCGAAGCCGTGAGCGGCGCGGCGCCCCCGCCCGGCCCGGCGCACGACGCCACGGCCATCACCACCCCGGCGCTGCTCCTCCTCGCGGCGGTGGCGTTCGTCACCGAGGTCGCCCTCTTCGTCGGGGCCGGCGTCGTGGCGTACGAGCTGCTCGGGGACGGCGAGCGGTCCGTGGCGGGGTTCGCCTGGCTGGTCGCCGG
Source organism: uncultured Actinomycetota bacterium (assembly GCA_963773655.1). Lineage (GTDB taxonomy): Bacteria > Actinomycetota > Actinomycetes > Actinomycetales > Dermatophilaceae > DASSQJ01. Next base: position 796,507 of record CAVZBX010000003.1, read on the forward strand.
AAGCACGGTCGTGGTCCTGTTCTGGGGGCTGTTCATGGCGCCCCGGTCCCGGCGGCGCCTCGGGACGGGGGCGCGCGTCGCCGTCGCCCTCCTGCTCTGCGCGGGGACGGCGCTCGGGCTGGTCGCCACCGGCTGGACGTGGTGGGGCTGGTTCGTCGGGGTCGCCGGGCTCGCGGTCGTGGCGGCCCAGGGGGTGCTCCCCGGACCCGGCGCGGAGCGGTCGCCCTCCGGCCCGACGTGAACCGCACCGGGGTCGACGCCGTCCCGGTCCTCGGGCCCTCACCGGGCACTTCTCGGTAGGGTGCCGGGCGTGGCGGACGAGACTCGGGTGGTCGAGCCGGGCGGCTGGCGCGAGGCCGTGGCCGCGGCGCGCGCCGAGGGGTTCGCCTTCCTCGACTGGCTGAGTGCCGTCGACCGCACCCACGAGGAGCAGGTCCCCGGCTTCGACGTCGTCTGCCACCTCTACGACGTGTCCTCACCCGGGGCGCTGCGCGGCCTGCTGCTCAGCACCCGGGTGCCCGACGGCGAGCCGCTCGCCTCGGTCACCGGCGTGTTCCGCGGTGCGGCCTGGCACGAGCGCGAGACCTTCGAGATGTTCGGCATCGACTTCGACGGGTTCGACGACGGCACCGGCCTCGGCATCCGGCCGCTGCTGCTGCCCGACGGGTTCGAGGGCACCCCGCTGCGCAAGTCCTTCCAGCTCGCAGCGCGCGCGTCCAAGCCGTGGCCGGGCGGCAAGGAGCCGGGGGAGGGCCACGAGTCCGCCCGAGCCCCGGGTCGGCGTCGTGTGCAGGCTCCGGGGGTCCCGCCGGCCGAGTGGGGCCCGCGATGACGGCCCTCGACCTCGTGCTCCGCGCCGCGGCGGTGCTCGCCGCGTTCCTCGTCCTCCCCCTGCTCGTGGGGCAGGTCGAGCACAAGGTGATGGCGCACATGCAGGGCCGGCTCGGGCCGATGTACGCGGGCGGGTTCCACGGGTGGGCCCAGCTGGTCGCCGACGGCGTGAAGTTCGTCCAGAAGGAGGACATCACCCCGCGGGCCGCCGACCGGCGGGTGTTCCGGCTGGCGCCCGCCGTGGCGCTCGTGCCCTACCTCGTCGCGCTCTCGCTGGTGCCGGTGGCGCCGGGAGTGGCCGCCGTCGACGTGCCGGGCTCGGTGGTGCTGTTCCTCGCCGTCACCTCGGTCGGGGCGCTCGGCACCCTGATGGCCGGGTGGTCCAGCGGCAACAAGTACTCCCTCCTCGGCGGCCTGCGCGCGGCGGCCCAGCTCGTCTCCTACGAGCTGCCGCTCGTGCTCGCCGTCGCGTCGGTCGCCCTCGCGGGCGGCTCCCTCTCGCTCGTCGTCCTCGCCGACCGCTGGACGCCGTGGTGGCTGCTCTGGCAGCTGCCCGGGGCCGTGGTGTTCCTCGTCGCGGCCGTGGCCGAGCTGCAGCGGCCCCCGTTCGACATGCCGATCGCCGACGCCGAGCTCGTCCTGGGGGCGTGGACCGAGTACACCGGCCTGCGCTTCGCCTTCTTCCTCCTCGCCGAGTACGCGGGCATCGTCGTCGTGTCGCTGCTCTTCGCGGTCCTCTGGCTCGGGGGCTGGCACGGGCCGGCGCCCGACACCCTCGGCTGGCTGTGGACCCTGCTCAAGGGCCTGGTCGTCGCCGTCGCCGTGATCTGGGTGCGGGTCTCGTGGCCTCGGCTGCGGGAGGACCAGCTGCAGCGCCTCGCCTGGCTGTGGCTGGTGCCGCTCGCCGTCCTCCAGCTCGTGCTGACCGCTGCCGGGGTGGTGATGGGCTGGTGAGCGAGCAGGAGCGCAGCACCGGGGACCGCCGCGGCCGGGGCGGGGTGCCCGGCGTGCTCAAGGGGCTGGTCGCCACCGCCCGCACCGCGCTGCGTCCCTCGCACACCGCCGAGTACCCGGACGTGCCACCCGCCCTGCCCCCCCGCAGCCGCGGCGTCATCGCGCTGCTCGAGGAGAACTGCACCTCGTGCATGCTCTGCGCCCGCGAGTGCCCGGACTGGTGCATCTACATCGACTCCCACAAGGAGACGGTGCCCGCGAGCACGCCCGGGGGCCGGGAGCGCCAGCGCAACGTCCTCGACCGCTTCGCCATCGACTTCTCGCTGTGCATGTACTGCGGCATCTGCGTCGAGGTGTGCCCGTTCGACGCCCTCTTCTGGAGCCCCCAGTTCGAGTACGCGGAGACCGACATCCGCGACCTGCTCCACGAGAAGGAGCGACTGGGGGACTGGATGGCCACGGTCCCGCCACCGCCCGCCCTCGACGAGCGGTCCGCCGAGCCGGCCGAGGTCGCCGCCGCCTCCCGCCCCCCACGGGGCACCGGGCCCGTCGGCGGGGGCGCCGCCGGGGCACGGCCACCCCGGACCGTGCGTCCGCGCACCGTGACCAGGGCCGGCGGGGACCGGCCGGAGGCCGGTGCGGCACCGGCGGAGGGGGAGCCGGCCGCGGCGCCCGAGCCGCCCACCGAGGACCCCTCGTGACCGCCCTCGACACCGCCTTCGCCGCCTCTGCGGTGGTGGCCGTCGTCGGTGGCCTGTTCGCGGTGACGACGCGCCACGTCGTCCACGCGGCGCTGTGGCTGGTGCTCGCGCTGCTCGGCGTCGCGGGCTCGCTGCTCGTGCTCGGCGCCGAGCTCGTCGCCCTCGTCCTCGTGCTCGTGTACGTCGGGGCCGTCGTCGTCCTGGTCCTCTTCGCGCTGATGCTCACCCGTGCCCCCATCGGCCCGGACCTCGCCCACGCGGTGCCGGTGTGGCGTTCGCTCGGTGCCGGCCTGCTCGGTGCGGCCACCGCGGCCCTGCTCCTCTCGGTGCTCCTGCCCCTGGCGGGCACCGACCCGGTGGAGCGCGCCGAGGTCACCTCCACCCAGGTGGCGGGCCGGCTGTTCGGCACCTGGGTGTGGCCGTTCGAGCTGCTCAGCCTCCTGCTCCTCGCCGCCCTCGTGGCGGCGCTCGCCGTCTCGCGGGTGGGCCGCGGCACCGGCACGGCGGGGGCGGCCGGGACGGGAGCCGGCGGATGATCCACCTCGCCGGGCCGTACCTGCTCGCCGCCGTCCTCGTCGGCCTCGGGGTCGCGGGGATCACGGTGCGCCGCAACGCCGTCCTGCTCCTCGTCGGCGTGGAGCTGGTGCTGTCCGGCGGCCTCGTGCTCCTCGTGGCCACCCAGGCCGCCGGAGGCGACCGGTGGGCGTCCGGCAGCGTGCTCCCGCTCTTCGTCATCACGATCGCGGCGGCCGAGGTGGTCGTCGCGCTCGCCGTCGTCCTCGCCGCCTTCCGCTCCCGGGGGACCATCGACCTCGACGAGCGCAGCGGGGAGGCCCCGTGATCCCCTGGGTGCTCGTGCTCGTGCCCGCCGCCGCCGCGGGGCTCGGGCTGCTCCTGCGCGACGACGACCGCCTGGCCCGGGCCACCGCCCTCGTGGGCGGCTCGTTCGTCCTCCTCGCCGCCGCCGTGTCGTGGGCCTCGACCCCGGACGTCGTCACCGTCCCCGGCCCGGGCCTGGACGCCGGTGGCCTCGAGGTGCCGCTGGACCTGCTCTCGGGGCCCACCCGCGCGGCCCTCGCCTTCGTCGTCGCGCTGGTGACCCTCGCCGTGCAGGTGTACTCGGCCTGGTACCTGGAGACCGACGACCGCTACGGACAGTTCGCCGCCACCGTCTCGCTCTTCTCCGCGGCGATGCTGCTCGTCGTCCACTCCGGCGACCTCGTGCTCACCGTCGTCGGCTGGGAGGTCATGGGCTGGTGCTCCTACCTGCTCATCGGTCACTGGTCCCGGCGGCCGAGCGCCCGGCGCGCGGCGCACAAGGCCTTCCTCGTCACCCGCTTCGCCGACATCGGCTTCGTCCTCGGGGTCGTCGGCCTCGCCGCCGGTGCCGGCTCGACCCGGCTCCAGGCCGTGCTCGACGCCTGGGCCCGGCCCACCGCATGCATCGAGGACGCGACCCTTGCGGGGATGACGGTGAGCGAGGCGCTCAGCACCTGCGCGGCGCCCGACCCGGTGCTGCGCTCGGTGCTCCTCTCCCTCGTCGTCGTCGGGGTGCTCGGCAAGTCGGCGCAGGTCCCGTTCCAGGACTGGCTCCCGGACGCCATGGAGGGCCCGACGCCCGCGAGCGCCCTCATCCACGCGGCGACGATGGTGGCCGCGGGCACGGTGGTGCTCGCCGGCCTCTTCCCGCTGCTCGCCGTCAGCCCGAGCGCCCGCTGGTTCCTCGGCCTCGCCGCGGCGGTGACGATGCTGCTCGCGGCGGTGCTCGCCTTCGCCCAGAGCGACCTCAAGCGGATGCTGGCGTGGTCGACGGTGAGCCAGGTGGCCATCATGCTCGGGGCGGTGGCGTCCGCACCGTTCGAGGAGGGGCCGGCGTCGGGGCTGTTCCACCTGTGGTCGCACGCCCTGTTCAAGTCACTGCTCTTCCTCGCCATCGGCTGGGCGGGCCTGGTCGCGGGCGGGACCGCGGCCGCGACGCTGCGGGGCAGCGGCACCGCCGCTCCCGTGCTGCGCACGGCCTTCTCGTTCGGGCTGCTCTCGCTCGCCGGTGTGCCGCTCGTCGTCGGCGGCCTCTCCAAGGAGCACGTGTTCGCCACCGCCTGGGACGGCGCGGTGGCGGACGACGGTGGCCCGGGCGTGGTCGTCCTCGTCGCCCTGTTCCTCACCTCGGCGGTCACGGCCGCGTACGCCACCCGCGCCTACCTCGTCCTCACGGCGCACGTCCGGGCCCGGCCGGTGGCCGGTGCGGTGCCCGTCTGGGTCCTCGGCACCCTGGGCGTGCTCGTGGCCGGCACCGTGCTCGGCGGCCTGGTGCTGCTCACCGACGCCTTCCCCCTCGGCGGGGTCTCGCTGTGGTGGCTGCTGCTCACCGTGCTCGTCATCGCCGTCGGTGTCGCGGTGGCCCTGCGGGGTGGTTTCGACCGCGACCCCGCCGACGTCCTCGCCCGCCGGCTCGTGCCGCACGCCGACCGCGGCCTCGGCGCCGACGCCCTCTACCTGCGGGTCGTGGCGCGTCCGGTGGTGGCGCTCGCCCGGCTCGCCGCCCGCCTCGACACCGACGTCGTCGACGCCTACGTGCGCGGCACGGCCGTCGCGGCCCGGGTCGCCGGCTGGTCGGGTGGCCGCCTGCACCGCGGTGAGCGGCCGAGCGCCGCGGCGGGCCTCGTCCTCGGCGCTGTCGTGCTCCTCGGCGCCCTCGGGCTGGCGGGGGTGGCGGCGTGGTCGTGAGCCTGCTCCTCGGGGTACCCGCCGCGGTCGGCCTCTGGCTCGTGACGGCCGGTCGGATGCTGCCCGCCGGGCGGGCGCGTGCGGTCACGGCCGTCACGGCAGGGCTGACCCTCGTGCTCGCGGTCGCCGTGTCGGTGCAGCGCGACGGGGTCGACCGCGCCTGGCTGCCGGACCTCGGCGTGCGCTGGTCCTTCGGGGTCGACGGCATCTCGGTGCCGCTCGTGGTCCTCACCGCCGCCATCGGGGCACTGCTCGCCGCGCACGCCCGGGTCGAGCTGCCCGAGGGCGGCACCCCGGCCACGTTCCTCGGGTGCCTGCTGCTCGTGGAGGCCGGTGCCCTGGCGACCTTCACCGCCCGCGACGCCGTCCTGTTCTTCGTCGCCTTCGAGGTCGTCCTGGTCCCGATGTGGGTGCTGATCACCCGGTACGGCGACCGGCACGACGCCCGGGCCCGCACCGAGGCGGGGCTGCGGTTCATCCTCTACACCGCGGTCGGCTCCACCCTGATGCTCGTCGGGATCCTCGTGCTCGTCGGCGCGGCCGGCACCTCCGACCTGCGCGAGCTCGTCACCGTGGGCCCGTCGCTGCCCGCGGGCACGCAGCTGCTCGTCGCGTCCCTGCTCGTCGCCGGTCTCGCGGTCAAGGTGCCGGTCTTCCCGGTGCACACCTGGCTGCCGCCGGCCCACACGACGGCCCCGACGGCCGGCTCGGTGCTGCTGGCCGCGGTGCTGCTCAAGATGGGGACGTACGGACTGGTCCGGCTGCCGGTGTCGGTGGTGCCGGAGGCCTTCGGGCGGCTGGCGCCGCTGCTCGCGGTGCTCGGCGTCGTCGGCATCATCTGGGGCGGGCTGGTCTGCCTCGTCGAGCGCGACCTCAAGCGGCTCATCGCGTACTCCTCGGTGGCGCACATGGGCTTCGTGGTGCTCGCCCTCGCGGCCGGCACCGACACCGGGCTCCAGGCGGCGCTCTTCGGCAACATCGCCCACGGGGTGGTCTCGGCCCTGCTCTTCGTCCTCGTCGGCGGGCTCAAGCAGCGCTGGGGGAGCGCGGACCTCGCCGTCGCCCGGCCCGCGCTGCGCGAGACCTCGCCGCGGCTGGGGTTCGTGCTCGTCCTGGGGCTGGCGGCCAGCCTCGGGCTGCCCGGCCTCGCCGGCTTCTGGGGCGAGTTCCTCGCCGTGTACGCCGCGTTCGACCCGGCCGCGGACCGTCCGGCAGGGCTGTTCGTCGGCTGCGCCGTGGCCGCCGCCGCCGGTGCGGCCCTGTCCGCCGGGTACGCGCTGCGGGTGGCCGGGATCGTCTGGGTGGGCGACCGGCCCGACGCCGGGGCCGCCCTCACCCCCGACACCGTCGGCACCGAGCGCGCCGTGCTCGGGGTGCTGGCCACCGCGGTGGTCGTCCTCGGGGTGCTGCCGATGACGGTGCTGTCGGTCACGGCGGGTGCGGTCGCCGGGCTCGTGGGGGCCCCGTGACCGGCCTCGTCGCCATCGACTGGCTCGTGCTCGCCCCGGCCCTCGTGCCGGCGCTGGGCGCGGTGCTCGTGCTGCTCCTCGACGCGGTGCTGCCCCCTCGCGTCTCCGGTGGCGGATGGGCGCTGCCGGTGGCGGCCGTGCTGCTCGTCGTCGGCGCCGGCGTGGCGCTGCGCGGCTCGGTCACCGGGTCGGAGCTGCCGCTGCGCACCCTCTGCCTCCCGGCGCCGGACGGTGCCTGCCTGTGGACCGCCGGCCCGGTCGAGTCGACGCTCCAGGCCGGGATGCTGCTCGCGGCGGCGGCGGCACTGGCCCACCTGCACGACTCGGCGGCCGGCGCCCGCGACCGGGTCGTCACCTCCATGCTCGTGCTCTCGGCCACCGCCGGTGGCGTGGCCGTGACGGCCGCCCGCGACCTCGGGGCCTGGCTGGTCGCCCTCGAGCTGGCGACGGTGCCGCTCGTCGCGCTGGTGGCGCTGCGGGGGTCGCGGCGCTCGGCGCACGGCGCCCTCGCCCTGCTGGTCACCTCGCTGGCGTCGTTCGCCCTCCTCGTGCTCGGGGCGGCGCTGTGGGTGACCGCCACCGGGGACGCCGCGTTCCTGGCCGATGGCGCGGGCCGCGCCTGGGAGGACGGGACGACCCGTCCGGTGCTCGTCCTCGCGGGGGCGGTGCTCGTGGCCGGGGTCGGGTTCAAGCTCTCGCTCGTCCCCTTCCACGCCTGGACGCCGCAGGCCTACTCCACGGCCGACCTCGGCACCGCCACCTTCCTCGCGACCTCCTCGAAGCTGGCCGCGGCCGGTGCCCTGTTCGTCGTCGTCCGGGCCCTCGGCGACGCCGGCGGCACCGGGGTGCTGCTGCCGCTCGCCGTCGTGGCCGCGGCCTCGATGCTGCTCGGCAACGTCGTCGCGCTGCGGCAGGTCGACCCCACCCGGCTGCTCGCCTGGTCGACCGTGGCCCAGGCCGGCTGGGTGGTGCTGCCGCTGACCGCGGCCACCGAGGAGGGCATCCGGGCGTCCGCCGCCTACGTGCTCGTCTACGCCACGGCCACGGTGGTCGCGTTCGCGGCGGTGACCCGGGTGGGGGCCGCGACCCTCGACGGGTTCCGCGGGCTGCTGCGCCGCGACCCCCTCGCCGGCGGCGCCCTCGTGCTGGCGCTGCTCGTCCTCGCCGGCCTGCCGCCCGGCGTCATCGGCCTCGTGGCCAAGGTCGTGGCCCTGGGCCCGGCCGTGGGCGCCGAGCGGTGGCCGCTCGTCGGCGTGGCCGTCGTCGCCGTGGTGCTGGGCATCGCCGTCTACCTGCGGTGGCTGGCGCTGCTCGTCAGCCGCCCGGAACCGGCGCCCGGCGACCGCCACCCCTCCGTCCCGGAGCCCGCCGTGGCCGCCGTGGCCGCCCCCGCAGGGGCCGCCGTCCCCGCTGCCGGCGACGCCGCCTCCGCGGACCCGTCAGGGGCGGCCGGGGCCGCTCCCTCTCCCGGGCCGGGCGCCGCGACCGGGTCCGAGGCCGGGCCCGGCACCGAGCCGGCCGCTGTCGAGCCGGGGCAGGCCACCGGCACACCGGGGCGCCCGACCACGGTGGTCCTCGTCCTGGGGACCCTGGTGCTCGTCGTCACCAGCGCCCTGCCGCACGCGCTCCTCGGCCTGCTCGGCTGACGCACCGCCGCGGACCGGCCCGACGACCGCCGGTCTCAGGAACGTGGACCCAGGGTGGCGCCGTCCGCGGACGCCGGTCCCGGCTCCTTGAGCTCGACGAAGAAGGTGACGGTGTCGGTGCTGCCGATGTTCTCCCCGGCGTGCTCCTGGGCGTCGAGCCAGCGGACCTCGCCCGCGGGGATCGCGACGTCGACGCTGTCGTCGCCGTGGCGCAGCCGCCGCTCGAAGGAGGAGAGGGTGAGCATCACGCTGTCGGGGTGGGCGTGGGGGCTGGTGCGGTCCCCGGGACGGTCGTGGTAGCGCAGCACGCGCACGCGGTCGTTCTCGAAGGCGACGGAGTACAGCTCGGGGTTGGTCTCGACGGGGTCGGTCATGGCTCCTCCAGGTGTCCTGCGGGTCGGTGCGCGGCGGCGCGGATCCGGTCGCGGACCGCGCCCACGGCCTCCGCCGCCCCGGGGTGGGTCCGCTCCGCGTAGGTGAGCCAGCCGACCAGGGGACTGTCGTCCCGGGTGAGGCCGGCGAGGTCGTCGGCGACGGCGGCGGCCAGGAGCAGGCCGGTGCCGGGGAACGGCAGGTCGTCACCGAGCGCCTCCTCCGCCCACCCGTCGGCGCGGGCGAGCAGGTCGTCGTCGACGTGCCGGCGCCGGGTCGCCGCCAGGTCCTCGGCCGCGGCGGGGAGCACCCCCGGCGCATCGGCGCCGGCCGCCGCGCGGAGCTCCGCGGCGAGCGCGTCGAGGTGGCGCTCGAGCAACCACGACGGCATGCCGCGGTTGGCGAGCACCCGGGCGAGCCACCGGACGTGCGAGACCGCCTGCGACTCCTCCTGCCCGGCGAGCGAGACCAGCCACGCACTGTCGGTGCTGGCGAAGCGGGCCCCGCGCCCGCCGTAACGGAGCCGGTAGTAGGGCATCGCGTCGAAGGAGCGCTGCGAGGCGCGGACCCCCGCGCGCAGGAGGGTGGCGTCGGTGACGATCTCGTGGCGTCCCGCGTCGGGGTTGACGACACCGGCGTCCGCGGCCTCTCCCCCCGCACGACGCTCCAGCCCGGCGGTGACGGAGGCCAGCGCCTCCGCCACGACCTCGGCGACCCCGGCACCGGCGGCTCGTCCACCGGTGGGCTCGAGGGCTGCCCGCAGCACCTCCGGGTCCGTGGAGCCGGTGGCCACGACCAGCCGCTCCACCCCGACGACGGCCGCCAGCACGGCCGGGTCCTCGACCGGTCCGGTGAGGGTCCGGTCGGCGTGCTCCACGAGCAGCCGCCGGACCTCGTCGGCGTGGGGCGCGGGGGTCATCGGACCCATGGTGCCACGGTCGACGACGCCCGGCTCGCCGCCGTCGCGGCGCCCTCCCGTGGCCCGGAACACCGGTGCCGGGACGGCCGTTGAGCAGGCATGCACCAGCACCACAACGGCCTGAAGACCGCCGCGCTGTTCGGCGCGCTGTGGGCCATCCTGCTCGTCATCGGCTGGTTCCTCGCCGGCTTCTTCGGGTCGAGCCTCTTCCTCTGGGGGTTCGCGCTGTTCGGCCTCGCGGCGTCCGCGTACGGCTACTGGAACTCCGACAAGCTCGCGATCCGCGCGATGCACGCCCGCCCGGTCAGCGAGGCCGAGGCTCCGGTGATGTACCGGATCGTCCGCGAGCTGTCGACGCGCGCCGGCCAGCCGATGCCGCGCCTCTACGTGTCGCCCACCCAGGCCCCCAACGCCTTCGCCACCGGCCGCAACCCCGAGAACGCCGCCGTCTGCTGCACCGAGGGCATCCTCGGCCTGCTCGACGAGCGCGAGCTGCGTGGCGTCCTCGGTCACGAGCTCATGCACGTCTACAACCGCGACATCCTCACGGCCTCGGTCGCAGGGGCCATCGCCGGCGTCATCGCCACCATCGGCCAGTTCCTCTCCTTCGGGATGATCTTCGGCGGCGGCGGGGGCAGCGACGAGAACCGCAACCCGGTGGCCGGGCTGGCCCTGGCGATCCTGGCCCCGATCGGCGCCATGTTCGTCCAGATGGCCATCTCGCGCACCCGCGAGTACGACGCCGACGAGGACGGCGCGAATCTCACCGGTGACCCCCTCGCGCTCGCCTCGGCGCTGCGCAAGCTCGAGCTGGGCGTCGCCCGGGCACCCCTCGCGCCGACCCAGAAGGTCGTCAACGCCAGCCACATGATGATCGCCAACCCCTTCCGCGCCCAGGACGTCTCCCGGATGATGTCGACCCACCCGCCGATGGCCGAGCGCATCGCGCGCCTCGAGCAGATGGCGTACGGCTACCGCGGCACCTGACCCGCCCCCGCCCACCGCGAACGTGGGTGACGATCGCCGCCCGGCCGACGACTGTCGCCCACCTCCGGGGATGTGGTGGAGGCCGTAGCCTTCGGTCGTGGGCAGCATCCGGCCCCGCACGGTCCCGCCCGGCCCGGCGCCGCGGCGGTGGCTCCCGGCTGCGGCGGTGTCCCTCGTCCTGGCCGTCGCCGCCTGCGGCGGTGCGGGTGAGGTCGCGCCGGACCCGTCGCCCACGCACCCGGCGGAGCTCTCCGGCATCACCGAGGACGGCCTGCGCGACCGGCTCGAGGAGCTGGCCGCGGCGACCGGCGACTCGGCGGGGTACCGCTCGGTCGGCACCGCCGGCTACGACCGCGCCGCCGCCCTCGTCGAGGAACGGCTGACCGAGGCCGGATGGTCCGTGACCACACCGAGGCACGACGCGCCCGCCGTCGTCGATGACGGCAGGTCGGCGCTCGAGGTGGGGTCACGGCGGTTCGTGGCCGACGACCTCCGTCCGCTGCTGCTGTCCCCGCCGGGTGAGGTGTCCGGCCCGGTCGTCGCCGTGAACGGGGCCCCCGGGCCGGGTGCGACGCCCGGCACCGGGTGCTCCGTCGCCGACTACGCGGACCTGCCGACCGGCGCCGTCGTGCTCGTCCCACCCGGCGGCTGCTTCCGCCGCGACCAGCTCCTCGCGGCGCAACAGGCGGGGGCCGGCGCGTTCCTGTCGTACTCACCCGGCGCGCCGGGCGGGCTGGTGCTGCGGCCGACCCTGGCCCGGGCGGAGGGGATCACCATCCCCGGTGCCTGGGTCTCGCCGGATGCGGCGGCGGCCCTGGGCGCGGCGGCGGAGGCCGGGGAGGACGCGCACCTGGTGCTCACCGCCCGCACCGAGCAGCGGCCGACCCGGTCGGTCGTCGGTGAGCTGCCGGGCTCGGGCGACGAGGTGGTGATGCTCGGCGCGCACCTGGACTCGGTCGTCGACGGACCGGGCATGAACGACGACGGCTCCGGGATCGCCGCCCTCCTCGAGATCGTGAGGTGGCTCGGCTCCGACCCACGGCGGGCGACGGTGCGCGTCGCCTTCTGGAGCGCGGAGGAGGTCGGGCTGCTCGGTTCCTCGCGCTACGTCGGCGCCCTCGCCGACGAGGAGCGGGCCGCCCTCGTCGTCTACCTGAACGCCGACATGCTGGGCTCGCCCAACGGCTTCGCCGGCGTCTACGACGAGACGGGCGCCGCGGCCGGCTCGGCCGTGGCCCACGACCTGCTGCGGGACGCGGTCGAGCGGGCCGGGGGCACCCCCGTCCCGGTCGACCTGCGGGGCAGCTCGGACCACTACCCGTTCACCCTCGCCGGCGTCGCCACCGCCGGGGTGTTCTCGGGAGCCGTGGAGCGGGTCACCGACGCACAGGCCGAGGCGTCGGGCGCGACCCCGGGCGAGCCGGCGGATGCCTGCTACCACCAGCGCTGTGACGACCTCGACAACGTCGACCTCGCCCTCGCTCGCCTGCTCACGACCGCGCTCGCCGAGGTCACGCTGCACGTGGCCGACGACCCCGGCCGGCTCACGGCTGGTGGTGGCGCCTCGTGAGGGCCGTGGTCCAGGACCGGTACGGCCCGCCGGAGGTGCTGCGGATCGCGGAGCTGCCCGTGCCCGAGCCGGCGGCCGGTCAGGTGCTCGTCCGGGTGCGGGCGACGTCGGTCAACCTCTCCGACTGGGAGACGCTGACCGGGTCGCCGGCGTACGCGCGGCTGGGCGGGCTGCGCCGCCCGGCGCGACCGGTCCTCGGCTCCGACGTGGCCGGCGTCGTCGAGGCGGTGGGCGGGGGGGTGACGTCGTTCACGACGGGTGACGAGGTCTTCGGTGACAACTTCGTCCTCAAGGGAGGCTTCGCCGAGTACTGCGTCGTCCCCGCGGCCGCTCTCGCCCGCAAGCCGGCGGAGCTCTCGTTCGTCGAGGCGTCGGCGATCCCCCAGTCGTCGTCCATCGCCCTCCAGGGCACCCGGTGGGCCGGGTCCGGGACGAGGGTCTGCATCAACGGTGCCGGTGGGGGCTCCGGGGCGTTCGCGGTTCAGGTCGCGAAGGCCGCGGGGGCGCACGTCACCGGCGTCGACAACGGTGGCAAGCAGGAGTGGATGCGGTCGCTCGGCGCCGACGCGGTCGTCGACTACCGGAGCGAGGACTGGACCCGCTGCGGGCCGTTCGACCTCGTCCTCGACCTCGTCGCCCACCGCTCGGTGTTCGCCTACCGGCGCGCCCTGGCCCCGGCGGGCCGTTACCGGTGTGTCGGCGGTGACGCGCGCACCCTCCTGCGCGTCCTGACCGCGGGCAGTCTGCTCGGCGTCGCCTCCGGGCGCTCGATCGGGGTGCTCGCCGTCCGTGCGGGGCCGGAGCACTTCGCCCGGATGACCGAGCTCTGCATCGCCGGCGAGGTGGCCGTCCACATCGACCGGACCTTCGGCCTCGACGAGGTCCCCGAGGCGCTGGCCGCGGTCGGGTCCGGAAGGGCCCGGGGCAAGGTCGTCGTCGAGGTCGCGTGACCCGGACGGGTGTGGACGCCGGAGCCGTGCCCTCCGCAGTGCCCTCGGCCCCGGTGAGCGTCGTCCGGGAGCCGCGGAGCCCGAGCCGGACGTGACCCCGGTCGCGTTCGTCCGCCATCGCCCGCGATCGGAGAGAGGCTGGAGTCAGGACGACGGTGGCCCGTGCCCCCGCGACCGCGGTGGCGTGCCACCCCTCAGGAGGTCGCCGTGGACACGCAGATGCTCGAGAAGATCAGGACCGGCCGGGGCTTCATCGCGGCGCTCGACCAGAGCGGCGGGTCGACGCCGAGGGCGCTGGCGCGCTACGGCATCCCCGAGTCGGAGTACGCCGACGAGGCGACGATGTTCGACCTCGTCCACGCGATGCGCACGCGCATCATGACCAGCCCGTCGTTCGACGGGGACCGCATCCTCGCCGCGATCCTCTTCGAGCAGACGATGGACCGCGAGATCGACGGCCTCGGCTCGGCCGAGTACCTGTGGACCCGCAAGCACGTCGTGCCGGTCCTCAAGGTCGACAAGGGGCTCGAGGACGAGGCGCAGGGCGTCCGGATGATGGCCCCGATGCCGGACCTCGCCGGCGTCCTGGAGCGCGCACGGGGGCACGGGGTGTTCGGCACCAAGATGCGCTCGGTGGTGCGGCTGCCCGACCCCATCGGCATCCAGTCGGTCGTGGCCCAGCAGTTCGAGGTGGCGCACGAGATCCTGGCAGCCGGCCTGGTGCCGATCATCGAGCCCGAGGTCGACATCCACAGTCCCGGCAAGGCCGCGACGGAGAAGCTGCTCGAGGAGGCCCTGCTCGCCCACCTCGACCGGCTGGAGGAGGGGCAGGAGGTCATGCTCAAGCTGACCCTCCCCGAGGTGGACGACGGCCACCGGGAGCTGGTCGCCCACCCGCGGGTGCTCCGCGTCGCCGCGCTCTCCGGTGGCTACTCGCGCGAGGAGGCCGTGGAGCGGCTGGCCCGCCAGCCCGGGGTGGTCGCCAGCTTCTCGCGCGCCCTCACCGAGGGGCTGGACGTCGGGATGGACGACGCCGAGTTCGACGCCGCCCTCGACGCCTCGATCGCCGCGATCCACGCCGCGTCCGTCACCTGAGGCGGCCGGAGGCTCAGGACCCCGGCAGACCGTCCGCGGCGTCGTCGTAGTACTGACGGTTGCGCAGGGCGGCGGCCGCGGCCTCGTCGAGGCAGACGACGGTGTCGGCGTGCCACTGCAGCACCGACGCCGGCACCGACGCCGTGAGCGGCCCCTCCAGCGCGGCGGCGACGGCCTCGGCCTTGGCGTCCCCGGTGGCGACGAGCACGAGGCGCCGGGCGTCGAGGATGGTCCCGAGGCCTTGGGTGACGCAGTGCGTCGGCACGTCCGCGAGGTCGGTGAAGAAGCGGGCGTTGTCGCGCCGGGTGCGCGCCGAGAGCCGTTTGACCCGCGTCCTCGAGGTCATCGCCGACCCCGGCTCGTTGAACCCGAGGTGGCCGTTCGTGCCGATGCCGAGGACCTGCACATCGACCCCGCCGGCCGCCCGGATGCGGCGCTCGTAGGCCTCGGCCGCGGCGGTCAGCGACGCCGGGTCGGTGCCGGACCCGTCGGGCACCGCCAGCCGCTCCGCGGGCAGCCCGATGACGTCGCAGACCTCCCGGAGGAGCACCTGTCGGTAGCCCTCGGGGTGGCCGGCGGGCAGGCCGACGTACTCGTCGAGGGCGAACCCGTGCGCGCGCGTGAAGTCGGCGCGGCCCTCCGCGACGGCTCGGCCCAGCTCGCGGTAGAGGCCGAGGGGTGAGGAGCCGGTGGCCAGCCCGAGGACCGGCTCGCGCCCCTCCACACCGGCGAGCGCCCCGAGCACCGCGGCGGCCGCCCGGCGGGCCGTCCCCTCCGGGGTGGCGCTGACGAGGACCTCCATCAGCGGGCCACCTCGGCGCCGCCGATGTCGATGCCGGGCCTCACCGTGCGACCTCGCCGCGGAGCAGTGCGAGCAGGGCCCGGGCCACGGCGGGTGAGCCGCCGTAGGTCTCGACGTCGGCGCCCCCTCGCGGCCACCCGCACTCGACGAGCACGACGCGATGGCCCGCGGACCGCAGCCGCTCGGCGGTGGTGTGGGCGGGGTGAGCGGGGTCGATGGAGCGGCCGACCACGGCCACCTTGGCGCCGGTCGGGACCTCGCCGGCCGGCACGGTCGCGCCCAGCGCGGCCGGCCCCCACGACACCGCGCCCACGGCGAGGTTGGTTCCGGACCCGACCTGCACGACGGCCAGGTGCGCGGGGTCCGCCACGAAGGCGGCCACCGCGTCGGAGGTGGCGAAGGTGCGGGCGACGGCGGTGTCGGGGATGACCGCCGACTCCCGGGTGTGCCGATCGGGCCGGTGCCGCTCGGCGAGCGCCCGGACCCGGCCGGAGGCCTCGACCAGCCGCTCGTGCGGCAGCCGCCCCGACCCCACCGCCGTCACCACCGCGGCGAGGACGTCGGCATGGCGCTTCGAGGTGGTGGCCGAGCCGAGGCAGAGCAGGTCGACCCCGGCGGCGAGGGCGCGCACCGCCGCCTCGGGTATGCCGGTCCCGGCGCTGGCCCCGGCCATGTCGAGGGCGTCGCTGACGAGCACGCCGTCGAACCCCAGCTCGTCCCGGAGCACGCGGACGGCGCTGGGCGAGAACGTCGCCGGGCGGTCGGGGTCGATCGCGGAGACCACGACGTGCGACGTCATCACGCAGGACACACCGGCCCGGACGGCTGCGGCGAACGGGACGAGCTCGCGCTCGCGGAGCACCTGCAGGGGGACGTCGACGCGGGGGAGGCCGTGGTGGGAGTCGACCACCGTGTCACCGTGGCCCGGGAAGTGCTTGGCGCAGGCCGCCACACCGGTCGACTGCAGCCCCTCGACCCAGGCGGCGCCGTGCCGTCCCACCAGGGCCGGGTCGGCCCCGAGGCTGCGAACCCCGATGACCGGGTTCTCCGGTGAGGAGTTGACGTCGACGACGGGAGCGAGGTCCAGACCGATGCCGAGCGTGGCGAGCTCGGCACCGATGGCGGCGGCCGACCGACGCGTCAGCTCCTCGTCGTCGAGGCGCCCGAGCACGGCGTTCCCCACCGTGGGCGACCCCTGCGGGTAGTGGACACGGGTGACGTCGCCGCCCTCCTCGTCGACGGCGAGCAGCACGCCCGGCAGCCGCTCGTGCAGGTCCGCGCACACGGGGGCCAGGCCGCCGTCCGGCCCGACGTTGTCGCCGTAGAGGCACACCGAGACCAGCCCGGTGGCGCGCGCCTCCACGAGCCACGCCGGCACCGTCGATCCCGCGAAGCCGGGCTGGAGCACGGCCGCGACGTCGGCGAGCAGGCTCATCACGTCACCGCCCCGGGGACGCGTTCACCGAGCTCGTCACAGGTGTCAGCAAACTGCACTCGCCGGTGGTCCACAAGCCGTGGTGGTGCGGCCGAGAGGGACCGATGGTGCACGGGGGGTGGGCTGTCACCGGCACCGGGTCTGGTGGAATGGCGCGATGCGCTCCCTGACCCGCGACGAGGCCGTCGCCCGCGCCGCCCTGCTCACCGTCGACGCGATGGAGGTCGACCTCGACCTCGACCGCGGGCCGGAGGTCTTCGGCTCCCGGGCGACCCTCCGGTTCACCTGCCACGAGCCCGGCGCCTCGACCTTCGTCGACCTGCGACCGCGCGCGCTCCACTCCGTGCGGCTCAACGGCGAGGACCTCGACCCGGCCGCCCTCGACGACGGCCGGCTGCCGCTGGTGGGGCTGGCCGGGGACAACGTCCTCGAGGTCGAGGCCACGATGGCGTACGGCCACGACGGGCAGGGCCTGCACCGCAGCACCGACCCCGCCGACGACGAGGACTACGTCTACGGCCACCTCTTCCTCGACGCCGCCCCACGGGTCTTCGCGTGCTTCGACCAGCCCGACCTCAAGGCGCCGTACACCGTGCGGGTCGCCGCACCGGAGCGCTGGACGGTGGTCGGCAACGGGGCCGCCGAGCCGGTGGCACCCGGCCGCTGGGAGCTCGCGACCACGCCGCCGCTCGCCACGTACTTCGTCACCGTCTGCGCCGGCCCGTACGTGTCGGTGCGCGACGAGCACGACGGCATCCCGCTCGCGCTCCACGCCCGGGCCTCGCTCGAGCCGTACCTGCGCGAGCAGGCGCCGCAGATGCTGGGGACGACCCGTGCCTGCCTCGACCACTACCACCGGCTGTTCGGCATCCGGTACCCGTTCGGGGAGTACCACCAGGTGTTCGTGCCCGAGTTCAACGCCGGTGCCATGGAGAACCCCGGCTGTGTCACCTTCCGCGACACCTACGTCTTCCGCGGGGCGGCGACACCCGACGAGGTCCTCTCGCGCGACAACACCATCGCCCACGAGATGGCACACATGTGGTTCGGCGACCTGGTGACGATGCGGTGGTGGGACGACCTGTGGCTCAACGAGTCGTTCGCGGAGTACATGGCCTACCGCGCGATGGACGACGCGCTGGGCGAGACGGGCGGGTGGACCGAGTTCGGCATCGCGCGCAAGCTCTGGGGGTACGCGGCGGAGCGGTCGCCGAGCACCCACCCCGTGGCGGGCTCGCCCGCGCCGGACGCCATCTCGGCACTGCAGAACTTCGACGGCATCTCCTACGCCAAGGGAGCCTCTGTGCTCCGCCAGCTCATCGCCCACATCGGTGACGCCGCCTTCGTCGCCGGGGTCGCTCAGTACCTGCGCGCGCACGCGTTCGGCAACGGCGAGCTGGGCGAGTTCCTCGACGCCGTGGCCGACGCGTCGGGGCGACCCCTCGACGCCTGGGCGCAGGCCTGGCTGCGGACCGCCGGCGCGGACCGGCTCGCGCTCGGGCGCGACGGCGTGCTGACGCGCGAGGTGCCGGCGGCCCACCCGGCGGACCGGCCGCACACCTTCGACGTGGCCGCCTTCGCCGGCGGCGGGGAGGCGCTGCGCGAGGCCGTCGTCGTCCACGGGCCGACGGTGACCGTGCCGGGGGTGGCGGAGCTGCCGGCGGGTGCCGTGGTCGTGCCGAACGCCGGCGACCTCACCTGGGCAGAGGTGGTGCTCGACGACGCGACCCTGGCCGCGCTGCCCGATGGGCTCGCGGCGGTGCCGTCGCCGGTGGCGCGCTCGGTCGTGTGGGGGTCGCTCCTCGCCTCGGTGGCCCAGGCGGCGGTGGACCCGCGGCACGTGCTCGAGGTGTTCGACCGGGCCTGGCCGGGGGAGACCGACTCCGCGCTGCTCCAGCGGGTCCCGGTGCGGATGACGGCGGAGGTCGTGCCGCTCTTCCTGCCCCCGGGTGAGCGGGAATCGGCCCTGGCGCGGGTGGCAGCCGCCGCCGACCGCCTGGCGGCGCACGAGGACGCGGGGTCGACGGTGGCGGGCGTCGCGGTCGTCGCCGCCCGGGTGTGGGCGCGCGCCGGCTCCGACGTCGAGCGGCTGCGTCGGTGGGCCGCCGGGGAGGGGCTCCCCGCCGTGCTCGCCGCCGACGAGGACTTCCGCTGGCTGGTCCTGCGCCGTCTCGCCACGCTCGGCGAGCTGGGTGACCCCGAGCTGGAGGCGGCCGAGGACGCGGACCGCTCGCTCGCCGGCCGCCTCGCCGCCCTCGGGGTACGGGCGGTGCGGCCGACGCCGGAGGCCAAGGAGTGGGCCTGGGCGCGGCTGCGGGACGACGCCGAGCCTCTCCAACTACGCAGCGCTCGAGGTGGCCCGCGGCTTCTGGGCAGCGCCGGATCCCGGGCTCGTGCGCCCGTACGTGACGCAGGTGGGCGACCTGCTCGCGGTCATGGACCGGCGGATGGGGGAGGACGCGCTCTCGCGGGTGGCGACCGCGCTCCATCCCAAGCGGGTGGTCGAGGACGCGACGCTGGCGGCGTCCGAGGCGCTCGTCGCGCGCTCGGACCTCTCGCCGGGGGTGCACCGTTCGCTGCTCGACGAGGACCACGTGCTGCGGGAGGCGCTGGCCAGCCGCCGCCGGTACGACCCGCGCTGATCCGGGACGCCCGCCCGGCTGGGGCCGGGCGAGGGCCGGGGGCGGGGCGGGTGCGGAGCGGTCGTTGCGGCGGGGCTGGCGGCGCTCAGCGCAGGGTCCTGGTGCCCAGCGCAGGTTCCAGCAGGCGCTGAGGCGCACCAGGGTGCGCTGAGGTGCACCGGGGGGAGGGCTGCGGGGGTGCGCTGGGCCGGAGGCCGTGCGGTGCACCACGGTGCGCCGGGCCGGGGGCCGTGCGGTGGGGCCGCGTCGCCGCTCAGCCGGCCCAGAAGCCCCGCTCGCCGAACAGGTCGCGGTAGGACGCAGGCATCCCCGGGGCCCGTCCCCCGAGGTAGGAGCCCACGACCGCCGCGCCCAGGTCACCGAGCTCGGGGGCCACCACCCGCCCGCCGGCCCGGCGCGCCATCGAGTCGACGAACCTCGCCAGGCCGGGGTCCTCGCCGAGCCGGAAGAAGGTGGTCTGCGCACCCAGCCGGGCGGCGGCGTCGAGCTCGCTCACCGCCAGCGCCAGGGTCTTGGGGTGCGGCGGGTAGTCGAAGAAGACCGAGCCACCGGGCTCGAGGTGGGAGGTGGGCTCGCCGTCGGTGACGACGAGGAGCACGGGCTGCTCGTTCGGGTGGCGACGGAAGTGGCGGTTCGCGAGCAGCAGCGCGTGGTGGAGGTTGGTGCCCTTGTCCCACACGGCGTCGAGCCCGGTCAGCTCCTCGATGCCCATGGTCCGCGCGTGCCGCGCGAAGGCCACGAGCTCGAGGTGGTCGCCGCGGAAGCGGGTGGAGATCAGCTGGTGCAGCGCCAGTGCCGTGCGTTTCATCGGCACCCAGCGTCCGTCCATCGCCATCGAGAACGAGGTGTCGACGAGGAGCGCGACGCAGGCGCGGGTGCGGGCCTCGGTCTCGGTCACCTCGACGTCGCGGATGTCGAGCCGGATGCCGTCGCGGGGGTCCACCCCCTCGGCCACCGATCGCGTGATCGCGTTCGTCATCGTGCGGGTCGTGTCCCAGGGCTCGGTGTCGCCGAACTCCCACGGACGCGTGGCCCCGCTCTGTTCCCCCGCCGCGCCCGCGGTGCGGGTGTCGCGTTGGCCGCCGCGGTTCGACAGGCGCCCGGCGACGTCGCGCAGGAGCGACTTGCCGAGCTCGCGCATCGCCCGCGGCGAGAGTCGCAGCGCGCCGTCGGGGGTGCGGGTGAGGTAGCCGCTCTCGCGCAGGGCCCGCTCGAGGTCGGCGAGGGCCCGCGCGTCGACGGCGGAGTCCTCCCCGAGCTGGCGGGCGAGGGCGTCGAGGTCGACGTCGTCCATGCGCGCCCCGGGACCGGACTGGGACAGCTGGTCGGACAGGGCGTCGAGCTCGGCGAGGTCCTGGAGCACCCCGGTGCCGTCGCCGAGTCCCAGGCCCTGGTCGCCGCGGAACCGCTCGGAGCCGTCCCAGTCCTCCCCCGGGCGCAGCGAGCGCAGCAGCCCGTCGAGCCGGCCCAGCTGCTCGTCGAGCGTGGGTGACCCGAAGGCCTGCTGGGACAGCTGCGCGAGCTCGGCGCGCTGCTCGGGGGTCATCGACTGCAGCATCCGCTGGGCCGCGGCGGCCCGGGAGGCGAGCGCATCGATCAGCTCGTCGACGTCCTTCGGGTTCTCCGGGAAGAAGTCCCCGTGCTCGTCCATGAACCGTCGGAAGTCCTCGGGGGTGTCCTCGCCCCGGGCATGGGCGTCGAGGAGGTCGGTGAGGTCGCCGAGCATCCTCTCGACCCGGGCGCGGTCCTCGTCGGTGGCGTTCTCGAGGGCCTGCTTCATCCCCGCGAAGCGCTGGTCGAGCATCTCCCGGCCGAGGAGGTCCTTGATCTGCTCGTACTTCTCCCGGCCCTCGGTGCTGCGCCAGTCGTAGTCGGACAGCTCGCTGACCGCCGCCGCCGGGGACGGCGGCAGGCTCTCGATCCGCACCTCGGCGAACCGGGCGTCGTCGTCGAGGTCGCGGGCCAGCTGCTTGCGCTCGGCGAGCACCGCCTCCTCGAGCAGGCGGCGCACCTCCTCGAGGGTCCCGCCGAGCGAGTGCTGCCGCAACAGCTCGCGGCGGCGCTCGGACACCCGGCGGGCGAGGTCGTCGAGCCCGGACTGCCGGCCCGTCCCCTGTCGCAGCAGCTCGCGCATCGCCCGCTCGGGGGAGTGGCCCGCCATGACGTCCTCGCCGATGGCGTCCAGGGCCTCGCGCAGGTCCACCGGGGGGGCGAGCGGGTCACCCCCGGCGTAGCGCGAGTAGGCCGACCGCCGCCGCTCGGGCCGTCGGCGCTTCTCGCCACCCGGTGTGGTGCTCACCCGTACACCGTCTCCCCGCCGCCGGTGTCCTTGCTGATCCGCCGGGCCAGGTAGAGGCCCTCGAGCGCGAGCTCGATCGCGCTCGCCCGCTCGCCGTCGTTCGTGGCCCCGAACCGCCGGGCCACCTCGTCGTAGAGGTCGGACTCACCGAGCACCGGAAGCCCCTCGAGGAACTCGGCGGCTCCGACGTTCTCGCCGGTGGTGACCAGTGCGCCGTCCTCGATGGCCGCGACCAGCAGACCCATGTCGATGCCGCCGAGGTGCCGGCGGGCGGTCTCGGCGGTGGCGGTGCGCAGCAGGTGGCCGAGGACCTCGCGCTCGCGGCCCTCCTCGCCGGTCTCCAGCTCGACCTTGCCGCGCAGCACGTCGACCGCGCCCTCGAGGTCGACGACGCGCGCCACGGCATCCGGTTCGCCCTGCGTCGTCGCGCGGTGCAGGGCCGCGGCCGCCACCGTCTCGGCGGCGGCGATGGCGAAGCGGGCCGACACCCCGGAGCGCTGGTCGACCGAGCTGGAGCCACGCAGCCCGCGGGTGAACCGGGCGACGATCTCGACGAGCGGGTCGGGCACGGTGGCGACGAGCTTGGCCTCCTGCCGGACGACGGCCACCTCGTCGTCGAGCTCGCGCGGGTAGTGGGTGCGGATCTCGGCGCCGAAGCGGTCCTTGAGCGGGGTGATGATGCGCCCGCGGTTGGTGTAGTCCTCGGGGTTGGCGCTCGCGACGACGAGCACGTCGAGGGGGAGCCGGAGGACGTACCCGCGGATCTGGATGTCGCGTTCCTCCATGACGTTGAGCATCGCGACCTGGATGCGCTCGGCGAGGTCGGGCAGCTCGTTGATCGCGACGATGCCGCGGTGGGTGCGGGGGATGAGCCCGAAGTGGATGGTCTCGGGGTCGCCCAGGCGCCGGCCCTCGGCCACCCGTATCGGGTCGACGTCGCCGATGAGGTCGGCGACCGAGGTGTCGGGCGTGGCGAGCTTCTCGCTGTACCGCTCGTCGCGGTGGCGCCACACCACGGGCAGGGCGTCGCCGAGCTCGGCCGCCCGGCGCCGGGAGGCGACGGTGATCGGCTCGTACGGGTGCTCCCCGAGCTCGGAGCCGTCGATGACCGGGGTCCACTCGTCGAGCAGCCCCACGAGGCTGCGCAGCAGGCGGGTCTTGCCCTGGCCGCGCTCGCCGAGGAGCACGACGTCGTGGCCGGCGATGAGCGCGCGCTCGAGCTGGGGGATGACGGTGGAGCCGAAGCCGTGCAGCCCCGGCCAGGGGTCGTGACCGTCGGCGAGGGCGGCCAGCAGGTTCGCCCGGATCTCGGCGTGCACGGAGAGCGCCCGGTGGCCGGACGCCCGCAGCTCGCCGACCGTGGCGATCTGCGGTGCAGGGGTGCGCGGCGTCGTGACCGCGGGGACCGTGGGGTCGCTCATCGCCTCACGCTACGTCAGCGACGCGGCGCTCGGGAGGGCACGTGCGAGAACGCCGTTCTGTCGAACCCGTGGACGCTCCCGCCGAGGGCTGCACCCCGGTCCGGATGACGACGACCCCGCGGGGAAACCTCACCTCGCCGGGTGGGTCGCTGCCGGCGGCCGGAGGGTCGAGGCGACGTCCGCCCCGAGGGCGGCGACGGCTCCCACGACGCCCGCGGCCAGGCCGAAGGCGAGCAGCACGGCGGGCTCCTGGCCGACGTTGACCGATGCGTACCAGAGGGCCCCTGCGGCCGTGGCGAGCGCCGCGACCGTCGCGGCCAGGCGGGCGACGTCGGTGCCCACGTGCCGGTGCTCGCCGGCGAGGTCGCGGAGCGCGTCGACGTCGAGCCCGACGACGAGGGCCGTCAGCAGGCCCCCGACGAGGACGAGGGCGACGAGCCCCTCCGACACCCCGGCCGCCCACGACACCGCCAGCACGAACAGCGCGACGGCCATGAGCAGCACCCAGAGCACCCCGCCGCCCACGAGCAGGCCGACAGAGGCGCCCACGGTGCTGGAGCGGGTGTCGCGGCGACCGTGGAGCCGCCAGACGACGTAGGGACAGACGAGCACGACCCCGAGCATGGCGAGCGACGACACCCACGAGTACCAGCCGGAGTCGCCGACCTCCTCCTCGACGAGGGTGATGAGGCCGAGGACGGCGGCGGCCGCGGCCGTCGTCAGGAGGAGGGCGTCTGCTGCCAGGGTGCGGCGCTCGGCGGGCAGGAGACGAGTCAGTGCCGACATCGTGATCACACTCCTTCAGGAGCGGTTCCGTGCACGTCCAGCGTAGGAGCGTGCGTGGAGCGGGGCGGCTCGACGTGACCTACGGGACGGAGCCCTCCCGCGCACCCCGCGGGCTCTGGTCGCTCCCGCGGGCTCTGGTCGCTCCCGCGGGCTCTGGTCGCTCCCGCGGGCTCTGGTCGCTCCTGCCGCCTCTGGTCGCTCCCGCGGCTCTGGTCGCTCCCGCGCGCTCTGGTCGCTCCCGCGGGGTCATGGTGCTGTGGCACCGCCATCGGGCGAGACGGACCAGAGCCGACGCGCTGCCGACCGCCGGGGGCTCAGCGGTAGTTGGTGAAGCTCAGCGCGATGTCGAGGTCCTGCTCGCGGACGAGCCGCTGGACCGCCTGGAGGTCGTCGCGGGACTTGCTCGTGACCCGCACCTCGGAGCCCTGGATCTGGGTCTTGACCGACTTCGGCCCCTCGTCGCGGATCACCTTGGTGATCTTCTTGGCGTTCTCGCTCGAGATGCCCTCCTTGAGCGGCACGTCGAGCTTGTACTCCTTGCCCGAGACCCGCGGCCCCGACTCGGGCACGTCGAGGTGCTTGAGCGAGACCTTGCGGCGCACCAGCCAGGTCTGGACCACGTCGAGCACGGCGTTGCAGCGCTCCTCGGTCTCGGCCTCCATCCGGATGACCTCGCCGGCGAGCTCGACCCGGGCGCCGACCCCCTTGAAGTCGTACCGCGTGGAGATCTCCTTCGCGGCGTTGTTCACCGCGTTGGCGACCTCCTGCTTGTCGTACTCGCTGACGATGTCGAAGCTGCTGTCGGCCACGGGTTCCCTCCCGGTCGTCGATTCGGCGGTGCGGATGCGGCTTGCTATCCTTCCATGCGCACCGGGCGGGTTGCCCGAGCGGCCAATGGGAGCGGACTGTAAATCCGTCGCGAAAGCTTCGAAGGTTCGAATCCTTCACCCGCCACCAGTGCTACAGGGCCCCTCGACCTGCGGAAACGCAGGGTCAGGGGGCCTTGTCATGTCGCCGCGTGCCAAATACGTGCCAAATGCGTGCCAAATAGGTCCCGGCGAGCAGGGGTCGTCCGCCGGTCGATCTCGGAGTGTGGGACGGCCCAGGAGCAGCCCTCAGGCGCCGCACTCGAAGGGCGGCGAGCGCCTCGCTCACGTCGTGTTGGCGCGAAAGTCATGACGCTTGGCGGGTCCAGGAAGGTCGTCTCCGGAGGCTTTTGTAGGTAGGAGGTGCGCTGCCATGGACCCGACCCCTCACCGAACCTACGAGTCGCTTTCGCAAGCGGCTGCCCGCACGGGCATGAGCATCAAGACGTTGCGCCGGCGGATCGCAGGCGGGCAGCTGGCCGCCTACCGCAGCGGCCGTCTGATCCGTGTGGACCCGGTCGAGGTGGACCGGCTGTTGGTGCGCATCCCGACCGCGGCGTCGGGGGGCTGGTGACGTGCCGACGCTTCGTCCCGAACTCCGCGCTGCCCTCTCGGACAGCGGTGTTCGTGTGGAGTCAGGGCGGCGGCAGGCCATGCGGGCGGTGCTTGATGGCGACGTCGTTGCGGTACTTCCCTGCTGTACTCCCAGCCACGATCGACCGCGCGTGGTGCCAGCTCGGCCACCGAAGTGCTGCTGCGGACGGGAGACGGAGGACCCCCGGAGTTATCCACAGGTTTCCGCTCGGCGCGA
>CAVZBX010000004.1:0-104816 GCA_963773655.1 uncultured Actinomycetota bacterium
CCAAATAGACGCAATCCTGATCACGCCAGAATGGGCCGCAGCGCGGTGCCAGCCGGCCGCCGCAGTCGACCCCTGATCGGGCACGGCCGGTCCTCAAGGGCGGTACCTTTGGTCCGCTTGGAAACCAGGCGCGACCGAAGGAGCGAGGGGTGCCAAGTCGCCGCGTGCGGGTTGTCGCCTGCCTAGTGATCTGCCTCGGGCTGGCAGGCTGCGCCGGCAAAGTCATCGTCGCCGGTGAAGTCTCGGTCCTGGTGTCGGAGCGACCCTCGGGAGGGATGGACGCTCTCAAGAGCGGCCCGCTCGAGGTGGTCGGTGGATGCCTCGGCTCTGGGGGCTCGGTAATCGTCTGGCCATACGGAACCAAGGTCGTGGACGAGGATCCCCTGACCATCGAGATCCCAGACGCAGGCACATTCACCCTCGGCGACCAGGTCCAGGTCGGCGGCGGCTTCGTCCTCGAGCACACCTCAGAGGAGCAACCGCTTGGATCGTTTGAGGCCGGAGGGGTGACAGTGCCTCGGGCCTGTGCCGAACACGATGTGTTCCTCGCCTTTACCGGGGTACCTGCGACGTCCTGAGCCACGAGCATGCTCCCCGCGACGTAGGTCAGCTCGCGGCGGTATGCATCGGTTCTGGGGCGCCAGCAGCGGAAGGGGAGTCCAGCAGGGTCGACGGCGGCGCCGGGTCGTCTTGCGACCGGGCGCCGCCGTCACACGCTTGCCTCAGCGGCAGTCTCGCGAGCCTGTGGCACCGGCGCAGCAGCACCCGTCGTGGTGGGGCCGGGCAGGCTTCTCGGCGCAGCCGCCGAGGCACCGCTCGAGCTCACCGCTCTCGGACAGCCGCCGCAGCAGCCGGCACAGCCGCTTCGCGTCGGCGTCGTCGGAGCCCGCGGACCCGCCGGGCTCTTGGGTGCCGCCGCCCGGAGGACGGGGCCGGTCGGCGCCGATGACGACCGACGCGAGGTGCTCGCGCTCGAACACGCTGCCGCGCACGGTCATCCCCCGCCCGAAGAACCGGAACCGGTGCGCGCCGGACCCGACCAGCCGAAGGGGCGCGGAGTATGTGCCCTGGCCGTCATGTCGGAGCGAGACCGTGGTCACGCCGCCCGCCGGGTCGGTGACCTCGGCCCGGACCGCCGCGGACCTCGGCAACGGGCGGCCGTACTCGGTGAGCCTGGCGCGCAGCCAGGCGGTGCTGCCCGGCCGGGTGCCGTCGACGTCGACGGACACGTCCATCCGCAGCCCGGATCGGGCGTGCACTAGGGCCTCGTACCGCATGCCCCGCTTGCCGCGGACCGCGGCGGCGCGGTCGGTGGCGGCGGTGAGCGCGGGCTGGCCCTTCGAGGGGATGCGGTCGCTCACCCCCGGGGTGACGAGGAGGTGCCAGCGACCCGCATGGTGGCCGGTCCCATCCGCGACGACGGGCAAGGTCAGCCGCAGCCCGTGCAGCCGGTGCCCGAGCCGGACGCTGCCCGTGGGAAGCTCCTCCGGCAGGATCACCGTGCCATCGGGTGCCTCGAGCGCCACCCGCACCAGCTGTGGGGCGTCGCACAGCACGACCGCGTCGAAGGTCGTGTCCGCCTCGCTGAGGTGGAACGGGATGCGCTCCACCACGCCGGGCACTGTCTGGCCGGATGGATCACGCACCATCTGCTGGTTGGTCAGCCCCACGAGCACCTGAAGGAAGAACTTCTCCAGGAGGAATTCGTCGTCCTGCGCGAGGGCCCCGCTGACGAGCATGAAGCCGTTCGAGCCCGAGGCGATGTCCGCCAGGGTGGCGTTGGAGACGTTGTCGGCGTCGGCGATGCCGACGGCGTAGACCCGCTCGGTCAGGAGCGGACCGACGTCGGCCAGCCAGGGCGCCCGCGTCTCGAAGCCGTCGGTGAAGACCACCGTGGCGTTGACGTCGAAGCCCGCCGTCAGGGGCGAGGCGGCATACGTGGCGGCAGCCTCCTGCAGCCCCGCCGCGATGGAGGTGAGCGGTGCCGACGACGCCGGGCCGTGGACGGCGATGTCCCCGCGGGCGTCGCCGCGCGTCGACGACGTCAGCGGGCCTGCGACCGCGAGGTCCCTGAGCCGCTGGGCGGTGTCGGAGAAGGCGACCAGCGCGACGCCGTTATCGTCGTACAGGTCGTCGACCAGGGTGGTTGCGGCGTCGCGGAGAACGTCGATGCGGATGCGGCCGTTGCCGGCGTCCTGGAGCATGCTGCCGGATTCGTCGAGGACCAGCGCGACGGCAGCCGTGGGGCGGGGTACCGCGTTCCCCTCCAAGGGGATCACCCAGCTGTCGACGACGGCGCCCGTGGCGTCGCGCGCGACCACGGTGACCGAGTCCGTCGCGCCGGCGCCTGCGGTGCCCGCGGTGTAGAGGAGCCACAGCCGGAACTCGTCGGTCGGCTGGGAACCGGGAACCGGGAACGGGTAGGGGCCGGGGGCGTACAGGGCGAACGGTGCACCCGGCCCGGAGGTGATCTCGAATGTCAGGGGCTCGCAGCCCGTGACGCGGAACAGGGCGGCCCGGGCGGTCGTCTCGCCCTCGGCCACGTCGGTCCAGCGCACCTGTGAGGTCTCCAGGGCGATCGACACCGGGTCGCCGCTCAGCAGTCCGGCGAGCCCGGCCACTCCTGCGGCTGCCGCCTCGAGGGCCGAGTCCCGCGGGAAGCGGTACCCCAGCGCCTCGTGGTCGAGCATTGACCCGGGGGTGGCCCCGCCGATCATCGGGTCGCCCTCCGCGACCGTCGGCGCGCGATCGCATGCGTTGGCGCCCACCTCGTACTGCGTGGCGCCGGCGTGGTGGCGCTGCCAGATCGCCCAGAGCCGGTCGATGTTGCCGTGGTGGAGGAAGAAGAGCGGGTCGAGAGGACTGTCGCCCCCCGCCATCGTGTGCCCCGGGGAGCCGGTCCAGGTGTGCGCGCCCACGTGGATGGCACCGCACTCCAGCTGCCGGAAGGCCTGATACGTCGGCTCGGCAAGCGCGCCGAGCACGTCCGACATGGTGGCGAGGGTGCCCCCGGGTGAGGGGGCACGGGTGTAGCTCCAGTGGTCGAACCGGCCGCCGGTGTTGTTCCGGCCTCCGAAGAACGACTTCCACGGTTCCACGTCGAGGTCTTGGGAGTCGGCCCGGGTCCAGTCCCAGTACGGCAGCGTGATGCGCGAGTCGAACGCCCGCAGCTGGTCCTCGACGTCGAGGAGGAACCAGCGGTGCCAGGCGAGGAACTGTGGCGCCCAGTGGATGCCGTTCTCGAAGTTCACCGAGTGCTGCTGGGCGGCGGCCTGGATGACGCCGATCGACCACAGGTGGTTGAGGCCGTCGGCCAGGCGGTCGAGGGCCGCGGAGTCGGTCGCCAGGTCCATGAAGTCGAGGCGGCAGCGCATCGTCATGACGACGCACCCCCCGGGTCGTTCTCGGCGACGCGGTCGAGGTAGGCCTCGACGGCCTCCTTCAACGAGGGCGCCGGTGGGCGGTAGGCCTCGGCGTGGAGCACGAAACCCTTATCGCTGACGTAGAACCGCTGTGGGCTCCCGTCGATGAGAAGCGTCGCCGTGTCCCCCTCTCCGGTGATCACGACGTGGCGCCCGTGGCGCTCGAACTCTTCGTGGACGGGCTGCTTCTGGTTGTCGCTCCTGCGCGACCCTCGTCCTGGCATCGGACGCCCCTTCCCTCCGGGTCGGCCGGGCCTCACCGACTCCAGACGTCGGGAGAGGCCGCCGGCCGTTGCTGTGCAAGTGAGGAGGGGGAAAACGGCCCGCAGATACGAATTGAGGAGTGGGCAAGGCCCAGCCCCGTCAATTCTGGCCGGGCCCCAGAGGACTCACGACGCCCGGGTAGTCATAGGGCCAAGGGCATCGGCGAAGTTGTCGAGGTGCCGCTACCTCCGGTCTTGGTGTTGCACGGGGCCTGCAGTCACATCAGCCCACAGTCGCCACGCAGGCTCAAGCCTGATCCTGTGCCGATCGAGGAACCGCACAGCTGCCCCCATTGGGTGCTGCGCCGCGGCCCAGGGCGCGCGCTTCGCGGCGCGAGGACGCACGTCGACCCGCGGAGGAAACGCGGCGTCACAGTGACGACGCGGAAGTTCGATGAGGACGCTGCAATTGCCGCGACCTGGCCGGACATCCGTGACATCACGGTGATGACGCGGATGCTCGGGGCGACGTAGCCCCATCTGGGCGGAAAGACGCACCGCTCCTCGGCAGGATCGGTGCCCAGCGAACGCAGGAGACGGACCCCGAAGTTGACCTAGGGGCGACCTCCCAGAGGCGCACAACGCACCGTTCCTAGAGTGAGCTCAGCCCCGAGCGAACCCTCGCCAATGTCGCCAGTGGCCTCTCCATGAGCCGCTAGGCCCCGCTCCGTCACGCAGGCCTCAACCGCCCGACGTCCCACGGACCTGTGACGTCCTGTGACGAGTCCGGAAACCCACCCCCCGAACCTGCCGCGCGAAGCCTCTGCATCGAGCGGCACGCATGCTACGAAGTTCGTAGGTCGGTCCGCCCGTGAGGGCGGGCCGAACGTCGTTTCGGGGCTGGTTGACGGGCTGTGACGGGTGGTGGGGCCGGGTGCATGGCGGGGTGAAGTTCTACCGCGGATCGGCGGTCGCGGCGCGCTGCTATGTCGAGGCCGACCGGTCCCGCGCGGATGACTACTACCTGGCCGAGGGCACCGGCCTGGCCACCCGGTACGTCGCCACGCCGGTGACGGGGACCTCTCCCCGACCGTCACCGGAGGGGGGACGTTGGACGGGCCGGCGTACGAGCGGTGGGTCGCCGGGTACGACGTCGAGACCGGCGCGGCGAAGGGTCGGCTCCGCACGGACGACCGGGGGCTGCGGTTCGTCGAGGTCGTCGTCAACGGACCCAAGACCTGGTCCCTGGCCGCGTCCCTGCACCCCGACGTCGCCGACGCGTACGACCAGGCGCAGGAGCAGGCGGCGCGGGAGATCATCGGGTGGCTCGCCGGCCACGCCACCACCCGGGTCGGGCCGCGCGGCCGGCAGGTGCAGGTCCCCGTCGACCGGCTCGAGGCGGCCGTCGTGCGGCACTACACCTCCAGGGCGGGGGACCCGCACCGGCACCTGCACCTCCAGGTCAACGCCCGCGTCCTCGCCGGCGGGCAGTGGCGGGGGCTGCACTCGGTCGCGGTGGTGGACTCCATCCACGCGGTCAACGGGATCGGGCACGCCGCCGTCGCCTGCGACCCCGGCTTCCGCCGCGCCCTCGCCGCCCGCGGGTACCACCTCGACCCCGCCTCGGGTGAGATCACCGAGCTCGCCCCGTACGCCGGCCGGTTCAGTGCCCGCGCCGGACAGATCGCCCGGAACATCGACCGGTACGAGGCCACCTGGCGAGCCGAGCACCCCGGCGCCGAGCCCAGCCCGCGGCTCCGCCAGTCATGGGACCGGCGGGCGTGGGCGCAGGCTCGCCCGGACAAGGTCACCCCCACCACCGGCGCCGACCTCGCGGCTCGGTGGCGGCAGGAGCTGCACGACCTCGGCTTCGCCCCGCCCCCATCGGACCCGGACCTCGGCGCGGCGTTGGAGGGGACGGCGGTGGGGCGGGTCGACCGGGACGCCGTGGCCGACCTGGTCCTGACCCGGCTCGGCTCCCGCCGGTCGGCCTGGAACGCCGCCGACATCCGCGGCGAGACCGAGCAGGTGGTCGCCGGCGTCGACGTCATCACCCCGTCGGCGGTCCGCGGCGAGCTGGTCGAAGACCTCACCGCCCGCGCAGTGGCCCGGTGCATACCGCTGCTGGACCGCGGCGATGTCCCCGAGCACGTCCGGGCCTTGACCTCCCGGCGGGTCCTCGACGTCGAAGCCGACCTCACCACCCGCCTGGCCGCCCGCGCCGACCACCCCGGCACCCCGGAGCCGGTCGGTGGGCGTATCGGCGGGCGGGTCCTGGACCCCGCCCAACAGGGGGCGGTGGCCGCGCTGGCCGGCACCGCACGCCTGGTCGTCGTCGAGGGCGCCGCCGGGGCCGGGAAGACCACCACCCTCGCCGCCACCCGCGACCTCCTCGCCGGGCACGGGCACCGCGTCGTCGTGGTGACGCCGACGTTGAAGGCCGCCCAGGTCGCCCAGGCCGAGACCGGAGCCGACGCGTTCTCCGCCGCGTGGTTGGCCCACCGCCACGGCCACCGCTGGGACAGCGACGGACACCGCTGGCACGAACAGGTGCCTGCGGACCCGCTGGCGCGGCTGCTGCCCGGGGACCTGCTCGTCGTCGACGAGGCCGGGATGCTCGACCAGGACACCGCCCAGGCTCTGCTGCATATCGCCGACACCGCCGGCGCACGGGTGGCGCTGGTCGGGGACCGCCACCAGCTGCCCGCGGTCGGCCGCGGCGGCGTCCTCGACCACGCCACCCGCTGTGCACCGCCCGGCGCGCACGTCCTGCTCGACGGCATCCACCGGTTCACCGACCCCGACTACGCCGCCCTCACCCTCCACATGCGCACCGGACACAACCACGCCGACGTGTTCGACGCCCTCTACGAGCGGGGGCAGGTCGTCATCCACCCCACCGACGTGCAACGCACCCACGCTCTCGCCACAGTGGACGGGCTCGTCATTGCCGACACCCGCGACCAGGTCGCCGTCCTCAACGCCGCCATCCGCGACCACCGCCGCACGACGAGTGGGCACCCAGGCGGGCCGGCCGTCACCACCCGCGCCGGGGAGACCGTGGCGGCCGGGGACCTGGTCGCCACCCGACGCAACCACCCCGACCTCGGCGTCGCCAACCGCGACCGGTGGACCATCACCACCGTCAAGAACGACGGCTCGCTGATCGTTCACGGCAGGCGCGGCACCCGGCACCTGCCCGCCGACTACGTCCACGACCACGTCGAGCTCGCCTACGCCACCACCGTCCACGGCGCGCAGGGCGAGACCGTGCCAGCCGCGCACTTCCTCCTCGACGAGACCACCGGCGCCGCCGCCGCGTACGTCGCCATGACCCGCGGCCGGCACGCCAACACCGCCCACCTCGTCGCCGACACCGTCGAGGACGCCCGGGCCCAGTGGGTCGCCACGTTCAGCCGCGACCGCGCCGACCTCGGACCCGCCCACGCCGCCCACCAGGCGGCCGAGGACATCGACCGCTACGGACCCCAACCCCGGCCCACCCACCCGGACGGCTTCGACGTCCCCGCCCGTCGCCGTCCCCCCGAGCACGTCCCCTTCAGGTCGTCGTCCCCCGACCGGTCCCCACGTCTCGGAAGGTAACGATCCGGTCACAGGCGCAGCCCCGCACGTCCCGGAAGCGGCGGTCCGAAGGCTTTTTGGAAGTAGAGGCACTTCGTCGACGGCAGGAGCCGGCCCATGCACCCCATCGAGGTCCCCACCCACTGGGACGACACCGCCCTGCTCACCTTCGAACAGTTCTGCACCCTCATCCACACCCCCCAACGCACCGTCCGCGACTGGCGCCGCCGCGGCGTCGGCCCCCGCTGGTCCCGCTTCAACGGCACCGGACGCCTCTACACCACCGTCGCCGAAACCCGCCGCTGGCTCGGCATCCCCCGCCCATGACCAGCCCAGCACCCGGCCGAGCGACCGGCGGCGAGGCTCGGGCCGCCCGCGGCCTGCTGACCATCGACGAGGCCGCCGCCTACCTCAACGTGCCCTCCCGGTGGGTGGCCGACGCAGTCCGCCAGCACAAGGTCCGCTGCACCCGCATCGGCAAGCACGTCCGGTTCCGCCTCGAACACCTCGACGAACTCGTGGCCGCCTGCGAACAACCCGTGACCACAGCACCCCGGAACCCGACGCTCACCCTCCAGGCCGGCCGTCGGGGTGGCCGCTCCCGGCTCTGAGCGTGCCGTGCAAGGCAGACGACAACGCGTGTCAGATGCCGACTCTCGCGGGCCGGATCGTGCCTCCGGTCAGGGCGGTGTCGATGATGCCGGAGATCAGCTCGTCCCCGGCGGGCAGCAGGTGCCCGTACGTGTCGATCGTCGTCGTGATCGACTCGTGGCCCAGCCGGGCCTGGATGTGCGGCAACGGCGCCCCGCCGGCGACCAGCCAGGCCACATGGGTGTGCCGCAGGTCGTGGAACCGGAACGGGGGCACGCCCTCTGCCTTGAGCGCTGCCATCAGCTTGCGCCACACGTTGTTGTAGAAGTCGCCGTTGTGCAGGGGCCGCCCGGTGCGGGTCGTGAACACGAAGTCGTCCGGAGCCTTGCCCGCCATCTGGCGGGAGAGCGCCTCGGCCACGGCCGGGGCGACGGTGATGGTGCGCCGCGACCTGGGGGTCTTCGGGTGGCCCAGGTGGTGGTCGCGCATTGCGTGCTTGGGCTGCAGCTGCTTGGCCAGCCAGCCCGGGGTGTCCGTTGCGCCGTCCTCACCGTCGTGCTTCCACGCCTTGTTCACCCGAACCGTGCCACGGTCCAGGTCGACGTCCCCGACCCACAGGGCACCGATCTCACCGAAGCGCAGGCCCGTTCCCACGGCGACCACCAGCAGGTCGCCGAAGGAGCCGGCGAGCCGCGCCGCGGTCGCGAGCTCGGCCTCGGTGAGGAACCGCAGCTCGGGCCTGGACTGCCGCACCCGGGACTGCTTCGGAGCCGTGCCCACCGCCGGATTCGCCGCCAGGTACCCCCGCTTGACCGCGTACGCGAACACCCCGTGGACCAGGCCGTGGTAGTTCGCCTTCGTCTTCAGCGACCGGTCCCACTCGATCAGCCAGTCCTTGATGTCCGACTCGTGGATCCCCACCACCGGGCGGACGAAGATCAGCGAGCCGCGAACCCGGGTCCGCGCCAGCACCCCGATCTGGCCGAGGTAGCGCTTCCGCTGGCCGGGGGAGAGGTCCACGATCTGCCGCACGTACTCCGCGCCGAGCACGTCGAACGGCGGAGGCGCCGTCAGCGGGTCGGTCCCCGGCGGCCGCACGAACCCTTCGCCCTTCACCCAGCCGTCCGGCCACCGCTGACCCGCCGCGTCGACCATCTTCTTGAACCCGTCCGCCCTCGCCAGGTTCTGCGCATCACTGCCCGCGCTGAATGTTTCCGCCTGATAGGCCCCGTCCCGGGTGCCCCCGAGGCGCCACACCACACGTGCGGACACACCCCCGTCGCCACGGGTTCGCTTGTCGATCCACGCCATCACACTGCCCCCTTCCGGGTGCGCAGGTGCTACCACCGTGCTACCCCAGGCGGCCAGAATACGCTCGACAAGCACAAAACCCCAGGTCAGACCCGGGGTTTGTGAGTGCGCAAGGGGGGATTTGAACCCCCACGCCCATAAGGACACTGCCACCTGAAGACAGCGCGTCTGCCGTTCCGCCACTTGCGCGTGACGCTCGCGTGAGCGTCCTTAGTGTGCCCGATCCACCCCCGATGCTCCAAAGCCGGGGCCGTTCAGGACATCGCGGGGGCCTCGGTGACGGGCGGCTGCTGGGCGCCCCGGTTGCCGCGGGGCCGCAGCCGGACCCCGGGCAGGGCGGGGGCGGGGATGCGAGGCGTGGCGCCCTCGTACCCGTCGACCGCCCCGAACCGCCCGGAGGCGGCGCCCTCCTGCGCCTCCCAGGCCTCGCGGGCGGCCACGACCTCGTCGTGGGTGGCGCCGATGAAGTTCCACCACATGACGATCTCCTCCCCGAACGGCTCGCCGCCGAGCACGAGCACGCGCGCGCCCTCGGGGCCGGCGGTCAGCACGGGGCCGGACCCCGACCCGCTCGCAGCAGCTCCCGCGGCACCCGGGAGTTTCCCGGTGTCGCGGGAGCCTCCCGGTGCCACGTCGACCACGCCCAGCTCCGCGGCCCCGAGCACGGCCCCCGCGAACGTGACCGAGCCGGTGTCGACCAGCACCCCGACCTCGTACCCCTCCGGCACCGGCAGCGCCACCGAGGCGTCCGGCGCCAGCACCACCTCGGCCCCGAGCAGCGCGGTCTCGACCCGCACCGGCGAGGCGCTCCCCCACAGCGAGCCGACGAAGACCTGGGCGCGCACCCCGTCCGCGACCTCGACCACGGGCGGCGCGTGGTGCTCGAACCGCGGCTCCACGCCGGCGAGCGCCGTGGGCAGCACGACCCAGAGCTGCGCCCCGTGCAGCACCCCCGTGGCGGCCGTCGACACCTCGGAGTGGGAGATGCCGCGGCCGGCGGTCATGAGGTTGACCTCGCCGGGTCGCACCGTCGCGACGGTGCCGAGCGAGTCGCGGTGCTCCACCTCACCGCTGAACAGCCACGACACCGTGGCCAGCCCGCAGTGCGGGTGCGGCGCCACGTCCATGCCGCCGGTGGTGGTGACGTCGTCGGGACCGTAGTGGTCGACGAAGCACCAGGCCCCGACGAACGAGCGCTGCCGCGCCGGCAGCGTGCGGCGGACCGTCATCGCCCGCGGCCCGCCGAGCGGCACCTCGCGCGGACCCAGGACCTGCACCTCGACCATGCCTCCACGGTACGAGCACCCCGCCCGCGCACGGCGTACAGGAACCTCGATGGTGTGGCGGATACCCTGTCCGGGACGTCCACCGCCCCGGCGCCACGGGGTGGACCACGCCCGAGACCGCAGGAGGAGGTGCACCGTGGGTCTCTTCGACCGCCTCGAGGCGGGCATCGAGCGCGCCGTCCAGGGCACCTTCGCCCGGCACCTGCGCTCGGCGGTGCACCCCGTCGAGATCGCGAGCAACATCCGGCGCGCGATGGACGACCGCGCGGTCACCTCGTCGGGACGGGCCATCGTCCCCAACCAGTTCGTCATCGAGCTGTCACCGGGTGACTACGACCGCCTCGCCCCCGACCTCCAGCACGTCGAGATGGACCTCGTCGCCGCCGCGGAGGAGCACTGCGACGGCCAGCGCTACCAGCCCGCCGGCCCGATCGACATCATCTTCGAGGAGCACGACGACCTCGAGACCGGCGTCTTCCGGCTGCGCCCGTCCAAGGCCTCGCGGCCGCGCGCCACCGGGATGACCGGGCAGCACCGGGCGATCCGCCCGAGCGACCACACCGACCACCCCCGCGACCTCGGCCCCTCCGCCCCGCCGGCGGGTGCCGCGGGCGCCGGCGGGTGCCGGGGGTGCCGGGGGTGCCGCCACGGCCGCCGCCGGCGCCGCCCGCGCGTCCCGGCAGGAGGACGAGCCCGCGCCTCCGCGCCGCCGGGTCAACCCCGCCGACCGGCCGTGGCTCGACGTCGACGGCGAGCGCTACCCGCTCATGGGCGCGATGACGATCCTCGGCCGGGACGACGCCGCCGACATCATCCTCGACGACCCCGGCATCTCGCGGCGGCACAGCGAGCTGCGGGTCACCACCGACGGACCGCACTTCGTCACGACCATCCGCGACCTCGGCTCGACCAACGGCACCTACGTCAACGGCGAGCGGGTGACCACCACCCACCTCGAGGACGGCGACCGGGTCACCGTGGGGCGCACCTCCATCACCTTCCGCGCCGGTCGGCGGTGACCACCCGATGATGAGCGAGCTCACCCTCACCGTGCTCCGGCTCGGGCTCCTCGTGCTGCTCTGGGTGTTCGTCTTCTCCGTCGTCGGGGTGCTCCGCGGGGACCTCTACGGCACCCGCGTCAAGCGCCGGCCGGCCAGCGCCGAGGAACGCGGAACCGCCGCCCCCGAGGGGCGCCGTGCAGCCCGCGCCGCCGGCGGTCGCGCCGCCCGCAAGGGCCCCACCCGGCTGGTCGTCACCGCCGGCCCCCTCGCCGGCACCACCCTGCCGCTGCGCCCGGCGGGCACCCTCATCGGCCGCAGCCCCGAGTGCGCGCTCGTCCTCGACGACGACTACGCCTCGGGCCGGCACGCCCGCATCTACCAGTCCGACGGCGGAGCCTGGATGGTCGAGGACCTCCGCTCCACCAACGGCACCTACCTCGGCGCCACCCGCCTCACCGAGCCGCGGGAGGTCGCCGCCGGCAGCGTCCTGCGCATCGGGCAGACGGTGCTGGAGCTGCAGAGGTAGCCGATGCCCCTCGCCTTCCACTACGCGGCCCGCTCCGACGTCGGCATGGTCCGGTCCAACAACGAGGACTCGGGCTACGCCGGCCCGCACCTGCTCGCCATGGCCGACGGCATGGGCGGCCACGCCGGCGGCGACGTCGCGAGCTCGCTCGTCATCGGCTCACTCGTCGAGCTCGACGGCGAGTCGCTCTCGACCCGCGACGCCAGCCAGGCCCTGCTCGACCGGATCAACGCGGCCAACCGCCAGCTCGGCAGCCAGGTGCGCGGCAACCCGCGCCTGGACGGAATGGGGACCACGCTCATCGCGATGCTGCGCGCCCGCGACACCATGGTCCTGGCCCACATCGGCGACTCGCGGGCGTTCCTCCTGCGCGACGGCGAGGTCACCCAGATCACCAAGGACCACTCGTTCGTCCAGAACCTCGTCGACGAGGGCCGGATCACCAGCGAGGAGGCCAAGACCCACCCGCAGCGCTCCCTCGTCACCCGGGTCCTCACCGGCGCCGCCGACGACGAGCCCGACCTCGTCGTGCGCCAGGGCCGCGCCGGCGACCGCTACCTCATCGCCTCGGACGGGCTCACCGACTACGTCGCCCGCGACACCGTCGACGAGGTCCTCAGGGAGAAGGAGGACCCCGGCGAGTGCGCCGACACCCTGGTGTCCCTCGCGCTGCGGGCCGGAGCCCCCGACAACGTCACGGTCGTCGTCGGCGACCTCGTCGACATCAGCCGGGGCGACGCCCCACCCACCCAGCCCCAGGTGGTCGGGGCCGCCTCTGCCCGCCGCGGCACCCGTCCGATCCCGGTGACGCCCGCCGCCAAGGCGGCCGCGCTCACCCAGTCCGCCACCGGCAGCGACGACGCCGACGCCGACGAGGTGACCCTCGCCGAGGAGGGACCACCGTCGCGGCGGGGCACGGTGCTGCGCGTCGCCGCCGCGGTGCTCGTCGCCGCCGTCGTCGTCGCCGGCGGCTCCTACGCCGCCTACGCCTGGACCCGTCAGCAGTACTACATCGGCGCGCTCGACGGCCAGGTGACCGTGTTCCGCGGCGTCGACCAGGACCTCGGGCCGATCTCGCTCTCCAGCCCGGAGGAGGAGACCGGCATCCTCGTCTCGGACCTGCCCGACTCCTACCAGCGCAGCCTCCAGGACGGCATCGGCGTCTCCGGCCGCACCGGGGCCGACGAGCGCGTCGACGAACTGCGGCTGCAGGCCACCGCGTGCCGGATCGCCCGCGAGAACGGCCGCGAGTGCCGCACCGTCCCCGACACGTGGACCCCGCCCCCGCCCGCCCCGAGCCCGTCGCGCTCCCCGTCGCCGACCCGCAGCCCGCAGCCCACGGGAAGCGCGACGGAGAGCCTGCCCTCCGCACTGCGCGTGCCCGCGCCCGACCCGGTGGCCGTGTCATGACCGTCGTCTCCTCGCTGACCCCGCGCAAGGGGCGCAACATCGAGCTCGTCCTGCTCCTCGGGGCGGTGGCGATCGTCGGGCTGGCCTACCTCAACGTCGGCCTCGCGACGAGCGGCACGGTGCCGCCCGGCATCATCGCGCTCACCGGCGGCTACCTCGCCGTCGCCGTCGGCATGCACCTGGTGCTGCGCTGGCGCGCCGCCTACGCCGACCCCCTGATGCTGCCCATCGTCACCCTCCTCAACGGCCTCGGCCTGGTGATGATCCACCGGATCGACGTCGCCCGCGGCAACTCGCTGACCGAGGGCGTGGCGCTGCGGCAGCTGATGTGGAGCGCGCTCGCGGTCGCGATCGCGGCCGGCGTCATCATCGTCCTGCGCGACCACCGGCTGCTGCGGCGGTACACCTACCTCGCGGGCGTCGTGGGCTTCGGGCTGCTCCTGCTGCCGCTGCTGCCGGTCATCGGCACCAGCGAGTTCGGCTCGCGGATCTGGATCCGCATCGGGCCGATGTCCTTCCAGCCCGGCGAGGTGGCCAAGCTGCTCCTCGCGATCTTCTTCGCCGGCTACCTCGTGCAGACGCGTGACGCGCTGTCGGTGGCCGGCCGCAAGGTGCTCGGGATGACGCTCCCGCGGGCCCGCGACCTCGGGCCGATCCTCGTCGCGTGGCTCGCCAGCCTCGCGGTCCTCGTCTTCGAGCGCGACCTCGGCTCGTCGCTGCTCTTCTTCGGCCTCTTCGTCGCGATGCTCTACGTCGCCACCGAGCGGATCTCCTGGATCGCGATCGGCCTGTCGCTGTTCGTCGCGGGCGCCTACGTGGCGTACCTGATCTTCGACCACGTGCAGACCCGGGTGCTGCTCTGGCTGCACACGTTCGACCCGGAGGCACTGGCCGCGTCCGACCAGCTCGCCAAGGGCCTGATGGGGATGGCCGCCGGCGGGATGGTGGGCACCGGGCTGGGCCGCGGGCGGCCCGACCTCACCTACTTCGCGGAGTCCGACTTCATCATCCCGAGCTTCGGCGAGGAGATCGGGATGATCGGGCTGTTCGCGCTGCTCGTCCTCTACGGCCTGCTCGTCGAGCGCGGGCTGCGCACCTCGCTCGGGTGCCGTGACGGCTTCGGGAAGCTGCTCGCCGCAGGCCTGGCGTTCTCGGTGGCACTGCAGTGCTTCGTCGTCGTCGGCGGCGTCACCCGCGTCATCCCACTCACCGGCCTGACGATGCCGTTCCTGTCCTCAGGAGGCTCGTCGCTGCTGGCCAACTGGACCCTCGTCGCCATCCTCCTGCGGATCTCCGACCACGCCCGGCGCCCGCTCCCCGAGCAGGGGCCCAGCCCGGTCGCGGAGGCCCAGACCCAGGTGGTGAGGATGCCGTGAACGCGCCCGTGCGCCGGCTCTCGCTCCTCGTCGGGGCCCTGTTCGCCTCGCTCCTCGTCTCGACGACCCTGATCCAGTACGTCTTCGCGGCGGACCTCAATGCCCGGCCCGACAACCGGCGGACGCTGCTCTCCACCTACGCCCGCGACCGGGGCGACATCCTGATCGGGGAGAAGCCGATCGCCACCTCGGAGCCGAGCGACGACGAGTTCAAGTTCCAGCGCTCGTACTCCGAGGGGGAGCTGTACGCGCACGTCACCGGCTTCTACTCCTTCTACGGCGCCAACGGAGGGCTCGAGCAGGCCGAGGACGCGCTCCTCTCCGGCTCCAGCGACAAGCTCTTCTACCGCCGCGTCTCCGACCTGTTCA
The DNA here is from genome assembly GCA_963773655.1 of uncultured Actinomycetota bacterium. Taxonomy (GTDB): domain Bacteria; phylum Actinomycetota; class Actinomycetes; order Actinomycetales; family Dermatophilaceae; genus DASSQJ01. The sequence goes on from CAVZBX010000004.1 coordinate 15,078, forward strand.
CCGGCCGCAAACCGCAGGGCGCCAACATCGAGACCACCCTCGACCCGGCCGTGCAGCGCGCCGCCGCGGAGGGGCTCCGGGGCGTCAAGGGCGCCGCCGTCGCGCTCGACCCCGAGACCGGCGCCGTGCTGGCGCTCGTCAGCCACCCCACCTTCGACCCCAACGCGCTCGCCGGGCACGACCTGGCCGAGGTCGAGCGCAACTTCGCAGCGCTCAACGAGGACCCGGACCGGCCGCTCATCGACCGCGCCATCGGCGGCGACCTCTACCCGCCGGGGTCGATCTTCAAGGTGGTCACCGCCGCCGCCGGGCTGACCAGCGGCGAGTACACCCCCGAGTCGATGCTGCCGGGCGGCGCCGAGCTCGACCTCCCGCAGACCGACGCGACGCTGCCCAACCACGACGGCGTCCCCTGCTCGCCCACCGGCGAGATCTCGCTCACCGACGCGCTCGTCGTCTCGTGCAACCCGGCCTTCGGCCAGCTCGGCATGGACCTCGGCGGCGCGGCGCTCCAGGAGCAGGCCGGGCGGTTCGGCTTCGGCGACACCGTGCAGGTCCCGATGCGGGTCACCCCGAGCTCGGTGCCGAGCGACATGAACGAGCCGCAGACCGCGCAGGCGGCCATCGGGCAGTTCGACGTGCGGGTCACGCCGATGCAGATGGCGATGGTCGCGGCAGGCGTCGCCAACCAGGGCAGGGTGATGCAGCCCTACCTCGTGCAGTCCGTCATCGGGTCCGACCTGTCGGTCATCGAGTCGGCCGACCCCACCGAGCTGTCCGAGGCGGTGCCGTCCGAGGTGGCCGCGCAGCTGCGCGACATGATGGTCCAGGTCGTCGAGCGCGGCACCGGCACCGCAGCCCAGATCCCGGGGGTCGACGTGGCGGGGAAGACGGGCACGGCCGAGCACGGCGAGGAGGGGAAGGCCCACTCGTGGTTCATCTCCTTCGCGCCGGCCGACGACCCCGAGATCGCCGTCGCCGTCGTCGTCGAGGACGGCGCGGTGGCGGGCAGCGAGGACCGCAGCAGCAAGGCGGCGCCGATCGCCAGGGCAATGATGGAAGCACGGCTCGACGGATGAGGAGAGCACGACATGGCTGAGGTCCCCACGCTCCTCGGGGGTCGCTACGAGGTGGGCGCGCTCCTGGGCCGCGGCGGCATGGCCGAGGTGCACCGCGGCTACGACTCCCGCCTGGGCCGCGACGTCGCCATCAAGCTGCTGCGCAGCGAGCTCGCCCGCGACGCCACGTTCCTCAGCCGGTTCCGGCGCGAGGCGCAGTCCGCCGCGTCGCTCAACCACTCCTCGATCGTCGCCATCTACGACCACGGCGAGGACCACATCCACATCGAGTCCGGCGGCTCCGAGGTGAACGTGCCGTACATCGTCATGGAGTACGTGCCGGGCCGCACCCTGCGCGAGGTGCTCACCGAGCACGGTCCGATGGACCCCACCGAGGCCATCCGGGTCACCGAGGGCGTCCTCGACGCGCTCGCCTACAGCCACCGCCAGGGCATCGTCCACCGCGACATCAAGCCGGCGAACGTCATGATCGGCGAGGACGGCGCGGTCAAGGTCATGGACTTCGGCATCGCCCGCGCGATGACCGACGCGAGCGCCACCGTCACCGCCACGCAGGCGGTCATCGGCACCGCGCAGTACCTCTCCCCGGAGCAGGCGCAGGGGCAGCCGGTCGACGAGCGCTCCGACCTCTACTCCACCGGGTGCATGCTCTTCGAGCTGCTCACCGGGCGGCCCCCGTTCCTCGGGGAGAGCCCGGTGGCGATCGCCTACCAGCACGTCGGCGAGAAGCCGCCGCCGCCCTCGCGCTTCGCCGAGGCGGTGCCCGCCGACCTCGACGCCGTCGTCGTCCACTCGCTCGCCAAGCAGCGGGAGGACCGCTATCAGGACGCCGGCGAGTTCCGTGCCGACCTCATGGCCGTGCGTCTCGGCCGGCCGATCAGCCCCGCCGCCAAGGCCGCCCTCGCCGCGATGGCCGGTGCCGCGGCCGCCGGGGGCGTCGCGGCCGCCGGCGCCACCGAGGCCCTGCCCGCCGTGGCGGGCCCGCCCACCGAGGCGTACCCGCCGCCGCCGGGCGGCGGCACCGACACCTTCCCCCCGGTGGGCGACGAGGAGGACGAGCAGCGCCGCCGCCCCGGGATGTACGTGCTGCTCACCATCGCCGTGCTCGCCGCCCTCGGACTGCTCGGCTACGGGCTGTTCCAGGCGTTCGGCGGCGAGGACGAGCCGCCGACGGTCACCGTGCCGAGCGTGGTCGGCGACCCCGAGCAGACGGCCCGGGTGAAGCTGAGCCAGGCGGGCCTGCAGGTGGAGGTCGTGCGCGAGCCCAGCGACAGCGCTCCCGAGGACGAGGTCATCGCCCAGGACCCGGCCGCCGGCCGCGAGGTGCCGCAGGACTCCACGGTGACGCTCAACGTCTCCACCGGCCCCGAGGCCGTGCAGGTGCCCGACCTGCGCGGGAAGACGCTCGACGAGGCGCGGGCGCTGCTCGCGGACCTCGACCTCGAGGTCGGCCAGATCACGCGGACCGACGCCCCCGACGTCGCCGAGGACGAGGTCATCTCCAGCGACCCCGCGGCCGGCACCGACGCCGCACCCGGCTCGAAGGTCAACCTCGAGGTGGGTACCGGCCAGGTCGAGGTGCCCAACGTCGTCGGGATGACGCAGAGCGAGGCCCAGAACGCGCTGTCGCGGGTGGGGCTGAACTCGGAGTCCTCGTTCGCCCAGACCGACTCTGCCCGCGAGGGCACCGTCATCGAGCAGGACCCGCGCAGCGGCGGGGCGGTGGACTCCGGCAGCACGGTGAAGATCACGGTCGCCCAGGCCCCGGCGCCGACGGTGACCGCGACCACGGTGACACCGACCCCCACGCCCAGCCCCACCGGCACCGGGTCACCCTCCCCCTCGCCGTCCCCGTCGGCGTCGCCGTAGGCCTGTGTCGGCCCGTCCGTCCGGCTCAGCGCACCCTGGAGCCGCTCAGCGGATGCTGCACCCTGCGCCGAGGCGCCGCACCCTGCGCCGAGGCGCCACACCCTGCGCCGAAGCCCCCGCCCCGACGGGAGGCACCCACGGGCGCTCAGGACGCGGCGACCATCCGGGCCACCCCGGCGGCGTCGTGGACGAGCGGCGACAGCCCCGTGGACCGCTCCACGGCGTCGCTCGCGCCGCAGGTGACGAGCCAGTTGGCGAGCATCCGGTGGCCGCCCTCGGTGAGCACGGACTCCGGGTGGAACTGCACCCCGTGGAGCGGGAGGGACTCGTGGCGCACCGCCATGATGATGCCGCTCGCCGTGTGCCCGTTGGCCACCAGCGACCCGGGGAGGGTGGCCGGCTCGATGGTCAGCGAGTGGTAGCGGGTGGCGGTGAACGGGTCGGGGACCCCCTCGAGCACCCCGGTGCCGTCGTGCGACACCCGTGAGGTCTTGCCGTGGAGCAGCTCGGGGGCGCGGCCCACGGTCGCGCCCATGACGGCCCCCAGCGCCTGGTGCCCGAGGCAGACCCCGAGCATCGGCTGCGCCCGCTCGGCGCAGGCCTCGATCATCGCCATCGACACGCCGGCCTCCTCGGGCGTGCCGGGCCCGGGCGAGACGAGCACGCCGTCGAAGTCGGCGGCGTCCGCCGGCGCGACGGCGTCGTTGCGCACGACCTCGCACTCGGCCCCGAGCTGCTCGAGGTAGCCGACGATGGTGAAGACGAAGCTGTCGTAGTTGTCGACGACGAGGACCCGGGCCATGGACCCATGATGCCGTGCCGCCTCCCCGCGAGCCCCGGTCGTCCGGGGCACCACGTCAGGGACCGACGGTGACGTCGGTGAACGGCACGAGCGGCTCGAGCCACGGGAAGACCCAGCCGAAGCACACGACCACGACGAGTCCGGCGAGCGCCAGGCACTGCAGCACCCTCGCCCAGGTCGGGCCGGGCAGGGCGCGCCAGAGGGCCGCGTACACCGGTCAGCCCGCCGTGCCGCCGGCCCGCGCGGCGGCGAGGTCGGCGGGGTCCAGGGTCTCGGCCAGCTCGGCGTGCACGACGTACCGCTCGGCGGCGCTGTAGCGGGGGTGGCACGAGGTCATCGTGAGCACCGGCTCCGCGGGGGCGGCGCCCGGCTCGTCGGGCACGGGGGCCAGGACGTCGACGTCGGTGGGCGGGACCACCTCGTGGCCGGTGACGACGTAGACGTAGACGGCGTCGGCGGTCTCGACCAGGACACGGTCGCCGGCACGGAGCCGGTCGATGTCGTGGAACGGGCGCCCCCACGTCGTGCGGTGGCCCGCCACGGCGAAGTTGCCGACCTGGCCCGGTGCCGCGGTGCCGTCGTAGTGGCCGACGCCGGTCGCGAGCACCTCGGCGTCGGTGCCCTGCAGCACCGGCCGCACCCACTCCTGCCCGAAGCGCGGCACGTGGAGGAGCGCGAAGGCGTCTCCGGGCAGCCCGGACGGCGCCACCTGGTCGCCGCTCGCCTGCGGCGCAGCGTCCCGGCCGAAGTCCTCGCGCAGCTGCTCGACCACCTGCGTCGCCGCACGCTGGGCCACGACGTCGGTCCACCACAGCTGCCAGACGGCGAAGAGCAGCACCAGCACGCCGGAGGTGACGAGCAGCTCGCCGGCCCCGCCGAGGACCCGGCGGCCCATCAGCGCGGACCGCTCACGACTCGGCGACCTCGGCGAACTGCGGGGTGATGGACCCGACGAACGCGGGCAGCTGCGTGGTGCCGAGCACCTCGACCGCGTAGCCGAGGCCGACCGCCACCGACCACTCGCGCAGGATGTCCACCTGCGGGTCGGTGTCGAGGGTGGTGAGCAGCCGGTCGGTGTCGCCGACGGCGGTGATGACGTACGGCGGCGAGTAGACCCGGCCCTGGAGGATCAGCGTGTTGCCCACGCAGCGCACCGCGCTCGTGGACACCACGCGCTGGTCCTGGATCATCATCGCCTCGGCGCCGCCGGCCCAGAGGGCGTTGACGACGGCCTGCACGTCCTGCTGGTGGATGACGTAGTTGTCGGGGTCCTGGCCGTCGGGAACCTCGCCGCCGACCAGCTTGGCGTCCTGCAGGCTCACCTTGACCGCCGGGCCCTCGACGGCGGTGCGCCCGGCGGAGAGCGCCACCGCCTCCGCCTCCTGCTCCAGCGCCTGGATCCGGCTGTCGTCCGGGGCGAGCGCGGCGGTGGCCGCGTCGACCTCCCCCTGAAGGCCGTCGACCGTGGCCTGGCGCTGCTCGTTGACCTGGTTCTGCTCCCGGATCAGGTCGGGCAGGTTGGTGTAGTCGGCGCGCAGGTCCTGGCCGTCGGCGGCGCGGACGCTGGACGCGAAGAGGGCACCGGCGAGCAGCGCCGCGACCGGGACCAGCCACGGCCACGGCGACGGACGGTGGGTCCGTCCGGCGTGCGTCCCGGGCACTGTCACCCTCCTCTCGGCATCAACATCTACGCTAGGTCACTGACCAGACCGAACAAGGAGTGTTCCGTGCCCGAGTCCAAGGGTCGATCCAAGCCCGCCTACACCCCGCCGCGCTCGGCATCGAAGAAGGCGCAGGGCCCGAACCCCAGGTGGTTCGCCCCCGTGATGGTCGGCCTCATGGTCGTCGGCCTCGTGTGGGTCGTCACGTACTACATCAGCGGGCAGAACCAGTATCCGGTCCCCGCCCTTGAACGCTGGAACCTGGCCGTGGGTTTCGCGCTGATGCTCTCCGGCTTCCTCATGACCACGCGGTGGCGCTGACCCGCCGGTTGTCCACAGGCGTCGTCCACACTGGGGACGAATGACAGCCGTGTAACCCACGGCCCGTCCGGGGTGCGGCACCGGGGTCACACCGACGCGTACTTGAGCACGGTGAGCAGGAGGAGGAGCACGAGGATCGCGGCGAGCCCGGCCCACTGCAGCGGCCCGGCCTTCCGCCGGGCGGCATTGACCGCGACCGCACCCGCCGTGGGGTCGGCCCCCCGGCGCCCCGCGTAGGCGATCACCGCTGCCGCGGCCGCGCCGGTGGCCAGGCCCCCGAGGTGCGCCTGCCAGGCGATGTTCGGGATGACGAAGCCGATGACGGCGTTGATGCCGATGAGCACGTACATCCCCGCCGCCGACCGCCCCAGCCGGCGCTGGAGCACGAGGAAGGCGCCGAAGAGCCCGAAGACTGCTCCGGACGCCCCCACGGCCGGGGTCCACCACGCCCCGGCGCCGTCGCGCAGCGCCTCGCTGACGGACTGGGGCGCGGCGAGGAGGAGGTAGAAGACCGAGCCGCCGAAGGCGCTGAGCAGGTAGAGCGCGATGAACCGGGCCCGGCCGAGCATCGGCTCGAGGTAGGTGCCCATGATCCACAGCGCGTACATGTTGAACGCGATGTGGAGGACGCTCCCGTGCGCGAAGGCGGAGGTGACGAACCGCCACGGCTCGCTGAGGCCATAGGCCGGGACGAACGCGACCTCATCGGTCAGTCCGGGCACGACCCGCTGGAGCACGTAGACGGCGACGCAGATGCCGATGATCCACATCGTCGCCAGCGGGCGCCCATCGGTGACGGCCCCGCCGAAAACGGTGCGGGCCTGCCGAACGGTGCGGCTGCCCTCGCGCACGCAGTCGACGCACTGGATGCCGACGGCGGCCGGCCGCTGGCACTCCGGGCACGTCGGTCGCCCGCAGCGCTGGCAGCGGACGTAGGCCTCCCGGTCGGGGTGGCGCGGGCAGACCGGCGCCTCCGGCTGGGCCTGCGGTGACAGCGGGTACTCACCCACGGGGGCTGCTCCTCGGGCGGCGGGGCGGGTCGGGCAGGGTGGTCAACGAGCGGGCGCCCCCCGAGGTGCCGGAGCCGGCCGGCCGCTCGACCGACGCGACGGCCCGCACCCGCTGAGGGCGCGGGCCGGTCGGCGCGGGGGGCGTCAGTCCTGGATCTCGACCCGCTCGATGACGACGTCCTCGAGCGGCTTGTCCATCGGGCCGGTGGGCACGCTCGCGAGCTTGTCGACGACCTCGCGGCTGGCGCCGTCGGCGACCTCGCCGAAGATCGTGTGCTTGCCGTTGAGCCAGGTGGTGGGGGCGACGGTGATGAAGAACTGGGAGCCGTTGGTGCCGCGACCGCCCTGCTTGCCGGCGTTGGCCATCGCGAGCAGGTACGGGCGGTCGAACTGCTTGTCGGGGTGCACCTCGTCGTCGAAGGTGTAGCCGGGCCCGCCCATGCCGCGGCCGAGCGGGCAGCCGCCCTGGATCATGAAGCCGGGGATGATCCGGTGGAAGATCAGCCCGTCGTAGAACCTCGTGGGGTTCGAGCGACCGGCATCGTCCTGGTACTCCTGCTCGCCGGTCGCGAGCCCGACGAAGTTCTTCACCGTCTTGGGGGCCTCGTTCGAGAAGAGCTCGACGTCGATCGGGCCGTGGTTGGTGTGCAGCGTTGCCTTCATGCGCTCGATCCTCTCACGCACGCCGCCGGCCGGCGCCGACCGGGCCGCCGCTCCCCGTGCGCATCCTCGTGACCCAGGTCTCCGGGCTGGGGCCTTCCGACCGTGGCCGGGCGCGCGGGAGGATCGGGTGGGGCAGGGACCGGAAGGAGACCCGAGCATGGCTCGTCGAGCCGCCGCCGCCCTCCTGGCGGGCGTGGTCGGCTACGCCGTCCTCCACCGGCTGGGCACGGTCTCGGGATCGACCCCCGAGGAGCGCCGCCGCACGCTCCCGGGGGACGAGCTCATCACGCACCCGACGGTGGTGACGAACCACGCCGCGACGCTCCCGGCCCCGCCCGAGGAGGTGTGGCCGTGGCTCACCCAGGTCGGCTGGCACCGGGGCGGCTGGTACACCCCGCGCTGGGTCGACCGGCTCCTGTTCCCCGGCAACTGGCCGAGTGCGGAGCACCTGGACCCCGACCTGCTGCGCGACCTCCGGCCCGGCGACACCATCCCCGACGGCCCACCCGGCACCGCCGAGTTCGTCGTGGAGCAGGCCGTGGCGCCGCGCGTGCTGGTGCTCCACTCCCGCACCCACCTTCCGCCGGGGTTCGCCGAGCGCGTCGGCGCCGCCCTGGACTGGGTGTGGACCTTCTCGCTGGAGCCGGAGGGAACGGGCACGCGCCTGCTCATCCGCAATCGCGGGTGGGTCACTCCCCGGTGGCTCGACCTCGGCTACCGCGCGCTCATCGTGCCGGCCGACCACGTCATGGCACGGGGGATGCTCGACGGGCTGGCCGCGCGCACGGCGCGGTGACGGACCGGCCGGGGGACCCCGCCGCACATCGACCGACCCCGGAGGTGTCGTGGGCAGGCCGGACAGGGCAGGATGGGAAGGGAAGTCCACACCGAGGAGGACAAGTGTTCCGCTCCAGCAAGACCGATCAGGCCAAGGACGCGGTCGAGGACACCGCGAAGGCTGCACGCGACCGTGCCGAGAAGGCCACCGAGACGGCCGGCAAGAAGGCGCACGACGTGGGCAAGCAGGCGAAGAAGTCCGCGAAGAAGGCGGAGAAGAACCTGGAGAAGGCCCAGAAGAACACCGCCCAGGCCGCCGGGGCGCTCGCCCCGATGGTCGAGGAGGCCCGCGAGAAGGCCATCGACGCCGCCGAGGTGGCGCGCGAGAGGGCCGAGGAGGCGCTCGAGGAGCTCGGTCCGCGCGTCGAGCACGCCAAGGACACCTTCATGGAGGACGTCATGCCGAAGGTCATGGCTGCCCTCACCGCCATCGCCGCCAGCGCCGCCGCCGCGAAGGAGCAGGCCTCGGAGGCGGCCGAGCGTGCGCCCGACGCCTACGCCGTCCTCAAGGGCGACGCGGAGGTGAAGTCCAAGGGCGGCAAGGGCAAGTGGGTCCTCGTGCTCGGCGCCGTCGCCGCGGGTGCCGCCGTCATGGCGTACCGGAAGAGCAACGAGCGTCCCGACCCCTGGGCCACGGCGGGCACGTACACCCCGCCGAAGACCACGGGGCAGAAGGTCGACGAGGCCATCGACACCGCCAAGGAGAAGGCGGCCGAGGTCAAGGACGCCGCCACCGCCAAGGCCACCGAGGCCAAGAAGGCCACGACGAGCAAGGCCGCCGAGGCCAAGGACGAGGCGGCGAAGAAGACCACCGCCGCCAAGCAGACGGCCGCGAAGACCACGCCGGCCAAGAAGACGGCGCCGGCCGCGGAGGCCCCGCCCAGCGGCGGCTCCGGCTCGTCCACCGACGTGCCCTCGACGACCGGCACCTCCGAGAACGCCGACCTCTCGACACCGAACCTCGACCAGGGCGGCACGGGGAGCTCCGACACGGGGAGCTCCGGCACCGGGGGTACCGGCAGCAGCGGCACGGGCAGCAGCGACACGACCTGACGTCCCCGGGGGTGCGCCCGCGCCCCGACAGCGATCGACGCCGGTCGGCCTCAGGGCCGACCGGCGTCGTCGTACCCGCGGCAGCAGCGCCCCTGCGTGCCGCTCCCGCGGGTCGGTGCCGGCGGCAGAGGGGGTCTCCGCCGGCACCGGGCTCGCTGTCTCCGGCTGTGCTTCGCGAGCCCGGACGCCGGACCGGGTGAGGGGGCGGCCCCGCCCCGGTGGCGTAGCTCGACCCTAGGACGCGGTGGTGGCGGCGCCTATGGCCCGACCTGACCATCTCTGCCCGCCGCGGACGGTGGCCCGGCCCGGGTGCGCCGGCGACACCGGTCGGCCGGCCGATTGAGGCTCGCCGGGCGTGGGTACGGGATTTGCGTACGTCAACCCCCACCCACAAGGAGGACACGATGTCGACCGACGCACGCGTCGCCAAGGAACTGGTCGAGACCCTCAAGGACGGCCGCAACGGGTACGCGTCCGCCGCCGAGCGCCTGCGCGACAGCGACCAGCCGGAGCTGGCGGCGACGATGCAGCGCTTCGCCGAGCAGCGCGCCCAGTTCACCAGCGAGATCGTGAGCATGGGCCACGACTACGGCGAGGACGTCGACGAGAGCGGGTCCACCGCGGCCGCGGTGCACCGCGGGTGGCTCAAGGTGAAGGACGCGGTGACCGGCGACGACGCGGGCAGCGTGCTCGGCGCGGCGGCCAGCGGCGAGGACCACGCGGTGTCCGAGTACGAGAAGGCCCTCGGCGCGGACATCAGCGACGGCTTCCGAACCGTGGTGCAGCGCCAGCACGCCTCGGTGGTCGCCGCCCGCGACGAGGTCAAGCAGCTGCAGAACAGCCGCTGACCGACCCGCCAGGACCCCAGGCGGCCCTTCCCGCCGACGACGCCGGGGAGGGCCGCCTCGCTGCCGCCGTCAGGCGGTGGCCCGGTCGACGAGGCCGACGAGCTCGACGACGTCGGCGTCCTCGCGCAGCGCCGCCGGCAGGCGGTAGGCCTCCGCGCGCACCTCCTCCGGGCTGAGCCAGTGCGACCACGGGCCGCGGGTCAGCTGGTCGGTGAGCATCGCGATGACGAGGTCCTGGTGCAGCCGCGGGGCGGCGGCCGCGAGGTCGGGAGCGCAGGTGGCATCCCTCAGCTGCTCCCACCGTTCGACCACCCGGCCCGAGGGGTCGCGGTAGCGGACGGTCGCGGTGACGAAGGGGTCGTGTGGCTCGGCGCCCTCGCGCAGCTGCACGTCGTAGAGCGCGGTCGTGGCGTGCCCGGCGGTCACCTCGCCACCGTCGACCGCGTCGTCGCGGAAGGCCTCGTCGGCGACGGCGCGGTTCTCGTAGCCGAGCAGCCGGTAGCCGGCGACCTGCTCCGGGTCGAAGACGACCTGGGCCCTGGCGTCGTGGGCGGTGACGACGAGGCTGCCGGTGAGGTCGTGGGCGAAGACGCGGTCCGCCTCGGCCGCGGAGTCGACGTACACGTGCCAGCCGTCGCCGCGGTCGGCGAGCTGCTCGAGCAGGGCGTCACCGTAGTTCGTGATGCCGACGCCGACCGAGACGAGGTTGGTGCCGGCCCGGGTCTCGGTGCCGACCCGCTCGAGGATGCCGTCCGGGGTGGTGTCGCCGACGTTGGCGACGCCGTCGCTGACGAGCACGACCCGGCTCATCCGGCCCTCGCTGCGCATCGCTGCCGCGAGGTCGTAGCCGAGGCCGAGCCCGGCCCCGACGTTGGTCGACGCGGACGGGCGCAGCGCGTCGATGGCGGCGCCCACCCGGTGGTGGTCGGCCGCGGGAGTCGGCTCGAGGGCGACCTGGGCCTCGGTCGAGTAGCAGACCATCGCGAGCCGGTCGGTGGGCCGCAGGTTCGCCGCGAGGGTGCGCAGCGCCGACCTGGTCGTGTCCATCTTCCCGGCCTCGGCCATCGAGCCCGAGCAGTCCACGACGAGGACGAGGTCGGCGTCGGGTCGCTGGCCGGAGGCGACGTCCGCGCTGCGGATGCCGACGCGCACGAGCCGGTGGTCGGGCCGGAACGGCAGGACCGCGGCGTCGATGCTGACACCGAGGCCGTCCCGGGGCACGCGGTAGTCCTGTTCGAAGTAGTTGACGAACTCCTCGGTGCGCACCTCGTACGGGTCGGGGCGGCGGCCGCTCCGCACGGCGTCGCGGAAGCGGGTGTAGGAGCCGGTGTCGATGTCCAGGGCGAAGGTCGAGCGGTCGTCGTGGACCGGGTCGGTCAGGGCCGGGTCGCGCTCGAACGCCTCCGCGGCGCGGTCCTCCTCGCCGTCGTCCCACGGTGCCGGGGGCGGACCGGGTTGCGGGGGCGAGGGCTGGCCGCTGTTCGGGCCCGGGACCACCGGGCCGGCACGGTCACCGCCGTCACCGCCGCCCCCGCAGCCGGTGACGGCAAGGGCCACGGTGAGCGCCACGGCGGCGAGCGCGCCGCCCCTGCGTCGAGCTGTGTCCATGGTCGTCCCCTCGCTGTCGTCGTTCCCCGTGGGAGGGACGCTAGGGAGCCGGGGTTCCCCGCGTCCGCGACGGTTACCGGGACGTGACCACACCGTTGGCGCTCCGTGTCCGACGGTGCCGGTTCGTGTCCGTCCCGTGGCCGTGCCGTGACCTCCGCCGCGCACCGGCGTCCCCTCCCGGGGGCGGTGGCGGGGCCACGCTCCGGGGGTGACAGCCGGGGCCGGAGGGCGGATGATGCCGGGATGCGGCGGCCGCTGCCGTTCCGGGCGGGCGCCGTCGCCGCGACGCTGGCGGTGACGGTGCCGGTGCTCACCTGTGCCGCGGCCGGAGCCGCCGACGATCCTTCCCCTGTGCCCGCCGTGGCTCCCACCGGCTCGGCGACACCCAGCCGGTCGGAGGTGTCCGAGGCCCGCGACGCGGCCACGGCCGCCGCCGACGAGGTCGCCGAGATCACCGTCCGGCTGGAGCGGGCCGAGGAGCGGCTGCAGGCCCTCCAGCTCGAGGTGGCCGAGGCGGTGTCGGCGCACGAGGAGGCCGAGCGCCGGCTGGCCGGGGCCGACGCGGCGGCCCGGCAGGCGGACCACGAGCTGGAGTCGGCCCGCCGTGCGCAGGACTCCGCGGCCGACGCCGTGTCCGCGGAGGCGGCTCTGCTCTACATGCAGGGTGGGTCGCTGCAGAACCTGGCGACCCTCGTGCTCTCGCCGACGAACACCATGGCCGACCTCGCGCTCGTCCTCGACGAGTCCGCCCGGCGCGCGCGGTCCAGCCTCGACGCCGCGACGGCCGCGGAGCGGGAGGCGGCGACGAGGCGGGAACGGTCGGACGCCGCCCGCCTGGCCCGTGAGGCCGCCGCCGCCGAGGCCGCCACCACGCGGGCCGCGGTCGAGCGCGAGGCCGCGACGGCCGGCGTGCGGGCGGCCCGGCTCGGCGAGCAGCTCGAGGAGCTGACCGCGCGGCTGGAGGAGCTGGAGGCAGGGGTGGTCGACCTGCAGGCGCGGCGGGCGGCAGCGGCCGGGCTGGACGCCGACGAGCTGATCGGCCTCCTCGACGACGCGGCGGGGAGCGAGCCTCAGGCTGCCCGGGAGACGGCGCGGCGGATGCTGCCGTCCTTCGGCTGGGACGACGAGGACGAGTACACCTGTCTCGTCACGCTCTGGCACCGCGAGTCGGCGTGGAGCTGGAGCGCGACGAACCCGTCCTCGGGCGCGTACGGCATCCCGCAGGCCCTGCCCGGGTGGAGGATGGCGAGCGCGGGCAGCGACTGGCTGACCAACCCGGCGACGCAGATCGCCTGGGGGCTGGCCTACATCGACGAGCGCTACGGCTCACCGTGCGGTGCCCTCGACGCGTTCCTCGGCCGCACGCCGCACTGGTACTGAGCCGCTGCGCGTCGACGGCTCAGGGGCGGGTGCGCTCCCGCACGAGCCGTGCGGCCAGCTCCTTGAGCAACGCGCGGGCGAACGCCGGCTCGGTGGCGAGCAGCCGGTCGAAGGTCCCCCGCTCGATGGCGAGCAGCCGCGAGTCGGTGGTGACGCGCACCCGGGCGACACGGGGTTCGTCGTCGACGAGCAGGGACAGCTCGCCGAAGAAGTCGTTCGGGCCCATGTCGACGTGCCTGCCGCCGCGCTCCACCACCACGGCGCCGTCGAGGACGACGAACATCCCCTCCCCCATGTCGCCCCCGCGCGCGAGCACCTGCCCGGCCGGCACGTCGGCGACCTCCTCCGCCGCGACCACGGCGGCGGCCTCCTGCGAGATCCCCGCGAACAGCGGGATGTCGGTGACCTCGCTCGGCTCCATGGCGCCGTGTCTACCAGAGCCCGCGCGGGCCGGGAAGGCCCCTGGCCTCCCACCCCTCCCCCGAACGTGGGTGATGATCGGCGGTGGGGCCGACGATCCTCCCACGTTGCGGGACAGGGAGCGGCAGCGGGGGCTGGGCCGGTGCCGCTCGCCACGGCAGACTGGGTGCCGCCACCGTCGTCGACACCGCAGGGGCCCCGAAATGAGCACGACCTCCGGAGCGTCCCCGGCGTCGCAGACGACCACCGCAGCCTCCGCGGCGCAGGCGGTCCCCGCGTCCCCGGCGCAGGAGGCGCGGGTCGAGCACGCCGACGTCGTCGTCATCGGGTCGGGGGTCGGCGGGCTGGTCACCGCCTCCCTGCTCGCGCAGCTCGCCGGGCTCCGCGTGGTCGTCCTCGAGCGGCACTTCAAGCTCGGCGGCTTCAACCACGCCTTCACCCGCAAGGGCTACCGCTGGGACATCGGCATCCACTACGTCGGCGGCATGGCGCCCGGCCGGCGCAACCGCCGGCTCATGGACCTCGCCACCGGTGGCGCCGTCGACTGGCACCGGCTCCCCGACGAGTTCGACGTCTTCCACTACCCCGACCTCGTCTGGCGGGTGCCGTCGGACCCCACCGACCACCTCGCCCGCCTCGTCGAGACCTTCCCGGACGAGCGGGAGGCGCTGGAGGGCTATCGCGCCGACCTCAAGGCGGCCGCCGGGTGGTACACCCGCGAGTTCGGCACCCAGCTGCTGCCCGGGCCCGCGCGGCGGGCGGCCTGGCACGTCAACCGGCGGGGCCGCCGGCTCGCCCTGATGACGGCGCGCGAGTACCTGACGAGCCGGTTCCGCGACCCGGTGCTGCGGGCGGTGCTCAGCTCGCAGTGGGGCGACTACGCGGTGCCGCCCGGCCGGGTCAGCTTCGCGATGCACGCACTGCTCGTCCTCCACTACGACTGGGGCGGGTACTACCCGGTGGGCGGCAGTGACCCGATGACCGAGGCGTTCGTCGCGCAGGTCGAGCGCGCCGGGGGCTGGGCGCGGCCCGACCACGAGGTGACCGGCATCATCGTCGAGGACGGCCGGGCCGTGGGCGTCAGGGCGCACGTGAAGAAGGGCCGCGGAGGGTACGACGCCGAGTTCCGGGCCCCGGTCGTCGTCTCGGACGCCGGGGCACGGCTCACGGTGGAGCGGCTGCTCCCGGCCGGGGTGGCTCCCCGGCTCACGGAGGCGGTCTCCGGCGCCGAGGCCGGGGTCGCCTTCACCACGCTCTACGCCGGGCTGCGCACCTCCCCGGAGAGCCTGGGCTTCCGTGGCGAGAACCACTGGTTCTTCGACGACCCCGACCACGACGCCTCGCTCACCGACCACACCGAGCGGTTGTTCGGTGGCTACGCCAAGGCGGGCTTCCTCTCCCTCCCGTCGCTGCGCGACCCGGAGGCGAGCCGGCACACCGCGGAGGTCGTCACCTTCGTCGAGGAGGAGGCCTTCGCCCGATGGCGTGACACCGCCTGGATGCGTCGCGGCGAGGACTACCTCAAGGTCAAGGACACCATCGGGCACGCGCTCATCGACCTCGTCGAACGGCACCACCCGGGCTTCGGCGACCTCGTCGACCACTGGGAGGTCTCCACGCCGGTCACGGTCACCTCGTTCGCGGCCTACCCCTCGGGCGGCTACGGCGAGGTCGCGGCCACCCCGGAGCGGATCCGCCGCCGTCTCGCCCCGACCCGCACCGAGGTGCCGGGGCTGTACCTCACCGGCTCCGACACGTGCACGCTGGGCATCATGGGCGCCTTCATGGGCGGGATGTTCACGGCGGCGGCGGTGATGGGGCCGCGCGGGATGCCGCGGATCATGCGGGCGGCAGGCGCCCGGTGATCTCGCCGGCCGGGGTGGGGTGGCCGAAGCCCGAGCCCGGCGGCTGCCGGCGCCACTTGATCGAGCAGCCCACGCTCGGCCGGTGCGGCTCTGGCACCGGCCGCCCCGCCGCGACGTGCACCATGGCCTCCTCGAGCAGCTCGCCGGTCACGGGCACGCCGTTGGCGGGGGTCGACCCGTCCATCGCGCCGCGGTAGGCGAGCGTGCCGTCCTCGGCATAGAGGAAGAAGTCGGGGGTGCAGGCGGCGCCGAACGCGCGGCCCACCTCCTGGCTGCCGTCGACGAGGTACGGGAACCCCCAGCCGGCCCGCCGCGCCTGCTCGGCGAGGTGCTCCGGTGCGTCGTCGGGGTAGGCCTCCGCGTCGTTGCTGCAGACGGCGACGACGGACACCTCCGGGTGGCGGGCGACCACGTCGCCGAGGACCTCCTCGACGTGCCTGACGTACGGGCAGTGGTTGCAGACGAAGGCGACGAGCACGGGGGCGCCGGCCAGGTCGGCGCTGCGGACCGTGGCGCCGGCCAGGTCGGGCAGCGCGAACGGCGGCATCGGGGTGCCGAGGGCGACCATCTCGGAGCTGACGGCCACGGGTGTCCTCTCGTCTGGGGTGGTCCACCACGAGCCTAGGTGCTGCCGGGCGGGCGAGGGCAGGTGACGCCGCGGGACGGCGCTGCCACAATGACCCGGTGCGGTACGCCTTCGCGGACGTCGTCCTCGACACCGACCGCTTCCTGCTCGAGCGCGGCGGCGAGCCCCAGCACGTCCAGCCGCAGGTGTTCGACGTCCTCAGCCACCTCGTCGAGAACCGCTCCCGGGTCGTGCCGAAGACCGAGCTGCTCGACACGGTGTGGGGCGACCGGTTCGTCAGCGAGTCGACGCTGACGAGCCGGATCAAGGCGGCCCGCCGGGTCGTCGGCGACGACGGCATCGCGCAGAACGTCATCAAGACCGTGCACGGGCGCGGGTACCGGTGGGTCGCCGACGTCGGCGAGCAGCCCGCTGCGCCCGCGGCCGTGGACCACGTCCGCCCCGAGCTGGTGACCCGGCGGCCGGAGCAGCGGATCCGGTTCTGCCGCACCCCGGGAGGCGAGCGGCTCGCCTACGCCACGGTCGGCGAGGGCCCGCCGCTGGTCCGGGCCGCGCACTGGATCACGCACCTCGACCACGAGTGGGCGAGCCCGGTGTGGCAGCACTGGATGGAGGGCCTCTCCCGGCACCACACCCTCATCCGGTACGACGAGCGCGGGTGCGGGCTGTCCGACCACGACCCGTACGACGTGTCGCTGGAGTCGTTCGTGCAGGACCTCGAGACCGTCGTCGACGACATGGGGCTCGAGCGGTTCCCGCTGATGGGGCTCTCCCAGGGCGGGCCGGTGGCCATCGAGTACGCGCACCGGCACCCGGAGAGGGTCAGCCGGCTCGTCCTCGTCGGCGCCTTCATCAAGGGACGGCGGGCGCGCTCCCTCACCGCGGAGGACCAGCGCGAGTTCGAGATGCAGCGCGAGCTGATCCGCCTCGGGTGGGGCCGCGACGAGCACGCGTTCCGTCTCTACTTCTCCTCGGTGTTCATGCCGGACGCCGACCCGCAGCGATGGACCGACTTCGCGGAGCTGATGCGGCGCACCACCTCCGCCGAGAACGCCCTGCGCCTGTTCGACGCCTGCCTCGACATGGACGTCACCACCGCGGCGTCCGAGCTCGACGTGCCCACGCTGATCCTCCACGGCCGCGACGAGCAGCGGATCCCCTTCGACCAGGGCGTGCAGCTCGCGTCCCGCATCCGCGGCAGCCGGCTGGTGCCCCTCGACACGAGCAACCACCTGCTCCGCCCGGACGAGCCGGCGTGGGAGCACCTGCTCCGGGAGGTGCACGCGTTCCTCGCCGAGGACGAGTCCACGCCGGGTCCACGTCCGGTCCACACGGTCTCCAAGGACGCCGGGCCGTAACCGGCGACGGTGGTGCCCCTCGACAGCGATGAGGAGACCACCGTGGACCACCACCGACGGACGCGCGCCGGCTCGGCGCGGACCCTGCACGCCGACGTCGTCGTCGTCGGCGCCCGTTGCGCCGGCAGCGCGACCGCGATGCTCCTGGCCGGGGCCGGGCACGACGTGCTCGTCGTCGACCGGGCCGAGTTCCCCAGCGACACCGTCTCGACGCACGCCATCGCCCGCACCGGCATGGTGCAGCTGCACCGCTGGGGCCTGCTCGAGGACGTCCGCGCCTCCGGGGCGCCCCGCATCGCCACGGTCGCGTTCCACACCCCCCGGGGCGAGCCGGTCGTGCGCACCGTCAAGGACCGGTACGGCATCGACCACCTCCTCGCCCCCCGGCGGATCGCCCTCGACGACGTCCTCCAGCGCGCTGCCGCTCGGGCCGGCGCCGGGCTCGTGACCGGTGTCGCCGTCACCGACGTGCTGACCCACCCCGCGGGTCGCGTCGTGGGCCTGCTGGCCCACGACGGGGACGGGCCCCTGCGCGTGAACGCCCGGCACGTCGTCGGCGCCGACGGCCTCGCGTCGCGGGTCGCGCGTGCGGTGGGCGCACCGGTGACCCTGGAGCGGGAGGGCACCGGCGCCGTGCAGTACGCCTACTACGCCGGCGACTGGTCGGCGATCGAGTACCACGTGGCCGACGGCGCCCTCGCGGGCATCTTCCCGACGCACGGCGGTGAGGCCTGCGTGTGGGTCTGCGCTCCCGAGGCCGTCGTGCGCCGCCACCGGCGGCGGGAGGCGCGCGACGGCGACCCGCTGTCCCGCCTGGTCGCCGAGCTCACGCCCGCCCTCGGTGCGCGGCTGGCCGACGCGCGGCGAACCTCACCGGTCCGCGGGATGCTGCGGATGCCGAACCACTTCCGGCGGGCGGCCGGGCCGGGCTGGAGCCTCGTCGGCGACGCCGGGTACCACCGCGACGCCGTGACCGGCCACGGCATCAGCGACGCCTTCCGCGACGCCGAGCTGCTCGCCGACGCGCTCGACCGCGGCCTGCGTGACCCCGCGTCCGAGGCCGCCGCGCTCGGTGCCTACGAGAGCGAGCGCGACCGGATGGCGCGCCAGGTCTTCGACCTCACCTGCGACCTCGCCACCTTCCCGCCGGCCGACCGCTTCGTCGCCCTGCAGCGCGGGCTGGCGGCCGCCATCGACGAGCACGCCGCCGAGCTCGCGGCGTGGCCGTCACCCGTCGGGCTCGCCGCGGCCTGACCCCACCGACCTCCACCGAGGACCCGCCGGGACCGTCCCGGCACCACCGCCGGACCCCCGGCACCACCACCGAGAGGACACCACCATGACCACCATGGAGACCGCCCACCGCAACGGCGTCGACACCACGACGCTCTTCGCCACGCTCGACGCCGTCAAGGAGATGCCGGCGGCCGCGCAGTTCCAGTTCCGGGCCCACAACGAGTGGGAGTCGGGCACCCACAGCCGCACGACGATCTCCGACTTCTTCGGGGTCGGGGAGGAGCGCTCGCACGAGCGCGAGTTCGTCTTCCACGCCGACCACCCGGCCGTCCTCGTCGGCCGCGACCACGGCCCGACACCGGTGGAGTTCGTGCTCCACGCCCTGGCGGCGTGCCTCACCGCCGGCCTGGCGAACATCGCGGCGGCCCGCGGCGTGACGCTCACCGAGGTCCGGTCCACCGTCACCGGCGACATCGACCTCAACGGCATCCTCGGCCTGCAGCCGGTGCGCAACGGCTACCAGCAGGTGACCGTCAAGTTCGTCGTCAAGGGCGACGCCCCCGAGGACGTGCTGCGCTCGCTCGTCGAGCAGTCGCGCCGGCGGTCGGCCGTCTACGACGTCATCACGGCCGGCGTGCCCGTCGAGATCGACGTCGAGGTGGCCTGACCCGCGGTTCCCCCGAGGTCGGCCGGGCCCGGCACGGCGAGCACCGCCGTGCCGGGCCCGACCGCGCGGCCCTGTCCCCGAGTGGTCGGCCCGGCTAGCGTGCGCCCATGGAGCCGCCGCGCTCGCTCGCCGTCGCCCCCGGGCGGATGGTGCTGGTCACCGGGCCCGCCGGGGCCGGGAAGACGCGGCGCGCCACGGCGCTGGCCGAGGAGGCGCGAGCCGCCGGGGCCACGGTCGTCTGGGCCGCCGGTGGCCGGCCGGGCGCCCCGCCCCTCTGGCCCTGGCGGCAGGTGCTGCGGGCGCTGCCGGGGGAGGCGGGCGGCGGGTTGCCGACCGGTCTGCCCGGCGGCGAGGCCGGCGACCTGAGGGCGCGGTTCGAGCTGTTCGAGGAGGTCGTCGACCGGCTCGCCGCCGCCGGCCGAGCGGCGGGCGGCGTGCGTCCGGGCGGTGTCGCTCCGCTGCTCGTCGTCCTGGACGACCTGCACGCCGCGGACGCGGCGTCCCTGCTCCTGGTCCAGCACGTCGCGGCCGTCATCCGCTCGCTCCCTGTGCTGCTCCTCGCGACGGTCCGCACCGATGTCGTGCCCGAGGCCGCCGAGTGGGAGCCGGTGTGGGCCGACCTGGTCCGCCACGGGGAGGTGGAGACGGTCGGGCCGCTCGGTGCCGACGACGTGGCCGCGCTGCTCACCCAGGCGACCGGTGGGGCCGACCCCACCCTCGTCGAGCGCATCCTGAAGCGCACCGGAGGCAACGGGTTGTTCGTCACGGAGCTGGTCCGCTGGTGCTCCGGCTCCGGCACCGCCGACGACCTGCCGGACACCGTGCGAGCGGTCATCGGCGCCCGGGTGGCCGAGCGCAGCGGGTCGTGCCGGCGGGTGCTGTCCGCGGCCGCCACCGCCGGGCCGCGGGCGGGCCTGGACCTCGTCGTCGACGTGCTGGGGGAGCCCGCGGACGACGTGCTCGCCGCGGTCGACGAGGCATCGGCGCACGGCCTGCTCGACGGCTCGGACGCCGAGCACGTCACCTTCGCCCACGAGATCGTCCGGGACGCCGTCTACGAGGCCCAGCCGCCCGCCCACCGCGCGCACTGGCACCGGCTCGTCGCCGACCGGCTGGCCGCCTCGGCCGACGCCGCCGGAGCCGCCCACCACTACCGGCTGGGCGGCCCGGACACGCGCGCCGCGGCGGGGGCGTGGTTCGTGCGCGCGGGCGACGAGAGCCTCGACGTGCTGGCGTACGAGGACGCCGCGGCCCGGTTCGCCGCCGCACTGGAGTGCGGACCCGACGACCCCGGACGGGTCCGGCTGCGGCTCGGCGCCGCACTGCTCGCCGTCGGGGACGCGGCCGGTGCGCGGGAGGCGCACCTCGCCGCACTCGCCTCGGCGCGGGAGAGCGGCGACGCGGAGCTGATGGCCGCGGCCGCGCTCGGCCTGGGCTCCGGCCCGGCCGGCTTCGAGATACCCCTGTTCGACCGTGAGCAGGTGACCGGCCTCGAGGACGCGCTCGCCCTCGTCGGCGACGACCGCCCGGCGGTGCGGGCCGCGCTGCTCGCCCGGTTGGCCGTGGCCTCGACCTTCACCGCCGACGAGGAGCACCGGCGCGCGCTCGCCGGCGAGGCCGTCGACCTGGCCCGTGCCAGCGGCGACCCCTCCGCGCTGGCGGTGGCGCTGGCGTCCCGCGTCGACACGCGTTGCCGGCCCCGACCACGTCGAGGAGCGTCTCGGGCTCACCTCCGAGGTCGTCACCCTCGCAGGCGGCATCCGCGACTCCACGCTCGAGCTCCTCGGCCGGCGGCAGCGCATCGTCGCGCGGCTCGAGCAGGGAGACGTCGACGGCGCCCGCGAGGACGTGCGGGAGTTCCGTACCGTCGCCGCGGCGCTGGGGCAGCCGATCTACGGGTGGTACGTGCCGCTGTGGACGGCGGCGTTGGCCCTCGCGCGCGGCGACCTCGAGGAGGCGGGCACGACCCTCGCGGAGGCCGAGGAGCTCGGTGAGCGAGCCGGCAGCGGCAACGCCCGGGTCCTCGTGGCCAGCCACCGGTGGTCGGCGGCTGCCGAGCTGGGCGACCCGGCCGCGATGCGGGCGGCGGTCGAGGGGGCTGCGTTCGACGACGGCATGGGTCCGTGGGTGCCGATCGCCCGGGGGTTCATGGCGGCCGTCTGCGGGGAGGTCTCGGCGGCCCGCACCGCCCTGGACGCCGCGGCGGGCCGGCTCCCCGAGCTGCCCCTCGACTCCGAGTGGCTGCCGGCGGTGACCCAGGCGGCGGAGGCCGTGCAGCTCGTCGGCGGGCACCCGGCCGCCAGATGGCTGCACGACGCGCTGCTCCCGCACGCGGACCGGTTCGTCGTCGAGGGCATCGGCGCGATGCTGCGGGGGAGCGTGCACCGGCACCTCGGCGGGCTGGCCGCGCTCCTCGGGGACCGGGCCGCGGCCGAGGCCCACTTCGACCAGGCGCTCGAGGCGAACCGCCGGACGGGGGCCCGGCTGCTCGTCGCCCGGACCCTCCACGACGCGGCCACGGCCCTCGGCGATGCCGACCGGCTCGCCGAGGCGAGTGCGCTGTACGCGGAGATGGGGGTGACCGGCCGCCTGGGCGGGGCTGCGGTGGCCGCGGCCGCATCGGGCCCGGCGGTCGACAACGAGTTCCGCCTCGACGGGGAGACGTGGCTGCTCGCCTACGCCGGCCGTCGGACCACGGCGCGCGACAGCAAGGGGCTGCGCGACCTCGCGGTGCTGCTCTCCCACCCGGGCCGGCCGGTGCCGGCGGTGGAGCTGGCCGCGGGGCTGGGATCCGGCGCCGCTGCCGGTGGGTCGGCCGCCGACGACCTGCACGCCTCCGGCGACCTCGGCGAGGTCGTCGACGCGCAGGCGCGCCGGGCCTACCGGGAGCGGCTGCACGAGCTCGAGGAGGACGCGGCGGAGGCCGACGCCGCCGGCGACGTCGAGCGCTCGGTCCGCATTGCCGCCGAGCGGAACGCCCTCGTCGAGCAGCTGAGCGCCGCCTACGGGCTCGGCGGGCGGCCGCGCCGCACCGGGAGCCCGGCGGAGCGGGCGCGGAGCACGGTGACCGCCCGCATCCGTGACGCCATCCGCCGCATCCGGGCCGTCCACCCCGAGCTCGGTCGTCACCTGTCGTCGTCGGTGCGCACCGGCACCCTGTGCTCGTACGAGCCGGAGCAACCCGTGACGTGGCGCCTCACACCGTGAGGCGCGTCCTCACGCCTCCTCGGTACAGGAACCACCGAGAAAGGGGCATCCGATGCCACGCACCAGCAAGTCCGAGGCTCCGGTCGCCATGGACCTCGACCTGGTCCAGGCCCGCTACGTCGAGCTCGGCCCGTACACGGTCGGGTTCGAGACCTTCCCGCAGGACCTCGACCCGGCACCGCTCTTCGCCGGTCTCCCCGACGGCCGCTGCCAGTGCCCGCACTGGGGCCAGGTCGTGAGCGGGCAGGTCGTCTTCCGCTACGCCGACCACGAGGAGACGTACCGGGCCGGCGACGCCTACTACGGCGCCCCCGGGCACGTGCCACTGGTCTTCGCCGGCACCGAGGTCGTCGAGTTCAGCCCGACCGAGCAGTTCCGGCAGACCGCCGCGGCCCTCGAGGCCGCCATGGCCACGATCGGGGCGTGAGCACGATGTACCTCGGCCACTACGCCTTCGTCGGCGACCCGACCCTGCTCGAGGCGGCCTACCGCCGGCTGATGGCGTCGCTGCCCACCGACGGCCTCGACCTCCACGTCGTCGTCACCCGCCCCGACGGGCTCGACATCTTCGACTCCTGCCCGGACGCCGCGGCCTTCGCGGCGTTCCACACCGGCCGCGAGTTCGGCGACGCGCTCGCTGCCTCCGGACTGCCCACGCCGCGGATCACCGGCCTCGGCGAGGTCGTCAGCGCCACCGTCGAGGAGCCGGTCGGCTGAGGCCACCGGCCGGTGACCCCGGCCGGTCCTGCCGGGCGTCGACGACGTCCCTCGCGCCCCCCGCCTGCAACCCCTGAGGTCCCGCGCGGTCGCGCCGAGTCCCGGCCCGACCGCGTGGGTAGAGGGGGCGCGTGGAGCAGAACATCCTCGTCGTCGCCCTAGCGGTGCTCGCCTTCGGCCTGTTCGCGGGCAGGCTCCGGGGGACGCCCGTCACCGCCCCGATGGTGTTCACCGCGGCCGGGCTGGTCGTCGGGGAGGCGCTCGGCGTCCTCGACGTCGGTGTCGACAACGGGTTCGTCAGCGGGCTGGCGGAGGCGACCCTCGTCGTCGTCCTCTTCACCGACGCCAGCCGGATGGACCTGCGCACGGTGGCACGCGAGCACAGCCTCGCCCTCCGGCTGCTCGTCGTCGGCCTACCGCTCGCCATCGTCGTCGGCGCGCTGACGGGTCTGCTCCTGCTACCTGCGCTGTCGCTCGCGGCGGTGGGTCTCGTCGGGGTCATCCTCGCTCCCACGGACGCCGCACTCGGGCAGTCCTTCGTCGACAACGAGTCGGTGCCGCAGCGCATCCGGCAGACGCTCAACGTGGAGAGCGGGCTCAACGACGGGCTGGCCGTCCCGTTCCTCACCGTGGTCCTGGACATCGCGCTGCGCCAGGCGGACTCGGTGGGCAGCTACGCCCTGCTGCTGGCCCGGCTCGTCGGGGTCGGCGTGGTGGTGGGGCTGCTCGTCGGCTGGCTCGGGGGCCGGGCGCTCACGTGGAGCGCGGGCCGGGACTGGGCCACGGCGAGCACCCAGCGGCTCGGCACGCTCGCCCTGGCCGCCATCGCCTACGCCGGCAGCGAGCTGCTCGGCGGCAACGGGTTCGTCGCCGCCTTCGTCGCCGGCCTCGCCGTCGGCACCACGGCCCGGTCGCTCCTCGACGGCACCACCGCCTTCGCGGAGGCCGAGGGCCAGCTGCTGACGCTGATCACCTTCCTGCTCTTCGGCAGCGTCGTCGCCGGCCAGGTGCTCGGTGCCCTGTCGTGGCCGGTCGTCGCGTACGCGTTCGCGAGCCTGCTGCTCGTGCGCCCCCTGGCGGTGGCGGTCTCGCTCCTCGGCAGCGGTGTCAGTCCCCGCACGAGCGCGTTCGTCGGCTGGGCCGGCCCCCGCGGCCTGGCATCGATCGTCTACGCCGTGCTCGTCGCGGAGGCGGACGTGGAGGGCGGCGAGCTCGTGTTCGTCGTCGCGGCGGCGACCATCCTGCTGAGCATCCTGCTCCACGGCCTCACCGCCGCCCCGCTGAGCAACCGCTACGGACGGTGGATGCGCGAGCAGGAGCGTGGCGAGGCCCCTGAGCGCACCCCGGTCAGCCACCTGCCCGTGCGGCTGCCCCCGCCCGGCACCGAGGGCCGCAGCGCCGCGTCTCCGCAGCAGCCGCCCACCCGGTAGGCCGGCGGCCCCCGCCGGCCGGTGTGGCGTGCGTCTCCTGCGTCACGGGCGGGCAGCCGGACGGCGAGACGATGGCGTGGGTGGGCGGGTCCGGCCACTGCGGAACGCCGGGTACCCCGCTCGCACGGGAGCGTGATCGGTGATGAGCGGGCTTCGGCGTGGTGCCGACGGCCCCGTCGCGACACCGAGCAGAAGGCCGCCGGTCCGGATGCCGTGCGGAACGGCGCAGCCGGAGGCGGGCGAGGGCCCGGCGCGCGGCCGGACCCCCACCGACGCCCTGCTGCTCCTCGCGCTGGCGGTGGGCGTCCCGGTACTGACGTACGGCTTCTCCCGGCTCTCCGGGGCGCTGGGCGAGCGGCTCTCCTTCCCCGTGGGCACCCCGGCGCTGCTGCTCGGCGCGGCGCTGACGCTGTGGGCGCCCCGCCGGTTCGGATGGCAGTGGGGGCGGACCCGACAGGAGGCACGGGCCGTCGCGGTGTCGCTCGTCGCGGTGGTGCTGGTCGTCGCGGGCTTCCGGCTGCTCGCCGGGCAGGCCCCGTACGCGCCGACGTTCGCCGAGGTCGTCGTCGTCCCCCTCGGCGAGGAGGCGCTGTTCCGCGGCTTCGTCCTCACCAGCCTGCTCTGCGCGCTCGGCCCCCGGCTGGGCGCCGGGGCCGCAACGCGGTGGGCCGTGGGCATCAGTGCGGTCGCGTTCGGCATCGGGCACCTCGGCAACCTCGGGTACGCCCCGACGGGCTTCGTGCTGGTGCAGGCGCTGGCCGCCGCGCTCTTCGGCGTCCTCGCCGGTTGGCTGCGCGTGCGCACCGACAGCCTGGCGGGGCCGGTGCTCCTGCACGCGGCCATGAACGCCGCCGCGGTGCTCTGACGCTCCACCCGGCGCTCCGGGCCGCACCTCGTCGGCCCCCCCGGCGCGCGCCTCAGTCGGGCGAGTTCCCGGTCTCCAACGCCTCCGTGAGCAGCGACACCAGCGCCTCGAGCTGCACGTCGGCGGAGGAGCCGACCTCCTCGTCCGAGCCGTCCAGGGCTCGGGCCGCGAGCCCCGCCTTGTCGTCGATGAGCTGGGCGATCTTCGGGTCGATGGTCTGGGTGGCGATGACCCGCCACGCGGTGACCGGCTCGGTCTGGCCGATGCGGTGCACCCGGTCGATGGCCTGGGTCTGCTCCGCCGACGTCCACGACAGCTCGGCGAGCACGACGTTCGAGGCGACCTGGAGGTTCAGGCCCACCCCCGCCGCGGTGAGCGAGCACACGACGACCGCGACCTCGGGGTCGGTGAGGAACGCCTCGACGTTCGCCGTGCGCGCCTTCGCGGTCTGGTCGCCGCGGATGGACGCGTAGCGCAGGCCCCGCTTGGCGAAGGTGCGCTCCGCCTCGTCCATGACGTCGATGTGCTTGGCGAAGAACACCACCTTGCCGACGTTGCGCGCCAGCTGGGCGGCGTAGTCCGCGGCGAGTCCGGCCTTGGCCTGCCCGATCCGGCGCATCACCGAGAACACGTTGTCGCCGGTCGTCTCCGAGCCGGCGCTCTTGCGCTCCGCCGTGGCGACCCTGCGGACCAGGTCGTGGTCGATGCCCTCGACCGGCGTCCGGTCCCGCCGGGCGGCGAGGGCCGCCTCGTAGCGCGCCACGAGCCGGCGGGCCAGCTCCCTCTCCGCGGCCCGGATCGAGCGTCCGGCCTCGTCGTCCAGCTCGACCGGCAGGTCGGCGACGCGGCGGGCCGGGATGTCGGAGGCGACGTCGACCTTGCGGCGCCGGACGATGCCGAGGTCGATGACGCTGGTGCGCGCGGCCGCGTAGAACCCCCGGTCGGACGGCTGGAGGCCGGTCGCCTCGAGCGCGGCCATGAGGGCGTTCCGGGGCTTGGTGTCGTCGATCCAGCCGAGGAACTGCCAGATGGCCCGGAAGTCCTCGATGTCGTTGATGAGCGGCGTGCCGGTCAGTGCCATGAAGAGGGCGTTGGCCCGGCGCGACCGGATCCGCTCGGAGAGGGCCAGGACGTGCTGCGAGCGCTGCGAGGACTTGTTCTTGATGAAGTGCGCCTCGTCGACGACCATGCCGCGGAAGCCGCGGTCGCCGAGCCAGCCCACGTGACGGTCGAGGATGTCGTAGTTGACGACGACGATGTCGGCGAACCCGTCGACGGTCTCGCCGTCGCCGTGCACCACGGTGGCCGCCCGGTGCGGGGTCCACAGCTCGGCCTCGTGGGCCCAGTTCGCCTTGACGACGTTCGGCACGACCGCGAGGAGGGGGAAGGCGTCCGCGGCGTCCGCGGCGAGCAGGGCCTGCGCGGTCTTGCCGAGGCCCGGCTCGTCGGCGAGCAGGAACGTCCGGTGGCCGGCGGCGGCCGCCGCCACCACCTGGCCCTGGTGGTGCATCAGCTCCAGGTCGCGGATGCCGTGGAGCACCTCGGCCGGCTCGGGCAGCGGCATGCAGGTGGCGTCGCCGCCGTACTCGAAGGCGCGGAACAGCGGGGTGAGCAGCTCCCAGCCGGCGAGCCGGTTCGTGGTCGGGCGGGGCGGCGGCACGGCCGAGAAGTCGGGGGCCAGGAAGGGGTTGGCGAGCTGCTGCGCGATGACCGTCTGGGGCACGACCCGACGCGTCGTCGGGGAGGCCGCGGCGGCGGGTTCGGGCTCCGGCTCGTCCTCCGGCTCGGGCTCGCGCCCGGCCGCCACGAGCATGTCGTTCTTCAGGCTCACCGCGGCGGAGGAGACGACCGCGTCGTCGGCCAGCAGCTGCAGCAGGGTGGTGTCGCGCGCCGCGGTCTTGGCCAGGATAGTGGCCAGCCCGTCGAGCCGGGTCAGCACCGCGGTGCGCTCGCCCTCCGGCACCCCGGCGTCGCCCTTGACCCGGGCGCGCTCCTCCCGCACGAGCAGGGCGACGACCTGGAAGGTCGTGCGGTCGCGGGGGCGCACCCGGCCTCGCTGCACGGCGCCCTCGACCTGCCGGGCGGCCTTGGCGAGGACGGGCATCAGGCCCTCGTCGTCGCGCGCGCGGGAACGGCCCCGGCCGCGCGGCGGCTGGTGCGGCGCGCCGGAACGGCGCGAAGTTCGCTGTGCCAAGCGGATCCTTCGTGAGTAGGACACGGCGGGCAGCCGGTGTCGGCGTTGGTCACCCTCCCTGCGGCGACGCGGCCGGCGCTCCGGTTGGGCCGGGCGGTCGCAGGGCGACCGGCGCCGGGGCTGGCCCGGACCCGTGTCGCTGACGCATCCTCGCCGGACGGCGAGAGGCACCACCAGCGTACGCGCTCCACCACGGCGACGGCGACCGCACGTGCAGGTGACCCGCGTGGCCGGGTGCGGCCGTCCGCGCCGTCCGACGCGAGCTGCCCCTCAGCCGGCGCTGGGGACGGGCTCGCTGGAGGAGGCCCGCCGCCGCCACCACAGGACGAGCAGTCCGGCCGCGAAAGCCCCGGCCGTGCCGAGCACCTCGTCGCCGATCGTGTCCTGGTAGAGGCCCACGTCCTCGACGCCGCCCTTGAGGAAGACGTACCACTCGCCGACCTCCCACCCCACGGCGAGCAGTGACCCCAGGGCGCCGACCGTGAAGACCGCGAGGACCGGGCGGTCACGCACCGAGGTGGAGGTCGGGAAGACCAACAACCCGATCCCCCACATGAGCAGGAACCAGTTGACGAGGTGGTTGAGGTCGTCCCAGACCTCGATCGAGTCGTAGAGGTCGAAGAAGTTGCCGAGGACGTCGACGAGGAACGGGGTCATGACGAGGGTGAACGCACCCCACGGGAGTGGCCGGCCGGTACCCCGGCGTCGCCACCAGTACGCGGCGGGCAGCGCGAGCATCAGCACCGGGTAGAGGACGATCCGGGCGATGAAGCCCTTGCCGTTGAACGACTCGAACCCCACGGTGATGCCGACCACCATCAGGGCCATCGTCATCACGAGGACGGCCGTCGCCGCGACGGCACTCCTGCTCCATCGCACGCGTGACTCCTTTGCGGGCTGCAGGGGACCGCGACGCAGGATGACTCTAGCGGCGCCCGAGGGGTTGCTCGGGCGCCTTCCGCGCGGTGTGCTGGGGAGTGCCGCGTCGCGCCCGGAAACCACGAGAGGAGCGGCCCATGGCCGTCGAGCTGAACCACACGATCGTCCTCGCCCACGACAAGCACGCGACCGCGAGGCACCTCACCGCGCTGCTGGGCCTGCCCGAGCACACGACCTACGGCCCGTTCGCCGTGGTGCAGCTCGGCAACGGCGTCTCCCTCGACGTCGCCGACGACCACGGCACACCGCACCCGCAGCACTACGCCTTCCTCGTCTCGGAGGCGGAGTTCGACGACATCCACGCGCGCATCGTCGCGGGCGGCCTCACCTTCTGGGCCGACCCGTCCCACGACCGCGAGGGCGAGGTCAACCACAAGGACGGCGGCCGCGGTCTCTACTGGCTGGACCCGAACGGCCACAACCTCGAGATCCTCACGGTGCCCTACGGCGGCTGGCCGAGCTGACGGTCAGGGCCGGCCCTGGCCCGCCCGCAGGTTCGTCAGGCGTTCCAGGTCATCCTCGGCGAGCCACGTCTCCCCGAGCGGGCGGCCGCCGGCCGTGCGGATCGCGTCGCGCAGCGGCTCGGCCCACAGGTGCTCCACGAGGGCGACCACAGCCGTGGCGCCGGGCGGGACGGCCTCGTCGAGCGACCAGACGGCGTCCGGGCCCGGCACACCGGCGCCGTCGGCCGAGGGCGCCTCCTCGGTGCTGTCGAGCAGCCGGGCGACGACGGACCCCGTCTCCGCGGGTAGCCCGGGTGGTGGCGGCAGGGTCGACAGCGAGCCGTCCTCGGACCGGGTCACGATCAGGACGTCGACGAGGCGGACGGTGCCGGTCTCGCGCAACCGGTCCAGCTCGGCCCGCACCGAGCCGTCGTACACCGGGCGGTCGAGCCCGATGACGAGCACCTGGACGGGCGCGGTCATCGCCGGGTCCGCGCGAGGAGGCGTTCGTACTCGTCGGCCGTGAGGACGCCCGAGTCGAGCAGGCCCTTGAGCGCCTCGGACGGCTCCCGTGCGGGCGGCGGTGGTGGTGGAGGTGGAGCCGCGGCGAGCGGGCTCCGCGCGCCCTGCGACCCGGTGGGCGGTGCCCCCTGGGGGTGCGACGCCGCGTGGGCCTGGGCCGGGGTGAGCCGTCCGCCGTAGTAGGGCACGGCGCCGGTCATCCCGGAGCGCTTGAGCTGTCGCGGCACCAGCAGCATCGCGGCCTCCTGTCCTCGGCGGCAGCCTAGTTGCCCTCCGCCGGGAACTGCCGAGGCCCCGGCCGGTGAGCCGGCCAGGACCTCGGCGGACGATCACGTCACCGGCACCGTCATGCGTTCGCGCAGGTGACCTCCGGGTTCCAGTCCTCGACGATGCCGTTGGGGTTGTGCGCCCAGGCCCACACGTGCAGCTCCCAGAAGGCCGGGAGGCCGTACCGGTTGGGGTGCGGCTCGTCCTGGCCGGGCATGTACGTGAAGGACTGCCCGAACAGGCTCGGGGCGCCCGAGCCCTTCCAGTCGGCGTCGAGGATGACGTACTCGAGGGCGCCGAGCTTCATCGACCCGTCCTCCTGCGGCTCGTAGACGAGCACCTCGGGCTGCGCGGGGTCGAGCACGCCGTCGATGCGGTTGCCGTTGCCGTAGTGGACGCCCATGCCGCCCGCGGGGCTGTCGATGCAGGCGATCCCGGCGGCGTCCGTGATCTCGCCGAAGCCGGCGGCGGTCGCCTTCGTGATGTCGTGGTACCGCGCCGTCGCCGCGCGGGCGCCGGCGAAGCCGTCCTGACGGGGTGAGGGGTCGGCGGCGGTCGCTGCCGGCGCCCCGGCGACGACTCCGCCGGCGGCGAGGGCGAGCGCGGCGACCACCGAGGCTGCGGTGCGGGGCCTCATCACGACCCCTCCCGGACCTGGCGGATCTCGTCCGCGACGAGCCCGCGCGCCTCGCGGTGCACGGTGCCGGCCGCGTCGGCCATGTGTGCCGTGGCGTCGTCGCCGACGGCGACTCCATCGTCGAGGCTGTGCACGTCCATGAAGAGTGGCATTCGGTGCTCCTAGGTGCTTCGGTCGGTCATCTGACCCCAGCGACGCTAGGAGCGCGCCCCCGATCCCCGTATCGGGGATCACCCCTCAGATTCGGTCGGTCGAACCCCGAGTTCCGGTTGTCGCAGGGCCGGTTGGCCGACGGTGTCCTCCTCGACGAAGCCACGGTGGAGGGCGTAGAGCGCCTCGGTCATGACCCGCCGGTCGGACGCCCCTCGCGGACGGGCGTGCCGGTGCAGGGCCAGCCCGTCGAGCAGCGCCACGACCATCGGTGCACGCTCCTCGGGCCGGGCGATGCCCAGGGCGCGCAGCGACGCCTCGGCGCCGCGCTCGATGCTCGCCATGATCTGGTGGGCGGTGGCCTGCAGCTGCGGCCGGCGCGCGCACTCGAGGTAGATCTCGAACTGGGCGACGGTGTCCGGCTCCGGCTCGGACATGACCGCGTCGACGAACCGGTCGATCGACGCCCGCGGGCTCAGCTCGGCACCGACGACCTGCGCCGTCACGGCGTCGACCCGGGCCACGATCCGGTCACCGACCATGCGCAGCGCGGCGGCGATGAGGTCGTCGAGGGAGGAGAAGAAGTAGCTCGTCGTCGACGTCGGCATCCCGGCGCGGGCCGCGATCGACCGGTGGGTCGCCCCGGCGACGCCCTGCTCGGCGATGACGAGGACCGCCGCATCGAGGAGCGCCGCCCGACGGGCCCGGCCGCTGGCGCGGTGGGTGGCCGGTCTGATCGGCATGGCCCGAGTCTGCCAAGTGTCTGGACATTCGTCCAGACTTGGTGGCACGCTGGTCACGGACCCCGTCGGCGCCGGGGCCCGGTGGACGACGTGGGCGAGCTGCCCCCGTCACGACAGGAGGCACCCGTGGAGCACCTCTCCGCCCGCCGGCACGTCGTCGACATGTGTCGCACCATGCTCGAGCGCGGCTACCTCAAGGCCACCGAGGGCAACGTCTCGGTGCGGGTCCCCGGGCACCGGCTCTACGCCGTGACGCCGAGCAACTACTCGTACGACCGGATGCGCGTCGAGGACGTCTGCATCGTCGACTTCGACGGCAGGCACGTCCCGGACGCTGACCGGGCCGGCGCCACCCTCGCGCCGTCGATCGAGTGCGGCATGCACGCGAACATCTACCGCGCCCGGCCGGACGTCCACGCGATCGTCCACACGCACCAGCCGTACGCCTCGGCGCTGGCCGTCCTGCGCCGCCCGATCCCGGCCCTCACCGACGAGCAGGTCCGCTTCCTCGGCCGTGAGGTCGCGATCATCGACTACGCCCCGTCGGGCACCGGGTTCCTCGCGAGGAACGTGCAGAAGAGGATCACGAGCGGCGACAACGCCTTCATCCTCGCCAACCACGGGATCGTCGCCGTGGGGACCGACCCGGAGCGTGCCGTCTTCAACATGGCCCTCCTCGAGAAGGTGTCCATCGCCTACCTGCTGGCGCTGACCACCGAGTCCGGCAAGGTCTACTCCATCCCGGCGCCGATCCGCGAGATCGCCTTCGCCAAGCTCCGCGGTGACGAGAAGCGGATCGCGGCGCAGGTGACGAGGTCGCTTCCCCCCGAACCGGTTGCCGATGCCGCACCCCTCCCGAGTGCGGACGAGACGGCCCGGGAGATGGCGACGGCGAGGGCTGCGTGGGCGACGGAGCCGACCCCGGTCCCCGAGAACCCCGGCGCCGAGTCCGACCGGCTCGGGTACGCCATCAGCACCTACCCCGACGTCGAGGACACGATGGCCCGCCTCGGGGCCCTCGTCGACCAGCCGGTGCGTGGCCTGCGCCACGACGCCCTGAACGACGTCCTCGAGTGGTTCGACACCAAGTGCCGGGCGAGCAAGGAGCTCACCGACCGGGCGAAGGAGCGCATCCCCGGCGGGGTCCAGCACAACCTCGCCTTCAACCACCCGTTCCCCCTCGCGATCGACCGCGCCGAGGGCGCCCACCTCACCGACCGCGACGGCAACGTCTACATCGACTTCCTGCAGGCGGGCGGGCCGACCATCCTGGGCAGCAACTACGCGCCGGTGAACGACCGGGTCGCCGAGGTCGTCCGGGAGTCCGGGCCGGTCACCGGCCTCTTCCACGAGTACGAGCTGAAGCTCGCCGAGGCGATCCACCACTACCTGCCGCACGTCGAGATGTACCGCTCCCTGGCCTCCGGTACCGAGGCGGTCATGGCGGCGGTCCGGGCCGCGCGCGCCTTCACGGGCCACAAGGTCGTCGTCAAGGTCGGCGGCGCGTACCACGGCTGGTCCGACACCCTGGTCTACGGGCTCCGGGTGCCGGGCACGTACCGGATGAACGCCAAGGGCATCCCGTTCGGGGCGACGAGCGCCACCCGGGAGGCCTTCCCGCACGACCTGGGCACCTTGCGGCGCAAGCTCATCGAGAACCGGGTGCGCGGGGGTACCGCCGCGGTGGTGCTCGAACCGCTGGGTCCGGAGTCGGGCACGCGACCGGCGCCGCACGACTTCAACGCCCGGGTGCGCGAGCTGTGTGACGAGTTCGGCGCGTTGCTCGTCTTCGACGAGGTCGTCACCGGCTTCCGGGTCGGGATGGGCGGTGCCGCCGGCTACTTCGGCGTGAAGCCCGACCTCACCGTGCTCGGCAAGGCCGTCGCCGGTGGCTACCCGATGGCCGGTGGCGTCGGCGGCCGGGAGGACGTCATGGCCGTCTTCGGCTCCGGCCTCGACGGCAGGAGCGGCGCCCACGTCCAGGTCGGCGGGACCCTGTCGGCGAACCCGCTGTCCTGCGCCGCCGGCTACTTCGCGATCGAGGAGATGGCCCGCACCAACGCGCCCGTCATCGCCGGCCGGGCCGGGGACCGGCTCGCCGCCGGGCTGCGGCGGCTGGTCGCCAGGCACGCCCTGCCGTACGTCGTCTACAACCAGGGCTCGATCGTCCACCTCGAGTGCAGCGGGGTGATGCTCCTCGACATGCACAACCCGGTGAAGCTGTTCCGGGAGAACAAACCCCGCAAGCAGCTGATGGAGCAGATGGGCGCGGCCTACGCGGCCAACGGGATCATCACCCTGGCCGGCTCGCGGCTCTACACGTCCATGGCCGACACCGACGCCGTCATCGACGACGCGCTGGAGCGCTTCGACCGGGTCTTCTCGATGGTCGACGGTGTCTGAGCCGCTGCCGGCCCCGGGTCTCGACCGGGCGGCCGACACGGGCCACCGGGTGCGCGGTGCGCGCTGGGCCCTGCTCGTGGCCTTCGCCGCCCTCGTCGCCTCGACGCAGGTGCTCTGGCTCTCCGTCGCGCCGGTGACGACCCTCGCGGCGGACGCCCTCGGCGTCTCGGAGGGGGCGATCGGCGACCTCGCCGTCGTCAACCCCGTCCTCTACGTCCTGCTCGCCATCCCGGCGGGACGGTGGGCCGACCGCCGCTTCGGCCTCGCGCTGTCGACCGGCGCCGGGCTGACGGCCGCGGGCGCGCTGCTCCGGGCGGTGAACCCCGAGTCCTACGGCTGGGTGCTCGCGGGGCAGCTCGTGCTCTCGGTCGGCCAGCCGCTGGTGCTCAACGCGACGACCAAGGTCGCCGCGCGCTGGTTCCCGGCGACCGAGCGCACCCGCGCGATCGCGGTCGGCAGCGGTGCCCAGTTCCTCGGCATCCTCGTCGCCGCCACCACGGCCGGACCGCTCCTCGAGGCCGGCGGGCTGTCCCTCGTCCTCGGCAGCTACGCCGCGCTGGCGACCGCCGCCGCCCTCGCGCTCGTCGTCGCGCTCGCGCTGGTGCCGCCGGCCTTCGCCGCCGAGTCCGGGCCCGCACCGTCGCTGGCCTGGCTGCGGCACGACCGGCTCCTGCTCAAGCTCGCGGCCCTGCTCTTCGTCGGCGTCGGGCTGTTCAACGCGTTGGCCACCTGGCTCGACCCGATCCTCGTGGACCTGGGAATGCCGGGCTCGGGCGGGACGATCATCGCGACGACGACCGTCGCCGGGCTCGTCGGCACCGCCGTGCTCCCGGACCTCGCCTCCCGGCGCGACCGGCGACGCACCATCCTGCTCGCGACGACGGTGCTCGCCGTCGTCGTCTTCCCGCTCGTCTCGGTGCTCCCGAACGTCTGGCTGGTCGGGGGCGCACTGGCCGTCGTCGGCTTCTTCCTCCTTGCCGGGATGCCGATCACCCTCGACTGGTCCGAGCTCGAGGCCGGCCCGGAGCGCGCGGCCACGGCGACCGGTGTCCTCCTCCTCGCCGGCAACCTCGGCGGAGCGCTGCTCGTGCTCGCCGTGCAGGTCGTCGTCGGCAACCCCTACCTCGCTCTCGCGGCGTTCGCCGTCCTCGCGGTGCCCGGTGTGGTCGTCGCGAGCCGGCTGCCGGCGCACGCCGGGTCGCACCGCGATCCCGCACGCTCTCCGGACCCGCGCCGGTGAGCGGCTTCGTCCTCGGCGTCGACCTGGGGACCGGGGGGCCGCGGGTAGCGCTCGTGGGCACCGACGGCGCCCTCGTCGGCCACGAGAAGGAGCGGGTGGGCCTGCGGCTCGCGCCCGGCGGCGGAGCGGAGCAGGATCCCGACGACTGGTGGGGCGCGATCGTCACCGCGAGCCTGGGACTGCGCGAACGGCATCCGGACGAGTACGCCGCGGTCACCGCGATCTGCATGAGCAGCCAGTGGGGAGGGCTGGTGCCCGTGGACGCCCGAGGCCGGCACGTGCATCCGGCCCTGACGTGGATGGACTCCCGCGGCCGCCGCTACGCGGAGGAGCTCACCGGCGGCGGGGTCCCGGTGCCGGGCGGCTACAACGCGCTGGCCCTGCGGCACTGGATCTCCCGGACCGGCGGCGTGCCGACGCGCACCGGGAAGGATCCGGTGGGGCAGGCCGCGTGGCTGCGCCACGAGCGACCGGAGGCGGATGCCGCCGCTGACTTCCTGCTCGACGTCCCCGAGTACCTGACGATGCGGCTGACCGGCCGCCCGGTCGCCGGCTGGGACACGGCGGTGCTGCGGTGGTGCACCGACAACCGCGACCCCTCGGCGGTCCGCTGGGACCCCGCGCTGGCCCGGCGCTGCGGCCTGGCC
Organism: uncultured Actinomycetota bacterium; assembly: GCA_963773655.1. Taxonomy (GTDB): domain Bacteria; phylum Actinomycetota; class Actinomycetes; order Actinomycetales; family Dermatophilaceae; genus DASSQJ01. The sequence continues at coordinate 50,745 of CAVZBX010000004.1, forward strand.
GTCGACCGGCTGCCCGAGCTGGTTCCTCCCGCGAGCGTGGTCGGGACGGTGCTGCCGGGCGTCGCCTCCGCGTTCGGGCTGCCCGAGGGGGTGCGGGTCGTCGCGGGCACCGGCGACACGACGGCCGCGGCCGTGGGCGCCGGCGCCACGGGCGACTTCGACGCACACCTCTACGTCGGCACGTCGGCCTGGCTCAGCTGCCACGTGCCGTTCAAGCGCACGGACGTCGTGCACAACATCGCCTCGCTGCCCTCCGTCGTCCCCGGCCGGTACTGGGTGGCCACGGTGCAGGACGTCGCCGGGAAGGCCGTCGACTGGCTGCTGGACTCCGTCGTCTACGCGCAGGACGGGATGCTCGACGCCTCGCCCGCGCCCGCGGACGCCCTCGAGCGGCTCAACGAGCTCGCCGCGAGCGCCCCTCCGGGCTGCAACGGCGTCGTCTTCACCCCCTGGCTCAACGGGGAACGCACGCCGGTCGACGACCCGACCGTGCGTGGCGGCTGGTTCGACGTGTCCCTGTCGACGACCCGGGCCGACCTCGCCCGCAGCGTCTTCGAGGGCATCGCGCTCAACGCCCGGTGGATGCTCGAGGCGGTGGAGCGCTTCACCCGCCGCGGCCGCCCGGAGCGGTTCTCCTCGCTGCGCTTCATCGGCGGGGGCGCGAGCTCACCGCTGTGGTGCCAGACGATGGCCGACGTGCTCGGGGTGCGGGTGCGCCAGGTCGCGGACCCCGTCGTCGCCAACGCCCGGGGCGCGGCGCTCGTCGCGGCCATCGGCGTCGGCGCCCTCGACTGGGCCGAGGTGCCCTCCCGCGTCGAGGTGGCGGCCACCTTCGAGCCCGATCCTGCCGTCCGCGCCGTCCACGACCGGCAGTACGCCACGTTCCGCGACATCTACCGGCGCACCCACGGTATCTACGCCCGCCACAACGCCGGACGGGCCGGCGCCGGCCAGCCGTGACCCGGTCTCGACCCCGGTGAGCCCACGCCGTCGGCGATGCCGACGGCGTCCTACCGTCTCACGGCCTCTCGCGCCTCAGGACGGTCGGCCGGGCAGGACCACAGTCCCGGTACCGCCCGCGACGGCAAGGACCTCCTCGAAGCCGTCCCGCATACAGTCCATCAGCACGTCCGGGTCGGCAACCGCGCCGGTGTCGATGGTGATGCCGACATGACAGGTGCCGCGGTACGACATCAGGGTGATGTTCAACGCCGCGCCGATGGTGGGGCCGAAGGCGTAGAAGCCCTCCACTGCTGCTCCGGAAAGGTGCAGCGGGACCGGGATTCCGGGCACGTTGCTGGCGAGGAAGTCGATGTGTTTGAGCATGCCGCCGACGTAGGCGCGTGGAAGGAGGTTGAGGGCGCCCGCGAGCACGTCCGTGAACGGCAGCGACCGGTCGGTCTTCATCGGCTCGACGCGGTTGTGGGTCTCCCTCATCCGCTCGACCGGGTCGGTGATGCCCACGGGAACCTTGAAGCGCATGAGGGTGATCCGGTTCCCCCCGGCAGGGTCGCCATCCTTGCGGATGCTGAGCGGCATCGTGACCCGCAGCTCGTCGACCGGTTCGCCGTGCCGTTCGTGGTACCTGCGCAACCCCGCCGTGACACCGGACAGGAACGCGTCGTTGAGCTTGGCCCCGGCGGTGTGGGCGGCGTCCAGGAGGTCCGCCAGCGGGAACTGCAGCACGGCGTAGCGCCAGGCCATGCGGCGTTCGGTCATGACCGGCGACAGGGTGTCGGGCGCGGGCTGGAGGAAGCGGGCGACCGACTGCACCGTGGCCACCGCCTCGGTGGCCACCTCGCGGGGGTGGCGCACCACGTTCGCCGCGCCGCCCGGTGCGGAGGCGACCATGTGCCTGGAGAAGTCGACGAGTCGGGACCAGCCGTGGCCCAGGGCGTCACGGACCAGGTGGACCGTGCCCAGGCTCTCCCCGACGGGTGCATCGGGCATCGGTCCCAGGTCCCCGGGCTCCGGCTCGAGGTCGAACAGCAGACGGGCGATGCCCATGCCACCCACGCCGTCGGTCAACGAGTGGTGCAGCTTCATGACGACAGCCGTCCGGCCGCCATCGAGGTTCTCGATGAAGGTGGCCTCCCAGAGGGGACGGTCGCGATCCAGACCCGCCATCCCGGTCTTGCGGGCGAACTCGAGAACCGTCTCCAGGGTCCTGGGCGCCGCGGCCTCGAACCGGCGGAGGTGCCAGGAGAGGTCGAAGTGCGGATCGACGACCCAGCGGGGCGTGGCCAACCGCAGCGGCGGCAGCACCACCTTCTGGCGGAACCCGGGCGACAGCCGGGTGAGACGCTCGAGCCGTTCCGTCAACCGGCCCCAGTCCGGTGTGCCGTCGAGCACCAGGACGACCACGACCGTCGAGCGAAGCAACGGGTCCTGCTCCATGTACCAGGCGAACGCGTTGATGTCGCGCATGTGAACCTCGACGCGCTCGTCCACCGCGACCACATCCATCTCACCCTCGACAGGCGCGTTGCACGTCGCGCCAGGCGAGTCTAGTTCTCTGCCGCTTCGACAGCGCTGGACGATCGGCCGATCGGCACCAGGGAGCCCACGCGCGTGAACGTCGCCCGGAGGACGGTCAGGCGCTTCTCGCCGGCCGCGGAGCTCATTCCTTCTCGCCGGCCGCTGAGCTCATTCCTTCTCGGCCTCCTCGGCCAGCGCCTTGAGGTCCTTCGCGGCGACGTCGTCGATGGCCGCCTCGACCATCGCGTCGGCCGCGGCGAGCGCCTTGCGGATCTCCACCGCGCCGGGGTCCGACACGAGGGCGAGGATGCCGGAGTGGCCCGGGGCGACCACGTCCTCGAGGTCCTTCTCGAGCTCGATCCTGTGGTGCAGCTGCCGGGCCTTGCCGAGCGCCGCGCCGCCGGCGCCGAACGCAGCGGCGCTGCCGATGATCGAGGGAGGGAAGATCAGGCCGAGGGCCGCCCCGCCGACGAGCCCCCACTTCATCCCGCGCTTGGTCGAGTGGTCGGTCGCCTTCTGGATCTCGAGCTTGCCGTCGCTGTCACGCTTGACGACGACGACGCCGTCGATGGCGACCGTCCGGCCGTCCTCGATGGCCTTCAGCGCCTCGTAGGCCTCCCACGCGGTGCCGGTGTCGTCGAAGTCGGCGACGAACAAGGTGGTGGCTCCGTCGCTCACGACGGCGGCCTCCGCGGTGACCTCGTCCTGCGGCTGGGTCGGTGTGTTCTCTGACATGGGGATCCTCTCCTCCGCCTCGCCGGGGGCCGCGCGTTCGGTCGAGCGCAGTCCCTCGGACACCCGCGAGGCTAGCCCTGCGGTGTCCGCGAGCGTTCACCCGAGTTGGGTGAGATCGTGACGGGGCTCGGCTCAGGGTGGTGACGGGTGGTAGCACCGTCCCTTGCACTCCTCTGCGGTACGGATCCGTATGGCCCGAGGAGACCGTCGTCACTGTGCCGACCGCCCCGGGGCAGGACCATGGTCGGGTGGGCACCGTCATCGCCGTGGAGCACCTGGCGAAGCGCTATGGCGAGCTGCAGGCGGTCGCGGACGTCTCCTTCGAGGTCCGCCAGGGAGAGATCTTCGGCCTGCTCGGCCCGAACGGCGCCGGCAAGACGACCTCCGTCGAGTGCGTCCAGGGCCTGCGCACGCCGGATTCCGGCGACGTCGACGTGCTCGGCCTGGACCCGACCCGCCACGCCTCGGCGCTGCGTGAGCGGATCGGCGCCCAGCTGCAGGAGTCCTCGCTACCGCAGCGGCTGCGGGTCGGCGAGGCGCTCGCGCTGTTCTCCTCCTTCCAGGCGGGTGGCCCGCCGTGGCGCTCGGTCATGCAGGACTGGGGGCTCGAGGCCAAGGAGCGGGCGGCCTTCGGCAGCCTGTCCGGGGGGCAGCGGCAGCGGCTGCTCGTGGCGCTCGCCCTCGTCAACGACCCCGAGGTGGTCTTCCTCGACGAGATGACCACCGGGCTGGACCCGGCGGCGCGGCGTTCGACGTGGGAGCTCGTCGAGCGCATCCGCGCCCGGGGCACCACGGTCGTGCTCGTCACGCACTTCATGGACGAGGCGGAGCGCCTGTGCGACCGGCTCGCCGTCGTGGCGGCCGGGCGGGTCGTCGCCACCGGGACGCCCGCGGAGCTGGTGGCGGCACACTCGGACGGCGTGACGGTGACCTTCACCGCCGCCGAGGCCGACGTGGGCTTCCTCGAGGCCGTCCCCGGGGTGCGCCGGGTGGAGGTGGTGGGGGACCGGGTGTCGGTGCACGGTGGCACGGAGGTGCCGCCGCACGTGGGCAAGGCCCTCGTGGACCGGGGCCTCACGCCCTCCGACATGGACATCGAACGCGCCTCGCTCGAGGACGTCTACCTGCGCCTCGTCGAGGCGGGCGGGCCCTCGTGAGCAGGCTCCGGGCGCTGACCCTGACCGAGCTGCGGCTCTTCCTCCGCGAGCCGGTGACGGTGCTGTTCACGCTCGCCCTGCCGCTGATGGTGCTCTACGTGCTCAACGGGGTCTTCGGGCAGGAGCCGGCGGGGGGCGACGCCGGGGACATGGTCGTGTACCGCGGGTTCGCCGCCCCCGACTGGTACACGCCCGCGTACGTGGCGATGGCGCTCGCGGGGTTCGCGCTCATCGCGTTGCCGGCGCACCTGGTCGAGTACCACGAGAGCGGCGTGCTGCGCCGGTTCCAGGCGTCGGGGCTCCCCAAGGGGACCGTCCTGCTGTCGCAGGCGGCCGTCGCCATGGTGGTCGCCACGGTGGGGTGCGGACTGCTCGTGGCCGCGGGCCTGGCGTTCACCGGTGCCGACCCGCCCGCGAGCCTCTCCCTCCTCCTCGCCGCCTACCTGCTGTGTGCCGCCGTCGTGATCGCCCTGGGGCTGCTGCTGGGGGTCCTGCTCCCCACCGCCCGGGCCGCGCAGTCCGTGGGGCTGCTCGCGTGGTTCGTGTCGCTGTTCGTCTCGGGAGGCGGCCCGCCCCCCGAGGTGCTGCCCGAGGGGCTGCGCACCGTGGGCGACTGGTGGCCGCTCACGCCGGTCATCCGCACCCTCCAGGAGCCGTGGCTCACCGGCGAGTGGGCCACGCGCGACTCGCTCGTGACACTCGGCATCGGCGCCGTGGCCGTTGCGGTGGCGTGGCGCGCCTACCGCTGGGACTAGGGGAGGCGACCCCCGCACGATCCACCGGTGCCGTCGACTGATGCCGTGTCGGGAGACGGCGACGACGGCGATGACGTCACGGCCGGCACTGACGAGCGGGCGGTGCCCCCGGTCGGCGCGAGCGACCGGGAGCACCCTGCCTCCCTGGTGGTCGACGGGCTGGTCGGGGGCCTGGCGGATGCCGCGTCCGAGGAGGCGATGTTGCTCGCCGTCATCGGCCGGTTTCGTGCAGGACGGTGTCGGTCAGGTAGGCGACGAACTCGTCCGGCTGCTCCCACAGGGGCCGGTGCCCGGAGGTGTCGAGAACCGTCAGGTCCTTGGTCGGCGCCTCGATCATCGGGTACCACTCGGCGAACGGCTCCGCCCGGCCGGCTGCCTCGTGCGCGCCCTGGACGAAGAACACGGGGATCTCGAAGTCGGTGGCGCTCTCCCGGAAGTCGATGTCCTGCAGCTGGGGGTAGAGCGCCGCGAAGGTGTCCATGAAGGCGCCGAGGACGTGTACCTGGTCGATGAGTGAGTACTCGGGCACGAGCAGGTTCTCCGACATCTGGGCGGCGCCCTCGGAGTTGCCGGTGTGGTCGTAGGGGTACACGTCCTTCTCGTGGGCCAGCGCCGTCTCGTAGGGGAACATCGCCTCGTACGGCGGCGGGCCCGCTGCCCGCAGCTCGGCGGCAAGGCCGTCGTTGCCGGAGCGGGTCGCCCAGGCGAGCGTGTCGGCGTAGAAGATCCGGTCGGATGCCTGCTGGCTGACCATCTGCCCGGTGCCGATGAACGCCCGGTACAGCTCCGGCCGTTCCTGGACCGCGAGGACGCCGAGGGTGCTTCCCCAGGACTGGCCGAGGAGGTAGATCGCGTCGGTGTCGAACCGGTCGCGCAGGTAGCCGGTCAGCTCGATGGTGTCCGCGACGTAGCCGTCGAGGGTCACCGTGTCCGTCGGGTCCAGGGCGGGATAGGACGTGCCGGTACCGCGCTGGTCCCAGGTGACCACCGTGAAGTGCTGCTCGAGCTCGGGCAGGTGGCGACGCATCGCGCCGAGCTCGGAGCCCCCGGGTCCACCCGCCAGGAAGAGCAGGCACGGGGTTGTCGATGCTGGTGCCACGGATCATCACGCCGAGCTCGTGGCCCCCGATGTCCACGGTCGTCAGCTCGGCCACGGATCCCTTCACCGGTGTCCCGTCCGGGCCGGTGATCGGCGCGGTCGACGCGGGTCGGGCGAGACCGGCCGCCAACGCGACGAGCACCAGGGCGCCGATGTTCGCACCGGCGAGACGCAGTCCTCGCGCCCAGCTCCGGGACCCACGGTGAGGGTCGACGGCCCGTGCTCGCGCCATCCCTGCGCCCACCGCTGCCCCGAGGACCAGGGGCAGGAGCGCCAGCAGCGCGTGGAAGCCACGTCCGGTGATCAGGGCGATGGCCCCGTAGAAGCTCGCGTGGATGCCGTCGACCATCGGGCCGTCCACGCGCAGCCGCGCCAGCTCGAACACCACGACGAACGTCGCCGGCGCCATGAGCATCGACCACCGGCTGCGCAGCAGGAACCCGGCGGCACCGCCGACGCCGAGGCTGACGACGATCGACACGATCGCGGCCGTGGACGTCAGCGGCCCACGGGGAGTCCACCATCCGGCTGCCAGAGCCCACCCGGCGACGAGCAGGACGGCGGCAGCGGCGGCGACCCGCCCGGCGTCGGGGAGCCCGCTGGCCCCCCGACGCCCGGGGGGCCCGCCGGGCGCTGGTGGCTGCACGGTGGTCCTGGTGGCGACCGGCTGGTCGTGGAGGTCGTTGCTCATCGTCGGCTCCTTGCTCGTCGTGGCTCTTCTGACCCAACTCTCGAGCGGGGAGCGGTCGCCGTCGTCCCCCTGGTGGCTCGACCTCGCCCCCGGAGGGGGACCGCGGGGTCCCCCCGTGGGGGGACGCGGACGCCGGCTGCTCGGCGGTACGGTCGTCACGTGGATGGTTGGACCCAGCCCGACCGGCGCCACCCTCGCGGCGCGTGGTGGCTTGCCACCGACGTCATGGTCGCCGGCCTGTTCACCTGGATCACCGTCGTCTCGCTGCAGAGCGAGGCGTACATCGACCAGTACGGCGCGGTCCAGGGTGCGGGATGGGTGCTGGCGCTCAGCCCCAACGCCCTGCTGCTCGTACGGCGCCGTTACCCGGTCGCCGCCCTGGGGGCGGCCACGCTCCTCTACCTCTGGGCCAGCGCGAGCCAGGGCGACAGCAACGCCCCCCTCGCGGTTCCCTTCTTCGCGTACTCCGTCGGCCTGACCCGCCCGCTCCGGGTGTCCGCGGCGTTCGTCGGGCTGGCGGCGCTGGCCCTGTCCACGGCGACGTTCTACGGCCCGGGCGACCCCGACGCCCTGGTCATCGTCGTCTGGCTGCTGCTCTTCGGTGGGGGCTGGCTGCTCGCGGTCATCGTGCGCCGCAACCAGGACCGCGCCCAGCTGCTCTCCCGGGCCGTCGACGACCTCGAGTCACGGCAGGCCGAGGTCGCCGCCGAGGCGGTCGCCGACGAGCGGGCGCGCATCGCCCGCGAGCTGCACGACGCCGTCGGCCACGCGGTCAACGTCATGGTGCTGCAAGCCGGCGCAGCCCGGCTGTCGGGCGACCCGCGGAAGGCCTTCGACGCGCTGCACGAGGTGGAGAACCTCGGACGTACGGCTCTGACGGACCTGGACCACCTGCTCGGCCTGCTCGACGACAGCGACGCCCCCATCCGCGGCACTGCGAAGACCAGTGCCGACATCGCCGTCATGGTCGAGGAGATGCGAGCGGCCGGTGCCGACATCACCCTGGTCGACGACTGCCCGGCGCCGGTCGGCCGGCACGTGGGGGCAGCGGCCTACCGGATCGTCCAGGAGGCGCTGACCAACGCGCTCAAGCATGCCGGCGTGGCCCATGTCGAGGTCACGCTGTCGTGTACCGGCACGCACCTGCACCTCCAGGTCGTCGACGACGGCCGGCTCCCGCCGCCGGTCCACCCGCCGCGCAGTGGCGGACGCGGCATCGCAGGGATGACCGAGCGCGCCAAGGTCCTCGGTGGGCGGCTGACCGCCGGCCCGGTCGACGGCGGCGGGTTCCGCGTCGAGGCGGTCCTGCCCCTGACGGCCGAGGACCAGCCGGGACCTGCCGTCCCAGGGCCGCCCGTGCGGGTCGTGGCGCCGTGATCCGCGTGCTCGTCGTCGACGACGACACGCTGGTGCGGGCCGGGCTGCGGATGATGATCGAGACGCAGGACGACCTCGTCGTCGCCGGCGAAGCGGCCGATGGGGACGCCGCGGTCACCCTGGCCCACCGGCTGCGGCCGGACGTCGTCCTCATGGACATCCGGATGCCCGGGATGGACGGTATCGAGGCCACCCGGCGCATCACCCAGGGCACCGAGGCCGATGCGCAGGGTGACCCCCCACGCGTGGTCATCCTCACCACGTTCGAGATCGACAGGTACGTCTACGAAGCCGTGCGTGCCGGCGCCAGCGGCTTCCTGCTGAAGCGCACCCCACCCGAGGACCTCCTCGCGGGTATCCGCACCATCGCGGACGGGGACGCGCTGCTCTCGCCCTCGGTCACTCGCCGCCTGATGCGCGAGTTCGCGAGGACGACGGCGGACAGCCCGTTCCCCAGCGGCACCAGTGGCCTGGCCCGGCTCACCAACCGCGAACGAGAGGTGCTCGTGCACATCGGTAGGGGCCTGGCGAACCAGGAGATCGCCCACGAGCTGAACCTCGGTGAGAGCACGGTCAAGACGCACGTCAAGCGGATCCTCATGAAGCTGGCACTGCGGGACCGGGTCCACGCGGTCGTCTTCGCGTATGAGACCGGGCTCCTGAGACCTCGTGGGCCTGGTCCCTGACCGCGCCCGCCACGGCTTCAGCGCGACCGCGTGGGCCACTTGTCGAACCCGTCGCCGCAGCAGCCGCGGACCGGTGCACGGTCCGTGCGACGCAGGGGCCGTCTCCGCCGCCTGCCACCGGATCCGGCAGGGGCCGGACCTCGGGGTGGATGTGGGGCGATCACCCGACCGACGCTCCTCCGTTCGGCGGGATGGTCCGGCTCATCGCCTGATTCTCCCGAGCGTCGGAGACCGGTTTGCTGGTTGCAGGACGCGCCTCGGGAGGGGGGTAGCTCGATGTTCGGTGCGAGACACGAGCCGGCCACTGATCCGGTGGCTGCCTGCACTGTCGATGCGGTCCATCGACGCGACCACCAGCACGGAGAGGACGAGGCCTGCCGTCCGCACCTGATCGAGGTCGTCCACCTGGGTCGACGAGCCGTCGCGGTGTGCCACGACTGTCGTGAGGACTCCGGCTTCCTGCCCCAGCGTGACGCGGACCAGCTGGCGTCGACCCACCGCCAGGAGACAGCCGTCGGCACAGGCCCCTCACATCCCGCCCCCGGGACGTGAGCCCACCCCGTCGACGGGCGCGCCCACGAGCGTCTCCGGTGGCAGGTCCCACTCTCGGGCCGCGACCATGAGGGCGACGAGCACCAGCGGCCGCTCCTGCTGACGGACGCCGATGGTGCCCAGGTCAGGGGACAACGACGACGTCGTCCACGTCGATGCCGACCGGCTGCCTCCCGCGGCGGCGTTCTGGTCCGTGACCATGTACGACGCGGAGGGGTACCAGGCGGCGAACGAGATCGACCGCTTCGCCATCGGCGACCGCGACGCACTGGAGTACAACGCCGACGGCAGCCTGGACGTCCACATCCAGCACGAGAACCCCGGCCCCGGCCGGGTGTCGAACCGGCTGCCCGCGCCGCTCGGTCCGTTGGGGACCACCGTGCGCCTGTACGCGCCCCGGCTGAGCGCTCTCGACGGGAGGTGGACCCCGCCCCCCGTCCGCAGGGTGCGCTGACCTCGCGGTGACACGGAGTCGGCGCCGGCGGAGCGGGTGCTCGCGGGACGGGTCAGCCGAGCATGAAGGCGGCGTCCGCCTTCGGGTCGAAGGCCAGGTGCCAGTGCTCGGCGAGCTTGTGGTCACGCACGCGGTACACGTCGGCGTACCTGGCGGTGAGGCTGCGGCCACCCATGGTCATGCCGTCCTCGTGGATGATGACGACGTTGTCGTCGCTGGCCAGGATGTCGTGGACCTCCATCGAGGTCATCTCGAGGCCGGAGTCCTGGAACACCCTGCCCAGGAACGCCAACGTCTCGTCCTTGCCGCGGTAGTCGCCTTCCATGCCGGCTGCCGACTCGTGCCACACGATGTCCTCGTGCAGGAGCCCTGCGAACGTCGCCATGTCGCCCCGTGAGAGAGCCTCGTAGGCGGAACGGACCACCGCTGCGTCCGGGTGCTCGCTCATCCGGATGTCCCTTCTCCTGTGCGTGCTGTCGCACATTCTGGTGACGGCCTCCGCCGCTGACATCACTCGATCGAGTGATGTGACCGGCCGGGTCCGCCGGCCACGCCGAGCCGTCGGGGGCAGGTCAGGCGAGGCGGCAGCACGAGCCGGGGAGGCGCGTGCTGAGGAAGGTCGAGGTCCGGGTCTGGATCGACCGTCCCGTGGAGGACGTGTACGCCTGCGTCGCGGACTTCGACCGCCGGCCGGAGTGGGTGCTCCCGCCCGTGATGCCGGCGTTCGTCCGGTCCGTGTACGCCCGGAACCTCGCGAGGCCGAAGGCGACCCTCGAGGCGCAGCCGTCCTGGGGGCGCGACCTCACAGGAGCTCATCCGGTCGACGTGGAGGCGGCGAGCAGTCGCCGGAACGCCGGGAGGTCGCCGACGAGCTGGCGGTGGCCCACCCAGCGGAGCATCGGCCTCACGAGGGCGCCGAGCACGAGGCGCCGGTTCACCGCCGCGCACTCGAGCCCAAGCCGACGCCCCAGGTGCCTCGGCATCGTCGTCACCCCCGCTTGACTGATACCCACCAGGGGTATAACGTCCGAATCGGAAAGATACCCCCACGGGGTACTAGAGGAGGCGGAGTCATGACCCGTACGATGCCGGGATACATCGGCGAGAAGCAGGCGGTGCTCAACCGGCTGCGCCGTGTCGAGGGGCAGGTGCGCGGCCTGCAGCGGATGGTCGAGGACGACACGTACTGCATCGACATCCTCACCCAGGTCTCCGCGGTCACCCGGGCGCTGGAGAACGTGGCCCTGGGCCTGCTCGACGAGCACATGCGGCACTGCGTGACCGACGCGGTCCGCGAGGGCGGCGACGAGGCCGACGCGAAGCTGACCGAGGCCTCTGCGGCGATCGCCCGGCTGGTGCGCTCGTGACGCGCTGAGAACGACCCGCACATCGACACCGGAAGGAACCGAGATGAGCACCCAGACCTACTCCGTGACCGGCATGACCTGTGGTCACTGCGTGCACGCCGTGACCAGCGAGCTGAAGGGACTGGACGGCGTGAGCGACGTCGAGGTCGAGCTCGTCGCCGGCGCCGCCTCGACCGTCACCGTCACCAGCGCCTCGCCGCTGGCCCGGGACGACGTCGCCGCGGCCCTCGACGAGGCCGGCGACTACCGCCTGGCCTCCTGAACCGCACCGAACCGGCGCCGGGACCCGGCGCGGGAAGGACCACCTGATGACACCCCAGCCGACTCCGGGCGTCGACCTCGGCCACGAGACCGAGCTCGTCATCGGAGGCATGACCTGTGCCTCCTGCGCGGCCCGGATCGAGAAGAAGCTCAACAAGATCGAGGGCGTGACGGCCAGCGTCAACTACGCCACGGAGAAGGCACGCGTGCACTTCCCCGACGGGGTGAGCGCGGCCGACCTCGTCGCGACGGTCGAGGCCACCGGCTACACCGCGGAGGTCCCCGCACCTCCCGTGGAGGACCGAGCAGAGGAGCGGCCCGGGGCCGAGCCCGACGAGGCCGCGGCGTGGCGCCGACGCCTCGTGGTGTCGGCGGTGCTCACCGTGCCGGTCGTGCTGCTGGCCATGGTGCCGTGGCTGCAGTTCGACAACTGGCAGTGGATCAGCCTCACCCTGGCCTCGCCCGTGGTGGTGTGGGGGGCGCTGCCGTTCCACCGGGCGGCCTGGACCAACGCCCGCCACGGGGCGGCGACGATGGACACCCTCATCTCGGTGGGGGTGAGCGCCGCCTACCTGTGGTCGCTGTGGGCGCTGCTCTTCACCTCGGCCGGGCACGGGGGGATGCGGATGGAGTTCACGTTGCTGCCGAGCTCCGCCGGAGGCGAGCCGGAGATCTACCTCGAGGTCGCCGCGGCGGTGACCGTGTTCATCCTCGCCGGGCGCTACTTCGAGGCGCGGGCCAAGCGTGACTCCGGCGCGGCCCTGCGGGCGCTGCTCGACCTCGGGGCCAAGGACGTGGCGGTCCTGCGCGGCTCCGGCGACGACGCCACAGAGGTGCGGGTGCCGGTCTCACAGCTCGCGGTCGGCGACCGCTTCGTCGTGCGCCCCGGCGAGAAGGTCGCCACCGACGGCGTCGTCGAGTCCGGCACCTCGGCGGTGGACGCGTCGATGCTCACCGGCGAGGCCGTCCCGGTCGAGGTGGGCCCCGGCGACACCGTCGTGGGGGCGACCGTCAACGCCGGCGGCCGGCTCGTCGTGCGGGCCACCCGGGTCGGTGGCGACACCCAGCTGGCCCAGATGGCCCGGCTCGTCGAGGAGGCCCAGACCGGCAAGGCCGACGTCCAGCGCCTCGCGGACCGCGTCTCGGCCGTGTTCGTCCCGATCGTCATCGGGCTGTCCATCGCGACCCTGCTGGTGTGGCTGGCGACCGGGCACCCGGCGTCCGCCGCCTTCACCGCCGCCGTCGCGGTCCTCATCATCGCCTGCCCGTGCGCCCTGGGCCTGGCCACGCCGACGGCCCTGCTCGTCGGAACCGGCCGCGGGGCCCAGCTCGGCATCCTCATCAAGGGCCCGGAGATCCTCGAGTCCACCCGGGTCGTCGACACGATCGTCCTCGACAAGACCGGCACCGTGACCACCGGCGCGATGCGCCTCGTCGACGCCGTCCCCGCCGACGGCGTCGAGGTCGGCGACCTGCTGCGCACCGCCGGCGCCCTCGAGGCCGCCTCGGAGCACCCGATCGCCCATGCCGTCGCCACCGGCGCCGCCGAGCGGCTCGGCGCGACGCTCCCGCCGGTCGATGAGTTCTCCGCGAGCGCCGGCCTCGGCGTCCGGGGCGTCGTCGACGGGCACGCCGTCGTCGTCGGTCGCCCCGCATGGCTGGCCTCCGACTGGGCTCTCCACCTCGACCAGACCCTGGCGGCCGCCGTCGCCGAGGCCGAGTCCCGCGGCGCCACCGCCATCGTCGCAGGCTGGGACGGTGCCGCCCGGGGCGTCCTCGTCGTCGCCGACACCCTCAAGCCCACCAGCGCCGAGGCCGTCACCGAGCTGAAGTCCCTCGGGCTGCGCCCGGTCCTGCTCACCGGCGACAACTGGCGCGCAGCCCGCGCCGTCGCCGACCGGGTCGGCATCGACGAGGTCCACGCCGAGGTCCTGCCCGCCGACAAGGTCGACGTCGTGCGCGCCCTCCAGGAGGAGGGCCGGGTCGTCGCCATGGTCGGCGACGGCATCAACGACGCCGCGGCCCTGGCCGCAGCCGACCTCGGCATCAGCATGGGCACCGGCACCGACGTCGCCATCGAGGCCTCCGACCTCACCCTCGTCCGCGGCGACCTGCGTGCCGCCGTCGACGCCATCCGGCTCTCCCGCCGCACCCTGGCCACGATCAAGGGGAACCTCTTCTGGGCGTTCGCCTACAACGTGGCCGCCATCCCGCTCGCCGCCCTCGGCCTGCTCAACCCGCTCATCGCCGGCGCCGCCATGGCCTTCTCGTCCGTGTTCGTCGTCAGCAACAGCCTCCGCCTGCGGCGGTTCCGGTCCTCCTCGACCGGCAGCCCGGCGGACGCCTCGCCGGAGGGCCGGGCCCACGTCGCAGCGACCGAGGTGGGGACGGACGTCGGTGCGGGCGCCGGTACCGGAGGCTCCACCCCGGCATAGCGGTACCGGACTGAGCGTTGCCCGAACCATCTGCGCCGACCGGACGCGCGACCCGTGACGGAGCCCCCCTCGTCCGCTGACCGGCACCGGCACCGGCACCGGTCACGACGGTCGAGGGGCGGCGTCGCCCCGGTCCTCGTCGCCCACTCGGCGTGGGCACCTCACTAGTCTCGGAGCCATGCGGCCGAACATCGTGTTCGTGATGTCGGACGACCACGCGGCGCACGCGGTCAGCGCCTACGGCAGCCGGGTGAACGAGACGCCACACCTGGACCGCCTCGCGGCGGAGGGGATGCGGTTCGACAACTGCTTCTGCTCCAACTCGATCTGCGCCCCGAGTCGGGCCGCGATCCTCACGGGCACCTACAACCACGTCAACGGCGTGACGACGCTGAGCGCGCCCTTCGACAGTGGCCAGCCCACCTTCCCGGCGATCCTGCAGGCCGCCGGGTACCAGACCGCGATCTTCGGCAAGTGGCACCTCGGTCACGGTGAGGGCCACGACCCGGTGGGCTTCGACGAGTGGCGGGTCCTCCCCGACCAGGGCGAGTACCACGACCCCGAGCTCATCGGCGCCGAAGGCCGCGCACGCATCCCGGGCTACGTCACCGACATCCTCACCGACCTCTCCCTCGACTGGATCTCACGCCGCGACCCGTCCCGGCCCTTCTGCCTGCTGCTGCACCACAAGGCACCCCACCGAAGCTGGGAGCCGGACGCCCGGCACCAGGACCTGTACGCCGGGCAGGAGATGAAGGAGCCGGTCACCTTCCGCGACGACTACGCCAACCGCTCGACGGCGGCGAGCCGGGCACGGATGCGGATGACCGACCTGTGGCCCGAGGACGTCAAGGAGACACCGCCGGACGGCCTCGTCGGAGAGGAGCTGGACTCGTGGCTGTACCAGCGCTTCATCAAGGAGTACCTGCGCTGCGTCGCCTCGATCGACGACAACATGGGCCGCCTGCTGGAGTTCCTCGACGCCGAGCAGCTCAGTCAGCACACGGTCGTGGTCTACACCTCGGACCAGGGGTTCTTCCTGGGGGACCACGGCTGGTTCGACAAGCGCTTCATGTACGAGGAGTCCCTGCGCATGCCCCTGCTCGTCCGGTACCCGCTCGAGGTACCCCGCGCCCGGGTCTGCGACCGGCTGGTCCTCAACGTCGACTTCGCCCAGACCCTGCTCGACCTGGCCGGCGTCCGGGCCCCCGCCCGGATGCAGGGCCGCAGCCTGCGGGGGCTCCTCCGCGGTGAGCCGCCCGCCGAGTGGCGCCGGGCCGTGTACTACCGCTACTGGGAGCACGACGACGGCAGCCACGGGGTCCGGGCGCACTACGGGGTGCGCACCCATCGGCACAAGCTCGTCTACTACTACAACGACGGACTCGGCCAGCCCGGCGCCTCGACCGCGGTCTTCCCGCCGGAGTGGGAGCTGTTCGACCTCGAGTCCGACCCCTACGAGCTGAGGAGCGTGTACGACGACCCGGCCTACTCAGGGGTGCGCGAGGAGCTGAGCCGCGAGCTGCACCGCCAGCAGCAGGCGATCGGGGACGCGCCACACCCTTCCCAGGGGGTCGGCTGACGGGTCCGGCGACGATGCGGTTCCGGTACCCCGAACTGCACGCCGTGGACCCAGGACGCCTGTTCCCGGAGGAGCCCGATCCTGACGTGAAGGCGTGCTCGTGACATCACACGATCGGGTGACCGCGGAGCACGGGTTTACGCGCCGACGACGCGGGCGTGCCTTGCTACCGTCGAGAACGGCCATTCCCAAGGCTCGGAGACGAGGTCCGCCATGTCCGACCACCTGCCGGCCGGTGTCCGCATCGCCCCCGCCAACGGCCTCGAGCTCGCGTACGAGGCGTTCGGGTCGCCCGACGACCCCACCGTGCTCCTCGTCATGGGCATCGGGATGCAGATGGTCAGCTGGCCGCCGGAGCTCTGCCGGATGCTCGCCGACGAGGGCTTCCACGTCGTGCGGTTCGACAACCGCGACGTCGGCCTCTCGACCCACCTCGACGAGGCCGGCCTGCCCGACCTGTCGCCGGCGGCGGCCGGCGGTCGGGCTGCCGGGGCGCCGTACACCTTCGCCGACATGGCCGACGACACCGTGGGGCTGCTCGACCACCTCGGGGTGGAGCAGGCGCACCTCGTGGGTGTCTCGCTCGGGGGGATGATCGCGCAGGAGACCGCGCTGCGCCATCCCGACCGCGTGCAGAGCCTGGTCTCGATCATGTCGACGCCGTCGGTGCTCATCGGGGTCGGCACCCCGGAGGCGCTGGCGACGCTGATGCTGCCGCCCGCGGTGACCGAGGACGGCGCCGCGGAACGCGCCGTCACCGCCTTCCGGGTCGTGGGCTCACCGGGGTACCCGATGGACGAGGACGCGGTGGCGGACCGGGCCCGCGAGGCCTTCCGGCGGAGCGTCGACCCGGCGGGGCTCGCCCGGCAGTTCGCCTGCGGTCAGGCCTCCGGTGACCGCACCGAGCGGCTCCGGACGCTGACCGTCCCCACCCTCGTGCTCCACGGTGAGGCCGACCCGCTCATCCAGCCCGAGGGTGGACGCGCGACGGCGGAGGCGGTGCCCGGTGCCCGGCTCGTCACCTTCCCGGGGATGGGGCACGATCTGCCGGAGGCGTTGTGGCCCCGCTTCGTCGAGGAGATCTCCGCTCACGCCCGGGCGGCCGCCGCGGGCTGATCGTCCTCGCCCCGACGGTTCCTCGTCCCCACAGCAGCACGGCCCGCCCCAGCGCCTGACCCACGTCGGCGGCCGGCCCGAGCCCTCGCCCGCCGCCCATGGCGGACCGGTTAGGAGGCCGGTGGCTCGGTCGGGAAGGGGTGACCCCACCCATCGAGGTGGGCCACCTGGTCGACGGGCAGCCGGCGGGCCGGGTGCAGGGTGTCGCCGAGGAGGTGGCCGACCGGCACGAGCGCGCACTGGGCGACGTCGCCCGGGATCCCGAGCACCTCGGCCGCCTCCCGCTCATGGACCAGGTGCAGCGTGGTCAGGCTGCTGCCGAGACCTCGCGCCCGGGCCGCGAGCATGAAGGACCAGGTGGCGGGGAGGATCGAGGCGAGTCGCGCCACCACCGCCGGGCCCGGAAGGCCCTCGAGTCGCCCCTCCACGCACGGGATGACGTGGACCGGCACCTCGTGGACGTGGTCGGCGAGGTACTGGGCCGAGCCGATCACGGCACCGAGCCGTTGCTGCCTGGGGTCCACCGGGGCGTAGTCCCACACCTGGGCGGCCAGGTACTGCTCCCAGGCCCGTCGGTAGAGCTCGCCGAGCCGGCGGCGCTTCTCGGCATCGGTCACCACGACGAAGTGCCAGCCCTGCCGGTTGCCCCCCGACGGAGCCTGGAGGGCGATGCTGATGCACTCTCGGATCAGCTCGAGGGGGACCGGCCGCTCGAGGTCGAGCCGCTTGCGCACCGCCCGGGTTGTGGTGAGGACCTCGTCAGCATCCATCTCCAGCCTCGCGTCCTCGGCAGTCTGCGCCTGGCGAACGCTAGCACCGGCCGGACGGGCCGGGCAGCGTGCCGGGTCCGGGCCCTGTCGGACCGCTCGCCTACGGTCGGGCGAAGGAGGTCAGGAGATGCGCGTACTCGTCGCCACCCATCACACCAACGGCCAGGTCGCGGGGGACTACGACCACTGCGTCGACGGCGAGCTCGTCTACATGCAGGACCCCTGCGACAGCGACCTTCGCGACCCCGACGGCGGATGCGGGTGCGGGCGGGGTTTCGCGGGGATGAGCTCGCACCGCGCCTCGACGACCGCCATGGTCGTGGACCGGCCGCTGGGCCCGGAGGACCTCCGGGAGGCCCTGCGCTCGAGTCTGGAGGCCGGCGGCTGGCTCGACCCGGCCTTCTGCCCGCCAGACCTCGCCGTCGAGGTCGTCGAGGGGTTGGCCGCCGAGGTCCGGGCGCTGGCGGAGCACTTTCCGCTCGGCAGCATCGTGCGGCGCCGGCTGGACCGGTACACGGCGACACGCGTCCCCGGCTGACCTGCCGTTCCCGATCGTCGGGAAGGGCCTCTCTGACCTGCCGTGGAGCCAGGGGGACTCGAACCCCTGACTCCCTGCGTGCACGCATCTCCGGGTGGGCCCCTGGCCGGGTCGGCGGCCCACACGTCGGTCCAGCCTCCGGTGCCCTCGATCCGCAACTCGGCCCCGGCGACGTCCAAGGCCCTCGAGATCTCGCGGACTCCAGCAACCAGGTAGTGATCGCGGCACACCGGCCCCATCGAGCCCGACGTGCGCTCGACCCCGGGAGGCCTCCCCGTGGGTGGTCCGGACCAACGGCCAAGCCTCCGGGCCGCCTCCCCTCACGACCGCAGCTCGTCGCACAGCGCGGTCTCGACGAGTGCTCCAACGGCCCACTCGTGCTGACCGGCTGCGGACACGACCGCGACCTCGTCCAGGTCGTCGTAGACGATGCGGCCCACCTCCTGGACGGTCACTCCCGAGCCGGGCTGGTTGACGAGGTACCGGAAGCCGCTGATGGCGACCTGCACCCTCCCCGTCTCCTGGTTCGGCGTGTAGATCTGCTGGAACTCGCCGCGGACCACCATCGAGCGACCGGTGGTCAGGTTCGTCACCACGTCATGTGGCGCCCGAATGAACTGGGTCCACCGACTGACCTCACCACTTGCGTCGAGGTAGTCGATCTCTCGGGCGGTCAGGCTGCCGACGATGCTGGCCTGGAAGTCGCCGCAGTCCACCACGTCGTCGTAGCTGAACTCGAACGGTCCGTGGGCCCGGGGCTGAGCCGCTGCGGCAGCCGTCGCGGACATCCCGAGTCCGGCGATCGCGATCGCGGCCGTCGCTGCGCACCAGCCACGACAACCGACGGGAACTCGCAGGCATCGGTCACGTCGACCCCGCCGCCTCGACTGTCCCTCGCCGTCGCAGGATCGACCCCCTGGTCCATGGCGTCACGTCGACCAACGCACCCCAGGTCAGCGCGCGGTCGACCTCGAGCGCCTCCGGTCTGGTGGTGGCATTGAACCGTTGTGACGGTCGCACCGTGTTCCTGGCTGGAGTGCCCATCTCACCCAGGAGGAGTCCATGTTCGCTCGATCCATCCGATCCGGCGCCGTCGTGACCATCGCGAGCCTCGCTGTGCTCGCCACGGGCGGACTGGCGTTCGCCGACGACCACCTGGCCAACGGCGCGACGAGCCCAGGCGCCGAGGCGCGAGGTTTCACCAACCCGGTGGCGTTCAACCCGTCAGGGACCTCAGGCGCAGCGGCGCAGCCCGGGACGGTCCCCGGCCTGGGCAACCCGTCCGCAGGTGCAGACCTCGGCACCCCGGCCTTCGACTGCCAGAGCCTGCTGGAGCGGCTCGCGGCCCGCTCGATGGGTGGTGGGCCTGCCTGTCACTGAGAGCTCAGCCGCACGGGCCGCACGGCGGGCGGCCCGTGCGTCGCGGTCGGGCGCCGGCGCCGCCGGACCGGTACGACGACCACGGGCGGAAGGTGGGTGTCCATCCCGGTCGCGGACGCCGCCCCCGACCTCGGCGGGTCGTCGCCCGACCCGGTCATCCGCAGCGCTCGGTGACGAGGGCGTGCTTGCGGACGCGACCCGCACGCAGCCAACGACTCCAGAGGCGGTGGGCCGTGAGCAAGCGGTCGACCACCTCACGTTGTCCGACGTCGTGAATGCCCGCCGCGGCGACCTGGTAGGCGCGGGTGAGCGCCTCGACCGTGCCCACGTGCGACTCGGTCCACTCCTGCTGCCAGCGCACGCGGAACCCCGACCGGGCCAGGTCAGCCATCAGATCGTCGAGAGGCGTCAGGTTCACCGTGCCGGACTCCGGCATCACGGCCGACTCATCGGGCGACAGCGGCCGCCCCGTTTCGGCGCTGAGCGCGAGGCGGCCACCGGGCGGCAGGGCCGCGGCGACCGCGCGCAGCAGTGTGCTCCTCTCGCGGAAGGCGAGAAGGGTCTCGAGCAGGAGCACGGTGTCGAAGCGCCCCGGCGGGAGGGGAGGAAGCCTGCGGACCTCGAACCGGCATCTGACCCTTGCAGCGGCGGCCCTCCGCCGCGCCTCCTCGACGGCAGGCCCGCGCACGTCGACACCGAGGTAGCGGCAGCCGAGGTGCTCGGTGATCAGCCGCCCCGGGCCGCCTGTGCCGCAGCAGAGGTCGAGCACGGAGGCGCCACCGGTGATACCGGCCCGGTGCGCCAGGGTCAGGACCTCGGTCCCGGTGACGAAGCTCTCCTGGCCGATGTACTCCGCCGGCCCGAACGCCGAGGCCCGGGCGCGTCGGAGCACCTCGTCGAGGGGTGGGTCGGTCGGGGGCGTCATCGTGCCACCGGGTCGCTGAAGGTGGCGAGGAACCTGTCCCGGAGGTCCTCCATGGGCCACGTGGGCGACTCGTCACCCGGTGTGAGTCCGGGTTGCCAACCCCACGATGCGACCCTGTCCGTGATCGCCGGGTCGTGCGCGATCAGGGTGACCGGGACGTCCCGGCTCGCACCCGGGCCGGTCACGACCGTCGAGGGTTGGTGGTCACCGAGCACGAGGAGGACGAGGTCGGGGTCGCGACTGCGGAGCACGAAATCGAACACGCTGGTCAGCGAGTAGACGATCGAGGCGCGGTAGGCGTCGGGCACCTGGGTCCGGTCGCTCCACAACTGGGCAGCGCTCTCGGCGTCCGCCTGGATCGTCACGAAGACCCTTCCGTCGCCCAGCGTGCTCGGGTCGACGGTGGCGGGCAGCGGAGCCCACGGCCAGTGGCTGGAGGTCAGGTCCACCTCGGCCATGACCGGTGGGCGCTGAGATCGCTCGAGCTCGAGGCGGCTCAGGGCCGCGAGCGTGAACTGGTCGGGCATCGCGGAGAAGCCGAACGAGGGCCCGGCGTAGCCCAGGTCGGACCTGGAGTAGATCCGGTCGAACCGGTAGAAGGCCTTGCCCTCGGGCCACTCACCGCGGGTGGAGGGCAGCACCGCCACGGTGCGCCACCCAGCCCCGGCGAACGCCGACGTCAGCGTCGTCCGCCCGCTCGGGAGCAGCCGGTCGTAGCGTCCCTGGTCGCCGACCCGTAGACCGGCCTGCAGCGTGGAGTGCGCCAGCCAGCTGCCGCTGCCCGAGACGGGAGAGGTCAGGTAGGCGCTCCTCGACGAGTACCCGGCAGCCGCCAGTCGGGATGCCTGCCCGTCGAGCAGGAGCCGGACGGGCTCGGCCTGCGGCCCGTCGACCGCGACCCGCCCGTAGCTCTCGACGATGACGACGAGCACGTCCTTGCCGCGCAGCAGGGAGAGGTCGGCGGAGCCGGGGGCCGCGAAGGCGTCGGCCCGGATGGCCGCGTCGAAGCGGGCCCGGTCGGCCAGGCTCGCCCGCACCGCACCCACCTTCCCCGACGCGTAGGGGAGCGAGTCGGCCGCGGCCACCCTCGTGCCTGCCGCGGTCCGGAGGTCCAACGCGGTGGCGCCGGTCCAGGCCAGGGCCAGCGCCGCGAGGCCGAGGACCGCAGAGCGACGGTGGCGTGCGGCCGCTCGGGCGGTCCGGACCAGGGTCCAGGGGATCCCGATGACGGCCCCGACGACGAGCAGGGCCGCGCCGAGGAGGGCGGCGGTGGCGGCCACGGCGCCGAACGAGTCGTCGACGACCGAGAGCCCGGCCCCCAGGTTCCCCACGTCGTTCACGACGTCGAACGGCCGGCCGCGCACCTCCAGCATCCCCAGGTCGAGGACCTTCGCGAGCGCGATGGTCGCGAGACCGGCGCCGGCCAGAGCCATGCCGGGCCTCCGGAGGCGGAGCGGCAGGACCAGGGCGAGACCGAGGAGGACCACGACCTCGACCGGCAGGCGGAGGAACGATCCCACCGAGAGCCGGTCGGGTCTGGTGGGCGCGAGCAGGGCGAACCAGCAGAGGGCGACCCCCACGCAGACGACGGCTCCGCCGGCGGCTACCCGCAGGCGGCCTCGCGGCCCCCGCGCGGAGTCGGCGGCCGGCCGGCTACGCCACAGCCACCACACGTCACGGCCGAACGACTCGGTGATGAGCAGGAGGGCGACGACCGCGAGGATGACGGCGAGTCGTGAGTACAGGACGTCGGCAGCCACCGCGGTCAGCGCGACGCCCACCGTCCCGGTCACCACCTTGCGCCAGTAGCGGGGCGGGAGCTGCCGGCGCATCCACGGCAGGGCCCATCCGGCCGCGCCGAACACGTAACGGGCGAGCCCGAGGGCCAGGACCCACCATCCGACGGTCGGCGCGGCGGCGAGGGCGAGGACGAGGATGAGGAAGGCGTCGGCCTCGCCGTCGAAGCGGCCCCCGAACGACGACACCGTGCCGGTGCGTCGCGCGACGCGCCCGTCGACGGCGTCGAGGGCCAGTGCCGGCAGCGCAAGGAGCAGCAAGGGCCCGGGGGAGGGGGGCCCTGGGAGGGCTTGCGCCGTCAGCGCGGCGGCGGCGCAGGCGAGCAGCGAGCGGGTGAGCGTGACGAGGTCCGCCGGAAGCAGGGTGTCGCGTCCGACTCGGCCCAGTGCGCGGGGCACGAGGAGAGCGAGAACCGTCGCGCAGGCCGCGCCGACGCCCCATCCGGTTGCCCCCAGGACCCCGATCCCGTCGAGGCACGCGAGCACGACGACCAACCCGACGAGACCGAGCGCAAGGGCGGCGCCCACCCCGGGTGCCCGGCCGGGGGAGGGCACCACCTGTGCTCGGCGGTCGAGCTGCCGCCGGGGGGTCGTGGGCGTCGTCATCGGGTGGTCGCCGGGATGCTCAGGCCTCGAGGGGCACGTCGTCGACCACGAGGACCGGGCCGAGGGTGTGGGCCCCGCGCAGCGCCTTGGTGCGCAGGTACCGGGCGTTCACCGGGCTCCAGTGCACGCGGGTGCGCACCCGGTCGACCACGGTGACGCCGTGGCACCCCAGCTGTTCCGCCTTGTCGGGGTTGTTGCTGAGCAACGCCACCTCGTGGGCCCCGAGGGCATGGAGCATCTGTGCGGCGGGGGCGTAGTCGCGCGCGTCGGTGCGGAAGCCGAGGGCGAGGTTCGCCTCGTAGGTGTCGAGTCCGTCGTCCTGGAGCGCGTAGGCGTCGAGCTTGGCGTACAGCCCGATGCCGCGGCCCTCCTGGCGGAGGTAGAGCAGGTAGCCGCCGACGGCGGCGATGCGTTCGACGGCCTCGCGCATCTGCGCCCCGCAGTCGCACCGCTGGCTGCCGAAGACGTCCCCGGTCAGGCACTCGCTGTGCAGCCGCACCAGGGGGGTGGACCCGGGGGCTCCGGCATCGCCGAGCGCGAGCGCGAGGTGCTCACGGCGGTCGACCAGACCGTCGAAGGTGAGCACGCGCGCCCGCGCCTCGAAGCCGTCCGCGAAGCGGAGGGGCACGTCGACGGAGGTGCGGATGGTGGCCTGTGCGGCGTGGTGGGTCATCTCGTCGAGCCTCCTGGGCCGTCGGGGTCGAACCGGGTGGACAGGGCGTAGCGCAACAGCGCCACGTCCCCCATGGGTCGCACCTCGGCGAGGTGTGCCCGATGGTCGCGACCCCACGGCGTCGGCACGTCACCGACCACCCGGGTCGCTCGCGAGTCGGTGACGAAGAGAGGGGCCACGACGGCGTGCAGCTCGTCGGCGAGCCCACCGGCGAGGAACTGGGCGTGGACCTGCTGGCCGCCCTCGACGAGGAGCCAGCGGACTCCCATCTCGGCGAGGTGCGCGGCCACCCCCAGCATGCTCGGGTCCTCTCCGGCGACGACGACGTCGGCCACGGCCGACAGTCGCTCCCGGGCGCGAGCGGCGGCGTCCGCGGCGCAGTACACGGTCTTCGCGCTGTCGCCGGTGGTGAAGAACGCGGCACCCGGGTCCAGGTCGCCGCGCCGGGTCACCGTCACCTTCCGGGGTGAGGGGGTGCGGCCCGCGGCGACCCGGCCGGCGCGCAGGTCGGCCCGGCGCACGACGAGCCGGGGGTTGTCGGCCCGCACCGTTCCGGCACCGACGAGGACGGCGTCGCAGGCCGCCCGCAGGGCATCGACCCGGTCGAGGTCCTCCTCGTTCGAGAGCACCAGCCGGCGTCCGGTCCCGTCGTCGAGGTAGCCGTCGAGCGACATCGCCCAGCTGAGCACCGTGTACGGACGTTCATCCATCCGTGGCACCTCCCCGGAGCGCCGGGCTCCTGACGGGGGGACGGCTGGTGGGGGTGCCGAGCGAGGACCGGGCGAGCACCCCCGTCCACCGGCGGACCACCCCCACCGCGAGGAGCACGGCTCCCGGGGCAGCCGCGACGAGGGTGATCGTCCCGTAGGCGATGGCGACGGCGAGCCCGGTCGAGGGGTCGTGCCCGGCGGCGGCGAACGCCCAGGCGGCGGCCCCCTCCCGGGGCCCCCAGCCCGCGACATTGAGGGGGAGCGCCCCCACGAGCAGCACGACGAGGGAGACCTCGACCAGCTCAGCGCCCTCGACCCGGACGCCGACGGCACGGGCGGCGAGCGCGAAGGTGGCGACGTGCCCGGTGAGAACCACCAGTGATGCGAGCAGCACCGGGCCCGCCACCCGCGGGGCAGCCAGTGCCCGGGCGTCACCGGTGACCGTGCGCACCATCCGGCGGGCCCGGCCTCCCGCGCGGCGCGCTGCAACCGCGGCCACCACAGCCAAGCCGAGGACGGCGCTGGCCCCCACCGCCAACCAGGGGGCGGGGGGCCCGAGGGTCCGGGACGGTTCGGTGGCAGCGAGCGCGCAGAGGGTGGCGACCACGAGCACGGCCTGTCCACACGTCCGCTCCCAGGCGACGGCTCGCAGTCCGCGGCCGACGTCCGCCACCGCCCGCCCGTGGCTCACGCCGCGACCGACGTCGCCGAGGATCCCACCGGGCAACGTCATGTTGAGGAACTGGGCCCGGTAGCAGGCGAGGAACCCCGTCGGGAGCGTGAGCGGGACCCCGAGGCGGCGGGCCACCACCACCCAGCGCCAGGCGGCGCACGCCGTCGTCACCGCGGCGAGGCCCAGGCCGGTACCGAGGGTGGCGGCGTCGAGGGAGCCGAGGCCGGCCGGCACGGCATCCGTGCCCACGACGGCAAGGACGGCACCGAGGACCGCGGTCCCGCCGAGAGCCGAGACCCGTCGCCTCGCCCGGGAGCTCGGCGGGCCGACACCGGTCGGGTCGTTCGCCGGTCGTACCCCGGGGTGAGCCGTCACCACCGCGCTCCCGCCGGCGTGGCCAGCAGGTCGAGGTGCTGGACGACAACCCTAAGGGAGCCCGCCTCCACCTCGCCGAGGCGTCGCGCGAGGTACGGCCCGGATGCCGCGACCAGGGTGGCCCGCTGCTCGACGGCGGCACCGACCCACCCGACGAGCCACTCCCTCGCCAGGCCCGGATCCGCGTGGATCACCCAGGGGCTGGGCCGGACCCGCACCCTGTACCCGCACTCGTGGAACAGCCCGACCGCGGCGCGGGGGGCGTCCGGGCCGAGCAGGCCGCCGCGGCGCGTGGGCCGGCGCTGGTGGTCGTTGAAGGCGTCGCGCATCGCGGTGTCGGCAGGGTCGGCAGGGGCGATCCGAACCGCACCGGTCACCGAGAGGGTGAGGAGCGTCGGCGCCCCGGTCGCCGCGCAGGCGCCGACGAGGCGAGCGAGCTCCTCGCCGGTCAGCAGGTCGAGCAGCGCCGAGGCCGTGACGAGCGAAGCACCCTGCAGGTCATCGGGACCCAGGCGCGTCACGTCGCCGAGCCGGGTCTCCACGGTGACGGACGGTGTGCCCGGATCGGGCGCGCATCCCGGCTCGGGCGCGCATCCCGACTCGGCGGCTCGGAGCAGCTCGGGATCGAGGTCGTGGAGCACCCAGTGCTGCCGGCCGTCGAGGCGTGGGCTCAGCCAGCGGCCCATCGAGCCGTCCCCGCAGCCGAGGTCGTGCACGACGCGGACCCGGCCGGCCGGCGGCGCCGCACCGAGGGCGGCCGCGAGGTCCGCCGAGCGAGCCCTCGCGTCCGCCGCCTCGCGCAGCCGGAGCCACTGTTGGCTGACCCTCACCGGGGGCAGGGTCATGCCGCCACCCCCGACAACACGTCTGCGAGGGCCGTCGTGGTGGCGTCCCAGGTGCGCAGGTCCGCCCGGCGGCGCAGGGCCGCCTCGCGGAGCTGCCGGCGCCGTGCGGCGTCGGAGAGCCAGCGCCGCACCGCACCGGCCAGCGAGTCGGGGTCGCCGGGAGGAACGAGGAGGCCCGGGCGGCGTCCGAGGGCGTCGCGCCCGACGGACTCCGGTAGACCCCCCACGTCGGAGGCGATGACCGGCACGCCGCGTGCGAGCGCCTCCGTGACGACCATGCCGTAGGTCTCCGCCCGGGACGGCACGACGAGCAGGTCAGCCGTGTGGGCCAGCCGCGACAGTGCCGAGCCCGTCAGCGGGCCGGTGACGTGGATGCGACCGCCGAACCCGTGGTCGGCCGCTCGCCGGGTCACCTGGTCCGCGAAGGAGGGGTGCGCGGTTCCGGGCCCGACGAGGTGGCAGGTCCAGTCGAGGTCGGTGATCCGGTCGAGCGCCTCAACGAGCACGTCCTGTCCCTTCGTGGGGGTCAGGGCGCCCACGCAGAGGAGCCGTCCGCCGCCGGGGGTCCCCAGCGCCAGCGGGGCTGGGTCCGCCCCGGGGGCCACCACGGCCACCCGGTCCGCGGGGAGCGCGTAGGTCACCCGCAGCCAGGCGCGGGTCCAGTGACTGGTGGCCACGACCGCTCTGCAGGCCCGCAGCACGGCGGCCTCGGCGCACCGTTCGAGGTGCTCCCAGGATGCGGCCGGCGGCTCGGGTGTCGCGACGCCCACCGGGAGGTGGACGAGCGGGACCAGCCTCAGCCGATGGGACTCGGGCACCAGGACCTCCGGCGCGCAGGAGGCCACCAGCCCGTCGAGGAGGACCAGTGATCGGTCAGGGAGGGCCCCGAGGGCCGCGGCCAGGCACCCCCGCGACGCCTGCTCGGGGCGGGGCCAGTCACCGGCGAGGTGGATCTCGCGCACGCTCCAGCCCCGGACGCCCAACCCGTCGCACACCCGCCGGTCGTAGCTGTTGCCACCACTCGGACGGTGCGGGTCGTCCACGCCCTCGGGCATGGCCACATGGAGCGTGCTCACGGCGCCCTCTCGTACGTCGCCCACGCGACGTGCGACTCGTGGAGCGTGACGCCGATGGCGGTCAGCTCCTCGCTGCTGCGACCGAGCCCGTCGCCCACGGCCCGATCGGCGAGGCGGTCGGCCACCACCTGCGCGAGACGCTCGGCGGTCGTGACCACGCCGGCGAGGGTGGGGTCCTCGTCGAGGTTGCGCATGGTGAGCCCCCCGACGACGTCCGAGAGCGCAGCGGCCGCCGCGCCGATGTCGACGACGAGCCCGTGCTGGTCGAGCGTGGGAGCCCGGAACGTCGCGTCGACGATGAACGTGGCGCCGTGCAGCCGTTGCGCCGGTCCGAAGGCCTCTCCGCGAAGGCTGTGGGCGATCATCATGTGGTCGCGGACGGTCACGCTGTACACGCGGTGTCCTCCTCGTCGTAGGTGATGGTGTGGCACAGCGCGTGCAGGCTGCCGTCGCCGAGCGCCCGGAGCACCCGCGGCAGCTCGTCGAACGGCGAGCTGCCGGTGAGCAGGGCGTCGTAGCGCGGGTCCCGCAGCAGCTCGAGTGCGAGCTGCAGCCGCTGTCTCGTGGTGCGCCGGCCTCGGCGGCTCTGCGCAACGGCTCCGACCTGGCTGGCGCGGATCGCGAGCCGGTGGGTGTGGAAGCGCCCACCCAGGCGCAGGGTCACCGCGTCGTCCCCGTACCAGCTGAGGTCCAGCACGGTGCCGTCCGCCGCCAGCAGGTCGAGGGCGAGCTGCAGGCCGCAGCCGGTTCCGCTGGCGTGGACGACGAGGTCGCAGTCGCCCGGCGCGTCGTCTGCGAGCGCGAAGCGCACCCCCAGCCGGTCGGCCACCTCGGCCCTGGCCGGTTCGACGTCGACGACGGTGACCTGGGTCCCCGGGATGCCGGTGAGCAGCCGGGCCACCGTGAGCCCGACCATCCCGCCCCCGACCACGGCCACCCGGTCGCCGACGAGCGGGGCGGCGTCCCAGAGCGCGTTCACCGCGGTCTCCACCGTGCCCGCGAGGACGGCACGTGACGCCGGCACGCCGTCCGGCACCACCACCACCGCCGACGTCGGGACGACATAGGCCGTCTGGTGGGGATGCAGGCAGAAGACGGTCCTGCCGAGCAGGTCCGTCGGGCCCACCTCGACCCTCCCGACGTTGAGGTACCCGTACTTGACCGGGGCGGGGAAGTCGCCCTCCTGGAACGGAGCGCGCATCTGGTCGGCCTGCGCTGCCGGGACGCCACCGCGGAACACGAGCAGCTCGGTGCCGCGGCTCACGCCACTGCACACGCTGCGCACCAGCACCTCGTCGGGGGCGGGGTCTCCGACCTCGACCGTGCGGAGCTCACCGTGACCGGGCTCTCGCAGCCAGAAGGCGCGGGCGCTGACCGCCATCGGTTCCCTCCTCGACTGCCGAGCCGGGCGCCGTCCGCCGGGACGGCCTACCCCTGGGATACGGAGGCGGGGCCCGGTCGGTTCAGCCGGCGTCCGGGCAGCCGGGGTGAACCTGGGGCCCTCCGGTGTCGTGAAGGGGAGAAGGGCCCCGAGCCCGTCCCGGGGCGGGGCCACACCGAGGAACGGAGGACCCCCATGTGGCTACGAATCGTGACGGCGGCCGCGGCGCTCGTCTCGGCGGTGGTCCACCTGCTCCTCTGGGTGGACGGCTACCGCGACATCTCCGTCATCGGCCCGGCCTTCCTCCTCAACGCCGTCGCGGGAGCGGTCATCGCGGTCCTGCTCCTCGTCTGGCGGCACTGGGTGCCGGCGTTCCTCGCGGCCGGCTTCGGGGCGAGCACCCTCGGTGCCTTCGTCATCTCGGCCACGGTTGGCCTCTTCGGCGTGCACGAGAGGTGGACGGGCGGGTGGGTCCTCACGGCCGCGGTCTCAGAGGTCGTCTGCATCGTCGGCGGCCTGCTGCTGATGCGTGCCTCCTGGCCACGCCGCGACGCCCACTGACCGGCTCCGCGATCGGGCCGGGCTCCGCGATGTCAGGCGGGCAGGCGGAGGACGACCAGCCCATCGGTCGTGCGCATCTCGATCGAGGCGATGTCCCCGCGTCTGGTCGCGGTCGCGGCCGTCAGGTGCATCGTGCGTCCCGGGAGCCCGTGCCAGGTCGCCACCTGCTCGCTGCGCCCGTCACGCGTCGTCACGACGAGGGCGTACGTTGCGTCGGGACGGGCTTCGTACTCCTCCTCGTCGTCCTCGTACGCGCAGGTCAGGTCGAGCCGGGTGCCCCAGGCCACGGACGCGAGGAGTACCTGCGCGCTGACCGGGCTCGGTCCGACCGGTTCCATCGGCAGCGCAGACGAGGTGGTCGCCGTCGTTGGTGGGACACCCGTCGACGAGGTCGCCGTGGCCGTGAGCGACTCCCCGTCGAAGGCGCCGCCCACGGCAAGGCCCCCGACCGCGAGGGCGGCGACGGCCGCGGCCACCGCGGCCACCGTGGCCGAGCGCCGACGCTGAGCGGTGCGCACCTCCCGGACCAGCGCCGGCAGCAGGGTGTCCGGCAGTGGTGGCACGTCGAGCGGCTCGAGGTCCTCGGCCTCGACGTGTGCGAGCAACCCTGGCAGCCCGGCCAGCTCTCGCACCGATCGGCTGCACTCCTCACACCCCCGGAGGTGGCGCTCGAACTCCTGTCGCTCACCGGGCGAGAGCGCACCCAGGACGTAGGCGCCGTCGAGGTGGCTGTGCTCACAGCTCATGCACCCACCCCCAGCTCCTGCAGCGCCAGGCGCAGGGCACGCAGCGCGTAGTGCGTGCGCGACTTGACGGTTCCCTCGGGGATCTCGAGTCGTCGTGCCGCCTCGGCGACCGACGCTCCACGGAAGTAGCACTCGAGCAGCACGGCCCTGTGCTCCCTGGACAAGGTGCTCAAGGCCTCCGCGACGACCCACGACGTGAGCAACCGGTCCGTGACGTCATCCGTGCCGACCTCCTCGGGTACCTCGCCGACCGACAGCTCGTTCCGGGCGTGGCGGCTGCGCCATTCGTCGATGACGATGTTCCGCGCCACGGTGAACAGCCAGGCCCGCACGGATCCCTCTTCCTCATCGAGCCTCCGGACGTTGCGCCAGGCGCGGACCAGCGTCTCCTGCGCGACGTCCTCGGCGCGCGCTTGGTCGTGGCCCGTCAGGCGCAGGCAGTAGGCCCACAACGCAGGCCCGTGCTCGTCGTGGAGCCGCTCCAGCAGGGCCGAGGCACTGTCGGTCATCACACCTCCTCCACCACCAGTACGGCCCGCGGGGCCGAGCGGTTCACCCGCCGGCGACCCTCCGTCGATCCGAGTCCCCGCCTCCAGCGAGCCGGTGCCGTGCAACGCTCACCACTTCCGCGCCGCCACCGGGTGCGCCCTCCGGCGCGCGGAGTCCTGCAGAGGTGGTGGGTCGGACCTCGGTGTCTCGGATGCGGGAGAGCCGGTCAGGCCGACTGACCGACACATCGCACGAGTGGGTGTCGACCGTGGCGCCGGCGAGACGGCGTTCAGCGTCGGTCCGGCCCGTCGACGTCGAACACCGCCTCCCCGCTCCCGGCTCTGACCACGATCACCGCGGTCTCGTCGGAGGCCGGGCTGCCCTCCCGGTGCACGGTGTGGGCGGGCACGACCACGAAGTCGCCCGGCCCGGCCTCGACGACGTCGCGGCCTCCGGGTCCGGACTCCCTCTTGCCATCGGGCATGAACCGCTCCCTCCTGGTCGGCCGGGACCATCTCGTTGACCATGCGACCCGTTCGACCCGGAAGTCAAGGCACCTCACGGCACCGGCCGGCAGGCATCCTCGACCACACCCCAGCGGTGGTCGGTGCGGTCGTCGACGGCCCCGTCCACGCCCGAGGAGCTTCTGACTCACGCCGCTGACCAGCCAAGGGCCCCCCCGTCCGGACAGCTGTGCCCCTGCGGCGACTCAGGGCGAACCGGCCAGTGTCGGCTCCGAACAGCTCACGCAGCGGGCGACGCCGCAGGAGGAGCTGGAATGCGGCGGTCAGCGGGACGCCCAGCAGCACGTAGCCGTTGCCGCCCAGCCGAAGCAGGTGACCGATGGCGGCCTCCCTGCAAGACTTCGGCGACAAGCCCCTCGTCGTGCTCAGCGCAGGTGTCGGCAGCGACGCGGAGTGGCCGCAGAAGCAGCAGCGCCTGGCCGCGCTCTCGACCGACGGCGTCCACCGTGTCGTCGACGGCGCCAGCCACGAGGGCCTGGTCGGTGACCCGGTACACGCGCTCACCACCGGTCGGGCCATCCTCGAGGTCGTCGCGTCGATACGCACGGACCAGCCGCTGTCGCGGTAGACGCCTGAACCTCGGGAGTGGGCCC
This sequence comes from uncultured Actinomycetota bacterium, assembly GCA_963773655.1. Taxonomy (GTDB): domain Bacteria; phylum Actinomycetota; class Actinomycetes; order Actinomycetales; family Dermatophilaceae; genus DASSQJ01. The sequence goes on from CAVZBX010000004.1 coordinate 82,151, forward strand.
GGCCGCGTGGCCGGGCCCACTCCCACGGCACTGCGGGTCCATCGGGGCGACCCTCGGCCCGCCGCCACCATGCCCCCTACCCGCGCGACCGTCGACCTGTTGCCCAGTGGGCTACGTCGCCCCGAGCATCCGCGTCATCACAGTGATGTCGCGGATGGCCGGCCACGTCGCGGCAATTGCTGCGTCATCCCCGAAAAGGCGCGTCGTCACTGTGACCCCGCGTCTCCCCCTTGGGGCGTTCGGGCTCCCGCGGCGCGGGATCGTCATGTCGTCGCTGCTCGGGGCCGGGCGCCCTTGATGAGGAGCCAGAGGGCCAGGCCGACCTCGGCGACGAACCCGATGACCCACATGGGGTAGCTGATCGCGGGGTAGGTCGGGGCGAGCAGGACCTGGAGGAACCAGATGAGCACGGCAACGCCGTCGAGGAGGAGGAGCCATCCCAACAGTCGGGGAAGGAACCCGGAGCGCAGCACGAGCCAGCCGAGGGGGAAGAGCCAGGCGGAGAAGAACAGCTGGGCGGTGACGAACCCGACCTGGTAGGTGGAGAGCGAGAGCATCGCCATCGAGTCGAGCTCGGGGCCGGTGAGACCCTGCGGCCCCAGGGTGCTGTCGTTCTGGGCGAGGACGGCGAGCAGGGGCAGGTAGCTGGCGCACTGGATGGCCACGCCGACCGCGTTGAGGACCAGGAGGAGCAGGGCCAGGCTCTGGTCGACGGGGCGGAGCAGGGCGTAGAGGGCCCACGCGGTGGTGACGAAGAGCAGGCCCGAGGCCAGGGCCGCGACGAGCCCGACCCGGAACGCCGCCTCGTTGTCGGCGATCGTGGCGCGCAGGGTCTGGGCGTCGCTGAGCCCGATGTGGCCGGTCAGGCTGGCGATGAGGTTGGCCAGGATGTACGCGAGGTAGAGCCCGCCGGCCCACCGGGCGAGCCTGGTGCGATCCCATGAGTCCGGTGTGGTGGCTCTCGCCGCGCTGAGGGTGCTGGTCATGGCTTCTTCTCCTTGGTCGCCTCCCCGCCCTGATGGTCGGCGCCGGCGTCTCGTGAGCGCGCCAGCAGCCCGATGGTCAAGCCCAGGGCCAGGATGCGGATGGTGTTGATGACGGTGGCGACGAGCAGCCACCTGCCGGGGTCGTCGATGCCGGCCCGGAGCTTGGCGGGCACCTCCACGACGATCGTGACGAGGACCAGGGCGCACGTGGCGAGGAACAGCGCTTGGTGCAGCGGTCCTGAACCTGGGACGCGAGCCTTCGAACGCAGCAGGGTCAAGGCGACCAGGCCGGCGAGGACCAGCCCTCCGACGGCGGCCTCGACGAGCATGGGGACGTACTCGATCGACAGTGCCGAGCGGTACGCGGCGGCGCTGGGCGTCAGCGAGATGAGCAGGTTGGCCGACCAGAACGCTGCCGCTCCCGCGAGCGTGAGCGCCGCCCAGCCACCCCGCGCACCAGCCCGTCGCCTGGTTCGGGGGGCCTCAACCACGTCCATGACGCATCTCCGACCGGCCGAGCAGCACTCGGCCCGCGTCCAGCATCCCGCTCCGGATCACCGGGGACGCCGACGTGGCTGCAACATCACACGACCGACCGGCCGACGTCTTCAGAGGCTCCGTGGCACGGATTGGATGTGCGCTGCACCGCCAAGCCCCCTCACCGTCAGGCTGCGAAGGGACCCTCACAATCGCAGCGCCGCCTTCCGGGGCCCTGCCGAGGGGCTGCGATCGAGCGCGGCTCACTCTCCGGCGATGCGGAGCCGCCAGGATGCAGGGAACCGTGCTGGGGATTACGGACGTCGCGTGTGGTGTGGCACTCATGCACCTGACGGCGAAGTGGGACGGCGAGACGATCGTGGGGAGGGCCTGCGCTGAGGTTGCGGATCGCGGCCCTGCTCACGCCTAGGAGTGTGATCTTCCATGACTGTTCTTGAACGGCAGCAGACGGCCGCCCCGCCCCGGGTCTCGCCGCGGACGACGGTGTGGTTCCTGTTCTGCTTGGGTGCGCTGGTCCTGCTCGACTTCGTCGAGCTGAGCACGTGGACCGTGGCCGTCGTCTTGGGCGCGGCCCTGCTGGCTCTGGTGCCCGCCTTGCGACCCTCGGCCCCACGCACCGTCAACGGAGTGGACCTGCTCGTGGTCGGGGGGCTGTACATCGCGATCGTCGGCGCGTTCCGGTTGGCCTTCACCGTGTTCACCACCGACAACCTGCTCGGGCTCTTCCTCAGCTTCGCGACCGGCCTGCTGCTCGGGGTGGTGGTACCGGTCGTGTACATGGTCTGGGTCCGCGGGCAGAGCCTGCAGACCCTCGGCATCGGTCCCCACCGCTGGCGTCAGACGGTGCTGATGGGCCTGGTCCTGGCGGCTGCCCAGTTCTCGGTGACCCTGCTCGGCTACCGGATGCCGGCCTACGAGGACTGGGTGCCGCTGCTCGGCATGTCTCTCGTCGTCGGCCTTTTCGAGGCGGTGTTCTTCCGGGGATTCGTCCAGGGCCGTCTGGAGGCCAGCTTCGGTCCGGTCGCCGGTGTCGCCGGTGCCGCCATCCTCTACGCCGGCTACCACGTCGGTTACGGGATGGGTCTGTCGGAGATCTGGTTCCTTCTCGGGCTCGGCGTCCTGTACGCCATCGTCTACCGGCTGACGAGCAACATCCTCATCCTCTGGCCGCTGCTCACCCCGATGGGCGCATTCTTCAACAACCTCAACGGTGGCGAGATCGACCTGCCCTGGGCCTCCTTGTTGGGTTTCGCCGACGTCGCGGTCCTCATGGCCGCCGTTCTCTGGTTCGCCCACCGCCGAACGCGCAGACTCCAACACGCCCGTTCGACCGACCTGCACGCCGAGGCCTGAGAACGGCCGCATCGCGGGAGCCGTGATGCGGCGACGGTCACACCTACCCGGGTGAGCAACCGCTCGGAAATACGCTGGGGGGGAGGCGCTTCGCCATGGTCATCACCACAGACTCGACCAGTTCGACCAACCACGCTCCGTCCGGGGCCCGAAGGGAACACCGGGCCGCTGCAATCACAGCTGGGGTCCTGTACATCATCGGGACCGCAGCAGGTGTCGCCAGCAAGATCATCAGCGCACCGGTGAGTGGCGCGGACGACCCGTTTGCCGCCGCCGCGCAGCACTCCGGCTCTGTGGTGACGACCGCGCTGCTGGTGCTCGTCATGGGGTTGTCGCTCGCGTTCGTCCCCGTGGTGCTGTTCCCGGTGCTGCGCCGGCTGAACGAAGTGCTGGCCCTCGGCTACCTCATCATCCGCGGAGCGGTCGAGACGGCCTGCTACGTCCTCTCGGCGATCAGCATTCTGATGCTCCTGACCCTGGGTGAGGCCATGGCGGCTGGGCCGGGCACGGCCTCACCGGCAGGGACACGTCTGGGCAACCTGGTCATCGACCATGTCGACGTCGATGCCGTACTCGCGCTGGTGTTCTGCCTGGGTGGCGTCATGTTCTACCTCCTGCTGTACCGGTCGCGCATCGTCCCCCGATGGATCACGGTGTGGGGTCTCGCGGCGATCCCCCTCTACGTGGCAGCCTTCCTGCTCGCGATGTACTCAGTCATCGACACCGACTCCACACAGCAGACCCTGCTGTACACGCCCCTGGCCATCCAGGAGATGGTGCTGGGGGTCTGGATGATCGCGCGCGGCTTCCGCCCGGCGACTGCTTCCCCGACCTCGAAGCCGTGGGGCACACCGACGGAGAGTGCCTGACCCCCCCACCGGCCCAGCGCAGGCGACTCGAGAGGTGTGGGACGGATGGGCCTGCCTCTCATCGCCGCCGGTCGACCGCGCGGATCGCGGCATGCGGTCGTCAGGTGCCCCAAGGCTGCCGCGGCGATGATGAGTCGGCTGGGTTCTTCTCGGCGGAAGGCGAACGCCGAGACGGACATGACTCCGGCGAAGGCGGAGAACAGGATCCGTGACCACAGCTGGTGGGCATCGAGCACGTCTTCCGGGTAGGCGGCGGTCATGATGAGCCGCATCTGCTGCGTTCAGGCCGTCGTACGCGTGCCATCTCCGCTGAAGTGTTGGTCTCCGGCACGCTGGCGGAGGACATCGCGCGCCACCTGCCAGGTCTGAGTTCCATCTCGGCCGCGGGCGGATCGGCTGGAGCAGGCGACGCGGCCCGGGTCAGTACAGCTAGGCGTGACGCTGACGCACCACTGCGACGGCAACCACCGCTATGCCCACGGCGATGGCCGCGATCCACACGCCGGCTGCGCCGGTGCCCGTGACGAGTAGGGCGGCAGCAACGAGCAGCACGACGGCAACGACCCACATCAAGAGCGACATGGCGAACATCTCCTCAACGGATGCTTCCACTCTACGACTGCCGTCCTCTGCCGCGTCCTGTGACCTCCGACTCCGGCGCCCTCAGGGCGGGCTCGGACACGAGGAGACTGGGGGTAGGCCGCCCGGGCCGGGTGGCCCATGTCCACCCACACGATGGGGATGACCGCCGCATGAACACCACGACTGACTACCGCGACTCGTGGATCAACCCCCGCTTCAAGATCGCCGCTCTCTGGGCGTCCATGATGTTCGTCTTCGCCTACGTAGACCTGTTCAGCCTGTTCCGCGCCGACATTCGCGCCGACATCGAGGCGGGCACGATGTACGTGTTCTCGATCGGGCAGGGCTTCCTGCTGGGCGTCACCGTCTACATCGCCCTGCCCTCCCTCATGGTGTTCCTGAGCCTCGTCCTGCCGGTCAGGATCACCCGCCTGGCGAACATCGTCCTGCCAGTGCTCTACGGCCTCACCATCGTCGGGAGCGCCGTCGGCGAATGGAACTACTACATCCTGGGCAGCGCCATCGAGGCAGTCCTCCTCGGGGGCATCGCCTACTACGCCTGGACCTGGCCGACAACGACGGCGACCGCACCCACCGGCCCGCGCAAGGAGAGCACACCGCACCGAGTCTGACGGGAAGCTCAGATCCACCGAAGGCGAGGCAGTGACGACGCCGGCGGTTCGACGGCGATCGGCGCACGCTCCCGTTGACGCACGAAACCTTCTGACTCACGCCCTTGACCAGCCGTGTCGTCGACGGCGCCAGCCACGAATCCCTGGCCGGTGACCCGGTGCACGCCCTCACCACCAGCTCGGGCCCTCCTCGAGGTCGTCGCGTCGGTGCGCACCGACCAGCCGCTGTCGCGGTAGACGCCTGAACCTCGGGAGTGGGCCCGGCCGCGGCGCCGGACCCATTCCCGCGCGACCGGTCGGGCGGCCTGCCGATGAGCGGATCCACCACAGAGGCGTCCACCGAACCGGGTCCCGGCGCCACCTGGTCCCCCAGCCCCTGGCGTGCGCGTCATGCCGATGTCAGGTCAGCGACGCCCAAGGGTCCTCACGCCGCCAGGGCGACGGGAAGTGCAGCTCCACGCCCTGCTGGGTGCTCAACTCCGCGAAGACTCGCATCGTCACGTCGAGGTCGTCACCGGCGTACGGCAGGGCTCGCAACGGCCGGTCCAGCGGCCGGAAGAAGTCGTCCCAGTGGATCAGCACCACGCTGCGGGCGCCGACCGCCTGCACCGTCTCAGCCCAGTAGCTGCGGATGTACTGCTCGTCCTGCAACCCGAGCTGGCCGACACCGAGGTAGGCCACGTCCGCTCGACGGTCTCGCAGCGCTCCGGGCAGGTACCCGGCACTGCCCTGGACCAAGGCGGTCCGGCCCTGAACGTGCTCGACGAGCAACGACCAGGCCTCGCCGCAGCGGTAGGCCTTGGCCCTCGCGGGCGGTGCGAAAGGCGCGGATATCTGGCCCGGGAACCGGTTGGGTGGACAATGCTCCGACTCGATCAACGTCACGGTGAATGCTCCGACGCTCAGCGAATCACCGGACACGGCGACGTGCAGGCGGTCATCGGCCAGTCCCGCTCCGCGCCCGAGGTTCGCCGCGGACCCGCCGCCGAGGAGCAGGGCGCCGGTCCGCTGGGCGACCACCGCGGAGTCGAGTGCGTGGTCGAAGTGGGTGTGAACGGGCACTACTGCCAGCAGGCGGTGAGTCCCGGTTCGTGTGAGGGCCGCGTCGATCCGGGCGCTGTCAGGCGCGACCTTGCCGAGCACGACCTTCGCCATGGAGCTGCGGGAGAAGTACCCGTCGGTCATCAGGGCGGACTCACCGTCGTGGAAGAGCAGCGTGGAGACTCCGAGAAAGGTGACAGCGAAGGGGCCCTCCGCTGCGGGCACGTCGAAGCGGTCGGCGTAGCGGGAGATGTCCGGGCGACCCCACCTCACGCGCATGGTGAGAACGTACTCGTCCAGTCAGTCGGCTGAAGCGCGCGGTTCGTGCGACTCACGCCTGCGTCGGCCTCAGTCAGGCGCCAGCGCTCGATCCAGCTCGTCCTTCATGAGCTGCAGCGCGGCGCGGTCGTCGATGGGCCCCGGGGCGCCCGCCGTCCCGGGGTGTTGGGCCAGACGCGCGGCTGCGTCGGTCACCAGCATCCGCCAGCCGGGTGCGTCGAGGAGGTGGCTCGCCTCGAGGTGGGCCAGGACTCCGGCGGCCTCGTCGAGCCTGCCCGTTGCGGTCATCATGTTGACGAACTCGATGCAGTCCATCATCCCGGCTTGCATGTTGTCGGTCTCGAGGAGCTCGTCGATGTGGTCTCGCAGCATGCGGAAGGCCCGCGTGTGCTCCCCGCGACGGAACGCGGCGCCGGCCTTCAGTGCCTCCGACGGGGTGTGTGTCCGCGGCGGCACCACGATGTCGACGCCCTCGGAGAAGTAGCTGTCGGCAAGCTCGCGGTCCTCCTGGAAGAGTGCGGAGTACCCGAGGAGGAGCAGGGTCCAGTTGACGAATGTCGGTGGGCCCTGACGGCGGTACCGTTCGAGCAGCTGCTGCAACCGGTGGTCGGCCCGCTCGAGATGCCCGAGGTTCAGCCATGCCGTCGCCAGGTTGATCTCGGCGCGCTCCGCGAGGTGGTGGTCCCCGCGGGTGCGGAACACCTGCATCGCGTCCGGTGCGACCTCGACCATCAACTTGTGGTCCTGGGTGGCGATCGCGCGTGCGTGCCGCATCAGGACGTCGTCGGGCTCGCCGCTGGCCGCCGCGAGGTCCAGGTAGCCCTGGGGGTCCTGAGTCATCGAGTACCGGTGTGCCGCGGCGTACAGGGCCAGCGTCCGGGTCTCCACGTCGTGCGATGGAACTGCCGCCAGGAGGCGCTCGGCCCAGTCTCCGAGCTCGATGGCGCTGCGCATGACGATCTCCGGGAGCACGGCGGTGAGCAGATCCCTCGCAAGGGCGAACCGACCTGTGGTGCAGGCCCAGTCGAACGCGGCGCGGAGGTTCGGCCACAGCTGGGTCAGCCGTGCGACGCCTTCCACCTCGCCCCACCCGGAGAGCAGGTTGCGGATGCCGGTGACCTCGCACCAGCACCATCTGGCGTGCCGCTCGGCGATGACCTCTCGGGTGCCGGTGTCGTCGAGCCGCTCCCCAGCGAACTGTCGGATCGGCTCGAGAAGCCTGAACGTCCTGCCGAACGGTCCTGAGGTGGTGGTGACGAGGGACTGCTCTGTCAGGCGCCCGAGAGTGTTGGCAACCTCGAGCCCCTCGTCCCGGGTGACCCCGGCGACCCATTCGGCGGCGGCGAGGTCGAAGGTGCCGGTGAACACCGCCAACCGCCTGAAGGCGGTTCGCTCGTCCGGGGTCAACAGGTCGTAGGACCAGCGGATCGCCGACCACAGCGTGCGGTGCCGGTCGGTACCTGCGCGGCGGGTGCCGTCGAGCACGTGGAGTCGGTGTTCGAGGCGTTCGAGGAGGTCGACCGCGCTCACGGCCGAGGCCCGGGCCGCGGCGAGCTCGATGGCCAGTGGGATGCCGTCCAGCCGGCGGCAGATCTCCTCGATGACGGGCCCGTCGGCGACGGGGTCGTACGTCGGGTCGAGGGAGCGGGAACGCTCGGCGAAGAGCTCCGCCGCGGACCCTTCGGGGTCCAGCGGCGGGACGGTGATGACTCGTTCGCCGACGAGCCCCAGGCGTTCTCGCGACGTCGCGAGGACCCGGGCGTCGGGGCAACCGTCCGCGACGACGGCGGCAAGGTCGGCGGCCGCGTCGACGACGTGCTCGCAGTTGTCGAGGACCAGCAGTGCCCTGCGCGTCGCGAGCGCGTGAACGATGCTGTGCACTATCGGGCGGCCCCGCCGCTCGGTGACGGCCAGCACCTCGGCGACGGCTCGGGGGACGTCGGTTCCCGCCTCGATCCGGGCGAGGTCGATCAGCCACACGTCCGTCGCTGCGTGGTTCTGGGCGGCGGCAAGGGCGAGGTGGGTCTTGCCGATGCCACCGGGCCCGACCAGCGTCACCACGGCGTGGGTGGCCAGTGCCTCGCGGATCCGGTCCAGTTCCTCCCCCCTTCCGACGAGCCGGTTGATCCGCGGCGGGAGGTTGCCCCGGTGGCGGTCCTCGCTGCGCAGCGGCGGGTGGTCCCCCTCGCCGAGCTGGTAGATGTGCTGCTCGGGGACCATCCGGTCCAGTAGGTGGCTCCCGAGGTCCCGCACGGGTGCGTCCGTGAGCAGGGCGGCGGTGGCCGCCGTCGCGACGGTCTGTCCCCCCGCGCGACCGCGGCCAGCAGGGACGCGGTATGGACGGTGGGGCCGAAGTAGCCGCCGTCGTGCTCCTGCGCCTCGCCTGTGTGGAGGCCGACCCGCGGTGCGGCGGGAACGTGCCCCACGAACGGCCCGGTCCGCGCCTGGAGCTCTCGAGCCCAGGCCCAGGCCCGGTCCGCAGTGTCGAAGGCCACTCCGTGGGAGTCGCCGATGCGGGTGAACACGTGGCCACCGTGGCGGCGGGCCAGCTCGTGGATGCGGTCGTGGTGACGAACCATCGCCTCCGACATGGCCTGCCGGTCGGCTGCCCAGGCAGCCGGTCCGCCCTCGATGTCGACGACCGCGAAGGTCACCGTCCCGGTGGGGAGCGTGCGAGAACGCGGCGCACGTCTCGTCCCGGTGTCGGTGCCGAGCTGTGGGTCGTGGCGGAGGATCCGCAGGTGCACCTCCTGCAGGGCTGGGCCGGGCTCGACGCCCAGCGCGTCACCGAGGCCGTCTCGAGCGATCCGGTACGCGGCCAGCGCGTCGGCCTGGCGTCCGACCCGGTAGAGCGCTGTCATGAGCAACCCCCAGAGGCCTTCACGCAGGGGGTGAGCCGCGGTCAGCTCCGTGAGCTGGGCGACCGCGCCCGCGGGGTCTGACTCCACCCGCCGGGCGAGGTCCAGCTCGACCGCGCCGAGCCAGCGCTCGGTGAGGCCGGCGACCTCCGCCTCGAGACCCGGAGCGGAAAGGCCGGCGAGCGGTGGGCCGAGCCACTGCGCCAGGGCCCCGTCCACGTCACCCGCGTCAAGGGCTGCGTTGAACCGCGCGACATCGACCGCGTCCGGAGGGATGTCGAGGCGGTAGGCACCGGGTGACCGCGTGATCGAGGACGCCCCCAAGGCGCCGCGCAGCCGAGCGAGGTAGGACTGCACGGTGCGCTCAGCGGTGCGCGGAGGGTCCTGCCCCCACATGGCGTCGACGAGCCGGGGCACCGGCACCGCCGTGCCCGCGGAGAGCGCAAGGGCAGCGAGCGCCACCTGGGCCTTAGCGGGACCGACCTCCACCACCAGGCCGTCCGGGTCGCTCACGACCACTCCGCCCAGGAGCCTGACGTCAAGCGTCCTCCCGTGCTCTCGGCCGCCGGCCATCGACCAAACCTAACGGCGCGACGCTCGAGCGGGAAGGCCGCCGTCGCACCGGGCAGCACGCCCGGCTCCCGCGGCGGCCTCGTCGCCGCCTCAACATTTGCGCTGCATCCGTGCAACAGCAGGCCGGAATGGTGGGCCCGTCCACCAAGCCGGCCACCCGTTGGAGGCACCCATGCACGCGATCTCCCACGACACCTACGGGCCACCCGACGGCCTCAGGTCCAGCACGCTGGGCGCCCCGACCCTCGATGAGCACAGCGTCCTGGTCCGAGTCCGGGCCGCGGGCGTCAACCGGGGGGACGTCCTGGCCGTCGAGGGCATCCCCTACGCGACTCGACTCACCTCGGGCCTCGCCCGGCCCCGGCGCTCGGTGCCCGGCGCCGACGTCGCCGGGGTCGTCGAGGCAGTCGGGTCTGCCGTCACCGAGCTGGGTCCCGGTGACGAGGTGTTCGGCTGGGCGCGCGGCGCGTTCGCCGAAGTCGCCGCGGCGGCTCCCGAGATGCTCGTGCGGAAGCCGTCGAAGCTCACCTTCGAGCAGGCGGCGGCCGTCCCGACCGCCGCGGTCACGGCTCTGCAGGCCCTGGAGCGGGGCGGCCCGCTCGCCGCGGGGAACCGGGTCCTGGTCCTGGGAGCTTCGGGGGGCGTGGGAAGCTTCGTCGTCCAGCTCGCCAGGGCCCACGGGTCCGAGGTCACCGGTGTGGCCAGCACCCGGAACCTCGAACTGGTCCGGTCGCTCGGGGCCGACCACGTCCTCGACTACACCCGCGAGGACCTCAGGTCCCGAGCCGGTCACTTCGACGTCGTCGTCGACCTCGTCGGTCGCGAGCGACTGGTCCACGCGCGGCGGCTGCTCCGCCCGCGAGGAACGTACGTCGTCGTCGGAGGCCAGAACCCCCGGTCCGTGACGGGCATGAGCAGGTTCGCCGCCGCCGCTCTGCTGTCTCCGTTCGTCCCCCAGCGGTTGCGACCGCTGTTCGCGACCCAGGACCGCCCGACGCTCGAGCGGGTCACCCGGTTGATCGCCGACGGACGGGTCCTGCCCGTCATCGACGCCACCTACGACCTGCACGACGCGCCCGAGGCCCTTCGGTACGTCGCCGCCGGGCACGCCCGCGGCCGCATCGTCCTCACCCCCTGACCCGGTCCCGCACACCACACCTCGAAAGGACACCGACATGTCCACCACCACCACCACCGGTACCCCACACCAGTACACGTCGAGCGAGCCGAAGCCCCCATCGCCACGGCTGCGTCGCCTCACGCGCGCAGCCGGGGTCCTCTACCTCGCGATCTTCGTCCTCTACCCGCTCTCAGTGCAGGTCCGCTCCACGCTCGTCGTACCGGGGGACGCGGCGGCCACCGCGGCGAACATCGCCGGCAGCGAGAGCCTGTTCCGCTGGGGCATGGCGGGCGAGGCGGTCGTGGTCCTCATCGAGGTCGTGCTCGCCGGGGTGCTGTACGTGCTCCTGAGGCCGGTCAGCCGGTCGCTGTCCCTCGCCGCCGCGCTCGCCCGGGCCGGCGAGGGCGTCGTCATGGCCGCGGGCAACCTGTTGACCAGCATCATGACCGTCATCCTGGTCGGTGGCGCGGGTTACCTCACCGCCTTCACCACCGAGGAGCGGGACGCGCTCGCCTTGGCGTTCCAGGAAGGGAACGACCAGATGGTGCTCGTCTGGGGGCTGTTCTTCGGGCTGCACCTGCTGCTGCTCGGCTGGCTCGTCGCGCGCTCCGGCTTCCTCCCCCGCTTCGTGGGGGCGCTGCTCGCCCTGGCCGGGATCGGCTACCTCGCCCAGAGCCTCGGGACCCTGGCGGTGCCGGGTCTGGCCGGCCCGCTCTCGACCGCTGTTCTGGTCCTCGCGATCCCCGGTGAGCTCGTCTTCGCCGTCTGGCTCCTCGTCAAGGGGGTCGACGTCGAGGCGTGGCGCCGGCGCGCCGCTGCCGCCCGGGCCTCACAGGTGTGAGGGGTCGGCGATGAGTCGGTCGACCGCCACCGCCCGCCGCGTCCTGGGCGCCGCTGCCGTGGGCGCCGCGGTGCTGGTGGGCCTGACGCTGCAGGCCGCGACGGTGCTGCTGGCGTTGCCCGACCCTCCGGCAGGAGTGCAGGAGCCGACTGCCGCCCAGCAGGGCGAGGGCCTGGGGTACGCCTCCTCGGGCACGCACCACATCGGCGTCCGCCGGTTCACGAGCGCCGAGGCTCCACGGCCCACGACCATCTGGTACCCCGCCGCGCCGGACGGGGAGGACACCGCGGTGCTGCGCTACTCCAACGGCGCGGCGATGCTCGGGGAACGGTCCTCGGTAGCACTCGCGACCTTCCCGGGACGTGCCAGGCCCGGTGCGTCCCCCGACCTCGCTGACGGACCGTACCCGGTCGTCATCCTCTCCCCGGGGTTCGCGCTCAGCACGAGCAGCTACGCCTGGCTCGCCGAGCACCTCGCCTCGCATGGGTTCGTCGTGGCGGCCCCGCAGCACGCTGAGACGCTCGACCCGAACCGGCTCTGGCGTGCCACCGTCGACCGGCCCCGGGACGTGACTGCCACGATCGACTTCCTGACGGACGCCACGAACCTCGATGGCCGGTTGGCAGGGCTCGCGGACACCGACCGGGTCGCAGTGGTCGGGCACAGCTACGGCGGCTACACCGCCCTCGCCGCGGCCGGCGCACGCCTGGACACGCAAGCCCTGCGCTCCGCATGCGCCTCGGACGGCATCGCAGGCGGCGCGCTGGAGTTCCAGTGCGGGGCCCTGCTCCCGTTCCTGAGCGATCTCGCGGAAGCAGCCGGGCTGACCACCGTGCCCAACGGCAGATGGCCCTCGTGGGCCGACCCGCGCGTCGACGCGGCCGTCTCCATCGCGGGGGACGCCGTGATGTTCGGCGCAGACGGACTCTCCACCATGACCACACCCCTCCTGGCCATCGGCGGAACCGCAGACCCCGACTCACCCTTGCGGTGGGGCACTGCGGCGGCCTACGACGGTGCCACCGGGCCGCGGAAGGCCGAGCTGACCCTCGTCGGTGCCGACCACTTCAGCTTCACCGGGGCCTGCGCCGCCCCACGGCTGATCCTCGAAGTCCTCCCGTCAACCTTCTGCGAGAGCACCGGCCAGGACCGACAGGCCGCCCACCACCAGGTCGCACACGCCACGACAGCCTTCCTGCTCGCCGAGTTCCTCCGCGACAGCACGGCCGCAGCGGTCCTGCGCGGCGGATCCTTCGCACCCGGAGTTCGCTTCCGGTCGCAGGGGTACTGACAGGCGGGGCAACCGTGACGTGCCCCCTCGTCGCAGTCACCTTTGACCTCCATAGGGACTCGAACTCCTGACCCCCTGCTTGCAAATTCCCCAGATGGGCTCCCGAGCCGGGTCGGCTGAGCACGAAATGGCCCTCCGTCGGGCGGTCACGGCCCCTCCGTACCCCACTACTGCAGTACTTCTCTGGGGTACGAATCTGGGGTGGGACAGACCGGCTGGATTGCCATGGACCACCACCCGCCCCGTGACCGACGCCAAGCTGAACCAGAACCGGCGACCTTCCGATGTGTGACAGGTGGCGGCGCGCCCGCCTCGCACGGCGAGGTACGCCGCGGCCGCTATCGCGAAGTGGAACACTCAAAGCGAGGTCAGCACCCCACGAATGCGTCAGGAGTCGTCGCCACCTTGAGCGCCAACCGCAGTCAGAGGCCGATCGGTGAATCGACGATGCGGCTCAGGGCAACAAGCGGCACGGCTACGGACGATGCATGACCACACCAACGTCGCAATACGAGAGCTGGCTCAACGCTCTGGATGCCGACGCAATCGCAGGAGCGTTAACTGCCCAGGGATGTACCGAAGTCCTAGTCAGACGATTGAGCGCCAAGCAGGGCAACTCCAAACAGCAGATCTACCTGGGCACCGACCTCGCAGAGGTGGCGCGAATTCCCTCAGGCGCGCTGACGCGGCATACAACGCGGAGCACCAAGCTTGGGGCGGAGGGAAGGGAGATCTTCCATGCCCCCGTCGAGCTCGTGTGGCTCGCGCCGGATTTCGAGGAGGCGCCCGCTCCAAACACGAAGGTGATCTTCTACCCCCAGTATCCCGAGGTGCGTCTTTCCGGCTTCCTTGAAGGATCCCCAGACGCGCCGACGTGGCTCCTGAGCGTGCAACAGAGGGGAAGGGACGAGGGTCGACTTCTGTTGCTCGCCCCCACTCCAGATGGCCGTCTGCTCGCATTGTGCCTCCCCCCTGAGGCACGCGCGATCCGTCGCATAGAGGTCCTCGCGCGAGCCAAGCAGGGACCACTGAATCTTTGGGTGCTGGACGCGCCGGGGGTGGATCCGAGGCAGGAACTGCTGCAGCGTCTCGCAGCCCTGCACAGCAAGGGTTGGGTGACTCCCAGTCGCCTCACGGCATCCGGACTACACCCATGCCGTGGCACCAACTGCGGCGGTTACACCCTGGAGGCCAATCTGGGGGTCTTCGCCAACAGCAGGGCTGAACCCGACCTGCTGGGCTGGGAGCTGAAGGCTCACTCTGTGCGAGATTTAGGCGCAGTTCGGCTCGCTGGCGTGTTGACGCTCATGACCCCTCAGCCCGACGGGGGACCGTACGTCTCGATGAGCCTCTTGGAGTTCCTCCAGAAGTACGGGTATTCGAGGCGTTCAGAACGGTGGGACTTCACGGGCGTCCACCGCGTCGGATCACCGACTCCACCGCACACTGGCACGCGACTGGTGCTCCAAGGCTACAGATCACCTCGCAGCTACGACCCAGCCGGTTGCGTGGCCCTTCTCGACCGCAACGGCGACGTTGCCGCCTCTTGGTCCTTTGCCAAGCTGCTGGACCACTGGAGCACCAAACACGCGCTGGCGGCGTACGTGCCTTACGAGCGCAGTCCCCACCCGGGGATACCGGGGTTCCTGACTCAAGGGGCCCGCGATCGCCTCCAGGCCGAGCTCGACGAGCTCTCGGGACCCGGCCGGACCGCGATCGCCAGGAAGATCCAGAGTGCGCGCGAAGAGGGTGACCTGAGGGAGAACCGGGCCTACCACGCTGCCAAGGAGGAGCAAGGAAGGATGGAGGCCCGCATCCGCCAGCTGACCGAGTTGCTCGAGAGCCGCCCGGGCGAAGTCAGATACAGATACGGCTCATCAATCTGGCTTGGCACGGGCACATCCTTTCCTCTGCTACTGCAGTCGATTGCAGAAGGCAGCGTCTACTTCGATCCAGGGATGCGAGCAGAATTCTCAAACAGGAGATGGGACCAGAAGCCTCGTAGTCAGTTCCGGGTCAGGGCCACCGGCTTGGCGCATCTGTATGACCGCTTCGAGGTCGTCAACTGCACGGCCTCACCAACCTGAGATACCTTCGGGGAATATGGGCATTGACTGCTGAGGACTGGGCTGCGGGTCCGATGCGCGGGACAAGCACCCTTCCCCCATCGAACCAATGGCGTCCACCATTCGCGTGAGCCAGCTCATCGGGAATCTCCTGTGGCGGGCGACCGTCTCGGTTAGGGTCGAAGGGGCGTCTCGAGCCGGCGCGCCGAGAACGAGGGGACCGATGCCAGTGGATGACTGGGACATCGCCGAACCGCGGGCGGACGCCCTGATCGAGTCCCTTCGAGCGTTCGGATACTCGCCCGGAGGCCGCAGTCGCGGACCTGCTCGACAACAGCATCTCCGCGGGTGCGAGGAACATCGACGTCGAGTTCTTCTGGGACGGGGCCGACTCGCACGTCGCCATTCGCGACGACGGTCGAGGGATGACCGCCGATCAGCTCTTCGAGGCCATGCGCCCAGGAAGCACCAGCCCTCTTGAGGAGCGCAACAGCAAGGACCTCGGACGTTTCGGGCTCGGGCTCAAGACCGCGTCGTTCTCGCAGGCGCGTGAGCTGACCGTCGTGACCAGGACACGTCCGTCCGGGCCAGCCGACATCCGCCGCTGGGACCTCGACGTGGTCGAGGCATCACGTGAATGGCGCCTCCTGCGAACAACGCCTACCGCCCTCCGAGTTGGCGAGGTCGAGGGTCGTCACGGCACGACGGTCGTCTGGTCCAAGTGCGATCGACTCGTCGGCCGCGCTGACGTCGAT
The DNA here is from genome assembly GCA_963773655.1 of uncultured Actinomycetota bacterium. Lineage (GTDB taxonomy): Bacteria > Actinomycetota > Actinomycetes > Actinomycetales > Dermatophilaceae > DASSQJ01. The sequence goes on from CAVZBX010000004.1 coordinate 97,895, forward strand.
GACGCGAAGGCTCAGTCCCGATTCAACCAGGTGGCTCGGACGGTTGCCGACCACCTGTCCGCCGTGTTCCACCGATTCATGGTGGGCCGCGGCAAGGTCACCATCCGCGTCAACGGACGCGTGCTCGAGCCGTGGGACCCCTTCATGGAGTCGCACCCAGCCACTCAGAACCTCGGGAGCGAGAGAGCTGTCACTGTTGGGCACCCACATCGAGGTCACCCCGCACGTTCTGCCGCATCGATCGAAGCTCAGTGACGTCGATCAGCGGGGCGGCGCTGGTGCTGCCGGCTGGAACCAGCAGCAGGGCTTCTATCTCTACCGCGGCGATCGCCTGCTGGTGCAGGGAAACTGGCTTGGCTCGGGTTTCGCCAAGGACGAGCACACCAAGCTCGCCCGGATCGCCGTGGACATTCCCACCACCTTGGACCACGAGTGGCAGGTGGACGTCAAGAAGTCGTCTGCCCGGGCCCCCGGGCCGCTCCAAGCCGACCTTCGCCGAATCGCGACGGTCGCCCGCAGGCAGGCCGAGGAGGCTTACCGTCATCGGGGCAAGGTCCTTGTCCGCCGCACGTCACAGGACTTCGTGATGGCGTGGCTGCAGTACACGACGCCGCGATGGCGACGTCCGCTATCGGGTCAACCGCGCTCACCCCGTCATCACAGCTCTCCTCGAGGCCGCCAAGGACAACCGGTTGGTCGTCGAGCGAGCCCTGCGCTTCATCGAGGAGACGATCCCGACGACACTGATAGGGGTGTCGATCGCGAACGCCCTGGACCAACAGCCCGTGCCCTTCGCGGCGAGCCGTCCGGAGCTCAAGCCTCTCCTGCGCTTCGTGTACGACGGGCTGATCGATGACGGAGTCGAACCGACCGAGGCGCTGAACCGAATCGCGGTCGCCGAGCCGTTCCTTCAGTATCCAGAGGTCATCGAAGCGTTCAGGGAGAGCACCCAGTGACGGGATCCATCCAAGAGGTCCGGTCGATGGTCATGGTCCGGCTGGACGGCGCGAGGCAGGCCCACGGCGACATCACCACCGACCTGATTCGAGAGTGGGTCGACAAGATCGCCGCGCTACTCGGCGTCGGTGGCCCCGAGGACGCCGATGAGCTTGAACAGCTCGTGCGGGACCTCGAGGCCGACTACAACGTGTACGTCGGCAACTGGACCTCCCTGGCCGACGACGGCGACCACGTCAAGTGGCTGGAGGACCGTCGGTCCGAGATCAAGTGGGCCTTCTGGGAGCGATACGAGCGCCTGATGCGCGAGCAGCAGGGTCTACCGCCGGCCAGCGTCACGAGCGTCGCCGACACCACCGACGACATCCTGGCCAGACTCGAGGCGCCCGACCGTCCGGGAGCCTGGGACCGACGAGGACTGGTGGCGGGACAGGTCCAGTCGGGCAAGACCGGCAACTACATCGGCCTGGTGGCCAAGGCGCTCGACAGCGGCTACAAGCTCGTGGTGGTGCTGGCAGGTGTCCACAACAGCCTGCGCAGCCAGACGCAGGCTCGCATCGACGAGGGCATCCTGGGCTTCGACACCCGCAAGAACCTGCGCTTCGACCAGGCGGAGGGCAGCAGCATGATCGGCGTCGGGCGCGTCGGGGGCCGCTTCCTGCCGGTCAACTCGTTCACGTCCTCCAAGCAGAACGGCGACTTCAGCCTCGCCGTGGCACGGAACATCGGCGTCGTCGTCGGCGGCAACGACCCGATCGTGCTCGTGGTCAAGAAGAACAAGTCGATCCTCACCAACCTGTACAACTGGGCGACGGCGCTGCGCAAGGAGACGAACCCCGAGACCGGGCGGCCGATCGTGCGTGGTGTCCCCGTACTGGTCATCGACGACGAGGCCGACCACGCAAGCGTGGACACCAACGGGCCCAAAGCGGGGTCAGGACCCCGAACGAGACCGACCCGACCGCAATCAACGGGCTCATCCGCCAGTTCCTCGACACGTTCGAGCAGTCGGCGTACGTGGCCTACACCGCCACCCCCTTCGCGAACATCTTCATCTCCCGCGACAGGGAACACCGCGTCGCCGGCGAGGACCTCTTCCCGCGCAGCTTCATCATCAACCTGCCCGCGCCGTCGACCTACCTCGGCCCAGCCCGGGTGTTCGGTCTGCAGGGCGGCGGGCCGGCCGCCACCGAACAGGTGGACCCCCTGCCGATCGTGCGAGACGTCACGGACTACGACACGCTGGCTGCCCGACGGGCACAAGGCGGACGCCAGCCTCCAAGGCGACCTTCCCGCCAAGCCTCCGACGAGGCCATGCTGTCCTTCCTGCTCGGCGGGGCGGTGCGGCGACTGCGCGGGCAGGGAGCCAAGCACAACTCGATGCTCGTCCACGTCACGCGCTTCACCAAGGTCCAGACCCAGGTCGCGGACCAGGTCCAGGCGACCCTCGAGGACTTCAGGGACCGGCTTCAGTTCGGCGAGGGCAACAATCCGGTTCTGCGAGCGGCGGCCCTGGCGCTCTACACGTCCGACCATCTGCCCACCACCCGCGAGCTGCTGGGCACGGACGATGTGGCAGCGCTCGCCGCGGAACTGCCCGCATTCGAGGACGTCTGGGCCGAGATGGCCGCAGTCGCCACGAAGACGCTCGTCCACACGCGTCAACGGCACGTCCCAGGACGCCCTCGAGTACGTCGACCACCCGGACGGGCTCAGTGTCATCGCCATCGGTGGGGACAAGCTCTCGCGCGGGCTCACCCTCGAGGGGCTCAGCGTCAGCTACTACCTGCGCGCCAGCAAGATGTACGACACGCTCATGCAGATGGGGCGCTGGTTCGGCTACCGCCCCGGCTACCTGGACGTGTGCCGCCTCTACACCACCCCACACCTGGTGAGGTGGTACGTCGCCATCACCGCGGCATCGGCGGAGCTTCAGTCCGAGTTCGAGGCGATGGCGGCCTTGGGGCGCTCCCCAGAGCAGTACGGGCTCCGCGTCCGACAACATCCAGACGGTCTGTTGGTGACGTCTCCCTCGAAGTTGCGCCACTCCACCAGCCTGAAGATCAGCTACGCGGCGACAATCACGGAGACCACCTCGTTCGCCAAGGGGGCGGCTGCTCGCAACTGGGCTCAGCTCGAGCGTCTCATCACCGTCCTCGGCCCCGAGCACACCTTGGAAGGCGGGCTCGAGGTCTGGCGTGACGTCTCGCCTGACGCCGTGGTCGCCTTCCTCAAGGGCTACGTGCCGGACGCGGCCGCCATCCAGACGCAGCCGAAGGCGCTCACCGACTACATCCAGTCACGGCTGGCCGACGGTGAGCTGTCCACTTGGACAGTCGCGGTGGCGAACGTCTCCGCGGCCGAGGCCGAAGTCGTCAACGTCGCCGGTGTCGAGATCGGTCTGACACGTCGCGCGGCCCTGGAGGTGACAGCCGACCGATACACGGTCCGCCGGGTCGGCAGCCCTCGCCACGAGATTGTCGACCTTGGAGAGGGACTCTGAGCTCTGGGACGACCTTCTCCGCCTCACCGTAGAGGCGTGGACAGAGAGCTCCCGAAAGAAGAAGTCCGCCGCACCGCCCACGGCTCCCGGCGGTCTGTTCGAGCGCCGCGCCCGAACGCCGAACAGGGGCCTCATGATCGTGTACCCGCTCGATCCTGACCCCGCAAGACTGCGGCTCACGGGCGACCTCGACGGCTCACCGGCGCCATTCGATCCGAGGGACAAGCTGGAGACACCACTGGTCGGGTTCGCCCTTTCCTTCCCAGGGTCCGAGCGTGCGCAACCGGTGTCCTACCAGGTGAATCAGGTGTTCTGGGAGCAGGAGTACGGTGCGTACGCCGACGACGAGGACGAGGACGACCAGTGATCGACTACTTGCCCATATGGGCACAGATCGAGTCGGATCCTTTGGCCGAGGGTTCCGTGGTCCGACGTGTCCTCCCCGGCTTGGCGCACGACGTCTTCATCGGTCAGCATCGTCCCTCGGGAGAGCGGTTTGCCGAGATACGACTGAAGGAATGCGCCGTGGGGGACGTGCCGTCCAATGTGCCCAAGATGCGTGGCCTCGAGGTACGGGTCGTATTGGAGACGCCAGAACGCGCCGTCATCCGACTGAGCGAGACGACCAACCTGCGCACCGGTCAGTTCGAGGACCTCGTGAGCGACCTGTTCGGGCTACTCGACGGGTTGCCCGGCGACGGCGCCGCCGCTCGCATCGTGGAGCGAGTGATCGCCTGGCAGGAGTTCTTCGCTCGGCAGGACGCTCCGTTGAGCGCAGAGGCAGCAGCGGGCCTGTTCGCCGAACTCACTGTCCTCGGCACGGTCATGCTCCCGGCAATCGGGCCCACGAGAGCCGTGGAGCAGTGGACCGGGCCCGACCCGGGACTGCAGGACTTCCAGTTTCCGCAGGGCGCGGTCGAGGTGAAGTCGTATCGAGGAACTGGCTCCGGGGGAATGAAGATCAGCTCCGAGAGGCAGCTGGACACGACTGGCGTCGAACACCTATTCGTCGCCTATGTGGAGTTGGACGAGCGCGCCAGCGGGAGCGGAGCGACGCTTGCAGACGTCGTGGGCGACACCCGGGAACTCGTGAAGTCCTCACCGACTGCGGTGTCCCAGCTCGGGGACAAGCTGCTCAAGGCCCGATGGCGGGACCGCGACGCCGAGTATCGGCCCGAACGCTACGCAGTGCGATCCGTCGAGTTCTTCGAGGTCGTCGACGGGTTCCCGCGGCTGCTGCCCGAGATGCTGCCTGTCGGCGTGGGCAACGTGCGCTACCGCGTCGATCGCTCGGCCCTGGAGCCATTCGTAATCACTCTGGACTACATGAGCGACGCGCTGGGGTTCACCGATGAGTGACAGCCTGACCGAGTTCAACGAGAGCCTCCAGCAGGAGATCATCCTCGCCGCCTCCGAGGAGGGTAGCGAGGCCACACTCTCCTCGAAGTTCGTCGACCACATGTTCGACGTCCTCACCGAAGCTGGTGAGGTCGACGATGCGAGAAGTTCGAACTACGAGACGCGTGGGGCGAGGGTCTCGGGATTCGAGTTCAGCGAGGACGAGGCGACTCTGCACCTGTTCGTGGCCGACTACCGATCAACGCCGGGCGTGGAGTCCCTCGGTAAGGCCGAGCTCGACGTGCACTACAAGCGCGCCCTGCGCTTCCTCGAGCAGGCCAAGGGCGGGTTGTGGCGAAAGCTCGAGGAGACTTCCACGGCATGGGACATGGCGCAACGCATCCACGAGGCATGGTCCAAGGTCGGGGAGGTCCGCATCACGATCCTGACCAATGCCGAACTTCGGACCAAGGTCCCGAGTCCGGCCGAGCTCGACGGTCGGGTGGTGCACCACCGAGTCTGGGATCTCGGTCGTCTGCACAAGCTCGACTCGAGTGGTCGGGCGCAGGAACCGATCACGGTCGACGTGGTCGAACTCTGGGGTGAGCCACTCCCGTGCCTCGGCCCACACGGGCAGAAGGGTTCATACGACGCATACCTCCTCACCCTGCCGGGCGAGTTCCTGGCGAGCGTCTACGAGTTGTACGGCCCCCGACTCCTCGAGCTGAACGTGCGCTCCTTCCTGCAATCGAGGGGGAAGGTCAATCGAGGCATCCAGGAGACCATCCGCGACGAGCCGGGGCGCTTCCTTGCGTACAACAACGGGATCTCGATGACCGCGGCGTCCGTCGACGTCGTGGATGCCCCCGGAGGGGGCCGTGCAATCGCGACCATCTACGACCTCCAGATCGTCAACGGTGGCCAGACGACGGCGTCCCTGCACTCGCCAAGGTGAAGAACAAGGCCGATCTCTCCGAGGTGAACGTCGAGGCCAAGCTTTCCGTCGTCGAACCGGAGCAGCTCGGGAATCTGGTTCCCCTGATCAGCCAGTTCGCCAACAGCCAGAACCGCGTGAACATGGCGGACTTCACCGCAAACGACCCATTCCACGTTGAGCTTGAGAAGCTCTCCCGCAGCATCTGGGCCCCGGGCGTTGGGGGTGGGCCCCACATGACGCGCTGGTACTACGAGCGTGCACGTGGGCAGTACGCGGACGCACACGCGCGTGAGCGGACCCCGCCAAGCAGCGCGACTTCAAGAAGGTCCACCCGCTGAGCCAGAAGTTCACCAAGACGGACGTCGCGAAGTTCGAGAACACCTGGGACCAGCTCCCCTGGCTGGTCTCCCTCGGCGCGGAGAAGAACTTCCGCGAGTTCATGCTGCGGCTGGAGAAGCGCGGGCGCTTCACACCCACTCCGTCCTACTTCGAGGCGCTTGTGGCGAAGGCCATCCTCTTCCGCTCGTCGGAGCGGATCATCGGTGGACTTCAGCTGGGCGGCTACCGTTCCCAGGCCGTGGCGTACACCCTGGCCAAGCTGCTCAACGCAACCGGCCAACGAGTGGACCTCGACGCGATCTGGAAGAGCCAAGAACTCTCGGACGCGCTTGCCACTGCCATCGAGGATCTCGGGGCCACCGTGCATATGACGCGCGGGCCCGGAGCGTGGGAGGCGCACTAGCGTCGACGGGGTTCGCCCCGGGCGATCCGCCCGCCGCGGTCCGGGACGGCTACGCCACGACGGGCACGTCGCCGTGGCCGACCCAGACGATGTCGCCCCGGGCGAGCTCGAGCGCGGCCGCCTCGTCGCGCGTGAGCTGCACGGCCAGCAACGCGCCGTCGGAGAGCGCGAGCTCGGCGCGGACCTCGAAGCCCAGGTGCACGACGCGCCGGACCATCGCCTCGAGCGCTCCGTCGCGCGGCTCGGAGGACACGCGCAGGTCGTGCGGGCGCACGAGCTCGCCGTCCAGCCGGACGGTCGGCCCAGGAAGGACATGACGAAGCCGTTGGCCGGGCGGTCGTAGAGCTCGCGCGGCGCGCCGGCCTGCTCGACACGGCCCTCGTTGATGACGACGATCCGGTCGGCGACGTCCATCGCCTCCTCCTGGTCGTGCAGCAATACATTG
>CAVZBX010000005.1:0-742658 GCA_963773655.1 uncultured Actinomycetota bacterium
GTGGCCATCATGCACGCCATGTGACCTGCGCCGCAAGGAGATGGGCGCAAAGATCGTCCGTTCGGCTGTTTCCGCAGGTCAGCGGCATCGCGAGCGCTGTCGGCCCGGTCGGGTCGGCGTGTCGGAACACCACCTGTGGGGCTGGTGTGACTCATGTGACCCCACATCTGGGGTCGCCCCCTCCCCGCCGAGCCCCACGCAGAAGTTCCCAGCGCACCGGGGAGTTGCCGGCAGCCGCGGGAGCTTCTGCGAGTCACCTCGCGGACGCCACGTCGCCCTCCTCGCCGAGCGCGTCACATCCCTCGGACGGGGCCGCCTCGGGCAGCGCGACGATGGGCCCCATGGACGAGCCCACCTTCCGCACGATCTTCGAGCCGTTCCGCATCCACTCGGTGGAACCGCTGCGGATGAGCACCCGTGCGGAGCGTCGCGGGTACCTTCGGGAGGCCGCGTTCAACCTGTTCCAGGTGCGTGCCGAGCACGTCCTGGTCGACCTGCTGACGGACTCGGGCACCGGCGCCATGAGCAGGGACCAGTGGGCGGCGATCCAGCACGGTGACGAGTCCTACGCCGGGTCGCCGTCGTACTACGTCTTCACCGACGCGGTGCGCGAGCTGTTCCCCTTCGAGCACGTCATCCCGGTACACCAGGGCCGGGCGGCGGAGAAGATCCTCTTCTCCGTCATCGGTGGGCCCGGCAAGGTCGTCCCGAACAACACCCACTTCGACACGACCCGCGCGAACGTCGAGGCGACCGGTGCCCTGGCCACCGACCTGCCGGTCCCCGAGGCCCGTGACCTGTCCTCCGAGCACCCGTTCAAGGGGAACATGGACCTGGCGGCGCTCGAGGACCTGCTGGCGGCCCGGGCCGACGACGTGCCGTGCGTCTTCGTCACGATCACGAACAACAGCGGCGGCGGCCAGCCCGTCTCGCTGGCCAACCTCCGCGGCGTCCGGGAGATCTGTGACCGCTACGGCAAGCCGTTGTTCCTCGACGCGTGCCGGTTCGCCGAGAACGCCTGGTTCATCCGCGAGCGCGAGGAGGGACAGGGCGGCCGGGAGGTCGCCGACATCGTGCGCGACATCGCGGCCCTGGCGGACGGGATGACGATGAGCGCCAAGAAGGACCCGTTGGGCAACATCGGGGGCTGGCTCGCGATGAACGACGACGACCTGGCCGCCGACTGCCGCAACATGCTGATCCTCACCGAGGGCTTCCCGACCTACGGCGGCCTCGCCGGGCGCGACCTGGAGGCGCTGGCCCAGGGGCTCAAGGAGGTCGTGCACCACGACTACCTGAGGTACCGGATCCGGTCGACCGCCTACCTGGGCACGGCCCTGCAGGAGCGGGGCATCCCCGTGCTCAGCCCCATCGGCGGGCACGCCGTCTACATCGACGCGCGGGCGCTGGCCCCCCACCTGGACCCCCTGCAGTACCCGGGCCAGTCGGTCGCCGTCGCGCTGTACGAGACGGGCGGGGTCCGCTCGTGCGAGATCGGCACCGTGATGTTCGGCAGGCAGCCGGACGGCACCGAGGCCCCGGCCTCCATGGACCTGGTCCGGCTCGCGATCCCGCGCCGCACCTACACCCAGAGCCACATCGACTACGTCATCGAGGTCTGCGAGGAGGTGGCCGCCAGGGCCGACGCGCTCCCCGGCTACCGGATCGTCGAGGAGCCCAAGGCGCTGAGGCACTTCACCGCGTCCTTCGAACCGGCACCATCAGACGTGACGACTCCGACGCACGGGTCCGTCGCGGCGGCGATTCCTGCGCACGACGCCTTGCCTCGGCCGACGCAGGGCTTCACTGGAAGGTATGACGAAGTCAGGACAAGGTCTGAGTGTCGTGACGACGCGGGGGTGGCTGGTGGTGGTGGCCGTCAGCGTGCGGTCTCGTCACGCCTTGCGGCGCGAGCCGACACGGTGGCGGGCGGGTCTGGCGACGGCAGCGATGGGGGTCGTCGGCCTCCGGCACGCGGTGTTCGGCGAGTAGCGTCGGATCACCGGTTGTCCGGCCCGTCGAGGTCCTGTTCGCCCACCATGGGGAGGTCCCCGATGCCCGTACCGTTCGACGAACGCCAGAGTTCGCCGAGTACGCCCACCCCGAACGTCTCGTCTCGACCGAGTGGCTCGCGGCCCGGCTGGGCTCCGACGAACCCGGGCGGTCTGGTCGTCGTCGAGTCCGACGAGGACGTGCTGCTCTACGACACCGGACACATCCCGGGGGCGGTCAAGATCGACTGGCACACCGACCTCAACGACCCCGTGGTCCGCGACTACGTCGGCCCCGAGCGGTTCGCCGCAGATCCTCGGCGAGCGCGGCATCGGGCGGGACACGACCGTCGTCGATCTACGGCGACAAGAGCAACTGGTGGGCGGCCTACGCGCTGTGGGTCTTCACCCTGTTCGGGCACCCGGACGTGCGCCTGCTCGACGGTGGCCGGGCGAAGTGGGTGGCCGAGGGCCGGCGAGCTGACCCGGGAGGTCCCGGCGCCGGCGCCGGTGGACTACCCGGTCGTCCAGCGCGACGACGCGCCGATCCGCGCCCTCAAGGACGACGTCCTGGCCCACCTCGGGCGGCCGCTCGTCGACGTCCGTTCGCCGGGCGAGTTCTCCGGCGAGCTGCTGCACATGCCGGACTACCCCCAGGAGGGCGCCCTGCGTGGCGGCCACATCCCCGGTGCCCGCTCGGTGCCGTGGGCCGGGCCGCCGCGGAGGACGGGACGTTCAAGAGCCGCGCCGAGCTCGAGGCCATCTACCTGCACCGAGCAGGGGCTCTCGCCCTCGGACGACGTCGTGGCCTACTGCCGCATCGGCGAGCGGTCGTCCCACACGTGGTTCGTGCTGACCTACCTGCTCGGCTTCGAGCACGTCCGCAACTACGACGGCTCGTGGACCGAGTGGGGCAACTCCGTCGGGGTGCCCATCGAGGTCGGGTCGCCGTGAGCACGGCCGATGCCGGGGCTGTCCTGCCGGAGGCGCTCAGCGAGATCGCGCGACGACTTCACCTCGCTGTCGGTGCGCGACCGGCTCACCCTGCTGCTCGAGTTCAGCGACGAGCTGCCCGAGCTGCCCGAGCGATACCAGGGCCACCCGGAGCTGCTGGAGCAGGTCCAGGAGTGCCAGTCGCCGGTCTTCCTCGCGGTCGAGGTCGATGACGGGCGACGGCTCGATGGCCGCCGCCGGACCGGCGGGTGCGACTGTACTTCCAGGCGCCGGCCGAGGCGCCCGACGACCCGCGGGTTCGCCGCCATCCTGCACGCCGGCCTGGACGGGCTGACCGTCGACGAGGTGCTCGCCGTGCCCGACGACGCGCCGTTCCGGTTCGGACTCGGCGAGGCCGTCTCGCCGCTGCGGCTTCGCGGGATGGTCGCGATGCTGGCCCGGATCAAGCGCCAGCTCCGAGCGACTGTCCCCCACCTGAGACCGCGACGAGGCAGCCGCCACCGCGCACCGAGGGCCCGCCCCGAGGAGCGGAACGGAGCTCGCCCGCCCGTCTCTCCGGCCCGCTGGGGGCCCCGCTCACTCCAAGGGTGTGCTCTCCGGCGAAGGCTGCCCTCGTCATCCAATTGCATGCAGCGGGCACGGTTCTCTGGGCAGCACACCCATGCGGCGGCGGCACGGCGACCGACTGATGTGGCGCCGCACGCGTGGCTCCGGGCGAGTCAGCCGCCGTGGTGCTCGAGGAGGCGCCGGGCGAGCTCGCGGCCGGCGTCCTGGTACTCCTCCGCGCCGGTGACGACGAAGGCGTCCGGGCCGGCGACGAGGAGGACGCGGGCGATCCGGTCGGCGACCGGCTCGAGCAGGTGCGCCACCACCTCGCTGTCGGTGCCGTCCTCGCGGACCACCTCGACCCGCTCGGCCTGCCGCTCGACCACCCACACCGCCGACGTCGGCACGACGAGCCGCACCGGCGTCGTGCGTCGCTGGGCGACGAGCAGGTCGACGAGGTCGGCCGGCGGCTCGAACGACTCGTCGAGCACCTCCGCCTCGAGGACGCCGGTGAGGAGGAAGGTGCGCAGGCGCCCGTCCTCGTCCGGCGGGCCGGCGTCGACCTCCCACCCGCGCCGGGTGCGCACGACCCGGTACGGCTCGACGACCCGCTCGGCGGCCCCGGGCCACCACGTGCGGACGTACCGGATGCGGACCCGCCGGCGGTCCCGCGCGGCCCGGTACCACTGCGCGGCGGAGAGCCCACCGCCCTCCGTGGCCGCCGCCGGCGTGAGGTCCTCGTCGAGGAACGCCCGCAGCTTCTCGACGGCCCCGGCGAGGACGGCGTTGTCGGGCTCGAGCAGCGACTCGTCGCGGGCCACGCGGTAGACCCGGGCCAGGTACTCGACCGGCGCGTAGTCGAAGGCGAGGTCGTCGACGACGTACCGGTGCTGGAGCCGGACGTTCGTCGCCTCGGACGGCGCGGCCTCCTCGCCGAGGTCGTCGAGGAACTCGATGCGGCGGCGGCAGCCCGAGCCGGTCGCGCGGCGTCCTCGGTGACGTAGTAGCGCACGAGGAGGTCGCGCACCTCGTCCTCGGTGCGGCCCACCTCCTTGGCCACCGCCGCGACCGGGACCACGCCCTGGTACGACAGCACCTCGATGATCCGCGGGCAGCTCGGACACCTTGAGCACGAAGCCGGTGGGGTCAGCCACGGGCCACCTCCCGCAGCCGGTCGAGGAGCTGCTCGCGCACGCTCGTCGGGGCCGACGAGGCGCACCCGCGTGCCCATCTCGACGAGCCAGAGGAACAGCGCCGCCCGGTTCGTGACCACGACGTGCACCGTCACGGCGTCCCCCTCCCCCGCCTCGACCTCGGCGCCCGGGAAGGTCGAGAGCACCATCGGCAGGTGCTCGCGGCCGACCTCGAGGGTGGTGTCCGTCGGCGGGTCCTCGACCCAGGTGTGCGGGTTGAGCGACGACAGCGGGTCGTCGGCGATGTCGGCGGCCGCCGAGCCGGGGATGTCGAGCTCGACCTCGTGCATCCGGTCGAGCCGGAACCACTTGCAGTGCCCGTCGTCGTCGCGGGCCCGCAGCCACCACGCCGCCGGCGTCGTGTGCAGCCGGATCGGCTCCACCTGGCGGTGGCGGTCGCGGTAGCGCATCGCGACGACGCAGTGGTGGTCGACGGCCTGGGCGAGCTTGCGGATGACGACCGGCACGTCGCGTGCGCCCGGCTCGGGCAGCGCGTGCTCGGCCCGGTAGCCGAGCAGCGCCTCGAGCACCGAGCGCTCGGCGGGCGCGAGCCCCACCTGGTCGGCGAGGTCGCGGCGGTGGAGCACGTACCGCGCCACCTCGCCCTCCGCCGGAGACCCGCTCGTAGTCCCAGCCGGCGTCGGCGAGCCGCTTGAGGTCGCGCAGGAGCGAGGCCTCGGCGACCTTCTGCTTGCTCGGTCGGGTACCCACCGAGGTCGACGAGCTCGGGAGCGGTGAGACCGCGCTCCCCGGCGGCCGCGAGGTGCCGCAGCAGGGTGATGAGCCGCGAGACGGCGTCCGCGCGCGTGGCCCGGGCAGCGGGCGCCGGCGGGACTGATGCAAGTGCAGGACCGCCCTCGGCCGGCACGCCACCCAGCTGCTCGCTCAGGTACTCGTGCAGGTCGCCCCGGGCCCGGCCGCCCATCGACACCACCCCTCCCTCGGTTCCCGTCGATTCTGGCACCGGCCGAAGCGGCTGTGTTGGACCCCCTCTGGATGGTGGTGCCGAACGCGGGGGGACCACGAACGAACGAGAGGACACCCACCATGAGGACCAACACCATCGCCATCGCGGCGGCATGCGCCGCACTCCTGTCCGGCTGCGGCGCCGCCCTGGAGGACGCGACGCAGGCCGAGAGCCCGGCCGGCGTCACGGCCGAGGCCGAGTCGGCCGAGCCCGCGGAGGCGGCGCCCAAGAAGACGGCGGCCAAGCCGAAGCCGGCCAAGAGCACGCCGTCGCTCACCGTGGCGCAGGAGAACGCACGCGACGCCGCCGAGAGCTACCTCGACCTCAGCGGCTTCTCGAAGAAGGGGCTCGTGGAGCAGCTGGACTTCGAGGGGTACGACAAGGCCGACATCGACGCCGCCCTGGCGACCCTCACGGTCGACTGGAAGGCGGAGGCCGTCGAGTCCGCGGAGTCCTACCTCGAGCTCACCTCCTTCTCCCGGCAGAGCCTCATCGAGCAGCTCGAGTTCGAGGGCTACACGGCGAAGCAGGCGCGGTACGCGGCCGACACGGTCGGCCTCTGAGCCGCACCCGGCCGGCCTGCTGCCCCGGCGGAGGGGGCGGGGCAGCGGGCCGGCCCCCACGAGCAGGCGTCCCTCATCCGCGAACGGAGGCGGGGGTGAGGGGCGCCGCGGCGGCGGCGCGGTCGAGGTGGGCGACCAGGTGCTCGGTGAGCTCCTCGGCATCCGGGCCGACCCCGTCGAGGAAGCTGGACTTGCGGCGCCGCAGGAACGGCAGGCCGAGCACGTAGGCGCCGGGCGTCGGCAGCACTCCCCCGTCGTGGGCGAGCCGGCCGCGCCGGTCGAGGAACGACGGGTGCAGCCACGGGTACCGGGGGCGGAAGCCGGTGGCCCACACCACGGTCCGGAACGGGGCCAGGTCGAGGTCGAGCCGGAAGGACTCGGCGGGCAGCCGGGTGGGCGCCGGCCGGTCGGCGGCCTCCACCTCGGCCTCCAGACCCCGGGAGCGCACGTACTCGTCGACGGCGTCGAGCAGCCGGGCCTGCTTGAGGTCGGCCGAGGCGACGAGGTTGGCCAGCGACCCGGAGAGCTGGGCCCGGCCCCCGGAGACCCCGACGAGCCTCGCTCGCACCGCCACCCCGGCGGCTGCGACGGCGTTGAGGTCCAGGGTGCGCCGCTCCGGGGAGCCCAGGAGCTGCAGCGACGGCGTCCGGCGCACCCGCAGCACGTCGTCGACGTCCTCGATCCGCTCGTCGAGCACGCCGATGGCGTCGAGCCACCACTGGATGTCCATGCCGCGGTAGGTGCGCGGCACCCGGACGTGCTCCCCCACCGCGAGGGTGACCTCGCGGCCGGCGCGGGCCAGCTCGTCGGCGACCTGCACCCCGGAGGCGGACGCCCCGACGACGAGCACCGGCCCGTCGTCCAGCTGCCCGGGGCGCCGGTACGCGATGGCGTCGAGCTGGTCGAGGTGCGCCGGCAGCGCGTCGGCGACCTGCGGGCGGAACGGGTCGCTGCACGCCCCGGTGGCGACGACGACGGCCCGGGCCGCCCACGACCCGTCGGTGCGTGTCGACGGCGAAGCCGCCGTCGACCGGCCGCACCCCGGTCACCGTGACGCCCGGACTCGACGGGCGCGCCGAACGAGGACCGGTAGCGCCGGAGCAGGTCGGCCACCTCGGCCGCGGTCATGAACCCGTCGGGCTCCGGCCCGTCGTACGCGAACCCGGGCAGCCGGGTCATCCAGTTGGGGGTGAGCAGGCGCAGCGAGTCCCACCGCTCCGTGGTCCACGAGTGGGCGACGTCGCCCCGCTCGAGGACGACGTGGTCGACCGAGCGGGCGGCCAGGCAGTGGCTCATCGCGAGCCCCGCCTGGCCGCCGCCGATCACCACCACGTCGGTGGACCGGTGGGCCCGGTGGGTGGTGGTCATCGCCGTCAGCGCACCGTGACCACGACGGAGGTCGGGTTGGTCACGGCGTCGTAGACGGCCGAGCGCTTCTGCGCCTGGGCCACGAGCGCCTCGACCTCCGCCGGCGTGGCGTCGGCGTCGATGTCGTAGGCGATGCGGATGGCGCTGTACCCGTTGCGGACCTCGGGGTCGATGCCGAGGATGCCGGCGAGGTCGATGTCGCCCTCGACGCTGGCCCGCACCGAGTGCAGCTGGATGCCGCGGTGCTGGGCGATCGAGGCGATCGTGCCCGTGATGCAGCCGGCGAGGGCGACGAGCAGCATCTCCGGCCCGGTGATGGCGTGGTCGGTGGCGGCGAGCACCTCGGGGTGGTCGTTCTCGAGGACGAAGGCCTCGCGGTGGGACTGCTCGCCGCCGGCGCCGAAGAACCTCTCGACGGTCGTGCGGGTGTGGGCCCCGTTCACCCACTCGGTGCCGGCCCGGAAGACGAACTGGCCCAGCTCCGGCATCTGCGTCATGTGCTCCTTGGCGCCGAGGACGGCCTCGACGTGGACGCCGTTGTCGATGCGACGGGGGGTGGTGTCGGTAGCGGTCATGCTGGATCTCCTGTGATCTGTCCCCGGTCGGGGACGGTCGGTGTTCTGCTCTCCCGGAGCGGACGCTCCGCTCCCGGGGTCTACGAGGGAGCCGGTGGCCCCCACAGGGAGCGGCTACAGGCCGGCGAGGCTCAGCAGCCAGAAGGTGGGCAGGCCCGCGAGGAACGCGTGTGTGACGTTGCCGGTGCGGCGCACCACGAGGAACCCGACGACGACCGCGAGGGTCGGTGCGAGCGGCGCGACGACGGCGCCGTCCCGGACGAAGACCATCGTGGCCACGAGGGCGGCGACGGCGGCCGGCCCGACGAGGTCGAGGGAGCGGTGCGCCCATCCGGGCAGCTCGCGCTCGCCGACGACGAGGAACATGCTGACCCGCAGCAGGTAGGTACCCAGGCCGATGGCCGCGATCGCGATCCAGATGCTCATCGCACGACCTCCCGCGGAGGCCCGGCCATGCCGAGCGCGGGCGGGGCAGGCGGCGGTGGGAGCAGCCCGTCGTTCGCGCCGGGGCGCGGTCGGGCCGGCGTCACCCGGCCGGCGGCGATGCCGACGACGGTCGCGAAGAGCAGCGAGGTGTGCAGCGGGAGCCCCACGGCGACGACGGCCAGGAGGCCGGCGACGGCTGCGGCCACCACGGTGGGCCGGCTGTTCGTGGACTTGGCGAGCAGGCCGGCCATCACGAGCGGCGCGGCGAGCTCGAGGCCGAGGGCCTCGGGCAGCCGGGCGCCGGCGGCGACCGCCAGGGCCTGGGCGGCGAGCCAGGCGCCGACCAGCCAGGTGGCCGCGCCCACGTAGTAGGCGACCCGCCCGGCGGAGTCGAGGTCGCCGCGCTGGAACCGGGGCCCGACGGTGAAGTGCATCTGGTCGATGACCGGCAGCGCGAGCAGCATCCGCCGGTGCAGCGGCTGGTCGCGGAACCACGGCGCGATGGCGGCGCTGTAGAGCAGGATCCGGGCGTTGATGACGAGCGCCGAGACGATGACGACGACCGCGGAGGTGCCGGCGTCGAGCATCTGCACCGCGGCGAGCTGCGCCGACCCGGCGAGGATCACCGGGGCGCTGGCCAGCCCCTGCGCCGCGGTGAGCGACGAGGCGCTGATCGCGGCGCCGACGGCGAGCGCGAACGGCACGATGCCGAGCACCATCGGGGTCATGTCCCTGGCGCCCTCGAGGGCGAGCCGGCGCCGCGCGGTGGGGGCGGCCGGGTCGGCGGCGACCACGGCGGCGGTGGCGACGACGGCGGGCGTGGTGGCCGGGCCGGCGGCGCCGGACGGGGGCGGGGTCGAGAGCGGCGTCCGCCGTCTCGACGCAGGGCGTGGTGCTCATCGCAGTGCCTCCTGGTTCAGCTCGGCGGGGGTGGGCCGCCGGAAGGTCTCCTGGTGCAGCCACTCGAGGTAGCCGGGCTCGCCGAAGGCGGCGATGACGGCCTCGATCTGGCTGGCGTGCTGGCCGAGCGCGCGTCGCTTGCGCACGAGCTCGGCGGCGGTCATCGCGCACTCGAGCGCGATCTGGTCGCGCGGGGTCGTGGCCGGGTGGCCCGGACCCCAGTCGTCGAAGAGGCCGAGGCGGGCGTGGAGGGCGGCGTGGCGGGCGGCGAAGTCGTCGGTCATGGTGGCGTAGAGCAGCGCGTCGCCGCGCCCGGTGGCCTGCGCGGCCCGGGTGGTCCACGCGCGAGACCGCCTGGTGGTCGGGGTGCCACGTCATCCCGTCGGGGCCGAAGGTCACGATGACCGTCGGGGTCGACCTCGTCGATGACGGCGGCGACGGCCGCGGCCTGGGCCTCGGCGTCCTCCTCGGCCAGCCGGCCGTCGCGCAGGCCGAGGAGGCGCACGTCGGTGACGCCCAGCACCGCGAGGCCGGCGCGCAGCTCGGCCTCGCGGAGGGCGCCGAAGGAGGACGAGCCGTGGCGCGCCGGGTCGGGCGTGCCGCACTCGCCGCGGGTCGCGGTGACGACGGTGACGCAGCCACCGGCGTCGACGACGCGGCCCATCAGGGCGGCCGAGAGGTAGGCGTCGTCGTCGGGGTGGGCCCAGACGCCGAGCAGCCGCCGGGGCGGGGTGGCGAACGTGGTGCGGTCCATGGTGGTGTCCTCGTCGTGGGGTGGTGACGGGAAGGACGCTATGGACGGGCGGGCGCGCGGTCGTGGAGAGCACGGGGAGAACTCGTGGAGATCGAGGACCACCTGTTCTCCACGTCCTCTCCATGACCGGACCGGCCCGCCGCGGTGCACTCGGACCATGCGAGAGACCACTCCCCCGGCGCACGACTCCTACGACGTCGTCGTCGTCGGCGCCCGGGTGGCCGGCGCCGCGACCGCGATGCTGCTGGCCCGTCACGGCCTGCACGTGCTCTGCGTCGACCACGCGGCACCCGGCTCCGACACCCTGTCGACCCACTCCTTCACCCGCGGCGGCGTGATGCAGCTGAGCCGGTGGGGCCTGCTCGGCCGGCTCCGCGCGGCGGGCACCCCGCGCACCACCACGGTCGAGTTCCACTACGGCGGCGACCCCGTCGCGCTCGACGTCTCCGGTCCCGGTGACGTCGACGGGTTCTACTCGCCGCGGCGCACCGTGCTCGACCCGCTGCTCGTCGAGGGGGCCCGGGAGGCCGGCGCCGAGGTGTGCCACCGGGTGCCCGTCCCCGGGCTGCTCACCGACGGCGGCCGGGTCACCGGGGTGCGGGTCGGGCGCCGGGGCCAGGAGCGTCCGGTGCGGGCCCGGTGGGTCGTCGGCGCCGACGGCATCCGGTCAGGCGTCGCCGACGCCGTGGCCGCGCCCACGCTGCACCTGGAGCCGGCGACGTCGGCGGTCGTCTACGCCTTCTGGAGCGGGCTGCCCGACGACACCATCCACAACGTCTTCGACGTGCGCGGTCGCGGGGTCGGCATCGTGCCCACCGACGCCGGGCAGGCCAACGTCTGGGTCGCGCTCCCCCCGGCCGAGCACCGGCGGCTGGTGCAGGGTGACGTCCGCGGCGGCTACCACCGGCTGCTCGCCGACCACCCGACCGCATCGACCCTGCTCCGCGATGCGGGCGCCACCTGCGACGGCGGGTACCGCTCCTTCCCCGGCGCCCCCGGCCACCTCCGGCAGGCCCACGGCCCCGGCTGGGCGCTGGTCGGCGACTCGGGCTACTTCAAGGACCCGCTGAGCGCGCACGGGATGACCGACGCGCTCATCGGTGCCGAGCTGCTGGCCGACGCGCTGGCCGAGGTGCTCGAGGGCGGTGCCGACCCCGACGTGGCGCTCGGCGGCTACCAGCGCGAGCGCGACGCCCTGGCCGCGCTGCTCATGCCCCCGGTCGCCCGGCTCGCCGCCCTCGACCTCGACGGCGCGGGCGCGTTCCGGGCCTTCCGCGACCTGAACCTGGCGCTGCGCCGCGAGGTCGAGCTGCTCGAGCAGCGCGCGCTCGTCGCCACCTGAGCGAGGGCGACGGCGGCGGCGCGGTCATCCGGACGCGGCGACGACCGCGAGCGCCTTCCGGGCCTCCTCGGCCACCTCGACCCGGCTCCGCACCGGCCGCGACCCCGCATCCGGCACCCGGGCCACCAGCCGGCGCCGCAGCTGCTCGGCCTCCTCGGCCGCCGGGCCCACGACCGCCGACGAGCTGAACGGGTCGGCCGCCGCGCCGTCGAGGATGTCGAGCGCGGTGCCGGGGTGCTCCTCCTCGATGAGCACGGCGACGTTGCGCAGCGTCGTCCACTGCTGGGTCCAGCTGCCGGTGCGCAGCCAGTGGCGCACCAGCTCCTCGTAGCGGGCCGCCGCCGAGCGCCGGTCGCCCCGTTCGGCGTGGATGGAGGCGAGCGTCACCATCGCGACGCCCCGGATGAACGAGGCGTCGACGGACTCGGCGGCGGCGATCGCCCGCTCGAGGGGCGCCGGGTCCGGTGACCCGGCGGCGTGCCCGACCTCGCCCTCGGCGTAGCTGAGCCACGCCTCGCCGCTCACCGAGGGCGGCGCCAGCCGGCGCGCCTCGACCACCCGCCGGCGGGCCTCGTCGAGGCGCCCGGCGTAGGTGGTGGCGAGCACGGCGGACCCGAGGGCGAAGAAGTGCGGGCGGATCGCAGCGGAGCGGTCCCACGCCGCCACGGCCTGGTCGAGCTCGCCGGTGAACATCCGCGCGGACGCCTGCTCGTCGAGGGCGTGCTCCTCGACCCAGTCCTCGCCCGGGTCGGCGAGCGCCTCGGCCGCGTCGGCGATGGCCTGCGCGATCTCGCCCCGGCGCCAGCACGACTGGGCGTGGACGGCCAACGCCGCGGGGCGCCGGGCGTCGGCCTCCGGCAGCCGGTCGAGCAGGTCGTCGGCCCAGGCCCAGTACTCGTTCGAGTCCCGCATCCGGGCCCAGTCGGCGAGGTGCCGCAGCAGCTCGAGCACCTCGCCGAGGCGGCCGTGGTCGACGAGGTGGCGCCGGGCGGCCCGGATGTTCGCGAACTCCTCGCGGGCCATCGCCGCCCACCGCGCCTCCTCCGGCGTCTCCAGCCCGCGGGCGACGCGGCCGGAGATCTCCAGCGCTGCCGCCACGAGCAGCTCGTCGGCCTCGGCCCGTTCGCCCCGCCGCTCCAGCTCCTCCTGGCCGAAGGTCCGCAGCGTCTCGAGCTGGGCGTAGCGGGTGCCGGAGCCGGCCCGCTCCCGGGTGACGAGCGAGGCGTCGACGAGCAGGCCGACCGCCTCGAACCCGCTGGCGCCGAGGGCGAGCCGGTCGGCGATCTCCCGGATGCAGTCGATCGTCACCCCGCCGGGGAAGACCGAGAGGAACCGCAGCAGGCGCTGCGCGGGCTCGTCGAGCAGCTCGTAGGACCAGGCCACCGTGGCGCGCAGGGTGCGGTGGCGCTCGTTCCGCGCGGTCGAGCGGTCGCCGAGCACGTCGAGGCGCTGGTCGAGCAGCCCGACGAGGTCGGACAGCCCAAACGCGGCCACCCGACCGGCGGCGAGCTCGAGCGCCAGCGGCACGCCGTCGAGGGCGCGGCACACCTCCGCGACGTACGCCGCGTCCCCCGGCTGCTGGAGCAGGTCGTCGTCGACGAGGGCGGCGCGGTCGAGGAAGATCGCGGCAGCCGGGTTCTCGCGCAACGACGCCGGCGTCACCACCTCGCCGGCGGCCACGACCGGGAGCGGGCCGATCCGGAAGACCCGCTCGCCCTCCACGCCGAGCGGCATCCGGCTCGTCGCGACCACCCGGGCGCGGGGTGCGGCGGCGAGCACGTCGGCGGCAGCAGCCGCGGCGGCGTCGAGCACGTGCTCGCAGTTGTCGAGCACCAGCAGGTGCGGGATGGCCGCGAGGTACTCACCGACGGCGGCACCGGGGTCCACCCGCTGGCCGATCTCGATGCCGAGGGTGAGCGCGATGGAGTCGACGACGGCCCCGGGGTCGCGGGTTGCCGCGAAGTCGACGAAGGTCACCGGCAGCCCGAGCGCGGTCACGCTGGCGTCCGGGTCGGTGAGCGCCTCGACGACCAGCCGGGTCTTGCCGATCCCGCCCGCCCCGACCGCGGTGACCAGGCGGTGCTCGGCGAGCAGCCCGCCGAGCCGCCGCAGCTCCTCGCGCCGCCCGCGGAACGCGCTGTGGAACACCGGGAGGGCCCGTAGAGCCGCGGTGGACCGGTCGGTCGCGGCGCGGTCGGAGGTGACCGGTCGGGATGGGCGCGCCCATCCCGCCGCCGACCTCCACCACGGGTGCGACGAACTGGTAGCCGACCCCGTGGACGGTGCGGACGTGGTGCTGCTCCCTGCCCGTGTCCCCGAGGGCCGCCCGCACCGACTTGATCCGCGAGGTCAGCGCGGACTCGGAGACGAACTCGTCGCCCCAGATCTCGTCGAGGAGCTCGGCCTTGGGCACCACCCGGTCGCGGTGGGTCACGAGGTGGACGAGCACGTCGAAGACCTGCGGCTCGAGGTGCACGACACCCGAGGGGCCGCGCAGGGTGCGCGTCGCCTCGTCGAGGTCGTGCTCCGGCAGCCGGAACCGCATCCGGCCATTCAACCGGAGCCGTGCCGCTCCGACCATGGCCCTTTCGGTGACGGCGATGGGTCCCCGGGCCTTCCGCAGCGCGCGTCCCACGAGCACGATGGAGCGATGAGCGAGTCGGTCGTGCCCGACGAGGGCGAGCACCTGGCGACGGGCTGGGAGGCCGACCTGTCCCCGGAGGACACCCTGGTGCGTCGGGCGGTGCTGGCGCACGCGTCGTGGGCGGCCGCGGTGCCGGAGGCGCTGGGACGGGCGGCTCGGCGCACCGACCGGTGGTCCGGAGGGCACGTCGGTGACCGCGGGGCGCTCACCAACCCGGTCGTGGTGACCCGTCCGCTCGCCGACGAGGAGTGGGCCGAGGTGCTGGACGAGGTGGCGGAGGCACTTCCGGCGGCGGTCCCGTTCTTCCTCATCAGCCCGTTCCCGACCCCCGACCTGTCCGGCCACGGGGTGGTGAGGATCGGTCACCCGCCGCTCATGGTGCGCTTCGCGGGAGGGACCAGCACCGCCCCTGCACGAGGGCGTCTCGCTGCACGAGGTGAAGGACGCGAAGGACGCTCGCGGTCGCCGAACGCGTGCTGGTGGAGGGCTACCCCATGCCCGAGCTGGAGCCGCTCGCACCCGGCGACCTGCTGGGCCCGCCCATCCTCGACGGCCCGACGCGGGTGTGGACGGCGTCGGTCGACGGCGAGCCGGCCGCGGTCGCGGCGGCGCACGTCGCGGGCGGCGCGGTGCTGGTGGAGTACGTCGCCGCACTGCCGACGGCCCGCGGGCGTGGCGCCGCGGCCGCCGCCACCTGGGCGGCGACCCTCTGCGAGCCCGACCTGCCGGCGGTGCTGGTGGCGAGCGACGACGGCCGGCCGCTGTACGAGCGGATGGGGTACGTCGCCATCGAGCGCTGGACGGTGTGGGTCGGGCCCGGCGGCTGACCGGCGCGGGCTCCGGGGACGGTCCGACCACGGCATCCGGGGGTCGCTCACGACCGCTGCTTCGTGCGCGCGGCCCAGGTGGCGAGCTCGACCCGGTTGGCGGTGCCGGTCTTGCGCAGGATGTTCGAGATGTGCGAGCTCACCGTCTTCCGGCTCAGGTGGAGGGCGTCGGCGGTCTCGGCGTAGGTGCGGCCGGCGACGACGTGGGCGAGCACCTCGCGCTCGCGCGGGCTGAGGAGGCCGTCGAAGGGGGTCGCCGGCTCCATGCGCACCGGGGCGAGCCGCAGCCGTGCGGCGCGGGCCAACGCCTCGTCGGCGGCCCGGACCGGTTCGGCGCCGAGGCGCACCGCGAGCGCGTGGCCACGCCGGAGCGCGGCTGCGGCCTCCCGCCGCTCGGACGCACCCCCGTGACCGAGCAGCGCCTCGGCCGCCCGCCAGCAGGCGTACGCCTCCTCCCACGGGAGGGCCGCCGCGTGCAGCGCCTCCACGGCGGCCACCCACGCCCGGCCGGCGTCGGCGCCGGCGACGGCGCGGGCGGACTCGGCGTCGTAGAGCGCGTCCAGGGCGGAGAGAACCCGCTGGTAGGCCTCGTCGACCGGCCCGACGTCGCGCACGACCCGTGGCACCGAGGCGCGCAGGTCGGCCAGCCGGGAGAGGTGGGCGGACGGGTCGACCCCGACGTCCCGGTCCGCACCCGCGAGGTCGGCCAGGGCGCGGGCGGCGAGCGGCGCCAGCCACTCGCAGCGTGACGGCGGCGTCCCGGGGCGGGCCAGCCCCTCGCACGCGGCGTCCAGCGCCGTGGCCGCACCACCTGCCCGGCCGAGGTGGACCGTGGCCGCGACGACCTCGGACGGGAACGCCGAGTGCGCCCACTCCCCCGCCAGCACCTCTCGGGCGCGGACCAGGTGCGCCTCGGCCTCCTCCTGCCTCCCCAGCCGGGCGGCGAGCAGCGCCGCGGCCAGCCGGGCGAGCCCGTTGCCCCTCGGGCTCGCGCCCGCACCGAGCCCGACCCGGAGCCGGGCCTCGCCGGCCGCGGCGTCGCCCACGTCCAGCCAGCCCAGCGCCTCGGCGCCCGCGAGCCGGGCGAGGAACGGCTGCGGCACGCCGAGCCGTTCCATGAGGCGGCGCCCCCGGGTCAGCGTCGCGACCCGGGCGCTCGCCGGGTACGGGGTGGCGTTGGCCCCCCACGTCGTCGCGAGGAAGAGGCTCTCCCCGTCCCGGGCCCGGGTCGCCGCCTCCGTCGCGCGACCCGCGTGCTGGACCGCCGCAGCGGCGTCGCCGGCGAACACGGCGAGCATGGCCGCCTCCACCTCGACGAGCGCCTGGGCCCGGTCGGTCTCGTCGCCCTCGGAGCCCGGCCCACCGTCCGCTCCACCCCCGCCCCCGCCCCCGGCGCCACGGGCGGCGGCGAGGGCCTCGTCGACCGCGGCGCGGGCGCGGTCGACGTCACCGTCCCACAGCAGGGTCCGCGCCTGCTCGCACAGCACCACGGCCCGCTGCCAGGAGACGGGGCGGGACTCGCTCAGCTCCAGGGCCCGGGCCAGCCCGCCGGGCGGGAGGTCCACGTTGAGCCGGAAGCTGAGCCGCTGCGCCCAGGCGTCGAGCGCGGCGGTGCGCAGGGGCTCCGCCCGGGCGTCCACCAGGCGCCTGAGCCCTTCCACGGCCTCGAGCTGGGCCTCCCAGTCCGCCACCTCGCGGGCGAGCACGCGCACGTCCTCGAGCAGGTCGACGAGACGCTCGTCCGCCTCGGGCGCCGACGCGTGGAGCGCGACGGCGCGCCGCAGCATCCTCAGTCGACCCGGCCGGTCCCCCGTCGCGGCCCGGCGGCCCGCCGCCACGACAGCCCACCGGTAGGCCTCGTCGGCGCGTCCTGACGCGAGGAGGTGGTCCGAGACGGTCTCGGCCGCCTCGGCGTCCGGCTCGTCCCCCGCGTTCTCCGCATACGCCTCGGCGAAGCGCGCGTTGAGGTCGCGCCGCTCGTGTGGGAGGAGGTCCTGCTCGACCACCTCGGCCTGCAGCGGGTGGTGGAACCACGCCCTCCCGTCCGGACCCACCTCGAGCACACCTGCCCCCACGGCCTCCTCGAGGGCCGCCGTCGCGTCGGCGACGCCCGCCACCGCGGACACGCGGGTGAGGTGGTCCTCGGACGCCGGGTGCCCGCCCACGGCGAGGGCCACGAGCAGCCGCCGCGAGTCCTCCGACAGGGGCGCGAACGGACGCGTCGCGGCGTCCCGGAGCTCGCCGGGCAGGTGCCGGGGCAGGGACCACGCCGACGGGTCCACACCGCCGACGAGCAGCTGCGCGAAGTAGGCGTTGCCGCCGCTGCGGCGGGCGACGTCGTCGACGAGCGAGGAGTGCGCCGGGCCGCCGAGGGCGAGGGCGACGAGCTCCTCCACGCCGTCGCGCGACAGCGGGCCGAGGGGGCACCGCTCGACACCCGGCAGGCGCCGCACGTCCGCCAGCCAGCCGCGCACGGGCTGCGCCGGGCCGGCACCGGCCGAGCGGACGGCGAGGAGCACCGCCAACGGCCGCCGGGGCGGCCCGGCCAGGACGTAGGTCAGGACGTCGAGGGTCTGCGGGTCCGCCCACTGGAGGTCGTCGACGACGAGCACGACGGGGCGCGTCCGCGTGAGCCGGCTCAGCCAGTCGTCGAGCGTCACGGGGAGTGGGGCCGCCGTGGCGTCCGGCCGGGCGGAACCCTCGCCGACTCCCCCGAGACCGGGTGGGTGGTCGTGCTCCGGAAGGGCTCGGACCGCGTTGCGCAGCCCGATGAGCGGCACGGTCACGGACGCCAGCGGGAGGCAGGCGCCCTCGAGCACGAGAGCCCGGTCGCGCGCCTCCTCGCAGCCCGCCCGGAGCAGCGTCGTCTTGCCGGCTCCGGCATCCCCCTCCACCACCAGGGCGCCGAAGCGGCCGTCGAGCGCCCCCCGGACGAGGGCGGTCACCATCCCCAGCTCGCCCGCGCGCCCGACCACCGTCGGCGGGGTCATGGGGCCATCCTCCCGGCGCCGACAGCTCCCGGCCACCGGAAATCGTGCGGTGCGGCACCGGCTGCAACGAGATCTGAGGATCCGTGCCCGATGTGCGGCCGCCGCGAAGCCCCGATCGTGGAGGTGTAGCGGAGAGCGGTGAGGAGGACCGAGATGTCCGGGACGAACGTGCAGCGGGTCGTCGTCGTCGCGACCGGAGTCATGGCGGCTGCCTCGGTCGCCGCAGCCGTGGTCGAGGCGCGGTGCGACCCCGGCCCGGCGCTACTCGCCTCGCCCAGCGGGCATCCGGCCGGGGGCCGGCACCTCGTCGCGTCGCTGGACGACCGTCACGACCACGGGCTCACCCGGGCGACGGCGGCGTCGCCGTCCGGAGGCGGGGGGTGAGCCCGTGGGCCGGCTCCGCCCCAGCAGGGGGCGGGGCCGGCCCCTCCGGTCGTGCACTGCCGTGGCGGCCCCGGCCCAGGCGCAGGCCGGCCGGGGTCGCCACCACCAGCGTCAGGTGCCCCCACCTCGGCGGGCCCACGAGGCGAGCTCGACCCGGTTGGCGGTGCCGGTCTTGCGCAGGATGTTCGAGATGTGCGAGCTCACCGTCTTCTCGCTGAGGAACAGCGCCCCGGCGATCTCGGCGTAGGTGCGCCCGGCCACGACGTGCTCGAGCACCTCCCGCTCCCGCCGCGTCAGCAGCACCCCGGCGCCCTCGGCGACCGGCCGGCCGTCGAGCGCCTCCACGGGCCGGACGGTGTCGAGCCGGATCCGGGCCGACCGCGCGAGCGACTCGATGCGTCCCGCACCGGAACGGCACCGAGGCGCTCGGCCAGCGCGTGTCCCCGGCGCAGGAGGGCGGCCGCCCGCCGGCGCTCGTCCGCGCCGCCGTGACCCAGCAAGGCCTCCCCCGCCCGGTGGCAGGCGTACGCCTCTTCCCACGCGAAGCCGACCCGCGCCAGGAGCTCCGCGGCACGGGACCAGCGTTCGGGTGCATCGGCCTCGATGCCTGCCCGCGCCACCTCGGCGTCGTAGAGCGCCTGCAGGGCGTCCAGTTGCCTCGCGTAGACCTCCGACTGCCCTCCGGGGTCCTGCAGGACCTGCGGGAACTCGCGGCGCAGGGCCTGCAGGCGGTTCCGGGCATCCGAGGGGTCCCGTCCCGCGTCGAGGTCCGCCCGGACGAGGTCGGCGGCCGCCCTCGCCGCGAGGGGCGCGAGCCGCTCGCACTGGGTCGGGCGGGCCCCCGGCCGGGTCATCCCGCGCAGGGCCATGTCGAAGGCTCCCTCCGGGTCGCCGCGGTGGACCAGGACGTGCGCGGCGGTGAAGGCGGCCGACAGGTTCAGATACGAGAGCGGGTCCTCGACGAGCTCCCAGGCCCGGGCGAGGTGGGCGTCCGCCTCCGCCTGTCGCCCCTGGGACGCGGCGAGGACGGCGGCGGCGGACCTGGCGAGGTGGTTGCCGGTACGGCCGGCGTCCGAGCCCAGCGCCACGCGCAGCCGGGTTCGGCAGGTCTCCACCTGGCCGACCATCCAGAAGATGTCGACGACGGCCGCGCTGAGCCAGCCGACGTAGCGCTGGGGCAGCCCCCGCTCCTCCATGAGCCGGGCGCCCCGGTCGACCGTGGTCGCCCACTCCAAGCCCCTGTCGGCGAGGGCGTTGGCGTGCCAGAGGACGGCGTGGGACGTGATCGCACCGTCCCCGGAGGAGACGGCCGCCTCGACGGCGCGGGGAGCGAGCTCGGCCGCGCGCGCCGGGTCCTCCTCGAAGGTGGCGAGCATGACCTGCTGGGCCAGTGCGAAGGCGCGGGCCCGCGCCCACTCCCCCCCTCCTCCTCATCGCCCGCGCGGCCACGTCGTCGTCCTCAACCAGGCCGCGAGCTCCCGGACGACGTCGTCGGGCCTGCTCGGTGTCACCGCTCCACAGCAGAATCCGCGAGTACTCGCTGAGGGTCGAGCACCCGGTGCCACGAGGTCGGGTCGGACCTGCTGAGGGCAGCGCCGGCTCGAGGTCCTCCACTGACTCCCCGAGCCCGATGCGGAACCGGAGGGCTGGCCAGCCAGGTGAGGAGCGCGGCCACCCGTAGGGGGTCGACCTCCCGGTCGACGAGCTCGAGCAGGGCGTCGACGGCAGCCAGCTCCTCCTCCCACGAGCCGACGGCGCGGGCCGCCTCCCGGACGCCGTCGAGGATCAGGTCGAGCGGCACCGCCGGTGCACGGGCGCGCGGGTGGAGGTCCGCGGCCCGGCGGAGCATGCGCAGCGTGCCGACCCTGTCGCCGCGGGCATCCATGAGGTCGGCGGCGGTGACCGCCCAGTGGTACGCCGGGTCCGGCTGGCGAGCGAGCAGGTGGTGGTCGGAGATCGTCTCCGCGAGCTCGGGGGTCAGGCCGTCCTCCGCGTCGTCCTCGTAGCCGGCGGCGAAGCCGGCATGCAGCACCTCACGGTCCGCGGCGGGTAGCGACGCCTCGAGCACCTCGGCCTGGAGGGGGTGGTGGAACCAGAGCGCCCCGTCGGCGGCGACGTCGAGCATCCCGGCGTCCACGGCCTCCGCGAGCACCGGGCCGGCGTCGGCGACGTCCGCCACGTCGGCCACCCGCGACAGCGCACGGCCGGAGGCGGGCCGGCCGCCGACGGCGAGGGCCACGAGCAGCCGCCGCGCCTCCACGCCGAGGGCGTCCCAGGAGCGCACGGCGGCGGTGCTCAGGGCCTCGGGGAGACGCTCCGGCAGGTGCGTCGCCGTGGGGGCCAGGCCGTCGACGAGCAGGCGCACGAAGTAGGGGTTCCCGCCACTGCGGAGGTGGACCTCGTCGACGAGGGTGGAGTGGGCCGGCTCCCCCATGACGAGGTCCACCTCGTCGGCGACCTCGTCCCGGGTCAGGGGCCCCACCGACAGCTCCCCGACGCCCGGCATCCGGCGCGCGTCGGCCAGCCACCCGCGCAGCGGGTGGTGCGCACCCACCTCCGTCGTCCGCACCGTGAGCAGCACCGCCAGCGCCCTCTCGGTGGGCCCGCGAGGACGTAGGTGAGCACGTCGAGCGTCTCGGCGTCGGCCCACTGCAGGTCGTCGACCACGAGGACGACCGGTTCGCTGGAGGACCGCGCACACAGCCACTCGTCGAACGCCACCGGCAGCGGCACGCTGGCGGCGTCGTGGTCTCCGGACAGGAATGCCGGGACGCACCTCCGGCGGCAGCGCCCGAACGGCGGTCCGCAACCCGATGAGCGGTATCGCCACCGAGGTCAGCGGCAGGCATGCTCCCGGGAGCACCACGGCGCCGTCCGTTGCCGCCCGGCAGGCGGCGCGGACCAGCGTCGTCTTCCCGATGCCGGCGTCCCCCTCGACGACCACCGCCCCGAAGCGGCCACCACAGGCCGCGCGGACGAGGTCCGAGAGCCTCCCCAGCTCGTCCGCCCGCCCCACGACGGCCGACGCCACCGCCCCATCCTCCCAGCGGGGCCGGGTGCGGTCCATGGCACGACCGAGCGGTCCGCACCCGGATCTGAGGGGCCTGCGCGTCCGCCTTGAGGGGTCACCTCGGATGCGGGTGGCCGCCTCGCCCCTCATCGTGGAGGAATCACACCGGCTGTACCCGACGGCCGTCCGTCCTGGAGGCGGGGCGGACGCACCGAGGAGGCCCGGGCACCGAGGAGGGGGCCCGGGCCTCCGTCCGCGCTCAGCCGGGTCCCCGCGCCCGTCCCGCCCACGCGGCGAGATCCACCCGGTTCGCCGTCCCGGTCTTGCGCAGCATGTTCGAGATGTGCGAGCTCACCGTCTTCTCGCTGAGGAACAGCGCCCCGGCGATCTCCGCGTACGTCCGCCCGGCCACGACGTGGTCGAGAACCTCACGCTCCCGACGGGTCAGCGGCCCGGCACCGTCGTCGGCCGGGCGGCCGGCCAGGGCCTCGGAGGACCGGACGGGGTCGAGCCGGATGCGGGCCCCGCGCGCCAGCGCCTCGACCGCCTCCCGGACGGGGACCGCCCCGAGGTCCACGGCGAGCTCATGCCCGGTGCGCAGCAGGGCGGCCGCGCGGTGCCTGTCGTCGGTGCCACCGCGGGTCAGGAGCGCCTCGCCGGCCCGCCACCGCGCGTAGGCCTCGGTCCACGGCAGGGTGAGGCCCTCCAGGTGGTCGACGACCTCCGTCCAGGCCTGCGCCGCACCGGGGTCGCGGCGAGCCCGAGCGCACTCGGCGCCGTAGAGGGCCTCGGCGGCGGCGAGCACCTCGTCGTACGCGGCGCCGCCGCCCGGCCCGCGCAGCACGCGCGGCACCCGCTGCCGCAGGGCCTCGAGACGCGGGAGCACCGCAGTGCGGTCGGGGGCCGCATCCGCGAGGTCCGCGAGCGCCCGGGCGGCGAGCGGGGCCAGCCACTCGCAGCCGCGCGTCGTCGACGTGCCCCGCTCCACCGTGGCCTCCACCACCCTCACCGCACCCTCGGCGTCGCCTGCACCCAGCAGCACCGTCGCCGCCGACACGTCGGCGCGGAACGCCGGGTGCGACCACTCGCGACCGAGCACCTCCCGGGCCCGCGCCAGGTGGGCCATCGCCTCGTCGGCACGCCCCTGCCAGGCGGCGAGGACGGCGGCCGTGAGCCGCGCTCCCCCGTTCCCCCGAGGCGTGGCCTCGGCGCCGAGCCCCACCCGCAGCCTGGCGCGGCACTCGTCCGGCCGGCCCAGCACGAACCAGCCGAGTGCCTCGTCGCCGGAGAGCCGGGCCACGAACGGCGCCGGAACGCCGCACTCCTCCATCCGGCGCCGCCCACGGACGATGTGGTCGAGCCACTCCTGCGCCGGGTAGGGCTGGAGGCCGGCGCCCCACATCGCGGCGAGCATGAGCGTGACCCCGTCCCTGACACCCGCGCCCACCTCCGCCGCGGCGGTCGCGGACTGCCGCGCCGTGGCGGTGTCGCCCTCGAAGGTCGCCACCATCGCCTGCTGGACGAGGGTGCGGCCCCGGGCCCGGACCAGCTCCTCGTCGTCGCCGTCCCGTCCTTCGCCCACGGCCGCTCGGGCGGCGTTCAGGGCGGCACGCGCCGTCGAGAGGTCTCCCTGCCAGACGAGTAGCCGCGACTGTTCGACGAGCACGAGCGCCCGCTGCCACGAGTGCGGGGCAGCAGCCGTCAGCCGGTGGGCCCGGGCGAGCCCTACAGGGGTGGGGTCGAGGTCGAGGCGGTACCGCAGCTGCTCGGCCCAGGTGTCGAGGGCCGCCAACCGCAGCGGCTCGTCCTCGGGCCGCAGCTCGTGCCGCAGCTCCTCGACCGCCTCGAGCTCGGCCTCCCAGTCGCCGACCCGACGGGCGAGGACGCGGACCCCTTCGAGCAGCTCGGCGCGCGAGCGACCGGGGGCGGCGTCCTCCGGCCCCAGCAAGGCGACGCGGCGCGCCATCCGGAGGGCTCCGGCGAGGTCCCCGGTGAGCTCCAGCGCCGCGGCGGCGCGGGCCGCCCAGCGGCACGCCGCGCCGGTGTCGCCGGCCGCGAGGTGGTGGTCGGAGACGGCCTCGGCGAGCTGGGGTGGCACGTCGGCGTCCGCCTCGTCGCGCGTGTCGTCGTCGGGCGGGGCGAGGTGTGCGGCGAACGCGGCGTGCAGGCGGCGCCGTTCCTCCGGCGGCAGCGTCTGCGCGACGGCCTCGGCCTGCAGCGGGTGCCGGAACCAGTGCGTGTCGTCCGGGCAGATCTCGAGCATCCCGGTGGCCACGGCCTCGGCGAGCGCCGCCCCGGGGTCCTCGACGTCAGCCACGCCGCCGAGCAGCCGGACGTCGTCTCCGGAGGCCGGCCGGCCGCCGACCGCGAGGGCCTGCAGCAGTGCGCGGGTCGCCGCGGTGAGTACGGGCCACGGGCGGAGCACGGCGGCGCTCAGACGGTCGGGCAGGTGGGGCGGGAGCGACCGTGCCGAAGGGTGGCACACCGGCGACGAGCATCGTTGCGAGGTAGGGGTTCCCCCCGCTGCGGCCGTGGACCTCGTCGACGAGCGAGGAGTGCACGGCAGAGCCCAGGGCGTGCTCGACGACGAGGCCGGTGTCCTCCCGCGACAGCGCGCCGAGCTCGACGTCGACGAGACCGGGCAGCCGTCGCACGTCGGCGAGCCAACGCCGCAGCGGGTGGTCGGAACCCACCTCGTCGGAGCGCACCGTGACGAGCACGGCCATCGCCCGGCTCGAGGGGCCCGGCGACGACGTAGAGCAGCGCGTCCAGCGTGGCCGCATCCGCCCACTGCAGGTCGTCGACGGTGAGCAGCACCGGACGGTGGGCAGCGAGGTCGGTGAGCCAGTCGTCGAGCGCGACGGGCACCGGGGGCCGACCCGCCGTCCCGCCGGAGCCGGGCGCGTCGAGGAAGGCGGGCCGCTCCGACCGGGGCAGGCCGCGCACGGCGCTGCGCAGGCCGATGAGGGGCACCGAGACCGTGGTGAGCGGCAGGCAGGCACCGGACAGCACCGTGGCCGCCCCGTCCTGCGGGGCAGCCGCCCGGAGCAGCGTCGTCTTGCCGACCCCGGCCGGCCCGGAGACCACGGCCGCGCCGAACCGGCCGCGCCGCGCGTCCCGGACGAGGTCCGAGAGCCGCCCCAGCTCGTCCGCCCGCCCCACGACGGCCGACGTCACCCCGCCAGTGTCCCGAGCGCCGTCCGTCCCGTCCATGGCACGACCGAGGGGTCCCCGAGGGGCCCCGAGGCATCCGCACCCGGATCTGAGGGGTCTGAGGGGAGCTCTGAGGGGTGGCGCCCGATGTGGCAGCCCCCCGCCCGACGCGACCGTGGAGAGGTCGGAGAACCGACACCACCGCCACCAGGAGGACACCATGCGCACCACCACGATCCGCGGACTCACCGCGACCGGCGGGCTGCTGCTCGCCGCCCTTCTCACCGCCACACCCGCGACCGCGCTGGAGGACCCGGGGCCGCCCGCCGGGACGGCCACGCAGACCATGTTCCAGTGCCCGCTGGAGCGGGTCGGCACCCAGCTCGTCCGCTGCGACGACCTCACCGGCAACGGCGCCACCGCTCCCGCGTACATCCCCGTGCGGCGGTGAGGGGGCGGCCCACCAGGGTGGGCCGCCCCGAGGGCCCGGCACTGGTCCCGTGCCGGGCCCTCGTCGTGTGCCCGGTGGCCGGACCAAGCCGACGCGCTCGACCCGGTCATCCGCTCGCCCAGGGTGTGTCGTCCCGGAAACCGTGCCCCCGTCATCCAATTGCGTGCCCGGGGCACGGTTCTCTGGAGAGCACACCCGGTCGGGGGCCTCAGGACGCGGGTGGACCCGCCGCACCCGGCGGCGTGCTCGCCCGTCACTCCCCGGGGTGGTTGCGCTCGTGCACGAGCGCCGCGGTGACCATCCAGTGCCAGTCCGCCTGGCCGGGGCCGGCGTGCGCCCCCGCCCCGCACGGGCACTCCCAGTGCCACCGCCCGAGGGCGTCACAACGGACGGAGGGGTGGTGGGAGCGGCGGACGGTCCGCCGGTGGAGCGACCTCATGTCGATGAGGACTACCCACCTCATCGCGTGATACGCCCCATCGGCCCAACGGACGATGCCGGTCCACCGTTGGGCCCGTGTGCCGGCGTCCGGGGTGACGCCGCCGCTCCCCCGTGGAAACGTGCGTCACGGAGCAGGGGCTTCGGATCGACGCTCGTTTCCGGGAGGGACGATGTCGCAGCAGCACCGCCTCGAGCCCACGCTCGCGCCGACCGGCCGCCACGGCCGGGCGCGGCCCGCTCCGCGCCCCGTCTCGCTCTACGACGCCACCGGCGGTGCGCAGCCCACCCACGTCGCCCGGCGCCCCGCCACCGTCGCCCACACCTCTGCCGCCGTCGCCGCCGCCGCGGTGGTCGTCACCGCCCTCACCGTCGACGACGCCTGGACCCCCCTCGTCGCGGCGATCGTCGCGGTCGCCGCCACCGTCGTCGCCGTGTGGTCCGGAGTGTGGGCCCGGCGCCCGCAGGTGATCATCGGGCACCGCGGCATCTGGTTCGCGGCCACTCCGGAACGCCCCGAGGTGGTCCACCCGTGGTCCGACGTCCTCGCCGTCTACGGCGAGACGCGCGTCGACCGCTCCCAGCCCACCCAGGTCCACGGCGTCGAGCGGCACCTGCTCGGCGTCCACCTGCGCTCGCAGGTCGAGCCGGAGAAGCGGGTCGTGCGCCGCAGCGCCGTCACCCCGCTCGTCCGGCTGCACCGCGTGGTCGCGGCCGTCGCACCGAACGTCCCCGTCACGCGGCAGGAGCCGTGGGGTCCGCAGCCCGGCCAGCACCCTCTCGTCGTGCTGTGGCGGAAGGTGGCACGCACCTCCTAGGGCAGACGCCACGGCCCGACCGCCGGGGGTCGCTCGAGCACCGCTCGGGTGGCCCCCGGCGCGCTGTCCACCGCGCTCACGCCTGCGGCACGAAACGGCGCCGGAAGCCGGCGAACCCGAGGACGAGCAGCGCCGCGGCCACCGCGGCGAGCACGACCAGCGCCGTGGTCTCCACGTCGCCCTGCGGCGGGTTGCCGACGTGCGTCGTCGGGGCGAGGTCGAGCACCCACTGGGGCAGCTGGAGGCCGGCCCCGAGGAACGCGACGAAGGCGATGAGGCCGAACGCCGCCCACGCGAGGGCGTACCACCGCGGCAGCAGGCCGTAGAGGGCGACGGCCAGCCCGGCGACGACGAGCACCGCCGGGAGGTAGGCGAGCCCCGCGCCGACGAGGGTGCCGACGTAGCCGGAGTCGCCGGTCGACCAGGCGGTCGCCGCGCCGAAGGCGACGGCAGAGACCAGGGTGATGACGACGAGGCCACCGAGGACGACGACGAGCTGCGCCGTCAGCCAGCGCCACCGCCCCACCGTCGCCGCCGAGCTGCGGCTCCAGGCGACCCTCGGACTCCTCCCGGCCGAGCGTGCCGAGCGCCTGGACGACGTAGCCGCACGCCAGGATCGCGAGGTAGAGCTCGACGACGGCGAGGAAGCCGTCGGCCGGGTCGCCTCCACCGAGGACGAGCCAGGCGGCGAGGTCCGGGTTGCCGAGGACAGCGTCGACGACCTCCTGCGCCAGGGCGCCCATCACCACCGCGAGGACCACCGACCCCACGAGCCACCCGGTGAACGACATCCGCTGGACGTACGCCGCGAGGCCGACCGGCGCGAGCAGGTGTCGAGACGCGCGCTCCGGGCCCGCCCCGCTGCGCCACAGCGAGCTTCCGAGGTCGCGCCGTCCGGCGACCCCGACCGCGGCCACCGACAGCACGGCGGACACGGCGAGGGGGATGCCGAGGACCCACCACCGCTGGTCACCGAAGGGCGCCGTCTTCTCGACCCAGCCGAGCGGCGAGAGCCAGGTGACCCACCAGCCCTTGACGTCCCCGACCCCGCGCAGGACGTAGGCGGCGGCGAGGACGGCCAGCGAGCCGGCGTACACGCCCCGCGCGTGCAGCACAGCTGGGCGAGGAGTGCGGCGAGCGCCGCGAAGACGAGCGTGAGCAGGCCGAGGGCGAGCGAGTACAGCACCGACCCGCTCGCCGGGATGCCGGCGGCGACGAGCGAGACGGCGAAACCGAGGACCGTGACGAGCGACGGCGCCGAGCACGACGAGGAGCGCCGCGACGGCCGGGGCGCGCCGGTCGATCGCGCCGCCGAGGAGCTGGCTCCAGCCGGCCGGACTCCTCCTCCCGCCGGGTCACGCCGCGACGAGGGCGATGCCGAACAGCGGCATGAGGAAGCTCGCCATGAAGCCGAACTCGTCCTGGACGATCCCACCGAGGGTGTCCGATGCCCTCGACCCGGCCGTTGATGGCGACGAGCGCGTCGGTGGCGACGGCGTCGGCGTAGGTCGGGCACCTTCTCCGGGGTGTCGTAGAGCCGGGCGACCGAGACGGCGGTCCGGCGAGGCTGCCGACGAGCGCGAGGACCCAGACGAGGATGCTGCGCCGCCGGGTGCGCCAGTGGATGCCGACCAGGGGGCGCAGGCCGGTCATCGCGCGCTCCCACCGGCCCGGTGCCGCCCGTCCCCCTCGGGCAGGCTGTCGTCGAGGTCGCCGGCGTGGGCGCCGCCGGCGGTCGGGCCTGCGGGCGCAGTGGGCCGGACCCGGCTCGGTCCTGGTCGCGGTCTCCGGCGTGCCTGCCGCCGTCTCCGTGGCGTCGCCGCCCTCCTCGGCCTGCCGCCGCCGGCTCGGGGGCGTCGTCCTCGTAGGTGCTGAGGAAGAGCTCGTCCAGGCTCGGTGGGGCCACCGTGAGGGTGTGGATGCCGGCCCGGTGGAGGCGGCCGACGGCGGCGTCGAGGTGGTCCGGGTCGATGCTGAAGCGGGTGTCGACGTGGCCGTCGAGCCGCTCGGTCTCGAGGTCGCCGACCCCCGGCATCGCAGCCAGACCGTCGGGGTCGCCACCGGTGACGGCGTGCACCTTGGTGCGGGTGTGCCGGCGCAGGTCGCGCAGGGTGCCGCTCTCCACCGTCCGGCCGTGCCGGATGATGCTCACCCGGTCGGCGAGCGCCTCGACCTCGGCGAGGAGGTGGCTCGACAGCAGCACCGTGACGCCCTCGGCCCGCCGCTCGCGCACCACCTCCTGGAAGGTGCTGCTCCATCAGGGGGTCGAGGCCGGAGGTGGGCTCGTCGAGGACGAGCAGCTCGGCGTCGGTGGCGAGGGCGGCGACGAGCGCGACCTTCTGTCGGTTGCCCTTGGAGTAGTCGCGGGCGCGCTTGGTCGGGTCGAGGTCGAAGCGCTCGACGAGGTCGGCGCGGCGCTCGTTCGTCGAGCCCGCCGCGGGCCGCCGCGAGCACGTCGAGGCACTGACCGCCGGTGAGCGCCGGCCCAGAGCGAGACGTCGCCGGGGAGGTAGGAGAGCCGGCGCGTGCAGACGGGCGGCCTCGCGCCACGGGTCGCCGCCGAAGAGGGAGACCAGCCGCCGTCGGCGCGGGCCAGTCCGAGGAGGACCCGGATGGTCGTGGACTTGCCGGCGCCGTTGGGGCCGAGGAAGCCGTGGACCTCGCCCGCGGCGGACCTCGAGGTCGAGGCCGTCGAGGGCGCGGAAGGACCCGAACTCCTTGACCAGGCCCTCGATGCGGACGACGTCGTCGGTGCTCACGGTGCTCCTCCGTCGGTGTCGGTGGTCGGTGGGTGGGTCGGGGCCGGTGCGGGTGGGCCGGGTCCGCTGATGGGGCCGGCTCGGTCGGCGGCCCGGCGTGGAAGGCGCCGTGGGCGTAGACGTCGGCGGCCTCGGCCGCCCAGCGGGCCGATGCCGGCGGTGGTAGAGGACGTCCTCGCCGAGGACCGGCCGCAGCTGCGGCGCGAGCAGCACGACGGCGAGGTCGCTGACGAGGAGGAGCGCGGCGCGGACGTCGCGGTCGAGGCTGGGCCGGGCGACGCCGGCGCGCCTCGAGCTGCTCGAGCAGGGCGACCGGTCATCGCGTGCCAGCGGGCGACCAGGCCGGCGCCCGCCGGGTCGCCGGAGAGGAGCAGGCGGCGCAGGTACGCCGGCAACGGCGAGCCCTCCGGGAAGCCGGCGGCGAACGCCTCGGCGAGCGAGGCCGTGCTGCCCCCGGTGAGCGCCTCCTCCATCCCGTCCTCGCCGAGCTCGGCGAGCATCGCGTCGAACGCGGCCGCCGCGTGCTCGTCGACGGCGGCGCGCAGCCCGTCCTTGCTGCCGTAGTGGTGCAGCACGAGGCCGGGCGACACCCCCGCGGCGGTGGCGATCTCGCGCACGGTGACGGCGTCGGGGCCCCGCTCGGCGAAGAGCCGCAGGGCCGCGTCGCGGATGCCGGCCCGGGCGGTGCGGTCGCCGGGCCACCCCAGGCGGCTCGGGCACTGAACGCATGTTCAGCATCCTAAACGCTCGTTCAGCCGACGTCCACCCGGCGCGGCGTGCGCGGTGTCGGTGGGCGGTGGTGTGCTGGCGCGATGACGTGGGAGACGCACCCCGTGACGCCGCAGCGCTTCGACGACTTCGCCGACGTCGTCAACCCGAACCGGAGGGCGACGCACTGCTGGTGCCTCTCGCACCGGCTGCGGCAGCGCGAGATCGAGGAGCTCGGCGAGGGCAGCCGCGAGCGGGCGATGCGCCGCCTGTGCGAGCGCGAGGTGCCGCCGGGCGTCGTCACCTACCTCGACGGCCGGCCGGTGGGCTGGTGCAACGTCGGCGCCCGGGCCGACATCCCCCGCCTGGTCCACAGCACGAAGATCCACCCGCTCGACGAGGTTCCGGTGTGGAGCATCATCTGCGTCGTCGTCCGCGGTGGGCACCGCAGGCAGGGGGTCACCGCGCCGCTCATCGAGGGGGCGGTGGAGTTCGCGGCCGCGCACGGCGCCCCGGCCGTGGAGGCCTACCCGGTCGACCCGGGCGAGCGCCGGATGGACCTGACGATGGCGTTCGTCGGCACCCGGTCGATGTTCGAGCGGGCCGGCTTCGAGGTGGTGGGCGAGACCTCGGCGACGGCGTCGGGGATGATCCGCCTGGTCATGCGCCGGGCATGCTGACCTCGAGCACCACCGAGCCGAGCTTGCGGCCGCTCTCGACGT
The DNA here is from genome assembly GCA_963773655.1 of uncultured Actinomycetota bacterium. GTDB lineage: Bacteria > Actinomycetota > Actinomycetes > Actinomycetales > Dermatophilaceae > DASSQJ01. Next base: position 30,484 of record CAVZBX010000005.1, read on the forward strand.
AGCGGTAGGCCTCGACGACGTCGTCGAGGGCGAAGCGCCGTGGGTCGAGCACCGGCCGGAACGAGCCCCGGCCCAGCCGCTCGACGAGGTCCACCATGACGTCGTCGCCCTCCACCGGCGTGGGGAACACGACCGTCGGCCCGCTGAGGCGCGGCGTGACGAGCGCGAGCAGCGGGTTCTGCCAGTAGGGCCCGAGCTCGCTGGAGAGGTAGACGCCGTCGGGCTCCAGCCACCGCTTCGCGGCGGCGAAGGTGCTCTTCCCGACGGTGTCGAGGACCGCGTCGAAGGTGGCGTCGAGGCGGTCGAGGCCGCCTCGGTCCCAGTCGACGACCTCCTCGGCCCCGAGCCCGCGCACCAGCTCGCGGTGCTCGACGGGTGCGGTGGCGGTGACGTGCACGCCGTGGTCGGCGACGAGCTGCACGGCCGCCGAGCCGATGGCGCCGGTGGCGCCGTGCACGAGCGCGCGCTGGCCGGGCCGCAGCCCGGAGCGGCGGAGGAAGGACAGCGCGTAGTGCCCGCCCTCGGTGGCGGCGGCCGCGGTGGCGAGGTCGACCTCGTCGGGGACGTGCGCCACCATCGAGTCCTGGGCGACGGCGGCGAGCTCGGCGTGGGCGCCGAAGCGTCCCTCGGCGTAGGCGAGCACCCGGTCGCCGGGGGCGAACGCGGTGACCTGTGGCCCGACCCGCTCCACGACGCCGGCGAGCTCGGTGCCCCAGACGTCGACCTTCGGGCGCAGCCAGCCGGAGACACCGCGGATGAACCACGGGCGCGCCGCACGGTAGCCGCAGTCGGTGCGGTTGACGGTGCTCGCGTGCACCCGGACGAGGAGGTCGCCGGGCCCGGTCTCGGGCTCGGCGACCTCGGTGACCCTGACGACGTCCGGGGGGCCGTATGCGGTGCTGACGGCGGCTCTCATCCGGCCACGCTAGTGACCGGCCTCCGCCGGTGTCGACACCGACCGCCTCGGAGTTCGGGCCCCGTGCCTCAGAGGCTCCGAGCTCGGGCCCGTGGCGCGCAGCTTGTCGACCTCGGTCATCGCCTCGCGGAGGTCGCCGAGCCAGGACTCGGCGTGCTCGCCGACGAGCCGGACGCACCAGGCGAGGGCGTCGCTGCGGGAGCGGGCCACGCCGGCGTCGACGAGGGTGTCGAGGACGGTGCGCTCCGGCTGGCGCAGGCGGGTCATCACCGGCACCGCGAGATGGGTGAACAGCGCGGTGGTGTCGCCGACCCGGGCGCCCCACGACACGGTGCGCTGGTAGCGGGCCTGGGCCTCGTCGGCCACGGCCATCCGCTGCTCGCGGGTCTCGGCACGGAACCGGCTGATCCGGCCCTCGGCCTCGCTGGCGTCGGTCTGCGGGTCGACGCCGCTCAGGGTGCCGACGACCGTGATCTCCTCACGGTCCACGGTGACCTCGACGTCGTCGAACCAGCCGTCGGGCAGGCGCCCGGCGAACCACTTCTCGGCGTCGTCGGCGCCGGGCAGGTCGCCCTGCTGCCAGCCTCCGGGCCGGCCGAAGCCGCGGCCGCGTCCGCGACCGCGCCCCCCTCCGGGTCCGGGACGGCCGCCGGGGCCGCGCCCGCGTCCGCGGGCGCCGCGGCCCGGGGCATCGGAGGAGTCGGTGTCGAACGGTGGGTGGTGGAGGTGTCTCATGTCTTGCTCCTTGCAGTAGTTACATGATTACATCACTACAGAACTGCAGAAGTCCACCGTGCATTCCCCGGGCCTCTCGGTGGGAGAGCGCGGCGGTGGGGCACGACAGGACACGGGGCCGCGCCTCCCTGCAAGGCAGCGACCCCGTGCCGTCTGTGGCCGCCGCTCGCGCGGCGGGATGCGACGCGCGGGCCCGCACGGCCCGCGTCCTCGCGCCTTACTCCCCCGGACTCATGCTCTGGTGCACGAGGGCGGCGCCGAGCGCGCCCTGCCACCCACCCGCGAGCGACCAGCCGCGGGCGCCGCACGCGCAGGCCCACCGCCAGCGTCCGCCGCCCTCGCAGTGCACGTGGGGGTGGTGGCTGACGCGGTAGGAGGCCCGCCGTCGCGTGTGCATGCCATCGAGTGTCCGACCGGCCGGGCCGGGCCGGAGCGCGACACGCCCGGCACCGACCACCCGTCGGTCAACTCTGCCGGGACGGCGGAGGCGGGCTCGGCCGTTCGGCGGACCCGGTCCGCCCGGGCGAGCATCCAGCTCCCGACCCCACCCGCTCAGCGCACCCCGGTGGCGCTCAGCGCATGCTGGACCCTGCGCCGAGCGGACCCGGCCTGCGCTGAGCCGGACACCCGCGGCCACCCGTCGCCACCCCCGACCGGCCGGCGGGGGTCGCCCTGTCGGTGGCGGGCCCGATCATGGGGGGATGCCCCAACCGGAGCTCGCGCGGGTCCACCGACACCGCGCCGCCACCCAGTTCGTCACCTCGAGCCCGGCGCGCACCGGGGCCGACGTCGTGCGGCGGCTGCTCGCGGTGCAGGCGCAGGACGCCCCGATGGCCGCGTGGTCGGTGGGGATGCGGATGCGGGCGGGCACCACGTACGCGGACGTGCTCGCCGAGCAGGCGGCAGGCGGGTGGCTCCGCACCCATGTGCTGCGGCCCACGTGGCACCTGGTGCGCCCCGAGGACCTGCGCTGGCTGCAGCGCCTCACCGGGCCCCGGGTCGAGGCCACCCTCGGGGCGCGGCACCGGCAGCTGGCGCTCGACGACCGGGCCCTCGACGCGGCGCTCGACGTGCTCCGTGAGGTGCTCGCCGGCGGGCCGGCACGCGACCCGGCGCGAGCTCACCGCCGCCTTCGCCGAGCGCGGCCTTCCGGCGGCCACCGAGCAGGTGGGCCACCAGCTGCTCGTGGCCGAGGTGCGGGCGGTCGTCTGCTCGGGGCCGCCGCGCGGCGCCGAGCACACCTATGCCCTCGTCGACGCGGTGGTACCGCCCGGCCGCAACGACGAGCTGGAGGGAGAGGCCGCGCACGACGAGCTCGTGGCCCGGTTCATGGCCGGGCACGGCCCGGCCACCGACCGCGACCTGGTGCGCTGGTCGACGCTGACGCTCACCCAGGTGCGCGCCTCGCTCGCGCGGCTCGCCGACCGGCTGGAGCAGGTGCGGGTCGGCGACACCGTGCTGTGGTGCGACCCCGCCGTACCGGCCCGGGCCACCCGCCGCCCCGGCGCGCTGCTCGTGCCGGCGTTCGACGAGCTGACCCTCACCTACGCGCAGCACGGCTTCCCTCGCCGCGACCCCACGACCCCCCGCCCGCGGATCGTCAACGCCATCGGCGGCGGCACGGTGCTGCTCAGTGGTGAGGACGTCGGGGCGTGGCGCCGCACGGTCACCCGAGACGCCGTCCGGGTGGAGGTGGCCCCCGACCTCCCGCTCGGCGAGGCCGAGCGTGCCGCCGTGGAGCACGGCGCGGCGCGGCTCGCCCGCTTCCTCGGGCGCCCGCTCAACCTGCACATCGGCTGATGACGCCGCGCCCACGAAGGGTGCGGCACGAAGGGCGCCGCCTCCCCTGCACGGGGGGCGACGCCCTTCGGCGTCCGGAGCCGGGTCGAGGGACTCGGACGGTGGTGCCGCGACGACCCTGCATCGTCGCGGCGGGCCCCGGCGAGCCGCGGGTCGCGGCGTCGCGGGGAGGTGTCAGGACCGCGGGACGACGAGCTCCTGCCCGGCGCTCACCTGTGCGGTGTTGAGGGAGTTGGCCAGCTGGAGGGCCACGATGCCCTCGGAGATGGACAGCTCCGGCAGCTCGGCCGCCGCCACCTCGGAGAGCGTCTGCCCCGGGAGGACGGTGACGGTGCGCTCCGGCACCGAGGCCCCGGCGCCGCCGGAGCCGGTGAGAACGACGACGGCCGCGACCGCGAGGGCGACGAGGACGAGGAGGGCGAGGCGGCCCCGGGCGGTGAGGCGCAGCCCGGCACCGACCGGCTCGACGGGTGCACCGCCCTCGATGAGGGTCAGGCGCGGCCGGGCGGACAGCGGCGGTGCGTGGGCGGCGCCGGCGGGGCTCCAGGCGATCGCGCTCATCATGTCCTCCATCCCGGCCGCGACCGCGACCGTCGAACCGGTGTTCGATAGAACGTCTGTACGAGTTGTAGCACATGTGTTCGACCCGATCAAGACACGCGTCGAACACATGTTTGAGATGTCTGTACGAGACGCGTACGCTGTCGGCATGGCAGGAAGCCTGCACGGCACCACTGACAACCCGGCTGACCTGCACCAACACCATGGAGACCGGGCGGTTCCTCCCACCGGTCGCACCGAAGGGGTCGAGATGGCACGTCCCAGGAACGCCGACATCCACGAGATGCCCGACCGCGGCGACGGCGGCGCGCTGACGCACCGGCAGCGCAAGGTGCTCGAGGTCATCCGCAACTCGATCGACCGCCGGGGCTACCCGCCGAGCATGCGCGAGATCGGCGACGCCGTGGGCCTGACCTCGCCGAGCTCGGTGGCGCACCAGCTGTCGGCGCTGGAGCGCAAGGGCTTCCTCCGCCGCGACCCGAACCGGCCGCGCGCCATCGAGATCGTCTCCCCCGACACCCCCCGGGAGGCCCCGGGCTACCGCGCGACCCCCGAGCACGACGACGTCGACGTCACCGGCATCGGCGACCAGCGCCCCGAGGCGTCGTACGTGCCGGTCCTGGGCCAGATCGCCGCCGGTGTGCCGATCACCGCCGAGGAGGTCGTCGAGGACGTCTTCCCCCTCCCCCGCCAGATCGTCGGCGAGGGCTCGCTGTTCCTCCTGAGGGTCGTCGGCGACTCGATGGTCGACGCCGCGATCTGCGACGGCGACTGGGTGGTCGTGCGCCAGCAGGCCACCGCCGAGAACGGCGAGATCGTCGCGGCGATGCTCGACAACGAGGCGACGGTCAAGACCTTCAAGCGCAAGGACGGCAAGGTCTGGCTGCTCCCCCACAACCCGGCGTTCTCGCCGATCGACGGCGACCACGCGACGATCCTCGGCAAGGTCACCGCGGTCCTGCGCCGCATCTGACCACGTGACCGGGTGCCGGCCGGCCGCGCCGTCAGCGGCCGGCCGGGTGCATCCGCTGCCAGAGGGCGGTGTCGACCCAGGCGCCGAACTTGTGGCCCACCTCGCGCAGCACGCCGACCGGTGCGAAGCCGACCGCGCGGTGCAGCGCCTCGCTCGCGGGGTTCGGCAGCGCGATGACCGCCAGGCAGGTGTGCACGCCGTCGGCGTCCACCCGGGCGAGCAGCTCGTCGTAGAGCCGCCGGCCCAGCCCGGCGCCGCGCACGCCGGCGTCGAGGTAGACGCTCACCTCGCGGGTGCCGTCGTAGGCCGGACGCGGCCGGTAGGTGCCCGCGTACGCCATCCCCACCACCCGGCCGCTCGCCTCGGCGACGACGACGTGGTCGCCCGGCCGCGTGGACGCCACGGCCGCCGCGTAGTGGTTCTCGCCCCGCGGCTCGGTGTCGAAGGTGGCGAGCGAGTGCGCCACGGCGGCGTTGTAGACGGCCGTCATCGCCGGCAGGTCCGCGGCGGTGGCCGTGCGCAGCCGCGGCTCGCTCACGCCGCGCGGCGGGCGTCGAGGACGGCCGCGAGCGTGGGGGCCAACGGCCCGTCGACCCGCACGGTGACGTGGTCGTCGCCGCGGGTCGGGCCGCGGGTGACCGCGAGCACCGGGATGCCGCGCCGGGCGGCGTGGCGCACGAAGCGCAGCCCGCTCATCACGGCGAGCGAGGAGCCGAGGACGAGCAGCGCCGGCGCGGCGTCGGTGAGGGCGTAGCAGGCCTCGACCCGCTCGCGCGGCACCGAGCCCCCGAAGAAGACCACGTCGGGCTTGAGGGTGTCGGCACCGCAGACGAGGCACAGCGGCAGGCGGAACCCGGCGACCGCGTCCTCGGGCAGCACGACGTCGCCGTCCGGGCGGATCTGGCTGCTGACCCGTGACCCGTCGGGCGCCGCGCCGCGGACGCGGTCCTCGAAGCCGCGGTTGGCCAGCGCCATCCGGTGCTGGAGCTGCTCGCGGTCGCCGCGGTCGCCGCAGGTGAGGCAGACCACCTCGGCCAGGCTGCCGTGCAGCTCGGTGACGGCGGTGCTGCCGGCCGCCTGGTGGAGCCCGTCGACGTTCTGGGTGATCACCGGGCCCAGGCCGCCGAGGCGCTGGAGGTCGGTGACGGCGTGGTGGGCGGGGTTGGGCTCGGCCCGGGAGAACCGCTGCCAGCCGACGAACGAGCGGGCCCAGTACCGGCGGCGGTTCTCGCTGCTCGCGCAGAACTCCCCGTGCTGCATCGGCATCACCCGGCGGGTGCCGTCACGGCCCCGGTAGTCGGGGATGCCGCTGTCGGTGGACATGCCGGCCCCGGTGAGCACCAGGGTGCCCGGGTACTCGTGCAGGGCCTCGGCGAGGCGGGCCACGGCCGCGGGCCCGCGGCTGCCGGGGTCGGTCGGCCGCAGCGCCCACGCCGGGGTGGCCGCACGCGGCGTCGCGGCGGCGGGGTTCGCGGCGCGGGGCTCGCGGCGGCGGGGCGGAGGGGGCGTCCGGCACGCACCGATCATCGCACCGGCTGCCGACGGTGGCCCCTCGTCAGCCCCGTCAGGGCGACGAAGGTGCGGGTCCGTGTCCGAATGGCGGCAGGTCGATAACATCGGGTTATGGCTGCCGCTAGCATCGGATCATGATCGACGCCGCCGGGCTCCGCGTCATGCGCGCCATCGCCGACGAGGGGAGCTTCACCGCGGCCGCCGCCGCGCTCGGATACACCCAGCCGGCGATCTCGCAGATGGTGCGCCGCCTCGAGCAGCGCACCGGCACCGTGCTCGTCGAGCGGATGGGGCGCAACGTGCGGCTCACCGAGGCCGGTCAGGTGCTGGCCCGGGCCGCCGGGCCGGTGCTCGCGGCGCTGGACTCCGCCGAGGAGGAGGTGGCTGCCATCGCCGGGCTGCGTTCCGGCCGGGTACGGCTGATGGCCTTCCCCTCGGCGTCGGCCACCCTGGTGCCCCGCGCGCTGGCCCTGCTCAAGGCCCGATACCCCGACGTGACCATCTCGTTCACGGAGGCCGAGCCGCCCGAGAGCATCGCCGCCCTGCGTGCCGGCGACTGCGACCTCGCCGTGGCGTTCACGTACGAGGGCACCGACGTCGTGCGCGGCGAGGACGACCTCGAGGCATTCGTCACCACCCCGCTGCTCGAGGACGACGTGCGCCTCGCCATCCCCCGCACCCACGAGGTCGCCGAGCGCGACGAGGTCGACCTCGCCGAGCTGGCCGAGGAGCCCTGGATCGCCGGGTGCCCGCGGTGCCGGGGCCACCTGGTGCAGCTCGCCGACGCCGCCGGCTTCCGGCCCGACGTCGCCTACGAGACCGAGGACTACGTCGCCGTCCTCGGGCTGGTCGCCGAGGGGCTGGGGGTGGCGCTGATCCCCGACCTCATCCTGCGCACCGTGCAGCACGAGGACGTCATCGCGCTCCCCCTGACCCCCGCGTCGCGGCGCACCATCGTCGCCGTCACCACCCCCGACCTCCAGCGCGTGCCCGCCGTGACCGCCACCCTCGACGCCCTCGTCGCGAGCGCCCGGGCGCAGCCGAGATCGCCGACCACCCGGATGCCGGAGCCGGCCTTCTCGATCTGAGGGCGGGCGCGGCAGCAGCCGGTCAGCGACTGGTCGCCACCGCCACCGCTCCCCCGGGTCGCACCAGCACCGCGACGTCACCGTGCCGGTCCGTCCGGTACACGGCCGAGCCGAGCCGGCGCAGCAGGTCGAGGTGGTGCGGTGCCGGGTGGCCGTAGTCGTTGTCGGCGCCGACGCTGACCAGCGCCACCGGCGCCCGCACCACGGCCATCAGCTCGTCGTCGAGGTTGGCGCTGCCGTGGTGGGGTGTCTTGACCACCTCGAACCCGGTGGCCGCGGCCGCCAGCAGCGGGTCGCGGCGCACCCGGAGGAGCAGGTCGTGGGCAGCCTCGCGCTCGACGTCGCCGAGGAGGAGGACGTCCAGGCCCCCGACCCGGGCCGCGAGCACGACACTGGCGTTGTTGGGGACCGAGCCGGCGGCGATGCGGCGCCACGGCCCCCACACCAGGGCGTCGACCTCGCCGAGGACGACGCGGTCGCCGGCGCGCACGACGACCACTGGTGCCCCCGCGCCCGCTGCGACCCGCTCCACCTCCTCGGCGCCCTGCTCGGGCTCGGCCACCGGCGAGACCAGCACCTGGCGGACGTCGCGACCGCGAACGGCACCGGCGAGCCCGTCGACGTGGTCGGCGTGGAAGTGGGTGAGCACGACGGCGTCGAGCGCCGTGATGCCGAGCCGGTCCAGGCAGGCGTCGACGGACTCGGGATCCGGTCCCGTGTCGACGAGGACCGCTCGCCCGGGGCCGCTGCGCAGGACGACGGCGTCGCCCTGGCCGACGTCGCAGGCGACGACCCGCCACCCGTCGGGCGGCCAGGTGAGCGCCCGGGTGGGCAGCAGCGCCGCACCGGCGAGGGCGACGACCGCGAGTGCGAGGGCGGGGTGCGCCGCGACGGCTCCGACCAGGGCCCGGCCGGTGAGCACCAGCAGGACGAGCACCCCCGCGAGGAGCAGCGCACCGGGCGGCCCGTCAGGCCAGGGCAGGGTGCCGCCGGGCACCGCCGCGAAGGCGTGGGCGACCCCGGCGATCGCCCCGGCGGGCACGACGCCCGCCCAGGCGACGAGCTCGGCACCGCGGGCCCAGACCACGGAGACGAGCGCCGCCACGACGCCCGCGACCGTGGCCGGCGGCACCAGGGGTGCGGCGAGGAGGTTGGCGAGCACCCCGACGACGCTGACCGAGCCCTGGAGCAGGACGACGACCGGCGCGGTGGCCGCCTGGGCCGCGACCGGCACGGCCAGCGCCGGGCCGAGCGGGGCGAGCCGCGTGGGGAGCCGGCGGCCGACGGCGTCGCCCCAGGGCCGGGTGAAGAGGAGCAGCCCGAGCGTGGCCAGGGTCGACAGGGCGAAGCCGTACGAGCGGGCGAGCCAGGGGTCGAGCACGAGCACGACGACGACCGCCCCGGCGAGGACCGGCAGCCCGGCGGAGCGCCGCGACCGGCTGAGGCCGAGCAGCCCGATGGCGCCCATCGCGGCGGCGCGAACGACGCTGGGGTCCGGGCGGGCGAGCACGACGAAGCCCGCGAGCGCCAGCCCGGCGAGCACGGGCCGCAGCCGCCGGGGCAGACCGAGCACCGCCCCCAGCCCCAGGACCATGCCGACGACGACGGCGACGTTCGAGCCGCTCACTGCGGTCAGGTGCGTCATCCCCGTGGCCCGCATCGCGGCCGTGAGGTCCTCCGGCGTCCGGCTCGTGTCGCCGATGACGAGGCCCGGCAGCAGGCCGCGGGCGTCGGCGGGGGCGTCGTCGACGGCGGCGCGCAGACCGGCGCGCAGCCGCTCGGCCCCGGCGGCGACGGCCCCGGGTGGGGCCACCACTTGGGGCGTGCCGGCGACCGCGAGCACGGCGACCCGGTCGTCGCCGGGCCCGGCCGGCCCCAGCCGTCCCCGCAGCTCCACGGTGGCGCGCCACGGCGGGTCGACGAGCTCGGCGCCACCCACGAGCAGCACCGGGGCGCCGGTGTCGGCCACGCGCCCCCTGGCCTCCAGCCGGACGACGGTCGCCTCACGCACCACCCGCGGCTCGTCCACCGCACGACCGCCGACCTGCACCGCGTCGCCGGTGAGAACGGCCGACGCGCGCACCGACGCCCGCTGCGCCGCGAGGGAGCCGACGTCGCCCCGGTCGCGCCACAGGAGCTGGGCGGCCGCGACGCCCTGCAGCAGCGCCACGACGACGACGGTCAGCACGACCTGTCCGAGGAGCGCCCGCACCCGGCGCCACCGGCGGGCCGCCACCGCGCACCCCACGGCCACCGTGACACCGGTGGCCACGGCCACCGCCCTGACCCGCACGTCGGCCCCGAGCAGCGCCGCCGCGACGGTCCAGCCGGCCACGGCCGGCCCCAGCAGCCGCAGGTCCGCGGCCCGGCTGCGCGCCCGGGTCACGGCGTGACGAGGGGACGCAGCTGCTCGAAGGTCTTCTCCCCGATGCCGCTGACCTCGGTGAGCTCGTCGACGCTGGTGAAGCCGCCGTGGGCGGTGCGCCACTCGACGATCCGCTGCGCGAGCACGGGCCCCACCCCGGGCAGGGTCTCGAGCGTCGCCGGGTCGGCGCCGTTGAGGGACACCGTGCCGCCGGCCCCGCCGCCGGTGCCGGCACCCCCGCCACCGGTCGCGCCGGCCCCCGCACCACCGGCGGACGGTGCCACGGCCTCGCCCGGCGCCGGCACCCGCACCTGCTCGCCGTCGACGACGAGCCGGGCGAGGTTGACCGCCGCGAGGTCGGCCCGGCGGGTGGCGCCACCCGCCGCCGCCACGGCGTCCGACACGCGCGAGCCGGCGGGCAGCCGCTGGAGCCCGGGGTCACGCACCTCACCGACGACGTGGACGACGACCACCGCGCCCACGGTGGGGCCGGCCGTCGCACCGGCGTACCCCTGGGCACCGACCACCCCGGGGTCCACTGTCCCCGTGGCCCCACCGACCGGCGCGACCGAGGAGCCGGGGGTGCCGCCCGGACCGACCGGGGCCGCGCCAGCACTGATGCCGGTGGGCCCCGCACGCGCGCCGCCCCCGGGAGCCACGACGGACGGCTCCGCGGCCGACCGGGCCCACGCCACCCGCACCCCGAGGACGAGGACCGCGAGCACGGCCACCGCCACCACCCCAGGACGCCGGCACGGCCGGGTTGCCACCGCGCCCCGACGAACGACGCCGGCAGCCGCACCCATCCCTGCGCCGGCGGCCGCACCCGGCGGTGCCGACCCGGCGAGCCTGCCCGCGGCACGCCACCGCCGGCACCCGGCCCCGCGCCCTCCCCCGCCGCCGCCGGCGTGCGCACCCGGGCCACCAGGTCCTCGGGGCGGGCCACGTACCCGCCGCGAACGGCGGCCGACGGCAGCACGTCGGCGCGCGGCCCGGCATCCGTCCCCGGCACCGCGCTCCCCAGCCGGGCCCGCGCCCGCGGGGAGAGCCCCCCGCCCTCGTCACGTCGTCCCATGCCGTCGACGCTAGGCAGCAGCCGCCCGGGCCACAGCCCCCGCCGCCGCGGCTGTGGACGACGCCCTCACCGGACGCCCCCTGTGGACCGTTGGCGCACGCCGGGGTCCGTCAGCGGCGCCTCCGCACCCACCACGTGCGGATGTTGCGCCGATGCCGCGAGAGCACGAGCGCGCAGAGGGCGACGAGCCACCACCCGACGACGGGCTCGAGCCACGGCAGCATCCCGAGCCCGCCCACGACGCCGAAGAGCAGGAGCAGCCCGGTGACGACGACGGCGGCCCGGCCGACGTACGAGACCACGGCCCAGACGACGAGGAACACGGCGACGGCCCCCAGGGCCACCCACGGCTCCACCGCGAGGACCGCGCCCACGGCGCACGCGACCCCCTTCCCACCACGGCCCCCGAGGAACGGGCTGAACACGTGGCCGAGCACCACGGCGAACCCGGCCACGAGCGCCGGGACGAGCCCGAGCACCTCCAGGGCGAACAGCGTCGGCAGGTAGGCCTTGAGCACGTCGAGCACGAGCACGACGACCCCCCACTTGCGCCCGAGCACCCGGCCGGCGTTGGTGGCGCCCGGGTTGCCGGACCCGGAGGTCCGCAGGTCCGCGCCCCGCGCCCTGGCGACCAGCGCGGCCGGGTTGACCGAGCCGATGAGGAAGGCGACGACGGCGGTGAACAGCACGAGCCCGAGGGTGGCCGGGGCCATCGGCTCAGTGCTCGAGGCGGGGCACGACCGCCACCGCGAGCGTGCCCGGGCCCACGTGCGCACCGACGACCGCCCCGAGCTCGACCACCCGGATGGCGGCCTCGGGCAGCCGCGCCACCAGCCGCTCGACGAGCCGGTCGGCGCGCTCGGCGGAGTCGAGGTGCTGCACGGCCACGTCGACGTCGTAGCCACCCGCCCGGGCCGCCTCGACCGCCTCGACCGCCAGCTCCTCGAGCCGGGCGATGGCCCGGCTGGAGGTGCGGACCCGTTCGAGCGGGACGATGTGCCCCTCGCGCAGGGCCAGGATCGGCTTGATCGACAGCGCGGAGCCGAGCAGCGCCCCGGCCCGCCCGATCCGGCCGCCGCGCCGGAGGTACTCGAGGGTGTCGACGTAGAAGACGACGGACGACGCCCGGCAGGTTCGGCGCACGAGGTCGGCGACGGCCGCGGTGTCGGCGCCCTCCGCGGCCGCCCGGGCCCCGGCGAGCACCGCGTACCCCATGGCCATCCCGAGGGCGCGCGAGTCGACGACCGTCACCGGCAGCGTGGCCTCGGCAGCCGCCAGCTCGGCACCGCCCAGCGTGCTCGACAGGTCCGCGGAGATGTGCACGGACACCACCGCGTCAGCGCCGCCGCGCGCCGCGGCCTCGTACACCTCGAGGAACGCCCCCGGCGCGGGCCGGGAGGTCGAGACCGGCGTGAACGCGCGCAGCGCGGCCGCCACCTCCTCGGCCGTGACGTCGACGCCCTCGCGGTGCTCCCGCCCGCCGACGACGACGTGGAGCGGCACCACGTGCACGTCCAGGCCGTCGATGAGGTCGGGGGGCAGGTACGCCGTGGAGTCGGTGACGAGGGCGGTGGCCATGCCCGCAGGCTAGTGGCCCGGGCCGCCCGCTCCGCATCGTCGGGGCGGGCCGTCAGGAGCTCGCGTTACCGAGCAGGTCTCCGGCGCTCATCAGCCACTTGACGAAGCCATACGCCTTGTTCGTCGATGGGCTGAGCACGGCGACCGACGTCTGCGCGCTGGGCACGACCACGAGCACCACGCTGTAGCCCATCAGCTCGGCCTCGTTCCCGATGCAGTCGATCGAGGGGCTCTCGAGGATGCGGGTGGCGCAGTCGAACATCCCGAGGCCCCAGTCGTCGTCGGCGAAGTCGGTCATCTGTGCCACGGACTCGGGCTCCAGCAGGTGTCCCCCGTGCAGGGCGTACCCCCAGCGGGCGACCGACTCGGCGTCACCCGCTGCTCCCACCGACGCGCGCACCGCACTGACCAGGGTGCGGAACGGCAGGTAACGGTCGTCGGCGATGCCGTCGGGCAGCGCCGGGTCCCGACCCGGAGCGGCCAGCGGCGGCGGGAGCCGTTGCTCGTCCTGCAGCGCCAACCGCGTCAGGCCGAGGGGGGCCCAGAGGTCCTGCCGGTAGGCCGCTCCGAGGCGCTCGCCGGAGACCTTCTCGACGACCAGGCCGAGCAGCTCGTAGTTGGTGGTGTCGAAGTACAGCTCTTCACCGGGCGGGTCCGTCGCCCTCCCGACGGGCCTGAGGTAGCGGGCGGTCGTCCAGTGAGCGTCGGGTCTGGAGGACCACGACTCCTCCAGGTCTGCGGCCCCCGGATCAGGGATGCCCGCGCGGTGCTCGAGCAGCTGGCGCACCGTCACCCCGTTGGCCACCTGGCGCACCGGGACGTAGGTCGCCGCGGGCGCGTCGAGGTCGACCTTCCCCTGTTCCGCGAGCAGCATGACCTCGGCGGCGGTGAACGACCACGTGATCTGCAGCAGCGACATCCCGGCGTCCGGCGTCAGCGGGATGCCCGCTCCGTCCACCCCCGCCGCGCCGACCCACACCCCCTGCGGGCCGGCCACCGCGGCGGTCACCCCCGGCAGCATCCCCCGGTCCACCCAGCTCGTCATCTCGGCCTCGAGCCGGTCGGCCACGTCGGCGGGCAGGCCGGAGCCGGGAAGGTCCGGCCAGCGGCCCCCCGCCGCCGAGGGGCTCGAGTCCGACGGGGTGGCGGCCGACGGGGACACCTCGGGCGCCGCGGTCGGCTCCGGGTCACCGCCGCTGCAGGCCGCCCCGGTCGCGAGCAGGGTGGCCAGGCCGGCGACCACCGGGCGCGTGCGCCAGGGATGCGCCCCGCCGTGCACGTGCTGACGGGCTCGGGCTCGGCGACGTCGGGAGGTGTCCATGGCGGACCTCGTCAGCTCTCGGGCCGCACGCGCTGGGAGGCGGCCGCGGTGCTGCTTCCCGGGTGTGCGGCGGTCCGGCGACCGGGTCACCACCCGCTGGAGGGGTGACGAAGGGTCGACGCCGTCGCGCGGTGCCGGCCCGGCGGTGCACCGGTGGGTACCCGGCGCACGTGGTGAGGGCGAGCCACCGATCATCCTCCCGTGCGGCGACCGGTGTCCAGCGCCGTCGATCCTCACAGTCAGTTCGGCTGGTCGTCGACCAGCACCGGGACCCCGCCGCGGCAGCCGATCCTCAGCTCGACCTCGTCCTCACCCGACTCGAACTTCACCTCGAGGTGCCCCTCCTCCGCCTCGGTCTCGAACCGCCACCCGTCGCGCACGGTGATGGAGTCGAGCCGGACCACGCCATCGGTGCACGTCGCGACCACGGTGCCGCCGCGGGTCGGGAAGGAGGCGGTGCCCGACACCGGGGCCGGCGCGGCAGTCCGCGTCGGGGCCGGGGCTGGAGTGGCGGTCGCGAGCGGCGTCGCGGTCGCCGGGGCCGGCGCCCGCGTCGCCGTGGCGCGCGGCGACGGGGTGCGGCTCGGCGTCCTCGACGGCCGCGGGGAGCTGCGCGTCGGCTCCGGCGCGGGCGCTGTCGTGGCGGCGGCGGCGAGGGGGCGGGTCTGCGAGGTGTCGCCGATCCCGGCCCCGGCGCGGTCGACCACGACGTAGGTGACCGACCCGACCGCGGCGACGACGAGCACCCAGACCATCGCGGCCAGGAACCACGGTGCCCGGCCGGACCTCACGCGCGCCTCCCTCGGACTGCTCTACCGTGCCCACTGTGACACACGTTCTCGTCATCGAGGACGACCCCGCGATCCGGTCCTCGCTCGTGCGCGCGCTCACCGACCGCGGCCACGCGGTGTCGAGCGCCCCGGGGGGCATGGCCGGGCTCCAGCAGGCGCTCGACGAGCAGCCCGACCTCGTCCTGCTCGACCTCGGGCTCCCCGACCTCGACGGCCACAGCCTGCTGACGATGCTGCGCGCCGTGCGCCACACGCCGGTCATCGTCGTCACGGCGCGCGACGACGACCCGTCCGTGGTCCGGGCCCTCGACGCCGGGGCCGACGACTACGTCGTCAAGCCGTTCGGGATGGACCAGCTCGAGGCGCGCGATCCGTGCCGTGCTGCGCCGGGTCCAGCCGGACGGCACGACCGAGCCGCTCGTCGTCGGGGAGCTCGTCGTCGACCCGGTGACCCGCGAGGCGATGCTCGGCGGCGGCCGGCTCGACCTGTCCCGCCGCGAGTTCGACCTGCTCCACCTCCTCGCTCGGCGCGCCGGTGAGGTCGTGACCAAGCGCGACATCCTCGCCGAGGTGTGGAACCAGCCGTACGGCGGCGGCGAGCGCACCGTCGACGTCCACCTGTCGTGGCTGCGGCGCAAGCTCGGGCGAGACGGCCGCGGCACCGGTCTACCTCCACAGCGTGCGCGGCGTCGGCGTGCGGCTCGCCGCCCCCAGCGCCGACGCGGGCGAGCCCGCCGGCCCACCGCGGGTGGCTGAGCGGCGATGACCCGGCGGATCGCGCTGCTCGTCGCGGCCACGACCTCCGGCGTCGTCGTCGCGTTCGTCCTGCCACTGTGCGTGCTCCTGGCCAACCTCGCCGAGGCGCAGGCGACGACCCGCGCGCAGCAGCAGGCGCAGGAGGTCGCCACCCTCGTGGCCGCGGTCGACGACACCGCCACCCTCGACCGCACCGTCGCGGCGAACAGCGCCCGCGGTCCGGAGGTGGTCGTCGTCGAGCCCGACGGCACGGTGCTCGGCGGCACGGTGGACGGGTCCCTGCCCGAGCACGTCACCGCCGCCGTGGAGCGGGCCCGCAGGGAACGGGCCTCCTTCACGACCGACCACGACGGCGGCCGGGACGCCGTGGTGTCGGTCGATGACGCCGCGCGGCCTCGACGTGGTCGTGGCCTCGGTGACCACCGACGAGCTGACGCGCGGGGGTCGTCGGCGCGTGGGTCGACCGTCGGGCTCGCTCGGCGTGGCGCTCGTGGGGCTGTCCGTCGCCGTGGCCTGGTGGCTGGGCCGACGGATCAGCGTCCCCGTCGTCGAGGTGGCCACCGTGGCGCACCGGCTGCGCGAGGGCGAGGCGGATGCGCGTGCGGTCCCGGGCGGGCCCCCGGAGACGGCCGAGCTGGGTCGGGCCCTGAACGCCCTCGCCGACCGGATCCACGTCCTCGTGGCCGCCGAGCGGGAGCACGTCGCGGACCTCGGCCACCGCCTGCGCACGCCCGTCACCGCGCTGCGCCTCGACACCGACCTCGTCCACGACGCCGCCGTCGCGGACCGCCTGCGCGAGCACGTCGACGCCCTCCAGCGCAGCATCGACGAGGTCGTGCGCGAGGCGCGCCGACCCGTCACCGACGAGATGCGGCCCGTCATCGAGCTGGCCCCGCTGCTGACCGAGCGGGTCGGGTTCTGGCGCGCCCTCGCCGAGGACCAGGGTCGCCGGCTCGACCTCGTCGTCCTGGCGCCGGGCGCCCGGGTCGAGCTGTCGGCGGACGACGCCCGCGAGCTCGTCGACACCCTCCTCGACAACGTCTTCGCGCACACGCCCGAGGACGCGGGTGCGCGGGTCGTGCTCCGCAGCGTCCCGGGTGAGGTGCACGTCGTCGTCGAGGACGCCGGTCCCGGGATGGCGGCCGCCTGGCAGGGCCGCGGCCACAGCGGTGCCGGCTCGACCGGGCTGGGCCTCGCGATCGTCCACCGGATCGTGGAGGGCGCCGGCGGGTCGGTGCGGCTCGGCGGGTCCGAGCTGGGCGGGCTGCGGGTCGAGCTGCGCCTGCCGGCCGCTGCCGGCTGAGCCGGTCCTGCCCGAGACCTCAGTCGTCGTCGTGCTCGCCGTCGTCGTCGTGCTCGCCGTCGTCGTCGTGCTCGCCGTCCTCGTGCTCGGCGTCGTCGTCCTCGTACGAGTCGTCATCGCCGTACTCCTCGTCCTGCGCGTCGTCATCGCCGTACTGCTCGTCCCGGCCGTCGTCCGTGCGGCCCTGCCAGGTACCGGTGGTCACCGTCCCCTGCGTGGCGGGCGGGGCCGCGGGCAGGGTCACGGTGGGGCCGGGGACGTGGACGATGCACTCGTCGTCCTCGAGGACGGCGGGCGCGACGCAGGCCTCGTCCTCCTCGGTGACGGTGGGAGTGGGCACCGGTGCGAACGTAGGGGCGACGTCGACCGAGGCCGGGACCTGGTCGGCCGGCGCGACGACGTTGTACACGCCGACCGCGAGGACGGTCCCGAGCAGGGCGCCGACGCCCACGGTGGTGACGAGAGACACGATGGACCTCCGAGGTCATGGGTGCAGAGTGACTGGATCGTCGGCGATCGCGGCTCAAGCGCGGGTGGCGCGGGAGTCAAGAGTGCGTTAAGGACCTCGGCGTCGCCGGGCCGCTGGGCGCGGGACCCGCGGCACGGCGTCCCCGGCGCCGTCATGAGAGTTCCTTAACGCAGCGATGAGGTGCCGTTGCGGTGGTGGGGGCCACCGTGGTCGCCGACGCACCCCCGACGACGGAGGACCCCCGGTGAAACCCCTGCTCACCGCCGGTCAGCGCGACCGGTCCCGCACCGTGCTCGTCGTGCTGAGCGGGACCCTGGCCGCCTCCGCGGTCGCGGCCACCGGCGGTGCCACGGCACTGGCCGCCCGCGAGACGGCGCGGGTCGAGGCCGAGAAGGCCAGCGCCCAGGCGGCGGCGGAGGCGGCGGCCGCCCGTCGCCACCACGAGGAGCTCCTCGCGTGGGCGACGAGCCACCCGGTCGTCGTCACGACCCCGCGGCCGCAGCGCACGGTCGTCGGGCCCAAGGTCGTGGTCCGGGCCTCGGCGCCCGGCTCGGCCCGGGTCGGGGGCCCCGCTGCACCCCCCGCCGCGGCACCCCCGGCCGCGCCGGCACCGCGCCCGGTCACCCCGCAGGCACCGGTCGCCCCGCCTCCACCGCCTCCTCCTCCGCCCGTGACGAGCACGGGCTCATGACCGCCGTCGCCACCCGTCCGGCCGTCGACGAGACCCACGGCGCCGCCACCTGGCGGGCCCTCGGCACCCACGTCGACCTGCGGACCGAGCCGGGCGTCGTCGCCGCCGCGGTGGACGTCGCCGTCGGCGTCCTCGACGCGGTGGACCGCGCCTGCAGCCGGTTCCGGGAGGACAGCGACCTCAGCCTCGCCAACCGGGCGGCCGGTCACCCCATCCTCGTCTCGCCGGTCCTCGTCGGGGCGGTCCGCGTCGCGCTGGAGGCGTGCGCGGAGACCGGCGGTCTCGTCGACCCCACGCTCGGGTCGGTCCTCGTCGGCTCCGGCTACGACCGCACGTTCGCCCTCGTGCCGGCGGACGACCCCACCCCGGTGGCCCTCCCGGTGCCGCCGGGCACGTGGCGCGAGGTCCACGTCACCGACGCCACGGTCACGGTGCCGCCGGGCACCGCCCTCGACCTCGGCGCCACCGGCAAGGCATTCGCGGCCGACCTCGTCGCGCACGCGGTGGTCGACGAGCTCGGCGTGCCGGTGCTGGCCGGCGTCGGCGGAGACCTTCGGGTGGCGGGCCCGCAGGACGCCGTGGGGCCCGGACACCCCGTCGTCCTCGGGCACAGCCTCGCCGACCTCGAGTCGGGCGGCGCGCGCTCCCGCATCCGGCTCCACGCCGGCGGCCTCGCGACGTCGAGCACGAGCGCCCGGCGCTGGCGGCGTGGGGGACGGCAGTGGCACCACCTGGTCGACCCCCGCACCGGAGAGCCCGCGACCGGGCCCTGGCGCACCGTGTCGGCCCTCGGCCACACCGCCGCCGCCGCGAACACCGCCGCCACCGCGGCCGTCGTGCTCGGCGACGAGGCTCTTCCCTGGCTGGAGCACCGGGGGGTCGCGGCGCGGCTCGTCGCCGACGACGGCACGGTGGCCCGGACCCCGCCGTGGACCGAGCTCGGGTTGGAGGAGCAGCCGTGACCACTCCCCTGCTCTGGTACGCCAACCGCGGCACCGGCGTGGTGCTGCTCGTCGTCTTCTCGGTCACGGTGCTGCTCGGGGTGCTGGCCACCGACCGGGCGGTCAGCCCGTGGTGGCCGCGCTTCGTCACCCAGGGCCTGCACCGCACCCTGGCGGGCCTCTCGGTGCTCCTCCTCGCGGCCCACGCGCTGACCGCGGTCGTCGACGAGTTCGTCGACATCCGCTGGTGGCAGGTGTTCGTGCCGTTCGGCGCCACCTACGAACCGGTGTGGATGGCGCTCGCCGCGGTCGCCCTCGACCTCACCGCGGTCGTGGTCGCGACCTCGCTCGCCCGGACCCGCCTTCCGCACCGGGCCTGGTTCCTCGTCCACCTCACCACCTACCTCGCCTGGGTCGCGGGGGTGGTCCACGGCGTCGGCATCGGGACCGACCGCGCGACCCCGTGGCTGGCGGCCACGACCGTGGCCTGCGTGGTGGGGGTGGTCGTGGCGGCGCTAGCCCGGTTCGCCGTGGTGCTGCGGGCCCGGACCCGCCGCACCGGGGCCGCCGGGCGCTCCACCGGACGGGGCCTGGTCCGGTCCGGCCGGGAGGCGGCGCCGTGATCAGCCCGCCGGAGCGGCTCGACGTCCGCCGGGGAGCGCTGCTGCTCGCCGGCATCGACGACGGGCCCGGGATCGACGCCCACCGCCGCCGGGTGGGCCCGCTGCCGCACGTCGGTCTCGACCGGCTGCTCGACGCCGCGGCGGACGCCTCGGTGCGCGGGCGCGGCGGGGCCGGCTTCCCGCTGGCGACCAAGCTCGCCGGCGTCGCCGACGCCCGGGGCCGGATGCCGTCCCGCCGTCCGGTGGTCGTCGTCAACGCCGCGGAGGGCGAGCCGGCGAGCGCCAAGGACGAGGCGCTGGTCCGCCTCTCCCCACACCTCGTCCTCGACGGCGCCGAGCTGGCCGCCCGGGCCCTCGGCGCCCGGCAGGTCCACGTCGTGACGTCCGAGGACCGGCCCGAGGCCGGGCGCGCGGTCGACGCCGCCCTCGCCGAGCGCACCGGTCCCGGCCTGCGCTGGACCCGTCACACCGCGGCGGGCCGGTTCGTCGCCGGCCAGTCCCGCGCCGTGCTCGAGCTGATGGCCGGCCGCCCCGGCCTGCCGGTCACCTCGTGGGCGCCGGTGGCCACGGACGGCCACCGGGGCCGGCCCACGCTGCTCTCGAACGCCGAGTCCTGGGCCCACCTCGCCGCCGTCGTCCTCCACGGGGCCGCCGCGTACGCGGCGCTCGGCACCGCGGACGAGCCGGGCACGACCCTGCTCACGCTCTCCGGGCCGCCCGGCCCCGACGGACGGATGGGGCGGGTGCGGGTGCTCGAGGCGGAGCACGGGGCGCGGGCGACGTCGGTGCTCGGCCCCGCCGCCCTGGCCTCCCCGCTGCTCGTGGGTGGCTTCCACGGCGGCTGGGTCCACCCCCGTGACGTCCCGGGCCTGACCGTCTCGGCGCACCACCTGCGCCGGCTCGGGCTGTCCATCGGCGCCGGCGCGTGGCTCTCGCTCTCCGACGGCTCCTGCCCGGTCACCGAGACCGCGCGGTACACGACGTTCCTCGCGGCGGAGTCGGCCGGGCGGTGCGGGCCGTGCCGCAACGGCCTGCCGGCGCTGGCCGGGGAGGTGCGCGGGCTCGCCGAGGGCGCCGACACCCGCAGGCGGCTGCGCGAGCTCACCGGGCTGGTGACCGGGCGCGGAGCGTGCGCCCACCCGGACGGCACGGCCCGGCTCGTCGGCTCGCTGCTCGGCCGGCTCGACGACCTCGTCGAGGAGCACCTCGACGGGGCCTGCGGGTGCGCGGCACCCCAGCGCGCCCCGCTGGCGGTGGCCCGGTGAGCCGCGGGGACGCCCCCGAGCGGCGGCTGCGGGTCGACTGGCTCGAGTGCCGTGCGCGCGGGCTGTGCGCCGAGCTGCTCCCGGAGCACCTGGTGCTCGACGAGTGGGGGTACCCCGTGGTCCTCGGACCCGTGGCCCCGGACCGGGCCGATCTCGCCCGGGAGGCGGTCGCCGCCTGTCCGCGACGTGCCCTGCACCTCGTCAGCGGGTAGGCACCTTCCGGGCGAGGTCTGCGGGCGGGAGGCGCTCCTGGCCCTCAGTCGAGGCGTGCGCGGGCGAAGGCCCGGACGCTGAGCGCAGCACCGAGGGCGGCGAAGACGACGACCCAGGCGAGCTGGAGCGGGCCCACCGTGGCCGCGGCGGCCTCCCCACCGGCGCCGAGCCACAGCGCCGGGGCCACGTAGGGCACCCACCGGCCGAGGCCCACGCCGGCGAGGATCTGGCTGGCCGCGGTGACGGCGATGATGCCGCCGACCGCCCCGAGGTACCCACGGAACCGCACGGCGACCCAGCCGAAGGGGAGCCCGAGCGCGCCCATGAGCAGCGCTCCCGCCCAGTCGACGACCAGCGCCGACGCCACACCCGCGGTCAGCGGGCCGTCGACGGCGAGCACGCCGACGGTGGTCAGGCCGATGGCGGCGGTGGCCACGGCGAGAACCCAGGCGGCGACCACCGCGACCTTGGCCGTGGCGATCGTCGCCCGCGACACCGGCAGCGCGAAGAGGCCGCCCAGGGTCCCGTCGGCCCACTCGCGCCCGAACGTCCACGCCACGGCGAACCCGGTGGCGAGCACCATGACCACGGTGACGACCTGCCCGGCGAGCCCGGCGACCGCGGCCCCGGCCGGGCCCTGCGCCAGTGGCTCGAACTTCACCGCGGACGGCCCGGTGGCCAGGCCGGACCGCGCCAGGAGCACCATCCCGGTCGCGAAGAGCGGCGGCGCGAGCACGGCGAGGGCGGTGCACACCCGCGCGGTGAGCGAGCGGACGAAGGTGGCGGCCGCGAGGTCCAGGGCGGGGCTCATCGAACGCCCTCGGGCCGGCGCGCCGCGTGGGCGGCGTCCCAGTCGCGGACGACCTCGAAGAACCGGCGCTCGAGGTCGACCTGCCCCGGCGCCAGGGTCCCGACGACGCGACCGGAGTGGACGACGGTGATCCGGTCGGCGACCCGCGACACCTCGTCGAGGTGGTGGCTGGAGACGAGCACCCCGGCACCACCAGCGGCCGCCTCGAGGATGACGTCGCGCAGGAGGAGCACACCGGCGGGGTCGAGCGCGTTCGTCGGCTCGTCGAGGACGAGCAGGTCCGGGTCGTGCGCGGTGACGCAGGCCAGGCCCAGCCGCTGCCGGTTGCCGAGCGAGAGTCCTCGGGCCCGCCGCCCGGCCCAGGGCAGGAGCTCGAGGCGCTCCACCCAGGCCTGGGCGGCCTCCCGGGCCCGGACGCGGTCCAGGCCGTGCAGCCGCGCGGACGCGACGAGGTTGTCGCGCACCGTGAGCTCCGGGTACCCGAAGGGTCGGTCGATGAGCACACCCAGCCGCGCGAGCTCCGCCGGCCCGGCCTCCGCCGCGGGGAGGCCGAAGAGGCGGACGACACCGGTGTCGAGGACGGTCTGGCCGACGACGGCCTTCATCAGCGTCGTCTTGCCCGCACCGTTGAGCCCGACGACGGCGTGCACCTCGCCGGGCTCCACGGTCAGGCTCAGTCCGTCCAGAGCGCGGATGCCGTCGTAGTCGCGGGTCGCGCCGCGGACCTCCAGCGCCCTCACGGGAGACTCCCCACTCGCTGCGACCCGGCCAGTCCCGGGACCACGGTCTCCATGGCCCGGACCACGAGGTCGGCGGGGGTCCCCGTCCTCTCCGGGGAGGCGGCCCACTCCAGCATCGAGGCGGTGATCGCCGCGAGGCAGGCTGCTGCGGCGATGCGGGTCGCGGCCCGTTCCCCCGGCGGAGCGGCCCGCTCGACGATGGCGCGCTCGGTCGCCGCCGTGTTCGCCGCCATTCCCGCCTCGAGCTCGGGGACCCCCACCGCGACCGCGATCGACCGCCGCGTGGCGCGGGTGAGCTCGGTGCCGAGGTGCGGGGTGAGCGACAGCATCCCCCGTGCCACGCGTTCCACGGCGGGGAGGTCGAGGGGCTGTGCGGCCACCGCCTCCGCGATGACCGGGTCGAACGGGTCGTCGAGCAGCACCCGCTCCTTGGAGCCGAAGTGGCGGAAGAACGTCATGTGCGAGACCCCCGCCGCCGCCGCGATCTGCTCGACGGTCACGCCGTGGTAGCCGTGCTCCTCGAACAGGTCCAGGGCCGCGTCCCGCAGGCGCTCCCTCGTGGTCTCCGACCGTGTCCTCACCCGATGATGTTAGTCACTAACATTCTCCGCACGCAAGCGCCCACCGGAGCGGCTCACCACGGATGGGGTCGTGCACCGCTCCCCCGGCCGGCCGCGGACAGGCGGAGGCGCCGGCGGCCGGCGGGGCGCTCAGGCGTCGTCGGCCGCGAAGACCCGGTGGCCGTCGACGAAGGTCTGGAGCACGCGGGTGGAGCCGATCTCGTCCACCGGGCCGGCGAACGGGTCGCGGTCGAGGACGACGAGGTCGGCGAGCGCCCCCTCGCGGATGGTGCCGGTGTCGTCGAGCCGGTTCACGTGGGCCGACCCGGCGGTGTACGCCGTGAGGGCACCGGCGAGGTCGATCCGCTGCTCGGGCAGGAACACCGGGTGCTCCGGCTCGCCCTCGCGGTGGGCCTCGGGAAGCCTCCGGTTGACGGCGACGTGGACGGCGGCCAGCGGGTCGGCCGTCGACACCGCCCAGTCGCTGCCCATCGCGAGCACCGCACCGGAACGCTGCAGGTCCCCGAACGGGTACTGCCACGACGCGCGGGGCTCCCCGAGGAACGGCAGCGTCAGCTCGACCATCTGGGCCTCCAGCACCGCCCAGAAGGCCTGCACGTTGGCGACGACGCCGAGGTCACGGAAGCGGTGGACGTCGTCGGGGTGCACGACCTGGAGGTGGGCGATGTGGTGGCGGGCGTCGCGCCGGCCGTTGGCCCGCAGGGCCCCCTCGACCGCGTCGAGGCACTCGCGGACGGCGCGGTCGCCGATGGCGTGGAAGTGCAGCTGGAAGCCCGCGGCGTCGAGCTGCACCGCCGCGGGGCCCAGCGTCTCGACCGGCACGAAGGACAGGCCCGCGTTGCCGGTGTACCGGCCGTGGCCGTCGCAGTACGGCTCGAGCATGGCCGCGGTGAAGTTCTCGGGCACGCCGTCCTGCATGATCTTCACGCTCGTCGCCCGGAACCGGTCGGTGGAGACCGCGTCCCGGCGGGCGACGAGCTCGGGCACCTGCTCGAGCCCGGCGTCCCTGTCCCACCACAGCGCCCCCACGACGCGGGCGGTGAGCCGGCCGGACCGGTCGGCGGCGCGGTAGGCCGCCGCGGGGTCGCCGCCGTCGCCGTACTCGCCGATGATCGCGTCCTGCCACGCGGTCACGCCGAGGGAGTGCAGGTGCGCCTGGGCGAGGAGCAGGCCCTCGAGCCGCTCCTCGTCGGTCGTTGCCGGGGCGACCCGGCCGACGAGCGCCATCGCGCCCTCGTGGAGGCAGCCGGTGGGGTTGCCGTCGGCGTCGCGCTCGATCCGGCCGTCCCGCGGGTCCGGGGTGTCGCGGTCCACGCCGGCCCGGCGCAGCGCCGCCGAGCTCACCCAGGCGCCGTGGCCGTCGCGGTTGGGCAGGAAGGCGGGTCGGTCGCCGACGACCGCGTCGAGCGCGGCGGCGGTGGGGGTGCCGCCGGGGAAGGCGGGCATCGACCAGCCCGAGCCGAGCACCCACTCCTCGTCCGGGTTCTCGCGCACGTACGACGCGATCCGCTCGAGGTACCGCCCGGCCGTGGAGAGGCCGGACAGGTCGCACCGGAGCATGTCGACCCCGGCCCACACCGGGTGCACGTGGGCGTCCTGGAAGCCCGGCACCAGCATCCGCCCGGCGAGGTCGACCCGCTCGGTGCGCGCACCGGCGAGGTCGAGCACCTCGTCGTGCCCGACGGCCACGACCCGGCCGCCCGCCACCGCGACCGCGGTCGGGCGGGCCCGCACCGCCGCCGCGGTGAACACCGGGCCGCCGGAGAGGACCAGGTCGACCGCGGCCACGGGCTCAGGCCGGGACGACGTTGACGAGCTTGGGGGCACGGACGACGACGGTGCGGATGCCGTCCGGCGTCGCGTCCTGCACCTTGGGCCGGGCCAGCGCGAGCTCGCGCAGGGCCTCGTCGCTGATGCCGCTCGGCACCTCCATCCGGTCGCGGACCTTGCCCCGGATCTGGACCACGCAGGTCACGGTCTCGTCGACGAGCAGCGCGGGGTCGGCCTCCGGGAACCGCTCGTGCGCGAGCGAGTCCTCGTGCCCCATCCGCAGCCACAGCTCCTCGGCGAGGTGCGGCGCCATCGGCGCCACCATGAGCACCAGCGCCTCCGCGGCCGCGCGCGGCACCCCGCCGTCGAGCTTGGTCAGGGCGTTGTTGAGCTCGGTGAGCCGGGCGATCGCGGTGTTGAAGCCGAGGGTGGCGTAGTCGGCGCGGACCGCGTCGATGGTGCGGTGCAGCACCCGGGCGGTCGCGTCGTCCGGCGGGGAGTCGACCACGCGCAGCGCCCCGGTCTCCTCGTCGACGACGTTGCGCCACAGCCGCTGGAGGAACCGCTGGCTGCCGACGACGGCGCGGGTGTCCCACGGCTTGCTCTGCTCGAGCGGGCCCAGGCCCATCTCGTAGAGGCGGAAGGTGTCGGCGCCGTAGGCGGCGTACATGTCGTCCGGGCTCACCATGTTCTTCAGGGACTTGCCGATCTTGCCGAACTCGCGGCTCACCGGCTCGCCGTGGTGGGCGAACGCCGGGAGCCCGTCCTCCCCCACGCGCTCCTCGACCTCGGACGCCTCGACGTACTGGCCGCGCCGGTCGGTGTAGGCGGGGGCCTGGATGTAGCCCTGGGCGAAGTAGGTGCGGAACGGCTCGTCGGAGCTGAGGTGTCCCAGGTCGTGGAGCACCTTGTGCCAGAACCGGGCGTAGAGCAGGTGGAGCACGGCGTGCTCGACGCCGCCGACGTACAGGTCCACGCCGCCGGGGTCCCGGGTGCCTGCGGGGGCACCGGCCACCGGCTGCTCGCGCGGGCCCATCCAGTACCTCTCGTTGGCCGGGTCGACCAGCGCCTCGCGGTTCTCGGGGTCGAGGTAGCGCAGGTAGTACCAGCAGGAGCCGGCCCAGTTCGGCATCGTGTTCGTCTCGCGCCGGTAGCGGCGCGGCCCGCGGCCGTCGCCGAGGTCGAGCTCCACCTCGACCCACTCGTCGACGCGCGAGAGCGGCGGCTCGGGCTCGCTGCTCGCGTCGTCCGGGTCGTAGGTGCGCGGGCTGTAGTCGGGCACCTCGGGCAGCTCGACGGGCAGCATCGACTCGGGCAGGCCGTGGGCCAGGCCCTCCTCGTCGAAGACCACCGGGAACGGCTCGCCCCAGTAGCGCTGGCGGCTGAACAGCCAGTCGCGCAGCTTGTAGTTGACCGTGGCCTCGCCGGACCCCTTCTCCGCGAGCCACGCGGTGATCCGCGCCTTGGCCTCGGTGACGCCGAGCCCGTCCAGGGACACCTCGTCGTTCGCGGAGTTGATCGCCGGGCCGTCGCCCGGGTACGCCGTCGACGCGTCGTGGTCCGGCGGGGGCTGCACGGTGCGGACGATCGGCAGCTCGAAGGCGGTCGCGAAGTCCCAGTCGCGCTGGTCCTGCGCGGGTACGGCCATGATCGCGCCGGTGCCGTAGCCCATGAGCACGTAGTCGGCGACGAAGACGGGGATGCGCTCGCCGTTCACCGGGTTGACCGCGTGGCCGCCGGTGAAGACGCCGGTCTTGTCCCGTCCCTCGGTCTGGCGCTCGACGTCGCTCTTGCGCGAGGCCGCGAGGCGGTAGGCGGCGACGGCCTCGGCGGGCGTGGCCGCGCCGCCGGTCCAGGCCGCCGCGGTGCCCTCGGGCCAGCCGCCCTCGGGGACGAGCACGTCGACGAGCGGGTGCTCGGGGGCGAGCACCATGAAGGTGGCGCCGAAGAGGGTGTCCGGTCGGGTGGTGAAGACCTCGATGCCGGGGGCGTGCGGCGCCTCGGCGAGCGGGAAGGTCACCCGCGCGCCGTGGCTGCGGCCGATCCAGTTCCGCTGCATGATCCTGACCTTCTCGGGCCAGTCCACCCGGTCGAGGTCGTCGGCGAGCCGGTCGGCGTAGGCGGTGATCCGCATCATCCACTGGCGCAGGCTGCGCCGGAACACGGGGAAGTTGCCGCGCTCGGACCGGCCCTCGTTGGTGACCTCCTCGTTGGCCAGGACGGTGCCGAGGCCCGGGCACCAGTTCACCGGGGCCTCGCTGGTGTAGGCGAGACGTCGGGAGTCCAGGATCGCGGACCGCTCGGCGGGCGACAGGTCGTCCCAGCCGCGGCCGTCGTCGTTGGGCAGTGGGCGGGCACCGCTGCGGTACTCGGCGACGAGCTCGTCCACGTGGCGGGCCCGG
The DNA here is from genome assembly GCA_963773655.1 of uncultured Actinomycetota bacterium. Classification (GTDB taxonomy): domain Bacteria; phylum Actinomycetota; class Actinomycetes; order Actinomycetales; family Dermatophilaceae; genus DASSQJ01. Next base: position 57,764 of record CAVZBX010000005.1, read on the forward strand.
CCGCGGCCGCCGTCCTCCCGCTCGGCGTCGGGGTCGTACCAGGCGTTGAAGATCTGCAGGAAGATCCACTGTGTCCAGCGGTAGTAGTCCGGGTCGATGGTCCGGATGGCGCGGCGGTCGTCGTGGCCGAGGCCGAGTCGGCGCAGCTGGCGCGCCATGATCGTGATGTTCTCCTCGGTCGTCTTGCGCGGGTGCTGGCCGGTCTGCACGGCGTACTGCTCCGCGGGCAGGCCGAAGGCGTCGTAGCCGAGGCAGTGCAGGACGTTGCGGCCGAGCATCCGGTTGAACCGGGCGTAGACGTCGGTGGCGATGTAGCCGAGCGGGTGCCCCACGTGGAGGCCGGCGCCGCTCGGGTACGGGAACATGTCGAGGACCAGCAGGTGCCCGTCGTAGCCCTCGACGGCGTGCGGGTCGGCCCACGGCCCGGCCGGGTTCGGCGCGTGGAAGGTGCCGCGCTCCTCCCAGCGGTCCTGCCAGGCCACCTCGATCTCGCCGGCCAGCTCGGCGGTGTACCGGTGCGGGGTCTGGGTCATCTCGTCCTCGTCGTCTCGTGTCCGCCCATGAAAAAACCCCTCGCACAGGAGGGGTCGCCGCGCAGGCCGTCGTGGCCGGCGCGGCTAGGCAAGGAGCAGCCTCGTCACGCGGTCAGGGTACCGCAGCGCGTGGCCGCGGGCGGTGCGGGCCGGGGTGGGGCGGTGCGGGGGCGGGCGCCGGCCGCCCCCCGCGTCAGTGGCCGCCCTGGACGTTGACGAGGACGACGCCGGCGATGATCAGGCCGATGCCACCGACCTTGGCAGGGCTGAGCGACTCCCCGAGCCACAGGTAGCCGATGACGGCGATGGCGGCCGTGCCGAGCCCGGACCAGATGGCGTAGGCGATGGACACGTCCATCCGCTTCACGACGACGGTGAGCATCCAGATGGAGGCGAGGTAGCCGGTGGCGACGAACCCCGACCAGCCGAGGTGGTGGAAGCCCTGCGTACGGGGCAGCGCGGCGGTCGAGACGACCTCGACGGCGATGGCGAGCAGGAGCAGGAGCAGGGCGGGCACGGGGTCTCTCCGGGTGCGACGTGACGGTGGAGGTGTAGCGAGTGCTACATGCCCACTGTAGCACTTGCTACAGTGGGGGGCGTGACCCGCCGGGAGGACCTCGTCGCACGCGCGACGGACTACGCCCTCGAGCACGGGCTCGTCGGGCTGAGCCTCCGCCCGCTGGCCGCGGCGCTCGGCACGAGCGACCGGATGCTGCTCTACCACCTGGGCTCCAAGGACGAGCTGCTGGTCGCGATCATCACCGAGTCCACCGACCGGTCGGTGGCCGAGATGCGGGCGCTGCCGGTGTCCGGCTCCCCCGGCCAGGCGGTCCGCGACCAGTGGCGGCTGTGGACCGGCGCGCAGCAGCGGCGCTACGAGCGGCTCTACGTGGAGGCCTCCACCCTCGGGCTGTTCGGCGAGGGACCGTACGCCGCGGCGGTCGCGGCGAGCAACGAGCGGTGGATGGCGGCGGTGCGCGACCACCTCGTCGCGTCGGGGGTCCCCACGCACCGGGTCGGGGCGGTGGCGCCCCTGGTCGACGCCGCGTTCATGGGCTTCGAGCTCGACCTGCCGCTCGACGAGGCCGAGGCGGCGGCAGGCGTGGAAGCGCTGGCCGAGGCCGTGGAGCTGCTGAGCGACCGGGGATGGCGTCGGCGCGCCCGGGGCCGCGCGGTGGGTCAGGAGGCGCCGAGCAGGCCGGCGACGAGCAGGGCCTGCGCCAGGTGGTAGGTGACCATGACGGCCGGCCTGCTCCACGGGTGCGCACGGTGGAAGCGGCCCATCCCCAGCAGGGTGTCGCTGACGACGAAGAGGCTGGCGCCGAGGCCGACCACGACCGAGCCGGTGGCCCACCCGGTCACCGCCATCGCGGCGATGACGCCCATGTAGACGACGACGGGTGCGCTCAGTGCCGCCCCGCCCTCCCGGTGCGCCCCGGGCACGATGCGGTGACCGGCGCCGAGGGCGAGCGCCACGACCGCGACCCCCAGCCACGCCCGGGCCGGCGCGTCCAGGCCGCTCAGGGCGAAGGCGGCCAGCCAGGCCAGGTGTCCGACGAGGAAGGCGGCGAGCCCCCCGAGGAAGCGGGCCGGTGAGTCGCCGAGGAGGAGCACGTCCCCGACCAGTCCCAGGCCGAGGGCGGCGAGCACCCACCACCCGACGGCAGAGCCCGGGGCGCCCAGGGCCACCGCCACGGCGGCCAGGGCGAGCATCACCGCCGGCTTCGCCCACCGCTCCACGGACCGCTGCCCGCGCACGACGGCCCACCAGTCGACGAGGGCGAGCACCCCGGCGAGGCACCAGGCGAGGACGACGGCGGCGGGCACGCCCGCATCCTGCCAGCGCGGGCTCGCCCCGCCCCGCCCCGTCCACCCTGCCCGCCCCGCCCCGCCCGGTCCACCCAGCCAGCCAGGACGACCGACGCCACCGCGGCCCGGAACATGTGTCCTCCGGACGATGCTGCCCCGGTCATTCAAATGGCTGATCGGGGCACGCATCTGGACGCCCCTTCCTGCGGTGGGCCCGTGCGGGGAGAACGTCGTCGGAGAAGGGTGCCCGGCGCACGCAATTGGATGACGGGGGCAGGGTTTGCTGGAGAGCACCTTGTTCGGGGAGCGGTTGTCCACAGGCCGACCTCGTCGGCAGGGCTGTGGACGGCCGGCGCGCGCCGACCACCGCGACGGGCATGATGCCCGGACCGGGCGCACACCCGGTGAAGGGGGACGACGTGGACGACGCTGCCGCCAAGGGGCGGGGCCTGTCGTGGACGGCCCGGCGCGGCATCCACCCGGTCCAGCCCGAGACGCACGCGCCCTGGGCCCGCCTGCGCCAGGAGCTCGAGCACCGCCACCGGCTCGGCCTGAGCCTCGAGCGTCGGTGGGAGCGACCCGACGAGGACGACGACCGCAACGTCGCCGTCTTCCTCCGGCAGGCCTCCGCCGCCGTCGACGCCGACCTCCGGCGGCTCGCCACCACCCACAGCCTCCGGCTCTCCCCCACCGAGGTCGACGCCCTGCGCCGCATCGCCGTCAAGCCGTCCGCGGTGGTCCAGATCGCGGAGTACCTGCGAGTGCACCCGGCCCGCGCCTCGCGGATCGTCACCCGGCTCGAGGGCGACGGGCTCGTCACCACCGAGGCACCCTGGTCGGACCTGCGCAAGCGCCGTGCCCGGCTCACCCCCGAGGGGGAGGAGGTCGCCGAGGACCTGGCCGCCGGCCTCGACGACCTCGCCCGGCTCTGGATGGACGGGCTCGACGACGACACCCGGCTCACTGCCGTGCGGCTGCTCGCCACCCTCGCCGACCTGCCGTGACCCGCGCCCGCCGACCCCGTCCGTCAGGACAGCTCGAGCCGCCCGTCGTCCATCCGGCCGAGCCGGGTCTGCAGCGAGTCCCGCAGGTAGCTCTGCCGGACCCGCCACGGGTGGGCACGGCCCTGGCGCGGCAGGACGCCCTCGGCGCGGCGGACGTAGCCCGACGTCAGCTCGAGCAGCGGCCCGGTGCCCGGCGGGTCCTCGTCGTAGCGCGGCACCGCCGTGGTGAGGCCGTGTCGGTCCAGGTACCGCACGAGTGAGGTGAACCAGCGGGCGGAGAGGTCGGCGCGCAGCGTCCAGCTCGCGTTGGTGTACCCCACGGCCAGCGCCGCGTTCGGCACCCCGGAGAGCATCATCCCCTTGTAGACGTGCCGCCGCGCGACGTCGACCGGCTCCCCGTCGACGACCACCTCGATGCCCCCGGCGATCTGCAGCCGCAGACCGGTCGCCGTCACCACGACGTCGGCGGCCAGGTCCTCCCCCGACACCAGGCGGATGCCGTCGCGCGTCATCCGCTCCACCGTGCCGGTGACGACCGTCGCCTCCCCGGAGGCCAGCACCGCGAAGAAGTCACCGTCCGGTGCCACGCACAGCCGCTGGTCCCACGGGTCGTACCGCGGCGCGAAGTGGGTGTCCACGGGATAGCCCTCGGGCAGGGCGCGGACCACGCCGTGCCGCAGCATCCTGCGCCCACCCAGGGGCCAGCGCCGCAGCGCGCCGTACGCGAGCGAGGCGGTGACGACGTTCTTGGCCCGCACCACCCGGTACGCCACCGGGTCCGGCAGAACCCGGCGCAGGGCCCCGGCGACGACGTCACGGGACGGCAGGGCGACGACGTACCCCGGGCTGCGCTGCAGCATGGTCACCGACGCGGCCCCCTCGGCGACGAGCGCCGGCACGAGGGTGACGGCCGTCGCGCCGCTGCCGAGCACGACGAACCGCCGCCCGCGCACCGGCATCCCCTCCGGCCACCGCTGCGGGTGCACGACCTCGCCGGCGAACTCCGAGCGGCCCGGCAGCTCCACCTCGTGCCCGGACTCGTACGCGTAGTAGCCGGTGGCGAGGTAGACCAGACGGGCGCTGTGCCGCACCTCGCCGCCGGCGGTGCGCGCGGTCACCGTCCACCGACCGTCCGCCGAGGACCACTCCATCCGCTCGACCCGCTGCCGGTGGTGGATCCGGCCGGTCACCCGGCCCTCCCGCGCCGTCTCCTCGACGTAGGCGCGGATGTCGGCACCCGCCGCGAACGACGCGTCGCCGGGCCACGGCCGGAACGGGAAGCCGAGGGTGTACATGTCGGAGTCCGACCGGATGCCGGGGTACCGGAAGAGGTCCCAGGTGCCGCCGATCCGGTCGCGCGCCTCGAGCACCGCCCAGGTCGTCGTCGGGCACCGCTGGGCGAGCCGGCACGCGACGTCGACCCCGGAGATGCCGGCACCCACGACGAGCACGTCGACGTCGAGCGGCGGCGGGTCCAGCAGGTCGCGGGGCACCTCGCCACCCTAGGGCTCCGAGGCCTCGACGGAGCGGCCACCGCCGCACGCCCGGACCGGGACCGGCCCCGCCCCCGTGCGACGATGACGCGCATGACCACGCTCTCCGACTTCACCGCCCGCACCCTGACCGGTCAGGACCAGCCCCTCGCCGAGTACGCCGGCCGGGTCGTGCTCGTCGTCAACACCGCCAGCCGGTGCGGCTTCACGCCGCAGTACGCGGGGCTCGAGGCGCTCTACCAGGAGCACCGCGACGCCGGCTTCGTCGTCCTCGGGTTCCCCTGCAACCAGTTCGGCGCCCAGGAGCCCGGCACCGAGGACGAGATCGGCGAGTTCTGCCAGCTCAACTACGGCGTCAGCTTCCCGATGTTCGCCAAGGTCGACGTCAACGGCGACGACGCGCACCCCCTGTTCGCATGGCTGAAGTCCGAGAAGAGGGGTCTGCTCGGCGGGCGGATCAAGTGGAACTTCACCAAGTTCCTCATCGGCCGCGACGGGCAGGTCCTGCAGCGCTACTCCCCCCAGGCGGAGCCGCAGTCCCTCGCCGACGACGTCCGCGCCGCCCTGGCCGTCCCCGCCGACGCCGACGCCGAGGGCGCCACCGGCGGATGACGGCGTTCCTCGTCGTCGCCCTCGCGGTGTTCGGGGGCTTCCTCGTCCTGGTCTGGCACCGCCTCGCGATCGCCCCCCGCTGGGGACGCCGCTGGGTGCCGTGGACGGTCGGCGTCGTCCTGGCCGTGCTCACCGCCTTCGTCTTCGAGGGCTTCGACGCCTGGGGCACGCAGTTCTCCCCCGACACGATGCGCCCGGTCGCCTGGACCGGCCAGGCGTTCCTCGCCGCGTGCCTCTACCTCTTCCTCGGGCTCGTGCCGGTCTGGCTCCTCAGCATCCTGCTGTGGTTCGTGCTCTGGCGACGCGAGCACGGCCGTGGCGCGCGACGGGCCCTGAACCGGGTCGCCTCCCCGCTGGTCGTCGCGGTGACCGTCGCGCTCGTCGGGTACGGGGCGTGGGAGGCCACCCGGCTCGAGGTCACCCGCGTCGAGGCCTCCTCCCCCGACCTGCCCCCGGAGCTCGACGGCACCCGGGTCGCGCTCGTCACCGACATCCACGCCGGCGCCGTGCGCAGCGCCGACTTCACGCGGCAGGTCGTCGACCTCGTCAACGCCGAGCAGCCCGACCTCGTCGCCATCTCCGGTGACCTGGTCGACGGCCCGGCCGAGCGCTACGGGCCGGAGATCGCGCCCCTCGCCGACCTGCGGGCGCCGCTCGGCGTCTACGTCGTCACCGGCAACCACGAGATGTACCGCGACACCGCCAACTGGATCGAGGAGTTCCGGTCCCTGGGGCTCACCGTCCTCGAGAACGAGTCCACCACCCTCGCCGTCGACGGCACGCGGTTCACCCTCGCCGGCGTGCACGACCGCGAGGGCACCGGCCGGTTCGCGCCGGACTACGACGCCGCCCTCGACGGCGGCGCCGGCTACGTCCTGCTCCTGGCCCACCAGCCGGTGCAGGCCGAGTCCGTGCAGGGGCGCGGCGTCGACCTCCAGCTCTCCGGCCACACCCACGGCGGGCAGATGTGGCCGCTCACCTACCTCGTGCCGCTGCAGCAGCCGGTCGTCGACGGCCTCGAGGACGTCGGCGACGTGCCCGTGCTGACCTCGCGGGGCGCCGGCGCCTGGGGGCCCGCGGTGCGGGTGGGCGCTCCTCCGGAGGTCCCCGTCGTCACGCTGAGGCGCGGGTGAGCGGCGCGACGGGGCCCCCGGACCCGGCATCCGGGCTCGTCGTCGGCCCGGACGACCTGGCCCGCCCCGCCTGGGCGGCCGCCGACCCGCTGCTGCGGGAGTACTACGACACCGAGTGGGGGATGCCGGTTCGTGACGAGCGGGGCGTCTTCGAGCGGCTCTCGCTCGAGGCGTTCCAGTCCGGCCTGTCGTGGGCGACGATCCTGCGCAAGCGCCCCGCCTTCCGCGAGGCCTTCGACGGCTTCGATCCCGACCGGGTCGCCGGCTACGGCGACGGCGACGTCGAGCGGCTGCTCGCCGACGCCGGCATCGTGCGCAACCGCGCCAAGGTGCTCGCCACGATCACCAACGCGCGCGCCACGGTCGCGTTGCGCGAGCACCCCGACGGCGACCTCGCGTCCCTCGTCTGGTCCTTCCGGCCCGCGGACACCCCGAGGCCCCGCACGCCCGCCGAGGTCCCCACGACGTCGCCGGAGTCGGTGGCCCTGTCCACGGCGCTCAAGCGCCACGGCTTCACCTTCGTCGGGCCGACGACGATGTTCGCGCTCATGGAGGCGCTGGGCATCGTCGACACCCACGTGGTCGGCAGCCACCGGCGCGGCACCAGCGGCGTCTGGCCCGACGATGCCGCTGGTCAGACGGCGATGCCGCGCGAGTCGTAGGAGAGCTGCTGCCGGCGCGGCCCCCGCGGTGCCTGCCACGACGCGTCGATCCTCAGCGACACCCCGTCGGCGTCGTCCCCGAGCCGCCGTGCGGCATCACCCTCCTCGTGGCGCTCCAGCGCGAGGCGCTCGCGCTCCTCGCGCACGTGGACGACCGAGGGCCGCAGGAAGGAGACCAGGTCCTCGACGGCGGCCCCGACGGCGCGCGAGCCGAGGAGCATCCCGTCAGGGTACGGCAGCGGCCCGTTCGCCGTGACCGCGAAGCCCTCCCTCACCGAGCCGGACCCCGAGCAGGACGACCGGCGGGAAGAGCAGCGGTGGCCGGCGATGTTGCAGCGCCAACGCCCCGAGCATCCCGGAGGTCACCATGCACGTCGCCGTCCTCGGAACAGGGACCGTCGGCCGGACCCTCGCCGCCGCCCTCCGCGCGCTGGGCCACGACGTCACGATGGGGACCCGCGACCCCTCCGCGACGCTCGCCCGCGACGACGAGGCGCTGATGGCGTGGCGGGTCGAGCACGACGACATCGGGCTCGCGACGTTCGCCGACGCCGCGGCCGGCGCCGACCTGGTCGTCAACGCCACCAACGGGGCGGCCACCCTCGACGTCCTGGACCGGGCCGGCGATGCCCTCGACGGACGGGTGCTGCTCGACGTCTCGAACCCGCTCGACTTCTCCCACGGGTTCCCGCCCACCCTCTTCGTCGCCGACACCGACAGCCTCGCCGAGCAGGTGCAGGCGGCCCACCCGCGGGCACGCGTCGTCAAGGCGCTGAACACGGTGACCGCCGCCCTCATGGTGCGGCCCGGCCTGCTGGCCGAGCCGACCACCGTCTTCGTCTCGGGCGACGACGCCGACGCGAAGGAGGTCGTCACCGATGTCCTGCGCTCGCTCGGCCACACCGACGTGCTCGACCTCGGCGAGCTGAGCACTGCCCGCGGCACCGAGATGTACGTGGCGCTGTGGGTGCGGGCGATGGGCGCGCTCGGGACGCCGCTGTTCAACGTCCGCGTCGTGCGCTGACCCTTCCCACCCGACCCCTCGTCGCCGCCGGCCCCGCCACCACCCCGGCCCCCGACACGACGAAAGGGCCGGCTGACGCCGGCCCTCCCTCGAGTGGAGCTGAGGGGATTCGAACCCCTGACCCCCTCCATGCCATGGAGGTGCGCTACCAACTGCGCTACAGCCCCGAGTGGGTGTCCCCCGCAGGGGCGACGGGAAGTCTACCCACGGCCCATCGCTCCCCCAAATCGGTGTCAGGGCGGAGTCGACCGGCCGACCGGGACCACCCCCGCCGAGACGTTCCACGTGCGCAGCCGCCAGCCCTCCCGCCCCTCGGCGAGCTCACCCCAGTGGCAGTTGCCCAGCCCGCCGAGCAGCCGCCAGGCGTGCGAGGGGTCGAGCCCGAGCACGGCGGCGGCCCCGGTGCGGCCCGCCATCCCGTGGGTCGAGACCACCACGCACTCCCCCGGCGCCATCGACTCGATGATGTCGGTGAGCGCCTCCGCCATCCGGGCGTGCACGTCGGCCATCGACTCGCCCTCGGGCCCACCCCGCCGCACGTCCTCCCCACGCATCACCGCGGCCCAGTCCTCGGCCCAGCCCTCGCGCACCTGGGGGGTCGTCAGGCCCTGCCACGCGCCGGCGTGGATCTCGCGCAGCCGGGGGTCGAGGGTGAGCTCGACTCCGCAGGCCCGCGCGACGCTCTCCGCGGTGTCCCTCGCCCGGCTGAGGTCCGAGCTGACCACCCGCGTCGGGTGCAGCGCCCGCAGCGCCGGGCCCACCAGCTCGGCCTGGCGCCGCCCGCGCTCGGAGAGCCCGCTGTCGAGCTGGCCCTGCCACACCCCCGACGCGTTGTGCTCGGTCTCGCCATGGCGCAGGATGACCAGCCGCCGCGACCGTGCGCCGCCCTCCCGCGACGCGGGCGCGCTCATCGGCCGCCCTGCTCGGTGCCCACCGCGCCCAGGTCGAGCGCCGGGCAGTCCTTCCACAGCCGCTCGAGCTCGTAGTAGGCGCGCTCGTCGTCGTGCTGGACGTGGACGACGACGTCGCCGAAGTCGATGAGCACCCACCGGCCCTCCCGCTGCCCCTCGCGCCGCACCGGCTTCGCGCCGAGCTCGCGCAGCGTGTCCTCGACCTCGTCGACGATCGAGCCGACCTGGCGCTCGGACTCGGCGGAGACGATGACGAAGACGTCGGTCAGGGCCAGCTGCTCCGAGACGTCGATGCCCGTGATGGTGGTGGCGAGCTTGTCCGCGGACGCCTTCGCGGCGGCCCGGGCCAGCTCGAGGGCGCGGTCGGTGGCGGTCACGGTGCTCCTCGGTAGAGGTGGTACTTGCTGATGTACTGGACGACGCCGTCGGGCACGAGGTACCAGACCGGCTCCCCGGCGCGCACCCGCTCCCGGCAGTCGGTGGAGCTGATCGCCATCGCGGGCACCTCCTGGAGGGTGACCCCCTCGGCGGGCAGCCCCGGCTCGGAGAGCTCGTACCCCGGCCGGGTGACCCCGACGAAGTGCGCCAGCGCCCACAGCTCGGCGGCGTCCTTCCACGACAGGATCTGGGCCAGCGCGTCGGCCCCGGTGATGAAGAACAGCTCGGCGCCGGGGCGCAGCGCCTGCAGGTCACGCAGGGTGTCGACGGTGAACGTGGGACCACCGCGGTCGATGTCCACGCGGGACACGGTGAACCGCGGGTTCGAGGCGGTCGCGATGACCGTCATGAGGTAGCGGTGCTCGGCCGGGGAGACGTCGCGGTCGTCCTTCTGCCAGGGCTGCCCGGTGGGCACGAACACCACCTCGTCGAGGTCGAGCAGCGCCTGCACCTCCGAGGCGGCGACGAGGTGGCCGTGGTGGACGGGGTCGAAGGTCCCCCCCATCACCCCGACCCGCGCGCGCGCTGCGCTCAGTGCTGCCCCGGGTGCTCGGGCCAGTGCGCCTCGTCCTCGGCGTGCGGCTCGTTCTGGCCGGCGGGCGGCGCGTACTTGTGGTGCACGCCCCGGAAGGACCACGTGACCCCGAGGAGGAAGGCGAAGAACACCAGGGGCCATGACCCCGATGACCCAGGGCGGCACGGGCAGCTCGTTGTGCGTGGCGGCCTCCTCCGCGGCGAGAAGGGCGGCTGTCGACATCATGCGGACAGCGTAGCGGTCCCTCGTCCACGGATTTCGTCCACAGGGGTGTGTACGACGCGGGGGCGCCGCACGGCCCCTGTGGACGACACGCCGGCCCCGCGAGATCGTTCACTTTCCTGTCCCGATCCGCTTGCGCCGGGGTCACCCGGGGGCATAGAAACTCTCTCGACGCCCCCACCGACCGCCCCTCGCGGGACGAGCGGCAGGGGTGGGTCGTACGGATAACGGCACGTCGTCCTCCCGGGTCCGCCCGTGGGGCCGGCGGGGTCCCTCACCGGGCCCCTCCGCTGCGCGCGACGGCGCAGGTGCCGCGGCCGACGACCGTTGTCGAAGTCCGTCCCGGGCACGGGTCGGCGCCATCGTCGCGTGGCAGAGCCCTTGCGGTACGCCGCAGGGACCGACCGGCAACAGCCGGCGGCAGTGCCGCTGGTGGAGGGCCCCCGACCTCATACTCGGGGGCCCTCGGCCGGGGCGGTCCCGCGACGCGCACAGCCGGCGCACGGCAACCACCGGACACGTGGACGGGCCGCGACCTACCCTTGAGGGCATGCACCCCACGCACGTCGACCTCACCGTGGTCGTCCCGATGTACAACGAGCAGGAGGTCCTGCCGCTGTTCGTCGAGCGGCTGCGGCCGGTGGCGGAGGGCTGGGGGGTCGGCTACGAGGTGCTCTGCGTCGACGACGGCTCCGACGACGCGACGCCCGTGCTGCTCCAGCGGCTGCGCCGGGAGTGGCCGCAGGTGCGCGTGGTGCGGCTGCGCGCCAACTCCGGCCACCAGGCGGCGATCTCGGCCGGCCTGGCCCGGGCCCGGGGCGACCACGTCGTCACCATCGACGCCGACCTCCAGGACCCGCCCGAGGTCATCGGCGAGATGCTCGCCGCGGCCCGCACGCAGGGCGTCGACGTCGTCTACGGGGTCCGCGAGGACCGCTCCAGCGACACCGCGTTCAAGCGCGCCTCGGCCCGGCTGTTCTACCGCTCGATCCGGGCGATGTCCGACGTCGACGCCCACGTCGACGCCGGGGACTTCCGGCTGATGTCGCGGGCCACAGTCGACGCCGTCAACGCCCTGCCCGAGCACAACCGGGTGCTCCGCTTCGTCGTCCCCGCGCTCGGCTTCCCGAGCGCCTCGGTCGGCTACCGACGCGAGGCCCGCGCCGCGGGGCAGTCCAAGTACCCGCTCGGCAAGATGATCCGGCTCTCCGTCGACAGCGTCACCGGGTTCTCGATCGCACCGCTGCGCTTCGCCACCTGGCTCGGGCTCCTCGGCGGCGTCGCCGCCATCGGGGTGCTCCTGTACGCGGTCGCGATGCTGCTGCTCGGCAGCACCGTCCCCGGCTGGACGTCCACCGTGGTCATCGTCGCGGCGGTCGGCGCCGTGCAGCTGCTGGCCCTGGGCATCCTCGGCGAGTACGTCGGGCGCACCTACGCCGCGCTCCAGGCGCGGCCCACGTACTTCGTGGCGCACGACAGCCTCGCACCGCGGGGGCCGGAGCTCTACGTCACGCCGGTCGCGGACGAGACCGCCGCCGAGGGCGGGGCCCTGCCCACCGAGCCGGCCACGGGGCCGACCACCGCGCCGGCCGCTGACCCGGCCGCCGGCCCGCGCCCGGGTGGGCGGGTTCAGACCCGGATCTGACCGTCCCCCTCGACGACCCACTTCGTCGTCGTCAGCTCGGGCAGCGCCATCGGCCCGCGCGCGTGCAGCTTCTGGGTCGAGATCCCGATCTCGGCGCCGAAGCCGAACTCGCCGCCGTCGGTGAACCGGGTGCTCGCGTTGACCATCACCGCGGCGGCGTCGACCTCGGCGGTGAACCGGCGGGCCGCGGCCCGGTCCTCGGTGACGATGGCCTCGGTGTGGCCGGAGCCGAAGCGCCGGATGTGCTCGAGCGCCCCGTCGAGGTCGTCGACGACGCCGACCGACATCTCGAGGGCGTGGAACTCGGTGGCGAAGTGCTCGTCGGTGGCGGCGTCGTGGGCGACACCCGCCGCCTCCGCCGCCGCACCGGACCGCTCGTCGGTGTGCAGCGTGACGCCCTCGGCGGCCAGGGCCGCGAGCGCCTTGGGGAGGAAGGCGTCGGCGACGTCGCGGTGGACGAGGAGGGACTCCGCCGCGTTGCAGACGCTGGGCCGGTGGGTCTTGGCGTTGACGGCGATGGCCAGGGCCTTGTCGAGGTCGGCCGCGGCGTCGACGTAGACGTGGCAGTTCCCGATGCCGGTCTCGATGACGGGGACGGTTGAGCCGAGGACGACGGCCTGGATGAGGTCCGCTCCACCACGCGGGATCAGCAGGTCGACCAGCCCCCGCGCGGTCATCAGCGCGCCGACGACGCCGTGGCCGCCCTCGAGCAGGCTCACCGCGGCGGCGGGCAGGCCCTGCTCCTCGAGGGCGCCGCGCAGCACCGTGACGGTGGCCCGGTTGGTCTCGGCCGCGGCGCTGCCGCCGCGCAGCACGACGGCGTTGCCGGACTTCAGGCCGAGGGCGGCGGCGTCCACCGTGACGTTGGGCCGGGCCTCGTAGATCATCCCCACGACGCCCATCGGCACCCGCACCTGCCGGATCTCCAGCCCGTTGGCGAGGGTCGAGCCGCGCACCACCTCGCCCACGGGGTCCGGCAGCGCAGCGACGTCGCGGACCGCGTCGGCCACGGCCGCGACGCGGGTGGCGTCGAGGCGGAGCCGGTCCTGGAGGCTCTCGGGCATCCCGTGCTCGCGGCCGCGGGCGAGGTCGCGCTCGTTGGCGGCGACGATGGCGTCGGTGGCGGCGTCGAGGGCGTCGGCCAGGTGGTGGAGGGCGGCGTCCTTCTCGGCGCGGGAGAGCAGCGCGAGACGGCGGGAGGCTGCACGGGCCGCCTCCGCGACGACACGGACCTGCTCGACGTCGGCCTCGGTGGTACCGGTGGGTCGCTGGGACATGTCACCCAGCGTAGGTCGACGCCGTCCGCCGGGGCAGGGGGCGACCGTCGCCCGGACGTGCGGTCGCTGCCGACGCCGCCGGGTTTGCGAGGATGACCCGATGACGACGTTCCTGTCCATCCAGTCATCGGTCGCCTACGGACACGTCGGCAACTCCGCCGCCGTCTTCCCGCTCCAGCGGCTCGGAGTCGAGGTGTGGCCGGTGCACACGGTGCACTTCTCCAACCACACCGGCTACGGCGCCTGGCGGGGCCCGCTCATGGCCCCCGAGGAGGTGCGCGAGGTCGTCACCGGCGTCGAGGAGCGCCAGGCCCTCGGCGAGGTCGACGCCGTCCTCTCCGGCTACCAGGGCGGGGAGCAGATCGGCGAGGTGATCCTCGACGCCGTGGCCCGGACCAAGGCGGCCAACCCGGAGGCGATCTACGCCTGCGACCCGGTCATGGGCAACGCGACGTCGGGGTGCTTCGTCCACCCCGCCATCCCGGTGCTGCTGCGCGAGCGCGTGGTGCCGCAGGCCGACCTGATCACCCCCAACCAGTTCGAGCTCGGCTTCCTCACCGAGACCGAGCCGGGCGACCTGGAGTCCACGCTCGCGTCGGTCGACGCCGCCCGGGCCATGGGGCCCTCCACGGTGCTGGTCACGAGCGTGCTGCGGCCGGACCGGCCGGCCGACACCATCGAGATGCTCGCGGTGCACGGTGACGGCGCGTGGCTCGTGCAGACGCCCCACCTCCCCCTCAAGGCCAACGGCTCCGGCGACGTGACCGCCGCCCTGTTCACCGCCCACCTGCTCGAGACCGGGGACGCAGGCCTCGCTCTCGGCCGCACCGTGTCCAGCGTCTTCGACCTGCTCGAGCGCACCCACGCCTCGGGCCGGCGCGAGCTGCAGCTCGTGCAGAGCCAGGAGCAGATCGCCGACCCGCGGATGCAGTTCGAGGTCGAGCGGGTCCGCTGACGGCACGGCCGGTCCGCGCCTCGCCTCGTCCTCGCGGCCGCGGCCGCCTCGGCCGACGAGGTCGTCGTCGGGGCCGCATGGTCGACCTGGAGGGTGGCGTGGTCGATGTCGTGGTCGTCGGCGAGCAGGGCGGCAATGGCCTCGCGGCGTTCGTGGCAGTCGTGACGGCGGTCGACCGGGACGTGCGCGCAGTGGGCGGGGGAAGCCGGAGGTGACCTCCCAGACGTGGAGGTCGTCGACCTCGACGACCCCGTCGACGCAGCGCAGGTCCCGGTTGATCGCCCGCACGTCGGCCCCCCGGGGTGGGCCTCGAGGAGGACCCGGGCGCAGTCGCGGACCAGGCCCCACCCGGCCCCCGCCATGAGCGCCGCGACGACGAGGGCGGCGACAGTGTCGGCGCGGCCCCAGGCCGCCAGCACCCAGAGGGTGAGTCCGTTGAGCTGGGCGGAGAGGATCTCCACCCGCTTCCACCCGAAGGTCAGGTCCCCCCTCGCGGGGCGGGCCGCGACCGGCCGGCGAGACCGATGGAGGCGGCGTCGGTGAGCGTCTGCACGGCGTCGGGGATCAGGGCCGGTCGAGCACCCTCCGAACCGACGCGTCGGCGACCCGGTCTGCGGGCCTCAGAGGACGACGGGGTCGTCGCGGTGGATGACCTCACGCTCGTACGCCGGGGCGGGCTCGAGGGCCAGGGCACGGGTGGAGCGCGACCCGCAGAGGCAGTTCGGCGTCGAGCGGGTGCGCTGATCCGCGGACGTTCAGCCCACCGGACCGATGTCGACCGAGCGCGGCGCTCCACCGGCGCCGTCCGGCCGCCTGTGGGCGGCTGCCCGGCGACGGAGCGTCTTCTCGGCCGCCACCGCGAGGGAGACACCGACGGCGACGGCCGCGATCCGTCCCCAGGCGGCCAGGTCGATCGGGGCCGAACCGAAGACGACGTGGAAGAAGGGCAGGTAGGTGAACAGGACCTGGAGCCCGACCATCGCCGCCATCCCCACCAGCAGTGGCGGGTTGCTCAGCAGACCGATCTGGAGAACCGACTTCTCCAGTGACCGGCAGTTCAGCAGGTAGGCGGTCTCGACCAGGACGAAGACGTTGACCGCGACGGTCCGGGCCTCCTCCAGGCTCGCGCCGGTCATCCGCTCGTACTCGAACAGCCCGAAGGCGCCCACGAGCATGAGCACGGACACCAGCAGGATGCGCTGGAGGAGCGCGCGGGTGAGTATCGGCTGGTCCGGGTGGCGCGGGGCGCGCTCCATGATCCCGGGCTCCTTGGGCTCGAAGACGAGCATCAGGCCCAGCAGCAGTGCCGTCGTCATGTTGATCCAGAGCACCTGGACGGGCAGCACCGGAAGGGCGACCCCGAGCACGATGGCGGTCAGGATGACCAGGCCCTCCCCCAGGTTGGTGGGCAGGGTCCAGGTGATGAACTTCGTGATGTTGTCGTAGACGCCCCGGCCTTCCTCCACCGCGGCCTCGATCGTCGCGAAGTCGTCGTCGGTGAGCACCATCGCGCTCGCGTCCTTCGCGACCTCGGTGCCGCTGCCGCCCATGGCGATGCCGATGTCGGCCTGACGTAGCGCGGGAGCGTCGTTGACCCCGTCCCCGGTCATGGCGACGACGTGATGATCTGCCTGGAGGGCCTCGACGAGGCGCAGCTTGTGCTCGGGCGTGACGCGGGCGAGGACGTTGGCGGAGCGAGCGGCGGCCGCGAACTGTCCGGCCGACATCTCCCGCAGCTCGGCCCCGGTGACGGCGAGCGGCTCGGCACCGTCGCGGGTCAGGCCGATCTCGGCGGCGATCGCACGCGCCGTGGCGGCGTGGTCCCCGGTGATCATCTTGACCTCGATGCCGGCGCGGTGACAGGTGCGGACCGCCTCGACCGACTCGGCTCGCGGGGGGTCGTGCATTCCCACGAGACCGAGGAGGGTCAGTGGCAGACGGTCGAGGTCCCCGACCGTCAGGGTGTCGGTGCCCGGGTCGACATCGGCGGCGGCGAGGGCCAGCACCCTGAGCGCGTGGGCACCCATCCGGTCGACCTCGTCGTGGACTCCGGCGTGGCGGAGCGGTCGGTCCTCGCCGTGGGCCTCCCGCACGGTGCAGGTGCGCGCGAGCACCACCTCGACCGCTCCCTTGACGGCGACGACGACCGAGCCCGACGGCGTGTGGTGGAGGGTGGCCATCAGCTGGGTCTCCGAGGAGAACGGCACCTCGTCGACCCGGGGGTACCGCAGGGCGGACGATCCGAGGTCGATGCCGGCCTTGACGGCCACGGTCAGCAGGGCGACCTCCGTGGGGTCCCCGACCGCCACCCACTGTGCCTCACGGTGGAGGAGCGTGGAGCCGTTGCACAGCACTCCGGCCCGCAGCACACCATCCAGCGCCAGGTCCTCGCCCGGTGCCATCGCGCGGCCGCCGCTCGTGCGCACCTCCCCGGTCGGCGCGTAGCCCGCTCCGGTCACCTCGTACCTGTTCGCCGCGGTGACGATCTCGGTGACGGTCATCTCGTTCCGGGTCAGGGTGCCGGTCTTGTCACTGCACACCACGGTGGTCGCGCCCAGGGTCTCGACCGCCGGCAACCGACGGACGATGGCGTGCCGGCCCGCCATCCGGGCCACCCCGATCGCCAGGATGATCGTGACCGCGGCGGGCAAGCCCTCCGGGATGGCCCCGACCGCGAGGGCGATGGCGGCGGTCGCCATGTCCCCGGGGGGCTCCCCGCGCAGTGCGCCCAGCAGGAAGGTCAACCCTGCGAGCACGAGGATGACGACGGTCAGCAGCCGACTGAAGGCGGCCAGCTTGCGCGTCAGGGGTGTCTGGACCCCACCGGACTCGCCGACGAGCCGGTGGATCAGGCCGAGCTCGGTGTCTGCGCCGGTCGCCACCACCACACCCGTGGCGGTGCCCGCCACCACGAGGGTTCCGGAGAACGTCATGTTCGCCCGGTCGGCCAGCTCTGCGCCGGCGTCGAGCGCCACGGTCTCCTTGAGCACGGGAACCGACTCACCGGTCAGTGCGGATTCGTCCACGGCCAGGTCGCGCACGCGCAGCAGCCGTAGGTCGGCCGGCACCTTGTCCCCGGCCTCCAGGACGACCACGTCCCCGGGCACCAGCTCGGTGGAGTCCACCGTCGTCCGCGACCCGTCGCGGACGACGGTGGCGTGGGTCCGGGTCATCGCCATCAACGCCGACAACGCCTTCTCGGCCCGCTCCTCCTGGAGGAACCCCACGACGACGTTGACCACCACGACCGCGGCGATGACCCCTGCCTCGACCCACTCCTGCATGACCAGCGCCAGCACGACCGCGACCAGCAGCACGTAGACCAGCGGATGGTGGACGTGCCGCAGCACCCGCCGCACCGGGCCGCGTCGGCGAGGTGGCGGCAGCACGTTGGCCCCCCACCGATCCAGCCGGGAACGGGCCTCCTCCTCACCCAGCCCGCGCTCGGGATGGGTCTCCAGGAGCAACACCACCTGGTGCTCGGGCATGGAGTGATGTCGCTGATGCTCCATCACGGCCGGCATCGATCGCACCCACTCACGCTGTGCCAGGGCCGGTGCGGGATGCCGCAGCGTCCGCACCGGGCGCTTCGATGCTACCCACGCCCGTCGCCGGGCCCCGCCCGGTGTGACCGAACCCCCAGGCCGCCGAGGATGAGGGGGTGGGCGACCCAGGCGGGGAGGCCATGGCCACATCGCCTGGGCGACCACCGCGTGACGGCGGCAGGATGAGCAGTACCCCGGACGGAGGACCGGCATGCTGACGGCCGCGGCGTACCTGACCGTCATCTTCGCTTGTGCCTTCCTCGCCGTCCTCATGCGGCTCCCCCCGCTCGTGGGCTTTCTCGCCGCGGGCTTCGTCCTCAGTGCGCTCGGTGTCGCCGAGGCGCCCCTGCTGCAGCCCATGGCCGAGGTCGGCGTCGCCCTGTTGCTCTTCGGCATCGGCCTCAAGCTCGACGTGCGCGCCCTGCTGCGGCGCGAGACCTGGGGTACCGCCATCGGACACTCCCTGCTCACCATCCCCGTCGCCATCGGCGTGCTCGAGGGCCTCGGCCTGCTCGGCGTCGCCCTGCTGGCCGGCGAGTCCTGGCGGACCTTCGTCCTCCTGGGCTTCGCGCTGTCGTTCTCGAGCACCGTCGTCGTCGTCAAGTCCCTGGAGGACCGCAGCGAGGACCGCTCGCTGCACGGCCGGCTCGCGATCGGCGTCCTGATCGTCCAGGACCTGATGGCCGTCGCCTTCCTCGCCCTGACCGCACCGTCGCCACCACGTCCGTGGGCTGTGGCACTCGTCGGCCTGGTTCCCGCCGCGCGGGGCCTGCGCTGGGTGTGGGACCGGGTGGGCCACGGGGAGATGCAGCTGCTCTTCGGCCTGGTGGTCGCGCTGGTGCCGGGGTACCTGTTGTTCGAGGCCGCCGGCCTCAAGGGGCACCTCGGCGCCCTGGTCATGGGCGTGGTCCTGGCGAGCCATCACCGCAGCACCGAGCTGTCCCGCTCCCTGCTCTCGCTGAAGGACCTGCTGCTCGTGGCGTTCTTCGTCGGCATCGGGTACTCCGGCGCCCTGACCCTGACCGCTCTCGGACTCGGCCTGGCACTCCTCGTTCTCGTCCCGGTCCAAGCCGCTCTGTACGTCGGCCTGCTCCGCGCCTTCTCGCTGCGCCCACGGACCGCCGTCCTGACGGGGCTGGCACTGGCGAACCACTCCGAGTTCGGGCTGATCGTCGCGGCCGTGGGCGCGCAGGCCGGCTGGATCAGCGGCGACTGGGTCGTCGTCATCTCGATCGCGGTCGCCTCCAGCTTCGTGCTGTTCAGCATCATCGACCGCCAGCGCTATCGGATCGTTCGAGCGGTGGCGCCGCGCATCCGACCCCCGCACCCGCAGCGCGTGCCGCTCGACGACAGGCCCGTGGACCTCACCGGCATCGAGGCGGTCGTGCTCGGGATGGGTCGCATCGGTCGTGGCGCCTACCACCGACTCCACGAGCACCACGGCATGCGCGTGCGCGGGATCGAGAGCGACTCGACCAGGGTCCGCGCGCTGCTGGGGGAGGGCATCGACGTCGTGGAGGCGGACGCGTCCGACCGCGAGTTCTGGCAGCGCGTCGCCGGGATGGACGCCATCCGCTACGCGGTGCTCGCGATGCCGTTCCACGGCTCGAACCGCGTCGCCCTCGCCCGACTGCGCGAGGCGGGATTCAGCGGCGGTGTCGGCGCGGTGGCACGCTTCGACGACCAGGCGGAGGAGTTCCGCGACCGTGGCGTGGGGGCGGTGCAGCACCTCTACGAGGGAGCGGGCAGCGCGCTCGCCGACTCCACGATCGAGTCCACTCCGGGCGCCGAACCCTAGCGACCGACGACGGCCGGGGCCCGGGGCGTCAGAGGACGACGAGGTCGTCGCGGTGGATGACCTCGCGCTCGTAGGCCGGGCCGAGCTCGCGGGCCAGGTCGCGGGTGGAGCGCCCGAGCAGCCGCGGCAGCTCCCCGGCGGCGTAGTTGACCAGGCCGCGCGCGATGACGCGGCCGTCGGGCGCGCAGACGTCGACGGCGTCGCCGGCGGCGAACGAGCCGCTGACCTCGACGATGCCGGCCGGCAGCAGCGAGGTGCGCCGCTCGGTGACGGCCGTGACGGCGCCGGCATCCAGGTGCAGCCGGCCCCGGGCGGTGGTGGCGTGGGCGAGCCAGCGCTTGCGCGAGGCGCGGGTCGCGGCGGCGGGGGCGAACACCGTGCCGAGGTCGGCACCGGCGAGGGCCTGCTCGACGTCGGCGAGGCACGTCAGCAGGGTGGGAGCGCCCGCCGCCCCGGCGATGCCGGCCGCCTCGACCTTGGTGACCATGCCGCCACTGCCGACCGAGGAGCCGGTGCCGCCGATGGTGACCGACTCCAGGTCGTCGGTCGTTCCGACGAACGGGACCCGCCGGGCGCCCGGGCTCGACGGCGGGCCGTCGTGCAGCGCGTCGACGTCGGTGAGCAGCACCAGCCCGTCGGCGCCGACCAGGTCGGTGACCAGGGCGGCGAGGCGGTCGTTGTCGCCGAAGCGGATCTCCTGCGTCGCGACGGTGTCGTTCTCGTTGACGATCGGCACCACGCCGAGCTCGAGCAGCCGCTCCAGGGTGCGCCGCGCGTTCGTGTAGTGGCTGCGACGGGTGGTGTCGTCGGCGGTCAGCAGCACCTGGCCCACGGTGAGCCCGTGCCGGGAGAAGGCCCTCTGGTAGGCGGCCACGAGCGCCCCCTGCCCGACCGAGGCCGCCGCCTGCTGCGTCGCGAGGTCCGTGGGCCGGCGCTCCAGCGCCAGCGGGCCGAGACCGGCGGCGATGGCGCCCGAGGAGACGAGCACGACCTGCCGCCCCGCGCGGCGCCGCGCCGCGAGCACGTCGACGAGCCGGGTGAGGGCGTCGAGGTCGAGGTGGCCGCCGTCCTCGCTGGTGAGCGAGGAGGAGCCCACCTTCACCACGAGGCGCTGCCCCTCTCCCACGGCCCGGCGGAACCGGGCGGCGGGCTCGCTCATCCGTCGTCCTCGTCGTCGGTCGCGGCCCAGTGCCCGGCGCGCCGCTCGGCGGCCAGCTCGTCGCGGGCCGCGGTCTGGGCGTCCTTGCGGGCGTGGAACTCCTCGCGGCGCTCGGCGCGGGACCTGCGCCCGTGGTCCTCGAGCCGCACGTCGCTGCCTCGGGGCCCGGCGAGCAGCTCGGCGCCGCTGGTGAGCGTCGGCTGCCAGTCGAAGACGACGGCGTCGTCCTCGGGGCCGATGAGCACGGTCGAGCCGGTGACGGCACCGGCCGCCAGCAGCGCCTCCTCGACACCGAGCCGGTTCAGCCGGTCCGCGAGGTAGCCGACCGCCTCGTCGTTGGCGAAGTCGGTCTGCCGCACCCAGCGGGTGGGGCGCTCGCCGACGACCCGGAACGCCTCGCCGTCCGGGGTGTCCTCGCGGCGCACGTGGAAGCCGCTGTCGTCGACGGCACGAGGACGGAGCACGGTGCGGGGCTTCTCGACCACGGTCTGCTCGACCTCGGCACGCGCCGCGGCGACGTGCCGCGCCAGGGCGAAGGTGAGCTCCTTGAGCCCGAGGTGCGCCACCGCGGAGACCGTGAACACCTCGAGCCCGCGCTCCTCGAGCATCGGCGTCACCATCTCGGCGAGCTCACGGGCCTCGGGGACGTCGGCCTTGTTGAGGACGACGACGCGGGTGCGCTCGGAGAGCGGCCGCCCGCCGAGGCTGTCGTCGGTGACGTAGGCGGCGAGCTCGGCCTCGATCACCTCGAGGTCGGTCATCGGGTCGCGGCCGGGCTCCAGGGTGGCGCAGTCGACGACGTGGACGAGCACCGAGCAGCGCTCGACGTGCCGCAGGAACTCCAGGCCGAGCCCCTTGCCCTCGCTCGCCCCCGGGATCAGGCCGGGCACGTCCGCGACCGTGAACCGCTCCGAGCCGGCGGTGACGACGCCGAGGTTCGGGACGAGCGTGGTGAACGGGTAGTCGGCGATCTTGGGCCGGGCGGCAGAGAGCACCGACACCAGCGAGGACTTGCCGGCGCTCGGGAAGCCGATGAGCGCGACGTCGGCGAGCGACTTCAGCTCGAGGACGACGTCGCGGGACTCCCCGGGCTCGCCGAGCAGGGCGAAGCCCGGGGCCTTGCGGCGCGGGCTGGCCAGCGCCTTGTTGCCGAGGCCGCCGCGGCCGCCGCGGGCGACGACGTACGAGGAGCCCGCGCCGACCAGGTCGGCGAGCACGGTGCCGTCGGGGGTCTTGACCACGGTGCCCTGGGGCACGGACAGGACCAGGTCGGAGCCGTCGGCACCGTTGCGCTCGTCCCCCGCGCCCGGCTGCCCCTTCTCGGCGCGGCGGTGGGGGCGGTGGTGGTAGTCGAGCAGCGTCGTCGCCTGGGGGTCGACGGTCAGGACCACGGAGCCGCCGCGTCCGCCGTTGCCGCCGTCCGGACCGCCGAGCGGCTTGAACTTCTCGCGGCGGACGGAGGCGACCCCGTTGCCGCCGTCCCCGGCCGCGACGTGCAGCACGACCCGGTCGACGAAGGTCGTCATCGGCGTGCTCCTGTCGGTGGGGTTCGGTGCGGGGAAGACACGAGGGGCGGGCCGTGCCCGGCCCGCCCCTTGCGGTTCGTGGTGGCCGGCGGTGGAGCCGGCCGCGACGTCACTCGGCGGCGGCCGCCGCCGGGACGACGTTGACGACCTTGCGGCCGCGCTTGCTGCCGAACTCCACCGCGCCCGCGACGAGCGCGAACAGGGTGTCGTCGCCGCCGCGGCCGACGCCGTCACCGGGGTGGAAGTGCGTGCCGCGCTGGCGGACGAGGATCTCGCCGGCCTTGACGACCTGGCCGCCGTAGCGCTTGACGCCGAGGTACTGGGCGTTCGAGTCCCGACCGTTGCGGGTCGAGGACGCACCCTTCTTGTGTGCCATGTCAGTACATCCTGTTCGTGAGGTCCGAGCGTGGGCTCAGGCGTCGATCGCGGTGATCTTGATCTGGGTGAGCGGCTGGCGGTGGCCCTGGCGCTTCCGGTAGCCGGTCTTGTTCTTGTACTTCAGGATCGTGATCTTCGGGCCCTTGGCGGCCTTGACGACCTCCGCGGTGACCGTGACCTTGGCGAGCTTGCCCGCGTCGCTGGTGACGGTGGCGCCGTCCACGACGAGCAGCGGCTGCAGCTGGATGGTGTCCCCGGCCTCGCCGGCCGTCTTGTCGATCAGCAGGGTGTCGCCCACGGAGACCTTCTCCTGGCGACCGCCTGCGCGCACAATCGCGTACACGTTCGTACTCACTTCCTTCGTCGGGCGCGCTCGCTCGTGACCGGCCGGTAGCGACCCCACGGAGCACGCGGGACACCGGCGCGGTGGGCGCACCAGCGCACGAGTCTACCGATGCCGCGGGGACCGCTCCAAATCAGCGGGACGGCCCCGACCTCGGCGGTCTCAGCCGCCGGTGGCGGGCTGCTCCTCGGCGGCGGGCACGTCGTCGGACCCGTCGGTCCCACCGTCACCGGTGACGGGCTCGGGTGCGCTGTCGGCGACCACCACCGGCTCGGTGCCGGGCGGCGGACCGGCAGGCGCCACGACCCGACCGCGCCGGCGCCGCGGGCGGGCCGGTGCGACGGCCGGGGCCGGGAGGTCCTCGTCCGCCGACGGCGGGGCCACGGCGGGCTCCGTCGCCGTCGGCTCCTCTGCCGAGGACTCCTCGGCCGTCGGCTCCTCTGCCGGGGACTCCTCGGCCGCGGGCTCGGTCGCCCCGACCTCGGGGACGTCCATCGCGGCGTCCTCCGCCGTGGGCCCCTCCCCCGCGGCCTGGGCGACCTCGGCGGCGACCTCGGCCGCGAGCTCGGGCTGCTCGGTGTGCCGCAGCGCCGCCGCGTGCGCGGCCGCCGCGATCTGGGCGGCGGTGGGGCCGCTCTGCGTGCGGGCCTCGTCCGCGGCGGGGGCGCTGCCGTTCGAGCCCCGCCCTCCGGAGCCGCTGCCGGCACCGGACCCGGCGCCGCGCCGCCCGCGGCCGGACCGGCCGGACCCGCCGTTGCCGCCGGAGCCGCCGCGCTCGACCGGCTCGGTGTGCACGACGATGCCGCGGCCCCCGCAGTGCTCGCAGGGCTCGGAGAAGACCTCGATCAGGCCCGAGCCGACCCGCTTGCGGGTCATCTGCACCAGCCCGAGCGAGGTGACCTCGGCGACCTGGTGCTTGGTGCGGTCGCGGCCCAGGCACTCCAGGAGCCGGCGGACCACGAGGTCGCGGTTGGACTCGAGCACCATGTCGATGAAGTCGATGACGATGATCCCGCCGATGTCGCGCAGCCGGAGCTGGCGCACGATCTCCTCCGCGGCCTCGAGGTTGTTCTTGGTGACGGTCTCCTCGAGGTTGCCGCCGGACCCGACGAACTTGCCGGTGTTGACGTCGACGACGGTCATCGCCTCGGTGCGGTCGATGACGAGCGAGCCGCCCGAGGGCAGCCAGACCTTGCGGTCCATCGCCTTGGCGATCTGCTCGTCGATCCGGTGGGCGGCGAAGACGTCCTCCTCGGCGGTCCACCGGGTGACGCGCGGGGCGAGGTCCGGCGCGACGTCCTCGACGTACTCGCTGACCTCGGACCACGCGGTGTCGCCGGACACGACGAGGGAGGCGAAGTCCTCGGTGAAGACGTCGCGGATCACCCGGATGGTGAGGTCGGGCTCGCCGTGGAGCAGCACCGGGGCGCCCCCGCTGCCCGACTTCCGCGACGCCGCCGAGTCGGCCTTGGAGCGGATCCGCTCCCACTGCTTGCTCAACCGCTCGACGTCGGCGCGCAGCTCCTCCTCCGAGGCACCCTCGGCCGCCGTGCGGACGATGACACCGGCCGAGTCGGGCACGATCGTCTTGAGGATGGCCTTGAGCCGGGCCCGCTCGGTGTCGGGGAGCTTGCGCGAGATGCCGGTCATCTGGCCCTCGGGCACGAAGACGAGGTACCGCCCGGGCAGCGAGATCTGCGAGGTGAGGCGGGCGCCCTTGTGGCCGATCGGGTCCTTGGTGACCTGGACCAGGACGGTGTCGCCGGAGGACAGCGCGTTCTCGATCCGCTTGGACTGGTTGACCTCGAGGCCGGCGGCGTCCCAGTTCACCTCCCCGGCGTAGAGCACGGCGTTGCGGCCCTTGCCGATGTCGACGAACGCCGCCTCCATCGAGGGGAGCACGTTCTGCACCCGGCCGAGGTAGACGTTGCCCGCCATCGAGGCGGTCGTCTCGCGGGAGACGTAGTGCTCCACGAGCACGCCGTCCTCGAGGACCCCGATCTGGGTGCGACCCTCCCGCCCGCGCACGACCATGGCCCGCTCGACGCTCTCGCGACGGGCGAGGAACTCGGCCTCGGTGATGATGGTGCGGCGCCGGCCGGCCTCGCGGCCCTCGCGGCGGCGCTGCTTCTTCGCCTCGAGCCGGGTGGATCCCTTCACGGCCGTGGGCTCGTCGCGGGCCTGGCGCGGCTCGCGCACCCTGGTGACGGTGCCGGGCGGGTCGTCGCCGTCGCCACCCCCGGCGCCGCTGCGCCGGCGCCGGCGACGGCGCCGGCTGGACGTGGACTCCCCGCCGTCGTCGCCCGCGTCCGGGGCGCCACCGTCGCCCGAGTCCTCGCCCTCCTTGCCGGTGGCGGCGTCGTCGGCCTCCGCCCCGCTGCCCTGCTCGTCGCCGTCCTTGCCGCCCCGGCCGCGGCGGCCCCGGCCGCCGCGTCGGCGACGGCGGGAGCCGCCCTCGCCGTCGCCCTCGCCGCGGTCCTCGCTCTCCTCGCCGGCGCCCTGCTCGCCCGCGTCGGAGCCCTCCGCCTCGGCCGGCTCCACGGCGCGCGACCGACGTGAGCGGCGGGGGGCCACCGTGGGCTCCGGCGCCTGGAACAGCACCCCGAACGCGGCCCCGGCAGCTGCACCGGTGCTGGCGTCGGCGACGGGCTCGTCGGCCGCGGACCCGGCGTCGGCGGTCTGCGCCTCAGCGGGCTCGGCCTTCGCCTTCGTCCTCCTCGACGCGGCCCTGGTCTTCTTCGCCGGCTTCTCGCTCGGCGTCTCCACCGCCTCGACGCCCTCGGCGTTCTCGGCCTTATCGGTCCTGTCGCCCTTCTCCGCCTTCGCGGACTTCTTGGCCTTCGCGGACTTCCTCGGCTTCGTCGGGGACGGCTCCTCGGCCGTGCCGTCGTCGCCGCCGGAGGCCGGGGCGTCCGCCGCGGGCGACGTGGTGCGGGAGGTGGCGCGACGGCTGCGCCTGGGGCGCTCGGGGGCCGCGTCGGCGGCAGAGCTGGTGTCGTCCGTGCCGGTGGTGTCGGTGGCGGGGGTGCTCGGGTCGTTCTCGGTGGCCATGACGGCCCCTTTCCTCACCACGGGCCGGCCGCCACACCGGGCGCCCGGTCGAGCGGCCCCGTGCCGACCGCGTGGTGTGCGGTCAATCGCGCCGGGCGCACCCGACGCGGAAGTCGTCAGCTGCCCCGAACCGGCTCGCGCGGCTCGCGCGTCACCTGTCCGGAGCCGACGGCGTCCTTGTCGGCGGCCAACGGGTCGGCCACCCCGGCAGCTGCGTCGAGCAGCGGGCCCTGCGCCAGCCGGGTGACCCGTGGTGGGACCGGCGGCGCAAACCCTGTCACAGCGTGCAGTGCGGTCAGGATGTCGTCGGGTCGTACGGACGGTGTGGTGTGCCGTACGACCATCCGAAGTATCGCACACCCCCGGTCGTCGACCCCTTCGATCGTCAGGGTCCGCACGGGTTCGCGCGTGTCGAACGTCTTCGGACCGGTCTTGAACGTGCGGGTGGTCTCGGCCCGATCGGCCGCGAGGTACGCGGCCACCGCCGCCTCCAGCTCGTCGCGGTCGACGTCGCAGACGACCAGCCGCCACTCGCTCGCCTCGAGCCGGTCGGCGAGCGCTCCCGGCCCCGCCTCGACGACCTCGAGCACGTCCAGGCCGTCGGGGAGCGCCTCGTCGAGCGCCACGCGCAACGCCTCCGGATCGACCCGTTCGGTGACCCGGACCTCGAAGTACTCCGCCTCGCTGGCGACACCGGTGGGGGCCGCGTTCGCGTAGGAGATGAGCGGGTGCGGGTGGAAGCCGGCGGAGAACGCCATCGGCACCCCGGCCCGGCGCAGCGCCCGCTCCAGGGCGCGCGAGAAGTCACGGGTCGACGAGAACCGCAGGCGACCCCGCTTGGCGTAGCGCAGCCGCAACCGCTGCACCGCGGGCGGCGGTGGCGGTCCCTCGGGCGTGCGCTGGCGGGCCATGACGCACCAGCCTAGGAGGCCCGCCGCGGCGGGCCCGACCCGGCATGGTCCTCCCCCGCGTGATGACCACCGAATCCGTAGGCGTGGGGCGGCTTCCGGTCAGGTATCGGTGGGTCTACCCTCGGCCCATGACCGAGATCGATCGTGATCGCCTGGCCACGCTGCTGGCGGCCGAGCAGGCGGAGTACACCGGGCGCCACCCGCGTAGCCGGGCGCTGTTCGCGCAGGCCTCCCACCTCTTCGGGCGGGTGCCGATGACGTGGATGAACATGTGGACCGGCGGCTTCCCCCTCTACCTCGACCACGCCCGGGGCAACCGGGTCACCGACGTGGACGGGCAGACCTACGTCGACTTCGCCCTCGGGGACACCGGGGCGATGGCCGGCCACTCCCCCGCGGCGACGCTGGCCGCGGTGACGCGCCGGACCGTCGAGCTCGGTGGGGTCACGACGATGCTGCCGACCGAGGACGCCGAGTGGGTGGGCGCCGAGCTCGCCCGCAGGTTCGGCCTGCCGCTGTGGAGCTTCACGCTGTCGGCGACGGACGCCAACCGGTGGGCGGTCCGCCTGGCCCGGCTCGCGACCGGACGGCCCAAGGTGCTGGTGTTCGCGTACTGCTACCACGGCTCGGTGGACGAGGCCTTCGCGGTGCCCGGGCCCGACGGTCGGGCGGCCTCCCGCCCGGGCAACGTCGCCCCGCCCGTGCCCCTCGACCTCACGACGCGCGTCGCGACGTGGAACGACCTGGAGTCGGTGGAGCGCGAGCTCGCGCACGGCGACGTCGCCGCGGTGCTCACCGAGCCGGCGCTCACCAACATCGGGATCGTCCTGCCGGAGCCGGGCTTCCTCGAGGGGGTGCGCGAGCTGGCCACCCGGCACGGCGCCCTGCTCATGATCGACGAGACCCACACGTTCTCCGCGGGGTGGGGCGGCGCCACCCGGGCCTGGGGGCTGGACCCGGACGTGTTCGTCATCGGCAAGTCGATCGGCGGCGGCATCCCGTCCGGCGCCTACGGGCTGTCCGAGGAGGTCGCCGCGGCGGTCACCCGCCACACCGACGCCGGCGAGGCCGACATCGTCGACGTGGGCGGGGTCGGCGGCACCCTGGCGGGCAACGCGCTGTCGACGGCGGCGATGCGGGCCACCCTCGGTGAGGTGCTGACCGAGGACGCCTTCGCGCACATGGGCTCGCTCGCCACCGCGTTCACCGAGGGGGTTCAGGCCACCCTCGACGAGCTCGACGTGCCGTGGTCGATCTCCCGCCTCGGCGCCCGCGCCGAGTACCGCTTCGCCCGGCCCGCGCCGCGCACCGGCGAGGAGTCCGCCGCGGCCGCGGACGAGGAGCTGGACGCCTACCTGCACCTGGCGACGGCCAACCGCGGCATCCTCATGACGCCGTTCCACAACATGGCGCTGATGTGTCCGGAGACCTCCCGCGCGGACGTCGACCTGCACACCGAGGTCTTCCGCGAGGTGGTCGGCGCCCTCTACGCCTGAGCGGCCGCCACGGACGGGGTCAGTCCCCGAAGCGCTCGCGGATGCGGACCAGCTCGAGGGCGTGGGCGTCGAGGGCGCGGTCCTCGTCGGTCACCGGCTCCCAGCGCGGCGTCGGCACGGCCCGGCGGTCGGCGTCGATGCCGACGAGGACGGTGCGGCAGTACGTCGTCAGCTCGAGCGCGTCGGCGCCCTGCGACGGGTCTCCCGAGCGCACGTGCACGCCCACGTGCATCGAGGTGCGCCCGGTGTGCAGGAGCCGGGCCTCGACCTCGACGAGGTGGCCGATCCGCAGCGGCCGGTAGAAACGCACTCCCCCGGTGAAGATCGCGACGTTCCTCGCGCTGCCGCTCCAGCGGGTGGCGAGCACGTGCGCCGCCTCGTCGATCCAGCGCATGACGATGCCGCCGTGGACCTTCCCGCCCCAGTTGACGTCGGTCGGCGCCGCGAGGAACCGCATCGTCACCTGTGGCGCCGTGCCCGCCTCGGAGTAGACCTGACCGGCCATCGCCGCCTCGACCTCGGCGCGCAGCTCGGCGCGCCGGCGCGCCCACCCCTGCTGGAGCTCCTCGCCGAGGGTGGCCGGGACGAGCTCGGGGACCGGCGTGGAGCGTCCTGACTCGTCGACGGCGACGAAGAGCATGAGGCAGCGGGTCGCCGGCTCGAGCTCGCGCGTGCGCGGCTGACCGGAGGCGACGTCCACCGTGATGTGCATCGTCGAGCGCCCGGTGAGGACCACCCGGGCGGTCACCTCGACGAGGTCGCCGACCTCGACGGGTCGGGTGAAACGGACGTTTCCCACGTACGCCGTGACGCAGTAGGTGCCGCTCCAGCCGGCAGCCGCGGCGTACCCCGCCTTGTCGATCCACTCGAGCACGCGCCCGGCCGACACCGACCCGGAGTGCCCGGCGTCCGTGGGAGCCGCGAGGAAGCGCAGCGTGATCTCGGTGGCGTGGCGCGGGTGGCCGTCCATCGCGACCCCCTCAGCCCCTCGCCGCGGAGCGCAGGGCAGCGACCTGGCCCGGGTCCCCGAAGACGATGAGGGTGGCGCCCGACGCGAGGGCGGTCTCCGGCGGCGGCGTCGGCAGGAACGGGCCCTTGCGCGGCATCCGCACCGCGAGGAGCTGGCACCCCGACAGCCCCGGGACGTCGACCTCGCCGACGGTGTGCCCGACGAGTGGGCTGTGGTCCCCGAGCCGGACCTGCTCGATGCGGAAGTCGAGGTCGTCCTCGTGCATCACCTCGTCGAGGAACTCGGCGACGTCGGCGTAGAGCGCGAAGGAGGCCATCCGCCGGCCGCCGATGAGCTGCGGGTTGACCGCGCGAGTGGCCCCGGCGAGGACGAGCTTCTCCTTCGAGTCCAGGGTGCGGGCCCGGGAGATGATGACGAGGTCGGAGCGCAGCGCGCGGGCCGAGAGCGTCGAGTACATCGTGTCGGCATCGGTGTCCAGGGCGCAGATGAGGGCGCGGGCGTGGTCGATCCCCGCCTCGCGCAGGGTCTCGTCGCGGGAGGCGTCCCCGAGGACGTGCGGCTCGGTGAGCCCCTCGAGCCGGGCCTGGTCGAGGTCGACGACGACGACCCGGTGACCGGTGTCGAGGAGGTGGCGGGTCGCCGAGCGGCCGACCCGCCCGTACCCGCAGACGATGACGTGGTCGCGCAGCTGAGCGATGTCCCGGTCCATGCGGCGCCTTTCGAGGTGTTCGCGCAGGTGGCCCTCGGTGACCGCCTCGAGGAGCACACCGAGGTTGTAGAGGACGACGCCGACGCCGATGAGCACCAGGACGATGGTGAACACCTGCCCGGCCGGACCGAGGGGGCGCACCTCGCGGAAGCCGACGGTCGCCACCGTGGTGACGGTCTGGTAGACCGCCTCCAGCGGCGTGAACCCGAGGACGACGTAGCCGACCGTGCCGACGACGGTGACGGCGGCGAGGGCGGCGAGGGCCACGGCGATCCGCCGGGCGGTCTCGCGCCCGGACCCGGTCCCGAGGAGCAGCGCGCGGCGCCTGCTGCTCGTGCTCGCCGTGGCCACGGCGTCATCCTGTCACCGCGGCAGGCGGCCACCCGCGGCGCTGCGGGAGACGACACACCCGGCCCACCCGCTCGGCGGGCAGCCAGGGGTCGTCACGCGTGGCTGTGGGTGGCCTCGGCCATCCGGTCGCGGCCGGCGCCGAGCACCGTGAGCGGTAGCAGCGTCTTGCCGGTGGGCCCGATCTCGATCTCGGTGCCCATCTGCGGGCAGACGCCGCAGTCGAAGCACGGGGTCCAGCGGCAGTCCTCGACCTCGGTCTCGTCGAGCGCGTCGAGCCAGTCCTGCCAGAGCCACTCCTTGTCGAGCCCGGAGTCGATGTGGTCCCACGGCAGGACCTCGGCCTCCTCCCGCTCGCGGGTGGTGTACCAGTCGACGTCGACGCCGAACGGCTCGAGCTCGCGCTGCGCCGCCGCCATCCACCGCTCGTACGAGAAGTGCTCGGACCAGCCGTCGAAACGACCGCCGTCGCGCCACACCGCCTCGATGACCCGGCCGACCCGCCGGTCGCCGCGCGAGAGCAGGCCCTCGACGACCCCCGGCTTGCCGTCGTGGTAGCGGAAGCCGATGGACTTGCCGTAGCGCCGGTCCGAGCGGATGGCCTCGCGCAGCTTCGCCAGCCGGGCGTCGGTCTCCTCGGCGCCGAGCTGGGCCGCCCACTGGAAGGGGGTGTGCGGCTTCGGCACGAACCCGCCGATCGAGACGGTGCAGCGGATGTCGCGGCGACCGCTCACCTCACGGCCGGTCTCGATGACCCGCTTGGCGAGCTCGGCGATCTGCAGCACGTCGTCGTCGGTCTCCGTGGGCAGGCCGCACATGAAGTACAGCTTCACCTGCCGCCAGCCCGCGCCGTACGCGGCCGAGACGGTGCGGATGAGGTCCTCCTCGCTCACCATCTTGTTGATGACCTTGCGGATCCGCTCCGAGCCCCCCTCGGGGGCGAAGGTCAGCCCCGAGCGGCGCCCGTTCCGGGTCAGCTCGTTGGCGAGGTCGATGTTGAACGCGTCGACCCGGGTGGACGGCAGCGACAGCCCGGTGTTCGTGCCCTCGTACCGGTCGGCGAGGCCCTTGGTGACCTCGGCGATCTCGGAGTGGTCCGCCGAGGACAGCGACAGCAGCCCGACCTCCTCGAAGCCCGTCGCGGCCAGGCCCTGCTCGACCATCTCGCCGATGCCGGTGATCGACCGCTCGCGCACCGGGCGGGTGATCATCCCCGCCTGGCAGAACCGGCACCCGCGCGTGCAGCCGCGGAAGATCTCCACCGACATCCGCTCGTGCACCGACTCGGCGAGCGGCACGAGTGGCTGCTTCGGGTACGGCCAGGCGTCCAGGTCCGTCACGGTGTGCTTGTTCACCCGCCACGGCACGCCGGAGCGGTTGGGCGCGACCCGCTGGATCCGGCCGTCGGGGAGGTAGGTGACGTCGTAGAACGCGGGCACGTAGACCCCGCCGGTGCGGGCCAGCCGCAGCAGCAGCTCCTCGCGGCCACCGGGGCGGCCCTGCGCCTTCCACTCGCCGACGATGTCGGTGACCGCCAGCACCGCCTCCTCGCCGTCGCCGACGACCGCGGCGTCGACGAAGTCGGCCACCGGCTCCGGGTTGAAGGCCGCGTGCCCTCCGGCGATGACCACCGGGTGGCTCTCGTCGCGGTCGACGGCCCGCAGCGGGATGCCGGCGAGGTCGAGCGCGGTGAGCATGTTCGTGTAGCCCAGCTCGGTGGAGAACGAGAGGCCGAGCAGGTCGAAGTCGCCGACGGGACGGTGCGCGTCGACGGTGAACTGCGGCACGCCGTGCTCGCGCATCAGCGCCTCGAGGTCGGGCCAGACCGCGTAGGTGCGCTCGGCGAGGGCGTCCGCGCGCTCGTTGAGCACCTCGTAGAGGATCATGACGCCCTGGTTGGGCACCCCGACCTCGTAGGCGTCGGGGTACATCAGGGCCCACCGCACGGTGGCCTCGCCGGCGAGGTCCCAGGGCTTGACCGTGGAGTTCAGCTCGCCGCCGACGTACTGGATCGGCTTGCTCACCCGCTCGAGCAGCGGCTCCAGGGCGGGGAAGACGGACTCTCCGGACATCCCCCCAGCGTAGGTCGGGGGTCCGGTCGAACCCAAAACGCTGGTCAGGACGCGGAAGGCTGCGCCGGGCGGCATGGTTGGGACGGGCATGACACAGGAACAGCAGGTCGACCTCGTCGTGCTCGGGCTGGGGCCGGGGGGTGAGCACCTCGCCACCGAGGCAGCTCGCTCGGGCCTGCGGGTCGTCGGCGTCGACGAGCACCTCGTCGGCGGCGTGTGCCCGTACTACGGCTGCATCCCGTCGAAGATGATGCTCCGCGCCGCCGGTTCGCTCTCCGAGGCGCGACGGGCCGGTGAGCTCGCCGGCAGCACGGACACGGCGCCCGACTGGACCGCGGTCGCGGACCGCATCCGCGAGGAGGCCACCGCGGACTGGGACGACGCCGCGGCGGTGCACCGGCTGGAGGAGGCCGGCGTCACGGTCGTGCACGGGCGCGGCCGGCTCGCCGGCACCGGCACGGTGGAGGTGGACGGCACCCGGTACCTCGCCGCACGAGGTGTCGTGCTCAACACCGGCAGCAGCCCCACGGTGCTCCCCGTCGAGGGACTGGAGGGCACCCCCTTCTGGACCAACCGCGACGCGGTGCGGGCCGAGCAGGCGCCGGCCTCGCTCGTCGTCGTCGGGGGCGGACCGGTCGGCTGCGAGCTGGCCCAGGCCTTCGCCAGGTTCGGAACCCGGGTCACCCTCGTCGAGGGCGGGGAGCGGCTGCTCCCCCGTGAGGAGCCCGAGGTCTCGGACCTCCTCGCGGGGTCGTTCGCCCACGACGGCATCCAGGTGCTGCTCGACACGCGGCTGTCCTCGGTGCACCACGACGACGGGCGGTTCACCGCGACGGTTCAGGACGCCGACGGCTCCTCCCTCGACCTCGATGCCGACCGGCTGCTCGTCGCGGCGGGGCGCACCCCCAACCTCACCGACGTCGGGCTGGAGTCCGTGGGCCTGGAGCCGGACGCCGCGGCCGTGCCCACCGACGAGTACCTGCGGGCCGGCGACCGGCTCTGGGCACTCGGTGACATCACCGGCAAGGGGCCCTACACGCACGTCTCGATGTACCAGGCCGACGTCGCGCTGCGCGACGTCACCGGGTCGGGTGGGCCCGGGGCGAGCTACCACGCCGTGCCGCGGGTCACCTTCACCGACCCGGAGGTCGGCTCGGTCGGCCTGACCGAGCAGCAGGCCCGCGACGCCGGCCTCGACGTGCGCGTCGCCACCGGCGGACTCGGCTCGCGCGGCTGGCTGCACGGCCCCGGGGGGGACGGGCTGATCAAGGTCGTCGAGGACCGCGCCGCGGGTCACCTCGTCGGCGCCACCTCGGTCGGGCCGACGGGTGGGGAGGTGCTCTCCATGCTCGCGACCGCCGTCCACGCGCGGGTGCCCACGGACGTGCTCCGCGAGCAGGTGCTCGCCTTCCCCACCTTCCACCGGGCGGTCTCGGCCGTCCTCGCCGACCTGCAGGACTGACGCCATGGGCGCCCGCGAGGCCGTGGCCGCCGCGTTCGCGGCCCAGCCGCGTGAGCGGTTCCTCCCGGAGGCGGTCCGCTCGTCGGCAGGGCGCGACGAGCCGGTGCCGATCGGCCACGGCCAGACCAACAGCCAGCCGCGCACCGTGCGCATGATGCTGGAGCTGCTCGACGTGCGCCGGGGGATGCGCGTGCTCGACGTCGGGTCGGGGTCGGGCTGGACCACGGCGCTGCTCGCCGAGCTCACCGGCCCGGACGGGTCGGTGACCGGGGTCGAGCGTGTTCCCGAGCTCGTCGCGCTCGGCGCGGCGGCGGTGGCCTCCGCCGGCACCCCGTGGGCCACCGTGCGGGCCGCGGCCCCGGACGTGCTCGGCGCACCCGACGAGGCGCCGTTCGACCGCATCCTCGTCAGCGCGATGGCACGGGCCGTGCCGCCCGCCCTGGTGGAGCAGCTCGCCCCGGGCGGCGTGATGGTGGTGCCGGTGGACGGCCGGATGCTGCGCGTCGTGCGGCGCCCACCACCCGACGACTCGGCGGCGGACGCCGAGGTGACGGCGCACGGGTACTACCGCTTCGTGCCGCTCGTGGACTGACGGACCGTGACACACTCCGGGGGCTGCCGGACAGGAGGGGGACATGACACGCAGCCGCCCGGCCGCTCGGTCGCCCGAGGGGCGCTTTCGTGCGTTCTACGCCGGCACCTACGCCGACGTGCTGCGGTTCGTCACGCGCCGCGTGCCCGAGTACCGCGCCGAGGACGTCACCGCGGAGGTCTTCCTCGTCGCCTGGCGCCGCGTCGACGAGATCCCGCACACGGAGGACGACGCGCGGGCGTGGGTCTTCGGCGTCACCCGCAACGTCCTGCTCAACGACGAACGCGGCGAGCGTCGACGGCGCGCCCTGGCCGTCCGCCTGGCCGCCGCCCCGCCACCGGCACCGGACGACGACCCGGAGCTCGTCGCCCGACGCGTCGACCTCGCCTCGGTCTGGCCGCGGCTCACGGCCGTCGACCAGGAGGTCCTGGCGCTGGCGTACTGGGAGGACCTCACCGGCCCCCGGGCGGCGCACGTGCTGAACATCTCGCCCGTCGCCTACCGCCTCCGGCTGACCCGCGCCCGCCGGGCGCTGCGGCGGCACCTGGAGCTGGCCTCGAGAGCACCGGTGGCCCCCCGACCCACCTTCCCGGAAGGGAGCACGCCATGACCCGCTCCGCCTCGGACGCCACGACCCGGCGCGCCCTTGCCGACCTCGACCCCGCACCGCACGTCACCCTCACGGCCGACCAGCGGGCGACCGCCGAGCAGACCCTGGCCGGGATCCTCTCCCACGAGGTGTGGAGCGGGGGTCCGTCCGCGCCCGGCCTCCGACGGCGGCAGGACAGGCGCTGGGTCGCCGTGGTCGCGGCCACGGCCGTCGTGGCCGTCCTCGTCACCCTCGCCGCGCTCGCCGGCCTCGCCCGCTTCGGTGACGGCGACCCGGACGTCCTGCAGGTCCCGGCCGCCGAGCCGTCCGAGCCGGCCCCCGCCGCCTGGAGCACCAGCCCGGACCCGGTGCCACCGGCGCAGGCCGCGGAGATGGGGGCGGCGTGCCGCGACGACCTGGGCCGGTCCCAGCAGGAGATGAACGACCCCCCTGAGTCGGGTGCGGGCAAGGCGGCGAGGATGCTGCAGCGGTCGGAGGTCGTGCTCGCCGACCGTCGCGGGAGCCGGACCTACCTGCTCCTCGCGACGGACGACGGCTTCACCGCGACGTGCGTCTTCGAGGACTCCTTCGTGACCGCTCCTCCTGACCAGATCGGCGGGTCCGCCGCCGGCGGGCTCAGCATGGGGTACGAGGCGCCGCCGACACCGCCCGCTGCCGACGGCATCCTCGCGCTGGACATCGGAGCGAGCAGCGCGATGGGCCGGGGCGAGGCCTCGAGCACCGGGCTCGTCGGCGAGGACGTCGCCGGTGTCGTCGTGACCATCCCGGACGGCACGAAGGTGGCGGCGACGGTCGCGGACGGGTGGTTCTTCGCGTGGTGGCCGTTCACCGGCGAGACCTTCTCCGATGCCGTCACCTTCACCCTGACCCTCCGCGACGGGACCGTAGTCCCACCCCTGCCCTTCGAGGAGGTGAGCAGGCAGGCGCCGGCCGCCGGGTGACCACCGCCACCGGCCGGAGGAGGGGCCGTCAGCCGGTGTAGTGGGAGTCCAGCAGGTCGCCGTACTTCTCGGCGACCACCTTGCGCTTGAGCTTCAGGCTCGGCGTCAGCTCGCCCTCCTCGACGGTCAGGTCGTTCTCGAGGATGGTGAACTTCTTGATCGTCTCCCAGCGGTTGAGCCCCGCGTTGAGCTCGTCGATGTAGCCCTGGACCATCTCCCGGCACGCGTCCGAGGACACGATCTCCGAGTACGACCGGCCCGCCATCCCGTGCTGCTCGGCCCACGCCGTGATCGCGTCGGGGTCCAGGGTGACCAGCGCCGAGACGAAGTTGCGGTCGGCCCCGTAGACGACCAGCTGGCTGGCGTAGGGGCACAGCCCCTTGAAGGTCGACTCGATGATCGACGGGGCGACGTACTTGCCCCCGCTGGTCTTGAAGAGGTCCTTCTTGCGGTCGGTGATCCGCAGGAACCCGCGCTCGTCGACCTCGCCGATGTCGCCGGTGTGGAACCAGCCGTCCTCGTCGAAGACCTCGGCGGTGGCGTCGGGGTTGTTGTGGTAGCCCTCCATCACCCCCGGGCCCCGCAGCAGCACCTCGCCGTCGTCGGCGATCCGCACCTCGGTGCCCGGCAGCGGCCAGCCGACGGCGCCGAACCGGTACGCCTTGGGCCTGGCCACGAACGAGGCCGCACTGGTCTCGGTGAGGCCGTAGCCCTCCATGATGAGCATGCCCATCGCGTCGAACCAGCGGGCGACGTCCTGGTTCAGCGCGGCCGAGCCGCTGATGAAGAAGCGCACCCGGCCCCCGAACCGCTCGCGGATCTTGGTGCCGATGATCTTGTCGGAGAGCGAGTGCTGGAGGGCGAGCAGACCCGAGGGGCTCTTGCCCTGCTCCCGCAGGGCGCTGACCTCGCGGCCCACGCCACTGGCCCAGGTGAAGAGCTTGAGCTTCAGCCCGCCCTCACCCTCCATCATCGTCTGGATCCGGCCGTAGGCCTTCTCGAAGATGCGCGGGGCCGCCCCCATGAACGTCGGCTGCACGACGGCGAGGTTGTCGACGATCTTGTCGATCCGGCCGTCGATGGCGGTCGGGAAGCCGATCTGCAGCGGCAGGGTGAGCAGCACCTTGCCGAAGACGTGCGCGAGCGGCAGCCAGAGGTACTGGAGGTCGTCCTCGCTGAGGATGCCGGTCGCGTCCACGGCCGCGGCCTCGTAGGTCCAGGCGCTGTGCCGCAGCCGCACGCCCTTGGGGCGGCCGGTGGTGCCGGACGTGTAGATGATCGTGGCCAGCTGGTCGGGCTGGATCGCGTCGATGCGGGCGTCGACGGCACCGGGGTCGCCGCCGAGGTACTCGCGGCCCAGGGTGCGCAGGTCGTCCATCGACAGGGTCCACTCGTCCCCGTCGTCGACCGGGTCCATGACGACGACCTTGGCGACGCCGGGGGTGCGCGGCCTGATCGAGCGCAGCTTCTCGAGCTGGGTGGCGTCCTCGGCGAACACCACCGTCGACCCGGAGTCGGAGAGGATGTAGGCGACGTCGTCGGCCATCGTCGTCGGGTAGATCGTCGTGGTGGCGCCACCGCAGAGCATGACCGCCAGGTCGGCGAGCGCCCACTCGTAGCGCGTGTTGGACGCGATGGCGACCCGGTCCTCGGGCCCGATCCCGAGGGCGATGAGCCCGGCGGCGAGCTCGCGGACGACCTCGTCGAGCTCGCTCCACGACACCGTGACCCACTCGTCGCCCGAGTCGGAGACGACGGCGTGCATGTAGGCGGCGCGGTCCGGGACGGCTGCCACCCGTTCCCGGAAGAGGTGACCGACGCTCTGCGACCGGTTCTGGAGGACCCCGTGGTCGACCGGCTCGTCGGTGGGGGCGTGGATCTGGGGCTGGGCGGTCGTCATCGTCTCGTCCTCGACGTCGTCGGCGTGGCGTTGGGTGGATCCTGTCACAGTGCCCACCGTGGGGGGAACCAGTTGTTACTGGTGAGTTGCGGCACCTAACGACGGATCCCGCCGTCAGGTTCCCCAGCGCCGGTCGCGGGCGGCGTGCGCGGTGTCGACGAGCCCGACCGCGAGCCAGGACAGGAGCATCGAGGAGCCCCCGTAGGAGACGAACGGCAGCGGGAGCCCGGTGACCGGCAGCAGCCCGAGGTTCATCCCGACGTTCTGGGTCACCTGCACGGCGAGCCAGGTCGCGACGCCGACGCCGACCAGCCGCCCGAACGGCTGCTCGGCCCGCGCCGCGACGAGGAGCACGCGGAGCACGACGACGGCGAGCAGCAGCACCAGCCCGGCGGCCCCGGCGAACCCCAGCTCCTCGCCGGCGACCGAGAACACGAAGTCGTTGAGCTGGTAGGGAACCAAGCCGCCCTGGGTGCGCTCGCCCTCCATGAAGCCCTGGCCCCACAGCCCGCCACCGCCGATCGCCAGCCGCACCTGGCGCGTCTGGTAGCCGAGCCCCAGCGGGTCCGCGGAGGGGTCGAGGAAGGCGGTGAGGCGGTCGCGGCGGTAGCCGCTGACGAGCGGGCTGGTGACCAGCACCGCGGCGGCGCCGGCGCCGAGCACGGCGGCCCCGGCGAGCCAGCGACGCGGGACCCCGCCGACCGCGACGACGACGACGCCGACGGCCGTGACGACCACCGCGGAGCCGAGGTCGGGCTGCAGCAGCACGAGCGCCACCGGCACGGCGGTGAGGACGGCCGCGAGCGCCACCTCGCGCAGGCCGGGGGCGAGGTCGCGCTCGAGGCGTCCCGCGAGCAGCGCGGCGACGGCGAGGGTGACCCCGGCCTTGGCGACCTCGGCCGGCTGGAGCGTGAACCCGGCGACCAGCGGCAGCCACGACCTGGCGCCGTTGACGGTGGTCCCGAGCGGGGTGAGGACGAGGACGAGGAGCACGACCGACCCGAGCCACGCCCACGGCGCCGCCGCCCGGACCCGGGCCTGGCCCGCCCGGGAGACGGCGAGCGCCACCAGCAGCCCCAGGGCGACCGTGACGAGGTGGCGGACCAGGTAGGCGGTGCCGTCGGTGCGGGCCGTCGCGGACCACACGAGCAGACCGCCGACGAGCGAGGCTCCCCCGGCGGCGAGGTACAGCCCGACGTCGTGCCGGGCCCAGGGCCTCGGGCCGGTGGGCCCCCGCCCCGGTGCGGGCGGGCCCGCAGGCCTCACGTGGAGGGGCCCCCGGCACGAGGCCGGCGGGCCCGCCTCACGCGGGGACGATCTTCGAGAGCAGCTCGCGGCACTGCTCGACGTCCCCGGCCATGGCGGTCTTGAGCTCCTCGATGCTCTCGAACCGCAGGGTGGGCCGGATGTGTGCGGTGAACTCGACCATCACCCTCTCGTCGTAGAGGTCGAGGTCGTCGCGGTCGAGCACGTACGCCTCGACCGTGCGGCGGTCCTCGGTGTCGAAGGTGGGGTTGGTGCCGACGCTGATCGCCGCCGGCATGGTGCGCTCCGGGGCGTCCTCCGGGAGCTCGACGCGGGTGAGCCAGCCGGCGTAGACGCCCTCGGCCGGCACCAGCCCGAGCGAGTCGGCACCCAGGTTCGCCGTGGGGTAGCCGAGGGCCCGGCCGCGGTGGTTCCCGTGGACGACGGTGCCGATGACCCGGTGGGGGCGGCCGAGGATGCGCGCCGCCTCCGCCACCTGTCCCTCGCGCAGGTGGCGGCGCACGACCGTGGAGGAGTAGCGCTCGCCGTCGCCGATGTCGTCGAGGGCGATGACCTCGAAGCCGAGCCGTTCGCCGAGCGCCGTGAGCGTCGTGACGTCGCCGGAGTTGCGGTGCCCGAAGCGGGTGTCCATGCCGACCACGACGCAGCGGGCGTCGAGGCCGCGGACGAACACCGCGCGGACGAACTCCTCGGGGCTCTGGCGGGCGAACTCGCGGGTGAAGTCGAGGACGAGCAGGCCGTCGATGCCGGCGTCGGCGAGCAGGTCGTCGCGGATCCCGGCGGGTGCGATGAGCTCCGGGGACCGCTCCGGGTGGAGCACCGCGACGGGGTGCGGGTCGAAGGTGACCGCGACGGTGGGCAGCCCCAGCCGCCGGCCGGCCTCGACGAGGGCCGTGAGCACCGCACGGTGCCCGCGGTGGACGCCGTCGAAGTTGCCGAGGGAGAGCACGCACGGGCGCATCGCCTCGGGCGTCTGGGCAGGGTCGGTCCAACGATGCACGGGGACACTCTACGAAGTCGCGGGGGCCAGGACGGACAACGAGCGCACGGTCGGTGCGCTCTCGTCGAGGACGGCGACCAGGGTGCCGTCGGGGGCGAACGCCGCGACCGGGCCCGTACGGCCGGGCGCTTCGGACGGGATCCGCTGGCCGAAGCCCAGGCTGCGGGCCTCCTCGGCGGTCAGCTCTCGCGCCGGGAGGGTCGCACGGGCCGCGTCGGCGAGCGGCACGACGGGCATCGGCTCGCCCTGACGGGCCTCCAGCGCGGCCAGCGGGTGCGCCGCATCGAGGGTGAACCCGCCGACGCGGGTTCGGCGCAGGGCCGTGAGGTGGCCACCGCAGCCCAGCGCCTCGCCGAGGTCGCGGGCGAGGGCCCGCACGTAGGTACCGGACGACACCGTCACCTCGACCTCGACGTCGAGGACGGGCACACCGCCGGCGTCGGCCTCCTGCACCTCACCGACCTCGAACCGGGACACGGTGACCAGCCGCGCGGGCAGCGCGACGTCCTCACCCGCGCGGACCCGGTGGTAGGCCCGCTCCCCCTTGACCTTGATCGCGCTCACCGCGCTCGGCCGCTGGAGGATCGCGCCGGTGAGCGCGCCCGCGGCCCGCAGGACGTCGTCACGGGTGAGGCCGTGTGCCCCGGCGGCGGCGGTCACCTCCCCCTCCGCGTCGTCGGTGAGCGTGACCTGGCCGAGGCGCACGGTGGCGGTGTACTCCTTGTCGGTCCCGACGAGGAAGGTCAGCAGCTTGGTGCCCCGGCCGACGCCGAGCACCAGGACGCCGGTGGCCATCGGGTCCAACGTCCCGGCGTGGCCGACCTTGCGGGTGGCGCACAGCCGCCGGGCCCGGGCCACGACGTCGTGGCTGGTCCAGCCGCGCGGCTTGTCGACGACGAGCAGGCCGTCCGCGGCGGGCGCGTCCTGGTGCGGTCGGTCAGCGTCCGTCGGCACCCGGGGCCCCGGCCTCCGCCCCGTCCCCGGCCCGGTCGACGTCCTCCTGCTCGTGGCGGTAGGGGTCGGCCTCGCCGGCATACCGCTTCCCCGCCGCCGCTCGCGCGACCTCGGCGTCGCGCTCGCGGGCCTGCTTGAGCAGGTCCTCGACATGGGCGGCGTTCTCGGGCACGGCGTCGGCGATGAACTCGAGGCTGGGGGTGAGCCGGATGCCGAGCTGGCGACCCACGAAGGAGCGCAGCCTGCCCTTGTTCTTCTCCAGGAGACGGGCGGTGGTCTCGTGCTGCTCCTCGTCGCCGAAGACGGTGTAGAAGACCGAGGCGTGCTGGAGGTCACCGGTGACCCGGACGTCGGTGAGGGTGACGAACCCGAGGTCGGGGTCCTTGACGATCGACTCCAGGTTGGCGGCGGTGACGGTCTTGATCCGGTCGGCCACCCGACGGGCGCGTGCTTCGTCGACCACGGCTCCTCCTCAGCTCGGCGGGACAGGGCCGCCACCACCCTAGACCGGGGCTCTGGGTACGATCGACACGTGCTGCAGACCGGTCGTGGCGTCCTGCGCGCGTCGCGCGCGGCGGTCGCGACCCTCCTCGTCCTGGGTCTCGCCGGCTCGGCCCACACCATGGGCGGCGGCGCCGCGCCCGGCCCGATGGCCGTGCTGGTGCTCGCCCTGCTCGTCGGCCCGGTGGCCTGGTGGTGCACGCGGCGTCGGCTGGACACGGCACACCTGTTCCTGCTCCTCGGCGGCACCCAGGTGGCCGTGCACCTCGTCCTCTCGGCGATGGCCCCGGTCACGGGCACCGCCGCCGCGGCCCACGTCCACGAGGGGCTGCCGGCCGGGCTCGGTGCCGGGGGCGCGGTCGCGGCGCACGAGCACCTGCCGGGGGCGGGGATGCTCCTCCTGCACGTGGCCGCCACCGTCCTCACCGCCCTCCTGCTGGCGCGGGCCGAGGACGTCCTCTGGCGGGTCGTGACGCTGCTGCTGCCCCGCTACGCCGGCCGGGTCCGCCTGCCGGCCGGGGCCCGCACCACCGTCGACCCGGTGGTCGTCGTGCTCAGCGGGCGCGCGCCGCGTCCGCTGGGGGGTCGCGCCCCGCCCGTCGCGCTCGCCTGAGCCGGTCCCGGAGGTCCAGGGCCGGCCCACCGCCGACCCCCGACCGAACGACCGGCCGGCACCGACGCGTGCCGGCGCGACCCGAGGAGACCCTCCGTGCACCACCACCCCCTGTCCGCGACCCGCCGGGTCGCCCTCACGGCCGCCCTGGCCGCCCTCACCCTCGGCGTGGCCGCCTGCGGCACCACGTCGACCACCTCCGGCGCCGACCCGTCGTCCTCGGCGGCCTCGGCTCCCCTCACCCTCGTGGACGGCTGGGTCAAGGCCGTCGACGTGCCGATGCCCGACGCCTCCCCGTCGATGTCCACGAGTCCCTCGGCGACCGAGTCCGAGTCCGGGGACGCGACCGAGGGCATGGACCCGTCGATGCCGATGACCGCCATGTTCGGCACCCTCCGCAACGGGACCGAGGAGGAGATCATCGTCTCCGGCGGCTCCTCGCCCGCGGCCGGGGCGGTCGAGCTCCACGAGGTCGTCAGGACCGACTCCGGCGCGATGCAGATGCAGCCCAAGCCCGGTGGCTTCGTCGTCGCCGCCGGCTCCGACCACGTCCTCCAACCGGGCGGCGACCACGTCATGCTCCTGGGCCTGACCGATTCGCTCGTCAACGGGTCGGAGGTCGCGGTGACGTTGCAGACCTCCGCCGGCGAGGTCACGTTCACCGTCCCGGTCCGCACGTTCAGCGGCGCGGAGGAGTCCTACGCGCCCGGTCCGGACTCCTCCGGGTCGTGAGCCGGCCGGAGACCCCGCCACCCCCGCCGACGGACGGGGCGCAGGACCGTGCGGCGGCGAGCCCCCGCCGCCGCACGGTGCTGCTGTCGGGCCTGCTCGGCGCCGGCGCCGGCCTGGCCGCGGGCGCCGGGGCGGCGGCGGCCGGAGGCGACGGCCCGCCGCCGGACGCCCGGCTCGCGGCGGCCCGCGCCGTCGCGCGCCCGTTCCGGGGCACCCACCAGGCGGGCATCCTCGAACCGCCGCCGCCGTACGCGGCGTTCGTCGCCCTCGACCTCGCCGACGGCGTTGACCGCGACGGGGTGCGGCGCCTGCTCACCGTGTGGACCGACGACATCGAGCGGCTGATGGCCGGTCGAGCTCCGCTCACCGACCTCGAGCCCGAGCTGGCGGCCGTCCCGGCCTCCCTCACCGTGACGGTGGGCGTGGGCGCCCGCGTGGTGGCGGCGGCCGGGGCGCAGCGCCCGGGCTGGCTGGCACCGCTACCCGCGTTCCCGGAGGTCGACCGGCTCCAGGACGCCTGGAGCGGTGGCGACCTGCTGCTCCAGCTGTGCGCCGACAGCCCGACCACGGTGTCGCACGCGCAGCGCCGGCTCACGACGTCGGTCGCGGACCTGGCCACCGTGCGCTGGGTGCAGCGCGGGTTCCGGGAGCCCTTCGAGGGCCCCGGCGTGCCGATGCGGAACCTGTTCGGCCAGGTCGACGGCACCGTGCAGCCCGACGTCACCGGGCTGGACGCCGACCTGCTGTGGGGGGGCGACGACGGGCCGGCGTGGCTGCGCGGCGGGTCCTCGGTGGTCGTCCGCAGGATCGCGATGCGGCTCGACGACTGGGACCGGGTGGACCGGTCCTCACGCGAGAACGCCATCGGGCGCCGCCTCGACACCGGGGCCCCCGTGACCGGTGGGACCGTCGACACCCCCGCCGACCTCGATGCCACCGACGAGCTGGGCTTCCACGTCGTCGACGACGCCGCCCACCTGCGGCGGGCGCACGCCGGTGAGCCGCACGAGCGGTTCCTGCGCCGTCCGTACTCCTACGACGACGAGCCGGGTGGAGAGCA
Source organism: uncultured Actinomycetota bacterium (assembly GCA_963773655.1). Classification (GTDB taxonomy): domain Bacteria; phylum Actinomycetota; class Actinomycetes; order Actinomycetales; family Dermatophilaceae; genus DASSQJ01. Next base: position 101,954 of record CAVZBX010000005.1, read on the forward strand.
CGGCTCGGGCCTGGTCTTCGTCGCCTACCAGGCGGACCCGGTGCGGCAGTTCGTGCCGGTGCAGCGCCGGCTGGCGGAGCTGGACCTGCTCAACCTCTGGACGGTGCCGGTCGGATCGGCGGTGTTCGCGGTGCTGCCGGGGGCGGCTGACGGCGAGGTGCTGGGCCAGGCCCTGTTCGCCTGACCGGGTCCGGGCGGGGAACCCCTCGGCCCACGTGCACGACGCCCCGAGCGGTCGCGGCGGCTCCCCGTGCTCGGGTCAGGGCAGGGGCGTTGTCGTCCACCCGGCGTCCGTGCTGGTCCGTACGGCCCCCCACGTCCAGCCCGAACCGCACCCGGAGCCGCCCGTGACCTGGCACGGGAATGTCGACGTCGCACGGGTCGGCAACCCGTGCGACGTCGACATTTCGGGGTGACCCCGAAATGTCGGGGTCAGCGCCGCGCCATCGCGGCGGTCAGGCGCGCGGCTTCGCCCACGCAGACCGTGGGACCCACCGCATCTCGCGGACGAGATGCGGTCCAGCCGCGCGCCGTCGCTGCGCTCAGGCGCGCGGCTTCTCCCGCATCTCGTAGGTGGTGATGAGGTCACCGAGCTGGAGGTCGTTGTGGCTGCCGAGGTTGATGCCGCACTCGAAGCCCTCACGGACCTCGGTGACATCGTCCTTGAACCGGCGCAGACCGGCCACCTCGATGTTCTCGGCGATGACCACCCCGTCGCGGGTGATCCGCGCCCTGGTGCCACGACGGATCTCGCCGCTGCGGACGATCGACCCGGCGATGTTGCCGAACTTGCTCGAGCGGAAGATCTCGCGGATCTCGGCGGACCCGAGCTCGACCTCCTCGAACTCCGGCTTGAGCATGCCCTTGAGCGCCTGCTCGATCTCCTCGATCGCCTGGTAGATGACCGAGTAGTACCGGATCTCGACGCCCTCGCGCTCGGCGACCTCGGCGTTCTGGCCCTCGGCCCGCACGTTGAAGCCGATGATGATCGCGTTGGACGCCATCGCGAGGTTGATGTTGTTCAGCGTGATCGCGCCGACGCCGCGGTCGATGATCCGCAGGTCGACCTCCTCGCCGACGTCGATCTGCAGCAGCGCGTCCTCGAGTGCCTCGACCGAACCCGACACATCGCCCTTGAGGATGAGGTTGAGCGTGTCGACCTTGCCCTGCGCGAGCGCCTCGTTGAGGTCCTCGAGGGAGATGCGCTTGCGGGCCTTGGCCAGCGAGGCCTGGCGGTCGGCCGCCTCGCGCTTCTCGGCGATCTGCCGGGCGGTGCGGTCGTCGGGGGCGACGACGAAGGTGTCGCCGGCCCGCGGGACCGAGGACAGCCCGAGCACCTGGACCGGACGCGACGGCCCGGCCTCCTCGACGTTCTGTCCGTGCTCGTCGAGCATCGCACGCACCCGGCCGTGCGAGGACCCGGCGACGATGGCGTCGCCGACCCGCAGGGTGCCGGACTGGATGAGCACGGTCGCCGTGGCACCACGGCCCTTGTCGAGGTTGGCCTCGATCGCCACGCCGCGGGCGTCGCGGTCGGGGTTGGCCCGCAGGTCCAGTGCCGCGTCCGCGGTGAGCAGGACCGCCTCGAGCAGCGAGTCGATGTTCTGCCCCTGCTTCGCGGAGACGTCGACGAACATCGTCTCGCCGCCGTACTCCTCGGCGACGAGGTTGTACTCGGTGAGCTGCTGGCGGACCTTCTGCGGGTTGGCACCCTCGACGTCGACCTTGTTGACGGCGACGACGATCGGCACGTCGGCCGCCTGGGCGTGGTTGAGCGCCTCGACGGTCTGCGGCATCACACCGTCGTCGGCGGCGACGACGAGGATCGCGATGTCGGTGACCTTCGCGCCACGGGCACGCATGGCCGTGAAGGCCTCGTGACCCGGGGTGTCGATGAAGGTGATCGGCCGGTCGAGGTCCTCGAAGTCCTTGTGGATCTGGTAGGCGCCGATGTGCTGGGTGATGCCACCGGCCTCCTTCCCGGCCACGTCCTCGTTGCGGATCGCGTCGAGCAGGCGGGTCTTGCCGTGGTCGACGTGGCCCATGACCGTGACGACCGGCGGACGGGCCTCGAGGTCCTCGGCCTCCTCGGTGTCGATCCCGACGTCGAGGTCGATGTCGAAGGAGTCGTAGAGCTCGCGCTCCTCCTCCTCGGGGCTGACCATCCGGATGTCGTACCCGAGCTCGGAGCCGAGCACCTTGAAGGTGTCCTCGTCCAGGCTCTGGGTGGCGGTGGCCATCTCACCGAGGTGGAACAGCACGGTGACGAGCGACGCGGGGTTCGCGTCGATCTTGTCGGCGAAGTCGCTGAGGCTCGCGCCCTGGCGGACCCGGATGACGGTGGAGCCGTCACCCCTGGGCACGGAGACGCCGCCGATGCTCGGCGCCTGCATCTCCTCGAACTCCTGGCGCTTGGCCCGCTTGGACTTCCGCCCCCGCTGGGGACGGCCACCGCCGCGACCGAACGCGCCCTGGGTGGAGCCACGCCCGCCGCGGCCGCCGGGGCCACCGGGACGGCCGCCGAAGCCACCGCCGCCGGGGCGGGCGGCACCACCGGCGCCGGGACGGCCGCGGGTGGGCCGGTCGCCGGGACGGGCGACGGCGCTGCGGTCGGGCATCATGCCCGGGCTCGGCCGGACACCGCCCGGCCGGGGCCCGCCGGGGCCCGCGCTGCCACCCGGCCGGGGACCGGGTCGGCTCTGCGGACGCGGCATCCCCTGGCTCGGGGCGAACGGGTTGTTGCCGGGGCGCGCCTCGCGGCTGCGGCCCATGCCCTGGCTCTGGGCGTACGGGTTGTTGCCCGGGCGCGGACCCGCAGGACGCGGGGCCGGGCGGGGACCGCCGGGACGCGGCGCGGAGCCGCCCTCCCGAGCGGCGGGCGCTGCCGAACCGCCCTCACGGGCGGCCGGCGCCTCGGGCGCCGACGGGGCGGCCGGGGCCGACGGGGTGGCGGGTCCGGGCGTGGGACGCGTCGGCGCCTCCGGCGCGGACGCGGCCGGGGCCTGGGGTGCCGGCGTGGCCGGAGCCTGCGGGGCCAAGGGGGCCGAGGGGGCCGAGGGGGCCGCGGGAGCGGCGGGGGCCTCGGTGGGCGCGGCCGGTGCGGCCGGTGCGGCGGGGGCCGGCGCGGCGGGAGCCGGGGCAGCCGTGGCGGGTGCCGCCTTCGTGGCCGCGGGCCTGGCCGCCGGTGCCTCGGTCTTCTCGACCGGGAACTTCTCGTTGTAGCGCCGGACGACCGGCGCCTCGATGGTTGAGCTGGCGCTCTTGACGTACTCGCCCATTTCGTTGAGGCGCTGGAGGACGACCTTGCTCGTCTCTCCGCGCTCCTTCGCGAGTGCGCTCACACGGACTTTCGACACATCTCTCCTGTCCAGGTCCGTGCCGGGCGGCGCGGACCGTCGTTACAGCTGGGGGGTGCTCATCGCTGAGTACTCATCGGGTGCTCATCGCGTTCAAACCCGCTTCCGGTCGGGGTCCTTCTCTGACGGTTCGCCCTGCGCGAGGTCCGCGACCCATCCGGCCACGAGCGTGGTGTCCGGTCCCGCGCTGCTGCGCAGCGCGCGCCCGAACGCCTTGCGGCGGACGGCGAGGTCGAGGCACGAGACGTCCGGGTGCAGCCAGGCGCCACGCCCCGGTCGACGGCGCTCGGGATCGGGGACGACGACGGGACGGCCGTCCTCTCCCAACCCGAGAACCACTCGCAGGAGGACCGACCGGCTATCCGCCCCACGACACCCGACGCACGTGCGCACGGGTCCAGCGGGCCGGAGTCCAGTCCGGTCGGCTCGCACCAGTCTAACGCCTACGCGGGGTCGGGCGCGTCCCCGGCGCCCTTGGGGGGGCGGTCCGGGTCGGTGTCGGGGCGGATGTCGATGCGCCAGCCGGTGAGCTTGGCGGCGAGCCGGGCGTTCTGTCCCTCCCGGCCGATGGCCAGCGAGAGCTGGTAGTCGGGGACGACGACGCGCGCCGCGCGCTGCCGCGGGTCGACCACCTCGACCGAGGAGACCCGGGCCGGGGAGAGCGCCGCCGCGATGAACTCGGCGGGCTCCTCGGAGTAGTCGACGATGTCGATCTTCTCCCCCTGGAGCTCGGCCATGACGGCCCGGACCCGCTGCCCCATCGGCCCGATGCACGCACCCTTGGCGTTCAGCCCCGGCACCGTGGAGTGCACGGCGATCTTGGTGCGGTGGCCGGCCTCGCGCGCCAGGGCGGCGATCTCGACGCTGCCGTCGGCGATCTCCGGCACCTCGAGGGCGAACAGCTTGCGGACCAGGTTGGGGTGGGTGCGCGAGAGGCCGATCTGCGGGCCGCGCGGGCCCCGCTTGACCGAGACGACGAAGGTGCGCAGCCGCTGCCCGTGCTGGTAGCTCTCGCCGGGCACCTGCTCGGCGGCCGGGAGGATCCCCTCGACGCTGCCGAAGTCGACGGTCACGTGGCGCGGGTCCGGGCTCTGCTGCACCACCCCGGCGACGATGTCGCCCTCGCGCCCGCGGAAGTCGCCGAGGATCGCGTCGTCCTCGATGTCGCGCAGTCGCTGGACGATGACCTGCCGCGCGGTGGCCGCCGCCACCCGGCCGAAGCCGGTCGGGGTGTCGTCGAACTCCGGCCCGAGCTCGCGGGTGGGGCGCGCGGGGTTGCCCTCGTCGTCGACGGCGCCCTCCGGAGCCGGGGTCTCGGTCTCCTCCCGGGCCCAGATGACGACGTGCCCGGACTTGCGGTCGAGCTCGGCGCGGGCGTGGCGGTAGTGGCCCTCGGTGCGCTGGTAGGCGAGCAGGAGGGCCTGCTCGATGGCGGGGATCAGGACGTCGAGGGAGATGCCGCGCTCGCGCTCGAGCGCCCGCAGCGCGGCCAGGTCGATGTCCATGGTCAGCTCTCCTTGCTCTCGTCGGCGCGGGTGAACTCGACCTGCACCACAGCGCGGTCGACCTCGACGTACGGGACGGTGACCTGCCGGGCGGGGGAGGTCCTCGTCGCCGGCACCTCGAGGGTCACCGACTCCCCGCCGGCCTCGAGCACCCGGCCGGTGGTCTCGGCGCCGGCGTGCTGCACGGCGAGGAGGCGGCCGACGTTGCGGCGGAAGTGGCGGGGGGAGGTGAGCGGCCGCCCGACCCCCGGGGAGGAGACCTCGAGCGTGTAGGGCTGCTCCCCCAAGACGTCGGAGGCGTCCAGGGCGTCGCCGACCACCCGGGTCGCGTCGGCGACCTCGTCCAGGGTGAGCGGGTCGACCGGCTCGGTGACGGTGCCGACGTCCCCCAGGTCGCGGTCGAGCAGCACCCGCACCACCCGTCGCCTGCCGGCCGGCGTGACGGTGACGTCCTCGAGGACGAACGGCTGCGTCCTGAGCGCGTCCTCGAGGACGGGTCGGACGCGGTCGGCGGTGGTCATCCTGCCCTTCCCTCTCTGGAGTTCTCCGGCGCCGCCTGGGGCGCAGGACCACCATAGGCCACCCCCGGCGGGCCGCCACCCCACCGTCCCGGGGAGGCCTGGTGGCCGTGGGATGATGCCGTGCATGCGGGAGGGAGGCGTGCCCGGCCCCGGGCGCCGGGCGCTCCTGCTGGGCGTCCTCGCCGCCCCGGTGCTGCTCACGGGCTGCGACGTCGTGCTCGAGGCCGACGCCCCCCCGGTCCCGCTCGTCCCCACGCGCGAGCCCGTGCCGGGCGAGGAGGCGCTGACCGCGCTGACCCGCGCCTGCGCCGGGCTCGCCGACCACGCCGCGGCCACTCCCGGCGCGCTCCCCGCCGCCCTGGTCCCCGTCCACCGGCGGCAGCACACGGTGCTCCGCACCACCCTGGTCCGGCTGGGGGTGCCCCTCGCCGTCGTCGACGGGAAACCCGACCGGGAGGCGTCCGGCGCCCCCACGGCCACCGGGAGCCCCGGGCCGTCACCGTCGGCCTGCGCGGGCCGCCGTCGCCGCGCTCGGGCGAGGCGGAGGGCGCGGCGGCCACCGGGGTGCTCGCCCTCACCGGTGTCGAGGAGGAGCTGCGCGACCCCGTGCTCTCCCTGCACGCACAGCGCTTCGCCGCCGCGGTGCTGCTCACCGGCCGGGCCCCCGTCGTGGCGGGCGAGCCCGTCGCGTCCGAGGTCGTCGAGGAGCTGGTGGCGCGGACCCGGGGCGCCCGGTACCTCCTCGAGGTCGTCGGGGCGCCGCAGCACGGGCGCGGCCCGCCGGAGGGCCCGGACCACGCTGGCGGCCCTCGACCGGCTGCTCGCCGACCAGGTCGCAGGCGGCTCGGGCCCGGAGGAGACGTTCGGCGTGCCGCTGCCCTTCGAGGTCCGCACCGCCCGCGACGCCACCCGCCTCGCCCGCCAGGCCCTGGCCGGGCTGCGCGGCGCCCACGGCTCCCGGCTCGCCGGGCTCCGTGAGGAGCACGGTGACGACGGGTGGACGGCGGCCACCCGGTGGCTCGGCACCGTCGAGGCCGAGTGCCACCGGTGGCGCCTCCCGCTCGAGCCGTTCCCGGGGCTCGACGGCTGAGGCCGCCCGAGCGCGGCCCGGCCCCTACGGTGGGGCGGTGCCACCCCCTCCCCGGGCCCCGTCCGCCGTGACGCTGCCGCCGGACTGGGTCGAGCAGGTCGCCGGCTACCCCGCCGAGGGCGGCCCGAGCGGCGCCGACTGGGTGCGGCAGGTGCCGCGTCTGGTCGCCGCCGGCCTGGAGCGGTGGGACCTCGACGTGGACGGCGCCCCCCGCACCGGGTGGACCGCGCTGGTCGTCCCGGTCCGCCGCGGTGACGAGCGGCTGGCCCTCAAGGTCACCTGGCCGCATCCCGAGGCGCGCCTCGAGCACCTCGCGCTGCGCCACTGGGACGGAGCGGGCGCGGTGCGGCTCGCGGCCGCGCACCCCGCGGGCGGCCTGCTGCTCCTCGAGCGGCTGGACGCCGACGAGGACCTCGGCGAGGTGCGGACCGACGAGGCCTGCGCCGTCATCGGCGGCCTGCTGGCCCGGCTCAACGTCCCCGCGCCCCCGCAGGTGGAGACGGTCGCCGCCTACCTGCCGCCGCACCTGGAACGGATGGCGCGCCGCACCGCCGTGCCACGGCGCGTCACCGACCGCACCCAGGGCCTGGCCCGCGAGCTGCTCTCGGACCCCGGCCCCGGTCTGCTGCTCCACACCGACCTGCACTACGCGAACGTCCTGCGAGCCGCCGACGGGCGATGGCTGGCCATCGACCCCAAGCCGCTGTCCGGCCATCCCGGCTTCGAGCTGCTGCCCGCGCTGCGCAACCGCGCGGCCGAGCTGGGCACCGGGGCCGCCCTCCGCTGGTCGGTACGGCACCGGCTGGGGCTCCTCGCGGAGGCGGCAGGCGTCGACGAGGACGAGGCACGGGCCTGGTCGCTGCTGCGGGCCGGCCTCGAGACCAGCTGGGCGACCCTCGAGGGCGAGGACGCGATGACCCTGTGCGTCGCGCTCACCAAGGCACTCGACGACTGAGCGGCCGCAGCACCTACGGTGGAGTGATGGCGAACCGGCTCGCGGACTCCCTCAGCCCCTACCTGCTCCAGCACGCCGACAACCCCGTCGACTGGTGGGAGTGGAGCGACGAGGCGTTCGCCGAGGCCCGGCGCCGCGACGTCCCGGTCTTCCTGTCCGTGGGGTACGCCGCCTGCCACTGGTGCCACGTCATGGCGCACGAGTCCTTCGAGGACGACGAGGTCGCCCGCGCCCTCGCCGACGGCTGGGTGGCCGTCAAGGTGGACCGCGAGGAGCGGCCCGACGTCGACGCGGTGTACATGGCGGCCACGACCGCGCTCACCGGCCACGGGGGGTGGCCGATGACCTGCCTGCTGACGCCGGCCGGCGACCCCTTCTGGGCCGGTACCTACCTGCCGAGGGCCCAGCTGCTCGGTCTGCTCGCCAACGCCGGCGAGGTGTGGCGCACCCGGCGCGACGAGCTCGAGCGGACCGGGGCCGGCCTCGCGGCCCAGCTGCGCGACCTGACCGGTCCGCCCGCCGCCAGCGCGATCGCCCCGGCGACCCTCGACGACGCCGTGACGTCCCTGCGCCGCGGCTACGACGCCGCTCGCGGCGGCTTCGGCGGGGCCCCGAAGTTCCCGCCGTCGATGGTCCTCGAGTTCCTCCTGCGCCACCACGCCCGGACCGGCTCGCCCGACGCGCTCGCCATGGTTCGCGGCACCTGCGAGGCGATGGCGAGGGGCGGGATCTACGACCAGCTCGCCGGGGGCTTCGCCCGGTACGCCGTCGACGCGGGCTGGGTGGTGCCCCACTTCGAGAAGATGCTGTACGACAACGCCCTGCTCCTGCGCGTCCACGCCCACCTGTGGCGGGTCACCGGGGACCCGCTCGCCCGCCGGGTGGCGCTGGAGACGGCGGAGTTCCTCGTGCGCGACCTCGGCACCGAGGAGGGCGCCTTCGCCTCCGCCCTCGACGCCGACACCGTCGTCGACGGGCAGTCGCACGAGGGGCTCACGTACGTCTGGCGACCCGGGGACCTCGTGGGCGTCCTCGGGGAGGAGGACGGCGAGCGGGCGGCGCGGCTGCTCTCGGTGGGCGAACCGGGCACCTTCGAGCAGGGCTCGTCGACCCTGCAGCTGCGCACCGACCCGGACGACGTCGCGTGGTGGGAGCGGGCGCGCGCACGGCTCCTCGCCGCCCGGGCCACCAGGCCGCAACCGGCCAGGGACGACAAGGTCGTCACGGCCTGGAACGGGCTGGCGGTGGCCGGGCTAGCCGACGCCGGCGCCCTGCTGGACCGGCCCGACCTCGTGGCGGCCGCGGCACGCGCCGCCGACGTCGTACTCGCCACCCACGACGTGGACGGTGAGCTGCGCCGCACCTCGCGGGCAGGCACGGTGTCGGCCGCCCCGGCGGTCCTCGACGACCACGCCGACCTCGCCGAGGGGCTGCTCGCGCTGCACCAGGCCACGGGCGAGGCCCGCTGGCTGCGGGCGGCCGGGGACCTGCTCGACCGAGCCCTCGCGCGCTTCGTCGACGCCGGGGGGGTCGTCCACGACACCGCCCACGACGCCCCCGCCCTCTTCGCCCGGCCCGCCAACCGCTCCGACAACGCCGAGCCCGCCGGTGCGTCAGCGCTCGCCGGCGCCCTGCTGGGCTACTCCGCGCTCACCGCGTCGGCCCGGCACCGCGAGGCCGCCGAGAACGCGCTCGCGGCGTGCGGCGCGGTGGCTGCGGCGGAGCCGCGCTTCGCCGGCTGGGCCCTGGCCGTGGCCGAGGCGGCAGCCGCCGGACCCCTCCAGGTGGCGGTCGTGGGAAGCGGCCCCGCGGCCGACGCCCTGCTCGGGGCCGCGCGGCGCTCCGGGTCACCGGGCGCCGTGGTCGTCGCCGGCGTGCCCGATGCCGAGGGCGTCCCGCTGCTCGCCGAGCGCCCGCTCGTGGACGGCGGCCCGGCGGCGTACGTCTGCCGCGGCTTCGTGTGCGACCGCCCGGTCACCTCGGTCACCGAGCTGGAGCGCGCCCTGACAGCACCGGACGCGGCCCCGGAGCCCTGACGCCCCTGCAGCATCGGGCTCCGGGACCGCTGACCAGGTCCCCCACGGATGCCGAGAGGCACAGAGGAGAGATCTGACGGAGGGTGGTGTCACTCCGCAGACCGCCTCTCGGCATCCGCCGGCCGGTAGACGGCGACGCCCGAAGGCCTCAGCGCCCCGGCCGGGTGGGAGCGGGTCTCCCCGCCACCACCGGCTTCACGAGGCGTCCGGTCGCCTCGTTGGTTGTCCGTCCTGCTAGTCGGCCGCCGGCGGGCAGTAGTTGCCGGACGCCGCCGTGCAGCACGGCTTGAACTCGCCGAACTCGTACACCCCGACGTACTCCTGTCCGTTGATCGTGTAGACCACGGTGAAGCACGTCATCCGGGAGTTGGTGCTGTCGCCCGCCAGGTCGTACGTGCTGGTGCCGACGCCCTGGTTCCACGAGTCACCCACGAGGCTTCCGTCGGGACGGTACGCACGGAGCCCCGTGAGCGGGTCACCCGTCCCGCACTCGGCGATGCTGACGATCGTGATGGTGGCCGGCTCCTGCAGCGTCACCTGCGTCTGCATGAAGTAGGTCCAGCTGTTCGATCCGGACTGACCGGGACCCTTGCAGCTGATCCCGGTGAACACGAGCGGACCACCGGACGCCGCCAAAGCGGGAGCTGCGGCGCTGACGGCGATGACCGGCACGGCCCACGCCGCGCCTCTCGCGATGGTGCGGCGGCTCGGCCGCACCTCAGACCCCTGCGATTGAGACATGGCACAACCTCGATCTCACGCCGGGCTCCCCTGCTGAAACCCGAACTGAGTGGTGCTGAGACTACCAGCGCCCGGGTCCTCCACAAGTACCCTTTCGGGCCATTTTCGGAGGATGTCGCGCGGGTCACGGGACAGGTGGGAGACCTGTCTGCTAGAGGGTCCCGATGCTCGTCAGAGGACGACGAGCCGGTACCCCGGGTCGCGCTCGGCCAGGAGGCGACGGGCCCGCCTCGGGTCCACCCAGGCAGCGGTCGACCAGATGTCGGCCCAGGCCAGGTCGGGGCCGACCACGGTCACGGAGCCGGACCGGTGCACCGCCCGTCCGGTCCGGGGGTCCACGACGTGCCCGCCGCGCTCGGCGGCCCCGGACGTGGCGACGGCGCCGCGGCGGAGCGTGACGACGTCGGCGACGCGGCCGGGGCGGGCGGGGTCGGCGATGCCGATGCGCCACGACGGCGCCGCGGCCGAGGGGCCGGTCCCGGCACCCACGGCCACGTCACCACCCGCGCCGATGCTCCACGCGACCTCCGGCACGACGTCGAGGTGCGCCGCCGCTCCGGCGACCGCCCAGCCCTTGACGAGGCCGGTGGGGTCGAAGACGGTGCGCCCACCGCGGCGCCGGCGCCAGGCCCGGAAGAGCCCGTCGGTGCGCTCCTCGGCCTCCAGGCTCAGCTCCGCCACGTCGGACACCCAGGCGTGCACCTCCTCCGCCTCGCCGTGCTGCAGCCGCAGGAGGTCGCTGTCCGACCGCCACGTGCTCAGCACCTCCTCGACCCGGCGCAGGTGGGCGAAGGTCCGGGCCACGGCCGCCTCGAGGTCGGGACGGGTCGGCTCGACGGCGCGGACGTGGACGCTGACGGCGGTCCCCATCAGGTGCTCGACCCAGGCGCGCCGGGCGAGGACCGGCGGCGGCGGGGCGGCCGGGGCGACCGGGATCTCCGCGGTGATCACAGGCTGGCCCGGTCGATCGCGGACTGGAGCGACTGGATGTAGCCCTCCGAGGTGTAGGTGGCTCCCGAGACCATGTCGATGTCGGCGGACTGCGCCTGCACGGCCTCGTCGCCGAGGATCGGCACCGCGTAGGAGTTGATCTGCTGGTCCCGGCCGTTGCTCCACGGCACCTGGGTGACCGCCGAGTCGACGACCCGCCCGCCCGAGACGATGATCTGCACCTGCACGGCGCCGTAGCGGGTCATCACGGCGTCGCCGGTGTAGGTGCCGTCCGAGGCCCCCGACGACGCACCGCCGCCCGACGACCCGTCGGAGGAGCCGGCGGCGCTCGGCGCGGGCGTGGCCCCACCGGGGCTCGCCGACCCGCTTCCGGGCGTCGTCGCCCCGGACGAGGTGCCGGTCCGGCCACCGGCGCTCAGGTCGCCGAGGGCGACGACGCCCGCGGCAGCGGTCGAGGACGTCGAGGTGTGGTAGCTGAAGAGCAGCACGAGCGCCGAGACGGTGCTGAGCAGCCAGGTGGTGATCCGTCGCATGGGTGAGGTCCTGGGGGTGGTGTGGGTCGGGGGTCAGTAGGCGAAGCGCTCGAGGTGCACGGCGTCGCGCGGCACCCCGGCGTCCCGGGCGGCGGCGCGCGCGGCCTGCATCCAGCCGTCGGCGCCGCACAGGTAGACGTCGCGCTCGGCGACGTCGGGGACGAGCTCGCGGAGGGCGGCGCCGTCGTCGAGGTGCCCCGCCTGGGCCGGCAGCCAGCTCTGGCGCCCCTCGACGCGGCGGCCCTCGACCAGCACGTACCGCGCGCCGCGGGAGTCGGCCAACGACCGCATCTCGTCGGCGAGCACGGCCACGTCCGCCGTCCGCACCCGGTGGACGACGACGACGTCGCCGGGGTGCTGTGGCAGGTCCTCGAGCAGGGCCCGCATCGGCGTGATGCCGATGCCCGAGCCCATGAGCAGCACCTTGCGCCGGGTGCGCACCCCGCCGTGCAGCCGTCCGTACGGTCCCTCGGCCAGCACCCGGGTGCCCGGGCGCAGCGCGGCCAGCCGGGCGGAGCCGTCGCCGACGTGGGCGGCGGTGAAGCGCAGGGTGCGCCCGTCCGGGGCCGCGGAGAGCGAGTACGGGTGGGCGCGGGTCCATCCGGGGCCGTCGAGGAAGCGCCACTGGAGGAACTGCCCCGCGCGTGCCGGGAGCCGGTGCGGCCCCGAGCCACCCACGGTCACGGTCGTGACGCCGGGGCCCTCCGGGCGGACGTCGAGCACGCGCAGCGGGCTCCGCAGCGAGCGCCACAGGGGCAGGACGACCCGGAAGGCGATCACGGCTCCCGCGGTGGCGCCCCAGAGGGACCACCAGAACACCGTCGCCGCGGTCGAGTCGAGGAAGTCGGCACCGGTCCACAGCTGGTGGGGAAGGGCGAGCCCGGCGCCGAGGTAGCCGTAGAGGTGGATCAGGTGCCAGGACTCGTAGCGCAGCCGTCGCCGGGCCCGCCGCAGCGAGGTGACGACGACCAGGACCAGGGCGGCGGAGCCGGCCGCGGCGAGCAGCATCCCGGGGTAGTCGACGACGAGGTCCCAGGCGGTCCCCCAGACCCCCCGGGCCGTGCCGGCCGCGTACCCGAGGGTGATGAGCACGAGGTGGGCGAGCAGCAACGTGAACGAGGTGAGCCCGACGAGGCGGTGGGTGCGGGCCAGCTCGTCCTGCCCCCACGCCTGCTCGACCCAGGGCACCCGCGCCATCAGGAGCACCTGGAGCAGCAGGAGGGCCGAGGCGAGGAGGCCGGTGAGCCTGCCGGTGGAGGTGAGGGCGCCGGACGTGGTGGCGAGGTCCTGCACCCCGCCCCCGGCCACCCACAGCGCGGTGACGAAGAGCAGGACGGCCCAGCCGAGGGCGGCGGAGGCGTCCCGCCACCACCGCGGAACCGGTGCCGGGCGGCGAGGAGCACGGCGACGTGCGCGTCCGCCGGGTACGGCCGTCCCGACGAGGGCAGGGCTGGTCGTCGTCATGGCCGGAACTCTCCGCGGTGGCGCTGTGCGGCACCTGTGAGCCACGTCGGTGTCCCCGGTGAGCCGGCACGCACTCCATCGCCGGACCTTCGTGCGCGCCCTCCCCGGCATCCGCCAGAATCGGGCGCGTGACCGCAGCGCCGCCGCCACCGCCCACCGTGTCGCCCCGCGGCGTCACCGGTGACCGCCTCGTGATGCTCCAGACGCGCGTCGAGCGGTGGTGGCCCGACCTGGTCGCGGGCCTGCAGACGCTCTACGGTCCCGAGCGCGCCACCACGCTCGCCACCGGCCTGCTCGACCTCGCCGGCCGCGCCTACGCCCGGCGGTCCGACCGGCTGCACCGGCGCGACCTGGAGCGCCTGCTCCGCCCGGACTGGCTCCAGGAGCCCTCGATGGTCGGCTACTCCGCGTACACCGAGCGCTTCGCGGGGGACCTGGCCGGTGTCGCCGACCGGATCCCCTACCTCTGTGAGCTCGGCGTGCGCTACCTCCACCTGATGCCGGTGCTGCGCCCGCGTGAGGGGGACAACGACGGCGGGTACGCGGTGGCCGACTACCGGCAGGTGCGGCCCGACCTCGGCACGATGGACGACCTCGAGGCGCTCGCCGAACGGTTGCACGAGTTCGGGATCAGCCTCGTGCTCGACCTCGTCCTCAACCACGTCGCCCGCGAGCACGAGTGGGCCGAGAAGGCCCGGGGCGGGCACCACCGGTACCGCTCGTACTTCCACGTCTTCCCCGACCGGCGGCTCCCCGACGCGTACGAGCGCACCCTGCCGGAGGTCTTCCCCGACTTCGCCCCGGGCAACTTCACGTGGGACGCCGACCTCGACGGCTGGGTGTGGACGACGTTCAACGAGTGGCAGTGGGACGTCAACTGGGGCAATCCGGACGTCCTCGCCGAGTACGCCTCGATCATCCTCGACCTCGCCAACCGTGGGGTCGACGTGCTGCGCCTGGACGCCATCGCGTTCATGTGGAAGAAGCTCGGCACCGACTGCCAGGGCCTGCCCCAGGTGCACTCCATCACCCAGGTGCTGCACGCACTGACCCGGATCGCCTGCCCCGCGGTCGCGTTCAAGGCCGAGGCGATCGTGGCGCCCTCCAAGCTGCTCGCCTACCTGGGCACCGGGGAGTTCACCGGGAAGGTGAGCGACCTCGCCTACCACAACAGCCTCATGGTCCAGGTGTGGTCGATGCTCGCCGCCCGCGACGTCCGGCTCGCCGTCCGGGCGTTCGAGGTGCTGCCGCCCAAGCCCCCTGCCGCCACCTGGGTCAGCTACCTGCGCTGCCACGACGACATCGGCTGGGCGGTGATGGACGAGGACGCCGACGCGGTCGGGCTGAACGGCTTCCTCCACCGCCGTTTCCTCGCCGAGTGGTACGCCGGCGACTTCCCGGGCTCGACGGCCCGCGGTCTGGTCTTCCAGCACAACCCGGAGACCGGCGACATGCGCACCAGCGGCACGGCCGCATCGCTGGCGGGGGTCGAGGCGGCGGTGGAGTCGGGCTCGGCGCAGGACCTCGACCGAGCGCTGGCGCGGCTGCGGCTGGCCAACGCCCTCGTCATCGGCTGGGGCGGCATCCCGGTGATCTGGAGCGGCGACGAGCTGGGGCAGCCCAACGACCCGGGGTGGGCGCAGGAGCCCGGGCACGAGGACGACAACCGCTGGGCGAACCGGCCGCGGCTCGACCCCGAGACGGTGCTGCGGCGGCACGACCCCGAGACGGTCGCCGGGCGGGTGTTCGGCGACCTGGTCGAGCTGGTGCGCGCGCGGGCGGCGCTGCCCCACCTGCACGGGTCGGTCGAGACGCGGCCCGGACCGGTCGACGACCCGGGAGTGCTCGTGACGCTGCGGGAGCACCCGATCGGCCGCCTCGTCGGCGTCTACAACGTCACGCCGGAGACCCGGCGGTGGCCGGGGTGGCGGGTGCGGGAGCTGGGGCTGGAGGGGGCCGTCGACGCGGTCACCGGCGACCCGCTCCCCTGGGACCGCGACGGCGACGTACACCTGCCCCCGTACGCCGCCCTCTGGCTCACGACCACGACCCCGTAGGCCACCGCTCCCCTCCTGCCGGTTCATCGCCGGATGTGGGTGCTGCGCCGCGCCGCGAAGGACGCCGCGCAGGAGTAGGGCGGCGTGCTGTCGATCGGGAGCCTCGTCACCCTCGGCTACGACCACGCCGCCGTCCGGCGGGAGGTCGACGGTGACCGGTGGCAGCGACTCGGGACGCACACCGTCGCCCTGCACACCGGCCCGGTGTCGGCCGAGGGGAACCGATGGCGCGCGGTCTGGGAGGTCGCCGCGGACGTCGCCCTCGTCGACGGCGTCAGCGCGCTGCACGCGCACGGGCTGACCGGGTTCGACGAGAAGCGCGTCCACGTGTCGGTGCCCCGGGACGCCCAGTGCCCGAGGGTCGACGGTGTTCGGGTCCATCGCGTGAGCAGGACCGTCCTCGACGGGTCGCCGGCGGGCCTGCCACGGACGCCTCCGGACGTCGCGGCCCCGCGCGCCGTGTGGTCCGCGACCTCACCGACGGGTCGCACTCCCTGGGCGATCTCGACGTCGCGGCCCTGCGCCGGCGGTACGGGGTGCCGCCGCCGGAGCGCCAGGTCGTGCGCCGCGGCCCCGGGGGACAGGTCGTGAGGACCGCCGTCTGGACGACGACGATCATCACCCCCGTTCGCGAGAGAGGGGGCGGGTCACCAGGCGTGGAGGAGCTCGCCGCCGATGCGGACGATGAAGGCGCCCACGACGACCACGAAGACCACCCGGATGAAGCGGCTCCCCCGCGACACCGCGGTCCGCGCCCCCACGTAGCCGCCGAGCAGGTTCATCGCCGCCATCACGGCCCCGACGACCCACACGACGTTCCCACCGGGGATGAAGACGGTGAGCGCCCCGAGGTTGGTGGCGAGGTTGGTGATCTTGGCCTTGGCGCTCGCCTCGAGGAACGCGTAGCCCATCAGCCCGACGAGCGCGAAGACGAGGAACGAGCCCGTCCCGGGGCCGAGCGCCCCGTCGTAGACGCCGATGACGAACCCGATCGCCACGGCCGCGGTCGTGTGCCGCGCCCCGGTGAAGCGCAGCTGCGTCAGCTCGCCGACCGACGGCTTGAGCAGGGTGTACGCGCCCACGACGACGAGCATCACGAGGATGATCGGGTAGAAGGCGCTCTTCGGGATGTGCAGTCCGATGAACGCGCCCAGGATCGCCCCGACGTACGCGACCGCCGCCATCGGCAGCGCCGTCCGCAGGTCCGGGCGCACCCGGCGGTAGTACGTCACCGACGCCGTCGCGGTGCCCCAGACCGACGCGAACTTGTTGGTCGCCAGCACCTGCGCCGGCGCCGCGCTCGGCATCCCGAGCAGCAGGGCCGGGATCTGGACCAGCCCACCGCCGCCGACGACCGCGTCGACCCACCCCGCGACGAACCCGGCGACGCCGAGCAGGAGGACGGTCTGGAGCGCGAGGTCGCCCACCCGCTAGGCCCCGGCGAGCCAGTCGTCGACGATGGCGAGCACGTCGATGAGCTGGTGGGCCCGGGCGTCCGGGACGGCGGTTACCTCTACCCGCTGGCCGGCGGGGATCGTCGAGTGCGGCACCCAGACCGCGCGCATCCCCACCTGCTGCGGGCCGTGGACGTCCTCGAACATCCGGTCGCCGACGTAGACGGCGCGGCGCGGCTCCACGTCCAGCGCGCGGCAGACCGCCCGGAACGCCTCCGGGTGCGGCTTCACGTGGTCGAGCTCGCTGGAGTAGACGTCGACGTCGATGAGGTCGAGGACGCCGTCGCGCTCGAAGATCTCGCGGTGGTACTCACGGGACCAGATCGTGTTCGACAGCACTCCGACGCGGAGACCGCGCTCCCGCAGCCCCTCCCACAGCGGCCGCACCTGGGGGTCGGTGTGCGTGTGCGGCTCCCAGAACCGCCGGTACGCCGCCAGCGCCAGGTGGTGCCGGTCGTGCTCGGCGTCGACCCCGGCCGCGTCGAGGATGTCGACGAGCGTCGCCGAGCTGTGCTCCTCCCGGCCCCGCTGCCACGCCGCCGCCTCCACGGCGAGGATCCGGTCGGCGAGGCGGTGCGCCTCGTCGAGGTCCTCCTGCGGCACGTCCGGGCTCTCGACGGGGATGCCGTGCACCTCGCGGGCGAACACCCGCCACTGCTCGGGCAGGTCGACCTCGTGCCAGGGCGTCAGGGTGCCGCCCCAGTCGAAGACGACCGCCTCGACCGGGCGCGCCGTCACGGCCGTCCGACCTCGGCGAGGACCTCCGCCACCGCGTCCTCGACGGTGACCTCGCGCCGCTCGCCGGACCGCCGGTCCTTGATCTCCACCCGCCCCTCGGCGAGGCCGCGCCCGACGACGACGATCGTCGGGACGCCGATGAGCTCGGCGTCCTTGAACTTCACGCCGGGGCTGGCCTGGCGCCGGTCGTCGAGGAGCACCTCCAGGCCCTCGGCCTCGAGCGCCCGGGTGAGCTCCTCGGCGTAGACGAAGACGGCGTCGTCCTTGCCCGTGGCGACGAGGTGGACGTCGGCCGGCGAGAGTGCTCGCGGCCAGACCAGCCCGAGCTCGTCGTGGTTGCCCTCGGCGACGCACGCGACCGCCCGCGAGACCCCGACGCCGTAGCTGCCCATGATGACGGTGCGCAGCTTGCCGTGCTCGTCGAGGACCTTGAGGTCCAGCGCCTCGGCGTACTTGGTGCCGAGCTGGAAGATGTGCCCCATCTCGATGCCGCGCGCCGACTCCAGCCCGTGCCCGCACGACGGGCAGGCGTCACCGTCACGCACCTCCGCGGCCTCGATCGTGCCGTCGGGGGTGAAGTCGCGGCCGGCGACGAGGTCGAGGACGTGGTGGCCGCTCGCGTCGGCTCCGGTGACCCACGCGGTGCCGTCGACGACGCGGGGGTCGACGAGGTAGCGGATGCCCGACGCGTTGTCGCTGCCGAGCACGCCGGGACCGATGTACCCCTTGGCGAGCGTCGGGTGGGCGGCGAAGTCCGCCTCCCCGAACGCCTCGACCGCCGCCGGCTCGACCTGTGCGCCGAGCCGCTTCTCGTCGACCTCGCGGTCGCCCGGCAGGCCGATCGCGAGCGGCTCCCGGGTGCCGTCGGGCTGGACCAGGGTGACCACGACGTTCTTCAGGGTGTCGGCCGCGGTCCACGCCCGGCCGTCCTCACGGGGAAAGGCCTCGTTGAGGTGGTCGACGAGGGTCTCGATGGTGGGGGTGTCCGGGGTGTCCTCGACGTGGGCGGCCGGCACCCGGGAGGCGTCGACGGCATCGGGCACGGGCACCCGGATGGCCTCGACGTTGGCCGCGTACCCGCAGGTGCGGCAGCGCACGTAGGTGTCCTCGCCGTTGTCGGCGGTCGCGAGGAACTCCTCCGACTTCGAGCCGCCCATCGCACCCGCCATCGCCTGGACGATGACGTAGTGGAAGCCGAGCCGGTCGAAGATCCGGACGTAGGCGTCACGGTGCAGCTGGTAGCTCTTGTCGAGCCCGGCCTCGTCGACGTCGAAGGAGTAGCTGTCCTTCATGACGAACTCGCGCCCGCGCAGCAGCCCGGCGCGCGGCCGGGCCTCGTCGCGGTACTTGGTCTGGATCTGGTAGATCGCCAGCGGCAGGTCCTTGTACGACGAGAAGAGGTCCTTCACCGCGAGCGTGAACATCTCCTCGTGGGTGGGGCCGAGGAGGTGGTCGGCGCCCTTGCGGTCCTGGAGCCGGAACACGTTGTCGCCGTACTCCGCCCAGCGGCCCGACGACTCGTACGGCTCGCGCGGGAGCAGCGCGGGGAAGAGCAGCTCCTGGGCGCCGATGGCGTCCATCTCGTCGCGGACGATCGTCTCGACCCGACGGAGCACCTTGAGCCCGAGCGGCAGCCACGTGTAGATGCCGGGGCTGACCCGCCGGATGTAGCCGGCCCGCACGAGCAGCTGGTGGCTCGGCACCTCCGCGTCCGCCGGGTTCTCGCGAAGGGTTCGCAGGAACAGGGACGACATGCGCATGGCCACGGGGAGGCTCCTGGGGTCGGGTGGACAACCCGGACAGGATATCGACCACCACCGCGTCCTCCCGCACCCCTGCCGGGGTCTCGGGGCGTCAGCCGGCCGAGCCGCCGGAGGTGTCCACGACCTGTTCGTACCGGGCCCGCAGCCCCGCGTCGACGAAGCCGAGCCGGCGGTACAGCTCCCGGGCCGGGTTGTCGACGTTGACGGCGAGCCAGGCGTCCTCGTGGCCCGCCTTGGCCAGGGCCCGTAGCGAGCGGACGACGAGGTGTGCGCCGAGGCCGTGGCGCCGCCAGTCGGGGACGACCCCCACCTGGTCGATCCAGTTGTCGGCGAGGGTGACGAAGCCTGCCACCCGGCCCTCGTCGTCGACCGCCACCCGCGACTGGGCCGGACGGAACCCCGGATCCTCGACGAGCCCGTCGACCCATTCGTCGAGGGGGGTGTCGGGGAACCCCGGCCGGTCGGCGAAGGACGCCCGGTAGGCCCGGTGGAACAGCGACGCGGTGTCGTCGCTCCACCGCAGCGTCTTCACGCCGGCCGGTCGCCGCACCCGCGGTACGTCGACCAGGTCGTGGCGCATCACCTGCTCGGCGAAGGTGCGGACCAGTCCGAGGCGGCGCAGGAACGGGTCGGTCTCGGGCGAGGTGGACTCGACGAGGACCCGCATGAGGTTCCCTCCGGAGCGCTCCGTGGACCACGCGGCGAGCTGGGCGCCCAGCCCCTGGTGCCTCGCGGACGGCCGCACCATGCCGGTGGCCGTGCGCCGGCCGGACCCGTTGGTCCACACCCCGGCCGCGGCGACGAGGTCACCCGTCTCGTCCCGACCGCCGATGCCGCTGCCGGCGAGGAAGAAGCGGCGGAGCATCGGCTCCTCGGCGAGGAGCGGCAGGCCGCCGTCCGCGTGCAGGCAGGCGCGCGCGAGCTCGGCCAGGTCGGGGAGGTCGGCGTCGGTGAGGGGTGTCCACGGGAGCGTCGCCACGTCAGCGCTCCCCTCGGCGGGTCACAGGAGCACCGTCGAGAAGTCGCCGACCTGGTGGAAGCCGAGGTGCTCGTAGGTGGCCCGCGCCGCGAGGTTGAAGTCGTTGACGTAGAGCGTCACCAGCGGCGCCGGACCCGCCATCACCTGTTCGACGACGGCGGCGAGCATGGGCACCGCGAACCCGCGGCCCCGCAGCCGCGGCGTGAGCCACACCCCCTGGAGCTGGGCCGCCCCGAGGGCCAGGCTGCCGATGTCGGTCTTGAAGACGACCTCGCCGTCCTCGACGACGACGTAGGTGTGCCCGCGCGCGATGAGGGCGGCGAGCGACGCGCGGTACCCGCGGCCGCTGCCCGAGTACGGCGGGTAGCCGATCTCGGCGGTGAACATGTGCTCGGCGGCCGGGAGGACGAGGTCGACCTCGTCGGGGCGGGCGAGACGAACGTGCGGGTCGAGTGCCACCCCGAGCGCGGAGGGAGGCCGGTGCGCGACGAGCAGCGGCTGGTGGTCCCGCACCGCCCGCGCCGGGCCCCAGTGCGGCTCGAGGTGGACCCAGAGGCCCTCGACCTCCTCGCGGGGGCCGAACACCGACGCGCACCGGCCCCGCCACCGGCGGACCCGCTCGGCGAACGCGGGCCGGCTCTCCTCGGTGGTGGCGACCGGCACGATGTTGGCGCTGGACCAGCACAGCGAGGTGAGCACGCCGTCGCTGCGGTGGCCGAGCACGGACCCCAGCGAGCCGGTGCCCGACCCCTCGAGGATGCGCGCGGCGACGAAGACCGAGCGGGGCAGGTCGCGAGCGCACAGCTCCAGCGCGTCGTCGCGGTCGGCGAGCGACAGCGGACGGACCGGGGAGCGCGTGCGCAGCACGAGCACAGCCTAGGGCTCGCGCCGCCCCCGGGGTTCCGGGCGCTCAGATCCGGGCGCCGGCCGCGACCCCCGCGGGCTCGCGAACCTCGGCGCCGGCGTCCGCGACCGACCCCGGCGCCTCCCGTGGCCGCCACCTGCGCACGAGCTCGGCGAGGCCCCACCCGAGTGGTGCGGCGGAGAGGGTCAGCACCGCCAGTCCGGCGAGCTGGGTCGGGGTGATGGTGAGGAACGACGCATCACCGGCGAGGGCAACGACGGCCACGGGAGGCACCGCGACGAGCGCCGCCCCGAGGACCCGGACGAGTCGCCCGCCCCGCAGGACGCCCGCGAAGCCGACCGCGCCGGGGAACAAGACCATGCCCTGCCCGAGGAAGACGACCAGCGAGGGGATGCCGGCGAGCCGCCACCACCTCGACCGGCCGGCGGTCCGGGCGGCGTGGACGAGGCCGACGAACCCGCCGGCCACGGCGCAGATCCCGACGATGAGCAGGGTCCCCTCCCAGGAGAACGACGGCTCCGTGGTGAGGAGGCGCATGAACCCCCGGGCGAGGGTGCCCCAGCCGGAACCGAGGAGGAGCCCGACGGCCAGCCCCCGGAGCATTCCGGGCATCACCACACCACCGGCAGGCAGGCGAGGCGGCCCCCGGCTGTGCCGGTGTGGTGGTCGGTCTCCTTCTCGTGGACGACGACCGAGCGGGCGCCGGCGAGCGGCACGAACGGGACCGACGCCGTCGAGGTCGCCGCGCCCTCGGCGACGCGGAGGTCGAGCCAGACCTCGGTCTGTTCGTTCACCTGCGCCGGCGTCACGCCGGCGAGGACGTCGGTGTTGTAGTGGCCGAGGGCCGCGGCACCGTTGCCGGCGACGCACGGACCCAGGTGCAGGTGCGCCCCGAACACCGACCCATCGGCGGCGGCCGCGATGCCGGACACCCGGAGCAGTGCGTGGCTGCCCTGCGCCGAGGCGACGAGCTGGAACGACGCCCGGGCGCCGTCGAAGGGGCCTGCGGTGGCCGGCTGGAGGTCGGCGAGCGGTCCAGAGCTGCGGACGACGGGCCCGTGGCCGGCCGCGGACGCCGACACGGGGAGGGCGATGAGTGCCACGATGGCGGCCAGGGCGGTGCCCAGGCGGTGCGAGGTGGTGGTCATGGTGTTCCTTCCTGGTCGTGACCGCCGTCGGGCGGACACCAGGGAGACGGCCGCCGGCCGCTCCGCGGGTGACGTGGACGAGGGGCAGGACCCGACGAGCGAGACCGCGGCTCTTCGTCAGGTCTCGACGTCACCCGACCGGCCCGCTCGCACGTCCGTCCTGGTGATGGAGTCCGTCGCCCTGTCCGCGGAGGCCGCGGCCCTTCCCGCACAGGAGGCCGGGCCGGAGCTGGCGACCCTCTTCGACGCCGAAGCGGCCTCGCTGACCCGACTCGCGCGGTTCTACGTCGACGACACGACCGCGGCGGAGGACCTGGTCCAGGAGGCCTTCATCCGGTTCGCGCGCAGCAGCGGCCGGCTGCGCGACCCGGACCGGGCGGCGGCCTACCTGCGCTCGATCGTCATCAACCTCGCCCGCGACCACAACCGCCGCGGCTTCGTCTCGTGGCGCCACCGGCCACCCGCCCACCCCGACGCGCCGTCGGCGGCCGAGACCGCCGAGGCGCGCGCCGAGCGGGACGCCGTCATCTCGGCGCTGCGCGCCCTCCCCCGTCGCCAGCGGGACTGCGTGACGCTGCGCTACTACTACGACATGCCCGTGGCCGAGGTGGCCGCGACCCTCGGCCTGTCGGTCAACACCGTCAAGACCCACCTGCAGCGTGGGCTCGACACCCTCGGCACGACCCTGGAGGCCGAACGATGACTCACCTCGAGGACCGGATCAGCCGCGCCCTGACCTCGCCGGCGGCGGCACCGTCGCCGGACCTGTTCGCACGCGTGCTCGACAGCATCGACGCCGACCGCCGCCGGCGGCGGACCGGCCTCCTCGTCGGGGCGGCCGGTGCCGCGGCCGTCGCAGTCGTCACCGTCGCCGTGCTGACCCTCACCCCCCGCTACCCGAACGGAGCCCTCGCGATGCCCTGGTGGATCCTCGAAGTCGCCACGACCCTCGTCCTCGTCGCCATCGCCGTGTGGCTCGGCCCGTTCATCAAGCGGTTCGGGCGGGCCTACGCCGCCGACGTCTTCCACGACAACCCGCTCACCGGCAAGAGCTACATCGTGCTCACCGACATCGTCTACTACCTGATCTTCACGGCCTACATCCTGATGACGGCGAACTTCGGCCCGGTCGAGAGCTGGCACAACGAGGTCTCGGGTACCGTCACCGCCGAACAGCTCCAAGGCACCGCGCTGCGGGTCGGCGGCATCCTGCTCGTCATCGGCGCCCTGCACGGCGTCAACATCGTGCTGATGCCGGTGCTCGGCCGACTGTTCTCGCTCAACCGGAAGCTGTCGGCCGAGCAGCGGGAGCCGGTGCGGTACCCCTGAGCACCGGCGCCGTGAGGTCGGTGTTGTCGAGCACCCAGGTGGCACGCTCGCCGGGGCCGACCTCGGCGAGGTAGAGGCGCTGGCCGCCGACGTACCGGGCGTTCGCCGGCGAGGCCGGGTCCGACTCGCGGGCGCCGACCGGCCCGAAGCGGGCGTTTCCCCGCGGCACCGACACCTCGAACGGCACGTCCACCCAGACGACCGCGTCCCACGCCAGCGCCAGCTCCGCCCGCTGGAGGAAGATGCCGTCGAGCAGGAGGAGCGCGTCGGGCCCGACGGCCGCCGCGACCGCCTCCACCGGGCGGTCGGTCTCGACGTCGTGCGCCGCACGCGCCCAGGGCCGCCCCGCCCGGAACGGCGCGAGCAGGCGATGCCGCAACGCCTCGTGGTCGTAGGAGTCGCCGTAGAACGTCTCCGGGGTGCGGCCGCGCGCGTACCGCTCGGCACGTGGGCGGTGGAACCCGTCCAGCGAGGCACGGTGGACCTCACGGACGCCGTCGAGCAGCATCGCCAGCTCTCGTCCGAGGACGGTCTTGCCGGCGCCGTCGACGCCGTCGATCGCGACCACCGCACGGCGGCCCGGGCGGACCCCCGCGATCCGGTCGGCGAGGTCGGCGAGCACGGCGGCCCGCGTCCCGACCGGCGCCGGGGGGTCGTGCTCGTCGAGGCCGCCCGCCACGGACGGCCCGCCTCAGCCGACGGTGACGCTCGGCGCGCCTGCCGACTCCTCGTCGATCGGCTCGCCCATCTCCTCCGCGATCCGCATCGCCTCCTCGATCAGGGTCTCGACGATGGCGCTCTCGGGGACGGTCTTGACGACCTCCCCCTTGACGAAGATCTGGCCCTTGCCGTTGCCCGAGGCCACGCCCAGGTCGGCCTCGCGGGCCTCCCCCGGGCCGTTGACGACGCAGCCCATGACGGCGACGCGCAGCGGGA
This sequence comes from uncultured Actinomycetota bacterium, assembly GCA_963773655.1. GTDB lineage: Bacteria > Actinomycetota > Actinomycetes > Actinomycetales > Dermatophilaceae > DASSQJ01. Next base: position 126,375 of record CAVZBX010000005.1, read on the forward strand.
CGGTCATCCCCTCGAGGCCGGCAGTCACCTCGTCGGCGAGCTTGTAGACGTCGACCTGGGCCCGCCCGCACGACGGGCAGGAGACGATCTCGAGCTTGCGGGGCCGCAGGTTCAGGCTCTGCAGGATCTGGATGCCGACCTTGACCTCCTCGACCGGCGGGGCCGACAGCGAGACCCTGATGGTGTCGCCGATGCCCTGGCTGAGCAGCGCGCCGAACGCGGTGGCCGACTTGATCGTGCCCTGGAACGCCGGGCCGGCCTCGGTGACCCCGAGGTGCAGCGGCCAGTCACCGCGCTCGGCGAGCATCTGGTACGCGCGGACCATGACGACCGGGTCGTTGTGCTTGACCGAGATCTTGAAGTCGTGGAAGTCGTGCTCCTCGAACAGGCTCGCCTCCCAGACGGCCGACTCGACGAGGGCCTCCGCGGTCGGCGAGCCGTACTTGTCGAGGATCCGCTTGTCGAGGGAGCCGGCGTTGACCCCGATCCGGATCGAGGCACCGGCGTCCGAGGCGGCCCGGCTGATCTCCTTGACCTGGTCGTCGAACTTGCGGATGTTCCCCGGGTTGACGCGGACGGCGGCGCACCCGGCGTCGATGGCGGCGAAGACGTACTTGGGCTGGAAGTGGATGTCGGCGATGACCGGGATCTGGCTCTTCCGGGCGATCGCGGGGAGCGCGTCCGCATCGTCCTGGCTCGGGCAGGCCACCCGGACGATGTCGCAGCCGGAGGCGGTGAGCTCGGCGATCTGCTGCAGCGTCGCGTTGATGTCGGTGGTGGGCGTCGTCGTCATCGACTGCACGGAGATCGGCGCGTCGCCGCCGACCTCGACCGACCCCACCCGGATCTTCCGGCTCACGCGGCGGGGGGCGATGACGGGCGGGGGCGCTTTGGGCATACCGAGGGAGACGGACATGGAACCAAGGGTACGGTCCGTACCTCGGAGGACCATGAACACGCACCCGGCCACCGCCACCCCCGCCGCTGCCGCCTTCGCCACGGCCCTCGCCGAGGACCGCGAGGCGCAGGTCCTGCGTGCCGACCTCCGGACCCTGCGCGCCGAGGCGACGGCGCTGCGGTCCGCGCTCGCCGAGGAGCGGGCACGGCACGAGCGCGAGCTCGGCGACGTCGAGGGGCTGAGCGGGCTGGGCCTGCGGTCGCTCGGCGCGGCCCTGCGGGGCACCCGGCGCGGGGAGCTGGAGCGGGAACGGGCCGAGGAGGCAGAGGCGCGCACCCGGGCCGTGGCGGCCCTGGGCCGGGTCACGGCCGCCGAGGAGCGCGCCGAGCAGGTGGACCGGAGGCTGGCCCGGCTCGGCGACACCGCCGGCCGGCGGGAGGTGGCGGCCCAGGCGTACGCCGAGGAGCTCCGCACGTCGACGCACCCGGTCGCCCCGCACGTCGGCGCCGTGCTCACCGAGCTCGCCACGGCCCGAGACGAGCTCGACCGGCTGGAGCGGGTGCGGGCGGCAGGGGCCCGCGCGGCCGCCTGCCTGGACTCGGCCCGCTCGCAGCTCTCCTCCGCCGACGGCTGGTCCGCCTACGACACCTTCGCGGGGGGCGGGATGCTCTCCTCGGCGCTCAAGCACGAGCACGCCGACGGGGCCGCGCGCAGCATCGCCGACGCCCAGCACGCCATCGTCGAGCTGGCCGGGGCGCTGCGCGACGTCGGCGAGGTGTCCGGGCTGCGCGCGGACCTCGGCGTGGGGCCGGGCACCCGCGCCCTGGACGTGTGGTTCGACAACGTCGTCAGCGACTGGACCGTGCGCTCGCGGATCAAGGACCAGATCGCGGGGGTCGAGCGCGCCTCGGCCGCGGTGCGCGAGGCGATGGCCCGTACGGCCGTCGAGCACGCCCGGGCCTCGGCCCTCGTCGACGACCTGGTCCGGCGCCGCGACGCCCTGCTCGGCGCCTGAGCGCGCGCCGGCGCGCCGACCGGGTTCAGCCGCCGAGGTCGATCGGCTTGACGATGTCGGCGTAGATGAGCAGGAGCGACATCCCGAGGATCACCACCGACACGGTGTACGCCACCGGCAGGGCCTTGGCGACGTCGACGTAGCCGGGGTCGGGGCGCCCGCGCAGCCTCGCCCACTGCCGCTTGGTGCCCTCCCAGAGGGCTCCGGCGACGTGGCCGCCGTCGAGGGGCAGCAGCGGGACGAGGTTGAAGAGGAAGAGCATGATGTTGAGCCCGGCGAGGAGGCCGACGAGGGTCCACAGCTTGTCGGGCAGCGTCTCGCCGAACAGCGCGTCGTGCTGCCCGGCACCGACCTCACCGGCGACCCGCCCGACGCCGACGACGGACATCGGGCTGTCGAGCTCGCGCTCGGCGCCCCCGAACGCGGCGTCCCAGACCCCGCCCATCCGCTCGGGGATGCGCAGCAGGGCCTCGCCGGTCAGCGTCGTGTAGTTCCACACGATGCCGGGGACCGCCGACAGCGGCTGCGGCTCGTAGACGGTGGGCTGCTGGTTGGTGACCCCGAGGAAGCCGGCGGTGGTGGTCTCCACCGTCCCGTCGGCGCGGGTGACCGGGTTGCCGTCGGCGTCCAGCACCGGGACGGTGTTGCTCACCGGCGTCGCCGTGAGGGTGAGCTCGCGGCCGTCGCGCTCGACGACGATGTCGACGGGGTCGCCGGTCTCGGGCTGGATGAGCCGGCCCACGTCCTGGATCGTCTCGACGGGCCGGCCGTCGATGGAGAGGAAGACGTCGCCGGGCTGGATGCCGGCCGCGACCGCGGGGGTCGCTGGCCGCCCCTCGCACGTCGTCGTCGCCGTGTACTCGGTCGAGGGCACCACGCACTGGGCGACCTCGACCACCTCGGCCCCGCGCTGGGGGGTCTGCAGACCGTGCACCGTGACCATGAGGGCGAGCAGCACGATGCCGATGGCGAGGTTCATCGTCGGGCCGCCGAGCATGACGACGAGCTTCTTCGGCACCGACAACTTGTAGAAGACGCGGTCCTCGTCGCCGGGGCGCAGCTCCTCGAGGCTGGCGGCCCGCGCCTCCTCCATGAGCTGGCCGAAGCGACCGGTGCTCGAGCTGCGAACCGTGCCGGGGGCGTCACCGCGCCGCGGGGGGAACATCCCGATCATCCGGATGTAGCCGCCCAGCGGCACCACCTTGACGCCGTACTCGGTCTCGCCGCGGCGGCGCGACCACATGGTGGGGCCGAACCCGACCATGTACTGGGTGACCCGGACGCCGAAGCGCTTGGCCGGCAGCAGGTGGCCGACCTCGTGCAGCGCGATGGACAGCGCGATCCCGGTGGCCATGAACAGGACACCGAGCACGAACGCGAAGGTGCTCACCTACATCTCTCCCGTGCTGTCGGCGTCGGGTGCGGGCCGCAGGTACCTCTCGGCCGCACCACGTGCCCACCGGTCGGCGGCGAGCACCGAGTCAACGCTCGAGGCGTCGACTTCACTCCCATTGTGCTCCTCCACGACCCGTTCCACCGTGTCGACGATGTCGGTGAACCCGATGAGGCCCTCGTGGAAGGCGTCGACGCACACCTCGTTCGCGGCGTTGTAGACCGCCGGGTAGGTGCCCCCCGCCTCCCCGACCTGCCGGGCCAGCCGCACGGCCGGGAACGCGTCGTCGTCGAGCGGGTGGAACTCCCAGGCCTGCGCCGCCGTCCAGTCGCAGGGCACGTCGACGTCCTCGAGCCGCTCGGGCCAGGACAGGCCGAGGGCGATCGGCACGAGCATCCGGGGCGGCCCGAGCTGGGCGATCGTCGAGCCGTCGTGGAACTCGACCATCGAGTGGATCTGCTGCTGCGGGTGCACGACGACGTCGATCCGGTCGAAGGGGATGTCGAAGAGCAGGTGCGCCTCGATGACCTCGAGGCCCTTGTTGACGAGGGTCGCCGAGTTCGTCGTGATGACGCGGCCCATCGCGAAGTTGGGGTGGGCGAGGGCCTGCGCGGGGGTCACCCCGGCGAGCTCGGCCCGGGTCCGCCCGCGGAACGGCCCACCACTGGCCGTGACGACGAGGCGGCGCACCTCGTCGGCCCGGCCGCCGCGCAGCGACTGGGCGATGGCGCTGTGCTCGGAGTCGACCGGGACGATCTGCCCGGGTGCGGCGGCCTCCTTGACGAGCGGGCCCCCGATGATGAGCGACTCCTTGTTCGCCAGAGCGAGCGTCGAGCCGGCCGCGAGCGCGGCGAGGGTCGGCCGCAGCCCGATCGCCCCGGTGACGCCGTTGAGGACGACGTCGGCGCCGCAGCCCGCCGCCCGGGTGGCGGCCTCCTCGCCGACGACGACCTGCGGGTCGTAGCCGGTGCGGCCGGCGGCCTCGGCGGCGCCGCGGAGGGCGGCCCGGAGCCCGTCCGCCGTCCCGCGGGCCGCGGCGACCAGCGGGACGCCGAGCTCGACGGCCTGCCGCGCGAGCAGGTCGGTGTTGCCGCCGGCGGACAGCGCGACGACGTCGAAGCGCCCGGGATGGGCCCGGATGACGTCGAGGGCCTGGGTGCCGATGGACCCGGTCGAGCCGAGGAGGGCGACGGTGCGGGTGGTCACGGGCTCCATTGTCAAGGGTCCGCCGGGGCGCTCTGTCACCGCAGCCCCTCGACCAGGACGGAGGTCTCGGGCGAGGGGGCGACGCGGGGGCCCTCGGCCCACTCCCCGGCGACGCCGGGCAGGAACGGCCGCCTCAGCACCGCGGAGGCCACTGCGGCGTCGCGGGCGGCGGCAGCGGCGTCCCCGTGCCGCGGCGCGCCCTGGGCCCGGTCCGTGCGCCGCTCGGTGTCCTCGAGGTCCACCCCGGAGCCGGCCGGCAGCCGGATGCCGCACGACCCCCCGGCCGAGGAGACCACCGCGCGGCCGTTCGGGCCGGCGCGCGACACGAGCCGGCGGGCCGTGGAGAGCACCGAGCTCAGGCCGAGGCTGCAGGCGTCGGGTGGCGCGTCGTCCCGGACCAGCCGGGCCAGGTGCTCGCGCGTCAGCGCCCGTCGTTCGACGACGAGGACCGCGAGGGCGAGTCGACCCTGGGGGCCAGGGGCCACGCCCGTGCGGTGCACGACGAGGTCGTGGCGGCCGTCCGCGCTGGTACCCACGACGCCTGAGGCCCGCCCGGCCCGCGTCACGTGGTGAAGACGCGCTCCTCGATGAGCCGCTCGGCGACGACCTGGGCCGAGGGGTAGAAGCGGCCGTGCTCGAAGTCCTTCTGCAGCTCGAGCTCGACGTTCCCCATGCCGTGGCGGTTCTTCTCGACCGAGACGACCGACCAGCGGCGGAACTTCTTGATCGCGCCGAGGTCGTAGACGAGGTGCTCGCGGGAGATGACGTTCTCCTTGCTGGAGAGGATGAGCACGACGTCGGCCTCGTAGGCCAGGGCCGAGGAGCCCCGCAGGTCGCGGGTGCGCATCCGGTGCCCGGCTCCGAGGCTGTCGCGGTCGGCCGCGGTGATGGCCACGATCGGGAGCGACAGCTCGAGTGCCATGTCCTTGAGCGTCTCGGTGACCTGGGTGACCCGGGCGACCTCGTCGCCGACCTGGTTCGCGACCGGGACCTTCTGGAGGTAGTCGACGAGCACCATCGGCGGCTCCCCGGCCTCGGCCGTCACCGACTGCACGACGGTGGCGATCTCGGCCGTGGTGGTCTGGTTGTTGGACTCGTGGACGTGCAGCCGGGGTGCGTACTCGTCGACGGCCTCGAGGGCCTGCTGGCCGAACGGGAGCCGCCCCAGGGCGTCGGCGAGGCCGCGACGGTCGGGGTCCTCGGACTCGAACACCTGGCGGACCAGGTGCACGTCGGCGGCGGAGCTCGGGTGCTGGTTGGCGGCGGTGGCGGCGCCGGCCGCCTCCAGCGAGATCAGCCGCTGGAGGAGGGTGTGCGCCTCGTGCTCGAAGGAGAAGACCACGGCATGACGCCCGGCGGCCACGGCGTTGCGGACCATCTGGACCGCGATCGTCGTCTTGCCCGACCCCTCGCTGCCCCCCAACAGCACCAGCTCGCCGGAGCGCAGGCCGCCGTCGAGGGTGGAGTCGAGCAGGTCGAAGCCGCTCGGCCACACCAGCGCGCCGGGGCGGGCACCGCGACGCAGGTCCTCGTCGGTCTCGTCGAGGATCGAGCGCACCGACCGGCGCCGGTCGGTGCGGTGGGAGGCGGTGGCGGCAGCCCGCGACTGCGCGGTCGGGGCCTGCTGCACGGCGTCCGTGTCGGGCGTCTCCGTCGTCATGGGTACCAGTGCACCAGACCGGGGCCGTTCCGCGTGGGCGGTTCGGCCCGATCCGGGGGCGTGTCGTCGCGCCGGGCCCTCAGAGGGCGAGACCGACGTACTTGGTCTCCAGGTACTCGTCGATGCCCTCGAACCCGCCCTCGCGGCCGAAGCCGGACTGCTTGACCCCGCCGAACGGTGCGGCCGGGTTCGACACGATGCCGGTGTTGACCCCGATCATCCCGAACTCCATCGCCTCGGCCACCCGGATGACGCGGGCGTGGTCGCGGGTGTAGACGTACCCGACGAGCCCGTACTCGGTGGCGTTGGCCTTGGCGACGGCGTCGGCCTCGTCGCTGAACGTGCACACGGGGGCGACCGGGCCGAAGATCTCCTCGGTGAGGCAGCGGCTGTCGGCCGGCACCTCGGCGAGCACCGTCGGGGCGTAGAAGTGGCCCTGCCCGGGCAGCGGCTCGCCCCCGGTGAGCACCTGCGCCCCCCGGCCCACCGCGTCGGTGACGAGCTCGTGGACGCCGTCGCGGGCCTTGGCCGTGATGAGCGGGCCGACGTCGACGCCCTCCTCGGTGCCCTTCCCGACGGTCAGTGCACCCATCCGCTCGGCCAGCCTGGCGGCGAACTCGTCGGCGACGGACTCGTGGGCGAAGAACCGGTTGGCCGCCGTGCAGGCCTCGCCGATGTTGCGCATCTTGGCAAGCATCGCGCCCTCGACGGCGGCGTCGAGGTCGGCGTCCTCGAAGACGAGGAACGGCGCGTTCCCGCCGAGCTCCATGGAGACGCGCAGCAGCTGGTCGGCGGACTGGCCGACGAGCACCTTCCCCACCGCCGTCGAGCCGGTGAACGTCAGCTTGCGCAGCCGCGGGTCGCGGATGACCGGCTCGCAGACGGCCCCCGAGTGGGTCGTGGTGACGAGGTTGAGCACGCCGTCGGGCAGCCCGCTCTCCCGGAGCACCTCGGCGAGGAGCAGCATCGTCAGCGGGGTCTCGTGCGCGGGCTTGACGACCATGGTGCAGCCCGCGGCGATGGCCGGACCCATCTTCCGCGTGCCCATGGCGAGCGGGAAGTTCCACGGAGTGATCATCAGGGTCGGGCCGACCGGCTGCTTCATCGTGAGCAGCCTGCTCGCGCCGTTGGGGGCCACCGAGTACCGGCCGTGCACCCGCACCGCCTCCTCGGAGAACCACCGGAAGAACTCGGCGCCGTACGTCACCTCACCCCGGGCCTCGGCCAGGGTCTTGCCCATCTCCAGGGTCATGAGCATCGCGAACTCGTCGGCCCGCTCGGTGATCGCCTCGAAGGCGCGGCGCAGGATCTCCCCCCGGTCGCGGGGGGCGGTCGCCGCCCAGTCGGGCTGGGCCGCGTGCGCCGCCGCCAGCGCGGCGAGGCCGTCCTCCGGCGTGGCGTCGGCGCAGGTGGTGAGCACCGCCCCCGAGGACGGGTCCTGGACGTCGAAGCGCCCACCCCCCGTGGCCTCGCGCCACTGCCCGCCGACGAGCAGGCGGGTGGGGACCGAGTCGATGAGCGCCTTCTGGGTGATCGCCATGTGTTCCTCCGGGGACGGTCGGGGCGGCGCGTCGGCGCGCCGACGGTTCGAGCCTAGGTCGGGTTCGGGCGGCCGCGGCGGCCGCGGGTCAGCGGTCCTCCAGGCCCCAGGCCGATCCGTAGCCCTCGGGCCTGGGCGCGGCGAGCAGGTCGAGGAAGGGCACCGCGTCGAAGGACTCCGGCCCGCGCACCCCGGTGCCCGACCAGGCGCCCGTGGCGAGCAGCTCGAGGGCGACGACCGGGTTCACGGCGGTCTGCCAGACGACGCACTGGGCGTCGTAGTCGCGCATCGTGTCCGCGTTGTCCGAGACGTGGTACAGGTACGTGCGCCGCGGCTGCCCGTCCTTCCCGGTGCCGGTGACGTACAGGCCGGCACAGGTCTTCCCCTCCATCCGCGGCCCGATCGTCGCCGGGTCGGGCAGCACCGCCGCGACCACGTCGCGGGGGCTGACGACGGCGCCCTTGACGGTCACCGGGTCGGTGGAGTCCAGGCCCAGGGTGTGCAGGGTGCGCAGGATCCCGATCATCTCCTCGCCGAGCCCGTACTTGAAGGTGACCCGCTTCGCGTCGACCCAGCGCGGCATGAGGAGCACCTCCTCGTGCTCGACGTGGACGCACTCGACCGGGCCGATGCCCTCCGGGAAGTCGAAGACCTCGGGCTCGCTGAAGGGCGGCAGGGTGAAGAAGCCCGCCTCGACGTCGACCGAGCCGTCAGCGGCGGTCGCCCGCTCGCGCTCCCACACGACCGGGGGGTTGAGGCACTCCTCGATGATGGTCCACATCGAGAAGCCGGGGGCGAAGACCTCGTTGCCCTCCTCGTCGCGGATCACCAGGTTGGCGCCGTCGCGGGTGCCGAGCTCGTCGACCTCGCTGAAGAGGTGGTCGGCCGCGTACCGGGCGAAGACGTCGGAGAGCCCCGGCTCGACGCCGATGCCGAGCAGGGCGAGCCGGCCGCCGGCCTCCCACGCGTCCGCCTGGGCGAACTGCTCGTCACCGAGCTTGACGCCCACCTGGGCGTACGGCTCGCTCTCGTGACGCCGGGAGAGGCTCATCGCCATGTCGAGGTAGTCGGCCCCCGCCGCGCGGGATCCGTCGAAGATCGGCATGACGAACCGGGGGTCGACCGCGTTGAGGACGTGCGTCGCGCCCACCTCCCGGGCCAGGTCCTCCACGGCGCCGGCGTCCGAGGCGTCGACCCGCGTGGCACGGAAGCGTGTCTCCCCGGCGTTGCGGGCGACGACCGCGGCCACGGTGCGCTCGGCCCGAGCGAGGTCGTAGTCGGCGACGACCCAGGCCTCGAAGAAGGACCGCTCGGCGGCGATCCGGGCGGCGGCGTCGCCGACGCCGCCGGCACCGACCATGAGAACACGCATGACGGGGAGGATCCTTTCGCGACGGGCCACGACGGTCGTGGCCCCGTGGAGGGGCGGTGGCCCCAGCCGACCGGCCGGGGCGCCACCGGGGTCAGGCGGTGCGGGCGCGCTCCCGACGGGTGGCGAGGACCTGCCCGACCACGACCACGGTGAGGGCGACGAGGAACATCATCGTGCCGATGACGTTGACCTGCACCGGCGCCCCGCGCTGTGCGGCACCCCAGACGTACATGGGGAAGGTGATCGAGCTCGGGCTGGCGTTGAAGTTGGTGATGATGTAGTCGTCGAAGCTCAGCGAGAACGCCAGCAGCGCACCGGCGAGGATGCCCGGGAACGCCAACGGCAGGGTCACCCGCAGGAACGTCTGGCTCGGGTTCGCCCCGAGGTCCGCGGCCGCCTCCTCGAGGCGTGGGTCGAGGGTGGCGACCCGTGCCTTCACGGCGACGACGACGAAGCTGATACAGAACATGATGTGCGCGATGGTCACCGCGAGCTGGCCCGAGGGCACCCCCATCATGAGGAAGAGGGTCAGCAGGCTGGAGCCCATGACCACCTCGGGGGTGGCCATCGGCATGAAGATGAGCAGGTTGGTGCCCGACCGGCCCCGGAAGCGGTAGCGGCCGAGCGCGAACGCCACCATCGTGCCGAGCGCCGTGGCGGTGAGCGAGGCGATCACGCCGATCTGGAGGGACAGCCCGAGCGAGTCGCAGATGCCCGGCGCACCGCACGGGTTGAGCCACGCGTCGGGCGAGAACTCGGTCCACGTGTAGTTGTAGCGGCCCTTGGGGTTGTTGAACGAGAACACCGCCACGACGATGTTCGGGACCAGCATGTAGAGCAGCACCGCGAGGGCGGCGAAGAGCAGCAGGTGCCGTCGGATCCATGCCATGTCAGACCAGCTCCTCGGTGCCGGCCCGCCGGACGTAGAACGTCACCAGGCCCAGGATCAGCAGCAGGAGGATGAAGGAGAGGGCCGCCGCCAGCGGGTAGTCCAGCACCCGGAGGAACTGGGTGTCGATGACCTGGCCGATCATCACCGTCTGGGTGTTGCCGAGCAGCCGGGAGTTGATGAAGTCACCGGCCGCGGGGATGAAGGTCAGCAGCGTGCCGGCGACGACGCCCGGCAGCGACAGCGGCCAGGTGACGTGGCGGAACGCCCGGATCGGGGAGGCGTACAGGTCGCCGGCCGCCTCGACCAGGCGCGGGTCGAGCCGGTCGAGCGAGGCGTAGAGCGGCAGGATCATGAACGGCAGGAAGTTGTACGTGAGTCCGGCCATCACCGCGAACTTCGACGACAGCAGCGTGTCGTTGTTGATCAGCCCGAAGAACTGGAGCAGGTCGGTCAGGTGCAGCTTCTGGGCGATCTCGGTGACCGGCCCGGTGTCCGAGAGGATGGTGCGCCAAGCCAGGGTCCGGATGAGGAAGCTGGTGAAGAACGGGGCGATGACCAGGACGAGCATGACGTTCTTCCAGCGCCCGGCCTTCTGGGCGATGTAGTACGACAGCGGGTACGCGAGGAGCAGCGCGAAGAAGGTCGCCGTGGCCGAGTAGCCGATCGACCGCAGCAGGTGCGGCCAGTACTTCTGCAGCGCGTCGGCGTAGATCGAGAGGTTCCCCGTGAAGGTGTAGCCGTCGTAGACGTTCCCCTCCTGCAGCGACTGCGAGAAGAGGGTGACCATCGGCGCGGCGAAGAAGACCGCCAGCCACAGCAGGCCCGGGGCGAGGAGCGCGTACGGGACCCAGTTGCGGCGGGCCCGTCGGGTCGGCGGGGCGGTGACGGCCCCGCCGACGCCGGCGACCTCAGCCATTCGAGCCGTCCTCGTCCATCCCGGCGTGGTCGTCCTGGGCGGCGTCGAGCACGAACTCGCGCCCGGGCTCCCACGAGAGGGTGACGTCCTCGTGCATCCGGGCGCGGGCCGAGCCGTCGTTCTGCTGGACGACGACGACGTCGTTCCCCCACGGCATCCGGACGAGGTACTGGGTCGCCACTCCGGAGAAGGAGACGTCGGTGACCCGGCCGCGCAGCCGGTTGCGGCCACCCGCCTCGCCGAGGGTCAGCTTCTCGGGACGCACCCCGACCCAGACGTCGGTGAGCCCTGCCGGCACCTTGTCGGCCCGTAGCAGCACCTCCTCGCCGCGGACGTCGGCCCGGACCAGCCCGTCGTCGGCACCGCCACGGACCGACGCGCGCAGCAGGTTGGACTGGCCGAGGAAGTTGGCGACGAAGGTGGAGGACGGCTCCTCGTACAGCGTCGCCGGGTCGGCCAGCTGCTCCATGTGGCCGGCGTTCATCACGGCGATGTGGTCGGCCATCGTCATGGCCTCCTCCTGGTCGTGCGTGACGTGGATGAACGTCAGCCCGACCTCCTGCTGGATCCGCTTGAGCTCGATCTGCATCTGGCGGCGCAGCTTGAGGTCGAGCGCGCCGAGCGGCTCGTCGAGGAGCAGGACGTCCGGTCGGTTGACGAGCGCCCGGGCCAGGGCCACCCGCTGCTGCATGCCGCCCGAGAGCTGGTTCGGCCGCTTGCCGCCGGCGTGGCCGAGCTCGACGAGGTCCAGGGCCTCCTGCGCCTTGCGCTTGGCCTCCTTGTCGCCCTTGCGCTTCAGCCCGAACATCACGTTGTCGAGCACGCTCATGTGGGGGAAGAGCGCGTAGGACTGGAACACGGTGTTGACGTTGCGCTGGTAGGCGCGGGTGTGCGTGATGTCGGTCTCGCCGATGAGGATCCGGCCGTCGGTCGGGTCCTCGAGGCCGGCGATCATCCGCAGCGTCGTCGTCTTGCCGCAGCCGGAGGGCCCGAGGAGGGCGAAGAACGACCCCTGCGGGATCGTCAGGTCGAGCGGGTGGACCGCGGTGAAGTCACCGAAGGTCTTGGTGAGCCCGACGAGCAGCAGGTCGCCGGCACCGTAATCGGCCATCAGGAGGCGGTGAGGTCGGCGTAGGCGCTGCTGAACTGCTGCTCCTCCTCGTTGGTGAGACCCCTGAAGACCTGGGCCCGGGCCAGCACCTCGTCGGAGGGGACGATCAGCTCGTTGTCAGCCAGCTCGGGGTCGATCTTCGTCAGCTCCTCCTTGGTGCCCACGACCGGCGGGATGTAGTTGACCCACGCCTCGACCTCGGCCATGACGGCCGGCTGGTAGTAGTAGTTGATGAGCAGCTCGGCGTTCTTCTTGTGCTGCGCCAGGGCCGGGATGACGAAGTTGTCGGACCACAGCGTGAACCCGGCCTCCGGCAGCGCATAGCCCACCTTGTCGTTCTCGAACTGCAGCTGGACGACGTCGCCGGTCCACGCCACACACGCCGCGATGTCGCCCTTGGTGAGGCCGTCGGTGTAGTCGTTGCCCGTGAAGCCCTTGAGCTGGCCGGCGTCCTTGGCCTCCTGGATCATCGCGATCGCCTGGTCGAAGTCGTCGGCGGTGAAGGAGTCGAGCGACTTGCCCTGTTCCATCAGGACCAGCCCGACGGTGTCGCGCATCTCGGTGAGCAGGGTGACCTTGCCCTTGAGCGCCGGGTCGGTGAGCAGCTGGGTCATCGACGTGACCTCCGTGCCCCCGGTGGCGTCGAGGTTGTAGGCGATGCCCGCGAAGCCGCTCTGCCACGGGAGCGAGAACTTGCGACCGGGGTCGAACTCGACGTCCTTCAGCGACTCGACGAGGTTGGCCTCGCCGTTCGGGATGTTCGCGTAGTCGAGCGGCTGGACGTAGCCCTGCTGGATCAGCCGCGAGACCATCCAGTCGGTGCTGCACCAGACGTCGCGGCCGGTGTCCTCCCCACCGTCGAGCAGCGGGCGGACCTTGGCGTAGAACTCGTCGTTGTCGTTGTAGTCCTCGGTGTAGTTGACCTCGATGCCGGTCTCCTTGGTGAAGGCGGCCAGCGTCGGGCGGGTCTTCTCGTCGTCCGAGACGTCGATGTACTGCGGCCAGTTGGACCAGTTGACGACCTTCTCGGTGTCGCTCAGGTCCTCGGCGGCGGCGGCGGCCGTGGGGGCGGCCCCACCGCTCGACGTCGTCCGGCTGCCCTCGCTGCCACAGGCTGCGAGCGCGAGGGTGCCCGCGCCGAGGAAGCCGGTCATCAGCGTTCGCCGGGTGGTCAGGCCGCGGGCCAGGGCGGCGCGCATCGCGGGGGAAGTCAGGTCAGGGGTGCGGCGCTGGGCCATCAGGTGCTCCTCGGGTGGGGCCGGACCGGGGTTCGGGCAGCGGCAGGTGTGCGGTCGGGTCGGTGGTGGTGGGGGTCGGGTCAGGACTCGATGTTCGCCATGACGTGCTTGATCCGGGTGTAGTCCTCGAACCCGTACATCGACAGGTCCTTGCCGTAACCCGACTTCTTGTAGCCGCCGTGCGGCATCTCCGAAACGAACGGGATGTGCGTGTTGATCCACACGCAGCCGAAGTCGAGGGCGCGCGACATGCGCATGGCCCGACCGAAGTCCTTGGTCCACACCGAGGAGGCGAGGCCGTACTCGACGTCGTTGGCCCAGCGGATCGCCTCCTCCTCGTCGGTGAAGCGCTGGACCGTGATGACCGGTCCGAAGATCTCGTTCTGGATGGCCTCGTCGTGCTGGAGGAGCCCGGAGACGACGGTGGGCTCGATGAAGAAGCCGTCGAGGCCGCCCACCCGGTTGCCGCCCGCCGTGACGGTGGCGTGTCCGGGCAGCCGCTCGATGAAGCCGGAGACGCGCTCGAGCTGGGCGGGGTTGTTGACCGGGCCCAGCGCCGCGTCGGAGTCCTCCGGCATGCCGACCGCCACGGAGGTCTTCGCGTACTCGGACAGGGCCGCGACGAAGTCGTCGTGGATGCGCGGCGCCGCCAGCACTCGCGCGGCGGCGGTGCAGTCCTGCCCCGAGTTGAAGTAGCCGGCGCCGGCGATCCCCTCGACCGCGGCCTCGATGTCGGCGTCGTCGAAGACGACCACGGGCGCCTTGCCGCCGAGCTCGAGGTGGACCCGCTTGACGTTGGGGGCGGCGCTGGCCGCGACCTCGGCGCCGGCCCGTACCGAGCCGGTGATCGCGACGAGCGCGGGCGTGGGGTGCTCGACGAGGGCGCGGCCGGTGTCGCGGTCGCCGGTGACGACGTTGAACGTGCCGGCGGGGAGGAACTCGGAGGCGATCTCGGCCAGGAGGAGCGTCGTCTCGGGCGTGGTGTCGCTGGGCTTGAGGACGATGGTGTTGCCCGCGGCGAGGGCCGGGGCGATCTTCCACATCGCCATCATCATCGGGTAGTTCCACGGCGTCACCTGGCCGACGACGCCGATCGGCTCGCGGCGCACCCACGAGGTGTGGCCGGCCATGTACTCCCCCGCCGACTTCCCCTCGAGCACGCGGGCGGCCCCGGCGAAGAAGCGCAGGTTGTCGATCATCGGCGGGATCTCCTCGCTCTCGGTGAGCGCGTGGATCTTCCCGGTGTTCTCGGACTCGAGGCGGACGAACTCCTCGGCCCGGGCCTCGATGGCGTCGGCGAACTTCAGCAGCGCCTGCTGGCGCTCGGCCGGCGTGGTGCGCCCCCACTGCGCGAAGGCCTTGTCGGCGGCGGCGTACGCGGCGTCGACGTCCTCGGCGCTGCTCACCGGCGCGGTCGCGACGACGGATCCGGTGGCCGGGTTGACGACGTCGGAGGTCTTCTCGGAGCGCGCATCGACGTGCTCCCCACCGACGAAGTTGCGCAGGGCACGAGGAGGACTGGTCATGACGAAGGGGCTCCCGAGGTCGGCCGATCTGGTGGACGATGCTGGATGCTAGCCTCCAGTTCCGCGAAATCACTAGGCCCTGACCACCGATTGGTGAGGAAAGTTACGAATCCGAGGCCATAGATGCACGGAATCCGTGGCCAGTGGACTTGCGCAACGACGATCCAGAAGCCACGATGGCGCCGTGACCCGACACAAGCCGGCCCGGAACGGCTCCGAGACCCGCCTCGACGAGACCGCCAAGCGCGATCATCGAGCTGCTCCAGGAGGACGGACGCCAGTCCTACGCCGCCATCGCCAAGGAGGTCGGGCTGTCCGAGGCAGCGGTGCGCCAGCGGGTGCAGCGTCTCCTGGACGCCGAGGTGATGCAGATCGTGGCGGTGACCGACCCGCTCCAGGTCGGGTTCACCCGCCAGGCGATGATCGGCATCCGCGCCGAGGGCGACCTGATCAAGCTCGGCGACGCCCTGTCGGCCCTGCCCGAGGTCGACTACGTCGTCACGACGGCGGGCTCCTTCGACCTCCTCGTCGAGGTCGTGTGCGAGGACGACGACCACCTGCTCGACCTGCTCACCCACCAGATCCGGGTGATGCCCGGCGTGACCACCACCGAGACCTTCGTCTACCTGAAGCTCAACAAGCAGCACTACAACTGGGGTACCCGATGACGCTGAACCCGAACGATGTCTGGGAGCCGAGCTCGGAGCGCCGCACGGCGACCGGCAAGCTCTACTCCGAGGCGGCCCGCGACCACCTGTGGATGCACTTCACGCGCCACTCGGTCTTCGAGGAGCGCGAGGCCGGTGGTCTCGGGCACTCGGTGCCGATCATCACCCGCGGCGAAGGGTGGCGGGTCTGGGACGACCGCGGCAACGAGTACATCGACGGCTTGGCCGGGCTCTTCGTCAACAACGTCGGCCACGGCCGCACCGAGATCGCCGAGGCGATGATGCGCCAGGCCAGCGAGCTGGCCTTCTTCCCGCTGTGGTCCTACGCCCACCCGCGGGCGATCGAGCTCGCCGAGCGGCTGGCGCACCACGCGCCGGCGGACCTCAACCGGGTCTTCTTCACCACCGGGGGCGGCGAGGCCGTCGAGAGCGCGTGGAAGCTGGCCAAGCAGTACTTCAAGCTCACCGGGAAGCCGACGAAGTACAAGGTCATCTCCCGCTCCGTCGCCTACCACGGCACGCCGCAGGGCGCCCTGTCGATCACCGGCATCCCCGCCGCGAAGGTCGAGTTCGAGCCGCTCGTGCCCGGTGGCCACAAGGTGCCGAACACCAACATGTACCGCGCGCCCGAGCACCTGCGCCAGGACGAGAAGGCCTTCGGGCGCTGGGCGGCGGACCGGATCGCCGAGGCCATCGAGTTCGAGGGCCCCGACTCGGTCGCCGCCGTCTTCCTGGAGCCGGTGCAGAACTCCGGCGGCTGCTTCCCGCCCCCGGCGGGCTACTTCGAGCGGGTCCGGGAGATCTGCGACGAGTACGACGTGCTGCTCGTCTCCGACGAGACGATCTGCGCGTTCGGCCGGATCGGCTCGATGTTCGCCTGCGACGACTTCAACTACGTGCCCGACATCATCACCACGGCCAAGGGCGTCACCAGCGGCTACGCGCCGCTCGGCCTGATGATCGCCAGCGAGCGCCTCTTCGAGCCGTTCCGGAAGGGGACCACCTACTTCCCGCACGGCTACACGTGGGGCGGGCACCCGGTGTCGGCCGCGGCGGCGATGGCCAACCTCGACATCTTCGAGCGCGAGGGCCTCAACGACCACGTCCGCCAGAACGCCCCGCACTTCCGGGCGGCGCTCGAGCGGCTGCTCGACCTGCCGCTCGTCGGCGACGTCCGCGGCGCGGGCTACTTCTACGGCATCGAGCTCGTCAAGGACAAGGAGACCCGGGAGACCTTCGACGAGGACGAGAGCGAGCGGCTGCTGCGCGGCTTCCTCTCCAAGGCGCTCTTCGACGCCGGGCTGTACTGCCGGGCCGACGACCGCGGCGACCCCGTCGTCCAGCTGGCCCCGCCGCTGACGATGGGCCCCGCCGAGTTCGACGAGATCGAGCGCCGGCTCCGCTCGGTGCTCACCGAGGCCGAGAACCACCTGTGAGCGGGGCGGTCCCCGCCGCCGGCCCCCGGCCGCTCTGGTGGGACACCGCCCGCGCGCCGGGGTCCCCCGTGCCCGGGGACGGGCCGGACGGTGCCGGCGACCTCCCGCTGACGGTCGACGTCGCCGTCGTGGGCGGCGGCTACACCGGGCTGTGGACCGCCTACTACCTGGCCCGCGCGCCGACCCGGGCTGGAGGTGCTCGTCCTCGAGGCCGAGCACGTCGGGTTCGGGGCCAGCGGCCGCAACGGCGGCTGGGTCTCCGCCCTGTGGCCGGTGTCCGCCGACGCCCTCGCGCGGCGGTACGGGCGGGCCGCGGCCCTGGCCCAGCACGCGGCCCTGCGGGACACGGTCGACGAGGTCGGGGAGGTCGACGCCGAGGAGGGGCTCGGCAGCGGGTTCGTCAAGGGCGGCGTGCTCGCCGTCGCGCGCACCGCGGCCCAGGACGTGCGGGCCCGTGCCGAGGCGGCCGACGGCGCCGGGTGGGGTGACGGCACGGTGTACCTCTCCGCGGCGCAGGCCCGGGAGCGGCTCGACGTCGCCGGTGCCCGGGGCGCCACCTGGTACCCACACTGCGCCCGGGTGCAGCCTCGGGACCTCGTCGACGGGCTGGCGGCCGCCGTGCGCCGCCGCGGGGTGCGGGTCGTCGAGGGGGTCCGCGTCGCCCGGGCGGGTGACGGCGTCGTCGTGCTCGCCGACGGCCGGCGCATCACCGCCCGCTCGGTCGTCCTGGCCACCGAGGCCTGGACCCCGTCGCTGCCCCGCCACGGGCGGGACGTCGTGCCCGTCTACTCCCTCATGGTCGCCACCGAGCCCCTCCCGGCCGAGCGGTGGGAGCGGATCGGGCTCGGCGGGTACGAGGTGTTCACGGACCACGGGCACGTGCGGATCTACGGGCAGCGCACGGCCGACGGCCGGATCGCGTTCGGGGGCCGGGGCGCGCCGTACCACCTCGGGTCGGCGGTGCGTCCCGAGTTCGACCACGAGGAGCGGGTGTTCGCGTCGCTGCGGCGCACCCTGGGCTCGATGCTGCCGCAGCTGGGCGGGGTCCGGTTCACGCACGCCTGGGGTGGCCCGCTCGGCATCGCCCGTGACTGGCACCCGTCGGTGACGTGGGACCCCGGCACCCGTACCGGCCGCGCCGGCGGGTACGTGGGGGACGGGGTGGCGGCCTCGAACCTCGCGGGCCGCACCCTCGCCGACCTCGTCCTCGGGAACCCCAGCCACCTCACGTCGCTCCCCTGGGTGGGGCACCGCTCACCGCGGTGGGAGCCCGAGCCGCTGCGGTGGCTCGGCGTCAACGCCGGCCTGCAGCTCGCCCGCCTCGCCGACCACGACGAGGCGAGGTCGGGGCGCCGCAGCCGGCTGGTGCCGCTGCTCGACCGGCTCACCGGCCACTGACGCGTCCGGACGCGCCGGCGCCGCCCGGCGACACCCCGGAACGTCCACCTGACCCCGGAACCCTTTCGGTGCCAGGTCGACATTTCGGGGTAACCCCGAAATGTCGAGGCCGTCGGTAGGTTCGGCGGGTGCGCGAGATCGAGACGTTGGCCCACCTCGACGACGCCCTCGCATCCGGTGGGCCGCTGCGGGGGCTGCGGCTGCAGGACCTCGACCTGCGCGGCCGGGAGCGGGCGCTGCTCGCCCGGGACGACGTCGAGGGCCTCGTCGTCCTCGGCGGGCGGGTGCCGGACGACCTGGCCGCCCACCTGCGCGCCCACGGCGCCCTCGTCTTCCCCACCGACCCGCACGCCCCGGTGGACCCCTACCGGGCGACGCTCTACCAGCCGCACGAGCTCTACGCCGGGCTGCGCGGGCCGGGCCACGCCGCGACCCCCGACGCCCGGGCGTACCAGTGGTCGCGGGACGCCGCCGCCACCCACGACGCCTTCGTCACGCTGCTGCGGGCCATCCACGACGACTCGATGACCGACGCCCTCACCGAGGTGATCGGCGACGCCCGGGTCGTCGGGGTCATGGGCGGGCACGCCCTCACCCGCACCGACGAGGCGTTCGCCCGCGCCGCCGCCCTCGGCCACGCGCTGGCGCGCACGGGCCACCTCGTCGTCACCGGCGGCGGCCCGGGGGCGATGGAGGCCGCCAACCTCGGTGCCTTCGCGCCCACCGCCGAGGCGCTGGCCGACGCGCTCGAACGGCTGCGCACGGTGCCGACCTTCGCCGACGTCGCCGCGTGGGCCGCCGTCGCCCTCGACGTCCACGACGACCTGCTGAGCACCCCCACCGACGACACCCGCCCGCGCAGCATCGGCATCCCCACGTGGTTCTACGGGCACGAGCCACCGAACGTGTTCGCCCACGGCATCGCCAAGTACTTCTCGAACGCGCTGCGCGAGGACGGCCTGCTCGCCCGGTGCACGGCCGGGGTGGTGGTGCTGCCCGGCGCCGCCGGGACGGTGCAGGAGGTCTTCCAGGCCGCCACCCGCCTGTACTACGGCGACGGGCAGGCCCCGCTCCCCCGGCTCGTGCTCGTCGGCCGGCGTCGCTGGACCGAGGAGGTGCCGGTGTGGCCGGCGCTGTGCGGCCTGGCCGCCGGACGCCCGATGGAGGAGCGGATCCACCTCGTCGACGACGTCCGCGGCGCGGTGGCCGCCCTCACCGCCGGCGAGGTCAGGGACGGGTGAGCATGACGATGCCCAGGCACATCTCATCGGTGGTGCCCTCGCCCCAGACGACGTAGCGCTCCCGCTGCCCCTCGAAGGCGGGGAGCAGGTCGCGCAGCCCCTGGTCGTGGGTGCAGGTGACCGTGATCGTGTCGCCCGGCTCGATGCGCACCGGCTCCTCGAGCGCCCGGGACCCCTGGTCGTCGAAGTCCCAGACCGCGATGTCGAGCACGCGGCGGGCCTCGGGGGTGCCCTTGTTGACGTCCACGGTGATCGAGCGGCCGAGCAGGTGCATGTGGCCGGCGACGGCCCGGATGGTGCCGGGCTCGCGGACCGGTCGCGTGCAGGACTGCACGGGGTCCGGGTCGACCGGCCCGCACAGCAGGTGCAGCGCGTCCGCGCGGGCGACGTCCTCGTCGAAGCGCTTGCGGACCTCGGCGACGGACACGGCCCGGCTGCACATCCCGGCGGTGCGGTTGTCCCGGCAGGGCAGCTCGACCGGGGCGGGCAGCAGCATCGTGTCGAGCGCCCTCTTGCCGCCCTCCCCCGCCGGCGAGAGGCGCAGCCGGACGGTGCTGCGGTCCGGACCCCCTCCCGCGAGCAGGTTGTAGTGCACCTGGACGACCAGCCGGCTGCCGGCCGCGAGCGGGATGCCGATGTCCTCGGCCATCACCCGCTCGCCGCCGCCGGGGGCCCAGGCGCCGACCCAGTCGGCGGCGTCGAGGCTGGCGCCGTCGGACTGCACCCCGCTGCCGCCGAAGCAGGTCCAGCCCGGGCCCGGGGTGCCGGCGTCGAGCTCCTCGGCACGGGCGACCTGGTCGGGGTCGACCCGGGAGACGATGACGTGGTGCACGACGGCCGCGTTGTCGGGCCGGATGTCGACGCCGCTGACGAGCTGGTCCTCGGTGAGTCCGGGGTCGACGAGGAAGCAGCGGTAGTCGTCGGTGCCCTCGCCCGGGGCGGACGGGGTGTAGGCCACGGGCAGGCGGAGCCGGGTGAACCGCTCCCCGGGCCGCAGCGGGACGGTGGGAGGGGTGGCGCTCGGGGTCGCCGAGGCGGCCGCCTCGGCGACGTGGGTGGTGTGCTCGTCGGCGCCGCGCAGGTTCTCGGGCAGGGGGTCCCCGGAGCAGCCCGCACCGAGCAGCACCAGGGCCGCGACGGCGGCCGGGAGTCGAACCCGCATCCTCGAAGGGTAGGTCACCTCGGCCCGGACCCGGCGCGCTCAGGCGGTGGACGCCGCCAGCTGGCCGCAGGCACCGTCGATGTCGGAGCCGCGGGTGTCCCTCACCGTGGTGGGGATGCCGTGCGCGCGCAGCCGCTCGACGAACTGCTGCTCGACGCCGCGGCGGGACGCGGTCCACCGCGACCCCGGGGTGGGGTTGAGCGGGATCGGGTTGACGTGCACCCACCCCCGGCCCCGGGCCGCGAGCTTCTCGCCGAGCAGGTCGGCGCGCCAGGCCTGGTCGTTGACGTCGCGGATCAGTGCGTACTCGATGCTGACCCGCCGGCCGGTGGCCTCGTGGTAGCGACGGGCGGCGTCGATGGCCTCGTCGACCCGCCACCGGGTGTTGACCGGCACCAGCTCGTCGCGCAGCTCGTCGTCCGGGGCGTGCAGCGACAGGGCGAGCGTCATCGGGATGCCCTCGGCGGCGAGCCGGTCGATGCCGGGCACCAGGCCCACCGTCGACATCGTGATGCCGCGCGCGGAGAGGCCCAGCCCCGACGGCGCGGGCTCGGTGAGCCGGCGGACGGCCCCGATCGCCGCCTTGTAGTTGGCGAGGGCCTCGCCCATCCCCATGAAGACGACGTTGCTCACCCGGGTGGGGGTGCCGGGGGCGGCCGCCTCCTCGTCGGCGGCCCCGGACCCCTCCGCCTCCGCGCCGAGGGCGGCGCCGGAACCGGCCGCGGCGCCGGGCGCGAGGCCCCCGTGACGCAGCATCCGGGCGGCCGCCACGACCTGCTCGACGATCTCGGCGGCGGACAGGTTGCGGGTGAGCCCCTCCTGCCCGGTGGCGCAGAACGGGCAGTTCATGCCGCATCCGGCCTGGCTGGAGATGCACACGGTGACCCGGTGCGGGTAGCGCATGACCACCGACTCCACGAGCGCGCCGTCGAACAGCCGCCAGACGGCCTTGACCGTGGCGCCGCCGTCGGCCGTGACCTGCCGCACCGGGTGGAGCAGGGTCGGGAGCAGCGCGCCGACGAGGTCCTCGCGCACCGCCTTCGGCAGGTCGGTCATCTCCTCCGGCCGCTCGACCAGCCGCTCGAAGTAGTGCGTGGACAGCTGGTTGGCGCGGAAGGCGGGGTGGCCGAGCGCGGCCACCGCCTCCCGGCGCTGGGGGACGTCGAGGTCGGCCAGGTGGGCCGGCGGCTTCCCCCGCCGCGGCGCGGTCAGGGTCAGCTCGCCCGGGCGGGGACGGGTGCGGTCGGCGTCGGTCATCGGGGCCATCCTCTCAGCACCGCGGCCGCGCGCCGCGACACGCGGGGGCCAGAACCACCGAACTGATGGCGGTGGGGGCCCCGGGAGCTCTACCGTGGAGTCAACCTCGTTCAGCAGGGGAACGGGGATGCAGGAAAGGGAACAGCCATGGGACTGTTCGAGAGATGGGTCGCGCCCGCACGCCGGGGCTCGGCGATGACCGAGGACGACCTTCGCCCCACCAGCCGCCCGGTGAGCCCGGTGCCCGACGTCGACGCCGACGCCGGTGAGCTCGAGGAGTCGGTGCGCGAGCACCTCGCCCGGCTCACCGCCGCCGCCGAGGCCGACGTCGAGTCGCTGAGCCCGGAGGAGTTCGACGCCGCGCTCACCTCGCGCCTCGTCAGCGCCGAGCGGATGGACTCCACCGGGTTGGGCTTCGACTACGCGGGCCGGTTCGCCGACCACGTGCACGAGGTGCTCACCCTCGACCTCCCGACGGCGGTGGTCACGCTGCCGGACTCCCGGGTGGCCGAGACCGGGCGACGGCTCGGCGCACTCGTCGACCGCGGCCGCACCAACCTCCTCCACCTCCTCGAGACCACGCCGGTCGACGTCGAGCGCACGGGGGACGGGCGGCGGTCGGCGATCACCGTCACCGGGCCCTCGCCGTACACGGCGTCCTTCGCGCGGTTCCTCAACGACGCCGTGCACCGGTGGCTGCCGGAGGCCGACACGCACAACGGGATCGTCTTCGCGCTCCCCCACCGCCACGCCCTCGTGCTCCAGACGTGCGCGACGACGACGCAGGCCCGCGACGCCCTCGAGCTCGTGCCGGCGCTCGCCCAGTCGATGTACCACGAGGACCCCGGCGCGGTGTCGCGGCACACGTACCACTGGCTGGACCGGCAGATCACCTGCCTCACCGAGGAGGACGGTAACGGCGGCTTGCTGATCCGCCCGACGCCGTTCCTCGACAACCTCGTGGGGTTCACCGGCCGACGGGCCGGCTGAGGCCGTCAGCCGGCGGGCACGAAGACCTGGAGCAGTGCCCAGGCGATGGGCGCCACGACGAGCAGCGAGTCGAGGCGGTCCATGAGCCCGCCGTGCCCCGGCAGCAGCGTGCCCATGTCCTTGATCCCGAGGTCGCGCTTGATGCTGGACTCGACGAGGTCGCCGAGGGTGGCGCCCACGGCGGCCACGGCCCCGAGCAGCGCACCGGTCCACCAGGCGCCCCCCAGCAGCAGGGGCATGCCCACCGCCCCCACGGCGGCGCACGCCACGACCGAGCCGGCGAAGCCCTCCCACGACTTCTTCGGGCTGAGCGAGGGCGCCATCGGGTGCCTGCCGAGCGTCACGCCGGCGGCGTAGCCACCGATGTCGCTGAACACGGTGACGGCGATGAAGAGGATGATCCGCTGCCGCCCGTCGTCCTCGGCGAGCATCATCGACGCGAACCCGGCGAGGAAGACCGGGTAGAACGCGACGAGCGTGGACCCGGCGAGGTCGCGGGCGGCACCGGCCAGGCCGTCGGCCACCCGCCAGACGAGCAGGCCGACCACGGTGAGGCCGAAGGTGACGACCAGCGCCTCGGCCCCGCGGGCGTACGCGGAGACGAGCATCGCGACCGTCCCGATCATCAGCGGGAGGACCGGGACGTGGATGTCCTTGGTGGTCAGGGCCCGCCGCAGCTCCCAGGCGCCGTAGCCGACCGCCACGACGATCACGGCGAGGAAGGCGCGGGCGTCGAGGGCCAGGCTGCCGACGACGAGGGCGCCCAGGAGCAGCCCGACCCCGACCGCGGCGCGCAG
Organism: uncultured Actinomycetota bacterium; assembly: GCA_963773655.1. Taxonomy (GTDB): domain Bacteria; phylum Actinomycetota; class Actinomycetes; order Actinomycetales; family Dermatophilaceae; genus DASSQJ01. Next base: position 150,091 of record CAVZBX010000005.1, read on the forward strand.
GTCGCGGCCGGCCCGGGGCGGGGCCGCGGCCGGCTCCCCGTCGCCGGGCGGCGGGTCGGTGACGACGTCGGCGTCGGTGGTGGCGCCCGGCTCGGCCGGGGTGGGCAGGTCGGTCATCGCCGGGTTCAGACCTCGAGCAGCTCGGATTCCTTGTGCTTGAGCAGCTCGTCGACCTGGTCGACGTGCCGCTTGGTGACGACCTCGAGCTCCTTCTCGGCCCGCACCCCCTCGTCCTCGCCGACCTCGCCGTCCTTGATCAGGCGCTCGAGCGCGGTCTTGGCGTGGCGGCGGATGTTGCGGATGGAGACCCGGGCCTCCTCGGCCTGGTGGTGCGCCATCCGCACGTACTCCTTGCGCCGCTCCTCGGTGAGCTGCGGCATGACGCAGCGGATGATGGTGCCGTCGTTGCTCGGGTTCACCCCGAGGTCGGCCTGCTGGATCGCCTTCTCGATGGCGTGCATCGAGGACTTGTCGAACGGGCTGATGATGATGGTCCGCGCCTCGGGGGTCTGGAACGACGCGAGCTGCTGCAGCGGCGTGGGCGCGCCGTAGTACTCGACGAGGATCTTCGAGAACATCCCGGGATGCGCGCGACCGGTGCGGATGCCCGCGAAGTCCTCCTTGGCGACCTCGACGGCCTTCTCCATCTTCTCCTCGGCCTCGAACAAGGTCTCGTCGATCATCGGGGCGGCTCTCCTTCGCGTCGGTCGCGCGGTCCGCGCGGTGGGTACCAGTGTGTCAAAGAGGCGGCCGGGGCCGGCGTCAGCCCGCGGAGACCAGGGTGCCGATCGGCTCGCCGCGCAGCGCCCGCGTGACGTTGCCGTCGCCCTCCATCCCGAAGACCACCATGGGGAGGCGGTTGTCCATGCAGAGGCTGAACGCGGCGGCGTCGACCACCTTCAGCCCGTGCCGCAGGGCCTCCTCGAAGGTGATCCGCTCGAACTTGCGCGCGCCGGGGTTGCTCCGCGGGTCGGAGTCGTAGACGCCGTCGACGCCGTTCTTGGACATGAGCACCGCGTCGCAGTGGCACTCCAGGGCGCGCTGGGCGCTCACCGTGTCGGTCGAGAAGTAGGGCATGCCGGCGCCGGCGCCGAAGATGACGACGCGGCCCTTCTCGAGGTGGCGCATCGCCCGGCGCGGGATGTACGGCTCGGCGACCTGGCCCATGGTGATGGCCGTCTGGACCCGCGTGTCGACGCCCTCCTTCTCGAGGAAGTCCTGCAGCGCCAGGCAGTTCATCACCGTGCCCAGCATCCCCATGTAGTCGGCGCGGGCACGCTCCATCCCCTTCTGCTGGAGCTCGGCACCGCGGAAGAAGTTGCCGCCCCCGACGACGACGGCCACCTCGATGCCCTCACGGACGGCGGCGGCGATCTGGCGGGCGACGTCGCGGACGACCTCGGGGTCGACACCGACCCGGCCGCCGCCGAACACCTCACCGGAGAGCTTGAGCAGCACCCGCCGGGGGCGGCCCTCCTCGGTGACGGTGGGCGGGGCCTCGGTGAGGGCAGACGTGGTCACGGGGCCTCCTCGGCGCGGTGGTGCGGCGGTCGCCCGATCCTGTCACAGGCGGGGCCGCCGGGCCCAACCGAGGAGCCGCGGACCGTGGTCGAGCGGGCCGGGCGGCTGCACAGGCGAGCGGGTCGTCACCAGAACCCGGCGTGCCGGAGCATGAACTCGGTCTCGGTGTCGCGCCCCCCGCTCGGGTCGGGAGGCGGCTCCACCTGCTCGCTGGTGACCATGTCCTCGGGACGCACCCGCGGCAGGTCGACGTGCACCCGCCGCTCGAGGTCGTCGTGCTCGCCGGCCGCGTGGACGGGCCGGCCACCTCCGTCGTCGTGCTCCATCGCGCCACCTCCGGCCCCCATGGTCGCACGCCCGGGACGCAGGATGCCGCCCGCTCGAGGTGAGCGGGCGGCATCCGGGGGTGCCCTGACGGGCGCCGACGTCAGGCGTCGGCACCGACCCGGAAGCGGGCGAAGCCGGTGGCGTCGGCGCCGGCCTCGTCGAGCACCTTGCCCACCGTCTTCTTCGGCTCCTTGGCGAACGGCTGCTCGACGAGCACGGTGTCCTTGAAGAAGCCGTTGACCCGGCCCTCGATGATCTTGGGCAGGGCCGCCTCGGGCTTGCCCTCCTCCTTGGCCGTGGCCTCGGCGAGGCGGCGCTCGTTGGCGACCGTCTCCTCGTCGACCTCGTCGCGGGTCAGCACCTTCGGGGCGAACGCCGCGACGTGCATCGCGACGTCGCGGGCCACGCCCTCGTCGCCGCCCTTGGTCGCGACGAGCACACCGATCTGCGCGGGCAGGTCGGGGCTGGTCTTGTGCAGGTAGGAGACGACGTGCTCGCCCTCGAGGCGGGCCACGCGCTTGACCTCGATCTTCTCCCCGATGGTGGCGTTGGCCTCGTCGAGGAGCTCCCTGACGGTCCTGCCGTCCTCGAGCGTCGAGTCCAGCAGTGCGTCGGCGTCGCCGGCCCCGGTCGCGACGGCCTGGGAGAGCACCTGGTCGGCGAGGGCGATGAAACGATCGCCCTTGGCCACGAAGTCGGTCTCGCACAGGACCTCGACGAGGGTGCCCTCGCCGTCGCCGGCCCGGGCGGCGACCAAGCCGTTGGACGTGGTACGGCCCTCGCGCTTGGTCACGCCCTTCTGGCCCTTGACGCGCAGGATCTCCTCGGCCTTGGCCATGTCGCCGTCGGCCTCGTCGAGGGCCTTCTTGACGTCCATCATCCCGGCCGCGGTCTTCTCGCGGAGCGCCTTGATGTCAGCGGCGGTGTAGTTCGCCATGGGTTCCTATCGCTCTTTCCGTGGGTGTTCGGAGGGGAGGTGGGTCAGGCCTGCGCCTTGTCGGCGGCCTCGTCGGCCTGCTCGGCCGGCTGGGGCTGCTCGACCTGCTCGACCTGCTCGACCGGCTCGACCTGCTCGGTCGGCTCGACCTGCTCGACCGGCTCGGTCAGCTCGACCTGCTCGGTCGGCTCGACCTGCTCGGTCGGCTCGACCTGCTCGGCCGGCTCCGCCGCGGCTGCCTCGACCGGGGTCGAGTCGGCGGCCTCGGCCACCTGCGCGGCCGGCGCGGTCTCGGCGGCCTCGGGCGCCATGGCGGCGGCGGTCTCGCCGGCCTCCGGGGCGGTGACCTCGGCGGTCTGCTCGGCCTGGCCGGCGAGGAGCTCGCGCTCCCACTCGGCGAGCGGCTCCTCGCCCTGCGCCTCGTCACCGGCCGCGGCCTGGCCACCGCCGGAGCGGGCGATGAGCCCCTCGGCGACGGCGTCGGCGATGACGCGGGTGAGGAGGGTGACCGAGCGGATGGCGTCGTCGTTGCCCGGGATCTTGTAGTCGACCTCGTCCGGGTCGCAGTTGGTGTCGAGGATCGCGATGACCGGCAGGCCGAGCTTGCGGGCCTCGTCGACGGCCAGGTGCTCCTTCTTGGTGTCGACGATCCAGACCGCGGAGGGGACCCTGGTCATCGAGCGGATGCCGCCGAGGGTCCTCTCCAGCTTGTCCTTCTCGCGCTTCATCATGAGGAGCTCCTTCTTCGTGCGGCCGGAGCCGGCCACGTCGTCGAAGTCGATCTCCTCGAGCTCCTTGAGGCGGGTGAGCCGCTTGGAGATGGTCTGGAAGTTGGTGAGCATGCCACCGAGCCAGCGGTGGTTGACGTACGGCATCCCGACCCGGCTCGCCTGCTCGGCGACGGGCTCCTGCGCCTGCTTCTTGGTGCCGACGAAGAGAACGGTGCCGCCGTGGGCGACGGTCTCCTTGACGAACTCGTAGGCGTTGTTGATGTAGGTCACCGACTGCTGCAGGTCGATGATGTAGATGCCGTTGCGCTCGGTCATGATGAAGCGCTTCATCTTGGGGTTCCAGCGACGGGTCTGGTGCCCGAAGTGGACGCCGCTCTCGAGGAGCTGGCGCATGGTGACGACGGCCATCGTCGTTCTCCTAGGTGCTGTGAGGTTGTCAGTTACGTCGGTGGCGCCCGAGCCCCGGAGGGTGGACCCACCTGCCTGGCGTCCTGACGCACCCCGGACGGATGCCGTGCCGCCCGTGAGGGCTGCATCCGCCACTGCCGTGGTGCGCCCCTGCCCGGATTGCTCCTGCAGGAGGGTGACGCGCGAAGTGGTGGCTCCCGCGTGCTCGCACACGAGGGCCACCGGCCATCGTACGTGCCGGCGGGCCCGTACCCGAAATCGACGGCGGGACCGTCGCGCCGGCGAGCGGCGCGTAGCCTGCCCGGCATGCCCTCCGCGCCCGGCCACCCGGCCCTCGCCCCCTTCGGGACCACCATCTTCGCCACGATGAGCGCGCTCGCCGCCGAGCACGACGCGATCAACCTGGGGCAGGGCTTCCCCGACACCGACGGACCGGCCGAGGTGCTGGAGGCGGCAGTGGCGGCCATCCGGGGTGGCCGCAACCAGTACCCGCCCGGTGCGGGGGTGCCCGAGCTGTTGTGCGCCGTGGCCGAGCACCAGGAGCGGTTCTACGGGCTGCGGGTGGATCCGGCCACCGAGGTGCTCGTGACGGTCGGCGCGACGGAGGCGATCGCGGCGACGATGCTGGCGCTCGTGCGCCCCGGGGACGAGGTGGTCACCTTCGAGCCGTACTACGACAGCTACGCCGCGACGATCGCCCTGGCGGGTGGCGTGCGCCGCACGTCGGTGCTCCGCTTCCCCGACTACGCCGTGGACGAGGCGTCGCTGCGGGCGGCCTTCTCCGAGCGCACCCGGGTGGTGCTGCTCAACACCCCGCACAACCCGACGGGGCGGGTGTTCGGCCGGGACGAGCTCGGGCTGGTCGCCGAGCTGGCCCGGGAGCACGACGCGTGGGTCGTCACCGACGAGGTGTACGAGCACCTCGTCTTCGACGGCGCCGAGCACGTGCCGATGGCCACGCTGCCCGGGATGCGGGAGCGCACGCTCACCATCTCGTCGGCGGGCAAGACGTTCTCGACGACCGGGTGGAAGGTCGGGTGGGTCACCGGCCCCGCGGTGGCGGTCGCGGCCGTGCGGGCGGTCAAGCAGTTCCTCACCTACGTCGGCTCCGGCCCGTTCCAGCCCGCCGTCGCGACCGGGCTCGGGCTGGCCGACGCCGTCTTCGCCGACGTGGCTCAGGCCCTCGCCGCCCAGCGCGACCGGCTCGTGGAGGGGCTCACCCGGGCCGGGCTCGAGGTGTCGGTGCCGAGGGGCGGGTACTTCGTCGTCGCGGACGCGGCACCTCTCGGAGCGAGCGACGCCGTGCAGTTCTGCCACGAGCTGCCCGCCCGGACCGGCGTGGTCGGGGTGCCCGTCTCCGTCTTCCACGACGACCCCCGGGCCGGGAGGACGCTGGTGCGCTTCGCGTTCAGCAAGCAGCCGTCGGTGATCGACGAGGCCTGCCGCCGGCTGGCCGCGCTGCGGAGTTGAGCGCAGTGCGGCGCTGACCGTGCCGCGGGGTGGGCACTGGGGGGTGCTGACCCGGGCTGCAAGGGCGGCCCCAAGGTGCTGACCCGGGCTGTGAGGCGTCCGCGGGGGTGCTGACCCGGACTGCGGGCGGCCCCAAGGTGCTGACCCGGACTGCGGGCGGCCCCAAGGTGCTGACCCGGGCTCAAGGGTCGACCGGGCTGAGATCCCGCCGGACGCGGTCGTCCACAGGACGGACTCCCGGCCCGGCTGTCCACAGCTGCGCCGCAGGCCTTGGACCCGTCGCCGGGCACCGACGCAGGCTGGTCGCATGTCCCTGATGTCGAGGTCCGTGGTGGCAGCCGTCACCGGACCGCTGCTGCTCCTGTCCCTGCCGGGTACCGGCCCACCCGACGGCACCTCTGTGCCACGAGCCGGCCCACCCGACGGCATCTCGGTGTCACGCGCCAGCCCCTCCCCCCATGCTCCGGTCGCGGAGGCGGCCGTCGGCCCGAGCGGCAGCACGGCTCCGCGCGAGGCCGCAGGCGGCGCGCCTCGTCCCGACGTCGGGGAGGTGGCGGCATCTCTCGCCGCCGGGGGCGCCGTGTCACCTCCCGTCGCCGGGGCCAGGGGGCCCCGTCCCGACGCCGGCACAGTGCACCCGCGCTGGAGGTGGCCGCTGGTCCCGCGGCCCGCGGTGCTGCGCCCGTTCCGGGCTCCCGCCGGTCCTTACGGTCCGGGGCACCGGGGCACCGACCTCGGCGCGGACACCGGCGCGGGCGTGCTCGCCGTCGAGGACGGCGTGGTCACGCACGCGGGCCGGGTCGCCGGTCGTGGCACCGTGACCGTGCTGCACGCGGGGGGGCTGTCGAGCACCTACGAACCGGTGCGGGCCGCGGTGGTCGCGGGGACGCAGGTCGATGCCGGGGACCTGCTCGGGTCGGTCGAGCCACCGGCGGTGGGCCCTCCGGCAGGGCACTGCGTGCTCGCGGTGTGCCTGCACCTCGGGGCGCGCCAGGGCACGTCCTACGTCGACCCGGTGCTGCTGCTCGTCGGCGGACGGGTGCGGCTCCTCCCCTTGGGCGCGGGTCAGCCCACGACGGGGTAGGGGTTGGGGGCGCAGCCCCACAGGTGCAGGGTCTGCGGCACCATCACAGGGGCCGGGGCACCCTTCGCCGGGCACGGCGCGTGGCCCAGCCCGAGCGCATGACCGACCTCGTGGTCGACGACGTACGTGCGGTAGTCGTCCAGCCGTCCCTCATAGGCCTCGACGCCCAGCATCCACCGGTCGAGGTTGATGACGACCCGACCGTTGTAGCAGGAGGTGTAGCCGTCGGTCTCGAGCGGCGCGCAGAGGTCGTCGGTCGTCTGCCTGCTCGCGATGCCGACCCGGGTGTCGAACTCGCCGCGCTCGGCCTGGGCCGGGCTGACGAAGACGAAGCGAACGTCTCGCGCGCTCTGCCACCCTCGCTCGTCGACGAGGATCCGGGCCACCGCCGTCGCGACCTCGGCCCGGTCCAGGCCGAGGCCGCCCTCGACCTCGAGGGCCACGCGAACCGCGTCACCGCCCGAGGTGCGGGCGTCAGGCACCTCTCCCCAGTCGACCCAGGAGAAGGAACCGGTGCCACGAGGGACGGGTGGGCGCGTCGGCGTGGAGGTGGGAGCTGCGGTGGCCGCCGCCCGCTCGTGCGTGGGTGCGACCTGCGGGGGCAGCCCGGGCTCGGCACCCGCCGAGGTCGCCTCCCCGGCCTGGCGCCGCACCCCCACACTCGCCTCGCTGCCGGTCGTGACGAGCCGGCCCCGGGCGTCGCTCGCCTCGCCGGCGCCGACCGCGTCAGCGACCGAGGAGGCCGGGGCGGCGCCGGGAGCCTGGGCCTGGGCCTGCAGCGGGGCCGTGAACGACGCCGGGGTCGCGGACACCGGCTCCTGGTTGCGAGCCACCAGCCAGGTCACCACGGCGGCCACGACGAGCAGCAGCACTCCCACGACGACGGTGCGCCGCAGCCGCATCCGCCGCTCGGCCCGGGCACGTTCCTGCCGTGCCCGCCGCAGGGCGGCGCGGGACCCGGCGGCTGCGGGGCCGCTGGTGTCGGCGTCCGCGCCTCGCCGCGTCGGGGGCGAGGGGTCCGGATGCATCGAGGCTCCCTCCTGCCGGGTCGAGCGGCGGTCACGCCGGACCTCCGAACGGCTGCGCAACGGCTCGTCGGCCAGCGGCTGCTCGGGCGGTTCCCACTGGGCGGCGGCGTCGACGGGCCTCCCGGGCGCGCCCGCGGGAGGGACCGGACGCCGACCGGTGCGGGCGGCCTGCTCCTTCAGCGCAGCGCGGGTCTTGGGCTCGACGTAGAGGCGCCGGAACTCGGAGACCCACTCCGGGACGTCGAAGCCGTCCCGGTCGTCGTCGCCGCCGGCAGCGGGCGTCGTGGGGGTCGTGGGCGGGGTGACGGGCATCGGCTCGGTGACCGAGCCCACGTCCGGCCGCTCCTCGGGGCCCTGGTCGTCAGGCACGGGGGTGCGCCTGGGCGTAGGACCGGCGCAGCCGGTCCACGGAGACGTGGGTGTACACCTGCGTCGTGGCGAGTGAGGCGTGGCCGAGCAGCTCCTGGACCATCCGCAGGTCGGCGCCGCCCTCGAGCAGGTGCGTGGCGGCGCTGTGGCGCAACCCGTGTGGCCCCACGTCGGGGGCGTCCGGGACGTGCCGCAGCAACCGGTGCACGACCTCGCGCACCTGGCGCTGGTCGGCCCGGCGGCCCCGACGGCCGAGGAGCAGCGCGGCACCGCTCTCGCCGGTGGCGAGCTCGGGGCGCCCGTTGCGCAGCCAGTCGCTCACGGCCTGCGCGGCCGGTGCGCCGAAGGGCACCCGGCGTTCCTTGTCGCCCTTGCCGACGACCCGCAGCACGCGTGCGTCGAGGTCCACGTCGTCGATGTCGAGCCCGACGAGCTCGCCGACCCGGATGCCCGTGCCGTAGAGGAGCTCGAGCGCGGCTCGGTCACGCAGGTGCACGGGGTCCGCGTCGTCGGCCGCGACGGTGGCCACCTCGAGGAGGGCGGCGGCGGAGCGCTGCGCGAGCACCGGCGGGAGGGTGCGGCGGCGGCGGGGCGCGCTCAGGCGGAGCGAGGGGTCGGTCTCGATCCGCCCGGTGCGCTCGCACCACCGGAAGAAGGTGCGCAGCGAGGCCGCGGTGCGAGCGACGGTGGCCCTCGCGGCACCGGACCGCGCCACCCGGCCGAGGTGGGTCCGCAGGTCCGCGAGCGTGACGGCGCCGACCGCGGCGTCGTCCTCGGCCCCCACCGCCTCGAGGAACACGCCGACGTCGCGCACATAGGCGCGCACGGTATTGCCCGAGCGTCCACGTTCGACACGCAGGTGACGCTCGAACGCGGTGAGCGCGTCGGGTCGGACGGCGGTCACGAGGCCACGGTGTCATCCCGGGGGCCCCTTCGCAACGGACTCGCCCAACCTCATCCCGTGGTCTCGGGAACAGCGGGTCCGATTGAGCCGCGGGCGGCGTCGTCGGCAGTGGCACGCCGACGCGGCGGCTTGCGCCACCCGCCCCGGTCGCGCACCACCAGGCCCCGTGACTCGAGGGTGGCCAGCGCGGTCGCCAGCCGTGCCGGATCGACCCCCGACGCGACCGCCAGCTCGTGGGGCGGGAGGGGCCGCCGTACCGGCGCGGCCGACCACACCGCGTAGGCCACGGGGTCGAGGTCGTCCTCGGGGGCGGGCTGCACCCCCAAGCGTCCGGCCTCGAGCAGCGCCTCCCCGATCGGGGCCGCGAGCTCGGCCACCTCGGCGGCGTCGGTGACGAGCACCGCACCCGCGTCGCGGACCAGGAGGTGGCACCCGGCGGACGTCGCACTCGTGACCGGACCCGGCACCGCGGCCACGGGCAGGTGGTTCCGCGCGGCCTCGCGGGCGGTGGACAGCGCCCCGGACCGCACGCCGGCCTCGACGACGACGGTGGCGCGCGCGAGCATCGCGATGATCCGGTTGCGGGCCAGGAAGCGGGAGCGGTACGGGGAGGACCCCACGGGCACCTCGCTGACCACCGACCCGGCGCGGGCCACGGCGTCGATCAGCGCTCGGTGGGAGCGGGGGTAGGCCACGTCGACCCCGCAGGCGAGCACGGCCACCGTGGGGCCGTCGAGGGCCAGTGCGCCGCGGTGGGCGGCGGCGTCGATGCCGAAGGCGGCCCCGCTGACGACGCTCCACCCGCGGCTGGCCAGGCCCTCCCCCAGCTCGGCCGCCACCCGCAGGCCGTACTCGGTGGCGGCGCGCGACCCGACGACGGCCACCGAGCGCCGGGTGAGGGCGAGGAGGTCGGGGTCACCGCGGACGAAGAGGCAGTGCGGGGGGTGCTCGTGCCGGTCGAGGGCATCCGGCCACTCGGTGTCACCGGGCACGAGCACGTGGACCGCCCGACGGTGCGCGGCGTGGACCAGGTCGTCGAGGTCGAGCCGGTGCAGCCGGACCGAGGCCTCGGGCGCCGCCTCGCACCGGCCCTCGCGGAGCAGGGCGAGCGCGCCGGCCGCTCCGTGCTCGGCGATCAGGCGCGTCGCCGGCCCGCTGCGCGGCTCCACGAGGTACGCCCAGGCAACGCGGGCCCACCGCTCGTCGCGCTCGAGGGCGCTTCGCCGGCCGGTCACGCCGCCACCGCCCCGCCCCGTCGCAGCACCAGCCCGGTCACGCCGCCACCGCCTCGCCCCGTCGGAGCACCAGCCCGGTCGCGACGTCCTCGCGGGAGGGCGTCGAGCGGCCGGCGAGGTCAGCCGCCGACCAGGCCACCCGCAGCACCCGGTCGTAGCCACGGAGGGTGAGCCGGCCGGCGTCGAGCGAGCGGTCGATGTCGGCGGTCACACCCCCGGTGAGCCGGAAGGGCGGGCGCCGCAGGACGTGGCCGGGCACGAGCCCGTTGAGCGGCCAGTCGGCTCCCCCCGCCGCGCGCCACCGCTCCCGCTGCACCGCACGGGCCGCGGCGACGCGCTCGGCGACGACCGCACTGGCCTCGCCCACCTCGTCGCCGAAGGCCGCCCGCCGCACGGGCGGGACGTGGACCTGGAGGTCGACGCGGTCCAGGAGCGGGCCGGACAGCCTCCCCGCGTAGCCGCGGATCTCGGCCGAGGAGCAGGTGCAGTCGATGGCCTTGCCGTACGAGCGCCCGCACGGGCACGGGTTGGCGGCGAGGACGAGCAGGAACCGTGCGGGGTAGCGGACCGCGTGCCGGGCGCGGGCGATGACGACCTCACCGGACTCCAGCGGCTGGCGCAGCACCTGCAGCACCGAGGTCTTGAACTCCGGCGCCTCGTCGAGGAACAGCACGCCGTGGTGCGCCCGGGAGATGGCGCCGGGGACGACGACGCCGGACCCGCCTCCGGCGAGGGCCGCCACGGAGGTGCTGTGGTGCGGGGCCACGAACGGCGGGGTGCGCTCGAGCCGGGTGACCTCGCCGACGTGACCGGCGAGGGAGCGGATGGCGTGCGTCTCGAGCGCCTGTTCGCGGGTGAGCGGCGGCAGGATCGTCACGAGCCGCTCGGCGAGCATCGTCTTGCCGACGCCCGGCGGGCCGGCCATCAGGAGGTGGTGGCCACCGGTGGCGGCGAGCTCGAGGGCCACCCGGGCCTCGGGCTGGCCCACGACGTCGGCCAGGTCCGGGCGGTGCTCGCGGGGCCCGCCGTCCTGCCCGCCGCGGACGGCGGGAGGGGCGACCGGCACGGGTACCCCCCGTTCGGCCGCCACGTACCAGCCGAGGAGCTCGGCGAGGGAGCCCGCGCCGTGGACGAGCACGTCGTCGACGAGCTGGGCCTCGGCGACGTTGTCGAGGGGGACGACCACGTGCCGGACCCCACGCCGGGCGGCCTCGAGCACGGCCGGCAGCACGCCGCGCACCCCCCGCAGTCGGCCGTCGAGGCCGAGCTCACCGAGGTGGACGACGTCCTCGACGAGGGCCGGGGGCACCGCCCCGGCCGCGGCGAGAACGGCGACCGCGATGGGCAGGTCGAAGCCCGAGCCCCGTTTCGGGATCGACGCCGGCGAGAGGTTCACCGTGACCCGGTGCGGCGGCACCGGCGTGCCGGTCGTGCCCGCCGCGGCCCGCACCCGGTCCGGCGCCTGGGCGCACGCGGCGTCGGGCAGCCCGCCGACCGAGAAGTGGGGAAGACCGGCGCCGATGTGGGCCTCCACGTCGACGAGCGCGCCGTCGAGGCCGGTGAGGGCCACCGAACGCGTCCGGCCCAGGCCCGCGCTCACGATCCCACCCCCCGGACGTGACGGATCAGCGGGGGCCGGCCGGGCTCGCAGAGCACCCCCACGACGTCGATCCGCACCGGGCCCGGGTGTCGACCGCGTTCGCACAGGTAGGCCCGGGTGAGCCGCCGCAACCGCATGGCCTTCGCGACGGTGACCGCCTCCACGGGGTCGCCGAAGGCCGTGCCGCGGCGGGTCTTGACCTCGCAGACGACGAGGCACGACCCGTCGCGAGCGACGATGTCGACCTCACCGTGCTGGCAGCGCCAGTTGCGCTCGACCACCTCCATCCCCTGCTCACGCAGGTAGCGCGCCGCGAGCTCCTCGCCGTAGCGGCCCAGCGCCGCCCGGGCCGACGCGCGGCCCGCCCGCGGCGACGCGGCGCCGCCAGCCGTCTCCCCCACCGAAGTCATGCGGCCAGCCAACCCGTCGGGACCGACTGGCGCCAGCACGCGGACGACGCCTGTGGACGACGTCGGCGGGGCCCGGCCCCTGTGGACGACGAACGTCACCCGTGGACCGGGTCACCGCGGCGGTGCGCTCAGAACTCGCCCTTCGGCAGCTCGAGGTCGCTCTTGGCGAGCTCCTCGACGTTGACGTCCTTGAACGTGACGACCCGCACCGTCTTGGCGAAGCGGGCCGGGCGGTAGATGTCCCAGACCCAGGCGTCGTGCATCGTCACGTCGAAGAAGACCTCGCCCGAGTCGCTGCGGACCTTGACGTCGACGCTGTTGCACAGGTAGAACCGCCGCTCGGTCTCGACGACGTGGCTGAACAGCCCGACGACGTCGCGGTACTCGCGGTAGAGCGCGAGCTCCGCCTCGCTCTCGTACTTCTCGAGGTCCTCCGAGCTCATCGCTCTCCCACTCGCTCCAGGTCGGTCAGGGCCGGCGCCACCGGGTCGGGCGCCGGCCGGGCGGTGGGCCCGGGCGGCGACGCCCCCGGGGCCACCGCGTCATCATCGTCCATCCACCCCGGCAGCCGCCACGAGCGGCGGTGCCACACCGACGGCCCGTGCCGCCGGAGCGCGTCGAGGTGCTCGGGGGCCGCGTAGCCCTTGTTCTCGGTCCACCCGTAGACCGCGTGCTCCCCGGTCTCCGCGCCCAGCTCCACCATGATCCGGTCGCGGCACACCTTGGCGAGGACGCTCGCCGCCGCCACGGACGAACAGCGCAGGTCGGCCTTGACCATGGTCGTCACCGGCGGGGTGGCGACCGCCTCCTCGTGCGTGAAGGCGAGGAGACCGACGTCCTCGGGGGCGGTGAGCCAGTCGTGGTTGCCGTCGAGGATGACCAGGTCGGGGCGGACCGCGCAGGCGGCGAGGGCGCGGAGACCGGCGAGGCGCAGGGCGGCGATGATGCCGACGGCGTCGATCTCCTCCGCGCTGGCGTGGGCGACGGCGTGGGCGAGCGCCCACCGCTCGATGCGCGGCACCATCCGCTCACGGGCGTGCGGCTGGAGCAGCTTGGAGTCGCGGACCCCCTGGGGCGCGGTGCGGACGGTCTCGTCGATGACGACGACCCCGACGCTGACGGGCCCGGCGAGCGCGCCCCGGCCCACCTCGTCCATGCCGGCGAGGACCCGGTGCCCGTCGCGCTGCAGCCCCCGCTCGACCCGCAGGCTGGGCGCGCGCGGCCCCCGGGCCGGGCGCGTGGTGGTCACAGCCCGCTCCCCGGGTCGGGGACGTCGGCGAAGACCTCCGGGTGGTCGCCGAGCCACGAGAACCGCTCGAACGGCCAGACGATGCCGACGGCCCGGCCGGTGATGTCGTCGACGGGCACCGAGCCCTGAACACCCGTGCCCTCCGGGTCGTGGTAGCGGGAGTCCTCGCTGTCGGAGCGGTGATCGCCCATGACCCACACGCGGCCCTCGGGGACCACGACGTCGAAGCTGACGCTGCTCGGCAGGTCCCCGGCGCGCACGTAGGTCTCGTCGACGGCGCGGCCGTTGACCATCAGGTGGCCCTCGTCGTCGCAGCAGGCGATGCGGTCGCCGGGCAGCCCGATGACTCGCTTGATGAGATGGTCCTCGGACTCGCTCGGCAGCAGCCCGACGAAGACGAGCACGTCGTGGACCACGCCGGAGACGCCGGTGCGCTCCGGCAGCGGCACGGTGTCGAGCCAGCCTCCGGGGTCGCTGAAGACGACGACGTCGCCGCGCTGCAGGTCGATGGGGCCCGGCGTCAGCTTCGAGACGACGACGCGGTCGCCGACGAGAAGGGTGTCCTCCATCGAGCCGGAGGGGATGTAGAACGCCTGGATCAGCCAGGTCTTGACGACGAACGACAGGACCATCGCCATCGCGAGGACGAGGACGACCTCCTTCACCGCCCCCGCGAGGAAGCCGACGACACCGCCGCCGTCGCCGTCCGCGACGCGCGGGTCACCGTCCGCGGGTGGCGCGCCCGGGCCGTCCTCGGCGCCGGGGCGCTCCTCGCTCACCGCTGCACCCCGCTCACCGGGCCGAGCCGGTCCAGGGGCCAGAAGCGCAGCCCGACGACCCCGACCACGTCGTCGGCGGGCACGCTCGTGGCCGTGGGCGCCGACAGCTCGACCCGACCCTCGCCGACCTCGGCAACCACCGCCAGCTCGTCACGCGCCGTCGCACGCACGCCGAGCCGGTCGGCCACGGCGGCGAGCACCCGGGCGACCACGGAGTCCGCCGGTTCGGCGTCCTCGGGGCTCACGGACGCCCCGGTGAGGTCGACGACGACGACGTCTCCGGGGCGCGGGTCGACGCCCGTCTTCCACACCAGGACCCGGTCACCGGGCTGGAGGGCGGGCGCCAGGGCGTCAGAGGGCGCGACGACGGACTCGACGAGCAGGCCGCGCACACAGGCCGCGACGAGCACGCCGGCGACGAGCACGGGCAGGACCCGGGGACGCCGCGACCCGGCGCCCGCCACGCGGTGGCGGTGCGCCGGGTCGGCGTGGGTCCGTTGCATCATGCGGGAGCCTAGTCGGACCCCCCGGGAGGACGGGACCCGGTGCGGCGACCGGCCTCAGGAGCGGGCCGGGGTCTCCCGCTTCTCCTTGATCTTGGCCGCCTTGCCGCGCAGGTCGCGCAGGTAGTAGAGCTTGGCCCGGCGGACGTCGCCGCGGGTCACGACCTCGATCTTGTCGATGATCGGCGTGTGCAGGGGGAAGGTGCGCTCGACACCGACGCCGAAGGACACCTTGCGCACGGTGAAGGTCTCGCCGACGCCGCCGCCGTGGCGGCGGATGACGACGCCCTGGAACACCTGGATGCGGGAGCGGGTGCCCTCCACGACCTTGACGTGGACCTTGACGGTGTCACCGGCGCGGAAGTCCGGGACGTCGGTCTTCATCGACGCGCGGTCGAGCTCGTCGAAACGCTGCATGACGGTTCTCTCTCTCGCGGGCTGCCACAGGTCATCCGCGGTTCTCGGTGCTGCTCGTGCTGGGTGCGTCCGCCGGGCCGCATGCGTGGTGGACCGGGGTCCGGGCACTCCCCCTGTGGCGGGGGCCGTCCGTCGGCGGGGCGCAGCGACCCAGTCTGCCAGAGGGGGCCACGTGCCGGGAAATCCGCGGTTCGCCCCCACCGCCGCGGACCGCACCCTGTCACCGTGTGTTGCCCGACGTCACGGGGCTCGACCGCGACTTGACGCCTACGCTCGGCGGGTGACGATCGACCCGGGACTGCCCGTCGCCCTCGCCGTCGTCCTCCTCCTCGCGCTGACGTTCGCGATGTACGTGGTCGGCCGGCTCCCCCGGCCCGGGTCCACGCTCTTCGCCGCGTTGCGCGCGGTGGTCCAGCTCGGGCTGGCGGCGCTCGTCATCGCCAGCGTCATCTCCTCGCTGTGGCTCTCGGTCGCCCTGCTCTGCGTGATGTTCACGATCGCGGTCGTCACGACGGTTCGCCGCGTCGGCGCACCCGGCGCCTGGCCGTGGGCGACCGTCGCGATGCTCGCCGGCCTTCTGCCCGTGGTGGCGGTCATCCTCCTCACCCGCACGGTGCCGCCATCGGGCGCGGCGCTCATCCCCGTCGTCGGCATCCTCGCGGGCAACACGATGAACGGGCACACCCTCGCCGGACGGCGGGCCTTCGCCGCGCTGCGGGAGGAGCACCCGCAGTACGAGGCGGCACTCTCGCTCGGCCTCACCCGGGCACAGGCCATCGACGAGATCGTGCACCGCCGCATCCCCGAGGCACTCATCCCCGGGCTGGACCAGGTGCGCACCGCCGGAGTGGTGACCCTGCCGGGTGCCTTCATCGGCGTCCTGCTCGGCGGCGGCACCCCGGCCCAGGCGGCGGCCGCCCAGGTGCTCGTGCTCGTCGGGATCATGGCCGCGCAGACCACGACCGCCGTCGTCGCCGAGCGGCTGATCGGCCGGGCGCTGCTGCTCCCCGACGACCTCAGGGCGGCACTGCGGCCGTAGCCGGAGTCACCGGCCGAGCACCTCGCGCCCGCCTGGCTCGCGCGCCGGGTCGCCGTCCGCGAGCACGTCGCGGGCCCAGTCGGAGCGCTTCCACTCGGGGACGGGGGTCAGGCAGTCGGTGCGCGGCACGAAGCGCGACCGGCGGACGAGCCCGTACCGGTGGAGGTAGCGCGGGCAGTTCGGGTAGACCGCACGGGCCGTGACCCGGACCACGAGCTGTGCCTCCGGGTACTCATCGAGCAGCGGGTCGGCCGGGTCGGTGCTCGCGATGCCGTCGAGCCGCATCCGGTGTCCGCGCTCGAGGTCGAGAAAGAGCATGCCCACGTTCGGGTTGACCAGCACGTTGCCCACCGAGAGGTACATCCCGTTGCCGTCGTAGCCGGGGAAGGCGACGGTGTGGGGGTCGAGCACCCGCACGAAGCCCGGGTCACCGCCCTTGTACGAGCATGTCGGCCGGCCGTCGGCGTCGGCCGTCGCCAGGAAGAACATGTCCCTGGCCTCGATGAACGCGCGGTCGGCCTCGCTGATGGTGTCGCTGACGAGGAGGTCGTCGATCCGGTCGGCGAGCGCCCGGGTGCCGAAGCGGTCCTGCAGCGTCCGACTGCCCTCGTGGTACCCGGACATCGGCCCTCCTCCCGCCACGGCGGGTCCGGGCGCGGTCGGCGGTCGACGCGCGTGGCTCCGGCCAGTGTCCCGCTGGGTGGAGCGGGAGTCGAGCGGTTTCGGGGGGCACCGCTTCCACGGCACCACGGTTCGCCGACGTGGCACGGGTTGGCATCCCGTGCGACGTCGACATTTCGGGGTGACCCCGAAATGTCGAGGCGGATGGTGCGCGCGGGCCGCGGTCAGCGGCGCGGCTTGGTGAGGTCGACGCTGCCCGGATGGGTGCCGTCGCCCGGGACCCGGCGGTAGCCCGCCCGGCGGTAGAAGCGCTGGTTGCCCTCCTCGAGCACCCCGGTGGTGAGCCGGTAGCCGGTGACCGAACCGGGCGCCGGCGCCTCGGCGAGCGCGAGCAGCTCGCGCCCGAGACCGCGGCCCTGGAGGTCGGGGGCCACCATGAGCCGCCCCACCTCCCACGTCGAGGCGTCGTCGGGGCGCACACGCGCACGCACCGACGCGACCAGCCGCCCGGGGGCACCGTCGGCACCGCGCACCCGCCCGACCCACGTCGTCCACTCCCCCAGCCCCGCGACGACGTCCGCGATCTCCTCGGCCAGCGGCGGCACCACCCACCGCCCCAGGGCCGCCAGGCCCTCCCGCAGCCAGCAGGCGCGCTGCAGCACGAGCAGCTCGGGGGCGTCCGCAGTGGTCGCCGGGCGCACCTCGAGGTCGGCGAGGGCGCCCACCGTGGCGGCGGGCGCGAGCAGGTCGGGACGCCGGGCGGCGGTGCGGTGCACCCGCTGCTCGTGCCGCCAGCGGGCCACCACCGCGTGGTCGCCACCGAGGAGCACCGGCGGCACCTCGCGCAGCGTGCCGCCGTCGTCCCACGCAGCGGGCCGGGTGTAGACCGGGTACTCGAGCAGGCCCCCCTCGTGCGACTCCTCGACGAGCGACTCGGCGTTGCCGACCACGCCCGGCAGCAGCCTGCCGACCGCCTCCACCATCGCGAGCACGGCCACCTCTCCGCCGTTGAGCACGTAGTCGCCGAGGGAGACGACGGTGACGGGCATCCGCTCCGCCGCGTGCTCGTACACCCGCTCGTCGATGCCCTCGTAGCGGCCGCAGGCGAAGGCGACCCACGGCTCGTCGGCGAGGCGCCGGGCCATGGCCTGGGTGAAGGGGACCCCGCCGGGCCCCGGCACGAGCAGGTGCGGCACGCTACCGGCCGGGCCCGAGGTGAGCACGTGGTCGAGGGCCTCCGCCCAGGGCTCGGGCTTCATCACCATCCCGGCGCCGCCCCCGAACGGGGCGTCGTCGACGGTGCGGTGGCGGTCGTGCGTGAAGGTGCGCAGGTCGTGGACGTGGACGTCGAGGAGCCCGTCGCGCCGGGCCCGCCCGATGAGGGAGAGGTCCAGCGGGGCGAGGTAGTCGGGGAAGATCGTGACGACGTCGACGCGCACCGGGGTCACTCCCCCAGGTCGAACAGGCCCGCGGGGGCGTCGACGACGACGTGCCCGCCCTCGACGTCGACCTCGGGCACCAGCGCGGCCACGAACGGCACCAGGCCCTCGCGCCCGTCGTCGAGCCGGACACGCAGCCGGTCCTGGGCCGCGCCCAGCTCGAGGCCGGCCACCTCGCCGAGCACCGCCCCGGAGGGGCCCAGCACGCGCAGCCCCACGAGCTCGTCCTCGGTGAAGGTGTCCTCCTCGTCGTCCTCCGCCGCATCCGGGTCGTCGGCGTCGATGACCAGGCGGGTGCCGCGCAGCCCCTCGGCCCCGGTGCGGTCGGGCACCCCCTCGAAGGCGACCAGCCAGATGCCCCGGTGCACGCGGGTGGACCGCACGGTCAGCTCGCGGGGCACACCGGAGCCGGGCGCGGCCTCGGTCGCGAGCACCTCACCCACGGCCAGGCGCCTCGCGGGCTCGTCGGTGTGCAGCTGGACGGTGACCTCGCCGCGCAGGCCGTGCGGCTTGCCGATCCGGGCGACGACGGTGCTGGCACTCACCGCGCCATCCTCTCAGGATGGCGGGCACCCCGCGCCGGCAGCCGCCTCCATCGCCGCCTCCCCGGTCAACCCCACCGGGACGCAGGGGACGACGATGCGGCCCGTGAGGATGTCGGCGCGCAGCGAGTCGAGTCGAGGACGCATCCCCACGAGGTGGCCTCCCGACTCCGCGAGCGAGAGCCCACCGCTCGCGAGGTCGGTCGTGCGATCCCCGCTGGTGAGGCGCCCGGCGACGAAGTCCCTGACCGCGTCCCGGACCGCCAGGTCGAACCGCTTGACCGTCGAGGTCAGCACGTGGTCGCGGGCACCGCGCGTCGGTTGCCAGGAGTCGTCGACGTACATGTCCTGGTCGGCGCCGATGGCCCACAGCTCGCGCCCGCTCTCGTCCGCGGCGTCGGCGACCACCTGCAGTGCGCCGGTCTGGGCCAGGCCGGCCGGGACGTAGATGACGTCCGCGCCCTCCGCGAGCATGGCCTGCGCCGGTCCGGTCACGACGGCCGGGCTGACGAAGCCGGAGTAGTCGGGCGGGCGGGTCGCGAACCGGATGTCGAACTCGACCGCAGGGTCCACCGCCAGGGCACCGGCGACGAAGCCGGCCTCGAACCGGCGCAGATCAGGGGTGTCCACCCCGCCGAGGAAGCCGACCCGTCCCGTCGACGTGGCCAGGGCCGCGGCGGCGCCGGCGAGGTAGGCCGTCTGCTGGTCCGCGAACTGCAGCGTCGTGACGTTGCCACCCGTCGCCTCCCTCTCGAGGACGAGGAACCAGGTGTCCGGGCGGGCGCGCGCCACGGCGGTGAAGTCCGTGTCCAGCGCATGGCTGACCAGGAGGTCCACGTCCTCGTCCGCGGTGAGCTCGAGCAGGTCGGACTCGGCGCCGGCGTCCACGACGCGACTGAGCTGGGTGAGCTCGGTCTCGTCGGCGGCCAGCTGGACGCCGGTGTCGATCAGCACGTCGGGTACTCCCGACCCATGGGTGACCGTGGCCACCCGGGGGACCTCCCTGCCGGCCAGGATGACGGCCAGGGCGGCGAGAGCCCCGACCGAGACCATGGCGCCGGCGAGGAGGACGAGTCGACGCCGGGAGCGGCGCTCCAGCGCCGCCTGCCGCGCGGCCCGTTGCTCCTCCTCCCGGTCCCGGTGCTCGGCCTGCTCCAGCCCGGAGGCGATGAACTGCCGTTCGGTCGTGGTGAGGGCGAGCACTCCCTCGCGTCCCCACCGGTCGATCTCGGCGAGCCGCGGTCCGTTCAGGAGGTATCCCGGGTCCCGCCCGGCGTCCTCCCACTCCGCGACGGCTGCCGCGAGCGCGGCATGGCGACGAAGGGCGACGGAGTGGCGGGTCACGAGGTCCTGCAGCCACGGCCAGGCGTCGACGAGCGCCTCGTGCGACATCTCCACCGTGCCCCCCGCGCCCGAGCCCCACTCGTAGGTGACCAGCCGCAGCTCGTTCAGCCGGCCGAGGACGTCGCCGACGGCCACGGTGTCGACCCCGACGAGCCGGGTGAGCTCGGCGACCGGCACGACCCGGCGGCCGACCCGCCCTGCCCGGTCGACGCGGACCATCCGCAGGACCAGCTGGGCGAGCAGCCGCTCGCGGCCCGGGCCGATCCGCTCGCGCAGCGCCTCGGCCTCCCGGGCCAGCGCACCGCGCAGCCCCCCGATCGAGCGGTAGTCCGCGAGCGTCAGCTCTCCACCCGTGCGGTGGTCGAAGAGCTCGGTGAGGACGAACTGGAGCAGCGGGAGGACTGCGGGCCCAGCGGTCGAGTCGGCGACGAGCGCCGCGAGCAGCGCGTGCTCCACGCGGGCTCCCACGCGTGCGGCGGGAGCGGCGATGGCACGCTCGAGCTCGTCGGGGTGCATCGGCAGGAGCGTGAGCACGCCCTCCCCGAACAGGGCGGCGAAGCCGGGGTGTCGCAGCGGCCGGTCGTAGTGGTCGGCCCGCAGGGCGAGGACGACCTGCACGGCGTCGGCCCGGTCCGACAGCAGCGCACAGAGCCGGTCCAGGAGGCGGTCGGCCACCCGGTCCTCCAGGGAGAAGAGCTCCTCGAACTGGTCCAGGACGAGGACGACGCGGTCGCGAGTGGCGGCGACGTCGTCGAGGACGGCCTCGAGCCCGCCCGTCTGGATCGCGTCGCGGTCGGGAGCGACGATGCGCACGCCGTCGAGGACGCCGCCGGCGACCGCGCGGAGAGCCGGGAGGAGACCTGCAGCCAGGAGGCTCGACTTGCCGCTCCCCGAGGGACCGACGAGCGCAACGAGCGGGACGCCGCTGCCCAGCCGCTCGACGATGTCGGCGACGACGACCTCCCGGCCGTGGAAGTCCGGAGCGTCACCCTCCCCGAACGAACGGAGCCCCTTGTAGGGGTTACGGGCACGGTCGGCGCGGGAGCCGACGTCCTCGACGAGCAGCAGCGAGCCGTCGTGCAGGAGCATTCGCTCGTGGAGCAGCTGCAGCTCGGTCGACGGGTCGGCCCCGAGCTCGTCGGCGAGCCGCCGGCGCAGGGCCGCGTAGGTCCTCAGCGCCTCCGCCTGCCGGCCGCTGCGGTACAGCGCGAGCATGGACACCGCGACGGCTCGCTCACGCAACGGGTCGGCGGTGGTCACCTCACGCGCCAGGCCCCCTGCGCGGTCCAGCGCGCCGGCCTCGACCAGTGCGGCGGCCAGTGCCTCCATCGCGTCGAGACGTCGCAGGTCGAGGACGGACGCGGCGGCGTGCGCCGGCAGGCCCTCCGGAAGGGCCGCGAGCGCGCCGGCCGGCGCCGCGGACAGCGCCTGCTCGTACGCGGCGAGGGCGCCATCACTCTCACCCCGTCGTGCGAGCCTCCGTCCGTCCTCGAGGCGGCTCTCGAGGATCCGGACGTCGACCTCGTCGTCCGCGGCCTCGAGGAGGTACCCGGGGCGACGGGTGACGATGAGTGGCCGGCCGGTCGCAGCGAGGAAGGTGCGGCGCAGGTCCGACACGTAGACCTGGACCGCGTGGGCGGAGGTGCGCGGGGGGTTCTCGCCCCAGACGGCGTCGATGATCCGGTCGACGGGGACGAGCCGGTTCGCGGACAGCGCGAGCACGGCGAACAGCGCCTGCTGGCGAGGCGGACCGAGGTCGAGGGGCGTGCCGTCGACCTCGACGGCCGGACCGCCGTAGAGCCGGACGAGGACCTGCGGTGAGCCGTCCTCGCCCCCGGCCCGTCCGAGCCCGTCACGGTGCGGGACGGGGTTGTCCACCGGCTGCGGACGGTCCACGGCACACCTCCGTCTCCGGGAGCGGGCGGCTCGGCCGGCTCGGCCGGCTCGACTGTAGCCCCGCGCCGGGACCGACGTCACCGTCCCGGCGCGGGGGGTCGAGCCTCAGGTCAGCGCGCCGCAGACCTCCTCGACGAAGTCCCGGCCCGCGAAGAAGTCGTCCCGTCCGTGCGACGACACCACTGTCTGGAACTCCTCACCCGGGGCGAACTCGGTGCGACCGGTGAGCTGGAAGACCTTCCCGGCTCCGCCGGGACCGATGACCACGAGCACCTGGCCGGTCTCGACGAGGGCGCGGGTGGTGAGGTCCCCCGGCGTCCCGTAGTCGTAGTGCTGGGTCCAGTGCTGTCGCGAGATGACGGCGGGTCCGGACCCGTCCTCGGACAGGGTGAGGCGGTCCTCCGGGAACGACCGGTGGACGAGGGTCCGGGTCGCGAGCCCCTCGGCGGTGTGCCAACGGGTCGCCCGGTCCGCTCCCCGGCCGCTGACGTACACCGGACGGCCGTCGCAGTCGAAACCTGCCGGCTCGGGCCCGTACTCCGTGCGTCTCTCCCCCTGGCAGGTGACGCCCCCACCCGTGGCCGTGCAGCTCCAGGTGAAGCTCGGGTTGAGCGCCGGGGTCAGGGTGGACGGGTCGACGTCGCCGGTGCTCGCCGCAGCGGCCGGGACGGGGAGGACCGCCGTGACGGCAACGGCGGCGACGACGCCCAGCGCGGTGCGTGACCGTGGGAACGCGCGCCCCGCCGGTGGGTGGCTGGCTACGGACATGCGAGTCTCCTTCACTCTCCCGGGTCCTGGGCGGAGCCGTGGGATCCGGAGCATCGGAGACTCCGCTCAACGTTCGCTCAACGACGGCGGCGGGCCGCCCCAGTGGGCGACCCGCCGTTCGCGTCGGACGTGGGTGAAGGTCGTCGCCCACACGCCGGCAACCACCCACGTCGGGTGGGAAAGCGAACCGGGTCAGCGGACCCGGTCGGTGTCGACGATGTCGATGCGGACCTGCCGCCCGCCGGCGAGCGCTCCCATGACGGTGCGCAGGGCGCTGGCGGTGCGGCCGTTGCGGCCGATGACGCGGCCGAGGTCGTCGGGATGCACCCGCACCTCCAGCAGCTCGCCACGACGCAGCTCGCGCCGGCGGACCTGGACCTCGTCCTTGTGGTCGACGATGCCGGTGACGAGGTGCTCGAGAGCCTCCTCGAGCACGGTCAGGCCTTGTCCGCGTCGGCGTCGGTGGACTCGGCGGCGGCGGTGCCGCCGTCGGTGTCGGCGGCCACGGGCTGCTCGGCCTCGGCCTCCTCGGCCTTGGGCTCCTCCACCTTCGGCTCCTCGGCCGCGGGCTCCGCGGCCTTGGCCTCCCGGGCCGGGGCCTCCTCGGCCTTCTTGGCGGCCCGCTTCCTCGCCGTGGTGGCACCGCCGGCGTCCTCGGAGGTCGACCCGGCGGCGGCGACGGCCGCCTCGTAGAGGTCCTTCTTCGACGTCTTCGGCTCGGCGACCCGCAGGGTGCCGTCCTCGTACTTCTTGAGCAGGGCGGCGACGGCCTCGGTGGGCTGGGCGCCCTGGCCGAGCCAGTAGGAGGCCCGGTCCATGTCGATGTCGATGAGCGACGGCTCCTGCGTCGGGTCGTACTTGCCGATCTCCTCGATCGCCCGGCCGTCCCGCTTGGTGCGGGAGTCCATGACGACGACGCGGTAGATGGCGGTGCGGATCTTGCCCATCCGCTTCAGACGGATCTTGACAGCCACGGTCGTGGTCTCACTCTCGGTTGTGAGCGCGGCGAGACCGCACCAGGTTGCGTGCGGGGAGCCGACACTCGGTGTGTAGGCGTCCGGTCCGGTGCCACACGAGAGGGCGGGCCCGGACGGGTACAGCCCGCCATTGTGCCAGAGGCCGCAGCCAGCTCCGAATCGGCGCGTGGAGGCAGGCTCAGCGGTTGCTCCACGCGTCGGGGGCGTCGACGAGCGCACGGACGTGCTCGGGGAGGTTCCCGGTGAGGAGGTCCGCGAGCGAGGTGCGGTCCAGGACGTCGCGCAGGCTGCCGCGCACCGCCACCCACAGCGCCGGGAGGTGCTCGGCCACCCCGGAGTACGACGTGTCCTGCGGCCGGAGCCCACGGACCTCCGCGAGGGGCCCACTCACCGCCCGGAAGACGTCCCCGGCGTGCACCTCCGACGCCGGCCGCGCCAGCGTGTATCCCCCGTGGGCACCGCGACGGCTCTCGACCAGGCCCGCGGCACGCAGGTCGGCGACGACCGCCTCGAGGAACTTCCGCGGCAGCCCCTGGGCACGAGCGAGCGCCTCGACGCTGACCGGCCCGCCTCCCTCGGCCTCGGCCGCCGCCAGGGCGAGCATCGCGCGGACGGCGTAGTCGGTGCGGGCGGAGATGTCCACAGGGCCATCCTCCCAGTCCTCGCATCCTCACCGGAGCGGCCCGCCCCCGTCCGGGTGTCGGGGTTGCGCCCATCAATTCCTACTTTTATAGTAGGGTTAAATACCCTACCAATCGAATCGGATATCCATGAGACGCCTCCTCCTCCTCGCCCTCGTCGGCCTCGGCGCCCAGCTCGTCGACGGCTCACTCGGGATGGCCTACGGGGTCACGTCGACGACGTTGCTCCTCGCGGTCGGCACCAATCCGGCCGCCGCGTCCGCGACCGTGCACCTCGCCGAGATCGGGACGACCCTGGCGTCCGGCGCCTCCCACTGGCGGTTCGGCAACGTCGACTGGCGGGTCGTCCGTCGCATCGGCATCCCGGGAGCGGTGGGGGCCTTCGCGGGGGCGACGTTCCTCTCCAACCTCGACACCTCGGTCGCGGCACCCCTCATGTCGGTCATCCTGCTGGCGCTGGGTGCCTACGTCCTGGTCCGCTTCACCGTCCGCGGGCCGCGCCGGGACCGGCTCGGCCAGCCGCTGCGCCGCCGCTTCCTCGGTCCCCTCGGCCTCGTCGCCGGCTTCGTCGACGCGACCGGTGGCGGAGGCTGGGGGCCCGTCGGCACTCCGGCGATCCTGGCGAGCGGACGCCTGGAGCCCCGGAAGGTCGTCGGCTCCGTCGACACGAGCGAGTTCCTCGTGTCGGCCGCTGCGAGCATCGGCTTCTTCCTCGCCCTGGGGTCCGCGGGCGTCGAGCTCGCCTGGGTGCTCGCCCTGCTCGCCGGCGGGCTGGTCGCCGCTCCGGTCGCGGCCTGGCTCGTCCGGCACGTTCCCCCGCGGGTCCTGGGGTCCGCCGTGGGCGGGGTCATCGTCCTCACGAACGGCCGCACGATCCTGGCGTCCGACTGGGTCGACGCCTCCGACGGTTCCCGCGGGGTCGCGTACGCCGTCCTCGGTCTGGTCTGGTCCGGGGCGGTCGCCTGGTCGGTCCGGGCGCACCTCGCCGACCGGGCGCTCGAGGGCGAGGCCGCCCGGCTGCGGGAGGAGGCGCCGGCGGCGACGCCGTGAGGCCATCGCCACTAACCGACCAGGGCGCCGCCCAGCACGATGGCGCGCGGCGCGGTGAGGGTGCCGATGTCGGCCCGGGGATCCTGGGCGAGGACGAGCAGGTCGGCCTCGGCCCCCTCCTCCAGCGCCGTCCGGCCGAGCCAGGACCGCGCGGCCCAGGTGCCGGCGTCGAGTGCCTCGAGCGGGGTGAACCCGCACCGGGTGAGCCGCTCCACCTCCTGGGCGGCCAGGCCGTGGGCGAGGGACCCACCCGCGTCGGTGCCGACGTAGACCGGGATGCCGGCCTCGTGCGCGGTGCGGATGGTGTCGTACCGGCGGGCGTGCAGGTCGAGCATGTGCCGGTGGTACTCGGGGAACTTCTCGCGGGCGGGCTCGGCGATGGCCGGGAAGGTGTCGATGTTGACGAGCGTGGGGACGATCGCGATCCCCTGCTCCGCGAAGGTCGCGACGGTGTCGTCCTCGAGGCCGCAGGCGTGCTCGATGCAGTCGGTGCCGGCGGCGGCGAAGTCGCGCAGCGACTCCTCCCCGAAGCAGTGGGCGGTCACCCGGGCGCCCTCCTCGTGGGCGGCGGCGACGGCCTCGGCGAGCACGTCGCGGGGCCAGCACGGGGTGAGGTCGCCGACCTCTCGGTCGATCCAGTCGCCGACGAGCTTGACCCAGCCGTCGCCGGCCCGGGCCTCGGTGCGCACCTGCTCGACGAGCTGCTCGGGCTCGACCTCCCACGCGTAGTTGCGGATGTAGCGCCGGGTGCGGGCGATGTGCCGGCCGGCCCTGATGACCCGCGGCAGGTCCTCGCGGTCGTCGATCCACCGGGTGTCGGCCGGCGAGCCGGCGTCGCGGATCAGCAGCGTCCCGTCTCGCGGTCGGCGAGCGCCTGCTGCTCGGCCGTCCGTCGGTGGCACGGCCCCGTGCGGTCCCAGCCCGACGTGGCAGTGGGCGTCGACCAGGCCCGGGCACGCACCCACCCGTCGAGGGTGCGTGACGTCGTGGTCACCGGTCGGCCGGGTGTAGGTGACCCGGCCACCGACGACCCAGGCCTCGTCGCGCACCTCCTCGGGGCCGACGAGGACCGGACCGGTGAGGTGCAGCACCTGTGCCATGGTCCGACCCTAGCGACGACGACACCCCGGTTCGTCGACCTGGCACGGCTTGCCAACCCGTGCCAGGTGGACATTTCCGGGGTAACCCCGAAATGTCGCGGCCGGGGCGGGCTCAGGAGGTCGAGCGCAGGACGCGGCGGAGGGTCTCGACCACGACCTCCGGGGCGTCGGTGTGCACCCAGTGGCTGGCGCCCTTGACGGTGACGAGCCGGGCACGCGGGAACAGCTCCCGCATCGCGTCGGTGTCCTCGTCGCGCACGTAGCCCGAGTGCTCCCCCGCCAGCCACACGACCGGCCCCTCCCAGCTCCGCCCGAGGTCGGGGAAGTCGGCGATCCGCGAGTCCTGTCCGCGCTCCGCATCGGCGGCGAAGAGGTCGAGGTTGGCCCGCCACGACCAGGTGGTGCCGTGCCGGCGCAGGTTCTGGAGGAGGAAGCCACGGATGCCCGGGTCCGGCTCCACCTCGGCGAAGCGCTCCTCGGCGTCAGCGCGGCCGGTGAGCTCGCCGAGGGGCAGCGCCCGCATCGCGGCGATGTAGTGCTGGAACCGGTCGAGGTCGCCGTAGTCCTTGGGGGCGATGTCGACGACGACGAGGTAGCCGACCACCTCGGGGTGGAGCAGCGTGGTCACCATGGCGGTCTTGCCGCCCAGCGAGTGACCGACGAGCACCCACTGCTCACCGGGCGCCTCGGCGGCGAGGGTCGACGCCACGAGCCCGGCGTAGGTCTCGTACGAGAACTCCTCGGTCCACGGCGACCGCCCGTGGTCGGGGAGGTCGACGAGGAGGCAGTGCGCCCCGGTGCCGTCGGGCCCGGCGAGCGCCTTGGCCACCTGGGTCCAGTTGCGGCCCTGCCCGAACAGCCCGTGGAGGAAGGCCACCCGGGGCCCCTCGTGCCCCACGGCCAGGGTGTTGAGCGCGCCGCCGTCCGCCGCGCTCACGTCGACGGTCCTCGGTGCGTCATGCCGTGAACGCTATGCGATGCCGTCGCCGGCGAGGACGGGGGTGTGACACCCTCGGCCGGTCCGCCCCGACCGGGGCCCACGAGAGAACGGCGAGCCGTGCAGCAGCCCGACCACTACGACGGCTTCGCCGAGAGCTACGCGGCGGAGAACGAGTCCGGCCTCTTCAACGCCTACTACGCGCGGCCGGCGATGATCCGGCTGGCTGGGGACGTCACGGGTCGCCGGGTGCTGGACGCCGGGTGCGGGTCCGGCCCGCTGGCGGCAGCACTGCAGGGCGCGGGAGCGGAGATGACGGGCTTCGACGCCAGCCCGGAGATGCTGCGGCTGGCGCGTCGGCGGCTCGGCGAGGATGCGGATCTGCACGTCGCCGACCTGGCCCGACCGCTGCCGTTCGCGGATGACGAGTTCGACGACGTCGTCGTGTCGCTGGTGCTGCACTACCTGGAGGACTGGGGCGGGCCGCTCGCGGAGCTGCACCGGGTCCTGACGCCGGGTGGACGCCTGCTCCTGGCGGTCAACCACCCCCTCGTCTTCGAGGTGACGCGCCCGGAGGGCGACTACTTCGCGGTGACGCCGTACACGGACGACCACGAGTTCGACGGCCGGCCGGTGGAGCTCACC
Source organism: uncultured Actinomycetota bacterium (assembly GCA_963773655.1). Lineage (GTDB taxonomy): Bacteria > Actinomycetota > Actinomycetes > Actinomycetales > Dermatophilaceae > DASSQJ01. The sequence goes on from CAVZBX010000005.1 coordinate 178,062, forward strand.
TACTGGCACCGGCCGCTCCACGCGATGACCGACGCGTTCACCGAGGCCGGCTTCGGCATCGAGGTCATCAGCGAGCCGCCGTTCTCGCCCGACACCCCGCCCGAGCTCCTGCCGCCCGGGCTGGGCGATCGTCAGGCGTTCCTCTGCTTCATCTTCTTCGCGCTCCGGGCCCGCTGAGCCGAGCGGTCCGGGCACGGGTGTCCGGCCCGCGTCGGGATCAGCTGCCGAGGAACTTCTCGAAGCCCTTGGGCAGCTGCGAGGCGTCGAGCTGGGAGAGGTCCGCCTCGCCCGCGGCGGGCGCGCCGAAGGACGACCCGGCCGGACGGGCGGTGGCGCGCTCCTGAGCGGCCCGCTCCTCCGCGGCACGCCTGGCCGGGTTGCCCGACTTCGACTTCTTGCGACGCTGCGGCTGCTGCTTCCCGCCGCGCTTGCCCGGGCCCGGGCCCATGCCCGGCATCCCGGGGATGCCGCCGCCCTTGGCGAGCTGCTTCATCATCTTCTGGGCCTCGCCGAAGCGCTCGAGCAGCTGGTTGACCTCCGAGGTCGTCGTGCCCGACCCCTTGGCGATGCGTGAGCGGCGCGAGCCGTTGATCTGCTTGGGGTGGTTGCGCTCGAACGGCGTCATGGAGTGGACCATCGCCTCGACGCGGACGAACTCGCGCTCGTCGAAGGCGTCGAGCTGGGCCCGCATCTGGTTCATCCCCGGCATCATCCCGAGCAGCTGCTTGAGCGAGCCCATCTTCTTGATGGCGGCCATCTGCTGGAGGAAGTCGTCGAAGGTGAAGTCCTCGGCGGCGAGGAACTTGCGCTCCATCTCCGCCGCCTGGACCCGGTCGAACGCCCGCTCGGCCTGCTCGATGAGGGTGAGGACGTCACCCATGTCGAGGATGCGCGAGGCCATCCGGTCGGGGTGGAAGACCTCGAAGTCCTTCACCGTCTCGCCGGTGGACGCGAACATGATCGGCCGGCCGGTCACCGAGGCCACCGACAGGGCCGCGCCGCCGCGGGCGTCGCCGTCGAGCTTGGACAGGACGACACCGGTGAAGTCGACGCCGTCGAGGAAGGCCTCCGCGGTCTCGACCGCCGCCTGGCCGATCATCGCGTCGATGACGAAGAGCACCTCGTCGGGCTGGACGGCGGTGCGGATGTCGGCGGCCTGCTGCATGAGGTCGGCGTCGACGGCGAGCCGGCCGGCGGTGTCGACGATGACGACGTCGTGCTGCCGCGCCCTGGCCTCGGCGAGCCCGGCCCGCGACACGGCGACGGGGTCGCCGAACGAGCGGGTCCCCTCCACCCCACCGGAGACGGCGTCGTGGCCGCCGATGTTGCCGCGCTCGGGCGCGAACACCGGGACACCGGCGCGCTCCCCCACCACCTCGAGCTGGGTGACCGCGTTGGGCCGCTGCAGGTCCGCCGCCACGAGGAGGGGGGTGTGGCCCTGCTGCTTCAGCCAGTACCCCAGCTTGCCGGCGAGGGTGGTCTTGCCCGAGCCCTGGAGGCCGGCGAGCATGATGACGGTGGGTGGCTGCTTGGCGAAGCGGAGGCCGCGGGTCTCGCCGCCGAGGATGCCGACGAGCTCGTCGTTGACGATCTTGACGACCTGCTGCGCGGGGTTGAGCGCCTCACTGACCTCGGCGCCCAGCGCTCGCTCGCGGACGTTGTGCGTGAAGGCCTTGACCACCGGCAGCGCGACGTCGGCGTCGAGCAGCGCCATCCGGATGTCGCGGACGGTCCTGTTGACGTCGGTCTCGGAGAGACGACCCTTGGTCCGGAGGTTCTTGAAGGTCTCGCTCAGGCGGTCGGAGAGGCTCGTGAACACCGCACAAGGCTAACGGCTGGCCACCGGCCTCCCGACCGCGCCACCGCGCACGGGGGGTCGCCTCCGGCTCAGGCGGTGGGAAGGCCGTCGCAGGTGTCGATGACGAGGCTGACCGCCTGCGCGACCCGGGCGGGCGGGAGCGGCAGCCCGTCGGAGCCGGTGAGGTAGAAGGTGTCCAGGGTCTGCCCCGCGTAGGTGGCGATGTGCGCCGAGCGCACCGAGACCCCGGCCCCGGCGAGGACGGCACCGAGCTCGTGGAGCAACCCCGGCCGGTCCTGGGCCCGCACCTCGATGACCGTGGCCTCCGTGCTGGCCCCCGGCACCACGAGGGCACGCGCCTGGCCGGGCGCCCCGATCCCGGACCGCCCCGAGGGGCGCGGCAGGTGGGCGCGGCGGCGGTCGAGGGTCTGCAGCGGGCCCCGGTCACCGCGGGCGAGGCGGGCCAGGCCGCGCACGATCCGGTCCGGGTCGGGCACCGCCCCGGACGGGGACTCCACGTGCCACTCGTCGACGGCGACACCCTCGACCGTCCGAGGATGGCGGTGCGCACCGTGTGCCCCTCGGCCGCGAGCAGCCCCGCGGTGTCGGCGAACAGCCCGACTCGGTCGACGTCGGTGATGTCGAGGCGGTGGGAACCCCCACCGGAGACCACCCTGACGTGGGGCTCGCCGGCCCGCACGGCCTCGAGCACGGCGGGGTCCAGCGGCACCGGACGCGAGCCGCTCACGGCCACCGCCGCGCCGGGGGCCGGCGCCGGGGCGTCGAGGCGCGCCCGGACGGCCGCGGCCAGCTGGTCGAGCAGCGTGGAGCGCCAGTCGGTCCACGCCAGCGGCCCGGCGGCGGAGGCGTCCGCCTCGGTGAGCGCGAGCAGGATCTCGAAGACCTCACGGTCGCCCCCGACGGCGGCGACGGCGGCGTCGACGGTGGCCGGGTCCTGGTGGTCGCGGCGGGTCGCGAGCTCGATGAGGGTCAGGTGCTCGCGGACGAGCGTGACGAGCACCTCGACGTCGCGCGGCGGGAAGCCCCAGCGCTGCGCGACGGTGCGCGTGAGGTCGGCGCCGGTCACCGAGTGGTCCCGCGCGCCCCGCACCTTCCCGATGTCGTGGAGCAGCGCGGCGACGAGGAGCAGGTCCGGGCGGGACGTCCGTCGCACCAGCCCGGCCGCGCGCACGACGGTCTCGACGAGGTGGCGGTCCACGGTGTGGCGGTGGACCGCACTGCGTTGGGGTCGCGACCGGACGGCTGCCCACTCGGGCAGCCACCACTCGACGATGCCGACCTGGTCCAGGCCCTCCCACACGCCGACCAGCCCCGGCCCGGCCGCCAGGAGGTCGCCGAGCAGGTCACGGCCCGCCGCGGGCCACGGGTCCGGGTACGCGGGTGCGGTGCCGGCGAGGTTGTCGAGGGTCGCCGGGGCGAGGGGCAGCCCGGCCCGGGCCGCGACGACGCCGGCGCGCAGCGGCATCCCGGGGTCGCTCTCGGCGAGTCGGGCCGAGCCGAGCACGACCTCGCCGTCGCTGGCGAACAGGCCGTGGCCGAGCGGGGTCATCCGCGGCCGGCGGGGCCCGACCCGCAGGGTGCGGGCGCGCTGGGCCTGGCCCGCGCGGCGCAGGGTGCCGTCGAGGGCGTAGCCGATGAGGCGGCCGGCACCGCGAGACCGCGGTGAGCAGGTCGTCGGCGTCGTCGTACCCGAGCAGCGCGGCGACGGCGTCGTGGTCGTCGCGGCCGAGCCGGTCGCGGCCGCGGCCGGTGACGACGTGGACGGCGTCGCGGACGTCGAGCAGCAGCTCGTGGGCGCGGTCGACCCCGCCGTGCGGACGGTCGGCGAGCCAGGCCTCGGCGAGCGCGCGCAGCACGGTCATGTCGCGCAGGCCCCCGTGCGACTCCTTGAGCTCGGGCTCGATGCGACTGGGCGAGGTCCCCCTGGCGCTGGTGCCGGGCCGCCACGGCCTCCACGAGCTGCGGCAGGCGCTTGCGGGCGTTGCCGCGCCAGTCGTGCGAGACGGTGGACCGCGCGGCGGCGACGAGCTCGGCGTCGCCGGCGAGCGGCGCGAGGTCGAGCAGGCCGACGGCCGCGGTGAGGTCGGCGGCGGCGACCTGCCGGCACTGGGCGACGGTGCGGACGCTGTGGTCCAGGCGCACCCCGGCGTCCCAGATGGGGTACCAGACCCGGTCGGCCAGCGCGGTGAGCTCCTTGGCCGGGAGGGCGCGCTCGGAGTGGAGGAGCACGAGGTCGTAGTCGCTGAGCGGGCCGGCGTCGCGCGCGGCCCAGGCTGCCCACGGCCGCCAGGGCCACGCCCTCGACGCGGGAGCCACCGGTCGCGGACCGCCACACCTCGGCGAGCCACTCGCGGTTGAACGCGGACAGGGCGGCCCGGCGCGACCGGCCGGCACCCGCGACGTGGAAGTCACGGGTGCCGGCCAGGTCGAGCCTCCTGGAGCCGATGCCGCTCGAGGAGGAGGTGGTCATCGGCTCAGATCGCCTCGACCCCACGCTCCCCGGTGCGGACCCGGGCGACCTCCTCGACGGGGACCACCCAGACCTTGCCGTCACCGATCCGGCCCGTCTGCGCCGCCTTGACGATGACGTCGACGACCGAGGAGGCATCCATGTCGTCGACGAGCACCTCCAGGCGGGTCTTCGGGACGAAGTCCACGGTGTACTCGGCGCCGCGGTAGACCTCGCTGTGCCCGCGCTGGCGGCCGTAGCCCTGGGCCTCGCTGATGGTCATGCCCTGGAGGCCGAAGGCCTCGAGGGCCTCCTTCACCTCGTCGAGCTGGTGCGGCTTGATGATGGCGGTGACGAGCTTCATCACTTGGCTCCTTCGAGGTCGAGGGACTCGGCGGCGGCGTGGCGGGCCTCGCTGACGGAGGCGCCACCCATCCGGGCGCCACGAGGGGTGAGCTCGTAGGCGGACTCGGCGTGCTCGGTCTGGTCGATGCCGGCGACCTCGACGTCCTCGGGGATCCGCCAGCCCATCGTCGCCTTGAGGGCCAGGGCGATGACGAGGGTGACGACGCCGGAGACCGTGACCGCGGCGAGCGCGACGAGGATCTGGACGACGGTCTGGTCCACCCCGCCACCGTAGAAGAGGCCACCCGACGTGGCGAGCAGGCCGGCGCCGATCGTGCCCCACAGGCCGGCGACGAGGTGCACGCCGACGACGTCGAGGCTGTCGTCGTAGCCGAGCCGGTACTTGAGGCCGACGGCCAGGGCGGCGAGCGCACCGGCGACGGCGCCGAGGGCGATCGACCCGAGCGGGCTCAGCGCACCGCACGCCGGGGTGATCGCGACCAGTCCGGCGACGACGCCGGAGGCGGCACCCACGGAGGTGGCGTGACCGTCGCGGAACTTCTCCACGACCAGCCAGCCGAGCATCGCCGGCGCAGGTGGCCACCGTCGTGTTGACCCAGACCAGGGCCGCGGTCCCGTCGGCGGCGAGCTCGGAGCCCGCGTTGAAGCCGAACCAGCCGAACCAGAGCAGGCCGGCGCCGATCATGACGAGCGGCACGTTGTGCGGCCGCATCGCGACCTTGCCGAAGCCGACCCGCTTGCCGACGACGAGGGCGAGGACGAGGGCCGCCATACCGGCGTTGATGTGGACGACGGTGCCGCCGGCGAAGTCGATCGGGGCGACGTTGGCCGCCCCGTCGGTGGAGCCGTACACCAGCGAGGAGAGGCTGGTCTCGGCGCCGGAGAGCAGGCCGCCACCCCACACCATGTGGGCGATCGGGAAGTAGGCCAGGGTGACCCAGACCGGGACGAACACCATCCACGTCGAGAACTTGACGCGGTCGGCGACGGCACCGCTGATGAGGGCGGCGGTGATGACCGCGAAGGTCAGCTGGAACCCGACGAAGGCCAGCTCCGGGATGTTGCCGTAGCCCTCGTAGCCGAACGGGTTGACGACGCTGTCGGCGACGCCGCTCAGACCGAAGAGCTGGAACGGGTTGGCGATGACGCCACCGATGTCCTCGGTGCCGAAGGACATCGAGTAGCCCCACAGGACGTAGACGATGCCGACGACGCCCATGGCGCCGAACGACATCATCATCATGTTGAGGATGGACTTGCTCCGGGTCAGGCCGCCGTAGAACAGGGCCAGCCCCGGAGTCGTCATCAGGAGGACGAGGGACGCGCAGACGATGAGGAACGTGGTGGCTGCGTAGTCGATGCCACCCGCCTCTTCTGCGAGGGGGATCAGTGCTGTGCTCATGACGCACTACCGTGGCGGCGCCGGGTTTCACGATCCGTGTCGATACGTTTCGGTGGTGTTGCATCGGGCGTCCCGGTGTAAGCATCGGGTTTCGCGGCCGGGGTGGTCCCGCATCCTGAGACCACCGGCCCGTGACACGATGCCGGGGTGTCCCCCACCCGCCCCGTCCTGGTCTTCGACGGCGACTGCTCGTTCTGCACCACGTCGGCCCGGGTGGTCGGCGACCGGCTGCGCCGGGACCCGGGGGACTTCGCCGTCGAGCCCTGGCAGCGCCTCGACCTCCACCCGCTCGGGCTGACGCCCGAGGAGTGCGACGCGTCGGTGCAGTGGGTGGGCGCGGACGGGCGCCACGCGCACGGCGAGGGCGCGATCGCGCAGGCGCTGCTCGCCTCGCGCCCGTGGGCGCGACCGGCCGGGGCGCTCCTCCTGGCGCCCGGCGTGCGGACCGTCGCGGGGGCGGTCTACCGGTGGGTCTCGCGGAACCGCCACCGGCTCCCCGGCGGCTCCCCGGCCTGCTCCACCTGACCGGGCCCGGCCACGCCGTCGGCGGCGGCTACTCGAGGATGGCGTCGACGAACGCCTCGGCGTCGAACGGGGCGAGGTCGTCGGGGCCCTCGCCGAGCCCGACGAGCTTGACCGGCACACCGAGCGCGCGCTGGACCGCGACGACGATCCCGCCCTTGGCGGTGCCGTCGAGCTTGGTGAGGACGATGCCGGTGATCCCGACGACCTGGCCGAAGACCTCCGCCTGCTTCATCCCGTTCTGGCCGGTGGTGGCGTCGAGCACGAGGAGCACCTCGTCGACGGGGCTCTGCTTCTCGATGACCCGCTTGACCTTGCCGAGCTCGTCCATGAGCCCGACCTTGTTCTGGAGGCGGCCCGCGGTGTCGACGAGCACGACGTCGGCCTCGAGCTCGGCGGCGGCCCGCACCGCGTCGTAGGCGACCGACGCCGGGTCGGCGCCCTCGCGGTCGGAGCGCACGGTGGGCACCCCGACGCGCTGCCCCCACGTCTGGAGCTGGTCGGCGGCCGCGGCGCGGAAGGTGTCGGCGGCGCCGAGCACGACGTCCTTGTCCTCCGCGACGAGGACCCGGGCGAGCTTGCCGACGGTCGTGGTCTTGCCGGTGCCGTTGACGCCGACGACGAGCACGCACGCCGGACGACCGTCGACCCGCTGGTCGGCGAGGGAGCGGTCCATCGTGGGGTCGACGACCGCGAGCAGCTCCTCGCGGAGCCAGCCGCGCACCGTGGCCTCGTCGGTGGAGCCCTCGACCGCCAGCCGGGTGCGCAGGTTGTCGACGAGCTCGGTGGTGGCCGCGACCCCGAGGTCGGCGGCGAGGAGGGTGTCCTCGACCTCCTCCCAGGCGGCCTCGTCGAGCCGGCCGCCGGCGAGCAGGGCGAGCAGCCCCTTGCCGATCGCCGTGTTCGAGCGGGCCAGGCGCGCCCGCAGCCGCCGAAGCCGCCCGGCCGGGGCCTCGGGCCGCTCCAGCGTGGGCGCCGGCACGGCGACGGTGGCCTCCGGCGCCTCGGGCTCGGCGACCTCGCCGGGTTCCTCGATGGTGCCGATCGAACCCGATGGTGCGGTGTCGGCGTCGGCCGCGCCCGGCGTACCCGGTACGCCGGGGGCGGTGGGCGGCGGCACCTCCCCGCCGCGCCGACCGCGCAGCAGCCCGACGAGCACGGCGCCGACGACGACGAGGACGACCAGGCCGATGATGACGTAGGTCCAGAAGGATCCGCTCACCCGGTCATCCTCGCCGATGGGTCGGCGGCGCCCAAACCGACCCGGCCCGGTGCGGGTGGCCGCGCGCTCAGAAGATGCGGACCCTCTCCTCGGGGCCAGCCACATCCCGTCGCCCTCGGCCGTGCCGAAGGCCTCGTGGAACTCGTCGAGGTTGCGTACGGCGTTGGCGCGCAGGTCCTCGGGGCTGTGCGGGTCGATGCTGAGGCGGCGCACGGCCTCCTCCTCGCGGGACCGGGCCCGCCAGTTCGTGGCCCAGCCGTAGAAGAACCGCTGGTCGCCGGTGAGCCCGTCGAGCACCGGGGCCTCCTCGCCGGCGAGCGAGATGCGGTAGGCGGCGTAGCCGATCGCGAGCCCCCCGAGGTCGCCGATGTTCTCGCCGACCGTGAGCTTGCCGTTCACCGTGTGCCCCGGGGCGTCGCGCGTCTCCAGCGCGGAGAACTGCTCGGCGAGGGCCGCCGCGAGCGTCTCGAAGCGGCCCCGGTCCTCCTCCGTCCACCACACCCGCAGCTGGCCGCGGCCGTCGAACTGCGAGCCCTGGTCGTCGAAGCCGTGCCCGATCTCGTGCCCGATGACCGAGCCGATGCCGCCGTAGTTGACGGCGTCGTCGGCGTCGAGGTCGAAGAACGGCGGCTGGAGGATCGCCGCCGGGAAGACGATCTCGTTCATGCCGGGGTTGTAGTAGGCGTTGACGGTCTGCGGGGTCATGAACCACTCGCCCCGGTCGATCGGCCCGCCGAGCTTGCCGAGGTCGCGGTCGACCTCGAAGGCGGTGGCCCGACGGACGTTGCCGACGAGGTCGCCGGGGTCCACCTCGAGCGTGGAGTAGTCGCGCCACTCGTCGGGGTAGCCGATCTTCGGCGTGAACGCCTCCAGCTTGGCGTAGGCCTCCGCGCGGGTGGCGTCGCCCATCCAGGGGACCTCGGCGAAGCTGCGGCGGAAGGCCTCGACGAGGTGGTCGACGAGCTCGACCATCCGCTCCTTGGCGCGGGGCGGGAAGTGCCGCTCGACGTAGAGCTGGCCCACGGCCTCGCCGAGGGCCGCCTCGAGCAGCCCCACCCCGCGCTTCCACCGCGCCCGCAGCTGCGGCACCCCGGAGAGCCGGCGGCCGTAGAAGTCGAAGTTCTCGTCGACGAACGGGCTCGACAGGTAGGGGGCGAAGTCGTGCACGAGGTGCCACGCGAGCCACGCCCGCCACGTCTCGACCGGCTCCTCGGCGAGGGCGGCGTCGACCGAGCGGATGTGGTCGGTCTGCCGGACGACGACGGAGTGGAGCGCGTCGGCGGGCGCCTGCATCCCGTCGAGGTACCCGCTCCAGTCGATCCGGGGGCCGAGGGCGGCGAGGCCCTCGCGGTCGAGCAGCGTGTACGTCTTCACCGGGTCGCGGTTGGTGACCTTGTCCCAGTGCCCGGCGGCGATCCGCGTCTCGAGGGCCATGACGCGCTGGGCGTCGGCCTCGGCCCCCGGCCAGCCCGCGGCCGTGAGCATCCGCCCGACGTGCACGACGTAGGCCGCGCGCAGCTCCTCGTGCCGGTCCTCGCGGTAGTACGACTCGTCGGGCAGCCCGATGCCGGCCTGCTCGAGGTAGACGACGTAGCGGTCGGGGTCGCCGCTGTCGGTGTTGACGAACGGGGCGGCGAAGCCGGTGACGCCCTGCCGTGCGAGCGACCCGAGGAGGCGCGCGACGTCCCCGGCGTCGCGCACCTGCGCGATGCGCTCGAGGTCGGCGCGCAGCGGCTCGACGCCCAGGGCCTCGACCCGGTCCTCGTCCATGAAGCTGGCGTAGAGGTCGCCGACCTTGGCGCCGACGCTGCCGGGAGCGGGCGAGCCGGTGGCGACCTCGTCGACGATGGCCCGCACGTGCTCCTCGGCCTGTTCGCGCAGCACGTCGAAGGTGCCGTAGCGGCCGCGGTCGTCGGGGATCTCGGTGCTCGCGAGCCACCGGCCGTTGACGTGGGCGAACAGGTCGTCCTGCGGGCGGACCGCGGGGTCGAGTGCACTGGTGTCGATGCCGGACCTCATCCGGGATGCTCCTTCGCGTCGGGACTGCGGCCCATTCGACCACAGGGACATAGGGTGAGGTGCGTGACCTCCGCCGCCTCCGGGGCCGACACCGCTCCACGCCGTCGGCGGCGGCTCCCGTGGTTCACCGAGGTCCTCCTGGCGCTCGTCGCCGTCGCCCTCGTCCAGGCGTTCCTCGTCAAGCCCTTCGGCGTCCCCTCCCGCTCCATGGAGGAGACCCTCGGCGTCGGCGACCGCATCCTCGCCAACCGGCTCGACGACGACGTGGAGCGCCGCGACGTCGTCGTCTTCGGCCACGGCGAGACCTGGCAGCAGGCCCACCTGAGCCCCCCGGACAACCCCCTGGTGCGGGCGGTGCGGTGGTTCGGCGAGCTCACCGGCATCGGCCCGAGCAACACCGCCTACACCGTCAAGCGGGTCATCGGCCTGCCCGGCGAGACCGTCGGCTGCTGCAGCGCCGACGGCAGGCTGACCGTGGACGGCGCACCGCTGGACGAGCCGTACGTCTTCGAGGACCTCCCCTTCACCCCGGGGACGATGGACTGCGAGTCGACCCCGCGGTCGACCCGCTGCTTCCCCGACATCCGGGTGCCGGAGGGCAACCTGCTCGTCCTCGGCGACCACCGCTCGCAGTCCGCGGACTCGGTGTTCGGGTGCCGCGGCGCCCGGGACGGGCCGGAGTGCGCCCGGTTCGTGCCCGAGGAACGCGTCGTCGGGCCGGTGGTCCTGCGCTTCTGGCCCCTCGACGGCCTCGGCCCGCTGCCCCACTGAGGCTTCGCCCCGGCCGCCGGGCGGCCTGTTCCGCTCCCGGCGGACACCGTAAGCCGCGGGCGAACACCGCTTACCGGGGGCGGTCTCCGCGTGGTCTGCTGGCCCGGTGCGACTCCTCGTCCTCGGCGGCACCGTGTTCCTCGGCCACGCGGTGGCCCGCGACGCCCTGAGGCACGGGCACGAGGTGACGTGCGTGGCACGCGGGGTGTCGGGACGGGTGCCAGACGGTGCCAGGCTGGTGCAGGTCGACCGCGACGACCCCGGCGCCGGCCTCGGCGGGGTCGAGGACGCCACCTGGGACGGCGTCGTCGAGGTGGGCCGGGAGCCCGGCCCGGTGGGGCGGGCAGCGCGCCTGCTGGCCGCGCGCACCCGCCACGCCGTGGTCGTCTCCACGGGCAACGTGTACGCCGACCACTCCGTCCCGGGCGCCGACGAGTCCACCCCGCTCCTCGACCCGGTCGAGGAGGCCGGCGACGACCCCGACGGCTACGGAGCCAAGAAGGTCGCCTGCGAGGGGCACGTGCGGGAGGCCTTCGGCGACGACCGGGTGCTCGTCGCCCGGGCGGGCCTCATCGGCGGTGCGGGCGACGCCTCCGGCCGCAGCGGCTACTGGCCGTGGCGCTTCGCCCACCCCGCCGTGCCGGACGAGGTGCTGGTCCCGGGCGCCCTCGACGACCCGGCCCAGCTCCTCGACGTCCGCGACCTCGCCGCCTGGCTCGTGCGCTGCGCCCTCCAGGGCACTGCCGGGATCGTCGACGCCGTCGGCCCCACCGTCACGCTGGGCGGCCTCCTGGCCACGGCCGCGGAGGCCGCCGGCTCCACCGCCGCCACCGTGGCCGCGGACCCCGCCTGGCTGGCCGAGCAGGAGGTCGAGCCCTGGATGGGCCCGCGGTCGCTGCCGTTCTGGCTGCCCTTCCCCGAGTACGCGGGCTTCGCCGCCCGCACGGGAGAAGCGGCGCGGGGCCTGGGGTTGGCGAGCAGGCCGCTCGTCGAGACCTTCCGCGACGCGCTCGCCTGGGAGGAGCACGACCGCCCGGCCGACCAGCCGCGTGCGGCCGGGCTCACCGACGACGACGAGCGCGAGCTGATCACCGCGTGGCGGTCACGGGGCTCCTGACCCCACCGGGCCGTCGACCCGGTGGGTGCGGAGCCTCAGTGCGCCGGACGCGCCGTCGGCGGCAGGTGGTGCCAGTACCGGAGCGACTGGTGGGCCAGCCAACCGGCGACGAGGAACAGCGCCCCGACGACCAGCAGCGGAACGACGATCACGCCGGACGAGGTCGTCAGCAGGGCACGGAGCCCGGGCCCGCCATCGGCCTGCCACTCCTCGAGGAACACGATCGACGTCGCCGCGAGCTGCACCACGCCGAGGACGACGAGCAGCAGCCCCGCGAGCGAGGCCTCGCGCAGGCCGAGGAAGGCGAGCGAGACCGCGAGCGCGAACACCCCGATGGCGGCCACCGGGCCGAGCGCGTCCCGGTCCACGAGGCCGACGGAGGAGTCGAGGAGCGTGAAGGCGGCCACGAGCCCGGTCACGACGACGAAGACCGTCGGCACGGCCGAGTACCTCGTGAGCGCCAGCAGGCAGAGCACCACGGTGGGGACGAGCCACGCCGCGGTGCTGCCGATCGCGGCCCACGTGTCGAGGTCCTCGAAGGCGTAGCCGGCGACGAAGAGGCCGCCGACGACACCGACGAGGACCATGACGGTGAACGCGATGTACGTGAGGATCTTTGCGGTGCCTGTCATGGCACTCATCCCTCTCACCGGGACCGGGGCGACACGGTGACGGGCGGGTGTCCGACGGAGCGGTCGCCCTCGGTTCCAGTGTCCCGCCGCAGCCACCGGCCCGTCGCCGTGGGCTGCGTCACCTCGGCCTGGACGCGCTCAGGCGGTGGCGGCGACGTCCCGCAGGCGCTGGCTGACGACGGTGGTGACGCCGTCGCCGCGCATGGACACGCCGTAGAGGGCGTCGGCGACCTCCATGGTCCGCTTCTGGTGGGTGATGACGATGAGCTGGCTGGAGTCGCGCAGCTCCTCGAAGAGGGTGATCAGCCGGCCGAGGTTGGTGTCGTCGAGAGCCGCCTCGACCTCGTCCATGATGTAGAACGGGCTCGGTCGCGCCTTGAAGATGGCGACGAGCAGCGCGACCGCGACGAGCGAGCGCTCCCCGCCGGAGAGCAGCGAGAGCCGCTTGACCTTCTTGCCGGGCGGACGCGCCTCCACCTCGATGCCGGTCGTCAGCATGTCGTCGGGGTCGGTGAGCACGAGCCGGCCCTCGCCCCCGGGGAAGAGGCGGTCGAAGACCCGCTCGAACTGCTCCCGGGTGTCGTGGAAGGCCTCGCGGAAGACCTCCTCGACGCGCTCGTCGACCTCCTTGACGATGTCGAGCAGGTCGCGCTTGGAGCGCTTGAGGTCCTCGAGCTGGGTGGTGAGGAAGGTGTGCCGCTCCTCGAGCGCGGCGTACTCCTCGAGCGCGAGCGGGTTCACCCTGCCCAGTGAGGACAGGGCCCGCTCGGCGCGGCGCAGCCGCTTCTCCTGCTCCTCCCGGACGTAGGGCAGGGGCTCGGGCACGTCGCCGGGGTCGTCGTCGGGGCCGGGCACGTGCGGAACCGGCTGGTGCGGGCCGAACTCCTCCACGAGCACCTCGGGGTCGACGCCGAGCTCCTCGACGGCCCTGGCCTGGAGCTGCTCGATGCGGGCCAGCTGGCGGGCCCGGGCCATCTCGTCGCGGTGGGCGGCGTCGGTGAGGTCGCGCAGCTCGTCCTGCACCGTGGTGAGCTCCTCGCGCAGGGTCGCGGCGCTCCTCTCCCGCTCGGCCCGGCGGGCCTCGGCGGCGTCCCTGACCACCGTGGCGCGGGCCAGCGCGGCCGCGACCCGGTCGCGGGCGTACCCGGCGGCGGCCTGGACGGCCGCGGCCACCCCGGCCTCGCGCCGACGGCGCTCCCGACGCTCGCGCAGGCGTTCACGGGCGGCGATCTCGTTGCGGGCCGCGCCCTCGAGGGAGTCGGCGCGTCCCTTGAGGGCCCGGGCCCGCTCCTCACGGGTGCGCAGGGCCAGGCGCACCTCGGTCTCGGCGGTGCGGGCACGGCTCGCGGCGAGCTCGAGCCGGTCGCGGTCCTCGGTGGAGGGGTCCTGCGCGTCCTCCGGCTCGGCCTCGGCGGCCTCGAGCCGCGCCACCAGGGCCGCGAGCTCGGCGCGGTCGGCCTCGAGGGTGGCCAGGGCGTCCTCGATGGCGCGGTCGGCACGGTCGGCCTCCGCCGAGGCGGTGCGCACGCCGGCGCCCAGGGTGCCGAGCCGCTCCGCGACCGCCGCCATCCGGGCATCGGACTCGTGGAGGGCCTCGAGGGCGGCGTCGACCTCGGCGGTGACCTCGCGGGCCCGCTCGCGCGCGGCAGCGAGGGCGAAGCGCGAGCGCTCCAGCCGCGCGCCGGCGTCGCCGAGGACGCCCCGGGTCTCCTCGAGTGCCGCCTGCACCTCGAGCAGGCTCTCGCCGGCGTTGCCGCCCCCTCGGGCCCACCCGGGGCCGAAGACGTCACCCTCCTCGGTGACGGCCGTGACGCCCGGGTGGCGCGACACGAGCGCCACCGCGTGCTCGGCGGTGGGGACCAGCGCGACCCGCTCGAGCAGCTGCTCGACGGCCGGACGCACCTCGGTGGGCGCGTCGACGACGTCACGGGCCCACACCCCCGCCCCACCGAGGTCGGGCCAGCCGGAGGGGTCGGCGGGGCGTGCGGTGGAGCCGACGAGCAGCCCCGCCCGGCCACCGTCCCGCTGGCGCAGGGCGGCCAGGGCGGTGGCGGCCTGCTCGGCGGAGCCGACGGCGAGGGCCTCCGAGGCCCAGCCCAGGGCCGCGGCGACGGCGTGCTCGTACCCGCCGGAGACGTGGAGCAGCGAGGCCACGGTGCCGATCACCCCGTGCTCGTCGTCGGCCGCGGCGAGCAGCGTGGCGGCACCGTCCCGGCGGCGCAGGCTCAGCTCCAGGGCCTCGAGGCGCGCCTGGGCGGAGGCGCGGTCGCGCTCGGCCTCGCGCTCGGCCGCCGCGTGGCGCTCGACCTCGGCCTCGACCACGGCGAGCCGGGCGGTGGCGGCCTCGTACGCGGTGTCGAGCCCCTCCTCCCCCTCCTCGGTGGCCGCGATGCCGCTCTCGAGCCGGGCGAACTCGGCCTCCGACTCGGCAGCCCGCTCCCGGGCGGCAGCGGCCAGCCCCCGGAGCCGGCCGACCTCGGCCTCCCCGGCCTCGACCCGGCTGCGGCGCGCGCCCACCTGGCCGGAGAGGCGGGCCAGGCCCTCGCGGCGGTCCGCGGCGGCCCGGGCCAGCCGGGCGAGGCGCGCCTGCTCCTCGCTGTACGCGGCCTCGGCCTCCTCCCGGGCGGCGACGACGGCGGCGAGGCGCTCCCCGGTGGCGGCCACCTCCTCGAGGAGCGCGGCCTCCTCCTCGCGGGCCTGGGCGGCCTGGGCCCGCAGCTCCTCCGGGTCACGGCCGCTCGTCGTCTCGTGCTCGTCGTCCTGCGAGAGCAGGCGCACCCGCTCGGCGGCGACCGAACCGGTGGACCCGAGCCGGTCACGCAGGCTCTGCAGCCGCACGACGCCCTCGTGGGCCCGGCCCAGCTCGGGAGCGGCCTCGGCGGCGGCCCGCTCCACCTCGCCGAGGCGGGACCGCACATCGGCGAGGGCGTCCTCGACGGCGGCCCGGCGCTCGAGCAGCGCGGCCTCGTCGGCCACCTCCTGCTCGAGCACCGCCGTGAGCTGCACGAGGTCGTCGGCGAGCAACCGCAGGCGGGCGTCGCGGGCGTCGGCCTGGACGACGGCGGCCCGGCGCGCGGTCTCGGCCTGGCGGCCGAGCGGCCCGAGCTGGCGGCGGATCTCGCCGGTGAGGTCGTGGACCCGGGTGAGGTTCGCCTCCATCGTCTCGAGCTTGCGCAGGGCGCGCTCCTTGCGGCGGCGGTGCTTGAGGACGCCCGCCGCCTCCTCGATGAAGCCGCGGCGGTCCTCGGGGGTGGCGCGCAGCACCGTGTCGAGCTGGCCCTGGCCGACGATGACGTGCATCTCGCGGCCCAGGCCCGAGTCGGAGAGCAGCTCCTGGACGTCCAGCAGGCGGCACGACGTGCCGTTGATGGCGTACTCCGAGCCCCCGCCCCGGAACATCGTCCGGGTGATGGTGACCTCGGTGTAGTCGATGGGCAGCGCGCCGTCGGTGTTGTCGATGGTGAGGCTGACCTCGGCGCGGCCGAGCGGTGGGCGGCCCGCGGTGCCGGCGAAGATGACGTCCTCCATCTTCCCGCCGCGCAGGCTCTTGGCGCCCTGCTCGCCCATGACCCAGGCGAGGGCGTCGACGACGTTGGACTTGCCCGACCCGTTCGGCCCGACGACGCAGGTGATCCCCGGCTCCAGCCGCAGCGTCGTCGCCGAGGCGAAGGACTTGAAGCCCTTCAGGGTCAGCGTCTTCAGGTACATGCTGCGGGTCGTCGTCTCTCGTCGGTGGTCGGGCCGGTGGCCGGGCCCGGGTCGCGGGCGATGCTACCCGCGCCCGGGCGGCGGGCCGGGACCTCGCGGGGTCGCGGTGGTGCCTGTGACCTCAGTGACTGATGTGGCTGGCTCTCATCGCGAACGTGGGTGAGGATCGTCGTCCAGCCGCCGGTCTTGACCCCCATCCGCCCTCAGGGTGCGGCGGGCCCCACCCTCGGCGCGGGCGGGACGACGAGCACGGGCTGTTCGGAGAACTCCAGGACGTGCCGGGTCACGGTGCCGACGTAGGGCTCCCCGTACGTCGCTCGCGACGACTTGCCGACGACGACGAGGTCGGCGGACCACCGGCGTGCCTCGTCGAGCAGGACCCGGCCCACCTCGCCGTGCAGGAGTGCCGTCTCGGCCTCGACGCCTGCCCGCCGGGCGAGGCGCTGCACCCGCGCGAGGACCGCGGCGTCCGAGCGACCCCTGCGGGTGCCCACGCCCGGACTGGCGCTCGCGGTCCGCAGCGCCTCGTCGAGGGCGCCGTCGGCGCTGACGTGCACCACCCGGAGCACCTGGTCCCGGTGGGCGGCCAGGTCCACCGCGAGCCGTGCGGCGGCGAGCGAGTCCGCGGAGTCGTCCACGGCCAGCAGGACTCGGTGGATCACGTCGATCCCCTCCCTTTGGTGGACCCGGCCCCGCTCGGCCGGGTCGGGTGCGGGCTGCCGGCGGTCGCCCGGCGCAGTCGGACGCCGTCCTCGTGCTCGGCCTGCTCGAGGGCGAGCTCGAGGCGGGCGAGCTCAGCCTCCAGCCACGGGAGCCACCGCCGGTCCAGGGCGTGGAGACGCCGGCGGGTGACGTCGATCTCCGCCTCGATCCGCCGCACCGCCTCGTCCGCGGCCGCGGCCCGTGCCCCCGCGAGCAGGGCCGTGCGGGTGGCCTCGAGCGCCGGAGCCACCGCGGCGTTGTCGACGACGGCACCCGGTTCCGGGGTCGTGGTGACCGAGACGGCGGAGGGGTAGACCACCCCCATCGACGTCGCCCAGCTCAGCTCCACGACCGCGGGGTGGCGGGCCGCGGCGTGCCGGAAGGCGTCCTGTCCGCTGACCAGGGCGACGCGGGTCGTCCAGAGTCGGACCCGGGCGCACGCCCGCCGCCACTCCTCGTGGCTGCGGGCCGCCCGGATCCGCTGACGCTGCACCTCGGGCTGCAGGATGCGCAGCTTGCGGTCCAGCTGGTCCCGACCCCGGCGGGCCGTGGCCAGCCGCCGGCGCAGCCAGATCCGACCGGCTCGTCCGGGGGGCACGCGGGCGCTGATCGGCACGGGATCACCGCCCCGCCGGTCCGTAGGTGTCGATGAGGGTGTCCGACAGCATCGTCAGCTCACGCCGCGGCAGGACGCCGAGGACGTCCCAGCACCGGGACAGCGTCTCCTCGAGGGTGCGGCACTCGCCCCGCTGCTGGTCGATGAGCCGCTGCTCGATCCGGGTGCCGACGTCGACGTACAGCCGGTCGGTGCCACTGAGCGCGTCGGCCCCGACGAGCTCGGCGAGCTCGCGCACCTGACGGGCCCGCGCCAGCGCGGCGAGCAGCTGGGCGGCGACGTCGAGGTGGTCCTCGCGCGTGCGGCCGGCACCCGCTCCGCCGCGCATGAGCCGCGACAACGACGACAGCGGGTCGATCGGGGGGTAGACGCCCCGCGCCCGCACGTCCGCGGTGAGGACGACCTGGCCCTCGGTGATGTAGCCGGTGAGGTCCGGCACGGGGTGGGTGATGTCGCCGGCCGGCATCGTCAGCACCGGGAGCACGGTGACCGAGCCGGGGGTGCCCCGGATCCGGCCGCAGCGTTCGTAGAGGGAGGCGAGGTCGCTGTAGAGGTAGCCGGGGTAGGCGCGCCGGCCCGGCATCTCGCCGCGGGCCGCGGACACCTCGCGCAGCGCCTCGGCGTAGCTCGTCATGTCGGCCAGCACGACCAGGACGTGGCGGCCGTGCTCGAAGGCGATGCTCTCCGCCACCGTGAGCGCGACCCGCGGGGTCAGGATCCGCTCGATGACCGGGTCGTCGGCGGTGTTGAGCAGGAGCAGCAGCTCGCCGGCGGCCGAGCGCTCGTCGAGCACCGAGCGCACCATCTCGGCGTCCGCGTGCGTCAGCCCCATCGCCGCGAAGACGACGCTGAACGGCTCGTCGCCCGCGGTGGCCTGCGCCGCGATCTGCGCGGCGAGCTCGAGGTGCGGCAGGCCCGCGGCGGAGAAGATCGGGAGCTTCTGGCCGCGCACGAGCGTGGTGAGCGCGTCGATGGCGGAGATGCCCGTGAGCACCGGGTCGGCGGGAGGCTCCCGGCGCACCGGGTTGAGCGGGGCACCCGCGACCGGTGCCGTCCTCGGGCCGTGGACCGGCGGCCCGCCGTCGACGGGCTCGCCGCGGCCGTTGCACACCCGGCCCAGCCACCCGAGCCCGACGGGGACGCGCAGCGGCTCGCCCGAGAACGACACCCGCGTGCGTCCCGGCACGAGGTCGGCGGTGCCCTCGAGCACCTGGACCACCGCCAGGTCCCGGTCCACCTCGAGGACCAGCCCGTGCCGCGGCCGGGAGTCGACAGCGTCGTCGCCGGACGTGATGACGGCGAACTCGTCCCACCCGACGCCCCGCACGTCGTGGAGGACGAGCAGGGGGCCGCGCACCTCGTGCACGCTGGAGTACTCGACGGGGAGCCGCAGCGGGCGGTCCGCGGTCATGTCAGCGCCCCCAGCGTCTCCAGCATCCGGTCGCGGCGCACGCGGACCGCGTCCGCGTCGTCGGGCCCGCACTCCTGGGCCGCGCGGAGCAGCGGCGAGAAGTCGACCTCCTCGACCTCGGCGGCCGTGACCCCGCCGTCCACCAGGGCCTCGCACCGGTCGACGACCTCGAGCACCGCGTCGACGAGGGCCGCGGTCTTGGCGGAGCCGCAGTGGGCGTCGTTGTCGACGAGGGCGCTCTGCTGGAGCACCCCCTCGCGGAGCAGCCGGCCCGCGAGGAGGACGACGCGCTCGTGGCCGGGGAGCGACCCGGCCCCGACGAGGTCGGCGAGGTCGGTGAGCCGGTCCGACTCGGCGAGCAGCCCGGTGACCCGGGCGCGGCGGCGCGCCCACTCGGGGTCGCCGGAGGTCGCGTACCAGGCCCCGATGAGGTCGGTGTCCCGGGCGAACGAGCCCGCCCACCCGACGGCGGGGTAGTGCCGCGCGTAGGCCAGGTCCCGGTCCAGGCTCCACAGGGTGCGGACGAACCGCTCGGTGTGCGCCGAGACCGGCTCGGTGAGGTCGCCCCCCGGCGGGGAGACCGCCCCGATGATGGTCACCGACGCCTCGGCGCCGCCGAGGGTCTCGACCCGGCCGGCACGTTCGTAGAAGGCCGCGAGCGCCGAAGGCAGCGAGGCCGGGTAGCCCTCCTCGGCCGGCAGCTCGCCGGACCGCGACGAGAACTCCCGCAGCGCCTCGGCCCAGCGCGAGGTCGAGTCGGCGATGACCACCGCGTCGTGGCCCATGTCCCGGAAGAACTCGGCGACCGTCACCCCGGCGTAGATGCTGGTCTCCCGCGCCATCATCGGCATGTTCGACGTGTTCGCGACGATCACGGTGCGCTCGGCGAGCGGCCGTCCGGTCCGGGGGTCGACGAGCTCGCCGAGGTCGGAGAGCACGTCCGCCATCTCGTTGCCCCGCTCGCCGCACCCGACGTAGACGATGACGTCGGCCGTGCACCACTTGGCGACCTGCTGGAGCAGCATCGTCTTGCCGGTGCCGAACCCGCCGGGAACCGCGGCGGTGCTGCCGAGGGCCAGCGGGAAGACCGCGTCGAGGACCCGCTGGCCGGTGAGCAGGGGCTCACCCGCCCCCAACCGGGCCCGGACCGGCCGGGGGCGGCGGACCGGCCACTCCACGCTGGCCCCCACGGGCATGCCGCCGACGGTCGCGAGCACGGCGTCGACGCCGTACTCGCCCGCGACGGCGAGGTCGTCGACCTCCCCGTGCGCCCCGGGGGGCACGAGGACCCGGAACTCCAGGTTCTCGGTGCCACCCAGCGCGCCGAGGACCTCCCCCTCGCCGACGACGGCACCCGGCTCCACCCCCGGGCGCCAGGGCCAGGTCCGGGACGTCCCGCCCCGCTCGGCGTCGGGAGAGAGCCAGGTGGGCGCGCTGCCGAGGGGACGGAGCAACCCGTCGACGATGCCGCCGAGCAGGGCCGGGCCCAGCACCGCGGTCAACGGCCGCCGGCGCGGCACCACCGGCGCCCCCACCGCGAGCCCGCCCGTGTACTCGTAGGCCTGGACGGTCACGCGGTCGCCGTCGATGGCGACCACCTCCCCGGGCAGCCCGCGCACACCCAGGGCGACCATCTCCGCCATGGCCACCCCGGCCAGCCCCTCGGCCTCGACGAGCGGCCCGCTCACCCGCACCACGATCCCGGCGGCGGCGGTCACGACGCCCACAACCCGTCGAGGTCGGTTCGGTCCAGCGCGAGGTCGACCAGGTGCGCCGCCGAGGCGTCGACGCGGCGCCCGTCGGGGGCCTCGCCCACGAGACCGCCGCCGGGTGCGTCGGTGAGCCGTGCGGCCTCCCCCAGCTCCGCACGGACGACGCCCCGCAGGCGGTCACGGGCGAGACCCCGTCCGACGACCTCGCCGACCGCCTCCACCGCCGCCTCCCGGACGCGGTCGTACGCCACCTGGCGTGCCCGCTGGACCACCGCCCTGGCCTCCCGGCGGGCGGCGGCCCGCTCGACCCGCACCCGGTCGGCACCGTCGGCCGCCCCACGGCGGCGCGCGTCCTCGAGGATCGCCGCCGCCCGCCCCGCCGCCTCGGACTCCAGCCGGGCGGCGTCCGCCTCCGCTGCCGACAGGACGGCCCCGGCCTCGGTGCGCGCGGCCTCGAGGAGCGCGCGACGCAGCGGTGCGAGGGCCTCCTGCTGGAGCCGGGTCAGCTCGGTGGGGGACGTCACGCCGGCATCACCACCGTGAGCGGGCCGCCTCGCCGACCGGACGCCCCGGCGAGGGCCCTGGAGCTCTCCGCGGTGAGGACGACGACGGCCACGTCCTCGGGGAGGCCGGCCCACGCCGCCCTGGCCTCCGCCTCGGTGCGGGCCGGGAGGACCAGGGCGCCGGCCAGGGCGAAGCCGGCCACCTCGGACGGCCTCCCGATGGCGGCGACCCGGCTCATGCCCGGCCGATGAGGATGACCGAGATGATCAGCCCGTAGATGGCGATCCCCTCGGCGAGCCCGACGATGACCATCGCGCGTCCGAAGATCTCCGGGCGCTCGCTCATCGCGGCGAGGGCGGCCGAGCCGGTGTAGGCCACGGCGATCGCCGCGCCGATCGACGACCCGGCGACCGCGATCGCCGCCCCGATGAGGGCCGACCCGTTCGCCGAGGCGGCGTCGGCCGCGGCGACGCCGGCCACCTGGGCGGCGGTGGAGGGCTCGACGGCCACGGCGAGGACGAGCAGGACGAGCGAGGCGACGAGCAGCAGCCCGTCCGCGAGGAGCACGACGGCGAGCCCCCGTCTGCCGTGGCGGCGCAGCAGCCACGAGCTGGCGATGCCGACGGCGAGCAGGGCGGGAAGGGCGATCAACCAGGTGGACATGGCACCTCCAGGCGGGCGAGCGGGACGCGCCAGGGCCGGAAGGGGCGCCCGACGCCTTCGAAGATCCGGGAGAACAGCTCGTAGTACTCCAGGCGCAGGGCCTGGATGGCGGCGACGAGCCCCTCGAGCGCGAACGCGAGCGCGTTGCCGACGAGGAAGACGACGACGGCACCGGCACGGGCGAGGCCACCGTCCTCCCACAGCGCGATGGTGCCCTGCCAGATGACCAGGCCTAGGGCGGCGTGGGTGAGCCCGAAGGCGGCGAGTCGGGCGAAGCTGACGAGGTTGGACCCGAGCCGGATGACGAGGTCGAACAGCTCCACCGCGGTCTCGGCGACCCCGGCACCGCCGCCGCCGGCGGCGGCGTAGAGGCCGACGGCCGCGACGGCCAGGCCGACGGTGGCGAGGACGATGCCGAGAGCGGTCAGCCAGCTCCACCCCGCGATGGCCCCTCCGACGACCGCCCCGAGGCCGAGGAAGACGGCGGACCCAGCGATGCCGGTCGGGGCGTAGACGGCGGCCCGCCAGCCGCCCTCGCGGAACCGGTTGACGGTCCCCAGGGCGTACGCCCCGGCGAGGAGGACGGCACCGACCCCGACCGCCGCAGCGAGCAGCTCGACCGGGTGCTCGAGCGGCTCGATCCAGAGGACCGGGATGACGCCGGTGGGCCCGAAGAACTCGCCGTACAGGGCGCCGAACACCATGCTCGCCGCACCCGCTCCGGCGAGGAACAGCCAGACCGGTCGCAGCCGCCCCAACCGCGAGGACCACCACCCCAGGCGCACCGCGACCGCCGCGAGGAGGAGCAGCGCGCCGTGGCCGACGTCGGCGAACATCATCCCGAACATCACGACGTACGCGAGGCCGGCGAGGATCGAGGGGTTGACGTCGGCGTAGGGCACGGTCGCGTACGTCTCCACGAGCGGGGCGAACTCCTTGCTCGCGCCGCCCTGCGCGAGGAGGGTCGGCGGCTGCAGCCCCGGCGGCGACGCCAACGGGACGACCGCTCCCCCGGAGCCGGACAGGCGCTCGGCGAGCGGCCGGACGTCGCTCTCGGTCATCCACCCGGCGACGGCGCTGACGCTGCCTCTGGTGACCGCGAGCGCGGAGACCCGCTCGAGCTCGGCCTCGCCGGCGACGAGGTCGGCTCGACCGTCGCGCGCCCACTCCTCGAGGTCCGGCGGCCCCGGGAAGACGGCCGGTTCCGAGGGGTCCCCGGGCATCCGGTGGAGCAACGCCTCGGCGGCGCCCTCCGGGTGGCCCTCCCGGTCCTCGGACCCGGAGAGGTCGAGGTCGACGGTCCCCGAGTCGGCCACGGCCACGAGCAGGTCGCGCAGCGCGGCGGTGGGCGCCACGAGGGCGACCCGCCGCATGGCGACCGGACGGAGCGACTCACGCCACGGCATCGAAGTCCTCCAGGGCACGGCCGTGGCGGGCGGCGCTCTCGAGGGCGGCCCGGACCCGCCAGGCGTCGGTGGCGAGCAGTGCCACGGCGCCGACCGAGGCCTCGGCGCCCGGGGTCGAGGACCGGACCAGCCGGAAGGCGTCGCGCTCCACCCGCGCCCACCACCGCGCCTCGGCCCGCCACAGGTCGTCCCGCTCCGAGACACCGTCCAGGGCCCAGGCCGCGCTGCGCGGCAGGGCCTGGACGAGGGCCGGCAACGTGCTCGCCTCGGCGACCCGCTCCCCCAGCGCGAACACGAGGTCGTCGCGGACCCGCCCCGGCAGGGGCAGCCGCTCGGCCGCGACCTCGCGGGCCACGAGGAGGGCGAGGTGGCCCGCCGCCCAGTCCGCAGCGGCCGGGACCGCGGAGGCGATGCGGTCGCCCGCGGTGAGGCGCAGGGCCAGCGCCACCTCGCGCGTCGAGCTTCCCCCCGGGTCTCCCCAGGGCGAGGTGGCGAGCGCCGCCCGGACCTCGTCGGGGGTCGACGTCGCCGCGAGTCGGGGCCACGTCGTCCCCAGCCCACCGAGCCGGTACGGGACGGGGGCGGGCCCGGACCGGCCGCGGGCGAGGTGGTCGAGGTGGTCGACGACGTTCGCGGCCTCGACCGGGCTGACGAGGACGCGCAGGAGGGAGACGCCCCGGCGCGGAAGCCACCCCGACAGCACCCGGACGTTCCACAGGGTGGCCGCCACGACGCCGCGCTGGGCCTGCGCCAGGGTCATCCCGCCCCGGACCTCGCGGCGGTAGGGCGACCGGGCCAGCCGGGCGAGCGCCGCGTCGAGGTCGGGCTCGGCGGCGAGCTCCCGCACCGCCACCCGTCCCAGCCGGCGCCGGCTCATCGCCCGGGCCCGTACCGTCGCGGCGACCCAGCCGGCGCTCACCGTCGCCCCTCCTCCGGCACGACGCCGAGCATCCCCTCGACGTCGGCGACGACCCGCTCCACCCACGCGGGCGTCCTCGCCTCGGCGCGGGCGAGCACCCGGTCGGCCTCGTCCCGGGCGGCCGCCACGGTGGCGGTGCGCTCACCGGCGGCTCGCGCGGCCGCCGTGGCCGCGGCGTCGGCGCGCTCCCCCGGCGCCGCCGACTCGGCCTCGGCGACCCGCCGGTGTGCCGTCTCGTGGGACCGCTCCCGGAGCCGGGCGGCATCCCGGAGCGACCGCTCGTGGAGGGCGGCGCACTGCTCCTCCGTCTCGGCCAGGAGCGCGAGGACGGGCGCGAGCTCGGTCGCGCGGTCGGCGGCGCGGTCGGCCGGCACCGCCGCGGCACCTGCCGGACCCGGCGTGCCCGCCGGGCGGAACCGGTAGAGCAGATCGCGCACCCTGGGCACGCGCGGCCTCCTTCCTGGACGCCTGCACCTCCAGTGTCCCCGCGGGCCCGGAGGCCGTGGGCTCCTGGTGCCGGTTCTCACACGCCCGGTGCGACGTGGGCAACAGCCCCGATCCGCGGGCGCCCGGCGGTGCTCTACTGGGAGTGGCACCGCGGACGGACCACCGCGGGCAGGGGCGTCGGTTCCTCCGCCCGCGGCGCCGGAGGACCGGTAGCCCACCGGGGCACGCCGGGCGGAGGCCGGAGGTGCGCGGTGGCGGCCACGACGGAGCGGAGCGGACGGAGCACGGCGGTGGCGGGCGGGTACCCCGTCCTCGACCACGTCCCCGCCCGGCCGCCGCTCATCGGCGACTACGCCGAGCGGGTCCGGACCTTCACCTGGGACCAGGCCCGCAGCTGGCTGGCCCCGAGCCCGGGGGCCGGCTGAACATCGCCTACCAGGCCGTGCAGCGGCACGTCGACGCCGGGCGCGGCGACGCCGTCGCCGTCCGCTTCCTCGACCGGAACGCCGCCCGCACCGAGATGACCTACTGCCGGCTCGCCGACGAGGTGGCGCGGTTCGCCGCGGTGCTCACCGCGCTCGGGGTCGGCCGCGGCGACCGGGTGTGCACGCTGCTCCCCCGGTCACCGGAGCTGTTCGTCACGGCCCTGGGCACGCTGTGGAACGGCAGCGTCTACTGCCCGCTGTTCCCCGCCTTCGGGCCCGGGCCGGTCCGCCAGCGCCTCGACCTCGGCCACGTCCGGCTGCTCGTCACCGACCGGGAGTCCTACGAGCGCAAGGTCGCCGACGGGCGGGCCGACCTGCCCGACCTCGGCGTCGTCGTCGTGGTCGAGGACGACGCACCGCCCGGCACCATCTCGTGGCGCGGAGGCGCTCGCGACGGCGGAGGAACGGCCGCGGCCCGCCGTGGCGGACACCGGACCCGAGGACCCGGCGCTGCTCCACTTCACGAGCGGCACGACCGGTCGGCCCAAGGGCGCGGTCCACGTCCACGAGGCGGTCGTCGCGCACCACGCGACCGCGAGGATGGTGCTCGACCTCCACGACGACGACGTCTTCTGGTGCACCGCCGACCCGGGCTGGGTGACCGGCACGTCCTACGGCATCATCGGCCCGCTCACCTGCGGGGTCACCCTCGTCACCGACGCCGCCGACTTCGACGCCCGGCGGTGGTACTCGGTGCTCGAGGACGAGGGCGTCACCGTCTTCTACACCGCCCCGACCGCGCTGCGGATGCTCATGCGCAGCGGTGTCGCGATGGCCCGCTCCCACGACCTGTCCCGCCTGCGGCACGTCGTCAGCGTCGGGGAGCCGCTCAACCCCGAGGCGGTGATGTGGGGCACCGAGGCGTTCGGGCTGCCGATCCACGACACGTGGTGGCAGACCGAGACCGGGGCGATCATGATCAGCAACGTCCCCGGCATGCCGGTGCGGCCCGGGTCGATGGGACGGCCGGTGCCCGGCATCGAGGTCGCCGTCCTGGACCGCGGCGACGACGGCCGGGCGGCGGTGCGCGACGGCGCGGTCACCCTCGCTGGGGCCCGACGAGGTCGGCGAGCTGGCCCTGCGGCCCGGCTGGCCGTCGATGTTCCGCGCCTACCTCGACCAGCCGGAGCGGTACGCGGCCGCGTTCCGCGGCGGCTGGTACCTCACCGGTGACCTGGCCCGCATCGACGCCGACGGCTACGTGTGGTTCGTCGGACGAGCCGACGACGTCATCAAGTCCGCCGGCCACCTCATCGGCCCGTTCGAGGTCGAGAGCACCCTGATGGAGCACCCCGCGGTGTCCGAGGTCGGCGTCATCGGCAAGCCGGACCCCCTCGCCGGCGAGGTCGTCAAGGCCTTCGTCACGCCTGGCCCCCGGGGTCGAGCCGACGGAGGCGCTGCGCCGCGAGCTGCATCATGTTCGGCCGCCACCGGCTCGGCTCGGTGGCCCCGCGGGAGATCGCCTTCGAGCCGCACCTGCCCGCACACCCGCAGCGGCAAGGTCATGCGACGGCTGCTCAAGGCCCGCGAGCTCGGCCTGCCCGAGGGGGACATCTCGACCGTGGAGGAGACGCCATGACCAGCACGACCACCGACCCCGCCGCCGCCCCGACCCGCCCCGGACCCCGTGGCCCTGCTGCGGCGAGATGCTCCTCATCCGCAGGTTCGAGGAGAAGTGCGTCGAGCTCTACAGCGCGACGCGGATCCGCGGGTTCCTCCACCTGTGCATCGGCGAGGAGGCCACCGCCGTCGGCGTCGTCGGTGCGCTCGGCCCGCAGGACGCGGTCGTCTCGACCTACCGCGAGCACGGCCACGCGCTCGCCCGGGGCGTGCCCGCCGGCCGCCGTCATGGCCGAGCTCTACGGCAAGGCGACCGGGTGCAGCCGGGGGCGCGGGGGGTCGATGCACCTCTTCGACGCCTCCCGCCGCTTCTACGGCGGCAACGCCATCGTCGGCGGCGGGCTGCCGGTCGCGGTGGGCCTGGCCCTCGCCGACGCGATGCGCGCGGCGCCCGGTCGTCACCGCCGTGATCTTCGGGGACGGCGCCTTCGCCGAGGGCGAGTTCCACGAGAGCGCCAACCTCGCCGCCCTCTGGCACCTGCCCGTGCTGTTCTGCTGCGAGAACAACCGGTACGCCATGGGCACCGCCCTCCCCCGCGAGCACGCCAACACCGACCTCGCGGCGCGGGCGGCGGCATACGGGATGACCGCCCGGGCGGTCGACGGGATGGACGTCGAGGCGGTCCGCGGCGGCGACCGACGGAGGCCGTCGAGCGCCATCCGTCGCGGCGGCGGCCCGGTGTTCCTCGAGCTGCAGACCTACCGCTTCCGGGCGCACTCGATGTACGACCCGGACCGCTACCGCGACAAGGCCGAGATCGAGCACTTCAAGGCCCTGCGACCCGATCGCCACCCTGACGACCCGCCTCGTCGACGAGGGGCTGCTCGGCGCAGGCCGACGTCGACCGGCTCGAGGCCGAGGTCGCCGCCGAGGTCGCGGCCGCGGTGGCCGCGGCCGAGGCCGGCGCCGTGGGAGCCGGTGGCGGACCTCACCCGGTTCGTCATGACCCTGCCCGAGGACGCGGGCGAGGGCGGCCCGGTCCGGGTGCCGGCCGGGACCCCGGAAGGAGGAGCACCGTGACGACGACGCTGCGCGACCCCACCGAGCGGGCGACGCGCGAGACGACCTACCGCGAGGCGCTGCGCGAGGCCCACCGCGAGGCGATGCGACGCGACGACCGGGTGTTCCTCATGGGCGAGGACGTCGGCCCGCTACGGCGGCTGCTTCGCGGTGAGCCTCGGCCTGCTCGAGGAGTTCGGCGAGGAGCGCGATCCGCGACACCCCGCTGTCGGAGTCGGCGTTCACCGGCGCCGGCATCGGCGCCGCCCTGGGCGGGCATGCGCCCGATCGTCGAGATCATGACGGTCAACTTCAGCCTGCTCGCGCTCGACCAGATCCTCAACAACGCGGCGACCCTGCGGCACATGTCCGGCGGCCAGCTGTCGGTGCCCGGTCGTCATCCGGATGACGACCGGCGGCGGGCGCCAGCTCGCGGCGCAGCACTCGCACAGCCTCGAGGCGTACTACGCCCACATCCCCGGCCTGACCGTGGTCGCACCGGCCACCCTCGAGGACGCCCGCGGCATGCTCTGGCCGGCGCTGCGAGGACCCCGACCCGGTGGTCGTCTTCGAGCACGGCTCGCTCTACAACGTCGCCGGGCGAGCTGCCCGAGGAGCCGGACGCCGGTCGACATCCGCCACGCCGCCGTGCGCCGCCCGGGCGCCGACGTCGCGCTCCTCGGGTTCGGGGGGACCGTGCCCCGGGCGCTGGCCGCCGCCGAGGTCCTGGCCGGTCAGCGGCATCGACGCCGAGGTCGTCGACCTGCGCGTGCTCCGGCCGCTCGACGACGCGACCATCCTCGGGTCGGTCGCGCGCACCCACCGCGCCGTCGTCGTCGACGAGGGGTGGCGCAGCGTCGGGGTGTCGGCGGAGGTGAGCGCCCGGATCGCCGAGCAGCGCCCTCTACGAGCTCGACGCGCCGGTCGAGCGGGTGTGCGGGGTGGAGGTGCCCACGCCGTACCCGAAGCACCTCGAGGACGCGGCGCTCCCGCAGGTCGACGACGTCGTCGCCGCCGCCCGACGGGTGGTGGGCGACGGTGCCTGAGTTCCGGATGCCCTCCCTCGGCGCCGACATGACCGAGGGCACGCTGCTCGAGTGGCTGGTGCAGCCGGGCGACCCGTCCACCGCGGCGACATCGTCGCGGTCGTCGACACCTCGAAGTCGGCGGTGGAGGTGGAGTGCTTCGACGACGGCGTCGTCGACTCGCTCGTCGTCCAGCCGGGCACGAAGGTGCCGGTGGGCACGGTCCTCGCCACGCTGACGACGACCGCCGGAGCGGCACCGGAGCCGGTGCCCGGTCCGTCGGCGGACGCGCCGCCGCGGCGACGCCGGGCGCGGCTGCGCCGGCGGAGCCGGTCCCGGCCGCCGCGCCCGAGCCCGGCCCGCTGCCCCACCGGGGTGGCCCGGGCCGGATCTCACCGCTCGCCCGCCGGCTCGCCGACGAGCTCGGCGTCGACCTCGCGACGGTGCACGGGCACCGGGCTGCAGCGGCGTGATCCGGGCGGAGGACGTCCGCGCCGCGGCTGCCACCGGGACGGCGGCCCCGGCGGCGGAGCGCGACGCCGCCGGCGCGGGCGGCTCCGCCGCGGAACGCGACGCCGCGGCGCGCGCCCTGGACATGCGGCGCAGCATCGCGGCGCTGATGACCCGCTCCAACGCCGAGATCCCGCACTACCACCTCACCCTCACCGTCGACCTGCACCGGACCCTGGAGTGGGTGCGGGAGCGCAACCTCGGGCTGTCGATGGCCGAGCGCCTGGTGCCGGCCGCGGCGCTGATGCGGGCCACCGCGCTCGCCGCCCGTGGAGGTGCCCGAGCTCAACGGGCACTGGGTCGACGACGCCTTCCGCCCCGCCGAGCACGTCGACCTCGGGCTCATCCTCTCGCTGCGCGGCGGCGGGCTGCTCGTGCCCTCGATCGCGGCCGCGGAGGCGCTCGACGCCGCCGCGATGATGGCCCGCGTCCGGGACCTGACCCGCCGGGCCCGCAGCGGCCGCCTGCGCGGGTCCGAGCTCGCGCCGCCCAGCCTCACCGTCTCGAACCTCGGCGACCAGGGCGTCGAGAGCGTGGCCGGGGTGATCTACCCACCGCAGGTCGCCCTCGTGGGGTTCGGCGCGGTCTCCGACCGGCCGTGGGCGGTGGACGGGATGCTCGGCGTCCGCCCCCTCGTGACCGTCACCCTGGCGGCGGACCACCGGGCCACCGACGGCGCGATCGGGTCGCGCTTCCTCAAGGCGCTGGACCGCGTCCTGCAGGACCCGGAGACCACGATGCAGCGGAAGGAGCAGTGACGCCATGACACCGGACCAGGCCCGGGCCGCACTCCAGGAGGCGATCGGCCACGTCGTGCCGGGCACCGACCTCTCCGGGATCCCCGACGACGCCGACCTGCGTGACGCCTTCGAGCTCGACTCGCTGGACTTCGTCGAGGTCGTCGAGCAGCTGAGCGGCATCGTGGGGTTCCGCATCGAGGACCACGAGGCCGAGGCGCTGCGCACCGTCGGGTCGGCGGCGCGGTTCCTCTCCGCGCGGACGCCGGCGCGCTGACCCCGGGCGCGCTGGCTCCGGGAGCGCTGACCCGGCCGCGCGACCGGCCGCGCTGACGCCGCCGCTCAGCCGGTGCCGGCGATCCGCTCGTGGTGGTGGATCACCTCGGCGACGATGAAGCCCAGGAAGGCCTCGGCGAACTGCGGGTCGAGCCCGGCCTCGTCGGCGAGCGCCCGCAGCCGTGCCACCTGCTCGACCTCACGCTCGGGGTCCGCGGGCGGCATCCCCCGCCGTGCCTTCAGCTCGCCCACCGCCTGGGTGCACTTGAACCGTTCGGCGAGCAGGTGCACCAGCGCGGCATCGATGTTGTCGATGCTCGACCGCAGCCGCGCCAGGTCCTCGGGCACACCGGTGTCGCTCACGCCGCCATCGTAGGAAGACGGCCGCACCGGCCGCACCGGTCGTCCACCGGGCGGTCAGCGCTCGCGGAAGCCGCTCTCACCCCGGGCCCGGGCCCACTGCGGGGTCGACACCGCCGTCACCCGCCCCGGGCGCCGGGCGGTGGACACGTCCTCGCGCAGCAGCGCCAGCAGCCGCTCCACCGACTCGCGTGGCCCCTCCGCCACCACCTCCACCCGGCGGTCGTCGGTGTTGCGCGCCCACCCGGCCAGGCCGAGCTCGAGGGCGCGGGCCCGGGTCCACCAGCGGAAGCCCACGCCCTGCACGCGGCCCCGGACGAAGACGGTGGCCCGGACCTCCGTGTCGCGTTCCTCCATCCCGGCATCGTAGGAGCGGCCCGGACGCGACCGGCGCCGGAGGGGCAGCCCGCCCGCACTGGGTGCCGGCGGAGCGGCCGCTTGCCCGCCCGACAGCTCAGGAGCGGATGGGCGCGGGTCGCGACATCGGGGGAACCGGGTGCCGCCCGCGTCCGTCCGACGGGCATGGCCGACCTCACCCGCCGTTCTCTCGTCGCCGGCTGCGCGGCCGCCGCGACGCTCGCCCTCACCGGGTGCGGCAGCACGACCGCCGGCGACGACCCCGGGGGCGGCGACGCGGACGGCCCCGCCGACCTCACGGCGCTGCGGCTGTTCACCACCGGCGGCTTCACCACGGCCCTCGTCGCCTTCCGCACCGTGCCCGAGCTCACCCTCACCGCGGACGGGCGGCTGCTCACCCCCGACCCGGTGCCCGAGATCTACCCCGGCCCGCTGCTGCTGCACCTGACCGCTCGCGACGTCGACGCCGCGGGACGCGCCGCCCTCGCCGAGACCGTGCTGACCAGCGGCCTGGTGACGACGCCCCCGCCGGACTTCGGCACCCCCGGCATCGCCGACGCGGGGGCGACCACCCTGCGGGTGAGCCTCGACGGCAGGGAGACCGAGCTCACCGCCGACGCCCTCACCGAGGTCGTCGGCGGCACCGGCCTCACCGACGAGCAGCGACGGGACCGCGAAACCTTCCGTGCCCTCGTCGACCGGCTGCGCGATGTCGAGGGCACCATCGGCGCCGAGCACCTGGGCGCCCCCGTGCCCTACGCCCCAGAGGGGGTGTGGCTGCGGGCGATCCGGGCGCCCGACGTGCGGGTCGCCGAGGGCCCCGCCCCGGTCGTGGTCCCCTGGCCCGTCCCCGGCGTCGACCTCGCCGCCCTCACGGCCCCCACCCTGGTCGAGGGCGCCACCGCGGAGGCGGTGCTGGACGCGCTCGAGGACCGCACCGAGCTCACCCGGTTCCGCGCCCCGGCCGACGCCCCGGGGGCCCCGGCGTACGAGGTGCTCGTCCGGCCGGCCCTCCCCGGTGACCCCGAGGACGGGAACCTCTGACGGCACGCCACGAGCCCCTACCACCCGTCACCTGAGCGCGCCTCCGCCACAACCGCCCCATCCGTCCCTACGGTTGGCCCATGGAGCCGCCGGCCGGCACCCTCGCGCCCCCACGCCGTCCGCCCCCGACCACCGCCCCGGCGGCGCGGGACGCACGCGCCGGTTCCGGGCGCCTCCCCGGCCTGGACGGGTTGCGGGCGGTCGCGGTCACCGCCGTCGTCGTGTTCCACCTCGACCCCCGCTGGCTGCCCGGCGGGTTCCTCGGTGTCGACGTGTTCTTCGTCGTCTCCGGCTTCCTCATCACCACCCTGCTCGTCCGCGAGCACGCCGCCACGGGCACCGTCGACCTCGGCGCGTTCTGGGCCCGCCGCGCCCGCCGCCTCCTCCCCGCACTCCTGGTCGCCGTGCCCTTCGCGGTGCTGCTCGCCCGCCTCACCGAGGGCGACCTGCTCGTCGGCATCGGCCGGCAGGTCGTCGGTGCGGCCACGTTCACGTCCAACTGGCTCGAGGTCGCCGCCGGCTCCGACTACTTCGCCGCCGGCACCCCGGTGCTCTTCGCCAACCTCTGGTCGCTGGCGGTGGAGGAGCAGTTCTACCTGCTGTGGCCGCTCGCGGTGCTCCTCCTGCTGCGGCGGGTCCCGCGGTCGCGGGGCCGGGCAGCGATCGCCCTCGGCCTCGCGGCCACCTCCACCGCGCTCATGGCCGTCCTCCTCGACCCTGCCCACCCCACCCGGGTCTACTACGGCACGGACACCCACGTCATGGGCCTGATGATCGGCGCGGCGCTGGCCTTCTCCTGGACCGGTCCACGCCGGGCCGGCACCCGGTCGCCGGCGTGGCAGCGCCACCGCCGCACCGTGCTCGCCGGCTCGGCAGGGGTGCTGCTCGTGCTGTTCCTCACCGTCGACGAGACCTCCCCGCTCACCTTCCGCGGTGGCATCCTGCTCGCGTCGGTGGCGACCGCGGGCCTGGTCCTGGCGCTCGTCGACCGTCCCGGCCGGGCCCGTGCCCTGTTCGAGGTGCCGGCCATGCGGTGGGTCGGTGCGCGCAGCTACGGCATCTACGTGTGGCACTGGCCCGTCGTCCTCGTCGTGGGCCAGGACCTTCCCGTGCAGCCCGGCGGCAGCACGTACCTGCTGTCCCGGGCGTGGTGCGTCGTCGTCACGCTCGTCATCGCCGACCTCTCGTACCGCTTCGTCGAGATGCCGGTGCGGAGGCTCGGCTTCGCGGGAGCCGGAGCCGAGGTGGCACTGCTCATGCGCCGCGCCGGCGCCCGGCGCGCCCGGCTGGCCTACGGCGTCGCCGCTGCGCTGGCGGTGAGCGTCGTCGCCGTGCTCCTCACCGCCCCCGACCGCTCGACCACGGAGGAGCTGCTCCGCGCCAACGAGGCCGAGCTCGCCGCGGCGGCGGCTCCCCTGGCGTCCGTCCCGTCGGCCGACCCCACGCCGCGGCCGGCCGCCGACCGACGGCCCCCGGTGGACCAGGACTGGTCGATGCCGACGGGGCGCGAGATCGACGCCTTCGGCGACTCGATGCTCGTCGGCGCCAAGCACGCCATGGAGTACTACTTCCCCGCGGTCCGGATGGACGCGCGCTCCAACCGGCGGTGGGGCGAGGCCCCGGCACTGGTGCGGACCCGTGGCGACGCGTTGCGCCGCGCCGTGGTCCTGTCCTTCGGGACCAACGCCGGCACCGACGTCGCGGCCGTGGAGAAGGTGCTCGACCTCGTGGGCCCGGACCGGATGGTGGTCGTGGTCACCGTCCACGGACCGTTCGCGCGGGTCGACGCCGACAACACGGCGCTGGAGCGGCTCGTCGACGGGCGCGACAACGTCGCGCTGGCCGAGTGGGACCAGGCGCTCGCGGGCACCTCCGGGATGCTCCAGTCCGACGGCATCCACCCCTCGATCGAGGGCGCGCACCTCTACAGCGCCACGGTGCGGGAGGCCCTCGCCGAGCTGTCCGAGCGGCACACCGGGACCCCGGTCAGGCTCGAGGAGCTGCCCGTCCCCTGACGGCGCGGGGCCGGGTCTGGCAGCGCGGGCACGAGTACGAGCTGCGGTTCATGAACTGCTCGCGCCGGATGGGGGTGCCGCACCGGCGGCACGGCCGGCCGGCCTGGCCGTAGGCCGCGAGCGAGCGGTCGAAGTAGCCCGAGGCGCCGTTGACGTTGACGTAGAGGGCGTCGAAGCTGGTGCCGCCCTGGTCGAGGGCCTCGCGCATGACGTCCGTGGCGTGGTCGAGCAGCGCCGCGACCCGTGGTCGCGAGAGTGCGCTCGCGGCTCGCTCGCCGTGCACCCCCGCGCGCCACAGCGCCTCGTCCGCGTAGATGTTGCCGATGCCGGAGACGACGGACTGGTTGAGCAGCACCCGCTTGATGCCGCTGTGGCTGGTGCGGATCCGGCGCACGACGGCGTCGCGGTCGAAGGCGGGCTCCAGGGGGTCCGGTGCGATGTGGGCGATGGCGCGGGGGATGCCGTCCGGGCCGAGCTCGCTGATCGCCAGGCCCCCGAAGGTCCGCTGGTCGACGAAGCGCAGCTCGGCGCCGCCGTCGGTGAACCGGAACCGGGCGTGGAGGTGTGTCTCGTAGGGGGCGCCGGGCTGCTCGACGAGGAGCTGGCCGCTCATCCCCAGGTGGAGGAGCAGGCCGAGGTCGTCCTGGAGGTCCCACCACAGGTACTTGCCCCGGCGGCGCACGGCGGCGACCCGGCGCCCGGCGATCCGGTCGGCGAGGTCCCCGGGGCCGGCGAGGTGGCGGCGCGCGACCCGGTGCCCACGCAGCTCGACGTCGGCGATGGTGCGGCCCTCGACGTGGATGGCGAGGCCGCGGCGGACGACCTCGACCTCGGGGAGCTCAGGCACTCTCGGCGTCGCCCTCGGGGGCGGGCTCCTCCTCGGCCGTGGCGATCGGCGCCTCGTGGAGGTCGCGGACGGCGGTCCAGGCCAGCGCAGCGGCCTCCTGCTCGGCGACCTTCTTCGTGCGCCCGGCGCCGCGGCCCAGGACCCGGCCACCGAGGCTCACCTCGGCCTGGAACCACTTGGCGTGCTCGGGGCCGTCCTCGCTGACGGCGTACTCCGGCGCCCCCAGGGAGTGCCGGGAGGCGATCTCCTGCAGGCTGGTCTTCCAGTCGAGGCCCGCACCGAGGGTGGCCGACTGCGCGAGCAGCGGGTCGACGAGGTGGTGGACGAGCTCGGTGGCGGCGTCGATGCCGGCGCACGAGTACACGGCGCCGATGACGGCCTCGACGGTGTCGGCGAGGATGGAGTCCTTGTCGCGGCCGCCCGTGGTCTCCTCGCCCCGGCCGAGGAACACGTGGTCGCCGAGGCCCAGCGTGCGCCCCACGTCGGCGAGCGCGCGCATGTTGACCACGGCCGCGCGCAGCTTCGCGAGCTGGCCCTCGCTGGTGTCCGGGTGGGTCTCGTAGAGGGTGGTCGTGACGACGAGGCCGAGGACGGAGTCGCCGAGGAACTCGAGGCGCTCGTTGTGCGGGACCCCGCCGGCCTCGTACGCGTAGGACCGGTGCGTCAGGGCGCGCCGGAGCAGCGCCTCGTCGACGTCCTCACGGGTGACCTGCTCGAGGTGCCGGAGGAGCTCGGCTACGGGGCGCAGCGGGGCGAGCTCGTCGGCCGCCGCCATGGGCCGGGTGTCAGGCCTGGTGCTCGGAGCGCTCGGCCGCCCCGAAGTGACGACCCTTGTAGGTGCCGCAGGACGGGCACGCGGTGTGCGGCTGGGTCGGCGCCTTGCACTGCGGGCAGGTCGTGGTGGCGACCACCGTCGCCTTCCAGTTGGCGCGGCGCGAGCGGGTGTTGGAGCGCGACATCTTCCGCTTGGGAACGGCCACGTCAGGTCCTCTTCTCTGTCGTCGAGGGCGGCTCCTCGGCCAGGGCCGAGAGCGCCGCCCACCGGGGGTCGGTCGTGTCGTGCCGGTGCTCCGGGTCCTCCGCGAGCGGCTGGCCGCACTCGGAGCACAGCCCGGGGCAGTCGGGCCGGCACACCGGCTGGAACGGCAGTGCAGGCACCACCGTGTCCCGGAGCACCGGCTCGAGGTCGACCAGGCCGTCCTCGATGCGGTACTCCTCGTCGGCGTCCTCGTCCCCCACCTGCTGGTGGTGGACGTGCCGATCGGCGTGAACGAACAGCTCCTGGAAGGTCCCGTCGACGGTCTGGCTGACGGGATCCAGGCACCGCACGCAGGCGCCGGTCGCCGTGCCGCGGACCGAACCGGTGACGAGCACGCCCTCGACGACCGACTCCATCCGCAGCTCGAGGTGGAGCGGCGCTCCCTCCTCGACGCGGATGACGTCGGTGCCGAGCTCGCTCGGCGCCCCGACCTCCCGCTCCAGCTCGTGCATCGTCCCGGGCCGGCGTCCGACGAGCTTGGTGTCCAGCACGTACGGGGACCGGGGATCGGGGTGAGTCATGGCCTTCGTGGTGGGTCAGGGATGGTTCGGGCCACGCCGCACGGACGCAGACCGAGGGTCAAGGTTACCGGTCGGGTGGTCACCGCCCAAACCGGAGGGAGCAGCGGACCGGCTCAGCGGCCGAGGGCGTCGTCGGCGGCCGCCCCGACGACGGGCGCCAGGGTCCTGGCGTACGTGGCGGTGACGTGGTCGCCGGGCCGGTGGACCGCGACGTTCCCCACGACGACCGGGCACCGCCCGCCGGGGCAGATCCATGCCGTGAGGTCGAGCAGGTGGACCCCGGCCCCGGCTTCGGTGGCGGCCTCGCGCTGCGCCGGGAGGCCGCTGTCCCGTACGGCCGGGTCGGCCGGGAAGCTGCAGGCGTCGAGGTCGTCGGGATGCCAGGCCGCGCAGACGTCGAGGTCGTCGGGCGTGACCGGGCTGTCGCCGATGACGAGCACGGGGATGCCCTCCTCCACGAGCAGGCGCCAGGTGGCGGTGTAGCCCGCCACGAGCGGCTCCGGCGCCGTACCCGTGCCGTCCCACGCGGCGTCGGCGACGCCTGAGGTGACGAGGAGGTCCGGCCGGTCGGCGCGAAGCCTCTCCGCCACGGCGCCGTTCCACGCGTCGCACTCCGGGTAGGCGGTGCCCGCGCTCGACGCCGCGCTGTACGAGAAGGCGCACGACGACTTGCCGTACGTGACGATCCGCCATCCACGCTCCCGGCCCGCCTCCTCCAGCGCGGGCAGCCACTGCATCGCCTTCGAGTCCCCCACGAGAGCGATCGTCACCGTGGCCTCCGGGTCGCCGAAGGTGCACGGCACCGGGTCGGTGGCGGACTCGGGCACCTGGCACCGGTCGACGTCGGCCTCGGGCCGGTCCTCGCCCGCGGTGAGCGGGTCGGGAGTGACCCAGCCGGGGTCGTCGGTGCCGGCGACCGGCTCCCCGCGGGTGACGGTGGCGGCTCCCAGGGCGGTCAGCGGGGGCATCCGCCCCCCGGGTGGCTCGGTGACGAACGGCGAGCGCAGCGGCAGCAGCGGCAGGGCGGCCAGCACCCCCACCGCCGAGATGCCGAGCCCGGCGGCGAGCAGCGCACGCGGACGATCGCGCAGCCAGGCGCCGTGGTGGATCGGCGACTCGAGGTACCGCCACGACAGCCACGCCGGCAGCACCGAGGCGACAGCGAGGGTCAGCGGGAGCCACTGCGGCGCCCTCTCGCCGGTGACCCGCAGCACGGTCCACTCGCCGAGGACGATGGCCGGCCAGTGCCACAGGTAGATCGAGTACGACAGACCGCCGACCCACACCAGCGCCCGGGTGCCGAGCAGGCGCACCGGCCCGTTGGCCGGTCCCTGCCACCCGGCCCAGATGACCAGCGCGGTCGGCAGGGTCGCGAGCAGCGCCCATCCGCTCGGCCACTCGACGTCCGTCGGGAGGAGGACGCCGACGGCCACGACGGCCACGAGGCCCGCCCAGCCGATGGCGGCCGCGCCGGGGGCGGGTCGCTCCGGCCGGGACCGGCCGGCGAGCCACACGGCGAGCAGCGCGCCGACGCCCAGCTCCCAGATCCGCGTCGTCGTCGTGAAGAAGGCCTGGCGCGGCATCGCGTGCGAGGCGTACAGGGACCAGGCGAACGAGGCGAGCACGAGGACGCTGAGGGCGGAGCCGACGACCCGCCGGGAGGGGCGATGCACCAGCAGGGCCAGGAGGACGAGGAGGAGCGGCCAGAGGACGTAGAACTGCTCCTCCACCGCGAGCGACCAGTAGTGCTGGACCGGTGACGGGCTGGCGTCGCTCGCGAGGTAGTCGACCTCCCGCCGCGCCAGCACCCAGTTGACGACGTACGTCGAGGCTGCGATGACGTCGAGCCCGATCTCGCGGCGCCGCAGACCCGGGACGACGACGAAGGAGACGGCGGCGGTGACGACGAGGACGAGCACCGCGGCCGGCAACAGGCGGCGGATCCGGCGGCCGACGAAGCGCAGCCACGAGATCCGACCGTTGCGCTCGAGCTCGGCGACGAGCAGCCCCGTGATGAGGAATCCGGAGATCACGAAGAAGACGTCGACGCCGATGAAGCCGGCCCGTACGGGCAGGCCCGCGTGGTAGACGAGCACGAGGGTGACCGCGAGCGCGCGCAGGCCCTCGATGTCGGGCCGGAACCCCCCGTCTCGACGCGGAGCCCTCGTTCGATGGCGTGCCGGGGCCGCCTCAGCCGTCGTCACGCAGCCGGTCGACGAGGGCGTCACGGACCTCGTCGGGGACGAGCCCGCTGACGTCACCCCCATGACGGACCACCTCCTTGACGAGCGAGCTGGACACGTGCTCGAGGTCGGGTGCGCCGGGGAGGAAGACCGTCTCGACGCCCGTCAGGTGGCGGTTCATCAACGCCATCGGCAGCTCGTAGGCGAAGTCGGTGCCGCCCCGAAGGCCCTTGACGACGACGTCGGCGCCGACGTCGCGGCAGACGTCGACGAGCAGCCGGCCCGCGAACGCCTCGACGCGCACCCGGTCGCCGATCCCGAGGGAGGTGACGGCGTGCTCGACGAAGGCGATCCGCTCCTCGGGCGTGAACGTGCCCGACTTCGCGGGGTTGTGGAGGATCGCGACGACGACCTCGTCGTAGAGGGCGGCCGCCCGCTCGACGACGTCGAGGTGTCCCCCGGTGACGGGGTCGAAGGAGCCGGGACAGACCGCCCGGCGCACGCGCTCGTTCACGCGCGCCAACCTACCGTCCGGGGCGGCGGCCGGGCGGCGTCGGGGCGCGGGGGTTACCGGGTCAGAAGGGTGGGTCGTCGGGGAGGGAGTCGCGTGGTGGGTGTGCCGCGCGGGGGCGGTGGTCGGAGGTGATCGGCGGGGCGGGTGCGGTGCGGACCGTCACGGCGGCGAGTCGGTGTTCGAGGGTGAACTCGAGGGTGCTGTGGGGTGCCTCGGGCAGGTCGAGCCGGGGCTGGTGGGTGGCGTGGGACGGTTCGTCGCCGCGGTGGGGCAGGACCAGGGGGTGCAGGGCGTCCGGGGGGTGGGTGGTGCGGGTGGCGCCGGTGGGGTCGGTCCAGGTGAGGGTGGCGTCGGGGTGGAGGCGGGCGGTCCAGCCGGGGCGCTGCTTGACGCGGTGGTGGCGGCGGCAGAGGCAGGCCAGGTTGTCGGCGGCGGTGGGTCCGGCGGGCCAGGGGCGGACGTGGTCGAGGTCGCAGAAGACGGCGGCGACGTGGCAGCCGGGGAAGCGGCAGTGCCGGTCGCGGGCGCGGACCAGCTCGGCCAGGGGCGGCGGGGGCCGGTACGGGCCCGGGTCCGCGGCAGCGCCGCCGCGGTTGCGGCCCCGGTCCGCCGCCGCGTCGCTGCCGGGCCCGCGGCCGGGGGCGGTGTCGGGGAGGTCGTCGGTGATGGCGCCGGTGGCCGGGTGGCAGGCGCGTACCCGCAGCCGTCGCCGGGCCCGCCGGGACGCCCCGGGCGCGGCCGCGGCAGCGGCGGCCTCGCGGGTCAGGCCCTCGAGCCAGGCGCGCGGCACCAGCAGCGGCTCGCCGGCGCGCAGCCCGGGGACCTCGACCAGGTCATCCGGGTGCGGCCCCGCCCCGGCCGGCGCGGCCGCCGCCACCGGCTCCCCGGCGTCCACCGCACCCCGGGCGGCGGCGGTGCCGCCGTCTCCCACCGTCGGCCGCCCACCGGCCACCGCACCTGCTCCCCGGGGGCCGGCGGGCACGTCGGGGCGCCCGGCGCCGGCGGCCGCGGCCACGGCGGCGTCGGCGCCGGCGGCGGTCGTGGCCGCGTCGGTGACCGACCCCTGCGGGACGGTCAGGACCACACCGACCTCGATGCTCGCGTGACCGGTGACCAGGTCGGTCAACGCCTTCGCCCGGGCCCGGTCGATCCGCTCACAGGTGCCGTCGGCGACGTACCGCTGCGCCAGGGCGTCCACCGCTGCCCACGCCGCCGCCGCCTCCTCCGACGGGAACGTGCCGTGCCAGCAGTCCACCCCCGGCTCCGAGGCCCACCGCTCCAACCGGCACTCGCTGCGCGCCCGCCGCGCCCGCTGCCGCACCAGGTCCGGGCTGACCCGCGCCAGCATCCGCCGCACCCGCCGCCGCAGCTGCGGACCCGTCTCACAGGTGAACCACGGCTCCACCGCCGCGACCACCGTGGCCGCCACCTGCGCCGGAGCCTCCTCCAGCTCGGCCGCCACCACCTCGGCCCGGTACCGGTCCAGCCGCCCGGCCGCCATCGCCGCGTGCAACCCACCCAACCCCGTGTGCCCCGCCGTCCCCGGCGGGCCGTCCCCCGCCCGGCGGACCGCCGCCCGCACCCGCGCCTCCGCGTGCGCCGCCGTGCACCCCAGCACCCCGGCCACCACCCCCGCCGCATCCACCGACACGTGCCCCGGCCCCCGGTGCCGCTCCACCACCGTCCCGTCCTCGGCCCACTGCGACTCGATCGCCGCCACCCGCGCCACCGCCAGCTCCTGCGCCGCCGACGCCACATCGAGCACCCGCTGCAACGCAGCGACCGACGCGACGTGCTCGGCGAGAGTCCCGACACCCGCGACGGCCGCACGCTCCGCCGCCAACCCCAGGACGAGCGCACGCTCGGCGCCCACCGCCGCCTCCGTCAGCCCCACCATGGACTTCCCCTTCCCCCACGACCAGACGCTACCCCCGACCACCGACAACGCTGCGATGCCCGGTCGCCGACCGGTGGACGACCACGCAGCGAGGCGAGGACGCCGCCGCCGCTCGCTCAGTCCCTCTTGGCGGCGTCCTCGACCTCCTCGGCCCTCTCCTTGGCCTCGGCCTTGATCTCGTCCGCCTTCTCGCGAGCCTCCTCCGGGGCGAGGGTCCCCTCCTCGACCGCCTCGTCGAGGAGGGCGGCCACCTGCTCCTCCGAGGCACACCCCCGGTCGAGCAGCTCGTTGCGCCGGGCGAGCCAGGCGACCCCGAGCTTCTCCCGCACCTCCTCCGCCACCTCCTCGCGAGCCGGGTTGAGGATGGTCTGTTCCTCCTCGTTGGAGTGGTGGTTGACGACGGTCGCGAGCTCTTCGAGCGCGTCGTCGTACTCCTCGGTCTCGGTACCGGCGACCCGCAGGAAGGCGAGCAGGGCCTCGGTGATCTCGGCATGCTCCTCCTCGCCGTGCTCCGCCTCGTGCTCGGTGATGTCGTCGGCCCGCCGGCGCAGGGTCGGGTACACCCTCTCCTCCTCGGACACCGCGTGGGCCACGAGCACCTCGGCGAGGGCGTGCCGCGCAGCGGCGCGGTCGGTGTCGGTGCGGCGCGCCTCGCGCAGCAGGTCCTCGAAGAGCCGGTGGTCCTCGAGGATCCGCTCGATGACGTCACCGCCGGTGGGGCGAGGGATCTGGTAGTGGCTCATCCGTCCATCCTGACAGCCGCGACCCACCGGCACCGCTGCGCGAGTCCGGCCTCCGGCAGCCCGTTCAGGCCGTCGCGGCGAGCCACACCGTGGTCTCGCCGTAGCGACGGGCCCGGCCCCGGCGTTCCAGCCCGCCGGGCCACGCCGGCTCGGGAGACCGGGACGAGCGCTCCACGACGACGATGGCGTCCTCCGCGAGCCACCCGTCTGCCAGCCGGGCGAGCACGGCCGCCAGCGCCTCCTCGCCCAGGTCGTACGGCGGGTCCAGCAGCACCAGGTGGAACCGCTGCGACGGTGCCGTGCCCAGGTGCGCCAGCACCTCGCGCCGGACCACCCGGACCCGGGGCAGCCGGAGGTCGCGGGTGTTGCCGGCCGCCACCTCGGCGGCCCGGCGGTCCGACTCGACGAGCACGACGTCGCTGGCCCCGCGGCTCGCCGCCTCGATGCCGAGCGCCCCCGACCCGGCGTAGAGGTCCAGCACCCGGGCACCGCGCACCGCACCGCGGGCGTCGAGCGCCGAGAACAGGGCCTCCCTCACCCGCTCGCTCGTCGGCCGCGTGCCCGATCCGGGCGGGGTCCGCAGCGACCGGCCGCCCGCGGTCCCGGCGATGACGCGCGTCATCAGCCTCGCTCCAGGTACGCGGCCTGCTCGGCGTCGACCCGGGCCTGGACGGCGGCGGCGAGCACCGGGTGCGCGGTGAGGTCGGGGTCGGCGGCGACGAGGGCGAAGGCGTCCTCGCGGGCCTCCTCGATGACGTCCTCGTCGTCGAGGATGTGGAGGAACTCCAGCTGGGTTCGCCGCCCGTGCTGCGCGGCTCCGAGGATGTCCCCCTCCCGCCGCTGGGCGAGGTCCAGGCGGGCCAGCTCGAAGCCGTCGGTCGTGGCGGCGACCGCGTTGAGCCGCTCCAGGGCGGGGCCGGCCTCGGTGCCGGTGACGAGGAGACAGAGGCCCGGGTGGCCGCCACGGCCGATCCGTCCGCGCAGCTGGTGCAGCTGGGAGACGCCGAACCGGTCGGCGTCCATGACGACCATGACGCTGGCGTTGGGCACGTCGACGCCCACCTCGACGACCGTCGTCGAGACCAGCACGTCGGTCTCGCCACGCTGGAAGCGGCCCATGACCGCGTCCTTGTCCTCCGCCGGGAGGCGGCCGTGGAGCACGTCCAGGCGCAGTCCCGAGACCGACGGTTCGCCCGCCAGCTCCTCGCTCACCGCGACGACGCTCCTCAGCGGGCGCGTCGGCGGCGTGGTCCCGGAGGCGCCGGCAACGTCCCCACCGTCCCCACCCTCCCCACCGTCGTCCCCGTCGGGCCCGTCGGTGATGACCGCGTCCTCGTCGGGGTCGTCGTCGTCGCCGATCCGCGGGCAGACGACGTACGCCTGACGGCCCGCCGTCACCTCCTCCGCGACCCGCGCCCAGGTGCGCGCCATCCAGCCGGGCCGGTCCTCGGGCACGACGTGGGTCGTGATCGGGGCCCGCCCGGCGGGCAGCTCGCGGAGGGTGGAGGTCTCGAGGTCTCCGAAGACCGTCATCGCGACAGTGCGCGGGATCGGGGTCGCGGTCATGACGAGCACGTGCGGTGGCGTGGCTCCCTTGCCGCGCAGTGCGTCGCGCTGCTCCACCCCGAAGCGGTGCTGCTCGTCGACGACGACGAGGGCGAGGTCCCGGAAGTCGACGTTCTCCTGGAGCAGGGCGTGGGTGCCCACGACGATGCCGGCGTCGCCGCTCACGACGTCGAGCAGCGCCCGCCTGCGCTGCGCCGTGGAGCGGCTGCCGGTGAGGAGGGCGACGCGGGTGCCCTCGGCAGCGCCGCCCGGGGCCGCCTCCCCGATGGGGAGCATCCCGCCCATGGCGAGGTCGCCGAGCATCCCGGTGATCGTCGCGTGGTGCTGGGACGCCAGCACCTCGGTCGGCGCGAGCAGCGCCGCCTGGCCGCCGCTGTCCACCGCCTGCAGCATGGCCCGGAGCGCGACGACCGTCTTTCCCGACCCGACCTCGCCCTGGAGGAGCCGGTGCATGGGCACCTCACGGGCCATCTCGGCGGCCACGGTGTCACCCACCTCGCGCTGCCCGGCGGTGAGCTCGAACGGCAACCGGGCGTCGAAGGCGGCGAGCAGGCCGCCGGGTCGCCCGGCCCGGGACCGGGTGGAGTCCGCGGCGGCCGTCCGCCGCCGTTGCGCGAGCGTGGTCTGGAGCACGAACGCCTCCTCGTACCGCAGCCGCCGCCGGGCCCGTTCCACCTCCTCCCACGAGTCGGGGGTGTGGATGCCGCGCAGTGCCTCGGTTCGGGCCACCAGCCCGCGCCGCGTGCGGACCTCCTCGGGGATGGCGTCCGGGACCTCGTCGAGGACGTCGAGCACCCGCCGCACGCTCTCGGTGACGGTCCAGGTGTGCAGCTTCCCCACCCGCCGGTAGATGGGGATGAGGTCCTTGCGGTCGCCGGCGTCGAAGTCGTCGAGCATCGTGTAGCCGGGGTGGGTCAGCTGGAGCCGGCTCCCGTACCGGCTCACGGTGCCCGCGAAGATGCCCCGGGCCCCGGGGACCAGGACGTTGGCGTGGGGGTAGGGCCGGAAGTAGGTGACGTCGAGCTCGTGCCGGCCGTCGGTGATGACGGCCTCGAGCATCGAGCCCCTGCGACGCTGCATCCGCCGCACCCCGGCCCTCTTGACCTCGGCGACGCCGACGAGGAACTCGCCCGGGGTGACCGCGCCGAGGTCGGACTCGCGGGTGCGGTAGCGGCGGGGCCAGAACGCGAGCAGGTCCCCGAC
Source organism: uncultured Actinomycetota bacterium (assembly GCA_963773655.1). Taxonomy (GTDB): domain Bacteria; phylum Actinomycetota; class Actinomycetes; order Actinomycetales; family Dermatophilaceae; genus DASSQJ01. The sequence continues at coordinate 222,411 of CAVZBX010000005.1, forward strand.
GGTGCGGATGCCGCGGGCCTTCTCGAACTCCTTGGCGGCGGTGGCGATGACCGGGCGCAGCGGGCTGTCCTCGGTGACCACCTCACTCCACCCCGATGAGCAGCGGGTACACCGGCTGCCCGCCGTCGACCACGACGACCTCGAGGTCTGGGCGGTCCCGCAGCAGAGCGCCCGATGTTGCCTCGGCAAGGCCCGGCTCGGCATCGGCACCCACGACGAGGGTGACGAGCTCGCCACCGGCGGAGAGCAGCCGCCGCAGGACCTCCCGCGCCGTGTCCGCGACGTCGTCACCGAGGAGGGCGACGTCGCCGTCGACGATCCCGAGCACGTCGCCGGTGTGGCAGACCCCCGCCCAGGTGAGCGCCTCCTTGGTCGCCACCGTGACGGCGCCGTGCCGGGTGGCCCCGGCGGCCGAGGTCATCGCGACGACGTTGGCGTGGAGCGAGCGCGCGGGGTCGAGCACCGCGAGCGCGGCGAGGACCTGGACCGTGGTGCGGGCCGGCACGACGTGGGCGTCGATGCCGTCGTCGGACGCGGCCTGGGCGGCGGCCTCGGCGGCCATCGAGGTGTCCGGGTCCCCGGGCAGGATGAGCACCGACGCGGCACCGGTGGAGTGGGCGGCCTCGAGCAGGTGGCGTGCCGACGCCCGACGGCCGGGGCCGGACTCCACCACCACGGCACCCGCCTCGCGGAGCAACCCGGCCACGCCCGGGCCGGGTGCGCCCGCGACGACGGCGACGGCGCCGGGCGCCTCGCGGGCGGCCACCTGGCTGTGGAGGTGGGTGATCCGGATCCGTTCGGGGCGCCCCGCGGCGACCCCTGCCTCGACGGCGGCGCCCGCGTCGTCGACGTGCACGTGGATGTTCCACAGGTCCGGCCCGCCGACGACGAGCAGCGAGTCGCCGAGGGCGTCGAGGGTGCCGGTGAGCGTGACGACGGCCTCCCGCGTGGTGCCGGTCAACAGGTACATCACCTCGAAGGCGGGCCCGTCGGGCGAGGACGGGGAGTCGTCGTCGAGCGGGTCGGAGCCGGGGTCGCCGAGGCGCCGGGTGGCCGCGGACGTGCGCCACTCGTCGCGGCGGCGCAGGGCGGGCCCGGCCGAGAGCAGGCCCTCGTCGGTGCCGCTCCAGGTGCCCGTGACGACGCGGTGCAGCGACTCCAGCATGAGCACGCACCCGGCACCTCCGGCGTCGACCACCCCGGCACGGGCCAGCGCGGGCAGCTGCTCGGGTGTACGGGCCAGGGCCTCCCGGGCGGCCTCGACGGCACTGGAGCAGACCTGGCCCAGGTCGGCCCCCGCGTCGACGCTGCGCCGCGCTGCGGCCGCCGCGGCGTCGGCGACGGTGAGGATGGTCCCCTCCTGCGGATGCGCGACCGCGGCGCGCGCGGCGGCCGCCCCCCGTTCCAGGCAGGTGGCGAGCACGGTGGCGTCGACGGTCTCGGCGTCGCGGTCGAGGACCTCGTCGCAGAGCCCGCCCACGATCTGGCTGGCGATGACCCCGGAGTTGCCGCGTGCGGAGAGCAGGATCGCCCGCCGCAGCGAGCGGCACTCCTCGACGAGGGTGGCCTCCCCGAGGACGCCTGCTGCCTCGTGCGAGGCCACGACGTCGTCGATGGCGCCGTCGAAGGTGAGGTAGAGGTTGGTGCCGGTGTCGCCGTCGGGGACCGGGAAGACGTTGAGCTCGTCGATCTCGGTCCGCCGGGCCGCGAGCGCCGCGCGGGTCAGGAGGGCCCAGTGCCGGGCGTCGGCGGCGGTGAACACGTCGGGCACGCAGGTCAGGGTATCGGCCGGGCCCCTCGTGCGCCGGGAGCCGTTTTGGCCGGGCGGCTGCGCCTCGGCTACGCTTGCCCGGTTGCGCGTGCGCCTCACGGCGCCGCCCCCCCGACCATCATCACGCACTCGTAGGAGAACTCCCGTGGCTGCCAACTGCGACGTCTGCGGCAAGGGTCCCGGCTTCGGGCACAACATCTCGCACTCCCACCGCCGCACCAAGCGCCGCTGGAACCCGAACATCCAGCGCGTCCGCGCGCGCGTCGGTGACGCCGGCGTCACCCCGAAGCGGCTCAACGTCTGCACCTCCTGCCTGAAGGCGGGCAAGGTCACGCGCTGACCTCCTCGACGACCACCCGGACGGGCGGCTCCCCCACGGGGAGCCGCCCGTTCCGCGTCCGCCCGCAGGGGCGCACCGCCAGGCCCCGGCGGTGGCACCGCTCAGCGCACTGTCGGAGCGCTCAGCGCAGGTTCCAGCATGCGCTGAGCAGCACCACCCTTCGCTGAGCCGGGCGCCGGGGTGCCGGGCCGCCGGGGCGCCGGGCGCCGGGGTGCCGGGCCGCCGGGGCGCCGGGCGCCGGGGTGCCGGGCCGCCGGGCCGCCGGGGCGCCGGGCGCCGGGGTGGGGCGCCGGGCCGCCGGGCCGCCGGGGCGCCAAGTCGTCGGCCGAGCGAGCGGGTCGTCGACCCAGCGCTCCCCTGACCCCGTCTCAGCGCACACCCGGCTCACTCAGCGCAGGGTGCAGCATGCGTTGAGCAGCACCACCCTGCGCTGAGCCGGACCGGACCGGACGAGGCGCGCGCCGGTCAGCGGGCGAAGTGGTCCCACCCGGCGGCGTCGGGCACCTCGTCGTCGACGGTGACGACCGGGCCACGCTCCCCCGCCTCCCGCACCTGCCCCACGACCACCCAGGCCGGCCCGGGCAGCGTCGCGATGTCGACGTCGCGCGGGAAGCAGGCCACGAGGGAGTGCTCCTCCCCCCGGCGAGCACCTGGCGCATCGCCTCATGCTCGCCCAGCGCCAGGGTCAGCGGTCCGGCGGCGAAGTGCGCCCGCAGCACGCGCCCGAACAGCTCGACGTGCACCCCGCTGGCGCGGGCCACGCGGCCGACGTCGGTGACCAGTCCGTCCGACACGTCGACGAGGGCGTGGGCGTGCGCGGCCGAGGCGACCGGCCCACCGGCCCACGGCGGCTGTGGGGCCCGGTGGTACGCCACCAGCCCGGTCACCGCCCGTTGCCGTGGCGTGTCGGGGCCGGCCCCCGGCTCGCCCCGCCCCTCGCCCGCCTCGAGGAGCGCGAGCCCGCCGCCCGAGAGCCCGAGCGACCCGCAGACGGCGACGACGTCGCCGGGCTCGGCCCCCGAGCGCAGCACCGGGCGACGGCCACGCAGGTCGCCGAGCGCCGTGACCGCCACGACGACCTGCCCGGGCGCGGCCGCGGAGACGTCGCCACCCACGACCTCGGCGCCCGCCTCGGCCGCCGCCTGCGCGATGCCGTCGGCGAGCCCGACGCACCACTCGACCGGGGTCTCCGGATCGGCCATGAGCGCCACGAGGAGGGCGGTCGGCGCCGCCCCCATCGCCGCGACGTCGGAGAGGTTCTGGGCCACCACCTTCCGGCCGACGTCGTGGGCGGTGGACCACTCGTCGCGCCAGTCGCGTCCGCGCACCATCGTGTCGGTGGTGGCGACGACCGAGCCCGACGGCGCCAGCACGACGGCGGCGTCGTCCCCGGGCCCGACGGGAGCCGGGTCGCGCACGACGCCCCGGGTCGAGGCGTACCGGGGCACGACGCGGGCCAGGAGCTCGGCCTCGTCGAGGTCGCGCAGCCGTTCCATCAGGACCTCCCTGCGATGACGGCGGGTCACCCGGCACGGTAGCGTCTGTGGCGCGCCCGTCCACGGCGGGCCCGACCCAGCACCAGGGGGCCTCAGGCTCCGACCCTGCGACAACGAGGTGGCACCACAGTGGTACAGGCCTACATCCTGATCCAGACCGACGTCGGCCAGGCGGCGGCGGTCGCCGAGACCATCGCGGGCATCGACGGGTGCATCCTCGCCGAGGACGTCACCGGCCCCTACGACGTCATCGCCAGGGTCGAGGCCTCGACCGTCGACGAGCTGGGCAAGCTCGTCATCGCGAAGATCCAGGACGTCGACGGCATCACCCGCACCCTGACGTGCACGGTGGTCCACGTCTGACCCGGCCCCGGCTGGTCCAGGCGGCGGTGGCGCTCGGCGCTGCCGCCGTCGTGCTGTCCGGCTGCTCCTCGCCGGTCGAGGTGACGGTGCCCGGCGCCGGCACGGGTGCGGCCTGCGCGGCGGCGGCCCGGCACTGGCCCGCCACCGTCTCCGGGATGGAGCGCCGCGAGACGACGCCCGGCTCACCCGCCGTCGCCGCGTGGGGTGACCCGGCCGTCGTCGCCCGCTGCGGCGTCCCCGCCCTGCCCCCGACCTCCACGGAGTGCATCGAGGTCGACGGGGCCGGGTGGGTCCCCGAGCCGCTGTCGGACGGAACCAGGTTCACCTCGTTCGGCACCGACCCCGCCGTGGAGGTCCTCGTCCCCGGCGCCTACGCCCCGGAGCCACTCCTCCTGCCGGCCTTCACGGCAGTCGCGCAGGCCCTCCCGGGCAACGGCCTCGAGTGCCGGTGAGGCGCCGCGGCGCCGGTCAGCGCAGCCCGGTGCGGCGCTCCAGCGCCAGCGCGACGAGCTCGTCGATGAGCTCGGGGTAGGTCACGCCGCTGGCCGCCCACATCCGCGGGAACATCGAGCTCGGCGTGAACCCGGGCATCGTGTTCACCTCGTTGAGGACCACCTCGCCGTCGTCGGTGAGGAAGAAGTCGACCCGCGCGAGCCCCTCGCAGCCGGCGGCGTCGAAGGCCCGCGCCGCCATCGTGCGGATCCGTTGCGCCACCTCGACCGGCAGGTCCGCCGGGGTGTCGAGGCGGACGCCGTCCTCGTCGAGGTACTTGGCGTCGAAGTCGTAGAACTCGTGGTCGGCGAGCACGACGCACTCCCCGGGGACGCTCGTGCGGGTCGGTGCGGTGCCGCGCCCCTCGAGCACGCCACACTCGATCTCGCGGCCGGGCACCGCCCCCTCGACGACGACCTTCGGGTCGTGCTCCCGCGCCGCCTCGACGGCCGCCTCGAGCCCGTCCGGCCCGGCCACCTTGCTGATGCCCATGCTCGAGCCGGCGCGCGCCGGCTTGACGAACACGGGCCAGCCGAGCGCCGCCACCCGCTCCATCGCGGCGGCGCGGTCGCGGCGCCAGTCCTTGTCGGTGACGACGACGTACGGCCCCACGGGCAGCCCGGCAGCGGCCAGCACGACCTTCATCACCGCCTTGTCCATCATCGTGGCCGAGGCGGTGACGCCCGACCCCACGTAGCGCACGTCGGCGAGGTCGAGCAGCCCCTGGATCGTGCCGTCCTCCCCGAACGGCCCGTGGAGCAGCGGGAAGACGACGTCGACCTCGCCGAGGGTGCGCGGAGGCGCCCCCGCCTCGTGGACGACGAGGGTGCGGTCGGTGGCGCTCGTGGGGACGATGACGCTGCTCGCCGTGCCGTCGACCTCGGGCTCGTGGCCGCGGCCGAGCCGCAGGGGCTCGGGGTCGTCGGGCGCGAGCACCCAGTGCCCGTCCTTGGCGATGCCGACCGGCACGACGTCGTAGCGGTCGCGGTCCATGGCCTCGAGGACGCTGGCGGCGGTGGCGCACGACACCGCGTGCTCGGAGGAGCGGCCCCCGAAGACGAGGGCGACGCGGATGCGACGGTCGGGGGTGGGCTCGCTCATCGCGAGCGATGCTATCCGCCGTACCCTGCCGGGGTGAGCGAGCACCCCGCCCCGACACGCACCGACTCCTCCCCCGCGACCCGACTGGTCGCGCTGGGGCGTGAGCCGGTCTCCCCCGGGGGCCAGGTCGGGGCACCGCTCGTCCTCACCTCGACCTACCACGCCGACGGCGCCGTGGCCTACGCCCGGGGCGGCAACCCGACGTGGACCGCCTTCGAGGAGGCCGTCGGCTCGCTGGAGGGCGGCGATGCCCTCGTCACCGCCTCGGGGATGGCCGCGGTCGCCGCCGCGCTCTCGCTGGTGCCCCACGGCGGGACCGTCGTCGCCCCCGACGCCGCCTACAACGGCGTCGTCGCCAGCCTGGCGGCGCTCGAGGCCGAGGGCGCCGCCCGCGTCCGCCCGGTCGACGTCACCGACACCGACGCGGTCGTCGCGGCCACCGACGGGGCCGACCTGCTCTGGCTGGAGTCCCCGACGAACCCCCTCCTCGAGGTCGCCGACCTGCCGGCGCTCGCCGCGGCCGCGCACGCGCGGGGGGTGCTCACCGTCGTCGACAACACCTTCGCGACACCCCTGGTCCAGCGCCCGCTCGAGCTCGGCGCCGACGTCGTCGTCCACTCCGCCACCAAGTACCTCTCCGGGCACAGCGACGTGCTCCTCGGCGTCCTCGTCACCGCCCCCACGGATGCCGGCCGAGCCCTCCACGCCCGCCTCGAGCGCCACCGCCGGCTCCACGGCGGCATCGCCGGTCCCGTGGAGACCTGGCTGGCGCTCCGTGGCCTGCGGACACTCCACCTGCGCCTGGAACGGGCGACCGCGAACGCGGCCGAGCTCGCCCGCCGCCTCGAGGGCCATCCCGCCCTCACCCGGGTGCGCTACCCGGGGACCGGCGCCATCGTGTCGGTCGAGGTCGCCGGTGGCGCCCGGGCAGCCGAGCGGGTGTGCGCCGGCACCCGCACCTGGGTGCACGCCACCAGCCTCGGCGGGGTGGAGAGCACCCTCGAGCGCAGGCGCCGGCACCCCGACGAGCCGCCCCGCGTGCCGGAGGAGCTGGTGCGGCTGTCGGTGGGCATCGAGGACGTCGACGACCTCTGGGCCGACCTCGACCGCGCCCTGCGCGAGGCCTGAGGGCGCCCGCCCGGTCGGTGGCTCAGCCGGTCTCGGACTTCAGCGGCCGCGACAACAGGTTGCGCGCGACCTCCTGGGCGGTGCGCCCGTGGCGGATCATCGCATCGACCTGCTCGATGATCGGCACGTCGACGCCGTGGTTGCGGGCGAGCTCGAGGATCGACGTGCACGACTTCACGCCCTCGGCGGTCTGCCGGGTGACGGCGACGACCTCATCGACCGACATCCCCTGACCGAGCCGCACCCCGAAGGAGTGGTTGCGCGACAGCGGCGACATGCAGGTGGCGATGAGGTCGCCCACCCCCGCGAGCCCGGCGAACGTCGCCGGCTCCCCGCCGAGGGCCGTGCCGAGCCGAGTGGTCTCGGCCAGCCCCCGCGTGATGATCGAGGCCTTGGAGTTGTCGCCCATCCCCAGCCCCTCGGCGGTACCCACGGCCAGGGCGATGACGTTCTTCGTGGCCCCCGCGATCTCGGTGCCGACGACGTCGTGCCCGGTGTACGGACGAAGGTAGGGGGCCGCGCACGCCGCCGCGACCAGCTCGGCCATCGCCGTGCTCCGCGACGCGACGACCGAGGCCGCCGGCTGCTTCGCCGCGATCTCGCGGGCGAGGTTGGGGCCGGAGACGACGACGACGCGGTCCTCCTCGACCCCGCCGACCTCGGTGATGACCTCGGACATCAGCTTCGTCGTGCCCAGCTCGACCCCCTTCATCAGGGAGACGACCGGGGCCTCGCGCGGCAGCAGCCCCGCCCACTGGGTGAGGTTGTCGCGCAGGCTCTGGGAGGGCACGGCGAGGACGACGATGTCGGCGCCCGCGGCCGCCTCCTCCGGGTCGGTGGTCGCGGTGACCGACGGCGGGAGCCGGAGCTCGGGCAGGTAGTCCTGGTTGGCACCGGCGTTCACCTGGTCGACGACCTCGCGGCGGCGGCCCCACATCCGCACCGAGGTGCCGGCGTCGGCGAGGACGGCGGCGAAGGCCGTTCCCCAGCTGCCGGTTCCGTAGACTGTCGCGTGCGTCACGAGGCCTCCTCGAGGGGCTTGGGGCGGCCGATCGACGTGATGCCGTGGCGGCGCGGGTCGTACCGCTCGGGCGGCGCCTGTTCGCCACGCAGCTCCTCGAGCACCCCGGTGAGGGCCGCCATGATCCGGGTGGTGGCCTCGTGGAGCACCTCGGAGGTGATCGGGCGGTCGTAGAGGTCGTCGAGGTCGACGGGTGAACCCGCACGCACGTGCACGGTGCGACGGGGGAACAGGTGCGGCACTTTCGCGTAGGGGGCGAGCACGTCCTGCGCACCCCAGTGGGCGACCGGCACGACCGGGCACCGCGTCTCCAGCGCCACCCGGGCGGCACCGGTCTTGCCACGCATCGGCCAGAGCCCGGGGTCGCGGGTCAGCGTGCCCTCCGGGTAGATGGCGACGCACTTGCCGTCGCGCACCGCCTGCACCGCCGACCGGTAGGCGTCGACGGCCCGACCGCTCTCGCGGTACACGGGGATCTGGTCGGCGGACCGCAGCACCGCCCCGACGACCGGCACCCTGAACACCTCGATCTTGCCGAGGAACCGCGGGGACTGGCCGTGGTCGACGAGGTAGTGCGCGAACATCAGCGGGTCGAGGTGCGAGTTGTGGTTGGTGACGACGACCCAACCGTCCTCCGTGGGCAGGTTCTCGGCCCCCGACCAGTCCCGCCGGGTGAGCACCATGAAGACGGGTCGCAGGAGGCGGATGGCGAGTCGGTAGCCGAAGGGACGCGAGGTGTCCGTGGGGATGCTCACTGCTGCCTTCCGTGCGAGAGGGTCTGCCGCATTGTGGTCCCCGGCGTGGTCGATGTCGAGTAGGACGGCGCGTGGTGTCAGGATCACGGGGTGTCCCCGAGCCCCGTGTGGGCGGCCGTGGTCCCCGTCAAGGGCGGCCCGCTCGCCAAGTCGCGTCTCGCCCTGCCCCGGGCGTCGCGGGCCGCGCTGGCCACCGCCTTCGCGCGCGACACGGTGGCCGCCCTGCGCACCGCGGACCCGCGGATGCCGGTACTCGTCGTCACCGGCGCCGACGACGTCGCGCAGTGGGCGCGCGCCGACGGGGCACGCGTGGTGACCGATCCGGGGTCGGGGCTCGACGCCGCCGTGGCGGTCGGGGTGGCCGCGGCCGCCGCCGCGGGGGCCAGCCACGCCGCCGTCGTGCTCGGCGACCACCCGGCCCTGCGACCGGCCGAGGTGCGGGCCGCCCTGGCGTCGGTCGCGGGCGTGGACCGCGCCGTCGTGCCCGACGCCGACGGCTCGGGCACCGCGCTGCTGACCCTGCCGGCAGGGGCGGGCGCCACGACGGCCTTCGGCGAGGGGAGCGCCGACGCCCACGAGCGGCTCGGGTACGTGCGGCACACTCTCGTGGCCCCGGGCCTGCGCCAGGACGTCGACGACGCCGCGAGCCTGGCGGCGGCAGTACGGCTCGGACTCGGCCCCCGCACCGCGGCCGCCCTGGCCCGCGCTACCCTGCCGGGCGTGCAGGCCACCATCCACCGCCCGCCCGGCGAGGACGAGCCCGGCGCCGCGCTGCTCGACGACGGTGTCGAGGTCGTCGTGCCGACGGCCGCCGTCGAGGGCAGCGGGCTGCGGCACCTGCGCGTGGGCCAGCGGGTCACCGTCGAGCTCGACGACGACGGCCGCACGGCCACCCGGGTGTGGGTCGTCGGCATCGGTCCCGGCGAGACCATCCGCTGACTCCGCGCAGGCAGGCCGGGCAGCTCGTCAGGCCTTCGCCGTGGACTTCTTCGCGGTGGACTTCTTCGTCGTGGACGCCTTGGCAGGCGCCGACGTCGTCGCCGTGGACTTCTTCGCGGTCGACTTCTTCGCGGTGGATTTCGCTATCTCGTGGACTTCTTCGCCGTGGACTTCTTCGGCGGTCGACTTCTTGGCAGGCGCCGACTTCGTCGCCGTGGACTTCGTCGTCGTGGACTTCTTCGCCGTGGACTTCTTCGCGGTCGACTTCTTGGCAGGCGCCGACTTCGTCGCCGTGGACTTCGTCGTCGTGGACTTCTTCGCCGTGGACTTCTTGGCAGGCGCCGACGTCGTCGCGGCGGACTTCTTCGCCGTGGACTTCCTGGCGGTGGACTTGGTTGCCGTCGACGTCGTGGTGGCCGTCGACTTCGTGGCACCCGACGACGACCGGGTGGCCGTGCCGGTGACGTTCTTCGCGACCGACCCGGCCGCGGACACCGCCGTGCCCGCCACCGCCGCCGCGGACCCGGCCGCGGCTCGACCCGTGGCGAGGGCGCTCTTCGGGATGCTGCTGGGCCGGCGCACGTACCCCTTGAAGGACGTGCCCGGACGGAAGCGCGGGGCCTTGGACTTCGGGATGCGCACCGAGGTGCCGGTGTGCGGGTTGCGCCCGGTGCGGGCGGCGCGGTCGACGCGGTCGAACGTGCCGAAGCCGGTGATCGCGACCTTGCCGCCCTTCACCACCTCGCGGACGATGGTGTCCAGCACCGTCTCCAGCGCGTCGTTGGCAGCCTTGCGGCTGCCCAGCTTCTTCTCCAGCTCCCTGACGAGGTCTGCCTTGTTCACGGTGGTGGCCTCCCATCGGTGACGACGCCCAGGTGATGGACCCGGTGGCGCGTGACGAGCAGCGGTGGACCCGCCTTCGCCGAAGGTAGGCCCATCACCCGTGTGACGTCCATCACCGGGCGGCGTGTCTTTGGCTGTCGCACAACGAAATCGCCCGGGCGACGCACACCTCACAGGCCACACGCATCCCACAGGTCTGCCGAGATGCACCGAGAAGCGCTGTGCCACAACGGGTCCCGAGCACTGGCCCCGTCAGGACGTGACGATCGGCTTCCAGCTCGGGCGCGACGCCTCGAATGCCTCGATATCGTCCTCGTACCGAAGAGTCAGGCTGATGTCGTCGAGTCCCTCGAGCAGCCGCCAGCGCGTGTAGTCGTCGATCTCGAAGCCGGCGACGAGGTCACCCGCCGTCACGGTCCGGGACTCGAGGTCGACCGTCACGGAGGTGCCCGGCTCGTTCTCGAGCAGCTTCCAGAGCAGCTCGACGTCGTCCTGGCGGCACTGGGCGGTGAGCAGCCCCTGCTTGCCGCTGTTGCCGCGGAAGATGTCGGCGAAGCGCGAGGAGATGACGACCCGGAAGCCGTAGTTCATGAGCGCCCACACCGCGTGCTCGCGCGAGGAGCCGGTGCCGAAGTCGGGCCCGGCCACGAGCACGGACCCCGCGGCATAGTCGGGGTCGTTGAGGACGAAGGTCTCGTCCCCGCGCCAGGCGGCGAACAGGCCGTCCTCGAAACCCGTGCGGGTCACCCGCTTGAGGTAGACGGCCGGGATGATCTGGTCGGTGTCGACGTTGCTGCGGCGCAGCGGGACGCCGATGCCCGTGTGCGTCGTGAACCTCTCCATCAGGCACCCACCTCCAGGGGCTCGAGGTCGGCCGGGCTCGACAGGGTGCCGCGCACCGCCGTGGCGGCGGCGACGAGCGGCGACACCAGGTGGGTGCGGCCGCCCTTGCCCTGCCGGCCCTCGAAGTTGCGGTTGGAGGTCGACGCGCTCCGCTCCCCCGGGGCCAGCTGGTCGGGGTTCATCCCGAGGCACATCGAGCACCCGGGGAGCCGCCACTCCGCGCCTGCGGCGGTGAAGACCTCGTCCAGGCCCTCGCTCTCGGCCTGCAGCCGGACCCTGGCCGAGCCCGGCACGACGAGCATCCGGACGCCGTCGGCGACGGTGCGCCCCCGGATCACCTCGGCGGCGGCCCTGAGGTCCTCGATCCGTCCGTTCGTGCACGAGCCGACGAACACGGTGTCGACGTGGATGTCCCGCAGCGGGGTGCCGGCGGTCAGGCCCATGTACTCCAGCGCGCGCCTCGCGGCGACCTTGTCGTGGTCGTCGGCCAGGTGCTCGGGGTCGGGCACGGCCTCGCCGAGTGGGCTGCCCTGCCCGGGGTTGGTGCCCCAGGTGACGAAGGGGGTCAGCGACCCGGCGTCGAGGACGACCTCGGTGTCGAAGACGGCGTCGTCGTCGCTGCGCAGCTCGCTCCAGGCGGCGACGGCGGCGTCCCAGTCGGCACCGGTGGGGGCGTGGTCGCGCCCGCGCACGTACTCGAACGTGGTCTCGTCGGGCGCGATCATCCCTGCCCGGGCACCGGCCTCGATCGACATGTTGCACACGGTCATCCGGGCCTCCATGGAGAGCGCCCGGATGGCGCTGCCGCGGTACTCGATGACGTGGCCCTGGCCGCCGCCGGTGCCGATCTTCGCGATGACCGCCAGCACGATGTCCTTGGCGGTGACGCCCGGTGCGAGCTCGCCCTCGACGGTGACCGCCATCGTGCGGAACGGCGTGAGCGGCAGCGTCTGGGTGGCGAGGACGTGCTCCACCTCGGAGGTGCCGATGCCGAACGCGAGGGCCCCGAACGCACCGTGCGTGGAGGTGTGGCTGTCGCCGCAGACGATCGTGGTGCCCGGCTGGGTCAGGCCCAGCTGCGGGCCGACGACGTGGACGATGCCCTGCTCGGCGTCGCCCATCGGGTGGAGCGTGACCCCGAACTCGGCGCAGTTGCGCCGCAGCGTCTCGACCTGGGTGCGGCTCACCGGGTCGGTGATCGGGCCGGGGGTCGTCGGGACGTTGTGGTCCTCGGTGGCGAGGGTGAGGTCGGGGCGCCGCACCGGACGGCCGGAGAGGCGCAGGCCGTCGAACGCCTGGGGGCTGGTGACCTCGTGGAGCAGGTGGAGGTCGATGTAGAGCAGGTCCGGCTCGCCGTCGCCCCGGCGCACGACGTGGGCCTCCCACACCTTCTCGGCCAGCGTTCCGGCCACGACACCACCTCCACGGTGAGCCACCACCCCGGGTGGCCTCGGCACGACGGGCACGTCGGGACGCCGGTGCGCCCTCGCCCTGTGCCGAGATTCGCACGGTCCTGCTGTCGAGAGACTTGCGTCTCAGGCAATGAGACTGCAATATCACCTCATGGACAACAGCAGTGGGGTCGGCGTCCTCGACAAGGCAGCCATCGTCCTGTCCGCCCTCGAGGCCGGCCCCTCGACCCTCGCCCAGCTCGTCACGGCCACCGGCCTGGCCCGCCCCACGGCGCACCGGCTCGCCGTCGCGCTGGAGCACCACCGGCTCGTCACGCGCGACCTCCAGGGCCGCTTCGTCCTCGGGCCACGGCTCGGCGAGCTCGCCGCCGCCGCCGGCGAGGACCGGCTGCTGGCCGCCGCCGGCCCGGTGCTGGGCGCACTGCGCGACCACACCAACGAGTCGGCCCAGCTGTTCCGCCGCCAGGGCGAGTACCGCGTCTGCGTCTCGGCGGCCGAGCGCCCGGTCGGCCTGCGCGACTCCATCCCGGTCGGCGCGACCCTCTCGATGCGCGCGGGCTCGGCCGCGCAGGTGCTCCTCGCCTGGGAGGAGCCCGACCGGCTGCACCGCGGGCTCCAGGGCGCGGCCTTCACCGCCACGACGCTCTCGGGCGTGCGCCGCCGCGGCTGGGCGCAGAGCGTCGGCGAGCGCGAGCCGGGCGTGGCCTCGGTCTCCGCCCCGGTCCGCAGCCCGTCGGGCCGGGTGATCGCGGCCGTCTCGATCTCGGGGCCGATCGAGCGGCTGTCCCGGCAGCCCGGTCGGCTGCACGCCGCCACCGTGATGGCCGGCGCGAACAAGCTCACCGAGGTGCTGGCCCGTCACGCCGCCCAGCAGGACGCGCAGAACCACGCCTGACCGGCCGCAGGCAACACGGATGTCACACGGCGGGCGACCACCGGCAACACGGCGGCGGGATCCTTCCGGCACCCGACACCGAGGAGGCCGCCCGTGACCCCTGCCGCCGCACGCCGCATCGCCCGCGACCGCACCCGCCTCCTGGCCCTGCCGAAGCCGGGCCGCCCCGCCGTGGTCGTCGGCGGCGGGCCGATGGCAGCCCGCCGTGCCGCGGCCCTGACCAGGGCGCACACCCCGGTCACCGTGTACGCACCCAGCCTGTGCGACGACCTGTTCGACCTGCTGGCCGAGCGGCTGGTCTCGTGGGAGAACCGGTGGCCCACCGAGGCCGACCTGCGCACCGCCTGGCTGGTGCACGCGGCCACCGGCGACCCGGAGCTGGACGCGTGGCTGTGCGAGCTGTGCCGCCGGCTCGCCCACCCGGCCTGACCCGTACCGACCGGGCCGGTTCGGGTCAGCCGAGCCGGCTCCCCATCCGCTGCCGCGCCGCCTCGCCGCGCCGGCCGACCGGCACCGTGCCGGCGAGGTCCGCGAGCCCGAACGGACGCGGCCCCGCGTAGACGCTCTCGGCGCCCTGCGGCTCCACGCGGTAGGTCTCGTGCCAGATGGTCACGGCGTCCGGCGCCGAGGACGCGACCCGGTGGAAGTCGAGCCAGGCCGGCCGGTGCTCGCGGGCGGCGGCGCCCGCGTAGGCGTAGACGTCGTCGACGCTGCGCCACCACTGGATCATCGTCGTGCCGGTGAGGTCGGCGGTGGAGCGGCTGCCCAGGTAGCCGAGGTGCTCGGCCTCCCCGCGCTCGGCCGCGGCCTTGTTCGCCTCCAGCTCGGCCACCATCCGCGGCATCGCCGTCACGGCGGCACGGACCAGCCGCAGCCGCCACGGCTGGTGGACCCGTAGCCCGATGAGGAAGACGGCGAGCGGCCCGTCGTAGGCGTGGGTGACGCGGTTCATGTCGACTCCTTGGATAGCATCACTCTCTAGTGCGACCATGATGGATAGTGTCGCTATCCGATGTCAAGGGAGAACCATGCGGATCTCGCAGCTCGCCGAGCAGACGGGCGTGCCGGTGCACACCCTGAAGTACTACCTGCGCGAGGGCCTGCTCATGCCCGGGACCGCGACCAGCCGCACGCGCGCCGAGTACGACGAGCGCCACGTCGAGCGGCTGCGCCTCGTGCGCGCCCTCGTCGAGCACGGTCAGGTCCCGATCGCGTCGGTGCGCACGATCGTCGAGGCGCTGGACTCCCCACCCCCGGGTCGCCACGAGCTGCTCGGCGTCGCCCACTGCGCCCTGCCCACCCCACCCGGGAGCGGCGAGGTCGCGCCGGACGTCGCCCGGCTGGTGGCGGACCTCGGCTGGTACGTCGCTCCGGACGCCCCCGGCCTCGTGGCGCTCTCGGACGCCGTGGCCGCCGCCCGTCAGGCGGGCATCGCGCTCGACGGGGCGACGATGCGCCGGTACGCGCAGGCGATGCAGGAGGTGGCGGCGGTCGACGTCGACCTCGCGCTCGGCGCCGGCTCCACCGCCGAGGCGCTGCGGCTCGTCGTCGTCGGCACCGTGCTCGTCGACCCGGTGCTGGTCGCCCTTCGCCGGGTCGCCCAGGAGGCCGTGAGCGCCGACCGCTCGGCCGGTGCGGAGGCTGCCCGGCACGGCTGAGGGCCGTGGGCACGCCGCCCAACCATCCGGATTCACCATGGCGCCGTCGGCGTCGACTGCCCTAGGGTCCGGACAGGCTCGAGGAGGACCGGTGGCCGCCAGAGGACTCGTCCAGATCGTCGTCGACGACCCGGCGACGGAGGTCGCGCTGCGCGAGGTGCTCGAGGGTGCGCAGTACTCGGTGCTCGCCGGGCCCGGCTCGCAGGACGCCATCGTCGCGACCGCGGACGACCGACCGGACCTCGTCGTCCTCGACACCGCGCTGCGCGACATCGACGCCTTCGACTGCGTCCAGCAGCTGCACCGTTCCGAGCTCTACCGCGACCTGCCCGTCGTGCTCATCGCCGCCGAGGACGACACCGAGGCCCGGCTGCGGGGGCTGGAGGTGGGCGACGACCTCATCGTCACCCCGTTCGACCCCCGTGAGGTGCACACCCGCATCGAGCGCCAGGTGACGGTCTCCAAGGTGCGCCTGGCCCTGCGCGAGTCGGAGGCCAAGTTCCGTTCGGTCATGGAGTCGGCGATCGACGCGATCATCTCCGCCGACGCCGACGGCGTCATCCGCACGTGGAACTCGGCCGCCGCGGCGATCTTCGGCCGCACCGAGGCCGAGGTCGTGGGGCTGCCCCTGGAGATCATCATCCCGGAGCGGTACCACGAGGCCCACCGGGCCGGAGTGCGGCGGGTGACCGGCGGGGGCCCGACGCACGTCATCGGGCAGACCGTCGAGCTGGCGGGCGTGCGCGCCGACGGCAGCGAGTTCCCCGTCGAGCTCTCCCTCGCCACCTGGCTGCTCGACGAGGACCGGTACTACACCGGCATCATCCGCGACATCAGCGAGCGCAAGCAGGCGGAGCAGAAGTTCCGGTCGGTCACCGAGTCGGCCATCGACGCCATCATCAGCGCCGACCACACCGGCGAGATCATCACGTGGAACTCGGCCGCCACGCGCATCCTCGGCTACACCGAGGAGGAGGCCGTCGGTCAGCGCCTCGAGCTCGTCATCCCCGAGCGCTACCACGAGGCCCACCGCACCGGGATGGCGCGCTACACCGAGACCGGGAAGCCGCACGTCATCGGCACCACCGTGGAGCTCGCGGCGCGCACGAAGTCGGGTGAGGAGGTCCCGATCGAGCTCTCGCTGTCGACGTGGACGGTGCGCGAGAACCGCTACTACACCGGCATCATCCGGGACATCGGCGAGCGGAAGGCGGCCGAGGAGGCGCTGCGGCGCAGCGAGCAGGCGCTGCGCGAGAAGAGCGAGGAGCTGCACCAGCGCAACGCCGACCTCCAGGACACCCTGGACCAGCTGAACCAGATGCAGGACCAGATCGTGCTGCAGGAGAAGATGGCCTCGCTGGGCAAGCTGTCCGCCGGCATGGCGCACGAGCTGAACAACCCCGCGTCCGCCGCGAAGCGCGGGTCGGCCCAGGCACTGGAGGTGCTCGGCAGCCTGCACGAGGCCCAGATGCGGCTGGCCGAGCTGGGGCTCGACCCCGCGCGGCGAGCCCGGCTCAGCGAGCTGGACACGCTCGCTCGCGAGCGGGCCCGCACGCCCGAGCAGCTCAGCGCCCTGACCCGCAGCGACCGCGAGGCCGAGCTCGACGACTGGCTGCGGAGGCGGGGCGCCGAGCCCTCCCCCTCGGTGCCGGGGGCCCTGGTGTCCCTCGGGCTGCGCACCGAGACCCTGGCCGACGTCGCGGGGCCCGTTCGCGGAGGAGGAGCTGCCCGCGCTGCTGGAGTGGCTCGGCCTCAAGGCGCTGCTCTACAGCCTCTTCGTCGAGATCGCCGTGGGCACCTCGAGGATCGTCGACCTCGTCCAGGCCCTGAAGACCTACACCTACCTCGACCGGGCGCCGGTCCAGGACGTCGACGTCCGCGACGGCCTGGAGAACACGCTCGTCATCCTCCACAACAAGCTGAAGAACGGGGTCACGGTGGTGCGGGAGTACGAGGACGACCTCCCCCGGATCTCCGCGTACGCCGGGGAGCTCAACCAGGTGTGGACCAACCTCATCGACAACGCCGTCGACGCGATGCACGGGTCGGGCCGGCTCGTCGTGCGGGCCCGGTCCGACGACGACTGCGTCGTCGTCGAGATCGAGGACGACGGCCCCGGGATCCCCGAGGACGTGCGACCGCACGTCTTCGACCCCTTCTTCACGACCAAGCCGGTGGGGGTGGGCACCGGGCTCGGCCTCAACATCTCGCACGCGATCGTCGTGACGAAGCACCGCGGGTCGCTCACGGTCGACTCCGAGGCCGGTCGGACCTGCTTCCGGGTGGTGCTTCCGCGACGGGGTCCGGTCGAGGACGGCGCGGAGGGGGCGTCGTGACCACCCCCGTCCTGCTCACCGTCGACGACGAGCCGCACGTGCTCGGGGCGATCACCCGCGACCTGCAGGCCCGCTACCGGGACGACTACCGGATCGTGCGCGCGTCCTCGGGGCGGGAGGCCCTCGAGGTGGTCCGCGAGCTGAAGCGCCGCGACGTGCCGGTCGCGCTGCTGCTCGTGGACCAGCGGATGCCGGAGATGAGCGGCACCGAGCTCATCGCCGAGGCGATCAAGCTCTACCCGGACGCCAAGCGGGTGCTGCTGACGGCGTACGCGGACACCGACGCCGCGATCACGAGCATCAACGACCTGGGCCTGGACCACTACCTGCTCAAGCCCTGGGACCCGCCCGAGGAGCGCCTCTACCCGGTGCTCGACGAGGTGCTCGAGGACTGGCAGGCGGCGGCCCCGGCCACGTACGACGGCATCCGGGTCGCCGGCACGCTCTGGTCGCCGGGGTCGCACGCGGTCAAGGACTTCCTCGCCCGCAGCCAGATCCCGTACCGGTGGCTGGACGTCGAGAAGGACTCGGCGGCGCGCGAGCTCGTCGACTCGGTCTGCGACGCCACGGTGCGGCTGCCCGTCGTCTTCCTGCCCGACGGCAGCACGCTCGTCGCCCCGGACCTGCCCACCCTCGCCGACCGGCTCGGGCTGCGGGGGGCGCCCCGGGAGCCGTTCTACGACCTCGTCGTCATCGGGGCCGGCCCCGCCGGCCTCGCCGCGGCCGTCTACGGCGCCTCCGAGGGGCTGCGCACCGCAGTGGTCGAGATGGAGGTGGCCGGCGGGCAGGCCGGCACCAGCGCCCGGATCGAGAACTACCTCGGCTTCCCCAACGGGATCAGCGGCGCCGACCTCGCCCGCCGGGCCGTCGCCCAGGCCCGGCGGCTCGGGGCGGAGATCCTCGGTGCGCGCAGCGTGGTGGACCTGCGGGTCGAGGACGACTACAAGGTGCTCACCCTCGACGACGGCAGCGAGCTGCGCTGCCACGCGGTCATCGTCGCGACCGGGGTGCGGGTGCGGACCCTCGACGTGCCGGGGGTGGAGCCGCTGCTCGGCGCCTCCGTCTACTACGGGGCGGCCTCGTCCGAGGCGGCCGACTACGCCGGCGGGCGGGTCGTCGTGGTCGGCGGCGCGAACTCCGCCGGACAGGGCGCGATGTTCCTCTCCCGCTTCGCCCGCGAGGTCGTCGTGCTGGTGCGCGGCGACTCCCTCGGCCGCACCATGTCGCGCTACCTCATCGACCAGATCGAGGCCACCGAGCACATCACCGTGCGGACCCGCACCGAGGTCGTGGCGATGAGCGGCACCGACCACCTGGAGACCCTGACCCTGCGGCACCGGGACACCGGCGAGGAGGAGGTGCTCGAGGCCGACGCCGTCTTCGTCTTCATCGGTGCGGCACCGTGCTCGAACCTGCTCCGCGGCCTGGTCGAGCTCGACGACGCCGGCTTCGTCCTCACCGGTCAGGACCTCGTGAGGGACGGCCGGCGCCCGGCCGGCTGGCGGCTGGACCGCGACCCGTTCCTCCAGGAGACCAGCGTGCCGGGCATCTTCGCCGCCGGGGACGTGCGCCACGGCGTCGTCCGCCGGGTGGCCTCCGCCGTCGGCCAGGGGTCGGTGGCGGTCAGCCTGGTCCACAAGTACCTGGAGACGGTCTGACCCGCTCCGCCGTCCCGGGTCAGGCGCCCTCCGGGGCCCGCGCGGCGGACCTGGTCGTCTCGAGCTCCCGGATGAGGGTCGCGGCGTCGTAGGGCCCGACGTGACGGCGGGTGCCGACGAAGAAGGTCGGCGTTCCCCGGGCCCCGCTCGCCTCGGCGCTCGCGACGTCGGCGCGCACCCGGTCGACGAGCGCGGGGTCGTCGAGGTCGACGAGGAACCGGGCGACGTCGAGGCCGAGGTCCCCCGCGTAGCCGGCCAGGCACTCCCGGGTCAGCGCGTCCTGGTGGGCGAAGAGCTCGTCGTGCATCTGCCAGAAGCACCCCTGGGCACCGGCCGCCTCGGCCGCCGCCGCGGCGAGCTCGGCGTGCGGGTGCAGGTCGGGCAGGGGCAGGTGGCGCAGGACGTAGCGGAGGTCGTCGCCGAAGTGCGCCCGCACCTGCGCGGCCACGCCGGTGGCACGGGCGCAGAAGGGGCACTCGAAGTCGGCGTACTCGACGAGGGTCAGCGGTGCGTCGGGCCGGCCGAGCACGTGGTCGGTCTCGGGGTCGACCGGGCGGTCGAGCACCATCGGGAGGGAGGCCGTGCGTCTCACCGTGGAGCACCGCGGCCAGCCGGAACACGAGCCAGCCCAGCACCGTCGCCAGCACGAGGGCGATGAGCACCCCCACCGTGGCCTCGTCGGCCAGCACGGGATCCTCGAAGGCCAGCCCCACGATGAGCAGGGACACGGTGAAGCCGATGCCGGACAGCGCGGCACCCCCCAGCACCTGACCCGGGCCGACGCCCTGCGGCAGGGCCCCCAGTCCGAGGCGGGCACCCCCGAGCGCGCTGACCCCGATGCCGACGAACTTGCCGACGACCAGGCCGAGCACGATGCCCCAGGTCACCGGGGACCCGAGGGCGTCGGCGAGGAGACCGCCGCGCAGGTCGACGCCGGCGTTGGCCAGGGCGAACACGGGGACGACGACGTAGCCGGCCCAGGGCAGCAGCACGACCTGCAACCGCTCGTTGACCGGCACCGCCCGGGCGACCGCCTCGCGCGCGGACCGGCCCACCTCGGCCATCGGGGACTGGCGGAAGGCCGTGAACCTGCTCGTGGCCTGCTCCACCTCGGGGCGCCGGGGCGCGAACGACGGGATGCACAGGCCGGCCAGCATCCCGGCGATCGAGGTGTGCACCCCGGAGGCGAGCGTGGCCCCCCAGACGACGAGCGCGAGCCCCACGTACGGCCAGGTCCGCCAGACCCCGAGCCGGCCGGCGAGGACCAGGCCGACGAGGCCCGCCGCCGCCAGGAGGAGGGCCACGACGTCGAGGTCCTCCGAGTACGCGACGCCGATGACGCTGACCGCGACGATGTCGTCGAAGACCATCAGGGTGAGGAGGAACACCCGCAGCTGGGTGGCCGAGGGCGGGCCGACGAGCGCCAGGGCCCCGAGGAGGAACGCGGTGTCGCTGCCGATGACGACGCCCCACCCGTGGGCCGCCTCCCCGCCGGCGTTCACCGCCAGGTAGAGCAGGGCCGGCAGCACCAGCCCGCCGATGCCGGCGAGCACGGGCAGGACGAGGCGGCGCCGCTCGGTGAGCTCGCCGACGGAGAGGTCGCGGCGCACCTCGAGGCCGACGACGAAGAAGAACAGCGCCATCAGGCCGTCGTCGACCCAGTGGCCGAGGTCCATCGACAGCTCCGAGCCGCCGAGGCCGACGGCGAGCTCGGTGTGCCAGAGCTCCTCGTAGGACCCCGACCACCGCGAGTTCGCCCAGAGGAGGGCCAGGACCGTGGCCGCGAGGAGCACCGAGGCGCTGCCGGACTCGGTGCGCAGGAAGCGGCGCAGCGGTGACGAGAGCTGCCCGACGAACCCGCGCGGGGTGGACTGGTCGGTGCGCTGCGGTCCGGCGGCCGCGGTCATGGCGGTCAGGCTAGTGATGTCCTGGCCCGCGGTGAAGAGACGTCGAGGGCCCGGTCCTCTCGGACCGGGCCCTCGGCATCGGGTAGCCCCGACGGGATTCGAACCCGCGCTACCGCCTTGAGAGGGCGGCGTGCTGGACCACTACACAACGGGGCCGTGGCCGTCGTCCGGAGCCGCCGGGGCGGGCGGACAACGAGAGAGAACCTTACCGAACCGGGAGGGTTTCTCCGAATCGCCCCCGGAGGACCGGGAGCGACTGGCTGGGGTACCAGGACTCGAACCTAGAACGGATGAACCAGAATCACCTGTGTTGCCAATTACACCATACCCCATGGGGTATGCCACCCGACCTCCCGCGCGGGGCGCCGAGGGGCGAACCGAGAGGCGATACTACCGGGCGCGGTGGGCCCTCCCAAATCACGGGGCCGGGTCGGGGCGGGTCGCCCCGACGGGGTCGCTCACAGGCTCGACCGCAGCCTGCGCAGCCGGGTCAGGGTGGCGTCCTTGCCGAGGATCTCCATCGACTCGAAGAGCGGCGGGCTGATCCGGCGGCCCGAGACCGCGGTGCGCAGCGGGCCGAACGCGAACCTCGGCTTGAGGCCCAGGTCCTCGACGAGCGCGGCCCGCAGCGCCTGCTCGACCGCCTCGGCGCGCCAGGATCCCTCGGACCCGAGCGGGCCGTCGCGGTCGTCGGGCACCGCCTCGAGGGCCGTCAGCGCCGCGTCGAGGACCTGCCCGGCGTCCTCCGTCAGCTGCGCACGCGCGTCGTCGGCGACCTCGACGGCGTCGTCGGCGACGTAGAAGGGGGCGACGAGGTCGGTGGCCTCGGTGAGGTGGGCGATCCGGGTCTGGATGAGTGCCGCCACCTCCCTCAGCCGCGCCAGCTCACCGAGCGACGGCTCGGCCGGCAGCACCCCGTCGGCCTCGAGGAAGGGCAGCAGCCGAGCGGTGAAGTCGTCGAGGTCGAGCGCGCGCAGGTGGACGCCGTTGAGCCAGTCGAGCTTCTTGACGTCGAAGATCGGCCCCACCGGGTTGACCTCGGACCAGTCGAACCGCCGGGAGAAGTCCTCGAAGGTGAAGAACTCGACGTCGTTGCCGTCGGCGTCCTGCGCCGGCGGGTACGCGAGCAGCCCGAGGAAGTTGACGAGCGCCTCGGGCAGGTAGCCCTCCTCCTGGAACCAGGTGAGCCGGGCCTCGGGGTTCCTGCGCTTGCTGATCTTGCTCTTGTCGGCGTTCCTCAGCAGCGGCATGTGGGCGAAGCGCGGCGGCTCCACGCCGAGCCAGCGGTAGAGCAGCAGGTGCTTGGGGGTGGAGGAGATCCACTCCTCGCCGCGGACCACGTGCGTGATGCCCATCTCGTGGTCGTCGACGACGACGGCGAGGTGGTAGGTGGGGAACCCGTCGGCCTTGAGGATGACCTGGTCGTCCGGGCGGGGTCCGGTGAGGTGCCCGCGGATGAGGTCGTCGAAGCCGAGCTCGACGTCGTCGGGCACGAGCATCCGCACGACCGGGGTCTCGCTGAAGCCGGGGCGGGCTCGCCGCTCGTCCTCGGTGAGGCCGTGGCACAGCCGGTCGTACCCGGTGGGCTGCTTGAGCCGCTGCTGCTCGGCGCGCATCTCGGCGAGCCGCTGCGGTGAGCACCAGCAGCGGTAGGCGTGCCCGTCCTCGAGGAGCCGCTCGACGTAGGGCGCGTACGTGGTGAGCCGCTCGCTCTGGCGGTAGGGCGCGCACGGACCACCGATGTCGGGGCCCTCGTCCCACGTCAGGCCGAGCCAGCGCAGGGTGTCGAACACCTGCGCCTCGGAGTCCTCGCGGAAGCGGGCCCGGTCGGTGTCCTCGACGCGCAGCAGGAACCGCCCGCCCTGCTGCCGCGCGAAGGCGAGGTTGAACAGCGACATGTACGCCGTCCCGACGTGGGGGTCGCCGGTGGGCGACGGGGCGACCCGCAGCCGTACCGGGCCGGGGAGGCCCTGGGTCGCGGGAGTGGCGCTGTCGGTGGTCTGCTCGCTCATGGTGGGCCCAGCGTAGTGAGTCCCCCACGGGCCGGCGCCGCCCGGCGGCCCGGCCCGCGGCGCTCACGCGTCGCCGGGCGCTGCCACGTGCTCGGGGTCCACCTCCGGTGTCCCGCCGCCCTCGTCGTGCTTGACGTCGTCGACGGCGTCGACCAGCCGGGCCCGCTCGTCGTCGTCGACGGCGACCCCTGCCTCACCGAGCCCCTCGTCCAGCCGCTCCTCGATCGTCTCCCGTTCGGCGCTGTACTCCCACGACGTCACCTCGTCGACGACGTGCTGCGCGGCCTCCGCCGCCGCGTCGTCCTCGGGGGTCCGGTTCTGCTCGCTCATCGGTGCTCCTCTCGGTTCGCGCCGGGCGGCGCGTCGCCCTCCCCGTAACCGGTCGGCACCGCGCCCAACCCCCGCCGTGGCAGCGGGCGGGGGCTCCCGACGTCCGACATACTCGCCCGAGAGTGGTCGAGGGCGGCCACGCCGGGAGGGAGCCATGTCCGAGCACCACGGCACCGAGGGGGGCCTCCAGCCGCCGCCGAAGCAGGCCGCGCAGCCACCGGCGCCGCCGCCATCCTCCCGCCCACCCGTCGTCCGGCTGCAGACCTGGGTGGTCGTCGTCCTGCTGCTCACCCTCTTCGCCTCCTGCTCGGCAGCGAACTCCGGCGACACCGTGATCGAGCCGGGCGACGTCGGCGCACCCTCCCTCGAGGAGGTCACCGACCTGTGCCGGCTCCTCGGGGCGGTCGCGCAGTCCGAGGGCGTCGCCCTCGACGCGGTCTTCGCCGGGTCCGCGCCCGGGCAGTGCCAGGACGCTGCGCGGGCTGCCGCCGAGGGCGCGGGGCGCGCCACGAACGTTCCGCCACCGTGACGCCGCCGTGCCGGGCACCGGTCGCGGCCACCCCGCGCCCGGCCGGTCAGCGGCGGACGACCGGGCTGGCCAGCACGCCGATGCCCTCGACCTCCACCTCGACCCGCTGGCCGGCCGCCATCGGGCCCACCCCGGCCGGGGTGCCGGTGAGGATGACGTCGCCCGGCAGCAGCGTGAACGCCCTGGACGCGTGGGAGACCAGCGCGCCGACGCCGTGCACCATGTCGGCCGTCGTGCCGTCCTGGACCACCTCGCCGTCGAGCCGGGTGACGACACCGAGGGCAGCAGGGTCGAGGTCGGTCTCGATCCACGGGCCGAGCGGGCAGAAGGTGTCGAAGCCCTTCGCCCGGGCCCACTGCCCGTCGGACCGCTGCAGGTCGCGGGCCGTGACGTCGTTGGCACAGGTGTAGCCGAACACCACGCCGAGCGCGTCCTCCGGCTCGAGGTCCTTGCACATCCGCCCGATGACGACCGCGAGCTCGCCCTCGTAGTGCACCTCCTGCGACTGCGGTGGCAGCACGACCGGGTCGTCGGGGCCGATGACCGCGGTGTTGGGCACGAGGAACATCAGCGGCTCCTCCGGGACCTGTCCGCCCATCTCCGCCGCGTGGTCCGCGTAGTTCCTCCCGATGCCGATGACCTTGCTCCGCGGGATGACGGGCGCGAGCAGGCGGACGTCCTCGACCAGGTGGGTGGCCCCGGTCAGCTCGATCCGCTGGTACAGCGGGTCACCGGTGACCTCGGCGATCTTCTCGCCCGCACCGTCGACCAGCCCGTAGACGGGCTCCTCTCCGGTGGTGAACCTCGCGATGCGCATGGCGCCCAGCCTAGGACGCCGGTGGCCCGCCCCCGGCGGCGGCTCCGCCGTCGGGCTGGCCGCCCGGCGGGCCCCACGCGGTGTTCCCGTGACGGCGGCGACGCAGGTCGTCCTCGTCGATGAGCCGGTTGATCAGCTGCTGCACCTCGTCGCTGTTCGGCACGCTCGCGAGGTCCTCGTCCGGGCTGTCCCCCGCGGACTCGATGTGCAGCGAGCCGGCACCGATCATCCGGTCGAGGAGCGACTGCCGGAAGCTGACGTCGGTGATCTTCGACAGGGTGATGTCCTTGCCGGACTTGGTGAGCACCCCTCGGCGCACCATGACGCGGTGGGTGGTGATGACGTAGTTCGTCGACCGCCAGCGCACGAGCGCCGGGAGCACCGCCAGGGCCGCGACGACCGCGACCCCCACGGCGATCCACTGGATGACGTTGCCGGTGCCGGTGTCGGGAGTGACCACCGCGACCACCACCGCCACGACGACGAGGACCCCGGCCACCGCGGCGGGGGCGGCCACGCTGAGCCAGTGCGGGTGGAGGTGGCGCACCACCCGCTCCTCGTCGGCAAGCACGTTCTCGGGAAAGCCCACCGAGCCTCCTGTCGGCCGTCGCCGCCCGGGACGGCGGCTCCGGGCCAAGCCTAGGGCCGCGACCGCGGTCCACGCCGGAGGACCGGGACGGCACGCGCCGTCGTCAGCCGGTGACGCCGGCCTCCTGCGCCGCGTCCGCGAGGACACGGGCCACGGTCGCAGCGCCCTCCTCGGTCAGGTGGATGTCGCCGGCGGTGCACGTGTACGTGAGGGCGCAGACCTGCGCGACGTTGCGCGGCACCTCTCGGCCCCCGAAGGTCGTCGGCGTCTCGTCGTCGAGCGCGAAGGCCTCGTCGAGGGGGACGTACGTGGCGCCGGCCCCGGTGGCCGCCTCCTCGATGGCGTCGTCGAGCCGGGTGAACGCGTCGGCTGCCGCCGCGAGCTGGTCCCGGCCCTCGTCGAGGTAGCCCGCGGCCAGCCACGGGTTGTAGTAGCCGAGGACGAGCAGCGGGACGTCGTCGCCGGCGGCGGTGCGGAGCCGCTCGAGCGCCTCGGGCAGGTTCCGCGACACGTTGCGGACGCCCCGCTCGACGCAGGCCTGGTCGACCGTGAGCTGCCGGGTGGCGCAGCGCAGCAGGTCGTTGCCGCCGATGTCGACGGTGACCAGCCGTACGTCCCCGGCGTTCTGCTCCAGCCACGCCTCGGCCTGGGCCAGCTGGCTGCCCTCCTCGAACGCGCACTTCCCGCCCTCGAGCAGGGTGCCGGTCGTCTCGCCGCTGCAGCCGAGGTTCTCGACGGTGAGCTCCGGGCCCTCTCGGCCCAGCCGGCTCGCGGTGAGCGCGGGGTACGCGGTGTCCCGCAGCTCGGCCCCACCCGGCTGGTACCCGGCGGCGAGCGAGTCACCGAGCGCCAGGTAGGCACCGGACGCCGCCGCGTCCTCGCTCTCCGACGGCGACGGGGCCGGGCTCGGCGAGGTCGCCGACGGGGCCGGGGTCGTGGCCGGGGCCGGGTCGCCGCCGGCGCCGCAGCCGGCGAGCAGCAGGGCGGTCGTGACGGCCACGGCGACAGCGGTCGGGGTGGAGCGCATGGGGTCCTCTCCGGGTCTCTCGGACGGCACCGTCATCACCGACGGGCCGGCGTCCACCCCGGCCAACGACCGAGCACCCCGGTGCGTCCCCGAGGTCCTCCACTACCGTGACCGGGTGGTCCAGGTCCTCCCCGAAGAGCGCTGGCGGGCGCTGGAGCGGGCGCACGCCGAGCGGGTCGACGCCGCGACGGCCGGACACCGCGCCCGGCGCGCCGACGGCCGGGCGCACCCCGTCGAGGACTTCCTCTTCCGCTACTACGACCACCCGCCGTCCCGGCTGCGACGCTGGCACCCGGGCCCCGGCGTGCGGCTGGAGGGCGCGGCCGGTGACCCCCGTGCCGGCTGGCGCCACCACCGGGTCGTCGGCGACGCGGTCGAGCTCGACGTGCCGTCCTTCCTCGACGCCCGGGGCCGCGCCGTCGACTTCGTCCGATCCCTGCTCGCCGCGACGCTCGGCCGCCCGGCACGGCTGGGCTGCTTCGGCCTCCACGAGTGGGCGATGGTCTACCGCCTCGACGAGGACGAGGTGCGGCACCGCGGCTGGCCGCTCCGCCTCGGCGGAGCCGGGACCGACGCGGTCGTGGAGCAGCACACCATCGCCTGCTCGCACGTCGACGCCCACCGGTTCTTCACCGACGCCGCCCGGCCCCGCAACACCCTGGCCCCCACCCGGGAGGGCCAGGTGGCGATGGAGCAGCCCGGGTGCCTCCACGCCGGGATGGACGTGTACAAGTGGGCGTTCAAGCTGGCGCCGCTCGTGCCGAGCTCCCTGACCGCCGACGCCTTCGACCTCGCCCGCGACATCCGCGTCCTCGACATGCAGGCCTCGCCGTACGACCTGCGCGAGCTGGGCCACGAGCCGGTGCGCGTGGAGACCGCCGAGGGCAGGGCGGAGTACGTCGCCCGCCAGCGGGCCTTCGCCGAGCGCTCCAACGCCCTGCGCCGCCGGCTCCTCGACGTCCTGGATCCCCTGGCGGCCCGGGCGGCCGGCGCCGCGAGGTAGCGTCCGCCCCGTGACCGACTGCTTCGTGTGCTCCGAGAACGCCCGCGCCGACCTCCCACCCCGCGAGCGGATCGTCGTCACCGACCACTGGCGGGTCGCCCACGCGTTCGACACCACCCTGCCCGGGTGGCTGGTCCTCGACGCCCGCGAGCACGTCACCGCCCTCGACGAGCTTCCCGCGGCCGCCCACACCGAGCTCGGCGAGCTGCTCGGCCGGCTCAGCGCCGCCCTGCGGGCGGAGACGGGATGCGCGAAGACCTACGTCATGGCGTTCTCCGAGGCCGACGGCTTCGACCACCTCCACGTCCACCTCGTGCCCCGCCTTCCCGACCTGCCGGACGACGCACGCGGCCCGGCGGTGTTCCGGTACCTCGGCCCGGACGCCGAGGGCACGCAGGTACGCGAGGACGAGCGCGACGCGATCGCGCTCCGGCTGGCGGCCCGGATGCGTCCCGGGGCGATGCGGGCCTGACCGGCCCCCGGCCACCCCTCAGCGCGGGCCCACGCCGGCCCGGATCAGCCCGTAGGTCACCGACTCGACGAGGGCCTGCCAGCTCGCCTCGAGGATGTTGGCGGCGACGCCGATCGTGGTCCACGACGTCGTCCCGTCCGAGGTCTCGATGAGCACCCGCGTCACGGCGTCGGTGCCGTGCTCGTCGTCGAGGATGCGCACCTTGTAGTCGATGAGCTCGAGGTGACCGATCTCCGGGTAGGCCGTGGCCAGTGCGGTGCGCAGGGCGTGGTCGAGGGCGTTGACCGGCCCGTTGCCCTCGCCGGTCTCGACGTGCCGCTCCCCCGCGGCCCGCAGCTTGACCGTCGCCTCGGACAGGGCCGCGCCGGAGCCGCGGGCGTCGGTGATGACCCGCCAGGACTCGACGTCGAAGAACTGCGGCAGCCCGCCGTCGAGCTCCCGGCGCAGCAGCAGCTCGAAGCTCGCGTCCGCGGCGTCGTAGGTGTACCCGCGCAGCTCGCGCTCCTTGACGGCGGCGAGCACCCGCCGCAGGGTCGCGTCGTCGGTGGCATCGGAGGCGTCGAGGTCGAACCCGAGCTCGCGCGA
The DNA here is from genome assembly GCA_963773655.1 of uncultured Actinomycetota bacterium. Lineage (GTDB taxonomy): Bacteria > Actinomycetota > Actinomycetes > Actinomycetales > Dermatophilaceae > DASSQJ01. The sequence continues at coordinate 250,733 of CAVZBX010000005.1, forward strand.
CTTCAGCTCGATGGAGGCCCGGCCCGCCATGTCGGAGACGAGCATCCGCATGTCGTTGCCGACGGCCTTGGGATCCAGGTGCTGGTAGAGGTCCGGGTCCACCTTGATCGCGCTCGCGTGCAGCCCGGCCTTGTGGGCGAAGGCGCTGGACCCGACGTACGGCTGGCGCGAGTACGGCGGGACGTTGGTGACCTCCGCGATGGCGTGCGCGATGCGGGTGGCCTCCTGGAGCCGGTGCGGCTCGAGCAGCTCACGGCCCCCCTTGAGCTGGAGGTTGGCGACGACGGTGAGCAGGTCCGCGTTGCCGGTGCGCTCGCCGTAGCCGTTGATCGTCCCCTGGACGTGCGTCGCCCCGGCCTCGACGGCCGCCATCGAGTTGGCGACCGCGCAGCCGGTGTCGTTGTGGCAGTGGATGCCGACCCGCGCGCCGGTGGTCCGCACGACGTCGTCGACGACGTCGGCGACCTCCCCCGGCAGGAGCCCGCCGTTGGTGTCGCAGAGCGCCGCCAGCTCGGCACCGGCCTCGATCGCCGCCCGCACCGCCTCCAGGGCGTAGTCGCGGTCCAGGCGGTAGCCGTCGAAGAAGTGCTCCGCGTCGAGGAAGACCCGCCGGCCCTCCCCGCGGAGGAACGAGACGGTGTCGCGGATCATCTCGAGGTTCTCCGCGAGCGTGGTGCGCAGGGCCCGCTCGACGTGGCCGGCGTGCGCCTTGGCGACCAGGGTCACCACCGGCGCCCGCGAGTCGAGGAGCGCGCGCACGAGCGGGTCGGTGTCGGCCCGCCCCCCGGCCCGGCGGGTGGCACCGAACGCGGCCAGCGTGGCGTTGCGCAGCCGGAGGTCGCGGGCGGCGCGGGCGAAGAACTCGGTGTCCTTGGGGTTGGCCCCCGGCCAGCCCCCCTCGATGTAGCCGACCCCCAGCTCGTCGAGGTGCGAGGCGATCGCCATCTTGTCGGCGACGGAGAGGTTGAGGCCCTCCTGCTGCGCGCCGTCGCGCAGGGTGGTGTCGTAGACGTGCAGGTCGGTCATCGTTCGCTCACACCCGTGTCTCGTCCGCCGGTGTCCCGGCGGGTGGTGCCCCGGCCCGGCCGGGCCGGGGCGTCGCCGCGTGTCGTCCGCTCTGCTCGGCCGGCGCTGCCCGGGCCGCCCACGGGGTGGGCGGGCGACCCGCTCCTGCCGGTACCGGTGCCGCCCCGCGTTCGTGACGGTCCCGGTCCAACAAAAAGACCCCCCGGGTGCGGGAGGTCTGCGCGACGAGGAGGTCTCGTCGCGCTAGCCGATAATGACCGCGGTGGTGGCCGCGTCACGGAACGTCACGGCCCCAGCATCCCACGGTCCGGCCGCGCCGTCCCACGGTCCGTCCACATGTTGGCCACCGGCCGGACGCTCACGCGTGGACGCGTGCCTCCCACCACGGCTCCAGCCGCGGCGGGGCGGCGACGTCGACCCGGTCGCCCACCCGGGGCACCGCCACGGGCAGCCCGGCGGCCTCCGTGGCGACGAGCAGCCGCTCGACCGGCTCGGCCCACGGGTGCGGAGCCAGGACGAACGTGCACCAGTGGATCGGCAGCAGCAGCCCGCCGCCCAGCTCACGGGTGGCGCTGGCCGCCTCCTCGGGGTCGAGGTGGATGTCCGGCCAGGCGCGGTCGTAGGCGCCCACGGCCATGAGCGACACGTCGAAGGGTCCGTGCTCGGCGCCGATGGCCCGGTAGCCGTCGAAGTACCCGGTGTCGCCGCTGAAGAAGACCCGCCCGCCCGGGCCGGCCAGCACCCACGAGGCCCAGAGCGTGCCGTCACGGCGCAGTCCGCGGCCGGAGAAGTGCTGGGCCTCGACCGCGGTGACGCGCAGTCCGCGCACCGGCACCGACTCGCCCCAGTCGCACTCGACGTAGCGGGACGGGGCGACCCCCCAGGCGTCGAGGTGGGCCCCCACCCCGAGCGGGACGACGAACAGCGCGTCGGTCGTGGCGGCGAGGATGCGCACGGTGTCGGCATCGAGGTGGTCGTAGTGGTCGTGCGAGATGACGACGGCGTCGACCGGACCGAGCCGGTCCAGGGCCACGGGGACGCCGTGCAGGCGGCGTGGGCCCACGTGCCGGCTCGGCGAGCAGCGCTCCCCCCACACCGGGTCGAGCAGGACCCGGACGCCGTCGAGCTCGACCAGGCAGCTGGCGTGGCCGAACCAGGTGACGTGCAGCCCGGACGTGGCGGGCTCGCGGTTGGCGCTGACGACCGGGATCGGCCCCGGCGGGTGCCGCAGCTCGGCGTTCTGCCGGAAGCGCCGCATGACGTCGCGCTGGTTCGTCGGCATCGAGGAGGTGCGGCGGGCGCTGTTGTGGAAGGCGCCGGCGCGGTACTGCGGCGAGCCTTCCATCCGGGCCAGGCGGGCGCCGTCGGGACGGCCGCCGAGGGCGTCGCCGACGCCGCGGCCCGCGGCCGCCACGGCGCCGAGGGCACCGGCCGCACCCGCGGCGACGGCAAGTCGGTTCAACCGGGTCACCCGCACATTGTCACCGAGGGCCCGACCGGACGTCGGCCTATATTGACGGGTGGGCGACGACGAGGAGCCACGATGGACGCGACGGCGCACGGCGACCTCACCCGGGTGCCCCTCGCCTACCCGCTCGCCCCGGTCGACGGGCCGCGCCTGGTCCTCGCAGGCTGCGAGCACCCGGTGCGCCCGAGGCACCGCGGCCGGCTCGGTGCTTCCCTCACCGCGGCCTGCGAGGTGTGCGGCGGGCACCACGGGCCGTCGGCCCGGCGGCCCCTCGCCACCGTGCTCGCCGACCTCGGCGAGGCGCCCCTGGCCGACCGCACCCCCGTGCTCGCGGTCGGGTCCAACGCCGCCCCCGCCGTGCTCCGGCACAAGCTGGGGAGCCGCGGCGTCTCCACCGTCGTCCCCGTGCTCACCGGGGTCGTGCGGGCGCTGGACGTCACCCACTCCGCCCACGTGGCCCGCGGAGGGTACGTCCCCGCCGCCCCGGTGCACCGCGCCCGTTCGCGGGGTCGGGTCGTGCTCCAGCTGCTCGACGACGACCAGCTCGCCGCCGTCGACGAGACCGAGCCCAACTACGAGCGGGTCGAGGTGTCGGCGGCCCGCTACCCCGTCGTCCTCGGCGGCGGCGTACGGCCCCGGCGGGTCCACCTCTACGCGTCGCGGCGCGGCGTCCTCGCCCTCCCCGGCCGTGCCGCCGGGGCGCTGCTGTCGCAGCCGGAGGTGCTCCGGCTCCTCGACGCCGCGGGGGTGCCGCACACCGGGGGCGACGCGCACGAGGCAGCGGGCCGGCTGGCCCGGTCCCCAGAGGTACGGGCGGCGGTGCACGACGCGCTGGCCGAGCTCGGCCTGGCGCGCGACGCCGGGCTGCACGCACGCCCGGCCGGTGACCTGCGGTGGGGCGAGGCCGTCGGCGGCCCGGGCCCGGGGTTCAGCGGGAGGTGGCGGCCCGTGCGGCGGCAGCCTCGGCCAGGGCCTCGAACAGCGCGCTCCCCTCGGCCTCCTCGGCGTGCCACTGCACCGCCAGCCTGAACCGGGCGCCCGGGTCCTCCATGGCCTCGAGCGTGCCGTCCTCGTGCCACGCCGCGGCGACGAAACCGGAGCCGTCGAGCGACCCCGGGCTCACCGCCTGGTGGTGGTAGGTCGGCACGTCGACGGGGTCCTGTCCGACCAGGCGGGCGAGCCGGGTCCCCGCCACCGGGGCCACGTGGTGCGAGGCGTAGACGCCGGGCTCCGGGCAGTGCGCGTCGTGGCCCACGACGTCCGGAAGGTGCTGCTCGAGCGAGGCGCCCGCGGCGACGGCCATCACCTGCATCCCCCGGCAGATGCCGAGCACCGGCAGGTCGAGCGCGGTGGCCGCGTGGACCAGCGTGATCTCCCAGGCGTCCCGGTCGTGGCGCGGGTCCTGTGACGCCGGGTGCGGCTCGGCGCCGTAGCGACTCGCGTCGACGTCGGCGCCACCCCCCACCACGAGGCCGTCCACCCGCCCGAGCAGCCGTGCCGCCATCCGCTCGTCGACGTCGTGGCGCGGGGGGAGCACGACCGCCAGGCCACCGGCTCGCTGCACCTGGTCCACGTAGCGGTACGGCAGCACGGCGCTGCGCTGCCCCACCCACGGCGCGCGGTCGACCTCCTCGACGTAGCAGGTGAGCCCGATGACGGGCGGGGTCCGGCTCACAGCGGTGTCACGTAGGCGCCCGAGATGCCGCCGTCGACGAGGAAGGTCGAGGCGGTCACGAAGCTCGACTCGTCGGAGGCCAGGAACAGCACGGCGTTCGCCATCTCCTCGGGTTCGCCGAACCGCCCCATCGGGACGTGGACCAGGCGGCGCGCGGCCCGGTCGGGGTCGGCGGCGAACAGCTCCCTGAGCAACGGGGTGTTGACCGGTCCGGGGCACAGGGCGTTGACGCGCACCCCCTGCCGGGCGAACTGCACGCCGAGCTCGCGGGTCATCGACAGCACCCCGCCCTTGGACGCCGAGTAGCTGATCTGCGAGGTCGCCGACCCGAGCACCGCGACGAAGCTCGCGGTGTTGATGATCGATCCCCCGCCCTGCTCGAGCATGATCGGGATGACCGCCTTGCAGCACAGGTAGACCGAGGTGAGGTTGACGTCCTGGACCCGCCGCCAGGCGTCGAGGTCGGTGTCGAGGATCGAGTCGTCCTCCGGCGGGCTGATCCCGGCGTTGTTGAACGCCACGTCGACCCGCCCGTAGCGCTCCACGGCGGTGGCGAAGAGGCGCCCGACGTCCTCGGGGGATGCGACGTCGCAGTGGACGAACAGCCCGCCCACCTCGGCGGCGAGCTCCTCCCCGGGCTCGTCGAGCAGGTCGGCCACGACGACCGTGGCCCCCTCCTCGGCGAAGCGGCGCGCGGTCGCGCGGCCGATGCCGGAGCACCCGCCCGTGACGACGGCGACCTTGTCCGCGAGCCTGCCTGACATGACGACTCCTTGGGTGGTGAGGAGGGAACGGTGGGGTGGCGCCGCTGCCCGGCGTCTCAGTCGTCGGTGGCGAGGAACACGTTCTTGACCTCGGTGAAGGCGTCCAGGGCGTCGGGGCCGAGCTCGCGCCCGAGCCCGCTCTGCTTGAAACCACCGAACGGGGTCGAGTAGCGCACCGAGCTGTGGCTGTTGACCGACAGGTTGCCGGCCTCGACGCCCCGGGCGACGCGCAACGCCCGTCCCACGTCGCGTGTCCAGATCGAGCCGGACAGCCCGTAGGCGGTGTCGTTCGCCTTGGCCAGGGCGTCGGCCTCGTCCTCGAAGGGCAGCACCGCGACGACCGGGCCGAAGACCTCCTCGCGCCACACCCGGTCCCCGGTGGACCCGGGAAGGACGACGGTGGGCGGGTACCACCAGCCGGCCCCCTGCGGAGCCGTCCCGCGGAAGGCCACCTCGACCGGCCGCTCGGCGTCCTCGACGAAGCCGCGGACCACCTCTCGCTGGCCGTTGCTGACGAGCGGCCCCATCGCACTCGCCTCGTCACCGGGGTCGCCGACCCGCACCTCCCGGACCGCGGCCTCGAAGCGCTCCATGAACGCGTCGTACACGTTGCGCTGGACGAGGATCCGGCTGCGGGCGCAGCAGTCCTGGCCGGCGTTGTCGAGGAACGACATCGGCGCCGTGGCCGCCGCCCGGTCGAGGTCGGCGTCGGCGAAGACGATGTTGGCCGACTTGCCGCCCAGCTCGAGGGTGACCCGCTTGACCTGATCCGCAGCGCCGCGCATGATCCGCTGCCCGACGGGCGTGGACCCGGTGAAGCAGATCTTGCGGACGTCCTCGTGGGTGACGAGGCGCTCCCCCACGACCGAGCCCTTGCCGGGCAGCACGGTGAGCACGCCCTCGGGGATGCCCGCCTCGAGGGCGAGCTCGCCGATCCGCATCGCGGTGAGCGGGGTCAGCTCGGCCGGCTTGACGACGACGGTGTTGCCGGCGGCCAGCGCCGGGGCCATCCCCCAGCCGAGGATGGGCATCGGGAAGTTCCACGGGACGATGACGGCGACGACCCCGAGCGGCTCCTTGAAGGTGAGGTCGACGCCGCCCGCCACCGGGATCTGCCGGCCGAACAGGCGCTCGGGTGCGGCGGCGTAGTACCGGAGCACGTCGACGACGTTGCCGGCCTCCCAGCGGGCGTTGCCGATGGTGTGGCCGGCGTTGCGCACCTCCAGCCGGGCCAGCTCCTCGCGGTGCTCCTCGACCGCGTCGGCGAAGCGGCGCAGCAGCATCCCGCGGTCGGCGGGGCTCACCGCGCGCCAGGCGGGGCCGACCTCGACGGCGCGGGCGACGGCGGCGTCGGTCTCCGGGGCGCCGACGAGGTCGACCGTGGTGACGACCTGCTCGGTGGCGGGGTCGATGACGTCGTGCGTGGTGCCCGTGCTCACAGCCGCTCGAACCCCCGGACCCGCTCCCAGTCGGTGACCGCCGCGCCGAAGGCGGCGAGCTCGACGTCGGCGGCGTTGACGTAGTGGTCGACGACGTCGTCCCCGAACGCGGCCCGGGCCACCTCGGAGCCGGCCAGCAGCTGCCGGGCCTCCGCGAGGGTCGTGGGCACGTGCTCGACGTCGGCGGTGTACGCGTTGCCCTCGACCGGGTGGTCGAGCGGGATCTCGTTCTCGATGCCGTGCAGCCCGCCGGCGAGCATCGCCGCCACCGCGAGGTACGGGTTGACGTCGCCCCCCGGCACCCGGTTCTCCACCCGCAGCCCGGCGCCGTGGCCGACGACCCGCAGCGCGCAGGTCCGGTTGTCCCGTCCCCAGGCGACGGCGGTGGGGGCGAAGGACCCGGGTTGGAACCGCTTGTACGAGTTGATGTTCGGGGCGTAGAAGTACGACAGCTCCCGCAGCGTGGACTGCACGCCGGCGAGGAAGTGGTCGAAGAGCGCGCTCTGCCCGCCGGGCCGGTCGGCGTCGGCACAGACGAGCGCACCGTCGAGCCCCCGCAGGGAGAGGTGGATGTGGCAGGAGTTGCCCTCGCGCTCGTCGTACTTGGCCATGAACGTCACCGACATCCCGTGCCGCGCGGCGATCTCCTTGGCGGCGTTCTTGTAGACGACGTGGTTGTCACAGGTGCGCACGACGTCGTCGTAGAGGAAGGCGATCTCGTGCTGGCCGAGGTTGCACTCCCCCTTGGCACCCTCGACCGTGCAGCCGGCCTCCCACATCTCGTTCCGGATCTCCCGGAGCACCGGCTCGACCTTGGTGCCGCCCAGGATCGAGTAGTCGACGTTGTAGCGGTTGGCGCCGGTGAGGCCGTGGTAGCGGCGGTCCCAGGCGTCGTCGAAGGAGTTCTCGAAGAGGATGAACTCCAGCTCGGTGCCGGAGACCGCCTGCCAGCCGAGGGCCGCGGCGCGCTCGGTCTGGCTGCGGAGCACGGCGCGGGGGCTCTGCCGCACCGGGCCGCTGCCGTCGAGCCACTGCAGGTCGCACTGGACCATGACGCTGCCCGGCTGTCCGGGGGTGCGCCGCAGGGTGGTCAGGTCGAGGACGAACTCGAAGTCGCCGTAGCCCCGCTCCCACGACGAGATGGCGTACCCGTCGACGGTGTTCATCTCGACGTCCACGGCGAGCAGGTAGTTGCAGCCCTCGGTGCCGTGCTCGAGCACGTGGTCGAGGAAGAAGGCGGCGTGCAGCCGCTTGCCCTGGAGGCGCCCCTGCATGTCGGTGAACGCGACGACCACGGTGTCGACGGCACCGGCGCTGACGTCGGCCCGCAGCCGTTCGAGGGTGAGCTGCGGCGGGCCGCCCCGGTGGATCGAGCTCGGCATGGTCGTCCTCCCTGTCATCCGATGAGACCCCGGAGCAGCGCCGACGTGGCGTCGCAGTGCTCCTCCATGGCGGCCCGGGCCGCCTCGTCGTCGCCGTCGAGGATGGCGGCGACGAGGGCGTCGTGCTGGTCGTGGGAGTGCTCGATGTTGGTGCGGAGCACCGGGATGGCGGCGAGCAGGTCGCCGAGCGCGGCCTGGGCCCGGGTGACCGCCTCGATGACCATGGGAGAGCCGGTGAGGGTGGCCACCGCAAGGTGCAGGCGGGAGTCGGCGATGCGCATCGACCCGGTGTCGGCCTCGCGGACGGCGCGGGTGGAGTCGGCGAGCCAGCGCCGCTGGTCCGCGGCGAGCCGCTGGGTGGCCGCGAGCCGCGCAGCGCCGGGCTCGACGATCCGCCGGAACTCCAGGACGTCGTCGAGGGCGGCGCCGTGACGGAGCGTGCCCGCGTCGACGGACCACCGGTCGTGGGCGAGGACGACGGTGCCGCCGCCCCTCCCCCGGCGGGTCTTGACGAGCCCGGAGTCGCGCAGCGCCGCGATCGCCTCGCGCAGGGTGTTCCGCGACACCCCGAGGCGGTCCGCGAGCTCGCGCTCCGGGGGCAGCTGGTCCCCGGCGACGAACACCCCCAGCCGGATCGCGGTCGCGAGCTGCTCGACGGTGGTCTCGAAGACGTTCCCCACCGTGGGCCGCAGCACGGCGTCGGGCAGGTGAGTGGACGGTGCCGCCGGCGGGACCGAGGTCATGGGTGCGAGTATGCCCCGAGAATGGTCCGGGGGTGAACCTTTGGTGCGGGCCTCGACGGCCGGTGCGGCCGAGGGGGCGGGATGGGGTACCGGTGGGACCGGCTCAGGCCGTGGTGCCCCGGCGTGGCTCGTCGACCGGCTCGTGGGCCTCGCCGTCGCGGGTGGTGTCGGCGTGGCCGTCGCGGTCTGCGTCGGGAGCAGCGCGGTCGTCGGCCGGCTGCCGGTGCGTCGCGCCGACGGCCTCACGCCGCACGGTGTCGTCCTCGGCGGCGACCGGAGCCTCGTCGCGCCGCCGCGCGCCCTCGTCGAGACGGTTGCCCTGCTCGTCGAGGCGGTACCCCTCGTCGTCGGTGCGCACGTCGGGGTCGTGCTTGTCGGCGAGGCGCATCCGCTCCTCCCGCTCCTCGCGGACGGCGTCGGCCTCCGACGACCGGTGCTCCGCCTTCTCGGCCAGGCGCTCGGCGTCGAGCTCGCGCTGCCGGGCCTCGGCCCTGGCCATCTCGGCTCGCGCCCTCGCGCCCTCGGCATCCGCCTCCTGCTGGCGCAGGTCACGGTCGTGGGCCGTGGCCTCCTCGCGGATCTCGTCCGCCTTCGCGCGCTGGGCGGCCTCGCGGCGGGAGCCGGCACGAGTGGCGACGAACGCGATGATGCCGATGACGACGACCACGGCGATGACGATGACGACGACGGTGCCGGTGTCCATGGGTGCTCCTCGGTGACGGGGACGAACGGTGAGTCCGTCGAGCAACGTACCCCCGTGAGCAGCCGGTCAACCCCGCACGGTGCGGACGACGTCAGACCAACCGGGTGAGCCAGCCGTGTGTGTCCTCGGCGTCGCCGTACTGGATCTCGAGCAGGCGCCGGCGGATCGCCCGGGTGACCTCCCCGCCCTCCTCGCCCGCCGTGGACGGCGCGGAGCCGCCCTCCCAGCGCAGCTCGCCGACGGGGGTGACGACCGCGGCGGTTCCACACGCGAACACCTCGGTGACCGACCCGTCGGCGACGCCGTCCTTCCACTCCTGGATCTCGATGCGCCGCTCCTCGGGCTCGAGGCCGAGCTCCTTGGCGAGCTCGAGGATCGAGCTGCGGGTGACGCCCTCGAGGATGGTGCCGGTGAGCTCGGGGGTGACGAGCCGGTTGTCGCGGGTGACGAAGAAGAGGTTCATCCCGCCGAGCTCCTCGATGTACGTGTGCGTCGCGGAGTCGAGGAAGACCGCCTGGTCGCACCCGTGCTCGATGCCCTCGAGCTGACCCGCGAGCGAGGAGGCGTAGTTGCCGCCGGTCTTCGCCGCCCCGGTGCCGCCGGCGCCCGCCCTGGCGTAGTGCTCGGAGATCCACAGGGTGACCGGTTCCAGGCCGCGCGGGAAGTACGCCCCCGCGGGAGACGCGATCAGCGAGTAGGTGACCTCGTCGGCCGGGCGGACCCCGAGGAAGGCCTCCGACGCGAACATGAAGGGCCGCAGGTAGAGGCTGGTCTCGCCGGTGCCGTGGGCGGGCACCCACTTCTCGTCGACCTCGACCAGCGCCCGCAGCGAGGCGATGAAGTCCTCGGTGGGCAGCTCGGGGAGCGCGAGGCGCCGGGCGCTGCGCTGCATCCGCTCGGCGTTGGCCTCGGGGCGGAAGGCCCACACCGAGCCGTCCTCGTGGCGGTAGGCCTTGAGGCCCTCGAAGACCTCCTGGGCGTAGTGGAGCACCGCCGCGCTGGGCATGAGGCTGAGCGGGCCGTAGGCGGAGACGGTGGCGTCCTGCCAGCCGTCGGCCCGGGTCCACAGCGCCGTCACCATGTGGTCGGTGAAGTACTGCCCGAAGCCGGGGTTGGCGTGGATCCGGGCCCGCCGCTCGTCGCTCGCCGGGTCGGAGTGCCGGTGGAGGTGGAAGGTCATGCTCATGGGACGGGTCAGTCCTTTCCTCGGGAGCGACGATGCCGTCCACGAGGCTACCGGCCCGGGCGGCTCGGCGGTTCCGGCGGCCGGGCGCGGGACGGCGGGCCACCACCGGTTCGAGTCGATGCAGGCCGCCATCGGGTGGTCGGCGAGATCTACGCTCGTGAGGAGCACCGTGCGAGGCAGGAGGTCGTCATGGCTGCTGACGTCATTCGCCCGGAGACCTGGGCGCAACCGCTGGAGGCCACGGCCCCCGGACGCGCCGGCCCTCCGGTCCCGGCCCTCCGGGTGGGCCTCGTGGCGCCGCCCTGGGTCAGCGTCCCACCGGCGAGGTACGGCGGGACGGAAGGCTTCGTCGACGTGCTCGCCCGGGGCCTGGACGCCCGGGGCCACGCGGTCCGGCTCTTCACCACCGGCGACTCCACCTGCCCGGTCGACCGGTCCTGGGTGTTCCCGACCGCCCCGGAGCCCATGGGTCTCGCCCTCCTGGAGGCGGCCCACGTGCGAGCGGCCTACGAGGCGCTCGAGGACTGCGACGTCATGCACGACAACACCACGGTGGGGCCGGTGTGGGCGGCGGCCGTGCGCCACCCGACTCCGGTCGTCGTGACCCACCACGGCGACCTCACGCCACCGACCGCCGCCGTGTACGCCGACGTGGGGCGCTGGGCCACGTTGGTGGCGATCTCGCGCAGCCAGCGCGACTCGGCCCCGCAGGTGCCGTTCGCCGCCGTCATCCACCACGGCATCGAGGCCCAGAGCTGCTCTCCCGGTGACGGCTCCGGCGGCTACGCGCTCTTCCTGGGCCGGCTGGCCCCGGAGAAGGGAGCCAGTGCGGCCATCGAGATCGCCCGCCGGGCGGGCGTCCCGCTGCGCATCGCCGCGAAGATGCGTGAGCAGGCGGAACGGGACTACTTCGAGGAGTACGTCGCGCCGCACCTCGGACCGGGCGTCGAGTACCTCGGAGAGGTCGACCCGGAGGAACGAACCCGACAGCTCGCGGGCGCCGTGGCGCTGGTGGACCCGATCTCCTGGGCCGAGCCGTTCGGGCTGGTGATGATCGAGGCCATGGCGTGCGGCACACCTGTCATCGCCTACCCGAACGGGGCAGCTCCCGAGATCGTGCGGGACGGCCTCACCGGCTTCCTCTGCGACGGGGTGGACGAGGCCGTCGACGCCCTGCACCGGGTCGGCTCCCTGGACCGCACCGCCTGCCGCCGCCACGTCGAGGCGCACTTCTCCGCGGATCGGATGGTCGATGCCTACGCCCGCCTCTACGCCGAGGTGGTCGCGCGTGGGAGCCGGGAACCGGCATGAGCGAGGTCTGGGACTTCTCGGGCGAGCCGGTGTCGACCTCCGGGCCCTCCGGCCTCACGACCCTCGTCGAGGGCTCGTCGTTCTGCATCAGCGACACCGTGGGCGACATCGGCGACGGCGGGGCGGCCGGCCTGTTCGTCCGCGACACCCGCATCCTCTCCGAGTGGGTCCTCGAGGTGGACGGAGCCCGGCTCGAGCCGCTCTCGGTGATCGACCCCGACCCGTTCCGGGCGGTCTTCGTGACGCGGACGCGACCCCGCGCCGGTCGCACGGACAGCACGCTGCTCGTGGTCCGGGAGCGCGTGATCGGGGACGGCATGCGAGAGACCGTGCGGGTGCGGAACCTCGGGGGTGAGCCCTCGGCGGTGAGCCTCGAGCTGAGCGCCGGGAGCGACTTCGCCGACCTGTTCGAGGTCAAGGAGGACCGCGTCCGCCACCACCACGGCATCTCCGCCCGCGCTCACGCCGAGGAGCGGGTGGTCGAGGTCCGACAGGACACCCGGGGCCGCAGTCGAAGCGTGCTCGTCGCTCCTCGGGGCGCCTCGGCCGCTGCCGCCCGGCTGCGGCCCGGGCTCGTCGCCTGGCACGCGGTGGTGCCGGCGCGGGGCGAGTGGACCTGCGACGTGGTCGTCGAGCCGACCCTCGACGGCCACTCGCTCAGCCTGCACGAGCACGACGAGGACGCCGGTCGCTACGCCCGCGCCCGGCGCCGGGCGGGCGAGTGGCGAGCCTCCTCACCGGTGGTCAGCACGCCCCGCCGCGCCCTCGCCCACATCCTGGGCCGGAGCGTGGAGGACCTCGGCGCGCTGCGCATCGACGACCCCGAGCACCCGGACCGCGTCACCGTCGCCGCGGGTGCCCCCTGGTTCATGGCGCTCTTCGGTCGGGACTCGATCCTCTCCTCGTGGATGACGCTGCCGGTGGACAGCCGGCTCGCCCTCGGCACCCTCCAGGCGCTGGCCGACCAGCAGGGCGACCGGGTCGACCCGGCATCGGAGGAGGAGCCCGGACGGATCCTCCACGAGGTGCGCTTCGGCCGGGACTCGGGGGCGGGGATGGACCAGGCCCAGGTGTACTACGGCACCGTGGACGCGACGCCGCTCTTCGTCATGTTGCTCGGGGAGCTGCGTCGTTGGGGGCTGGAGCCCGAGCAGGTGGACGCCCTGCTCCCCTCGGCGGACCGCGCCCTCCAGTGGATCACCGAGTACGGCGACCGCGACGGTGACGGCTTCGTCGAGTACCAGCGCGCCACCGACCGCGGCCTGCGAAACCAGGGCTGGAAGGACTCCTTCGACGGGGTCAACTTCGCGGACGGCAGCCTCGCCGAGGCACCCATCGCGCTGTGCGAGGTCCAGGGTTACGTGTATGCGGCCTACCTGGCCCGAGCCCACTTCGCCCACGAGCTCGGTGACGGGGCACTGGAGTCGCACTGGGCGCGGCGGGCGGCCGACCTGCGCGCCGCCTTCAACGAGCGGTTCTGGCTGCCCGACAGGGAGTGGTTCGCCGTGGGGCTCGACCGGGACAAGCGTCCCATCGACGCCCTTGCCTCCAACATGGGCCATTGCCTGTGGACCGGCATCGTCGACGAGGACAAGGCCCCCGCGGTGGCGGCGCACCTCGTGGGCGAGGACCTGTTCTCCGGTTGGGGGGTGCGCACGCTGGCCCGGTCCATGGGCGCGTTCAACCCGCTCAGCTACCACAACGGGTCGGTGTGGCCCCACGACAACGCCATCATCGCCGCGGGCCTGGTCCGCTACGGCTTCGTCGACGAGGCCCAGCGCGTCGCGGAGGGCATCCTCCACGCCGCCGCCGCCTTCGGCGGGCGGCTGCCGGAGCTCTTCTGCGGGTTCGCGCGGTCCGAGTTCGCCGAGCCCGTTCCGTTCCCCACCTCCTGCTCGCCGCAGGCCTGGGCGTCCGCGGCACCCCTGCACCTGCTGCGCACCCTGCTGCGCTTCTCCCCTGCGGTACCGCACGGCGTCGTGCACCTCGCCCCGGCCCTGCCCCCGACCTACCTCCCCCTGCGCCTGGACCACGTCCCCCTCGGCGGGTCACGCGTGTCGCTCGAGGTGACCGCCGACGGCTTCACCGTCGACGGGCTGCCGGACGGCGTCGAGGCGAGCGACCGGGCCCAGGCCGTGTCCACCCGCCTGCGGGGAGGACCGGGGTGGTCGGGGGTGTGACCGAGCCGGGCCGGCTCAGAGCCGCGAGGCGATGGCGTCGCCGACGGCGGTCGTCGAGCGGGGGGCGCTGCCCCGCTCCGCGAGGTCGGCCGCCACTGCCCGCTCCACCCGCTCCGAGGCGTCGTCGAGCCCGAGGTGGGCGAGCAGCATCGCGACCGAGAGGATGGTCGCCGTCGGGTCGGCGCTGCCCTGGCCGGCGATGTCGGGAGCGGAGCCGTGCACCGGCTCGAACATGCTGGGGAAGCGCTTCTCCGGGTTGATGTTGCCACTCGCGGCCAGCCCGATGCCGCCCGCGATCGCCGCCGCGATGTCGGTGACGATGTCCCCGAACAGGTTGTCGGTGACGATGACGTCGAACCGCCCGGGATCGGTGGCGAGGAAGATCGTCGCGGCGTCGACGTGCTGGTAGGCGGTCTCGACGTCCGGGAACTCGGCGCCGACCTCCTCGACCGTGCGGCGCCACAGGTGCCCGGCGTGGGTGAGGACGTTGTGCTTGTGCACGAGCGTCAGGTGCCGGCGCGGCCGGGCCTGCGCCCGTGCGAACGCGTCCCGGACGACCCGCTCGACCCCGAACCGGGTGTTGACGCTGACCTCGGTGGCGATCTCGTGCGGGGTGCCCGTGCGCAGGGACCCACCGTTGCCGACGTACGGGCCCTCGGTCCCCTCGCGCACCACGAGGAAGTCGATGCCGCCCGGGGCGACCCGGTCGACGGCGAGAGGGCTCTCGACCCCCGGGTAGAGCCGTGCCGGTCGCAGGTTGACGTAGTGCTCGAGGGCGAAGCGCAGCGGCAGCAGCACGCCGCGCTCCAGGACACCGCTCGGCACCGTGGGGTCCCCGATGGCGCCGAGCAGGATCGCGTCGTGGCCCTGCACCTCGTCGAGCACCGAGTCCGGCAGCGTCTCCCCCGTGGCGTGCCAGCGCCGGGCGCCGAGGTCGTACTCGGTCGTGGAGATCTTCGGGCCGGTGTCCGCGGTGGCCGCCTCGAGCACCTTCAGTCCCTCGGCGACGACCTCGGGGCCGATGCCGTCGCCGCCGATGACGGCGATGTCGAGCGTCGTCGCGGTGGTGCCGCCGGCGGTGTCGGTCATGGGGCGAGCCTAGGCGGGGCGTCCGCGATACGGACGGGCCGTCCCAGCCCGTGGATGGTGGGACGGCCCGTCCGGCAGCCGGTCAGCGCACGCCCACGCAGAGCGTGCACACCCGGCCTACTCGTCGGCGTGGCCCTGGTCGCGCAGGTCCATGGACTCCTGCAGTGCCTGGCGGGCCATCGCGGCCTCGTCGTGGGTGGACTCGTTCATCGTCGTCTCTCGCATCTGCGGCAGGTGCCGCGGTCGTCCGGGTGGGGGGTCTCGGTGCTCGAGCCGGTTGTTCGGCCGGCGAGCGGTCGGCGAGCGTCGCGGGGTCTCCGCGGCGAGGGAGCCGACTACCGAGCCTCGCCGCGGCGGGGAATGAGGAGCACCACGCACCGCGTCATGCCCTCGACGGTAGGTGGACGTCCTACTACCTGTCAGACGGTTTTCACGATGTGGACGGTCCGAGCGTGAGATCCGTGCCACACGGCCCCGGGGACGACGGAAACCGCGGCCCCGACGTCGGGGGCCACGGTTTCCGGCGGGCGCGGGCGCTCAGACGAGGTTGACGGTGCGCAGCGTCTCGGTGCCCACCTCGGTGGTGATCGCGGCGACGACGTCCTCGGGGATGGCGCTGTCGACGGTGAGCGCGACGAGCGCCTCGCCGAGGTCGTCGATCCGGCTCACCTGCATCCCGGCGATGTTGACGTCGGCGTCGCCGAGGAGCTTGCCGACCGACCCGATCACGCCCGGGCGGTCGACGTAGGAGAAGAAGACCATGTTGTCGCTGATCGGGATCTCCAGGTCGAACCCGTTGACGCCGACGATCTTCTCGACCATCTTCGGCCCCGTGAGGGTGCCGGCCACCGAGACCGTGGTGCCGTCGGCGAGCGTGCCGACGAGGGTGGTGACGTTGCGGAAGTCGTCGGCCGTCGCCGCGGTGACCAGGCGCGACTCGCAGCCGCGCTCCTTGGCGAGCAGCGGCGCGTTGACGTAGGTGACCGGGTCCTCGGTGACGTCGGTGAACAGGCCCTTGAGCGCCGAGAGCTCCCAGATCGAGACGTCGTGGGCGGTGATCTCGCCGCTCACCTCGACGTCGAGCTGGACCGGCACCGACCCGGCGAGCGCGGTGAACACGCGACCGAGCTTCTCGACGAGCGCGATCCCCGGGCGCACCTCCTCCGCCACCGTGCCACCGGCCACGTTGACCGCGTCGGGCACGAGGTCGCCGCCGAGGGCCAGCCGCACCGAGCGGGCGACCGCGACCCCGGCCTTCTCCTGGGCCTCCTCGGTGGAGGCGCCCAGGTGCGGGGTGACGACGACCTGCTCGTGGACGAAGAGCGGGCTGTCGGTGCACGGCTCCTTCGCGAAGACGTCGAGGCCGGCCCCGGCGACGCGGCCCTCGGCGATGGCGTCGGCGAGGGCCTCCTCGTCGAGCACGCCACCACGGGCGGCGTTGATGATGTGGACGTTGGGCTTGACCTTGGCCAGCGCCTCCTTGCCGATCAGGCCGAGGGTCTCGGGCGTCTTCGGCAGGTGGATGCTGATGAAGTCCGACTCGGCGAGCAGCTCGTCGAGGGTGACCAGCCGGGCGCCGAGCTGGCCGGCACGCTGTACGGACACGTAGGGGTCGTACGCGAGCACCTCGACGCCGAAGCCCTTGAGCCGCTCGGCGACGAGCTGCCCGATCCGGCCGAAGCCGACGATGCCGACCTTCTTCTCGAACAGCTCGACACCGCCGTACAGGCTGCGCTTCCACGCCCCCGCCTTGAGCGCGGCGTTGGCCGGGGCGATGTTGCGGGCGGAGGCGAGCATCAGCCCGATGGCGAGCTCGGCTGCCGAGGTGATGTTGGACGTCGGCGCGTTGACGACCATGACACCGGCCTTGGTGGCGGCCCCGATGTCGACGTTGTCGAGCCCGACGCCGGCGCGGGCGATGACCTTGAGGCCACGCGCGGCGGCGATGGCCTCGGCGTCCATGGTGGTGGCGGAGCGGATGAGGACCGCGTCGACGCCGTCGAGGGCGGGCAGGAGGGCGGAGCGGTCGGAGCCGTCGGTGTGGCGGACCTCGAAGTCGGGACCGAGCGCGTCGAGGGTCGCGGGCGAGAGCTCCTCGGCGATGAGGACGACGGGTGTGGTCACGAACAGCTCCTGGGTCGGGTGTGGCGATGAGCGCCCCGATGGGGTGCGGCCGGTGCCGCGTCACCTCGGACGCCTGCGCGCCGCGGAGGCGGCACGCCGCGGCACGCCGCTGTGCCGGTCGAGGCCATGATAGGAGCGCCCCGCGACCCGGACCCCATCGACCACCATCCGGTCACGCCGGGCCGTCCGCCGGCTCCTGCTCCGCGCCCGACTCCGTGACGGGTCGCTCCAGACGCCGCGAGACCAGGACGACCACCGCGAGCACCCCGACCGCCACGGCCGCCCACCACCACGACAGGTCGCCGAGCCAGGCGTCGACGACGGCCAGCCCCACCGTGGCGTAGAGCACCGCCCAGAGCAGGGCCCCGAGCCCGACCGCGGGCAGGAACCGGCGCAGCGGCATCCGCAGCACTCCCGCGGAGGCGATGATCGCGGACTGCAGCCCGACGGTGAGGTAGCCGAGCGTCACCGCAGGGGGTCCGATGCGGCGCACCCACGACTCGGCGCGCGCGACGACCGGCCGGTCGAGGTGGCGGCTCCACCGGCTGCGGGCTCCCCCGGCCCGGGCGCCGCGCCCCAGCCAGTAGATCGCGCTCCCGCGCACGAAGGCCCCGGTCCACAGCACGAGGAGGACCGCCCAGAACGGCCAGCCGTCGACGAGGTCCTCCACGCCCTCAGCGTAGGTCGCGCGGGGACGCGCCCGCTCCCGCCGCCCGGGTCAGCGGGCGGCCGAGCCCTCGGTGTAGTCGCTGTCCTGGTCGGTGTCGATCCAGGCCATCAGCCCGCGCAGCTCGCGGCCGGTCGTCTCGATCGGGTGCCGGGCGCCCTGCTCGCGCAGGGAGCGGAACTCCGGCGCGCCGGCGTCCTGGTCGTCGATGAAACGCTGCGCGAACCTGCCGTTGCGGATGTCCTCGAGGACGGCGCGCATGTTGTCCTTGACGTGCGGGTCGATGACCCGCGGACCCGAGACGTAGTCGCCGTACTCCGCGGTGTCGGAGACCGACCAGCGCTGCTTGGCGATGCCGCCCTCCACCATGAGGTCGACGATGAGCTTGACCTCGTGCAGGCACTCGAAGTACGCCACCTCTGGCTGGTAGCCGGCCTCGGTGAGCGTCTCGAAGCCGTACATGATGAGCTGGCTCAGCCCGCCGCAGAGCACCGCCTGCTCGCCGAAGAGGTCGGTCTCGGTCTCCTCGGTGAACGTGGTGCGGATGCCCCCGGCCCGTAGCCCACCGATGGCCTTGGCGTAGGACCTCGCCAGCTCCCAGGCGGAGCCGGAGGCGTCCTGCTCGACCGCGAGGAGCACGGGGACCCCCCGACCGTCGACGTACTCGCGCCGGACGATGTGGCCGGGGCCCTTGGGCGCGACCATCAGCACGTCCGAGCCGGCCGGCGGCTGGATGTAGCCGAACCGGATGTTGAACCCGTGGCCGAAGAGCAGCGCCGCACCGTCCCTGAGGTTGGGCCCGATCTCCGCGGCGTAGAGGCCGCGCTGGACCTGGTCCGGGGTGAGGATCACGACGAGGTCGGCGTGCGCCACGGCGTCGGCGACCGTCGTGACGGTCAGCCCCTCCGCCTCGGCCTTGGGCCGGCTGCGGCTGCCCTCGGCGAGGCCGACGCGCACGTCGACGCCGGAGTCGCGCAGGTTGAGGGCGTGGGCGTGGCCCTGGCTGCCGTAGCCGATCACCGCGACCTTGCGGCCCTGGATGACCGACAGGTCGGCGTCGTCGTCGTAGAACATCTCGGCCATGGGGTGCGGCCTCTCCTTCGGTGGTGGGTGTGCGTCGGATGCGGACTCTAGGCGGTGCGGGCGGCGCCGGGTCGGCACGTCCGCGGGTGGGTTCAGGCGCTGCGCAGGGCCCGGTCGGTGATCGAGCGGGGTCCCCGGCCGATCGCGACCATGCCGGACTGCACGAGCTCGCGCACGCCGAACGGCTCGAGCACCTCGAGCAGCGCGGTCAGCTTGTCGGAGGGGCCGGTGGCCTCGATGGTCAGGGACTCGGTGGCGACGTCGACCACCTTGGCCCGGAACATCTGGACGAACTCGAGCACCTGGCTGCGGGTGGCGGCGTCGGCGCGGACCTTGATGAGCATGACCTGGCGCTGCACGGCCGAGTTCGGCTCGAGCTCGACCACCTTGAGCACCTCGACCAGCTTGTTGAGCTGCTTGGTCACCTGCTCCAGCGGGAGGTCCTCGACGTCGACGACGACCGTCATCCGGGAGACCTCGGGGTGCTCGGTCTCGCCGACGGCCAGGGAGTCGATGTTGAAGCCGCGGCGCGAGAACAGCGCGGCGATGCGGGCGAGCACGCCGGGCTTGTTCTCGACGAGGACGGACAGCGTGTGCTTGGACACGGGTGCTCCTGTTCAGTGCCGGTGGGAGCCCGAGGGCACCCCGTCGTGGTCGGCGTCGAGGTCCTGCTCGATCGCCTCGGACTCCTCGCGGTCCCACTGGGGAGCCGTGTCGCGGGCGACCTGGATCAGGTCGTTGCTCACCCCGGCCGGGACCATCGGCCACACCATCGCGTCGCGGTGGACGACGAAGTCGACGACGACGGGCCGGTCGGTCACGGCCATCGCCTGCCGGACGGTCTCGTCGACGTCCTCGGGCCGCTCGCAGCGCAGGCCGACGCAGCCGTAGGCCTCGGCGAGCTTGACGAAGTCGGGGACGCGCGAGCCCACCGAGGTGTGCAGGTCGGTGTTGGAGTAGCGCTCGTTGTAGAAGAGGGTCTGCCACTGGCGGACCATCCCCAGCGAGCTGTTGTTGATGATCGCGACCTTGATCGGGATGTTGTTGATGACGCAGGTGGCGAGCTCCTGGTTGGTCATCTGGAAGCACCCGTCGCCGTCGACGGCCCAGACGGTGCGGTCGGGCTCCCCGACCTTGGCACCCATGGCGGCGGGCACCGCGTAGCCCATGGTGCCGAGGCCCCCGGAGTTCAGCCAGGCGTTCGGCCGCTCGTACCGCACGAACTGCGCGGCCCACATCTGGTGCTGGCCGACACCCGCGACGTACACGGCCTCGGGGCCGGCGATCTCGCCGAGGCGCTCGATGACGTACTGCGGGGAGAGCGCGCCGTCCTCCGGCGTGGTGTACCCGAGGGGGAAGGTGCGCTGCCAGCCGGCGACGCGCTCGCGCCAGGCCTCGTAGTCGCCGGAGCGACCGGCCTCCATGTCGGCGTCGACGGCGGCGGCCAGGTCGGCGATGACGGCCTTGGCGTCGCCGACGATCGGCACGTCGGCCTTGCGGTTCTTGCTGATCTCGGCGGGGTCGATGTCGGCGTGGATGATCCTGGCGTCGGGGGCGAAGGTCGACAGCTGCCCGGTGACGCGGTCGTCGAACCGCGCGCCGATGGCGATGATGAGGTCGGACTTCTGCAGGCCGGTGACCGCGGGCACCGAGCCGTGCATCCCGGGCATACCCAGGTGCAGCGGGTGGCTGTCGGGCAGGGTGCCGCGCGCCATCAGGGTCGTGACGACGGGGATGCGGGTGAGGTCGACGAAGCGGCGCAGCTCCTCGCTGGCGCGGGCGCGCACGACGCCGCCCCCGACGTAGAGGATGGGCCGCCGGGCCTCGGCGATGAGCCGCGCGGCCTCCCGGATCTGCTTGTTGTGCGGGCGGGTCACCGGGCGGTAGCCGGGGAGCCCCACGCGCGGGGGCCACGAGAACGTCGTGCGCGACTGCAGCGCGTCCTTGGAGATGTCGACGAGCACCGGCCCGGGCCGCCCGGTCGAGGCGACGTGGAAGGCCTCCGCGATCACGCGGGGGATCTCGTCGGCGTCGGTGACGAGGTAGTTGTGCTTGGTGATCGGCATCGTGATGCCCCGGATGTCCGCCTCCTGGAAGGCGTCGGTGCCGATCGCGCTCGAGCTCACCTGGCCGGTGATCGCGACGATCGGCACCGAGTCCATGTGGGCGTCGGCGAGGGGGGTGACGAGGTTCGTCGCGCCCGGGCCCGAGGTCGCCATGCAGACGCCGACCCGGCCGGTGGCGGCCGCGTAGCCCTCCGCCGCGTGCCCGGCGCCCTGCTCGTGGCGGACCAGCACGTGGCGCACCTTGACCGAGTCCAGGAGCGGGTCGTAGGCGGGCAGGATCGCCCCGCCGGGGATGCCGAAGACGGTGTCGACGTCCATCGCCTCGAGGGAGAGCACGAGGCTCTGGGCGCCGGTGACCTCCACCGGCGCCTTGGCCCGTGCCTGCTGCGCCACCTGCGCGGGGCTGGGGGCGGGGTGGAGGGCTGCCGGGGTCGCCGGCCTGCTGTCGGTCACTGCTGGTCACCGCTTTCTGCTCGCCGTGGGTGCGGAGCCGCGTCCACGCACAAAAAAACCCTCCAGTCCCGTGGCGGGGACGACGGAGGGAGCGCGCCTGGTGGTCGGGTCAGGCGCGCCGGGGAAGTACGAGGACGAGGGCCACGGGACAACTCTCGCCCGTGCCCCGGGGGGTGTCAACCGGCGAGACGACCGGTCCCACGATCCGGGACCGTGACCTCACTCACGGCAGCCTGACCACGTGGTGGCGGTGGTGGCGGCGGGGAGGCCGCTCACGCCATGATGCGCACGTGGAGCCGCCCCCGTGAGCCCCGAGGTCGCCGCCGTCTTCTGGACGGTCGTCGCGGTCCGCTTCCTCCTCCCCCTGCTCATCCCCCGCTTCCCGCTGCCCGCCATCGTCGCGTGCCTCGTCGTCGACGGCATCGACCAGAGCGTGTTCCAGGCCTTCGGCTTCGACCCGCCCGGCTACCAGGGCTACGACAAGGCGATGGACGTCTACTACCTCGCCGTCGCGTACCTGACGACGATGCGGAACTGGACCAGCTCGGGTGCCGCCGGGGTGGCTCGTTTCCTCTTCTTCTACCGGATGGTCGGGGTCGTCGCGTTCGAGCTCACCGGGTGGCGGGCCCTGCTCCTCGTCTTCCCCAACACCTTCGAGTACTTCTTCATCGCCTACGAGGCGGTGCGCAGCCGATGGGACCCGCGGCGCCTCTCACCGCGCCAGTGGGTGGTCGTCGCGGGGGTCATCTGGGTCGTCGTCAAGCTCCCCCAGGAGTACTGGATCCACATCGCGCAGCTCGACTTCACCGACACCTGGCAGGACGTGCCGTGGTTCGCACCGCTGGTCGTCCTGGCGTCGGTCGCCGCACTCGCGGTGCTCTGGTTCGTGGTCCGGCCCCGCCTCGCCGTCCCCGACTGGCGGCTGCAGCTGGCGGCCGACCCGCTCCCCGAGGTGATGGACACCGCCGCCGAACGCGACGCGTGGACGGCCGTCAACGGCCGGGTGTGGTCGTGGGGCACGCTCGAGAAGGTCGTGCTCGTGGGGCTGCTGTGCGTCATCTACGGCTCGGTGATCCCGGGGGTCGAGGAGACGCCGCTGCAGCTGCTCGCGTTCACCGCGTTCTACGTGGTGGTCAGCACGGCGGCCTCGCTCACCCTCGCCCGCCGGGTCGGCAGTGCCGAGGGCGCCGGCGCCGCGTTCCTCGTCCGGCTGGTGCTGCTCACCGCCGTGGTCGTCGGTATCCGGCTGGTCGCCGGCCCGGCGGTGCTCCCGTTCGGGGACGCGATGTTCTTCATCACCCTCCTGGCCC
Organism: uncultured Actinomycetota bacterium; assembly: GCA_963773655.1. Taxonomy (GTDB): domain Bacteria; phylum Actinomycetota; class Actinomycetes; order Actinomycetales; family Dermatophilaceae; genus DASSQJ01. The sequence continues at coordinate 273,402 of CAVZBX010000005.1, forward strand.
TGCTCACCACCCTGCACGACCGGTACGCGCCGATCGGCGCCGTTCGCCGGGACCTGGACGCCACCGCCCCCCGACCGCCCCCTCCCTCTCCCCGCGAACGTGGGTGAGGATCGCCGTTCAGCCGCATGTCATGTGCCAGGACATCGCTGACACAAGTGTCATCTCTCCTCTGACGGTACGGGGCTGTCTGCGGGGTCGTCCGGGTTTGAGTCCGGATGGTTGTCGTCGTTGGGTGGGGTTGATGCGCAGGTGTCGGATGGCGTGTGTGCCGTCGAAGACGATGACGTCGCGGTCGTGGCGTAGGACGGTCAGGTGGGCGCCGGTCCATTGGTGCCCGAGTCGGATGCTGTGGTTGTTGCCGAGGGGGATCTCGCCGTGGGCGCCGGCGATGACTTCGAGGTGGAAGGTCGTCAGCGGTAGCGGGGTGTCGGCGCTGGGTTCTGCCTTGGCGGTGGCGGTGTAGCGGGTGGCTGGGGTGACCCTGCCGATGCCCTGGTGGGCTCGTTCGTGGTTGAAGACCGTGTCGTAGGCGTCCAGGAGCCGCTGCAGCTCCTCGATGCTCGAGGGGCTGGGGTGTGCCGCCAGCCACCGGTGCAGCCCCTGCCACTCGCGTTCCTTCTTGCCGCAGGTCTGGGGGTGGTACGGGGAGGAGACGATCTGGTGGACCCCGAGCCGGGCCAGCCACCACTGGACTTCGGTGACCTGGTCCCGGCCGCGGCGGCGGCCACTGTAGGCCATCGCTCCGTCGTGCAGCAGCGCTACCGGTCGACCGTGGCGCTGCATTGCCGTGGTGAGAACTTCGATCGCGGCGGCCGAGTTCTCCGCGGGTGCCGCCAGGGTGGCCAGCAGCATCCGGGAGTGGTCGTCCTGGACGCGCAGCACGTGCACGCCGGTGCCATCGGCCAGCGTGGTGTGGGTGCCGTCCAGCTGCCACATCCCGTTCGGGGCCGCGTTCTCGAACCGGCGGAAGCTGTCGCGGCGCCGCTTGCGCGGTGAGGGCTTGACCCGCTCGTGCGCGGCCAGGATCCGGTGGACTGTCCGGTCGCTCGGGACCACGGCGACCCCGTCGGCCAGGAGGCGGTCCCGCACGCTGCGCGCGCCGGCGTCCCAACCCTCGGCGCGCAGCGTGTCGTGGGCCGCCAGCACAACGTCCACAAGGTCCTCGGGGGTCTTCGTCGGTGATGACCTCGGGCGACGTGAGTGAGGCAGCACCCCCTGCGATGCCGTCCGCGCTGAACCGACGTCGATACACGTAGTACGTCTGACGTGAGATCCCGTGCTCGGCACAGAACGCGGTGACATTCACAGGTTCCGGCGAGCAGCAGACGAACGCGATCGCCATCCGGACATCCACAGGAACCACCAGATCCGCCATGGCCGATCATCCGGCCCACAGCCCTCAGGTGTCAGCGATGTCCTGTCACATCCACTGTCAGGCAAGTCCTGTCACAACACAGCCGTTCAGCCGCAGATCTTCACCCACCTTCGCGGGGAGGACGGCGGAATCGAGGGTGGCGCTCCTAGAACTGGGCCCGCGCGAGCTGGCCGAGCATCTCCGGCGCCCGCCGGTCCAGCCGCCGTCCCCCGACGACGACCGCGGCCACGAGCAGGGCCAGGCCGTAGAGCACGGACCCGACGAGCACGACGCGGGAGCGCACCGGGTCGCCCGTGGCAGCGAGCGCGAGGATCGTCACCGGGGCGATGAGCAACAGCGGGCCGACGAAGGAGATCAGCGCCGTGAGGCACCCCTGCGCCGCGCCGCCGGAGGTGGCCGCGAACGGGTTGCCACCGGTGCGCGGCGCCGTGCCCGGGAGGTAGGCGCCCACCCCGACGGCCAGCGCGAGCGCGGCGAGGAACGCGGAGACCGAGACGGTGAGCCAGAAGAGCGGGTCGTCGAGCACGCCGATCGCCGCCGAGACCGCCCAGGTGAGCAGCACCGGCGGCCCGAAGACGAGCGCCGAGGCCAGCGCGCGGCCGAGGCGGTCCTCCCAGCCGCGAGCGCCGGCGGAGACGTGGATCCACCAGGCCTCCCCGTCGAAGGCGAGGTCGCTCATCAGGGTCAGGCCGGCGAAGACGGCGAGGGTGACCACCCCGAGGCCGGCGAGGGCGGAGAAGCCCGTGACCGCCGACTGGATGACGAAGAAGACGGGCAGGACGGCGGTGCGCAGGGCGATCGCGACGAGCCTGCTGTCGCGGTACCACGCGCGCACCCGCCGGGCGGCGATCACGCCGGTCGGTGAGGTGCCGAGCAGTACCGGCAGCAGCCGGCCCCGCCCGATGCGCTGGCCGCCGCCGCTCGTGAGCGGCGAGGTGAGCACGCCCCCGAGCTGCCTGACCCAGATGGCGTGGAGGAGGGCCAGCAGGCCGACGGACAGCCCGAGGTGCGCGGCCGCGGCCCCCCAGCGCCCCAGCGCGACGTCGAGGGGCAGGGCCCAGGCCCAGCCGGTGGGGAACCACGAGGCCGCCGTCGCCACGGGGATGCCGTCGAAGGCGAAGAGCGCGTCGACGCCGGTCCCGCGCGTGAAGCTGAGGTTGAGCACGAGCGGCAGCAGGGTGACCGCGGACACGGCCGCGGCGCCGACGAGGCGCCCTGTTCGGGTGCGCATCACGCCCGCGAGCAGGGTCGTGAGGGCGCGTGAGCCGACGACGGCGGTGAGGGTGCCGATGACCGCGGCCGCTGCCGCGGCCGGCACGGCGGGCGGGGTCCCCGCCCACGCGACCACCTGGAACAGGGCGAGCGACCCCAGCATCAGGGCCGGTATCCCGGTGAGCGCCGCCGCGAGCAGCCCCCGGGCCAGCGCGCGGGCCGCGGACCGGCAGGACGGCGAACCGGGAGGGGTCGAGGACGTTGTCGACCCCGGCCGCGGCGAGGCTGAGGACGATCCACAGGAGGGTGGCGACGGTGAAGAGCGGCACCGTCAGCGACGCCAGCCGCGGCGGCCGGAACGCCAGCAGGGCCAGCGACGGGCCGAGCACGGCGACGACACCGAGCGCCGCGAGGATGCCGATGACGGAGGACACGAGGTGGAGGGGGCTGCGCGACATCGCGGTCCACCACATCCGGAAGCGCAGTCGCACGATGAGACCGGTCACGTCGGGCTCGCGCTCAGCCCAGCCAGGACAGGCCGTCGTCGGCGACGTCCCGGGCCCCGACGAGCTCGAGGAAGCGCGCGTGCAGGGTGCCGCCGCCGGTGATCGCCGTGGTGCGGTCCGCCGCGAGGACCCGGCCCCCGGCGATCACGGCCACCCGGTCACACAGGCCCTCCACGAGCTCCATGACGTGGCTCGACATCACGACGGTGCCACCGCTGGCGACGTAGCGGCGCAGGATGGTGCGGATGGCCTGCCCCGAGACCGGGTCGACCGCCTCGAACGGCTCGTCGAGGACGAGCAGGCGGGGGGCGTGGATGAGCGCGGCGGCCAGGCTCACCTTCTTCACCATGCCCGCGCTGTAGTCGGCGACGACGGTGCGGGCGTCGTCGATGAGGTCGAGCACGCCGAGCAGCTCGGTGGCTCGCTGCTCCACGACCTCCCGCGGCATCCGACGGAGCGCGCCGACGTAGTGGAGCAGCTCGCTGCCCGACAGCTGCTCGAACAGGCGCATGCCGTCGGGGGCCACGCCCATGACCGCCTTGGCCGCCGCCGGGTCCGCCCACACGTCGATGCCGAGCACCCGGGCCCGTCCGCCGTCGGGACGGAGCAGGCCGGTGGCCATCGACAGGGTGGTCGTCTTGCCGGCCCCGTTGGGACCGACGAGCCCGTAGAGCGAGCCGCGGGGCACGGTGAGGGTCAGCCCGTGGACGACCCGCCGCCCCCGGAACTCCTTGACGAGGCCGTCGAGCTGGAGGGCCGGCCCCTCCTCCGCGCCGTCAGTCACACACGGCACCCGTGCTCGCGCTGCCGACCAGCTTGGCGTACTTGGCGAGCACGCCCCGGGTGTACTTCGGCTCCGGGTGGGTGACGCCCTCGGCCCGCCGCCGGTCCAGCTCGGCGTGGTCGACGAGGAGGTCGAGGGTGCCGGCCGCGACGTCGAGGCGGATCCGGTCGCCGTCCCGGACGAAGGCGATCGGGCCCTCGTCGACGGCCTCGGGCGCGACGTGGCCGACGCACAGGCCGGTCGTGCCGCCGGAGAAGCGGCCGTCGGTGAGCAGCAGCACGTCCTTGCCGAGTCCCGCGCCCTTGATCGCACCGGTGACGGCGAGCATCTCGCGCATCCCGGGCCCACCCTTGGGGCCCTCGTAGCGGATGACGACGACGTCGCCGGCGGCGAGGGTGCCGCCCTCGACGGCGTCCATCGCGCCGCGCTCACCGTCGAAGACGCGCGCGGTCGCCCTCGAAGACGTCGGAGTCGAAGCCGGCCGACTTCACGACCGCACCCTCCGGGGCCAGCGAGCCGCTGAGGATGGTGATGCCGCCGGTGGCGTGGATCGGCTCGCGCATCGCGCGGACCACCTTGCCGTCGACGTCGGGCGGGGCGATGTCGGCGAGGTTCTCGGCCATGGTGCGGCCGGTGACCGTGAGGCAGTCGCCGTGGAGCAGGCCGGCGTCGAGCAGCGTCCGCATGACGACCGGCACGCCGCCCACGCGGTCGACGTCGGTCATGACGAACTGCCCGAAGGGCTTGACGTCGGCGAGGTGCGGAACCCGGGCCCCGACCCGGCGGAAGTCCTCGAGCGTGAGCTCGACGTCGGCCTCGTGGGCGATGGCGAGCAGGTGCAGGACGGCGTTGGTGGACCCCCCGAAGGCCATGACGACGGCGATGGCGTTCTCGAACGCCTCCTTGGTCATGATGTCGCGCGCGGTGATGCCGCGGCGGAGCAGGCCGACCACGGCCTCGCCGGAGCGGCGGGCGAAGCCGTCGCGGCGACGGTCGGTGGCGGGCGGGGCCGCCGAGCCGGGCAGCGACATCCCGATCGCCTCCGCCACCGAGGCCATCGTGTTGGCGGTGTACATGCCGCCGCAGGCTCCCTCGCCCGGGCAGATGGCCCGCTCGATGGCGTCGACGTCCTCGCGGGACATCAGCCCGCGCGAGCAGGCGCCCACCGCCTCGAAGGCGTCGATGATCGTCACCGTCCGCTCGGTGCCGTCGGAGAGCTTGGCGACCCCCGGCAGGATCGAGCCCGCGTAGAGGAACACCGACGCCAGGTCGAGCCGGGCCGCGGCCATGAGCATGCCCGGCAGCGACTTGTCGCACCCGGCGAGGAGCACCGAGCCGTCGAGCCGCTCGGCGTTCATCACCGTCTCGACGGAGTCGGCGATGACCTCCCGGCTGACGAGGCTGAAGTGCATCCCCTCGTGACCCATCGAGATGCCGTCGCTCACCGAGATCGTGCCGAACTCGAGGGGGTACCCGCCGGCGGCGTGCACGCCGTCCTTCACCGCCTGGGCCAGCCGGTCGAGGGACAGGTTGCACGGGGTGATCTCGTTCCACGAGCTCGCCACCCCGATCTGCGGCTTGGCGAAGTCCTCGTCGCCCATCCCGACCGCGCGCAGCATCCCTCGGGCGGCGGCGCGCTCGAGGCCGTCGGTGACGTCGCGGCTGCGGGGCTTGATGTCGGGGGGCGTCGTCATGCCCGCCATCCTAGGTTCGCGCCCCGGCCGCCGTCCGCACGTTCCGCGCGACCGGGGCCGCCCCTGCCGCGGACGTGGTCAGCCGGCGCGGGCCGGCTCGACGTCACGCGGCGCGGAGGGCACCTCGGGCACGCCGCCCTCGGTGTCGCCACCGAGCCGGCGGGGCCACCAGAAGCGGTCGCCGAGCACCAGCGCGATCGCCGGGACGAGCAGGGTGCGCACGACGAGGGTGTCGAGGAGCACGCCGACGCAGATGACGACGCCGAGCTGGGCGAGGACGACGAGCGGGAGCACCCCGAGGACGGCGAACACGGCCGCGAGCAGGATGCCCGCGCTCGTGATGACGCCACCGGTCGCGGCGAGGGCACGCAGCATCCCCTCGCGGGTGCCGTGGGCCCTGGCCTCCTCGGCGGCCCGGGTGACGAGGAAGATGTTGTAGTCGACACCGAGGGCGACGAGGAAGACGAAGGCGAGGAGCGGCACCCCCTCGTCGAGGCGCTCGAACCCCGCCACCCGGGTGAAGACGACCCACGAGATGCCGAGGCTGGCGAGGTACGTGGCGACCACCGTGCCGACGAGCAGCAGGGGGGCCACGACCGAGCGCAGCAGCCCGGCGAGCACCAGCAGCACCAGGGCGAGCACGAGCGGGATGATGACCGCGCGGTCGCGGGCGGACGCCTCGGCGGTGTCGAGCGCCTCGGCCTCGGTGCCGCCGACGTGCGTGTCGGTGAGCCCGGCGCCGGCGACGGCGTCGCGGACGTCCTGGACGGTGGCCCGGGCCGCATCGCTGCCCGGCTCGGCCGCGAGCACCGCGTCGACCTCGGTGACGCCGTTGCCGCTCGCGGTCACCTGGGCGGACTGCACGCCGTCGACACCGGCGACGAGCGTGGCGACGTCCTCGCCGTCCGCGGTCGTCATGACGACGGTGGGGTCGATGGTGCCCGCCGCGAACGACTCCGCGTACCGGTCGGCGGCCACGATGGACTCGGGGGTCTCGAGGAACTGGTCGGACGTCGAGAGCCCCGACTGGATCTGGCTGATCCCCCCGGCGGCGACGGCGAGCCCCGCGAGGACGACGACGATGACACCGACCGGCCGGCGCGCCACGCCGTCACCCACCCGGCGCCACGGCGAGCGGGAGTCGGCGAGCCCGACCTGGCCCACCCGGGGGACCTTGGGCCAGAAGATCCACCGACCGAAGACGACGAGGGCCGCGGGAAGCACGACGAGGGCCGCGAAGGCCGCGACGACGACACCGACCGCCGAGGCCAGCCCCAGCCCACGGGTGGTGGGGAAGAGCGAGAGGAGCAGGGTGAGCAGGCCGATGACGACCGTGGACGCGCTGGAGATGACCGCCTCGGTCGTGCGGCGCAGCGCGTGCGCCATCGCGGCCCGCCGGTCCTCGGTGGTGCGCAGCTCGTCCCGGTAGCGCGAGATGAGGAGGAGCGCGTAGTCGGTGCCCGCGCCGAAGACGAGCACCGAGAGGATGCCGACCGTCGACTCGTCCCAGGCGACGTCGAAGACGTCGAGGGTGCGGGTGGCCACCACTGCCGCCAGCTGGTCGGCGACCCCGACGACGGTGAGGGGCACCAGCCAGAGCAGGGGGCTGCGGTAGGTGATGACGAGCAGCACGGCGACGATCGAGGCGGTGGCGAGCAGGAGGCGGGTGTCGGCCCCCTCGAAGACCCCCGCGAGGTCGGCCTGGATGGCGGCCGGCCCGGTGACCTGGGCGGTCACCCCGTCGGGCAGGTCGGCGGACGCGGCCGAGCGCAGCTCGGCGACCGTGTCCGCGGTCGCCGTGGCGTCCGGTTCGTCGACCGGCACGACGACGGCGGCGGCGGTGCCGTCGTCGCTCACCTGCGCCGGCATCCCGGTCGCTCCCGGGAGCTCCTGGGCGCGCTGCTGGAGGGCGGCGACCTCCTCCGGGGAGAGGGGGGAGTCGCTGCTGAACAGGACGATGGCCGCGGAGCCCTCCTCCTCGGGCAGCTGTTCGCGCAGCTCGGCGGCGGCCCGGCTGTCGGACTCCAGCGGCAGCGCGTTCAGCCCCGTCGGGGGCCGCTCCGCCTGCCCGACGACGCCGATCATGGCGCCCGCGAACACGAGGAACAACAGCGCGAGCGGTCCGGCCACCCATCGGCGGGTGATGAGCTGCGCGAGGCGGGACATGGGTCGTCCTTCCGACGTAGACTGACGCGGTCAGTAACCTTGTTACTCATCAAGTTACTAAGTAGGTGAGGGATATTACGGAGCGCGGGGCACCGGAGGCAAACGGAGTCGACAGCGTGGTTCCCGGCTGGGTTCCCTCACCGACGCTGGACGCGCTCCAGGAGCTCGTCGACGTCGCGGCCCAGGTGCCGCACGAGGTCGCGCGGGCCGCGGGGCTGTCCACCTCCGAGCTGCACTCCCTGCGCCACCTCATGGACACCCCGATGGGCCCGGTCGAGCTGGCCCGCACGCTCGGGGTCACCTCCGCCGCGTCCTCCGGCGTCGTCGACCGGCTCGTGGCGCGGGGCCATGCCGAGCGGCGTCCCCACCCCCAGGACGGCCGCCGCACCCAGGTGCTGATCACCGACAGCGGCCGGGCCGAGGTCTACGCCCGCCTGGCACCGATGTTCGCGGCCCTCGCCCACCTCGACACCGGGCTCGACGAGCACGAGCGGGCGGTCGTCGAGCGCTACCTGCGCGGTGCCACCGCCGCGATGCGCACGCTGATGTGACGTTCCCGTCCCCGCTCGCACCTTCGTGCAGCTGGGCCGGCGGGACCCGTCGACACCAGGCGCCGGAGGGAGCAGGCTGGGGGTGTGAAGGCCTGGCGCAGCCACGAGGGGACGGTCCGGCTCGAGGAGGTGCCCGACCCCCGGCCGGGGCCGGACGAGCTGCTGGTCGAGGTCGAGGTCTGCGGGGTCTGCCGCACCGATCTCCACGTCGTCGACGGCGACCTTCCGGTACACCGCGAGCACGTCGTCCCGGGGCACCAGGTGGTGGGCCGGGTGGCCGCCACCGGGCCGGCGGTGACGGCAGCGGTGGTGGTCGGCGACCGGGTCGGGGTGGCCTGGCTGCACCGCACGTGCGGGGCCTGCCGGTGGTGCCGGAGCGGCCGCGAGAACCTCTGCCCGGAGGCGACCTTCACCGGGTGGGACGTCGACGGCGGCTACGCCGAGCGGGTCGTGGTGCCCGAGGCCTTCGCCCACCCGCTGCCGGACGGCGACGAGGCGCTCGGGCTGGCGCCGCTGCTGTGCGCGGGGATCATCGGCTACCGGGCACTGCGCCGGGCGAACCTGCCCCCGGGTGGGCTGCTCGGCATCTACGGGTTCGGGTCCAGCGGCCACATCACCGCCCAGCTCGCCCTGGCGTCCGGGGCCCGGGTCGTCACGGTGACCCGGGGCGAGGAGAACCGCAGGCTGGCGGCCTCGCTCGGGGTCGACGTCGTGCCCGATGAGCACGGGGTGCCGGCGGAGCCCCTCGACGCCGCCATCGTCTTCGCACCGGTCGGCGACCTGCTCGTCGACGCGCTCGACGCGACGGCGGCGGGCGGCACCGTGGTGTCGGCGGGCATCCACATGTCGCCGGTCACCGGGCTCGACTACGACCGGTCGCTGTTCCGGGAGCGCGACCTGAGGTCGGTGACCGCCAACACCCGGGCCGACGCCGCGGAGTTCCTCGCCCTCGCCCGCAACCTCCGCCTGGCACCGTCGGTCACCGAGTACGGGCCGGCCGACGTCGACCGGGCGCTCGACGACCTGCGCGCGGGACGGGTGTCGGGCTCGCTCGTCGTCCGCCACGGCTGAGCTGAGCCCCGGGGCCGCGGCCGGTCCGGGGCCCCGGCGTCACTGCCCGTCGCGGGCGACGTGGAAGCGTTCGAGGCTGGCCCTCCCGAAGTCGATATCGGCCCATCGGCCGCTGTAGTGCAGCACCGCGATGCCGCAGGTCGGGAAGCCGTCGCCGAGCGCGCGGTGGCCCTCGACGCTGCCCTCCCCGTCGGCGAGCATCTCGGTGAGCGCGGGGACGCCCGGGGCGTGCCCGACCACCATGATCACGTCGGCGTCGTCGTCGGCCTCGCGGACCACCTCGAGGATCCGCTCGGGCCCCGCGTCGTACAGGCGCCGGTCGAGGTGCACCTCGGTCTCGGGACAGCCGCCGGCCCAGACCTCCTCGGCCGTCTGCTGGGTGCGTTCGGAGGTGGAGCAGAGCACCTCGTCGAGACCGATGCCGTGGTCGTGCAGCCAGCGGCCGGCGGCACGTGCGTCGCGGCGACCGCGGTCGCTGAGCTCGCGATCGTGGTCGCCGTCGGGATGGTGCGCCTGGGCCTTGGCGTGGCGGAGGAGGACGAGCACCCGATCCCTGGCAGCGATGGTCATGCTCTGATCATGCCCCCTCCGGTTCCCCCCGTGCGGTCCCCCATGGGCATCGTCACGGTCGCGTGTCGGGGGTCGCGGCGACGTGGCGGGGAACCCTGGCCGCGTGCAGGCCGGGGCGGCTCGGGGCGGGCCGCCGGGAGGTCAGGAGGCGCCGAGCCGCTCGAGGATCAGCCGGCGCGCCTCACCGGCGTCGGCCTGCCCCTTCGTCTCGCGCATCACCTGGCCGATGAGGGCGCCGACGGCCTGCACCTTGCCGCCGCGGATCTTCTCCGCGACGTCGGGGTTGGCCTGGATGACCGTGTCGACCGCGGCCTCCAGCGCGCCGCTGTCACGGACCACCTCGAGCCCGCGGGCGTCGGCGACCTGAGTGGGGGTGCCCTCTGCGTCGAGGACCCCCTCCCAGGCCTGCCGCGCCATCCCGTCGTTGAGGCGGCCGCTGGTGACCAGGCCCTCGAGCTCGACGACGTGGGCCGGGGTCACGCCGATCCGTTCCGCGTACGTCGGCACGTCCTCCCCCGTGGTGTTGGCCCGGCGAGCGACCTCGCCCGACCACCACTTGCGGGCCGCCGCCGGCGAGGCACCGGCGGCCACGGTCTCCTCGACGAGCTCGACCAGCCCGGCGTTGACGACGTCGCGCATCTCCAGGTCGCTGTACCCCCACTCGGCCTGCAGCCGGCGGCGCCGCTCGGCCGGGGGCTCGGGCAGCGTGGCCCGCAGCGCCTCCACCGTCTCGGCCGAGGGCGCCACCGGCACCAGGTCCGGCTCGGGGAAGTAGCGGTAGTCCTCGGCATCGGACTTGACCCGCCCGGACGTCGTGATGCCGGTGTCCTCGTGCCAGTGCCGGGTCTCCTGGGTGATCGACCCGCCCCCGCCGAGGATCGCGGCGTGCCGCCCGATCTCGTGGCGAACGGCCCGCTCCACCGAGCGCAGCGAGTTGACGTTCTTGGTCTCGGTGCGCGTGCCGAACACGGCCGACCCCGTGGGCGTCAGCGAGAGGTTGACGTCGCAGCGCATCGAGCCCTGCTCCATCTTCACGTCCGAGACGCCGAGCGCCTTGAGCAGGTCGCGCAGCGCCGAGACGTAGGCCTTGGCCACCTCCGGCGCCCGCTCCCTCGTGCCGGTGATCGGCTTGGTGACGATCTCGATGAGCGGGATGCCGGCGCGGTTGTAGTCGACGAGGCTGTGCGTGGCGCCGTGGATCCGGCCGGTGGAGCCGCCGACGTGCAGCGACTTGCCGGTGTCCTCCTCCATGTGGGCACGCTCGATCTCGACCCGGTACGTCGTGCCGTCCTCGAGCTCGACGTCGAGGTACCCGTCATGGGCGATCGGCTCGTCGTACTGCGAGGTCTGGAAGTTCTTCGGCATGTCCGGGTAGAAGTAGTTCTTCCGCGCGAAGCGGCACCACGGGGCGATCTCGCAGTTGAGCGCCAGCCCGATCCGGATGGCCGACTCGACGGCGGTCTCGTTGACCACCGGGAGTGCGCCCGGCAGCCCCAGGCAGACCGGGCACACCTGGGTGTTGGGCTCGGCGCCGAACGCGGTCCGGCACCCGCAGAACATCTTCGTCGCGGTGCCGAGCTCGACGTGCACCTCGAGGCCCATGACCGGGTCGAACGCCGCGATCGCCTCCTCGTAGGGCACGGTCGCCTCGGCGCCGGTCGCCGTCGTCGTCATCGGGGGACCTCCGTCGTCAGCTCGGGGGCACGGTCGAGCAGGCCACCGCCCCACGCGGCGGTGAGCCTGGCCTCGAGCGCCGCGCCGACGGCGTAGAGCCGCTCGTCGGCCATGGCGGGGGCGAGCACCTGGAAGCCCGCGGGGAGCCCGTCCTCGTCGGCGAGGCCGCTCGGCACCGAGAGCCCCGGGATGCCGGCGAGGTTGGCGGGGATGGTCGCGATGTCGTTGAGGTACATCGCCATCGGGTCCTCGAGCTTGTCGCCGAACGGGAATGCGGTCGTCGGGGCGGTGGGGCTGACCAGGACGTCGGCGGTCCCGAAGGCCCGCGCGAAGTCGTCGGCGATGAGCCGGCGCACCTTCTGGGCCGACCCGTAGTAGGCGTCGTAGTAGCCGCTGGAGAGGGCGTAGGTGCCGAGGATGATCCGGCGCTTGACCTCGGCCCCGAACCCGGCCTCGCGGGTGGCGGCCATGACCTGCTCGGCGCTCGGGGCGTCGACCCCGTCGGGCGCGACCCGCAGCCCGTAGCGCATCGCGTCGAACTTGGCGAGGTTGCTGCTCGCCTCGCTGGGCAGGATGAGGTAGTAGGCGGCGAGGGCGTACTCGAAGCTCGGGCACGACACCTCGACCACCTCGGCGCCGGCGTCGACCAGGTGCTGCACCGCCTCGTCGAACCGCCTCCGCACCCCGGCCTGGAAGCCCTCGCCGGTGAGCTCGCGGACGATGCCGATGCGCAGGCCGGAGACGTCAGCCCGGCGGGCGGCCTCGACGACGGGCGGCACCGGAGCGTCGATCGAGGTGGAGTCCATCGGGTCGTGCCCGCCGATGACCTCGTGGAGCAGCGCCGCGTCGAGCACCGAGCGACTGCACGGGCCGGCCTGGTCGAGCGAGGAGGCCAGGGCGACCAGGCCGTAGCGCGAGACCCCGCCGTAGGTGGGCTTGGTGCCGACGGTGCCGGTGACCGCGGCCGGCTGGCGGATCGAGCCGCCCGTGTCGGTGCCGATGGCCAGCGGCGCCTGGAAGGAGGCGACGACCGAGGACGAGCCGCCCCCGGAGCCGCCCGGGATGCGGCCGAGGTCCCACGGGTTGCGGCTCGGGCCGTAGGCGCTGTGCTCGGTGGAGGAGCCCATGGCGAACTCGTCCATGTTGGTCTTGCCGAGGATGGGCATCCCGGCCGCACGCAGCCGGGAGACCAGGGTCGCGTCGTACGGGGGAACCCACCCCTGGAGGATCCGCGACCCGCAGGTCGTCGGCAGCCCCTTGGTCGTCAGGACGTCCTTGACGGCCACGGGCACGCCCGCGAGCGGGGGCAGCTGCTCCCCTGCCGCACGGCGGCGGTCGACGTCGTCGGCGGCGGCGAGGGCCCCCTCGTCGTCGACGTGGAGGTAGGAGTGCACGGCCCCGTCGACCGCGGCGGTGCGGTCGAGCAGGGCCCGGGTCACCTCGCGCGAGGAGGTCTCGCCGCGGCGGAGCAGGTCGGCGAGCTCGGCCGCGCCGGCACGGGTCAGGTCGGTGGTCACGATGTGGTCCTCAGGTGGTGCGGGAGCGGTCGTCGGGGGACGAGGGGCCCGGCGTCACTCCTCATCGAGGATGCGGGGGACGCTGAAGCGCTGCTGCTCGGCCTCGGGGGCGCCGGAGAGCGCCTCCTCCGGCGCCAGCGACGGGCGCACGACATCCGGCCGGGTGACGTTGACGATCGGCATCGGGTGGCTCATCGGCTCCACGCCGGCGATCGGCGCCTGCTGCACGGTGGCGACGGCCTCGAGGATCACCCCGAGCTCACCCACCATCGTGTCGAGCTCGGTGTCGGTGAGGTCGATCCGGGCGAGCCCGGCGAGGTGCGCGACGTCGTCACGGGTCAGCTCGGCCATACCGGTCAGTCTATGGGGGTCGCCGCCCCTCGCGGTCCGCGGGCCGGGCGGTCGAGGCACCGGTCGCCACCCTGCCGCGGAGCCACCGGTGTCCCGACGGATGAGACGGGCCTCCCACCATCGGCCGGAGTCCGGCCGGTTCGGCCCGGCACCGACCAGCGGGTCCGCCATCCTTCCGACGTGCAGGTGACCTCATCCTCGGCGCTGGTCGGCGCCGTCCTCCTCGTCGGGCTGCTCGTCTTCCTCCTCTGGGGCGTCGCCCACGAGTGGTGGGTCAACCGGCGACGGCGCCGGCTGTGGGCACGCAGGGAGGACACCGCCTCAGTCGGTGGAGCCCGTCGCGAGGAGGCGGACGAAGCCGACCTCGTCGAGGATGGTGAGCCCTAGGTCGCGGGCCTTGGTCTCCTTGCTCCCCGCGTTGGCACCGACGACGACGTAGTCGGTCTTCGACGACACCGAGCCCGAGGCCTTGCCCCCGCGGGCGAGGATGGCCTCCTTGGCCTCGTCGCGGGAGAAGCCGTCGAGCGAGCCGGTGACGACCACCGTGACGCCGGCGAGGGTCTGCTCGACGGTGGCGTCGCGCTCGTCCTCCATCCGCACGCCGTCCTCGGCCCAGCGTTCGACGATGCGCCGGTGCCAGTCGCTGCCCTCGCCGTCGAACCACTCGCGGACCGACTCGGCGATGACCGGGCCGACGCCCTCGACGGCGGCCAGCTCCTCGGCGGTGGCCGAGCGGATCGCCTCGATCGAGGCGAAGTGCTGCGCCAGCGCGCGCGCGGCGGTGGGACCCACGTGCCGGATCGACAGCGCGACGAGGACGCGCCACAGCGGTTGCTCGCTCGCGCTGCCGAGGTTCTCGACGAGCCGTTCGCCGTTCGCCGAGAGCACCCGCTCGTCGACGACCGCGTCCTCGGGGTCGGACTTCTTCGCGGCCCGGGTGTAGAGCGGGACCCGGACGACGTCGGCGGCGGTGAGCGAGAACAGCATGGACTCGCTCGGACCACCGAGCTCGGGGTCGTCCAGGACGCCGGACTCGAGCAGCGCCACCGAGCCCTCCCACCCGAGGGCCTCGATGTCGAAGGCGCCCCGTGAGGCCAGGCTGAACAGGCGCTCCCGCAGCTGGCTCGGACACGAGCGGGCGTTCGGGCAGCGGATGTCCTTGTCGCCCTCCTTCTCGTAGGCGAGCTCGGTGCCGCACGACGGGCAGTGCGTGGGCATGACGAACTCGCGCTCGCTGCCGTCGCGCAGGGCCACGACCGGGCCGAGGATCTCGGGGATGACGTCGCCGGCCTTGCGCAGCACCACGGTGTCGCCGATGAGCACACCCTTGCGCTTGACCTCGTGGGCGTTGTGGAGCGTCGCCATGGAGACGGTGGAGCCCGCGACGGTGACCGGCTCCATCACCCCGAACGGCGTCACCCGGCCGGTGCGACCGACGTTGACCTGGATGTCGAGCAGCCGGGTGTTGACCTCCTCCGGCGGGTACTTGTAGGCGATGGCCCACCGGGGCGCGCGGCTGGTGGAGCCGAGCTGACGCTGCACCGAGACCTCGTCGACCTTGACGACGACGCCGTCGATCTCGTGCTCGACGCTGTGCCGGCGCTCGCCGTAGCCGTCGACGAGCGCCTGCACCTCCTCCACGGTGTCGAGGACGCGGTAGTGGCTGCTCACCGGCAGCCCCCAGGCCTGGAGCAGCTCGTACGCGTGGCTCTGGGTGGTGATGTCGAAGCCGCGGCGGGCACCGGTGCCGTGCACGAGCATCCGCAGCGGCCGGGTGGCCGTGACCCGCGGGTCCTTCTGGCGCAGCGAGCCGGCGGCCGCGTTGCGGGGGTTGGCGAACGGCGCCTTGCCCTGCTCGACGAGGTGGGCGTTGAGGTCGCCGAACGCCTCGAGCGGGAAGAACACCTCTCCGCGCACCTCGACGAGCTCGGGGACGGCGTCGCCGGCGAGCTCGGTGGGGACCCCGTCGATGGTGCGCACGTTGAGGGTGACGTCCTCGCCGGTGCGCCCGTCTCCGCGGGTGAGCGCCCGGGTGAGCCGCCCACCCTCGTAGAGGAGGTTCACGGCGAGGCCGTCGATCTTCAGCTCGCAGAGGTAGTGGACGTCGGCGCCGCCGGCGTCACGCTCGACCCGGGCGGCCCAGGCGGTGAGCTCCTCGGGTGAGAAGGCGTTGTCGAGGCTGAGCATCCGCTCGAGGTGGTCGACGGCCCGGAAGTCGGTGGAGAAGACCGCCCCGCCGACCTGCTGGGTGGGACTGTCGGGGGTGCGCAGGCCGGGGTGGGCCTCCTCGAGGGCGTTCAGCCGCCGCATGAGCGCGTCGTACTCGCCGTCGCTGATCGTCGGGGCGTCCTTGACGTGGTAGGCGAACTGGTGGCCGCGCGCCTGCTCGGCGAGGTCCTCCCACTCGTGACGGACGTCGTCGGGCACGACGTCGGCGGGCTGCTGCGCGGCCGGGTCGGTCGGGGTCTCGCTCACCCGCCCATCCTGCCGGAGCCCACCGTCATCCGGATCACTCGAACCGCTCAGCAACCGTCATCCGATCGCGACGAACCCTCGTCGACTCAAGGCCCCGGCAGGGCTCCCTTGATGGTCTCCACCCGACTCTTGCCGCTCTCCGCCGGCAAGCCGCTCGCCAGCTGGCGGGCGACCAGGGTGGAGATCACTGGAGCGGCGAAGCTCGTGCCACACCAGTAGACCGAGTCCCCGAGCTGAACGGTGCCTGCGTTCTCTCCGCCAGGGCCTTCGGGGTAGTGGAACGACCCCCCGGGATACGCGCCGACATGACATCCCTCCGCTCGTGTGGTCATCCACGGCCCCTCCGTCGAGTAGGGGACATTCGACGACTGGTGTCTGGTCCTCCGACTGCCCGACGTCGGCCTGCGCCGAAGGCACCATGGCCTCCGTAGCTCCAACGCGCGATCGACGATTCCCTTCGACTCGGCCGACGAGGTCGCGAAATGCCGTTGCGCTGGTACCGAGAACGCGTTCAACACCCGGGACCTCAAGAGCGCATCGACGTTCGCGAGTGCCGCAGGGAGCGTCACCGTCGCTTCGGGGGCGTTGCCTGCCGCCGCCACCAGCGGCCAGCTCCCCCGCGCCCTTGACGAGTGCCCCGGACAGCTCGGCAACCGCCGTACGGTCGTGACCGGGAACAGCGTGAGGGCTCCCTTGTCGTCGGGGTCGACCGTGGTGGCCTGAGGGTCGACCGTGCAGGGGTAGACACCCAGCGAGAGGTTGACGACTCGATTGACGCCTTTCTTCCGGCCCGACGCCGCCAGACGGAGCGACTCCCCGAACTGCACTTCGTCGATGTACGGCACGTCCGAGTTGCCCTTCTGCCCTCGTGCATCGGCCCGCGTGAGTGGGTTCTCGTACACAACGGAGAGCTCTCCGCCACCCGATGCGGCGATCACGCTGCCGATGAAGGTCGAGTGTCCGTGGGTCCAGGGATCGTCTACCGATGCAGGCTGGTCCCCGGGTTCGACGAAAGGCGTGTCGACGACGGCGACGTTTGCCGATTCGAGCGTCCCAAGCACGGGCAACGCGGGTTCAACGGGCGTTGTTGCTGGAACCGGAAGCGAGCCGGGAAACATCATGTGAGCCGGCATCGGGGAGACCAGATAGACAGGGGACGCGAGAACCAACGGACTGTCGTCCGACTCGCCATCGGGCGTCATGGCCCCAGGGCGGCCCGGACGGCATCCGTCTCACCGTCGATCCCCGGAACCTCGGGGAAGTCCAACGTGGGCTCCCCCGCGCTAGACAGCGCCAGCTGTCATACACGTCGTTCCTGTACACACCAGTCGGACCGGACCGTCCAGCTGTCGTCCAGGCCGCTCAGGGAGACAGTCGTCCCCGCGGGGTCACAGAGGGCTGCCACCTTGGTCGGATCGATCGCCCAGGCAGGCGCGTTGTCGAGCGGGTTACTGGACGAGGTCGGGCAGGACTCCGCGGCGGTCTCGTCATTCCCTGAGCCGCTGCCATTGCAGGAGACGAGCACGAGAGCGGATGCCGGCCACGCACCCCGCCATCGCGGCTCCTCTTGAACGCCGCCCGCGCCGGGCTTCGTGGCGCGCCACGTGGTCTCCTGAGCCGACGGTACGCACCCGAAAACCCCGGTCTGGGCTGGTGAGCCATCGGGTGGCTAGGTGCTCGAGGGTCGGGATCATGAACATCTCCTGTTGTCAGTCGTGTCGGTGGGGAGACCGGGATCAGACCGCTCGTGATACGCGACCGACGCGCTAGGACCGGGGCGGGATGCGGAATGCCTGCGTGAGTACGACGCGTCCCTCGCGTTCGATGCGGAGCCGGATGACGCCGGACAGGTCGACGGTCGCCCCACCCGCGGCGTCCAGGGCGACCGGAACCTGCCGGTCGACCATCACGGCGACCACCGCCTCCGGGGTGGGTGTCACGCTGACGTCGAAGCGACCGCGCCCCGGCGACACGACCACCGTGAGCCCGTCGACGGCGAAACGCAGCGCCACCTCGTCGTCGGGCCCGCGGCTGACCAGGTCCGACTCGACGAGGGCGGCCAGCTCCTCGTCGATACGCCGGAGGCCGAACAGCGCCTTGCTCGTCTCCTGCGACCGGTCCGAGACGTGGTCGTGCTTCGCGAACCAGGTCCGAAGCACTGCCTCGGTCTCGTCCGGTGGCATCGGTTCAGGTGTCATGGTTCCCTCCTGTCGCGGAGACGCGGCGACCGCCCGGGCTCGTACGTGACCCCCGTCTCGTCAGCCAGCAGCCGGCGCATCGTGGCCAGGCACCGCTGCCGCGTCGGGCCGATCGACCCGATGGGTCGACCGGTGGTCTCGGCGATCTCGGCATAGGACATCTCAGCGCTGAACAACAGGGTCAGCAGCTCCCGGCAGGCGTCGCCGAGCCGCGCCAGCGCGGACCGGACCCTTGCCTGGTTCTCGCGCCGTTCGGCCTGCTCGTCCGGCAACGGGTCGGTTCCGGGGATGGCCATGGCGACCTCGTCGAGGTCCACTTCGGGCCGCCGGCGCCGAAGCTCACCACGAGCGGCGTTTCGCGCCACGATGGCGAGCCAGCCCCGCAGCCGGTCGGGGTGCTTGATCGCCTCGGCGCCGTCGAGCAGCCGCATCCACACCAGCTGGGCGACGTCCTCGGCAAGGGTCGAGTCCGCACCCACCGCCCTGGCGTTGGCGTAGACGAGCTGCCCGTGCCTCTCCACGAGCGCGTGCCAGGCGCTCTCGTCGCCATCGATGACGCGCGCGAGGAGCTGGGCATCCGCGATGTCGGTCATCCGGCCTCCCTCCACGGCCGTCCCGAGCAGACCAGGGTGGCCGCGACGTGCACGTCCGCCCGTTCCCCAGCCACCCCGATCGCCCGGGCCGGCGGGGTCCCGGCCCGCAGAGCACCGTGCAGCGCCGACATCGTCTCCGCCGTACGACGGTCGTCCGGGATCGGCCCGCACGGGGCCACCACGGCCCTGCTGCCGGCCGCCACCCAGGCGGTGGACAGCCCGAGCGCCGCGAGTCGCTCCTCCCCGGCAGCGTCGCCGGCGCGGCACGCGGCGGCGAGCACCACCGCCGGGGGGCCCGGCTGGGCAGCCACGGCCATCCCGGTCAGTCGGCGCCCGTAGGTCTCGTACGAGGACAGCAGGGGCGAGTCCGCGTCGTGGTGCCCGTGACAGACCAGGTGGAGAAGATCGCCCCCGACCCCCAAGACGTCGACGTCGGTCGCATGGGGCACGACCGTGACGTCGGGTACCGAGTCCCTGACGGCTGCCACCTCTGCGTCAGAAGAGAGCAGGCGTGGTCCCACTGCCACCGTGCTGCTTCGCGGCCGCTCGGCCCCACGGCTCGCGCGGGGGTCGACCACGACGGTCACCGCCCCGGAGAAGAGCGCGCTCCACGGCGCCGACGCGACCCCGCCCACGGGGAGGAAGTTCACGGACACAGCGTCCTCGAGCCACGGGAGGACGTCGACCACGGAGTCCCGGGAACGCGTCACGGCGCCGACGGCCACCGTGCTCGGGTCGTGGGCGGCCCGGGTGAGCAGCACCTGGTGGCGGCGAAGAGCGTCGAGGACGTCAGTCCGCGAGCCGGCGCTGAGCAGCTCGCTCGACCCGTCGGGCCGCAGACGGGCGGCTGCCAGGCGCTCGCCGTCATCGATGAGCACCAGGACCGGGTAGGGCTCGATGAGGGGGTCGTCCACCGGCTGGGAGGTCTCGGGGACATGACCCCTCCGGCCGACGAGATCACGCCAGGTCTCGACAGGCAGGTCTCCCGACGCCGCCGCCCTGGCGAGGTCCACCGGTGCGCTTGCCTTCGCCAAGGGGGCGAAGACGACGCGCTGGGCCGCAAGCGCCAGGTCGATGACGGCCCGGGCGTCACCGGCGCGCAGGGCGGCCTGCACTCCGAGGCGCAGGGCGTGCCGTTGACG
Organism: uncultured Actinomycetota bacterium; assembly: GCA_963773655.1. Taxonomy (GTDB): domain Bacteria; phylum Actinomycetota; class Actinomycetes; order Actinomycetales; family Dermatophilaceae; genus DASSQJ01. Next base: position 293,281 of record CAVZBX010000005.1, read on the forward strand.
GCTCACGACGCCGGACCGCAGGTCCAGCGGGGTGGTCAGGTCGACCGACCGACGGGTCCGGTCGAGGGTGAGGACGGCCTGCGCCGCGACCTCGGCGTCGCGCCCCTCACGGCCCAGTCGGAGCAGGGTGGCCACCTGCCGCCGGTGGTCCGCTCCGTCCAGCCTGCCCAGCCGATCGTAGGCACCCTCCACCTCGGAGGACCCGGCTCGACCGTGCTCGACGACGAAGAGGTCGGCGTCGGCGGCGACGTCGTGGTTGCCGTCAGCGTGCGCGTTCCTCGCCACCTCGACCGCCTCCACCACCGACACGTCCGGCTCCGCGGTCAGCCTGCGGACCGCAACGACGTGTTCCCACCCGGTCCTGCCCTGCTGCGAGAAGAGCTCGACCGCGGCCGCGAAGGCTCTCCGCGCGAGGTCCCTCCGGCCTGATGCCGCGAAGGCACGGCCGAGGGCCACGAGGCTCTCGGCCCGCTCCGTGTCCGCGGCGGCGTGGTCCAGGGTGCGCAACGCCTCTACGGCGACGGCTGCCGCCCTGCCCGTCGCCCCCAGCAGAAGGAGCGCCTCGGCCCGGTCGAGCGCGACCTCGGCGAACGGTTCGCCGACCTCGCGTAGCTCCTCCTCGGCAGCGGTGAACTGGTCGACCGCGGTGGCGAGGTCACCAGCCCGCAGCGCGGCGTATCCGAGGTTGTGCCTAGCCAGGGTGGCGAGCATGCCGAGGCCCAGGTCGCGATAGAGGGCGCGCGCCAGTCCGAACCGGGGGATGGCCCGTGCAGCATGACCCCGGTCCACGTCCACGAGTCCGAGGCTCGACTGTGCGTGGGCCTCGCCCAGCTCGTCGTCGTACGCCCGGAAGCTCGCCAGCGCCTCGGTGAAGCCGCGCTCCGCACGGTCGAGGTCACCGCGCCGGTTTGCGACCACGGCTCGCTGGAAGGCGACCCGGGCACCCACGGGGCCCTCCGTGGACGCCGCGGCGAGGATCTCATCGGCAGTGTCCAGCCGGCCGGCCAGTACGAGGGTGCCTGCGAGCGTCAGCGAGATGGCCGTGTGGTCCTGCTCGTCGCAGGCCGCCAGCGCCAGCCCCAACCACTCGGCTGCCTCGTCGAGCTCACGGAGGTGACGAAGGGCGAGCCCACCGGCCCAGTAGACGACGGCGTCCACAGGGGTGGGAGGTCCCTCCAGGGCGTTCACGTGTGCTCGAGCCTCACCGAGCACAGAGGCGGGCTCACCGTCGGCTCGCTCAACCAGTCGGCGAGCCGCGGCCATGTCGAGCACCGGCACAGCGTCGATCTTTCAACCTAGCACGCCGGTGCTCCGCCCCTCCCGCCTCAGCGGGGCCCCGCGTATCAGGCCGTACCACCACCACGTCTCCCGATCGTCAGCGGCCACCAGGACGCCGACGCACCCGACAAGGGAACCACCCGAGTCCTGAGGAGACAACCATGAGTACCGCCACCACCCCGACCACAAGGCGCTCGACCGGACGAGTCCGGTCGACACGCCGGCTGCCGCTGCGCGTCCTCGCCGCGAGCACGGGCGCGGCCCTGCTGCTCCCGGTCGCGCCACTGCTCGCGCTCGCCCGGCCGGACCCCGGGAGCCCCGCCCCCCGGTCGTCCCAGCAGACGGTCCGCGGCCTCGACGTCGACACCACCGCGCAGCCCTCCTGCCCGCTGCGGCGGGTCGGTGCCCAGCTCGTGCGGTGCGACGACCTCACCGGAAACGGCGTCACCGCGCCCACCACCACCCCCGAGCGGCGCTGAGAAGCCGCCGCGTGGAGAAGGAGTCATCATGCACGCACTACTCACCCGCACCCTCGCCGCGGCGGCAGTCCTCGTCGTGGTCCCACTCGCCGCAGCGCCTGCCTCGGCACGACCCGAACCGGGCCCGACGGCGACGGCAACGGCAACGGCAACGGCAACGGCAACGAGCAGGGAACGGCCGGACGGCTACGACCCCGGCTGGGACACCTACAGCTACCGGGCTCCCGCGCAGAGCCGCCACGGGGTCCTCCCCGGCGACCTGCGTCGCCTCGATGTTGCCGGCGACCTCACGGCCAACCACCCGGGCGGGAGCGTCTACCGGAGCCAGGTTCCCGAGCAGGCGTGGCCCACGACCTCCCCGGCCGGCGAGGTCGCCGCACGGACCCAGGCGCACACGGCCTACGCTCCCGAAGGCTCCGTCTACCGGAGCCAGGTGCCCAGGGCCGCCTGGGAACGCTGACCGGCTGCGCGACCGCCCTCAGCGCCGCGTCACCGCGGTGGAGCGCCACGAACCCGAGCCAGATCGGGAGGGTCGTCACACCTGACGACCCTCCCGATGGTCGTGTTCGACGTGGTCCTCACTCTCGTGCCGGACGTCGTCGTGGCCGGCCGGCGCGGGGCGTAGGTTGAGCGTCAGCGGCGGTCGCCGTGACCACAGCCCCCAGGGAGGAACGCGATGAGGAGCCGGTTCGCCCGCCTGGTGCTCCGCCTCTCGGGCTGGACGGCGGTGGGAGAGGTCCCGCGCACGGGCATCCTCGTCGGCGCCCCCCACACGTCGAACTGGGACTTCGTCATGATGCTGCTCGTCATGTGGCGCGGCGGGGTGACTCCTCGCGTGCTCATGAAGCAGGAGCTCTTCCGGGGCCCGCTCGCCTGGCTGCTCCCCCGGCTCGGCGGCATCAAGCTGGACCGCGCCAACCCCGGTGCGGTCGTGCGCGAGCTGGTCGACGAGGCACGCAGCGGCGAGCCGTTCCTCCTCATCCTCGCCGCGGAGGGCACCCGGGGGAAGGGCGAGTACTGGAAGTCGGGGTTCTGGCGCATCGCCCGGTCGACCGGGCTGCCGATCGCCCTGGCCTTCATCGACGGGCCCACCCGCACCACCGGGTTCGGGCCGACGTTCACGGCGACGCCCGACGTCGTCGCCGACATGGACCTGGTCCGCGAGTTCTACCGCGACAAGCGGGGCATCCACCCCGAGCGGCGCACCGAGCCGCGGCTGCGCGAGGAGGACGCAGGGCCCCCGACGCCGGCGACGTGACCGGCGCGCCCGTCCCCGACCTTCTCCGTGATGGCCCGACCCTCGACAGCCTTCTCCACGTCGAGTTCGTCGAGCATCCGCTCGACATGACCGAACTTGCGCCGCGCGCCCTCGGCAGTCATGTCGAGGAAGACGCCGAGGTCATCCCACGACTCACCCTGACGCCGAAGCTCCCGGACGGCATGCATCTCCAGGGCATCGACCATGGCCCGCACGTGAGGCGCCGCCAGCAGGGCCACCACGGGCTCCGAATCGACCCGCCACTCCAGGCGGCAGTACTCGGCCCGCAGATCAGTGGCCAGCACGCGGATGCCGAAGTTCTCGTCCCTCCACGCCTCACGCGCCTGAAGCGCCGTCCGCCGCCGTTCCTGCCGACGAGCCCGCTTCCGGGTTGCTGCCGTAGCCATGAGGTCGAGTGAACCAACCCCCTGTCGCCATCCGCCATACCCCCGTCCGGGAAACTTGCGCGCCGAGGGACCCACCCGGAGGGCGCCGACCGTGCCCGGCCCCGTCATGCGAGCTCCCGGTGGTGCCAGTGGCCCGACCTGCGGCGGGACCGCAGGAACGGGGCGAGGGCACCGGGTCCTTCGGGTGCCGGCTCGCCCCCACGTGGGCGCAGTGACGCGGCTCCGCCCGGCCGCCGCCCCGTGCATCGTCCCGGTGTCCGTCGACAGCGCGCGCACGACCGTCGGTCAGGACGGCCCATCGTGCTCGTCACAGGCGGTCGACGAGTCGGCCACGCAGGAGGACCATGGGGGGGTGACCCAGACGCTGTCGTGGGAGGTCGTCCCGGTCGAGAAGCCCGACGACCTCAACGTCGTCATCGGTCAGGCGCACTTCATCAAGACGGTCGACGACCTGCACGAGACCCTCGCCGGCGTCAGTCCGACCCTGCGCTTCGGCGTCGGCTTCTGCGAGGCGTCCGGGCCGAGGCTGGTGCGGCGGTCCGGCAACGACCCCGAGCTCGTCGAGCTGGCCACCCGCAATGCGCGGGCGATCGGTGCCGGGCACAGCTTCGTCATCCTGCTCCGCGACGGGTTCCCGCTCAACGTCCTCAACCCGGTGCGGGCGGTGCCCGAGGTGTGCGGCATCTTCTGCGCGACCGCGAACCCCGTCGACGTCGTCGTCGCGGTCACCGGCCGGGGCCGCGGCATCGTCGGGGTGATCGACGGGGAGCCTCCGCTGGGCGTGGAGACCGAGCCCGACGTCGCCGACCGCCGCGAGCTGCTGCGGGCCATCGGCTACAAGCTCTAGGTCCGCGGGCACCACGGCGGGCACCACGGCCCTGCGGGCCGGACAGCCGGGCACCGGTCGGTCGAGATGGTGGCGCGCGCGGGGGGTCGCGGACAAGGATGGGCGCAGCCCGTCACCTCCGCCGGAACCAGGAGCCCCGATGACCAACCTCGCGACCAACCTCGTCAGCACCGCGACGTCGACCCCCGAGCACCCCGCGCTGCGGGTGAACGGCCAGGGCGTCACCTACCAGCAGCTGCACGGCCTGGCCGCCAAGGTGGCCGGCACCCTGCGCGCCAACGGTGTCGAGCCCGGGGACCGGGTGGCGGTGATCCTGCCCAACGTGCCCGCGTTCCCGGTCGTCTACTGGGGCATCCTGCTCGCCGGGGGCATCGTGGTCCCGATGAACCCGCTGCTCAAGGCCGGGGAGATCGACTACTTCTTCACCGACTCCGGCGCGCAGTTCGCGTTCGTCTGGCCCGACTTCGTCGCCGAGGCCACCAAGGGTGCCGAGCGGTCCGGCACGCGGATCGTCGAGTGCGGCCCGATGGGCCCGATCGACTTCGCCGGTGGCGACCCGATCGCGGAGCCGGTCGAGCGAGCCGACGACGACACGGCGATCATCCTCTACACCTCGGGCACCACCGGCCGTCCGAAGGGTGCCGAGCTGACCCACAGCAACGTCCACCTCAACGCGCTCCGCTCGGCGACGGTGATCCAGGAGATCCGCGCCGACGACGTCGTCATGGGGTGCCTGCCGCTCTTCCACGTCTTCGGGCTCGTCGTCGGCCTCAACGCCGCCACCATCGCCGGCGCCTCGCTCGCCCTCATCCCCCGATTCGACCCCGAGGCCGCGATCGAGGTCATCGAGAAGGAGCGGGTCACCGTCATGCAGGGCGTGCCGACGATGTACGCCGCCATCCTCCACCACCCGCGCAGCGACGGGATGGACGCCTCGAGCCTGCGCACCTGCGTCTCCGGCGGCTCCGCGATGCCGCTCGAGGTGATGCGCTCCTTCGAGGACAAGTTCGACGCCGTCATCCTCGAGGGGTACGGCCTGTCCGAGACCTCTCCGGTCGCGTCCTTCAACATGCTCGACCGCGAGCGCAAGCCGGGGACGATCGGCGTCGCCATCCCCGGGTGCGAGATGCGCTGCGTCGACGAGGACGGGAACGAGGTGCCGGTCGGCGAGGTCGGCGAGATCGCGATCCGCGGCGACAACGTGATGAAGGGCTACTGGAACAAGCCGGAGGAGACCGCCGCGGCCATCCCCGACGGCTGGTTCCGCACCGGCGACCTCGCGACGATGGACGAGGAGGGCTACTTCACGATCGTGGACCGCAAGAAGGACATGATCCTGCGCGGCGGCATGAACGTGTACCCCCGGGAGGTCGAGGAGGTCATCCACCAGCACCCGGACGTCGTCGAGGTGGCCGTGGTCGGCATGCCCGACGGCCTGCTCGGCGAGCAGGTGGGGGCCGCGGTGGCGCTGCGCGAAGGGTCGACGACCACCCCGGAGGACGTCATCGCCTTCGCCAAGGAGCGGATCGCCGCCTACAAGTACCCGCGGAAGGTCTGGGTCGTCGACGCGCTGCCCAAGGGCCCGACCGGCAAGATCCTCCGCCGCGAGGTGCACGCTCCGGCAGAGTAGGCCCGTGACCCCGGACCACCCCACCGACCCCGTCCCCGGCGACCACCCGGAGGCCCTGGTCGGGACGCCCGCCGAGGGCCCGGCCCCGGGGACCGGGGCGCGGCGTCCCCTGCCGGAGGCCGTCGTCCGGCGCGCGGACCGGTGGCGGGTCGTCGGCATCGCCCTCGCGCTGCTCTGGGTGGTGCTGCTCCTCGCCCTCGTCGGCTTCTGGGTCCGGGTCACCTGGTACCCCCGGCCCGACGACGAGGTCCGCGGCCTCGTGCCCGTCATCCTCGCCCCGGCCGCCGTGGTGAGCGCGCTCCTCGCCGGCTGGGCGGTCGCAGCGGCGTGGCGGCTGTACCGGCGGCGGCGCTCGGGCTGGGACGCGCCGATCGTCCTCGGTGCGCTCGCCGTGGCGGTCGCGGGCTACTCCCTCGTGCCGTCGACGACGATCGTCCCGGAGATGCCGTGGCTCGGGGTGCTCGGACTGGGCTCCGCCGTCGCCGGGGTCCTCGGCGAGCGGGAGTGGCGCCGGCTCGGCTGACGCCCCGGACGCGCCGGCCGGTTGACGACGACCGCCGCGGTGAGCACCACGGCGAAGCCGACCAGCTGCGCCGGCCCGAGGTGCTCGCCGAGCACGAGGACGCCGAGCAGCACCGACACGACCGGGATGAGGTAGGTGATCGTCGACGCGACGACCGGCCCGGCCCCCCGCACGACGTCGAACTGGAGGGTGTACGCGAAGCCCGTACCGACCACGCCCAGGACGAGCACCGCGACCAGCGGCAGCCACGGCTGCGCACCGGAGGTGGGCAGGTCGTAGGTCCACACCGCCCGCGACTGCACCAGGCCGTGGACGAGCGCGAGCGGCACCATGAGCACCAGGCCCGCGAGCAGGGTGGCCGCCGGCTGCGAGAGGCCGCCGAGGTCGGCCGACGCGAGGAAGCGCCGGTTGTACGTCCAGCCGACGCCGTAGCAGGCCCCGCCCGCGAGGGCCATGGCGAAGCCGACGAGGTCCGGGCGGTCGGTGGCGGTCCACGGCTGCATGATGGTGACGACGCCGACGAACCCGATGCCGATCGCCGCCAGCCGCCGTCCGGTGGCACGCTCCCCCGGCAGCATCACGAGGACGGCGAGGACGGTGGCGATGGGGGTCGTCGCGTTGCCGATGCCGGCGAGCGCGGAGCTGACTCGCGTCTCGGCGAGCGCGAAGAGGGTGAAGGGCAGGGTGGCCAGGAGGAACCCGGTGACGAGCAGGTGGCCCCAGACGCGGCGGGCGACGGGCAGCCGACCACCGCGGAGATGGAGCAGCGCGGTGACGACGAGCGCACCGCTGAGGATCCGCAGGGCGGCGATCTGCACGGGGTCGAGCGACTCCAGCCCGACCTTCATGAGCAGGAAGCTGGACCCCCACACCAGGACGATGCCGACGTACTTGACCTGCCAGGGGACGCGGGGCTGCGTCACGGGACCTCCTCGATGAGCCGGCGCGCGGTGTCGAGCGCCGCCCGTTGAACGCGCCGGGCCCCCTCCGCTGTGAGCCCGGCGAGCCCGCAGGTCGGGGTGACGACGACCGCCGCGAGCGCGGCGGCCCCGAGACCTGCTCGCTCCAGCCCGTCCAGGAGGGTGCGGCGGGCGGCCTCGTCCGAGGTGGACCCGTCGGTCGCCAGCACCCCGGCGTGCAGCCCGGTCCCCGCCTCCAGCGTGGCGGCCGCCGACTCCCACCGGGCGGGGGACGCTGCCGTGAGGTCGATGGCGAGCGCACCGGCCCCGGTGCCCCGCAGCAACGGGAGCGGGGCGCGCGGGTGGCAGCAGTGGAGCACGGTCGGCCCGTCGTGGACGGCGAGCACGGCACGCAGCCCGTCGACGACGACCTGCGGGTCCACGGCCCGGACGCGGTCGTAGCCGGAGGACGTGGGCAGCGACCCCTCGAGCACGGCCGGGAGGGAGGGCTCGTCGACCTGGAGGACCACCTCCGCCCCCGGCACCAGGCGCCGCACGTCCGCGACGAACCCGGCCGTCCCCTCGGCCAGCGACGCGACGAGGTCGGCCGTGGCGCCGGGGTCGCCGAGGACCCGCTCGCCGCGGGTGAGCCGCAGGTCCCCGGCGAGCATCCAGGGGCCGCCGACCTGCACCTGGAGCGGGCCCGCGTACCCCTCGTAGGCCTCGGCGAGCTCGTCGAGGTCCTCGCGCCGGAGCGCGGCGGTCCGCTCGGCGTCGCGTCCCGGTCGGTCGACCAGCCGCCACCCGCTCGGCTGGAGGTCGACCGGCAAGTCCACGAGCATCCCGGCGGCGCGACCGACCAGGTCGGCCCCGGGGCCGCGGCCGGGCGTCTCCGGCAGGTAGGGCAGCCCCAGCCCGTCGCCGTCGAGCAGCAGGTCGCGCACGGTGCGCACGGCCTCCCGTGGCGACGTGCCGGGCCACGAGCCGACGCCACCGGCGCGCACGCCGGCCGGCCGGTCGGCGCTCACCGTGCCCACCGGTGGACGAGCGCCTGCACCGAGGCGGGCACCGGCGTCACCGCGGGGGTCCACGGCGCCGGCTCGGGCGGCCCGGCCACGGTGCGCAGTGGCACGACGCCGCACCACGCGCGGGTCGGCTCCTCCGGCTCCCCCGGCCCGCCGGTGCGCACCTTGAGCAGCCAGCGGCCCTCGGTGATCGGCAGGGCCATCGCCAGGGTGGCGGCCCGCTCGCGGCGGGTCGAGGGCCGGACCTCGCCGGTGCGGCCGGGCAGCAGCCGGTCCGAGAGGAGGTCCAGCACGCGGGCCTGCTCGGCGTCCGCCAGGGTCACCAGCTCCCCGTGCACGACGGCGGAGCGGTAGTTGGCCGAGGAGTCGAACGTCGAGTGCGCGACGACCAGCCCGTCCACCGACATCACGGTGAGCGCCGCCGGCGCGCCGGCCGCGACCTGGCGCAGGGCCCCGGCGCCGGTGGAGCCGTGGAGGATGATCCGGTCGCCATCGCGGGCGAAGAGCATCGGCACGACCCAGGGCCGGCCGTCGACGACGGTCGAGAGCGTGCCGGCGAGCACGTCGTCGAGCAGCGCGTCGAGGTCGGCCCGCTCGCCGCGCCCGCGCTCGACGTGGCGGCCGAGCCGCTCGGCCGACGCGGTCCGGCCCGCGTACCCCGGCCCCGGGCACTCCCCCGGCCCGACGACCCGTTCGGTCGCCGCGGGGTGCCGGAGCAGCGACGCCCCCGTCCGGGTCGGCCGCGGCATCAGCGCCCCGCCGCAGTTCGGGCAGGCGCGGCCCAGGTGCTCCGCACAGCCGGCGCAGAACGTGCACTCGAACGAGCAGATGACCGCGCCGACCGCGTCGGCCGGCAGGTCGGCGTCGCAGCACTCGCAGCCCGGGCGCATCAGCAGTCCACTCACCCGCCCATCATCCCCCGCCGACTGGTCCACGTCGAAGATCCACTATCCACGGATGTCTGGGGACCAGTATCGTCGACGCCATGGCCCGGTCCGCTCCCGCCCTCGAGCTGCACCTGGACCTCCACGACACCGACGGCCCCCTCCGGCACCGGGTGGCCGACGCGGTCGTCGCCGCGCTGCGCACCGGTCGCCTGCGACCCGGGGACCTGTTGCCCTCGACCCGGGCGCTGGCCGCGTCGCTGGGCATCTCGCGCGGCCCGGTGGTCGCCGCCTACGACGAGCTCGCCGCCGCCGGGTTCGTCGTGAGCCGGGCCGGGTCGGGTGCCCGGGTCGCGCCCGGCGCCGACACCGCGGCGCGCGCGGGTGCGGTCACCCACGTCCGGGAGGACGTGCCCGACGCCGAGGCCCCCCGGGCCCCCGAGCCCCGCCTGCCCGCGTGGGACCTGCGCCCCGGGCGCCCCGACACCTCCCTCGTCGACCCGGCCGCGTGGCGACGGGCCTGGCGCGCCGTGGGGGCGTGTCCGCCGGGGAACGACGCCGGCGAGCTCCCGCGGCACGGTGGGCTGCGCACCGCGCTCGCCGACCACCTCCGCCGTGGACGTGGCCTGGGCGTCGACCCGGACGACGTCGTGGTGGTCCCCGGCGTCGGCGGGTCGCTGCGGGCCCTCCCCGAGGCGTTCGGGCTCCGCGGCCGCACCGTGGCGCTCGAGGACCCCGGGTACGTCGAGGCGTGGACCGCGTTCTCCGCGCAGGGAGTCCGCACCGTCGCGGTCCCCGTCGACGCCGACGGCCTGGATCCGGCGGCCATCCCCGACGACGCGGCCGCGGTCTACGTCACCCCGTCGCACCAATACCCCCTGGGAGCGCGGATGCCGGTGGTGCGCCGGGCCGCGCTGCTCGCGTGGGCGCGCGACACCGGAGGCCTCGTCATCGAGGACGACTACGACGGGGAGTTCCGGTACGACGTGTCGCCGCTGCCGCCGCTGCGCGCCCTCCCCGGCGCCGACGAGCACGTCGTCTACGTGGGCACGGCGTCGAAGATCCTCGCCCCCTCGCTGCGGGTGGCCTGGGTGGTCCCACCACGGCGACTGCGCGACGCGCTGCGGGCGGCCGTCGAGTCCCGGAGCCTCGTCGTCAACGAGCAGACCGGGATGGCGCTCGCCGAGTTCATCGGGTCCGGCGCCCTCGCCGCACACCACGCCCGGGTGAGCCGGACCTACGCCGCCCGCCGCGCGGCGCTCGTCGCCGCGGTCGGACGGCACCTGCCCGGGGCGGCGCTCGAGGGCGTCGACGCCGGCCTGCACCTCGTCCTCCGGCTCCCCGACGACGTCGACGACCTCGACGCCGTCGACCGCTGCGCGCGCCTCGGCGTCGCCGTGAGCCCGTTGTCGGCCTATGCCGTGGAGTCCGTGGCCCGCGGGCTGGTGCTCTGCTACGCCGGGCTCCCGGAGAGCCGCGCCGACGAGGCGGTCCGGGCGCTCGAACGCGCTCTCCGGTGACGCGCCCCATCCCTAGGATCGCCCCATGACGCGGTCGACCGCAGAGGAGCGGCTCGCGGCGCTGACGACTCGGTGGTACGCGGCCGACGACCGCCGTGCCGTGTTCGCCGACTGCTACCGGGTGATGACCGTGAGGATGAGCGAGGGCGTGCTCGAGGGCCGTTTCGAGGACGGCGCGTGGGTCGCCCGCCTGCGCGACCGGTTCGCCGAGTACTACTTCGATGCCGTCGACGCCTACGACGGCGCGGGCCCCTGCCCGGCGACGTGGCGGGTCGCCCTCGACGCGTGCGCCCGCCCGGGGTGCCACCCGCTGGAGGCACTCCTGCTCGGCATCAACGCCCACATCAACGGCGACCTCGCCCTCGCCCTCGTCGACGTGCTCGACGACTGGGACGTCCTCGAGCCACGGCAGCGGACCGGCCGTCGCCGCGACCACGAACGGGTCAACGCGATCATCCGGGCGACCACGGACGAGGTGCAGCGCGACGTCGTGGCCCGGTGGTCGGCCGCCTCCACGCGACTCGACAGCATGTTCGGCCGCCTCGACGAGTGGGTCTTCGGCGAGGTCGTCGAGCGGTGGCGCACGCGGGTGTGGCTCGACGCCATGGCGCTGCTCGCCCTTCCCGCCGCGGACCGGCCGGCGGAGGCCGCGCGGATCGACGTCCGGGCGCGGCGGCTCGCGACGCTCATCGACCTCGGGCCCGGATGAGCCCCGCTCGGGCCCGTCACCGCACCCTGATGTGTTCTCGGAGACCCTGCCGAGCGGTACCGCCGAGGCATGGCTAGGGTGGGTACAGGGTCGACCGGTGCGGCCGTCCGGATCCCCCGCGAGGGCGGTCGGGAGACCCCGAGAAGGCGATCCACGTGCCCCAGCTGCTGATGACCGGATTCCCGGGCTTCCTCGGGTCCGCCCTGCTGCCCCGGCTCCTCGCCCGCCGGCCCGACGTCGAGGCCGTCTGCCTGGTCCAGCCGCGCCATGCGGCGCTCGCCAGGTCCCGGGTCAAGGAGCTCGAGGTCACCGACCCCGGCACGGCCGGCCGGGTCCGGCTCGCGCTCGGCGACGTCACGGCCGCGGGGCTGGGCCTGGACGAGGCCGAGCGCGACCGGCTCGACGACGTCACCGAGGTGTGGCACCTCGCCGCCGTGTACGACCTCGCGGTCCCACCGGAGGTCGCCCGCCGGGTCAACGTCGACGGCACTGCCAACGTCGTGGCGTTCGCCCGGGCGCAGGCCGGCCTGCGCCGGTTCCAGTACGTGAGCACCTGCTACGTCAGCGGTCGGCACGAGGGCGTCTTCAAGGAGGACTCGCTCGAGGAGGGCCAGGTCTTCCGGAACCACTACGAGGAGACGAAGTTCGAGGCGGAGGTGCTCGTGCGCGCCGCGATGGCGGAGGGGCTGCCGGCCACCGTCTACCGACCGGGCATCGTCGTCGGCGACTCGACCACCGGCGCGACCCAGAAGTACGACGGCCCCTACTTCCTCGCGAGCTTCCTCCGGCGCCAGCCCCGGCTCGCGCTGGTCCCCGCGGTCGGCGACGCCGACCGCGTGCGCGTCTGCCTCGTCCCCCGCGACTTCGTCGTCGACGCGATGGACGAGCTCTCCGTGCTCGAGCAGTCCGAGGGACGCACCTACGCGCTCGTCGACCCCGACCCGCCCACGGTCCGCGAGGTCGTCACCCGCTTCGCGGCGGCACTCGGCTCACGGGTGCTCTGGGTGCCGCTGCCGCTCGGCCCGGTGCACGCGCTCGTCGACCGGGTGCCGGGGGCCGAGAGGGTCCTCGGGCTGCCGGCCGAGGCGCTCGACTACTTCGCGTCGCCGACGACCTACGCGACCGACCAGACGACGGCCGACCTCGCGGCCTCCGGGCTCAGCTGCCCGCGCTTCGAGAGCTACGCGGAACGGCTCCTCGACTTCATGCGGGCGCACCCGGAGTACGGTGCCCACGCGATGACCTGAGGATCAGGAGGGACTGGCATGGCGACCACCCGCGGAAAGCGCGCCCAGCGTGCGCTCCTCGTCGTCGAGATCAGCCTCGGCTCGTCGGCGCGCGACCACGACGTCGAGGTGGAGTTCCTCGAGCGGCCCTACCGGCTCGTGCGCCTCGGCACCGACGGCGACCTGCGCACGGCGCAGACGCTCGTGCGCCGCTGGTGCGAGCTCGCCGACCAGGTCGCGGTCAACGGCGCGGCCGAGGCGGTGGCCACCGGCCTCCTCGACGTCGACCCCACCGAGGCGACCGCCGGGATGGTCGGTTGCGCGCCGGCCGGACGAGCCACCGACGGGCACCGGCTGCGCGAGGTGCTCCAGGAGTGGGCGGTGCGCCGCGTCCAGCTCGAGATGCCGGGCTACTTCACGAACGCCCGAACCGTCGTCCTCGGCCCCGAGCACGGCCGCGTCGTCGGCGTCCTGCGCGAGTACACCGACAACATCCACGTCAGGACCCGCCTCGGCGGTGACCTCGCGCACCGGCTCGGTGCGCGGCCGCTCCTCGGTGCCGCGGCCCGGGCCACGACGTGGCCGGTGCGCCAGGTACGGACCGCCGTCCAGGACGAGGTGCTCCTGCCCGCGGAGCTGGCCAACCGCGGCTGGCTGCGCCGGGGGCCCACGGACTGCGACGTCGTCGTCGGCGCCTACCACGAGCTCGTCGCCGCCGGGTTCGACGACCTGCACGGGCGCACGGTCATCACCTCCGCGGTCACCGACGAGCAGCTCGCCGACCTCGCGGCCCGCGACGTCGACCTCGTCATCGACAGCACCCCGCAACCGTTCGACGTCACCGTCGACGTGGCCAGCCTCGAGGCGATGATGCGCGCAGCCGTCCGCGCCCCCGGCGGAGCGCCCGAACGGCTGCGCGACGACGACCTCCTCGAGATGATCGTGACGTCCGGCCTCGAGCCCCGGCTGCTCCAGCCCAACGGGCCGCGCCGCAGGAGCCGGTTCGCCTTCGTCATCCACCCGCTGTCCCAGCGGTTCTTCCACAACGTCGAGCCGCTCGGCACCATGGCGCGGGTCTCCCCTCCGGTCGTCATGGACGTCGCCGAGAAGGTGCTCGCCTACCTCCCGCCCGTGGTCTACGGCCACGTCACCGGGGTGGTCTCCCCCACCGGGGCCGAGGCCGAGGGGTGGCTCATCACGGTCGGCGGGACTCCCAAGGAGATCCTCGCCCACGACCCCGAGTTCACCTACGACAAGCTGCTGGCGGCCGCCGAGGTGGCCCGTGGGCTGGGTGCCCAGATCATGGGCCTCGGCGCCTTCACCAAGGTGGTCGGCGACGCGGGGGTGACCGTCGCGCGCAAGGCGTCGCTCCCCATCACGACGGGGAACAGCTACAGCGCCTCCGGGGCGCTGTGGGCCGCGCACGAGGCGGTCGACCGGCTCGGCCTGCTCGAGCGCAGCGACGACGGCATCATCCGCGGGCGCAGCATGGTCGTCGGCGCCACCGGGGCCATCGGCTCCGTGTGCGCCCGGCTGCTCGCCCTCGCGAGCGACGAGCTGTGGCTCGTCTCGCCGGAGACCGCCAAGCTGCTCGCCCTGAAGAAGGACATCGAGCGGGAGCACCCCCGCGCGGTGGTCCACGCCGCAGCGACGCCCGGCAACCACCTCCGCGACATGGACGTCATCGTCACGGCGACCTCGGGCGCCGGCAAGCGGGTCCTCGACATCATGGACGTCAAGCCCGGCTGCGTCATCACCGATGTCGCCCGCCCGCTCGACCTGTCCGCCGAGGACGTCGCGAAGCGCCCGGACGTCCTCGTCGTGGAGTCCGGCGAGATCGAGCTGCCCGGCGAGGTGCGGATGCGCGACATCGGCCTGCCCCCCGGCGTCGCGTACGCCTGCCTGGCCGAGACCGTCGCCCTGGCGCTCGAAGGCCGGTTCGAGACCTTCACCGTCGGCCGGGCCATCGAGTGGGAGAAGGTCAAGGAGATCTACCAGCTCGGCCTCAAGCACGGGATGCGCCTCGCGGCGGTCTCCGGGGTCAACGGCGTCTACACCGACGAGGACTTCGCCCGGGTGCGCGAGCTCGCGCTGGCCGCACGCGGCGAGGTGGTCGCCGCGGGCGAGCCGGCCTGAGCGGTCACGAGGAAGCGGTCGACGGCGTCGACGCCCGCCGCCTCCCCGCCCCGGCACCGCGCACCTCGAGGGCCCCGCCGGCGGCCCCCGGATGGTCTCGGGGGCCGCCGCGTCGGGGGTCAGAGCACGTCGTGGCCAGGGTGGGGCTCGCTCGGGATCGTCCCGAGCCGGCCCGCCTGGAAGTCCTCGAAGGCCTGGACGAGCTCGGCGCGGGTGTTCATGACGAACGGGCCGTACGCCGCGACGGGCTCGCGGATGGGGCGCCCGCCGAGCACGTAGAGGTCCAGGCTGGGGCTGCGGCTCTCCTGGCTCTCGTCGGCGCCGACCTCGACGACGTCGCCGCCGCCGAGCACCGCGAGCTGCCCCATCCGCAGTGGGCGGCGGTCCGGGCCGACCGAGC
Organism: uncultured Actinomycetota bacterium; assembly: GCA_963773655.1. GTDB lineage: Bacteria > Actinomycetota > Actinomycetes > Actinomycetales > Dermatophilaceae > DASSQJ01. Next base: position 308,502 of record CAVZBX010000005.1, read on the forward strand.
CGCGGCCGTTGAGCGCGTAGACCAGAGCGTTGTAGTCGGCGTTCCACGGCAGCCGCACCCGGGCCCCGGGGGCCACCGTCAGGTGGAGCACCGTGATCGGGGTGTGCGTGATGCCGGGGCCCGCGTGCCCGTCGAGGTCGCCGGCGATGACGCGCACGAGGGCGCCCCCGTCCGGGCTGGACATCAGGGCGACGTCCCCGCCGCGGATGTCCTGGTACCTCGGTGGCGACATCTTCTGCGCCCGGGGCAGGTTGACCCACAGCTGGAGCCCGTGGAACAGCCCACCGCTGACGACGAGCTCCTCCGGCGGCACCTCGATGTGGAGCAGGCCGGAGCCGGCCGTCATCCACTGGGTGTCGCCGTTGGTGATGACGCCGCCGCCACCGTTGCTGTCCCGGTGCACGAAGGTGCCGTCGATGATGTACGTGACGGTCTCGAAGCCCCGGTGCGGGTGCCACGCGGTGCCCTTGGGCTCGCCGGGCGCGTACTCGACCTCCCCCATCTGGTCCATGTGGATGAACGGGTCGAGCGCCGCGAGGTCGACGCCGGCGAAGGCGCGCCGCACGGGGAAGCCCTCCCCCTCGAAGCCCGACGGCGCGGTCGTCACCGACCGGACCGGGCGCGACACCGCGTCGGCCCGGGGTTCGGCGACCCGGGGCAGGGTCAGGATGTTCTCGACGGTCACGGCCGGCATGTCGCTCACGCTCCTCGCTGCTCATCCTCCGCGTCGGAGGGTCATCGCGTCCAACAGTAGTTGATAGTTCAACTATTCCGCCACCACTGGTCCCGCTCTCCGGTTGCCGGACCCCGTCGGCGCTCCTACGTTGTGCCCACCGGCGAAACCCTCGCCGCAACGCCCCACCACCGAACGGGAGACACCCCAGTGAGCCCACGACCCCGCACCCGCCTCCTGGCGACGGCAGCCACAGTGGCCCTGGCCGCCGGCGCCGCCGTCGCCGCCGTCGCCGGGACGGCATCGGCAGCCTCGGCCGCCGGACCGGACACCACCTACCTCGTGCTCGCTCCCGCGGGCGCCTCCACCGGCAAGGCCCAGCACCGGGTCGCCGCCGCGGGAGGCCGCGTGGTCGCCGCGTACGACCAGATCGGCGTGCTCGTCGCACGCTCGACGAGCCCGGCCTTCACCGACGACGTCGCCGGCTCGGGAGTGGAGTCGGTGGCCTCGACGACCGGCCTCGGCACCGCCCTGGACGAAGGTGAGACGACCGTTCTGGACGCGACGACGGTGAGCGGCGACCCCACGGGGGAGCCGCTGTACGGCCTCCAGTGGGACATGGACCAGATCGACGTCCCCCAGGCCCAGGCGGTCACGACCGGTGACCCCTCGGTGGTCGTCGGTGTGCTCGACAGCGGCATCTCCAGCACCCACCCCGATCTCGCCACGCAGATCCGCAAGGACCTCAGCACCTCCTGCATCGGCGGGGTCGTCGACACCAGCGAGGCGGCCTGGAACCCGACGACCTCGGACCACGGCACCCACGTCGCCGGCACCATCGCGGCGGCGATCAACGGCGTCGGCATCGCGGGAGTCGCGCCCGGCGTCAAGGTCGCCGCGGTCAAGGTCGTCAACGACGACGGCTACATCTACCCCGAGGCGGCGGTCTGCGGCTTCATGTGGGCAGCGACCCACGGCATGGAGGTGACGAACAACAGCTACTACATCGATCCGTGGGAGTTCAACTGCCGCAACGACGCCCGTCAGCGTCCGGTCTGGCAGGCGGTGCAGCGGGCGATCCGCTACTCGAACAGCCGGGGCGTGCTGAACATCGCTTCCGCGGGCAACTCCAACGTCGACCTCCAGCACAAGTTCACCGACAGCGGGAGCCCGAACGACGGCAGCTACCCGGTCGAGGACCGGACGATCACCGGGGCCTGCGTCGACCTGCCGGCCGAGGCGCCCGGCGTCGTCACGGTGTCCGCGGTCGGCACCGAGCAGCTGAAGAGCTACTACAGCTCCTACGGCCAGGGCGTCGTGGACGTGACCGCCCCCGGTGGTGACAGCCGCCAGCCCGACCCCACCGTCTCGACGGTGAGCCACGCCATCCTCTCGACGACGTTCAACACCGTCACCAGGACCAACGGGTGGGGGTACAAGCAGGGCACGTCGATGGCCAGCCCGCACGCCTCGGGTGTCGCCGCCCTCGCGCTGTCGGCGCACCCCCGCCTGACCCCTGGTGCCCTCGCGTCGATGCTCGAGCGCACCGCCGAGGCGCTCCCGTGCCCCGACGGCGTCTACGACCCGCGCCCGGGTCTGCCGCAGTACCAGGCGGAGTGCACCGGCGGCGAGCGCAACTCCTTCTACGGCGCCGGCGAGGTCAACGCCTACGCCGTCGTCCGCTGACGTCGGCAGCACCGTCCCGGGCCGGCCGGCACCTCGGTGCCGGCCGGCCCCGGCGGGTCAGCCCGCCGCCGGGTCGGAAGCCGGCCGGGTGAACGCGTCGAGGACGAAGGCCATCACCTCGGCCTCGTAGTCCAGGTGCGCCAGCCGCCCTGCCGGGCCGCCGTGGGCCCCGGGACCGGTCTCGACCCGGAACAGCAGGCGGCTCCCCGGGGGCTGGACGGTCCGCAGCCGCGCGACCCACTTCGCGGGCTCGTGCACGAGCACGCGGGGGTCGTGCAGCGCCCCGGTGACCAGCAGGTCCGGCCAGGGTGGCTCGGGCAGGTTCTCGTACGGCGTGTAGGCCCGCATCCACCGGTAGGAGTCCGCTTGGTGCGGGTCGCCCCACTCCTCCCACTCGCCCACGGTGAGAGGCACGGTGTCGTCGAGCATCGAGTTGACGCAGTCGACGAACGGGACCTCGGCGACCACGGCCCGCCAGCGGTCCGGGCGCATCGTGAGGACCGCCCCCTGGAGCAGGCCGCCGGCCGACAGGCCCCGGGTCGCGATCCGGGCGCCGTCGACGAGCCCGCTCGAGGCCAGGCCGTCCGCGACGTCGACGAGGTCGGTGAAGGTGGTCGCCTTGGCGGCCATCCGGCCCTGCTCCCACCAGGTGCGCCCGCCCTCCCCGCCCCCCCGCACGTGGGCGTGGACGTGGACGACGCCGCGGTCCAGCCACTCGGGCAGCGCGGGGTCGAACTCCGGCCAGTCGCACGACTCGTAGGCCCCGTACGCCCAGATCAGGGCCGGCGCGCTGCCGTCGAGCGGGGTGCCGACCGCGTGCGCGACGGTGACCGGCACCGGCGTCCCGTCCCGCGCGGGCAGCGTCATCGCCGCGCTGCGGTAGCGCGCCGCGTCGTGACCCGGGGCCTCGGCCCGGTGGACGACCCGCCCCGCTCCCCCCGAGAAGGGCACGAGCGACCACACCGCCGGGTCGACGAGGGAGGTCTCCTCGACGACCACGCCCGCCGCGTCGTAGTCGTGGTTGGGCCCGAGGCGCACCGTGCCCGCCCCCGGGGAGCGCAGCACCTGCAACGGCTCGGCGCCCACGGCGTCCCACACCTCGAACAGCGGTCGCGCTCCGGTGCGCCAGCCGAGCACGAGGTGGTCCGCGAAGGCGTCGCACGACGCGAGCCGGTGCCCCTCCCGGCCGGCGTGCAGCTCGGACCACGCCGCCCGCTCGCCCACCCACGCCGGGACGTCAGCGGCGAGCAGCGAGAACTCCCGACAGCGCTCGTTCGTGACGAGGAGCCAGCGGCCCCCGTCCGGCGTGCGCTGGTGCTCCGCGGCGTCCTCGACGCCGGCCACCCTCGGCCGCACGGGGCTCGGCACCGCGTCCGGGTCACCGGCGTCGAGCGCCCACTCCTGGCGGGTGGTCCGGCTGGTCGAGCTGACGAGGACGAAGTCACCGCTGCGCGTGCGTCGCACGTCGAGCTCGAAACGACGGTCGGGCTCCTCGACGACGAGCCGGTCCTCCTCCACCGGGGTCCCGAGCCGGTGCCGCCAGACCTGGTGGGGTCGGTAGGCCTCGTCGTGCACGGTGTAGTAGAACGCGTCACCGTCGGCGGTGAAGGCCCCGCCGTAGTAGCTGCGGGGCACTCGGTCCGGAAGGTCCAGGCCCGAGCCGAGGTCGCGGAACCGCAGCTCGTACACCTCGTCCCCGGTGAGGTCGACCGAGTAGGCGAGCAGCGCCCCGTCGTCGCTCGGGACCACCACGCCGGTCTCGGCGTACGCCGCGTCGCCCACGAGCTCACCGAGGTCGAGCACGGTGACGGCCGTCGACGGGTCGGTGGCCCACCGCTCCCACCGGGGGTACTGGGCCCCATCGGGGTACACGCGCTGGTAGGCGTGCGAACCCTCGGTCCACGGGCAGTCCCGCCGCTCACCGGGCACCCGGGCCCGCAGCCGGCCGGAGATGTCGGAACGCAGCGGCGCGATCGGCCGCACCGACGCCTCGTAGAAGGCCCGCTCGGCCACGAGGTGGGCGAGGAGCTGCGGGTCCTCGTGGTCGCGCATCCAGAACCACGGGTCCTCGACCGCCTCGCCGTGGAGGACCCGCCGGTGCGGGCGCGTCGGCGCCACCGGCGGCCGATATGGAAATGTCACATGGGGAATCTAGTGAAACCTTCGGATTTCCGCCATGATTCCCGCATCGCTCAACGGTATCCGGTGCCGAGGGCCATCCTGCGAAGGAATTGATAGGTCATGCGGGTTCGCGTCATCGGGGCCTTGGCGGCCCTGCTCACGGCTCTGGCGCCCGCCGCGGCGCGGGCCGCGGACAGTCCCTCTCCGTCGGCCAGCGGGTCGGCTGCGCCCAAGGTGCTCACCGTCGGCATCGTCAACGACGTCGACTCCCTCAACCCGTTCGTCGGCTTCCTCGTGGAGTCCTACGAGGTGTGGGGGCTGATGTACGACACCCTCACCGGCTACGGCGCCGACGACTTCAGCACCGTCCCGGGCCTCGCCGAGTCGTGGACCACCTCCGAGGACGGCACGACGTGGACGTACACCATCCGCTCCGGCGTGACGTGGTCCGACGGCGAGCCGCTCACCGCTCAGGACGCCGCGTACACGTTCAACCGGATCATCGACGGCGAGGCCGAGCAGACGAACTACGGCGGGTACGTCGCCAACATCGTCTCGGCCGAGGCCCCCGACGACACCACGCTGGTGCTCACCACGGACGTGCCCACCCCGACGATGCTGCACCTCGCCGTGCCGATCCTCCCCGAGCACATCTGGTCGCAGGTCAGCGGGAAGCAGGTGACCGCCTTCACCAACGAGCCCGGCGGCACGCCGGCCCCCGTGGGCTCCGGACCCTATGTGCTCAGCGACCGGCAGGTCGGCCAGTCGGTGACCCTCGACGCGAACAAGGACTACTGGGGCGGCGCGCCGCACATGGACCAGGTGGTCTTCCGGGTCTACGCCAGCGCGGAGGCGCTCGCCCAGGCCCTGCGCAAGGGCGAGATCGACATCGCCGACAGCCTCGAGGCCAACGTCTTCAACTCGCTGCAGGGCCAGGAGGGCATCGAGACCCTCAGCTCGACGTACTCCGGCTTCAACGAGATCGCCTTCAACGTCGGCGCGGCCGACGTCGACGACAACCCGATCGGCGACGGCCACCCGGCGCTGCAGGACAAGCGGGTGCGCGTGGCGCTCGCCCACGCCGTCGACCTCGAGACGATCCTCGAGCGGGCCGCCGGCGGCTACGGCGAGGTCGGCACCGGCGTCATCCCCTCGATGTACCCCACGCTGCACTACCAGGCGGAGCAGCCGTACCCGTTCGACATCGACGAGGCCAACCGGCTCCTCGACGAGGCCGGCTACACCCGCGGCAGCGACGGCATCCGGACGATGCCGGACGGCAGCAACCCGCTCCGGTTCCGGTTCTTCGCCCGCAGCGAGTCCAAGCCGTCGCAGACGACGATGCAGTTCGTCCAGGAGTGGTTCAAGGAGGTCGGCGTCGAGGTCGTCCCCAAGGTCATCTCCGAGGACCAGCTCACCGAGGCCGTGACCACGGGCGACTTCGACATCTTCGAGTGGGGCTGGGTCGTCGAGCCCGACCCCGACTTCCAGCTGTCGGTCTTCACCTGCGACCAGCGCTCCTACCGCGAGGGCGGTCAGCTGCAGCCCGGCCTGTCGGACGGCTTCTACTGCAACCCCGACTACGACGCGCTCTACGCGAAGCAGAAGACCCAGATCGACCCGGCGGAGCGGGCCGAGACGGTCAAGGAGATGCAGAAGATGCTCTACGACGACGTCCCGTACCTCGTCGAGTACTACTACGACAACCTGCAGGCCTACCGCAGCGACCGGATCGCCGGCGTGGTGCGCCAGCCCGCGCCCGACGGCGTCATCGTCTTCCAGTACGGCACCTACACGTACCGCAACGTCATGACCAAGGCCGACTTCGACGCCGCCCAGGCGTCCGCGTCGGGCGACGCCGCGGGCACGACCACCGAGGACGAGGGCCTCTCCACCGGCCTGGTCGTCGGTGGGGTGCTCGTCCTCGTGGCGCTGCTCGGTGGCGGCTTCCTCCTCGCCCGCCGGAACCGGAGCACGGAGAGCCTGCGCGAGTGAACGGCACGTTCCGCTGGGTGGGCGGGAAGGTCGGCACCTCGCTGCTGACCCTGCTGTTCGTCCTCGTCTTCAACTTCTTCCTCTTCCGGATGCTGCCCGGGGACGCGGTGCGGAGCTACACCCGGGGTCGCCAGGTCGACGCCGAGCAGCTCGCCGCGCTCCGGCGCAGCCTCCACCTGGACGACTCGTTGTGGACGCAGTTCGTGGCCTACCTGGCCAACCCGCTCACCCCGGACCTGCTGTCGCTGCAGTTCCGCCAGCCCGTGTACTCGGTCATCGCCGACCGGGTGTGGCCGACGGTGCTGCTCATCGGTACCGCCACGCTCCTCGCCACGGTCATCGGGACGTGGATGGGCATCCGCAGCGCCTGGCGGGCAGGGAGCCGCTTCGACAAGGGCTCGACCACCTTCGCGATCGTCCTCTACGCGATGCCGGAGTTCTGGCTGGGCATGCTCCTGCTCATGGCGTTCTCCGCCGGCGTCGGGTTCCTCCCGGGCATCTTCCCCAGCGGCGGGATGAGCACCCCCGGTGTCGGAGGCCGGCAGCATGGCGGGCGTCCAGGACCTCCTCGCGCACCTCGCCCTGCCGGTCGCGACGCTCACCCTGGCCTACCTCGCCGAGTACGCCCTCGTCATGCGGTCCTCGCTGCTCGACGAGATCGGGTCGGACTACCTGACGACGGCCAGGGCCAAGGGCCTGCGTGACGCCCTGGTGCGGCGCCGGCACGCCGTGCCCAACGCCGTGCTGCCGACGATCACGCTGATCTTCCTCAACATCGGGTTCGTCATCGGGGGCGCCATCACCGTGGAGACCGTCTTCTCGTGGCCGGGCCTGGGCCAGCTGACCTACCAGGCCCTCCGCGGCCCCGACGTGCCCCTGCTGCAGGCGATCTTCCTCGTCATCTCCGTCGGGGTCGTGTTCGCCAACCTCGCCGCCGACCTCCTCTACGGGGTCCTGGACCCGCGGGTGAGGACGTCATGAGCAGCACCCCGGCGGCCCTCGAGGGCCCCAGCCCGCGGGCGATCGCCTGGCGGCGGCGCCGCACCGCCGCGACCCGGCTCTGGCGCGAGTTCCGCCGGTACCGCTCCGGGATGCTCGGGCTCGCCGTGCTCGTCGTCTTCGTGCTCGTCGCCGTCTTCGCGCCGGTGCTCGCCGACCCCGAGGGCCTGCTCGTGACCAAGGCGACCGGCGAGCCGCTGGCTCCGCCGAGCCCGGGGTACCCGCTCGGCACCGACGAGTACGGCCGCTCCGTGCTCACCCTGCTGATCTGGGGCTCCCGGGTCTCGCTGCTCGTCGGGCTCGCGTCGACGGCGATCTCGATGGTCCTCGGCACCTTCGTCGGGGTGGCGGCCGGTCACTTCCACGGCTGGGTCGGCGAGCTGTTCAACCGGCTCACCGACTGGTTCCTCGTCATCCCGTTCCTGCCGCTGGCGATCGTGCTGGCCGCGGTCCTCAGCCCGTCGATCGACCAACATCATCATCGTCATCGGCGTCACCTCCTGGCCGGGCACCGCCCGGCTGGTGCGCGCCCAGACCCTGGCCATCGAGGGCCGGCCCTACCTCGAACGCGCGCAGTGCTCGGCGCCGGGAACTGGCACCAGATGACCCGCCACGTGCTGCCGAACGTCATGCCCCTCGTCCTCGCCAACACGACGCTGACGGTGGCCGATCGCGATCCTGTCCGAGACGACGCTGTCCTTCCTCGGCCTCGGCGACCCGACCCGCGTCTCCTGGGGGACGATGCTCGACGGCGCACAGTCGACCGGCGCGATCACCGCCGGCCAGTGGTGGTACGTGCTGCCGCCCGGCATCGCCGTCGTCGTCGTCGTGCTGGCGTTCATGCTCATCGGCCGCGCGCTCGAGCAGGTGCTCACCCCGAGGGCGAGGGCCCGCTGATGGCCGCCACCGTCCCCGCCGCGTCCGCCGCTGCCCGCCGGTGCGTCCGACGTCCCGCTGCTGCGCATCGAGGACCTGCACGTCACCTACTCCGCCCGCAGCGGCGCCGGTGCCCGCCGTCCGCGGGGTCGACCTCACCGTCCGGGCCGGCGAGGTCGTCGGTCTCGCCGGCGAGTCCGGTGCGGCAAGTCGACCGTGGCTCGTCGGTGCTGCGGCTGCTGCCCGCCTCGGCCACGGTCACGCGGCCGGATCCTGTCGACGGCGAGGACGTGCTCGACGATGACGTGGGGGCAGGTGCGCGCGCTGCGCTGGGCCGAGCGCGTCGATGGTCTTCCAGGGCGCGCTGCACTCGCTCAACCCCGTCCGGCGGGTGGTGCAGCCAGGTCGCCGAGCCGATCGTCCTCCACGAGGGGGTCGGCACCAGCGAGCGCCGCAGTCCCGGGCGACCGAGCTGCTCCGCCAGGTGGGCATCCCCGCCGAGCCGGACCGACGGCGTACCCGCACCAGCTCTCCGGTGGCCAGCGCCAGCGCGTGATGATCGCGATGGCGCTGGCCTGCGACCCCCGTCTGCTCATCGCGGACGAGCCGACGACCGCGCTCGACGTCATGGTCCAGGCGCAGATCCTGGACCTGCTCCAGGACCTGGTCCGCGAGCGCGGCCTCGGACTGGTCATCATCAGCCACGACCTGTCGGTGCTCGCCGACCGGTGCGACCGCGTGGCGGTGATGTACGCGGGGCGGGTGGTCGAGGGCGGTGCCGCGCGGGAGGTGTTCAGCCGCCCGCGCCACCCCTACTCGGCCGGGCTGTCGGAGGCGTTCCCGACGATCGGCGAGGCGTCCTCGCGCTACCGCCCCGCGCGGGCTGGCCGGGGACCCGCCCGACCTCGCCGACGCTGCCGCGGGTGCGCGTTCCACCCCCGCTGCGCCCGCGCCGAGGAGGACTGCCGGTCCGGCGACGTGCTGCTGCGCGACCTCGGCGGCCGGGACGTCGGCCTGCCTGCCATCCCCTCGAGCCGAAGACCGGGGAGGCCTCGTGACCACCGTCGACCGCACCCGCGAGCGCCCTCGGGGCACCGGCGGGAGCCGCGTCTGCGGCCCTGCTCGGTGTCACCGAGGGCCTGCACGTGACGTTCCGGCGCGGCGCACGAGGTCGTCCGCGCCGTCGACGGGGTCGACCTGGAGGTCGGGCGGGGCGAGATCCTCGCGCTCGTCGGCGAGTCCGGCTGCGGGAAGACGACCCTGGCCCGCACGCTCCTGGGGCTGGTGCAGCCGACGCGCGGGGGCGTGACGCACGACGGCGACGCCCTCCCTCGCCGCAAGGCCGCGCCTCAAGGCCTACCGCCGCCACGTCCAGCTGCGTCCTGCAGGACCCGTCCGGTGCGCTGAACCCGCGGCACAGCGTCTACGAGGCGGTGGCCGAGGGGCTGCGGATCCACCGGGTCCCGGGCGACGAGGTCGAGCTCGTGTCGGCCGCGCTCGCCAAGGCCGGGCTGCGGCCCCCGGAGACGTTCTTCCTGCGCTACCCGCACGAGCTCTCGGGCGGGCAGCGCCAGCGCGTCGTCATCGCCGGGGCGCTGGTCCTCGAACCGGACGTCATCGTCGCCGACGAGCCGGTGTCCGCGCTCGACGCGTCGGTGCGCGGCGAGATCCTCGCCCTGCTGCTCCGGCTGCGCGACGAGCTGGGGCTGACCGTCGTCGTCGTCACCCACGACCTCGGGCTGGCGTGGAACATCGCCGACCGCATCGCCGTCATGTACCTCGGCCGCGATCGTCGAGAGTCGGGCACCGTCGAGGAGGTGCTCGCGAACCCCCGGCACCCGTACACCCGGGCCCTGCTCTCGGTCGTTCCCGAGATCAACGAGCTCGAGCCGGTCGTCCTCGCCGGTGAGCCGCCGGACGCCTCGCGGGTCCCCGACGGGTGCCGCTTCCGGCCGCGGTGCCCGCTGTACGCCGGCACCGACGACGGGGCGCTCAGGGCCAGGTGCGAGACGGAGTCGCCGGCGGTGCTCCCGGGGTCGGGTCCGCACGCGGCGGCCTGCCATGCGGCTCCCTGAGGAGCTCGCGGACCGCGTCGGCGTCCAGGCCCGGCACGACGTGGCCGCCGCGGCCGGTGACGGTCGGCGCGGCGAGCAGGCTCGCCAGCACGGCCTCCTCCGAGGCGTCGACGACGGCCTCGAAGAGGTCGTCGTGCTCGCTCCCGTGCAGCGGCGTGACGCTCGACCGCTGCCCACGCGGCGCCGCGAGCGCCGTGGACATCGCGAGGAAGATCTCCCCGCTGCCGTGCGTCGCCACGCTCCCGACGCGGCCGAGGCCGAGCCCGACGCGTCGCGCCAGGCGCGCGCACCCGGCCGCGTCGACGGGCGCGTCGGTGACGACGACGCCGACACACGACCCGGCGTCGGGAGGCGTCGGCTCGGCCAGCGGGCCGGGAGCAGCCGGCCCACCGGGACACCGTCCACCGTGAGCCGTTCCCGCACACCGAAGTTGGTGAGGAGCAGCACCGCCACGACGTGCCCCGAGGGCAGCACCCTCGACGCCGTGCCGATGCCGCCCTTGAACCCCAGGCAGCTCATCCCGGTGCCCGCACCCACCGCACCCTGCTCGGGTGCGACGGCCGACCCGACCGACGCCCGGGCGTCGGCGAGGGCGGCGGCCACGTCGTCGCGGGTCACCTGCATCCGCCGCGCGTCGCTCAGGTGGCTGTCGTCGCACTCCGCGACGACCGGGATGACGACGTCCTCGGCGATGCCGCCGTTCTCCTCCAGCATCAGCTCGCACGCCGCGTCGTAGACCCGGCCCAGCTGCATCGTGGAGGTGAGGAGGACCGGGGACTCCACGAGGCCCCACTCCCCCGCCGAGAGGAAGCCGGTGCACTCGCCGGCGCCGTTGAGCACCGCGCCCCCGGCGGGCAGCGGCGTCCGGTACGGGTCGGCGGCGGGGAGCAGCACGGTCACCCCGGTGCGCGCCACCCCGCGGCCCGCGGGCGGGTCGGGCTCGTCCCGCCAGACGGTCGCGTGACCGAGCCCGACGCCGGGCACGTCGAGGACGGACGCCGTGGGCCCGCTGGGCAACCGGCCGATCGTGATGCCGAGGTCGGCGACCCTTGCCATGGAGGTCAGCATGCCCGATGACCGCCTCGCCGGCCTGACGGTCGTCACCGACCCGGCCACCGCGCTGCACCGGCCGGCGGGCGAGGTCTGGGTGGGGGTGCGCACACCGGGGACCGAGGTACCGGAGCGGGTCGCCGCCATCCGTGACGTGCTGGCCGCACGGGGCGCCCGGGTCGTGCGGCCGGACGAGCGCGACGACACCGTCCTGCACCGGGTCCACGACCCGGGCCTGCTCCACTGGCTGGAGACCGCCGCCGAGCGGTGGGCCCACGGCCGCTACGCGGAGGAGGTCGGCCAGGACCGCGTCGTGCCCTACGTGTTCCCGACCGACGGGATGCTCGGCGGGCTGGCGGTGCGCGAGCCGGCGGCCGCCCACGCCGCGGCCGGCCGCTGGTGCTACGACACGATGACGCTCGTCGGCCCCGGCACGTGGGAGGCCGCCGTGGCCGCGGCGGGCCTCGCACGGACCGCGGCGATGCTGGCGGTGCCGGGCACCCCGGCCTACGCCCTGTGCCGTCCTCCCGGCCACCACGCGGCGCGGTCGGCGTTCGGGGGCTCGTGCTACCTCAACAACGCCGCGGTCGCCGCGCAGACGCTGCTCGACGGCGGCCTGGCCGCGGTGGCGGTCGTCGACGTCGACGCCCACCACGGCAACGGCACCCAGTCGCTGTTCTACGACCGTGACGACGTGTTCTACGGGTCGGTGCACGTCGACCCCGGTGCCGGGTGGTTCCCGCACTACCTCGGCTTCGCGGACGAGACCGGGCGCGGCAGCGGGCGCGGCTGGAACCGCAACCTCCCGCTGCCGGAGGGCAGCGGCGACGACGCCTTCCTCGACGCGGTCGCCACGCTCGCCGAGCAGGCCCGGGCGCTGGGCGTCGCGGGCCTGGTCGTCTCACTCGGCGTGGACGCGGCGGCGGACGACCCGGAGAGCCCGCTGCGGGTCACCGAGGTGGGGTACGCCGCGGCCGGCGCGCTGCTCCACGACCTCGGCGTGACCACGGTGCTGGTGCAGGAAGGCGGCTACCACCTGCCGACGCTCGGCCCCCTGGTCGCCGCCGCCCTCGAGCCCTTCGCCCCCGGCGTCGGCCGGGCTCACGATCACGCGCCGGACGGGGTTCCTCGCAGCTGACGCGGCAATTGCGCCGTCAGGAGCGGACGTCCGCGTCGTCACCGTGCTGACGGGGTTGGCCCGACGCCCCGGCCCGGAGGCTAGCGCCGTCCACGGGACCGGACGCCCCCAGCGGGCGGACGGCGCGTCATCCGGCTCGTGCCATTGCGATGCCGGGCCACCGAGGCGACCATGAGGAGTGACCAGGACGGATCACGGGAGGCTCAGGCGTGGCCTGCTGGTGGTGCTGCTGCTCGCGGGGACGGTGATGGCGGTGCTGTGGGCGGTGCAGCGTCAGCTGGTCTACTTCCCCGACACCAGGCCGCTGCCGCCGGCCGGGGACGTCGTCGTCGGCGCCCGCGACGTCACGCTCCACACGGCCGACGGCCTGGAGCTGGGCGCCTGGTTCGTCCCGGCAGCCGGTCCCGTGGACACCGGGACGGCGGTACTGGTGGCGCCCGGAAACGGCGGCAACCGGGCGGGCAGGGCCGGGCTCGCGACGGAGCTGAGCCGCCGCGGGCTGGCGGTTCTGCTCATGGACTACCGCGGCTACGGCGGCAACCCCGGCAGCCCCTCCCAGGGGGGCCTGGCAGCCGATGCAGACGCCGCCGTGCACGCCCTCGAGGAGCTGGGGTTCCCCCTGCGACGGACCGTCTACCTCGGCGAGTCCCTGGGGTCGGGCGTGGTTGCGGCCCTCGCCGTCCGGCACCCGCCGGCGGGGGTCGTCCTGCGCTCGCCGTTCACCGAGCTCGCCGACGTGGGCGCGCACCACTACCCCTGGCTGCCGGTGCGCGCCCTGCTACGTGACCGGTTCCCCGTGGAGGAGCACCTCGCCACCATCGACGCGCCGGTCACCGTCATCTACGGCGACCGCGACTCCGTGGTCCCCACCGTGCTCAGCGCGCGCGTCGCTTCCCGAGCCCCCTCCTTGAGGGAGCGCGTCGTGATTCCCGGCGCGGACCACAACGACCCCGTCATGTTCGGCCCTCCGGTGGCCGACGCGGTCGCGCGGCTGGCGCATGCCGTGGCCTGACCAGGTGCTTCCGACGACGGCTGAGGAAGCTCGCCGGCTCGCGCTGCCCCAGTTCTCGACGGAGGTCAGCGGGCACGGCCAGCCGACGAGCACGTCGAGGAGGCCGAACAGGCTAGTGCGAGGTGCGTCCAGATCGTCCGCTGCCACCACCACGCGATGAACCCCGGTAGTCGCAGATCAACCCGACCGCCGCACCCTGGACCGACGCCAGGGACCGCGTCGACGAACGGGCAGTCACGCCGGCAGGTGACCAGCCTGCGTCAACGGGGCCGGACCCTCGGTCGGGCCCCGGGCCGCCGGAGTCGGCGGCTCAGCTCCCCATCGCAGCGGACACGTCGACGCAGACGACTCCCCTGTTGCCGTCCTGGTCGGCCACCACGGTGAGCGAGGGCGCGTCGCTGCCGTCGACGACGGTCCCACCCGCGGCGACGGCGGCCGCGATGCGCTGCTCGGCCACCTCGGGCGCCACATAGACCTCGACGTGGAACCGCTGACGCGTGGCATCGTGCTCGTCGGCGTCCCCGAACCACAGGTTCGGCACCCGCCCCGTGGCGTCCCGGATCTCGTCGCTGGGCGACCCGTGGCCCTGGGCGTGGGCGCTCCCGGTCAGCAGGGCGGCCCACACCGGCGCGATGGTGGCGGACCGGGCCGTGTCGAGGCCGAGCTCGATGACACTGACCGAGGCCGGGTCGGCGGTCACCTCGTGGTCGGCGGCGATCTCGGTGATCCGCCGCGCGAGGTCGACGTCCCGCCGGGTCACCCATTCGACGACGTGTTCGGCGCCCTCGTCGTCGCGGTAGACCGCATCGTCGCTGCTCAGCTTGAGATCGACGTACCCGTCGCCCATCGACACCTTCGGGTGGTGCCCGAGCGCGTCGCCCGCCTCGCCCACGGCGGCGACGAACCGTGCGCCGGCCGCAAAGCCGTCAACCCGGTAGCGCGCATGCAGTCCCTGGGCCAGCTTGCGCCAATCGCTCAACCCGGCCTCGGCGATCTCCCCACCCCTGAGCATGTCCATGCCCGGTGACCCTAGCCGTGATCCGGCCACGGCGCCCGGGGCGGTTCTCCGGGGTGGCGGCACGCGGACCTGCGAGGTCCGGGCCCGTGCCCGCAGGGAGGACCTGACGGCGTCCCCGTGCGCCCCGGGTGCTGGAGCCGGCGACGGGCCAGGCGCAGTCGGTAACCTCGAGCGCATGCCCATCGCCCTCGAGAACGTCGGTATCGCCGTCCGAGACCTCGACGAGGCGGTGGCGTTCTTCACCGACCTCGGGATGACCGTCCTCGGCCGCGACACGGTCAGCGGGGAGTGGACCGACACCGCGGTCGGTCTCGACGGCAACCATGCCCACATCGCCATGCTGCAGACACCGGACGGAAGCGGTCGCCTCGAGCTGTTCCAGTACGTCCACCCCGAGGCCATCGAGACCGAACCCACCCGGCCGAACCAGATCGGCATGCACCGGGTCGCCTTCTCGGTCGACGACCTCGACGAGGCCCTCGAGATCGCCGCGGCGCACGGCTGCCACCCGCTTCGCGGGGTCGCGACCTACGGCGACGTCTACCGGCTGACCTACGTCCGTGGCCCGAGCGGCATCATCGTCATGCTCGCCGAGGACCTCAGGAGCAGCTGACCAGGGCTCCCTCGGGCACCCCGTCCGTGCCCGGCGGAGGTCAGGCGGCGCGCGCGGTCCCGGTGATCGTGGCCGAGCCGACGACGCGGGTGCCCTCGTAGAGGACCACCGACTGGCCCGGAGCCACCCCGCGGATGCGGCGCGCCAGCCGGACGGTGACCGCTGCGGCCTCGCCGTCCCCGTCCGGGCGGGCCACGGCCGGCACCTCCTCGCCGTGGGCGCGCACCTGCGCGCCCACCCGCACCTCCCCCGTCGGCGCCGGGCCGCACCACCGTAGGTGCGTGCCCTCGACGACGTCGACCCCGAGCAGGTCGGCGGTGCCCACGAGCACCCGGTTTCGCGGTGCGTCGACCTCGATGACGTACCGGGGCTCGCCGTCGAGGCGCGACCGCTCGATGCCGAGGCCGCGCCGCTGGCCGACGGTGAACCCGTGCGCCCCCGCGTGCTCGCCGACGACCTCGCCGGACACGGCGTCGACGAGCTCGCCGGGCCGCTCCCCCAGCCTCCGGGTCAGGAACCCCCGGGTGTCGCCGTCGGGCACGAAGCAGATGTCGTGACTGTCGGGCTTGCGGGCCACCGAGAACCCCCGGGCCGCAGCCTCCTCGCGGACCTGCGGCTTCGTGGAGTCGCCGAGCGGGAAGAACGCCCTGGCCAGCTGCTCCTCGTCGAGCACGCCGAGCACGTACGACTGGTCCTTGGCGGCGTCGGCGGCACGGTGCAGCTCGCGGCCGCGGGGCCCCTCGACCACCCGGGCGTAGTGCCCCGTCGCCACGGCGTCGAACCCGAGCGCGACCGCCTTGTCGAGCAGGCCCGCGAACTTGATCCGCTCGTTGCAGCGCAGGCACGGGTTGGGGGTGCGGCCGGCGGCGTACTCGGTGACGAAGTCCTCGACGACGTCACGCTCGAACCGCGCCGCGAGGTCCCAGACGTAGAACGGGATGCCGAGCCGGTCCGCGACGCGACGGGCGTCGCCGGCGTCCTCGAGGGTGCAGCACCCCCGGGCCGACTCACGCAGCGTGGCGGCGGACCGCGACAGGGCCAGGTGCACCCCGACCACCTCGTGGCCGGCGTCGAGCATCCGGGCCGCGGCGACCGCCGAGTCGACGCCGCCGGACATCGCGGCGACGACCCGCATCAGCCGAGGCCGCCGGCCCGCCGGGCCCGCTCGACGACCCCGGGAAGGGCCGCGAGGAAGGCGTCGACGTCGGCGTCGGTCGACGTGTGCCCGAAGGACAGGCGCAGCGCACCCCGGGCCTCGGACTCGGTGTACCCCATGGCGAGGAGCACGTGGCTCGGCTGGGGGACGCCCGCCTGGCAGGCGGACCCCGTGCTGCACTCGACCCCGGCGGCGTCGAGCAGGTACAGCAGCGAGTCGCCCTCGCAGCCGGGCACGAGCAGGTGCGCGTTGCCGGGCAGGCGGTTCTCGGCGTCCCCCGCCGACCAGCAGCCGCTCACGGTGATGCCGGCACCGAGCGCGAGCGCGCCCTCGACGAGCCGGTCGCGCAGTGCGAGGACCCGCTTGGCCTCGACGTCACGCCCCGCCACGGCCTCGTCGAGCGCCACCGCGAAGGAGTGGATGGCGGCCGCGGGCAGGGTGCCGCTGCGGACCTGCCGCTCCTGGCCGCCCCCGTGCGCGATCGGGGTGAGCGGAGCGTCGCGCCGGGCCAGCAGCGCCCCCACGCCCACCGGGCCGCCCAGCTTGTGCGCGCTCACCGTCATCAGGTCGGCGCCGCTCTCGTCGAACCGGACCGGGAGGTGCGGCACGGCCTGGACCGCGTCGGTGTGGAACGGCACGCCGAACTCGTGGGCGACGGCGGCGAGCTCGGCCACCGGCTGCACCGTGCCGACCTCGTTGTTGGCCCACATGACGCTCGCGACCGCGACCCCGCCCCGGGCGAGCGCGCCCCGCAGGTCCTGGACCCCCACGTGGCCGCAGCGGTCGGCGGGCAGCCAGGTGACGGGCACGCCGCGGGACTGCTCGAGGTACTCGACCGGGTCGAGGACCGCGTGGTGCTCGATGCTGCTGGTGACGATCCCCTCGAGCGTGGGGTCCGCGGCGCGCCGGGCCAGCCAGGCGCCCTTCACGGCGAGGTTGTCGGCCTCGGTGCCGCCGGAGGTGAAGACGACCTCGGAGGGCCGGGCCCCCAGGGCCGCGGCGATCCGCTCCCGGGCCTCCTCGACGACCCGGCGTGCCGCGCGGCCCGCGGTGTGCAGGGAGGAGGGGTTGCCCACGCGTGCCGACTGCTCGGTGAGTGCCTCCAGCGCGGCGGGGAGCATGGGCGTCGTCGCCGCGTGGTCGAGGTAGGCGGTCACGAGGGTCGAGTCTACGTCCGGGCCCGCCCCCCGGACGCCGCGCGCCCGGGCCGTCGAACGACGACCCGGGCGCGGGGGGCCGGCTGTCAGCCCTTGCGCTTCTTCACCTCGTCGGTTGCCTGCGGCAGCACCGTGAAGAGGTCGCCGACGACACCGAAGTCGACGAGCTCGAAGATCGGCGCCTCCTCGTCCTTGTTGACGGCGACGATCGTCTTGGAGGTCTGCATGCCCGCCCGGTGCTGGATGGCCCCGGAGATGCCGGCGGCCACGTAGAGCTGGGGCGAGACCTGCTTGCCGGTCTGGCCGATCTGGCTGCTGTGCGGGTACCACCCGGCGTCGACGGCCGCCCGGCTGGCACCGACGGCGGCGCCCAGGCTGTCCGCGAACCCCTCGACCGGGCCGAAGTCGCCACCGGTGCCGCGGCCACCCGCGACGACGATCGCCGCCTCGGTGAGCTCGGGCCGGCCGGTCGACTTCTTCGGCTGGCTGTCGGTGATCCGCGCCGCCTTGGCGGCGTCGCTGACGGTGACGTCGAACTGCTCGACGGTGCCCGTCTCGGGCGCGGCCTCGATCGGCACCGAGTTCGGCTTGAGGCAGATGATCGGCGTGCCGTGCGTGACGCGGGCCGTGACGGTGTACGAGCCGGCGAACACCGACTGGGTGGTCTCGATGCCGTCCGCGCCCTGCCGGACGTCGACGGCGTCGGTGATCATGCCGGAGCCGGTCTTGACGGCGAGGCGCGCCGCCACCTCCTTGCCGGCGGCGTTGCTCGGCACGATGACGGCGGCCGGGGAGGTCTTCTCGACGATCGCGGCGAGCACCTCGGCCTGGGGGGCGACGAGGTAGGACTCGGCGTCGGCGTCGTCGACGACGTACACCTTGTGCGCGCCGTACTTGGCCAGGGTCACCTGGGCCTTCTCGGCCCCCGGGCCGATGTGGACGGCGGAGGGCTCGCCGAGGCGGCGGGCCGCGGTGAGCAGCTCGGCGGTCGCCTTGCGGAGCCGGCCGCCGGCGTGGTCGACGAGAACGAGTACTTCAGCCATGTCTGGTCCTTTGCGTGCGTGTCGGTCGGCGGCGGCTCAGAGGAACTTCTGCCCGGCGAGGAACTCGGCGAGCCTGGCGCCGCCGTCTCCCTCGTCGGTGACGATCTCGCCCTGCGTGCGGGGCGGCCGCTTGGCGAACGAGACGACCGCGGTCCACGCGGCGTCGAGGCCGACCTGCTCGGCGTCGATGCCGAGGTCGGCGAGGCTCCACGCCTCGACCGGCTTCTTCTTCGCGGCCATGATCCCCTTGAACGAGGGGTACCGCGGCTCGTTGATCTGGTCGGTCACGGACACCAGCGCCGGCAGCGCGGCCTCGATCGTCTCGGACGCGGTGTCGCCGTCGCGGCGGATGGTGACCGTGCCCTCGCCGAGGGTCAGCTCGGAGGCGTAGGTGACCTGCGGCAGCCCGAGGCGCTCGGCGAGCATCGCGGGCACCACGCCCATGTCGCCGTCGGTGGAGGACATCCCGGTGAGCACCAGCTCCGGCGCACCGCCGGTGGCCTTCTTCACGGCCTCCGCGAGCACCAGCGAGGTGGCGACGGCATCGGAGCCGTGGATGGCGGCGTCCTCGACGTGCACCCCCTTGTCGGCGCCCATCTGCAGCGCCTTCTTGATGGCGTCGGCCGCGGCGGGAGGGCCGACGGTGACGACGGTGACCTCGCCCTCGCCCCGGGCCTCGACGATCTTCAGCGCCTCCTCGACGGCGTACTCGTCGAGCTCGGAGAGCAGGCCGTCCACGGCCTCGCGGTCGACCGTGCTGTCGGAGTCCTGGAACGACCGCTCGGCCTGGGCGTCCGGGACGTACTTGACGCAGACGACGATGTTCATGCCGGTCTCGTCCTCTTCCTGTCGTGGTGGAGGCCGCGCGGGATCGCGCGCGGCCGGGGGTAGAACGTCATCCTCTCAGCAGGTGAGCGCTCGTTCACCATCCGTCGAGCGTGACGGTCACCACCCCTGACGGGGCGAACGGGCTAGAAGGACGTGACGTAGTACGGCTCCTCGGCGGTGACGAGCAGCGCCAGCTCCGCCGCGGAGCCGCGCAGGCGCGCCAGGTCCGCGGGGGCGAAGGGCTCGCCGGCACGTGCCGCACCGATCCGCGCACCAGTCAGGGCGTCGGGGTCCTCGTCGGACGCCGTCGGGCGCAGCTCGAGCAGCACCGAGGCCCGGCACACGTAGCGCGCGCCGGGAAGGGTCGTGGCCCCCTTCCCTCCACCGCCCATGGCGAGCGGCTCCCAGTGCTCCCGGCGCACTCCGGCGAGCCCGGCTTCGGGCCACAGTGGCCGGCACTGCTGGCGCCGGGCGGCAGCGTCGGCCTCGGTCAGTCCCTTCCCCACGTCGGCCGGCTCGGTGGTCACGACCACGATCCGGCTGACCGCCAGGGTGCACTCGTGGGCGTGGGGATCCTTGCGCTTCCAGCTGTTCCGGCCCTCGACGCACCGGTCCTCCCAGGCCTCACCCAGCACCGTCGAGCGACCGGTGACGGCGTCGAGCACCCGGTCCAGCTCGTCGCGGGTGGCCGTCCGCTGGGCCTGCGCGCGGCCGCCCTCGGGGTCGAACGGTTCCGGGAACAGGCTGCAGCCGAACACCTGGCAGTACGCCACCGTCCCGATCGCGCCGGTACCCAGTCCGAGCACCGCGAGCACCGCGAGCGCGCGGGCGACGACGACCCGGCGGATCCGTGGCGCCCTCATCATGCGTCGATGCTTCCCAGGTGGCGGATCCGCCGCCTGAGCCCCGGTACCCAGGTCCGGTCTCTGACAGGATCGGGGCCATGAGCAGCGAGGACAGCGTCGGGCCGGGTTCGGTGCGCCGCACCGTCGGGCCGGTCGGCGACCCGCACACGGTCGGGTGGTGGGACAAGCTGTGGGCGCCGTTCTGGACCCTGCCGTCGGTGATCAGCGTGGTCGCCGTGCTCGCCGCCGTCGGCCTGCCGGTCGTCGACGAGCACCTGCAGGGCGACCTGCCCTACCTCTTCAGTGGCAACGTCGACTCCGCCCGGAGCCTGCTCAGCACGATCGCCAGCGCGATGATCTCGCTCACCGGCCTGGTCTTCTCGATCACGATGGTCGTCATGCAGCTGGCGAGCAGCCAGTTCACCCCCCGCCTCCTCGGCACCTTCCTCTCCAGCCGGATCACCCAGGTGACCCTCGGGGTGTTCACGTCCTCGTTCCTCTTCGCGTTCGTCGTCCTGCGCGACGTGCGGGGTGGGGACGACCCGTTCGTGCCGCAGCTCTCGGTGACGACCGCGTTCGTCCTCGTCCTCGCGAGCGTCGCGATGTTCTTCGCCTTCATCCACCACATCACCATGTCGATCCAGGTCGGGCAGGTCATCGACCGGGTGGCGAAGGGCACCGTCCGGGCGCTGAAGGAGGGCTCGGACGCGCAGTGGGACGACACCTCCGCGGTGCCGCCCTCGTGGTCGCAACAGCCGGGCCCCTCGGTGGTCGTCACGACCGGGGCGCGGCACGGCGTGGTCCAGCGCATCCACTTCTCGCACCTCGTCGAGCGGGCCGAGCGGGCCGGGGTGGTCGTCGAGCTGCGCACCCGCCCCGGCGATGTCCGCCACGCCGGCCAGGACCTCGCCCTGGTCCACGGGGCGGGTGCCGGCGACGACGTCCTCGACGGAGTGCGTGAGGCGTTCGGGCTCGGGAAGGACCGCACGATGCAGCAGGACCCCGAGTTCGGCGTGCGCCAGCTCGTCGACATCGCCGAGCGGGCGCTCTCCCCCGGGATCAACGACCCGACGACCGCCGTTCAGGTGCTCGACGAGCTGCACCGCATCCTTCGGGTCGCGGCAGCCCGCCCGGACCGCTCCTCCCACCTCGTCGACGGCGCCGGTGCGGTGCGCGTCATCGACCGGCCCACGACCTTCTCGGGCCTGCTCGACCTGGCCCTCGACGAGATCGCCCACTACGGCAAGGACACCCTGCAGGTGCCGGTGCGCATCGGCGCGCTGCTCGACGACGTCGAGCAGATGGCCCGCCCCGAGCACGCCGCGGCGGTCGCCGCCAAGCGGACGGACCTGGAGTCGCGGTACGGCGGTCGGCACGCCGACCAGGCGCGCTAGGTCCCTGGCCCGGGCCGGCCCCGACGCCGGCACGCAGAAGCTCCCACGACTCCGGGGAGGTCCGCGGTGCCGTGGGAGCTACCGCGTGGGGGGCGCCCGGCGGGCCGGGTCAGGCGCCCTCGAACCTCGCCTTGCCCGGGCCGTTCTCGACGAAGCTGCGCATGCCGGTGGCCCGGTCGCTGGTGGCGAACAGCCCGGAGAACAGCATCCGCTCGATCTCGAGACCGCTCTCGAGGTCGGTCTCCAGCCCGCGGTCGATGGCCTCCTTGGCGGCGCGCAGGGCGTAGGTGGGCCCGCCGACGTACTGCTGCACCATCGACCGGGCCGTGGCGTACACCTCGGCTGCCGGGACGACCTTGTCCACGAGCCCGATGGCGAGGGCCTCGTCGGCGCCGACGAAGCGGCCGGAGAAGACGAGGTCCTTGGCCTTCGCCGGGCCGACGAGCCGGGCGAGCCGCTGGGTCCCGCCCGCGCCGGGGATGATGCCGAGCAGGATCTCCGGCTGGCCCAGCCTGGCGTCGTCGGCCGCGACGCGGAAGTCGCACGCGAGGGCGACCTCGCACCCGCCGCCGAGGGCGTAGCCGGTGATCGCGGCCACGGTCGGCTTGGGGACCCGGGCGAGGGCGCGGGTGAAGTCCTGGAGCAGGGCGGAGTGGTCGACCATGTCGGTGTACGACATCGCCTCCATCTCCTTGACGTCGGCCCCGGCCGCGAAGACCTTCTCACCGCCGTAGACGACGACGGCCGCGACGTCGGAGCGCTCCGCCGCCTCGCGGCACGCCGCGACCAGGCCGTGCTGGATGTCGGCGTTGAGCGCGTTCATCGGCGGCCGGTCGAGCCGGACCGTGCCGATGCCGTCCTCGACCTCGAGCCGGACGTGCTCGCTCACGACGCGTCGCCCCCGGGGTTGGACGGGTCGATGCCGAGCAGTCGCTGGTGCCAGATCTGCACGCCGGAGAGGATCACCTGGATGGAGACCTGGACGAGCACCGAGAGGTCGGCGCCGGGGGTGACCACGTGCTCGCCGGTGACGACGAGGGTGTTGCCCGCGAGCCCGGTCTTGACGTGGTTCATGTGGAGGTTGACCTCGTTGCACGTCTCGTGCAGCTTGAGCCGGTCGCCGGCCTGCTCCTCCTGGATCTGCCACTGGCCGAAGATCCGGAGCAGCTCGACGTCGCCCTCGGTGCAGCGCGCGAACAGGCTCTGGTCGTTGACCGTGAACGCCACGTCACCGTCACCGTCGATGTTCGGCCCGAGCCCTAGGTCGACGAGGACGTCGAGGACCCTGCCCCGCAGCGGGTGCTCGTCCGGGGGCGGCGGGAAGTTGGGCAGCGAGGTGGGATCCGTCATGAGCCCACCGTAACCACTGGCTACGCTGCACTCCATGCCGACCCGAGCCGCCCCCCCGGTGGAGCGGGCGGCCCTTCTCGCGCGCGACCTCGCTCCGCCGCCGGGCGTCCGGCTCGTCGAGGGGGGCGCCGAGGTGTCGGTGTACGCCGGCCACGCCGAGGGCGTCGAGGTCTGCCTCTTCGACGAGGGGGACGCCACCGGGGAGAGCGAGCGACGCTTCGTGCTGGGCGAGCGTGCCCACGGCTGGTGGTTCGGCCTCCTGCCGGGCGTCACCGCGGGGCAGCGGTACGGCCTGCGGGTCCACGGCCCCTGGGACCCCGAGCTGGGGCTGCTCCACAACCCGGCCAAGCTCCTCCTCGACCCGTACGCCCGCGCGCTCGAGGGCGAGGTGCGCTGGGGGCCGGAGGTGTACGGCCACGAGGTCGACGAGGTCTGGCACGGGGACCTCGACGTCCGGTCCGACCTGGACAGCCGCGCCCACGTGCCCCGGGGGGTGGTCGTCCACGACGACTTCGACTGGGACGGCGACGGCCCGCCGGGGCACTCGCGCAGCGAGACGGTGGTCTACGAGGCGCACGTCCGCAACCAGACGCTGCTCCACCCCGGGGTGCCGCAGGAGCTGCGTGGCACCTACGCCGGCCTGGCCCACCCGGCGTCGGTGGAGCACCTGACCTCCCTCGGCGTGACCACCGTCGAGCTGCTGCCGGTGCACGCCTTCACGAACGAGCCCCAGCTGGTCCGCCGCGGCCTCGTCAACCACTGGGGGTACAACACCCTGGGCTTCCACGCCCCGCACGCGGCCTACGCGGCGGCCCGCGACCCGCAGGGGGTCGTCGACGAGGCCAAGGGCATGGTCAAGCTGCTGCACCGGGCCGGTCTCGAGGTCCTCCTCGACGTCGTCTACAACCACACCGCCGAGCAGGGACGCGAGGGCGCCACCCTCTCCTGGCGGGGGCTGGACCAGCGCGCCTACTACCGCCTCGACGAGCGCGGGCGCGACATCGACGTCACCGGCTGCGGCAACACCCTCGACCTGCGGCACCCCGTGGTGTGCCGGATGGTGCTCGACTCGCTTCGGCACTGGGTGCAGGAGTACCACGTCGACGGCTTCCGCTTCGACCTCGCCGTCGCGCTCGGCCGGGGCCGCGGCGACGACTTCGACCCCGACCACCCCTTCCTCGTCGCCCTGCGCTCGGACCCGGTGCTCTCCCGGGTCAAGCTCGTCGCCGAGCCGTGGGACCTCGGGATGCACGGCTGGCGCACCGGGCAGTTCCCGCCGCCGTTCATGGAGTGGAACGACCGGTTCCGCGACACCGCCCGCCGGTTCTGGGTCGTCGACGCGCACGCCCACACCCTCGGCCTGCACGGCACCGGCCCCCAGGACCTCGCGACCCGGCTCGCCGGCTCCCGCGACCTGTTCGGCAGCCGCGACCGCGGTCCCACCGCCTCGGTCAACTTCGTCACGGCGCACGACGGCTTCACCCTCGCCGACCTGGTGACCTACGACCACAAGCACAACGACGCCAACGGCGAGGACAACCACGACGGCAGCGCCGACAACGGCTCCTGGAACCACGGCGTCGAGGGGCCCACCGACGACCCCGCCGTGGTGGAGGCCCGCGGCCGCACCCTGCGCGCCCTGCTCGGCACCCTGCTGCTCTCCGCGGGCGTGCCGATGCTGACCGCCGGCGACGAGCTCGGGCGCACGCAGCGGGGCAACAACAACCCCTACTGCCTCGACGACGCCACCAGCTGGGTCGACTGGGACCTCGCGCCCTGGCAGCAGGACCTGCTCGAGACCACCCGGCGGCTGATCGCGGTGCGCCGCGCGCTGCCCGCGCTGCGCCAGCGCACCTGGCGCCTGGGGCACCCGGTCGACGAGCACGGCACCCTCGACCTCGAGTGGTACGCCGAGGACGGCAGGCCGATGGCCGACCGCTGGAGCGAGCCCGGCCGCCGCCTGGTGCAGATGCGGCACGCCGCGCCCCGGGACGGGGAGAGCGGCGCGCTCGTCGTCGTCAACGGGGGCACCGAGCCGGCGGACGTCGTGCTGCCGGACGGCGCGGCGACCGGGGGCTACCGGCTCCTCTGGGACAGCGACTGGCCGCGCCCGCCGGCCGACGAGGCCCCGGAGCAGGTCCCCGCCGAGGCCACCGTCGTGGTCCCGGCGGCGAGCATCCGCGTCTACGCCGTGGTGCCCCGCGGCTGAGGGGACCAGCAGGTTCCGCGGGCGCCCGGACGTCGCCCGGTGCCCGGCTGCGGTACAACCGTGACCATGGCGACCTCTGACCTCGGACGCAGCGCGCAGTCGGCGATCTACCGGGCCGGCAGCTTCGGCCACCGCCCGGCGGTTCCGACGGACGCCGCCCGCCTCGAGGCGGCCGCCGAGAAGGCGATGTCGCGGCGGGCCTTCGCGTACGTCGCCGGCTCCGCGGGTGGCGAGGCCACCGCCCGGGCCAACCGCGAGGCCTTCTCCAGGTGGCGGATCCTCCCACGGATGCTCGTCGACGCCACCGGGCGCGACCTGTCCGTGGAGCTCTTCGGCCGACGCCACCCGACCCCGTTCCTCGTCTCGCCGATCGGCGTGCTGTCGATGGCGCACGCGGGGGCCGACACGGCCGTGGCCCGGGCCGCACGCACCGCCGGCACCACCCCGGTGCTCTCGACGCAGGCCTCGGTGCCGATGGAGGAGGTGGCGGCCGAGCTCGGCGGGCACCCGCACTGGTACCAGCTGTACTGGAGCAGCGACGACGACCTCGCCGAGAGCCTGGTCCGGCGGGCCGAGACGTGCGGCAGCGAGGCCCTGGTCGTCACCCTCGACACCACGTACCTCGGCTGGCGCCCGCGTGACCTCGACCTCGGTTCGCTGCCCTTCGCCCGTGGTGAGGGACTGGCCCAGTACACGTCCGACCCGGTGTTCCGGCGGCTGGTCGAGGAGCGCCTCGCCGCCGCGGACCCCGCGGCGGACCGGCCGCGCCCCACCCCCGGGGCCATCCGCACCCTCGTCGCCATCAGCCGGAACCACCCCGGGCCCACCCGCGCGAACCTCACCGCGCCGGCCCCCCGGGCCGCGGTCGAGACCTTCCTCGACGTCTTCTCGCGGCCCTCGCTGACGTGGGAGGACCTCGGTCGCCTTCGCGGGATGACGACCCTGCCCGTGCTGCTCAAGGGCATCCTCCACCCCGACGACGCACGACGCGCCCTCGACGCCGGCGTCGACGGGATCTGGGTGTCCAACCACGGTGGGCGGCAGGTCGACCGGTCCGTCGCCGCGCTCGACGCCCTCCCGGCCGTCGCCGACGTCGTCCGGGCGTCGGGTGCATCCGTCCCGGTGGTCTTCGACAGCGGCGTCCGATCCGGCGCGGACGCGTTCCTCGCCCTCGCGCTCGGCGCGGACGCCGTCGGGGTCGGCCGCCCCCACGTCTACGGCCTGGCGCTCGCCGGCGAGGACGGGGTGGTCGAGGTGCTGCGCAACCTCGCCGCCGAGCTCGACCTCACGATGGCGCTCTCCGGGTGCCGAACGCTCGCCGACGTCACCCGGGACCGGCTCGTCGAGACCTGAGCCGGCACCCTCGACGACACGGTCCCGGCGGCGGCCTCCCAGCGGGCCGCGCGCGGATGTGCGTACGCTGTCTCGCGCACCAGAGCCGCTGCGCCTGATGCCCCCTGCCCAGACCAAGGACGACCCCCGATGACCGAACCCGCGCTCCCGACCGCCCTCGTGTCCGACGAGTCCCCCTCGACCGACGCCCGGCGGGTCGGTCCGGCGTTCCGGACCTCCCACCCCCTCGCCTCCGGGCCGATCGTCCAGCCCCCCGCGACGGTCGACGGCTTCGTCGAGGCCTTCCTCGCCGAGCTCAACTACGGCCAGGGTGTCCAGCTGTCCACCTCGACCGTCAACGACCAGTACCTCGCCCTGGCCCGCACCGTGCGCCGCTACCTCATGGCCGACTGGCTGGGCACCGGCGCCCGGCGGCGGCAGGCGCAGCAGAAGACCGTCGGCTACCTCTCGGCCGAGTACCTCCTCGGCCGCCAGCTGGGGAACAACCTGCTCGCGACGAACCTGCAGGACATCGCCGAGGTGGCGATGGACAAGTGCGGCATCGACATCGCGACGCTGCGCGCCCAGGAGGTCGAGCCGGGGCTCGGCAACGGCGGCCTGGGCCGGCTCGCCGCCTGCTTCGTCGACTCGCTGGCGACGATGGACGTCCCCTGCATCGGCTACGGCATCCGCTACGAGTACGGCATCTTCCGCCAGACCTTCGAGGACGAGCGACAGGTCGAGGTGCCCGACTCCTGGCTCTCCCTCGGCAACCCGTGGGAGTTCCCCCACCCGGAGCGGCAGGTGCGGGTGGCCTTCGGGGGCCACACCGAGACCTGGACCGACGCGGCCGACCGCGAGCGCACCCGGTGGGTGCCGGACTGGGACGTGCTCGGCATGCCGTACCACTACATGGTGCCCGGCTTCCGCAACGGTGTCGTCAACACCCTGCGGCTGTGGAGCGCCCGGGCCACCCACGCCTTCGACCTGCAGATCTTCAACGCCGGCGACTACACCCAGGCGGTGCGGGCCCAGACCTTCGCCGAGAACATCTCCAAGGTGCTCTACCCCGAGGACTCCACGCCCCAGGGCAGGGAGCTGCGGCTGCAGCAGCAGTACTTCTTCGTCGCCTGCTCGCTCCACGACTACATCGAGAACACCCTCCCCGCCGACTTCGACCTGCACCGTCTCCCGCAGCGGATCGTCTGGCAGCTCAACGACACCCACCCGGTCATCGCCATCCCGGAGATGATGCGGATCCTCGTCGACGTCAAGGGCCTGGACTGGGACGACGCGTGGTCGATCACCCAGGGATGCTTCGCGTACACCTGCCACACCCTGCTGCCGGAGGCCCTCGAGGTGTGGCCGGCCGACCTGCTCGGCCGCCTGCTCCCCCGGCACCTCGAGATCATCTACCGGATCAACGACGAGTTCCTCGAGAAGGTGCAGCAGGCCTTCCCCGGGGACGAGATGCGGGTGCGCCGGATGTCGATCATCGCCGAGCACCCGGAGCGCTCGGTGCGGATGGCGTACCTCGCGACCGTGACGGCCACCAAGGTCAACGGGGTCGCCGAGCTGCACAGCCAGCTCCTGCGCGACCAGGTGCTGCCCGACTTCTCCCAGCTGTGGCCGGAGAAGTTCACCAACGTCACCAACGGCGTCACCCCGCGCCGCTTCGTGCGCCTGGCGAACCGGAACATGTCGGAGCTCGTCACCGAGACGATCGGCGAGGGCTGGGTCACCGACCTCGACCGCCTCCGCGAGCTCGAGCCGTACGCCGACGACGCGTCCTTCCGGGCCGCCTTCCGGGGGGCCAAGGCCGCCAACAAGGAGCGGCTCAACGCGCTGCTGCTGGTGCGGGACGGCCTCGAGCTGCCCGGCGACACGATGCTCGACGTCATGGTCAAGCGGCTGCACGAGTACAAGCGGCAGACGCTGAAGCTGCTCCACATCGTCTCGCTCTACGACGACATCGTGTCGGGGCGGGTGGACGTCGCGGACGTGACACCGCGCACCTTCGTCTTCGGGGCCAAGGCGGCGCCGGGCTACCACCTGGCGAAGGAGATCATCTTCCTCGTCAACTCGGTGGCCACAGTCGTCAACGCCGACCCCCGGGTGGCCGGCCGGCTCTTCGTCGCCTTCCCGGCGAACTACAACGTCACCCTCGCCGAGAAGCTGATCCCGGCCGCCGACCTCTCCGAGCAGATCTCGCTCGCCGGCAAGGAGGCCTCCGGGACGGGGAACATGAAGTTCGCGCTCAACGGCGCGCTCACCATCGGCACCGACGACGGCGCCAACGTCGAGATCCGGCGGCTCGTCGGCGACGACAACTTCTTCCTCTTCGGGATGGACGAGCCGGAGGTCGAGCGGCTGCAGGCGCACGGCTACACCCCGTCGAAGTTCTACGAGGAGGACCCCGGGCTGCGGAGCACCATCGACCTGCTCGCGAGCGGCCACTTCACCGACGGCGACCGCAGGGCCGTGGCCCCGGTCATCGACAACCTCCTCCACCAGGACTCGTTCATGGCGCTGGCGGACTTCCGCTCCTACCTGGACGCCCAGGCGCGGGTCGAGGCCGCGTACGCGGACCCCGAGGGGTGGACGCGCTCGGCCATCCTCAACGTCGCGCGGTGCGGGTTCTTCTCCTCCGACCGGTCGATGCGCGACTACCTGGACCGGATCTGGCGGGTCTGAACACCCGGGCGCGGGTAGGGCGTGATTGGACAGCGGCGCCCCCGGCTTCGGTAGGTTCGGGAGGGTGACTGCAGCCCCCAGGTCCCACCGTCCGCAGCAGCCCCTCGGCCGCATCCCCGTCCTCGACGTCCGTCCGTGCATCGACCACGGCACCCTCCCGGCGAAGTCCGTCGTGGGCGAGGAGCTCGAGGTCGTCGCGACCGTGTTCCGCGAGGGGCACGACGCGGTGAACGCCACGGTCGTCCTCACCGACCCCGACGGCGCCGAGACCCTGGTGCCCATGACCTGCACCAACCCCGGCCTCGACACGTGGAGCGCACGGTTGCGGCCCGACCGCACCGGCCTCTGGCACTACCGCGTCGAGGGCTGGTCCGACCCGTACGGCACCTGGGAGCACGACGCGACGATCAAGGTCGCCGCCGACGTCGACACCGCGCTGATGCTGGAGGAGGGCGCCCGCGTGCTCGAGCGGGCCGTCGACGAGGTCGAGCGCACCGCGGAGCAGGAGCAGGTGCTCGTCGACGCGATCACCGTGCTGCGCGACGAGTCACGACCGGCCGGGGTGCGGCTGCGGGCCGGCACCGGCGCCGCGGTCGAGGTCGAGCTCGGCGAACGGCCGTTGCGCGACATGGTCACCCCCTCGGGCGACCTGCCGCTGCTCGTCGAGCGCGAGCGCGCCCTCGTCGGCGCCTGGTACGAGTTCTTCCCGCGCAGCGAGGGCGCTCGCTACGACGAGGCCGAGCACCGCTGGCAGTCGGGCACCCTGCGTACCGCCGCCGAGCGCCTCCCCGCCGTCGCCGACATGGGCTTCGACGTCGTGTACCTCACCCCGGTCCACCCGATCGGCCAGGCTGCCAAGAAGGGCCCGAACAACACCCTCGACGCCTCCCCCGAGGACCCGGGCAGCCCCTACGCCATCGGCTCCCCCGACGGCGGGCACGACGCCATCCACCCCGACCTCGGCGACTTCGACGACTTCGACGCCTTCGTGGCCCGGGCCGAGGAGCTGGGGCTCGAGGTGGCGATGGACCTGGCGCTGCAGTGCTCCCCCGACCACCCGTGGGTCCGGTCGCACCCCGAGTGGTTCACCACCCGCGCCGACGGCACGATCGCCTACGCGGAGAACCCGCCGAAGAAGTACCAGGACATCTACCCGATGAACTTCGACAACGACCCCGAGGGGATCTACGAGGAGGTGCGCCGCGTCGTCCAGGTGTGGATCGACCACGGGGTGAAGATCTTCCGCGTCGACAACCCGCACACCAAGCCCGTCGAGTTCTGGCAGTGGATCATCCAGGACGTCGCCGAGGACCACCCCGACGTCATCTGGCTCGCGGAGGCGTTCACCCGGCCGGCGATGATGCACACCCTCGCGAAGGTCGGCTTCCAGCAGAGCTACACCTACTACGCGTGGCGCAACACCGCGGCCGAGCTGCGCGAGTACCTCACCGAGCTCTCCGGGGAGGCCTCGTACTACATGCGGCCCTCGTTCTGGCCGACGACGCACGACATCCTCACGCCGTACATGCAGTTCGGTGGCGCGGCCGCGTGGAAGGTGCGGGCGGTCCTGGCCGGCACCCTGGTGCCCACGTACGGCATCTACGCCGGGTACGAGCTGATGGAGCACGTGGCCCGGCCCGGCGCCGAGGAGCAGATCGCCAACGAGAAGTACGAGTTCAAGGACCGCCACTGGGCCGACTACGAGCCCGGTGGCGTGAAGGAGGGTCAGTCGCTGTCCGGGTGGCTCACCCGGCTGAACGCCATCCGGCGCGACCACCCGGCGCTGCACCGGCTGCGCAACATCCGCTTCCACCACGTCGACGACGAGAACTTCCTCGCCTTCTCGAAGCGGCTGGTGCTGCCCGACGGCACCGAGGACGTCGTCGTGGTCGTCGCCAACCTCGACCCGCACTCCACGCGCGCCACGACGCTGCGCCTGGACATGGGCGCCCTCGGCCTCGAGCCGGGTGACACCTTCGAGGCGCACGACCTCGTCACCGACGAGCACTGGGTCTGGCAGCGCGACAACTACGTCCGTCTCGGACCGGAGGTCGAGCCCGTGCACGTCGTGCACGTGAGGAGGCCCTGGTGAGCGTGATCCCCGGGATGGGGCACAGCGCTCCCGGGCTGGGCATGAACCAGCCCGGGCTGCGCCACGACCCCGAGTGGTTCCGGACGGCGGTCTTCTACGAGGTGCTCGTGCGCGCGTTCGGCGACAGCAGCGGGTCCGGCGAGGGCGACTTCGCCGGGATCGTGGGCCGGCTCGACTACCTCCAGTGGCTCGGCATCGACTGCCTGTGGCTGCCGCCGTTCTATGCGAGCCCGCTGCGCGACGGCGGGTACGACATCTCCGACTACACCCAGGTGCTGCCCGAGTTCGGCACCCTGCCGGAGTTCCGCGAGCTCATCACCCAGGCCCACGCCCGCGGCATCCGGATCATCACCGACCTGGTGATGAACCACACCAGCGACCAGCACCCGTGGTTCCAGGCCTCCCGCAGCGACCCGGAGGGTCCGTACGGGGACTTCTACGTCTGGTCCGACACCGACGACAGGTACACCGACGCCCGGATCATCTTCATCGACACCGAGACGTCGAACTGGACCTTCGACCCGATCCGCCGGCAGTTCTTCTGGCACCGGTTCTTCAGCCACCAGCCCGACCTCAACTTCGAGAACGAGGCCGTGCACGAGGCGATCTTCGACGCCGTCCGCTTCTGGATGGACATGGGCATCGACGGCTTCCGCCTCGACGCCGTGCCCTACCTCTACGAGGAGGAGGGCCACAACTGCGAGAACCACCCGCGCACCCACGAGTTCCTCGCGAAGCTGCGCACCATGGTCGACGAGGAGTACCCGGGACGGATCCTGCTCGCGGAGGCCAACCAGCCCCCGGCCGACGTCGTCGACTACTTCGGCACCGAGGCGGCGCCGGAGTGCCAGATGTGCTTCCACTTCCCGGTGATGCCGATGCTCTTCTACGCGCTGCGCGAGGAGAGGGCGGCGCCGATCATCGACGTGCTCGCCGACACCCCGCCGATCCCGCCCGGGACCCAGTGGGGCACCTTCCTGCGCAACCACGACGAGCTGACGCTGGAGATGGTCACGCCCGAGCAGCGCGCCGCGATGTACGGCTGGTACGCCCCCGACCCCCGGATGCGCGCCAACATCGGCATCCGGCGCCGGCTGGCGTCGCTGCTCGACAACAGCCGCCCCGAGTTCGAGCTCATCCACGCGCTGCTGCTCTCGCTGCCCGGCTCACCGTGCCTCTACTACGGCGACGAGATCGGCATGGGCGACAACATCTGGCTCAACGACCGGGACGCGGTGCGCACGCCGATGCAGTGGACCCCCGACCGCAACGCGGGCTTCTCGACCGCCGACCCCGGCAAGCTCTACCTGCCGGTGATCCAGTCGCTCGTCTACCACTACAACCACGTCAACGTCGAGGCGCAGATGGCGAGCGGCTCCTCGCGGCTGCACTGGGTGCGCGGGATGCTGGCCGTCCGCCGCGAGCACCCGGTGTTCGGGCTCGGCGAGTTCCGGGTCTGCGACTCCAGCCACGACCGCGTGCTCGCCTACCTGCGGGCCGACCGCCGCGACCGCGACGTCGAGGACCGTTCGGCGCGGGCCGTGCTCTGCGTCAACAACCTGTCCTCGCGGCCGCAGGCCACCACGGTCTCCCTGCCGGAGGAGTTCGCCGGGTGGACCACCCGCGACCTCTTCGGTGGCACCGGCTTCCCCGACATCGGTCCGGACGGCGCCCTGGAGCTGACCCTCGGGTCGCGCGACTTCTTCTGGCTGGCGCTGGCCCCCCAGCCCGGGGGCCAGCATGGCTGAGCTCCACCACGACGCGACGATCACGCCGTCCAAGCTCGAGCTCGTCGAGGGGTGGATGGGCGCCCAGCGGTGGTACACGGCCAAGGGCGGCCGGCCGCTGCTGCGCCTCGTCGGCCGCTGGCGCCTCGACGACCCCGCCGGCGAGGTGGGGGTCGAGACCCTGCTCGTCGCGGACGAGTCGGGCACCGAGCCGGTCGTCTACCAGGTTCCCCTGACCTACCGGGGCGCCCCGCTCGACGGCGCCGAGCACGCCCTCGTGGGCACGACCGAGCACTCGGTGCTCGGCCGGCGGTGGGTCTACGACGCCCCGCACGACCCCGTCTACGCCACCCAGCTGCTCGAGCTCGTCCAGGGCCGGGTGCGGGCCGCGTCCTCGGAGCGGTCGGACGCCGTCGAGGAGGACGTCGCCGGTGTGCCCCAGCCGAGCTGGGGACGCCAGGTACGCGTCGCCTCCGCCCGGGTGCTGTCGGGAGAGCAGTCGAACACCTCGGTGATCCTCGACGCCGTCGACGACGCCGGCGAGGCGGTACCGCTCATCGTCAAGGTGTTCCGGATGCTCTCCCCCGGCGACAACCCCGACGTCGTCCTCCAGGGGGCGCTCGTCGACGCCGGCTCGGCCCGCGTACCCGCGGTCGTCGGTGCCGTGACCGGGCACTGGACCCACCCGACGACCGAAGGCGACACCCGGGCGTCGGGCCACCTCGCGTTCTGCCAGGAGTTCCTACCCGGGGTCGAGGACGCCTGGCGGGTCGCGCTGCGGGCCGGGGAGGCGGGCGAGGACTTCACCGCGCCCGCCCACGAGCTCGGCGAGGCGACCGCCGAGGTGCACGCCACCCTCGCCGAGGCCTTCGGCACGAGCCCCACGACCCCGGAGCAGGTCGACGCGGTGCTCGCCGAGATGCGCCGCCGCTTCGACGCCGCGGTCACGGCCCAGCCGGCGCTCGACGAGGTCCGCGACGCCGTGGAGGCGGTGCTGCGGGCCGCGCAGGACGCCCCGTGGCCACCGCTGCAGCGCATCCACGGCGACCTCCACCTCGGTCAGGTGCTGCGCTCGCCCGACCGCGGGTGGGTGCTCCTCGACTTCGAGGGCGAGCCGCTGCGACCACTCGCGGAACGGTCGCTGCCCGACCTCTGGGTGCGCGACGTCGCCGGGATGCTGCGCAGCATCGACTACGTCGGCGGCGCCCTCGAGCAGGCCGGCGTGGGTGACGACGCGCGCGCCCGGGTCGCCGCCACCCAGCAGGCCTTCCTCGACGGTTACGCCGCCCGCGCCGGCTCCGACCCCCGCTCGCTGGGACCGCTCCTCGCGGCCTTCGAGCTCGACAAGGCGATGTACGAGGTCGTCTACGAGACGCGCAACCGGCCCGGCTGGGTCGGCATCCCGCTCCACGCCGTCCGCCGCCTCATCCACGACGACACCCCGGCCCCCACCACCCAAGGAGATGCCCCGTGAGCCCCACGCCCAGCCCTGAGGTCGGTGGCGCCATCGCCGCCCTCGCCTCGGGCCGCCACCAGCAGCCGCACGACCTCCTGGGCCAGCACCTCGAGCCCGGCGGGCTGCGCATCCGGGTCCTCAAGCCGCTCGCCGAGGCGGTGCGGGTCCGCTTCGAGGACGGCGAGGAGATGGAGCTCGGGCACGAGGCCGAGGGGGTGTGGACCGCGGTGCGACCGGACGTCACCCGCACGATGGACTACCGGCTCCTCGTCCGCTGGGCCGACGGCGTCGACCACCTCCAGGACGACCCCTACCGGTTCGCGCCCACGCTCGGCGAGGTCGACCTCCACCTCGTGGGCGAGGGCCGCCACGAGCAGCTGTGGACGGTCCTCGGCGCCCGCACGCGCCGGTACGACGGGCCGATGGGATCCGTGCGGGGCGTCTCGTTCGCCGTCTGGGCTCCGCGCGCCAAGGCGGTGCGCGTCGTCGGCGACTTCAACAGCTGGGACGGGCGGGTGCACCCGATGCGCCTCATCGGCGCCAGCGGCGTCTGGGAGCTGTTCGTGCCGGACGTGGGGCCGGGGGCGGTGTACAAGTACGAGATCCGCGGCGCCGACGACGTCGTGCGCACCAAGGCCGACCCGATGGCGCGACGCACCGAGTGCCCGCCGAACACCGGCTCGGTCGTCGACGAGACGACCCACGAGTGGGCTGACCGGCAGTGGATGGAGCGACGGGCCGGCAGCGACCCCCACACCGGGCCGATGAGCGTCTACGAGGTCCACCTCGGCTCCTGGCGGCAGGGCATGACCTACCGCGACCTCGCCGAGCACCTCGTCAACTACGTCGCCGACCTCGGCTTCACCCACGTGGAGTTCCTCCCCGTCATGGAGCACCCCTACGGGCCGTCGTGGGGCTACCAGGTGACCGGGTACTACGCACCCACCGCCCGGTTCGGCACCCCCGACGACTTCCGTTACCTCGTCGACACCCTCCACCAGCACGGCATCGGGGTCATCCTCGACTGGGTGCCCGGGCACTTCCCCCGGGACGACTTCGCGCTCGCGCGGTTCGACGGGCTGGCCCTCTACGAGCACCCCGACCCCCGCCGTGGGGACCAGCCCGACTGGGGCACCCACATCTTCGACTTCGGACGCCTCGAGGTGCGCAACTTCCTCGTCGCCAACGCCCTCTACTGGCTCGAGGAGTTCCACGTCGACGGCCTGCGGGTCGACGCCGTGGCCTCGATGCTCTACCTCGACTACTCGCGTCGTGACGGGGAGTGGATCCCCAACGTCCACGGCGGGCGCGAGCACCTGGAGGCGATCGGTCTGCTCCAGGAGGCGAACGCGACCGCCTACAAGCGCGAGCCCGGCGTCATCACGGTGGCCGAGGAGTCGACGTCGTGGCCCGGGG
Organism: uncultured Actinomycetota bacterium; assembly: GCA_963773655.1. Classification (GTDB taxonomy): domain Bacteria; phylum Actinomycetota; class Actinomycetes; order Actinomycetales; family Dermatophilaceae; genus DASSQJ01. The sequence goes on from CAVZBX010000005.1 coordinate 344,457, forward strand.
TCACGCAGCCGACCTCGGGCGGTGGGCTCGGGTTCGGGCTGAAGTGGAACATGGGCTGGATGAACGACACGCTCCGCTACCTCCAGGAGGAGCCGGTGCACCGCCAGTACCACCACAACCTGCTGACCTTCTCGCTCATGTACGCCTTCAGCGAGAAGTTCGTGCTCCCCATCAGCCACGACGAGGTGGTGCACGGCAAGGGCTCACTGCTCGGCAAGATCCCCGGCTCCCGACCGGACCAGCTCGCCACCCTGCGCGCCTTCCTCGCCTACATGTGGAGCCACCCGGGCAAGCAGCTGCTCTTCATGGGCAGCGAGTTCGCCCAGCCCGGGGAGTGGGCCGACGGCCGCTCGCTGGACTGGTGGCTGCTCGACCACGCGGCCCACTACCGGGTGCACAACCTCGTCAAGGAGCTGAACGCGCTCTACCGCGCGCACCCGGCGCTGTGGGCGCTCGACCACGAGCCGGCCGGGTTCCGCTGGCTCGACGCCGACGACAACACCGGCAACCTGCTCTCGTACCTGCGCTTCTCCGAGGCCGACCCACGGCGGGGCGACGTCGTCGCGACCGTGGTCAACTACAGCGGCGAGGACAAGGCGTGGGTGCGGATGGGGGTGCCCCGGCCGGGCCGCTGGGAGGTGGTCCTGGACACCTCGGGCTTCGACGAGACCGGCTCCCCCAGCCAGGCCGGGGTCGTGCTCGAGGCCGCCGCCGAGCCGTGGAACGACCAGCCGTGGTCGGTGACGGTGCGGGTCGCCCGGCTCTCGGCGGTCTACCTCGTCCCGATCGACGAGACCGGGCAGGACCCGGCGGTGGCCTCCCCCGAGGCCCGGGCAGCAACCCCCTCACCGCTCACCTGAGCTGCCGAACGGCCCGGCGAGGAGGATGAGGCTCCTCGCCGGGCCGCTCCGGTCGGCGCCCGGAGGGTACGGCGCCGCAGTCGTGACCGCGTCGCGCTCAGATGAAGAGCAGCTGCGCGCCGTCGGTGATCTCGATGAAGTCGCTCGCGGAGATGATGGCCTCGACGCCCTCGTAGAGGTCGTCCTCGGTCACGTGGTTCATGTCGGCCGACATCCGGCAGGCCCACATGTGCACCCCGGACCCCGACAGCAGGTCGAGGAACTCGGGCACCTCGGGCACGTCGAGGTCGGCGATCTGCTTCTTCATCATCTTCGTGGCCGCGGCGGTGGCCCCGGGGAGGGCGCCGAGCATGTGGTGGATCCCCATGCCGCTGTGGCCCGGCGGGTGCATCGCGGTGTTGCCGACGAAGCTGAACTTCAGGTCCGACATCGTCGCCTTGGTGATGATGTCGAACCCCCAGAAGGTGAAGAACATGTGGGTCTCGACGCCCTCGCCGACGGCGGCGTTGGCGAGGATCAGGCCGGGGTAGGCCATGTCGAGGTTGCCCTTGGAGCAGATGATGGCGAGCTTGCGGCCCTCGCCCTCCGGCTCGTCGAACGACGGGACGACGGCGGGGGCGGTCTCGGTAGTGGTCATGGCGGTCTCCTGCGTCAGCTCTCGTGGGGGGTCAGACGCAGCCCTTGGGCTTGGGCAGCCCGGAGACGTAGCTCATCTTCTTGGCCGGCTTCCCGGGGAAGAGGCGAAGAGGGCCTTGACGGGGGTGCCGGTCTGGGTCGACACGCGGCGCAGCGTCGCGGTCTCGCCCTGGGCGGCGTAGTCCTCGCGGAGGAAGCGGATGAGCTTCCAGTGCTCCTCGGTGAGGGGGTCGATGCCGATGAGCCTGGCGAGCTCGGGGGCGAGGTCCTCGCTCCACTGGTCGGGCTCGGTGAGGAAGCCTTCCTCGTTGACCTCGACCTGGTGGCCGGCGATCGTCGTGGTGGTCATGGTGGGGGTGTCCTTTCGTTCGGTCCGGGGTGCTGCGTTCACTCGACGTTCTTGCCCGCCATCGACATCTCCGGGGGCAGGCCCAGCGGGCGGCCGGGAAGCAGCATGTTCCAGTAGATGTGGCGGAAGGCGAGCTTGCCCAGGTGGTTCGCGTGGCTCTCCTTGAGCAGCGTCATCGGGCCCACCTTGGGCAACGGGAAGGTCCCGGTCAGGGGCTCGGTGTCGTAGTTGAAGTCGAGCAACATGCCCTTCCGGCCGCCGGACTCGATGAAGCAGTTGGCGTGTCCGTCGAAGGAGTGCGTCATCGGCAGCCCGGCGATGTGCTGCTGGAAGTTCTCCGTGAACACCTCCACCGAGAAGTGGGCGACGGACCCGGCCTTGCTCGTCGGGATGTTGCTCGCGTCGCCGAGGACGAAGATGTTGTCGTACTCGTCGGACTGCATCGTGTGCTTGTCGACCGGCACGTAGTTGAGCTCGTCGCCGAGACCGGAGCGGGCGATGTAGTCGGCACCCATGTTGACCGGGATCGTGACGAGCTGGTCGTAGGCGATCTCCCTCTCGTCGAAGGAGACGATGACCTTCCGGTCCTGGTCGATCCGCTCGATCATGAAGTCCGTCTCGACCGTGACACCGCGCTTGCTGAGCGCGTCACCGAGCTCGCGGCTGGCGACCGGCTTGGTGAAGGCGCCGTCGAGCGGGGTGACGAAGACGAGCTCGGTCTGCTCGCGCAGGCCCCGCTTGCGCAGCCAGTCGTCCGCGAGGAAGGTGAACTCCAGGGGGGCCACCGGGCACTTGATCGGCATCTCGGTGATGTGGACGACGAGCCGCCCACCCGTCCACTTGTCGGACTGCTCACGGAGCGCGACGGCGCCCTCGTAGGTGTAGAACTCGCCGACCTCCTTGTGGAACTGGGGGCCGAGGGTGCCCTCGGTCTGGTCCGGCCGAGGGGTGGTGCCGGTGGCGATGACGAGCTGGTCGTAGTCGAGGACGGTGCCGTCCACGAGGTGGACCTGGTTCGCCGGCGCGTCGACGCGGTCGATCTCGCCCATGACGAGGTCGATGCCGTCGTGGATGAAGGGCCGCTTGCGCTTGCGGATCTGCTCCGGGCTGTTGATCCCGAACGGGATGAAGAGGTACCCGGGCTGGTAGTCGTGGATGTCGTCCTTGTCGACGACGGTGATCTGCCATTCGTTGGTGTCGAGCTCGCGCCGGAGCTTGTTCACGACCATGGTGCCGGCCGTGCCTGCTCCCAGAACCACGAGCTTCTTCGTGGAGGTGGTCATGGTGACCACGGTACCCGCCGGGGTATATCTCCTACAACGTGTAGGAGACAATTCCGGTGTGATCTGCCGAACACCACCGGGTGCCGCCCGCGCGGTCCCTCTGGGAGGATCGGCGCCATGTTCGCCCCCCGCGCCGGCCAGCCCGCCCAGCCCTCCGACCTCGTCGACGTCGCCGCCCTCGTCACGGCGTACTACACCCGGCAGCCGGACCCCGAGGACGTCGACCAGCAGGTCGCGTTCGGCACGTCGGGGCACCGAGGGTCCAGCCTGCGGACGTCGTTCAACGAGGTGCACATCCTCGCCACGACCCAGGCCATCGTCGACTACCGGCGGGAGCAGGGCTTCGACGGCCCGCTCTTCCTCGGCCGCGACACGCACGGCCTGTCCGAGCCGGCGTGGGCGAGTGCCCTCGAGGTGCTTGCCGCCAACGACGTCACGGTGCTCGTCGACGCGGCGGACCGCTACACCCCCACGCCGGGCGTCTCGCACGCCATCCTCACCACGAACCGCGGCAAGGTGGCCGCGGTCGACGACCTGCGCCCCGGAACCGGCCTCGCCGACGGGATCGTCGTCACGCCGTCGCACAACCCCCCGAGCGACGGCGGCTTCAAGTACAACCCGCCGCACGGTGGCCCGGCCGACTCGGACGCCACCACGGTCATCGCCGCCCGCGCCAACGGCTACATCCGCGCCGGGCTCGAGGGCGTGCACCGGGTGCCCTTCGCGCGCGCCCGTGCCGCGGCGCAGTCCTACGACTTCCTCGGCCGCTACGTCGAGGACCTGCCGAGCGTGCTCGACCTCGACGCCGTCCGGTCGGCCGGCGTCCGGATCGGTGCCGACCCGCTGGGCGGGGCCGCCGTCGACTACTGGGGTGCGATCGCCGAGCGGCACCACCTCGACCTCACCGTCGTCAACCCGCTCGTCGACGCCACCTGGCGGTTCATGACCCTGGACTGGGACGGCAAGATCCGGATGGACTGCTCCTCCCCCTCCGCGATGGCCTCGCTCATCGAGCAGCGCGACGCCTTCGACGTCGCCACCGGCAACGACGCGGACAGCGACCGGCACGGCATCGTCACCCCGGACGCCGGGCTGATGAACCCCAACCACTACCTCGCGGTCGCCATCCAGTACCTCTACGGCGGGGCCCGGCCGCAGTGGCGCGAGGACGGCTTCGTCGGCAAGACGCTGGTGTCCAGCTCGATGATCGACCGGGTCGCCACGGACCTCGGCCGGCGGCTGGTCGAGGTGCCGGTGGGCTTCAAGTGGTTCGTGCCGGGGCTGCTCGACGGGTCCGGCCCGTTCGGTGGCGAGGAGTCGGCCGGGGCCTCGTTCCTGCGCCGGGACGGGTCGGTGTGGACCACCGACAAGGACGGCATCCTGCTGGCCCTGCTCGCCTCGGAGATCATCGCGCGCACCGGCAAGTCGCCGTCACAGCTCTACACCGAGCTCACCGACCGCCACGGCGAACCCGCCTACGCCCGTGTCGACGCCCCGGCCGACCGCGAGCAGAAGGCGCGCCTGGCGGCCCTCTCCCCGGGCGACGTCGAGGCCGAGAGCCTCGCCGGCGAGGCGATCACGGCCAAGCTCACCGAGGCCCCGGGGAACGGCGCCCCCATCGGCGGCCTCAAGGTCGTCACCGAGTCGGCATGGTTCGCGGCCCGGCCCAGTGGCACGGAGGACGTCTACAAGATCTACGCCGAGTCCTTCCGCGGCCCCGACCATCTCGCCCAGGTCCAGACCGAGGCGCGCGAGGTCGTCTCGGCCGCCCTGGGCGGCTGACCCGCAGGGGGACTGTCGGGCCGGGCCTCACCCGAGGACGTCGGCCGGGGCGGGGGTGGCGCCGTCGGCGCGGTGCGACCCCTCGAGCGCGACCACGGCGGCCAGGCGGGTGCGGACCCCGAGCTTGCGGTACGCGTTCTCGAGGTGCTTGCGCACGGTGGAGGGTGCCACGACGAGGCGCTCGGCGATCTCGGCGTTGGTGAGGCCGGCCGCCACGTGGTGCAGTACCCGGCGCTCCTGCACGGTGAGGGACGGCGGCAGCGAGGACGTGCGGCGCTCGCGCAGCAGGCGCTCCAGCGCCGGGGCGATGAGGCGCAGCAGCGCCCGGTCCCGCTCGGAGAAGTCGCTCGTGTGCCGGACGAGCCACAGCCTCACGACGTGGTCGGGGCCGTGGCGCACTCCGAGCGAGAGGGTTGCCACTCCTGTGGCAGCTCCGTCGCGGGCGGCGCGGGCTCGTCTGCGCACGCGGATGCCAGGCGTCCCCCCATCTGCGGGGACGGCCTCGCCCGCGCGTCCGGCAGGGGGGCCGGGCCCGGTGGCGGCGGGAACGTTCACCTGCAGCACCGCGAGGCCGATGGCGTCGCACGGGATGAGCCGCGCCACGTCGCGGAGCACCCGCTCGTCGGAGAGCGGCACGGCGGGAACGGGCTCCGTGGCGATCACCGCGCGGATGCTCGCCTGGTCCCTCTCCCGCAGCAGCAGGTCGACCATGTGCGTCCTTCCGCGCCCGCCGGCGCCGGTGGGCGACCCCTCCGAGTCTGCGCCCACCCCCGGGGGCCGTAAATGGTCATTCCGGACCCTCGGGCGCCCACCGCGGAGGACCGGCGGGATTCGCCGGTAAGCGAATGGCTGGTTGCCGGGCACGGGTCGAGACTGAAGCGCACCACCGTCGAAGGGGGCTCACCATGCCGACCCGTCACCGACTCCTGGCTGCCACCGCCTCGGCGCTGCTGACGCCGCTCGTGGTCGTCCCACTCACGGGCGCCGCTCCCGCTGCGGGCGCCGCTTCCGGCCCGATGGCCTCCGAGGTCGCCGTGGACTGGCAGCGGACCGCGGTCCGCACCATCTTCACCGAGGCCGGAAGCTCACCGGCCGTCGGTCAGCTCTACCTCGCGTTCACGTCGCTGGCCGTCCACGACGCCGCGGTCGAGGGCCAGCGCCACGGCACGCACACGGCCACCGCCGCGGTCGCGGTGGCGGCGCACGACGTGCTGAGCGAGTACTTTCCCGGGTCCTCCGATGCCCTCGATGCCGATCTGGCGGCCAGCCTGGAGCCGGTGCCCGACGGCCCGAAGGAGGACCTCGGGTCGGCCGTCGGTGCCGCGGCAGCAGAGCGGATGATCACGTCACGTGTGGGTGATGGACGGGGTGACGCCTCGATCGTGTACGCCAAGGACCCGGCGCCGGGCGTGTGGCAGCCGGCTCCCGGCGGCTCGATGGCGGTGCCCTGGCTCGGCTTCGTGGACCCCGTCGTCGACGTCGCCCCGGTCGCCGTCGACGGTCCGGACGCCCTGCCCAGTGCCGAGTACGCCCGGGACTACGGCGAGGTACTCGCGGTCGGCGCGACGACCTCCACGACGCGGACGCCGGCCCAGACCGCCGTCGCGCAGTTCTTCTCGCCCAACGTGGTCCCGATCTACCGCTCGGCGCTGTGCGACGTGCTGCACGAGGAACCTCTCGGCCTGCTGCCCACGACGCGCCTGTTCGCCCGGATCGACGCCGCCTCGGCGACGGCGTTGATCCAGACCTGGCGGCTCAAGTACGAGGTGGGCTTCTGGCGGCCGTCCCAGGCGATCGCCGGCGCCGACCTCGACGGCAACCCGGCCACGACGCCGCAGGACGGATGGTCACCGCTCGTGCCCAACCCGCCGTACTCGGACTACACCAGCGGGCACGCGGCGGTGACCGCGCCGTTCGCCGAGGTGGTCCGGCGCACGCTCGGCGACCACACGCCGCTGGTGCTGCAGGTCGGCGCCACCCAGCGCAGCTACGCCACCCTGAGCGCGCTCGAGTACGACGCCTTCCACGCACGGATCTGGGGCGGACTGCACTTCAGGGATGCCATGGAGGACGGCTACCACCTCGGTCACGTCACTGCCGCCCGGGTGATGCAGGCGGTTCGCTGAGGCGTGCGGTGCGGCGGCGGCCCGGCCCGGGCCTCCGTGCCCGACGACGGGGGGACGTGCGCCCAGCGCCCCACGAGGGCGCGGTCGACTCCGGGCAACGGCGTCGGCCGGGTGTAGGGGTAGGTGGCGTGGCCACCGCACCCCCCACCGCGCTCTGGTCGATCTCGCCGAGTCATGGCGCTGCAGCACCCTGAGCCGGCGGGAGCGACCAGACCCGGCAGGAGCGACCAGAGCCGGCAGGAGCGACCAGAGCCGGCAGGAGCGACCAGAGCCGGCAGGAGCGACCAGAGCCGGCAGGAGCGACCAGAGCCGGCAGGAGCGACCAGAGCCAAGGGGGTCGGTCCGGGCGGCACGACGACGACCGCCGCCCGGGGTCAGCCCGTCGAGCGCAGCGTCAGCCAGGCCTGGAACCCGCCCACGAGGTCGGTCGCCCGCTCCAGGCCGAGGTCGCGCAGCGAGCGGGCGGCGAGGCTCGAGCTGTAGCCCTGGTCGCAGACGACGACGATGCGCCGCCCGGGGTCGTCCACCCCGGAGGCGCGGTACGGCGAGGTGGGGTCCAGCCGCCACTCCAGGACGGTGCGATCGATGACGACGGCCCCGGGCAACGCACCGTCCCGGGCGCGTTGGACCTCCGGGCGGATGTCGACGACCAGCGCTCCGGCAGCCACCTCGTCCGTCAGGTCCTCGGGCCGCACCCGGTCCATCCCGCGGCGCGCGTCGCGCAGCAGCCCGGCGACGCGGGAGCCGTCGTCCTCGCCCTCAGCCACCGGCGACCGCCGGCTGCGACGCCAGCCGGGCCTGCTCGTCCGAGACCCACAGGCCGAGCAGCCCGCCGAAGTGCGCCTCGAAGTGCTCCCACTCGTGGGTCGGGTAGGTCTGGTGGATCGTCGAGGTGAGCAGCGACCGGAAGTCGGGCCCGTCGATCCACTCGAGCACCATCTCGTCGACGTGCGGGAGCGTGGTCGCACAGAACTCCCGGTACCGCTCGGTCTCGAAGTAGTCGTCGGCCAGGCCCTGGTAGGCCTCCAGCCGAGCGGTGTAGTCGAGCGCCTCGTCGTCGGCCACCGCGAACCAGGGATCGGTGTCGATGGTGGTGCGCGGCCGGCCGTCGGGTGACGGCACAGAAGGCCGTCCACCGCAGCAGCGCCGTCATCGCCCACGGGAAGTAGTAGTGCAGCGAGGTCACCGCCACGTCCGGGCAGGCGTTGGCGTAGTCGATGGGGTAGACCTCGCCGGCCTTGACGAGCATCTCGCAGGAGTTGAACTCCCAGCGGAAGAAGGAGTTGACCGTCTGGCTGATCGTCAGCACCTCACGCCCCTCCTGCTCCGAGAGGAAGCCGTGCGCCACCGTGTACCGGTCGTGCATCGGCTCCTCGGGCCGGAACCTCATCACCATCGTCTCGGGGCCGATGGTCAGGGAGCGCGCGAAGTGCTCGTAGTCGGGCACGGAGGCCTGCAGGTGCATGAGCATCTCCCCCGACTCGTCGTAGGCGTGGTGCAGCTCCTCGCGGTCGCGCACCATCGACACCCCGCGCCAGCCGCCGCCGTCGAACGGCTTCATGAACAGGGGGTAACCGAGGCTCTCGGCGATCGCGTCGAGGTGGAACGAGCGGTTGTACTTCGCCGAGGTGTACGCCCACCGAGCGTTGTCGACGGGGTGCTTGTACGGGACGAGCACGGTGTCGGGCACCTTCAACCCGAGGCGCATCATCGCGCAGTACGCCGAGTGCTTCTCCATCGACTGGAAGGAGAACGGGCTGTTGAGCAGGTACACGTCGTCCATGAGCGCGACCTTCTTCAGCCACTCGCGGGGGTGGTAGTACCAGTGCGCGAGGCGGTCGATGACGAGCTCGTGGCGCGCGCGGTCCCGGAGGTTGAACGGCTCGATGGTGATCCGCTCGGTCGTCAGGGTGTGCTCGCTGCCGTCCGCCGCTCGCAGGACGCCGAGGCGCCGGGCGAGGGCCTCGAACGCGGTGGGCCAGTCCTCCTCGGCACCGAGCAGCAGGCCGATGAGGTGGTCGGTGGTGGGCGGCATCGGCTCTCCTTCGGGTGGTCCGGCCGGGGCCGGGGCGGTCAGACGAAACGGGGCAGGTGGTGGGCCAGCTGCTGCTGCCACCACGGCCAGTCGTGGGCGCTGTCGTACCCCCAGACGTCGAGCTCGTGGCGGATCCCCTTGCGGGCCAGGACCGCCGCGAACTCGTGGGTGCCGGGGAGGGAGCGCGTCGGTGACACCTCGAAGGCGCCCTGGCCGACGACGAGGAGGATGCTGACCCGCGACCGCACCCACTCGAGGTGGTCGCCCTCCATGTTCGCGACGTAGGCGCAGGGGTTGGCGAAGTAGGTGGCGTCGCCGATCTCGCCCCATCGGTTCCAGCTGGACGGGTCGTAGTTGCCGGAGAGCCCGATGGCGAGGGGGGCCGCGTCGGCGCGGGTCAGGGTGAGGTGGACCGCGTGGTAGGCCCCGAGCGAGGCCCCCGTGGTGATGATCTCCGCGTCGCCACCGCGACTCCGACCGGATCCACGGGATCACCCGTCTCGGAGAGCCACGCCGTGTAGAGCGCGCCCCGCCGGGCACGCTCCTCGGTGGGCAGCGAGGTGTCCGACCAGGCTCCACCCGTCGAGGGAGTCGACGGTGAACAGGCTGACCCGGCCGGCATCGACGAGGGGGGCCACCGCGGCGAGCATGCCGTTGCCCTCGGCGTCGTGCGCCGAGCCCGGCCTCCGACGGGAACAGCAGCACCGGCCGGCCCCAGTGGCCGTGGCGGACGACCTCGAGCTCGGTCTCGTGGCCGGGCACCCCGAGCCGGACGCTGCGCCGCTCCATGCGACCCCACCCTAGGGCTCGGCGACGCCGCGGTCAGCCCCGCAGGTCCGGGCGCCCCACGTCTGCCGGAGGACCTCGGTGAGGACCGGGTCGAGCGCGTCCCGCCAGGCGGTGTAGTTGTGGAGGTCGGCCACCTCGCGGTAGGCCACGTCGGTGCCCTGCCCGCCGCAGCGCCGCCGCCATGTCGCGGTTGTTCGCAGCGTTCTCCTCCAGGGCCCCGCACGTCATCCCGACGACGAGCGGGTGCTCGGCGACCCGCATGTCGAGCACCTGCTGCACCGCCCGCGAGATCCGTCCGAAGTACGGGAAGCTGCTCTCGGCGTCGTCGTGGCGCACCTGGAAGAACGAGCCCGACTGGGCCAGGACGCCGCCCACCCGGGGCGCCGCGAGGAGGCCCAGCGAGCAGGGCGGTGAGCCCGCCGAGGCTGGCCCCCATGACGACGACCGGCCCCGCGGTGGCGTAGCGGTCCCCGATCCGGTCCAGCCCGGCCTCGGCGACGGTGCGCAGGTACCTCGGCGAGCCCGAGTACCAGGCGTCGCGCAGCACCGGGTGGGTCAGGGCGACGCGGTGGGGAGGAAGCGCGCCGGCGGCGACGAGTGCCCCCGCGTACGTGGTGATGCCGGCGAGCAGGTCGTACTCGGGCCCGTCGTGGACGAGGAGCAGGGGGGCGGGGGTGTCGGGGTCGAGGGACTCGGGCGACCAGATGGTGACCGGGACCTCGTCGGCCGTCTCGCCGGCGAGCGCCATCGGGTCCAGCCGCCCCGGCACGGCCGGTGCGCCGAGCCACCACGGGGCGGTGTAGCCGGGCAGCTCGAGCACCGAGCGGTCGCCGAACGCCGTGGGCACCGTCGTGGGGTTGGCGGGGTCGAGGACCACGTCGGTGTGCTCGCCGCGGCGCACGGCCAGCCGGTACTCGACGCGGTCGAGCGCGGGGCGCGGGAGGTCCAGCACCCAGCCCCGGCCGTCCCGGCGCAGCTCCCGGGGGCCGGGGAGGGCGCGGTCGCACTCCAGCGCCACCCCCGTGACCGCGGGGTCGTCCTCGTCGTAGCGGAAGCGCAGGTGGGCGTCGACGAGCGTCGGCGGGGCCACGGTCAGAACAGGGCGCTCATCAGCGCGGTCCGGCCCTTGCGCACCCGCTCGTCGTGGTTGCCGACCACGGTGAAGAGCTCGAGCAGGCGGGTGCGCACGCGGTCGCGGTCCTCCCCCGCGGTGCTGCGGACCAGGTCGAGCAGGCGGGTGAACGCGTCCTCGACGTGGCCGCCCAGCAGGTCGAGGTCGGCGACGAGGAAGGCGGCGTCGAGGTCGGAGGGGTCGGCCGCGGCGGCCTCCCGCGCGGCCCCGAGGTCGGCGCCGCTCGTGCGCTCCAGCAGACGCACCTGGGCCAGCCCGGCCTCCGCGTCGGCGTCCTTGGGGTTCGCCGCGAGGGCCTTCTCGTACGCGGCGACGGCCGCGGCGAGGTCGCCCCGCTCGATGGCGTCGAAGGCCTCCTGGTGCAGCGGTGGCAGCGGCGCCTCCTCACCGTCCGCGCCCTCCCCTCCGGCACCGGCCCGAGCTCGACCCGGCCGGTGATGCCGTTCTGCACTGCCGCCTGGAGCAGCTGGTCGACGGCGAGGCGCACCTGGTCCTCGGGGGCGACGCCGGGGAAGAGCGGCACCGGCTGGCCCTGGAGCAGCCCGAACGTCGCGGGCACGGTCGGCTGGCCGAACGCCTGCTGCAGCAGGGGCTGGAACGCCTGGAGCAGATCCTGCTCGGCCGTGAGGTCGGCGGTGAGCACGAGCACCCGGCCCTCGAGCCCGGCCGCGACCCGGACGACGGTGTCGACGAGCTGACGGGTCTGCGGGTGGGCCGAGGACCAGAGGACGAGCAGCCCGGGCACCTGCACGGTGCGGCTCAACGCCTGCTGGAGGGTCGCCCCGGTGACCTCGACGACCAGACCGTCCGGTACCCGCGGCGGCTCCGGCGCGCGCTGGCCGGGGACCAGCCCGGCGGGCATCCCACTCCCGGAGGTGGCCGAGCTCGGCGCGGTCATCGCGGAGACGGAGGACAGGTCGACGGCGCCGCGCGTCCCGGCGGGCTGCGGTGTCTCGCTCATGGGGCGATTCTCCCTCAGGGTCGGTGGCGGCGTCGCCGGGGGTGGCTCAGGAGCCCTCGGCGGAGACGAGGAGCTCGCCGGCACCGATGGCCCGGACCTGCCCCTCGGTGGGGACGACGAGGACCACCGGCTCGAGGCTCGTCAGGGTGAGGGAGTCGGTCACCTTCTTGGTGCCGGCCAGCCGGGCGTACTCCCGCGGCAGGACGAGCTCCTTGGCCTTGCTGGCCTTGGTGAAGGTGTCGTTGCGGCGCATGAGCCCGAAGGCGACGACGCCGCCGTCGGCGAGCCGGAAGGCCTGCGCGTCGTCGAGCAGCGGCCGGTGGCGCTGCGTGAGCTTCCCGAGCTTCTTCAGGGCCTTGGTCTGGGCCTCGGCGGACGCCTTGAGCCCGGTGGCGAAGGCATCCTCGGTGGAGACGGCCTCCGACGTCCTCGGCTTCGGGTAGGCGAGGGCGGCCGCATAGGCCGCGAACGCCTCGTCCGGGGCCAGGACGAGCCCCTCGCCGTCGGTGACGTCGACGAACGGCGCGCCCGTGTCCTCGGACCCGATCGCCGGCAGCTCGGCGCCGCCGAGCATCGGCACCGAGGCGGTGATCTTGAACGGCGCATCGGGCTCAGGGGACACCATGACGTGCAGGTACTGGGTGTTCGCCTCCTCGTCCAGGGTGGTCGAGAGGATGGCCCGCGGCCACCCGCGGCCCTGCGACTGTGCCAGGACGGTCGGCCGGGCCTCCTCCACGGGGAGCTCGCCGGTCGCGTCGTCGGCCGCACCCCGCAGGGCGACGGCGTCGGCGACCGTCAGCGCGTCGCCGGCGAGGACCGCCGCCCGGGCTCGCTTGCCTGCCGCGCCCTCGGTGCCGGCCGCCGCCTCGGCGCTGTCGAGGAGCCGCGCCGCGATCCGGGTGGCGCCGTCGGTGCTGAGCGGGACGGCCGCGGACTCCTCCGCGGGGGCGGGGTGGAGGCCGACGAGGGCGTCCGTCGTGGCGCCGCACCCGGCGAGGGCCAGGGCGGCGGCGAGGGCGGTGGCGACGGCGCCGGTACGGCGGGTGGCTCGTCGGGTCACGGGGTGGTGTCCTTCGTGGTCTGGATCCGGACCGGCTGCTCGGCCGGTGCGTCCTCCGCTGCGGAGGCGTCGGCCGGGGTGGTGTCGGCGGTGGAGTCGGAGGGAGTGGAGGGGGTGCTGTCGGTGGGGCCGGCCGGGGCGGCGTCGGCCGGGGCGGTGTCGGCCGCGGCGGTGTCGCCGGCCGGGCGAGGACCGCGGCGGGGCCAGGCGAGGACGAGGCCGACGACGAGGAGGAAGAGACCGACGAGGGCGGCGACGACCGCCTCGACGAACCAGGTCTTGTCGGTGATCGTCATCGTCACCGAGGACACCGTGCCCTCCTCGGCCACGACGACGACGGCCTCGGGGGCCTCGACCTGGCGCACGGTCATCGAGACCGGCTCGTCGGCGTCGTCCTGGTCGCGCCAGAGCTCGGCGGCGGCGAGGTCGGTGGCCTGCGCGGTGCCGCGCTGCTCGGTGAGCAGCAGCCAGTCACCGACGTCGACCCCGGTGGCCACCAGGTGACGGGCGTCGCCGAGCACGGCGCTGGCGTCCGAGGGGTTGGCGAGCGCCATCCACACCCGCCCTCCCTCACCGGGCGTCGCCGTGACGGTGACGTCGGCGTCGACGCGGTTGAGCACGTCCGGGGGCAGCACGATGGGGCGGGCCGTCCCCGGTGAGGCGGTGAACGTCGCGGTGCCCGTGCCCCCGAGCTGGGTCGCGAACCAGACGCCGACGGCGGCGAGCGCCAGGCCGGCCAGGGCCAGCAGCGCACCGACCAGGCGCATGACGACACGGACCATGGTGGGGGCTTCCTCCGGGGGTGTTGTGGGGGCGCGCAGGAGCGCGGCCCGGGAAGGGGTGCCTTCCACCATGACAAACGCAGGCGTCCCGCGACAAATCCCGAGCACGCCGACTGCGTGACCGGCGTCACCTCAGGGCAGGAAGTCCCCCGCGGCGGCGCGCACCTCGCGCAGCAGCGTGAACAGGGCCCGGTGCTGCTCGGCGTCGAGCATCCCGAGGCCGAAGTCGTCCCGCTCGAGGTCGGCCGTCACCGCCTCCATCGCCTCGCGTCCGGACTCGGTGATGACGGCAAACGCACCCCGGCGGTCGTGCGGGTTCGGGACCCGCTCGACGAAGCCCTGCGCGACGAGCCGCTGCACGATGTTCGTCGCGCTCGTCGGGTGGACCATGAGCCGCTCACCGATCCGGGACATCGACAGCCGGCCCTCGCGGCTGAACGCGAGGAGCACGAGCGCCTCGTAGCGAGCGAAGGTCAGCCCGTGCCGCCCGGCGACGGCGTCGTAGCGGCCGAGGAGGAGCTGCTGGACCCGCATCACCGAGGTCGCGGTGGCCATCTCGTCGGCGCGCGACCCCCTGCCCCACCGGGCCACCCACAGCTCACGAGCCCTCTCGATCGGGTCGAAGGGCAGGCGCACCGGCTCGCTCACGGGCAGCACCGTAACCGAGCCCGCGAGTCGTCCGTTCGTCGCGACACGTGCTGGGAACCCCGGTGCAGCGGGCGCCCCGGGTCTACCGTGGTCGACGTGAATGCCACGAGCCCGCTGGCCTGGAGCGACGTCGGCGCGGTGCTCTTCGACCTCGACGGCGTCCTCACCCCCACCGCACGAGTCCACATGGCGGCGTGGGCCGAGCTGTTCACGACCTACCTGCGCGATGTCGACGTCGAGGGCGCCGACACCTCCCCGTACACCGACGAGGACTACTTCGCCCACGTCGACGGCAAGCCCCGGTACGACGGCGTCCGAGACCTGCTCGCCGCGCGCGGCATCGAGCTGCCGTACGGCCACCCCACCGACCCGCCCGACGCGGAGACCGTGTGCGGGCTCGGCAACCGCAAGAACGACGCGTTCAACGCGGTGCTCGAGCGCGACGGCGTCGAGCCCTACCCGGGGTCGCTCGCCCTGCTCGACCTGCTGCGCGGCCTCGGCACCCCCCTGGCCGTCGTCTCCTCCTCGGCCAACGCCCGCGCCGTTCTCGCCGCCGCCGGCCTCGCCGACCGGTTCGTCAGCGTGGTCGACGGCCGGGTCGCGAGCGCCGTGGGGCTGCCGGGCAAGCCTGCGCCGGACACCTTCCTCCGCGCGGCGCGCGAGTGCGGAGCCGCTCCCGCCGACTCGGTCGTCGTCGAGGACGCCGTCTCCGGCGTGCAGGCCGGCGCCGCCGGCGGCTTCCTCGCGGTCGTCGGCGTGGACCGCGGTGCGGGCGAGGCCGCGCTGCTCGACGCCGGCGCCACGGTGGTCGTCTCGGACCTGCAGGAGCTGGTGTGAGGACGGGAACGGTGCCGCAGGACCCGATGGACCGCACCCGGTTCCCCGCGGACCCCTGGCGGCTGGTCGAGCTCGAGCCCGACCTCGGCGACCTCGGGGTCACCGAGACCCTGTTCACCGTCGCCAACGGCTACATCGGCATGCGCGGCAACCCGGAGGAGGGCCGCGAGGCCCAGGAGCACGGCACCTTCGTCAACGGCTTCCACGAGACCTGGCCGATCCGGCACGCCGAGGGGGCCTACGGGTTCGCCCGCACCGGCCAGACCATCGTCAACGTCCCTGACGCCAAGCTGATGAAGGTCTACGTCGACGACGAGCCCCTCGTCATCGGCATGGCCGACCTCGAGGAGTACGAGCGCAGCCTGGACTTCCGGGACGGCGTGCTCCGGCGCCACCTCGTCTGGCGCACGCCGTCGGGCAAGCGGGTCCGGATCGACTCCACCCGGATGGTGTCGATGACCCAGCGGCACCTGGCCGTGCTCACCCTCGAGGTCACCATGCTGTCCGGCGACGCACCGGTCATCGTGTCCTCGCAGCTGCTCAACCGCCAGGACGGCGAGGACGAGTACCACGAGCCGGCCCGCTCGAAGGTGGCGCTCGTCGACCCGCGCAAGGCGACCGGGTTCGAGGGGCGGGTGCTGCTGCCCCGCCTCCACACCGCCAGCGAGGACCGGATGTCGCTCGGCTACCGGTGCGCGAACTCGGGGATGACGGTGACCGTGGCCGCCGACCACGTGGTCGACACCCCGGACTTCACCGAGGTGGTCCTGCGCGACGAGCCCGACCTGGCCAAGATGGTGCTGCGCGTCGACGCACGCCAGGGCCACACGCTGCGCGTCGTCAAGGTCGTCGCCTACCACACCTCGCGCAGCCTGCCGGTCCGCGAGCTCTCGGACCGGTGCGCCCGCACCCTCGACCGCGCGGCCCGGCACGACGTCGCCCACTACCGCGCCGAGCAGCGGGCCTGGTACGACCGCTTCTGGGCCAGCGCCGACGTCGAGATCGACTCCCGCCACCGCGACCACGCCGCGGTCCAGCAGGCGGTGCGCTTCAACCTGCTCACCCTGGCGCAGGCCAGCGCCCGCTCCGACCAGCTGGGGGTGCCCGCCAAGGGGGTCACCGGCTCCGGGTACGAGGGCCACTACTTCTGGGACAGCGAGGTCTACGTCGCGCCGTTCATCACCTACACCCAGCCCGACGTCGCCCGGAACCTCATGCAGTTCCGGAGCCGGATGCTGCCCGCGGCGCGCGAGCGGGCCAAGGAGATGTCGCAACGGGGGGCCCTCTTCCCGTGGCGGACGATCAACGGCGAGGAGGCGTCGGCCTACTACGCGGCCGGCACCGCCCAGGTGCACATCGACGCCGACGTGGCCCACGCCCTCGTCCAGTACGTGGCGGCCACGGGCGACGACGGCTTCCTCGTCCGGCACGGGCTGGCCATCCTCGTCGAGACCGCCCGGATGTACACCGACCTGGGCTTCTGGCGCAGCAACGGCACCCCGAGCTTCCACATCCACGGCGTCACCGGCCCCGACGAGTACACGACCGTCGTCAACAACAACCTCTTCACCAACGTCATGGCCCGGTTCAACCTCGAGCAGGCCGCCGCGGCCGTCGACCGGGTCCGGGCGGAGCACCCGGAGGAGTTCGCCCGGATCGCGCAACGGCTCGAGCTCGGCGACGGTGAGGCCGACAGGTGGCGGCGCTGCGCCGCGGGGATGCACATCCCGTTCGACGACGGGCTGCGGATCCACCCGCAGGACGACTTCTTCCTCGACCGCGAGGTCTGGGACCTCAGCCGCACGCCCGCCGAGCTCCGCCCGCTGCTGCTCCACTACCACCCGCTCGTCATCTACCGGTTCCAGGTGCTCAAGCAGGCCGACGTCGTGCTCGCGCTCTTCCTCCAGGGGGACCGGTTCGGGGCCGACGAGAAGCGCAGGGACTTCGAGTACTACGACCCCATCACCACCGGGGACTCCACCCTCTCGGCGGTCGTCCAGTCGATCATCGCGGCCGAGGTGGGCTACCACGAGGCCGCCTGCCAGTACTTCCTCGAGGCGCTGTACGTCGACCTCGCCGACCTGCACCGCAACACCGTCGACGGGATGCACGTCGCGTCGGCCGGCGGGGTCTGGGCGGCCCTGGTCTCGGGCTTCGGCGGCATGCGCGACCACGGCGGCCGGCTCTCCTTCGACCCGCGCCTGCCGGACCACTGGGAGGCGCTGACGTTCCGGCTCTGCTGGCACGGCAGCCGCCTGCGGGTGCGGCTCACCCGCGAACACCTCGAGCTGCGGGTGGAGGACGGCCGCGAGGCGGTCACCGTCCGGGTCCGGGGCGAGGAGCACGTTGTCGGAGCCGACCCGGTCGTCGTCCCCCTCGCCGACCAGGGCCCGCGCATCGACGGCCTCCTGCCGAAGAAGCCCCGCACCGGCGGACGTCGCGCCGACGGCAGCCGGATCACCGCCGGCGTGCCCGACCCCATCCCCTTCGAGGACCTGGAGCAGGGCGACCTCGTCGCCCCGGACACCGTCGACGACTGACCTGCCGCGCCGGCGACGGCGTACGGGTCGAGCTGGTCACCGAGCTGCAGCACGGCGTGCCGAACGCCACCTCGAGTCACTCCTCGACGCCGCCCGAGCCAGACCCCTCCACCGTCCGACCCCGGCGCGGCCCGGCACCGCGGCCGGCCCAGCGGTCGGCAGTGAGCGCCATGTCCACGGCCCCCACGGGCACCTCGTCGAACACCAGCGCTGCCTCGCGGGTGCCCGTCACCGTGAAGCCGAGGCGCTCGTAGACGTGACGGGCCCGCGGGTTGAACTCGAAGACCTCGAGCTCCAGGCGGCCCAGGCCGAGGGCGCCGAACGCATGGTCGACGAGCAGGCCCAGCGCCTCGGTGCCGAGCCCCCGGTCGCGGCCGGCCGGCCCGACCAGGCACCGGAGGTTGCACGAGCGTGCGACGGGGTCGTGCTCGTTGAGCACGACCTCCCCGACCAGCCTGCCGGTGGCGGCGTCCTCGACCGCGAGGTCGAGACGGTCGGGCTGGTCGGCCCGGGTGGCGTACCACTCGCGGAGCCGGTCGTCGACGGGCTGACGACCGTGGGCCTCGGCCGACGAGGTGACGCTGCCGGTGAGCCGGCGCACGTCCGGGTCGCTGAGGATCTCGGCCATCGCGGCGACGTCCGCCTCCCGGAACGGGCGCAGCGTGACCAGCCGGCCCCGCAGGACCGGCTTGGTCGGCGAGGTCGGGCTCGTCCGCCCCCCGGCATCCGGGGGCACCCGGTGGCCGGTCACCCCGGCTCCGCGAGCAGGCGGTCGGCGGCCGCGTAGGGGTCGGTGCGGCCCGCGACGACCTCGGCGGCGAGCGCCTGGAGCGTCTCACCACCACCGGTGCGACGGACCCGGTGACGCAGCGCCTCCAGGGCCAGGCCCTCGACCTCGCGCGCGGCCCGACGGGTCCGGCGGGCGCGCAGTCCCTCCGGCCCGAGGTGCCGGTGGTGGTCGTCGACCGCCGCGACGAGGTCGTCGACGCCGCTGGCCGCCGTGGCGACCGTGCGCACCACCGGCGGGCGCCACTCGCCCGCCGGCCGTTCCGCCATCGACACCATGTGCGCGCAGGTCGCGGACGGTGCGGTCGGCGCCGTCGCGGTCGGCCTTGTTGACGGCGAGGACGTCGGCGACCTCGAGGATGCCGGCCTTGGCCGCCTGGATGCCGTCGCCCATGCCGGGGGCGACGAGCACGACGGTGGTGTCGGCCGTGCCCGCCACCTCGACCTCGCTCTGGCCCACGCCCACCGTCTCGAGGAGGACGACGTCGCACCCGGCGGCGTCGAGGACGCGGACCGCCTGGGGAGCCGCCCAGCGACAGGCCGCCGAGGTGGCCGCGCGAGGCCATCGAGCGGATGTAGACCCCGGGGTCGGCGGCGTGCTCGGACATCCGGATCCGGTCGCCGAGGAGCGCCCCGCCGGAGAAGGGCGAGGTGGGGTCGACCGCGAGCACCCCTACCCGGCGGCCCTGCGCCCGGTAGGCGGCGATCAGGGCGCTCGTCGTCGTCGACTTCCCGACGCCCGGGGCGCCGGTGAGGCCGACGACGTGTGCCCGCCCGGTGTACGGGGCGAGCGCGGCCATCACCTCGCGCAGCGCGGGGTGCGCGTCCTCGACGAGGGAGACCAGGCGGGCGACGGCGCGCGGGCTCCCCTCCCTCGCGTCGGAGACGAGGGAGGGGACGTCGACCTCGCGCGGGCCGGGCAGGGTCAGGCCCGGGCCGGGACCTTGAGGACGAGCGCGTCGCCCTGTCCGCCGCCGCCGCACAGGGCGGCCGCGCCGACGCCGCCGCCACGCCGCTGCAGCTCGAGGGCGAGGTGCAGGGCGATGCGCGCACCGGACATGCCGATCGGGTGGCCGAGCGCGATCGCGCCGCCGTTGACGTTGACCTTCTCCGGGTCGAGGCCCGAGCTCCTTGGTGGACGCCAGGCCCACGGCCGCGAAGGCCTCGTTGATCTCGACGAGGTCGAGGTCGGCTCGGCGTCGATGCCCTCGCGGGCGCAGGCCTTCTCGATGGCCCGGGCCGGCTGGCTCTGCAGCGTGGAGTCGGGGCCGGCGACGACGCCGTGCGCACCGATCTCGGCGAGCCACTCCAGGCCGAGCTCCTCGGCGCGGGACCTCTTCATGACGACGACCGCGCAGGCGCCGTCGCTGATCTGCGAGGCGGAGCCGGCGGTGATGGTGCCGTCCCGGCGGAAGGCCGGGCGCAGGGCGGAGAGGGACTCGGCGGTGGTGTCGGCGCGGATGCCCTCGTCGGTGCGGAACTCGACGGGGTCGCCCTTGCGCTGCGGGATCGACACGGTGACGACCTCGTCGTCGAAGAGGCCGTCCTTCCAGGCGCGGGCCGCGAGCTGGTGGCTGCGGGCGGCGAACTCGTCCTGCTCCTGGCGGGTGAACTCGATGTCGCCGGTGTTCGCGTCCTCGGTGAGGGTCCCCATCGCCTGGTCGGTGAAGGCGTCCCAGAGCCCGTCCTGGGCCATGTGGTCGTGCAGCGTGACGTCGCCGTAGCGGAAGCCGTCGCGGCTCTTCTCGAGCAGGTGCGGCGCGTTGGTCATCGACTCCTGGCCGCCGGCGACGACGACCTCGAACTCCCCCGCCCGGATCAGCTGGTCGGCGAGGGCGATGGCGTCGATCCCGGAGAGGCAGACCTTGTTGACCGACAGCGCCGGGACGTCCATGGGGATGCCGGCCTTGGTGGCGGCCTGGCGCGCCGGGATCTGGCCCTCGCCGGCGGTAGAGCACCTGGCCCATGATCACGTAGTCGACGTCCTCGGGTGCCACCCCCGACTTCTCGAGTGCACCCTTGATGGCGAAGCCGCCGAGGTCGGAGCCGCTGAAGCCCTTGAGCGAGCCGCTCATCCGCCCCATCGGGGTGCGGGCGCCGGCGACGATGACGGTGGGGTCGGTGGACATGCGGTGGCCTTCCGAGTCGGGGTCGGTTGGGGACTGCTCGATGCTAGTCGCGGCCCCTGTGCCTGCCACCCCCGCGTGCCCGTGACGCTCGCCACCGCGGCGCGGCACTGCTCCCCGGCCATACGCTGGTCCCATGACCGCCAGCGACCTCTTCACCGCCATCGACCACGTCGGCGTCGCCGTGCCCGACCTCGACGAGGCCATCGCCTTCTACGAGCGCACCTACGGCATGACGATGCTCCACCAGGAGACCAACGAGGAGCAGGGCGTGCGCGAGGCGATGATGGGGGTCGGCGACTCGGGGTCGTGCATCCAGCTCCTGGCCCCCCTCTCGCCGGAGTCGACGATCGCGAAGTTCCTCGACCGCAGCGGCCCCGGCATCCAGCAGCTGGCCTACCGCGTCGCCGACCTCGACGCCGTGTCGCGCCACGCTCCGGGAGCGCGGGATGCGGCTGCTCTACGAGCACCCGAAGCGCGGCACGAGCGACTCGCGCGTCAACTTCGTCCACCCCAAGGACGCCGGCGGCATCCTCGTCGAGCTCGTCGAGCCCGCCGCCGACGCGGCCCACTGAGAGCAAGGGCAGCGCGGTGTCGACCCGGCCGGAACGCCCGCCGCGGCTCCCGCCGCGGTGGTTCATCCGGCTCGCGTGGAAGGCGCACCGGGCTCTCTACCGGGTCACCGGCGGCCGCCGCGGCCTCTGGCCCGAGCGCGAGGGGAAGTGGGGGACCATGCGGGTGACCACGGTGGGCCGCCGCACCGGTCAGCCGCGGTCGGTCATCCTCGGCTACCTCGAGGACGGCCCCGACCTGGTGACCCTGGCGATGAACGGCTGGGGCGAGGGCGAGCCCGCGTGGTGGTTGAACCTCCAGGCCCGGCCCCGGGCCACCGTCCGCCTCCCGGACGGCGAGCGCGAGGTCGTGGCCCACGCCGCCACCGGCGTCGAGCGCGAGCGGCTCTGGGAGCGCTACCGCGCCGTCGACAAGGACCTCGACGCCTTCGCCGCCCGCCGCTCCACCGAGACCGCGGTCGTCGTGCTCTCCCCGGCGGACCCGGTGGAGTGAGCAGGACCCCGCTCGGCCGCGCACGAGGCGGCGCCTCCCCTACTCCCGCCGGGTGAGCGGGTCTGCTGCCCGGTCCACGAGGAGGAGCGGCGCCAGCACGAGCGCGACGTACGCCGGGATGACGAGCCCCGAGTCGTTGACGGCGAACCCGACCAGCGCCATCACCGCCGCGCCCCGCAGCACCACCGCGCCGTGCGGCCCCGGTCGCCACCCGGTTCGCCACAGGACGAGGAGCAGCAGCGCGGCCGCGAGCGCGATCGCGACGAGAGGGGGCGAGCCGAGGTTAGCGACGTTCTGGGCGAGCTTGCGGCTCACGACCTGCCCGCCGTCGCCGTCGAGGACGGTCTGGACGAACTCCCCGAGGTGCGTGCGGGACGCAGGCGGCCGGAGCCAGTCGACGAGGGCCACCCCGACGGTGAGCGCCCCGGCGGCGAGCACCGCGAGCAGGACCCGCACCGGCGTGAGCCGCACCGAGGCCACCGCCGCGAGGACCACGACCCCGCCGAGCAGCAGGCCGGGCGGGCCGCCGAAGTCGGCGCCGAGCGACGGGTGCGCCTCGACGCCGAGGGCGGCGAGCAGGAGCAGGCCGGCGAGGGGCACCCGCCACCGGCCCGGCCGGGACCAGGAGCCGGCCCACTGGACGAGGACGAGGGTCGCGAGGCCGTAGAGCGCGAAGCTGGTGTTGCCGAGGCCGTAGAAGCGGCCGCCCACGACGGGGTTCTGCCCGAAGACGGACGCCAGCTGCAGGGTCGAGCCGGTCAGCACGTCGCCCCCGAGGACGAGCATCGTGACGACGGCGACCGCACGGAGGGCGCCCAGGTCGAGGCGCCGGCCCGCGAGCACGGCGGCGCCGGCCGTCACCGCCACCGCCGCGCCGAGGGCTCCGACGAAGGCCGCGCGCGAGGCCTCCACGCCCCACCACGGGACGACGTTGGCGAGGAAGGTGCCGACCGGGACGCTCGCCGTGACGACACCGACGAGCCCCAGCAAGGGCGGCACCGGGCGGGCGCGCCACCGCAGGAACGCCGTGAGCAGCGCCCACGCCGCGAAGAGCACCGCGAGCCACGTGGTCACCTGGGGTGCCAGCGCCCGCATCGTCGTGGCCCTGCGCTCGAAGCCCTGCCGGGCCGCCACGCGCTCCTCCCCCGAGCCGTCGTCCGCCACCGTCGTGACCGGCCGGCCGGTCAGGCCTGCGTCACCCGCGCCGTGGTCGACGAGCAGGGTGGCCGTGAGGTCCTGGAGCTGCACCAGCCCCTCCTGGCGCGTCGAGGGCGAGGTGAGCACCCCGCCGGAGGGCGGGGAGACGATGACCGCCCGCGGGGCGACCGCCGACACGCCGTCGCCCACGCCCGCCACGACGATGCGGGTGCCCGGAGCACGGGCGCGGACGAGCGACTCCACGAGCGCGTCGAGGTCGGCCAGGGCGGCGGTGCGCGCGGGGCCGGCCGCGGGCAGGGTCCCGGCGTCGACGAGCTCGACCGCGCACGCCGGTGCCGCCGTCACCGCGTCCAGCTGGTGCTCGACCCGGCCCTCCTCGTCGGCGCCGGCCACCGCGGCGCCCGGCCCGACCGTCTCGATGCAGGCGCCCGCGTCCGTGAGCCGCTGGCCGAGCGTGCCGGGCACGGCCCCGTAGGACTCCTCCCGGGCCGCGGCGACGTACCGGTCCCAGTTCGGCACGGTGTCACCGGTGACCGGCTCGGGCTCGGTGCAGGCGGCCTGCGCGGCGTCGGAGGCGCGGCGACCCGCGGAGAGCGTCAGCCACCCGTCGACCCCACAGGCCCGAGAGCGCACGCCACGCACCGTCATCGAGCCGACCGACCCCTCCGTGGCCAGCCGGTAGAGCCAGGGCGTCGTCTCCTCGTCGACGTCCGACCAGGCGAGCCCGGGGGCCCCGACGAGCACGGTGTGGGCCACGGCCTCGTCCGCGGCCGGGGGCACCGCCGCGGTGGCGGCCGTGGGGGCGGCGAGGAGCGCGAGCACCACGAGGAGGGCGGCGAGGGCGGGGGCCGCGACCCGGGGCCGGCTCCGGCTCATCGGTTCGTCACCAGCTCGTGCCGGGCGATGACGACGAGCGCCGCGGTCCACGCGAGCGGCGCCACCGCCGCCGGGCGGCCGTCGTGCAGCACCTTCTCGGGGAACGAGCCGGCCGCCGTGCGGTGCTCGCCGAGCCAGCGCAACAGCGCCTCCGCCTTCTCCGGGTGGCCGCTGGCGGCCCACGCGACGGCGAAGAGCGCCGTCTCCGGGGTCCAGCTGATGCCGTCGCGCTTCCACCCCGCGCCGGGTGCGAGACCACCCGCCGGGCGCGCCATCGACGACTGCGCACGCTCGAGCGCGCTCAGCACCTCGAGGTCGGGTTCCGTGGGCCCGATGGGGGGCACGAGGAAGGTGATCGCCGCGTCGGCGGCCGAACCGCCGAGCAGGCGCGGGTAGCCGTCGGGGCCGAAGCTCTGCCGCACCTGGTGGCCGAGCACGTCGGCGGCCGCCAGGGTGCGGTCGGTCAGCGCCAGCTCGTCGATGACCGGCAGCGCGCTCGTGGCGCTCCGGAGCCCGGCGAGGACTGCGGCCGCCGTGCCGAGGGTCAGCGTCTCCTCGACCAGCTCCCAGTAGTCGGAGGACGCCGGCGGCAGCGAGGTGGTGGCGTCGAGCGAGGCGAGCAGCCCGGAAGCGCTGCGGACGAGCAGCGGGCGGAGCGGGCCGAGCAGCTCGGTGGCGCGGTCCGGAGCCTGCCGCGCGACCTCGTCCGCCGCCCACAGCACCCATCCGGACCCGTCGAGCTGCGCCCCGCGGCCGTCCGGCGGCAGCCCGGTGCCCACGTCGTAGCGGGCCTCGAACCAGCCGTCGTCGCCCTGCACGCCCTGGAGGAAGAGGAGCTGCCGGACCGCCTCCTCCGGCCGCCCCACCCGGGCCAGGGCGGCGGCGACGAACGAGACGTCGCGGGGCCACGCGTAGCGCCACCGTCGCGACCACCCGGCCACCGCCGCCGGCAACCCGGTGGTGAGCACCCGCAGGTCGAGCAGCGCCGAGCGGAGGAGGTCGTCGTCGGTACCCGCCCGCGTCCACGCCGCGCACCCCTCGAGCCAGCCCCGCTCGTCCTCGACGAGCCACGCCGTGTGCGGGGAGTCGGTGAGCACCCGGGTGCCCGGCACCACGGCCGCGAGCCCCGACGGCGGTACCAGCCGCCGAACCCCGGGAGCGGAGAACGCGACGGTGACGCTGTAGAGGTCGATCTCGGCCCGCCGGGCCCGGTCCAGCGCCGCCCCACCGGCGGCCGCGGCCGTGGCGAGCGCACCCGCGCCCCCGAGCAGCAGCCGACGGCGCGACGGGGACGGACGGGGCACTCCGGAACGGTATCCCGAGCACGTCCGCGGCCCCGCGGCTGCCCGGGCCGGGTCGTGAGCCGGATCACGTGAGACCACCGTCTCAGGGGGGTGCCTGGTCAGGGACGCCCCGCTAGGTTCGCCGGAGCACCCGCCACGCACTGCGAAGGAGCAACGACCCCATGGACCAGATCCGCGAGGCCATCCTCTCCGGCGACCGCAGCGAGGAGACCTACACCGGGCTCGAGGTCCCCGACACCTACCGCGGGGCCACCGTGCACAAGGACGAGGTGGGGATGTTCGAGGGCCTCGCCACCCGGGACAAGGACCCGCGGCGGTCCCTCCACGTCGACGAGGTGCCGGTGCCCGACCTCGCGCCCGGCGAGGCCCTGGTCGCGGTGATGGCCAGCGCGATCAACTACAACACGGTGTGGACCTCGATCTTCGAGCCGGTGTCCACCTTCGGCTTCCTCGAGCGGTACGGGCGCACCTCCGAGTACGCCAAGCGGCACGACCTCCCGTACCACGTCGTCGGCTCCGACCTCGCCGGCGTCATCCTGCGCGTCGGTCCGGGGGTCACCAAGTGGAAGCCGGGCACCGAGGTCGTGGCGCACTGCCTCTCGGTCGAGCTCGAGGACGCCGAGGGCCACGACGACACGATGATGGACCCGCAGCAGCGCATCTGGGGGTTCGAGACCAACTTCGGCGGCCTCGCCGAGCTCGCGGTGGTCAAGGCCAACCAGCTGATGCCGAAGCCGGCGCACCTGTCGTGGGAGGAGGCCGCCTCCCCCGGCCTGGTCAACTCCACGGCCTACCGCCAGCTGGTCAGCAAGAACGGCGCCCACATGAAGCTCGGCGACCGCGTGCTCATCTGGGGCGCCTCCGGCGGGCTCGGCTCCTACGCCACCCAGATGGCCCTCGCCGGCGGCGCCACCCCCGTGTGCGTCGTCTCCTCCCCCGAGAAGGCCGCCATCTGCCGGGCCATGGGGGCCGAGCTCATCATCGACCGCAGTGCCGAGGACTACCGCTTCTGGAACGAGGAGGGGACGGCGCAGAACCCGAAGGAGTGGCAGCGTCTCGGCCGGAGGATCCGGGAGCTCACGGGCGGGCACGACGTCGACATCGTCTTCGAGCACCCCGGGCGCGAGACGTTCGGGGCCAGCGTGTACGTGGCCCGCAAGGGCGGCACCATCGTCACCTGCGCCTCGACGTCCGGGTACATGCACGAGTACGACAACCGCTACCTCTGGATGAACCTCAAGCGGATCGTCTCGAGCCACTTCGCCAACTACCGCGAGGCGTGGGAGGCCAACGACCTCGTCGACCGAGGGATCATCCACCCCACGCTGTCGAAGGTGTACCCGCTGGAGGAGGTCGGCCGGGCGGCTCTCGACGTCCACCGCAACGCCCACCAGGGCAAGGTCGGCGTGCTCACCCTCGCCCCCGAGGAGGGCCTCGGCGTCTCCGACCGCGAGAAGCGGGCCCGGTTCGAGACCGCGATCAACCACTTCCGCGACGACGACTGACCACGTCGCGGGATGCCGCGAGCCACACCGACCGGGCCACCCCACCGCACTAGGGTGGCCGGCGGAGGTGCGTGGTGAGGTGGTCGACGCTGTGGGGACCGGTCGAGCGGTGGAGTGACTACCGCCGCCGCCAGCGTGCGGCGCTCGAGGAGAGCAACCGGATCGGCCCGGACTTCCTGTTGCCCACCGACCACGCCGCGGCCACCGCCGCACCCCCCGGCCCCGGCGCCGACACGGGGCTCCTGGGCGCCACCGAGCCGACCGCGTCGCACGGCGACTTCGGCGACGCCGGCCAGCCGCTGAACCGGCACAGCCCGTTCTACCTGGGGTTCTGGGGGGCCACCGGCGCCCTCCTGGCCTGGGCGCTGTGGGGCAGCCTGGGGCGCGCCACGACGGCGATCACCCTCCTGCTCGTCTCCTTCGTCCTCGCCCTTGCCCTGGCGCCCATCGTCGACCGGCTCACCGGCCGGATGCCCCGCGCCGCCGCGGTCACCGCGGTGTTCCTCGGCCTCGTCGGGGCGCTCGTCCTCATCGGACTCCTCGTCGTGCCACCGGTCGTCACCCAGGGCAGCCAGCTCGCCCAGCAGGCGCCGCAGTACGTGCAGGACCTCCTCGACACCAGCTGGGTCCGCGAGCTCGACCGGCACTACGACATCATCGACCGCGCCGAGCAGGAGCTGATGGGCAGCCTCACCAACCAGTCGTTCATCGAGGGGGTCCTCGGCGGCATCCTCGGCGCCGGCCGGGCGGTGGTCTCCGGTGTCTTCCAGACCCTCACCGTCCTCGTCCTCACCCTCTACCTCCTGGCCTCGCTCCCCCGCGTCAAGCAGGCCGCCTTCGCCATGGTCCCGGCGAGCCGGCGGCCGCGCGTGGAGCCGCTGTCGGAGGAGATCATGCGGCGGGTCGGCTCCTACGCCATCGGGCAGGTCGGCATCGCCAGCCTCAACGCGGTGGCGTCGTACGTGATGATGCTGATCGTCGGCATCCCCTACGCGGCCGTGCTCGCCGTCAGCGTCGGCCTCCTCGGGCTGATCCCCATGGTCGGCGCCACCCTCGGCGCCGCCATCGTCAGCGTCGTCGCGTTCTTCGACGAGCCCCGCAAGGCGCTGATCGCGATCGTCTACTACGTCGTCTACCAGCAGGTCGAGAACTACGTCATCGCCCCGAGGGTGATGCAGCACACCGTCTCGGTGCCGGGCACCGTCACGGTCGTCGCCGCCCTCGTCGGCGGCACCCTGCTCGGGGTGCTCGGGGCGCTGCTCGCCATCCCCGTGGCCGCCGGGCTGCTGCTCCTCTACGACGAGGTGCTCGTCCCCCGCCAGCGCGAGGCGTAGCCGGGGCCCTCAGGGGCGGGCCGCGTGCCGGCCCTGCCAGCAGCGGGTGTGCCAGTGGCGGCGCTCGGAGACCCCGTGCACCCCCTCGGCCGGCCAGGCCACGACGTGCGGCGTGCCCGGCGCGATGCCCTGGTGGCAGCCCGGGCACCGGTACTCGCGCGCGGAGGTCGCGCCGCTCAGCCGCCGCACGTGCCAGGGCCGTCCGCCCCACGACTCCGTCAGCACCTCCGAGGTCGCCGTGAGCGGTCGGTGCTCGAGGTCGCGGCGGCGGCGGTTGCTGCGGGGCACCGACCCATCCAACCAGTCAGGCGCGCACCCGCGCGGCCGTCGGGTCGTACGGCGGTCGGAGCGAGACCCGGGCCGGGTGGCGGGTGCCGGCGACGTCGACCTGCCACGTCCCCGCCTCCAGCCACTCCCGGGTGACCCCGCCGTCGTGCTCGACACCGGCGAGACCGACGGCGGCACCGACGGTCCAGCCGTACGAGCCCGAGCGCACGTCGCCGACCGCGCTGCCGTCGCGGAGCAGGACCTCGCCGTGGAAGAGCAGCGGCTCCGGGTCCTCGAGGACCACCGAGACGATCCGGTGGCGCGGGGCCCCCCGCTCCCTCGCGACGAGCGTGGCGTCCCGACCGACGAAACCGCCGGGCTTGTCGAGCGCGACCGCGAAGCCCAGCCCGGCGGCCCAGACGTCGTCGGTGTTGTCGAGGTCGTGCCCGTGGTCGCGGTAGCCCTTCTCCAGCCGCAGGCTCGACAGCGCGGTGAGGCCCACCGGCCGGATGCCGTGCCGCTCCCCGTCGCGCAGGAGCGCGTCCCAGACGCGACCGGCGGCGGCCGCCGGCACGTACAGCTCCCAGCCGAGCTCTCCCACGTAGGTGACGCGGACGGCGAGCGCCGCTGCGCCGGCGACGAGCACCCGCTGCACCCCCCGGAAGGCGAACGCCTCGCCGGACCAGTCGGTTTCGGGCGCCAGCGCGGCGAGGACGGCGCGCGACGAGGGTCCCTGCACCGAGAGCAGGGCGAGCTCCTCGGTGACGTCGGTGACGCCCGCGTCGGCGTCGCCGAGGCCGCGCCGCAGCATCCCGAGCACCTGGGCGTGCGCGGTGTCGGAGGCCACGACGAGGAAGTCGTCGGCCGCGAGCCGGGTGACCGTGAGGTCGGCGTCGACGCCACCGTCCTCGCCGAGCCACTGGGTGTAGGTGATCCGGCCGTCCACCTCGGCGACGGCGCCCGCGCTCAGCCGCTCGAGCACGACGGCGGCGTCCGGGCCGCGCACGGACAGCTTCGCCATGAACGACATGTCCAGCACCCCCACCGCCTCGCGGACGGCGCGGTGCTCTTCCTCCCAGTGCCGCCACCACGGGGCCCGGCCCCAGCCCGGCTCCGCCGTCGGTGACTCCCCCGGGCCGGCGTACCACGCGGGCGACTCCCACCCGGAGACGTCGCGCAGGAAGCCGCCCGCCGCGACCACACGGTCGTGGACCGGGGAGCGGAACACCCCGCGTGAGGAGGACAGCTGGGTCCCCGGTGGGTGGGCGGCGTACACGGTGCCCAGCACCTCGGCGGTGCGCTCGGCGCGGTGGCGGGGGTCCAGTCGCCACGGGCGGAAACGGGCGACGTCGATGCCGGTGACGTCCTGGTCGGGCCGGCCGGTGACGACCCAGTGCGCCACCAGCCGGCCGATGCCTCCGGCCGACAGGACCCCGACCGAGTTCATCCCGGCCGCGACGAAGTAGCCGAGGACCCCCGGCGCCTCGCCCACCGCCGGCGACAGGTCGGGGGTGAAGGACTCGGGGCCGCAGAAGAACGTGCGGATGCCCGCGGTCTCCACGACGGGCACGCGCGCCATCGCGGTCTCGAGGAAGGGCGCCATCCGCTCCCAGTCCGGGGGGATCGTGCCGAACGAGAAGTCCCGCGGGACGCCGTCGACGTGCCACGCGGCCGCGACCGGCTCGAAGAGCCCGACCATGAGCCCGCCGCCCTCCTCGCGGTAGTAGCCGTACGACGCCGGGTCCTCGAAGACCGGTGCGTCCGGGCTGACCCCCTCGATGGGCTCGGTGACGAGGTAGTAGTGCTCGGCGGCCTGGTTGGGCACGACGACCCCGGTGTCCTCGGCGAGCTCGCGCGCCCACATGCCCGCGCAGTTGACGACCACCTCGCACTCGACGTCGCCGTGGTCGGTGCGGACCCCGGTCACCTGCTCGACGGCACCCTTCGGCCGGGTGCGGACCCCGGTGACCGACACCCCCTCGACCACCCGCACCCCCAGGTCGCGGGCCCCCCGGGTCAGGGACATCGTGAGGTCGACCGGGTTGACCCGTCCGTCGCCCGGCACGTGGAAGCCGCCGAGCAGGTCCTCGGTGCGGGCGAGCGGGAACAGCTCGCCCATCTCCCGTGGCGAGACCTCCTCCACCTCGAGGCCCAGCCGACGCTGGAACACCGCCACCCGGCGGTACTCCTCGAGCCGATCGGGGTCGGCGGCCGCCTCCACCAGCCCGACGGGCCGGAACCCGGTCGCCATCCCGGTCTCGGCCTCGAGGCGGCCGTAGAGGTCGCGCGAGTACAGGCGCATGCGGGTGCTCGTCTCGCTGAAGGAGCCGAAGCACGTCATCAGCCCCGCCGCGTGCCAGGTGGTACCGGAGGTGAGCCGGTCCCGTTCGAGGAGCAGCACGTCGCTCTCGCCCGCGTGCGCGAGGTGGTAGGCGACCGAGGCCCCGATGACGCCACCCCCGACGACGACCACCCGGGCCCGGTCGGGCAGTGACGGTCCGGATGCACTCACGGGCGCACCCTACTGTCGGCGCGGGCGTCGGCGCTCGCGCCGCCCGGGCGGCTGGGCTCCGGGGTCAGCCGTAGTGGCGGAAGCCGCGGCCGGTCTTGCGGCCCAGGTAGCCCGCGGTCACCAGGTGCTCGAGCAGTGGGGCCGGCGCGAAGCCGGGCTCCCGGAACTCGGTGTACAGCTCGCGCTCGATGGCGAGGGACACGTCGAGGCCCACGACGTCGAGCAGCTCGAAGGGCCCCATCGGCAGGCTGCACCCGGTCTTCATCGCGGTGTCGATCTCGTCGGCGCCGGCGTAGTTCCCCTCGAGCATCTTGACGGCGTCGTTGAGGTACGGGAAGAGCAGCGCGTTGACGATGAAGCCGGAGCGGTCGCCGCACGTGACGCCGACCTTGCCGATCCTGCCGACGAGGTCCTGCACGGTCGCCAGCACGTCGGGCGCCGTGGAGACGGTGTGGACGACCTCGACCAGCTTCATCACCTGGGCCGGGTTGAAGAAGTGCATCCCGATGACGTCCCGCGGCCGCGAGGTGACCTTGGCGCAGTCGATGATCGGCAGCGACGACGTCGTCGTCGCGAGGATGGCTCCGTCCTTGCAGATGCTGTCGAGGTCGCGGAAGAGCTCCTGCTTGACGGCCAGGTCCTCGGCGATCGCCTCGACGACGAGGTCGGCGTCGGCCAGGTCGAAGCGCGAGGTCGCCCCGTGCAACCGGCCGAGCACCGCCTCGGCGTCCGCCGCGGTCATCCGGCCCTTCTCGACCGCCCGGGCGGTGCTCTTGGCGACCGCCGCCCGCACCCCCTGCACCTTGTCCGCCGAGCGCGCGACGTAGGTGACGTCGTAACCCGCCTTGGCAAAGACCTCGATGATGCCGGTGGCCATGGTGCCGGAGCCCACGACGCCGACCGTGGTCACCGGCCGCAGCGCCACGCCCTCGGGCACGGACCCGTCCGGGGTCTGCGCGTCGGGGACGACCTCGGGCGACCCCGGCCCGGCGTAGGTGTAGAAGCCGCGGCCGGACTTGCGGCCCAGCAGCCCCGCACTCACCATCTGCTTGAGGATCGGGCTCGGCGCGTGCAGCCGGTCGCGACCCTGCCGGTACATCGTGTCGAGGATCTCGTAGGCGGTGTCGAGGCCGATCAGGTCGAGCAGCTGCAGCGGACCCATGGGGTAGCCGCAGCCGAAGCGCATCGCGGCGTCGAGGTCCTCACGGGTGGCGTAGCGGCTCTCGTACATCGACACCGCGTGGTTGAGGTAGCCGAAGAGCAGCGCGTTGGCGATGAAGCCCGCCCGGTCACCGACGACCACCGGCGTCTTGCCGAGGCGCTCGGCGATCGCCTTGACGTCCTCGAGCACGTCGTCGGCGGTGACCACGGTGCGGATGACCTCGACGAACTGGAGGACCGGGGCCGGGTTGAAGAAGTGCATGCCGACGACCCGCTTGGGGTTGGAGGTGGCCACCGCGATCTCGGTGACCGGCAGCGACGAGGTGTTCGTGGCGAGGACGGCGTCCGGGGAGACGATCGCATCCAGCCGGCCGAGCACCTCCTTCTTCAGGTCCAGGTGCTCGGGGACGGCCTCGATGACCAGCTGACAGTCCTCGAGGTCCTCGAGGTCGAGGGTGTAGCGCACGCGCGCGTGGAGGGCGTCGTGCTCCTCCTGTGTCATCTTCCCCCGGGCCAGTGCGCGGCCGGAGCTGCCGGCCAGGACCTCCCGGCCGTGCTCGAGGCCGGCCTCGTCGGCGTCGACCGCGACCACGTCGATGCCGTTGCGGGCGAACACCTCCACGATCCCCGCACCCATCGTCCCGAGTCCGATCACACCCACGGTGGTGACATCACGCGCCATGGCCGCGATCCTTCCAGAGGGCACCGGGCCCCACGAGGTGGTGGCGGCGTGACGCTCCTTACCCCGGCCCCGGGCGGCGCGTGGGCGGGGTCACCAGTCGACGCCGCTGGCCACGAGGTCCGCCTCGAGGTGCAGGCGCGCGTGGCTGCTCAGCGGCGGCAGGCCCCGTGGGGCCGGCACCTCGGCGTGCTCGCAGAGCTCGAGGAGCACCCGGTCGTAGGCGGCGAGCGCGGCCGCGATCCGCGCGGCGCGGTGCGGCTGCCGGTCGCCCTCGATGCGGCGGACCTCGGCGGCGAGCCGGCGCAGCTCCAGGGCGAGGAGCACCGGCGGCACCGGTTCGGCGGGAGGGCGGCGCCGCAGGGTGCGCCGCAGCCGTGTCGCGCCCCGCACCAGGGGGCGAAGGGGACGTGGCACCCGTCCCTCCGACAGCCACCGCAGCGCCTCCACCTGCGCCACGCACACCGCCCACGGCGTGACGACGACCAGCACCGCCCACAGCGCCGCCCTCATCGGCCTCACCTCGCGTCTCAAGTGTGCGTCGCCGGACCGGGCACGGCAACCGGTCCGACCGAGGTCGCGACCCGCCGGTAGGGTGTCGGCTCGTGCGGATGGTCATCGCGACGTGCAGCGTCGACTACGACGGCCGGCTCACCGCCCACCTCCCCCTCGCCACCCGCCTGCTGCTCGTCAAGGCCGACGGCTCGGTGCTGGTGCACTCCGACGGCGGCTCGTACAAGCCGCTGAACTGGATGTCGCCCCCGTGCGCGATGGCGGAGGTGGCACCGGACGAGGCCGAGGCCGCCGACGGCGTCACCGCGGTGTGGGTGGTCCAGCACGCCAGGTCCGAGGACCGGTTGCGGGTGCGGCTGCACGAGGTGCACCACGACACCTCGCACGAGCTGGGGGTGGATCCCGGACTGGTCAAGGACGGCGTCGAGGCCCACCTCCAGCGGCTGCTCGCCGAGCACATCACCACGCTCGGGGACGGGTGGACGCTCTCCCGCCGCGAGTACATGACCGCCATCGGGCCGGTCGACATCCTCTGTCGCGACGCCGACGGCCGGTACGTGGCGGTCGAGATCAAGCGGCGTGGGGAGATCGACGGCGTGGAGCAGCTCACCCGCTACCTCGAGCTGATGAACCGCGACCCGCACCTCGCGCCGGTCACCGGGATCTTCGCCGCGCAGGTCATCAAGCCCCAGGCGCGCACCCTCGCCGAGGACCGAGGCATCCGGTGCGTCGTCCTCGACTACGACGCCCTGCGGGGGACCGACGACACCGAGCACCGGCTCTTCTGACCCGCTCGCGCCCGCACCGGCGGCGCCGGGCGGGGCGTCTGACCCGGGGCCGTAGGGGGAGGGCGCGTGGACCGCCGGGACGGGGTGCACCGGAATGACCCGCCCGCAGCGAGGGTTGCACGCAGAGGCGCCCACGAGGCGCCGCCCCGTTCTCCCGGATC
The DNA here is from genome assembly GCA_963773655.1 of uncultured Actinomycetota bacterium. Taxonomy (GTDB): domain Bacteria; phylum Actinomycetota; class Actinomycetes; order Actinomycetales; family Dermatophilaceae; genus DASSQJ01. Next base: position 378,512 of record CAVZBX010000005.1, read on the forward strand.
GAAAGGACACCATGACCAGCACGACCGGCAGCACGCAGAAGGTCGCCTTCCTCGTCGCGATGGAGGGTATCGAGCAGGTGGAGCTCACCGAGCCCTGGAAGGCCGTCGAGGAGTCGGGGCGCACCCCCGTCCTCGTCTCGACCGAGCAGGGCAGGGTGCAGGCGTTCAACCACCTCGACAAGGCCGACACCTTCGAGGTCGACGTCACCGTGGCCGAGGCCGAGGTCGGCGACTACGCCGCGCTGGTCCTGCCCGGTGGCGTGGCCAACCCCGACAACCTGCGCACCGACACCGATGCCGTCTCCTTCGTCCGCACCTTCGTCGAGTCCGGGAAGCCGGTGGCCGCGATCTGCCACGCGCCGTGGACCCTCGCCGAGGCCGACGTCGTTCGCGAGCGCACGCTCACCTCCTGGCCGAGCCTGCAGACCGACCTGCGCAATGCCGGCGCCACGTGGGAGGACCGCGAGCTCGTCGTCGACGACAACCTCATCACCAGCCGCAAGCCGGACGACCTCCCGGCGTTCAGCAAGGCCCTCGTGGAGGCCCTCGGCAGCTGAGCCGCCCCTCCCCCGTCGGCGCCCGCCCGGAGCCTCCGGGCGGGCGCCGCGCACGTCAGGTGGCGGCGGTCTCCGTCACGGGGGACAGCGCGTGGGCGGCGCGGATGACGTCGACGAACCGGGCCATGATCGCGTTGAGCCCGAAGTCCTTCGGCGTGAACACCTCGGCGACGCCGAGCTCCTTGAGCCGGGCGGCGTCCGCCTCGGGGATGATGCCGCCGACGATGACCGGGACGTCGGCGGCGCCCGCCGCACGCATCCGCTCGAGCACCTCGGGCACCAGCTCCATGTGGGAGCCGGAGAGGATGGACAGCCCGACGAGGTGGACGTCCTCCGCCACGGCCGCCGCCACGATCTGCTCCGGGGTCAGCCGGATGCCCTGGTAGACGACCTCGAAGCCGGCGTCGCGGGCCCGCACCGCGATCTGCTCCGCGCCGTTGGAGTGGCCGTCGAGGCCCGGCTTGCCGACGAGCAGCCGGAGCCGGCCGCCGACCTCCTCGCTCGTACGGGCCACTGCCTCCCGGACCGCCGCGAGCTCCTCCGACGCACCGCCCCCGCCGGCCGCACCGCTGATCCCCGTGGGCGCCCGGAACTCCCCGAACACCTCGCGCAGCGCCCCGGCCCACTCCCCCGTCGTGACGCCGGCGCGGGCGCACTCCAGCGTCGCGGCCATGAGGTTGGCCTCCCCCGTGGCATCGGCCCGCAGGCGCTCCAGCGCGGCCGCGGCTCGGGGACCACGCTCCGGGTCGGCGTCGCGCTCCTCCCGCCACCGTCGCACCGCCCGCACGGCGGTGTCCTCGACGCCGTGGTCGACGCCCTGGACCGCGGTGGTGAGGTCGGCGGTCAGCGGGTTCGGCTCGGTGGACTGGAACCGGTTGACCCCGACGACGACGTCCTCCCCGGCCTCGATGCGGGCCCTCCGGCGCGCGTGCGAGGCGACGAGCTCGGACTTCATGTACCCGCCCTCCACCGCCGGGACCGCCCCACCCATCGCCCGGATCCGGTCGATCTCCTCCCGGGCCCGGTCCACGAGCTGGTCGACCTTGGCCGCGACGACGACCGACCCCTCGAAGAGGTCGGGGTACTCGAGCAGGTCCGACTCGTAGGCGAGGACCTGCTGGATGCGCAGCGACCACTGCTGGTCCCACGGCCGGGGCAGGCCGAGCGCCTCGTTCCACGCGGGCAGCTGGACGGCACGGGCGCGGGCGTCGCGGGAGAGGGTGACGGCCAGCATCTCGAGCACGATCCGCTGGACGTTGTTCTCGGGCTGCGCCTCGGTGAGGCCCAGGGAGTTGACCTGCACGCCGTACCGGAACCGGCGCTGCCGGGCCTCCTCGACGCCGTAGCGCTCGCGCGTCAGCTCGTCCCAGAGCCGCACGAAGGCGCGCATCTTGCACATCTCCTCGACGAAGCGCACGCCGGCGTTGACGAAGAAGGAGATCCGGGCGACGACCTCGCCGAACCGCTCCGGTGGCACCTGTCCGGAGTCGCGGACGGCGTCGAGCACCGCGATCGCCGTGGACATCGCGAAGGCGATCTCCTGGACCGGCGTCGCCCCCGCCTCCTGCAGGTGGTAGCTGCAGATGTTGATCGGGTTCCACCGGGGGATCTCGGCGACCGTGTACGCGATGAGGTCGGTGGTGAGCCGCAGGGAGGGCCCCGGGGCGAAGACGTACGTGCCGCGGCTCAGGTACTCCTTGATGATGTCGTTCTGGGTGGTCCCGGCGAGGGCGTGCACGGCCGCGGCACGGTCGGCGCCCGCCTCCTCGGCCTGCTCCTCGGCGACCACCTGGTAGAGCGCGAGCAGCCACATCGCCGTCGCGTTGATCGTCATCGAGGTGTTCATCCGGTCGAGCGGGATGTCCCGGAACAGTGCGCGCATGTCGCCGACGTGGGACACCGGGACCCCGACCTTGCCGACCTCACCGCGGGCCAGGGGGTGGTCGGGGTCGTAGCCGGTCTGGGTCGGCAGGTCGAACGCGACCGACAGCCCGGTCTGGCCCTTCTCGAGGTTGCGGCGGTAGAGCGCGTTGCTGGCGGCGGCGCTGGAGTGACCGGCGTAGGTGCGCATCACCCAGGGGCGGTCACGCTCTGGCCGGGGGGCGTCGGTGCGCTCGGACATGCGAGGAACGCTAGCCGCGGGGCGGTGCCAGAGGTAGGCGGGGCGGCGGTGAGAGTGCCCACACCGCCGGGGCGTCGGCGGTGGTCCGCCGGCCCGGGGTCAGCCCGCGGCGCCGACGGTCAGGGGAGCCCCGGAGGTGGCGAGCAGGTGGCCCAGACGGGCCCGCCGCATCAGCCGGTGGGTGCGATCGTCGGCGGCGACCACCCGCATCGGCCGACGCACCCGGCGCGCGTGCCGCAACGCCTCGACGAGCACCCCGATGCCGGTGGAGTCACCGATGTCCGCCTCGGCGAGGTCGACGTGGAGCGCCGACCCACCGTCGGCGACGATCCGGCGCAGCGCGAGCCGCACGTCCGCCGCGCTGGTGCGGTCGATGCGCCCCCGCAGCGTCACGTGGCACCCCCGGTCGTCCTCGTGCTCCTCGATCCTCACGACCGAGCTCCCCCTCGACGTCACCTGCGCCCCCGTTCGTCGTTGCCTGGGCACCATTGAAGCCGGTGGTCGGTCAACGGTGGGTCACGAAAGGGTCAGGAGTCTGGCAGGGAAGCGTCAATGGCACCTTGCTGCCACAACGGAGCCGACCCGCCCGCGGCCCGGGCGCTCCCCGGGCGGGTGCGAGGATGAGCCGGTGGTCAACCTCACGCGCATCTACACCCGCACCGGCGACGACGGCACCACCTCGCTCGGCGACCTGAGCCGCACCCGCAAGACCGACTCCCGGCTCGCGGCCTACGCCGACGCCAACGAGGCCAACGCCGCGCTCGGCGTCGCGCTCGCGTGCACGGAGCTGCCCGAGGACGTGCGTGCCGTGCTGCTGCGGGTGCAGAACGACCTCTTCGACGTCGGGGCCGACCTGTCCACCCCGCTGCAGGAGAGCTACGAGTACCCGCCGCTGCGGGTCGACGAGGCGTGGGTCGCCGAGCTGGAGGCCGACTGCGACCGCTATCTGGAGCCGCTGGAGAAGCTGCGCTCGTTCATCCTCCCGGGCGGCACCCCCGCGGCCGCCCACCTGCACCACGCCCTCACCGTCGTCCGGCGGGCCGAGCGCTCCACCTGGGCCGCGATCGAGGCGCACGGCACCGAGCCCGGCGCGACCCGCGGCGAGGGCGGGGTCAACCCGGTGGCGGCCACCTACCTCAACCGGCTCTCGGACCTGCTCTTCGTCCTGGCCCGGACGGCCAACGCCGGGGCCGGTGGCGACGTGCTGTGGCGGCCGGGCGGTGGCCGCGCGGAGGCCCCGCCACCACGGCGCGACCGGTGACGGCGTCGTCGCCGGCCACGGCGGCAGTCCGAGCCGTGGAGGGCGAGGACTGGGTCACCCTCGCCTGGCTCTGGCAGTGCTTCCGCCAGGACCTGGCCCCGGTCGTGGCCGCACTCCCCCACGCAGACGGCCGCTACTCCACGACGGGGCTGCCCACCGCTCCGTCGCCCGGCGTGGCCGCGTACCTCGCCACCCGGCCGCACCCGGGGACCGGCGACGCCGCGCCGGTCGCCTTCGCGGTCGTCGACGGCCTGAGCGCGCCGCGGCGCGCGCTCGACGCCCTCTGGGTGGCACCGGCGGCTCGCGGCGCCGGACTCGGCCGTTGGCTGGTCCTCGACGTCCTCGGACGCCACCCGGGCCCCTGGAGCATCGCCTTCCAGCACGACAACACCGCCGCCGGCCGGTTCTGGCGGTCCGTCGCCGAGGCCGCGTTCGGAACTGGGGGGTGGTCCGAGGAGCGTCGTGCGGTCCCTCACCGCCGCGGTGCCCCGCCGGACCACTGGATCGAGAGCCGCCGGGCCCCGCCGCTCGACAGTCCCCGCGTCAGGCGACGTTGACGTTGAAGCCCGGAGGGCTCGACTCCAGCCAGGCCCGCACCGCCGTGTAGGCCGCGGGCACGAACGCGAACTCGCACGAGCGGCCGCCCGCCCGCCCGGTGACCGAGACGGGCTCGGCCAGCCCGGGGATGGGGTCTGCGAGCGGCCTGGGCGTGCCGAGGTCGACCTCGCCGCGCAACCAGGAGATCTCCGGGCGCAACGACGGGCCGACGATGCTGAACCACTCGAAGCGCTGGGCGCCGAGCCGGGCCAGTCCGAGCCGCCACCGCGAGAACTCGTCGTCGCGACGGGCGCACAGCATCACCGGCCGACCGTCGCCGGAGATGAGCCGTCGGCGCACCCACACGAAGGTGAGCACGCCGACGGCCAGGACGACGACGGCGACGAGGACCAGCTCGGCGACGAGCACTGCGTCCACCTGCCGGCCCCCGTCCCGCGCGTCAGGACACCATGTCGGCGGCGTCGACGGTGTCGGCGACGATCACGACGCGGTCGTGGTCGACCGACATGAAGCCGCCGTCGATGGTGGCCTTGCGCCACGACCCGCCGGCGTTGATGCGGACCTCGCCCTCGGCGAGCACGACCAGCGTCGGCTGGTGACCGGGCAGCACCCCGAGCTCACCGTCGATCGACCGCGCGCTCACCTGGGACGCCTCGCCCTCCCAGACCTTGCGGTCCGCGGCGACGAGCTCGACGTTGAGGGCGGACATCAGAGGTTCTTCTGGATCTCGGCCCACTGGCGCTCGACGTCGTCGAGGCCACCGCACATGAAGAACGCCTGCTCACCGACGTGGTCGTACTCGCCGTCGGCGATCTTCGCGAACGCCTCGACGGTGTCGGACAGCGGGACCGTCGAGCCCTCGATGCCGGTGAACTGCTTGGCGACGTAGGTGTTCTGCGACAGGAACCGCTGGATGCGACGGGCCCGGTTGACGAGGATCTTGTCCTCCTCGGACAGCTCGTCGATGCCGAGGATCGCGATGATGTCCTGCAGCTCCTTGTTGCGCTGGAGGATCTGCTTGACGCGCAGCGCGGTCGTGTAGTGCTCCTCGGAGATGTACCGGCGGTCCAGGATCCGGCTGGTCGAGGTCAGCGGGTCCACGGCCGGGTAGATCCCCTGCGAGGCGATCTCACGGGAGAGCTCGGTGGTGGCGTCGAGGTGGGCGAAGGTCGTCGCCGGCGCCGGGTCGGTGTAGTCGTCGGCCGGCACGTAGATCGCCTGCATCGAGGTGATCGAGTGGCCACGCGTCGAGGTGATCCGCTCCTGGAGGGTGCCCATCTCGTCGGCGAGCGTCGGCTGGTAGCCCACCGCGGACGGCATCCGGCCGAGCAGGGTCGACACCTCGGAGCCGGCTTGGGTGAACCGGAAGATGTTGTCGATGAAGAGGAGCACGTCCTGCTTCTGGACGTCGCGGAAGTACTCGGCCATGGTCAGCGCCGAGAGGGCGACGCGCAGGCGGGTGCCCGGCGGCTCGTCCATCTGGCCGAAGACGAGGGCGGTCTGGCCGAGGACACCGGCCTCCTCCATCTCCACCATGAGGTCGTTGCCCTCACGCGTGCGCTCGCCGACGCCGGCGAACACCGACACGCCACCGTGGTCGCGCGCCACGCGGGCGATCATCTCCTGGATGAGGACGGTCTTGCCGACCCCGGCCCCGCCGAAGAGGCCGATCTTGCCGCCCAGCACGTACGGCGTGAGCAGGTCGATGACCTTGATGCCGGTCTCGAACATCTGGGTCTTGGACTCCAGCTGGTCGAACGCGGGCGCCCGGCGGTGGATGCCCCAGCGCTCCGTGACCTCGAGGGTCTCGCCCTCCTCGAGGTTCATCACGTCGCCGGTGGTGTTGAACACCTTGCCGAGCGTGACGTCACCGACGGGCACCGTGATCGGGCCACCGGTGTCCTGGACCGCGGTGCCGCGCACGACGCCGTCGGTGGGCTGCAGCGAGATCGCCCGCACCATGTTGTCGCCGATGTGCTGGGCGACCTCCAGGTTGAGCTTCTTGGTCTCGCCGCCCAGCTCGACCTCGGTGGTCAGGAGGTTGTACTGCTCGGGCATGGCGTCGACGGGGAACTCGACGTCGACGACCGGGCCGATGATCCGCGAGATCCGGCCGGTGCCGCCGGCGCTCGCGGCCTCGCTCTTCTCGGTGACAGGGGCAGTCATGGTCTCTCTCTCACTCACTTGCTCTCGGCCAGGGCGCTGGCGCCACCGACGATTTCGCTGATCTCTTGGGTGATCTCGGCCTGGCGTGCCTGGTTGGCCAGCCGGGTGTACTTCTTGATGAGCTCCTCGGCGTTGTCGGTGGCCGACTTCATCGCCCGCTGGCGCGCAGCCAGCTCGGACGCGGCCGACTGGAGCATGCAGTTGAACAGCCGGGAGGTGACGTACTTCGGCAGGAGCGCGTCGAGCACCTGCCCGGCGCTCGGCTCGAACTCGTAGAGCGGCAGCAGGTCCTCGCGGTCCGGGGCGGCCTCGCCCTCGACCACCTCGAGGGGCAGGAGCCGGATGACCTCGGGCTCCTGGGTGACCATCGTGACGAACCGGGTGAACACGACGTGGACCTCGTCGACGCCCCCGAGGTCGGTGGCCGTGGTGAAGTCCGCGACGATCCGCTCCCCGACCTCCTTGGCCACCTCGAAGCTCGGCTTCTCCGAGAAGCCGCTCCACTCCTCGGCGTACTCGCGCTGGCGGAACCGGTAGTAGCCGATCACCTTCCGGCCGAGGAGGTAGGGGACGACCTCCTTGCCCTCGTCGCGCAGCCGCGCCACGAGCCGCTCGGACTCCTTGATGACCGAGGAGCTGTACGCACCGGCGAGCCCGCGGTCGGAGGTCATGATGACGACGGCCGCCCGGGTGACCTCCGTCTTCTCGGTGGTCAGCGGGTGGTCCTCGTTCGACCACGTCGCGACCGCCGAGACCGCGCGGGTCAGGGCCCGGGCGTACGGGGTGGACTCACGGACCGCCTGCTGGGCCTTGACGACCCGCGAGGCGGCCATGAGCTCCATGGCCCGCGTGATCTTCTTCGTCGCGCTGACGGTCCGGATGCGCTGCCGGTACTCCCGGATCTGCGCTCCCATGTCATCCCGCCTTTCGTCGTGTCTGCTGCTCGGTGACCGTGTCCGTCAACGCCGCTGCTTGACGATCTGCTCCTGGTCGGAGTCCATCGCCTTGTCGGCGGCGTCCTCCTCCGCCTCGTCGCCCACCGGCACGGTCTCGGCACCGGAGCCCTCGAAGAGCTTGGACTTGAAGGTCTCGACCTCTCCCTCGAGGGCCTGCTCGGTCTCCTCCTCGAACTTCCCGCTCTCGCGGATCCCCGCGAGCAGGTCGGACTTGGTCCGGCGGAGGTGGTCGAGGAACTCGGCCTCGAAGCGCCGCACGTCCTCGACCGCCACGTCGTCGAGCTTCCCGGTGGTCCCCAGCCAGATCGAGACGACCTGCTCCTCGACGGGGAACGGGGACGCCTGGCGCTGCTTGAGCAGCTCGACGAGCCGAGCACCCTTGGCGAGCTGGGACCGGGATGCCGGGTCGAGGTCGGAGGCGAACATCGCGAAGGCCTCGAGGGCGCGGTACTGCGCGAGGTCGAGCTTGAGGCGGCCCGACACCGACTTCATCGCCTTGATCTGCGCGGCGCCACCGACGCGGGACACCGAGATGCCCACGTCGATCGCCGGGCGGACGTTGGCGTTGAAGAGGTCGGCCTGGAGGTAGATCTGGCCGTCGGTGATCGAGATGACGTTGGTGGGGATGAACGCCGAGACGTCACCGGCCTTGGTCTCGATGATCGGCAGGCCGGTCATCGAGCCGGCGCCGAGGTCGTCGGAGAGCTTGGCGCAGCGCTCGAGGAGCCTGCTGTGCAGGTAGAAGACGTCACCGGGGTAGGCCTCGCGGCCCGGTGGGCGGCGCAGCAGGAGGGACACCGCGCGGTAGGCCTCGGCCTGCTTCGACAGGTCGTCGAAGACGATGAGGACGTGCTTGCCCTGATACATCCAGTGCTGGCCGATGGCCGAGCCGGTGTAGGGAGCGAGGTACTTGAACCCGGCCGAGTCGGAGGCGGGGGCGGCGACGATGGTCGTGTACTCCATCGCCCCGGCGTCCTCGAGGGTGCCCTTGACCGCGGCGATGGTCGAGCCCTTCTGGCCGATGCCGACGTAGATGCAGCGCACTTGCTTCTGCGGGTCGCCGGTCTCCCAGAACTCCTTCTGGTTGATGATCGTGTCGACCGCGACGGTGCTCTTGCCGGTCTGGCGGTCGCCGATGATCAGCTGGCGCTGGCCGCGGCCGATGGGGGTCATCGCGTCGACGGCCTTGAGGCCGGTCTGGAGCGGCTCGTGGACCGACTTGCGCTGGACGACCGTGGGCGCCTGCAGCTCCAGCGCCCGGCGCTCGTTGCTCTCGATGTCGCCCAGGCCGTCGATGGGGTTGCCGAGCGGGTCGACGACCCGGCCGAGGAAGTTGTCGCCGACGGGCACCGAGAGCACCTCGCCGGTGCGCTTGACCTCCTGGCCCTCCTCGATCCTGGAGAAGTCACCGAGGATGACGACGCCGATCTCGTGGACGTCCAGGTTCAGGGCGAGACCGAGGGTGCCGTCCTCGAACTGGAGCAGCTCGTTGGTCATGGCCGAGGGCAGGCCCTCGACGTGGGCGATGCCGTCACCGGCATCGATGACCCGGCCGACCTCCTCCCGGGATGCCTGGCCGGGCTCGTAGGACCGGACGTAGCCGTCCAGCGCGTCGCGGATCTCCTCCGGACGGATCGAGAGCTCCGTCATGTCTGATCTTCTCCTCGGTCACCGGCCCCCGGTGGGGCCGAAGCTGCGGTGTGGGTTCGGGTCGTGCTCTTCGGTTGTGGTGCCGGCCCCGCCGGCGCCCGGGTCAGCCCCCGGTGACGTGCCGCCGGGCCTCCTCGAGGCGACGGAGCACGGTGCCGTCGACGACCTCGTCGCCGACCTGGACGCGGATGCCGCCCATGACCTCGGGCTCCAGGACCACCTGGAGGGTCACGGACTTGCCGTAGTGCGACTCCATCGCCGAGCGCAGCCGGGCCGACTGCTGCTCGGTGAGCGGCGCCGCGACGGTGACGAGTGCGGTGAGCTCGTCGCGTCGGCGCGAGGCCAGCTCGAGGTAGGCCTCCAGGACACGGTCCAGCCGGCGGCCGCGCGGCACGCGCACCGCCTGCTCGGCGAGCCGCACCGTCTCCGGCGCCGCCTTTCCCTCGAGGAGCCCGCGGACCAGGCCCGCCTTGCCCTCGGCGTCGGTGTTGCGGCTGGAGAGGGCGTCGCGCAGGCCGGGGTCGGCCGCGACGATCCGCTCGAAGCGGAACAGCTCGTCCTCGACCCGGTCGATGCGGCGCTTCTTCTCGGCGGTGGCCAGCACTGCCTGGACGGCGAGGTTCTCGAGGGTGTCGCCGAGGTCGCGCTCAGCCGCCCAGCGCTGCGCGACGACCGTCCCGACGACGTCGACCGCGGTGTCGGAGACCTTGCCGCCGAACAGCTGGCGGGCCAGCCCGGCCTTGTCCGAGCCCTCGCGGGAGGGGTCGGCCAGCGCCCGGCGCAGCGAGGCGGTGCCCTCGACGACGCCGGTGACGGCGAACAGCTCCTCGCCGAGCGCGGTGGTGTCGGTGTTCCCCGACACAGCGCTGTCGAAGGCCTCCACGGACGCGCGCTCGGCGGCGCGGGACGAGCCTCGCATCAGGCGTCCTGCCCCGCGGGCGTGACCTTCTCGGGCGTCACGTCACCGGACTCGAGCTCGGCGAGGAAACGGTCGACGATGCCCTTCTGGCGGACCTCGTCCCGGAGGGACTCCCCGACGATCTTGCTCGCGAGGTCGGTGGACAGGGTGCCGACCTCCTGACGGAGCTGGACCACGGCCTGCTGGCGCTCGGCCTCGATCTGCCGCTTGGCCGACTCGGTGATCCGGTTGGCCTCGGCCTGCGCCTGCTCGCGCATCTCGGCGACGATGGAGGCGCCCTGCTCACGGGCGGACTCGCGGATCTCGTTGGCCTCGCCGCGGGCCTCGGCGAGCTGGGCGTTGTACTTCTCCAGCGCGACGCGGGCCTCGGTCTGGGCCTCCTCGGCCTGCTTCATGCCGCCCTCGATCGCCGCGGCGCGCTCCTCGTAGAGCTGCTCCATCCGGGGGACGACCTTGGACTTGTAGAGCCAGTAGAGGATGCCGAAGGCGATGAGGCCGACGATCATCTCCGCCGGGTGCGGAAGCAGCGGGAAGCCCGAGGGCCAGCCGGTCTCCTCGGCCATCGGGACGAGTGTGGGTACCACGTCGGTTCCTTACGTCGGTGTCAGGACGGGCGGTGACGCGAGGACGTCAGCCCTGGAAGACGAACGCGAAGACCAGACCGAGGATGGCGAGCGCCTCGGTGATCGCCATGCCGGTGAAGGCGATGGTCTGGAGCATGCCCCGGGCCTCCGGCTGGCGGGCGACGCCGTTGATGTAGGCCGCGAAGATCAGACCGACACCGATACCGGGGCCGATGGCCGCGAGACCGTAGCCGAGGAAGGCGATGTCACCAGTCATGTCGATTGTTCCTTTCGGTGGCGCCGGGCCGGTCCCGGCGTCGTGGTCGTGCAGGTGGTCGTGCGACCGGACCTGGGTCCGGGGGTCAGTGGTGCTCGCTCACGGCGTCACCGATGTAGAGCGCCGCGAGCAGGGTGAAGATGAAGGCCTGCAGGAACTCGATGAGGAGCTCGAAGAAGGTCATGAGGATCGCGAAGCCGAAGGAGAGGATCCCCGAGAACTTCAGGAAGATCGTGTCGCCGTGGAGCAGCAGGTACTCGCCGCCGAGGATGAACACGAGGAGCATGAGGTGGCCCGCGAGCATGTTGCCCATGAGTCGCAGGGCGAGCGTCAGCGGGCGGATGATGAAGTAGGTGAGGAACTCGAGGAAGAAGAGGATCGGCTTGAGCCAGCCGGGCAGCCCCGGCGGGACGAGCGACTTCATGTAGCCGACGACGCCGTGCTTCCGGCGCAGCGCCACCACGTGGTAGACGACGTAGACGATGAGCGTCAGGACGATCGGGAACCCGAGCCGGCTGAAGGTCGGGAACTGGATGAAGGGGATGATCCCGGCGACGTTGTTGACGAGGAGCATCGTGAACAGCGTGAACAGCAGCGGGATGAACGGCTTGAAGTCCTTGGCGCCGATGATGTCGCGGGCGATCGTGTTGCGGACGAACCCGTAGACCTGCTCGGTCATCCACTGCCGCTTGCTCGGGACCAGCGAGAGCCGGCTCGTGGTGCTGACGAAGAACCACCCGAGGAAGCCCACCGTGAGGAGCAGGACCAGCGCCGGGCGGGTGAGGGCCCAGGCGCTGTCGCCGCCGACGACCGGCCACCAGAAGTTCGCGACGCCGGGGGTGACGAAGCCACCCTCGCCGCCCTCGGTCATGGGGACGACGCTCGGCAACAGGTGTGCGGACACCACGCTGGGGCTCACAGCCTCTCCTCGGGGGATTCCCGGACGCCGTCCAGGGGCGTCCGCTCGAACGGGACGTACGCTACCCGACCTGCGGAGGTGGTCGCGACGGTGGGACGGCCGGGCCGGGGGCCGTTCACGACCGCTCCTCGGGTGAGCTGGAGGGCTCGTCGTAGACGGGCAGGTGGGCCCGGCGCAGGGCGCGCATCGAGAACAGCTGCCAGGCGATCGTGACGACGAGGGCGGTGACCCCGAGGGCGAAGCCGTCGACCCACTGCGCCCCGCGGAAGACCATGATGAAGAGCAACAGCGCGATGACCTGGGCGAAGTACACCGTCATCGCCACCGCGAAGAACGCGTGCGGGCTGGCGCTGCGCACGAGCCGGCTCAGCATGAACATGCCGGAGGCGTAGAAGAGCACCGAGACGGCGAGGCCGAGGACTCCCCCGGCGAGTGCGTCGACCCCGCGCAGGGCCACGAGGACGACGACCGCCAGCACTCCGGCAGCGAGCGACGGCACCAGGGCCCCCCGGAGCATGACCGCGAACGGCCGACCCGCGTCGGGCACGGTGCTCGGGGTGGGGTCGGTCATCGACGATCGGCCTCTTCGGTGGTCGTGGCGGAGGTGGTTCCGTGACGGCTTGTGAAAGTTATCACAAGCAGGGCGGGCCACCCAAAGCGCGCCGCGGGGCGGTGGCCCGGTGGGGCGCTCAGACCCGCCGGGCGAGGACCACCCAGACGGTGCGGGCGATGATCTCGAGGTCGAGGACGGGCGACCAGTTGACGAGGTACTGCAGGTCGTAGCCCAGCTTGTACCGCGCGTCGGTGTGGTACCTCCCGTGGATCTGCGCCAGGCCGGTGAGGCCCGGCGGCACCTCGTGGCGACGGGTGTAGCCGGCGATCTCCCTCTCGAACCCGGCGGTGAGCTCGGGTCGTTCCGGGCGCGGCCCGACGATCGACATCCGCCCGGTCACGATGTGGAGGATCTGGGGCAGCTCGTCGGCGCGGGTCGCCCGCACCCACCGGCAGGCGGGGATGACCCGCGGGTCCCCGGCCGTCGCGAGCTGGGCCCCGCCGTGCGCCTCGGCGTCGACGCGCATCGTGCGGAACTTGACCATCTCGAACGGCTCTCCCCCGGCGCCGACCCGCACCTGGCGGTAGAACAGCGGCCGCCCGGCCACGACGAGCTGGTAGAGGGCCGTCGCCCCGAGCAGCACGGCCCACACGGGGAGGGTGAGGAGGAGGAGCACCACGTCGAGCAGCCGTTTGAAGTGCTGCTGCGAGGCCGCCATCGTCTGCGGCAGGAGCAGGACGAACGGCATCCCCGCGATCTCGCGCAGCCGGGCCAGGCCGAAGAGCGTCTCCCGGCCGCCCACCCGCAGCAGGACGGTGGCACCGGCCTGGTCGAGGCGGCCGATGGTCCGCGGGTACCACTCGTCGAGCCACTCCGGGGACACGAGCAGCACGTCGGTGGCGTCGGCGCCCCGCACGGTGTCGACGATGGCGTGCACCTCGTCGACCTCCGCCACCAGGTGCAGGTCGGACTCGTTCGCCGCGAGGTGCTGGCGGGCGAGCTCGAGGTCCTTGCCGCGCCCGGCGAGGACCACCCGCGGCGGCCCCTCGCGCCGGGTCCGGAGGGTGTGGACGATGACGCGGTTGACCGCGACCGCGACGCCGGCCACGACGATGACCGCCAGGAGGTTCGGGATCGGGAACGGCAGCGCCCGGCCGAGGAAGTCGCCGCGCTGGCGCAGCAGTCCGCTCAGCGCGAGGTTGAGCAGGGCGACGAAGCTGCCGGCGGCAAGGGAGAGCCGGGCGGCCCTCGGCAGCACCGCCGCTCCCCCGAGCCGCGGCTCGCGCTCGTAGAGGCCGCCGAAGTAGTAGGCGAAGAAGAAGATGAGCGACGCGACGGCGAAGGAGACGAGGTAGGCGGCCAGGTTGTAGGTGGGCCACGGCGGCAGGCCGAAGCGCACGACCATCGCGACGACGGACAGGCCGAAGACGGCGAGGACGTCGAGGAGCATGACGAGCCGGAAACCCCTGCGGTTGAGCCGGGTGAGCAGGCGGGGCTCCGGCTCGGCTGCGGGGGGCGGCTGGCTCACCGGGGACGGCTCCGCAGGGGTCAGACCGAGGGGCGCGGGTACGCCGGGAACGCCTCGACGAGCTCGCTCACCCGACCGCGCACCTCCCGGGAGACGGCGTGCTCGGGGTCGGCGTCGCCCTCGGTGACCGCCCGCGCGATGAGCGCTCCGATGGTGCGCATCTCCTCCTCGCCCATCCCCTGGCTGGTGACGCAGGGGGTTCCCACCCGGATACCGGACGCGATGTTCGGCTTCTGCGGGTCGAACGGGATGGCGTTCTTGTTGAGCGTGATCCCCGCCGCGTCGCAGCGTGCCTCGGCGTCGGCGCCGGTGACGTGGACCTGCTGCAGGTCGTGCAGCGACAGGTGCGTGTCGGTGCCCCCGGTCGTGGGCCGGATGCCGTGCTCGCCGAGGGTGGCGGCGAGCACGGAGGCGTTGGTGATCACCTGTCGCGTGTACGCGGCGTACTCCGGGGTGGCGCACTCCTTGAAGTTGACCGCCTTGGCGGCGATCGTGTGCATCTGGGGGCCACCCTGCATCATCGGGAAGACGGCCTTGTCGATGGCGGCGGCGTGCTCCTCGCGGCAGACGATGGCGCCCGAGCGCGGGCCGCGCAGCACCTTGTGGGTCGTGAACGAGACGACGTCGGCGTACGGGACCGGGCTCGGGATGGCCTTGCCGGCGACCAGGCCGATGAAGTGCGCGGCGTCGACCCAGAAGATCGCGCCCACCTCGTCGGCGATGGCGCGGAAGCGGGCGAAGTCGATGGTGCGCGGGATGGCGGAGCCGCCGGCGAGCAGGACCTTGGGACGGTGCTCCTTCGCCAGCCGCTCGACCTCGTCGTAGTCGATGTCCTCGGTGTCCCGGTCGACGCCGTAGTGGACGGCGTCGAACCACTTGCCGGAGAACGAGACCTTGGCCCCGTGGGTGAGGTGGCCGCCGTGGGGCAGGCTCATCGCCAGCAGGGTCTCGCCGGGCTTCATGAAGGCGCCGTAGACGGCCTGGTTGGCGCTGGCGCCGGAGTGGGGCTGGACGTTGGCGTGGTCGGCGTCGAAGAGGGCCGTGCAGCGCTCGATGGCGAGCCGCTCGGCCTTGTCGACCTCGGAGCAGCCGCCGTAGTAGCGGCGGCCGGGGTAGCCCTCGGCGTACTTGTTCGACAGCGTCGACCCGAGCGCGGTGAGCACCTCGGGGCTCGAGAGGTTCTCGCTGGCGATGAGCTGCAGGCCGCCGCGCAGCCGGGCCAGCTCGCCGGTGAGGACCGCCGCGATCTCGGGGTCGAAGGCCTGCAGGGCGTCGAAGTCGGACCCGTAGAACGTCTCACTCATGACTCGGTGCTCTCCGGCTGCTCGCTGGTGGTGGGCGCGTCGGTCTCGGCGCCCGTCAACTCTAGGGCGTCCGCCCGCGACCGCTCGACCACGCCCATCAGGGCCTCCTCCGACAGCGCGCCGAGGCGCAGGACGACCGGCTCCTCGCGGGTGCAGTCGACGATCGTCGAGGCGAGCCCGCCGGCGACCGGGCCGCCGTCGAGGTAGAACTCGACGCTGGGCCCGAGCTGGCTGGCCGCCTCGACGACGGTGCGGGACGAGGGGTGGCCGTGCCGGTTCGCGCTGCTCACCGCCATCGGGCCCACCTCGCCGAGCAGGGCGAGGGCGACCGGGTGGTCCGGCATCCGCAGCGCCACCGTGCCCCCGGTGTCACCGAGGTCCCAGGCGAGGGAGGGCTGGGCCCGCAGCACGACGGTGAGCGGGCCGGGCCAGAACTCCTCCATCAGCGCCCGGGCGTAGTCGGGTACGTCGGTGGCGAGCCCGTCGACGGTCCGGGTGTCGGGCACCAGCACCGGGGGCGGCACGTCGCGGGCCCGGCCCTTGGCCTCGAGGAGGGAGCGCACGGCCTCGGGCGAGAAGGCGTCGGCGCCGACGCCGTAGAGGGTGTCCGTGGGCAGGACGACGAGCTTGCCGGCCCGCACGCCCTCGGCCGCCTTGCCCACCGCCTCGGACCGGCCGTGGTCGGTGGTGCAGTCGAAGACCGGGCTCATGGGGCCCCAGCCTAGGGGGGCGGATTGGTCTGCTCGCAGACGGCACACCGCCGCTCCCGGCCCCTAGGGTCGGTGGAGCCGCGGGGGCGAGAGCCGTCCCCCGACGAACGAGAGGTGAATCCCATGCGAGGCTCCGGCCTGATCTGGACGATCGTCGGCGTGCTGCTCGTCATCGCGCTGCTGATCTTCATCCTCGGCCGCATCTGACCGGCCAACGCCCGGCGGCCGGTCGAGACCGTGCCGGTTCGCCGCGGCGCCCGGGCCGGTCATCCACCGCCTCGCACCGCCACCGTCGCCCGCGGCCGTCCCGCGAGGTCGGCGTGGTCCACCACCTCGGTCCACGACCCGGTCGCCACCAGGGCCGCCGGCAGCGAGGCCCCCTGGCTGTCGGCGTGCTCCATGACGAGCACCCCGCCTCCGCGCAGCAGCACCGCGGCCCGCGCCGCCACGGCGAGCGGCACCGCGAGCCCGTCCGGCGACCCCCCGTAGAGCGCCGCCTCCGGGTCGTGGTCGCGGACCTCCGGGTCCACGGGCACGGCGCCGACCGGGATGTACGGCGGGTTGCTCACCACGACGTCCACCCCACCCTCGAGGTCGGGGAAGGAGACCGTCGCGTCACCGTGCCGAAGGTCCACGTCCAGGCCCGACGCCGCGAGGTTCTGCGCGGCCCAGGCGTGCGCCTCGGGGGTCAGCTCGACCGCGTGGACGCGGGCACCGGGGACCTCGTCGGCGACGGCGAGCGCGATGGCCCCCGAGCCGGTGCACAGGTCGACGACGACGGGGTGCTCGCCGGCCACCCGCGCCGCCTCGATGGCGAGGCCCGCCACCACCTCGGTCTCCGGGCGCGGCACGAAGACCCCCGGGCCGACGGCGAGGGTGAGGCCGCGGAAGGGCGCACGTCCGGTGAGGTGCTGCAGCGGTACGCGCGCCAGCCGCTCCCCCACGAGGCCCTCGAACCGGTCGAGGAAGCCCTCGTCGGCCGGGTCGCGCAGCACCATCCGGCGCCGGACCTCGGCGGCGTCGCAGCCGAGAGCGAAGGCGGCGAGCTCGAGGGCGTCCGTCCCGGGGGAGGCGACCCCTGCGGCCTCGAGGGCGAGCCGGGCCCGCGTCACCGCCTCGTGGACGGTCGCGGCGGAGGTCGTCACCGCTCCGCGACGGCGGCGAGCCGGGCGGCCTCGTCGGCGTCGACCGCCGACTGCACCACCGGGTCGAGGTCGCCGTCGAGGACCGCGTCGAGGTTGTGCGCCTTGTAGCCGGTGCGGTGGTCGCTGACCCGGTTCTCGGGAAAGTTGTAGGTGCGGATCCGCTCGGAGCGGTCGACGGTGCGCACCTGGCTGGCCCGGGCGTCCGCGTCGGCGGCCCGTCGCTCGTCCATCGCCATCTGGTGCAGCCGGGCCCGCAGCACCCGCATCGCGGCCTCGCGGTTCTGCAGCTGGCTCTTCTCGTTCTGGCACGAGACCACGAGTCCGGTGGGTAGGTGCGTGATCCGGACCGCGGAGTCGGTGGTGTTGACGCTCTGCCCCCCGGGGCCGCTCGAGCGGTACACGTCGATGCGCAGGTCGCCGGGGTCCACCTGCACCTCGACCTCCTCGGCCTCCGGCATCACCCACACGCCCGCAGCGGAGGTGTGGATCCGGCCCTGGCTCTCGGTGACGGGCACGCGCTGGACGCGGTGCACGCCGCCCTCGAACTTCAGGCGCGCCCACGGCGCCTCGCCGGGCCGTGGTGCGCCGCGGGTCTTCACCGCCACCCGCGCGTCCTTGTAGCCGCCGAGGTCGGACTCGGTGGCGTCGAGCACCTGGGTGCTCCAGCCGCGGCGTTCCGCGTAGCGCAGGTACATCCGCAGCAGGTCGGCGGCGAAGAGGGCGGACTCCTCACCGCCCTCGCCCGCCTTGACCTCGAGGATGACGTCGCGGTCGTCGTCGGGGTCGCGCGGGACGAGCAGCCGGCGCAGGCGGTCCCCGGCGGCGGCCAGCGCCTCCTCGATAGCGGGGAGCTCGGCGGCGAAGGAGGGGTCCTCGGCGGCGAGCTCACGGGCCGCGTCGAGGTCGTCGTGGGCGGCGGTCCAGGCCCGGTGCGCGGCGACGACCGGGGCGAGCGCCGCGTAGCGCCGGCTCGCCTCGCGCAGCCGGTCGGGGTCGGAGGCGACCGCGGGGTCGGCCATGGCGCGCTCGAGCTCGGCGTGCTCGTCGACGAGGGCCCGTGCGGACTCCAGCATCCGACCTCCTCCTACCGCCCCACCCGCCTCGACATTTCGGGGTCACCCCGAAATGTCGACCCGGCAGGGGTTGCGTTGCCTTGTGACGCCGACGTTCCCGTGCCTCGAACGACGTCGCGACGAGACACGAGTGCGCCGGCCCGCCCGGGGGCGGACCGGCGCACCGGTGGAGCTACTTGGCGGCCTTCTTGCCGTACCGCTGCTCGAACCGGGCCACGCGGCCACCGGTGTCGAGGATCTTCTGCTTGCCCGTGTAGAACGGGTGGCAGTTGCTGCACACGTCGGCGTGGATGACGCCGTTGGGCGCGGTGCTGCGCGTGGTGAACGTGTTGCCACAGGTGCAGGTGACCGTGGTCTCCACGTAGTCGGGGTGGATGTCCTTCTTCACGATGTCTCCTCAAGCTGCCCGGGTCGGCGGGCGCAGCACCCTGCTGCCCCCGTGGCGCCCCGCCTGCGGCCCTCGTGGGAGGCCGCTCAGGAAACGCGTCGTGCCGTGAACCGGTCCAGCGCTCAAGTGTGCCAGAGCAGCACACCGACCACCTAAACGGCGGCGGCCACGGCGGCATTCCCCCGCCGATGGCGCGCACCGGTGGTGGTCGGTGGTCGGTGGTCGGTGGTCGGCGCTAGCGTCCTCGGATGAGGTACGGAGCGGTCATCCCCTGGGCGTCCGAGCGCGAGTTCGCCGAGCTCGCCGTCGTGGCCGAGGAGGCCGGCTGGGACATGGTGCTGTCCTGGGAGGCGGTGTGGGCCCAGGACGCCTGGGTCACCCTCGCCGCCGCGGCGATGGTGACCGAGCGCATCCGGCTCGGCACGCTGCTGACGCCGGCGTCCCGGTACCGGCCGTGGGACCTCGCCTCGCGCGTTGGCTCGGTCGACCGGCTCTCCTCCGGCCGGGTCACCCTCGGGGTGGGGCTCGGCGCCCTGCACGGCAACTGGCTCGCCTTCGAGCCGGACGAGGGCCGCGCCGCACGGGCCGCCAAGCTCGACGAGGGCCTGACCGTCTACGCCGGCCTCATGGCCGGTCAGCCCTTCGAGTTCGCGGGCGAGCACTGGTCGGCCCGGCCCGTCGAGGAGATCGTCCCGCCGCCCCCCGTCCAGCGGCCGCACCCGCCCGTGTGGTGCGTCGGGGCGCTGGTGCCGGGCCGGTCGCGCCAGCGCTCGCTGGAGCGCGCGTCGAGGTGGGAGGGGGTGCTGCCGGCCGTGGTGGGGGCCGAGGGCCACTCGGGGCTCACCGTCGACACCCTGCGGGAGGTCGTCGACCGGCTGGCCGCGCTGCGGGCCGACGCGGGCCGGACGATGGCGGGGTACGACGTCGTCGTCGAGGGCGACAGCCACGGCGGCTTCGGGGCCGTTCGCCCGCCGGTCGACCCGTGGGAGGAGGCCGGTGCCACCTGGTGGGTGGAGTCGTGGTGGGACCTCCCCGACTCCCCCGACGGCCGGGCCGAGCTGCGCCGCCGCCTCGAGCTCGGGCCACGGCCGTGAGCGAGCCGGTCCTGCGCCGGGCGCGGCGCACCGACGCCGCCGCCCTCGTCGAGCTGCGGGCGCTGATGTTCCGGGCCATGGGCACCGAGGCTGCCGCGCTCGCCGACCCGGCCTGGCGGCTCGCCGCCCACGGCTGGTTCACCGACCGGGTGGACGCACCCGACGTGTGCGCCGTGGTGGCCGAGGTCGACGGCGCGGTGGTGTCGTGCGCCGTCGGCGAGGTCACCGCCCTCATCCCGGGTCCCACCACCCCCAACGGGCGGGTCGGCCTGGTCTCCAACGTCGCCACCCTCGAGCCGCACCGGGGCCGGGGCCTGGCCTCGGCCTGCACCGACCACCTCCTCGAGTGGTTCACCGAGCGCACCGACGTCACCCGCGTCGACCTCTTCGCCACCGTCGACGGCGCCCGCCTGTACGGGGTCCGCGGCTTCACCGCCAGCCCGTTCCCCGCGATGCGGCGACCGCTCACCCGGATGTGAGCCGCCTCCGCCGGCACGCGCGTGACCCACGGCATTGCCGTGGGCACGGACGAGGAGTACCACTGGAAGTGAGGTGGTCACCATGGTCGTGTTCGCCGATCGCATCGACGCCGGACGCCACTGCGCGCGTTCGCTGCAGCACCTGGCCGGGGAGGACGTCGTCGTCCTCGGGCTGCCGCGCGGCGGGGTCCCCGTCGCCGCGGAGGTCGCGAGGGCGCTCGACGCCCCGCTCGACGTCGTCATCGTCCGCAAGCTGGGCGTGCCCTTCCATCCTGAGCTGGCCATGGGTGCCGTCGGCGAGGGCGGGACCCGGGTGCTCGACCGTGACCTCGTGCAACGGCTGGGCGTCTCCCCCGCCCAGGTCCGCAAGGTCGAGGCCCAGGAGCGGCGGGTCCTGGAGCACCGGGCCGGCCTGCTGCGGCGCGGCCGCACCCCCCTCGACCTGCACGGCCGCACCGCGATCGTCGTCGACGACGGCGTCGCGACCGGCGCCACGGCGCGGGTGGCGTGCCACGTCGCCCGCGAGCTCGGGGCCCGCCGGGTCGTGCTCGCCGCACCGGTCGGCCCCCCGGAGGTCGTCGACCGGGTCCCCGAGGCCGACGAGGTCGTCGTCGCGGCGACTCCCCCGGGGTTCCGGGCGGTCGGCGCCCACTACCGCGACTTCAGCCCGACGAGCGACGGGGAGGTCGTCGAGATCCTCGACACGGCCCGGCAGCGCTGGGCCCACGACCACGAGCACGGCGGTGCGCCCGGTACCCGGCGGGCCGACCGCGACGTCGTCGTGCCCGTCGACGGCGTCCGCCTCGGCGCCCGGCTGACCGTCCCCCCCGACGCCCGCGGCGTCGTGGCGTTCGCGCACGGGTCGGGCAGCGGGCGCCGCAGCCCGCGCAACCGGCACGTGGCCGCGCTGCTCGTCGAGGCGGGGTTCGGCACCCTGCTCCTCGACCTGCTCACCCCCGCCGAGGAGATCGACCGGCACCACGTCTTCGACATCGAGCTGCTGGCCACACGGCTGCGCGGCGCCACGGCCTGGCTGGCCCGCGAGCCGGTCACCGCGGCCCTGCCCCTCGGCTACTTCGGCGCGAGCACCGGCGCCGGCGCCGCACTCGTCGCCGCTGCGGCCGAGCGCAGCCGGGTGCGCGCCGTCGTCTCGCGGGGCGGGCGTCCCGACCTCGCCGGCGACGCCCTGCCCCGGGTCCTGGCGCCGACCCTGCTCGTCGTCGGCGGCCGCGACGAGACCGTCCTCCAGCTCAACCGGCGGGCCCTGTCGCGCCTGACCTGCCCGAAGGCCCTCGAGGTCGTCCCCACCGCGACGCACCTGTTCGAGGAGCCGGGCACGCTGGACGAGGTGGCCCGGCTCGCGACCGGCTGGTTCGACCGGTACCTCGGGGGTGAGCGGTCGGCCGGCTCGCCGGGGGTGGCCCGGTGACCCGGTTGCTGCGCCCACCCGACGCGCACGAGCTCGAGCAGGTACGCGAGCTCGCCCGGCCCCTGACGACCGCGCGCGACCTGGACCCCGTCGTCGACGCGGTCGGGTCCTGTCGCTTCATCTGCCTCGGCGAGGCCTCGCACGGCACCCACGAGTTCTACCGCTGGCGCGCCGACCTCAGCCGCCGGCTCGTCGAGGAGCGCGGCGTCACCTGGATCGGCGTCGAGGGCGACTGGCCCGACTGCTCGCGGATCAACCGGTGGGTCCGCGGCCTGGACCACCAGGAGCTCGACGCCCACGCCGTCCTGCTCCGCTTCGAGCGCTGGCCGACGTGGATGTGGGCGAACACCGACGTGGCCGCGTTCCTCGACTGGCTCCACGACTGGAACCTCGCGCGACGGCCACAGCGGCGGGTGGGCTTCTACGGGTTGGACGTCTACTCCCTCTGGGACTCGCTCGCCGCCGTCATCGGGTGGCTGGACACGAACCTGCCCGATGCCGTCCCCGCCGCCCTGCGCGCCTGGCGGTGCTTCGTGCCGTTCGGCGAGGATCCCCACCGGTACGCCCGCAGCACCCGGCTGGTCCCGGCGTC
The DNA here is from genome assembly GCA_963773655.1 of uncultured Actinomycetota bacterium. Classification (GTDB taxonomy): domain Bacteria; phylum Actinomycetota; class Actinomycetes; order Actinomycetales; family Dermatophilaceae; genus DASSQJ01. Next base: position 400,755 of record CAVZBX010000005.1, read on the forward strand.
GTGCGAGGACGAGGTCGTCGACCTCCTCGTCGAGGTGCGGCGCCGGCTCCACCTCGTCGAGCCGGCCGACGAGGCCCGCTTCGACGTGGTCCAGAACGCGGAGGTCGCCGCCGGTGCCGAGCGGTACTACCGGGCGATGGTCCGCGGCGACCGCACCTCGTGGAACGTCCGCGACCACCACATGGTCGACACCGTCGACCGGCTAGCGCAGCACCTCGGGCCCACGTCCAAGGGCCTGGTCTGGGCCCACAACACCCACGTCGGCGACGCCCGCGCCACCGACATGGCCGCCGCCGGGATGGTCAACGTGGGCCAGCTGGTCCGCGACCGGCACGGTGACGACGGCGTGGCGCTGGTCGGCCTCGCCGGCCACCACGGGAGCGTCCTCGCCGGCTCCGCGTGGGGTGCTCCCGAGCAGGTGATGCGCCTGCCTGTGGCCCGCGCGGGCAGCCACGAGGACCTGCTGCACCGGGCGCTGGGTGGTCCGGGCACCCTCGTCTTCCCCGACCGCCGCGACGGGCCCTGGCTGTCGACTCGGCGGGGGCACCGTGCCGTGGGCGTCGTCTACGCACCGGAGCGGGAGGCGGCCAACTACGTGCCGACGGTCATGGGAGCCCGCTACGACGCGTTGCTGTGGTTCGAGGCGACCCGGGCGCTGCATCCCCTCCACCACGAGCCGCGGCCGGTGGAGCCGGAGTACGCGACCGAGCCCTCCGGCTTCTGAGCCGCCCGTCGGGAGGGGAAACGGGAACGCCGCCCCCGGAGGCTCCGGGGGCGGCGTGTCTGCCCGCTCGAGGAGGGTCAGTCCTCCTCGTCGTCGAGCCTGACCGAGCTCGTCTGGGCGACCTGGGTGAGGAACTCGTAGTTGGTGCGCGTCTTCTTGAGGCGGTCGAGGAGCAGCTCGATGCCGGCCTGGGGGTCGAGGGCGGCGAGCACCCGGCGCAGCTTCCACATGATCTTCAGCTCATCGGGCGCCAGGAGGATCTCCTCACGACGGGTGCCCGAGTTGTTGACGTCGACCGCGGGGAAGATCCGGCGGTTGGCCAGTCCCCGGTCGAGCTTGAGCTCCATGTTGCCGGTGCCCTTGAACTCCTCGAAGATCACCTCGTCCATCCGCGAGCCGGTCTCGACGAGCGCGGTGGCGAGGATGGTGAGCGAGCCGCCGTTCTCGATGTTCCGAGCGGCGCCGAAGAACTTCTTCGGCGGGTACAGCGCCGCCGAGTCGACCCCACCGGAGAGGATGCGACCGCTCGCCGGGGCCGCGAGGTTGTAGGCGCGGCCGAGCTTGGTGATCGAGTCGAGCAGCACGACGACGTCGTGGCCCATCTCGACCAGCCGCTTGGCCCGCTCGATCGAGAGCTCGGCGACCGTGGTGTGGTCCTCGGCGGGGCGGTCGAAGGTCGAGGAGATGACCTCGCCCTTGACAGCCCGCTGCATGTCGGTGACCTCCTCCGGCCGCTCGTCGACGAGGACGACCATGAGGTGGCATTCGGGGTTGTTGGTCGTGATCGCGTTGGCGAGGGCCTGCATCACCATCGTCTTGCCGGCCTTGGCCGGGGCGACGATGAGGCCGCGCTGGCCCTTGCCGATGGGGGCCACGAGGTCGATGATCCGCGTCGTCACCAGGTTCTGCTCGGTCTCCAGCCGCAGCCGCTGCTGCGGGTAGAGCGGGGTGAGCTTGGTGAACTCCGGGCGACGCCGGGCGTCCTCCGGGCTCATCCCGTTGACGGTCTCGAGGCTGGCGATCGGGGTGTACTTCTGCCGGTTGTTGCGCGACCCGACGGTCTGCTGCTGCGGCTCCTCGCCCTCGCGGAGGGCCTTGATCGAGCCGGTGACGGCGTCGCCCTTGCGCAGGCCGTGCCGCTTGACGACGGCCATCGGCACGTAGACGTCGCTGCTGCCGGGCAGGTAGCCGGTGGTGCGGACGAAGGCGTAGTTGTCGAGGATGTCGAGGATGCCGGCCACGGGGACGAGCACGTCCTCCTCGGTGACCTGGAGCTCGCCGGCCTCGACCTGCTGGCCACCGCCCTCGCTCCCGCCGCCCTGGCGGGTGCGCTTCTCACGCCCCCGGCCGCGGTTGCGCCGGCGCCGGCTGCGGCCACCGCCCTCGTCGTCGTCGCGGCCACCCTGGTTGTTGCCCTGCTGGCCGCCGGCCCGCTGGTCACGGTCGCGACCGCCGCGGTCGTCGCGGTCGGAACGGTCCTGGTCGCGGTCCCGGCGGTTGCGCTCGCCACCGTCGCGGTCGCGGCTCTTCTCGTCGCGGTCGCGCGCCTTCTCCTCGCGGTCGGGGCGCTCGCCCCCGCGGTCGCGCTCGGGCTGTTCACCGCGGGAACCGGCCGCGGGGCGCTCCTCGCGCGCGTCGGGCTCGTCGGGCTGCTCCGCGCGGCGCGGTGGGGGGCCGCCGGCGCTGGCCGGGCCGCTCTCGCCGTTCTGGCGGGCCCGGATGGCGGTGACGAGGTCGCTCTTGCGCATCTTCGCCGTGCCGCTGATGCCCATGCTCGAGGCAAGCCCCTGGAGCTCGGCCAGGCGCATCGCCGACAGGGCGCCCGAGCGGCGCTGGCCGCCGGACGAGGTCGACGCCTCGAGTGTGGTGGTGTCTGTCACGAAGGATCCTTCCCCTCGTTCGTGGTTCCGGCGTGCTGGCCGGTGACTGGGAGAGACCACGCCGGGGCCGCAGCCACAGACGGCTGGGACACATGCCCGGAGCGTGGGAGGCGTTCCGCGGCAGTCAACGGGAGTGACCCGGCATCGACTGCGGAAGCAGGTCAAGAGTACCACCCGGCCCGTCCGTCCCCACCCACGACGGCACGACCGGTGTCACCCCGTCGCGAGCACCGCCACCTCGGCTCCGCGGGCGGGGATGCCTGGGGTCAGGACGCGCCATCCCTCGCGGGCGTGCGCGCGAACCGCGTCGACCCGGTCGTGCAGCGTGAGCACGAGGACCGACGGGCCGGCGCCCGAGATGGCCGCGGCATGGCCCGCGCCGCGCAGCGCGTCGACGAGGGCCATCGACTCCGGGTAGGACGGCCGGCGCGCCTCCTGGTGCAGCCAGTCGCGGGTGGCGGCCACGAGGTGCTCGGGGGCGGTCGCCAGCGCGTGCGCGAGGAGCGCGCCGCGCGCGGTGTTGGCGGCGGCGTCGGCGAGGCGCACCTGCTGGGGCAGCACGGAGCGGGCCCGGGCCGTGGACAGCTGGGTCGGCGGCGCGAAGACCACCGGCACGACGTCGGGGTGCAGGGCGAGGTGCACCGTGCGGGTGGTGTCGAGTTCGGCCTCGGTCCAGGAGAGGGTCACTCCCCCGTAGACGCTCGCCGAAGCGTTGTCGGGGTGACCCTCGAGCCGCGCGGCGAGGCCGTTGGCGAAGCCGAGGTCTGGCCGGGTGGGGTCGTCGGTGCCGCGGCTGACGTCGTGGAGCGCCTGGGCGGCCACGATGCCGGTGACGATGGCCGTGGCCGAGGAGCCCATGCCCCGACCGTGCGGCACCTCGTTGCGGCACTCCAGGAGCAGCCCGCCGGGGGCCGCCACGCCGAGCTCGGACCACGCCGCCTGCATCGCCCGGTGGACGAGGTGGCCGGCGTCGAGCGGCACCGCGTCGGCTCCCTCCCCCGAGACCGTGACGACGAGGCCCGGCTCCTCGGTGACCGAGGCCCGGCACGTGTCCCACACCCCGAGGGCGCACCCGACGGAGTCGAAGCCCGGCCCGAGGTTGGCGCTGCTCGCGGGGACCCGCACCTCGACGGACGCGCCGGGACGCAGCACCGCGTCCACGTCAGTCCTCGAGGCCCAGGGCGACGGCGACCGAGTAGGCGTCGACCGGCACCCGGACCGGCTCGACGTCCGAGCCGTCCGCGGTGCGCAGGGCCCACTGGGGGTCCTTGAGTCCGTGCCCGGTGACGGTGCAGACCACGGTGGCACCCGCCGGCACCTGGCCCTCGCGGTGCTTCTTCATCAGCCCGGCGATGCTCGCCGCCGAGCCGGGCTCGACGAACACCCCCTCGGTGGAGGACAGCAGCCGGTGGGCGTCGAGGATCTCCTCGTCGGTGACCGCGTCGATCAGGCCACCGGACTCGTCCCGCGCCGCCTCGGCCTGCCGCCACGAGGCCGGGTTGCCGATCCGGATGGCGGTGGCCACGGTCTCGGGATGGTCGACGGGGTGGCCGAGGACGATGGGAGCCGCACCGGCGGCCTGGAAGCCCCACATCCGGGGGCGCTTCGTCGCGACGGGCTCGAGCATCCGGCCCCCGAGGCCGGCTGTGGCAGAGGCGTACTCGGTGTAGCCCCTCCAGTACGCCGTGATGTTGCCCGCGTTGCCGACGGGGACGACGTGGATGTCGGGGGCATCGCCGAGGGCGTCGACCACCTCGAACGCCGCCGTCTTCTGCCCTTCGATGCGGGCCGGGTTGACCGAGTTCACGAGGTCGACGGGGTAGGCCTCGGCGAGCTTGCGCGCGACCGTGAGGCAGTCGTCGAAGTTGCCCTCGACCTGGATGATGCGCGCCCCGTGCGCCACCGCCTGGCTCAGCTTCCCCATGGCGATCTTGCCGTCGGGGACGAGCACGGCGCACGTCATCCCTGCCCGCACGGCGTAGGCGGCGGCGCTCGCGCTCGTGTTGCCGGTGCTCGCGCAGATCACCGCCCTGGCACCGTGCCTCGCGGCGACGGAGATGGCGGCGGTCATCCCACGGTCCTTGAACGAGGCGGTGGGGTTCAGCCCCTCGTACTTGACGTGCACCTGCGCACCGGTCAGCTCGGAGAGGTGGCCGCAGTGGATGAGCGGCGTGCCGCCCTCGTGGAGGGTGACGACCGGGGCACCCTCGAGCGCCGGGAGGCGGTCGGCGTACTCGCGGATGACTCCACGCCACTGCTGGGCCACCGGTCAGGCTCCTTCCACGCGCATCACCGAGGCGACGTCGTCGACCGCCTCGAGGGCGGCGAGGGCGTCGACCGTGGCGGCGAGGGCCGCGTCGGGTGCGCGGTGGGTGACGACGATGAGCCGGGCCCGCCCGTCCTCCTCGGAGGAGACCTCCTGGCGCACCGTCTCGATGGAGACTCCGTGCTCGGCGAAGGCCGCGGCGACCTGCGCGAGGACGCCCGGCCGGTCGGCAACGTCGAGGCTGATGTGGTAGCGGGTCACGGCCCGGCCCATGTCGACGACCGGCAGGTCGGCGTAGGCCGACTCCCCCGGTCCACGCCCGCCGGCCACCTTGTGCCGGGCGGCGGCGACGACGTCGCCGAGGACGGCCGAGGCGGTGGGCTCGCCGCCCGCACCACGGCCGTAGAACATCAGCTCGCCGGCGGCGTCGGCCTCGACGAAGACGGCGTTGAACGCCTCGCGCACGCTCGCGAGCGGGTGCGACCTCGGGATCATCGCGGGGTGCACGCGCACCGACACCGCCTCGGCGCCGTCGCTCTCGACCCGCTCGCAGATGGCGAGCAGCTTGACGACTGCGTCCATCTCGGCGGCCGCCCGGATGTCGGCCGCCGTGACCTCGGTGATGCCCTCACGGTGCACGTCCCCGGCGGCGACCCTGGTGTGGAAGGCCAGGCTGGCGAGGATGGCGGCCTTGGCGGCGGCGTCGAAGCCCTCGACGTCGGCGGTGGGGTCGGCCTCGGCGTACCCGAGGGCCTGGGCCTGCTCGACGGTCTCGGCGAAGCCGGCGCCGGAGGCGTCCATCTTGTCGAGGACGAAGTTGGTCGTGCCGTTGACGATGCCGATGACCCGGCGCACGTGGTCGCCGGTGAGCGACTCGCGGATGGGGCGGAGGATCGGGATGGCACCAGCCACTGCCGCCTCGTAGTACAGGTCCACCCCGCAGTCGGCGGCCTGGGCGTACAGGGTCGGGCCGTCCTCGGCGAGCAGCGCCTTGTTGGCGGAGACCACCGAGGCGCCGTGCTCCATCGCGCGCAGGATGAGCCCGCGGGCCGGGTCGATGCCGCCGATGACCTCGATGACGAGGTCGGCGCGGGTGACGAGGTCCTCGGCGTCGTCGGTGAACAGCGACGGGTCGACGGGGACGTCCGGGCGGGGGCGCTGCGGTCGGCGCACCGCGACCCCGACGAGCTCGAGCGGCGCGCCGGCGCGCGCGGCGAGGTCGTCGGCGTGGGTGACGAGCATCCGCGCCACCGCCGAGCCGACGACGCCGCAGCCGAGCAGCGCGACGCGCAGGGGGGCACCGGGTTCGTGTGCCATGCGGGGGTCCATCTCCTCGGTGGGGTCTCAGGCGTCCGCCACGTCGAGGGCGAGCAGGTCATCGATCGTCTCACGGCGGACGATGACCCGGGACTCGCCCCCACGGACCGCGACGACCGGTGGCCTGGGGGTGTGGTTGTACTGGCTCGACAGGCTGCGGCAGTAGGCGCCGGTGCCGGGCACGGCGACGAGGTCGCCCGGGCGCACGTCGGCGGGGAGGTACTCGTCGAGGACGACGATGTCACCGCTCTCGCAGTGGCGACCGACGACGCGTGAGAGGGCCGGCTCGGCGCTGGACCACCGGTTGGCCAGGGTGCAGGAGTAGTCGGCCTCGTAGAGCGCCGGGCGCGCGTTGTCGCTCATCCCGCCGTCGACCGCGACGTACTTGCGCCGGTGCACCCCGTCGAGGTCGACGTCCTTGACCGTGCCCACCTCGTAGAGCGTGAACGTGCTCGGGCCGGCGATGGCTCGACCGGGCTCGACCGACACCCGCGGCACCGCGGCACCGCCGCCGTTTCCCACCGCCTTCAGCTCGCGCCCGACGATGCCGGCCAGCTCCTCGGCGAGCGCACCGGTGCCGAGTGGGGTGTGCTGCGAGGTGTAGGCGATGCCGTACCCGCCGCCAAGGTCGAGCTCGGGGAGGAGCAGCCCGTGCTCCCGCTCGACCTCGGCGTGCAGGGCGACGAGGCGCCGGGCGGCCGCCTCGAAGCCGGCCGTGTCGAAGATCTGGCTGCCGATGTGGCTGTGCAGGCCGCGCAGGTCGAGGACGTCCCGGTGCGAGAGGACCTGGCGCACCGCGTCCGCCGCCCGGCCGCCGGCGAGGCTGAAGCCGAACTTCTGGTCCTCGTGGCCGGTGGCGATGAACTCGTGGGTGTGCGCCTCGACCCCCACGGTGACCCGCACCATGACAGGCGCGACGACCCCGAGCTCGGTCGCGACCGACGCCACCCGCTCGACCTCCTGGAAGGAGTCGAGCACGACCCGGCCGACCCCGTACGCCAGGGCGGCCCGGAGCTCCGCGACCGTCTTGTTGTTGCCGTGGAAGCCGATCCGCTCGGCCGGGAACCCGGCGCGCCGGGCGACCTCGAGCTCGCCGCCGGTGCAGACGTCGAGGTGCAGACCCTCCTCCGCGACCCACCGGGCGACCGCCGTGCAGAGGAACGCCTTGCCCGCGTAGTAGACGTCGGCGCCGCCGACCGGCTCGAACGCCGCGGCGAAGCCGTCGCGGAAGGCCCGGGCCCGCATCCGGAAGTCGTCCTCGTCGAGGACGTACGCGGCCGTGCCGTGCCGCTCGGCCAGGGTCACCACGTCGACGCCGCCGACGGTCAGGCGGCCGTCGTCGTCGCGGCCGACCGTGGTGGGCCACAGCTGCGGCAGCAGCTCCATGACGTCGGAGGGATGGGGCAGGTAGAGCGGGGGGCCGCCGTAGCCCTCGGCGTGGAGGACACCGGCCTCGTGTGCGCGCATCGGTCGGGCCTCTACATCCGTTCGGGCGCGCTGACGCCGAGCAGGGCCAGCCCGTTGGCGAGCACCTGACGGGTGGCGTCGCCCAGCCACAGCCGGGTGCGGTGCAGGTCGGTGACCTCCTCGTCGGCGTTCACCGGGCGCACCCGGCAGGTGTCGTACCACTTGTGGAAGCGCCCGGCGAGCTCCTCGAGGTAGCGGGCGACCCGGTGCGGCTCGCGCAAGTGGGCGGCCTGGGACACCACCCGCGGGAAGTCGCCGAGCACCGCGAGCAGGGCGGCCTCGGTGGGGTCGCCGAGCAGGGCGGCGTCGAAGCCGTCCTCGCGGCGCACGCCGTCCTCGGCCGCGAGCCGGGCCACGTTCGCGGTGCGGGCGTGCGCGTACTGGACGTAGAACACGGGGTTGTCGTTGGTCTGCCGGCGCAGCTCCTCGCCGTCGAGGCTGAGCGGGCTGTCGGCGGGGTACCGCGCCAGCGAGTACCGGATGGCGTCGGTTCCGATCCAGCCGATCAGGTCGCGCAGCTCGATGATGTTGCCCGCGCGCTTCGACATCCGAGCGCCGCCGAGGTCCACCAGCTGGCCGATCCGCACCTCGATGTTGCGCTCCGGGTCGTCGCCGGCGCACGCGACGATGGCCTTGAGCCGGCCGATGTACCCGTGGTGGTCGGCGCCGAGGAGGTAGATCTTCTCGTCGAAGCCACGGTCCTTCTTGCTGAGGTAGTACGCCGCGTCGGCCGCGAAGTACGTGGGCTCCCCGTCGGCGCGGATGAGCACCCGGTCCCGGTCGTCGCCGAAGTCGGTGGTGCGCAGCCACACGGCCCCGTCGAGGTCGTAGACGTGACCCTGCTCGCGCAGCCGCGCCACCGCGAGGTCGACGGCGCCGGCGTCGTGGAGGGTCCGCTCGGAGAACCACACGTCGAAGTGCACGCCGAAGTCGCGCAGCGTCTCCCGGATGTCGTCGAGCTGGAGGGGGTAGGCGAGGTCGCGGGCCAGGACGAGCGCCTCGTCGTCCGGCAGCTCGGTGAGATCCGGGCGCATCGCGAGGACCCGGGCCGCGAGCTCGTCGACGTAGGCGCCCGGGTAGCCGCCCTCTGGGGTGGGGTCGCCCTTGGCCCTGGCCAGGACGCTGCGGGCGAAGTTCTGCATCTGGGCGCCGGCGTCGTTGAGGTAGTACTCGGTGGTGACGGTGGCGCCGCTGGCCCGCAGCAACCGGGCCATGGCGTCACCGAGGGCCGCCCACCGGGTGTGCCCGAGGTGCAGCGGGCCGGTGGGGTTGGCCGAGATGTACTCGAGGTTGACGACGTGGCCCGCCTCGGAGTCGTTGGTGCCGTAGGCCGCACCCGCCTCGACGACGGTGCGGGCCAGCTCCCCGGCGCTCGCCGCGTCGAGGGTGATGTTGAGGAACCCGGGGCCGGCGACGTCGACCGCCTTGACGCCCGCAGTGGCGCCGAGCCGGGCGGCGAGCAGCTGGGCGACCTCGCGCGGCGGCATCCCGGCGGCCCTGGCCAGCTGGAGGGCGACGTTGGTCGACCAGTCCCCGTGGTCACGACCCTTCGGGCGCTCCACGCGGACCTCGTCGGGGACGGCGACGGCGAGGTCACCGGCCTCGACGGCGGAGGCGAGGGCGTCGCGGATCGCGGCGGAGAGCTGTTCGGGCGTCACCCGCGGGAGTCTATTGGCCCGGATCGGAGGCCCTGCCGCCCACCGCGAGGCGTGAGACGGCGTCGACGAGCTCGTCGGGGTCGAAGGGCTTGCCCACGACGCCGTCGAAACCCGCGACGGTGGTCTCGGGCCCCACGTGCTCGGCCACGTTGGCGGTGACGAGCAGCACCGGCATCGCGTCGAGCCGGTGGTGGGACCGGATGGCGGCGATCGCCCACCACCCGTCGTACGGCGACATCTGCGAGTCGATGACCACCACCGAGGGGAGTCGGCTCTCGACGTCGATGAGGCGCGCCATCGCCTCGTGGCCGTCGCTGGCCTCCTCGACGTCGAAGCCGGCGAGCTCGAGGTTGATCCGAACGAGGCGGCGGATCTGCTCGGTGTCGTCGCACACGAGGACGAGCGGCGCCGGGTCGGCGGCGCTGGTCCCGGATTGCATGGGGGCCAGCGTAGGCTGCTAGCCTCGCTGCGCGCCGTACGACACCGCGAGGCTCGTCCGGCCGGCGACGGGCCCCCGTAGCTCAGGGGATAGAGCACCGCCCTCCGGAGGCGGGAGCGCAGGTTCGAATCCTGCCGGGGGCGCCCAGCCGCAGGTCTCTGACCTGCGGCTTCGCCATGTCCGGCCTTCGGCGTGCAACAAGCGTGCAACAGCGGTCCGCGGCGTGTCGCTCCTTCTCATCAGGGCGTGTCGTGTCGGTCGGGCTCATCCGGTCATCCTGTCTGCGGGCGCCCGGGCTCAGTCGGCGCCCCGGTGGCCCGCTGGATGGCCGCGCGACGCATCCGTACGACGTCGGGCGAAGGTGACCCCGCCGTCGTACCAGTCGACGGCCTGGCAAGGGTCAGCCCTCCTCGTCGACGAGCCGGGCGACGATCCGGCAGGCCCGCTGCTCGGCCCCGCGGAGGGCTGCGTCGAGGGCCCGGACCCAGTCGTCACGAGCGCTCATCACCATCCCCTCCTCCAACCCTGATTTCGGCCAACGATCTCAACGGCACAGACCCGTGAACCCCGGTATCCGGCTCTATCGTTGGCATCAAGAAGATCGGCACCCATCAGAACTCTGAGGTGGCGCATGAGCAGCACGAATCCGAGCCCCGAACGGGCCTCGAAGCGCCCCGCCCCGCGCAACCCCGGACAGGTCGTCACATGCGGCTGGTGCGGCACTGAAGTGCCGGTTCCGGCCCGCGGACGGGTCCCCAAATGGTGCTCCAGCAGCTGCCGTCACCGCGCCTGGGAACAACGCCGCGCCGCTGACTCCGGCCGCTCCGCCATCGAGATCAAGGACCGAGTCGTCGAGACCACCCGGGCCGTCACCGTCGTCCAGCACCACCGCACCCAGGTGCCCGTCCCCTATCGGCCACAGTCCGCGATCGAGTACGCGCGGATCCTCATCGAGCTCACCGAACGTCTCGACACCGGCCGCATCTACGACCGCGACCTGCCCGTCCTCACCCCCGCAGTCACCGCCCTACACGACGCCATGACCCGTCGGCATCGTTGACCAGAAGCGTCTCCACAAGTCAACTTGTCACATGGACGATCCCGTCATCGCCCCGTCCGCGCTCCGGCACGGGCTGAGCGAAGACGAGATCCTCACGCCTACCGCAATCCCCTCCGGGTCTGGGACCTCGGGGACGGGTTCACCATGATGATCGGCGCCAACGCCGCGGCGATCATCCTCGAAGTCGGTTTCGTCCAAGCTGAGACCGCAGTCGTGATCGTGCACGCGATGCGCGCACGCGAGAGGTTCCTCAGGTGATGACCATGCCCCGCAGCGTCGACGACATCCTCAAGCACGCCGACGAGCTCGCCACCCGGTTCGAGAACTACGCGCCCGATCCGGCAGACGAGCTCGACCCCGCAGCCGTCCAGGCTCTGAGGGCTGCGGCGATCGAACGCTCCGCCGCCGAGCAGCACCTCCTCGATGCCGTCCGCCAAGCGCGCACCGCCGGCCTGTCGTGGTCGGCCATCGGCACCCTGGTCGGGACCACCGGCGAAGCCGCCCGCCAGCGCTACTCCTCCAAGGTCGCCTGAGAACTCCTCACCCGACTGGCCCCTAAGCGGCGCTGAGACGCACTTCGCTCTCGTCCCATGCCGCTGAGGGCACGCTGATCACGTCGTGCTCTCGGACCTGTCGAGCGACATACTGACCCTACGTCCGCAACCGGCGCAAGATGAGGTGAAACAACCGGCACCCAGTAGGCATGAGGTAGGTGTGGACGACCAGCAACGGCACTTCGCCGCCGTCTTCGACGCCACCTACGCCGACCTCGTCCGTTTCGCCGCCCGCCGCGTCCCCAGACACCAGGCCGAAGACGTCGCCGCCGACGCGTTCACGGTCGCCTGGCGCCGCCACACCGACCTGCCCACCGATCCCGATCAGGCCCGCGCCTGGCTGTTCGGGATCACCCGCCGACTCCTCCTGGCCCGCCACTCCCACGGCCAGCACCTGCCCACCGTCGCCCTGGTCACCGACCCGCCGGTGCCCGGCCACGAGGACACCGTCGTCGCCGCCACCGATCTTGCCGCCGCCTGGAACCGGCTCAGCCCCGCCCACCAGGACGCCCTGGCCCTGACCGTGTGGGACGGGCTGAGCGGAGCCCAGGCCGCCACCGTTCTGGGCATCACCCCTCTGGCGTACCGGCTCCGCCTGAGCCGGGCCCGCGCCGCGCTACGCGCCCACCTCCTCCCCCGCGCCACCACCCGCCCCCGCATCAGCCCCCCGGAAGGGAGCCGGCCATGACGTTGACCGACCAGCTCGCCGACCTTGACCCCGCCCGTGGCATCTCCGACGCGGTCACCGACAGCCCGGCTGCCCGGGACCTCCTAGCCCGCCTCCTCGCCCGCCAGTCCAGCAGAAGCGAGGAGAGCGGCATCGAACCCGCTAGCGTCGACGAGTTCTCGGGTGAGGACCTTGAGCACCTCGCGCCCGCGCACCGGCCACACCGGGCCCGCCGCCGGCTCCTTCTCGCCGGCGCGGCCGCAGCCGCGCTCACCGCCGTGCTCACCGTGCAGACGTTGCGCCCACCGGAGGCCTACGCCACCTGGACCGCGACCCCACGCCCGGCCACCCCCGCCGAGCTGGACAAGTGGGGCACGCAGTGCCTGGTGAACTGGGCCGTCGAGGACCACGACTTCAGCATCCGCCTCGCCGAGGTCCGCGGCGACTTCACCTACATCGTCCTCGGCGCACCCGACGGCTTCGAGGCCACCTGCCTGACCGGCGCGGACCTGTTCGGCGTCGGCTTCCTCGCCCCGCTCAAGCAGACCCCAGCCGCCGACGCCCTGGTCACCAACGGGGTGCGCGACTCCTTCAACAACGACGGCCACGCCGAGGCCGAGGTCACCGGCAAGGCCGGCAGCGACGTCGTCGCTCTCACCTTCGACGGCGACGGCACCCCCGTGCACGCCACCCTGCACGACGGGCACTTCGCCGCCTGGTGGCCACTGTCCGAACCGCCCACCCTGGACGCCGAACTCAACCCGAACGTCACCATCACGCTGGCCGACGGCACCAGCACCACCCGCCCGATCAACGACTTCAACGTCATGCCGCGCTGAGCGGCCCCACGCGGCACGGAGGGGGTGCCGCGTGGGGCCGGGAACGCTCACTGCTACGGCTGCCGCTCGAGGGCCTATCCGCGCCACCCCACATGAAGACCGGCATCGAGCAACACACCAAGCTCACGGCCAGAATCATCCAGCAGCAGCCAGCAGTCGACCGGTGGGAGCACGGGGAGACGCTGACAGCGCCGACGAAGGGGCCCGTGCCGACGAGCGCTCTTGCCCCACATCGGTAAGGCGTTCAGGCGGCGGTATGCAGCAGGTCTGGCGACGCCGGTCCCTTCCGGAGCGGCCGATGAGCGTGCATGAGTTCGGTCGACTCCGGCGGCTCGGATGGGGATGCCGGTGCCTACTCCTTGATCGCGACCACCATGTAGTCCTCGGCCATCGGGTCGAAGGTGCTTCTCTCGACCGCGAGTCCGACGTCCTGCAGTCCCGGCAGGAGGTCGTCGTACCGATAGGGCCAAGACGACAACAGCTCGGAGCAGACTTCGACCGATCCATCGGCCTCCAGCCTGGCGACGGCTATCTCGATGTGGTGCTCTTGCTCCCAGCGCTGCGCGATCTCCCAGCGATAGGCGACCACAGCATCGCGGCCGTTCCTGCGGACCAGTTGATCCCGGATCTCCAGCCGGGACCCGCCAGCGCGCACGAGCTCCCAGTTGCGTGACGTGAGAACCAACCGTCCGCCAGTACGCAGTAGCCGCGACATCGACTCCAGTGCGGCTGACCTGCCGCGCGCACCCTCTGCATGGTGCAGCGAGTTGCCGACGCAGAACACCATGTCGAAGCTTGCGTCGTCGAAATGATCGGGCAACTCATTCCAGCCGACTCGAACCGTTCGCAACGATGCACCGAGTTCTTCAGCCAACTCTCCGGTGCGGCGAACCATCGCGGCGCTGGCGTCGGTCGCCACGACCCGCACGCCCAGGCCGGCGAGGCCGACCGCCAGTTGCCCGGTGCCGCACGAGCAATCGAGTACCCGGGCGTTGGGCGGAAGGAGCGTGACCACGTCGTCGAACGCGGCAGCGGATGCCGAGGGGCCCACCTTCGCATCGGAGATGAGCCACTCGTAGACCTCTGCGAGCGCGCCGTAGCCCGCCACAACACCACCTCCTTGAGCTCGGAAGATTCGTTGAAGCTCCCTCCAGTACATCAGCGGGGCAGCTCAGTCACGATCCGATTCCCGTGGGCAACCCGTCCGGCGAGCCGCGATGCGGGCGGTCGACAGGCGGCGGATAGAGACGCATGTCACCACGAGTTGGGACGCACTTCCACCACGATCCGCGGCGGTCTACGCCATGCACCAGTTGGGGCGGACGGCGAGTTGCGCCCTGCCTGATACGGCGGGGGCTCAGGGAGAGGAACGGCTCGCGGGCGCTACCGAGCGACGCCGCCATGCGGGACTGGTGGGAACAGCTGTGGGAAGGCCGAAGCGAGCCACGGCTTCCGGCCGCCGGCGCGCAGCTTGCCGGTCAGGGCCGCCCGCAGTTGTGACACGACCCCGATGCCCACCAGGAGGAAGGTCTGCGGGTCAGCGGTCATCGTGCAGTCGACACGTCCGTCACTGTCCAGGCTCAACCGCCCGTTGTCGACCGCGTAGGTCACCGGCTCGACCCCCCGAAGCCGCAGGCGGAACGAGCCGTGGAAGTCCCGCGCGGCCATCGGATCGAACGCGTACGGGACGACCGCACGAAGCGGAGAGTGCATGTCGGCAACCCGACCACCCCACACCGATCCCGACGTCTCGCTGAACTGACCCCCATGCAGGTGGTGGTCGAGTGCGAGCAGCCCGACGATCGTGGACACGGTTGCACGCCGAAGGCCGATCGGCTCGTGCCCGGCGTGCGCGCGGGCGGCGGTGACAAACGAAGCGGTGCCCTCGCCGATCAGGTCGGCGAGCACAGTGGTGTCCCGCTCGGGAACCTCCGCGATCATCCGCTCGTCCAGCTCGGCCGACAGCTCCACCCCATCGAACATGGATGGTTCGCCACGGACGGCCCTCCCGGCCTGTGTCACCGACGCGTACATGTGTGCCGCGATCTCGGCGTTGGTCCACCGCATCTTCCTCGGTCGATGCCCACCCGGAGCTCCCCGAATCGCCTGCACCAGAAGTGGCGCACTCCGCTCGAGCGCTTCACACGCGAGCTGATGATGGTCAACACCCGCCGGAGTCAGAGTCACCGCAGCCTCCACCAGGAGCGCAGCCAGCCCTACCGACTCACCGTAGGACCGGCCGGAACGGCGAGACATCACTCGACCGGGCGATCTGCGCCGTACCAACGCCCACGGCCCTTGATCACTACTCGCCAAGCAGCTCGACAAGAGCGCCGCCCAGGCGCCCGTCCCGGCCCCACGCCCACACCAGTCCACAAACCCGAGTTGCAGCGAGAGAACAGGCGGCGCTAAGACGCAACTTCGAGGCAGTGGCGTTTGCGCGGACTACGGCCACGCCGGGCTGGCGCAAGGGAAGGGCTTCAATCGGCGTCGCACCGGGCATGACCAAGGTCACCCCCAGGCTCGATATTCGCGGACGCGCCATTCGATGCGAACCCGCCGCGGTCCTGACCCGCGGCGAGACACCGCGAAGGTCGACGTCAGTCGGTCTGGTACTTGAACGAAATGCTCAACTTCGTCCGGAAGACCACATCGTCACCAGACAGGTCGACGTCTTGCTCGACTACTTCTGCGACACGCAGATCGCGAAGAGTCTCTTTCGCGGTGTTCACTGCCTGCACCGCGGCGTCCTCCCACGAAGAGGCGCTGGTCCCGACGATCTCAACGATCTTGTAGACGCTCATCATGTCTCCCATGGTTCGGCTGGTCCGAGCCTTGCACCATCGTGGCCCGACGGCCAGACCTAAGTCCCATCGATCAGGAATACGCCTCCGCTTGGCGGCGGAAAGGCTGACTCGCCCCGGCGGTGGGGTCGCCGTCGGCGGACGGCTGCTGCTGCTGCTGGTCGGGCACATACCGCGCTTCCCGGCCACCGGTGAGGCGACACCCGCGGCCGGTCAGCGGCAGGTGTCCCTCGCCGACCTCGACGACGCGCTCGACCCCGAGCACTGGCGGATCGAGCACGCGGAGGAGTGCGCCGGCCCGACCAGGCGTCGGGTGTCGACGCCGTGATCCGGGCTGTCCGACGGCCCTGAGCAGCGACCTGGTCAGCTGGATGTTCGCTCAGCCAAGAGCGCGGACGGCCTTCCCGGCCAGTGGCGGCTGGACGGTCGACTGGCGGCGCAAAGGGCTACGTCCCGGGGAGCACTCGCAGTCGAGCCGAAGGCTCCTCCAGGTCAGGCAGAGCTGGGAGATCGAGAGCTCTGCGCTCGGATGCGAGACATGAGGGCGTGCAAGACCAGCAGCAGGCCGAGCAGTGCGCCCGCGTACGCGACAACGACACCGAAGACGTAGGCACCGAGCATGCCAAGCGTCAACCAGCCCCCTGAGGTCACGACCAATCGCGCCGTGCTCAGCGGGAAGGAGCCGATCAATGGCGCCCACAAGACGGCAAGTCCTGCGACGAGAAGCCATCCCGTGCCGCCGCTCTGCGGGTCGAGATAGGCGGTCGTGGCTGCACTGGCGGTGAGTGCGATGAGCACGACGGCGACCGTCATTGACCGCGACGAGTCCGGCCACCGGTTGCGCTCATCACCACCCCGGCTTCGCATGACGCGAAGGATGGCACGAGACACCACGCAACGACGTCGCTTCGCGCCGCACCGACGGTGCTGCTTCACGGTGGACCGGCTCGCGGCGGAAGCACTCACTGGCGACGCCCCTGGGCGGCCTGTTGGTCAGTTCCCATCGAGGTGTGTGGTCAGGCAGGTGAGCCGCTCCTCGGGCGTCCCCGTGAGTTCCACGATGCGGCCGATCTGCCCCACCAGCTCGTCGTCGTCGCACAGGTCGAGCAGTCGTTCATTCATCGTGGTGCGAAGCTGCGGATCCTCATCATCGGGGACCCAGACCCCCTCCAGACCGGAGAGCGGCAGAACCGCCAAGACGTCCACGTTCCCCAACGCTTCGGCGGTGATTGCCCGCAGCTCGTGGAGGGCCGGCCCGGACACGGTCGCCCGTCCCAGCGCCTCGAGGGCTTCAAGATAGGCAAGGAAGTCCAACGGACCGCGTTCGGCGATCACCTCGGCACCGCGTGGCAGGACCGTCAGCCGTTCCGCGGACACGATGAGCTGCTCGTGGAACGAGGCCGCAGACCTGGGGTCGAGCGCGTCAACGAGGTCGAATGGGTCGGACAGGACCTGAAAGCGCCGGTGCGCCAGCGCGAAGTCGGACACGACAGTGCTCTTGCCGCTGGCGTGGGTCCCGGAAACGACGATCCGCACCCGCCGAACGCTACCGCCGAGATATCCGGCTCGAGCGCGGCCTGGATGCAGGCGTTGGGTGCCGTCCCTCCTGCCCGGCTGGCCGGGGGGGAGTCGTCGCGTTGGCGAGAGGGGACGGTGACAGCGGCGCCCCGGCACAGGCGATCCAGTGAAGTCAACTGGCGGCGGAGTGGGCGCCAGTTTGATGCGCTCGCCACACCGCATTCGAGAGGCGTAGATCAGGAAGCCGCCGCCCGAAACGGTCGAGGAAGGATGCGTGTGAGGAGGAGCAGCCCCGCTCGCAACGGGCGGCGCACCCCCCTGACGGACTTGGGGAGACGTTGACACCCCGGCGCGATCCGATCTCACGGGGCCTGGTCAGGACGGGGCTCGTATTCGCGTGCTGCGGCAAGGCGTTCCACGGTGTCCGGATGAGTGGCGAACAGCAGGTACTCGATCCGGGGAGGCTGGACGTCGGCGAGGTTGACCTCAGCCAGGCGCAGCTGCATCGCGGCGAACTCTGCAGGGTCACCGGTCAGTCGGAGCGCATGCTGATCGGCACGGGCCTCGATCCGGCGGGAGACGAGGTTCTGCACCGGGCCGCTGACCAGGCCCGCCACTGCCAGCACGGCGAGCACCAACCCGATTGCCGGCGGCGCAGCGATGGAGTCCACCCCGGCTCGGCCCAGGAGCGCGTCCCACTGACCCAACAGATACAGCGCCACGACGGCCGCCGCAGCGCCCAGTGCCCCCAGTAGCGCGCCGACCTCGGAGTCACGCTCTTTGGTGTGGCCCAGTTCGTGCGCGACGACGCTGCGCACCTCACCTGGAGTCGCCTCGCGAAGCAACGTGTCGTAGACCACGAGCCGCCGGGTGGCCCCCAAGCCGGACACGTACGCGTTCAGACCGCGGGTGCGCCGTGAGGCGTCCGCGACCAGCACGTCCCGCACCGAGATGCCGTCCCGTGCCGCCATCGTGACCAGCTCCTCTTGCAGCGGCCCGTCCGGCATCGGCGTGAAGGTGTTGAACAGCGGCTCGACCACGACCGGGAAGATGAAGGACAGCACAATCATCAGGGCGGCGGCAGCGACGGCACCGAACGCCCACCACCACGCTGGCGCGAACCGGGTCAGCGTGTAGAACCCCGCGAGCACGATTGCACCGGTCACCGCGGCGACCGCAAGGCCCTTGAGCAGGTCGACCGACCATCCGACCCAGTCCTGGGTGGACAGCCCATAGCCACGCAGCACGATGTGGCGCCTGACCGCGAACGGCAGGGACACCAACCAGAGCGTGAACAGAAGGACCAGACCGCCCAGCAAGGCCTCGGCCAGCCATTGCCCGTGGAATGGCTGGGCCACCCACGCGACGATCCGGGCACCGGCCGGAGTCAACCCGAGCAGCAGGAGCACCGCCACTCCCGCCAGCAGAGAACCGTAGGAGCTGGGGCGCAGGGCAGCGCGCAGCGCCCGACCCCGTGTGACCACGCCGTCCGGTAGACCGCGCAGCGCCGCCGCTCTGGCCTCACGTGTCGGACGCAGCACCCGCCAGGGCACCAGCATGATCGCCGCGACAACCAGCCCGATGCCGAGCCCGACCAGCACCACCAGGGCCCACCATCTCGGGCTCACCGCCATCCCCTGCCCCGACACCGCAAAGGCCGGCTCAGCCACCCATTCAACAATGGCCACACCACCATCTAGAGCAGCGCCCAAGCATTACGGCGGAGCCAAGCCGGCTAACGACATCCATACAGGCTACGCGCACGACTCACTGGCACGCCGGTCCACTCAGATCACCACCCGATGCCGTCCGTCCGGGTGGCCCCCGGCGGCGGCATGCCCGCGCGCGACGCGGCGCTAGGACGCGGACCGCAGCCTCGCTGCCAGCCACTCGGAGATGTCCTGCACCGTCCAGCTGACCGGCTGCCGCCGCCGCGATCAACTCCTCCCCCTCGTCCACGGAGTAGGTCAGGTCTCGACCATTGATGAGGCAGAAGACGCGCGTGGCAGACCACGCCAAGCGCTTGTTCCCGTCCACCAGCGCATGGGTGCGAACCAGCGAGTGCAACAAGGCCGCGGCGTTGTCGGAGAAGGCCGGGCACGCACCGTCGCCGACTACCGTGATCGCCGGCCGGGCGGCTGCCCCCGCCAGCAGGCCAGGGTCCCGGACCGCGACCTCGCGCATCACCCCAGACGCGACGTCCAGGAGGTCCTCGACCGACAGGTGGTCGATCTCGTCGTCGCTCACCTGCTCAGTCGCTCGAGCAGCTCACGATCCTCGCTGCTCACCTTCTCGATCGCCGCCCGCAGCCACTGTGGCCGGTCCGAGACGTAGTGGGCGATGGCGGTTCGGGCGACCTCCTGCATGGATCGTCCCTCCTGCTCCGCCTTCGCGCGCAGGGCCTCACTCTCGGCGTCAGTCAACCGCAAGTTCTGTCGATTCCGTTAGCCATCGAGTAGGTCGACCGGCGGCGGGATGACGCTGGTCGTCGGAACGCAAACCCTCGGTCTCGGGAGGTCAGGCGCCCCGCGCTGACCTTGCCGTTCACCCACCCTGCGGCGGCGGGGCCACGCCCTGCGGGATCGGGGGTCACTAATCACCACGGCCACTGCACCGACCCCGGTGGATATAGTCAAGAACACCGGTATGCAGCCGCAGGACGGCGGGAGGTCATCATGGAGGTGTTCGCCGGTGATGGCGGCGGCGGCCTGTCCCTGGTGAGCGGGCTACTGATGATCAGCGTCGTGCTTGTGCTGTTGGTGCTGCTCGCCCTCCTCCTGACCGGGACGCTCATCCTGTGGCGGGTGTACCGGCGCGTCGGCCGCTGGCGCGGATGGCACCGGGGCGTCGCTGCGATCCAGTCGCGGTCGCTGAGGCCCGGGCCGGGACGTGACATCGCCCGGCTGCGTCGTGACTTGCGGGCGGAGGTCGAGGCGGCCGACGTGATGCTGTCTCGCGCGAAGGACGGTCGGCTGTTCGTCGCCGACGCTCGCGCCCTCGTTGACGAACTGAAGGTGAACGCCGCGGCGGTGGATGCCGACCTCGCCAGCATCCAGGACTACGCAGATACGACCCAGCAGCGCAGCGCCCTGGATGGGCTTGCTCCTCAGGTCGCGCGGCTGATCCATACAAGCTACGTCGCTCGCCAGACGATGTTGCAGACCGAGATCGCGGACCGCGAACGACACCTCATGGAGCTCACTGAGGACGTCGAGCGCCAGGCCGCCGCGTTGGATATCTATCGTCGAGCGGCGAACGTTCTGGACCTGGGTCACCCGCATGCCCACCTGGCCACCTCGAGCGACCCACACTCCCGGGGTCGAGCCACTGACACGAGTCACCTCCGGGGCAAGTCCTCGCCGAGCTCGGGCTCGGGCTCGGTGGGCTGAACAGCTGCAAGGCGGCGTGGCGACGCACCGATTGGAATCTGCGGCCCGTCGCGGTCCGCACGATCTAGCTGCTGGCCGGCGGCCACGCCACACGGACCTGTCTCGACCCTTCAGGCCGTGGCTTGTGGACCGAACGCCGGTCGGCATCCTCCGTTCGTGCCGAGAGTCGGGCGGTTCCGCCTTGGCATCGATGGCGCCATGATGGCTCCATGCCGAACATCCAGATCAAGGACGTTCCCGAGGACACCCACGCCGTGCTGCGACAGCGCGCCTCGGCGGCCCACCAGTCGCTGCAGGAGTACCTCCGCTCGAAGCTGATTGCGGAGGCTGCCCGGCCGACGATCGACGAGGTCCTCGACCGCGCCGGCGGGCGGGCCGGCGGCTCGCTGCCGCTGCGCGACGCGGTGTCCGCGCTGCGGTTCGACCGTGCTCGTCATTGACGCCTCCGTCCTGGCCGTCGCGCTGATCGACGACGGTCCGGACGGCGACCAGGTCCGGGACCGGCTCCGTGGGGAAGCCTTGGCCGCGCCATCGCTGGTCGACCTCGAGGTCCTCTCGGTCTGGCGCGGCCTGACCCGCGGCGGGCACCTCGAGGCCCGCCGCGCCGACCTGGCCCTCGCCGATCTCCAGGCGATCCCCATCCAGCGGGTCGACCACACCGCCCTCCTCGGGCGCTGCTGGGAGCTGCGGGACAACCTGACGATCTACGACGCCGCCTACGTCGCCTTGGCCGAAGCGCTCCAGGTCACCATGCTCACCGGTGACCAACGCCTCGCCAAGGCACTCGGCCCGAACTGCCCGATCGAGGTCATCAAGGCCAAGCCCCATCGCCCTGACGCGCCGTGATCCGAGCTGTCAACAGGCGGCCGAGTGCCCTATTCGCCGGGATGCCTCCGGGTGGGACGATCAAGGAGTGAGGATCGTGGACCGGATCCGCAGATGGTGGACGACGCGCTCGGATGGCTGGCCGCGGATGACGCCGCCAACGGTTCCGCCGGCCCGACCTCCAGTCTTCGATCGTGATGGGAAAGGCTCTACCGAGGATCCGCCACCCGGCTCGTGAGCCCTTGTCCGAATGCGCCCAGCTCGCGGCGAAGTGGGACATGTCGCTCCCTCTCACGCCGATGGGGTTCGGCGGAGCCTGTACCGCTGCGGGCGGTAACGGCCCATGGGCTAGCCGGGCCCAGCTCGGACGGGCTGATCGCACCGCAGGCTCAACCACTCAGGAGACGTGCTCTAGGCGCCCTGGCGGGCGGCCAGCTTGGCCGCCCGCTCCTCACGGCGCGCGACGAACCGCGCTGCCTCCGTGTCGAGCGCGGCGACTGCGGCCGCGAGCTCGTCTCGGGCCTGTTCGCCCTCGGCGTCGAGGCCCTCCAGCTCCCAGACGCCCCACTGGCGCAGCAGCGGCGTGACGATGTCGTCGTGGTGGATGCGCAGGTCGTAGATGCCGGCCATCGCCATCTGCACCGCCCTGCGGCCGAACCCCGGGATGATCGCGCCCGGCATCTGAAAGGAGACGACCTCGTCGGTGATCGCGCGCATCGTCTGGCTCGGCGTCAGCTCCAGCGCCGCCTGGATGACGTTCCGGTAGAAGATCATGTGGAGGTTCTCGTCCTTGGCGACCCGCGTCAGCAGCTTCTCGGCGATCGGCTCCTCGGTGTACCGGCCCGTGTTCCGGTGTGATACCCGGGTGGCGAGCTCCTGGAAGGAGACGTAGGCGCAGACGTTGAGCAGCGGCTTGTCGCCCGAGTCGTAGCCGGTCTCCATCGTGTCCATGCGGGCCCGCTCGAGCTCGTCCGGGTCGACGCCCCGGGTGACGAGGAGGTAGTCGCGGATGCAGAACGCGTGCCGGCCCTCCTCGGCGGTCCACCGGTTCACCCAGGTCCCCCAGGCGCTGTCCCGCCCGAACGCCCGCTCGATCTCCCGGTGGTAGCTCGGCAGGTTGTCCTCGGTGAGGAGGTTGACCTCCAGTGCCGTTCGGGCGATCGGTGACAGCTGAGACTGCTCCGCGGACCACGCCTCGCCGCCGAGGTCGGCGAAGTCGCGTCCAAGCGACCACGGAACGTACTCGTGCGGCATCCACTCCTGGGCAGCGGCGAGGTGCCTGTTGAGGTTCTCCTCGACCGTCGGTTCGAGGGCGGCGAGCAGCTGGGCGCTGTCGAGTGCGGCCATGGGTCCTCCTCGGTGACGGGCGCGGAGTCGTGCCACCCACTGCCTACACCCTCAAGGGCCACCGATCCAGCAGCGCCGCTGCCGCCCCAGTCCGGGAACTGTTGCCAGCTCGCATGACGAGTAGCCCAGCTCGCGGCGATAAGACGTAGGTGGTCGAGACTGCGACTTCGCGTGTTGGAGGGTCGCAAGCATGAAGGGGGCGCCAACGGCAGTCGGGCTCGTGAGGTACGTCTGCGCATTTGGCTGCACCGAGCACGTCTTGACCGTGCTCGACCTCGGCGGCGCCTGGGTCGGTGCGCTGATCTGCTGGCGGAAACGGCCTGAAGCTCGCTGGGATGGCGATGTACGAGCGCGGCGCCGACGAGATGCTGGCGGCGGTGCGTGCGCTCGCGGTGCGCACCTATGTGATCGGGCTGTTAGCCAGCGACACCACCGTCCCGACCGCCAGGGCCGCCGCAATCGTCGGCATGAACCAGCCCGGCCGCACCCGGGCGCGCCACAGCGACCAGATGGCGACCACCGGGAGCACGATGCCGAACACGAGGCTGCCGACGTGGGCCGGGTCGGTCAGCGGGTACGCCTCTTCGCACACGGGCGGGCAGAAGACTATGGCGGATCCGTTGGTCAGCGCCGCCCAGCCTGCGCCGAGGATCCCGGCGCTGGCGACACCGCTGCCGTTGCCCCGTGCACCAGCCATGAAGGAGACCACCCACCAGATCTGGATGAGCGCAACGCCGACGAGCGTGGTCGCCTCCGTCGGACTCAGCGTCCCGTGCAGGTCGAACAGGCCCACGCCGAAGTCGAGGATGATGTGCAGCACACTGAAGAACATGGTGGCCAGGCCGACCCAGAGCCACACCGGCATCCGCCAGTCGCGGCCGGACCACTCCAAACCGGCCCTGAGGCGCTCGACGGCCGCTGATGGTGCGGTTCCGGTGGTCGTCCCCGCGGGCGCTGGCGAACTGTCCATAGCCGGACGCTAGACCCGTGACAGCCGAGGGCGGCTTGTCTTTCCGATGCGGAAACAGGTGCCACTCAGGACCGCGCGGACCGGGTGATCGACTCGGTGAAATCGGTCATCAGGTCGATGGCTGTCAGCAGTGCTGGGCGGTCGTCGCCGCTGCGCCGGTGCGCGTGGTACCAGCTGGCTGGAACGCCGGTCAGCCCCAGCCGTTGTAGCTCGGGGGGAAGGTTCCCCGTGAGCGCCAACGGCACGACGGTCACCTCACGTCCTCGCAGGATGCGTTGGGCGACGTGCGCGGTGCTGGACGCGCTGATCGGATACCAGCGTCGCCTCCTCCAGTGGCCGGACGTCGGCCAGGACGAAGGGCTGCATGTACTCGTCGGGCAGATCAGGGCAATAGACCATCGGCAGCCGGGCGAACTCGTGCACCGGCACGAAACGCTTGAGCGCCAGCGGATGCCTGGCGCCGACCAGTCCGACACGATGAATCTCCGAGAGCCGGGTCGAGGTGACGTCGGAACGGGAGGAGGGCCCGAACGTCAGGACGACGTCGACGTCACCCGCGAGTAGCGCTGGGGTCAGCTCCGGAAATGCCGTCGGTACCGACTCGACGGCCACCTGGGGATGAGCGTGCTGCAGGGCCACCTCGAGCATCGCAAGCGCTTGAGGCATCAGGGGCGCCACGACCCCGACGCCGGCCGGTACGGCGAGCCGCAGGGTTTCGACGGGCGCACCCGACGCCGCGGTCTTGGCTGCCCGGGCAGCCTGCACCAGCTGCGGGGCGAACTGCACGAAACGACGACCAGCAGGCGTGAGGCCCACGTACCCGCCCGTGTCGCGCTCGATGAGTGGGACGCCCACGGCGGCCTCGAGCCTCTTGATCCGCTTCGTCAACGCGGACGCCGAGACACCGAGACCATCCGCGGCGTGCCCGAAATGCCGCGAGTCGGTCACGGCGATGAAAGCTCTCGACGGCCGTGAGGTCGAGATCCATGGCAGGAATCGTCCCACCCGGCCCACTGGAGGTCCACGAACGCATCCTCGTCTGCCGCGGTTGGGGCGGTCGACAGGGCGAAGAGACGCACCCCGCGAGGCAGCTTGGTCTCCGCCACCTCTGGGAGGCGGATGATGTGACGGGAGCACCGCGTGATCGGGAGGCTCAGGGTCGTGCTCGTCAGGCAAGGCCTCGAACGCGGACGGGGATCCGATCGCATCCGACACCGACCGCTCGGCGAGCGTTGCGTGGCTGCCCACGGCTTCGCCAGGTCCGGGGCCAGGCCGACCACCCCCCGTGCACCGGCGAGGGCATCCACCGCGCCGCCCCGTGCGCCCCTTGCCCACCCCCTCGGGCGGGCAATGCGCACGAGGTGGGCCGCGAGCCGCCGACGTGCGCAAGACTGGGGTGATGCACCGCACCCCTGAACCCGCTGACGACCAGCGGATCATCCGGGCGCTGCTCCTCCTCCAGTCCTACTCGACCGCGGTCACCCGGATCGCCGTGGAGACGCTGGTGGGGGGTGAGGGTGCCAACCGTGACATCGGCCTCCTGCTCTCCCTCCACTTCGACGGCCCGCAGGCCCCCAGCGAGCTCGCCGAGTCGCTGGGGCTCGATCGAAGCCAGACCTCCCGGATGCTGCGTCGACTGGACGCCGTCGGCCTGGTCAGGCGGGTGGCGGACCAGCGGGACGGACGCCGCTCCACGGTGCGGCTGACCGCGCGGGGGCACCGACGGCTCGCGTCCTTCGACGAGGCCCTCGCGTCGCACTCCCTGGAGGTGGCGCCGATGATCACCGAGATGCTCGACCTCCTCGCGGTCGAGCCGTCAGCCGCGGACTCGACCCCCCGGTCCGCCCTCGAGGCCGCGGTGCAGATGTCGGCCATCGGTGAGGCGTTCGTCGAGAAGGCGGTGGCGGCGCTCGCGCCGTACGGGGTCGGGGACGACCGGGGCGAGCGCTTCGTCCTCGGCCTGCTCCTCGCGCACGGGCCGCAACGCCCGGGCGCGCTCTCCGAGGCCCTGAGCTCCTCCCCCGCGTACACCTCCGCCCGGCTGGGGCGGCTCGAGGCTGCCGGTCTCGTCACCCGGCGGCTGGAGGGCGGCCCCGACGGGCGCGCGGTGCTCGCCGAGCTGACGCTCTCTGGGCATCGGGCGGCGCACACCTACCTGGGCGTCTTGGCGGAGGAGGCCCCGCGGATCGGGACGGCGGTCGCTGCCGTCCTCGCTGCCGTGGCCGCCACCGGAGCCGCCGGAGCCGCCGGCCGGACCGGCTGAGGTGCACCGGGGGCGGGCGCTCCGGCTCACCGACCGGAGCGGACCAGGCAGCCCCCCGCCGTGGACCCGTCCTCGGGGAAGGCCCGGGCGAGGGCATCGGCGATCCGGGCGGCGCGCTGACGGTATCCCCTGCTCGTGTAGTGGATGCCGTCGGTGACGAACCACGAGGCCTTCACCTCTCGACCGGTCTCGGCATGACGGGCCCTCACCTGCTCGGACCGGTGCGCGACGCAAACCGGTGGACACCTAAATAATACTCACAGTTGTTCACCAGTCACGCTACGCTCACCGCCGGCACGCGGCGCGCGTGCTTGAGCAGTCACCGAAGGAGCAACCATGTCCACCGTGCCCACCGTGCCCGCCCCCACCCGCGAACGCCCCGGCACCGTCACCGCCGTCGTCGTGCTGACCTATCTCGCGGGCGTGTTCGACGTCATCGCCGGCGGCGTGATCTGGGCCCTCGCCGGCAACGACACGCTCCAGGAGGCCGCCGGCCAGTCCCGGGGCTCCCTGACCACCGCCGCCATCGTCAGCATCGTCATCGGCCTGATCACGATCGGTGTCGGTGCCATGCTCGCCGGGGGCTCCCCGGTGGCCCGGATGCTCGTCACGATCCTCATGGTCATCCGGATCGGGGTGGCCGTCTTCGTGCTCGTCGTGGTCGGCCTCTCCGGAGCGGCCGAGGCGATCATCGCCATGGTCATCTCGGTGACGATCATCGCGCTGCTCTGGAACGCCAGGGCCTCGACCTGGTTCGCCTCGCAGTCCTGATCCCCGCCCCACCCGGAGCCGTTCACCGCTCGCCGTGCGCAGCGGGGACGGCTCCGGCGCGTGGGGCGCCGGGGGCCACGGAGGGCGACGGGGGGTGAGCCGGGGTGAGCCGGGGTGAGCCGGGAGCGCGTCGCCGTGCCGGTCAGAAGTGCGAGACCACCGGGGTGCCGACGGGCGCGAAGTCGTAGACCCACTTCGCGATGTCGACCGGCAGGTTGACGCAGCCGTGCGAGCCGCTGTAGCCGAAGGAGTCACGCCAGTAGGCGCCGTGGAGCGCGATGCCGCCGGAGAAGAAGGACACCCACGGCACGTCCTCGGTGAGGTACTTCGAGCCGTCGGCGTTGGTGCCGCGCATGTCCATCTTCTCGTACTTCAGGTACACCCGATAGGTGCCGGTGACCGTCGGGAAGTCACTGCTGCCGTCGACCATCGCGACCGGCCCGAGCACCGTGTCGGCGCCCACGTACGCCGTCATCGTGTGGTCCGAGAGGTTGACGTCGACCCACTTCTCACCGTCGGTGGCGGGGTAGGCGAGGTTCTCGGCCCCGCGCGCGACCTGGCGGTCGGTCCACGTGGCCGGGACGGCCGTGAACTCGACGTCGCCGGTGAAGTCCTTGCCCGCGGCAAGCGCGGCCACCGCGGCCCTCGCGAGGACGGCCGCGTTGTCCGCGGTGCGGCCGTCGAACGCCTGCTCGACCACCGACAGCACCGCACCCGTGGAGTCGACGTTGCGCAGGCCGTTCGTCGGCTCGACGGTCAGTGACCGGGTCAGGTCCTCGACCCAGGCACCGACCTTCGCGGCATCGACGGCGGGCTCGCCGAGGGTTCCGCCCGTCGTCGGCACCGAGACCCAGGCGGCCTTCTGCCGTGCCGAGGCCGTGTGGTCCTCGGACCCGTCGGAGAGGACGACGTCGCGCCCCACCAGGGCGTTGGCGGCGTCGGCGACCTTCCGGGCCCTGGCGTTGGTGATCCCCGGGTCGGTGTCGACGAACTCGACCGTCGCGGTGGCCGAGGCGAGCTCACGGGCGGCCGCCTCGGCCACCTCCTGCAGGCTCGCCGGGTCCACGGTCTGCCCGACCACCGCGGGGACGACCTCGAAGCTCTTCCCGTTCCCGGCCAGCCGGACGCCGGCGTTGCGGCCCACCCGGCCGGCATCGGCGACGACCTCCTCGACGACGGCGTCGACGCGCTGTTGGTCGGTGAGCACGACGGCGTCGACGACGTGGGCAGAGACCAGCGAGGTGGCGTAGCGCGACCAGGAGTCGTTGGCCGCGAAGACGGCGTCGACGGTGGCGGCGACGTCGATGGTGTAGCCGAGCTCGGCGAGGTGCTCGACACGCTGCTCGCCGCCGGCGTCGACCGTGACGGTGACGGCGTCGGCGCGCTCGCGCAGCTGCGCCGCGACCTCGTCGCGGGTCAGGCCCGAGACCGAGACCCCGGCGACACTGCTCCCGGGCAGGGCGCGGTCCTGGTAGTGGGTGGCGTACGCGGTTCCGGCTCCCCCGAGCGCCAGCGGTACCGCCACGGCGGTCGCCAGCAGCGCCTTGCTGCGTCGGTTCATCGCGATCTGTCTACCTCTCGGTCGGCGCGGGCCCCCGAGCAGGCCATGCCGCCCCCCCATGATGGGGCATCCCCCGTCCGCGGGCCGGGAACCGCCCACTGGGCGAGAAGTCGTGGCGCGCCACCCGAGTGGTCCCCGGACCCCGCCGAGCGATCCGCACGGCTCAGCGAGCGGCCATCGGGGCGGGTACGCGCTCGGGATTCCCCACCGACCGCGCCGCCGTCGTCGTCAGGTGGGTGAGGGCCCGGTCGAGGTCCGCGACGAGGTCGTCGGGGTGCTCGAGGCCGATGGAGAGGCGGACGACGTTCGCCGCCGGCCGGGCCTCCGGGGCGACCGGCCTGTGGGTGAGCGCGGCGGGGTGCTGGACGAGCGAGTCCACGCCACCGAGCGACACGGCGTGGGTGAAGAGCCGGACCGAGGAGGTGAGCGCGGCCGCGGCGCCGAAGCCGCCGCGCAGCGCCAACGCCACCATCGCACCCGGCCCCCGCATCTGGCGGCCGAGGACGTGCCGCGGGTCGCCGTCGAGGCCGGGGTAGAAGACGCGCCCGACCGCCGGGTGGTCGACCATCGCCGCGACGACCCGGCGAGCGCCCTCCTGCTGGGTCCGCACCCGCACCGGCAGGGTCGGCAGGCCCCGGTGGAGCAGGTAGGCGCCGAGGGGGTGGAGGATGCCGCCCGTCACGGCCCGCACGCGGCGCAGCGCCCCGGCCCGGTCCTCGTCGGTGGCGATGACGCCCGCGACGACGTCACCGTGCCCGCCGAGGTACTTCGTCGCGCTGTGGAGGACCAGGCTCGCGCCGTGGTCGAGCGGGTTCTGCAGCACCGGGGTGGCGAACGTGTTGTCGACCAGGACCGGGACGCGCCCGGCCTGCGCGACGACCGCGGCGATGTCGACGAGGTCGAGGGTCGGGTTGCCCGGGGTCTCGAGCACGACCAGCCCGGTGTCCGGGCGCAGGTGGCGCTCCAGCTGGTCGGCGGTGCAGAAGCTCACCTCGGTGCCGAGCAGGCCGCTGGCCAACAGGTGGTCGGTGCCGCCGTACAGGGGCCGGACCGCCACCACGTGACGCCGGCCGGTCTCGGCCGTCGTCGCGAGCAGCGCGGCGGTCATCGCGGCCATCCCGGAGGCGAAGGCCACCGCCGCCTGCGCGTGCTCGAGGGTGGCGAGCGCCTCCTCGAAGCGCGCCACCGTGGGGTTCCAGAGCCGTTGGTACACGAAGCCGCCGTCCGCGAGCGGGCGACCGCCTGCGGCCATGGCCTCGTAGCACGCCCCGCCGCGGTCGATGTCGGGCAGCGGGCTGGTGGAGGACAGGTCCAGCGGCGGCGCGTGGACCCCGAGGGCGGCGAGGTCACCACGACCGCCGTGGACGGCGAGCGTCTCCAGGTGCAGCAGGTCCTCGTCCATGCCTCCAGCATGGCTCCCGCCGCGGGAATCGTCGATGGATGTTGCTCAGCGAACAACTCAGTGGTGGAATCAGGTGAACTGCAGCAACCTGGCGTCCATCCCCGGAGGTGTCCGTTGGCCGCGGAGCAATCCCGTCCCGCCGTGGACGAGACCGACCGGCGCATCCTCGCAGCCCTGCTCGAGAACCCGTCGGCGACGGTCAGGGCGCTCGCCCACCGCCTCGGGCTCCCCGAGTCGACGGCGGCCTACCGCATCCGGGCGCTCCGCGAGCGCGGGGTGCTGCGCGGCCCGCGCCTCGAGGTCGACCTGGCCGCCCTGGGCCGGCCGCTGGAGGCCATCGTCAAGGTCCGCCTCCAGAGCCACAGCCAGGAGCTCGTCTCACGCCTCTACGACGACCTCGTCGCCGTGCCGGGGGTGCTCCGCGCCTACCACGTGGCGGGTGCGGACGACTTCCATCTCCACGTCGCGGTGGCCGACGCCGGGGCCCTGCGCGACCTGGTGCTCGACCACATCACCGTGCACCCGGTCGTGCGCTCGACCGAGACCCAGCTCGTCTTCGAGCTCCGCGAGGGCAGGGCGCTGCTCCCCCGCCCGTGAGCCCCGGTGTGACTCCGGCGGCACCCACCCTCCGCGGACCCGTCCCGGTCCTAGGCTCGCGGGTAGCGGACGAGGAGTGAGTCGTGGAGCCCGTCGTCGCCGTCGAGGCGCTGGAGAAGTCGTACGGACGGACCCGTGCGCTCGCGGGGCTGGACCTGGAGGTCCGCGCCGGCGAGGTCTTCGGCTTCCTGGGCGTCAACGGCGCCGGGAAGACGACGACGATCCGGATCCTCCTCGACCTCATCCGCCCGTCGGCCGGGACCGTGCGCATCCTCGGGCTGGACCCGCGGCGGCGGGGCGTGGCGCTGCGGCGCCGCCTGGGCTACCTCGAGGGTGACTTCACCGTGGACGGACGCCAGAGCGGCCATGAGCTGCTCACCTACCTCGGACACCTGCGCGGCGGGGTGCCCTCAGCGCGCATCACCGGCCTCGCCGACCGGTTGGACCTCGACCTCTCCCGCCCCATCGCCGCACTGTCCAGGGGGAACCGGCAGAAGGTGGGTCTGGTGCAGGCGTTCATGCACGAGCCGGAGCTGCTCGTGCTGGACGAGCCGACCTCGGGGCTGGACCCGTTCCTGCAGCGGGAGTTCACGACGATGGTGCGCGAGGTCGTCGCCGAGGACCGGACCGTGTTCATGTCGTCGCACGTCATGAGCGAGGTCCAGAAGACCGCCGACCGGGTCGGCATCATCCGCGACGGCCGGCTCGCGAGCGTGGAGACGGTGGAGAGCCTGCGGGCCAGCGCCACCCGGCGGATCGAGGCGGTGTTCGCCGCCCCGGTGCGCCCCGACGACCTCGCCGCGGTGCCCGGCGTCAGCGAGCTGGACGTCGAGGGCGTGGTGCTGCACTGCCGGCTCGACGGCCCTGCCGACGCACTCGTCAAGGCGCTCGCCGCCCACGAGGTGGTGAGCCTGACCAGTGAGGAGCCCGACCTGGAGGAGGTCTTCTTCGACCGGTACGCGCGGGACGGGACGGAGGTGGACCGGTGATCCGCACGGTGTACGCGAAGTGGCTGCGCGACAGCCGCCGCTCGCTCGCCGCGTGGACCGTGGCCATCGTCGTCGTCGGCTGCGGGTACGCCGCGTTCTGGCCCACCTTCGAGGACCCCGAGATCGCCGCGCTCATGGAGAACTACCCCTCCGCCCTGCTGGAGGCGATCAACTACACCGACATCACCACGCCCGAGGGGTACCTGAGCGCCACCGTGTACGGGCTCGTCGTCGCGGTGCTCATCGCCGTGTTCGCGATCGGGGCGGGCGCCCGGCTCATCGCGGGCGAGGAGGAGGCCGGCACCCTCGACCTGACCCTCGCGCACCCGGTGAGCCGCCCGTCCCTCGCCCTGCAGCGGGTGGCCGCGCTCGTCACCGCCGTGGTGGTCGTCGTCGCCGCCTTCTGGCTCGCCATGCTCGCCCTGTCCGTCCCGGTGTCCTTCACCGGCGTCTCGGCCGGCGACCTCGCCGCGATGCACGTACACCTCGCGGCGTTCGCCCTCCTCTTCGGCACCCTCGCCTTCGGGACGGGGGCCGCGACCGGGCGGCGGGCGTGGGCCCTCGGCGTGGCCGCCGGATCCGCCGTGCTCGCCTACGCGGCGAGCGGCATCCTGCCGCAGGTGGAGGGGCTGGAGTGGACCCAGGACTGGTCGGCGTTCACCTGGCTCAACGGGTCGATGCCGCTCGCCAACGGCGTCGACGCCGGGCACCTCGGGATCATGCTCGGCCTGTCCGCGGTCTTCGTGGGCCTGGGCGTCCTCGGCTTCCGGCGGCGCGACGTCGCCGTGTAGCCAGGGCACCGTCGGGGGAACCGCGCCGTCGACGTGCCGCGGCGGCAGCATCCCCGGGACAGCTCCCCACCCGGCGGTACCACCCACGAGGACGGCGGTGCAGCGGGCTCAGTGGTGCCCGCCGCGCAGCTGGAGCAGGGCCGCGGCCAGGACACCGGCGGCCGCCCCGAAGGCTGCCCTCGGCGCGATGCCCTGGCCATCGGCCACCAGGGCCCCACGGTCGCACCGACCCCGGGCCCGATCCCGATGAGTCCCCCGCTCCACGCGTACCGCTGGCGTTCACCGTCTGGCCTCCGGTCGGTCGTCATGGCCGGTCACTCCCTTCCGTGCGACGAGGGCCGCCGTCCGTTCTCGAGGAGGGGGTGCCGTCGCGGCCCCGTCCACACCGGTGACGACCGCGGCACCCCCGGGGTGCGGCCCGGACCACCGAGGTCGTCCCTCTGCGCCGCGTGTCCGCTCTCGCACAGCGGTCCCCGCCACCTGGGCAGGGGCCCGCCGTTGCGATCACGCTGGAGTCGGCGCACGCTGGGGGGGTGCGAGACGACGAGGCCCCCGCGCCGCGCCGCCGCGAGACCGACTCCCCCCTTCGACGGGTGATCATGGACGTCGGCGCCGCGTCGAGTCGGCGGCACGCCATCCCCGCCTGGTTCACCGCCGACCTCTCCGAGGTGCGGGATCGGCTGCGGGGCCCGGGCCGACCGTCCCTCACCGTGTACGTCGCCGGCACCCTCGCCCGGACGGTGGCCCGACACCCTCGCCTGCACGCCGTTCGCGACCTGCGCGGCCGCGTCGTCATCTTCGACGACGTCGACGTGAACATCTCCGTCGAGGTCGAGGCCGACGGGCAGCCGTTTCCGATGAACCACGTGCTGCGCTCGGCACAGTCCCGATCGCTGGAGGAGCTCCACGACGAGGTCCGGGCCGTCAAGGCGAACCCCGAACGCAGTCCGACGGCGGGGCTCGGTGCACCGTTGCGCGCCTACCTGTCGCTCCCCGCTCCGCTGCGGAGCCGCCTGCTCGGCAGCGTGCGCCGGTTCCCGGATCGGCAGAAGGCCCTCATGGGCACCGTGGGGCTCACCTCCGTGGGGATGTACGGCGGAGGCGGCGGGCTCGGCCTCCCCTTCCTCGTCCACACCCTCGACGTGCTGGTCGGAGGCCTCGAGACCCGCCCCGGCTACGACCGTGACGGGGTGCTCGGACCGCGGCAGTACCTGTCGGTCTCGGCGCAGGTCGACCACGACCTCGTCGACGGCGCCCCGGTGGCCCGCTTCCTGGCCGAGCTCCGGAAGGACCTGGAGCAGGGACGAGCACTGCCGTGAGCACCCCGAGGCCCTCCCCGCGTCGGAGACGGACGAGATGCACGGGGGGACGATGACGTGAAGGTGTTCGTCGCCGGTGCGACCGGCGCCATCGGGAGGCAGCTCGTGCCGCGACTGGTCGACGCCGGTCACGAGGTCCACGGCACGACGCGCAGCGCCGCCAAGGAACGGCTGCT
Organism: uncultured Actinomycetota bacterium; assembly: GCA_963773655.1. Lineage (GTDB taxonomy): Bacteria > Actinomycetota > Actinomycetes > Actinomycetales > Dermatophilaceae > DASSQJ01. Next base: position 434,348 of record CAVZBX010000005.1, read on the forward strand.
CCGGGACCTGGGCGCGGAGCCGGTCGTCCTCGACGCACTCGATGCCGACCAGGTCACCGAGGAGGTGGGCCGGGTGCACCCCGACGTCGTCGTCCACCAGCTGACCGCGATCGGGCCGATGGACCTGCGGCACTTCGACCGCGCGTTCGCGGCGACCAACCGACTGCGCACCGACGGCACGGACCACCTCCTCTCGGCGGCACGGGCGGCGGGCGTGGAGCGGTTCGTCGCCCAGAGCTTCTTCGCGGCGTACGACCGCATCGGCGGGCCGGTGAAGTCGGAGGAGGACCCGTTCGGGCAGCGGCCGGCGACGAAGATGCGCCGGACGGTGGCCGCGATCCGCCACGTCGAGGACGCGGTGCTGGCGGCCACCTGGACCGAGGGGATCGTGCTGCGGTACGGCGGCTTGTACGGGCCGGGCACGTCGCTCGGACCGGATGGTGAGCAGACCGAGGCGGTGCGGCGGCGCAGGTTCCCGCTCGTGGGCACCGGGTCCGGTGTCTGGTCCTTCATCCACGTCGCCGACGCCGCCGAGGCGACCGTGGCCGCGGTCGAGCGGGGGCGCCGCGGGGTCTTCAACATCGTCGACGACGAGCCCGCCGCGGTCGCCGAGTGGCTGCCCGCGTTGGCCAACGCGGTGGGCGCCCGGCAGCCGAGGCACGTGCCTCGCCTGGTTGGGCGCGTGCTCGCCGGTGAGGTCGCGGACGTGATGATGACCGAGCTGCGCGGCGCGTCCAACGCCAAGGCAAAGCGTGAGCTCGGCTGGACCCCGACCCACCGGAGCTGGCGGGAGGGCTTCGCCGGCCCGGCGGACCCCGCCCGGGGACGGCCGACGACCGACCCCGGCTGACGCACGGTCCACCGCGAGGACCAGGCCACCGGCGAGCACGCCGCGCCGGTGGTGCCGCTCGGCCCCGGTCGGTGTCAGTCACGGCCGGGGTGCCCGACGCCTGGGCTCGGCGCACCGCGACGGCTCGTCAGCCGATGTGCTCCATCGCCACCCGCCACCCGCCGTCGGCCTCCCTGCGCCACAGCATCATGCCTCGCACCTCGACGGTCGTCGGGTCGCTCTCGGCGGCCCCGCTGACCCAGGACGCCTCGCACCAGACCGTCGCCAGGCCGTCGCATCCCTCGGTGCGGAGCGGACGGATCGAGACCGCCGTCAACGGGCGCATCGACATCGCCATGGCGAGCAGGGAGTCGCGTCCCACCACCGCGTGCTCCCCACCGTCGAAGACCGCATCGTCGGTGTACTCCCGGACCCAGGCCGTCCGGTCCTGCGCCCCGAGGGCGAGCTCCAGCCGGCGTTCCGCGGCCCGGATCTCGGCCTCGTCGAACGTCGCCTGCGGATCCACCGCCACCTCCGGAGCCCGAGCCTGCCTCGTGCACGGCCCGCGACGGGTCCTGCCGGGGGCCGTGGCCGAGATGCCACTTGCCCGGAGCGCGGTCAGGCCCCCGGGTGCTCCGGCCGGTAGGACGTGGCGAGCAGCCCGGCGGCCGCGCCCACCCCGAGGCCGGCGGCCGCGACGGCCCACCACGCGCCGGCGAGGTCCAGCCCGAGCGCGTGGTCGAGCGACCACCGGCCCGGCCCGGCGCTGGCCACCCCCACGGCGACGACGGCGACGAGGACCACGTACTCCCAGCCGCCCTTGAAGACGAAGTAGCCCTTCCCCCGGTGGTCGGTGCGAGCCGCCACGACCATGAGCCCCACGAACGCCGCGGCGACCAACCCGGTGAGCAGCCCGAGCGTCATCGCCACCCCGGCCCCGATCTCCGTCACCGCCGCGATCCGGGCGTGCACCCGGGCCGGGCGCAGACCGAGGCCGTCGAACCAGCGGGTGGTGCCCTCGAGGCCACCGGGGCCGAACACCTTGTTCCAGCCGTGCAGGACGAGCATCGGGCCGAGGGCGAGCCGGACGATGAGCAGTCCGAGGTCGACGTCCACGTGCGGGCACCTCCTGCCGCCACGGTCGGTGGCGGCGTCGAGCAGGTCGGGTGGGTGACCCCACCGTAGGTCCCCGGGCGACACCACGGCAGGACGGGCCCCGACGACGACCGCCGGGTCCCCGACTACCGCGCGGTCGGGTCAGCCGCTCGCAGCTGCCGCAGCCACGCCCAGGCCAGGCCCATCTCCACCAGGCCGAGCCCCGCGATCACCGGTTGGAGGAAGAAGTACCGCTGGAGCAGTGCCAGCTGGACCGCGATCCACAGCACCAGGCCGGCCCCGGCGAGCACCCCGGCCACCGGGCCCCACGGGGGCCGTCGCCACACGAGCCACGCAGCGGCCAGCTGCGGCGCCGCGACGGTGGCGAGGAGGGCCACGCCGGGCCAGGTCCAGGTGTCGACCGGCAGCGGCTCGAGCCACTCCTGCGGCATCCCCATGCCGTTGACCATCAAGCCCACCCCGCCGTACACGGCGTTGGCCGCGACGAAGAGCAGCACGACCAGCAACCCGGTGCCCGCCCACCCCCTCCTCGTCCCGCGCGCCTCCCGTGGCTGCTCGGTCACCGTCGTCATCCCGCGTCGCCTCCTCGCACCCGACCCCGTTGTCGATGCTCCTCCGCCGCGCCGGTGACAGCGGCGCCGGTGTCCGCAATCTCACGTCGGGCGGAGGTGGTCAGGGAACGGCATCCGCCTGCGGCGGGTCGGCCACGGCCGCGGACATCCGGTCCACCACCTCCGCCACGGCCGCGCGCAGCTCGGGCCCGCCCTCGACCCGGAACGGGAGGCGGATCGCCGCCAGCCACTCCCCCGCGTACATCGCCGGGTTGCTCGTGCTGCCGACGAGCAGGGTCCGCTCGCCGTCGAGCGGCTCCAGCCGCCCCATGGGCGAGCCGACCCACGGCCGCACCGCCTCCACCGGTGCGTCGAAGACGACCCGGGTCGCGTACTCCCAGCCCTGGCCGAGGTGCTCCTCGAGCAGGGCCGCCGGGTCCAGGTCCGGCGGCGGGCGGAAGTGCTCGGTCAGCTCGACGACCCGCCGGATCCGGTCCAGCCGCAGGGTCCGGACGGCCTCGGCCGCGTGCGCGTGGCAGAGCAGGTACCAGTACCCGCGCCGCACCACGACGGCCCACGGGTCCACGTCGGTCTCCCAGTCCCGGCCCGAGGCGCTGCGGTAGGTGAGGCGCACCCGGCGCCGGTCGGCCGCCGCCGCCGCCAGCGTGCTCGCCGTCGCCGGCCGCGGCCGGGAGTCGGCCCACGCGCGGCCGGAGGCCACCCGCGAGCGCACCGCGGCGGCGTCACGGGCCACCTCCTCGGGCAGGGCCCGGAGGATCTTCCCCAGGGCGGTGCCGAGCGGGTCGTCGGGCCCCGGTGCGGAGGGGCCCTCGAGCACCGCCATGACGAGCCCGAGCACCTCCTCGGAGGTGAAGGTCAAGGGAGGTAGCCGCACGCCGCGGCCGAGCCGGTAGCCCCCGTACCGCCCGCGCGCGGCCTCCACGGGGATGCCGGCCTCCCGCAGCGTCGCCACGTAACGGCGGGCGGCTCGGTCGGAGACGCCGAGGCGGTCGCCGAGCTCCTCGGCGGTGATGCCGGGATGGCTCTGGACGACCTCGAGCGCGCGCAGCGCCCGGGCCACGGGGCCGGCGTCGGGCTCCATGCGGTCATCGTAGGGGGGAACCGGACGGCCACCGTCCGCTTTCGCTCCTACCGTCGGGGGATGGACATCGTGCTGCTCGCGGGCCTCTGGCTGCCCGCCTCCGTCTGGGACACCGTCGTCACCGAGCTCGACGCCCTCGGCCACCGGGGGATCGCCGTGCGCCTCCCGGGGGTGGACGACGGCTCCCCCACCGCCACGCTCGACGACCAGCTCGCCGCTGCGCTGGCGGCCGTGGACCGGGCCGATCGCCCCCTCGTCGTCGGCCACTCGGCGGCCGCCGGGCTGGCGTGGCTGGTCGCCGACCGCCGCCCGGAGTCGGTCGCCGGGGTGGCCCTGGTCGGTGGGTTCCCCGCCGAGGACGGCACGGCGTACGCCGACCTCTTCCCCGCCGTGGACGGGCTGATGGCCTTCCCGGGCTGGGAGCCGTTCGAGGGCCCGGATGCCGCCGACCTCGATGCCGCCGCACGCCGGCGCCTGGAGGGCCTGGCCCGGCCGGTGCCGGCGGGCGTCTCCACGGCCGTCGCCCGGCTCCACGACGAGCGACGCTTCGGCGTCCCGGTGGTCCTCGTCTGCCCCGAGTTCTCCCCCGACGAGGCACGCGAGTGGGTCGCCGGTGGCGACCTCCCCGAGCTGGCCCGGGCCGAGCGACTCTCCTACGCCGACGTGGACTCGGGCCACTGGCCGATGGTCACCCGGCCCGCCGAGCTCGCCCGGGTCCTCGCGGCCGCGCTCGCCGGCTGACCACGCTCAGCGCTGCGAGGCGTCGGACACCTCGCCGACGAGCTCCTCGATGACGTCCTCGAGGAACACGACGCCGACCACGGCGCCGTCCTCGTCGACGACCCGGGCCACGTGCGACCCGCTCGACTGCATGGTGGCGAGGACCGCCTCGACCTCGTCGCCACGCCGGACGGTCGCCAGGCGCCGCACCCGCTTGGCCGGCACCGGCTGCCGCCGCTCCTCGCCGTCGGCGTAGAGGACGTCCTTGAGGTGGAGGTAGCCGGACAGCTCCCCGGAGGCGTCGACCAGCGGGTACCGGGAGAAGCCGTGCTTGGCGACGAGCCGCTCGATGTCGTCGGGCGTGGCGGAGGCGGTGACCGTGACGAGCGCGGAGAGCGAGACGCCGACGTCCGCGGCGTCCTTGTCGCTGAACTCGAGGGCCGCGCCGAGCCGCTCGTGCTGCTCCTCCTCGACCAGCCCCTCCTCGCGGGACTCCTCGAGGATGTGCGCCACCTCCTCGGCGGTGAAGGCGGAGGAGAGCTCGTCCCGGGGCTCGACGCCGAGGAGTCGCACGATCGCCTTGGAGAGCCAGTCCATCGCGCGGATGACCGGAGCGGTGACCTTCGAGACGAGGACGAGCGGCGGCACGAGGAGCACCGCGGCGCGCTCCGGCGCGGCGATCGAGATGTTCTTGGGGATCATCTCGCCGTAGACGACGTGGAGGAACACGACGATGGACAGCGCCACGACGAGGGCGGCGGCGTCGGCCACCACGCTCGACAGGCCCAGGCCCTCGGCCACCGGGACGAACGCATGGTGCAGCGCGGCCTCGGAGACCGCGCCGAGGAGCACCGAGCAGACGGTGATGCCCAGCTGGCTGGTGGCCAGGAGGATCCCCGTGTGCTGGAGGGCGTCGAGGGCCACCCTGGCCCCCTTGCTGCCGGCCTCGGCGAGCGGCTCGAGCTGGCTGCGACGAGCCGACATCGCGGCGAACTCGGCGCCGACGAAGAAGGCGTTCGCCGCGAGGAGCAGCACGGTGACGAGCACGACCCCCATGTCAGGCCCCACCCTCCCCGTCGGGGACGGGCCGGGGCACCCGGCTCAGGCGCACCCGGTCGACCCGGTGCCCGTCCATGTCGACGACGCGCGCCCGCCAGCCGTCGACCTCGATCTCGTCGCCGACGACGGGGAGGCGGCCGAGGGAGGCCATGACCCAGCCACCGACGGTCTCGTACGCGGGTCCGTCGGGGAGGTCGACCCCCACCCGCGAGCGCACCTCGTCGGGGCGCCACAGCCCGGGAACGGTCCACAGCCCGTCGTGGACCTCCCGACCCGTGGTCTCACCGCGGTCGTGCTCGTCGCTGACCTCGCCGACGATCTCCTCGACGAGGTCCTCCAGGGTGACGACACCCGAGGTGCCGCCGTACTCGTCGACGACCACGGCCAGCTGCATCCCGCCCTGGCGCAGCTGGAGCAGGAGTGGGTCCAGGCGCAGCGTCTCGGGCACGAAGACCGCGGGCGCCATCAGCGCCGACACCGGCACGTCGGCGCGCCGCTCGAACGGGACCGCGATCGCCTTCTTCACGTGGACGATGCCATCGACGTCGTCCCAGTCGGCGCTGATCACCGGGAACCGCGAGTGACCGGTGCTGCGGGCGAGCGCCACCAGGTCGGAGGCGGTGGCCGTGCGCTCGATGGCGGTCGCCCGCGACCGCGGGGTCATCACGTCCTCGGCGGTCTGCGCCGCGAAGCCGAGGTTGGCGGTGACGAGGCGGGCAGTGCCCAGGTCGAGGGTGCCGGCCTCGGCCGAGGTGCGGACCAGCGACGCCAGCTCGGCCGGGCTCCGGGCCGCGGACAGCTCCTCCTGCGGCTCGACCCCGAGGGCCACCAGGGTGCGGTTGGCGACCCCGTTGAGGACGACGATGAGCGGTGTGGCCAGCACGCCGAACCAGCGGACCGGTCCGGCCGCGACCTTCGCGGTGCGCATCGGCTCCGAGACCGCCAGGGTCTTGGGGACCATCTCGCCGACGATCATCGAGAACCCGGTGGCGAGGAGCATCGCGAGGACCGAGGACACCGAGGAGGCCACCGACGGGGAGAGCCCGGCCGACTCCAGCGGACCGCGCAGCAGGGCCCCGACAGAGGGACTGGCGATGAAGCCGAGCACGAGGGTGGTCAGGGTGATGCCCACCTGGCAGACCGAGAGCTGGGTGGAGAGCCGGCGGTGGGAGGTGAGCACCGAGCGGGCGCCCGGTTCGCCAGCGTCGACGGCCTTCTGGACCGCGGGCCGGTCGAGCGCGACGAGCGAGAACTCGGCGGCGACGAAGAGCGCCGTGCCGACCGTGAGGACGACGCCGACGAGGAGGAGCAGCCACTCGGTCATGGTGCCGGCCATCCTACGGGCGGCCCGTCCACCGGGGGGGTTGACCCCGACGCCGGGTGAGGCTGCAAGGATCGGGTCCATGCACCGACAGGACCACCCATGACCACCGCCGCCCATCCCGTGGACGGCCGCATCGCGATCACCGGGCTGACGAAGCGCTTCGGGCACTTCACCGCGGTCGACGACCTCTCCTTCGAGGTGGAGCCGGGCCGCATCACCGGGTTCCTCGGGCCGAACGGCGCCGGCAAGACGACCACGCTGCGGATGCTGCTCGGCCTGGTCCACCAGACGAGCGGCACCGCCACCATCGGCGGGAGGCGCTACGTCGACCTGCCCGACCCCCTGGGCACGGTCGGGGCCGCGCTCGAGGCGACCAGCTTCCACCCGGGCCGCAGCGGCCGCGACCACCTGCGCGTCCTCGCCGACGCGGCCGGCATCCCGCACGCCCGGGTCGACGAGCTGCTCGAGCTCACCGGCATCCCGGCCGCCGCGCGCAAGCGGGCCGGCGCCTACAGCATGGGGATGCGCCAGCGGCTCGGCCTCGCCGCGGCCCTGCTCGGCGACCCCCACGTGCTCGTCCTCGACGAGCCCGCCAACGGACTCGACCCCGAGGGGATCCGGTGGCTGCGCGGCTTCCTGCGGCACCTCAGCCGCGAGGGCAAGACGATCCTCGTGTCCAGCCACCTGCTGCAGGAGGTCGAGCAGACGGCCGACGACGTCGTCATCATCGCCAACGGGCGGCTGGTCCGGTCCGGGCCCATGAGCGACCTCCACGGCACCCCTGGAGCGGTGGTCCGCACCTCCGACGCCGCCGCGCTCGCCGGGGCCCTGCGCGTCGCCGACGTCACCAGCACGCCCGGCCCGGAGCCCGACACGCTGGTGGCCGACACCACCGACCTGCGCCTCGTCGGGGACGTCGCCCTCCGCGCCGGCCTGCCCGTCTACGGGCTCGAGCCCAAGCGCGCCGACCTCGAGGAGCTGTTCTTCACGCTCACCGAGGGCACCAACCGCAACCTCGGTGACGAGGCGCCCGCACCCGCCGGGAGCGCCTCCACCACCCGAGACGCCGTCGCCGGCGAGGAAGGGGCGAACGAGTGATCCCCGCGGTCCGCTCCGAGCTGCGCAAGTTCTTCACGACCCGCCTGTGGTGGGGGATGGCGATCGCCGTCTTCGTCTCCGCGGCCGCGTTCTCGGTCCTGTTCGGGTTCGTCGTCAACAACCCCGAGGCCGCGGGCGGCCCCGGCGGCGGGCAGATCATCGGCGACGACACCCAGGTGGCCAACACCGTCTTCACAGCCGGCATCAGCGTCGCCTACCTGCTGCTGATGACGATCGGGATCCTCACCATCGGTGCCGAGTTCCGGCACAAGACCATCAGCGCCACCCTGCTCGCCACCCCCAGGCGCACCCGCGCGATGCTCGGGAAGGTGGGTGCGCTCGTCGTCATCGGCGTGCTCTACGGGCTGATCAGCCTCGCGGGCTCGGTGACGGTCGGCACCATCGTGCTGCGGGTCATCGACCGGCCGGCCTTCCCGTCCAGCGAAGTGGTGCGGTCGCTCGCCCTCAGCCTGCTCGTGCTCGCCATCTGGGCGCTCATCGGGCTCGGGATCGGCATCCTCATCCCCAACCAGGTGGCAGCCCTGTTCATCGGCGTCGCCGTCGCGTGGATCGTCGAGCCGCTGCTCGGGCTGCTCCTCGGCATCTGGGAGTTCAGCCGCGAGAACATCGCGCCCTACCTCCCGACGAGCGCGACGAACGCGACGCTCAACGCGATCTCGCAGAACGCCGACGAGGTGCGCCTCGCTTGGTGGGGTGGAGCCCTGGTTCTTCTCGCCTACGCCGTGGTGCTCGCCGGCTTGGGTATCTGGCGGGTGGTGCGCTCGGACGTCTCGTGAGCCGGGCGGGGCGGTGACCGGTGGACGCCGGCGCCGGTCACCGCCCCGGCGGCACCACTCGGCGCCGGGTGGTCCCTCACCGCGCCCGCGGGGCTACGCTTGACCGAGTCACCACGACCGCCCGCGAGAGCCAGAAAGAGGCGCATAGCCCGTGGCCGAGCAGTCCCCGTCCAGCGACCCCCTGACCACCTTCGGCCCCAACGAGTGGCTGGTCGACGAGCTGTACGAGCAGTACAAGAAGGACCGGAACAGCGTCGACCGGGCCTGGTGGGACTTCTTCCGCGACTACGAGCCGGGCGAGGCCGCGCTCACCCACGAGAAGGCCGTCGGCGACCGCCGGTCGACGGGCAACGGTCGCGGCAACGGCGCGGCCACCGCACAGCGGGACACCGGGTCGGCGCAGGCGTCGGCGACGAGGGCCGCGCCGGCCGAGGAGAAGAAGGCCGCACCCGCCCAGGACACGAAGACCGCACCGGCCGAGAAGCAGACCGCGCCCGCGACGCCGGCTCCCGCCCGGGCCCGCAAGCCCGCCGAGGGCGAGCCCGAGCAGGCTCCGGCCGAGGGCGAGCGCACCGAGGGGGCGCCCGCCGCCACGCCGGAGGCGAAGCAGGAGCCGAAGCCGGCCCCAGAGAAGGCCGCCAGCCCGATGCCCCGCGAGCCCCAGGCGCCCAAGGGCACGGGACCGCTCGCCGACGCCCAGCAGGTGCCGATCCGCGGCGCCTCCGCCCGGGTCGTCACCAACATGGAGGCCTCGCTCGAGGTCCCCACCGCCACCTCGGTGCGCGCCGTGCCGGCCAAGCTGCTCGTCGACAACCGGATCGTCATCAACAACCACCTCGCCCGCAGCCGCGGCGGCAAGGTGAGCTTCACCCACATCATCGGCTACGCCCTCGTCAAGGCCCTCGGCGTCATGCCCGAGATGAACCGAGGCTTCGGCCACGACGAGAAGGGCAAGCCGGTCCTCGTCGAGCCGGCACACGTCAACCTCGGCCTGGCCATCGACCTCGCCAAGCCCGACGGCACCCGCCAGCTCATCGTGCCCTCGATCAAGGCGGCGGAGGCGATGGACTTCGCGCACTTCTGGACCGCCTACGAGGAGATGGTGAAGAAGGCCCGTGGCGGCACGCTCACCGTCGAGGACTTCCAGGGCACGACGATCTCGCTCACCAACCCCGGCACCATCGGCACCGTCCACTCGGTGCCGCGGCTCATGGCCGGTCAGGGCGCGATCATCGGCGTGGGCGCGATGGACTACCCGGCGGAGTGGCAGGGCGCGAGCAACGAGACGCTCAACCGCAACGCGGTGAGCAAGACCCTCACGCTCACCAGCACCTACGACCACCGGATCATCCAGGGGGCGCAGTCCGGCGACTTCCTACGCATCGTCCACTCCCTGCTCCTCGGCGAGCACGGCTTCTACGACGAGATCTTCGAGTCGCTGCGGATCCCCTACGAGCCGATCCGCTGGGTCCAGGACGTCTCGGCGAGCCACGACGACGACATCAACAAGGTCGCCCGGGTCCAGGAGCTCATCCACGCCTACCGGGTGCGCGGCCACCTCATGGCCGACACCGACCCGCTGGAGTACAAGCAGCGCCGCCACCCCGACCTCGACATCACCCGGCACGGGCTGACCCTCTGGGACCTCGACCGCTTCTTCGCCACCGGCGGCTTCGGCGGCGAGCCGTTCCTCAAGCTCCGCAAGATCCTCGGCGTCCTGCGCGACTCGTACTGCCGCACCATCGGCGTGGAGTACATGCACATCCAGGACCCCGAGCAGCGTGAGTGGATCCAGCGCAAGGTCGAGGTCGGCTACGCCAAGACCACCCGCGAGGAGCAGCTGCGGATCCTGCGCCGCCTCAACGCGGCGGAGGCCTTCGAGACCTTCCTCCAGACCAAGTTCGTCGGCCAGAAGCGGTTCAGCCTCGAGGGCGGCGAGTCGGTCATCGCCCTGCTCGACCGGGTGCTCTCCCGGGCGGCCGAGGACGAGCTCGACGAGGTCTGCATCGGGATGCCGCACCGCGGCCGCCTCAACGTGCTCGCCAACATCGCGGGCAAGTCCTACGGGCAGATCTTCCGCGAGTTCGAGGGCCGCCAGGACCCCAAGTCGGTCCAGGGCTCCGGCGACGTCAAGTACCACCTCGGCACCGAGGGCGAGTTCACCGCCGAGTCCGGCGCCAGCACCAAGGTCTACCTCGCGGCCAACCCCTCGCACCTCGAGGCGGTCAACCCGGTGCTCGAGGGCATCGTCCGCGCCAAGCAGGACCGCCTCAACCTCGCCGGCGAGGACTTCACCGTCCTCCCGGTGCTGCTCCACGGCGACGCCGCCTTCGCCGGGCAGGGCGTCGTCGCGGAGACGCTCAACCTCTCCCAGCTGCGCGGCTACCGCACCGGCGGCACGGTGCACGTCGTCATCAACAACCAGGTCGGGTTCACCACCTCGCCGAGCAGCTCGCGCTCCTCGACGTACTCCACCGACGTCGCCCGGATGATCCAGGCGCCGATCTTCCACGTCAACGGCGACGACCCGGAGGCCTGCGTGCGGGTGGCCGAGCTGGCCTACGAGTTCCGCAAGGAGTTCCACAAGGACGTCGTCGTCGACCTGGTCTGCTACCGCCGCCGGGGCCACAACGAGGGCGACGACCCCTCGATGACGCAGCCGCTCATGTACAACCTCATCGAGGCCAAGCGCAGCGTCCGCAAGCTGTACACCGAGGCGCTCATCGGTCGTGGCGACATCACCGTCGAGGACGCCGAGGCCGCGCTGCGCGACTACCAGCAGCAGCTGGAGCGGGTCTTCGTCGAGACCAAGGAGGCGCTGAAGTCGGCCGAGCAGGAGAGCCAGGCGGGCCGCCACGACTCCCACGGCGGCCTCGAGCCCCCGTCCGCCCAGGCGCCCTACGCCGACCGCACCACCCACAGCTCCACTGACACGGCCATCTCCACCGAGACCCTGCACCACATCGGCGACGTGTTCACCAGCCCACCCGAGGGCTTCACGGTTCACCCGAAGCTCCGGCAGATGCTCGAGAAGCGAGCCCAGAGCACCCGTGAGGGCGGCATCGACTGGGCCACCGGCGAGCTGCTCGCGTTCGGCTCCCTGCTCAGGGAGGGCACCCCGGTGCGCCTCGCGGGCCAGGACAGCCGTCGCGGCACCTTCGTCCAGCGGCACGCGGTGCTCATCGACAAGCAGAACGCCTCCGAGTGGACCCCGCTGCTCTACCTCGGCCCCGGCCAGGGCAAGTTCTGGGTCTACGACAGCCTCCTGTCGGAGTTCGCCGCGATGGGCTTCGAGTACGGCTACTCGGTCGAGCGTCCGGACGCCCTGGTGCTCTGGGAGGCCCAGTTCGGCGACTTCTTCAACGGCGCCCAGACCATCGTCGACGAGTTCGTCTCCAGCGGGGAGCAGAAGTGGGGCCAGCGCTCCTCGGTCGTGCTGCTCCTCCCGCACGGCTACGAGGGGCAGGGCCCGGACCACTCCTCGGGGCGGATCGAGCGCTTCCTCACCATGTGCGCCGAGGGCAACATGACGGTCTCGATGCCGTCGACCCCGGCGTCGTACTTCCACCTCCTGCGGCGGCAGGCCTACGCCCGGCCGCGGCGTCCGCTCATCGTCTTCACCCCGAAGTCGATGTTGCGCCTCAAGGCCGCGTCGAGCAGTCCCGAGGACTTCACCGACCACGGCTTCCGCCCGGTGCTCCCGGACCGACCGGGGGCGACCCGGGGCGAGGTGACCCGGGTGCTGCTGGCCGCCGGCAAGGTGGTCTACGACCTGGAGTCCGAGCGCGAGAAGCGCGGCGACACCTCGACCGCCATCCTGCGGCTCGAGCAGTACTACCCGCTGCCGGCCGAGCAGCTGGTCGCCGCCCTCGCCGACCACCCCGGCGCGGAGGTCGTCGTGGTCCAGGACGAGCCCCGGAACATGGGCGCCTGGCCGTTCCTCGCGATGAACCTCCCCGACGCACTCGCCGCCCACGGCGAGGAGCGCACCCTTCGGGTGGTGTCGCGGGCCCCGTCGGCGTCACCGGCGGCCGGTTCCACCAAGGTGCACGCGGCCGAGCAGGCCGACCTCATGGCCCGCGCGTTCGACCGCTGACCCCGACGGAGGGGTCTCGGGGCGCCTGCGCCGAGCCGGTGCGGGCGCCCGGTAGCCTCGCAGGCGTGTACTTCACCGACCGCGGCATCGAGGAGCTGGAGGCCCGGCGCGGCGACGAGGAGGTGAGCCTCGGGTGGCTCGCCGAGCAGCTGCGCACGTTCGTCGACCTCAACCCCGACTTCGAGGTGCCCGTGGAGCGCCTGGCCACCTGGCTGGCCCGGCTGGACGACGAGGACGAGTGACGGCAGGACATGGCTGACCCGCGCCCGGGGGACGAGCATGGCGCCCCCATCGAGTTCCGGCCCAGCGCGTCCGCGCAGGTGGTCCCCGACGGCCCCCGCGACGTCGCCCTGGTGTTCCTCGGCGCCTCGCTCGTCGCCGGCGTCGGCGACCCCAAGGGACAGGGCTGGGTCACCCGCGTCGTCGGCCGCACCCAGCATCCCGACGTCGAGCTGACCGCCTACAACCTCGGCGTGCGCGGCAACACCTCTGCCGACCTGCTCGAGCGGTGGACCACGGAGGTGCCCGCCCGGTGGGTGGGCCGCACCGAGCGCCGCCTCGTCGTCTCGGTGGGCACCGACGACATCCTCTCCGGCATCTCGCTCGCCCGGCACCGGCTCAACCTCGCGAACCTCCTCGACGACGCCGCGGCTCAGGGCGTGGGCACCTTCGTCGTCAGCCCGCCGCCGAGCGACGACGACGAGCTCAACGGCCGGCTCGAGGTGCTCGTCGAGGCGCAGGCCGACGTCTGCACCCGGCGCAGCGTGCCCTTCGTCGACAGCTACCACCCGCTGCGCGGGCACGACCAGTGGCGCACCGACCTCGCGGCGTCCTCGGTCCCCCACCACCCCGGCCAGGCCGGGTACGGGCTGATCGCCTGGCTCGTGCTCCACAACGGCTGGAACGAGTGGCTCGGCCTCTCCTGACCGGCGCTCAGCCCTCGGCCATGAAGGCACGCACGAGGTCGGCGAAGCGGTCGGGGTCGTCGAGGTGCGGGAAGTGGCCGGCGCCCTCGAAGATCTCGACGCGGCAGCCCTCGATGGCCCGATGGGCGGCGAGGGCGTGCGTCGCCGGGATCATCCGGTCCCCGGACCCCCAGATCACCAGGGTCGGGCGCGAGGGCGAGTCGGGCAGGTAGTCGTGCGCGGTCACGGTCTGCCCCCCGGGGTCGAGGACCGCACGCGTGGTCGCGAGGAACGCTCGCCGGGTGTCCGGGTCGGCCAGAGAGGTGAAGCCCTGCCACACCTCGGTCAGGTCGGATCCGGGACGCAGCCCCAGGCGCCCCAGGGCGTGACCACCGGCCGAGATCCGCTCACGCACCCACCCGGAGGCGAGGACCGGCAGGACGAGGTCGGCGGCCGGCAGGGTCGCGGCCCGCAGGATGGGGTTCACCTCGCGCCCGAGGCCGCCGGTCGCGACCAGGACGAGCCGCTCGACCCGCTCGGGGAAGAGGTAGAGGAAGACCATCGCGATCCCCCCGCCGAGGGAGTGCCCGACGAGGGTGACGCGCGCGATGCCGAGGTGGTCGAGCAGGTCACGCAGGGTCGCGGCGTGGGCCCCGAGCGAGTAGTCGCCCACCGGCTTGGCGGACTGCCCGTGCCCGAAGAGGTCGGGGACGACGACGCGGTGCTCGTCGTCGAGACGGTCGACCAGGTGGGCCCACTGGCGCTGGGAGCCGGTGATGCCGTGGATGAAGAGCAGGGCGGGGCCGGTGCCGCTGTCGTGGTAGGCCATCGAGTGGCCGTGCAGCACCACAGAGCGGTCGGCGGCGACCTCGCCCACGGCGCCTCCTCGGGTCGGCAACGACGTCGACCTCAGGTTACCGCCGGGTAACCGGTTTCCCGCGGACGACGTGGCCGGGCGCACACGACCAGTGGCGCTCAGGCGACGGCGAAGACCACCTTGCCGGTGACCGAGCCGTCGACCATCCGGGCGAAGCCCTCTCGCGCGTCGGCGAGCGGGAGCACGGAGTCCACGAGTGGCTCGATGCCTGCCCCGACCACCATCCGGGCCAGTCGCCCCAGCTCGTCGCGGGTGCCCATGGTCGACCCGACGACGCGCAGCTGCCTGAAGAAGATCTTCGTCAGCTCCGCCTTCGCGGGGGCGTCACCGGAGGTCGCCCCGGAGATCACGACGGTGCCGCCCGGGCGGAGGCTGTTGATGCTGTGCGACCAGGTGGCGGCCCCGACGGTCTCCAGGACCGCGTCGACCCGCTCCGGGAGCCGGGCACCGCTCTCGAACCACCGGTCCGCGCCCAGGGCCACCGCCTGCTCGCCCCGCGCGGCGTCGCGGCTGGTGACCCAGACCCGGATGCCGGCCGCCGACCCCAGCTGGACCAGCGCCGTGGCGACCCCGCCGGCCGCCCCCTGGACCAGCACGGTGCCGCCGGGCTGCACGTCCGCGTTGGTGAACAGCATCCGGTAGGCGGTGAGCCAGGCCGTGGGCAGGCACGCGGCGTGCTCCCACGACAGCTCGGCCGGCTTGGGCACGAGGTTGTGCCGGGGCACGACGACGGACTCGGCCAGGGTGCCGTCGTACACCTCGGAGAGCAGGCTGCGGCGCGGGTCGAGCGTCTCGTCGCCGACCCATCCGGGCGAGGCGACGACGGCGTGCACGATGACCTCGTCCCCGTCCTCGGTGGTGCCCGCACCGTCGCAGCCGAGCACCATGGGGAGCCGGTCGGCCGGCAGCCCCACCCCCCGCAGCGACCACACGTCGTGGTGGTTCAGGGCGGCGGTGCGCAGGTGCACCCGCACCCAGCCGCTGGGCACCTCGGGGTCGGGCCGCTCGGCGACCTCGAGGCCGCTCAGCGGGTCGTCGGCGGACTGGGACTTCGCATAGGCGGCCAGCATGGCCTCGACCCTACCCAGCGGCCCCCTCGAAGAGGGCGGGTGCCGCGCGGTGGAGTGCGTCGCGCCAGTGCGGCAGCGGCTCGATGCCGTGCTCCTGCCACATCGCGTGCGAGAGCACGCTGTAGGCCGGGCGGGGCGCGGGCAGGGGGTACTCCTCGGTCGTGACCGCCTCGACCCGCTCCGGGTCCTGCCCGAGCTCCTCGAGCACCGCCTGCGCCAGGCCGTGCCACGTCGTCTCGCCCGCGCTCGTCCCGTGCCAGGTGCCGAACGGCGCGCCGGCCTCGAGGAGCCGGCGGATGCCGTGGGCCAGGTCGACCGTCCACGTCGGCTGGCCGACCTGGTCGCCCACGAAGGAGAGCCGGTCCCGCTCGGCCGCCAGCCGGGCGACCGTGGCGGGGATGCTGCGGCCGTGGGCGCCGTACAGCCACGCCGTGCGGACCAGCCAGGTGCGCGGGCACTCGGCGCGCACGGCCCACTCCCCCGCGGCCTTGGTCCGGCCGTAGGCGGAGCGGGGCGCGAGGGGCGCGTCCGCGGGGTACGGGCTGCTGGCGTCACCCGCGAAGACGTAGTCGGTGCTCACGTGCACCAGCGCGGCCCCGGCGGCGTGGGCGGCCCGGGCCAGGTGGGCGGCGCCGGTGGCGTTGACGGCGAAGGCGCCGGCCTCGTCGGTCTCGGCGGCGTCGACGGCGGTGTAGGCGGCGCAGTTGACGACGACGTCGTGCCCGGCGGCCCGGTCGGCGCAGCTCGCCGGGTCGAGGACGTCGAGGTCCGGCAGGTCCGCACGGCTCACCGCGTGTCCGCCCTCCTCGAGGACGGCGCAGAGGTCGGTGCCGAGCATGCCGGCGGCGCCGGCGACGAGCACGCGCGCCATCAGGGGCCCACGACCTGCTGGGTCCGCGCGTACTTGTCCTCGGTGGCCTGCTTCATCGGCCGCCACCACGCCTCGTTCGCCCGGTACCAGGCGATCGTCGCGGCGAGGCCGTCGCGGAAGCTGCCGTAGGCCGGCCGCCAGCCGAGCTCGGTGCGCAGCCGGCCCGCGTCGATGGCGTAGCGGCGGTCGTGCCCGGCGCGGTCGGTCACGTGGTCGTACTCGTCGGGGTCACGTCCCATGAGCTCGAGCACCAGGGCGATGACGTCGCGGTTGCTCATCTCGCCGTCGGCGCCGATCAGGTACGTCTCTCCCGGGCGCCCCCGGTCGATGACGGTCCACACGGCGTCGTTGTGGTCGTCGACGTGGATCCAGTCGCGGACGTTGAGCCCGTCGCCGTAGAGCTTGGGCCGCCCGCCGTCGAGGACGTTGGTGACCTGGCGGGGGATGAACTTCTCGACGTGCTGGCGCGGACCGTAGTTGTTCGAGCAGTTCGAGATCGTCGCCTCGAGCCCGAAGGACCGCACCCACGCCCGCACGAGGTGGTCCGAGCCGGCCTTGGACGCCGAGTACGGCGAGCTGGGCGCGTACGGTGTGGCCTCGGTGAACCGGGCCGGGTCGTCGAGCGCGAGGTCGCCGTACACCTCGTCCGTGGAGACGTGGTGGTAGCGGACCCCGTGCCGGCGGGCGGCCTCGAGGAGGGTGAAGGTCCCGACGAGGTTGGTGCGCACGAACGGGCTGGGGTCGGCCAGGGAGTTGTCGTTGTGGGACTCGGCCGCGAAGTGCACCACGAGGTCGGCACCGGCCACGAGTGGTTCGACGACGTCGGCGTCGGCCACGTCGCCGACGACGAGCTCCACGCGGTCGGCGACCTCGGCGAGGGACTCGGTGTGGCCGGCGTAGGTGAGGGCGTCGAGCACCGTGACCGTGGCGTCCGGGCGGGTCGCCAGCGTGCGGTGCACGAAGTTGCTGCCGATGAAGCCGGCCCCACCCGTGACGAGGATCCTCATGGCGGCAGGCTAACGCCCGGCCGGAGGCCGCCCGAACCGATCGCCTAGGCTGCTCGGCCATGAAGGGCATCGTCCTCGCGGGCGGCTCCGGCACCCGGCTGCACCCGATCACCCGCGCCATCTCCAAGCAGCTGATGCCCGTCTACGACAAGCCGATGGTCTACTACCCGCTGTCGACCCTGATGATGGCGGGCATCCGGGAGATCCTGGTCATCACCACGCCCGAGGACCGCGACCAGTTCGCCCGTCTGCTCGGGGACGGCTCCCAGTGGGGCGTCGAGATCTCCTTCGCGGTCCAGCCGCGGCCCGAGGGGCTGGCCCAGGCCTTCGTCATCGCTGCGGACTTCCTCGGCACCGACCCGGTCGCCCTCGTCCTCGGCGACAACATCTTCCACGGCACCGGGCTGGGCACGGCCCTCTCCCGGCTCACCGACGTCCGCGGTGGCCACATCTTCGCCTACCACGTCAGCGACCCCTCCGCCTACGGCGTCGTCGACTTCGACGACGACGGCACGGTGCGCTCGATCGAGGAGAAGCCGGCCCACCCCCGCAGCGACTACGCCGTGCCCGGGCTGTACTTCTACGACAACGCCGTCGTCGACATCGCGCGCCGGCTCACCCCGAGCGCCCGCGGCGAGCTCGAGATCACCGCGGTCAACGAGGCCTACCTGAGCCGCGGCGAGCTCAGCGTCACCGTGCTCCCCCGCGGGACGGCCTGGCTCGACACCGGCACCTTCAAGGGCCTGATGGACGCCAGCCAGTTCGTCCACGTCGTCGAGGAACGCCAGGGCTACAAGATCGGGTGCGTCGAGGAGGTCGCCTGGCACCAGGGCTGGATCGACGACGGGCGGCTCCGCGCGCTCGGTGACGCCCAGCTGAAGTCGGGCTACGGCGCGTACCTGCACGCCTGCCTCGCCCGCGGCCGGCGAGCGCGCTGATGGACATCGCCCCGCTGTCGGTCGAGGGCGCCTTCCTCGTCACCCCGCGCCAGCTCCACGACGAGCGCGGCGTCTTCCTCGAGTCCTTCCGCGGCGACCGGCTCGCCGAGCTGCTGGGGCACCGGCCCGACGTCGTCCAGACCAACACGTCGGTCTCGTCCCGCGGCGCCGTGCGCGGCATCCACTTCGCCGACGTCCCGCCCGGGCAGGGCAAGTACGTCATGGCCCTCACCGGGGCCCTGCTCGACGTGGTCGTCGACGTCCGGGTCGGGTCACCCACCTTCGGCCGCTGGGAGGCCGTCCACCTCGACGCCGTCGACCGCCGCGCCGTCTACCTCGCCGAGGGCCTCGGCCACGCGCTGTGCGCACTTCGGGACGACACCACCGCGCTCTACCTCTGCACCGCGCCCTACACGCCGGCCGCGGAGCACGGCGTCCACCCGCTCGACCCGGGCATCGGGATCCACTGGCCGGAGGAGCTCACCCCGCTGCTGTCCCCGAAGGACGCGGCCGCCCCGACACTCGCCGAGGCACGGGCCCAGGGACTGCTGCCGACGTGGGCGGCCTGCCGCGCGCGCGCCGACGAGCTCGCGCGGTGCCGGCCCGCCTGAGCCGCGGTTACCGCGGGAACGCGGCCTCCCAGAGCACCACCGCCCGCACCGCGTCGTCGATGACGCCGGCCATCCGCTCGAAGGCGGACCGCCCCCGGCCGATCGGGTCCGGGACGTCGGTCACCCGCCCGGCGTGGCGGCCCCGGTGGGCCGCGAGCGCGAGCGGCAGCTCGCGCCACCGCGACCGGACGTCGTCGGCCCCACGCTCGGCGAGCAGCCGCTGCCACGTGTCGTGGTCGCCCACGTCCGCCAGGGTCCGGGCCAGGTCGACCAGGCCGACCGTCCGGCGGTGCGCGGCCGGCTCCTCGTCGAGCACGTGCGCGCGGTGCTGCCCGGTCATGACGAGCACGAGATCCTGGTCGCGCAGCACCCGGGCAGTGAGCATCCGTGCCCGGAAGGAGGAGTCGTCGACGTCGTGGGCCTCGAGCAGGCGGTGCGACTCGGGGTCCATGGCCCGTCCGACGACCGCGTGCGTCCCGGCGCTCGACACCTCGAACGCCCCCGGCCGCGCCCACTGCAGCCCGTCGCGCAGCAGCGCCGCGGCGTAGGGCGACCGGCAGATGTTGCCGGTGCAGACGGTGAGGAGGCGGATGGGCTCGTCGGGGTGCTGGCGGTCGGGACTCATCTCGGCCGCCAGCCTAGGTCACGAGCCGCGTCCCGACCGGGTCGGTGCGAGCCGTCGCACCGCCTCGGCCACGGCCTGCGCGACGCCCTCCTGGAAGACCGACGGCACGATCTCGTCCGCGCTCGGCACGGCCACCATGTCGGCGATGGCGCGGGCCGCGGCCAGCTTCATCGCCTCGGTGATCTGGGTGGCGCCGGCGTCGAGGGCACCGCGGAAGATGCCGGGGAACGCGAGGACGTTGTTGATCTGGTTCGGGAAGTCGGACCGTCCGGTGGCGACGACGGCGGCGTGGCGGCGGGCGACCTCGGGGTGGACCTCCGGGGTCGGGTTGGCGAGGGCGAAGATGATGCCGCGCGGCGCCATCGACGCCACCTGCTCCTCCGGCACGGTGCCGCCGGAGACCCCGACGTAGCAGTCGGCGCCCTCCAGCGCCACGCCCAGCGAGCCCTCGACGCCGCGGGGGTTGGTCGACGCGGCCAGCCGCCGCTTGTGGTCGGCGAGGTCCGTCCGGGACGGGTGGATGACGCCCCGGGAGTCACAGACGACGACGTCGCGCACGCCCGCGCGCTGGAGCAGCCGCGTCACGGCCACGCCGGCGGCGCCGGCACCGGCCACGACCACCCGGAGCTCCTCGAGCCGGCGGTCGAGCACCTCGACCGCGTTCAGCAGGCCGGCGAGCACGACGATGGCGGTGCCGTGCTGGTCGTCGTGGAACACCGGGATGTCGAGGCGCTCCTTGAGCTGGTCCTCGATCTCGAAGCAGCGCGGGGCCGAGATGTCCTCGAGGTTGATGCCCCCGTACGTCGGGGCGATCCGGGCGATCGCCTCGACGAGCTCGTCGACGTCGCCGCTCTCCATGACCACCGGCACCGCGTCGACGCCGCCGAAGTGCTTGAAGAGCACCGCCTTGCCCTCCATCACGGGGAGGGCACCGAGCGGACCGATGTCACCGAGGCCGAGCACCGCCGTGCCGTCGCTCACGACCGCGACCGTGTTGCCGCGGGCCGTGTACCGCGATGCCAGCGCGGGGTCCGCGGCGACGGCCAGCGACACATCCGCCACCCCGGGCGTGTAGAGCAGGGAGAGGTCCGAGCGGTCCCGCAGCGGCTGCGTCGCGTGTACGCCCAGCTTCCCGCCCTCGTGAGCGCGGAACACCGGGCTCTCGGGGTCGAAGGAGGGGGTTACGGGGGACGCGGACACGGGCGGGCTCCTCAGCGGGACGACGGGGGCGCGCCACGCGGGGCGCGCGGCAGCGGCGGGGAGGGAGAGGGGTGCGGCCCGAGGAAGGGTGCGTCTCGGTCGTCGCCGGGGCGGGGGGTGGCCCACCGGGTGCCCCATCATGGCACACGCCTGCGCCGGGTGAGGCGTGAGCCTCTGGCGCCCCCGCCCGTCCGGGCGCGGCGCGCGCCGATCTTTACCGGTGTGTGACTCGCGGTCGGGGCGGGCGGTGGCAGGATCAGGGGCATCGTCCGGGCGAGCCCCGCGCCCGGGAGGCTCTCGAAAGGACCCATCCTGATGTTCCGCACCCGCGCGCTGGCCGTCACGGCCGCCGCCACCTCCGCCCTCGCGCTCACCGCCTGCGGCTCCGACTCGCTGTCCAACGACTCCGGCTCCACGAGCTCGACGTCGGCGGTCGCGACGTCCGGTCCGGACGAGGCCCTCGTCGCCCAGCTCCCGGAGGACATCGCGTCCGCCGGGAAGATCGTCGTCGGCACCGATGCCTCCTACGCGCCCAGCGAGTTCCTGGCCGCCGACGGCGAGACGGTCGAGGGCTTCGACGTCGACCTCTTCGATGCCGTCGCGGCGAAGTTCGGCGTCACCGTCGAGTGGCAGCCGGCGAAGTTCGACGCGATCATCGCCGGTGTCCAGGGCGGCAAGTACGACATGGGCGTGTCCAGCTTCACCATCAACGAGGACCGCATGAAGGTCGTGAACATGGTGAGCTACTTCAACGCCGGCACCCAGTGGGCGGTCGCCCCGGGCAACCCGAAGAACGTCGACCCGGAGAAGCCGTGCGGGCTCAAGGTGGCCGTGCAGCAGGGCACCGTGCAGCAGGAGGAGGACCTCCCGCCGAAGGCCGAGGCCTGCAAGTCCGAGGGCAACCCGATGGACATCCTCGTCTACGAGGGCCAGGACGAGGCCACGGCGGCGGTCGCCACCGGCAAGGCCGACGCCATGCTCGCCGACTCGCCGGTCGTCGCGTACGCGGTGCAGCAGTCCGACGGCAAGATCGAGGCCGCCGGCGACATCTACGACGCCGCCCCCTACGGGTACGTCGTGCCGCAGGACCAGGCGGACTTCGCGCAGGCGATCGCGGACGCCCTCTCGGCCCTGGACTCCTCGGGTGACTACACCGCCATCCTCACCAACTGGGGCGTCGAGGACGGTGCGATCTCGGACTTCGCGGTCAACCCGTGACCTCCGGCACCAGTTCCTCCGGGGCCGCGGGCACCGCGGCCCCGGAGGAGCGCCCCGGGGCCATCGACGCGGTCCCGGTGCGGCACCCCTGGCGATGGGTCGCGATCGCCGTCATCGCGCTCCTCACCGCGATGTTCGTCAACATGCTGCTGACGAACTCGGCGTTCGACTGGGCCTTCATCTTCGAGGCGATGGTCCAGACGCCGGTCATCCGCGGCATGCTGCTGGGCACCCTGCTCACCACGGTGTTCGCGATGGTCGTCGGCATCACCCTCGGCGTCGTCTTCGCCGTCATGCGGCTCTCCGACAACCCGATCCTGTCCGGGGTGGCGTGGACGTTCACCTGGTTCTTCCGGGCGATCCCCCGCCTGGTGCTCCTCACCATCATGGGCGCGCTCGGCATCCTCTTCGCTGAGGGCCTGAGCATCGGGGTGCCCTTCGACACCCAGATCCTCTCGCTCTTCGGCATCGACGGGACGATGCGGATCGCCACCCTCGACGCCAACGTGATCTTCACCGGCCTGCTCGGCGGTGTCATCGGCCTGGGGGTGTCCGAGGGTGCGTACATGGCGGAGATCGCCCGCGCCGGCATCCTCTCGGTCGACAAGGGCCAGTCCGAGGCGGCCGAGGCCATCGGCATGTCGCCCGGCAAGATGATGCGTCGGATCGTGCTGCCGCAGGCGATGCGGGTCATCGTGCCCCCGACCGGCAACGAGACGATCGCGATGCTCAAGGACACCTCGCTCCTCATCGGGATCCCCGTGACGACCGAGCTGTTCTTCCAGCTGCGGAGCATCGGCTCGCGCACCTACAAGGTCTTCGAGGTCCTCGTCGCCGCGTGCCTGTGGTACCTGGTGGTCACCAGCATCCTCATGGTCGGCCAGTACTACCTCGAGCGGTACTTCAGTCGTGGCTTCGGAGCCACCCCCAAGGCGACCAAGGCGAAGCTGACCGAGATCGAGGCGGACCACTGATGACACACACGCCGGACACCGACGGCGAGCCCCTCGTCCACGCCGTCAACGTCACCAAGGCCTTCCACGGCAACGAGGTCCTCAAGGGCATCGACATGGACGTGCGCCGTGGCGAGGTCGTCGTCCTCCTCGGGCCCTCCGGCTCGGGCAAGACGACGTTCCTCAGGTGCATCAACCAGCTGGAGACCATCGACGGCGGCCGGATCTGGGTCGACGGCGACCTCATGGGCTACGAGGAGCGGGACGGCCGGCTCCACCGGCTCCCCGACAAGCGGATCGCGGCGCAGCGCCGCGACATCGGCATGTGCTTCCAGCGCTTCAACCTCTTCCCCCACAAGACCGCCCTCGAGAACGTCACCGAAGGTCCGATCCAGGTCAAGGGAGTCGACAAGAGGCAGGCGCGCGAACGGGCGAAGGAGCTCCTCGACCAGGTGGGCCTCGGCGACAAGCCGTCGGCCTACCCGGGCCAGCTCTCCGGTGGGCAGCAGCAGCGCGTGGCGATCGCGCGGGCGCTCGCGATGGACCCCAAGCTCATGCTCTTCGACGAGCCGACGTCGGCGCTGGACCCGGAGCTCGTCGGCGAGGTGCTCAAGGTCATGCGTGAGCTCGCCCAGCAGGGGATGACGATGATCGTCGTCACCCACGAGATGGGGTTCGCCCGCGAGGTGGCCGACAGGGTGGTCTTCATGGACGCCGGGGTCGTCGTCGAGCAGGGTCCGCCCTCGGACGTCATCCTCCGGCCGCAGCACAACCGGACCAGGGCCTTCCTGTCCCGGATGCGTCAGGAGGAGACCGCGCACGCGCAGGCCGTCGCCGAGCACCTCAAGGCCGTCGCCGACGCCGCCGCGGCCGAGGCGGCCGGCGCCGACGCACCGGGCGGTCCCCCGCCCGCGTGATCCCCGTGCCCGCCCTCGTCCGGGTGCGCGGGCGTTCGATGCTCCCCACCTACCGCGACGGCGACGTCCTGCTCGTCGTGCGGGGCCTGCGGCCGCGTCCCGGCCGGGCGCACGTCGTCCGGCTGCCGCCGCAGGGCTCGGGAGCCGCGCGCCCCCTGTCGGTCAAGCGGGTCGCCGGCCCCGACCCGGAGGACCCGACCCGGTGGTGGATCGACTCGGACAACGCCGCCGAGGGGGTCACGTCCTTCGACGTGGGCCCGCTCCCGGCGGCGGACATTCTCGCGGTGGTGGCCGGACTGGTCTGGCGCCCGCTGGGGTAGGTTGACGAGGACCGCACGTCCCACCACGACCCGAGGAGTGACACATGCTGTCCCTGTTCCGCATCACCGAGGTCTCGGCCCACTGCGACCTCCCGTGCGGCGTCTACGACCCCGCCCAGGCCCGGATCGAGGCCGAGTCGGTGAAGATGATCTGCCAGAAGGTCGCCGGCAACGACGACCCGGACTTCCGCGTGCGCGCCACCATCATCAAGGAGCAGCGCTCCGAGCTGGTCAAGCACCACCTCTGGGTGCTGTGGACCGACTACTTCAAGCCGCCGCACTTCGAGAAGTACCCCAACCTGCACACCCTCTTCAACGAGGCCACCAAGCTCGCGGGTGCCTCGGGCACCAAGGGCGAGTTCGACGAGTCCGTCGCCGACCAGCTGCTCGCGAAGATCGAGGAGATCTCGACGATCTTCTGGGAGACCAAGAACGGCTGAGGCCCTGCTCCCACCCTCGTGACGGCGGGCGACCCCGGGGGGTCGCCCGCCGTCCGCGTGCCCGGCCCGGTGGCGAGCCGGGCCGGACCGCGTTCAGGCGGGGTCGAGCCCGGGCACCGACACGACGTAGACCTCGCCGACGCCGTCGACGCGCACCGCGCCCTCCCAGGCGGGCACGAACACGGACTCGACGTCCTCGAGCACCACCCTGCCGCTCACTGACGTCAGGCTCACCCGCCCCCTCAGGCAGAAGACGATCCTCGGCCCGCTGGTGGCCGGAAGCTCCCGGCCGGGCCGGATGCGGTGGAGGACGAAGCGGTCGGAGGCGGAGGGGTGCAGCTCCACCCCGGGTGCGACCGGGCGTGCTCGCCCCGGCACCCCGGTGGCGCGGGGGTCGACGATCCGCAGCAGCTCGGGGACGTTGACGGCCTTGGTCGTGAGGCCCGCGCGGACCACGTTGTCGCTGTTCGCGAGCACCTCGATGCCGAGGCCCCGGACGTACGAGTGCAGCACCCCGGCGGCGACGTCGACGTAGTCACCCGGCGCGAGCACGCGGTGGTGCATGAGGAGGAGGACGACCAGGCCGACGTCGTCGGGGTGCATCTCGGCGACCTCGACCACGGCCGCCGCGGCCGCCCCGATCTCGTCGTCGTCCTCGGAGAGGCGCACGCAGGCGGCGACGACCTGCCGGGCGAGGTCGGCGACGCGGTCTCGCGGGGTGGCGAGGACCGCGGCCAGCAGGCTGCGGCACGGGTCCGCCTCGGCGGCGGCGTGCTCGGCCATCTGCCGCAGTCGGGGGACGTCGAGGCGGCGGGCCACCTCGGCGACCTCCTCGGGCGCGCGCATGCCCACGAACACCTCGAACGGCGAGATGGCGAGCAGCATCTCCGGCTTCGCGGAGTCGTCGACGTAGACGTCGTCGCCGGTCGTGGCCCGCACCTCGCGGGCCTGCTCGGCCGTCGGGTGGGCCTGGATCGAGATGGCCCGGCCGGGCGCGAGGACCTTGAGCAGGAACGGCAGCCGCTCACCGTGCCGGGCGAGGCACGCCTCGCCGAGCTCGCGACGTGGGTCCGCGCGCACCACCGCGGCGAGGTCCGGCGCCCCCGGACGGTCGGTGCCCGCGGGCCCGGCCTCGTGCGCCCCCATCCACAGCTCCGACTCCGGGAGGGCCGTGGGGATGTCACGCCCCTGCAGGCTGGCGATCGCGACGTGGGAGCCCCACGCGTCGTTGAACACGACGGGGGTCAGGCGGTCCACGGCGGCTCGATCGGTGAGGGGGTGGGCGGGCCCCCGCAGACTAGCGCGGCGCGGTGTCCCGTGCGCCGAGGCGGCCGAGGTGGGCGTCGGACGTCACCCGGGCCAGCGCCTCGACGACCTCGGGGTCGTACTCGTACCCGAGGCCGAGGTGCATCCGTTCCATCGCCGCCTCGTTGCGGACCGGGTCCAGCGATCCGCCGGTCAGGTCGTCGTAGGCGTTGGCGACCTTGAGGATCCGGCTGGGCAGCGGCACGGGCTCCCCCAGCTCGCGGACCAGGCGGTACGGCGTCGTCTGCGCCTCCACGTAGGCGGCGACCGTGTCGAGCCCCTCGGCGTGGCGGATGATCCGCGCCCCCTCCGCCGCGATGTCCTGCTGGTCCGTGGGGGCCGCGAGCACCGTGGCGCCGTCGGGGATCGGGTCGCGCAACGAGATCTGGCCCAGGTCGTGGAGCAGGGCCGCGTACTCGAGGTCGCGCAGGTCGCGGTCGGACAGTCCGAGGACGCGTCCGATCCGGACGCTGGTGGCGGCCACCCGCTCCGCGTGGGCGACCGGTGTGTAGCCGCCCCGCTCGGTGAGGAGCGAGAGGGTCGCGATGGTCTGCCGGTAGGTGGCGCGGTTCCGGGCGAAGCGGAACACGGCGACGTAGGTGATGGCCAGCGGGAACAGCGCAGCGGGGATGGACGCCAGCCCGAAGACCCGGGCCATCAGCGCGATCATCGGCCCGGAGGCCACGACGGCGAACGTCAAGGGCGCCACCTCCCCGATCTCGTCGCGCAGCGCCGCGGACCACGGGCTGCCCTGCTGCTCGGCCCGGGTCCCCGACGCCACGACGACCTCGACGACCATGCCGAGGGCCGCGACGAGGACCATGACCGCCGCGACGTACCGCTCCGGCGCGGACTCGGCCTGCGCGTCCCAGAGGCTGCGACCGTCCCGGGCGGTCTCGCGCGCCAGCTGTGCGGCGAGCGCGACGCCGAGGAGGCTGGCGGTCACGAGCGGCACCCCGACCGGCCTCCCCCGCAGCCGGCGGATCACCGCCGCCAGCCCGAGGCCCACCGCCACGACGAGGACGACCGCGCCGGCCGGCACGTCGAAGGGCGGCTCGCCGTCGACCGGCCCGAGGAAGGCGATCCCGAGCGCTGCGGCCGACGCCAGCGGGGCGGTCTCCCGCCCGCTGGGCATCCGGATGCGGGCCAGCTCGCCCGCGACGATGGCGACCACGAACACCGCGATGGTCCGTTCGTGCGTCGCGACGATGGTGCCGAGGTCCGACCAGCTGACGACGAGCGAGTCGACGACGACCACGACACCGACGAGCGAGACGAGCACGCCCCAGCGGACGTCGGCCAGGGACGGCAGGCCCCTCACTGCTCGCTCCCCACCACGGCGCGGCGGGCCAGGGCGCTCTCCAGGGCCGGTACGAGATCGGGCCCGGCCACCCCCGTCCTCCGCAGCACCCGGATGGCCTCGTCGGTGGTGAGCACCTCCCCGTCGGGGGTGCCCACCTCGGTGAGCAGGTCGTACTCGTCGGCCACGCCGACGATGCGCGCGGGGAGGGCGTCCGGCCCGTCCTCGGGCGTGAGCGGCCCGGCCGCACGGTGCTGCGCGATGGGGCGCAGCGAGCCGGAGAGGAAGGTCAGCTCGCGGAGCAGGTCGGCGCCCCGCTCCGGGTAGCCGGCGAGCGCGGCGTCGTGCTCGGGGCCCGACCCGCGGACGACGGCGGTGGGCAGCGTCGTCTGGCCGATGTCGTGGAGCATGCCCGCGACCCGGGTGTCCGCGACGGTCGTCGGACCGAGGCCGAGGTGTTCGGCCATCCACCCGCTGAGCTCGGCGACGCGGGCGCTGTGGCCGGCGAGGTGGGGCGCCTTGGCCTCGACCGCGGCGACGAGCACGTGGAGGGCCCGTTCCTGGGCGCCGACCTCCTCGGCGTACTGCCCGTAGGCCCACCGGGCGACGAGCAGCGGTGCGAGCACGAGCACCGCCGCAGCGGGTCCGAGCCCCGCTGGTTGCCAGAGCACGGCGAGGAGGAAGGCGATGATGCCGTACCCGATGTACGCCAGGCCGGCGCTGCGGGCCAGCCGGCCGATCTGCGCCCGCATCGGCACGCCCTGGCTCACCCGGACGATACCGGCGAGGAGGAGCAGGTTCAGGGCCAGCTGGACGACATCGGCGACGAGGATGGGGATGCCGACCTGGCGGATGATCTCGTCCGCTCCGCGCAGGCCGCTGGCGTCGACGGCTCCCCCCGCGAGCCGGTACGCCGCCCCGCCGACGACCCCGAGGGTCGCCAGCTGGCCGGTGTTGAAGATGTGGGCCCGCAGACGCACGTTCCCGCGCTGGAGCGGTCCCATGACCATGCCGACGATTCCGGCGCCGGCCGGGCCGAGCAGCGCCATCGCCGCCAGCAGGACGATGCTCGAGAAGGTGAGGCGGACGCGTCCGAGGAGGACGACCGGGCCGGACCACCTCGTCGAGCCGGCGAGCAGGACGAGGACGAGGAGCGTCGGCCCGGCGACCAGCCCCTCGACACGCAGCGCCACGGCGGTCAGGCCGAAGCCGACCGCCGCGACGACGGCGACGTACGCGGTGACTGCCAGACCGATGGTCCGCGGCGCCCCCCTGCCGGGTGGACTACCGTGAGTCATCGGTCAGCAGGTCACCCCTCCCACATGAAGTGCGCGAGGTGGGCCTTGGAGCCGGACGACTTCGCGCCGCCCGCGTGCGAGGCGGCGGGGACCGCGGCGGCCAGGGCTGCGAGGAGGAGGGCCGCAACGACGGTACGGAACTTGCTCATGGTGAGGTCCTTTCGGAGGCGGTACCCCGGCCGGTATCGCCCGGTGCCAGACGTGCCGGGATGGTCAGAGTGTCCCATGGGACCGGATGTGCGACAATGACTGCAACACGTTGTGATCATGTGGTACACGACGCACCCTGACGAGAGGTCCCCCGATGAGCAAGCGTGCCCGCAAGCGCCGCTCGCGCAAGGGCAGCAAGGCCAACCACGGCCGTCGCCCCAACGCCTGAGCGCTGACACGCGAGAGCGCCCGGCCCCCGCGGGGGTCGGGCGCTCTCGCGTACCGGTCAGCGGTCGGCGTCGCCGCGGACCACGGTGATGCTCCGGGTGATGCGCAGCCGGAGGTAGTCGGGAGCCGGGTCCTCGGTGCAGGCGCGCTGCACGACCTCCTTGACCGCCTTGTCCAGGTCGTGCTCGGCCAGGCAGGGGCGGCACTCCTCGAGGTGGCGGGCCACCTTGGTGACGTCCTCGGGGCTCATCTCGCCGTCGAGGAACTCGTAGATGCGGTGCAGCACCTCGGAACAGTCGCCGTGGCCCGCGTGCTCGTGGCCGGTCATCAGGCGTCCTCCTCCGTGGCGATCCCCCGGGTGCGGGCGTAGTCGGTGAGCAGCGCGCGCAGCTGGCGGCGGCCGCGGTGCAGACGTGACATCACCGTGCCGATGGGCGTGCCCATGATCTCGGCGATCTCCTTGTAGGCGAAGCCCTCGACGTCGGCGAGGTAGACCGCCATCCGGAAGTCCTCGGGCAGCTCCTGGAGGGCGCGCTTGACCTCGGTGTCGGGCAGCCGGTCCATCGCCTGGGCCTCGGCCGACTTCAGCCCGGCCGACGTGTGGGACTCCGCCCGCGCGAGCTGGTAGTCCTCGACGTCGGAGGCGTCCGACTGCTGCGGCTCACGCTGCTTCTTGCGGTAGCTGTTGATGTAGGTGTTGGTGAGGATGCGGTACATCCACGCCTTGAGGTTGGTGCCGGGCCGGTACTGGTGGAAGGCGGCGAACGCCTTGGTGTAGGTCTCCTGGAGCAGGTCCTCGGCGTCGGCCGGGTTGCGCGTCGTGCGCATGGCGGCGGCGTAGAGCTGGTCCAGCAGGGGCAGGGCCTCGCGCTCGAACCGGGCCTGCCGCTCGGCGGCGGTCTCGGTGGCGACGTCGACCGGAGGGGCCTGCTCGTCGACGGGGGTCTGGGGAGTGCTCATCGTCTCCCAGCCTATCCGGGCCCCGGTGCGGGTCGCGGTGTCGAGCACGAGCACGGTCACGTCCTCACGGTCGGGGTCGTCGCGGTCAGGGAGGGAACACCCGGCCGGGCACGGTCATTCCTCGGCGAGCACCCCCAGCACCGAGGCCACGATGCCGGCGACGGCCGTGGCCGCCCGCTCCAGGGAGTGCGGGCCCGTGACCGCGGTGAGGGTCGCGAGCGGCGGCAGCACCGCCTGCACCTCCTCCGGCGTGCCGAAGGGGTCGGTGCGGCCCTGGACGACGTGCACGGGGATGCCGGAGCCGGCGGGCACCGCGAGCTCCTCGGCCCGCGAACGCTCCGGACGGCCGGGTGGGTGCAACGGGAACGACAGGGCGAGCACGGCCGCGGCACCCACCCGGACGGCGGTGCGGCACGCCACCCGGGCACCGGCGCTGCGTCCGCCGACGACGAGCGGCCCGTCGACGCGGGGCAGCGCCTCGAGCACCTCGAGCCACGCCGCGTCGAGCGCCGCGGGCCCGGGCCCGACCTTCCGGCCGGCCACCCGCCACGGCTGGTCGACGAGCTCGACGAGCCATCCGCAGCCGACGGCGGCGTCGCGGACGGCCGTGACGTCGTCGGTCCACCGGAGGCCACCGGCACCGTGCCCGAGCACGAGGCGGCCGCGGGGCCGGCCGTCGGGCAGCGTCCGGGTGGCGCGTGCCGGCCCGGAGCGGGTCGGCACGTCCAGCTGCTGCTCGGCCTCAGCCACCGGGGGGTCCGAGGACCTCGCCGGTCGCCGGGTCCACGACGCCGACGAGCTCCTCCAGAGGGCACGGCTCGAGCAGCTGGGGTCCGTTGCTCCGGTTGCTGCTCACGGCGCGGGACACCGGGTACGCCGCGAACCGCCCGGGCGGGTGCGGCGCGAGCAGGCCGAGCGCGTCCGCAGCGCCGGTGGCCGGGTCGAGCCAGCGCGCCCAGTCCTCCCGCTCGATGACCACCGGCTGGCGGTCGTGGATGCGGTCCAGGCCCGGCTCGGCCGGCCCGGTGACCACGGTGAACGTCGTCAGCCACGCCATCGGGTCCTCCGGGTCGGTGACCGCCGGGTCGCGCCAGAACTCGTAGAGGCCCGCCATCGCGACCGGTTCACCGTCGGCGCGGTGGGTGAAGAAGGGCTGCTTGCGCGGCGTGCCCCGCGCGTCGACGGCGGTCGGGGACGCCTGCCACTCGTACCAGCCGCGCGCAGGCACCAGGCAGCGCCGGGCCGCGAGCGCTCGGGCGAACGCCGGCTTGTCGGCCACGGTCTCGACCCGGGCGTTGATCATCCGGGCCGCTCCCCCGGGGTCCTTGGACCAGGAGGGCACCAGGCCCCAGGTGAGCAGCCGCAGCTGGCGGCGCGCGTCGGCGGACCGGTCCTCCCGTGGTGGTCGGGCCAGGACCACCGGCGCCTGCTTGGTGGGCGCCATGTTGTGGTCGGGCCGGCCCGGCGGGGGCTCCTGGGGCCGGGCCAGCAGGCTGCGCCCCGGCCGGTCGGTGCGGTCCTCGTCGACCTCGAACTCGACCACCAGCTCGTCGGGGTTCGCCGTGGCGGCGTAGCGACCACACATGCGCACAGGCTACGCAGGCCCGCGTCGAGCAACTACGGTGGGAGAACCACCCCCGAGGACTCCTGGAGGATGCCGATGACCGTCGTGCGCCGTCTCGCCCGCCCGCTGCTCGCCTCGATGTTCGTCGTCGGCGGGGTCGACCAGGTCAAGCACCCCAGCGGCAAGGCGGAGACGGCCCGGCCGCTCGTGGAGCGGCTGGCGCCGAGGCTCGGCCTGCCCGACGACACCGAGCTGCTCGTGCGGGCCAACGGGGTCGCCATGGTCGCCGCGGGCACGATGCTCGCCCTCGGCCGGTTCCCGCGCACGAGCGCCGTCGTCCTCGCCGGCACGCTGGTGCCCACCACGCTCGCCGCCCACCAGTACTGGCGCGAGGACGACCCGCAGGTGCGGGCCGCGCAGCGGACGAGCTTCTACAAGAACCTCTCCCTCCTCGGTGGCGTCCTCCTGGCAGCGGTCGACACCGAGGGCAGGCCGGGGCTGGCGTACCGCGCGCACCTGGCCGGGGAGAGCGTCCAGCGCTCCGCCCGCACGGCCCGCCGCGAGGCGCGCCACGCGGCGCACTCGGCCGCCCGCGAGGCCAGGCTCAAGGCGGCCCAGGCCCAGCATGCCCTCGGCTGACTGGTCCGCCCCGGCCGCCACCGGCCCGCTCGACGCCCGCGTCGTGCTCCCGGGCAGCAAGTCCCTCACCAACCGCTACCTCGTGCTGTCCGCCCTCGCGGGCGACGCCTCGCGGTTGCGTGCACCGCTGCGGTCGCGCGACACCCTCCTCATGGCCGCGGCCCTGCGGTCGCTCGGCACCCACGTCGAGGACGTCGGCGACGGCGACTGGCTCATCACGCCCGGCCGCCTGGTCGGCGGCGGCTCCGTCGACTGCGGCCTCGCCGGCAACGTCATGCGCTTCGTCCCGCCCCTCGCCGGGCTGGCCGACGGGCCGGTGCACTTCGACGGCGACCCGGAGGCGCGCCGGCGTCCGATGGCCCCGGTCCTCGGCGCGCTGCGCGACCTCGGCGTCCGCGTGGACGACGAGGGGCACGGGGGGCTGCCGTTCACCGTGCACGGCAACCGGGGGGTGCGCGGCGGTGAGGTGACGATCGACGCCTCCGCCTCCTCGCAGTTCGTGTCCGGCCTGCTGCTCTCCGGCGCCCGCTACGACGAGGGGGTCACCGTGCGCCATGACGGCGCGGCGCTGCCGAGCCTGCCGCACATCGAGATGACGGTCGAGACCCTCCGCGACGCCGGCGTCGTCGTCGACGACGCCGAGCCGCACACGTGGCGGGTCGAGCCCGGTGAGGTCGGCGCCCTCGACGTCCAGGTCGAGCCGGACCTGTCCAACGCGGCGCAGTTCCTCGCGGCGGCCCTCGTCGCGGGCGGGCGGGTGCACGTACCGGGGTGGCCGCAGTACACCACCCAGGGCGGCGACCACGTCCGTGACGTCCTCGACATGATGGGGGCCGACGTCACCCTCGACCGGCACGGGCTCACCGTCACCGGCACCGGCGGCATCTCCCCCGTCGACGTCGACCTCCACGACTCCAGCGAGCTCACCCCCGTGGTCGCCGCGCTGTGCGCCCTGGCCGACGGCCCGAGCGTCATCCGGGGCGTCGCGCACGTCCGGGGCCACGAGACCGACCGGCTCGCGGCCCTGCACGACGAGCTCACCGCGCTGGGCGCCGAGGTCACCGAGACCGAGGACGGCCTGCGGATCGTGCCCCGGCCGCTACGCCCCGGCCGCGTCCGCACCTACGCCGACCACCGGATGGTGATGGCGGCGGCGGTCCTCGGCCTCGCCGTGCCCGGGATCGTCGTCGAGGACCCCGGCACGGTCGCGAAGACGATGCCGGAGTTCACCACGCTGTGGGCCCGGATGCTCGACCAGCGGGTCCCCGCGGGGGCCTGATGGCGCGCTCGGCCCGGGACTACGACGAGTCCGACGTCCGCGTCCGCCCGAGCCGCCGGGGCTCCCGGCCCCGCACCAAGGACCGCCCCGCGCACGCCGACGCCGTGCCCGGACGGGTGCTGGCCGTCGACCGGGGCCGCTACACCGTTCTCGTCGGGGAGGGCACCGACGCCAGGCTCGTCGTGGCGATGCGGGCCCGCGAGCTGGGCCGCAAGGGAATCGTCGTCGGGGACGAGGTGTACCTCGTCGGTGACACGACCGGCGGGGACGGCACGCTGGCCCGGGTGGTGCGGGTCGCCGAGCGTCGCACGGTGCTGCGCCGCACCGCCGACGACACCGACCCCATGGAGCGGGTCGTCGTGGCGAACGCCGACCAGCTCGTCGTCGTCTCCGCCCTCGCCGACCCCGAGCCGAGGCCCCGCCTCATCGACCGGGCCCTCGTCGCCGCCTACGCCGCGGGGATGGAGCCGCTGCTCGTGCTCACCAAGGCCGACCTCACCGACCCGGCACCCTTCCTCGACCAGTACGCCCCCCTCTCGGTGCGCCACGTGGTCACCGCTCGGGGCCCGGAGGGGATCGAGGGCCTGGACCGGGTGCGCGAGGCGCTCGCGGGGCGGGTGAGCGTGCTCGTCGGTCACTCCGGCGTCGGCAAGTCCACGCTCGTCAACGCGCTCGTCCCCGCCGCCGGTCGGGCCACCGGGGTCGTCAACGATGTCACCGGCCGGGGCCGGCACACCTCGACCTCCGCGGTGGCCCTGGCCCTCCCGGACGACGACGGCTGGGTGGTCGACACCCCCGGCATCCGGTCCTTCGGGCTGGCGCACGTCGACCCGGAGCGGATCATCCACCACTTCCCGGACCTCGAGCCGGGCACCGACCAGTGCCCGCGCGGCTGCACCCACGACGAGGAGGAGTGCGGCCTGGACGCGTGGGTGCGCAGCGGCGCCGCCGGGCCCGCCGGGAGGTCCCGACTGGAGTCCCTGCGGCGCCTGCTGCGCTCGCGCACCCCGACCTCCGGCGACTGACCCGCCGCCCCCGGGGCGGGGTCAGACGCCCCCGTGGGGGCCGCCGGAGCCCGGCTCGAAGCCCCGACGGTCGTACGGGTCCTCGAAGGGGGACTCGGAGCGGCCGGCGCCGGACTCGCGCAGCTGCGGGCTTGCGTCCTCGCGCTCGGCGAAGTGGTGCTGCAGCTCCTCGGCCTCGGCGTGCACGACGTCGAGCGGCTCGGCGAAGTGGCAGGCCGACTCGTGCTCGCCCACGCCGTCAGGCCGCATCGTCAGCGCGGGCTCGTCGACCGCGCACTTGTCCTGCGCCTTCCAGCAGCGGGTGTGGAAGCGACAGCCCGACGGCGGGTTGGCCGGTGAGGGCACGTCGCCGACGAGGACGATCTGCTCGCGCTTCCCCCGCAGCGTGGGGTCGGGGACGGGCACGGCGGAGAGCAGCGCCTGGGTGTAGGGGTGAGTCGGGTGCTCGTAGACCTCCGACTCCTCGCCGAGCTCGGCCATCTTGCCGAGGTACATCACCCCGACGCGGTCGGAGATGTGCCGGACGACCGAGAGGTCGTGGGCGATGAAGACGTACGCCAGGCCGAGCTCGTTCTGGAGCTCCTCCATGAGGTTGACGACCTGGGCCTGCACCGACACGTCGAGGGCCGACACGGGCTCGTCGCAGATGAGCACCTTCGGGTTGAGCGCGATGCCCCGGGCGATGCCGATGCGCTGGCGCTGGCCGCCGGAGAACTGGTGCGGGTACCGGTTGATGTGCTCGGGGTTGAGCCCGACGAGGTCGAGCAGGTCCTGGACCCGCTTGCGCCGGCCCTGCTTGGGCACCACGTCGGGGTGGATGTCCAGCGGCTCACCGATGATGTCACCGACGGTCTTGCGCGGGTTCAGTGAGGTGTACGGGTCCTGGAACACGATCTGGATGTTCCGGCGCAGCTTGCGCAGGCGGCTGCCGGACGCGGTGGAGAAGTCTTCCCCGCCGAAGATCACCTTGCCGTCCGTCGGCTCCTCGAGCCGCATGAGCACGCGCCCCAGCGTGGACTTCCCGCAACCGGACTCGCCGACGATGCCGAGCGTCTCGCCCTTGTGGAGGTCGAAGCTCACGCCGTCGACGGCCTTGACCCACCCCGTCGTGCGGCGCAGGATGCCGGTCTTGATCGGGTAGTGCTTCTTGACGCCCTGGGCGCTGAGGATGACCTCAGCCATTGAGCACCTCCTCGGCGAAGTGGCAGGCCGAGAAGCGCCCGGGTGCTGCCTCGCGCAGCTCCGGGACGTCCGTCCGGCAGATGTCCTGGACCCGCGGGCACCGCGGATGGAAGGGGCAGCCCGAGGGGATCCGCATGAGGTTCGGCGGCAGCCCGCCGATCGCGTTCAGCGTGTGTCCCTTCTGGTCCAGCCGGGGGATCGAGTCGATCAGCCCCTCGGTGTACGGGTGCGCCGGGTCGGCGTAGAGGTCGTAGACGTCGGACTTCTCGACCAGCCGCCCGGCGTACATGACGACCGCCCGGTCCGCGACGTCGGCGACGACACCGAGGTCGTGGGTGATGAGGATCAGGCCCATCCTCCGTTCCTCCTGCAGCTCCTGCAGCAGGGCCATGATCTGGGCCTGGACGGTGACGTCGAGGGCCGTGGTCGGCTCGTCGGCGATGAGCACCGCGGGGTCGAGGGCGATCGCCATCGCGATCATGATGCGCTGGCGCATACCGCCGGAGAACTGGTGCGGGTAGGCCTTGACCCGGTCCCGCGCCCCGGGGATCGAGACCCGCTCCATCAGGTGCACGGCCTGCTCGAGGGAGTCGCTCTTGTTCATGCCGCGGTGCTGCCGGAACATCTCCGCGATCTGCCACCCGACCGGGAAGACCGGGTTCAGGGACGAGAGCGCGTCCTGGAAGATCATCGCGATCTCGGGGCCGCGCGTCTTGCGCCGCTGCTCCTCCGGCATCGAGAGCAGGTCGTGACCGCAGTACCGGATGTGCCCGGAGGGGATCGAGGCCGGCGGCATGTCGAGGATGCCCATGATCGCCTGCGCGGTCACCGACTTGCCGGAGCCGGACTCGCCGAGGATGGCGAGGGACTCGCCCTGGTAGAGCTCGAACGAGACGCCGTTGATCGCCTTGGCCACGCCGTCGTCGGTGTGGAACTCGACGAAGAGGTCCTCGACCTCGAGGAGGCGGCCGTCGACGGGCTCGTAACCCATCTCCGTGGTGGTGGGTGCGGTTGCGGTGTCAGTCATGGGTCACCGGGTCTTCGGGTCGAAGGCGTCGCGGACGGCGTCGCCGAGCATGATGAACGCCAGCACGGTGAGGCTGAGGGCCGCGCTCGGGAAGAGGAGCATGTGCGGGGTCGTCCGCAGGCCGACGATGGCGTCGTTGATCATCACGCCCCAGGAGACGACCGGGGGCTGCAGGCCGATGCCGAGGAAGGACAGCGTGGCCTCGGCCGCGATGTAGGCACCGAGGTTGATCGTCGCGACCACGATCATCGGGCCCATCGCGTTCGGGATGATGTGCGAGCGGATGATCCGCCACGGGCTGGCCCCGAGCGCCCGCGCCGCCTGCACGTAGTCGTTCGGCAGCACCTGGAACACGCTGGAGCGCATCAGGCGGGCCAGGCTCGGCCAGCCGAAGATGGTGAGCGCGAGGACCACCTTGAAGATGATCCCGAAGTACGAGTTCAGTTCGCCGGCCAGCGCGGACATGAAGAGGATCGCGCCGAGGATGAACGGGATCGCGAAGAAGATGTCGGTGATCCGCGACACCAGCGCGTCCGCCCAGCCGCCGCTGTAGGCCGCGATGACGCCGATCGCGCCGCCGACGAGCACGGTGAACGTCGTCGTGAAGACGCCGACGAGGATCGACGCCCGCGCACCGTAGATGGTGCGGGCGTACACGTCGTAGCCCTGGATGTCGCGCCCGAACCAGGCGTCGGCGTTCGGCAGCTGCCGCGACTCCTGGAGCACCGCCGCGGTCGGGTCGGTGTTGGTGAACAGGCTCGGCCACACCGCCATGAGCACGAAGAGCGTGATCAGCGTGGCGGAGATCCAGAAGAGCGGGTTCTTGCCCAGCTGGCGGCGGGCGTCGGCGCCGAGGGAGCGGGGCTTCTCGGCCTCGCCCCCGGTCGTGGTGCTCGTCTCCGGGGCCTCCGGGCCCGTGGTGCGCAGGTCGGTGTCGGCGGTGTCAGTCATGGCTGATCCTCGGGTCCAGGAATCCGTACATGAGGTCGACGAGCAGGTTGACGAAGAGATAGACGATCACGAGCGCCGTGACCGCCCCGACGACGGCCACCCCGTCGCGGGTCTGGATGCCGCGGAAGATGTAGCCGCCGACACCCTGGATGTTGAAGATGCGCTCGGTGACGATCGCACCGCCGAGCAGGGCGCCGAAGTCGAACCCGACGAAGGTCACGACCGGGATCAACGAGTTGCGCAGCGCATGGATGCCGACGGCGCGCCGCCGGGCCAGGCCCTTGGCCGTGGCCGTCCGGACGTAGTCGGACCGCAGGTTCTCGGCGAGGTTGGTGCGGGTCAGCCGGGCGACGTACGCCACCGAGAGCGACCCGAGCACCATGGCGGGCAGCATCAGCTCGTAGACGGTCGCATCGGCCGAGACGGTGACCGGGAAGAGCCCGAGCCGCACGCCCAGGAAGTACTGGGCCAGGGCGCCGATGACGAAGACCGGGATCGAGATGACCACCAGGGTCGAGACCAGCACGAGGTTGTCGACGAATCTGCCTTTTCTCACCCCCGCGAGGATGCCGGCGGTGATGCCGATGACCACCTCGAAGATCACGGCCATGAGGGCCAGCTTGCCGGTGACCTGGTAGCGCTGGGCGAGGTCCTCGCGGACGGGCACCTCGTACTGGTTGACGCCGAGGTCGCCCTGGACGAGCTTGCCGAGGTACTTGACGTACTGCACCGGCAGCGGGTCGTTGAGGTTGTACTTCTCGTAGTACGCGGCGACGTACGCGTCGGAGCACTGGCGCTCGCCGCACTTGCCGGCGGTGGGGTCTCCGGGGAGGGCGAAGACCATCGCGTAGATCAGGAACGTGGTGCCCAGGATGACGGGGATCATCTGGAGCAGCCGGCGTACGACATATTTGCTCATGTCGCTCCTCACAGCGGTCCATCGGGGCCGAGGGTGGCTCGGCACGCTGACCGTCCCGCCTGCTGCAGCGACACGGCGTCGGGGTGACACTACTGCGACTGCGCCCCGAGGGGTTAGTACCGGTGTGCCGGAAGGTGGTCGCAGGTGCCGGTCACACGGTTCGGCCTGCCGGTGGTCACCGACAGGCCGAACCGTGTCACAACGATGCGGAGGTTGTTGTTTCCGCGTCAGCTCACTTCACGGTGATGCTGCTGTAGTCCGGCACACCGAAGGCGGTGATCTGGACCGGGTTCACCTTGTCGCTCCACCCGATGACGGCCTTGCCGTACCACATGGGGATGGTCGGCATGTCGTCGACGAGCAGGGCCTCGGCCTCCTGGTACTTCGCGTTCGCCTCGTCCAGGGTCGGAGCGGCAGCGGCCTCGGCCAGCAGCTTCTCGAACGCGGGGTTGTCGTACGTGAAGTAGTTGCTGTCCGCGTTCTTGGCGTACAGCGGAGTGAGGAAGTTCTCGATCGACGGGTAGTCCATCTGCCAGCCGTAGCGGAACATGCCGTACTCGTTGTTACCCGCAGCGGTGAGGAAGGTGGCGAAGTCGACGGCAGCCTTGGCCGTGCACTCGACGCCGAGGGCCTGCTTGATGCTGTTGCAGGTGGCCTCGGTCCACGCCTTGTGGTCACCGTCGCCGTTGTACCAGAGCTCGAGCGAGCCGTCGTAGCCGCCGGCGGCCTCGAGGGTCTGCTTGGCCTTGGCGGGGTCGTAGACGCAGGCGTCACCGCAGACGTCGGCCTGGTAACCGTCGACGACCGGGGAGACCCAGCCGGTGGCGTTCACGCGGGTGCCGTTGAAGATCTGCTTGTTGATCGTCTCGCGGTCGATGGCCTGGGAGATGGCCTTGCGGACCTCGGGGGTCAGGCCCGGGTCGGCGGTCGGGTTGATGCCGATCATCTGGATGACACCGGTCTCACGGTCCGCGTTGCGGTCCGGGAGGTCGGTCTTGTACTTGTCGTCGATGAGCGCCGACGTCGGGATGGCGGTGATCAGGTCGATGTTGCCGGCCTGGAGGTCGTTGTACGCCGCGTCGGTGTCCTGGTAGATCTTGAAGGTGACCTGGTCCAGGGCCGCGCCGAAGTCACCCGAGTAGTCGGGGTTCTTCTTGACGACGATGCTCTGGCCCTCGGTCCAGGAGTCGAACATGAACGGGCCGGCGCCGACGGGGGCCTTGCCGAAGGCCTCGGGGTCCTCGAAGAAGACGTCGGGCTGGGGCGCGAAGGCGGTGTAGCCGAGGCGGACCGGCAGGTTGGACACCGGCTCGGAGGTCTTGATCGTGAAGGTGTAGTCGTCGACGACCTCCAGACCGGACAGCTTGTCGTTGGTGGCGTCCTCGGCGCTGACGTCGGCGTAGCCCTCGATCGGGGCGAAGAAGTAGCCGCCGCCCTGGCCGTTCGGACCGAACGCGGTGTAGTTCCACGCGTCGACGAAGTTCTTGGCCTTGACCTCGGTGCCGTCGGAGAACATGTAGCCCTGCTTGAGCTTGACCGTGAAGGTCTGGTTGTCCTCGGTCTCGATGGACTCGGCGATGTCGTTCTGGGGCTCAGCGTTCTCGGCGTTGTAGTGGACGAGCTTCGCCGTGATGGTGTCGAGAATGTTGCCGCCACAGGTCTCGCTCGTGTTACCGGCGATGAGCGGGTTCTCGGGCGTGCAGCCGTTGACGACGATCTCGCCGCCGGTGCTGCCCGCGGCCGTGGTCTCGCTGCTGCCACCGTCGTCGTCGCCGCTGCCGCAACCAGCGGCGAGCAGCGCAACGGCGGACATGGCCGCAACGGCGACCGTGCGAGTGGTTCCTCGCATGGATGTCCTCCTACGTCAGTGGTTCTCGCCACCCTGCTCGGGTGGCTGTCTCCATGAGGTGCCCCCGGTCGGGGACGTTCGGGTGTGCATCGCCCTGAGGGCGTGCGGCCACCACCAAACACCATGGACCGGGCCAAGGGAAGTTCACGCGGGCTCCGCAACTGAATTGTGACCGAAGCGCGACCGGACCGTCTCCGGGGCCGGAAGATCTTCGGCGCCGAGGCGCTACGGTGAGCCCCGTGCCCGGCTACGACGACGACCTGCGTCTTGCCCACGTCCTCGCCGACAGCGTCGAGCGGGTCACGGTGGCGCGGTTCCGGGCCGAGGACCTCCGGGTCGAGACCAAGCCCGACCTCACCCTGGTCAGCGACGCCGACCGCGACGCCGAGGAGCTGATCCGGGGGCAGCTGGCGCGCTCCCGCCCCCGGGACGCCGTCGTCGGAGAGGAGTTCGAGCCCACCGGGCACAGCAGCCGCCAGTGGGTGGTCGACCCGATCGACGGCACCCACAGCTACGTGCGTGGCGTGCCCGTGTGGGCCACCCTCATCGCCCTCGTCGACGACGGCGATCCGGTGCTCGGGCTGGTGGCCGCGCCCGCGCTCGGGCGACGCTGGTGGGCGACCACGGGCTCCGGGGCGTGGAGCGGGCGCAGCCTCACCTCGGCACGGCGGATCCGCGTGTCCGGGGTGCACCGCCTGGCCGATGCGTCCCTGTCCATCTCGAGCACGACCTCGTGGGAGCAGGTCGGCCGGCTCCAGGCCGTGCTCGACCTCGCGCGGGCGTGCTGGCGCGAGCGCGCCTACGGGGACTTCTGGTCGTACATGCTCGTCGCCGAGGGCGCCGTCGACATCGCCGCCGAACCGGAGCTGTCGCTGTACGACATGGCGGCGCTCGTCCCCGTCGTCACCGAGGCCGGCGGGCGCTTCACCTCGCTGGCCGGCGTCGA
This sequence comes from uncultured Actinomycetota bacterium, assembly GCA_963773655.1. Classification (GTDB taxonomy): domain Bacteria; phylum Actinomycetota; class Actinomycetes; order Actinomycetales; family Dermatophilaceae; genus DASSQJ01. Next base: position 475,614 of record CAVZBX010000005.1, read on the forward strand.
CGGACCCGACGGCGGCAACGCCCTCGCCACGAACGGCCTGCTCCACGACGAGGTGCTCGCCCGCCTGGGCCCGGGCGCGGTGCCGTCACCTCCCGGCAGCTGACCCCACCGGTCAGAAGAGGGCTTCCTGGTCGGCCTCGGTCCGCACGCCCTCGAGCCGCAGCAGCGCCGCCTTCCGCGCCAGGCCCCCGGCGTAGCCGGTGAGCCGGCCGTCGCTGCCGACCACCCGGTGGCAGGGCAGCACGACCGGCAGCGGGTTGGCGCCGTTGGCCGCGCCGACGGCCCGGGACGCCCCCGGCGGCAGCCCGAGCCGGGCCGCGATCGCGCCGTACGTGGCGGTCGTGCCCCACGGCACGGTGGCGAGCACCTCCCACACCCGCCGCTGGAACTCGGTGCCCTGCGGGCGCAGTGGCAGCTCGAACACCCGGCGCTCACCCGCGAAGTACTCACCGAGCTGGCGCCGGGCGGCGGCGAGCACGGGTGAGCCTCCGCGCAGCCGGCCCGGCGTGCCGTCCGCCGGGGCGTCGAACCCGATGGCGACCAGGGCCCCCGAGTGCTCGACGAGCTCGAGGCGCCCGATCGGTGACCCGATGACGAGGGAGTGCCGCGGGCCGGGGTCAGCGGGCAACGGTCTCCACCGGTCCGGGCAGGGCGGCCTCGAGGGCGGGGACGACGTGCTCGGCGTCTCCGACGACGACCACGCTCCACTCCCCGGTCGCGGTGCGGCGGTAGGCCTGGTCGAGGTCCTCCCGGGTGAGCGTGGTGACCGCACGCAGGTTCTGCGTGGTGAAGTCGACCGGAAGCCGCTCCATGGCGAGCCCGGCACTCTCGTCGGCGACCGCGTCGGCCGTGGCGTACCGGCCGGGTGCGGTGCGGGCCACGAAGTCGGTGCCCGAGCGCAGCTCGTCGTCGGTGAACCCGTCGCGGGCGCCGTCCAGGATGCCGAGCAGCAGGTCGGTGGCCTCGGCGGTGACCTCCGAGCGCACCGAGCCCTGGGCGACGAAGGTGCCCCCCGCCACGCGGGGGCGGAAGCTGGTGCGGATGCCGTAGGTGTATCCCTTCTCCTCGCGGAGCACCGCGTCGACGCGGGCGGTCGGCGACCCACCGAGGACGAACGAGATCACCGGGTGCGGCGCCCAGCCGTGCGGCGTGGACCGGTCCGGCCCGGGGCACCCCACCGAGATCTCGCTCTGCACCGCGCCCGGGCGGTCGACGACGACGGTCCGCACCCGGTCGCTCGCGGGCCGGGGTGCGACCGGCCGGGGCGACGGCTCGTGGTCCGCGTTGGCCCAGCGGCCCAGGGTGGCGTCGAGGGCGTGGAGGGCGCCGGCGGGGTCCCCTGAGAGGTCTCCTGCCAGCACGACCGTGGCCCCCTGCGGGCCCACGCGCCGGTGGTGGAAGCCGACGACGTCCTCGCGGGTCAGCGCCCCGATCGTCTCCGGGGTGCCCGCCGCGGGGATGGCCGCGCGCTCCGCCGGGTCCCAGAGCGTGCGGGTGAGCTCACGCAGCGCCCGGTGCGCCGACGAGGCACGCTCCTGCTCGATCTCGGCCAGCCGGTTGCGGAGGATCCGGCGGACCTCCTCCTCGGGGAACACCGGCTCGGCGAGGGCCTGTGCCACGAGGGCCGACGCGGTGGCCAGGTGCGACTGCGGCACGTCCACGTCGACGAGCAGTCCGCCGTCGGACACCCCGGCGCCGAGCGCCATCCCGTGCCGCTCCATGAGCTCGGCGAACTCGTCGGGGCCGTGCTGTGCGGTGCCCTCGTCGAGCAGACGGGCGGTCATCGCCGCCACGCCCTCGCGGCCGGCCGGCTCCACCGCGAGCGCGAGCGGCACCACCACGCGCAGCGACAGGACGTACTGACCCGGGACGTCGTGGAGCAGCACCCGAACGCCGTTGCCGAGGACGTCCTCGGTGGGCGGCGGGAACGTCCACGGGCGGGGCGGCCCCACGGCCGGGCGGGCCGGGCTCATGCCGTCGCCTCCTCGGTGTCGGCAGCCTCGGGGGCGTACCGGCGCTGCTCGGCCGAGGCGACGGCGGCCTCGGGGTCGACGAGGAACGCGACGGTGGCACGGCTCTCCGGGCGCAGCCACCGCGCTGCTCCCTCGCGCACCCGGTCGGAGGTCACCGCCCGGATCCGGTCGAGCTGGGTGTTGACGCCGCCCGGGTCGTCGTGGAGCAGGGTGAAGCGGCTGATCAGGTCGGCGCGCTCCTCCTGGCTCGCGAGGGCGGAGAGCCAGGCGCGCTCGTCCTGGGCGAAGCAGGTCTCGAGCTCGACGTCGGTGGGCCCCTCCTCCGCGAGCCGCTCCAGCTCCTCGACGAGCGCCTCCTCGACGACGACCGGATCGGTGCCGGGAGCGACGTCGAGCACGACGAGCCCGAGCGAGGCCCCGTCGACGAAGCCCCACGACGAGGCGTGCACCCCGAGCGCGGTCTGCTCCCGGCGGACCAGGCGGCGGTTGAGGCGCGAGGTCGACAGCCCGGCGAGGCAGTCGACGGCCAGGGAGGTGGCGAGGAAGTCGTCGGTCTCGTCCACGGGGAGGCGGAAGGCCACGTGCAGCCGGTCGTTGGGCACCTGCCGCCGCCGCTCCACGCGCACTGGTGGGTCCAGCGGCTCCAGCTGGGCCAGCAGGGGCCGCGCCGGCTCGGCGCTGGCCTCGAGGCCTCCGAAGTAGCGCTCGACGAGGCCGAGGCCCTCCTCCGGCCCGACGTCGCCGCAGAGCGTGAGCACGGTGTTGTCCGGGGCGTAGAAGCGGCGGAAGAACTCGTGCACGTCGTCGAGGCTCGCGGCGTCGAGGTCGTCCATCGACCCGATCGTCGGGTGCTGGTAGGGGTGGCCGTCGGGGAAGACCGCCGCGTACACGTCGATGAGCGCGGTGCCGTACGGCTGGTTGTCGTACCGCTGGCGCTTCTCCTCCTTGACGACGTCGCGCTGGTTGTCGAGGTTCTGCTGGGTCACGGCGTCGAGGAGGTGGCCGTGGCGGTCGGCCTCGAGCCACAGCGCCAGCTCGAGGGCTCCCGTGGGCACGGTCTCGAAGTAGTTCGTGCGGTCGAACCACGTCGTCGCGTTGAGCCGCCCGCCCTGCGCCATCAGCGCCTCGAAGTGCTCGCCGCTGCGCACCGAGCGGGAGCCCTGGAACATCAGGTGCTCGAACAGGTGCGCGAAGCCGGTGCGGCCGGGCGACTCGTGCCGCGACCCCACACCGACCCAGAGGTTGACCGTGACGTTCGGGACGGTGTGGTCCGGCGAGACGACCACCCGCAGCCCGTTGGGCAGGGTCCGGCGGTGGAGGGGGTAGTCCAACGGCATGCCGGTCACCCTACGGGTGCCCCGCTCCGGGCGCTCCTACTCCAGCTGCCGCAGGTCCTCCCCCGCCCGCTCGATGGCGCGCCGGGCGAAGACCTGCTGCTCGGTGGCGACGCGCTCGGTGCGCCCACGCCCGAGGAAGCTGATCGCCCAGTGCAGCAGCGTCGTGACCCGCTGCTTGAACCCGATGATGTAGACGAGGTGGACGCCGAGCCAGAGCAGCCAGGCGAGGAACCCCGAGAAGCGGAGACGGCCGATCGACGCGACGGCGCTGAACCGCGAGATGGTCGCCATCGACCCCTTGTCGACGTAGTGGAAGGGGGCCTGGGGCTGCGTGCCGTCGAGGCGGTTGCCGATCTCCTTCGCGGCGTAGCGGGCGCCCTGGATGGCGACCTGGGCCACGCCGGGGAGGTCGTCGAGGGTCATCATGTCGCCGACGACGAACACCTCGGGGTGGCCGGGGAGGGTGAGGTCGGGGCGCACGCGCACCCGGCCGGCCCGGTCGGTCTCGGCCCCGGTCTGGTCGGCCAGCTGCTGGGCGAGCGGGCTGGCCTGGACCCCGGCGGCCCACACCTTGGTCAGCGCCTCGATGCGCTCGGAGCCGCCCCCGTGCTGCAGCACGACGCCGGACTCGTCGACGTCGGTGACCATGGTCTCGAGCCGGATCTCGACGCCCATCTCCTCCAGGCGCTTCCTCGCGGCTCCGCCGAGACGCTCCCCGAAGCCCGGCAGCACCGCACCCAGTCCGTCGACGAGGAGGATGCGCGCGCCTCGCGGGTCGATGCGACGGAAGTCGTGCTTGAGCGTGCGGTTGGCCAGCTCGGCGATCTGCCCCGCCATCTCGACGCCCGTGGGACCGGCTCCGACGACGACGAAGGTCAGGGCCCGTCGGGCCTCCTCGTCGGTCTCGGCGAGCTCGGCGAGCTCGAATGCCCCGAAGATCCGGCCACGCAGCTCCAGCGCGTCGTCGACCGACTTCATGCCCGGGGCGTGCTCGGCGAACTCGTCGTTGCCGAAGTAGGACTGCCCCGAGCCGGCCGCGACCAGGAGGCTGTCGTACGGCGTGACGGTCTCCCGGCCGAGGAGCACGGAGGTGACCGTGCGCCGCTCGAGGTCGATGCGGGTGACGTCGCCGAGGATGACCCGCGCGTTCTCCTGGCGGGCCAGCACCTCGCGGGTGCTGGGTGCGATCTCCCCCTCGGAGAGGATGCCGGTGGCGACCTGGTACAGCAGCGGCTGGAACAGGTGGTGCGCCGTGCGGGCGACGAGGGTGATCTCGACGTCGTCACGCCCGGCGAGGGCCCGGGTGCCGAAGAGGCCGCCGAATCCGGAACCGATGACGACGACGCGGTGGGGCTGGGTCGGGTGGGTGGTGGTCACGTCGGGTCCAACGTGGGGACGACGCCCGATCATCCACGGCGGCTGCGGGGTGCCCGACCGCCCGCCGTGCCGTCGTCGCCCTCGGCACACGAGAAGGTCCCGACCGGCGTGCCGGTCGGGACCTTCTCCCGTGGTAGCGGGGGCAGGATTTGAACCTGCGACCTCCGGGTTATGAGCCCGGCGAGCTACCGAGCTGCTCCACCCCGCGTCGAGTGAGTCACGGCCCGAAGGCCGCGCCCGGTGTGACCACGACCCTACGCGACCACTCCCCGCCGGTCCAAATCGGGGCCGGACCGGTCGTTGTGAGGGGCCTCGACCGCTGAGAGGCCACTGAGACGGCGTGGCCTCCACCCGCGTTTCCCGTCGACGGGCGTGGGAACAGCCACAGTTCGCCAGGCCACCACTCGCCAGCAGGGAAGATCGGATGACGACGACGGACACGGCACTGCCCACCACCGCTCTCGCGGACCACCGCCGAACGAGGGCCGACCAACGGAGACGGACCACCGCGGTCGTCGGACTGGGCTACGTCGGACTGCCGACGGCACTGTCCCTGCTGGACGCCGGCGTACCGGTCATCGGCCTGGACGCGTCCGCGGGTCGGCTGGAGGAGATCCGTGCGGGCCTCGTCGACCTGCTACCGGCGGACCTGAACCGGCTCGGGGGTCATCTCGGGTCGGAGCTCTGGGAGCTGACCTCCGACCCCGGGCGCCTGGACGCCGCCGACGACATCGTCGTGTGCGTACCCACGCCGGTCGGGCGGAACCTCGTGCCCGACCTCGAACCCCTCACCGCCGCCTGCCGTACCGTGGTGGCGGCTGCGCGGCCGGGACAGACCATCGTGCTCACGTCGACGACGTACGTCGGATGCACCCGCGACCTGCTGGAGCGCCCGCTGCGGGAGCGCGGGCTGCGTCCGGGAGTCGACGTCCACATCGCGTTCAGCCCCGAGCGGATCGACCCCGGCGTCGCCGAGCACTCACCGACGACCACCCCGCGCGTCGTCGGCGGGCTCACGCCCCGGTGCCTCGACCGCGCCATGGCGGCGCTGGCCGTCACGTGCCCAGCGCTCCACCCGGTCAGCTCACCCGAGACCGCTGAGCTCACCAAGCTGCTCGAGAACTGTTTCCGAGCCGTCAACATCGCCCTCGCCAACGAGTTCGCCGACGTCGCCGGCCACCTCGGACTCTCCGCCGCGGAGGTGGTCGACGCGGCCGCGACCAAGCCCTACGGCTATCTGCCCTTCATGCCCGGGCCCGGGGTGGGCGGGCACTGCATCCCGACCGACCCGCACTACCTGCTCTGGCAGCTGCGGGGCGAGCGCGTCGCTGCGCCGCTCCTCGACGCCGCCATGAGCGCCATCGCGCTCCGGCCGCGCAGGGTGCTCACCCGGGTCCGCGAGGAGCTCGCGCGCGGTGGCCACGCCCTGGCGGGCTCGCACGTTCACGTCGTCGGCGCGGCGTACAAGCCCGGCGTCGCCGACGTCCGGGAGTCCCCCGCGACGGAGGTCATGGAGGAGTGCCTGAACGAGGGGGCGACGGTGAGCTACTCCGACCCCCTGGTGCCGGAGCTGCGCCTGCGTGACGGACGGACGCTCACGTCGACGACGCCGGAGGAGGGTGGCGCCGCCGACGCCGACCTCGTCCTGGTCCACACCCGGCACCCGGGTGAGGACCTGCGGTGGCTCGCCACCCACCCGATGGTCCTGGACGCCACCTACCGCCTCGATGAGGTCCCCCACCATGCGGTCGTCTGAACAGGGGGGGCCGCCCCGGGCTCGCCGGTTCGGGACCGTCGCGAGGCCGACGCGACGGGACCGCCGACGGCCGGCCGGGGCACACCCTCCACCCTCCACGGACTCCGAGAGGCGGCCTCGTGCGGGCACGTTTGCGCCCACGGGGCAGTGGGCAGCACTCTGGCCGTGCCCCGAACCAGCGTCGTGACCTCCGCCCCACACGGGTCGCCCCCGGCCCCTGTTCGGCCACCGTCCGCCGCCGCGACCGATGCCGGCCGACGTGCCACCGTCGCGCTCCCCGAACCCGTGGCGGCCCTGCCCCCGGTGGGTTCCGCCGCCCGGACGGACGGCCGGACGTCACGGGAGAGCTCCCTGGACCGGCTCGAGCCGGGCGTCCGTCGGGGCGTGCGCCGGCTGCTCGTCCTGCTCGCCCTGGTCCCGCTGGTGGCCCTGCTCGCCCGCGTCACCCCCCGCTTCCTCGACGACCCGGTGCTGCTGGGGTACGGGATGAGCGTCCTCACCACGACGATCATCATCTTCTACCTGGCCTACACCCGCTACGAGGACCCGTCCGACCCGCGGTTCAGCCGGGTGCCGGACGAGGCCGGGGGCCGACCGCTGCCGGAGGTGCCCTCGGTGTCGCTCCTCGTCGCCGTCAAGGACGAGCGGGACGTCATCGAGCGCTGCGTCCGTTCGATGGTGCGGTCCGACCATCCCGACCTGCAGGTGGTGGTGGTCGACGACGCCTCGACCGACGGCACCGCGGAGCACCTGGCGGCCCTCGCCGAGGAGCTGCCCTTCACGCTGGTCCGGCTCGAGCACAACGTCGGCAAGAAGCACGCGCTCGTGCAGGGTGCCGAGCAGGCGACCGGTGAGGTCATCGCCTTCACCGACTCCGACTGCGTCCTGGCCCCCGACGCCGTGCGCCGGTGCGTCGCGGCGCTCGTGGCGCACCCGGGGCTCGGCGCGGTCTCCGGCCACGCGCGCGCGCTCAACGCGGACGCCAGCCTGCTCAGCAGGGTGCAGGACACCTGGTACGAGGGCTCCTTCCGCGTCACCAAGGCGGCCGAGTCGGTGTTCGGGTCGGTCACCTGCGTGTCCGGGCCGCTGGCGGTGTTCCGCCGGGACGCCATCTGGAACTACCTGCCCGCGTGGGCCGAGGACCGGTTCCTCGGTGGCGAGTTCCGGTTCGCCACGGACCGGCAGCTCACCGGCTACGTCCTGGGCCAGGCGTGGGTGGGCACGGAGCTGAAGGAGGCGCACCGCGGCTCCCCGTTCGTCGAGGGCGTCGACCACCCGCCACGGCGCTGGCGGGTGGGGTACGTCCGCTCCGCCAGGGTCTGGACCGTCGTGCCGGAGGGAGCACGCGCCTTCCTCAGGCAGCAGGTGCGCTGGAAGAAGAGCTTCGTGCGCAACCTCTTCTTCACCGGGCGGTTCATCTGGCGCCGGGGCCCCGGGCCCGCGTTCCTCTACTACGGCCACGCCCTGTGGGTTCTCGCCGCACCCGTGATGGCGGTCCGGCACCTCGTCTGGGCCCCGCTCGACGGGGCCTGGATGCTGACGGCGCTCTACCTGGGCGGAGTGCTCGTCAAGGGCTCGGCCTGGGGCCTGGCCTACCTCGTGGACCATCCCGGGTCGATCCGGTGGCGGTACCGCCCCCTGATGAGCCTGCTCTCGTCGGTCGTCCTCAGCTGGCTGCTGGTCTACTCGCTGGCGACGATCCGCCGCGGTGTCTGGGCGAGGCAGACGTGAGCGGCCCCCTCATCCGACGGGGAGCAGCCTCGCGGGTCGTGGGCGCCGTGCTCGCCCTCGCCCTGGTCCTGCTCTACCTCTTCGTGCTCAGCCGGGGTGCGTGGCCGTGAGCGGCGCGGACCGAGTGCGCCGCGGTGCACCTGCGGCGGAGGAGCACCGCACGCGCGCCCTGGCGCTGCTGCCCGAGCTGGCCGACCGACCGGTACCCCACCGCCGGGCACACCACCGGCTGGCCGCGGTGCTCGCCGGGGTCCTCTCGGTGGCGCTGGTCGGGGCGATCTTCGCCGGCTTCTGGGGGTACCTGTGGTGGCAACGCGAGGTCGGGCCGCAGCAGACCGTCGAGGTCTCGTCCCTCGCGGGTGACGACCTCGCGGTCTTCAGGGCCTCCGCCGCAGCCGCCGCCGCCGCACCGCCCGGCACGGGGACAGCCCCGGTCGTGCTCACGTACCACGACATCGCTCCCCGGGGGAGCAGCGACTACGTGGTCTCCCCCGGACAGTTCGCCGCCCAGATGGCGATGCTGGACGAGGCGGGCTACCACAGCCTGACCGCCGCGGAGTTCCTCCGCTACCAGCGCACGGGCGAGGTGGCGCCGCGATCGGTGCTCATCACCTTCGACGACGGCACGAGGGGCCTGTGGACCTACGCCGACGCCGTGCTCCAGCGCCACGGCTTCACCGCGGTCGCCTTCCTCATCACCGGCTCCGTGGGCGAGCACGAGCCCTACTACCTCACCTGGCCCCAGATCGACCGGATGGCGGCGAGCGGGCGCTGGTCGTTCGGGTCGCACACGGACGCGCTCCACACGCGAGTGCGGTCCTCGGAGGGCTCCCGCGTCCCCGCACTCATCACCCGACCCGCGGGCGAGAGCGGACCCGGCAGCCTCGACGAGTTCCGGAGCGACGTCCGGACGGACCTCCAGCGGTCGCTGCGCGAGTTCTCCGAGCACGGCCTCCCCCGGCCCCAGCTCTTCGCCTGGCCGTTCTCCGGGATCGCCGGTCGGCAGCCCGACCCCGCAGCGGCCGCCGCCGCCGAGGAGGAGGTCGGACGGCTCTTCCGCGTTGCCTTCGTCAACGTCTTCCGGCCCCGCCCCGCGACACCGGACGATGTCCGCAGCGGTCGGGTGCAGCGGCTCGAGGTCGATTCCGGCGACACGGCGCGCGGTGTGTTCGAGCGGATGCAGGACATGGTCACCCTGCCCGTGGGGGACCTCCGCCCCGTGGCCGACGACCCCACGTGGCTGGAACCGGGCGGCCACCCCGCACCGCTCGACGAGGATCGACGCACCACCGGTGTCGTGGTTCCCGAGGCACGCTCGGTGACCTACCTGCGTGCCCACTGGGCTCCGCAGCGAACGAGCGAGTGGCGGCGCTACCGGCTGACCGGGACCCTCCACCCGGCCGCCGGCGGCGGCATCGTCGGGGTCCTCCTGCGGGTCGGGGACCGCCGTTCGGAGGTCACCGTCCAGCTCTCCGCCCGCGAGGCCGTCGTCCGCAAGGGCTCGCGCACCGTGGCCAGTCGCGTCTTCTCCGACACCGGGGACGTGCGCCCGGCCCACACCGTCGACGTCGTGGTCGACTCGGACGTCACCCGGGTGTCCCTCGACGGGAAGCCGCTGGCCGAGGTGCAGGTCGCGGACGGCAGCCGGGCCCGAGGCGGCATCGGCGTCGTCTTCGGCCGGGACGACCCGCAGGACCGCTGGGGGCGCATCCGCGACCTGCGCGTCCAGCCCGTCCGGTGAGGTGCCGACCCGTGGGCGGCCGCGTGGGCGCGGTCCTCACCGGGGCGGCCCTCGCGGTGGCGGTCGGCCTCGTCATCCTCTCGACCGTCGTGCTCGGGGACGACGAGAACGGTCGGGCCCAGGCCTGGCGCCCGACCTTCCCCGCGGGTCGCTCGCTGGTGAGCAACGAGTTCGCCTACCGCAACCCGGACGCCGCCGGTGCCCACTCCTCGTCCGACTGGCTCGTCACCAGCGGGTCCCTCTTCGCCGACGACGGCACCGCGTGGACGGGGCCGGTCGACGGCGGGTCGCCGGGCCCCTCGAGCACGGAGGCCACCGGGTCGGCCGTGCTGCGCGCCGTGAGCAGGCGCGAGGACTTCGGCGACGTGGTCGTCTCCCTCGGGCTGAGGGTCACCCGCCTGACGAGCACGGCGAGGGCGGGAGAGAACGCCTTCGACGGCGTCCACGTCCTCCTGCGCTACGGCGGCCCCGACCGGCTCTACGCGGTCAGCCTCTGCCGGCGGGACGGCGCCGTCGTCGTCAAGCGCAAGGAGCCGGGGACGGACTCCGACGACGGGTACTACGCCACCCTCGCCCGAGGCTCCTCCCCGTGCCCGACCGGCCGGTGGCGTCCGTACACCGTGTCGGTGGACGACGAGCCCGAGGGCGTCCGGCTCACCCTGACCGCCGGCTCCCGGGTCGTGCTCTCCGTCCTGGACGACGGACGACGCGGTGGGGTCGCGCCGCTGCGCGGTGCCGGGCGGGTCGGCGTGCGCGGCGACAACACCGAGTTCCGCATCCGCGACCTCGAGGTCCGCCCCACCCGCTGAGCCGGGCTCGTCAGCCCGACGGCGACGGGCTCGGCGACGGCGAGGCGGCCGCCGCGGCGCCGAGCCTGGCCGAGATGTCGTTCGCCCGCGCGATCGCCGCGGCCAGGTCGTCCTGCGCCTGACCGTACGCCGCGAAGTCGCCGTTCTTCAGCGCCTCCTGGCCGGCGTCGTAGGCCCGTTGGATGTCCGCGATGGCGGCGGCCAGCTGGGCCTCGAGCGTGGCGGCGGGCTGGTCCGGCTGGTCGGGCGTGGACGGCTGGTCGGGCTGCTGCTGGTCGCCCTCGCCCTCCCCGAAGAGCCCGGTGATCGCCTGGGCGAGGGTGTCGCCCCAGGCCACCTGGCTGCCGTAGAGCACCACCGTCACCTTGTTCTGCGGGAACGACCCCGAGCCGCTGGAGGCCTGGACGTAGATCGGCTGCACGTAGAACATCTGCCCGGCGAGGGGGAAGGTGAGCAGGTTCCCGTACGTGAGGTCCTTGCCGGCGCCGGAGTTGTTGGTGATGTACTGCGCGAGGTTGAGCCGTTCGGCGGGGTTCTGCGAGGCCACGTTCGAGTTCTTGATCTGGTTGATCACCTGGCCCGGGCCGGCCGGCTGCTGGCTGCCGAACTCGAGCAGCCGCAGCGCCCCGTAGTCGTCTGCGGGTCGGCCCGCCGTCGAGCCGGCCTCGGCGTTGACGGCGAGCAGCCCGCGGAGGATCTCGCGGCCCGACTCGCTGTTGCTGAAGGGGACGAAGGGCGTGGTGATCGAGAACGAGGCGGTGTCCTCCCCCGGCATCGCGATCGACTGGAAGACCACCGGCTGGTCCTGCGTGGGCTGCGACGGGTCGCGCGGGACCCGCCACTTGTCGTTGTTGGAGTAGAACGTGCCCGGGTCCGTGACGTGGTACTCGTTGAGCAGGTCACGCTGGATCTTGATCAGGTCCTGCGGGTAGCGGATGTGGGACATCAGCTGGCCGTCGACGTCCGACAGCGGACGCACCGAGCCCGGGAACGCCTTGGACCAGGCCCGCAGGATCGGGTCGTCGGTGTCCCAGCCGTAGAGCTGCACCGAACCGTCGAACGCGTCGACGGTGGCCTTGACCGAGTTCCGGACGTAGTTGAGCTGTCCGGTGCGGACGTTGACGACGGCGGAGCGCTGGGCCACCGAGTCGGACGTGGCGTCCGCGAGGTCGATGAGCCGGCTGTTGGGGTAGCTCTCCGACGTGGTGTACCCGTCGACCACCCACTTGATCCGGCCGTCGACGACCGCGGGGTAGACGTTGCCGTCCAGGCGCAGCCACGGCGCCACCCGCTCCACCCGCTCCTTGGGGCCGCGGTGGTCGAGGATGCGGGACTCGGAGTTCACCGCGTCGGAGAGGAAGAAGTTGGCCTCGCGGTACTTCAGCGCGTAGGCGAGCCGGGCGAGCGGGCTGCCGATCGGCACGCCGCCCTCGCCGGTGTAGGTGTTCTGGACCGCCACGTCGCCCTCGTCGCCCGAGGGGAAGTCGAACTCGCTGGGCGAGGCGCCCGCCGGTGCCCCCACGACCGAGTACTCGGGCGACAGCTCGCCGAAGTAGATCCGGGGCTCGTAGTCGCCGAGGGAGGACCGCCCGCCGCCCTCGAAGAAGACCGGGTCACCCTCGGTGGTGCGCTGGTTGCCGTAGGCCGCGTAGAAGCCGTAGCCGTGGGTGTAGACGGTGTGGTCGTTGAGCCAGTTGCGTTGGTTGTCGGGGAGGCCGTCGAGGTTGATCTCGCGGACGGCGACGACGGCGTCGCGGGTCTGGCCGTCGATGGTGTACCGGTCGACGTCGAGGGTGTCGGGGAAGCCGTAGTAGTCGCGCTGGGCCTCGAGCTGGCGGAAGCTCTGCGAGACGACGTTGGGGTCGATGATCCGCACGCCGGGGATGTCGGTGGCGGCGGTGCGCAGGACGTCCTGGTTGACCGACTCCGGTGGTTGCGGGTTGGGGATGCGTTCGACCCGGTCGAGGCCGAAGGCCGTCCTCGTGGCCTTGATGTTCCGGTCGAGGTACGGCGCCTCCAGCGACTTCTCCGAGGGCTTGACCCGCAGCGACTGGATGAGCGCGGGGTAGATCGTGCCGGCGACCACCGCGGTCACGACGAGCAGCGCCACGCCGGTGACGGGCAGCCGCCAGCTGCGGCTCCAGATGGCGGCGAGGAAGAAGCCGGCGCACATGACCGCGGCGACGGCGAGGATCGCCTTCGTCGGCAGCACGGCCTTGTCGTCGGTGTAGGTGATGCCGGTGAGGAGGCTGCCGGTCTCGGTGGAGAGCGCGTAGCGGTCCAGCCAGTACGACGCGGCCCGGGTGAGGGCGATGAGCGCGCCGAGGATCGACAGGTGCACGAAGGCGGCGCGCGTCGTCGGCCCGCGGCCGGGGAGCTGGAGGCCGCCGTAGACGTAGTGGGTGAACGCCGCGGCGATGAAGGCCAGGACGAGCACGACGGTGACGAAGCTGACGAGGAAGTTCAGCCACGGGAGGGTGAACACGAAGAACCCGACGTCGAGCCCGAACTGCGGGTCGGTGACGTTGAACGGCTCGCGGTTGACCCAGAGCAGCCACGTGCGCCACGCGCCCATGGCCCCGCTGCCGGCGAGGAGGCCGAGCACGACGGGAACCGCGACGAGGGCGACGCGGCGCAGCGGCTCGATGGCCTGGCGGTACTGCTCGAGCACCTGCTGGGCCTGGGTGACCGGGACGTAGATGGGGCGGGTGCGGTAGGCGATGACGAGGCTGCTCGCGACGGCCCCACCGGTGACGAGGGCGGCGATGGCGAAGATGACGGCCTTGGTGGTGAGCTCGGTGACGAAGACCCCCCGGTACCCGACTGAGTCGTACCACCAGACGTCGGTGAGCAGGTCGGCGACGATGCCCGAGAGCACCACCAGGACGACGAGGACGACCAGGGTGATGCCGAGCGGCCCTCGACGGCGCCGTTCCGGGGCGGGGCGGGCCCCCTCGTCCGCACCCTCGGGGCGCGGCGCGCCGCCGTCCGGGCCCTCGGGCCCGTCGAACCACTCCGAGCGACTCACAGCTTTCCCGCCTCACCATTCCTGCTGACGTGGGGGCACACCCTACCTACGCTTCCTGCGCGACCCTGCGGCACCATGGTCCGGTGACCCGAACAGCCCGCCCGGTGACCGATCCGCTGACCCTCGCCGCCCTCGACACCGAGCGACACGTCGCCCGCGACGGCTGGGACCAGCCGGTGCGGCTGTTCGCCCTCGTCGCCACCGCCGAGCTGCTCGAGCACGAGCCCGGGCTCGCGGCCTCCCTCGCCACGCACGACGCCGCTGCGGGGGCACTGAGCGCCGTCGAGCAGGACGACCTCCCCGACGCAGACGGCATCGAGGAGCTCCTCGGCCGGATCGGGTGGCCCGAGCAGGTCGCCGGCTGTGCCCTCGCACTCGAGCGGATCGTCCTCCCGCCCGAGGCCGAGCGCGACCTTCCGGCCGACGCCGACGCCGCCCTCGCCGCGGTCGCGGGGCACCCGGGGCGCGAGGACGTGCGCCTCGTCGTTGCGGTGACGCGTGACGGGGCTTCGAGGTGCCTGCTGCGCCAGCGCTCGCACGACGACGACGACGAGGTGGCCCTCGGCGACGACATCGCGCCCGGGCTGGTCCACGCACTGCTCTCGACCTTCGCCTGACCGTCCACCCGGCGGCGGCACCACGGTCAGCCGCAGCGGGGCAGGTCCTCGGTGTCGCCGGCAGCGATGCCCTCGACCGCGGTGAGCGCCTCGTCGAAGGTCGCCACGCGGAGCACCGTCATGCCGTCGGGGACCCTGCCCACGGTGGCGGCGCACTCCTGCGCCGGCGAGAGGAACCAGGTGGCTCCCGCCTCCCGGGCGCCGACCATCTTCTGGGCGACACCGCTGATCGGCCCCACCCCGCCGTCGTCCTCGATCTCGCCGGTGCCGGCGATGGACTCCCCGCCGGTGAGCGCACCGGGCGTCAGGGAGTCGTAGATCGCCAGGGCGAACATCAGCCCCGCGGACGGTCCGCCCACGCGGCCGGTGTTGAGGGTGACCGTGACGGGGAGGTCGTACCGCTCGCCGAGCACGACGCCGATGACGCTGTCCCCGGCGTCGTTCGTCCCCGTGGTGACCTCCACGGTGCGCTCCTCGCCGCCGCGACGCACGGTGACCGGAAGCGGCGTGCCGGGCTCGGTGGGTTCCACGAGACCACGGACGTCGCTCCCCGTGCTCACCTCGGTGCCGTCGACCGCGAGGACCTCGTCGCCGGGCTCGAGCCGGCCGTCGGAAGGGCCTTGCGAGACCACCTGCGCGACGACCACGTCGGTCGGGACGTCCTGCCCCAGGGCACGCAGGGCGACCGCGGCCGCGGTGACCTGGGACTCGTTCATCATCGCGGTGTTCTGGCTCTCGACCTGCTCCGCGGTGATGTCCGGCGGGAAGTACAGCTCCTCGGGCACGACGTCGACGTCGGGCGCGAGCCAGCCACCGAGCACCTCGTAGAGGGTGACCTTGCGGCCGGGGCCGCCGTCGAAGACGACGGTCGTGAAGTCCAGCGAGCCCTCGGTCGGGTACGTGGGGGCCCCGTCGATGGTGAGGACGGGGGTGCCGTCGACGGTGCCGAGGACGTTGGTGGCCGGGCCCGGGGCGAGGGTGACGTACGGCAGGGGCACGAAGGTGAGGCCGGCCGCGATGATCACGAGGACGAACACCGCGGTCAGCAGGCCGCCCGCGAACCGCCCGGGCCGCAGCGCAGGGTCGCCGTCGGCCGCCACCAGGCCCCTCGGCGCGACCGGGTCGTCGCGCAGCGGCCTCACGGCATCCCCACCCACTCCGTGGAGCCGTCACCGAGGTGCTGGTTCTTCCAGATCGGGGTCCGCGCCTTCAGGGTGTCGATGAGGTCGCGGGCCGCGGCGAACGCCTGCCCCCGGTGGGGCGCCGCCGCCGCCACGACGACGGCGAGGTCGCCGACCTCGAGCGGACCCACCCGGTGCACCGCGGCGACCCGCAGTGCCTCGCCGCGGGCCAGCACGTCGCGGCACACCTGCTCCATCGTGTCCGCGGCGCTCGGGTGGGCGGAGTAGTCCAGCGAGGTGACGCGGTCACCGTGGTCGTGGTCGCGGACCACCCCGACGAAGAGCGCCACCCCGCCGCAGCGGGGGTGCCGGACGGCGTCGAGGACCTCGTCGACGGACAGCGCGGCCTCGCGCACGGCGACGAGGGCCGCCTCGGCGGGCGGGCTGGGCATGGGGCTCCTGGCGGGCGGGCGGCGGAACGAAACACGTCGCCGCGTGGTTGGGTTGGACGAGACGACATCCTCTCATCCCGCGCAGGAGCCACGGCCGTGAGCGACCCCCACGACGACGACCAGACCCCCGACCTCCCCCCGGAGATCGAGCGGATCCTCCGTGGCCTCACCGGCGGCGAGCTCGACCCGCAGGTGGCCGACATGGTGCGCGGGATGGGGCTGGACCGGGTCGACCCGCAGATGCTCCAGATGGTGATGGGGCAGGTGCAGGCCATGTTCTCCGCCCCTGAGTCCGACACCGCCGTCAACACGGCTCTGGCCACCGACATCGCCCGCAAGACCGTGGCCGCCGGCGGCGACGCCCTCGCCACCGAGACCGACCGCCGCGCCGCCGCCGAGGCCGTGCACGTCGCCGACCTCTGGCTCGGCGCCGTCACCGACCTGCCCGGCCCCGCGGTCACGGGCACGGCGTGGAGCCGGGCGGAGTGGGTGGAGGCGACGATGCCGGTGTGGACCGACCTCGTCGAGCCGGTGGCGGAAGGGGTCACGGCCGCGGTCGGCGACGCGATGGCCGGCCAGCTGGAGGACCTTCCCGAGGGCGCCCTGCCCGCCGGCATGGAGGGGATGATCGACCAGGCCGCGCCGATGATGCGCCGGATGCACGGTTCCCTGTTCTCGATGCAGCTCGGCCAAGGCGTCGGCACCCTCGCCGGGGAGGTCGTCACCGGGTGCGAGGTCTGCCTCCCGCTGGTCCCCGCGCCCACCGTCGCCCTGCTGCCGCAGGCGCTGCGCGAGCTGGCCGAGGGCCTCGAGGTGGACGAGCCGCAGGCCCGTCTCTTCCTCGCCCTCCGCGAGGTCGCGCGGGCCCGGTTGTTCGCGGCGGTGCCGTGGCTCGGACCGGCGGTCCTCGCCGCGGTCCGCGACTACGCGGCCGACATCACCATCGACACCGAGGCGATCGAGGAGGCAGCGCGCTCGATCGACCCCAGCGACCCCCAGGCGGTGCAGGAGGCGCTGCAGGGCCGCATGTTCGCGCCACAGCACTCCCCGGCACAGCAGGCGGCGCTCGGCCGCCTGGAGACCCTCCTCGCCCTCGTCGAGGGCTGGGTCGACGTGGTCTCCGAGCGGGCGGCCGCACAGCACCTTCCCGCGGCGTCCGCCCTCGGGGAGTCGGTCCGGCGCCGCCGGGCCAGCGGCGGCCCGGCCGAGAAGACCTTCCAGGCCCTCGTCGGGCTCGAGCTGAGGCCGAGGCGCCTGCGCGATGCCGCCAACCTCTTCCGCGCGCTCGAGGACTCCGGCGGCCCGGCCGCCCGCGACGCCGCCTGGCGGCACCCCGACCTCGCCCCGACCACCACCGACCTGGACGACCCGCTCGGCTACGTCGAGCGCTCCTCGGCGCCGGCGGGCGACGACCTCGACGCCGAGCTCGACGCCCTGCTCCGGGGCGAGGCCGACGGGTGAGCCCCGCGGCGGACGCCGACCTCGCCGGCCGGTTCGCCCACCTGCGCGCCGATGCGCTCGACGTGCTCGAGTGCTGGCCGGCGCCCGATGCCGGGCAGGACCGGCTGCGGCACGAGTACGTCGAGCACCTCCGGGCGCACCCGGACGGCGTCGCGAAGCAGGGTCCCCCGGTCCACCTCACCGCGTCCTGCCTCGTGCTCTCGGCCGACGGCGAGCACGCCCTGCTCACCCACCACCGCCGTGCGGGGCGGTGGTTCCAGTTCGGGGGCCACCTCGAGCCCACCGACACCTGCCTGTGGTCGGCGGCCCGCCGCGAGGCACGTGAGGAGTCCGGCATCGCCGACCTCGACCCGCTGCCACGACCGGTCCACCTGGACCGTCACGCGCTCGCGGGTGACTTCGGCCGCTGCCGCGAGCACCTCGACGTCCGGTACGCCGCGCTCGCACCCCCCGGAGCCCTGCCCGGGGTCAGCGGCGAGTCGCTCGACGTCCGGTGGTGGCCGGTCGGCGACCTGCCCGAGGACACCCGGGCCGAGCTGGCCCCGCTCGTCTCACTCGCGCGCGGCGTCCTCGGTCACCGCTGACCGGTCCACGGCGTCCCCGGACTCGACCTCGTCCAGCGAGGGCAGCCCCTCCGCGTGGGCGAACCCGTCGAGGAACCCGCGGGCCCGTTCCAGCCGAGGGTACGAGCCCAGCAGCCGCCAGAAGCCGTCGCCGTGACCGGGGACGAGCAGGTGGGCGAGCTCGTGGAGCAGGACGTAGTCGAGGACGTGCGGTGGCACGTCGCGCAGCCGGTCCGAGACCCGGATCGTCCCGTCTGCCGGCGTGCACGACCCCCACCGCCGGCGCATCGTCGAGACCCAGCGCACGCTCGAGGGCACGGCGTGCCCGCCCAGGTAGCGCTCGGAGAGGTCGGTGGCCCGGGCCATGAGGGCGTCGTCGGTGTGCGGGCGCCGCTTCTCCCCCGCGACCAGCCGCTGCAGCATCCGGTCGACCCACCGGGCCTCCTCGGCCGCCGTGAACGAGGCGGGGACGAGCACGACGACGCGACCGCCGTCGCGGTAGGCGCTGACGGTGCGTCGGCGCCGGCGGCTGCGGCGGACCTCGACGTCCTCGGTGGCCACGGTGTCGATGCTAGGCCCGGACGCCACCGGTGTGACGGACGTGACCGGTGGGGCGGGCGGGGCGGACGTTCACGCACGAACGCCGCGCGCCGGATGCGGGACCTGGCCCCCGGCGTGACTAGGCTGGGAACGTCCAGGCCGCAGCACGCGGCACCACACGGACCGGCCGCGGTGCGCTGCGGCCGGTGACAAGGAGAGACGTCGATGGCTGACGAGACCTACAAGGGCGAGTTCTACTGCGTGAAGTGCAAGGAGAAGCGCGAGGCCGAGGGGAAGGTCGTCGTGTCCGACAACGGCCGGCGCATGGCCAAGGGCCAGTGCCCCGTCTGCGGCACCAACCTCAACCGCATCCTCGGCAAGGCCTGAGCGCCCGAGTCTCGAGCGGCGGCCCCGGACCCTCGTGGTCCGGGGCCGCCGGCGTGTGCGGGCCTGTGGACGACGCCCTCGTCGGCGCCGGGCGCCGAGGCACCATGGCCGGGACCGGCGACAGGGGGACGCGATGGCAGCACCGGCAGCCGGGACCGTCGTCGTCGACGGCCCCGGACCGCTCGCCGTCGAGGTGACCCACCAGCTGCGCCGGTCCGGGGTCGGCGTCCGGGCGGGAGCCCTCGCGGCGGACGCCGAGCTCGCCGGGCCGGGCGGCGGTGCACCGCCCGTCCTCGTCGTGCTCGCCCGCGAGCGGCCGGTGCCCGTCTGGGCCGGGTCGCCGTGGCAGGCCCGCGCCGTGCCGCACCTGCCGGTGGAGGCCGGCGCGTCCACGACGGTCGGGCCGCTCGTGCTCCCGGGTCGGTCCCCCTGCCTGGCCTGCGTCGCCCGGCGCCGGCCGCCTGCTCCCCCGCCGGCGATCGGTGCACCTCACGGTGACCCGGCGGCCCGCGTCCTCGCCGCCGCCGTCGTCACCGTCACCACCCTGGCACTGCTCCGCGGCGACGTCCGGCTGGCCGGCATCTCCACCGAGATCGCCCCCGGAGCCGAGACAGTCACCCACCGCCTCTGGCACCTCGAACCCGGCTGTCGGTGCGCGTCGGAGACAATGGCCGGGTGAGCGAGCGTGAGCGGGAGATCCCGGGGTCGTCGATCGCCCGCGCCGCACGACTCGCCGGACTCCCCCTCGGCCACGCCGGCCGGGCCGCGCTGGGCGTCGGCAAGCGGGTGGGCGGCCGTCCCGCCGAGCTGGTGGCGGCCGAGCTCCAGCAACGCACGGCCGAGCAGCTCTTCTCGGTGCTCGGCCAGCTCAAGGGCGGGGCGATGAAGTTCGGGCAGGCGCTGTCGGTCATGGAGGCCGCGATGCCCGAGGAGATGGTCGGGCCGTACCGGGCGACGCTCACCAAGCTCCAGGAGTCCGGGCCGCCGATGGGGGCCCCACGCGTGCACGCCATCCTCGCCGAGGAGCTGGGGCCCCGCTGGGCGAGCACCAAGCTCGTCGAGTTCGACGACGTGCCGGCGGCCGCGGCGTCCATCGGGCAGGTGCACCGGGCGGTGTGGCGCGACGGCCGCGAGGTCGCGGTCAAGATCCAGTACCCGGGCGCCGGCAAGGCCCTGCTCTCCGACCTCAACCAGATCTCCCGGGTGGCGCGGATGGCCGGCTCGTGGGTGCCGGGCGTCGACATCAAGCCGATCATGGACGAGCTGCGCGCCCGGATGTCCGAGGAGCTCGACTACCACCTCGAGGCCAGCAACCAGCGCCACTTCGCCCGTGCCTTCCACGGCGACGACGACGTGCTCGTGCCCGACGTCCTCGTCGACAGCCCGCAGGTGCTGGTCAGCGAGTGGGTCGACGGCACGCCGCTGGCCACGATCATCCGCGAGGGCACCCCGGAGGAGCGCGACGAGGCGGCCACCCTCTACCTCGAGTTCCTCCTCCGCGCACCGGGCAGGGCCCGGATGCTGCACGCCGACCCGCACCCGGGCAACTTCCGGATCACCGACGACGGCCGGCTCGGGGTCCTCGACTTCGGCGCGGTCAACCGCCTCCCCGACGGGCTGCCCCCGGCCATGGGGCGCCTGCTCACCGCGGCCCTCGCCGGCGACGCCGACGAGGTCGAGCGTGGGCTGCGCGCGGAGGGCTTCATCCGACGCGGCGTCGAGGTCGACCCGCAGGCCCTGCTCGACTACCTGGCACCGCTCGTCGCACCGATCCTCCACGAGCAGTTCACCTTCACCCGCGAGTGGCTGCGCTCCGCCGCGAACCAGGTCAACGACCCGCGCCGGCCCCAGTTCCTCGTCGGGTTCAAGCTCAACCTCCCCCCGGAGTACCTGCTCATCCACCGGGTCTGGCTCGGTGGGCTCGGCGTGCTGAGCCAGGTCGGCGGCACCGTGCCCCTGCGCGAGATGATCGCCGCCTACCTGCCGGGCGTCGACGAGTCCCGCTTCCCCCCCGACCCCGCGCTCGTCGACTGACGGCCCCGACGGGGGCGCTCACCACCACGACGAGTCGAGCTTGCCCTCGATGCTGCGCAGGTGCCTGCGGCTGCACGCGTCACACGTCCAGACCTCCCGGCCGTGCTCCGTGCCGCGGGTCCACGTGAGCCGGGCCCGGGCCGCGGCGTCGTCATCCGCCGGCACCGCCCCGCACGTGCCGCACACCGGGGAGCCGGCGTCGGGGGCGGTGGCCTCGCCGGTCACGGTCAGCCCTTCGTGGCGGCCCTCGCCGCCTCCTTGGCCCGCTTCTTGTGGTCGCGGACCTTCTGGAGGGACTCCGCGTCCGTGACGTCGGCGACCGAGCGGTAGCCCGGCTCGGCGTACGGGCCGCAGGCGGCCTCCCAGCCGTCCGGGCGCACCCCGAGCTGCTTGGCGAGCAGGGCGGCGAAGATGCGTGCCTTCTGCTCGCCGAACCCCGGTAGCGCCTTGAGCCTGGCCACCAGCTCCCGGCCGGTGGTCGCCGTGGTCCACAGCGACGCGGCGTCCCCGCCGTACTCGTCGCGGACGACGGCGGCGAGGGCCTGGATCCGGCCGGCCATCGACCGCCCGTAGCGGTGGACCGCCGGAGGGGTCGCGCAGAGGTCGGCGAAGGCCTCCGGCTCGGCGGCGGCCACCGCGGCCGGGTCGAGGGTGCCGAAGCGCTCGAGAACCTTGGCGGGGCCGGCGAAGGCCCGCTCCATCGGGAACTGCTGGTCGAGCAGCATCCCGACGAGGAGGGCGAACGGGTCCTCGGACAGGACGCGGTCGGCGGCAGGGTCCTGGGCGATGGTCAGCGCGGCCATGGCCTCAGCGTAGCCAGCACGCTGTGGGCCACGGCGCGCCAGAAGTCCCGTTCGCGCACTGGTGGCAGGTCGGGGAACGGCACCGCCCCCGGCAGGGTGCCGGGGGCGGTGCTCTCCGGGTGGGCACGGACCGTCATCGGGGCGTCCTCAGCGGACGGCCGCGTGGACGATGGCCCGCATCTGCTCGCGCTCCGCCTCGACGCGCTGGGCGCGCGCTCGCTCGTGGACGCGCCGCTGGTGCGCGTCACGGCGGATCTGCTGCATCCGTCGGTAGTACATGTCTCTCTCCTGACAGGTCGTTCACGAATCTGGTGGGTGTGCCTCAGGCGGCGACCTCGGTCTTGCGCGGCCGGCCACGGGGGCGCTTGCGGGCGACGATGACGCCCTGGACGAAGAGCTCTCCTCCCCAGACGCCCCACGGCTCACGCCGGTCGAGGGCACCCGAGAGGCACTCATGACGTGCCGGGCAGGTCCGGCAGAGCGCCTTGGCGAACTCGACACCGTCGGGGGTGTCGGCGAACCACAGCTCGGCGTCGTTCTCGCGGCAGGGAATCCCCTCGCCCGCCACGACGGACGACTCGCTCAGGTCCAGGAGCTCGGTCAGCTGCATCGGGTGGTCACCTCCTTGGTCGGCGCGCCGGGTGTGGCGCTGGATCTGCTCGGCACGCCGGGTCTGGTGCCGAGGACTCGGGGGGCGGCCGGCTGCCGGCCGCTCGGTGGTGGTGCTCATGTCGCGTCCTCGCGTGTGGTGGTCTGGCTCGGGCTGGTTCGGTAGTCGTCCGGGACAACGAGAAAGGCCGCGGATCCCGGTCGGGATCCGCGGCCTCGAGGTGCTGCCTGTCAGGTGCTAGACAGGTGGGGCCTCGAGGCTGGGGTACACGTATCCCGTGATCGGAGCGGTGGCGACGCCGGAGAAGCGACCGTCGGTGACGACGAGGTCACCGGTGGCGATGCCGGCGGCGGGCACACTGCGCCCCTGGACCGTCCGGAGATCGACCGCGTGAGCAGTGTTGGAACCCATCCACGGACGGGTGCAGAACTCGCGTGCAGCGGTCATCGCCATCGCCTTCTCCATCGTCGTCGTGCTCATCAGGGCCAACCTCCTCACTGGTCTCGGTCTCGGTGCGTGCCCGGGCGGACACGCGAGGTACGTCCAAAGATGTTAGGGCCGGCGCCGACGGGGCGGCAACGTCTTATTGCCCGGTGGGCGCCGCTTCGCTCCACTTCGAGAGCGAAAACCCATGTGTGGCAAGCCTATTCGGCAGCAGAAAATTCTCGGAGAATTGCCAGCACCGGCTCGCCGAAGCGCCCGAGCTTGGCCGGGCCGACGCCGGGGATGCGTGAGAGCTCACCGAGGTCGGCGGGAGTCCGCTCGGCGATGGCGGTGAGGGTGGCGTCGGTGAACACGACGAACGCGGGCACGTCGGCCTCCCGCGCGGTCTCGAGCCGCCACGCCCGGAGCGCGTCGAACAGCTCCTCGTCCATGGTGGGGGGGCAGGTGGTGCAGCGCCCGATGGTGCGCTCCTTGGCGGTGGCCAGTGGCCCGCCGCAGACGCGGCACGTCGACCGGGGGGCGGCGCGGGTGCCGTCGGCGGCGCGGGGGCGCCGCGGCCGCTTGGGCCGGCTGCGCACCTCCTCGCCGAGCACCGAGGCCGTTCCGTCGAGGAACCGTGACGGCCGCCGCGTTCCCCGCGCTCCGGGGGTGCGGGCCCGGGAGTAGCTGATGACGAGGCGTTCGCGGGCGCGGGTGATTCCGACGTACAGCAGCCGGCGCTCCTCCTCGATCTGCTCGGGCGTCTCGGCCATCGTGATCGGCAGCAGCCCGTCGGAGCACCCGGCCAGCACCACCGTGTCCCACTCGAGGCCCTTCGCCGCGTGCAACGAGGCGAGGGTGACGCCCTGGACCGTGGGGGCGTGCTGCGCGGCCATCCGCTCGTCGAGCTCACGGACCAGGAGGGGCAGCCGTGCCTCCGGGTCACCCGCGTGGAGGTCGTCGGCGAGCCCGGCAAGCGCCGCGAGGGACTCCCACCGCTCTCGGGCCGCGCCCCCGCTCGTCGGCGCCTCGCGGGTCCACCCGGCGCCGAGGAGCACGTCGCGGACCAGGTCCGGTAGGGGCACCGAGCCGTCGTCGGAGCGGGCAGCGCCCCGGAGGAGGACCACGGCGTCGCGGACCTCCTTGCGGGAGAAGAACCGCTCACCGCCGCGGACGAGGTAGGGAATGCCGACCTCGGTGAGGGCCGACTCGTAGGACTCGCTCTGGCCGTTGGTACGGAACAGCACGGCCACCTCGGAGACGGGGTGCCCCCCGTCGACGAGGGCCCTGACGCGCTGGGCGACGAGCCGGGCCTCCTCCGGGTCGTCGGCGGCGGCGACGAGCTCGGGGACCGGGCCGTCGCCACGCTGGGCCCGCAGCTCGACGCCGCCGGACCGGCGGCCGCCCCCCGGTGACCGCATCACGAGGTTGGCGAGCTGGACGACCTGGGGGGTGGACCGGTAGTTGCGGACGAGCTCGACGACCCGGGCACCGGGGTGCCGGGTGCGGAAGCCCAGCAGGTGCGCGGGCGAGGCACCGGTGAAGGAGTAGATCGTCTGTGCCGGGTCGCCGACGACGCAGAGGTCGTCGCGGTCGCCGAGCCACAGCTCGAGCAGGGTCTGCTGGAGACGGTTGACGTCCTGGTACTCGTCGACGACGAAGTGCCGGTACTGCCCGCGCACGGCGCGGGCGACCTCCGGGTGCTCGCCGAGGATTCCGGCGGCGAGCAGCAGCACGTCCTCGAAGTCGATGACCCCACGGTCGGACTTGACCTGTTCGTACTCGGCGACGAGCCGGGCCATGGCGGTGGTGTCGAGCCCAGCGGGCGGCTCGCGGCCCTTCGCGGCCGCCGCCGCCGCGTAGGTCTCGGCCGTGAGCAGGGAGACCTTCGACCACTCGATCTCGGCGGCGAGGTCGCGGACCGCCGGGGAGTCGAGCCGCAGCCGGAGCCGGCCACCGGCCTCGGCCACGGCGCCCGCCTTGTACGGCATCACCTCGGGGGCGGCGCCGCCCACCGCCTGCGGCCAGAAGTAGTGCAGCTGCCGGAGGGCGGCGGCGTGGAAGGTGCGGGCCTGCACCCCGCCGACGCCGAGCGCGCGCAACCGCGTGCGCATCTCGCCGGCGGCACGGGCGGTGAAGGTGACGGCGAGGACCCGCTGCGGCTGGTAGGCCCCCGACAGCACGCCGTAGGCGATCCGGTGGGTGATCGCCCGGGTCTTTCCGGTGCCGGCCCCGGCGAGCACGCACATCGGTCCGAGCGGGTGGGACGCGACCTCGCGCTGCTCGGGGTCGAGGGCGTCGAGGACGGCGTCGGCTCCGGGGTGGACGGGCAGGGTCGTCATCGGCTCGATCCTAGGCGGGAGGACCGACGGGGCGGGCCGGGCCCTCGAGCGCACCGGGCCCACCCGCTGACCGGTCTCGGGAAGGATCCGGGTCGGCCGGACGTTCCCCCCGTGCCCCTCTCGCCATCCCAGGAGACCCTGTGACACCGCCCCTGCCCGCCCCGGGCACCGTGACGATGTTCTCGACGACGTGGTGCGGCTACTGCCGCCGCCTGAAGTCCCAGATGCAGCGCGAGGGGATCGAGTTCACCGAGCTCGACATCGAGCTGGAGCCCGAGCGGGCCCAGTTCGTCATGTCGGTCAACGGTGGTAACCAGACCGTGCCCACCCTGCTGTTCGCCGACGGCTCGGCCGTCACGAACCCCTCCATCCACGAGGTGCGTACCCGCCTGTCCTGAGCGGTCCGGCGGGTGCCCGGGTCAGCGCAGGCCGAAGGTCTCCGGGGCCTCGATCTCCCCGCCGAACCAGTGCTCGAGGAGGCGCCGCGCGATCGAGACCCGTCCCGGCAGGTGCACCGACCCGTCGGCGACCGCGGCCAGCAGCTCCTCCCGCGTGAACCACCGGGCCGCGGCGATCTCGTCGGCCTGGAGCCGCAGCTCCGTCTCGACCGCGTGGGCGCGGAAGCCCACCATGAGTGAGGACGGGAACGGCCACGGCTGGTCACCGAGGTAGGTGACGTCGTCGACGCCGATGCCGACCTCCTCGCCGACCTCCCGGGCCACCGCCGCGGCGAGCGTCTCCCCCGGTTCGACGAACCCCGCCAGGACCGACATCCCACCGGTCCGGAAGCCCCGGTTGCGGGCGAGCAGCAGGCGGTCGTCGTCGTCGACCACGGCCATGATGACGGCCACGTCGGTACGCGGGTAGTGGTCGCTGCCGTCTCGCGGACACCGGCGGAGCCACCCTGCGGAGACCGGCTCGGTGTGGGCGCCGCACCGCGGACAGTGGCCGTGGGTGCGGTGCCAGTTCGCGAGGGCGAGCGTGCCGGCGAAGAGGGCAGCCCCCAGGGGGTCGAGGCGGGCCCCCACCTGGCGCAGGGTGAGCCAGCCCGGGTCGTCGGCACCGTCCCGACCGTCGGGGGCGTCGGCGACGACGGCCACGTGTGCCGCGCCGTCGCGGTCACCGAGGTAGACGGCCAGGTGGTCGACGTCACCGTCGCGGGGCGGGGTGAGCACGACCCGCGCCGCGCCGTCGGGCCCGTCCTCGACCTCGGCGCGCTCCTCCACGAGGCGGAGCACCCGGGTGGCCGGGTCGGCGAGCAGCCGCGGCAGCAGGCCGGGGTCGGTGCGCAGGTCGCCGCGACGGTCGAGCACCGGCTCGGTCAGGGCGACACCGGTGAGAGATCGCTCGGCTCGGGCCACGCCTCCCAGCGTAGGGCGGCCGGTCGGCCTACCGTGGGCGTGTGGACCGCAGCCCTGCCCTCCTCGCCGCGCTGGCCAGTGCCGCCGTCCCCGGCCTGGACCCGGTGGGCGTCGAGGCGCTGCCGAGCACCCCGGACCAGTCCTTCGACGTCGGCTTCGTCCGCGACGGCGACGGCCGGCGCTGGGTCGTGCGCGCCCCGCGCAGCGAGGTGGCGGGCGCCGAGATGGACCGCACCGTCGCCCTGCTCGCCCTCCTCGGCCGCCGGCTACCGTTCTCGGTGCCGGCCCCCAAGGGGTTCGTCGCGCTCGAGGGTGGGGGGCGCGCGGCGGTCTACCCCTACCTGCCGGGGCACAGCCTCGACTACGCGGCACTCCCGCCCGGCCCCGGGCTCGCCGCCGAGCTGGGCCGGGCGGTCGCGGCGCTGCACAACACCGACCCGGCCGTGTTCGAGGAGGCCGGGCTGCCGAGCTACGACGCCGACGCCTACCGCACCCGCCGCCTCGTCGAGCTGGATCGTGCCGCCGAGACCGGGCGCGTCCCCACCGCCCTGCTGACCCGGTGGGAGGAGGCCCTCGAGGACGTCACGCTCTGGCGCTTCGCCCCCACGCCCACGCACGGTGACCTCACCGGGGACCAGGTGCTCGCCGTCTTCACCGACGACTCCGACTCCTCATCCGGGAGGGTGCGGGGGATGACCGGCTGGGAGGACGCCAAGGTCGCCGACCCCGCCGACGACTTCGCCCCACTCGTCGCCGAGGCCCAGCCGCACGCGGTCGAGACCGTGATGGAGGCCTACGCGCACGCACGGGTCGAGCGCCCCGACGCGAACCTGCTCGTCCGGGCCCGGCTCGCCGCCGAGCTCGGCCTGCTCACCGCCCTGATGGAGGGCGTGGCCCGCAAGGACGTCGGCGCGGTGGAGGTGCTGACCACTCAGCTGCGGCGTCTCGACGACGAGGTGCACGCCGCCCGCGAGCGCGGCGACGACTACCGCACGACCTCGCTCGCGCCGGTGGCCCTGCGCGTGCGGCCCTCCCCACCGCCGGCCCTCGTCGTGGATGACGACGACGACGACGTGCTGCCCGAGGTCGAGGACGAGAGGGCCGCCACGGACGAGCAGGACCCGGCACCGCCCGAGACCGACCTCATCGAGGACGAGCCGCGGCGAGGACTCGGCTGAGCTCGTCCTCGTCGGGGAGCTCGGGCCAGAGGGTCTCGCCGGTGGCGGCGTGGAAGAACGCCGCCCGGACGCGCTCGGGGTCCACCCCCCGCACCCGTGCCCAGGCCAGCCGGTAGGCCGCCAGCTGCAGCGCCCGCGCCTCGGCGCGGGGCCCGGTGGCGGGCCGTCCGGTCTTCCAGTCGACGACCGTCCACACCGGTGCGCCGTCGTCGCCCCGGTCCTCGAAGACGGCGTCGATGCGCCCGCGCACCGCGATGCCGTCGACCACCGTCTCGACGCTGGTCTCGACCTCCAGCGGCGTGCGCCCGGCCCACTCGGACGCGGTGAACGCGGCCCGCAGCGTGTCGAGGTCGGCGTCGGCCGCGTCGTCGTCGGCCGATCCCGGCAGCTCGTCGACGTCGACGATCGCGGCGCGGGCGTAGTGCTCCTCGACCCAGGCGTGGAAGGCCGTACCACGCCTGGCCGCCGGAGCCGGTGGCGAGGGCATCGGGCGGCGCAGCGCGGAGGCGAAGGCCGCGGGATCCTCGGCGAGGGCGACGAGGGACGAGGTGGACAGGTGCCGCGGCAGCTCGACCTCGGTGTCGGCTCCCCGCCGGCGGGTGTCTCGCTCGGTGAGCAGCAGCCGCGCCTCGGCGTCCCAGGTGGACGCCCCGGCGTCCGCGGCCCCGGCGCGCCGGGCGCGGGCGGCGGCGAGCACCTCACCCGCCGGGCCGGCGAGCCGGGCCACCCGCTCCGGCCGCGGCGGCTCGGGCCAGGGGACCGACACCGGCTCGGCGGTGCGGGGGTTCTGCGGCTTGGGGTCGTCGGTGGGGGGCAGCGGCGCCCACGGGCCCGGGTGGGGGGCCGCCACCTCGCGCACCTCGGTGAGGAAGCGCGAGGTGATCCGGGGCGTCGTCTGCTCGCCCCACACGTGGGCGGTGAGCAGGAGCGCGCGACGGGCGCGGGTGACGGCCACGTAGGCGAGCCGTCGCTCCTCGAGGATGCCGTGGGCGGCCGTGTCCCGGAGGAAGGCGTCGTGCGCGTCGGCGAGGTCGTCCCAGTCGGCGAGCTGTCGCCAGGGCAGGTGGGGCAGGCCGTCGACGTCGCCGCGCAGGTCGAAGGGGAGCGAGTCCAGGCCGACGAGCCAGCCGCGGTGGCGGGGCTCGCCGTGCGCCCATGTGCCGTCCTCGTCGAGGCGGGTCTGGCCGGAGTGGGCCGGGAAGGCGGCCTCCACGAGCCCCGGCACCGCCACGAGGTCCCACTCCAGGCCCTTGGCGGCGTGCACGGTCATCACCTGGACGGCGTCGGGGCGGGCCTCGAGCCAGCCGAGGTCGAGGCCGCGCTCCTCGGCGACCGCGGCGTCGAGCCAGGCGAGGAAGCCGCCCAGGGAGTCGCGGTCGGCGCTGGCCGAGAAGGAGGCCGCGACCTCGGCGAAGGCGTCGAGGTGGGCCCGGGCCGCGCCCGGGCTCCACTCCGGGCGGGCGAGCACCTCGACGTCGAGCCCGAGGGCGGCCTCGGCCTCGGCCGCCAGCTCGGCCAGCCCGAGGCCGCCGAGGCTGCGCAGCCGGCGGACCGCCGCCCCCAGCCCGGCGAGCCGCTCCAGCGCCACGGGCGACAGCCGCTGGCCCTGCTCGCCGACCCAGTCGACCCCCGGCAGGTCGTCGAGGGCCTCCACGATGCTGGCCCGCTCGCTCGCGTCGGGGGCGAGGTCGGCGCGGCGCTCCTCGCCCGGTGGCCGGGCCGCCCGCTGACGCTCGCGGGCCCACTCCCCCAGCCCGTCGAGGTCGGCGGCGCCGAGACGGCAGGACGGGCCGGTGAGCAGCCGCATCAGATGGTCGCCCCGAGTGGGGTCCTGGACCACCCAGAGCATCGCCACGAGGTCGGCGACCTCCGGGGTGTGGAGCAGCCCACCCAAGCCGACGACCTCGTAGGGGAGGCCACGCTCCTCCAGGGCCTCGACCACCGGCTGGAACTGCGAGCGCCGCCGGCAGAGCACGGCCGCGGTGGTGCCGTCGCGACCCGCACCCCGGGCGAGCAGCCACTCGGCGACGTGGCTCGCCTCCTCCTCGAGGGTCGTGAGCCGGGCGGTCTCGACCCGTCCCGGGCCGGCCCCCTGGCGGGCGTGCAACGGCTCCACCGGCACCCGGGCGTGCCGGCGCAACGGCGTGGCGACGTGGTTGGCCGCGGCCAGCACGGCCTCGTCGTTGCGCCAGCTCGTCGAGAGCTGGACCACGCGTGCGGGCTCGGTGTGGGCGAAGCGGGTGCGGAACTGGGCCAGCGTGGTGGAGCTGGCCCCCCGCCATCCGTAGATCGACTGGTGGGGGTCACCCACCGCGGTGACCCGCACCGGCTCACCCGCGGCGACGAAGAGGTGTCCGAGCAGCTGCAGCTGGGCCTCGGAGGTGTCCTGGAACTCGTCGAGCAGCACCGCCCGGTAGCGGGCCCGCTCGGCCCGGCCGACCTCGGGCACCTCGGCGGCGACGCGGGCGGCGAGCGCCATCTGGTCGGCGAAGTCCATGGCGTCACGGGAGCGCTTGAGCTCGGCGTACCGGGCGACGAGCGGGAGGACCGCCCGGCGTTCGCGCAGCGCCGCGACCGACCTGCGGACGTCGGCGGGGTAGGCCCGGCGGCGCGAGGCCCCCTTGGGCACCGCCTCCAGGCGGGCGATGACCTCGTCGAGGTGGGCGGCGACCGTGGAGACGTCGACGAGGTGCTCGGCCATCTCGGCGGAGAGGTCGACCAGGGCGTTGGTGACCGTCGACTCGGCCTTGTCGACACCGTCGACGTCGTCGGTCCACGAGGTCACCGCCTCGTGGGCGAACTGCCAGGCGGCGGCCTCGGTGAGCAGCCGGCTCTCCGCCTCGACCCCGAGCCGGGCCCCGTGCTCGCGGACGACGCCGGCGGCGTAGGCGTGGTAGGTGGAGACCGTCGGGCCGTCGTCGAGCACGGCGGCACCGTCCTCGGCGGGCGGGGTCCAGAGCCCGGCCTGGCGCAGCGCCGCGAGGCGGGCGGCCAGCCGCTCCCCGAGCTCGCCGGCGGCCTTGCGGGTGAAGGTGAGGCCGAGCACCTCGTCGGGGCGCACCAGCCCGTTGGCCACGAGCCAGACGACCCGGGCGGCCATCGTCTCGGTCTTGCCGGACCCGGCTCCCGCCACGACGAGGAGCGGGCGGTCCAGGGGCGCCTCGATGACGCGCGCCTGCTCGGCGGTGGGCGCGTACGACTGGCCGAGGGCGCGGGCGAGGCCGACCGCGGACCAGCGCGTGCCCGGGGCCGGCCGGTCCCTGGTGCTCGTTGCGGTCACAGCCGACGCCCCTCCTCCCGGGCCGGGCAGGATGCCTGGAGCCGGCAGGCGCCGCACCAGTCCCCGGGCGTGGCGGTGAAGGTGGCCCCGCCCATGCCCTCGGCGGTCGTGGCGAGCAGGTCGGCCGCCCACTGCGGCTCGGGGTCGTCCGCGAGGGGGTCCTGCGACTGCAGCGTCGTCGACTTGTTCGCGGCCCTGCCCAGCTGGAGCAGGGCCGCACCGCCGGACTCGTGGCCGTGCTCGGCCAGCGCCCCGGCGCCGACGGCGAGCTGGTAGGCGCCGAGCTGGCCGTGTCGGCGCACCTCGTCGGCGCTGGGCTTGCGGGACCCGGTCTTGAGGTCGACGACGCGCACCCGACCGTCGGGGGCCACCTCGACCCGGTCGACCCGCCCGGTGACCAGCGCCCGGCCGAGCGCGACCCGCATCGACGCCTCGGACGCCGCGCGCCGCCATCCCGCGTCCTGCGCCTCGCGCACGTACGTGGCCAGGCGGGCGGTCATCTCGGTGGCCCGGGCGAGGTCGCGACGGGAGAGCCACCCCGGCGGACGGCCCAGGCGGCCCCACCGTGCCTCGAGCTCGGCGGCGTAGGCGGCGGCGTCGGTGTCGCCGAGGTCGTGGGCGACCTCGTGGACCAGGGTGCCGAGGTCCGCCGCGCCGACGGACGGCCCCTCGCCGCCCGCGGCGCGCAGGGCCCACTGCAGCCCGCACCGGGCGAACCGGTCGACGGCCGAGGGCGACACCTCGACGGGACGGTCGGGGACGCGCCTCGGGCGGTCGTCGGTGGTGCCCCGCAGCGCCCACCACTGGGCGGGGTCGCGCGCCGGGCACCGCCTCGGCGGCGAGGCGGGCCAGGGCGGAGACGGCGGCGGCGCGGCTGTGGGGGTCCGGGCCGGCGACCTCGCGGCGCAGCTCGGCGACCAGCCCCGGGAGGCTGAGCGGCCGGGGGACGTCGGTGAAGGGCCGGGGCTCCGAGCGCGGGTCGACGACGTCGAGGTACGCCGAGGGCTGCTCGTCCTCGCTCCGGACGGCGGTGACGACGAGCCAGCGGCGGGCCCGGGTGACGGCGACGTGGAACAGTCGGGTCTCGTCGTGGCGCACGGCGGCCCGGGCCGAGCGGACATCGCCGGCACGGCCGGTGACGACGTCGACGAGGGCCGACGAGCCGAGGAGCGAGCCGCGCAGCCGCAGGTCGGGCCACGCCCCCTCCTGGACGCCGGCGACGACGACGAGGTCCCACTCGCGCCCGGCGGACGCCGCGGGCGTGAGGAGCACGACCGCGTCCCCCTCGGGAGCGCGCGCCACGAGGCTGTCGCCGGCCACGTCCTGGGAGAGGAGGTGGTCGAGGAACTCGGCCGGTGCGGCGGCGGGCAGCCGCTCGGCGAAGCGCTCGGCGGCGCCGAACAGCGCGAGCACGGCGTCGAGGTCGCGGTCGGCCCGGCGGCCGCCCGCCCCGCCGGCGAGGGCCGCCTCGCGCCAGGGCTCGGCGAGGCCGCTCGCCCGCCACATCGCCCAGAGCACGGACTCCACGCCGTCACCTGCTCGCAGCGCCCCCACCGCGGCCGCGAGCACCCGCCCCGCCCGGCGCGCCGGGCGGGCCTCGGGACCCACGTGGTCGAGCGCCGCGGGGGCGAGCACCGCCTCGGCGAGCAGGTGGTCGCCGGGGCGTCCGCCGCCGGAGTCGAGCTCGACGCGCCGCAGGGCGCGCCGCAGCCGCCGGAGCGTCACGGCGTCCGCGCCCCCGACCGGCGAGGTGAGGACGTCGACGACCGCCTCGGGGTCGAGCGACCCGGCGCCGGCCGCGACGTCGAGGGCGGCGCGCAGCAGGCTGAGGAAGGGCCGCACCGCCGGCTCGTCGCGCACGGGCAGGTCGGCGGCGGCCGTGGCGACCGGGACGCCGGAGTGGAGCAGGACGCGGCGCAGGGTGGCGGTGCGCGCCCCGCCGCGGACGACCACCGCCATCGAGGACCACGGCACGCCGTCCCGGAGATGCGCACGGCGCAGCACCTGGGCCACCCACGCGGCCTCCTGGGACGCGGTGCGCAGGAGGTGGACGTCGACCTCTCCACCCTCGCGCACCGGGGCGACGCGCCGGTGGGCGACGGCGCCGAGCACGCCGACGTGTGCCGTGACCCGGTCGGCGGCGTCCTGGACGGCCGCGGGGCAGCGGTGGCCCCGCCCGAGCACGAGGGTGGGGGCGTCGGGCCAGGCGTCGAGGAAGAGCCGGGGATCGGCTCCGCGGAAGGTCTGGGTGGCGGCGTCGGGATCGCCGAGGAGCACCAGGTCGACGGCGCCCGGGCCCACCACGGTGCGCACCAGCCGGAGCCCGGCGGGCGTCAGGTCCTGGGCGTCGTCGACGACGACGAGGCGAAGCCGGGACCGCAGCCGGTCGAGGGCGTCCGGGTCGTCCTCGAGGTGGTCGGCGGCGGCGCCGAGCACCCAGGCGGGGTCGAAGGCCCCGGGCGCAGACAGCGCCGTGACCTCGTCGTACTCGCGCAGCACCGCGGCCGCCGCCACCCACTCGGGCCGCTGGTGGGCGCCGCCGAGCCCGGCCAGGTCGCCGGGCTCGAGCCCCAGCTCGACGGCCCGCATCAGCAGGTCACGAAGCTCGCCGCGGAAGGTTCGGGTGGTGAGGGCTGCGGCCATCGTGGCGGGCCAGGGCGGGGCCGGGGTGTCACCCGCCGCGTGCCCGGCGAGCAGCTCGGTGAGGACGACGTCCTGCTCGGGCCCGCTGAGGAGCCGCGGCGGGGGGTCGCCGGCGAGCGCAGCCGCCTCGCGCAGGATGCCGAAGCCGAGCGACTGGTGGGTGCGGGCCATCGGGCTCGTCGTGGTGCCGCCCACGCGGGTCGTCAGGGCGTCGCGGAGCCGGGCCGCGGCGACCCGGGTGGGCGCGAGGAGGAGGCACTGGTCGGCGGGCAGGCCCGCGCGGCGGACCCGGTCGGCGACCACCTCGACGGCGGTGGTGGAGCGCCCCGTACCGGGGGCCCCGAGGACGCGCAGGACCGGGCCCCGGTGCTCGACGACGGCGCGCTGCGTGTCGTCGAGCTCGACGGCGCCCGCGGAGGCGGTGGCGGGTCGGGTGAGGACGAGCATCACGGCGATTCCACCACGACGGTCCGACAGCGGCTCAGAGGAGGGCGAGCGTGTGGGGGTCCTCCTCACCGCCGAAGTACCTCTCGAGCACCTGCCGGAACACGGCGGCGTCGGGCCCGTCGGCGGCGTGCGCGAAGAGCGTCATCGACGAGCGGAGCTTCACCGCGTCGACGACGCCCATCACCGCCACCGGGTCGGACCCGCCGAGGTCCAGCAGCGCCTCGGCGCACTCCCGCAGCCGTGGACCGAGGACCGGGTGGGCGAGGTAGGCCCGGGCCTCGCCGACCCCGCGGACGCCGTACCGCTGCGATGTCGGGCTCCTGCCCAGGCCCGCGGCCTGCGGGAACACCCACCACATCCAATGGGACGTCTTGTGCCCGGCCCGGAGCTCGCGCAGGGCGGACCGGTAGGACTCGCCGGAGTCCTGGGCGGCGACGAACCGCGAGACGTCGTGCTCCATCGGGTTCCCTCCTCAGTAGGTCGGCACGGTGGGGTCGACGTCGCGCGACCACGCGAGCACCCCGCCCTCGACGTCGACCGCGTCGATGCCGCGCTGCCGCAGCAGGTCCACGGCCTCCGCGGACCTGCTACCCACCTTGCAGTACACGTAGACCCGTCCGTCCGCACCCGGGACGGTGTCACCCGCCCGCACGCGCCCGACCGGCAGGTGCTCGGCGCCCGGGATCGAGGCCACCTCCAGCTCACCCGGCTCGCGGACGTCGAGCAGGACGAACGACGCCGAGCCCGACTCGCGCCGGGACAGCAACGAGGCCAGCTCCCCCACCGACACCGTCGGCCGCTCCCCGCCCCCCGGAGCCTGGTCCCCGGCGTCGGGGACGCTCGACCAGCCGAGCGCACGGGTGGGGTCCGCGCCCGTGCCACACACGCGACAACCGGGGTCGGCACGCACCGGGACGGTGTCCCAGGCCTGCCGCAGCGCGTCGTGGACCAGCAGGCGACCGACGAGCGGCTCCCCCGAGCCGGTGACGAGCTTGACGGCCTCGGTGGCCATCACCGCGCCGACGCTGGCGCACACCGCGCCCAGCACGCCTCCGACCGCGCACGACGGCACGGCGTCCGGCGGCGGCTGCACGGGGAAGACGCAGGCGTAGCAGGGACCCTCACCCGCCCACCAGACCGAGACCTGGCCGTCGAAGCGGTACACCGAGCCCCAGACGTGCGGGATGCCGAGCCGGGCGCAGGCGTCGCCGACGAGGTAGCGGGTGGGGAAGTTGTCGGCGCCGTCGAGCACGAGGTCGTAGTCGGCGAGCACGTCCATCGCGTTCACCACGTCGAGCCGGACGCGGTGCCGGACCACGGTGGTCGCCGGGCTCACCGCCGCCACCGCGTCGGCGGCGGAGTCGACCTTCGCCCGGCCCACGTCGTCGACGCCGTGGACCACCTGACGCTGGAGGTTCGTCGTGTCGACCACGTCGTCGTCGACGACGCCGAGTGTCCCCACGCCCGCTGCCGCGAGGTAGAGCAGGGCCGGCGAGCCGAGGCCGCCCGCCCCGACGACGAGCACCCGCGACGCCCGCAACCGCCGCTGACCGTCCGCTCCGAGCCCCGGGAGGATGAGGTGGCGGGCGTAGCGGGTGCGCTCCTCGGGGGACAGCTCGGGCCCGGGCGGGACGAGCGGGGGTCGCGCCATGCGGGGAACGTAACACCGCGCACGCATGGTCCACCGCCCGAGCGCCCTCCGTCCGTAGGATGACGGGTCAACCGCACGGAGGAGCCCAGAGGACGTGACGAGCACCACCCCCACCCGCAACGCCCGGATGCCGCGCAGCGAGCGCCGGGCGCAGCTGCTCGACGCCGCCCAGGCCGTGTTCGTCCAGCACGGCTACCACGCGGCGGCCATGGACGAGATCGCCGACCGCGCCGGGGTCTCCAAGCCGGTGCTCTACCAGCACTTCCCGGGCAAGCTCGACCTCTACCTCGCCCTGCTCGACACGAACTGCGTCACCCTCGAGGCGCTGGTCCGCGAGGCGCTCGAGACCGGCGAGGGCGACAACGAGGTCCGGGTGCGCGCGACGATCGCCGCGTACTTCGACTTCGTCACGCGCGAGGACGCCGCCTTCCGGATGGTGTTCGAGTCCGACCTCACCAGCGAGCCGCAGGTGCGCTCGCGCCTGGACTCGCTCGAGATGGCCTGCGCCGAGGCGATCGCCGAGGTCATCGCCGAGGACACCGGCGTCGACGACGAGCGGGCGCTGCTCCTGGGCTCGGCGCTGGCCGGGATGGCCCAGGTGGCCGCCCGGCACTGGCTGGCCCAGGACGGCGACGTCATGGAGGGTGAGGCGTCGGGGCTGATCACCGCCCTCGCGTGGCGCGGTCTCGGCTCCTTCCCCAAGGTCGACGGCTGAGCCGACGGCGAACACCGGCCGGGGCCGGGAACGCCGCGCCGGCGCCGGCGGTTAGCCTGAGCGCGAGAACCCACCCGTGGCGGGCCCGCATGCCCGCGCCCCCGACGAAAGGTCGTGCCCCGTGGAGGTCACCATCGGCGTCCAGAACGTCGCCCGCGAGCTGTCGGTCGAGACCGACGCCTCCGCCGAGGAGGTCAGCGCGGCGGTCGAGGCCGCGATGACCGACGGCGGCCTGCTCCGGCTCGTCGACACCAAGGGCCGCACCGTGCTCGTCCCCGGCCGGGCCGTCGGCTGGATCCAGGTCGGCGAGAGCGAGAAGGGCAAGGTCGGCTTCGGCGCGGTCTGAAGCCCCGCTGGCGCGGTCGCGCCACGCTGACCGGCGGTGCCGAAAGGGCCTGCAGGCATCGGCCCGCAGCGGCCACCGCTGCGCTAGGTTCGTCGCGCCGCCCCCACCGGGGCGCCCTCGCGGGGCCTCCGTCCCGCGACGGAACGCTGCACCGACGGACCCCCGACCACCGGGGTCCGGAAGGAGTCACCTGTGTCCATCATCGGGTCCATCATCGCCGGCATCATCGTCGGCATCCTCGCCCGCCTCGTCCTGCCGGGCAAGCAGAACATCAGCGTCATCATCACCATCATCCTCGGCATCCTCGGTGCCCTCATCGGATGGTGGCTGGCCGGCCTGCTGGGCGTCCAGGAGACCGGCGGCGTCGACTGGATCAGGTGGCTGATCTCGGTCATCGTCGCGGCCGTCCTCATCGTCATCTACGGCTCGATCACGGGCAAGAAGCAGGTCTGACCGACCCACTGGGCACACGACGCGGCCCCCGCCACCTCGGCGGGGGCCGCGTCGTGCGTCCGGCCGCGGGTCGTCAGGCGTCCAGCCCCAGACGGGTCATCCGGCGCTGGTGGTTCTCGGTGAGGCGCGCGAACATCCGCCCGACCTCGGCCAGGTCCATGCCCCCGCCGATGAGCAGCGCCGACATCGCGTCGCGGTCGACCGCCACCGCCTGCGCCTGGGAGAGCGCCTCACCCATGAGCCGGCGGCCCCAGAGCGCGAGGCGCCCCGCGGCGGCGGCGTCGGTGCGCAGCGCGTCACGGACGATCGAGACGACGAACTCCGACTGCCCCCGGTCGTCGAGCGCGGCGGTCATCACCTCACGCGTCTCCGGCTCGACGAAGCCGGAGACCTCCCGGTAGAAGTCCTTGCCGATGCCGTCGCCGACGTACGCCTTGACCAGCCCCTCCAGCCAGCTCTTGGGCCGGGTGCGCTCGTGGAAGGCCGCGAACGGCACGACGAACGGCTGCATCGCGGCCTCGGGGTCGATGCCGAGGGAGCGCAGGTGCTCGACGAGCAGGGTGTACTGCACGTACTCGGTGTGGGCGAGGTGGGCCATCTGCGACCTCAGCGACAGCGTGGGAGCCAGGTCGGAGTCGACCGCCATCCGCACGAACGCCGTGAGCTCGCCGTAGGCGAGGACCCCGAGCAGGTCCGTGACGGCGGCGCGGTAGTCGTCGCCGGCGAGTGCGGTCTGCTCCATGGCGTCGCAGCCTAACGGTACGATGGTCGAGTCCACGGTGCCCGGTCGGCACGAAACGTGTGTGAATGCGCGGGTGGGGAGCCCCGGCGACTACGGCGCCGCCCCCGCCCCTGGAGATCCCCGATCGGCCCACAGCCCCGAGCTGGCGCCTGCGCGTGCCCGCCGACCGGAAGAGAGCCCATGACCGACGTCGTCGACGCCGACCCCGCCACCGAGCCCACCCCCGAGGCAGCCGCCGAGCAGACCTT
The DNA here is from genome assembly GCA_963773655.1 of uncultured Actinomycetota bacterium. GTDB lineage: Bacteria > Actinomycetota > Actinomycetes > Actinomycetales > Dermatophilaceae > DASSQJ01. The sequence continues at coordinate 513,783 of CAVZBX010000005.1, forward strand.
CGCCGACTTCCCCGTCCACCCCGACATCGTCGCCGCCCTCGCCGACGCCGGGATCGTGCACCCGTTCCCCATCCAGTCGATGACGATGCCGGTGGCCCTCGGTGGGCACGACATCATCGGCCAGGCCAAGACCGGCACCGGCAAGACCCTCGGCTTCGGCGTGCCGGTGCTCAACCGCATCGTCTCGCCGCGGGACGACGCCTTCGCGTCGCTCGCGTCGGCGGGCAAGCCCCAGGCCCTGGCCGTGGCTCCCACGCGCGAGCTCGCGGTGCAGGTGTCCGGCGACCTCGAGCGCGCCGGCAGGCGCCGCGGCATCCGGGTCCTCACCGTCTACGGCGGCCGCGCGTACGAGCCCCAGATCGAGGCGCTGCGCCGCGGCGTCGAGGTGGTCGTCGGCACCCCGGGCCGGCTCATCGACCTCGCCAAGCAGGGCCACCTCGACCTCGGCCACGCCCGCACGGTGGTCCTCGACGAGGCCGACGAGATGCTCGACCTCGGTTTCCTCCCCGACGTCGAGCGCATCCTCGCGATGACGCCGGCCGGTCGCCAGACGATGCTCTTCTCGGCGACGATGCCGGGCGCCGTCGTCACCCTCGCGCGCCGGTACATGAACCAGCCGACGCACATCCGCGCCATGGGCGACGACCAGGAGAACGCCCACACCGTCAAGGCCGTCGAGCAGTTCGTCTTCCGCGCCCACGCGATGGACAAGGTCGAGATGCTGGCCCGGATGCTCCAGGCCAGCGACCGCGGCCTGACGATCATCTTCAGCCGCACCAAGCGCACCGCCGCGAAGGTCGCCGACGACCTCGCCGAGCGCGGCTTCGCGGCGGCCGCGATCCACGGCGACCTCGGACAGGGCGCCCGCGAGCAGGCACTGCGGGCCTTCCGCAACGGCAAGGTCGACATCCTCGTCGCCACCGACGTCGCGGCCCGCGGCATCGACGTCGAGAACGTCACCCACGTCATCAACTACCAGTGCCCCGAGGACGAGAAGACCTACCTGCACCGCATCGGGCGCACCGCGCGGGCCGGCAACACCGGCATCGCCGTGACCTTCGTCGACTGGGACGACCTGCACCGGTGGGCGATGATCAACAAGGTCCTCGACCTCGGCATCCCCGACCCGCAGGAGACCTACTCCTCCTCGCCGCACCTCTTCGCCGACCTCGGGATCCCGGAGGGCGCCACCGGACGGCTGCCCCGGTCGCAGCGGACCCGCGCCGGCCTCGAGGCCGAGCAGGTCGAGGACCTCGGCGAGACCGGCCGCTCCGGTGGCCAGCGCCCACGCGGCGGAGACGGCCGCGGCCGGGGCGACCGGCCCACCGGTCGAGGCCGCGGCGAGGGCGGCGACCGCGGCGACCGCGGCGACCGCGGCGAGGGTGGCGGCAGGCGCAGCCGCAACCGCCGCCGCACCCGCGGTGGCCGCCCGGCCGGCGACACCTCCCAGGGCTGACCGACCCCACTCGCCCTCGACGCCCTCGGGTCACCCCGAGGCGGCGAGGGCTCAGAGCTGCTCGAGCAGGGTGGCCGCCACCTCGCGGTAGGCCTTCGCCCCCTTCGACGATCGGGCCGTGGCGAGGATGGAGCGCCCGACCGCGGGCGCCTCGGCGAAGCGGACGGTCTTGGGGATGGGCGGCGAGAGCACCGGCAGGTCGTAGCGCCCGCCCACGTCCTCGAGCACCTCGCGCGAGTGGGTGCTGCGACCGTCGTACAGGGTGGGGAGGATCCCGAGGACCTTGAGCTTCTTGTTGAGGATGCGGCGCACGTCGCGCACGGTGTCGAGCAGCTGGCCGACCCCTCGGTGGCCCAGCATCTCCGCGGGCATCGGGATGATGACGCCCTGCGCCGCGGTGAGGGCGTTGAGGGTCAGCACGCCGAGGCTGGGCGAGCAGTCGAGCAGGATGACGTCGTAGTCGCGGCGCACGCCCTCCAGGGCTCCCTTGAGCACGTACTCGCGGGCGGGACGGGCGAGGAGCACCGCCTCGGCCCCGGCGAGGTCGATGGTGCTGGGCACGAGGTCGACGCCGTCGTCGCACGCGACCACGACCTCGGCGAGGTCCCCACCGCCGACGAGCACCTCGTGGACCGACGCCTCGACGGTGTCCGGGTCGACACCCAGGCTGAAGGTCAGGCACGCCTGGGGGTCGAGGTCGACGAGCAGCACCCGGCGCCCGGCCTCCGCGAACGCGGCGCCGAGCGAGGCGACCGAGGTGGTCTTGGCGACGCCGCCCTTCTGGTTGGCGAGGGCGATGATCGTTGCCTTGCGCTTCGGCGCCATCGAGCGGGCCTTTCGGAGGGAGCACCGGGACGGAGCCGATTGTCCCTCACCGGGCCACGAGCGAGTCGCCCCGGGTGAGGACGAAGCGCCGGAAGGCCTCCGCTGAGGGCAGCAGCCGTCGGTCCTCGACCCAGGCCACCCCCACCTCGCGCCGCGCCCCCTCGTCGGAGAGCGCGACGAGCCGGGTCCGCGCGAAGGTCGTCGGGACCCGCAGGCCCTGCGCCGGGACCACCGAGACCCCCAGCCCGGCGGCGACGAAACCGCGCACCGTCGGCAGGTCGTCGACCTCGTAGGCGAGCCGTGGCTCGAACCCGGCGTCCCGGCACAGCGCCACCACCTGCTCGCGCATCCGCGACGGCGCGCTCCGCAGCACGAACGGCTCCCCGGCCACCTCCGCCAGGGCCACCTCGCCCCGGCCGGCGAGCGGGTGGCCGCGCGGCACGGCCAGCACCAGGGGCTCGAGCAGCACCCGCCGCCACGCGATCCCCGGCTCGTTGACCCGGTGCGCGGTGAGCTCGAGGTCGGCCACCCGGGAGCTGAGCACGCGTGACGGGCGCCCCTCCTCCCCCACCGGCGTGCGGGACAGCACGACCCGCACCGCCGGGTGCTGCCGCCGGTAGTCGCCCACCAGCGTCGGCACCAGCCAGGACCCCAGGCTGAGCGGGAAGGCGAGGCCGACGACGCCCGCCCCGGGGTCGAGCAGGGCGTCGACCGCGGCGAGCCCGTCGTCGAGGTCGTTGACCAGGGAGTCGACGTGCCGCTTGAAGGCGGTGCCGGCGTGTGTCATCCGGAGCACCCGCCCCGAGCGACGCAGCAGCGGTGTCCCCACCTCGTGCTCGAGCCGGGCCAGGGCCCGCGACACCCCGGGCTGGCTGACACCGAAGATCTCCGCCACCTCGGTGACGGTGTAGCCGTCGGCGACGAGCTGGAACCAGCGCAACGCGTCCGTGTCCATCACATGACGCTAGCGCATGTTTCAGATGCTTCCGATGCATTGGACGCATGCGGCGCACCGACGGACAATCGGACCATGACGAGCACCCTGTGGACCACCGTCCGGGACGAGCTGCGCGAGCGCCGCGAGGCCAGGGCCCACGAGCACGCGCTGCGCCGCGAGCTGTCCGGCTACACCGCGCCCGCGGAGATCGAGGACCTCCTCGCCACCCTGGAGCACCAGGACGACGAGGGCGTGGCCGCGCACGACGCGCCGCTGATCCGGACCATCCTCCTCGACAACCTGGCCGCGCACCACGCGCGGACCGCCCCGCACGCGACGGTGGCCGGGCTCTGACCCGCTAGCCCGTGACGTCGGGCAGGACCACCCTCCCGACCGGGCCGGGGTTCCACGCGACCTCCCAGCGGAAGCCGTCGGGGTCGGCGAAGTAGCCGGTGTAGCCACCCCAGTCCCGCTCCACCGGCTCGCCCACGAGGGCGCCGGCGGCGCGCGCGAGCGCGAGCACGGCGTCGACCTCCTCGCGGGTGCGCACGTTGTGGGCGAGGGTGACGGGGACGACGCCGGGACCGGCGACGGCGGGCTCCCCCACCTCCTCCTGGAACGCCGCCCGGGCCCAGAGCGAGAGCACCAGCTGCGGCCCGGCCTCGAACATCACCACCTCACCGGGCGCCTCGAGCACCGGCCTCCACCCCAGGCCGTCGACGTAGAACCGCCTGGAGGCCCCGAGGTCGGCGACGGCGAGCGTGACGAACGAGATGCGCTGCTCCATGGACGGATGCTGCCACCGCCCGCCGACGGTGGCGCGGTCTGCGGCTCAGTCGTCCTCGAGCGCGGCCCAGTCGGACTTCTCCGGGCCGGCCGCCTGCCCCTCCGGGCAGTGCGCCCGCAGGTCGCACCAGCCGCACAGGGGCCCGGTGACGGCGGGGAACATCGCCGACCCGGCACCCCGGTGCGCGTGGTCGGCGTCGGCACGGCGGGCGTCGCGCATGATCGACCGGGCGTGCTCGACCTTGCGCGCCAGCGACTCCCTGGTGTGCTCGTGGGCGGCCACCGTGCCGCTCGGCAGGTGGTGCAGCTCGACCCGCAGCGCCGGCCGACGAAACATCTTCCACACCGCCGCCGCGTACAGCGCCAACGGCAGCGAGGTGCGCGCGTCGTCGTCGGTGGGGGCCTGCCGCGAGGTCTTGTAGTCGACGACGACGAGCTCGCCGTCGCGGTCGTCGAGCCGGTCGATGCGGCCCTGCACCCGCAGGTCGTCGCTGACGAAGGCGACGGTGCGCTCGATGCCGACCGGGCGCCGGGCCAGCCCTCCGGACCCGAGGTACGCCGTGACCGCCTCGCGCATCCGCCGGCGCCAGCGCCGCGACTGCTCGGCGTCGCGGAAGCCCACGTCGATCCACGCGTCGTCGACCAGGCGCCCCCCGGCCGCCGGCGTGGGCACGGGCAGGTCCCAGACGTCGCGCAGGGCGTTGTGGACGGCGATGCCGAGCGAGGTGTGCGCCCGCTGCCGGCGCCGTTCGGGGGCGGGCCGGTCGAGGTACTGCATCCGGTAGCGGCGCGGGCAGTCGAGGAAGGCGAGCAGCTTGCTCGGGCTGCCGGCCCACAGCGGCTCCGGCATGCCCGGCAGGGTCGACTGCGCCGACGTGGGCGACGGCGCGACGGCCGGCTCCGCCGCCTCGGCCGGTGCCGTGCCCTCCCCCGTCACGGTGTCCATGCCCCGACGCTAGCGGCTGCCTCCGACGGTCCGCGCCACCGTCCCCAGGGCGCGCCGCGGGGTGAGACACTGCCCGGATGGCGGTCAGCGCGTTCGACCTGTTCTCGGTGGGCATCGGCCCGTCGAGCTCGCACACCGTGGGCCCGATGCGGGCAGCGCACCTCTTCGCGGTGGGGCTGCAGCAGGACGGGCTGCTCGAGAAGGTCGGGAGGGTGCGTGCCGAGCTGTTCGGGTCGCTCGGGGCCACCGGCCACGGCCACGGCTCGGTGAAGGCGGTCGTCCTCGGCCTCGAGGGCGAGGCCCCCGAGACCACCGATCCCCGCGCGGCGGAAGGGCGGGTGGACCGGCTGCGCGAGGAGCGCCGGCTGCACCTGGCATCCAGCCACGAGATCGTGTGCGACCCCGACACCGACATCGTGCTCAACCGCCGGAAGTCGCTCCCGTTCCACAGCAACGGGATGCGGTTCACGGCCTGGGCCTCGGCCGAGCCGGACGACGACGAGGAGCCGCTGCGCACCCGCGACTACTACTCCGTGGGCGGTGGCTTCGTCCTCGACCAGGACGAGGTGGGCGAGGACGTCATCGTGCCCGACCACACCCCGGTGGCGTACCCGTTCACGACCGGTGAGGAGCTCCTGGCCCGCTGCGAGGAGTCCGGACTGCCGATCAGCGGGGTGATGCTCGCCAACGAGCGGTCGTGGCGCACCGAGGCCGAGGTCCGTGAGGAGCTGCTCCACCTCTGGTCGGTGATGCAGGAGTGCGTCGACAACGGCTGCCACACCGACGGCGTCCTACCGGGCGGCCTCAAGGTGCAGCGCCGCGCGCCGCGCCTGGTGCGGCAGCTCCGCTCCGAGCACGCCGGCGACCCGCTCGCCGCGATGGACTGGGTCACCCTGTACGCCCTCGCCGTCAACGAGGAGAACGCCTCGGGAGGGCGGATCGTCACCGCCCCCACCAACGGGGCGGCCGGCATCATCCCGGCGGTCCTGCACTACTACACCAGGTTCGTCCCGGGAGCCGACGACGACGGCGTCGTGCGCTTCCTCCTCACCGCGGCCGCCATCGGCACGCTGTACAAGGAGAACGCCTCCATCTCCGGCGCCGAGGTGGGGTGCCAGGGCGAGGTGGGCTCGGCCTGCTCGATGGCGGCCGGCGCCCTCGCCGAGGTGCTCGGCGGCACCCCGAAGCAGGTCGAGAACGCCGCCGAGATCGGCATCGAGCACAACCTCGGCCTCACCTGCGACCCCGTCGGCGGGCTCGTGCAGATCCCGTGCATCGAGCGCAACGCGGTGGCCTCGGTCAAGGCGATCACCGCGGCCCGGATCGCCCTGCGGGGCGACGGCCGCAACGTGGTCAGCCTCGACAAGGCGATCCGCACCATGCGGGACACCGGGCGTGACATGAAGGTCAAGTACAAGGAGACCGCGCGCGGCGGGCTGGCCGTCAACGTCATCGAGTGCTGACCGCCCGGAGCAGCGCGGCCGGCGGCCGTGCGTGGCCCAGGGCGAGCGCGGCGGCGACGGCCGCGCCCGTGAGCCACAGCACCCGCTCCCCCTGGGCCAGCAGCGCCCCGCCGACGAGCGGGGCGAGCACCGTCGCGACCCCCCACGACAGTCCCTGCACCGTCATCACCGCCGCCTCGGCCCCCGGTGGGGCGAACCCGGCGGCGACCGCCTGCTGCGTCCCGACCACGAGCGACCCCGCGGCCCCCTCCAGCACCGCCCCGGCGACGAGCGCCACGGTGCCGCCCCCGGCCCAGGCGGCCAGCGCGGCGGCAAGCAGCGCGAAGCCCGTGGCCAGCACGACGCGGGGCGGCAGGTGCGCCTCGTGCCGGGCCAGCAGCCGGTGCGTGGTCAACGCGGCGGCAGCGGCGACCGCCAGCAGCCAGGCCGTCGTCGACGGCGGCCGTCCGGACCGCTCCACGGCCACCGGCAGGAGGAGGACGACGACCATGACCACGGTGGCGGACACCGTGCACAGGCCGGTCCAGGCGAGCAGCCGCGGGCCGAGCGCGGCCCGCCAGGACCGCCTCCCCCGCACCACCGGCAGCGACGGGAGCAGGAGGGCCACGAGCGCGGCCGCCAGCAGGCTGGTCGCGGCGTCGAGGGCGAACAGGGCGCCGACGCCCCACCGCGTCACCAGGGCCGCCAGCACGCCCGCCACCACCCCCGCCACCGACACCGCGGCCCACAGCAACGAGAACCGGGAAGCCCGCCGCGAGGGCCGGACCCCGGCCACGACGGCGGTCTGGGTCGCCGGCTCGACCACCTCGTAGGCCAGCCCGAGCAGGACGACGCCGAGCACCACGACGGGCAGGGTCGGCCCCACGGCCACGACGGCCTGGGCGGCCCCGGCGGCCGCGAGCCCACCGACCAGCGCCGCCCGCGGGCCCCAGCGCGTGGTCACCACCCCGCCGAGCACGCGGGAGGGGATGGTGCACGCCCCGAACACCGCGAGCACGGTGGCGGTCGTCGCGAGCGGCACCCCGAGGTCGCGGGTGAGCCGGACCCCGAGGAACCCCATGCCGGCCCCGCCCAGCCGGTTGACGACCCGTGCCGCCACGAGGACGGTCATGACTGACGTAGGCTGAGTGAGCAGTGACATGCCCTCGACCCTAGGTAACTTCTGTCATGCGTTTCAACAGTCACGTCGACCGGCTGCTCACCGCCTCGGTCCGGCTCGTCAACGCCGTGTCGCCCGGCGAGGACGGCGGTCGCGAGCACCCGGCCCCGGAGGGCGAGCAGCTGCGATCGGCCGTGCTCGACGCCGTGCGCGCCGACGGCTACGACCCCGACCCGCCGGACGACGAGGTGTGCGCCCTGCGCGACGTGGCCCTCGAGGTGCGGGGCGTCTTCGAGGCGTTGGACTCCGGCGACGGCGACACGGCCGCCGACCGCGTCAACGCGCTGCTGCGCCGCACCGGGGCCCACCCCGAGCTCGACCGGGACGAGGACGGCGGCTGGTCCATCCACTTCCACGGGCCGGACACGACCTTCGCCCGCGGCTGGGCGGCCGGGCTGGCGGCAGGGCTGGCGATGGCGATCGGCGGCGACCTCGGGTCGCGGCTCGGCGTGTGCGCGGCGCCGTCGTGCGACCGGGTCTGGGTGGACCGCTCGCGCAACAGCCACCGGCGGTTCTGCTCGACCCGCTGCCAGAACCGGGTCAAGGCCGCGGCGCACCGCGCGCGGCACGCGTAGGCCGACGGCCTGGCCACCGATGGGCTCGACGGCGGCCCGACGGCGGCTCAGGAGGCGACGACGACGTCCTGCTCGGTGAGCGCCGCGGGGAAGGGCCGCACGGTGGCCGGGGTGGCGAGGTAGGCGCCGTCGAGGCGCAGCCCGCCCCGGCGGCAGGCAGCGAGCACCACCTCGTGCCAGCGCCGGTCGGTGTCGGTGAGCAGCACCGACCCGTCCCGGCCGCGGACGAACACCAGGCCCCCACCGGTGCCGTGGAGCATCCGGGCCACCCCGTCGAGGAAGGGCACCAGGCGCTGCGGGTCGGCGTCGTCGGGGACGTCGTCGAGGACCACCGGCTGCACCAGCCTGCGGCCGTCGTCGGTGAGGAGGACCGCCACGGCTCCGGCCTCCCGGGCCGCGACGCCCACGAAGAGGTCGGCCACGTCGGCGCCGAGGCCGGGGGTGTCCAGGGGCAGGTCGGACCAGTCGTCCGGGAGGTCGTCGAAGCTCATCCTGCGAGGGTGCCCAATCTCGACGAGCCCGCAGCGGGGTTCTCCACAGGCCCCGTCGACGCCGTCCCCCGCCTAGCGTGACCCCATGGCCCTCGACGACGCCCACGCCCGCCCGCCCGGCACCTCCGACGCCACCGTCGCCGCCCTCGGCAAGCTCTCCGAGGCCCTCGAGGTGGTCGAGGAGGCGCGCGGGTACCTCTACGCCTTCCACCGCCGCTGCGGCACCGCCGACCTCACCCTCGGCGAGGCCGTCGACCAGCTGCGCGACGCCGGCCACGGCGAGCTCGCCGACGCCGTGGAGAGCGACCTGGTCGGCCGCAACATCCTCGCCGGGCGCTGGTCCTTCCAGGTCGTCGAGGAGTACGACGACGGGTACTACGCCACCTTCCGCCGGCACGAGCGCCGGGCCCGGGAGGAGCTGATGGCGGGCCGCCGTCACGTGTTCGAGGCGGAGATGAAGGAGGACGAGCGCACGGCCGGCCACCCCGGCCACGAGGCCACGCCGGAGGAGGCCTCCGGCGGCTGAGGACGGCCAACCGCGCGGGGACGGGGGCAGACGTCGGTCCCGGGAGGTATCACCCGGTCATCAGGCTCCTCCTTGACAGCATGAGAATGATCACACCCGGCATCGCCGACTCCCTGACCCCGCACCGCTGGTACGACGCGAAGGACCCCACGCCACCGCGGGCGTGGCGCAAGGCCCTCCGGGTGCGCCTCCCGCACCTGCGCCTCCACCTGCCGCACCCCCACCTGCCGCACCTGCGGCCGCGGCACCCCCAGGCCTGACCGGCTAGCTGAAGACCACCGTCCGGCTCCCGTTGAGCAGGATGCGTGACTCGCAGTGCCAGCGCACCGCGCGGGCGAGGACGCGTGACTCGACCTCCTCGCCCGCGCGGACCAGCTGGTCCGGTGTCATCCGGTGGTCGGCGCGCACGACGTCCTGCTCGATGATCGGGCCCTCGTCGAGGGCGGCCGTCACGTAGTGCGCGGTCGCCCCCACGAGCTTCACCCCCCGCTCGAAGGCCTGGTGGTAGGGCCGGGCGCCCTTGAACGAGGGCAGGAACGAGTGGTGGATGTTGATCACCCGGCCGGGTAGGTCGCGGGTCAGCTCGTCGGAGAGCACCTGCATGTAGCGGGCCAGGACCACGAGGTCGGCCCGCTCCCCGGCCACGATCTCGCGCAGGGCCGCCTCGGCCCGGGCCTTGGTGTCGGGCGTGACCGGCACGTGGTGGAAGGGGACGTCGTAGGACGCGGTGAGCGCCTCGAAGTCGCGGTGGTTGGACACCACGGCGACGATCTGCGCGTCGAGGGCGCCCGAGCGCCAGCGGAAGAGCAGGTCGTTGAGGCAGTGCCCGAACCGGCTGACCATGACGAGGACCCGCGGGGGCGTCGCGGCGTCGCGCACGGACCACTCCATCCCGTAGCGCTGGGCCACGGGCGTGAACCACTCCCGCCACTGCTCGACGCCGGTGGCGCCGGCTGCCGCCGAGAAGCGGATCCGCATGAAGAACTGGTCGGTGCGGACGTCGTCGAACTGCTGGCTCTCCTCGATGTTGGCGTCGCGCTCGAAGAGCAGGGCCGTGACCGTCGCGACGATGCCGCGCTGGTCGGGGCAGTGGAGCAGGAGCACGTACTCGTCGAGGGGGTCGGTGGCGGGCACGGCATCACCGTACGGTCCCGGCAGCACCCCCTGACGACCGGTCCGGGACGCGAGCGCGGCGCCCAGCGGCGGGTCTCAGCCGACCGGGGTGCCCTCGCCGTTCGCGAAGGCGATGACGGCGTTGGCGATCATCTGCACCGCGATCGCGGAGAGCAGCACGCCGGCGATGCGGGTGAGGACGACGATGCCGCTGTCCTTGAGGACCCGCGCGATCGGCCCGGCGAAGCGGAAGCTGAGGTACACGACGAGCAGCGCGCCCACCAGCGCCGCCGCGACGGCCAGCAGGCTCCCCGCGTCCCCCTGGGCTCGCTGGACCGCCAGCATCGTCGCGACGATGGCGCCGGGCCCGGCGAGGATCGGGGTGCCGAGGGGCACCAGGGCGACGTTGACGCCGGCATCGGCGCGCTGCTCGGTCGGCGAACCGGCGAGGCCGAGCAGCTGCATCGCGACGATGAGCAGCAGCAGCCCGCCCGAGGCCTGCAGCGCGGGCAGGGTGATGCCGAGGTAGTCGAGCAGCCGCTCGCCGAAGACCGCGAACGAGGCGATGACACCGAGCGCCACGAGCGCGGCCCGGCGGGCTGCGGCGTTGCGCTGGCGCGAGTCCAGACCGGCCGTGAGGGCGAGGAAGATCGGGATCGAGCCGGGCGGGCCGAAGATGACCAGCAGCGTGACGAACGTCGTCGTGAACGCCGTGGTGTCGAACCAGGTCACCGTCGGACGACCTCCGTGCCGGTGGCCAGCGCCTCGACGGCCTCGAGCACCTCCGCCTCGGTCGTGTTCTCCCCCAGCCGGTTCCGCTTGCCGGCTCCGTGGTAGTCGCTGGACCCGGTGGTGAAGAGCCCGAGCGCGCCGGCGAGGTCGGTGAGGTGCCGCACCGCCTCGGGCGTGTGGTCGCGGTGGCGGGCCTCGACGCCGGCCATGCCCGCCTCGGCCATCTCCTCGAGCAGGGCGTCGGGCAGCACCCGGACCCGCGTCACCGAGTGGGGATGGGCCACGACGGCGACGCCCCCGGCGGCCCGCACGACCCGCACCGCGCGCACCGGGTCCGGGGCGTAGTGGCCCACGTAGTACGGGCTGTCGTTCCCGAGCCACCGCTGGAAGGCCTCGTCCCGGTGCTCGACCACCCCCGATGCGAGCAGCGCGTCGGCGATGTGTGGCCGTCCCGCCGTGGCGCCGTCCTCCACCTGGGCCAGCACCTGCTCGAGCGTCACCGGGATGCCGTCGGCGGCCATGAGGCCGACCATCCGCTCCAGACGGGTGTCACGGCTGGTACGGGCGCGCTCGAGCTCGGCGCACAGCTCGGAGTGGGACGGGTCCGGCAGGTACGCGAGGAGGTGGACCGACCGGCCCCGGCGCGAGCACGACACCTCGATGCCGGGGACCAGGGCGATGCCGAGCCGCCGCGCCGCGTCCGACGCCTCCCCCCAGCCGAGGGTCGTGTCGTGGTCGGTGAGGGCCACCGTGGTGAGCCCCGCCCGGACCGCCTGCTCGACCACGACGGCGGGGGCCTCCGTGCCGTCGCTCGCCGTCGAGTGGGTGTGGAGGTCGATCACGCGCCGAGCCTAGTGGCGGGCGGGAGCGCACCCTGCCGCGGCAACCCTTACCCAGCGGCGCCGCCCCACCGACCGGGCACGGACGGACGACAGTGACCGACGACGCTGCCACCGCTCCTGGGGCGACACGCCGCATCCGGCGCCAACGTGTCGTCGGCCCGACCGACCCCGTGCTCAGCCGTCGGAGGCCTGCGGGCCGGGCCAGTTCCTGTCGGGCTGGGGAGTGGGGCGGCCGGGCTGCTCGCCACCGCGGGCCTCGAGGTAGTTCTGCTTCGGCACCATCACCTTGCGGCGGAAGATGCAGACGACCTTGCCGTCCTGGTTGTAGCCGATCGTCTCGACGTGCACGACGCCGCGGTCGTCCTTGCTCGTGCTCTCCCACTTGTCGAGCACGGTCGTCTGGCCGTACAGGGTGTCGCCGTGGAAGGTCGGCGCCACGTGCCGCAGGCTCTCGATCTCGAGATTGGCGATCGCCTTGCCGCTGACGTCCGGCACCGACATCCCGAGGAGCAGCGAGTACACGTAGTTGCCGACCACGACGTTCCTCCCGAACTGGGTGGTCTCCTCGGCGTAGTGGCTGTCGAGGTGCAGGGGGTGGTGGTTCATCGTCAGCAGGCAGAAGAGGTGGTCGTCGTACTCGGTGACCGTCTTGCCCGGCCAGTGCCGGTACGTCGCGCCGACCTCGAACTCCTCATAGCTCCGCCCGAACTGCACGCCTGCCTCCTCGATCGATGTCGCACACGCCGCCGTCCGCGGGTCCGGCCCATCCTCCCGTGCACCCGGCCCCGCAGGCACCCGCGGACGGCGTGCCCTTGCCCACACCGGGCGCTGGGCCCGGGCGGGGCATGTACGTTCTCCTCCTGACCGGATCCACCGACCGTGGAGACCCGATGGCCGCGACCGAGTACACCTTCACCGACCGGGTGCCCACCGCCACCGAGCACCGGGCGCTCGCCGAGGCGGTGGGCTGGGGGCACGCCTTCGCGTGGGAGGCGATGGCGTCGTCCCTCGCGGCCTCCCCCGCCGGCGTGGTCGTGCACCGGGGCAACGAGCTCGTCGGGATGGGTCGCCTGGTCGGTGACGGGGCGTTCTACCACTACGTCCAGGACGTGGCGGTCCGCCCGGAACACCAGGGACACGGGGTCGGCGACGAGGTCCTGCGCCGGCTGGTGCTGCAGGCCGACGCGCTGGCGCCGCCCAAGGGCTTCGTCGGGCTGTTCGCCGCCGGCCGCTCGGTGCCCTTCTACGCCCGCCACGGGTTCGCGGTGCATCCCGGGATGACGGGGATGTTCCGCGTCGTGCCCGGCGGGGAGGTCGGGGACGGCGGGGGCGGCTAGACCGCGGCGAGCCCGTGCTCGGGCCCTCGGACGTCCCGGTCCCCGGCCGGCGCGTCGTCGGCTACGCGAAGGAGCGGCAGCGACACGGTGACGACCGTGCCCCGGCCGACCTCGGACACGATGTCGACCTCGCCCCCGTGTGCGGTGACGAGGGCGCGGACCACGGCGAGACCGATGCCGGACCCCTCCGACCGCGGCGAGCCGCCACGGTAGAGCCGGTCCATGACGTAGGGCAGGTCCTCCGGGGGGATGCCGACGCCGCTGTCCGCCACCACGAGCACCGCGCACCGGCCCGCCTCGCGCACGGTCACCCCGACCGACCCCGGGGAGGACGTGTGCCGGACGGCGTTCGACACGAGGTTGACGACCACCTCGTGGATGCGGTCGCGGTCGGCCCGCACCCACACCCCCATCCGTAGCGACGTGCGGAGGTCGAGACCGGCCTCCGCCGCCGGTGCCCGCCACACGAAGAGCGCGTCCGAGACGAGGTCCGAGAGGTCCACCCGGTCGAGGTCGAGGACGAGGTCGGGGGCCTCCGCCCGGGCCAGGGCCGAGAGGTCCTCGACGATCCGGCCGAGCCGGAGCGCCTGCCCGTGCAGGGCCGCGACCGCCTCCGGCTCCGCCGCGACGTGCCCGTCCCGGAGCTCCTCGAGCCCGGCCTGGAGCGCCGTGAGCGGGGTGCGCAGCTCGTGGGCGGCGTCGGCGGACAGGCGACGGCGGGCATCCTCCGTGGCCGTGACCTGCTCGGCCATCGTGTTGAACGCCCGACCGATCTCCCCCAGCTCACCGGGAGCGTCCGTGTCGGCACGTGCCGACCGGTCGCCGCCGGCGAACGCGCGCGTCGCCCGGACCACGTCCGCGAGCCGCGCGGTGAGTCGGCGGGTGAGGACGAAGCCCGTGGCGACGGCCACGAGCAGGGCGACGAGGACGGCGACGAGCAGGCCGGGGAGCGAGAGGGCGCCCGGGCTGCGGGGCTCCCCCTCCGGGAACCCGACGAGGACGGTCCCGACGACCTCCCCGTCGACGACCACCGGGGCGGCCAGCGCCCGCTCCGAGAACCCCGGCCCGACCGGCCCTCCGCGGACCACCGTGCCGGTGCCGTCGGTGACGACGAGGTGACCGCCGGCCTCGTCGGCGGCCGTGACGGCGAGTGCGAGGTCGACGCCGGCCCAGTCCCCGGCGCCGGCGTACTCCGGTCCGAGCGAGCTCGCGACCTCTGCGGCGAGCTGCTGCCGCTCGGTCCGGACCTCCGCCGAGCGCGTGACGTCGAGCCCGACGAGCGCGGAGACGACGAGTGCGACCGTCGACGCGACGGCGACGGTGAGGAAGACCGCGAGGATCCGCCAGCCCAGCGGGCCGAGTCGCAACCAGTCACGCATCGGGGCTCAACCCGAAGCGGTAGCCCACGCCGACGACGGTGGCCACGACCCGCGGCCCGTCCGGTCCGAGCTTGTGGCGCAGGTTCTTCACGTGCGAGTCGATGGTGCGCTCGTACATCCCGAGCTCGTCACCGCGGACGCGGTTGACCAGCTCGGCCCGCGTGAACACCCGGCCCGGGGTCCCCGCGAGGGCGGTGAGGAGGTTCCACTCGGTGCTCGTGAGGTCGAGCTCGCTCCCCTCCCACGTGGCGACCCACCGGTCGCGGTCGATCCGCAGCGACCCCTCGCCGTAGGAGCGACCATCGCCTCCCCTGCCCGGGCCTCGGCCGCGTGAGAGGACGGCGCGGACCCGCAGCACGACCTCGGTCGGGCTGAACGGCTTGACGACGTAGTCGTCGGCCCCCTCCCGCAGGCCCGCGATCCGGTCGCGCGCCTCCGAGCGGGCGGTGAGCACGATGACGGGGAGGGTCCCGGCGACCTCCCGGAGGACCTCCGTGCCGTCGATGTCGGGCAGGCCGAGGTCGAGGAGGACGAGATCCACCTCGCAGGTGTCGAGCAGCCGCATCCCCTCGGCACCGGTCCGCGCGGTGAGGACGGCGTGGCCGGCGCGCTCGAGGAAGCGGCGCAGCACCTCGCGGATGTCCCGCTCGTCCTCCACCACCAGAACGGTCGCCATGAGGTCCGGGGTCGCGACCGGGGCGCGACGTCCGCCGTCACCTCCTCGTCGGGGGCTGCGCGGGGGCCGCCCGTGCGGGGAGGCCTGTCTCCACACATTCTCCATCGCCGGTGCACGGCTCCTCCACCGGAACGGAACAACGTGGCCATGGGCACACCACGCCCGCACCGCCGCTGCAGAGGAGGACACCATGCGAACACCTCGACCCCATCCCGTGCTGACGCTTGCCGCGGGGCTGACCCTCGTGGTCGCCGGCACGCCGACCGCGGGAGCGTTCGCGACGAGCACGTCGGCCACGGCGCCGACCGCGGCACTGGCCGCTGACGGCGCGCCCGTGGCCTGGCAGTCGGACACGCACACCTTCACGATCGACGACGTCGTCGGCAACGCCCTCGGCGAGACCGACGCCACCAACCCGAACGTGATCAGGGACGGTGACGCCGGCGAGTCGCTGACCGGTGAGGACCCGATCGTCGCCAAGGAGGGCGGCACGCTGTACCCGATCAACTCGACGTTCGGCTTCGACGTGCAGGACTTCGTCGGCGCCACCGAGAAGACCTTCGACGGCGTGGCCGAGGAGGGCTGGGTCGGCGAGTTCACCGACGGCACCGGCTCCGGCCTCCAGTTCGTCGACGCCCCGACGTCCGACCTCAAGGCCCCGAACCTCGTCGGCACCTGGGCCGCCGGGCTCGGGGGCAACGAGGTCAAGGCCTCGACCGAGCACTTCACCGTGATGGAGGCGGTGCTCACCTGCTTCCAGACGGTCCCGTACGAGTACTGGGACTCCAAGGAGGACTTCGACGAGGGCCTGCCGTCCGTGCCGTCCCTGGCCGACGTCACCCAGTGCACGAACAACCAGCTGCCCAACCCCGTGACGACGGCCGACGTGGCGGCCGCCATCGCCGCGCTCGAGCCCAACGAGGACTCGGTGGTCCCGGACCCGCTCGACCTCTACCTCGGCACCAACTACGCCGTGACCGAGAAGGACGACGGCAAGGTGCTCTACCGGTGGGGCCAGGCGGTCAAGCGACCGACCGACATCCGGTTCACCACCAGCCTGGCGCTCCCGGACGACTGGTCCGAGGTCGCCGCCGGTGAGCGTGGCTTCACGGTGACCCGGGCCGAGCTCGTGCTGCGGCACGCGGTGACGAACAACCCGAACGACCAGATCCGGCCCGAGGACTGGGAGAACGAGGGTGCCACCGGCCTGCTGCCCGAGTACACGACGAACGAGGCCGGTCAGTGGCTCTCCACCAAGGGCTGCTACGAAGGCGACGGCGACTACATCCCCGCCGGCACCGTCCTGCGCGACCCGTCGGAGGCCCTCGAGAACGCGCCGTCCAGCGACCTCGCCGGCGGCTTCAGCAACGCCTGGTACACGACCATCGACCGCGACCCGTTCCAGTGGGCCTACCTCACCGGTGACGGCACCACGGTCGGCAGCAGCGTGCCGAACGACGAGCTGGGTGACCTGGTGTCCGGGCCCCGCTGGCGGATGCTGAGCAACAAGTTCGGGCAGGACATCCCCAGCCTGGAGATCCCGACCATCGCGTGCGACGAGCCCCCGTACGAGAAGGGCACGATCAGGTACGTGGTCGGCGACCTGGCCACGACGACGATCAACCTGCTCGACTGGAGCAAGGACCCCGCGGACGCCCGCTGGGACGACGCCGCGTCGCCGCTCGCGTACAGCGCGGGCTGGATGACCTCGTGGGCCGGGGCCGACGCCGCGGACCACGTCGACGGCCAGCTGACCTACCCCGGCGACGAGGAGCGCTGCCTCAGCGGCTCCGCCGCCGACGGCACCTGCGTCAGCGCCCTCGGCACGAAGCTGACCGACGGCTTCGACGTCGCGTTCTACGTCAAGGGCGACCAGAAGCCGCTCAAGGTCTACGACGTCTTCATCCGGGTCGAGTACGAGGGCGGGGAGCAGCCGCCGACCGCCACGCTCGACTTCGGTGACGCACCGGCGACGTACGACACCCCGCTCGTCTCCGCGACCGTGGGCGACGTCTACCTCGGTGCCGCGGTCGACGCCGAGGCCGCGCCGCAGACCCCGCTCGACGGCACCGGTGACGACGTCAACGGCACCGACGACGAGGACGGCGTGACCTTCCCCGAGGACGGCTTCACCGTCGGCGAGGAGGCCACCGTGGCCGTCCAGCGCCACGGCGAGGGCACCGTGAGCGCCTGGTTCGACTGGGACGCCGACGGCACCTTCGTCGACGACGAGATGTACCCGGTGACGGGTGACACGCTCCAGGTGGAGCCCCCGGCGACGGCGGCCGCAGGCCCGACCTTCGCGCGGTTCATGATCAGCGACACCGAGGGTGTCGGCGAGGTCGAGGACTACGCGATCACCGTCGGCGGCCTCGACTACGGCGACGCCCCGGCGAGCTACGAGAAGACCTCGGCCGGCACCGACGAGGCCTACCACGTCATCACCGGGCCCGCGCTGCGGACCGTGGATGCCGAGCCCGGCCCGCAGTTGCCGTGGAACGGCACCGGCGACGACGTCAACGGCATCGACGACGAGGACGGGGTCGGACTGGCCAAGTTCGTCACCGGCAAGTCCTCCACGGTGCGGGTGACCGCGACCGCAGCGGGCAAGCTCGACGCCTGGGTCGACTGGGACGGCGACGGCAAGTTCGGCGAGGACGAGCTCGTGGCCGACTCGCTCTCGGTCCGCGACGGGACGATCTCCTTCAAGGTGGCCGTCCCCACGGACGCCGTCCTCGGCGAGACCTTCGCCCGGTTCCGCGTCAGCGAGGAGGGCGGGCTCGACCCGACCGGCCGCGCGCTGAGCGGCGAGATCGAGGACCACGTCATCACCATCACCGGCAGGACGGGAGGCACGACCACCCCGTAGCGGCGGGGCGCGGGACGACCGGTGGTCCGTCCCGGAAGGCGGTGGCCCGGACCACGTCCGGGCCACCGTCGTGTGCCGCGGACCCTAGGCTCGGGGCATGGCGGACTTCATCGGCGCGGTCGACCAGGGCACGACGAGCACCCGGTTCATGGTGTTCGACCACGACGGGCGCGAGGTGGCGCGTCACCAGCTGGAACACGAGCAGGTGCTGCCGAGGGCCGGCTGGGTCGAGCACGACCCGCTCGAGATCTGGGACCGCACCCGCACGGTCATCGGCACCGCCCTCAACCGGGCCGGGCTCCGGGGCGAGGACCTCGCCGCCATCGGCGTCACCAACCAGCGGGAGACCGCGATCGTGTGGGACCGCCGCACGGGCCGGCCCTTCCACAACGCGGTCGTCTGGCAGGACACGCGCACCGCGGCCATCGCCAGGGCGCTCGACGAGGACGGCCGCGGGGACGTCATCCGCGAGCGGGCCGGGCTCCCGCCGGCCACCTACTTCTCCGCCGGCAAGGTGCAGTGGCTGCTCGAGAACGTCGAGGGCCTGCGCGAGGCCGCCGAGCGCGGCGACGCGGTCTTCGGGACACCCGACACCTGGG
Organism: uncultured Actinomycetota bacterium; assembly: GCA_963773655.1. Classification (GTDB taxonomy): domain Bacteria; phylum Actinomycetota; class Actinomycetes; order Actinomycetales; family Dermatophilaceae; genus DASSQJ01. The sequence goes on from CAVZBX010000005.1 coordinate 532,494, forward strand.
TGGTGTGGAACCTCACCGGGGGCCCAGACGGCGGGCGGCACGTCACCGACGTCACCAACGCCAGCCGCACGATGCTCATGGACCTGACCACCCTGGACTGGGACGACGAGCTCCTGGGCTTCTTCGGCATCCCGCGCGCGATGCTGCCCGAGATCCATCCCAGCAGCCATGCCGAGGCGTACGGCACGACGAGCGGCGAACGCGGCAGCACCCGGGTGCCCATCGCGGGCGTGCTGGGCGACCAGCAGGCCGCCACCGTCGGCCAGGTCTGCTTCGAGCCCGGCGAGGCCAAGAACACGTACGGCACCGGCAACTTCCTCCTCCTCAACACCGGTGAGGAGCTGGTCCGCAGCGAGAACGGCCTGATCACCACGGTGGCCTACCAGTTCGGGGACGCCCGGCCGGTGTACGCGCTCGAGGGGTCGATCGCCGTGACGGGCAGTGCAGTGCAGTGGTTGCGCGACCAGCTCGGCATCATCAGCGGCGCGGCCGAGGTGGAGCGGCTCGCCGCCCAGGTCGACGACACCGGCGGCATCTACTTCGTCCCGGCGTTCAGCGGCCTGTTCGCGCCCTACTGGCGCAGCGACGCGCGCGGCGCCATCGTCGGGCTCTCCCGCTTCAACACCAACGCGCACCTGGCGCGCGCCACCCTCGAGGCCATCTGCTACCAGTCCCGCGACGTCGCGGACGCGATGGTGGCCGACTCGGGGGTCGAGCTGACGACGCTCAAGGTCGACGGCGGGGTCACTGCCAACGAGCTGTGCATGCAGCTGCAGGCCGACATCCTCGGCGTCCCGGTCTCCCGCCCGGTCGTCGCCGAGACCACCGCCCTGGGTGCCGCCTACGCGGCGGGGCTGGCCACCGGGTTCTGGGGGGACACCGACGAGCTGCGCGCCCTGTGGGCCGAGGACCGCCGGTGGGAGCCGACGTGGAGCGAGGAGCAGCGCGCGGACGGCTACAAGGGCTGGCACAAGGCGGTCGAGCGCACCCTGGGCTGGGCGGAGGACTGACCCGGCGACCAGCCCCCCGGCCCCACCCCGGCAACGTGGGTGATGATCGTCGTCCACGCGACGCCGTTCACCCGCGTTCGCGGGAGGGGCGGCGGGGTCCGCTGCCGGCCAGCACCCGGCGCACGACCTTGCCGTTGGGGGTCCGCGGCAGCGCGTCGACGACCCGCACGACCCGAGGGCACTTGTAGGCCGCCAGGTGCTCCCGGGCGTGGGCGAGGAGGTCGTCGGCGTCGAGCGTCACCCCCGCCGCGGGCACGACGAACGCGGTGACCACGCGCAGCCCGTCGTCGCGGACCACGGACTCGGCCACGGCCACCTCCGCCACCGCCGGGTGCCGCGCGAGCACCCGTTCGACCTCGAGCGGCGAGACCCGGTACCCCATCGACGTCATCACGTCGTCGGCCCGGCCGTGGTGGTGCACGTAGCCGTCGTCGTCGACGTGCACGACGTCGCCGCTGACGAACCACTCCCCCCGCCGGGCCGCGGCGTCCTCGTCCGGGCGCTCCCAGTAGCGGAGCATCAGCCCGGGGTCGGACCGGTGCACGGCGAGCAGGCCCCGCTCACCGGCGGGCAGCGGCTGGTCGCCACCGGCCACCGGCAGCACCGCCACCCTCCTCCCCGGTTGCGGCCGCCCCGGGCTGCCCGGGCGCACGGGCGTGCCCGGCCCGCTGGAGACGAACGTCGAGACCTCGCTCATCCCCAGCGCCTCGTACAGCTCCAGCCCGGTGCTCGACCGCCACTGCTCGAGCAGCGTGGGTGTCAGGGCCTCCCCCGCGGTCACCGCGTGGCGCAGGGTGCGCAGCGGCCCGGCGGGGTCGCGAAGGCGGGCTGGGTCGGCGTGTCGCAGCAGCTGCCGGTAGACGCCCGGGACCGCCGCGAACACCGTGGCGCCGGTGGCCTCGACGACGCCCGGCCAGGCCGCGGCATCGCGCCGGCCGCTGTGCACGACCGCGGTGGCACCCACGGCCCACGGGTCGGTGAGGCCCACCCCCAGGGTGTAGGTCCACGTGAGCGAGCCCGTGTGCAGCACGACGTCACCGGGCCCGATGCCGAGCCAGGCGCTGTGCATCGGGCGGCGCCCCCACGCCGAGCGGTGCGCGTGCAGCACGCCCTTCGGCTCCCCCGAGGTGCCCGAGGTGTACACGAGAAATGCCGGGTCCTCGGGGTCCGAGGGCGCGTAGTCGCCCCGGTCACCGCCGGCCCGCCACTGCGCGAGGTGCTCCGGCCCCACCTCCGGCAGTCCGCCCCCGACCTCGAGGCCGGGCGCGACGGCGAGCGCGGAGGCTCGACAGTCCGCAGCGAGGTGGGCGACCTCCTCGGGAGTGAGCTGGTCGGACGTGGGCACCGGCACGATGCCCGCGGCCACCGCCCCGAAGAACGCCAGGGCGAAGTCGCTGGTGTCGCCGAGGCGCAGGAGCAGCCGCTCGCCCGGCTCGAGGCCGAGGTCGAGCAGCCCGTGGGCGACCGCTCGCACCGTGTCGTCCAGGGCGGCGTAGCTCCAGCGCTCCGCCCCGGACGCGGGGTGCTCGAGGTCGTGGGTGACGACGAGCCCGAGCCGCTCGGGGTCGCGGTGCGGGGCGGGCCCGAGGCAGAACCGGGCGAGGTTGAACGGCCCCGGCGGGGGGCCGGCCGTCACCGGAGCCACCGCACCGGCGGGCCGTGGTGACCGCAGGTCGCGAGCACCTCGCCGTCGAGCTCGATCTCCGGCAGCACGTCGTCGCCGCTGCTCGGCACCGGCTCCGACCCGTCTTCGGGCCACGGGTGCTCCATGCCGACATGGACGAGCGGCATCCGCGGGCGCGCCCGCGCGATCGCGGCCTCGAGCGCCCGCGACTCCTCCACCGGCCAGTAGAGGCGGGTGACCGAGTTCCAGACCACGGTGAGGACGTCGTCGCCCGGCGACGCCTCCAGCTGCTCGGCGACCCACGCAGCGCCCTGCGCACGGTCCACGGTGACGGGATGGGCGCGCGCCACCTCGAGGGCGGCCGCGAGGCGTGCCTGCCGTGCGGTCATCCAGGGCCAGACGAACGAGGTGAGGTACCGGGCGCCGTCCTCGGTCGCGGCGTCCACGGGGGCGACGTCGCAGCCCCGGCGCTCGACCACGGTGACCTCCCGCGGCTCCAGGCCGGGCGCGCCGCACCCGTCCACGAGCAGCGGTGAGGACTCCGGCCCGGCCGCCCAGTCGTCGCCGACGAGGCGGTAGTGGTCGACGAGCAGGTTGAGCCCGGCCGAGGCCCCCGGTTCCAGCAGGCGCACCCGACGCAGACCGGTGCGGCGCACCGCCTCCGTCAGCCCGACGAGCAGCGCCACCGAGCGCCCGGGCTCGTTGGTCTGCGGTGCCTCGGTCAGCGACTCGCGCAGCTCCGCCAGGTGTGCGACGAGCACGGGCCGCACGTCGGCCCAGGCCTCCCGGGGATCGGCGTCACCACCGAGCGCCGGGTAGTAGGGGACGAGCTGGGGCGCGTCTCCCCGCAGCACGATGCGGAAGAGGCCGGCGAGCAGCCTCAGCTGCGGGAACTGACGCGCCGGGACGTCCTCCCAGCCCTCGAAGAGCTCGCGGCTGACGCCGCCGCGCTCCCAGTCGTCGGCCATCGCCGCGAGCAGGACGCCGTAGAGGTGGCCCTCGTCGCCGAAGTGCGCGCGCAGCCGGTCGGGGAACGGCGGCGGGACGGGGCTCACGTGGTCTTCGTCGGCTTGGGCGTGGGCGGCCCCTTGCCCTTGCGGGTCGGCGTGGGCCTCGGAGTCGGCGTGGGCGACGGTGCCGCCGACGCGGTCGCGGTGGTCGCGGGCACCGGAGCCGGCGTCGGCGCCGGAACGCTCGTCGCCGCCGGGGTGCGGGTCGGCGACGGCACGGGGGTGGGCGCGAGGGTGGGCTCGTCGGTCACCGGCGTCGGCGCCGGCGAGCGCTCGACGAGCTCGACCGTGCGGCGCTCCGACGGCGCCGGCGTCGCGGGGTCGCTGCGCGACGGCGGCCCCGCCAGGGCCCACGCCACCGCGGCCGGCCCGAGGAGCAGCAGCCCGGTGGCGAGGACGAGTGGAGCCCGCCGCCGCGGGGCGCTGTGCCGTCCCATCCCTCCAGCCTCTCACGCTCGGCGGCTCCGTCCGGTCGTGCGAGCATGTGCGGGTGAGCGAGGAACAGAAGCAGGCCGACAACCGCGGCCGCAGCACCACCGACGAGCTGCGCGCGTTCATCCGGGAGGACTGGGCCCCACGGCGTCCCACGGTGACGGCGCCGTCCCCGGCGTCCGGCCCGGCCGCCGCCCGGCGGGCGGTGCTCAGCGCCGCCTACCCGCGCCAGCGGCTCGTCATCCCGGCCGGTGGCCTGAAGGTGCGCAGCAACGACACCGACTACGTCTTCCGGCCACACACCGCGTTCGCCTACCTCACCGGGCTCGGCGCCGACCGCGAGCCGGACGCCGTGCTCGTCATGGAGCCGGTCGAGGGCGCCGACGGCGGCCCCGCGGGCCACGAGTCGGTGCTGTACTTCCGGCCGCTGGCCGACCGCGACACCGACGAGTTCTTCGCGGACGCCAGGTACGGCGAGTTCTGGGTCGGCGCCCGGCCCACCATCGAGGACGTCGAGCTCGAGCTGGGACTCACCGCCCGCCACGTCGACGGGCTCGTCGACGCGGTCGCCAAGGACGCGGGCCAGGTGACGGTGCGCCTGGTCCGCGACGCCGACCGTGAGCTCACCGAGCGGCTCGACGCGGCACGCGTCGAGAACGGGGCCGAGGCGGAGTCGCTCGCCGAGGTCGACGACGCCCTCGCCCACGACCTGTCCCACCTGCGGATGTGCAAGGACGACTTCGAGGTCGAGCAGCTGCGGGCCGCAGTCGCCGCCACCCAGGAGGGCTTCGAGGCGATGATCGCCGCGCTGCCCGAGGCCGTGGCCAAGGGCCGGGGCGAGCGATGGCTGGAGGGCGTCTTCGCGCTGCGCGCCCGCCATCGCGGCAACGGGGTCGGCTACGACTCCATCTGCGCCGCGGGCGACCACGCGAACACGCTGCACTGGATCAAGAACACCGGCGAGCTCCACGAGGGGGAGCTCGTGCTCATCGACGCCGGCGTCGAGGTCGACAGCCTCTACACCGCCGACATCACCCGCACCCTCCCCGTCGACGGCACCTTCACCGACGCCCAGCGCGAGGTGTACGAGGCGGTGCTGGCCGCGGCCGACGCGGGGATGGCCGCCGTGAAGCCGGGCAACAGGTTCAGCGACGTCCACGACGCCGCCATCCGGGTCGTCGCCGAGCACCTCGAGAAGTGGGGGCTGCTGCCCGAGGGCGTCACCGTCGAGGACACCCTCGACAAGGAGCACGGACAGTACCACCGGCGCTGGATGGTGCACGGCACCTCCCACCACCTCGGTCTCGACGTCCACGACTGCGCCCTCGCCACCCGCGAGGAGTACCTGGACGCCGAGCTCCGGCCGGGGATGGTCCTCACCGTCGAGCCCGGCCTGTACTTCAAGGCCGACGACCTCAAGGCGCCGGAACGCTTCCGCGGCATCGGCATCCGGATCGAGGACGACGTGCTCGTCACCCAGGACGGCCACGAGAACCTCTCCGCCGGGATGCCGCGCACGGCCGACGACGTGGAGGCGTGGATCGCGCGGGTCCAGGCGGGCTGAGCCGGGGTCAGGCGCGCAGCGGGTCGGCGAGGAGCAGGTCGACGACGTCGGCCACCTCGGCGCGCACGTCACCCGACGGGGTCTCGTGGCCGGCGAGGTGGAGCACCGTGATGCCGTGGACGGCGCTCCACAGCCGCCACGCGAGCCGGGTGGCGGAGCCGCGGGGACGGTCCGGGTGCTCGCGGTCCAGCCAGTCGCGGGCCGGCGCCACCCAGCACGCCCGGAAGGCCGCGCGCTCGACCTCGCGCATCCCCTCGTCCCGGGCCGTGCCGGGCAGCGGGTCGCCGAACATCACGTCGAACAGGCGCGGGTTGGCCACCGCGAACTCGAGGTACTGAACCGCGAGCCGGCGCAACGCCCCGGGCCCTCCACCGGCCGGCGCCAGCGCGGCCAGCGCGACCGGGTCCGAGAGCCGGCGGAACCCCTCGTCGTGCACCGCCCGCAGCACCTCCGGCTTCGCCCCCACCCGGCTGTACACCACCTGGTAGCTCGTGCCGAGCTCCGCGGCGAGCCGCCGCATCGTCACCGCCTCCGGCCCCTCCGCCTCGAGGACGCGGCGGGCGACGTCGACGATGTCGGCTCGAGTGGACGCGTGGACGGCGGGCATGGTTATGATGTTGTCATATTACGCCGTCATACGCCACGACCGTCCTGGAGGGACGCATGGACAGCACGACCTCGCCGCACCCGACCACCGACCTCCACGCCGCCGTCGCCCTGGTCCACGACGGCGACGACCTCGTCGGCCGGGTGCCCGAGGGCTGGGACGTCTTCGGTGTGCCCCACGGCGGCTACCTCCTCGCCCTCGCCGGCAACGCGGTCCTCACCGCGACCGGCGCCCCGGACCTGTTCACCATCACCGCCCACTACCTCCGCAAGGCGGCCCACTCCCCCGTCCGGTTCCGGGTCGCCCCCGTGGGCGGCAGCCGGCGGTTCACGACGGTCACCGCCACCGCGACCCAGGGTGACGACGTCGTGCTCTCCGTCATGGCCTCGGTCGGCGACCGGGAGGGGCTGTCGGGCCCGTCCTGGCGGCACGAGCGCCCCTGGGACCCCGCCGGGGCACGGCTCACGCCCCGCGCCGGCAGCGCGGAGATGGCCGCGGCGGCCTCGGGCGGCTTCGTCGCCCCGGAGGTCGCCACGCGGGCCGGTGAGCGGCTCGACGTCGAGACGCTCGGCTTCGCCGGCGGCCGGCCGGACGGCACCGGGGAGATCCGGGCGGTGGTCGAGGACGTGCCCGCCGACCAGCTCGGCGCGCTGCTGACCTGCGACGTCACGCCGCCCGCGGCGTGGAACGCCCTGGGTCCCGCCGGCTGGGTCCCCACCGTCGAGCTCACCGCCCACGTCCGGGCCCGCACCGGCACCGGCCCGCTCTCGGTGCGGGCGACGAGCCACCACGTCTCCGACGGGTTCCTCGAGGAGGACGCGCTGGTCCACGACGCCGAGGGCCGGCTCATGGTCCAGTCGCGCCAGCTCGCGCGCTGGACGGCCTGAAGCCCGAACCCTCGTCCCGCAACGTGGGTCGGAACCGTCGGAATGCCGACGGTCTCCACCCACGTCCGCAGGAAGGAGCCGCGCTCAGCGTCGGTCGATGGGGACCTCGAGCGTGAGCGCGTGCTCCACCCCGACGCGCTCGCCGCCACCACCGAGGATCATCTGGAGCAGCGCCCTGGGGGCGGGGAAGTCGTCGGGCAGGGCCTCGTTGTACTTCGCGTGCGCCTCCAGCGAGTGCACGGCGGCCTCGAAGTGGCCGCCCGAGACGTCGACGTAGTGGCTCGGCGTCGGTGACGCGGCCACGGCGAAGACCTTGACGCCGTTCCACGGCTCGAGGCCCTCGTCGACGAGGTCACGGTGCAGCCAGCGGTTGCCGGCGTCGGCGACGGCGTCGAGCGTCGCCAGCCCGACGGCCCGGTGGTCGGCCTGGTTGACCATGTTCGGGCCGAAGAACTCCTGCCAGTTCCCGCCGATGACGAGGTCGGGCTGGTGCCGGCGGATGGCGGCCGCGATCTCGCGGCGCAGCGGCACCCCGTACTCGATGGCGCCGTCCGACCACCCGGCGAACTCGACGGCGTCGACCCCCACCCGGCGCGCGCTCTCCCGCTCCTCCTCCTCCCGGACGGCGGCGGCCTCAGCCGGGTCCATGGTGTCGATGCCGGCCTCGCCACGCGTGAGGAGGAAGTACGCCGCATTCGCGCCCTCCGCCACCCAGCGGTGGACGGCGGCGGCGGTGCCGTACTCGATGTCGTCGGGGTGGGCGACGACGCAGAGGATCGAGGAGAACGGCCCCTCGAGGGGCGTGAGGGCGGGACGGTCGTCGGGCATGCGCCGACCCTAGACCCCGAGCGGACCGTCCGGACAGCCCCGGCGTGCGCCCAGTGCGGGTCCTCTCAGGCCGGCGGCGGGCCGGTGGGCGGGCTCGCCGGTGGGCCCGACGGCGGACCGGTCCGCGGACCGGGCGGCACGGAGCGCTGCTGGGAGGCGAGCCTGGCGCGCTCCTCCTCCTGGGCCCGCCGCACCTGCTCCTGCGCCGCCTTCATCGGGTCCATCTGCGCGAGCAGCTCGCGGCCCCGCTGCACGTGCTTGTGCTCGCAGAGCACCTCGTACTTGGCGGCGACGACCTGGCTCACCGAGGTGAAGTCGCGCCGGCCGCCGGTGAGGCGGTAGCCGGCGTAGCCCCAGACCGCGCCGAAGACCGCGCCGACGAGCACCGTGGAGAGGACGGTGAGGATGTTGAAGCCGCTCGGGTCGAAGATCGCGAAGATGGTGCCGACGAAGAGCCCGAACCACATGCCGGACAGCGCCCCGGCGCCCACGACCCGGCCCTGGGTGAGCCGGCCCGTGACCCGCTCGAGCTGCTTGAGGTCGGTGCCGACGATGAGGACGTCCTGCACCGGGAACTCGTGGTCGGAGAGGTAGTCGACCGCCTGCTGGGCCTCCTCGTAGGTGTCGTGGACCCCGAGCGACATCGGGTACTCCAGCGACAGGGCCGCGCGCAGACCGGGACGCATGGGCTGGGTGCTCATGCACCCAGTATCGCAACGTCGGCTGGATGCCCGCTGTGCACCGTCCCGCTCCACTCGGTTCCCGCGGCTGGTGAGGGACGGGCCCAACGTCGTGGCGACGACCCGCACGCCCCGCGTACCGTGGGCCGCAGTCGACGAGGGGTGGGCAGGATGCCGACCGACGCGTGGGGCCAGGACGTGTCCACCGACGCCGAGACCGCGGCCGCGTACGTCGTGCTCCTCGACCGCCGGCTCCGGTTCGAGCCGACCGTCGTCGACGCGCTGCGGCACGTGCTCGTGCTCGACCCCCGGTTCGCCCTCGCCCACGCCCAGGCGGTCCTGCTCGCGACGGCCGGCGAGCCGGCGCTCGACCCGCGCCACCACCTCGACGCCCTCCGTGAGGGCCCCGAGCCGGCGACCGACCGCGAGCGCTCGTTCGTCGCCGCGGCTCGCCTGACCGGCGAGGCCGGGCCGTGGGCGGCGTTCGGCAGCTGGCGGCGCCACGTCGACGACCACCCGGGGGACCTCCCGGCCGTGATGCAGCTCGAGCTGCTGCTCGCGTGGTCGACCGATCCCGTCCACACGGAGGAGTCCCGTGAACGGCTCGAACGGGCCCGGGCCGTCCTCGGCGAGGACCCGACGGTGCTCGCCGCGCTCGCCCTGCACGCCCAGGACCGGGGCGACCTCGACACCGCGTGGGCGCTGGGCAACCGCAGCCTCGAGCTCTCCCCCGACAACCCGGTGAGCGCGCACCCCGTGGCGCACGTGCACTTCGAGTCCGGCGGCCACGACGAGGGCCTGGCCTGGCTCGACCCGTTGGTCTCGCGCCTCGACCCCGACAACGTCATGGGCCGCCACCTCGGCTGGCACTGCGCCCTCCACCTGCTCGACCTCGGCCGCTCCGACGACGCCCTGGCACGGTACGAGTCGCTGGTCTCACAACCCTCCAACCGCCTCATCGACGGTGCCTCGTTGCTGTGGCGCTGCCAGCTGGCCGCGCTCGTCCCACCGGGCACCGACCCAGCCGGCCACGGGACGACGACGCTTCTGGCCACGGACCCCGGCGGCCTGCCCTTCACCTTCCTCGCGATGCACGCGCTGCTGGCGCTCGCAGCTGCCGGCGACGCCGGCCGTCTACGACGCCTGGCGCACGAGGCCGCCGGCTGGGAGGCGCCCGGGGCGGCCCTGCTGCTGCCCGGCCTGGCCCGGGGCCTCGCGGCGTCGGTCGAGGGCGACCACGCGGACGCCGCCGGCGAGCTGCTCGCCCTCGAGCCATGGTTCCCCCGCTACGGCGGGTCGCACGCACAGCGTGAGGTGCTCGAGGACACCCTGCTGCACTCCCTCGTGGCTGCCGGCCGGGTCGAGGAGGCGCGCACCCGGCTGCTGGCCCGGCTCGACCGGAGGCCGAGCGGACGGGACGCCGCGATGCTCGCCCTCGCCCAGGGGCCGGTCCGCCCGGCGGGTCAGCGGGCGGAGTAGTCCTCGAGGAGCCGGCGCCCGATGATCATCTTCTGGATCTCTGCGGTGCCCTCACCGATGAGCAGCATCGGGGCCTCCCGGTAGAGCCGCTCGATCTCGTACTCCTTGGAGTAGCCGTAGCCGCCGTGGATCCGGAAGGACTGCTCGACGACGTCGGCGCAGTTCTCCGACGGCGAGGTACTTCGCCATCCCCGACTCGAGGTCGTTGCGCCGGCCGGCGTCCTTCAGACGGGCCGCCTTGACCATCATCTGGTGGCTCGACTCGACCTTGGTGGCCATGTCGGCGAGGCGGAACAGGATGCCCTGGTGCTCGGCGATCTTCTTGCCGAAGGCCTCGCGCTGCTGCGAGTAGGCGATGCCCAGCTCGAAGGCGCGGCGGGCGACGCCGCAGGCTCGGGCGGCGACGTTGACGCGGCCCACCTCGACGCCGTCCATCATCTGGTAGAAGCCGCGGCCGGGGGCACCGCCGAGGAGCTGGGCGTCGGTCGTGCGGTGACCCTGCATGATGAGCTCGGTGGTGTCGACGCCCTTGTAGCCCATCTTCTCGATCTTCCCCGGCACGGTGATGCCCTGGCGCGGTCTCGCCGAACCCGGCTCCTTGTCGACGAGGAAGGTCGACATGTTCTTGTACGGGCTCTCGCTCTCGCCGAGGTCGGTCCGCACGAGCACGGCGACGAGGTTGGCCGAGCCGCCGTTGGTCAGCCACATCTTCTGGCCGTCGAGCACCCACTCCTCGCCCTGGCGGACGGCCTTGGAGCGGATGGCGGCGACGTCGGAGCCCATGCCCGGCTCGGACATCGAGAACGCCCCGCGCACCTCGCCGGTCGCCATCCGCGGCAGGTAGCGCTGCTTCTGCTCGTCGGTGCCGTGCTGGAGGATCATGTAGGCGACGATGAAGTGGGTGTTGATGATGCCGCTGACGCTCATCCAGCCGCGGGCGATCTCCTCGACCACCAGGGCGTAGGTGAGCAGCGACTCGCCGAGGCCGCCGTACTCCTCGGGGATCATCAGCCCGAAGATCCCCATCTCCTTCATGCCCTCGACGATGTCGGTCGGGTACTCGTCCCGGTGCTCCAGCTCGGTCGCGACCGGGATGATCTGCTCGTCGACGAACTCCCGGACGAGCTTGACCAGCTCGTGCTGCTCCTCGGTGAGACCGTCGGTCGTCTGCAGTCGGGACATGCGTGCATCGCCGCCTTCGCGTGGGCCGGTGGGGGACTGGTGCCCAGTGTGCCGGGGCGGGCGGCCGGCAGGTACCTCGCGGCGGTGTGAGTCCCCCCACCCGCGGGGCCGGAGCGGGGCGTCGCCGCCGGTCAGGGGGTCCCTGCACGAGCCCCGGTGAGGCGGCGCCAGATCCAGGTGGCGGGCACGTGCCTGCCGGTGGCGGCGTGCTCGACCGCGGCGTCGTTGAAGAGCACCTCGCGCAGCCGGGCCCGGCCGGACGGGCCGGAGTACAGCATCAGCTCGTCGCCGGGGCGCAGCGCCGTGTCGGCGGACGGGAAGGGCACCGACGTGCCGTCGCGCACGAGCACCGCGACGACGACGGGGACGTGCTCCTCGCGCTGCTCGGGGTCGCGGGTGAGGTCGCCGACGGTGAGCTCGCCGCGCTCGAGCCACTCCACCACGGCAGGTGCCTCCTCCCGTGTGAGGGCGAGCATCGAGGGCAGGGGCGACAGCCGACCGCACCGCCCCGTGAGCAGCTCGAGCACGCGGCGGCCCCACTCGTCGTCCTGCCGCATCGCGTGCTCGACGAGCTCCCACGCGTGCGGCGCCAGCACGCGGGTCAGGCACTCCCGGGCGACCACGTCCGCCGGCTCGAAGACGACGTCGGGGGCGAACGCCGCGATGAGCGAGCGGGCCCTGGTGTGCACGAGCGGCAGGCAGAGCAGCACCTCGGGGTGCTCGCGCCGGAGCTCGGCCGCGACGGCGAGGTTCGTCGTGTCCGAGCGAGTGGCCACGACGGCGCCGACACAGCCGGTGACGTCCGGCGTCCCCGCGCCGGGATCGGCGAACCGGACCTCGAACCCGGCACCGACCAGGTCCTCCGTGACGCGGTGCCGCAGCTCCCCCTCGGCGCAGACGACCCACCGCCCCGTGGTGACCGGCGCGGGGCGGTTCGGCACCTCCGTGACCGAGGTGTCGGTCAGCCACGACACGAGCTGGTGGACGGCGGGCCGCTGCAGCCGCACCACGAGGTGGTCGCCGAAGCGGTCGAGGGCGTTGATCACGGCGGCGGGGCCGAACTGCAGCATCTGCCGCTCCGCGGCGCGCGAGGAGGCGCGGGCGATGACGGGAACGGTGGGGTGCAGCAGCGCGACGGCCTGCACGACCGAGAGGTTCACCTCGTCGTCGTCGGTGAGGACCAGGACGCCGCGGCAGTCGTCGTGGCCGAGGCCGGCGAGGCCCAGCACCGCGGGGTCGTGGGCGTCCCCGACGAGACCGGGAACCTCGGCCCGGGTGTCGGAGACCTCGAGCAGGTCGATCCGCGCCTTGGTGTGGTCGACGGCCACGCACCGGTCCCCGAGGGAGTCCAGTCGCTGGAGGACGCGGCGCCCGCACTCGCCGACCCCGAGGACGAGGTGGAACGGCTCGGGAAGGCGGCGGACCCTCCGCCCGAACCGCTGGGCGGTGAGGGCGGCGGTGAACCCGGCGTCCTGGGCGAGGGCGAGCATCGTGGCCAGCGCGTACGCCCAGCCGACCACGGTCGCGTAGATCATGAACGTCACCCAGAGCCGCTGGGCCGTCGTGAACGGCTCGGGGATCTCGCCGAAGCCGATCGTCGTGGCCGTGTAGCTCATGACGTAGAAGGACTCGAAGAGGCTGAGCCGGTCCGGCCGGCCCGAGGGGTCGACCCCCACGGTCGCGCTGAGGCCCACGACCGAGACGGTGAAGACGCCGACGAGCCACAGCAGCGGCGCCCGCATCCTGCGCAGGACGAGGAAGATCACGTCCGTCGACGCCGCCGGTGTCGGCACCGGCACCTCCTGCCGGCGCAGCCCGGCACGCCGCCGGGCGACGGCGAGGGCGACGACGGGGTTGATCACGGCGCTGCGCCCGCTAGCGCCGGTGGACGCTGAGGGTCTCGCCGACGAGGAGCGCGAGCGAGACCACGTTCGCGAGCAGCGCTCCACCGGAGAGGGAGACCACCGAGCTCATCGCGTGCACCCCGATCTCGCCACCGTCCGCGCTCACCGCCACCCACACCACGGCCGCCGCGATCAGCTGGATGGCGGCGACGAGGCTGGTGGCGAGGTGGATGGCGCCGATCTGGGTGCGGTCGCCGAACTTGAGGATGACGGCGATGACGTTGACGACGACGGCGGCGTACAGCTCGTAGACGTTGTGGACCCGCACGTCGGTGATGTCACCGACGAAGAAGCCGAAGTTGAGGGTCGCCGCCAGCACCACGAAGAAGCCGAAGACGACCTTCTCCATGTTCATGGACCGACCCTAGCGACCCGCGCCGGGCCCGGCGCGGTGCAGGTGCCGCGCACCACAGCCGCCGGACCCGAGCGGAAAACCGGTGGCGGCCCGAACCTCCGGCGGGCACGCTGGGGTGCAGCGCGGTGGAGGCCGCGCGCCACCGGCCGCCGCCGCGGCCCCGGTGCACCGAGCACGTGGAGGAGGACCCGATGTCGACGACCGTCGTGGGCCGTACCCGAGCCCAGTCCCCCCACCTCGCACAGGAGCACCACGTTGGCACACCAGCCGTTCCACCTGCCGGAGAAGCAGGCAGCCTTCTCCGTCGACACCTCACCTGACGCGCCGCCCGAGGGCGAGCGCTGGTCCACCTGGGACCTCGCGACCCACGGACCGACCCCCCGGCCCGGATGGGTCGTCACCGACCTCGGGGCCGTCGACGCCGACCTCGGCGTCCTCAAGACCGGCAAGGAGGCCGACGTCCACGTCGTCCGCCGCTGGGTCCCCGGCACCGACCGCGAGGTCACCATGGCGGCCAAGCGGTACCGGGCGGCCGACCACCGGCTGTTCCATCGCGACGCCGGCTACCTCGAGGGCCGCCGGGTCCGCAAGAGCCGGGAGAACCGCGCGATGGTCCGGCGCACCGAGTTCGGCAAGCAGCTGATCTCGGGACAGTGGGCGATGGCGGAGTTCGAGGCGCTCGGCCGCTTCTGGGAGCTCGGCCTGCCCGTCCCCTACCCGGTCCAGCTCGACGGCTCCGAGATGCTCATGGAGTTCGTCGGGGACGAGCACGGCGCGGCCCCGCGGCTGGTCTCGACCCGCCCCGGGCCCGACCTGCTCGCCGACCTCTTCGACCAGCTGCGGACCGCGATGCTCACCCTGGCCCACCACGGCTGGACCCACGGCGACCTGTCCCCGTACAACGTCCTGCTCGACGGCGAGCGGCTGGTCGTCATCGACTGGCCGCAGGTCGTCGACGTCATCGGCAACCCCAGCGGCTTCGAGTTCCTCGAACGCGATGCCGCGACGATGGTCGCGTGGTTCCGGCGCAAGGGCCTGGACGTCGACGCCGGCGAGCTCGTCGGCGACCTCGTCGCGGAGGCCACCGCGCGCTTCTGACCGCTCCGCGCACGCCTTTCGGCCCCCAGGTATGGGGAACGTAAAGAATGCCGTCCGTCCCTGTTGCGGCGCCCGATCCTCAACTACTGTCGCCGACGGACCGGAACCCCGAGAAGCGCGGGACTCCGGTCTTTCCATGCCCCGGCGGAGGGTCGGGGCACTGACAGGGAGACAGCATGTCGATGAGCAGCGCCACGAAGCGCCAGCGTCGCCTCCTCGCCCTCGCCCCCGCCGTCGCACTGGCCACCGCCGGTGTCGCGACGGGGACGTCGGCAGCAGCGACCGCAGCACCTCCCCCGAGCCCCACCACAGACGGGGCCGCCGGGGAGTACTACATCAACTACGTCGAGCCCCGCGTCGAGAACGCCGTGGTCCCCGACGTCAAGGTCACCAAGGGGGCCCACGCCAAGCAGGTGTCCAAGGACGCCGTCGAGCGCGGCGCCGCGCTCGACCGCAAGTTCGCCAAGGGCAACCCGGTCGCCGCGCGCGGGCTGGCCAAGCTCGAGGCCGAGGCGATCCGCACGGGGAAGAGCCCGAAGTCGCTGAAGAACCGCTACAAGGGGGCGAGTTCGACCCAGGAGGCCAAGCTCCTCACCATCCTCGTCGAGTTCAACGACCAGGCGGACGACGACTTCACCGACGCCTGGGTGCCGGAGTACTGGGGTGCGAGCACCTGCATGCCCGGTGAGGTCGTCAACGGGCCGCTGCACAACAACATCCCGGACCCCGCGGACTACCCGGTCCTCGACAACAACTCGATGTGGGTCGCAGGACTTCTCCTCCGAGCACTACGACACGATGCTCTACACCAAGGAGGGCCTGACGGACCGCGTCCGCACGGACCTCACCGGTCCCGACGGCGAGGCCGGCTTCGACATCTCCGGCTACACGATGAAGAACATGTACGAGGAGATGTCGCACGGTGCCTACACCGTCGACGGCGAGGCGACCCCGTGGGTCACCGTCCCGCACTCCGAGGGCTGGTACGGCGCCACCCGGTGCTTCAAGAACGACGAGGGCGAGTGGGAGGCCGGTCCCTACCAGGGCATGCAGGGCCACCCCGACAACAAGCTGGGTGCCGGCCAGCTCCCGATCGACGCCGTCGCGGCGCTCGCCGACGCGAACCCCGACTTCCCGTGGGCCGACTACGACATCGAGGACCAGGGCGACGTCGACGAGGACGGCAACTACCACGAGCCGGACGGCGTCATCGACCACGTCGTGCTCGTGCACGCCGGTGAGGACAAGTCCGGTGGCGGCGGCGCGGAGGGCACGTACGCCATCTGGGCGCACTCCTCGGCCGTCCCGGGTGGCGCGCCCATCCCGGGCACCGACCTCGAGCTGAGCAACTACATCGTCCAGCCGGAGGACTCCGGTGTCGGGGTGTTCGCGCACGAGTACGGGCACGACCTCGGCCTGCCGGACCTCTACGACACCAGCGGCGCCGGCGACTCCGACGTCGACTTCTGGGACCTGATGAGCTCCGGCTCGCACGCCGGCCCGATCTTCCAGTCGATGCCGACGCACATGGGCCTGTGGGACAAGTGGGTCCTCGGGTGGGCCGACCCGGTCCAGGTCAACCCCGGTGACGACCCGAAGGCGGTCAAGGTGGGCCAGAACTCGCGCCCGCTCAAGGGGTCCGCGGACGGCGTCAAGGTCAACCTCCCGAACAAGGTGATCACCCTGGCGACCCCGCACAGCGGCGAGAACATGTGGTACACCGGCGCCGACCAGGACTGGGCGGACATCCGCCTGAGCCGCAGCGTCGACGTCCCCGCCGACGGCCGGTTCTGGATGTGGAACAACTACGTCATCGAGGAGGACTGGGACTTCGGCTTCGTCGAGGTCTCGACCGACGGTGGCACCACCTGGCAGCAGCAGAAGGTCTACGACGAGACCGGCGCGCTGGTCTCGACCGACGACGGCTACGGCGACCCCAACGGGCGGCTGGCCGACTTCGGCGGCCTGCAGTACGCGCTGACCGGCGACAGCCACGGCTGGCGCCACGACTACGTCGACCTGAGCGCGTTCGCCGGCGAGAGCGTCGACGTGCGGCTGCGCCAGGCCACCGACGCCGCCTACCTCGACCGCGGCTGGTTCGCCGACGACTTCGCCCTCACCAGCGGTGCGGACGAGGTCTGGAGCGACGACGTCGAGTCCGGGGACAACGGCTGGACCACCGAGGTCGCCACCTTCGGCGGCACCACCGGCCCGGGCTGGCGGATCGACAGCGGCACCTCGCAGAGCGCCCAGTACTACCTCGTCGAGTGGCGCAGCTTCGACGGCTTCGACGAGGGGCTGAAGTACGCCTACGACACCGTGTACAGCGACGGTGCCTGGAAGGTCGACAAGATCAGGTACAACGCCCCGGGTGCGCTCATCTGGTACCGCGACACCTCCTACGGCAACGCCAACCACGTCGCCAACAACGCCACCGACCTCCCGAGCGGTGGCGCCAAGGGCGGGCTCCTCATCGTCGACAGCCACTTCGACCCGCTGCGGCGGACCGGTGGTGCTGCCGACTTCGACCCGACGGTGCTCAACAACATGCCGTCGCGGCCGCAGTCCTCGAACGCGGCGTTCGGTCTCCAGAAGACCTACCCGTTCACCGAGTGCATGGCCGACGTCGAGGACGACTACACGGAGTACTGCACCGACGTCCCGGCCCTCCCCGCGGTGAGCACCTTCACCGACGCCAAGGGCTGGGTCCCCGGGCTCGAGGTCGTCGACACCGGCGACCCGGAGGTCGACGGCATCTACTGGCGCGACATCGACGCGTCCGTGGTCGTGCCGTCGGTCGACGTCCAGCCGTACACCACGCCGATCGTCGACCACGACGGCAACCTGCTCACGGACTACTTCGGACTGAACTTCGGGTTCACGGTCACCGGCACGGGCAACCCCGCCGACGCGGGCGTCGCCTACGGCACCGAGATCGAGGTGGCCAAGGCCTTCCCGGGCAACACGGCCGGCCTGATCAAGGTCACCCCGCCCCCGGCGGAGTGACCCGCAACCGCTGACCCACCGGGTCGGCACCCGGCGAGGCGCCGGTTCCCTCCGGGGGCCGGCGCCTCGTCACGTCCGCGGCCCTCGCCCACGCGCCACCTAGGGTGTGGGGATGCCGACGCCGCCGCCCACCCTCGCCCCACCGACGACGCCCGACCCGATGGACGCCCCTCCCCTGCGGTGGGGAGTGCTCGGCCCCGGCGGCATCGCCAACGCCTTCGCCCTCGCGGTGCGGGAGGGCACCCGCTCCGAGGTCGTCGCCGTCGGCTCCCGCGACGCCGACCGGGCGAGCATCTTCGCCCGCCGCCACGGCGTCGCCCGGTCCCACGGCTCCTACGAGGCGCTCGTCGCGGACGACGGCGTCGACGCCGTCTACGTCTCCACCCCGCACAGCGCGCACCGGGAGCACGCCCTCCTCGCCCTCGCCGCCGGCAAGCCCGTGCTCGTCGAGAAGTCCTTCACGCGGAGCCTGACCGAGACCGAGGAGGTGCTCCACGCCGCGCAGGCAGCCGGGCTCTTCGCGGGAGAGGCGATGTGGAGCCGGTACCTGCCGCAGTACGACGTGCTGCGGCGCACCGTCGAGGAGGGCACCCTCGGCGACGTCGTGCTCCTCCAGGCCGACCACGGCCAGCGGTTGTGGCCGGGCGGCCCGCAGCGCCTCTCCGACCCCGCCCTCGCCGGTGGCTCGCTGCTCGACCTCGGGGTCTACCCCGTGGCCCTCGCCGACCACGTCCTCGGCCGGCTCGACGACGTCGCCGCCCGGGGCACCCTCAGCCCGGAGGGGGTCGACGTCACGGTGGGCGTCACGGCGCGGCGCGGCGACGCCGTCGCCCGGATGACGTCGACCATGGCCGCTACGACCCCGTGCACGGCGTTCGTGGCCGGCACCGCCGCGCGGATCGACCTCGCCACCCGGTTCTACCAGCTCACGACGCTCACCCTCGTCGGGCCCGACGGCACCGTCCTCGACACGTGGGAGCCCGAGCACCGCACCCACGGCTTCCGCTACCAGGCGGCCGAGGTGGCCCGGGCCCTCGAGGCCGGCCGCACCGAGCCGTGGTCGGTGCCGTGGGCCGCCACCCGCCGGGTCATGGCCGTCATGGACGACGTGCGCCGCCAGGTGGGGGTGGTCTACCCCGGCGAGTGACCCGCCGCGGGGCGACGGTCAGCGGATCCTGATCGTGCTGCCGACCGGCATCAGCCCCTGGGCCCACACCATGTCGATGGCGGCGGTGCTGACGCGCGCGCAGCCGTGCGAGGCGGGCCAGGGCGGCACGCTCGACGAGCCGTGCACCGCGTAGCCGGTGTTCGTGAAGTAGATCGGTCGCCACAGCTTGCCCAGCGAGCTCTCGTCCATCCCGTCGACCCGGCGCAGGAAGGTGAAGGTGCCGGTCGGTGTGTGGGCGATGGCGCGGGTGCCGTACGTCGTGGTGTACGGCTCGCCGTTGCCGGTGGAGGTGTTGAAGACCGTGACGACCTTGCCGCCGCGCACGATCATCAGTACCTGCCGGGCGAGGTCGATCTCGACGCCGTCCCCGCCGAGCGTCGCACCGGGCCGGGCGCCGCGGTCGAGGGCCTGCCTGGTGTCCGGCCCGACGAGGCCGTCCCGCGCGATGCCGGCGGACTTCTGGAGGGCGTAGACCGCCTGCTGCGTGAGCGGGCCGAACACGCCGTCGGTGGGCCCGAGCCAGTACCCGAGGGCGGTGAGGCGCTGCTGGAGGGCGAGCACCTGGGGCCCGGAGTCGCCGCTGCGCAGCACCCGCGGGGGCTCGGGGGTCGGGCTCCGCGTCGGTTCGGGACTCGTGGTCGAGGTCGCGCTCGGAGTCGGCGTCGCGCTCGGAGTCGGTGTCGCGGTCGGTGTCGACGTCGTGGGTGTCGCCGTGGGGCTGGGGCTCGGCGACGCCCCCGTGGGAGACGGTGACGTCGGGGACGGCGACGCCGGGCCGGTCGTGGTCGCGTTCGGGGCCGCCCCCTCGTCCCCGGTCCACGGCAGGGCCGAGCAGCCGGCCACGGCCAGCGCGGCGACGAGCGCCAGGGCCCCCGCTGCGGCGGTGCCTCCAAGGGTCATCGGTCCTCCTCCCCTCGGGTCAGGACCCTCCACGACACGCGACGACAGGGGGTCGGCGCAAGTCAGCGCGCTCGCCGTGACCGAATCGTTGGGCGCGGGGCCCGTCAGCCGCGGGCTCGGATCGCCTCGTCCGTGGCGAGCACGCGGCGGGCCACGTCGACGTGCAGGTTCTCGACCATCCGCCCGTTGTAGGTGACCACTCCCCGGCCCGCTCCGGCCTCCCAGGCCCCGAGGACGCCCCGGGCCTCCTCGACCTCGGCCTCGGAGGGGGCGAAGGCGGTGTTGCAGGGCTCCACCTGCCCCGGGTGGATCAGGGTCTTGCCGTCGAAGCCGAGGTCACGGCCCTGACGGCACTCCTCGGTGAAGCCGTCGAGGTCACGCACGTCGTTGAAGACGCCGTCGAGCACGGCGACACCCGCGGCCCGGGCCGCGAGCACCACGGTGGAGAGGGCCGCGAGCAGCGGGGCGCGCCCGGGCACGAACCGGGCCTGCAGCTCCTTGACCAGGTCGTTGGTGCCGAGGACGAGCACCGCGAGCCGGTCGGAGGCCGAGGCGATCGCCCGGGCGTCGAGCACGGCGCCGGGTGTCTCGACCATCGCCCACAGCCGGGTCCGGTCGGGGGCGCCGTGCCGCTCCATCGCGGCGACCAGGTCGCGCACCTCCTGCGGCGAGCCGACCTTGGGGACGACGATGCCGTCCGGCCCGGCCGCGCACGCCGCCTCGAGGTCGGCCTCGTGCCACTGGGTTCCGATGCCGTTGACCCGGATCGTCACCTCCCGGTGGCCGTAGTCCCCGGACGCGGCGGCCGCACACGCCCGCTCACGCGCGGCCGGCTTGGCGTCGGGGCCGACGGCGTCTTCGAGGTCGAGGATCAGCCCGTCGACGGGGAGCGTCCTGGCCTTCTCCAGGGCCCGCTCGTTGCTGCTCGGCATGTAGAGGACCGAGCGGCGGGGCCGGTACGCCTCGCTCACGCGCCCTCCCCCCGCCGGGCCGGCGTAGAGCTCGGCGAGCTCGGGGTCGCTGGCCGAGAGCCGGTCGGCGAGCTCGAGGATGACCAGGCACTGCTTGAGGCTCGGCGTCGTCCTCCATCTTCCCGTCGAGCATGACGGCGCCGGTCCCGTCGCCCATCGCCTCCTTGACCCGCCGGGCGTGCGCGACGTCCTCGGCGGAGGGGCTGAAGACCCGCTTGGCGATGGCGATCTGCGCCGGGTGGAGGGTCCAGGTGCCGACGCAGCCGAGGAGGAAGGCGTTGCGGAACTGGTCCTCGCAGGCCACGACGTCCTTGATGTCCCCGAACGGGCCGTAGTACGGGAAGATCCCGTGCATCGCGCAGGCGTCGACCATTCGGGCGATCGTGTAGTGCCAGAGGTCCTGCTGGTAGGTGGTGCGCTCGGCGTGCACGCCGTCCTCGACGCCCGCCGGCGGGTCCTGTCGGACCAGGTAGCCGGGGTGGCCGCCGCCGACCCGGGTCGTCTTCATCCGCCGGTCGGCGGCGAGGTCGGCCGGGCCCAGGCTGATGCCCTGCATCCGCGGGCTCGCCCCGGCGATCTCCTCGACGTTCGGCGACGCCCCGGGCCGTCTCGAGGATGGCGTGGACGAGGATCGGGCCGGGTCAGGCCGGCGCGGGCCTCGAGCTGCGCGAGCAGCCGGTCGACGTAGTGGATGTCCTCGGGCCCCTGCACCTTCGGCACCATGACGACGTCGAGCCGGTCGCCGATCTCGGTGACGAGCGTCGTGAGGTCGTCGAGCACCCACGGGCTGTCGAGGGCGTTGACGCGCGTCCACAGCTGGGTGTGCTCGCCGAAGTCGGTGGCCCTCGCGATGTCGACGAGGCCCTGCCGGGCGGCCTCCTTGCTCTCGGCCTTGACGGCGTCCTCGAGGTTGCCGAGCAGGACGTCGACCGTGCCGACCAGTGCCGGGCACCTTGGCCGCCATCTTCGGGTTGCTCGGGTCGAAGAAGTGGATCATCCGGCTGGGGCGTGCGGGCACCTCCCGAAC
Organism: uncultured Actinomycetota bacterium; assembly: GCA_963773655.1. Classification (GTDB taxonomy): domain Bacteria; phylum Actinomycetota; class Actinomycetes; order Actinomycetales; family Dermatophilaceae; genus DASSQJ01. The sequence continues at coordinate 554,226 of CAVZBX010000005.1, forward strand.
CGGGTCGGGGGCGCCCACGGCGAGGGGGCGGAAGAAGTCCTTGGCGCTGCGCATCGTCGAGCCTTCCGAGGCGGGTGCACGGTCGGGGACGCTAGCAGCGGCCCCGCGGTCGCTCGCATGGGCAGTCCGGTGTGACCGACGCCGCGTCCCGCCGCCCGCACGAGGCTGCCGTGCCGCCGCCCGGCACCCGAGACCGGTGTCACCCCGTCGTCGGGCACGTCCGGTGCCCGTGAGCGACGCCGAGATCCAACCGGGACCGCGCCGAGGCGCAGACCGGCCGCCGCCCAGGCGCCCCACCGCTCGCCCGCATCGGGGCGGCCGACGCGGAGGCTGTGGGAGAGTGCTGCATGGCCGAGCACCCGCCAGCCCCGCCGGTCGACGTCGCCCGCCTGACCGCGAGGCCGCCACCAAGTCGGGCTGCTCTGGGTCCGCGTGCCCGGGCGGCGGCTCGTTCCCGGTCTGGCACGTCTGGCACGACCCGGATGAGCCGAGGGCGCCGGCCCGGCGGCCTACGTCGTCTCCGGCCCCGGTGAGCAGTACCTGCCTTGGCTGCCCGACGAGGTCGAGCTCGTCCTGCGCAGCAAGGACACCGGGGGCCGCCTGGTGACCCGCCGCGCCACCGCCCGGCAGCTCGACCCCGGCACCCCCGCGTGGACGGTCGCCGCGGAGGCGCTGCGCCCGGAGCGGCTCAACGCCACCGGCGACGTCGTCGAGCGCTGGCGCGAGACGTGCACCGTCGCACGAGCTCGCCCCGCACGGCGAGCCCCTCGAGCCCCGGGCGACTACGGGCGCTCCTCCGGCGCCGCTCCGGTCCGTCCCGCGCCTCCCGCCACCGCCCGGTGGCGGCCCGTGGCACTGGCGCGGCCGGGCAGGTGCACGCCGCAACACGGACCGGCTGAGAGCCTCGGCCCACCCACGGGGGCCGATAGCCTGACGACCGTGAGCACGCCGACCCGCGCCTTCGTCGGCCGCCTGTCCGAGCTGGACGTCTTCGACCCGCTCGGTGACAAGGTCGGCCGGGTCCGCGACGTCGTCGTCACCTTCAGCGTCACCCGGCGCCCGCCCGCGCGCCATCGGGCTCGTCGTCGAGGTCGCCGGACGCCGCCGGGTCTTCGTGCCGATGACCCGGGTCACCTCGGTCGAGGGCGGCCAGGTCATCACCACCGGGCTGGTCAACATGCGGCGCTTCGAGCAGCGCGGCAACGAGATCCTCGTCGTCGCCGAGCTCTTCGAGCGCCCCGTCACGGTGCGCACCGAGGAGGGCGAGGTCGTCGAGGCCACGGTCGAGGACATCGGCATCGAGCAGGTCGGCAGCCGCGGGTGGAGCGTCACCCGGGCCTTCGTCCGGGTCGCCAGCGCCCGCTCCGCCCGTGGGCTCGGCCGCCTCTCCCGCCGCCGCGGCGAGACCTTCGTCGTGCCCATCGAGGACGTCACCGGCCTGCACGTCGTCAGCGAGGGGCAGGGCGCCGACCAAGCTGCTCGAGACCTACGAGGACCTCAAGCCGGCGGACCTGGCGGAGGTCATCCACGACCTCACGCCCCGGCGCCGGGCCGAGGTCGCCGCCGCCCTCTCCGACGAGCGGCTCGCCGACGTCATCGAGGAGCTGCCCGAGGACGACCAGGTCGAGATCCTCGTCGGCCTCGCCGTCGGGCGCGCCGCCGACGTCCTCGAGGCGATGGAGCCCGACGACGCCGCCGACCTGCTGTCCGAGCTGCCCACCGAGCGGCGCGAGGAGCTGCTGCAGACGATGGAGCCGGGCGAGGCGGCCGACCTGCGTCGTCTGCTCACCTACGACGAGAACACCGCCGGTGGGCTGATGACCACCGAGCCGGTGGTCCTGGGCCCGGAGGCCTCGATCGCGGAGGCGCTCGCCGTCGTCCGCCGCAAGGAGCTCTCCACCGCCCTGGCCTGCACGGTGTTCGTCTGCCGGCCCCCGCTCGAGACCCCCACGGGCAAGTACCTCGGCGTCGTCCACATCCAGCGGCTGCTCCGTGAGCCCCCGCACAACCCGATCGGCGGCATCCTCGACAAGGACGTCGAGCCGCTGCTGCCGACCGCCACGCTCGGCCAGGTGACCCGGACGCTCGCCACCTACGACCTCGTCGGGCTGCCCGTCGTCGACGAGGACGGCCACCTCCTCGGCGCGGTCACCGTCGACGACGTCCTCGACCACATCCTCCCCGACGACTGGCGCGAGGAGCGCCACGACGTCATCGCCCCCGGCGTCGCCCCGGAGGGGGTGACCCGTGGCTGAGCGCGAGCGGCGCACCCGCATCGACCAGCCCCGCGAGTCGGGCGGGCGCGGGTGGTCGACGCCGGCGCTGCTCACCGAGGAGGCGTTCGGCGTGCTGTCCGAGCGCTTCGCCCGCTTCATGGGGACGCCGTACTTCCTGCTCGGGATGACGGTGTTCGTCGCCGTCTGGCTGCTGTGGAACACGCTGGCCCCGGCCACGCTGCGCTTCGACCCCTACGCCTTCATCTTCCTCACCCTCATGCTCGAGCCTGCAGGCGTCCTACGCCGCGCCGCTCATCCTGCTCGCCCAGAACCGCCAGGCCGACCGCGACCGGGTGGCGCTCGAGCAGGACCGCACCCGCGACGAGCGCAACCTCGCCGACACCGAGTTCCTCACCCGCGAGGTGGCGGCGCTGCGGCTGGCCATGCGCGACACGGCGACCCGCGACTTCGTCCGCAGCGAGCTGCGCGACCTGCTCGAGGAGATGGAGGAGCGGGGCCTGGCCGTCGTCAACCGCAGCGCGCTCGACCCCGACGAGGCCGGGCAGGCCGCGGGCGGCACCACCGAGCAGCCGACCTAGACTGGGGGCATGCCCCAGGTCAGCCAGGACGCCCTGCACGCCGCCCTCGAGACGGTCATCGACCCCGAGATCCGCAAGCCGGTCACCGAGCTCGGGATGGTCGACGCGGTCAGCGTCGACGACGCCGGCCGGGTCGCGGTCACCATCCTGCTCACCGTCGCGGCGTGCCCGCTCAAGGACACCCTGACCCGGGACACCACCGAGGCACTGTCGAAGGTCGAGGGCGTGACCGGCGTCGACGTCACCCTCGGCGTCATGAACGACGAGCAGCGCGAGGCCCTGAAGACCCAGCTGCGGGGCGGTGTCCAGGAACGCGAGGTCCCGTTCGCACGGCCCGGTTCGCTGACCCGCGTCTACGCCGTCGCCTCGGGCAAGGGCGGGGTCGGCAAGTCCTCGGTCACCGCCAACCTCGCGGCGGCGTTGGCCGAGCAGGGGCTCAGGGTCGGGGTGGTCGACGCCGACATCTACGGCTTCTCCATCCCCCGGATGCTCGGGGTGGAGCACCGCCCGACGCAGGTCGACGACATGATCATGCCGCCGGTGAGCCACGAGGTGAAGGTCATCTCGATCGGGATGTTCGTGCCCGGCAACCAGCCGGTCGTCTGGCGCGGCCCGATGCTGCACCGGGCGCTCCAGCAGTTCCTCGCGGACGTCTTCTGGGGTGACCTCGACGTCCTGCTCATGGACCTGCCCCCGGGCACCGGCGACATCGCCATCTCGGTGGCCCAGCTCGTTCCGGGCGCCGAGATCCTCGTCGTCACCACGCCGCAGCAGGCGGCGGCCGAGGTGGCCGAGCGGGCCGGGTCGATCGCCCTCCAGACCCACCAGCGGATCACGGGCGTCATCGAGAACATGTCGTGGCTCGAGCTGCCGGACGGCACCCGTCAGGAGATCTTCGGCAGCGGCGGCGGCCGCGACGTGGCCGAGTCGCTGACCCGTGCGATCGGTGCCGAGGTGCCGCTGCTCGGTCAGATCCCGCTCGACACCCGGCTGCGCGAGGGTGCCGACCACGGCACCCCCGTCGTGCTCGGCCAGCCCGACTCACCCGCCGCCGTGGCCCTGCGCGGCATCGCCAAGGGCCTCGCCACGCGCTCCCGCGGCCTCGCCGGGCGCTCGCTCGGCCTCTCCCCCGTCGGCGGCCGCTGACGCCCCCGCCGCGCGCCGGTCAGGTGGCGTCGGCGTCGAAGGGCGTCGGGCGGGAGGGGTCGAACTCGACCACCGACGGACGCGACGCGGCGACCGGGGCCGACGTGGTCGGCGTCGTGGACGACGCGGTGGCCGCGCCGGCGGCGACCGCACCGGTGGCCGCCGCGGCCGTGGTCGCTCCGGTCGCCGAGCCGCCGTTCATCCCGGCCGCGGAGCGGACCGAGTCGAGCTCACCGCGCACCGGGGCCACGGCGTCGTCGAGCGGGTCGAGCAGCGCCTCGCGGACGATCCGCCGCGGGTCGTACTGCCGCGGGTCGTACTGCCGCCAGTTGATGTCCTGGTACTCCGGTCCCAGCTGTTCGCGCAGCTGGTCCTTGGCGCCCTCGGCCATCACCCGCGCCTTGCGGATGCCGCGGGCCAGCTTGGCCGCGTAGTCGGGGAGGCGGTCAGGGCCGAGGACGAAGACGGCGATGAGCGCGAGGAGGATGAACTCCCATCCGTTCACGCCGAACACGTCGACCTCCTGCGAACCGGCCCGTCGGCCCGGTCAGTCACTCGAGCCCTCGAGGACCATCCTGACATCCCGCTCCGTCCCGTCGCGACGGATCGTCAGCGTCACCTCGTCGCCGACCCGGCGGGCCCGGATCTTCACGACGAGCTCGGCCTGGTCGTTGACCGGGGTGCCCTCGAAGGCGACGATGACGTCGCCGGCTCGCAGCCCGGCCGCGTCGGCGGGCCCGCCCGGGTTCACCGCGGGAGCGTCGCCGGGCCCGGAGTCGGCGACGCGCACGCCCTCGCCGTCGTACTGGCCGTCGAGGTAGACCCCGATCACGGGGTGCTGCGCGGAGCCGGTCTCGATGAGCTGCTCGACGGTGATGGCGACCTGGTCGCTGGGGATGGCGAAGCCGACGCCGATGTTCCCGCCCGCCCCCCCGAGGCCGCCGCCCGGCACCTGCGCGATGGCGGTGTTGACCCCGATGACGTCGCCGTTCATGTCCAGCAGGGGACCACCGGAGTTGCCGGGGTTGATCGCGGCATCGGTCTGGATGGCGTTGATGTACGACCGGTCTCCCTCCTCACCGCCGGGCGTCACCGGGCGGTCCAGGGCGCTGACGATGCCGCTGGTCACGGTGGAGTCGAGCCCGAGCGGGGCCCCGACGGCGACGACCTGGTCTCCGACGACGACGTCGGCGGAGCGGCCCAGCCGCAGCGGGTCCAGGTCGGTGCGCTCGACCTCGACGACGGCCAGGTCGTAGGAGTCGTCGCGGCCGATGATCGTGCCCTCGAGCTGCCTGCCGTTGGCGAGGAGGACGGTGACGCCGTCGCTGCCGGCGCCCGCGACGACGTGGTTGTTCGTGACGATGTGGCCCTGCCCGTCGTACACCCATCCGGAGCCGGTGGCCACGCCGTCGGCGCCGTCGACGCGCAGGGTCACGACGCTCGGGGTTGTGGTGGCGGCGATGTTGGCGATCGAGCCGACCGGGCGCTCGGTGGCCCCGGCGCCGGGCTGCGGCGCCGCCTGCCGGGGCGCGCCGGTCTCCTGGAGCGCGCCGTTGCCCACGAGATAGGCACCGACCAGCCCGCCACCGGTGCCCGCGAGCAGCGCGGCGGCGAGCGCGGTGCCGACCAGGGCTCCCCAGCCGGGCCCGCGGCGCCTTCGTGGCGGGGACGGCTGCTCGGCCGGCTGGTACCACGGGAACGGGTCGGAGGCGGAGGCCTGCGGGGCGGGCGCCGCTCCGCCGGCTGCGCCACGCTGCGGGGCCGGGGCCGACCACCGCTGCTCCGTGGGGATCTCCTCGGTGCGTGCGGCGTGCGCTCGGTCCGGAGCAGCCGGGGGCGCGGGCTGCGCCCACGCCGGTTCGGCCTGCTCGGAGCCGGGACGAGGCGGGTCCGGCTGGTCGCCGCGGGCGGGCTCGCCCCACGGTCGCCAGTCGTCGCGGCCGGGCTGGTCCTCGGTCGTCATGGGGTCGATTCTGCCTGCTGCCCGGGGGCGAACAGGACGGTGCCCACCGGAGTCCACCGCACCCCGGTGGCGCCTCCCCCGGCGATGGTCGTCGGGGAGGGGGTGGGGGTGGTGGCGTCGCGGACCACCGGTCGGGGCACCGCGCCCCGGTCCGCGGGCGCACCCATGACGGTGAGGCTCCAGGCCGCCGCGGCGGAGATGCCGACCGCGGCCGCCGCGACGACGGTGGCCCGCAGCGGGCTGCGGTGGCACGGGGGCGCCCCCGGGGCGAGCAGGGCGAGGCCCGGGACGGCGGGCGGGTGCGCCGCGGGCTGATCGAGCGCGCGCCCCATCGCCATCAGGGTGTTGCGCAGGTCGCCGGGCATCGACGGCGCCCCCGCGAGGGCCGCGCGCAGCCGCCGCTCGCGCTCCAGGCCGACCGCGCAGAGGTCACAGACCGCGAGGTGGCGCTGCCAGACCGTGACACGGGGTGCCGGCAACCTCCCGGCGGCGTACTCGAAGAGCTCGTCGTCGAGACAGCGCACGCCGTCGGCCCGGCTCATACGGTCCCGGCGGCGGGTCGGCGGACGACGGGGGTGCGCCGCTCCGGGGCGGCGGCGGCGGGCCGGGCCTGCGGCGCCCGGTGGGCCAGGGCCTCGCGCAGCTGCGCCCGGCCACGGTGGATGCGGGAACGGACGGTGCCCAGCTTGATGCCGAGGGTGGCGGCGACCTCCTCGTAGGAGAGGCCCTCGATGTCGCAGAGGACCACGGCGGCGCGGAAGTCGGGAGACAGGGCGTCGAGGGCCCGCTGCACGTCGTCGTCGAGGTGGGTGTCGTCGTACGCCTGCTCGGGGCCGGGCCCGCGGCTCGGCAGGCGGGCCGCGGACTCCTCGGACAGCGCGTCCATGCGGATCCGCTGCTTGCGGCGCATCCGGTCGAGGAAGACGTTCGTCGTGATCCGGTGCAGCCAGCCCTCGAAGGTGCCGGGGCGGTAGGTGTGGAGGGAGCGGAACACCCGCACGAAGACGTCCTGGGTGAGGTCCTCGGCGTCGTGGACGTTGCCGGTGAGCCGGTAGGCGAGGCGGTACACGCGGGCCGAGTGCTGCTCGACGACCTCCTCCCACGTGGGCGGCGTCCAGCCCGCGGCGTCCTCGGGGGCCGCCGCGCGCGGCATCGTCGTCGTGTGGTCCGTGGCCATGGTCATGTCACCCTGTCGATACGTTTCCGGGCCTCCGATTGTTCCGGGCCAACCTGTACGAATGCTGGGAGCGGGGCGCCGTCGCGTCGCGGGGCCCGGTGCGCCGTAGGGTTGACGCCATGAGCGCACTGCGTCCCGCGAGCTGGCTATACGCCGAGGAGTTCGTCCCCGAGCCCGGGCCCGTCGACGCCGCCCGCCGCCGGGGGGTCGAGCTCGGGCAGGCCACGCCCGTGGGCACCGGTGCCGGCGCGCTGCTGCGCCTGCTCGCGGCCGCCGTGGCGGCCCGCCACGTCGTCGAGGTGGGCACCGGCGCCGGCACGTCGGGGCTCTGGCTGCTCGCGGGCATGCCCGAGGACGGCGTGCTCACCACCATCGACGTCTCGGCCGAGCACCAGCGGGCGGCCCGGCAGGGCTACGCCGCGGCCGGCATCGCGCCCCAGCGCACCCGGGTGATCACCGGCGCGGCCGTCGACGTCCTCCCGCGGATGGCCGACGGCGCCTACGACCTGGTCCTCGTCGACGCCGACAAGGGCTCGTACCCCGAGTACGTCGAGCACGCCATCCGGCTGCTCCGCCCGGGCGGCGTGCTCGCCATCGACAACATGCTCTGGCACGACCAGGTGGCCGACCCCGCGGCCCGCGACGCCACGACGACGACGCTGCGCGACCTGGGCAAGTGGCTGCGCGACCACGACGACCTCGTCACCGCCCTGCTGCCGGTGAGCGACGGCATGCTCGTCGCCGTCCGGCGCTGACCGGCCCCCGCTTCCCGCCTCGACATTTCGGGGTCACCCCGAAATGTCGACCTGGCACGGGTTGCGTTCCCGTGCCACGTCGACGAAGCGGGGTGTCGTCGTCAGCGGCTCGGCCGACGTCGGGGCCGGCGCGCCCAGCGGCCGTCGGGCCGACGTCAGCTGACGTCGGGACCCGCGCCCCGACGGAAGCCGGCCGGCCCCTCCGCGATCGCGACGACCTCCCAGTCCTCGATGAGCACCGGCGCCGACCCGATGATCTCGCTGCCGGGCGACTGCGCGGCCCCCGGTTCGAACCCCGCGCGGAACGAGGCCCGCTCCTCCTCGCTGTCGAAGACGTAGGTGCCCTCGAACCACTCGCCGTCGCGCATCCGCCACGTCTTGAACGCCAGGCCGTCGAGGAACATGAACCGGGCGATCGAGGTGCCGACGACGTACTCGCGCAGCTGGTCGGCCACGCCGTCCGGCGCCTGCTGCAGCGACCAGCGCACCGTCAGCCCGTACCCGGCGTTCATGCCATCTCCTCCAGCCACCGCAGCAGCAGTCGTGTCCCGAACCCGGTGCCACCCTTCGCAGTGGTGCCGGCGTCGACGTCCGAGCGCCCCGTACCCGCGATGTCGAGGTGCGCCCAGGGACGCTCCCCGACGAACTCCCGGAGGAAGAGCGCCGCAGTGACGGCACCCGCACCGACCTCGGGAGCGATGTGCGTGAGGTCGGCGACGTCGGAGTCGAGGGCTCGACGGTAGGTGTCCGCGAGGGGCATCCGCCACAGCGTCTCACCACTGACCTCCCCGGCGGCCACGAGTGCGGACGCGAGCGCGTCGTCGGTGGCGAACACCGGTGCGAGCACGCGGGCCAGCGCGATCCGCGCGGCACCGGTGAGGGTCGCCACGTCGACGACGACGTCGGGCTCGAGGCGGGCGTCGGCGTAGGCCAGGGCGTCGGCCAGGACGATCCGGCCCTCGGCATCGGTGTTGCCGATCTCGACGGTGGTCCCGCCGTACTGGGTGATGACGTCCCCCGGCCGGTACGACGCGCCCCCGACCGCGTTCTCGGCCAGCGCGAGCAACCCGGTGACCCGTACGGGCACCTCGAGCTCGGCAGCGGCGGCGAGCACCGCCAGCACGACCGCGGCTCCCGACATGTCCGTCGTCATGCCGAGCATGCCGTCCGTGGGCTTGACCTGCAGTCCGCCGGTGTCGAAGGTGATGCCCTTGCCGACGAGGACGACGTGCGGGGTCTGGGCACCCGCACCCTCCGGCGCGTGCTCGAGGCGCACGAGCCGGGGCGGGGTGGCCGATCCGGAGCCGACGGCGAGCAGGCCGCCGAACCCGTCCCGGCGCAGCGCACGCTCGTCCCACACCCTGACCCCCAGCCCGCTCCGCCCCGCGAGGGCGCGGGCCCGGCCCGCGAGCCACTCCGGGTTCTTGGTGTTCGACGGAGTGTGGGCGAGGTTGCGGGCGAGCAGCTGGGCGCGGGCGCGGGTGACGGCCCGGCGCACGCGCACGTCGCCGCCCCCGTCGTCGGTCACGACCTGCACGACGTCCGCGGGGGCGGCGCCGTCGACCGGCCCGCCGGCGCGCCAGCGAGGGGTGGTCCACGAGCCGAGCACCGCCCCCTCCACCCAGGCCGTGAGGGCGTCGCCCACGGCGGCGGGGCCGAGGGCGTGGACGACGGCCCTGGCCCCGCGGGTGGCCCGGCCGGCGGCCGCACCGGCGGCCCGCCAGTCGTCGAGGTGGCCTTCGCCGGCGCCCACGAGGTGGATGCGACGCACCGCGTGGGCTCCGGGGGCGAGCGGCACGGTGGTCACCGTCCCGGCGGTGCCGGCGGGCTCGTGGGCGGCGAGGACGGCATCCGGGTCGAGCCCGACGACGGCGAGGGCGTCGCGCGCCACGGCGTCGGCCGGCCCGCCCACCGGGGTGACGAGGGTCCGCTCGTCGCGGTCCTCACCGGCGAGCGCGGTGGCGAGCCCGGTCGCGACGGACCAGGACGAGGTGGCGGGGTCGAGCAGCACGTCACGAGGCACCGGCCCAACCTACCCAGCGTCCGGCGGGGACGGCTCACCCGTGCGTCGGTGGCCCGTCGGGACGCGGACGGGCCCCCACCGCACCCGGTGGGGGCCCCGTCACGACGTGGGTCAGCAGCTCAGCCCAGGCCCTCGCAGTTGTCGATCGCCTCGCCGAGCGCCCGGACCTCGTCGGGAGTCATCTCGACGACCAGCCGTCCGCCACCCTCGAGGGGCATGCGCAGCACGATGCCACGACCTTCCTTCGTGACCTCGAGCGGGCCGTCGCCCGTCCTCGGCTTCATTGCCGCCATGTGCAGATCCCTTCATCGTCGCGGCAGCGGGGTTCGCGCCACGTGTCGCATCCGGCGTCGGACGGCCGGACCTCGCGGCCCATTATCCCGTAGCGGGAGGGCACCACGAAATCCGAACGCGCACTTCGGACGCCTGTTTCCGCCGGCGTCCGTCACGGCGGGAACGAGCCCCACGGCGTGTACGTGAGCAGCGTGCACGTCCACCAGAACATCCCGCCGACGAGGACGAGGAGGACCACGAACACCCGTCGGCGCCAGTGGGGCACGACGCTCTGCCCGTTGGCGGTCCGCATCGCCACCGACGCCAGCAGAGCGGCGATCGGCACGTCGAGGAGGAGGAAGCGCCACATCGAGGTGATCGGCCGCACGACGGCGAAGAGGTACAGCGGGTAGGCCAGCGCCCACGCCCGCGCCTCCACGCTGATCCACCGGCCGTGACGTCCCAGGACGAGCGCGATGTAGGTGCCGACGAGCGCGACCAGCACGACCACCCCCGCCAGGCCCTTGCCCTCCCACGCCCACTCGACCCAGAGCACGAACGGCCCCTCGTCGGGCCGCTGCCCCCAGACGGCCTGCACGTCGAAGAAGGCGGTGGGCACCCCCGTGGCCAGGCCCGCCACGACCGGCCACGCCACCGCGCTCACCGCGAGGGACCCGAGCATGACCACGGCGGCCGTCCGCTGGGTGGCGAGCGGCCGCAGGCCCGCCGCCCGGTCCTCCCGCCAGCGGAGCAGGAGGTGGATGAGGACGGCGACGGCCAGGGCGGGGGCGACGCCGCGGGTGACACCGAGCGGGAGCGCGACGAGCGCCACGATCAGGTAGCGGCGGCGCACCAGGGCGAGCAGCGCCGCCGCGACGAGGGTCACCGCCAGCGCCTCCGTGTACGGCTTGAGCATGACCGCGGTCGTCGGGTAGAAGCACCACAGCATCGCGGCGACGAGCGCCAGCCGGTCGCGCTGCGGCTGCCGCTCCGCGTGCACGTCGGTGCGCAGCACGGCCCAGACCAGCACCGTGGCGACCCCGCCGAGGACCACGTTGAGCAGCAGGCCGGCCGCCGTGAACGGCAGGCCGGTGACCATGAGCCCCTTCACCAGGTAGGGGTACAGCGGGTAGAACGCCCAGGCGCTGTACGTGACCTCGCCGGTGTCGGCGTCGAGCGGCAGCGGCACCGGGTAGCCGTCGCGGACGATCCGCTCGTACCAGACGCCGTCCCACAGCCCGAACATGTCGGTCAGCCCCGGGTCGGTGTGCCCGACCCCCGCCGGGTTCTGGAACCAGATGGCTGCGACCCACATCGCGACGAGCGACACGACGCGGGAGACGAGGTAGACGACGACGATGGTACGCACCGGGTGGCGCAGGGCCCGGCCGGCGAGCTCGTGGCGGCCGGCCGAGGTGAGCAGCCGCGGGCGCGTCCCCCCGGGCCGGGAGCCGGCGTCCCGCGGCTGCTCCCGGGCGTGCGCCATCGGCTCAGCCGGCGGCATCGGTCACGCTCCGCACGTCCCAGACGTACACCCCGCCGACGTGGTCCGGCACCCCGAAGGCCGTCGTGAGCGAGGCGAGGAGCGAGGCCGCCGCGGGCCGGTCGTCGGGCAGCACCACCGCGTCGACCCGGCCGGCCCGCAGGTCGTCCTCGTAGACCGCGACCTGTTCCGGCGACGGCGCCACCGCGGTGTCGTCCTCGGCCACCTCGGTGAGCCACGTGGTGAGCGGCGTCCACGAGGCGCCGTACTGCCCGCCGCGCTCGGGGCTGCCGTCGGGCCCGACGAAGTAGCCGGCGACCACCGGGAAGCCCCACCGCGCCTCGGCCTGCCACTCCAGCGCCCGGGCGTCCGCGACTCCCGGCGGGGGTGCGGCGAGCACCGACCCACCCTCGTCGACGTAGTCGCGCCAGGTGCCGTCGGAGAAGAACGCGGGCATCTCGGGTCGGGGGTCGACGACGAGCGGGGTCGGCACGACGGGGAGGAGGACGAGCGCGGCGACGGCGAGCGCCACGGCCAGGCCCGGCCCCGGGGCCGCAGCGGACCGGTCGACGGCCCGGCGGAGCGCGTCCACCCCCAGGGCGAGCAGGGCACCGAGCGCGGGGACGGCGACGAGCGCGAGGCGGGTGGGCAGCACGTTCTGGACCACGGGCAGCTGCTCCAGCAGCGCCCACGGCCCCGGCACGCCGAGCGGGGTGCCGCGGAGGACCACCTCCTCACCGAGCGAGAGCCAGCACGAGACGACGACGACGGCCGCCAGCGTCCGGACCAGGACGCTGCGCCAGAGCAGCACGGTCGTCGCCGCGGCGGCCACCCACACCGGGATGCCGAAGAAGGAGTTCTCCTCGGTGCGGTTCATCGACAGCTCGGCCGCGGCCCACGGGTCGGCACCCACCGAGCGGGTGGCGCGGGACCACAGCTGGGCGAGGTCGTTGCCGGCAGGCGGGTGCCAGATCGACGCGTAGCTCTGCGGCCCCCAGAACTGCCACCACAGCGGGAACGCGACGATCGCGAGCGCGACGAGCGCCCCGACCCCGACACCCGGCAGCAGCCGGCGCAGGTCGACCCGTCCGTGCGCCAGCAGCACCAGGCCCGCCATGAGCAGGCCGATCGCCTCGAGGAGCAGCACCTCCTCCCCGATGAACACCTGCCACGCGACGAGCAGGCCGAGGACCACGCCGTCGCGGACCGGACGGTGCCCCTCGGCGAGCCGGAGCACCCGGTCGAGGATGACGGGCACGAGGAACTGGGCGACGAAGTTGGGGTGCCCGTTGGCGTGCGAGACCAGGCCGGGCGCGAACCCGGCGAACGCGGCACCGACGAACGCCGCGGCGGGGTGCACCGGCAGCCGCCGGCGGAACAGCCAGTACCAGGCACCGGCCGTCAGGGCGAGCCCGAGCACCTGGACGACGACGAAGGTCGCCGTCGGGCCGGCTAACAGGGTCAGCGGCGCCAGCGGGGCACCGAGGCCGAGCACCGTCGCGTTCGCCATGAGGTTGACGCCGTCGGGGTGGTTCTGCAGGTCGCTGAACAGCGGGTTGGACCAGGTGGCGAGGTTGTGGGCCGTGGCCCCGAAGTACCACTCGAACACCTGCTGGTCCTGCACGCCCTGGGAGAGGTAGCCGGTGCGCAGCGCCGTGAGGAGGTGGACGTGGAGGTAGGCGCTGAGGAGGAGGTAGGCGAGGGGGGCGAGCAGGTCTGCGGGGCGCCATGGAGCCGGTGGTCCGGCAACCGGGTCGACGCCCCGGGCGGCTGCCGGACCGCGGTCAGGGGGTGGCGGGTCCCCGTCGGTCGCGGTCGGGGCGGTGGGGGGCGGGGTCACCTCGGCGGAGCCCCCTGCGGGGGACGGGACCGGCTGCTCCCCGCGCAGCACCGCGATCCGCGCGTCGTGCTCGGCGACCCGGGCCTCGAGCCGGTCGAGCACCTCGTCGACCTGGTCCATGCGGTAGCCGCGGAAGGCCACCCGGAGGTCGGCCGCCGCCGGCTGCGCCCCGGGAACCGTCGCGGCGTCCGCGCCGCGCCTCGGCCGCCCGAGCCACCACGCCACCGCCCCGAGCACCGCGACGCCGACGACGGCCACGACGAGGGACCACGTCATCGCGGCGCCCCGGGAGCGCCGGCGAGCAGCCCGTCGACGACCCGCCCGAACAGCAGCGGACCGAGCCGGTCCCCGATCGGCCGGGTGGGCCGGCGCAGCCCGGGCAGCCAGAGCTCCTCGGTCCAGACGACCTCGCAGCCGCCCCCGGCGCCGACGACCTCGATGTCGGCCCACCCGCGCAGCAGCCACCCGGTCTTGACCAGGCGCAGGCGACGGCCCGGCTCGAGCGCGGTCACCAGCATCCGGTCGGCGGCGGCGAACGGTCCGAGGCGGGTGACCGCGACGACCTCGGTGCCGAGGGCCAGGCCCTCGCCGCGGACCTCGACGTCGGTGAGCGGCACGTGGGCCGTGTGGGCCGAGAGGTCGGTGACGGCGGCCCAGGCGGCCTCCGGGTCCAGGGGGGTACGGCGACGGATGGTGAAGGCCACGGTCACCCGCCCCCGGTCCGCTGCTCCGGCGCAGTCTCCCCGGGCTCCGGCGGACCCGCCGACCGGGCCGACCCCCGGTCACGTTCGAGCGCCGCCACCTCGCGCTCGCGCTCCGCGAGCGCGACCCGAAGCAGGTCGAGCCGGGCGTCGACGTCCTGCATCCGGTAGCCCCGGGCGGCGGTGTCGAAGCGGACGTCGTCGACGTCGCCGGCCCGCGGCTCGTCGGGGAGCCCGTGGTCGGGGGTGGACCGGGTCGCCTCGCTCAGGGGGTCCACGGGCCAGCGCCCGGTGGCGACCGCCAGCACGGCGACGACCACGGCCACCGCGACGAGCACGAGCAGGACGAGCACCACGGGCCGATCCTACGTGGGGGGCGGACCCCCTACTCGGGCTGGCGAGGCGGGGCCGGGTGGGGCCGCGACGACGACAGGTCGGCGGTGACGACCGCCCGGACGGCGGCGGCCGGGTCGTCGACGAGGGTGAGCAGGTCCAGGTCGCGCGCGCTGATCGTGCCGGCCGCCGCAGCGGTGCCGCGGAGCCAGTCGAGCAGCCCGCCCCAGTAGTCGCGGCCGACGAGGACGATGGGGAAGCTCGTGACCTTCTGGGTCTGGACGAGCGTGACCGCCTCGAAGAGCTCGTCGAGGGTGCCGAAGCCCCCGGGCAGCACGATGAAGCCGGACGCGTACTTGACGAACATCGTCTTGCGGGCGAAGAAGTAGCGGAAGTTGACGCCGAGGTCGACGTACTCGTTGAGCCCGGCCTCGAAGGGCAGCTCGATGCCGAGCCCCACCGACGTGCCGCCGGCGTCGAGCGCGCCCCGGTTGGCGCCCTCCATCGTGCCGGGCCCGCCGCCGGTGATCACCGCGTACCCGGCCTCGACCAGGGCCCGCCCCACCTCGGTGCCGAGCCGGTACTCGGGGCTCCCGGCGCGGGTGCGCGCGGACCCGAAGACGCTGACCGCCGGGCCCAGCTCGGCGAGGGCCCCGAACCCGTTGACGAACTCGGACTGGATGCGCATGACCCGCCAGGGGTCGGTGTGCAGCCAGTCGGCGGCGCCGCGGCTGTCGAGGAGTCGCTGGTCCGTGGTCGAGCGGGGCACCCGGGAACGCCGCATGACGACCGGGCCCTGCACGTAGTCGCGCTCCGACGGGGACGGGGTCGGGTCGGTGTCCACGTCCGTCACCCTACGGCGGCGCCGCCCCCGGGTGCTCAGGCGAGCCAGCGCAGGAGCGCGGCCTCGCAGGCGCCGTACTGCTCCACCGGGCAGTGCTCGTCGTCGTGGTGCGCGAGGTTGGGGTCCCCGGGCCCGTAGTTGACCGCCGGCACGCCCATCGCGGAGAACCGGGCGACGTCGGTCCATCCCTGCTTGGCCTCCACCGGCAGCCCCAGGGCGTCGACGAAGGCCCGGGCCGCGGGCAGGTGCAGCCCGGGGCGGGCGCCACCGGCGTTGTCGACGACCTGGACGTCGAAGCCGGCGAACACCTCCCGGACGTGCGCCTCCGCGTCCGCCTCGCTCAAGGAGGGGGCGTAGCGGTAGTTGACGACGACCTCGCAGCGGTCGGGGATGACGTTGCCGGCCACTCCTCCGGAGATGCCGACGGCGTTGAGCGCCTCCCGGAACTCGAGGCCGTCGACGTCGCGCGTGGCCGGCTCGTAGGCGCTGAGCCGGGTGAGCACCTCGGCGGCGTCGTGGACGGCGTTGTGCCCCTTCCACGGCCGGGCCGAGTGCGCCGCGACACCCGTGGTCGAGACGACCGCCCGCAGCGTGCCCTTGCACCCGCCCTCGACCCGGCCGTCGGTCGGCTCGAGAAGCACCGCGAAGTCGGCGTCCGCCACGAGGTCGGGCCGTTCGCGCTCGATGAGGCCCAGGCCGTTGTACCGGCTGTCGACCTCCTCGGCCTCGTAGAGGACCAGGGTGAGGTCGCGGTTGGGCGCGCTCAGCTCGTGCGCCACGCGGAGCACGACCGCCACCCCGCCCTTCATGTCGACGGTGCCGCGGCCCCAGAGCACCTCGCCCCCGGGGCCGTCGACGCGGCGCGTCGGCAGGTTGCGGGGGTCCGAGGTCAGGGGGACGGTGTCGAGGTGACCGGCCAGCAGCACCCGCTCGTCGCGGCCGAGCCGGGTGCGGGCGACGACGGTGTGGCCGATGCGGGTGACCTCGAGGTGGCCCAGGGTGCGCAGCGCCGAATCGACGGCGTCGGCGAGCGCCGCCTCCTCGTGGCTGACCGACTCGATGTCGCAGAGCGCGGCGGTGAGGGTCGTGGCGTCGCTGGCCAGGTCGAGGACCGGGGTCTCGGGCATGGCCGCCAGCGTAGGCGAGCAGGCCGCCCCGGCGTCCGCGCTCCTCGTCCGTGGGCCGCCCGGACGCACCCGGCAGCGCCCCCCGCGACCGACGGGCGCCCCCGCCCCGGCACGTAGGCTGGCGGCCATGACCCGTACCGCCTGGGGCCACGGCCTCGTCACCGTCACCGACGCCGGGGTCGTCCTCGACGCCTGGTACCCGTCGCCCGCGCTCGGCGAGCCCGGCGGTGCGGGTGAGCTGGCGGCCCCGGACGGCCTGGAGGCCCTCGCCGGGCGCGACGACGCGCGGCGGGTCCGCACCGAGGTCCGGCTCGTCACCGTCGACCTCGACACCCCACCGGCCGACACCCCCGACGCCTACCTGCGCCTCCACCTCCTCTCCCACCGGCTCTGCGCCGCCCAACACCGTCGACCTCGACGGGCTCTTCGGCGTCCTGCCCAACGTCGTCTGGACCACGCAGGGTCCCTGCGCCGTCGAGGGCTTCGAGCTGACCCGGGCCCGGCTGCGCGCCCGCGGCCCGGTGCACGTGCTCGGCGTCGACAAGTTCCCTCGGATGGTCGACTACGTCGTCCCGGCCGGCGTACGGATCGGGGACGCCGACCGGGTCCGCCTCGGCGCCCACCTCGCCGGCGGCACCACGGTGATGCACGAGGGCTTCGTGAACTTCAACGCCGGCACCCTCGGCACCTCGATGGTCGAGGGCAGGATCAGCCAGGGCGTGGTCGTCGGCGACGGGTCCGACATCGGCGGCGGCGCCTCGACGATGGGCACCCTCTCCGGGGGCGGGACGGAACGGGTGAGCATCGGCGAGCGTTGCCTCCTCGGTGCCGAGGCGGGCCTCGGGATCGCGCTCGGCGACGACTGCGTCGTCGAGGCCGGGCTCTACCTCACCGCCGGGACGAAGGTGACCCTGCCGGACGGCGCCGTGGCCAAGGCCCGCGAGCTGTCCGGACAGTCCAACCTGCTGTTCCTGCGGAACTCGGTGACGGGCGCCGTGGAGGCCCGGCCCCGCGACGGGCACGGCATCGTGCTGAACTCGGCGCTGCACGCCAACGACTGACCCGGCCCACGGCCCGCCCCCGCGCCGGCCGGCCACCGACCACCACCAGACCACCACCCGACGACCTCCGGAGGACCCGATGCCGCGCACGGCCCGGGGCGCCGTGACCCTCGCCGAGGAGGGCCCGCGATCGCCGCGCCACCGCCGACTCGCCATCCTCCTCGTCGTCGTCGTCGCCGTCGTCGTCGCGGTGGCCGGCTGGCTGGGTGCCGACCACCTCCTGCGGGCCGTCGGCCGCGAACAGTGTCGCGTGGTGGCGGCGGGCGGCGCCCACGAGCTGGGCCCCCGACCAGGCGAGCAACAGCGCGGCCATCACCGCGATCGCGGTCCAGCGCGGACTGCCGCCGCGGGCGGCCTCGATCGCCATCGCCACGGCGATGCAGGAGTCCAAGGTGCGCAACGTGCGCTTCGGCGACCGCGACTCCCTCGGCCTGTTCCAGCAGCGTCCCTCGCAGGGCTGGGGCACCGCCGAGCAGATCCTCGACCCGGAGTACTCGACGAACAAGTTCTACGACGTGCTCCTCGAGGTCGACGGGTACGCCGGGATGGACATCGCCGAGGCCGCCCAGGCCGTGCAGCGCTCCGCCGACGGCAGCGCCTACGCCCAGCACGAGGCCAAGGCCCGAGCCACCGCCTCGGTGCTCTCCGGGCAGACCCACGCCGGCATCGGCTGCGCCCTCGAGGAGCCCGAGCAGCCCGGTGACACCGAGGCCGTCGCCGCGCTCCTCGCCAAGGACTTCGGCCTCGAGGGCGGCGTCGAGGGGCCGGCCCTGACGGTGACCGTGGACGGCGAGGACCTCGCCTGGGCCATCGGCTCGTGGGCCGTGGCGCGCGCCACCGACACCGGCGTCGTGCAGGTGACGGTGGGCGACCACCGGTGGGACCGCTCGATGGACGAGGACGGCCTGGGCTTCACGGCGCTGCCCGACGGCGAGGGCACCGGCTCCCCCACCACGGTCGAGATCCGCGTCGCCTGAACGCCCCGCGGGTCAGCGGTCGGTCAGCGGCACGTAGTCACGCTCGCGCTCGCCGGTGTACACCTGGCGCGGGCGGCCGATCTTCGTCGTCGGGTCGCTGATCATCTCGCGCCACTGGGCGATCCAGCCGGGGAGCCGGCCGAGCGCGAACAGGACGGTGAACATGTGCGTCGGGAAGCCCATCGACTTGTAGATCAGGCCGGTGTAGAAGTCGACGTTCGGGTAGAGCTTGCGCTCGACGAAGTAGTCGTCGGCGAGGGCGATCTCCTCGAGCCGCATCGCGATCTCGAGCAGCTCGTCGCCGCCACCGGTCTTGGCGAGGATGTCGTGGGCCGTCTCCTTGACGATGGCCGCACGCGGGTCGTAGTTCTTGTAGACCCGGTGGCCGAAGCCCATGAGCCGGACGCCGTCCTCCTTGTCCTTGACCTTCGCCATGAACTCGTCCGTGGAGTACTCGGCCTGCTGGATCCGCTCGAGCATCTCGAGCACCGCCTGGTTGGCCCCGCCGTGCAGCGGGCCGAACAGGGCGTTGATGCCCGCCGACACCGACGCGAAGAGGTTGGCGTGCGAGGAGCCGACGAGGCGCACCGTCGACGTCGAGCAGTTCTGCTCGTGGTCGGCGTGGAGGATGAGCAGCTGGTCGACCGCCCGGACGATGGCCGGGTCGACGTCGTACGACGTGGCCGGCACGCCGAAGGTCATCCGCAGGAAGTTCTCGATGAGCGAGAGGTCGTTGTCGGGGTACAGGAACGGCTGCCCGATCGACTTCTTGTACGCGTACGCGGCGATCGTCGGCAGCTTGGCGAGCAGCCGGATGGTCGAGATCTCGACCTGCTCCTCGTCGAAGGGGTCGAGGCTGTCCTGGTAGAAGGTCGACAGCGCCGAGACGGCTGAGGACAGCACCGGCATCGGGTGGGCGTCGCGCGGGAACCCGGCGAAGAAGGTCTTCAGGTCCTCGTGGAGCATGGTGTGCTCGCAGATCCGGGTCTGGAAGTCCGCGAGCTCGGAGCTGCTCGGCAGCTCGCCGTAGATGAGCAGGTACGCGGTCTCGATGAACGTCGACTGCTCGGCGAGCTGCTCGATCGGGTACCCGCGGTAGCGCAGGATCCCCTCGGCGCCGTCGATGTAGGTGATGGCGCTCGTGCAGCTCGCGGTGTTGACGAACCCGGCGTCGAGGGTGACGTTCCCCGTCTCCTTGAGCAGGGCCGAGATGTCGTAGCCGCTGTTGCCCTCGGTCGCCTCGACGAGGGGGAGGTCGAGCTGCTTGCCTGCGGCGTCGAGCGTGGCTCCGTCGGTCATGTCACGATCCTTCGGGTCATCGGGCAAGGGCATCCCTTCGACCCTACCCGCCGGTCACGTGCATCCGGAACGCGGGTGTCACGCTGTCCGGCTCATGGTCCGGTGAGACGGCGAACGGCGGCCCGCACGCGCTCGTCGGTCGCGGTGAGCGCCACCCGGACGTGCTCGGCCCCGGCGGGACCGTAGAAGTCGCCCGGGGCGACGAGGATCCCGCGCTCGGCCAGCCGGTCCACGGTGCGGCGCCCCGGCTCCCCCGCGGTGGCCCAGAGGTAGAGCCCGGCCTCGGAGTCGTCGATGCGCAGCCCGAACGCCTCCAACGCCGGCACGAGCGCCTCCCGCCGCGCGGCGTACCGCGCGCGCTGCTCGACCACGTGCTCGTGGTCGGACAGGGCGGCCACCAGGGCCCGCTGGACGGGCCACGGCATCATCATCCCGGCGTGCTTGCGGACCTCGAGCAGCCGCCGGACCAGGGTCGGGTCGCCGGCGACGAACGCCGCACGGTAGCCGGCGAGGTTGGACTGCTTGGAGGTCGAGTAGACGCAGAGCAGTCCCTCGTGGGAGCCGTCGCAGACCCGCGGGTCCAGGACCGAGGGGGTCGTGGGCGGCTCGCGGGAGCCCGTCGGGGCGGGGCCGCCAGTCGAGCTCGGCGTAGCACTCGTCGGAGGCGACGACCACGCCGTGGCGGCGCGCCCACCGCACCACCTTGGCGAGGTGCTCGACCCCGAGCACCCGGCCGGTCGGGTTCGCCGGGGTGTTGAGCCACAGCAGCTTCGGGGTGGTGCTGGGGTTGAGCGGCCCGAGCGCGGTGATGGCGTCGACCGGCACCGGGCTGGCGCCCGCGAGGCGGGCACCGACGTCGTAGGTGGGGTAGGCGACCCGGGGGTGCGCCACGACGTCTCCGGGACCGAGCCCGAGAAGCAGCGGCAACCAGGCCACGAGCTCCTTGGAGCCGATCGTCGGCATCACCCCGGCCGGGTCGACCCCCGGCACACCTCGGCGTGCCTCGAACCACGTCGAGACCGCCTCGCGCAGGTCGGGGGTGCCGTACGTCTGCGGGTAGCCGGGAGCGTCGGCGGCGCCGGTCAGCGCGTCGCGGACCACGGCGGGCGTGGGGTCGACCGGCGTGCCGACCGAGAGGTCGACGATGCCGCTGCCGGCCGTGCCGTTCGGACGGGGGTCGGAAAAGGCGCTCGCCCGCTCCTTGGCCGGAGCGAGCGAGTCCCAGGGGAAGTCGGGGAGGCGGAGCACCGGCCTACTCGTCGTGCTCCTGCGGTGGCAGGGCGGCGATGATCGGGTGGTCCTTGGGGATCATGCCGAGCTTGGCGGCACCGCCCGGGCTGCCGAGGTCGTCGAAGAACTCGACGTTGGCCTTGTAGTACTCGGCCCACTGCTCGGGCACGTCGTCCTCGTAGTAGATCGCCTCGACCGGGCAGACCGGCTCGCAGGCACCGCAGTCCACGCACTCGTCGGGGTGGATGTAGAGGCTGCGCTCGCCCTCGTAGATGCAGTCGACCGGGCACTCCTCGATGCAGGCCTTGTCCTTGAGGTCAACGCAGGGCTGCGCGATCACGTACGTCATGGCGCCCATACTATGCGCGCCATGAGCGCTGACGAGCGGAGGCCGGGGCCTCCTCGACACGACCGCGCGGAGGGACCGCCGGCGGGTGTCCCGCAGGCAGGGACCCGCGTCGTCGTGCGCCACCGGCTGGCCTCGCCCGACCTGCGCACCGGCGCCCGCCTCACCGACGTCGTCGGTGAGCTCGTCGCCGTCGACGACGACGCCCTCGTCGTCTCCACCCGCGCCGGTGAGGTGCGCGTGGAGCGGGCCACGGTCGAGGTGGTGCGGGAGGTGCCGCCGCGGCCCTCCCGACGGGGCGCACCGCACCGGGCGCTGTCGACCGACGACCTGCAGCGGGTGATGGTCGGCGCCTGGCCGGCGATGGAGACCGCGCGGCTCGGGGACTGGGTGCTGCGCGCGTCGCAAGGGTTCACCAACCGGGCGAACTCGGTGGCGACCGTGGGCTCGCCGGGTCGCCCGCTCGACGCCGCCGTCGACGAGGTCGAGCGGTGGTACGCCCGGCGCGGGCTCGCCGCGAACCTCTGCGTCGCCGGCCCGGTGGGGTTCGAACCGGCGCTCGACCCGCTCGGGGCCGAGCTGCTCCACCGCGGGTACCGCCCGCGCGTCGCCACCCGCACCCTGACCGCCGCCACCGACGCCGTCCTCGCCTCGACCGCGGCCACTGCCGGCCCCGGCGTCGTCGTCAGCACGGGCGAGGGGCTCGACGACGCGTGGCTCGCGGCCTACCGGGGGTACCGCGACGTCGACGAGGTGGCGGCGCGCGCCGTGCTCCTCGGCTCCCCCGCGCAGGACCTCGCCACCGCCACCGACGGCGACGGCGCGGTGCTCGGCATCGGCCGGCTCGGCGTGGCCTCGGCGTGGGGTGGCGTCGCTGCGATGTGGGTGGCCCCGGCGACCCGTCGGCGGGGGGTCGGCGGCGCCGTGCTCGGCGCCCTGGCGTCACGGGCCCGCGCGCGCGGCATCCGCTCGCTGCACCTGCAGACCGACACCGACAACGCCCCCGCCCTGGCGCTCTACGCCAGGCACGGGTTCTCCCCCCACCACGACTACGTCAACCTCATCCGCCCCTGAGCCCGGCGTCCCGGACCGACCGACCCGTCGACCGGCTACCCGCCGGCGAGGGTGCGCTGACGCTGGGCCACGCCCAGCTCTCCGTACGGGTAGTCGCCGGCAGCGAGGTCGCTGGCCTCGTCGAGCGCGGCGTTCTCCTCGCTCGACAGCTCGAGTCCGGCGGCCCGCAGGTTGGTCTCCAGCTGCTGGGTCGTCCGCGCACCGATGATGGTGGACGCCACGGCCGGGCGGTTGTTGACCCAGGCGAGCGCGACCTCGGCCATCGAGATGCCGCGACTGCCGGCGACGTGGTCCACCGCCTCGATCACCCGCCAGGTCCGGTCGCTCCCTCGTCGGTCGTACGCCTCCATCCCCCGGCCGGGGTCCTCCCCGAGCCGTGTGCCGCCGGTGGGCCGCTCGTCGCGCCGGTACTTGCCGGAGAGCCAGCCGCCCCCGAGCGGGCTCCAGGGCAGCAGGCCCATGCCGACGTCGAGAGCCGCCGGGACGACCTCCCACTCGACCTCGCGGACGATGAGGCTGTACTGCGGCTGCAGCGTCACCGGCTCACGCAGTCCCAGGGCGCGCGCGGTGAGCACCGCCTTGGTCAGCTGCCACCCCGTGAAGTTCGACAGGCCGTAGTACCGGATCTTCCCGGCCGCGGCGAACCCGTCGAGCGTCCGCAGGGTCTCCTCCATCGGCGTCCACGGGTCGTACGCGTGGACCTGGTACAGGTCGACGGCGTCGACACCCAACCGGCGCAGCGAGGCGTCGAGGGCGCGGGTCAGGTGCCGCGCCGACAGGCCGTTCCCGTTGGGGCCCGGGTCGGTGGCGAACCTGCCCTTGGTGGCGAGCACGACGCGCTCGGTCACGTCGCGCGGGCGCGCGGACAGCCATCGGCCGATGATCTCCTCGGACACCCCTGCCGAGTACACGTCCGCGGTGTCCACCAGCGTGCCGCCCGCCTCGACGAACACGTCGAGCTGCTCGTGCGAGCCCGCCTCGTCGGTCTCGGCGCCGAACGTCATGGTGCCGAGGCACAGCTCGGACACCGCGCAGCCACTGCGGCCCAGCAGTCGGTAGCGCATGCGTCCACCCTAGCCGTCGCCGCAGGCCCGTGGCCGGGCCGATCCGGGGATGTCCACCCACGCCCAGGAGGACCGAGCGCGCCCCTTCGCGCGAGCCTGCACGCAGAAGATCCCATGGCTCCCGGCACCTTCCCGGCGCGGTGGAAGCTCCTGCGTGAGCACCGGCCGCTGATCGCGACGCAGGCCCTGCGGGCCGAAGGGCACGGGGGAGAGCGGCTCGCGGTGACGGGTCCGGTCAGCCGCCCTGGTAGGTACAGGTGACGTCGTCCTCGGGGATGTACCGGGTCGTGAACGTCTGGGTCTGCACGACCTTCCCACCCTGCTTGAAGATCCGGCCGACGTCGACGGCGAACCCCACGACCGGGTCCTGCGGGATGCACTCGGGGTCGTCGTCGTAGACCTTCTTCGGCTGGGTGACGTCGTAGCGTTCGCTCTTGGTGGCCTCGATGTCCCACTTCTTCTGGCCGTAGAAGTCGACCGTGATGGAGGTGCCGGTCGTCCTGACCTTGACGAGCACGCCGCCGTCGGTGGTGTTCGTCCACTTGTGGTGCAGGTCGGGGTAGGAGATCGTCGCCTCCCGGCCCTCGGGGTAGCGCGAGATGTAGTACGAGTGCGGCGTCCAGGCGTCGAGCTGCATCCCGGAGAAGAACGCGGCGTTGAACAGCGTCGTCGACAGCTGCGACAGGCCGCCGCCCCGCGCCTCGGCGGCCCGGCCGTTGCGGATGATCCCCGCCTCGACGTAGCCGCTCGCGGCGGTCGTCGTGTCGCCGAGCACGTCGTTGAGGCTGAACTGCTCCCCGGGGAGGACGTAGGTGCCGTCGACGGCCGCACCGCCCCGCTCGATGTTCTCCACCCGTGTCTGGCAGCACGGGAAGTACGTGGTGAACGAGGAGATCTTCCCCTCGGGCAGGGTCGCCCGGACCTCCTCGGTCGTCCACTGTGGCTCGGTGGGCGAGGTCGTGACGGTGGCCGTGCGCTCCGTGCTCGAGATGGCCCGCCACACCTCCGTGGTGATCGACTCGTCGTCGAGGGCCCGGCCGGGCACCGACTTCCGCACGGTGGGCTCGAGGCCGGAGAAGGTGACCGTGGCGTCGCGGGCGTCGCGCTCGACGTCCGCGTCCTCCGCGGCCTCGTGGACGACCGCGAGCAGCCGCTTCTCGTCCGGCCGGGGCGTGATCGTGCCGTTCTCGGCGGGCTCGAGCACGATCGCGGCCGCGTAGTCCTGCGGCTCGAGCGCGAACGACTTCTCGCCCACCTCGACGGTCACCGGCCCGGAGACGGCGACCTCGGCGAACTCGGTGCGCACCCGCTCGAACTCGCTGGCCCGGACCTTCGGCGGGAGCGAGTCGGCCGCGACCTCGACCGTGCGCTCGGCCGGCCACTGGGCCCGCACGGCGTCGGCGGTGCCGGCGACGTCGAGCCTGCTGCCGGGCTTCGGCGCCGAGTACGCGACCTCGCCGTCGGCGACCGAGATCGAGCCCTCGGCCGGCTCGGCGTCCAGGGCCTCCCGGACCCCCTCGACGGCCGCGTCGAAGACCGCCCGGTCGATGCTGACGACCGCCGGCTCGGGCCCGCCGCCGGCGACGTGGTCCCACACGACGCGCGGGTCGAGGCTGAAGGTGGTGAGGCCGCGCGCGGTGGCCTCGGCGTCGACGGCGACGCCGAGCTCCGCCGGCTCCAGCTCGACCTCGCCCGCGCGGGACGAGAGCGTCACCGGCGCCTCGGCCACGTCGGCGAAGCCGGCGTCGAGGGTGGCGGCCGCCGCGTCGCGAGTCTGCCCGCCGACGTCGACGCCGGCCACCGTGGTCCCCCGCGGCACGCGGTCCCCGAACCACCAGGCGGCCCCGACGTAGGCGAGGCCGAGCACGAGCAGGAGCCCGACGACCACCAGGGGCCAGCGGCGCCGCCCGGGCGTGCCGTCCTCCCACGTGGGGTCGTCCCAGGTGGTGTCGAGCAGGTCGTGGCTCATTCCAGGCTCCCGTAGCCGCCGCGGAAGTGGACCAGTGCCGGGGGCACGGTCTCGGGCAGTCCTATGGTGAGCACCTCGCCGACGACGATGGCGTGGTCGCCCGCGGGGTGGACGTCGGTGGTGCGGACCTCGAGGTGCATCAGGGCGCCGTCGAGCAGCGCGACGCCGGTGCGCTCCCCGCGCCGGAAGGGCGTGCGGTCGAGCTGCCCGTGCAGCGGGCGGCCCCGGGTGGCGAACCAGTCGGACGCGGCCCGCTGGCCGGCGCCGAGCACGCTGACCCCCCAGAACCCGGCGTCGACGACGGCGTCGTGGAAGCGCGCCTCGGTCTCGACGCAGCAGAGGACGAGCAGCGGCTCCAGGGACACCGACGTGACCGTGTCGGCCGTCATCGCGTGGTCGTGCCCCGCGGCCACCGTGGTGACCACGCTGACCCCGCTGGCCACCCGCCCCATGGCCTGGCGGAAGAGGGCGGGGTCGAGCGGCTGGTGGCTCACGCTGCTCCTTCCGGGACGGGCCGGCCGGTCGCCGGGTCGAGCCGGGCGTACCCCTCCCGGCCCGAGAGCCGGAAGACGTAGCGGTTCGACAAGGCATACCATCCCTCGCCCACGACGACCTGCGTCTCGTGCTCCCGGAGCGCGCGTGTCCGCCGGCGCTCGGCCTCGGCGTCGACCACGGCCCGCATGACGACCTCGTCGGGAACGACGTTCCCGGCGTAGGGGTTGCCCTCCCCCGGCACGACCCAGCCCTCCCCGGCCGGCACGTGGGCGGCGAGCCACTCGCGGTCCTGCGCCGCCCACGTCAGCGGCACGACGGCGCCCAGGAGCACCGGAGCCACCTCGCCCAGCCCGCCCACCGCCCGTCGGACGGCGTCGTGGGTGCGCACGTGGTCGGGATGGCCGTAGCCACCGCCCGCGTCGTAGGTGACCACGACGTCGGGCCCCACCCGCTCGACCACCTGGCGCACGGCGTCGGCGGCGACGTCGAGGGGCACGCCGGCGAAGGCGCGCGGGTCGGCAGCGGCCGCCGAGCCGGCCATCCCCGAGTCGCGGAACGCCGGTGGCGCGCCGGGGCCGTCGGCCCCGAGGAGGTGGTGGGTGACACCGAGCAGGTCCATCGCCCGCGCGAGCTCGTCCCGGCGGTGCGCCGCCAGCTCCTCGCCGCGGCCCTCGAGGTGCGCCAGCCCGGCCGGGATGACCTCGCCCTCCTCGCCCAGGGTGCACGTGAGCACGTGGACGTCGTCGCCCCGTGCGACGTGGTGGGCGATCGCGACCCCCGTCGTCAGGGTCTCGTCGTCCGGGTGGGCATGGACGAAGAGCAGCCGGGCCGGGCCCGCCGTGCGGACGCCGTCGAGCAGGGGCCTCACTCGGTGACCGCGATGTCGGCCAGCTCGACGACTCCCCCGAGCACGGCGTTCGCCGAGAGGTTCCGCACGTCGGAGCCGGCGATGTACAGCGCCCGCCGCTCGGCGAGGCCGATGTAGGCGCCCTTGGACAGCAGCGAGGCGTCGACCGCCCCCCACTCCTTCTCGCGATCGGCGGGGTCCGCGGTGGCCTCCGTCTCCGCCATCCAGGCGTTGAGCTCGCTGTCCTTCCAGTAGCCGTAGTCGCGCCCGGGACCGGCAGAGGTGACGTTGACCGTGCTGTCGAACAGCGGCGGCAGCACCGTCGAGCCCGAGGCCCAGGCCGGTGCCCAGTTCGACCAGAAGAGGTCGATGTCGCGGGCGGCGTCGGGGTCGCTGATCGTCGCGAAGTAGTCCTCGGTGATCGGCTCCGTGGTCGGCTCGAACCCGGCGTCCCGCCAACCGGCGACGAGCGCGGCCATCGCCTTGTCGGCCGTGGGCGTCGAGCGGTACGCCACGGTGAACTCCACCGGGGTGTCGACGCCCGCCGCCTCCAGCAGGGCGGCGGCCCGGGCGGCATCGCCGCGGTCGCCGGTGCCGATCGGGTCCTCGTCGTGCGCGGCCGGGAGGGACCGCGGCAGCAACGAGCGGCGCGGCTCGGCCGCGGTCGGGCCGCCGATGGCGGTGACGTACGCCTCCCGGTTGGTGGCCGCTGCCAGCGCCAGGCGGACCTTCTCGTCCGCGAAGACCTCGCTCCTCGTGTTGGGCACGAGGTAGTCGACGAGCCCGGTGAGCGGGTTGACCGACCGCTCGTCGAGGCTCTGCACCGCGGTGATGTGCTGTTGGATGGCCGGCGGCGCGGAGCCGAGGGACACCGAGACCCTGCCGGTCTCGCCGTCGGCCATGACCTGCTGGGCCACGGCCTGCGGGGTCAGACCCTCCTGGTAACGGATCTGGTCCGGGTAGGCCTTGCGCACCGGGTCGGTGGACTGCGACCAGCTCTCGTTGCGGACGAACAGCCCGCCGCGGCCCGGCTCCCAGGCGCCCTGCAGCGTGTACGGGCCGCAGGAGAACACGGCGTGGGTGCCGTCGCCGCCCTCGTCGGCCGACTCCTTGACCGGCCCGAACGCGGGCTGACTCAGCATCTCGTTGAAGTCGGACAGCGCCCGGCTCAGCCGGAAGGTGATGCTCCGGCCGTCGCAGGCCACCGCCTCGTCGTACGCGCGCTGGCCCTTCTCGGCCGCCTTGCCGGTGGCGTACGGGCCGAGGTAGGTGCTCGTGCCGTCCTCCCGGCGGGGGATGTCGAGCACGGCCAGGGCGTCGGTGGGGCCCCCCGTGATCTCCGCGGTGGCGAAGGTCCGGGAGATGCCGTACGCCACGTCCTCGCAGGTCACCGGTGAACCGTCCTGCCAGCGCACGCCCTCGCGGAGGGTGAAGGTCCACGACCTCAGGTCCTCGCTGGGCGTCCCCGTGTCGGTGGCCAGGTCGCCGACCAGCCGCGACTGCTCGTCCGGGTCGGTGCTCGGCGCGTACGCCGTGAGGGTGCGCGCGAAGATCCGACCGGCGAAGGCCATGTCCTCGCGGGTGGCGATCCGCTGCGGGTCCCAGGACGTCACCGGTCCCAGGGAGAGGGCGTGCAGGGTCCCGCCGCGCGTGTCGACGCGGTCCCCGACCGCGGAGGTCGGCAGTGTCTCCTGCGACGCCACCGTCGCCTCACGGCTGTGCATCCAGGCGCCCGTGGCCGCGAGCACCGCGACGAGCAGCCCGCCGAGCACTGCAGTCCGCAGCGGCCGGAGCCGACGCCGGCGGCGCGAGGCGCGGCGGCCGGCCCGGCTCGTGGGGGCCGGGTGGGCGTCGTCCGGGGTCACCGGCACCGGCTCAGCTCTTCCTCGCCCGGGCGGCGGCGCGGGCACGCAGGGTCTGGTCGAGCTCCACCTTCCGGATGCGCACCGCCTCCGGGGTCACCTCGACGCACTCGTCCTCACGGCAGAACTCGAGGGACTGCTCGAGGGAGAGCAGGCGCGGCGGGGCCAGACGCTCGAGCACCTCTGCCGTCGAGGACCGCACGTTGGTGAGCTTCTTCTCCTTGGTGATGTTGACGTCCATGTCGTCGGCCCGGGAGTTCTCGCCGACGACCATGCCCTCGTACACCTCGGTGGTCGGGGGGACGAAGAGCGTTCCGCGCTCCTGCAGGTTCATCATCGCGTAGGAGGTGGCGGCACCGGAGCGGTCGGCGACGAGCGAGCCGGAGACCCGGGTCGAGATGTCGCCGAGCCACGGCTCGTAGCCCTCGAAGACGTGGTGGGCGATGCCGGTGCCCCGGGTCTCGGTGAGGAACTGGGTCCGGAAGCCGATCAGCCCGCGGGAGGGGACGAGGAACTCCATCCGCACCCACCCGGTGCCGTGGTTGGTCATCTGCTCCATCCGGCCCTTCCGCGCGGCGAGCAGCTGGGTGATCGCGCCGAGGTACTCCTCGGGGGTGTCGATGGTCAGCCGCTCGACCGGCTCGTGGACCTTGCCGTCGACGGTGCGGGTGACCACCTCGGGCTTGCCGACGGTGAGCTCGTAGCCCTCCCGGCGCATCTGCTCGACGAGGATGGCGAGCGCGAGCTCGCCGCGGCCCTGGACCTCCCAGGCGTCCGGGCGCTCGGTGGGCAGCACCCGCATGGAGACGTTGCCGACCAGCTCGCGGTCGAGGCGCTCCTTGACCAGGCGCGCCGTGACCTTGGCACCACGGACCCTGCCGGCCATCGGGGAGGTGTTCGTGCCGATGGTCATCGAGATCGCCGGCTCGTCGACGGTGATGAGGGGCAGCGGGCGGGGGTCGGCCGGGTCGGCGAGGGTCTCCCCGATGGTGATCTCGGGGATGCCGGCCACGGCGACGATGTCACCGGGCCCGGCCTCCTCGGCGGGGACGCGCTCGAGGGCCTCGGTCCGGAGCAGCTCGGTGACCTTGACCGGCTGCACCGACCCGTCGCGGCGGCACCAGGCCACCTGCTGGCCCTTGCGCAGCGTCCCGTTCTTGACGCGGAGCAGGGCCAGGCGGCCGAGGAAGTTGGAGGCGTCGAGGTTCGTGACGTGCGCCTGGAGCGGCGCCTCCGGGTCGTACGACGGCGCCGGGACGGTCTCGAGGATGGTGCGGAACAGCGGCTCGAGGTCGGGACTGTCGGGCAGCTCGCCGTCGGCGGGGCGGCTCGTGGAGGCGCGGCCGGCCTTCGCGGAGGCGTAGACGACCGGGAAGTCGAGCTGGTCCTCGTGGTGCGCGACGTCCTCGAGGAGGTCCATGAAGAGCTCGTAGACCTCGTCGACGACCTCGCCGATGCGGGCGTCGGGACGGTCGACCTTGTTGATGCACAGCACGACGGGCAGGCGCGCCGCGAGCGCCTTGCGCAGCACGAAGCGGGTCTGCGGCAGCGGCCCCTCGCTGGCGTCGACGAGCAGCACGACGCCGTCGACCATCGAGAGCCCGCGCTCGACCTCGCCGCCGAAGTCGGCGTGGCCCGGGGTGTCGATGATGTTGATCGTGACGCCACCGGCGAGCCCCGCGTCGGCGGCGGCCTTGCCGGCGTACCGGACGGCGGTGTTCTTCGCGAGGATGGTGATGCCCTTCTCGCGCTCCAGGTCCCCGCTGTCCATGGCCCGCTCGGCCACGTGGTCGTGCTCCCCGAAGGCGCCGGACTGCCAGAGCATCTTGTCGACGAGGGTGGTCTTGCCGTGGTCGACGTGCGCGACGATGGCGACGTTGCGGAGGTCGTCGCGGCGGGAGGCGGGCATACCCTCCAGTCTCTCAGGATTCACCGTGCCGACCGAATCGGGGGTGAGAGCCCTTGTCAGGGGCCCGGAGCCGGGTCTCCGCGACAATCCTCCCCTTGGGTCTCAGTTGGGTAACCACTGGCGTCCGGCCGGTGCATCCGGCGCAAATGCCGTTATGGTCCCCGCTTATCCGGCCGACGGAGCCCTTCCCGGCGCCGTCAGCGGGCCCACCACGCGGCCGCCCGACCGGGCGACCCGAGAGATCGCACACCAACGAGGGACAAACATGACACTGAAGCGCAAGGCGCCCGTGGTCCTCGCGACCATCGCGGCCCTGGGCCTGACGGCGTGCGCCCAGTCCGAGCGCGACGACGACGGGTCGGGCGACGCGGGCAGCAGCGAGTTCGAGGACACCTTCACCTTCGGCGCCGCCGGCGCCCCGGACGTGTTCGACCCGTTCTACGCGACGGACGGCGAGACCTTCCGCATCACCCGCCAGATCCACCAGGGCCTGCTGGGCGTCAAGCCGGGTACGGCCGACATGCAGCCCGAGCTCGCGGAGAGCTGGGAGCCCTCGGAGGACGGGTTGTCCTGGACCTTCAAGCTCCGCGAGGGGGTGACCTTCTCCGACGGCGAGCCGTTCAACGCCGACGCCGTCTGCTACAACATGCAGCGCATGTTCGAGCAGGAGGGCGCCGGTCAGCAGGCCGGCGAGTACTGGACGTACTTCTTCGGCTCGTTCAGCGACGACCCGGAGAACTCGCTCTACGACTCCTGCGAGGCCCAGGACGAGAACACCGCGGTCATCAACATCACCCGCGTCACCTCGAGCTTCCCGACCATCCTGTCCCTCGACTCCTTCTCGATGCAGTCGCCGAAGGCGCTGGAGGAGGGCGACGCCAACAACGTGCAGGCCCAGGGCGACGGCTTCACCTACCCCGAGTACTCGCTGAACCCCGTCGGCGTCGGCCCGTACAAGCTGGACAACTACGACGAGGCCAACAAGACGGTCACGCTGGTGGCCAACGACACGTACTACGGCGAGCCGCCGAAGACGGCGAAGATCGTCTTCAAGATCATCCCCGACGAGAGCACCCGGCGGCAGGAGCTCGAGGCCGGCTCCATCGACGGCTACGACCTCCCGAACCCGGTCGACTGGGCCGGTCTCGAGGAGTCGGGCAACACCGTCGAGGTCCGCCCGGCGTTCAACATCCTCTACATGGGCCTGAACCCCGAGCGCAACGAGAAGCTCAAGGACCTCAAGGTCCGCCAGGCGCTGGCGTACGCCCTGAACCGTGAGCAGATGGTCAAGACCCAGCTGCCCGAGGGGGCGTCGGTCGCCTCGCAGTTCATGCCCGAGGCGGTCACCGGCTACAACACCTCGCTCGAGCCCTACGCCTACGACCCCGAGAAGGCCAAGCAGCTGCTCAAGGAGGCCGGCGCCGAGGGCATGACCCTGACGTTCGCCTTCCCGACCGAGGTCTCGCGGCCCTACATGCCGGACCCGCAGAAGATCCACGACGCCTTCCGCAAGGACCTCGAGGCCGTCGGCATCAAGGTCGACGTCGTCAGCAAGCCGTGGAACGGCGGCTACCTCGACGACGTCTCGGTCAACGGGGCGTACGACGCGTGGCTGCTCGGCTGGACGGGTGACTACAACGCCGCGGACAACTTCCTCGGCACCTTCTTCAGCAACCTCCAGCAGAACGACTTCCACACCAGCGTCATGCCGTGGGGCAAGACCCTGTCGCAGGACCTGACGGAGGCCGACGGCATCCTCGACGAGACCGAGCGCGCCGCCGCGTACGAGGACATCAACAAGCGGATCGCGGAGGAGTACCTCCCCGGCGTGCCGATCAGCCACTCCCCGCCGGCCCTCGTGGTCAGCGAGAAGGTGGACGGCCTGGTGGCCAGCCCGCTGACCGCCGAGCAGTTCGACACGGTCACGGTCGCCAAGTGACCGTCGGGGGCCACGTCCCCCGGTGACCACAGAAGAAGACGGTGGCCGCCTCGGACCGCTAGGTTCGGGGCGGCCACCGTCGTCCACCAGGCTCGAGGAGCTCTCCCCGTGGCGAGATTCATCATCCGGCGCATCCTCCAGATGGTCGGCGTCGTCATCGTCCTCTCGCTGCTGCTCTTCGTATGGCTCCGCTCGCTGCCCGGGGGCACGGTGTCGGCCATCCTCGGCGAGCGCGCCACCCCCGAGACCCGGAAGGCGCTGACCGAGGCCTTCGGGCTCGACCAGCCCATCCCCGTGCAGTACCTGAAGTTCCTCCAGCGGGTCTCGCAGGGCGACTTCGGGGTCTCCACCGGGGTGCTGCCCGGCCGCGACGCGCTGGAGATCTTCCTCATCCGGCTGCCCGCGACCATCGAGCTGAGCTTCTTCGCGATGGTCCTCGCGGTCGCGTTCGCGATCCCCCTGGGCTACATCGCCGCCCGGCGCCGCAACTCGCCGCCGGACACCATGCTCGTCATCGTCTCGCTCGTCGGCATCGCCGTCCCGGTGTTCTTCCTCGCCTTCCTCCTCAAGTACCAGTTCGCGATCGAGAACCCGATCTTCCCCGTCTCCGGCCGGCAGGACCCCAGCCTGGGCTGCACCCGGGTCACCGGCTTCTTCGTCCTCGACGGCCTCCTGACCCGTGAGCTGGACTGTTCCGCCGACGCGTTGCGGCACCTCGTGCTGCCAGCAGTCGCGCTGGCGACGATCCCGTTCGCGGTGATCTTCCGGATCACCCGGGCCTCGGTGCTCGAGGTGCTCGACGAGGACTACGTGCGCACCGCCGAGTCCAAGGGCCTGGCCACCCGCACCATCCGCGGCCGTCACATCATGCGCAACGCACTGCTGCCGGTGGTGACGACGATCGGCCTGCAGATCGGCGCGCTCCTCGCCGGGGCCGTCCTCACCGAACGGGTCTTCGCCTTCGGAGGTCTCGGCGAGGCGCTGGCGATCGCCTACGAACGGCGCGACTACGCCGTCCTCCAGGTGCTCATCCTCGCGGCGGCCGCCATCTACGTCATCGTCAACCTGCTCGTCGACATCTCCTACGCCGTCATCGACCCGAGGGTGAGGACCCGATGACGCCGCCCAGCCTGAACCCGATGAACCGCAGGAAGCAGCGCATCGACGACCTCGCCCGCAGCACCGCGCGACCCGCCGGCGCGGGCGGCGGCTCGGTGGCCGTCCTCGACGCGGGCACGGTCGACGAGGCGCCTGGTGTCTCGCTCATCGCGAGCGCCTGGCGGCGGCTGCGCCGCGACCCGGTCTTCCTGGTCGGCGCGACGATCATCTCGATCTTCGTCCTGCTCGCCCTCATCTCACCCTGGATCGCGCCTCACGACCCCAGCGCGGGGCTGCTCCTGGACAAGGTCCGCCCGCAGACCAACCCGGTGCCGGGGCCCGAGCCCGGCTTCCCGCTCGGCGCCGACGACCGCGGCCGGGACCTGCTCTCGCGCCTGCTCGTCGGCAGCCGACAGACCCTCATGGTCGGGGTCCTCGCCACCGTCCTGGGGCTCATCGGGGGGCTCGTCCTCGGCATCCTGGCCGGGGCCATCGGTGGGTGGGTCGACGCGGCCGTGATGCGCACCGTCGACGTCCTGCTCTCGATCCCGGCGCTCCTCCTGGCCATGTCGATCGCCGCCCTGGCCAGCCAGCCGAGCCAGTGGACGGTGATCATCGCGATCGCCACGGTGCAGGTGCCGATCTTCGCCCGGCTGCTGCGCGGGTCGATGCTCGCCCAGCGCAGCAGCGACCACGTGCTCGCGGCGCGCTCGCTCGGGGTGACCCAGAACGCGGTGATCTTCCGGCACATGCTCCCGAACTCACTGGGGCCCGTGATCGTCCAGGCCACCCTCGTGCTCGCCACGTCGATCATCGACGCCGCCGCGCTCGCGTTCCTCGGGCTCGGCAACCCCAACGACTCGATCCCGGAGTGGGGCCAGATGCTCGGCGCGGCGCAGCGCTACATCTACGACCACCCCGCGCTCGCCGTGTACCCGGCCCTGTGCATCATCACGGTCGCGCTCGGCTTCACCCTGATGGGCGAGTCCCTGCGCGAGGCCCTCGACCCGAAGACCAGGAGGTGACCGGCCGATGACTGCCACGGCCTCCGCTCCCCGTCCGTCCGCGACCTCCGAGGAGCCGCTGCTCTCCGTCCGCGACCTGCAGGTCACCTTCCGGCGCCAGGGCGAGGAGCCGTTCACCGCCGTGGACGGCGTGAGCTTCGACGTGCGCCCCGGCCAGACCGTCGGGCTCGTCGGCGAGTCCGGCTGCGGCAAGTCGGTCACCTCGCTCGCCATCATGGGCCTGCTCCCGCACCGTGGGAACACCGTCGAGGGGGAGGCGCTCTACGAGGGCACCGACCTGCTGCGCCTCCCCGACAACCAGATGCGCGACCGGCGCGGCCGCGACATCGCGATGATCTTCCAGGACCCGCTCTCCTCGCTGAACCCGGTGGTCCCGGTCGGCCGGCAGGTCACCGAGGTGCTGGAGCGGCACAAGAAGATGTCGCGCAAGGCCGCCACCCCGGTGGCCCGTGACCTGCTCGACCGGGTCGGCATCCCCGACCCCGACCGCCGGCTCACCGACTACCCGCACCAGATGAGCGGCGGGATGCGCCAGCGCGCCCTGATCGCCATGGCGCTGGCGTGCGAGCCGCGGCTGCTCATCGCCGACGAGCCGACCACGGCGCTCGACGTCACCATCCAGGCCCAGATCCTCGCCCTGCTCAAGGAGCTCGTCCAGGACACGGGCACGGCGCTGATCATGATCACCCACGACCTGGGCGTGGTCGCCGGGCTGTGCGACGAGGTCAACGTGCTCTACGCCGGCCGGATCGTGGAGCGGGGCCGGCGCCACGAGCTGTTCGCGCAGCCGCGGCACCCGTACACCGCGGGTCTGCTCGGCTCGATCCCCCGGCTCGACGCACCCCGCGGCGAGGAGCTCACGCCCATCCCCGGGTCGGTCTCCGACAACCTGCCCTGGGAGCACGCCTGCGCCTTCGCCCCACGGTGCTCGCAGCCGATCGAGGTGTGCACCCAGGTCACACCGCGGCTCGAGGAGTCCGCCGGCCGCGCGCTGCGCTGCCACAACCCGGTGGGGAGCCCGCGATGACGGAGACCACGTACGAGCGTCCCGCCAGCACCGGGGACGAGGCGGACGTCCTGGTGCGGGTCAGCGGCGTCAAGGTGCACTTCCCCATCAAGCGGGGCGTCATCTTCGACAAGGTCGTGGGCCACGTCTACGCCGTCGACGGCGTAGACCTGGAGATCCGGCGGGGTGAGACCTACGGCCTGGTCGGCGAGTCCGGCTGCGGCAAGTCCACCCTCGGCAAGGCGATCCTCGGGCTGGAACCGCCCACGGACGGCACGGTCATCATCGACGGCGTCGAGGTCGGCTCGCTCACGGGCAGGCAGATGCGGGCCCGGCGCAAGGACTTCCAGATGGTCTTCCAGGACCCGATGAGCAGCCTGGACCCCCGCCAGTCGGTGGAGTCGCTGCTCGTCGAGGGGATGCGGGCCCACGGCCTCGCCGACGACGACCAGACCACGGCCGCGCGGCTGCGCCAGCTGCTCGCCGACGTCGGCCTGCCCGCCGCCGCTTTGAAGAAGTACCCACACGAGTTCTCCGGCGGCCAGCGCCAGCGGATCGGCATCGCGCGGGCGCTGTCGGTGGAGCCCAAGCTCATCGTGGCCGACGAGCCGGTGAGCGCCCTCGACGTCTCCGTGCAGGCGCAGGTGATCAACCTCCTCGAGAAGCTGCAGCAGGAGTACGGGCTCACCTACCTCGTCGTCGCCCACGACCTCGCCGTCGTGCGCCACATCAGCGACCGGATCGGGGTCATGTACCTCGGAGGCCTGGTCGAGGAGGCGACCGCGGACGACCTGTACGACACGCCGCTGCACCCGTACACCCGGGCGCTGCTGTCGGCGGTGCCGGTCCCCGACCCCGCGGTGGAGGACGAGCGCCAGCAGATCCTCCTCGTCGGCGACCTGCCGTCCCCGTCGAACCCGCCGCCCGGGTGCCGGTTCCACACCCGGTGCCCGTGGCGCCAGGAGACCCGGTGCGACGAGGAGCGGCCGCAGCTGCGGGTCGTCGACCTGCCGGGCGTGCCGGCGGGGCACCGCGTGGCCTGCCACTGGGCCGAGCAGATCGCGAGCGGGGAGCTCCAGCCGCACTCGGTCACGGCGACGGCCACGACCCAGCAGGACTACTCCGAGGGCGACGACGCGTACGGCCCGATGTCGGCCAAGGAGCCGGGGACGACCCCTACGGGTCCGAGACCTTCCCGACGGGCGCCGGCTGACCGGCGCGCCGCATCGCCGCCGCGTCCGCGTGTGCCCACGGTGGCGTGCCGGTGGTTTGATGGAGGGCATGAGCCGACTGCTGACCGACGACGAGGTGACCCGCCAGCTCGCCGACCTGCCGGGATGGGAGCGCGACGGCGACGCGATCGTCGCCACCATCGAGGCCCCCGACTTCCCCGCGGCCATCCGGATCGTGCAGGCGGCCGCGGACGACGCCGAGCAGCTCGGCCACCACCCGGACATCGACATCCGCTGGCGCACCACCCGCTGGTTGCTCACCACCCACGACGCCGGCGGACTGACCCAGCTCGACATCGAGCTCGCGCACCGGATCGACGCCGCCGCCCGCGCCGAGGGAGCCACCCCCGGTGCCTGAGCCCGCGGACGTGCCGGGCGGCGCGGACGCCCCGCCCGAGCCGGAGTCGCACCCGCACGAACCGCACGACCGCAACTTCGGCAGCCGGCTGAACTGGCTGCGCGCCGGCGTGCTGGGCGCCAACGACGGCATCGTCTCCACGGCGGGCCTCGTCATCGGTGTCGCGGCGGCCACGACCGACCGCGGCACCATCCTCACCGCGGGCCTCGCCGGGCTCGCCGCGGGTGCGATGAGCATGGCGGTCGGCGAGTACGTCTCGGTGAGCACCCAGCGCGACAGCGAGCGTTCCCTGATCGCCAAGGAGATCCGCGAGCTCGAGGAGATGCCCGAGCAGGAGCTCGCCGAGCTGACGCAGCTCTACGAGGCCAAGGGCCTCTCCGGCGACCTGGCCCACCGGGTGGCCGTCGAGCTCACCGAGCGCGACGCGCTCGCCGCCCACGCCGAGGTCGAGCTCGGCATCGACCCCGAGAACCTGACGAACCCGTGGCACGCCGCGTGGGCGTCGATGGTGGCGTTCACGGTCGGGGCGCTGCTGCCGCTGCTCGCCATCGTGCTGCCCGCCACCACCCTGCGCGTGCCCGTCACGGTGGTGGCCGTCGTCCTGGCCCTGGCTCTCACCGGGTGGGTCAGTGCCCGGCTCGGCGACGCCTCGGCCCGCAAGGCCACGGTCCGGGTCGTCACCGGGGGCCTGGTCGCCATGGCCGTCACCTACGCCATCGGCTCGCTGGTCGGCACCCAGCTCGGATGACCGGTCGTCTGCTCGTCGTGCAGCACGAGCCGGACGCCCCGGCGGCGTGGCTCGGCGAGTGGTGGGAGGCGGCGGGACTGGCGGTGGAGGTCGTGCGCGGCGACCTCGGCGAGGAGGTGCCCGAGCGGCTCTCCCACGATGGGCTCGTCGTGCTCGGCGGGGCCATGGGGGCCCACGACGACGCCGAGCACCCGTGGCTGGGCCCGGCCAAGGCCCTGGTCCGCGACGCCGTGGCCCGCCGCATCCCCCTCCTCGGGGTCTGCCTCGGGCACCAGCTGGCGGCCGTCGCCCTCGGCGGGATCTCCGAGCCGAACCCGGACGGGCGCACGCTCGGGGTGGTTCCGGTGCGGCTCACCCCGGCGGGGGCGTCCGACCCGCTGCTCGGAGGGTCGGACGGGCTGCCGGCGGTGCACTACAACGACGACGTCGTCACGACACTGCCGCCCGGCGCCACGGTGCTCGCCCGGCTGCCCGGCGGGATGCCGCAGGCACTGCGCCTCGGTGAGCGCGCCTGGGGGGTGCAGTTCCACCCGGAGACCCCGCCCGCGGTCTTCGAGGCGTGGCTGCGGGCGGAGGCGGTGGACGGGCCGACCGAGCGGGAGCGTCAGGCGCTCGAGGCGGTGCGCGCGGCGGAGGGGGAGCTGCGCGATGCCTGGCGGCCGTTCGCAGAGCGCTTCGCCCGGCTGGTCCTCGGCGCCGGCTGAGCCCCCGCGTCCTGACCCACCCACCGCTCAGCGCACCCTCGTGCGGCCCAGCGCATGCTGCACCCTGCGCTGAGGAGACGCTGGGTGCGCTGAGCCGGCCGGCCGGAGGACCCAGTGCGGCGCGCGTCCGTCGACTGCGTCACGTCGTGGCCTGCCGGGGTCGGGCCCGGGCGTAGCCTCCAGGTGGCGGGTCCCGCACCCGGCGGTCGACCTCAGCCGCGACGGAGGTCGCCATGAGCGCACCGGAACCCGCGGCCACCCGACAGCGCCTGGTGATCCTGGGCGCAGCGGGCCGCGACTTCCACGACTTCAACGTGATGTACCGGGACGACCCCCATGTCGAGGTGGTGGCGTTCACCGCCACCCAGATCCCCGACATCGAGGGCCGCACCTACCCGCCCGAGCTGGCGGGGCCCCTCTACCCGGAGGGCATCCCGATCGTCGAGGAGGCCCAGCTCGAGCGGATCGTCGCCGACGACCGGGTGGACACCGTCGTCCTCGCCTACTCCGACCTGGCGCACGCCTCCGTGATGCACCTCGCCTCCCGGGTGGTGGCGGCGGGCGCCGACTTCCTCGTGCCCGGAGCGCGGCGCTCCACCCTCGTCTCCCGGCGGCCGGTCGTCGCCGTGACCGCCGTGCGCACCGGCGTCGGCAAGAGCCAGACGACTCGGTACGTCGCCGGGCTGTTGCGGGGCATGGGCCAGCGGGTGGTCGCGGTCCGGCACCCGATGCCGTACGGCGACCTGGCCGCGCAGGCGGTGCAGCGCTTCGGCGACCTCACCGACCTCGAGCGGCACCACTGCACCATCGAGGAGCGGGAGGAGTACGAGCCCCACCTCGACGCCGGCGTCGTCGTGTACGCGGGGGTGGACTACGCCCGGATCCTCCACGAGGCGGAGGAGGAGGCCGACGTCGTCCTCTGGGACGGGGGCAACAACGACATCCCGTTCTACGCCCCCGAGCTGCACCTCGTCCTCGTCGACCCGCTGCGTCCCGGTGACGAGCTCGGCTACCACCCCGGCGAGGCCAACCTGCGGATGGCCGACGTGGTGCTCGTCGCCAAGTGCGACTCGGCCCGGCCCGAGGACGTCGAGGCGGTCGAGGCGTCGGCGCGGGCGGTGAACCCGGACGCCGTGGTGCTGCGGTGCGACAGCCCGGTGACGGTGGAGGACCGTGCGGCCGTGTCCGGCAAGCGGGTCGTCGTCGTCGAGGACGGGCCGACGCTCACGCACGGGTCGATGTCGTTCGGTGCCGGGGTGGTCGGTGCGCGCCAGGCCGGTGCCGCGGAGATCGTCGACCCGGTGCCCTACGCCGTCGGCAGCATCGCGGCCACCTTCGAGCGCTACCCCAACGCCCGCGGCATCCTGCCGGCGATGGGCTACGGGGAGCAGCAGACCCGCGAGCTCGAGGAGACGATCCGCGCGATGGCCCGCGCCGGCGCCGTCGACGCGGTCGTCGCCGGCACCCCCGTGGACCTGGCGAAGCTCGTCGACGTCGACCTGCCGGTCGTGCGCGCCCGCTACGAGCTGCGCGAGCAGGAACCGGGCCGGCTCGAGGCGCTGCTGCACGAGGCGCTGGGCCTCTGAGGCAGGCCCGCTCGCTCCCCGCCGGTGCCGGTGCCGATCCGGGGCGGCCGGTCAGCTCGGCCGTGCGCCGCTCGGGCTCAGCGCACCCTCGGTCGGCTCAGCGCACGCTGCACCCTGCGCTGAGCCGCACCACCCTGCGCTGAGCGGGCTCAGCGGCCGCGGAGGGCGTCGAACAGCGCCTCGGCGAGCTCGGCCTGGCGGACGTCGTCGAGGTCGAGCGGCCGGCCGTCGGGGCCCGCGAGCGGCAGCCGCCAGTTGGGGTACTCGTCGTTGGTGCCCGGCTGGTTGATGGCTCGCCGGTCGCCGACGAGGTCGGGCAGAGCGACGGCCAGCATCCGGCTCGGGGTCCGTGCCAGCCAGCGGTGCAGCGCCAGCAGGGTCTCGTCGACGTCGGCGCCGGGCTCGAGCAGGCCGCGCTCGGTGAGCACCCCGCGCACCCGGTCGATCGCCGCCTCCTCGAGCGCCCGCTCCTCCTCGACCGGGCGGGTCAGCAGCCCGAGCTGCTCGCGCACGGCGACGTGCTCGAGGGTCAGGTAGCCCGCGGACGGCGGCAGGTCGTGCGTGGTGACCGACGCCAGGCACAGGTCGCGGTAGTGCTCCGGCGGCTTGGGCCGGTCGTCCTCCCACTCGAACCACAGGATGCTCGTGCCCACCAGCCCGCGCTCCATCATGTAGTCGCGCACGTTCGGCGCCACCACCCCGAGGTCCTCCCCCACGACCACCGCGCCGGCGCGCTGGGCCTCGAGCACGAGGATGCCGAGCAGCGCCTCGTGGTCGTAGTAGACGTAGGTGCCCTCCGCGGGCGTGCCGCCGGCCGGGATCCACCAGAGCCGGAAGAGCCCGATGATGTGGTCGACGCGGATGCCGCCGGAGTCCCGCAGCACCGCTCGCACCATGTCGCGGAATGGGGCGTACCCGAGCTCGGCGAGCCGGTCCGGCCGCCACGGCGGCTGGCTCCAGTTCTGCCCGAGCTGGTTGAACTGGTCCGGCGGCGCGCCCACCGTGACCCCGCGGGCCAGGGCAGTGCCCAGGCCCCAGGCGTCGGCGCCGAGCGGGTGCACCCCGACGGCGAGGTCGTGGACGACGCCGAGCGTCATCCCCGCCGTGAGCGCCTCGCGCTGCACCTGCGCCAGCTGTTGCTCGAGCAGCCACTGCAGCCAGCGGTGGAAGTCGACGTCGTGGGCCCGCTCGGCCTGCAGCGCCGCGACCTCCGGGGAGGTCGGGTCCTGGTACGGCTCGGGCCACGTGGTGAAGGGCAGCCCGTGGCTCTCGGCGAGCGCGCACCAGGTCGCGAAGCGGAGCAGGCCCTCGCCCTCGCGCGCGCAGAACTCCTCGAAGGCGCGCCGTCGGGTCTCGGTGAGCCCCGCGTCGTGGACCAGGCGCAGCGCCTCCTTCTTGGCGGTCCAGGCGGCGTCGCGGTCGATCCGGTCCTCCGCGTTCAGGGCCCGGGCGGCCTCCGCGAGCTGGAGCAGCCTGCGGTGCGCCGAGTTCTCGAGCAACGCCACCTCGGGGACGTCCTCCACCCGGAGGTAGAGGGGGTTGACGAAGCGACGGGTGGTCGGCAGGTAGGGCGAGGGCTCCATCGGCACGACCGGCTCGGCGGCGTGGAGGGGGTTGACGAGGACGAAGTCGGCCTCGTGCGCTGCCGCGGCCCAGGTGGCGAGGTCGGCGAGGTCGCGCAGGTCACCGGTGCCCCACGAGCCCCCGGAGCGCACCTGGTAGAGCTGGGCCATCAGACCCACGGCCCGGGCGTCGCGCAGGCCCTCGGGCAGCTCGAGCCGCTGCGGCGTGACGACGAGCACGCCGCTGGTGGTCTCCGGGCGTGGCGCGGGCGCGTCGACCTCCGCCACGAGCCGGTGCCAGCCGAGCGGCAGGTCGGCCGGCAGCTCGAAGGTCGCCTCGCCGAGGGGTGCGCCGTCGACGACCCGGTCGGGCACCCACCGGTCCACCTGCGGCAGTGCCCTGCGGGTGCCGTCCTCCAGCTCGGCCACCACCCGGATGCCGGTGCCGGCCGGCACGTGCGTGGCCACCTGGGAGGCCACCCCCTGGCGGACCACCACGGATGCCGGGAGGGTGCGCCGCCACGGACCGTCGACGTGCTCGGCGAGCGAGGCCTCGACGGCGTCGTCGGTGGTGGCGTCGACGCCGAGCGCCGCGAGCACCGCGCGGATGGACTCGGCCGACACCATGACGTGCTGGCCGAGCCAGTCCCAGTAGTCGGTGGCGACCCCGTGGGCGGCGGCGAGCTCGGCGAGCCGGGGCGGCGGCAGGTGCGACATGGCCCCCATCCTGCCAAGGCCCGCGGGGCCGGGCTCCGGCCCCCACCGCGGGCCGTGCCGGTCCGAGGGGGTCGCGACGGACGTCGGTGGCTCGGGGCAGGATGGGCCCGTGTCCACCATCGTCTTCCTCCACGCCCACCCCGACGACGAGGCGTCGCAGACCTCGGGCACGATGGCCCGCGCCGCCGACGAGGGCCACCGGGTCGTGCTCGTCGTCGCCACCGACGGCGACCACGGCACCGCGCCCGACGACCTCGCCCCCGGAGAGACCGTCGTCGACCGCCGCCGCCGCGAGGCCGAGGCCGCGGCCCGCGTCATCGGCATCCACCGGCTGGTGCGGCTCGGCTACGCCGACTCCGGGATGGCCGGGTGGGAGCAGAACCGCCACGAGGGCGCCTTCGCCGCGGCCGACGTCGAGGAGGCGGCGGCGAGGTTCGCTGCCGTCCTCGACGAGGAGGATGCCGACGTCGCCGTCGGCTACGACTGGCACGGCGGGTACGGCCATCCCGACCACGTCCAGGTGCACCGCGTCCTGCACCGCGGGGCCGAGCTCGCGGCGCGCCGTCCCCGGGTGCTCGAGTCCTCGATGAACCGCGACGCCATGCGCGAGATGGCCGGGGCCGCCCGGGCGGCCGGGCAGGAGGTCTTCGACCCCGACGGGCCGATGGACGACGGCAACCCGATGGGCACCC
The DNA here is from genome assembly GCA_963773655.1 of uncultured Actinomycetota bacterium. Taxonomy (GTDB): domain Bacteria; phylum Actinomycetota; class Actinomycetes; order Actinomycetales; family Dermatophilaceae; genus DASSQJ01. The sequence continues at coordinate 597,506 of CAVZBX010000005.1, forward strand.
CGGAGTCCGAGCTGCACTGGCAGGTCGACGTCACGGGCCTGCTCGAGCGCAAGCGGGCAGCCCTGGAGTGCCACGCCAGCCAGACGAGCGACGTCGGGATGATCCTCGCGATGCCGCCGGAGGCCTTCGCCGTGGCCTTCGGATTCGAGCACTACCTCGAGCCGGGACGTGACGCCGGCATGGTGCGGGGCTGGCCCTTCGACGACGCCTGACCGCGGCGCGCGCCGGCCGTCAGCGGACCACCGCCACCGGTCGGTCCGCCCTGGCCGCCACCCGCCGGCTCACGCTGCCCAGCAGCAGGCCGGCGAAGCCGCCGTGCCCCCGGGTCCCGACGACGACGAGGTCGGCGTCCTGCTCCCGGGCCACCTCCAGCAGCGCCTTGGCTGTCGGGCCGTGCGTCACCAGCGGGGTCACCCTCACGTCGGGGGACCGCGGCGCGACGTCGCGGATCACCCCGTCGAGCAGGGCGGCGTAGCGTTCGTCGATCTCCGGCACCGGGTCGGCCATGACGTAGGTGATGAGCATCCCCGCCTCCACCTCGGTGCGCCACGCGGCGACGCAGGTGACCGACCCGCCGTCCGGGTCGACCGCCTCGAGCGCGTACGCGAGGGCGTGCCGGCTGTGGTCGCTGCCGTCGACCCCCACGACGACGGTGCGCGGGCGGGCGGTGCGTGACCCGTCGGGGACGACCACCACCGGGCAGCGCGCGTGGGCCATGGCGGGGACGACGACCGAGCCCAGGCCGCCGTGCGCCGGGGAGCCGGTGACCAGCACGCGGGCGGCCTGCGAGGACTCGACCAGCCCGGCGGCCGGTGAGCCCCAAAGCACCTCGGTGACCACCTTGAGTCCGGGGTTCGCGGCGCGGAGCGTCTCGGACACCTCGTCGAGGTGCCGTCGGGTGTCGGCGTCGACCTGTTCGGCCAGGCTCGGCGACCCGGCGGCGAGCGCCTCGTAGGGGGTCAGCTGCAGCCCGGCGTCGACCACGGAGACCAGCCGCAGGGTGCTGTCGGACCGCTCCGCCTCGGCCGCCGCCCAGGCCGCGACCGTCCAGTCGTGGCCGGTCGCGTCGAGCGCCGCCACCACGTCTCCCGTCCGCGTGCTCACAGGGATGTCGTTCATGTCGCGACCTCCTTCCGGCGCCGAGGACCGGCGCCCTACGTCGCCCACCGCTCGGTCGAGGCGGTGCGCCTTCAGTGCGCGACCGCGACCACCGTCCCGGCGCGCTCGACCACCGTGCGGCTCACCGAGCCGAGGAGCAGTCCGGCAAAGCCTCCCCGGCCCCGGCTGCCGACGACGACGAGGTCGGCGCCCAGCTCCTCGGCGAGCTCGATGACCGCCTTCGCCGCCCCGCCGTGGCGGACCACCACCTGGACCGGCACGTCCGGGTGCGCGGCGGCCACCGGGTCGGCCACCTCGTGCACGAGCCGGAGGTACCGCTCCTCGACGGCCGTCCAGTGCGCACTGTCGGGTTCGGTCACCACCACGCCGTCGATCACCTCGACCGTCCAGCCCAGCACGCAGGTGACCGAGCCGCCGGCCGCGGCGGCGGTCGTCACCGCGAGCCGCACGGCGCGGGCGGAGCCGGCGCTGCCGTCGACGCCCACGACGACCCGCCGGGGCGGGCCGACCTCGTGGCCGGCGGGCACGACGGCCACCGGACACCGGGCGTGCGCCACCGCGGCGCGGGTGACGGAGCCGAGCAGGACGCGCTCGAGCCGGCTGCGCTCGGGCGACCCGAGGACGAGCCACGCGGCGTCGTCGGAGAGGTCGACGAGGGCCGCCGCGGGCGGGCCCCAGTCGACCACCTGGTCGATGGTGAGCCCCGGGTGGCGCGCGGCCACCCGGGCGGCAGCCGCGGCGACGAGGTCGTTCCCCACGGCGCGCATCTGCTCCGAGAGGGAGGGCAGCTCGCCGAGGACCGCCTCGTACGGCGTCAGCTGGAAGCCCGGCTCGATCGCGTGGACGAGCCGCAGCGGCCGCCCGCTGCGTACCGCCTCGGCCGCGGCCCAGTCCGTGACGCCGTCGTCGACGGGTGAGCCGTCCAGGCCCGCCACCACCGGTGCGCCGACACGACCTCCCGTCCCGGTGGTGTCCCGGGTCGCCGGGCCAGGCCTGGTGACGTCGTCGGCCATGCCCCCAGTGTGCTCCGCGGCCCGGTCCCCCGCCATCACCCACGTCACACGAGGCCCGGGCGTGGGCCGGAGTCCGACGTCCGGAGCCACGGCACGGGGCGTCACACGAGCACTGCGACGTAGACGCCGAGGTAGGCGGCCAGCAGGGCGACCCCGGTGCCCGCCGTGTGCCGTCGCCGCCAGACGAGCAGGCCGGCCGCCAGCACCACCACGACCACCGCGACCGCCACGGCACGCTCGACGAGCGCGGTGGTGACGAGGGTCGGGGCGACGAGCGGTCCGATCCCGATCGACAGGGTGCCGTCGACCATCGACGCGCCGAGGGCGTCCCCCACGGCCATCTCGGCCTGCCCACGCCGGAGCGCCGTCACGCTGAACAGCACCTCCGGCAGCGAGGTGCCGATCGAGGCCCCGAAGAAGCTGAGGAGGAACACGGGAACCCCCGCCGCCTCGGCGAGCTCGACCACGCCCCAGATCGCGGCCATCACCCCCACCGTGACCACGCCGAGACCGGCGACCAGCTGCGCCACGGGGCGGGCCAGTCCACCGTCGGCCGGCTCCGCACGATCGGCGTTGCCCGCGTCCCCCACCCGCCACACGGCGAAGGAGAGACCGACCCAGCTCGCCACGAGCAGCGCGCCGTCGAGCCGCGACAGGTTCCCGTCCTGCATGAGGACGGCGCCCAGGAGCAGGGCCAGGACGACACCCGCGCCCACCACCGCGGCCCGTCGCCGGGGGACCAGCAGCGCGCCGCCGAGCAGCGGCAAGAGCCCGAGGACGAGCGTCATCTGGGTGACGACCGAGCCGATGCTGTCCCCGACGTTGACGTCCCCGAGGCCTTCGAGCGACGCGATGACCGAGTTGGCGATCTCGGGCAGGTCGGTTCCGAGCGCGACGAGGGTCATGCCGACGACGAAGGGCGGCAGCCGGGTCCGCCCGACGAGGTGCCCGGCCGCGCCGACGGCCACCCGCGAGGCGAGTACGGCGGCCGTGAAGCCGGCCACCATCGCCAGCGCCGCGACGGCCAGACCCATGCATCCTGTCTACCGCCGCTGCCCCCGCAGCCGGGCCCGAGGGTGGCCGACGCCGCATCCCTGCAGCGCTGCCGTCGCGGCTCCTCCCAGCCGGCTTCGCGGCGATGGCGCCGAGGGGTCGCTCCGTCGGGGCACTCCCCATCCGCCGCCCATCCTCGCGGGCCCGGCCGGGAGCGGCCGGGGTCAGATGGAGTGCCGCGTGTCGAGCACCTGGTCGACGCGGGCTCGGTCGAAGGGCTCGCCGAGCCAGTCGTACAGCCCCCGCAACGAGTCGCGGTCCGCCACGTAGTCGTCGTAGTGGACGGCGTACGCGGAGGATCCGAGCTGCTCCCGCGCCGCCACCATCCGGCCCTCGAAGTTGGCGAGCTGGGCCAGGGCAGCGGACTCCTCGCGGTCGGCCCACCACTTGCTCTTGATGACGTCGGTGTTGTCGCGGGTGTTGAACACGAACCGCGCCCCCGGGAAGACCAGTCCCACGAAGTCGAGGAGCTCGGCGAGGTCCTTGTGCTTCCACCAGCGGATCTCCTTGAAGCCGGTCACCCGGGTGCCGGAGGACGGCTTCAGCACGACGTCGAGGAGGTGCCGGCGGAACGATGCAGCGGCCTCCTCGGGGGAGTACCTGTCCATCCCGAACCAGGGGTGGGTCGGCTGCGCGGCGCGGCGCAGGTCGCTGATGTCAGAGCGACGGCGGTTCATCTCCGACCACGTGGCGTAGAGCATCTCCATGGTGCCCCCGTTCTCACCACGGATCAGGTAACCGGGTTGGGCGTTGAGCAGGCCCTGGAGCAGCGTCGACCCCGAGCGACCGTAGGTGACGATGAAGACGTAGGACAACCTCGACTCGCCCTGGCGTCGAGCGAGTTCCGAGCGCAGCGACTTGTTCTCGGCCCGCAGCTGGTCACGCTGCTCGATCAGTCGTCGCACCGGTGGTGCGAACCGGACCGCTACGGTCTTGGCGAGCGACATGCCGCGAACCCTACCCGCGCAGCGGAGCGGCTCGATCCACGCGCCGGACCGTGAACGAGCACCGGAGGCCGCCTGTGGTGAGCCGCGGCGGTGTCCGCAGCGGCGCCGTCGGCCGGAGCGAGATCCTCCCCGCAGCTTCCGCCGGAGAAAGGTGCGGGTCGCGCCTTGACCTGGGGCCGCCGAAGGACGATCTTTGCGGCGAGAGGGTGACCGCCCGGATTCAGCGTGGCGGCCTTCGCTCCTCAGGTCCCGGCGCTCCGTGACACGGAGCCCCGGGATCAGGCGATGCCCGGCGACGCCGTCGACGCCGGTCGTGTGCGGGCCCCGGCCCACCATGCTCGGCCCGGCACCACCGGGTTGCCTGCGTGACGTTCGACCGACCGACGGTGATCCGTGGAGCAATCGAGAAGGAGTAACAGATGTTGAAGAAGGTGGGCCGCTGGGCCCTCGTGCCGCTGGCCCTCGCGACGGCGTCCATCACGTTGCTGGCCCCGTCCTCCGGGGCGGTGACCGGCCCGAACATCGCCGAGGACTTCGAACACGAGTACGTCGGGCTCGTCGCCTTCTACGACGGGGAGGGCACCTTCCTGCACCGCTGCACGGGGACGCTGCTGTCGCCCGAGGTCTTCCTCACCGCCGGCCACTGCGTCGCAGCGGCGGACGACGGCGCCGTCGCGGCGTCGGCCCGCATCTGGTTCGAGCAGGACGCCGGCGCCGACTACGACCCGGTGACCGGGGAACCCGCCTCCTCCGGGTACCCGGTGAGCGGTGGGGTGACGTCCGAGCAGCTCTTCAACTACGGGTTCACCGACCTCTCGACCATCCCCGAGACCCACGACGTGGGGCTCATCGTGCTGGAGCCCGGCGCCGTCGAGGCGGTCTACCCGGACATCGGCACGTACGGGACCTTGGCACCGGTGGGCTACGCAGACACCCTGGGCACGGGCATCGGCGCCGTCGTCACGGTCTCCGGGTACGGCGTGACCCGCACCAACGGGAAGAACGGGAACAACACCCTGTCCTACCGCGAGCGACTGATGGGCCAGACGTTCATCATCAACACCCGCAACAAGAACACCGCCGGCTACAACCTCCAGCTCGCGTCGAACTTCGGCGGAGGCCGGGTCGGCACCTGCTTCGGGGACTCCGGTGGACCGACCTTCGCCGGCGACTCCACCACCGTGGTCGCGGTCAACTCCTGGGTGCAGAACTGGAGCTGTGGCGGACAGGGCTTCCACTACCGCGTCGACACCGCCGAGGTGCAGGACTGGATGGCGGACGTGCTCGGCCCGCTGGGTCTCTGGGACGCCATCGCCCCCCGGAGCTGACGACCCGGGCCCCGTTCCGGGCGCCCGATCGCGGTCGGGCGCCCGGAAGGTCTCCGCTGGGAGCGATCGGCCCCGCGGACGACGACGTTCAGGCCGCCGAGGTCCTCGGGGCGTGCCCGGACCCGGCCCCTCACACGTTGACGCAGGACGTCCCGTCGGTGGTCGGCCGGTGTCGGTCGTCCTCGGAAGACGCAGCTGACCTGCGAGGACCCCGGTGGGCGGAGGTGGGCGTCGTCGGTGGCTTGCGGCCTTCGTGCGGACCTGCTGCGGACCGAGGCGGTCGCACGTTGGATGGATGCGGTGGCGCAGACCCTCCCGTCCTTCCGCCCAGAGAGGGCTACGCGCCCGGAGTATCCGCGTCATCACCGTGATGTCGCGGATGTCCGGCCAGGTCGCGGCAATTGCTGCGTCCTCCTCGAGCTTCCGCGTCGTCACTGTGACGTCGCGTCTACTCCGCGGGTCGACGTGCGTCCCAGCGCCGCGAATCGCGCGCTTGCGAAGACCCGTTGATGGCGCCACACCGCGCCATGCCGTCACCTTCGCTTCCACGGGCGGTGACGGCGTTCAGTGCAGCGCTGCTCACGGCATCTCTGGTGCCGTGATCGTGATGACGGTCCCCATGCAGTTCGACCGGCCGAACGTCGCTGTAGGCGGCACCTTGTGCGAGTTCCTGTCGCTTGGCTGCGGCTCCGGCTACTTCGGCCTCGAGGACCTCGCGCATGACCACGCCTCAACAGCGACCGCCTTGGCAGGCCGGACAGCAGAGGGTGAGCACCCTCCGGGCGGTCAGGTCCGGCGCCTCGTGCGGCCGTTCGCGCGCGGCGCGGCTAGCGTGGACCAGCATGGGAAGCGCGGGGGGACTCACGGTTGCGGTGACCGGGCCCACCGGCACCTTCGGGCTCGCGCTGATGCCGCAGCTCGAGGCCGATGATCGGGTCGCTCGCGTCATCGGCATCGCTCGGCGACCGTTCGACCCAGCGCAGCGCGGCTGGACGAAGATGGAGTACCGCCGCGGTGACGTCCGCGACGCCGGCGCACTGCGGGCTGCGTTCGACGGGGCCGACGTGGTCGTGCACCTTGCCTTCCTGATCGTGAGCGGGGGCAAGGAGACGACCCGGGCGATCAACGTCGAGGGCACCCTCAATGCCTTCCGTGTGGCCGCCGAATCCGGTGCCCGGCGGTTCGTGTACGCGTCCTCGGTCGCGGCCTACGGCTTCCACGCGGACAACCCGATCGGCATCAAGGAGGACTGGCCGACCCGGCCTGCGGACCGCCTCTTCTACGCCCGGGAGAAGGCCGAGCTCGAGCACCTGCTGCTCGAGGAGGCCGGCGTGAACCCCCAGGTGGCGCTCTACCTGTTACGGCCCCCCATCGTGCTCGGTCCCGGGGCGGTGGGAGCCAAGGTCAGCATCCCCAGAGGGCTCGCGCCCCTGGCCCGCATGGGGGAGTCGGGGCTGCGACTGCTGCGCGGTCTCCCGGCCCTCGTGCCGGACCTGCCCCTCCAGGTCATCCATCACGACGACGTGGCCCAGGCGCTGTGCCTGTGTGTCGTCGGCGCCGGATCACCGGGGGCCTACAACATCGCCGCTGACGGGGTGATCACCTTCGTCGACGTCGCTCGCGAGCTCGGACTGCGGTCCTGGTCGCTCCCAGGTGGTCCCGTCGCATCGCTGGCGCGAGCCGCCGCCAGGGTGCCGTACCTGCCCTCAGGCGCTCAGTGGGTGGAGGCCATCAGCCACCCGGTCATCATGGACACGACCAAAGCAAGAACCGTGCTCGGCTGGACTCCACGGCACACCGCTCAGCAGACCCTGCGGTCGACGTTCGGCTGACCGGCCAGCGGCGCCCCGCCAGGCCGAGGGCAGCCGGCCGAAGAAGGCCGAGCCGGCCCTGGTGCCATGGCTCTCCCTCCTCCCGGTCCAGCATCTCGCGCCCTCGGATCTCCCTTTCGCTTGGTTCTCGAGTCTGCAGAAGCACGCTGCGACAAGGGGTCTGGCTCGGCGTCGACGGCGGCCAGAACCCACCCCACCAGAACACGGTGGACCACTGGTGGCGCTCGACCCTCGGGTCCGCTGGGGTCCAGTACGGCCTGCCCGACCTGAGGCACTTCTACGCCTCGGGCCTGATCGCAGCCGGATGCGATGTCGTTACCGTCCAGCGGGCTCTCGGACCCTCGAAGGCGACGACCAACCTCGACACCTGGGCACACCTCTGGCCGACCGCTGCGCACCGCACCCGCAAGGCTTCGGCACTCCGTGCGGACTCCCCGCGGACTGCGGCAGGCCCGCACGTGGTCTGAACTGCGGAAACGCGGTCAACTACACGTTGAAGCGAAACGAAGTTCGGCGTTTCGGCGGTCGTCGGCCATCGACGACTGATGGCGGAAACTGCGCTCTGACCTGAGGAAACGCGGCGGTGGGACCGTTGGACGTCGTCGGCCAGATTCGGCCCCCGCCGGACTTCTTGCGGACTGTTTGCGGACCGCAGGTCAGGTCGTGAGACCTCTGGCGAGGGCGGCGTCGAACAGCGTCCGCGCGACCTGCTCGGCCTTCTCGGTCGCCGCCGCCCCCACCGGCCTCGCCTCGTAGCGGTCCTGGTTCCGGGCGCGTCGCAGGCGGTCGAACTCCCGGGCCGCCTTCTCTGCCGGAGGCTTGTCGAACACGGCGCGCAGGTAGCGGCCGAGCGCCTCGTGCTGGCCCGGTCCGTTGGTCGTACGGAAGCCGTACGCCGCCAGAAGCGCCTCGCCGGTGTCGTGACAGGCGTCGTAGGCGACGCCGTACCTGACGGTGACGCTCGTGAGCAGCGGCAGCTGGTCCAATCTCTCTTCGGCCTGCTGAAGGAACGAGGTCGCACGCGCGAGGTCTGCGCGCACGACATCGAGGCGGCGCGCCTCGACCAGCGCGACGACGGTCGCCTGCTGGACGCGGGAGAGCGGGGTCAGCGCCACGGCAGCTCTCCGAGGACGACGACCGCCGAGCCGCTGCGCACGTTGTCCAGAAAGCCGGAGGACGCTGCGAATTCCTCCGGGGTGAGGATCGTCGGGTTCACGGGACGGTGCACCGCGGACTCGACCCGAGTGCACGCCTCGTAGACCGCGTCCACGTCAGGTTCACCGAGGACCATGAGATCGATGTCGTGCGGGGCTGGACCGGCATCTCCGAGGAGCCGAGCTGCGAACGAGCCGTACAGGAACGCCGTCTCGATCCCGTCGATGCGCGCAAGCTCCTCGGCCAGGATCACCACCGGGCCGGTCACGACCGTAAGGATCTCGCGCAAGGGGCCGACCAGCGGGCTTTCAGCGTTGGCGCGGATCAGCCTTGTGCGGCCCACGTGTCGCTCGCTCAGGATGCCGGCATCGACCAGGCGCGCGACCTCGCGATGGGCGGTCGGGTACGCCAGGTCGGCCCGCTTGGCCAGGTCGGTGACGCTCAGCTCGTCGCCGGTGAGCAACACTGTAGAGAGCAGGCGCGCCTGGCCGTCCGATCGGAAGATCGGAGCCAGGAGCGGTGCCTCAGTTCTCATATAACTGAGATTATCCTCCATCATATCAACAGTCAACGAGCCGATAACTAACCCCAGAAGATGGGGTCGCCGCTGGCCTCGATGTGGTCGAGGAGCGCCTGGACGTTCTTGGTTGGGTGCTTGTGCTTGTACTCGTGGAACTTCAGGTTGCGATCACGCCAGTAGATCGCCCATCGACCGGTTGACTGCGTATAGCGCAGCCGCGCGATCGGAAACCGGGTGTGCTCGCCGACACCGTCCCACGGTGGCCGCACCTCGACGATGTCGACGTGCCGGTCGGAGACGTCGGCCTCGACCTTCAGCTCGTCCCAGAGGTGCTCCGGCACACGCTCTCGCGCCCACAGCCGGATGCGGTGGAGGTCAGTCTCCGGAAGTGCCACGACACCAGCGTGCCACCCGACGGCAACCTCAGACCTCGAGGAGCCGTCGGGCCGCCTTGGCGACCGTCGACGATGACTTCTGCGAGGCCAGCTCACGCAGCTCCGTCGGTAGGTCGATCGTGCGGCCCGTCCGTTCGGCGAGGTCGGCGGCCAGCTCCAGGAAGGCGCCGGCATCCTTCTTGCGGACTGTGCGGACTGGGAGGGATCAGACCCGATCTGAACTGCGGAAACGCGCCGACTCAGACATTGAAGCGGAACTCGACGACATCGCCGTCCTGCATGACGTAGTCCTTGCCCTCGATCCGGACCCGCCCGGCCGAGCGGGCCGCGGCCATCGAGCCCAGCTCGTCGAGCTCGGCGAACGAGACCACCTCGGCCTTGATGAAGCCGCGCTGGAAGTCGGTGTGGATGACGCCCGCGGCCTGCGGCGCGGTCCAGCCCTGGCGGATCGTCCAGGCCCGTGACTCCTTGGGCCCGGCGGTCAGGTAGGTCTGCAGACCGAGGGTGTGGAACCCGGTGCGGGCCAGCTGGGTGAGCCCGGACTCCTCGGCGCCGAAGCCGTGCAGCATCTCCAGCGCCTCCTCCGGCTCCATCTCCATGAGGTCCATCTCGAGCTTGGCGTCGAGGAACACGGCGTCGGCGGGGGCGACGAGCGCGGCCAGGCGGGCGTGCAGGTCGGTGTCGGTGAGCTGGTCCTCGTCGAGGTTGAAGACGTAGATGAACGGCTTGGTCGTGAGCAGCCCGAGCTGGTCGGCCAGCGCCCTGTCGACGCCGGCCGCCGCGCCGGCGGCGTAGAGCGTGCGGCCTTCCGCCAGCACCTTCTCGGCGGCGAGGGCGGTGTCGAGGACGGCCTTGTCGGTCTTCTTGCCCTTGACCTCCTTGTCGAGCCTGGGGATCGCCTTGTCGAGAGTCTGGAGGTCGGCGAGGATCAGCTCGGTGTGGATGGTCTCGATGTCGGACTCGGGCGAGACCGCGCCGTCGACGTGGACGACGTCGCCGTCCTCGAAGGTACGCACCACCTGGCAGATGGCGTCGGCCTCGCGGATGTTGGCGAGGAACTTGTTGCCGAGCCCCTCCCCCTCGGACGCCCCGCGGACGATGCCGGCGATGTCGACGAAGGAGACCGTGGCCGGGATGACCTTCTCGGAGCCGAAGATCTCGGCGAGCCGCTCGAGCCGTGCATCAGGGAGGGGGACGACACCGATGTTGGGGTCGATCGTCGCGAAGGGGTAGTTCGCCGCGAGGACGGTGTTCTTGGTCAGGGCGTTGAACATCGTCGACTTGCCGACGTTGGGGAGCCCGACGATTCCGATGGTGAGTGCCACGGGGCCGAGAGTCTACCGGCGTGCCGGGGCGTCGCCGACCGCCGCCTCGTCGACCGCACCACCCCCGGATGACGCCGCGTCGCCACCCGCCGTGGCAGCCGGTGCCCCGAGGTCGCCGCCGGCCTGCTCGAGCAGGGCCCGGGCCGCCTCACGACCCGCTGCCACCATCCGGTCGAACTGGTGGAACTCGAGCAGCCCGGTGCCGGCCGACGACGGCGCCACCACCCAGGCGCCGCACCGGCGGGCCGCGTCCACCGCGCCGCCGCTGCCCAGCGTCATCGTGCGCATCAGCGTCTCGCCGAGGCTCGGCACCCGCGGCCGCCCCGGCCGGTGGACGCCCGAGCCCCCCGTGCCGATCTGCACGGCCACGACCGGCCCCTCGTCGCGCTCGACGAGCAGGTCGGCGGGGAGGTTGTCGAGGACGCTCCCGTCGACGAGCAGGCGCCCGTCGTCCTTGGGCACCGGGGGCCAGAGCACGGGGAGGCGGCACGAGGCCACGACGGCGTCGACGAGGCCACCGCGCTCGTGCACCTGTCGCTCGCGGTTCGTGAGGTCGACGCTGACGACCCGCAGCCGGCGCGGCAGGCCCTCGAAGACGGTGTCGGCACCGAGGCCGCGACGCAGCGCGCCGATCACCCTGCTGCCCTTGGCCAGCGCTCTCACCGGCGGGGTCTCCCAGTCGAACAGCGGGTTCCGGCGGACGAACTCCGAGTAGCAGAGGTCCTCGAACGCGTCGCCGTCGTTGCCCACCGCGTACCCGGCGGCGATGACCGCCCCCATGCTCGTGCCCGCCACCCGGTCGATCCGCAGGCCGGCGTCCTCCAGCTCGCGCAGCACCCCGATCGCGGCGAACGAACGGGCCGCGCCGCCGGCGAGCACGACGCCGAGGGAACGACCGGCGAGGCGGTCGGCGAGGGCGCGGACCCCGACCGCCACGTCGCCGTCGACGAGGGTGAGCTGCCACGCGTCGGCCGCCGTGCCCCACGCGACGCGACGGTCCGGCAACGGCGCGGGCCCGACGAGCACGACCTCCGGCCTGCGGCCGTTGCCGGCGAGGCCCGAGGGCACCTCGGCGTCGGACCGGGCGACGAACACGACGGTGTCGGCCTGCCGCAGGCAGAACTCGCGCCACGCGCCGTCATCGGGCCCGGAGCCGTTGCCCTCGGGTCCGCGTCCGGCGACGAGCACGACCCGGTCGTGGTCGACCTCCGCCCGCGCCAGGCCGTCCGGGTCGACCCGTCCCGGGTCGACCACGTCGAGGTGGACCCCCATCCGGGCCGTCAGCGCCCGAGCCACCTCCTCGACCGGTGCACCACGGTGGACCCCCACCACGGACACGACCGACGGCCGCTCCGGCGGCGGGGCGGACGACGGCGGCGCCGCGGTGCGCAGCTGCTCGGCGACCTGGGTGAGGACGAACCGGGAGGCCCGGGCGTCGGTGTCCAGCACGGAGTCGAACGACGCGCGGGTCAGCTCGAGGACGGTGGCGTCGCGGCGGGCGCGGACGGTGGCCGACCGGGGCTCGCCGGTGAGCAGCGCCAGCTCCCCGATGACGGCGCCCGGCCCGACCTCGCGGACGCGCCGGTCGCCGACGAACACCTCGAGCCGGCCGCGACGGACCACGAACGCCGAGCCGGCCGGGTCGCCCTCGCGCACCAGGTCCGCGCCGGCCGGCACGTCGACCAGCCGCGAGTCGTCCTCGAGCCGACGGCGCGCCTCGGCGGGCAGCGCCGCCACGAGCGGGACCCCGCCGAGGTCGGTGGACGTCGCCGCGACCGCGGGGCCGGGCGCCCACTCCGGGGGCGGGTCGGGGGCGTGCACGTGCGGTGGGTGGGTGTCCCCGTCGCCCTCGGTCTCCGTCGACGCGTGGATCCGGCCCAGCGGCAGCGCGGCGGCGGCGACGACGAGGAAGGCCACGATCGAGAGCACCCAGCCGTCGCGGAAGGCGGCCACGGCGGTCTGCGGGGTCGGGTCCCCGAGGACGACGACGAGGACGGCGATGCCGAGCACGCCGCCGAGCTGGCGCGCGCTGGAGCTGATCGCCGACGCGGTGGCGTAGCGGCCGCCCGGCACGGCCGCCAGGGACGCGCTCCCGAGCAGTGGCAGGGTGGCGCCGACCCCGATCCCGCTGAGCACCTGCCCGGGCATCCACTCGGCCCAGAACGCGGGCTCCAGCCCCACCTGCTGGTGGTACCAGAGGTAGGCCGAGGCCCAGACGAGGGCACCGGGCACGACGAACCACCGGTACCCGTGCCGCTCGGCGAGCGGCCCCAGGCGGGACGCCACGATCGCGGCGACCACGGCCCCCGGCACCAGGGCCAGGCCCGCGCGCAGCACGTCGTACCCCCAGACGTACTGGAGCCAGAGGATGTTGGTGAGCAGGTAGGCGTAGAAGCCGAAGCCCGCGACGACGGTGGCGAGCGACCCGACGTCGAAGGACGGCAGCCGCAGCAGGGTGGGGTCGACGAGCGGCGACCGGTGCCGTCGCGAGCTGACGACGAAGCCGGCGAAGATCGCGGCGGCGCCCCCCAGGCTGAGGAGCGTCTGCGGGCTCGTCCATCCCCAGTCGGGGCCCTTGATGATGCCGAGGTTGAGCAGTGCCAGCGACGCCGCGAGGGTCGCCGCGCCGACCAGGTCGGGCAGGGTCCGGCGCCCCGGGGCCCGGCTCTCGACCAGCTGGCTGCGGGCCGACCACAGGGCCGCGACGCCGAAGGGCAGGTTGACGAGGAAGGCCCAGCGCCAGCCGCCCAGCTCGGTCAGGGCACCGCCGATGGGCGGCCCGAGCCCGGCGGCGACGGCCGCCGAGGCGCCCCAGAGCCCGATGGCGTGGGCGCGCCGTTCGCCCGGGAACGCGGCGATGACGAGCGCGAGGGACGCCGGCACCAGGGCCGCCGCACCGAGGGCCTGGACGACGCGGAAGACGACGAGCATCTCGACCGACGGCGCCGCACCGCAGAGCACCGAGCCCAGCGTGAACACCGCCACCCCGCCGACGAACGACCGGCGCCGGCCGACGAGGTCGGTGAGCCGCCCGAAGACGATGAGGAACGCCGCGAAGACGATGTTGTAGGCGTTGAGCACCCAGGAGAGCCCGCCGATCGACACCGTCGGGAAGGACTCCCGGATCGACGGGAAGGCGACGTTGACGATGGTCGCGTCGAGGAAGGCGAGGAAGGCGCCGAAGCACGACACGAGGAGCACCCGACCGGCCGGGACGCGCACGGGAGCGGTGGTCGTCGTCGGTCCTCGTCGTCGCAACACGGTTCACGACCGTAGTGGCGGGCCGGGGGCGGACGATATGGCCCGGATTGACTACTGGGCCGATGTCGCCGCAGGTCAGACGCGTGCTGACCGCGTCGTGCGCCTCGGTGTCCGGGCGTGTTGCGCCCTCCCGTCACGGCGCAGAAGCCGCTGCCGGCACACCGCAGCTTCAGCCGACCGGCTCGCTGTTCTCCAGGTAGAGGGTGCCGCCGGTCCACGCACCGGCGACGACCTCGAGCATCCGCGCCGTGTACGGGGCGACGTGCTCGCCGGCCGACGCCGGCGGCACCCAGTGGGCGCCGGCGATCTCGCGGCGGAGGAACCGCGCGGGGTCCAGCTCGCCCTCATCGTGGACGCCCAGGTCGAAGAGGAAGAGGTGGGCGTCGTCCCAACCGCGCCACGGCGGCAGCCAGTTGACCGCCACCAGGCCGGCCACCCCGACCTCGATGCCGAGCTCCTCGCGGATCTCGCGCACGACGGTGACGGCGGGCGGCTCGCCGGGGTCGACGACGCCCCCCGGAAGGTCCCACTCGAGCTTGTACGACAGCTCGCAGAGCAGCACCTCCCCGGCCGGGTTGCGCAGCATGCCCTGTGCGATGTTCCGCTTCTTCGGGAGCCGGGCGTTGAGGATGGCGATGCGGCGCAGCCGGTCCTGTTCGCTCTCCTCGCGTCGCGCCATGGTGGGAGGCTACCTGCGGGGTGCGACGAGGATCCCCGGGCCGTCGGGCGGAGTGCCGCCGTGCTCAGCCGTCGACGACGCGGCCGCCGAACCGCCGGCTCACCAGGTCGACGACGAACGCGGCGTTCTCGTGCTGCACCGCCTGGGGCACGGGCGGCAGGAAGTCGTCCCAGTCGACCATGAACGAGCCGCGCAGCTGCGGCATCCGGGTGGGGCGGGCGACGAACCACCAGTGGGCGTGGGCGCCGCCGTCGCCGATGCGCAGCAGGTGGCACCGCTGCACGCTCGGGAGGGCCTCGACGGCCGCGATCACCGCCACCTGGAGCCGCCCGAACCCGGACGCCAGGTGGTTCGGCAGGTCCGGGACGTCGAGGTGGCACCGGGTCGTCGCGCTGAGGACAAGTGGCGACCCGGACGGTGGCGGCAGCCTGAGCAGCCAGTCGTCGTGCTCCCACACGATCCCGAACGGCTCTGCGGTGCCGCGCGGGGCGCCCGTGCGGCACCGGCAGTCGGCGGGGTCCTCGCCCTCGCGTGGCGCCTCCTCCGCCGCGAGGGTCGGGCCCGGCCGGAGCCGCAGGCCCTCGGGCTCGAAGGGGAAGACGTCCCACCCCGTGACGTCGGCGTGCTCGAGGCCGAGGCGGCCCTCGGCGTCCTGGGCGGCCGCGACCCGCGCGGCGTAGGTCTCGATGCTCTCGGGCATGCGCGGCAGGCTACGGGGCGGGCACGACGCCCGGCGGCCCGGCGGCGGCGGGGCGCGGGTCCCCGGGGTGTCGGTGCCCGCTGGCAGCATCGGGGCATGGACGGATGGATGTGGCTCCTCCTGGGGCTGGCGCTCGGCGCCGCGGCCGCCACCGGGCTCACCCGGCTCGTGCTCTCGGCGCGCACCGCGGCCGTGGCCACCGAGCGCGACCTCCTGCGCGAGCGGGTCGTCGACCTCGAGGGGTCGCTCGCCGAGGACCTCGAGACCGCCGCCCTGCTCGCCCCGCTCAAGGACGCCCTCGGCCGGGTCGAGGGCCACGTCACCGAGCTCGAGCGCGACCGCGCCCAGCAGTACGGCTCGCTGCGGGCGCTGCTGGCCCGGGTCGAAGGTGAGACCCAGCAGCTCGGCCGCGCCACCGCCTCGCTGGCGGGCTCGCTGCGCAGCTCGACCGTCCGTGGCGCCTGGGGTGAGGTCCAGCTGCGCCGGGTGCTGGAGGCATCCGGGATGCTCGCCCGGTGCGACTTCGACGAGCAGGTCGCCGCCGTGTCCACCCACGACCGGGGGGTGCGGCCCGACGTCGTGGTGCGGCTGCCCGGCAACCGCCACCTCGTGGTCGACGCGAAGGTGCCGATGGCGGCGTTCCTCGACGCCCAGGCCGACGACCTCCACGACGACGAGCGGGCCGCCCTGCTCGGCGAGCACGCGGCCGGCCTGGCCCGACACGTCGAGGCCCTCGCGGCGAAGGAGTACTGGACGGCCTTCAGCACCACCCCCCAGCTCGTCGTCTGCTTCGTGCCCAGCGACGCGATGCTCGCGGCGGCCCTCGCGGCGCGGCCGTCGCTGCACGAGTCGGCCCTGGCCCGTAGCGTGGTCCTCGTCGGGCCGGGCTCGCTCATGGCCCTGCTGCGCACGGTGGCCTTCACGTGGCAGCAGGAGGCCCTCTCCGGCAGCGCCCGGGAGCTGCTCGACCTCGGTCAGGAGCTCTACCGCCGGCTCGGCACCCTCGGGTCGCACACGGCCAAGATGGGCCGCTCGTTGCAGTCGAGCGTCGAGGCCTACAACGCGATGGTCGGCGCGCTCGAGTCGCGGGTGCTCGTCACCGCGCGGCGGATGAACGAGCTCGACCTCACCCCCGACCAGCTGCAGGCCCCGTCCCCCGTCGACACCGGACCGCGGCCGCTCACCGCGCAGGAGCTCATCGACGCCGTCACCGACGGCGAGCGTCGGCCCGAGCTCCTCGTCGAGCTCGACCCCGCCCCCGCGCGTCGGCGCGACACCGGGTAGGGGCCCGGAGGGGCGCACCATCGGGACGGCGGAGGTCCCACCGCGTGACCAGCGGCACGTCCGCGCGCCGAGCACGTCCCCCACCCCTAACGTGAAGGTATGACCGGACGATCGGTCGGTGAGGCGTCCTCGCCCCGTCCGGCGCGAGGCCGCGGTGGGGTGCGGCCGGGCGCGCCCGGGGGGTGGGTCGTCGGGTCGTCGCCGGTCGCCTCGGGGGGCACGGACCTCCACTGTTCACGCGGCTCGGGACGCTCCGACTCGGCGGTCCCGTCCAGGAGGTGAGGGCGCCGGGCCCGAGGAGTCGGTGACCGAGAACCGCCCCCGGCGGGTGGCTCCTGGCGACAGGAGGTCGCTGTCATGGCCGCCACCCAGACCTCGAGCCCCGCCGGCTGGTACCGCGACCCCGCCGGGCACACCACCCTCCGGTACTGGAGTGGCTCCCAGTGGACGTCGTGGGTGCACGACACCAGCGGCACCCACCCTGACCCGCTCCGTCTCGGGCGACCCGTGGCTCCGGGCGACCTCGAGCACCTCGCCTTCGTCCGCGGCGTCTTCCTTCCCGAGGCCCGCCGGATGGGCTACCTCAGCCCGCGCGAGGACGCCCGCCTCGAGAGCCTGGTGACGACGATGCGCGCCGAGGCCGAGAAGACCGGCGGCCCGCTGCAGGCCACCGTCGGCCCGACGCTGCCCTCCACCGCGTTGCCGCGCCCCGCGGTGCCGAGCACCGTTCCGAGGGCCCGTCCCGCGTACCCGGCCCGGGCCCTTCCCGAAGCGGTGCAGGTGGTCGCGCACCGCCGCCCCGCTCCCGAACCGTCGCCGCTCGCGCGGTGGTGGCATCGCACCCGCACGGCGGTGGGCAGTGACCTGGCGGTGCACGGGCTCGCGTACCTCGGCGTCCTCCTGTTCTTCATCGGGGCCTTCGGCCTCGTGGTCTTCGCCTTCGGCGACGTCGCCCCCGCCCTGCGACCGCTCGCCGAGGCGGTCATCGCCCTCGTCCCGTTCGGGGCGGCTGCCCTTCTCGTGCACCGCGGCGCGGCGGTGGTCGGCCGCGCTCTCGAGCTGGCCGGTGGCCTGGTCCTGCCCGTCATGGTCGTCACGTCCTTCCTCGACGGCATCGGGATGCCACCCGACCTCACCGGCACCGGCCTCGTTCTCGCGCTGACCTCGTTGCTCGCCCTCGTCGCCCTCGCCTACGCGGCGTGGTCCGTCCGACACCCCGACAGCGCGCTGCGCTACCTCGTCGCGCCCGTGGCCTGGCTCGCCGTCGCCATGGCCGGTCTCGGCCTCGGTCCCCGCGACATCCCGTCCGGCCGGGACGTCGCGACCCCCAGCTCGTGGCAGGTCGCCGTCATGGCGATGGCCGTCGTCGTCACCCTGGCGCTCTGCCGGTGGCGCCCGACGGCCCGGCTGGCCGCGGCGACGCGCGTCTCCGCGATCCCCGGGATCGGCGTGGTCGCCCTGCTCGCGGTCCTCAGCTGGGCCGCCGACGGTTGGCCGGCCCTCCCGGCGCTCGCCACCGGAGCCCTGGTCCTCGTCGGTCTCGACCTGCTCGGCGACGACCTGCCCGCCGCGCTCCCCGGTGTCGCGGGACCGCTCTGGTGGGCGCTGGTGACCTCGGGCACGGCCATCGCCGTCGCAGCGGCGGGCTCCCCGGGGGACGTGGCCCCCGTGGCCGTCATCGCCGTCGCGGGGTTCCTGGCACAGCTCGAGCGGTCGGGAGCACGGGAACGCCCTGCCGTGGCGCTCGCGCTCCCGGCAGCCGGCGCCTTCCTCGCCTTCATCCCGACGGCGCTCGATGCCTCGTGGGCCGTCGTCACCTGCGTCGCCCTGACCGTGTGGGCCGGCCTGCGCCGGGCGGCGCCTCCGGCCGCCCTCGCGCCCGCCGTTGCCCTCCTCGACCTCGTCGCCGCCGTCGCACCGGTCCTCGCCGTCGTCGCGCTCGCCGGGGCCACGAGCCCCACGACCGCGCTGGCCGCGGCCGCGGGCCTGGGCCTGGCCGCTGCGCTGCTCCCCCGCCTGCCCGAGGCGGGCCGCGCTCCCGTGCTGTGGACCCACTGGGCACGTGCCGTCGGCGCCGCGGTGCTCGTGATCGCCGGTGTCGGGCTCCTCGCGGCCACGAGCCTCACGGTGCGCGAGCAGTGGACCGTCGTCGGTGCGCTCGTGCTCGTCACGATGACCTCCGTCGCGGTGCCGCTCGCACCGGTCGCCCGTCCACCGGCCGTCGCCGCCGCCTCCTCGTTGACGGCGGTGTGGTTCCTGGGCACGCTCGATGTCCCGGTGCCGGCGGGCATCGCCGTCCTGGGTGGCGCCGCCCTCGTGCTCGTGCTGGTGGCCCACACCGGCGTCGTCCCCCGCGCCCACGGCGTGGCCGCCAGCCTCGGCCTGACCGGCCACGCCCTCGGGCTCGTCATCCCCCTCGCCGCCGCGGCCGACGGGTGGTCGCCCGTGCTGGCATCGG
Source organism: uncultured Actinomycetota bacterium (assembly GCA_963773655.1). Classification (GTDB taxonomy): domain Bacteria; phylum Actinomycetota; class Actinomycetes; order Actinomycetales; family Dermatophilaceae; genus DASSQJ01. Next base: position 616,575 of record CAVZBX010000005.1, read on the forward strand.
CGCTCGTGACCATCGGGCTCGGCACCAGCGGCTGGCTCGGTGCGCTCGGCCGGTCGCCGGTGGGGGAGGCCCTGGACCGGGTCCATATCGGCTGGCTGCCTCTCGCCCTCACGGCGGTCGGACTGCCGGTCACGGTCGGCCTCGCCCTGGACCGCGCCCGGGTGCTGGGCCTCGACGACCCGTGGCTCGTCCTCGTTCCCGCCTTGGCCGCCCTCGCGTACGCCCTCCTCACCCGCCTGCCGGTCCCCGGCACGGTCCCGGTGGTGTCCGCCTGGGCGGCCTGGGTGGCGGCTCTCGTGGCACCGCTGGCCGCCGACGACGACCTCACGGCCGGCATCGGCCTCGCCGCCGTTCCTACTGCGGTCCTGCTGCTCCGGCCCGACCGGCGTCACGCCGTGATGCGGTGGACGGCGTGGATCGCCGTCGCGCCCACCGTGGGCCTGCTCGCACACGCGTCCTGGCCGTGGGTCTCCGGGCGCTCCGCCGAGCTCGTGGCGGCCCTGACCCTCCTCGTCGTCGGCAGCGCGCTGCTGGTCGGAGCGACCCTCCTCGACCTCCGCAGCCGCACCTGGGAGCCGCGGTGGCGCCCCTCCCGCACGGGAGCAGTCGCTCCCCTGGTCGTGGGACTGGCCGAGCTGACCGCGGCGCTCGTGGTTGCGGTCGGGTTGACCGCGACAGAGGCCGGATGGATCTGCGCCGGGGCGGCGGTGACCCTCGTCGCCACGGCCGTCCTGGCCCGTGTCGGTCCCCTCGCCGCCCCGGCCGCCGTCGTGGGATGGGCGTCCTTCATCCTCCTCGCCCCCGAGCCGGTGCGCTCCACGTCCTGGACGCACCTCGGGGTCGTCCTCGTCCTCCTCGGTGGAGCCGAGCTGCTCACCCGGTGGGGTGACCGCACCCCGTGGTGGGCCCGCGCCGACCTGCCTCTGCTCCTGAGCACGATCCCTCCGGCGGTCGCCGCCCTCGTCGTCTCGATCGACACCACCGCCCAGGACGCCACGTTCGCGGCGGTCGGCGCGCTCTGCCTCGCCGTGGGCGCGCGGCTGCGCCGCTCCGTGCTCGCGGCGACGGGGCTCGACGTGGTCGGCGTGGTCCTCGTGCTCGTCGGCGCCGCCGGGGCCGGGTCCGGGTGGCTGGCCCTTGCGCTGGCCGCGCTCTCCCTCGCGCTGACCGCGCTGGCCGTCGTGACGACGGGCGCGCTGCGGACCGCAGCCCAGCTCGGGGGGGCCCTCGCCGCGGTGACCGCCTGGGTGGCCGCCACCGACTGGCTGGAGCTCACCGGCCAGGTGCGTCTCGACACCTCGGCCGTGGCCGCCGGCGCGGTCACGCTGCTCGCTGCCGCCGTCGCCCGCCTCTGGGGAGCAGGTCGCAGCTGGGCGCTCGTCTGGGGCGGGACTGCCACCGGGGTGGCCGTCACCTGTGCGGCAGTCGGCATCGGCGCCGCCGCGGGACCGGCCACCCTGCCGGTGGCGACCTGGTGGGTCACCGGCGGGCTGATGGCCGTGACGGCGGCCGTCGCGGTGTCGTCGGCTCCGCTACGCCTCCCGTGGTTGCGCTGGCTGGCCGTCGGTGCTGCCCTGCTCACGACCGGGTCCGGCTTCGGGGCCGCCGACGCCACCCGCGCGGAGGCGGTGACCGTGCTGGTGAGCATGTCGCTGGCCTGCGCCGTGACCGCCCTCGTGGTGCACGCGACCCGGCGCGCCGACGACTGGGTCGTCCCGGTGGTGTCGCTGGGGGCACTGGCCACCCTCTGGGCGGCCGACCTCGCCGTCAGCGCGTCCACCGACTCCCTGCTGCTGGTCCCGGTCCTCGGCGCAGCGGCCGTCCTGAGCGCCGCCGCCGGCGTCGTCGTCGACAGCGTCCTGCTCCGGATGAGCGCGCCGCTCCTCGCCTGCGGCGCCTGGCTGGCGTTCGCCCTCGAGGCCCTCGACGGCAACCCCCAGTGGGTCACCGTCCCGATCGGCCTGGCGCTCCTCGCGGTCGTCGGACTCTGGCGGGCGGACCGTCGTCGCGCCGGCCTCGGCCTCGCCCCCGCGCCGGTCGTCGCGCTCGAGGCCATCGGCGTCGCCTTCCTCGTCGGCTCCTCCCTCGTGCAGGCGTTCTCGCTGGACTCCGGCTACGCGGCCCTCGTCTCCGCCATCGGCCTGCTCGTCGCGAGCTGGGGAGGGATCACCAGCGTCCGTCGCCGGCTCGTGACCGGCGCGGCCCTCGTGGCCCTCGGCCTGGTCGTCCTCGTGGGCATCCCCCTCGTGCGGCTGCTCCCGGCGTGGGAGGGCGCGACGCTCTGGCTGCTCGTCGGCGGCCTCGGGATCGCCCTCGTCCTTGTCGCGACGATGCTCGAGCGCGGCCGGGCGGCGGTCCGTGCGGGGACCCGGCGGCTGCGTGACCTCACCGAGGGCTGGGAGTGACGGGCCGGCCGCACCGCCGGTCGAACCGGCGCCACGCAGCCTGGTAGGGCGTCCGTCCCCAGCGGGGCGGGGCCTGCTGGCGGACCGCTTCGGTCCAGCGCCGGTAGGACGCCGCGGCCTCGGCGAAGGCTTCCTTGGAGCACGCCACCCGCTCCTCGGTCGTGCCGGCGACAGCCGCCGCGGCGAGGTCGTCGATCCGCCGCTGGACCGCGGTGAGGTCCTCGGCGACCAGTGCTCGACAACGCGGGTAGTCGCGCAGGACCGTCCGGTGCAGGTCCTCGTGGTCCCACCACAGGGAGCCCGGGGTGTAGCCGCGCCCGGGAGCGACGCCGGTGTCGGGTATCCCGGCCGCGCCGAGCGCGTCGAACCACAGCGGCATGCGCAGGGAGAGACAGGGGGCCGCCGTCGGGCTCACCCAGTGGGTGTCGGGCCGGTCCCCGCCGGGGGCGCCGAGGGAGGACACCCACGACCCGGTCGTCTGCGACACGCGCACCGGGCCGAAGCCGGCGTGGGCGCACACCGTCTGCCCCAGCAGCCCGCCGAGCGCGTGGTCCCGGGGTGACCACCCGGGCTCGCCGTCGGCCCGGGCGCCGTGGTCGGCGAGCGTGGCCCAGGCGTGGGTCACGTCCATCCGCCCCGCGCCGGCGGCGAGCGCATCCGTCGTACGGCACTGACGCACCCGCGCCTCGCTGAACTGCGTGAAGATCCGGTCGGAGTACACCGCGCCGACGTCGAACCCGTCCGGCCCGTCGGCCCACCCCTTCGCCACCGCCCGGGCGACGAGCCCCCCGGAGGCCCGGTCGAAGGCGGTGCCGGTGGTGATCGCGTTGGAGATGGAGGCGGAGCCCTCGACTCGGCGCGCCACCCACTCTCGTCCGGCCGTCTCCAGCACCCACGCCTCACGTCGGTCCGCGACGAGGAAGCTGTTGTGGTACTGCATCTGGTGTTCGTGCCCGCAGTCGCCGGCCTGGCCGTGGCGCTCGAGAAGTGCGGTGATGACGTCCACGGCCTCCGCGGCCGTGGCTCCCCGCTCCAGCCCGAGGCGGAGCAGGTCCATCCCGATGAGCCCGGGCTCGTCCTCGTGGGGCACGCGGGTGAAGACCGCCTCGTTGCCGATGACGACCCCGTGCTCGTTCGCACCCATCTCGGCCCCCCAGATCCAGTAGGGCTTGCCGAGGAGGACCGCGTGGGTGCGGGCCACCTGGGGGATGGCCCGGTAGGTGCAGCGCACCTCCTCGTCCCGGTCGTGCGCGGCCGCCGGGACGTGCACGACCTCGTGGGCCTCGTTCGGCTCCCGGTCGCTGTTCTTCGCGAGCAGGACCCCGCCGGAGGCCGTGGCGGGGGCCAGCGCCACGAAGGTGTCGCACATGCGGCCATCATGCATCTCGCCCCGGTCCCCTGTCTGCCGCCACCGCAGGGGTCGATACTGCGCCCATGACCGCATCGCACCCCGGCTCCACCACCGCGCCCGACCGCGAGGAGGTCCTGGCCCTCGCCGAGCGGTACCTCTGCCCGGACCGGGTGCGCACCTTCCGCGCGCTCGGTGGCGGGATCGTGATGGGCCGGCGCGAGGGCTACCGGATCCATGACGTCGACGGCCGCTCGTGGTGGGACCTCCACCTCAACGGCGGCGTGTTCAACCTCGGGCACCGCAACCCCGAGCTCGTGGCGACCCTGGTCGCGGCCCTCGACGAGCTCGACATCGGCAACCACCACTTCCCGAGCGTCGAGCGCGCGCTCCTCGCCGAGCGCCTCGTCACCCTGACGCCGGGGGCCCGGTACGCGGTGTTCTCCAGCGGGGGCGGCGAGGCGGTGGACCTGGCCCTGAAGTCCGCCCGCCGCGCCACCGGCAGGCGACGCGTGGTGTCGGCCTCCGGGTCCTACCACGGCCACACCGGCCTCGCCCTGGCCGCCGGCGACCGGCACGCGGCCGAGGCGTTCCTCTCGACCGGGCCGGACGAGGAGTTCGGCCAGGTCCCGTTCGACGACCTGGCCGCACTCGAGCAGGCCCTCACCGCGGCACCGACGGCCGCAGTGATCCTCGAGACCATCCCGGCGACGCTGGGCTTCCCGATGCCCTCGCCCGGTCACCTCGCGGCGGTCCGCGAGCTGTGCGACGCCCACGGCGCCCTGTACGTCGCCGACGAGGTGCAGACCGGCCTCGGACGCACCGGCCCGCTGTGGGCCGTGGAGAGGGAGGGCGTCGTGCCGGACATCCTGGTGACGGGCAAGGGCCTCTCCGGTGGGCTCTACCCGATCGCGGCGACGCTGCTCTCCGAGCGGGCCGGAGCCTGGCTCGAGGACGACGGCTGGGCGAACGTCTCGACGTTCGGCGGCGCGGAGGTGGGGTGCCGGGTGGCCCGGGCGGTGCTCGACGTCACGACCCGGCCCACCACCCGGGAGCGGGTCCACGCCCTCGAGCTGGTCTTCTCCGACGGCCTCCGGGCGATCGCCGAGCGCCACCCCGACTGGCTCGTCGAGGTGCGCCAGGCGGGACTGGTCATCGGGCTGCGCTTCGCCCACCCGCTCGGCGGGCTCGTCATGACCACGGTGCTGCACCAGGCAGGGGTGTGGGCGATGTTCGCCGACTTCGACCGCTCCGTGCTCCAGGTCAAGCCCGGTCTGCTCCTCACCGACGCCGAGGCCGCGGAGGTCGTGGCCCGGGTGGGCGCGGCCGTCGACGGTCTGCTGGAGAGTGGGGTGCTCGGCTCGCCCGAGCTCGAGGCGCGCCTCCGGGCCGTGCGGGGCGGGGAGCCGCTCCGGTGACCGCCTCGCCCGAGCTCGAGGCGCGCCTCCGGGCCGTGCGGGGCGGGGAGCCGCTCCGGTGACCGGCACCGCCTCTCCCCCGCCGGAGGTCGGCGAGGTCCTGGCCCGGACCGAGCAGGCGCTCGACCCGGGGAGCCCGGAGCGTGGTGGTGCCGTGAGCGTGCTCGGCCACGGCGAGATCTCGGTCGCCCTCGCGGTCGCCGACCTCCCCGGCCTGGTGTGCAAGCGGATGTCCGGCTTCGCCGACGAGGCGTCGGCAGCCCGCTACGTCGCCCTCGTCGAGGACTACCTCGGGCGCCTCGAACGAGCCGGGGTCCGGGTGGCCCCCACCGACGCCGTGACGGTCGCGCGGCCCCGGCGACCGCCGGTGGTGTACCTCGTCCAGCCGCGCCTGGCAGCCCAGAGCCTCGGCGACCGGCTGCTGCGGACGGCCGACGACCGGACCCTCCGGTCGGCCCTGGGCGCGGCCCTCGCCGTCGTGGCGGCGCTCGCGCGCCATCCCGGCACGGAGGGTGTGGAGGTGGCCCTCGACGGGCAGCTGTCGAACTGGTCCTTCGCCGACGACCCCGCGTCCGAGCCGCCCGTGCTCGTCGACGTCGGGACCCCGTTCCTCCGGCGGGACGGACAGCACCTCATGGACCGCGAGGTGCTGCTCGCGCCCGTCCCACCGGGGCTGCGCGCCTACTACCGGCGGCAACGGCTCGTCGAGGCCTACCTCGACGACTACTTCGTCCCCCGGACCCTGGCCGTCGACCTGCTCGGCAACTTCCACAAGGAGGGCGCGGCCCACCGGCTCCCGCTCGGCCTCGACGTCGTCGACGCGTGGCTGGCGACCGAGGGCCTGCCGGGGCCGGTGGACCCGGTGACGACCGAGGAGGTCGAGCGCTACTACCGGAAGGATGCGGACCTGCTGGCCCTCTACCTGCGGCTGCGACGGATGGACCGATTCCTGCGCACCCGCGTGCTGCGCGGGACCTACGACTACGTCCTCCCGGGACGCGTCGCGCGCTGAACCAGCTGTGGCGCCCTCAGCCGGTCAGGGGCGCGAGCCGGCCTCGGCGAAGCTGGCGTCGTGCCGCATCTGGTCGGAGAGGCCGCGCGCCTTGAGGTCGCGGCGGATCTCGGTGGGCAGCGCGAAGAGCAGCGACTCCTCGGCCGCGACCACCGGCTCGACGTCCTCGTAGCCCCGCTGGGCGAGCCAGTCGAGGACCTCCCGGACCAGGATCTCGGGCACCGAGGCGCCGGAGGTGACGCCCACGGTGGTGACGCCGTCGAGCCAGGCCGGGTCGATCTCGTCGGCGTAGTCGACCAGGTGCCCCGCCCGCGACCCGTACTCGAGCGCCACCTCGACCAGCCGCACCGAGTTGGAGGAGTTGCGGGAGCCGACGACGAGCATGAGGTCGCAGTCGGGCGCCATCTGCCGCACGGCGAGCTGGCGGTTCTGGGTGGCGTAGCAGATGTCGTCGCTGGGCGGGTCCTGCAGGTGGGGGAACCGCTCGCGCAGGCGCCGCACCGTCTCCATCGTCTCGTCGACCGAGAGCGTCGTCTGCGAGAGCCAGACCACCCTCTCGGGGTCGCGGACCGTGACGTTCTCGACGTCGTCCGGGCCGTCGACGAGCTGGATGTTGTCGGGGGCCTCGCCCGCCGTGCCGACGACCTCCTCGTGACCCTCGTGGCCGATGAGGAGGATGTCGTGGTCGCTGCCGGCGAAGCGCCTGGCCTCGCGGTGGACCTTGGTGACGAGCGGGCAGGTGGCGTCGATGGTGCGCAGGCCGAGGGCCGCCGCCTCCTCGTGGACCACGGGGGCGACGCCGTGCGCGGAGAAGATCACGGTCGCGCCCTCGGGCACCTCGTCGGTCTCCTCGACGAACACCGCGCCGCGCCGCTCCAGGGTGGCGACGACGTGCTTGTTGTGCACGATCTGCTTGCGCACGTACACCGGCGGCCCGTAGAGGTCGAGGGCCTTCTCGACCGTGACGACGGCCCGGTCGACCCCCGCGCAGTAGCCGCGGGGTGCCGCGAGGAGCACGCGCTTCTGGGAGTCAGCCATGCGCTCCATCGTAGGTTGCCGCGCCGCCACACCCGAATCCGCGCCGGGCCCGGTGGACGTCGGCCACCGCGCCTACGCTGGCCGCATGGCCGGTTCCCCCCTGCCCGAACGGGCTGCCGAGACCACGGCCGAGCAGCCGTGGCCGGTGCGGCTGCTCTCGATGAAGATCGGCGAGTACGTCGAGAAGATGTCGGTGCTCTGGGTGGAGGGCCAGGTCGTCCAGCTGAACCGTCGCCCGGGGGCGCGCACCGCCTACCTGACACTGCGCGACCCCGACGTCGACATGAGCCTCTCGGTGGCCATCCAGGTCAACGCGCTCGATGCGATGCCCGGCGCCCTCACCGAGGGCGCGCGCGTCGTGCTCCAGGCCAAGCCCACCTTCTGGAGCCAGCGCGGGTCGCTGATGCTGGACGCTCGGCAGATCCGTCCGGTCGGGGTCGGTGAGCTCCTCGCCCGCCTCGAGTACCTCAAGCGTCACCTCGCCCAGGAGGGGCTCTTCGACCGCGACCGCAAGCGGCCGCTCCCGTTCCTCCCCCGACGGGTGGGCCTGGTCTGCGGACGGGCCAGCGCCGCCGAGCGCGACGTCGTCGAGAACGCGCTCCGGCGCTGGCCCTCGACGGTGTTCGAGGTGCGGCAGGTGGCGGTGCAGGGCGGCACCGCGGTCCAGGAGGTCACCGCGGCCCTCGCCGAGCTCGACGCGCACCCGGAGGTCGACGTCGTCGTCATCGCCCGCGGCGGCGGCGGCGTCGAGGACCTGCTCCCGTTCAGCAACGAGACGCTGCTGCGTGCGGTGGCGGCCGCGACGACGCCGGTGGTGAGCGCCATCGGCCACGACGTCGACACCCCCCTGCTCGACCTGGTCGCCGACCACCGCGCCTCCACCCCCACCGACGCCGCCAAGGCCGTGGTCCCCGACGCCGAGGCGGAGCGCGCGGCGGTGGCCGCGTCCCGCCGGCGGGCACACCGGGCCCTCGCCGGGCGGCTCCACCACGAGCGGCGGCGGCTCGTCGAGCTGTCCAGCCGGCCCGTGCTCGCCGACCGCGGCGCCTTCGTCCGGGCCCAGCGGGAGGTCCTGGACTCCCTGCACGGCCGCGCCCGCAGGCGGCTCGAGGCCCAGCTGCACCGCTCGCGCGACCACGTCGGCCACCTCCGCGCCCAGGCCAGGGCCCTCTCCCCGCAGTCCACGCTCGACCGCGGGTACGCGGTGGTCGCCCGGGGTGGCGGCGAGGTCGTCACCGACCCGGCGGTGCTCCGGCCGGAGGAGCCGCTGCGGGTCCGGGTCGCGCGCGGGGAGTTCGGCGCCACCGTGTCCGCGGACTCCGCCGACACCGCCCGCCGCTAGCCTCGTGGCCATGGCCGACCCCGCCGACCCCTCCCCCGCGACCGACGCCGGCGCGCCGACCGACGACGTGGCCGCGCTCGGCTACGAGCAGGCCCGCGACGAGCTCGTCGACATCGTCGCCCGGCTCGAGAACGGGCAGGCGGGCCTGGAGGAGAGCATGCGCCTCTGGGAGCGGGCCGAGGCGCTCGCCGCGCACTGCTCGCAGTGGCTCGACCGGGCCGAGGCGCGCATCGCGGCATCCGACGAGTCCTGACCGCTCCGTCGGAGGCTGCCCGCCGCCCCGTTTCCGCGAACGTGGGTGCGATCCTTCGCCCGGACGTTGGTCTTCACCCACGTCCGGGCGAGCACGCGGGGCGGTCAGCCGGCGACCGGCTCCAGGTGCTCGACGAAGAAGGCCATGTCCTCGAAGGATGCGGTGCCGGTGATGAGCGTGGTCAGCTCCCCCTCGGCGTCGGGCACGTGCAGCAGGCTGTTCTGCACCTTGGAGTCGCGGACGAACTTCTCCCAGGTGCGGCCGGCGACCTCCATCGTGCCCTCGGTGGGCGCCCGGTTCGTCTGCGCCGCGATCCACTCGCGGGTGGGGTCCATCGTCTGCTCGACGGCGACGAAGGTGCCCGAGGGGGTCTGGTACCCGACGTGCCAGGTCATGAAGTCCCCCGTGGTCCGCACGTACCGCACGGAGGTCGGCGACCAGTCCTCGGGCAGCCCCACCGGCTCGACGATCGGCCAGCCGGTGTCGGCCTGCACCGACGCGGCGGTGGCGCTGACGTCGACGGGCGGGCCGCTCACCGAGCTGACCCGCGGCACCATGAGCACGAGCACGGCGGTCATCCCGAGCACGGCCAGCAGCGAGTACACGAGGTTCTTCGTCGAGCCCATCGAGTAGCGGCTCTGCTGGGGCGGGGCGGGCGTGCTCACCCCACCATGGTCCCCGACGGCCCACCCCGGGCGCGAACCGCCCGGCGCTAGGGTTGGACACGCCGCCCCCGAACGTCCCGGACGACGCCGAAGGACCCCGCACCCGATGCCCGATGCACCCGACGACACCCCCGGCCCCGCCGGTGCCCCGGTCGTCGTCATCGGCGAGCTGCTCGTCGACATCGTCAGTCGTCCCGACGGCAGCACCGCCGAGCACGTCGGGGGGTCCCCCGCCAACGTCGCGGTCGGCCTGGCCCGGCTCGGCCACGACACCCACTTCGCGACCCTCGTGGGCACCGACGAGCGGGGCGCGCGGTGCGAGGCCCACGTCGCGCAGGGCGGGGTCCACCTGCTCGAGGGCAGCGTCAGCGCGGCGCACCCCACCTCGACCGCGCTGGCCAGCCTCGACGACCGCGGGGCCGCCACGTACGTCTTCGACCTCCACTGGGACCTGCCCGAGGTCGCCCTGCCCGACGGCACCGGCCACCTGCACATCGGCTCGATCGGGACCACCCTCCGGCCGGGGGCGGCCGTGGTGACGGCCGCCGTCCACCGGGTGCGCGAGCACGGCACCGTCTCGTACGACCCCAACGTCCGCCCCACGATCATGGGCGCGGTCGAGGCGGTCCGCCCCCGCGTGGAGGAGCTCGTGGCCCTCTCCGACGTCGTCAAGTGCTCCGAGGACGACATCGACTGGCTGTACCCCGGGGAAACCGCGGCGGAGGTGATGGCGCGCTGGACCCGCCTCGGTGCGGTGCTCGTCGTGGTCACCCTCGGCGGCGAGGGCGTCACCTGGCGGCTGCGCGACGGCGAGGCGCACCTCGACCGGGCCCACGCCGACGACGTCGTCGACACCGTCGGCGCCGGCGACTCGTTCATGGCCGGACTCGTGTCGGGACTGCTCGACGCCGGCCTGCTCGGCACCGCCCACGCCCGCGACCGGCTCGCGACCGCCACGGACGCCGAGGTCGCCCCCGCGATCGCCCGCGCGCTGGCGACGAGCGCGGTCACCGTGAGGCGCGCCGGCGCCTACGGACCCACCCGCGAGGAGATCTGATGGCTGACTTCGCGTACGAGGACCTGCTGCCCGTCGGCGCCGACGACACGCCCTACCGCCTGCTCACCACCGAGGGCGTGACGGTGGTCGACGGCCCCGGCGGCCGGACCTTCCTCGAGGTCGCGCCCGAGGCGCTGCGGCTGCTCACCGAGACCGCGATGCACGACATCGCGCACTACCTGCGCCCCGCCCACCTCCGGCAGCTCGCGAACATCCTCGACGACCCCGAGGCGAGCGACAACGACAAGTTCGTCGCCCTGGACCTGCTGAAGAACGCGAACATCGCCGCCGGCGGCGTGCTGCCGATGTGCCAGGACACGGGCACCGCCGTCGTCATGGGCAAGCGGGGCCAGCACGTGCTCACCGAGGGCACCGACGAGGCGGCGATCAGCCGCGGCGTGTTCGACGCCTACACCCGCCTGAACCTGCGCTACAGCCAGATGGCACCGGTGACGACCTGGGAGGAGCGGAACACCGGGAGCAACCTGCCGGCCCAGGTCGAGCTCTACGCCGACACCGCGCCCGGCCACGAGACCACCTACAAGCTCCTCTTCATGGCCAAGGGCGGCGGCAGCGCGAACAAGTCGTTCCTCTACCAGGAGACCAAGGCGATCCTGAACCCGGACGCCATGCTCCGCTTCCTCGACGAGAAGCTGCGCAGCCTGGGTACGGCGGCCTGCCCGCCGTACCACCTCGCCGTCGTCATCGGCGGCACCAGCGCCGAGTTCGCCCTCAAGACCGCCAAGTACGCGAGTGCGAAGTACCTCGACCACCTGCCGAAGGCCGGCGACCCCGCGACCGGGCACGGCTTCCGCGACACCGAGCTCGAGGAGCGGGTGCTCGAGCTCACCCGGCAGTTCGGCATCGGGGCGCAGTTCGGCGGCAAGTACTTCTGCCACGACGTACGCGTGGTGCGGCTCCCGCGCCACGGCGCGTCCCTGCCGGTCGCCGTCGCGGTCTCCTGCTCCGCCGACCGGCAGGCGCTCGGCAAGATCACCCCCGAGGGCGTGTTCATCGAGCAGCTCGAGACCGACCCCGCCCGCTTCCTGCCCGAGCAGACCCACGGCGCCCTCGCGGAGCACGGCGACGAGGCCGTCGGCGTCTCGGGCACCGGTCGGGGTGCCGTGGTTCCGATCGACCTGAACCGGCCGATGCCCGAGATCCTCGCCGAGCTCACCAGGCACCCGGTGCGGACCAGGCTCTCGCTCAGCGGCCCGCTCGTCGTCGCCCGCGACATCGCCCACGCGAAGATCAAGGAGCGCCTCGACGCGGGCGAGGAGATGCCGCAGTACCTGCGCGACCACCCGGTGTACTACGCCGGGCCGGCGAAGACCCCCGAGGGCATGGCGTCCGGCTCGTTCGGGCCGACGACCGCCGGTCGGATGGACTCCTACGTCGAGCAGTTCCAGGCGGCGGGTGGCTCGCTGGTCATGCTCGCCAAGGGCAACCGCAGCCAACAGGTCACCGACGCCTGCCGCGCCCACGGCGGCTTCTACCTCGGCTCGATCGGCGGGCCGGCGGCCCGCCTGGCCCAGGACTGCATCCGCAGCGTCGAGGTGCTCGAGTACCCCGAGCTCGGGATGGAGGCGGTCTGGAGGATCGAGGTCGAGGACTTCCCCGCCTTCGTCGTCGTCGACGACAAGGGCAACGACTTCTTCGCCACCGTCACCAGACCCGTGGCCCGCACCATCGAGAAGAGAGCAGGACTCACGTGAGCGAGCAGGGCCCCTCGGACGGCTTCGCCGACCTCCTGGCCGCGAACGAGGAGTTCGCCGCCCACTTCGACCTCGCCGGCTTCGACGGCGTCGCCCGTGCCGGCGTCGCGATGGTCACCTGCATGGACAGCCGGATCGACCCGCTGCGGATGATCGGGCTGGGTCCCGGTGACGCCAAGATCTTCCGCAACCCCGGTGGCCGGGTCACGCCGCAGGCGCTGGAGGCGCTCGTGCTGGGGGTGCACGTGCTCGGCGTCGAGAGGATCCTCGTCGTCCCCCACACCCGGTGCGCGATGGCGTCCTCCACCGAGCGCGAGCTGCGGGCGCGGGTCGGCGAGTCCGCCCGGATGGACGCGTCGTGGCAGCGGTTCGGTGTCGTCCACGACCAGGTCGACGCCCTGCGCCAGGACGTGGCGGCCATCCGCACCCACCCGCTCATCGGCGACCGTGCCCTGGTGGGCGGCTTCCTCTACGACGTCGACACGGGCGTGATGAAGCAGGTGCTGTGACGGCCCGGCTCACGGGGCTGGCGGTCCACCCCGTGAAGAGCACCGCGGTCCGCCGGGTGCGCCGGGCCACCGTCGACCCGTGGGGCCTGCGCGACGACCGGCGGTGGATGGTCGTCGACGGCTCCGGCGAGTGCGTCACGGCCCGCGAGGAGCCGCGGATGCTGGCCGTGACCGCCGACACGGCCACCACCGACCCGGGGGTCGCCGCACCGCTGCGGCTGCGCGCCGGGGACGACGAGGTGCTCGTCGGGGAGCCCGGCGGCGACCCGTTCGACGTCACCGTCCACGGCCGCGCCCTCACCGCCGTGGCCGCCGGCCACGAGGCGAGCCAGTGGTGGCGGGCGCACCTGGACCGTGACGACGTCACGCTGGTGCGTGTCGCCGCACCGCGCCCGCTCAACCCCGTGCACGCACGGCCCGGTGAGGCCACCGCGTTCGCCGACGGCTACCCGGTGACCCTCGCCTCGGTGGCGTCGCTGCGGCGGCTCGACGACTGGGTCACCGAGACCGCCCTCGAGCGCGGGGAGGAGCCCTCGACCCCGCTGGCGATGGCACGGTTCCGGCCCAACCTCGTCGTGGACGGCGGCCTCGACCCCTTCGAGGAGGACGGCTGGGCCACGGTCCGGGTGGGCGCCGTGCGCTTCCGGGTCGTGAGGCCCGTCGACCGCTGCGTCCTGACGACGCGGGACCCGGCCACGACCGAGCGCGGGCCCGAGCCGATCCGCACCCTCGCCCGGCACCGGGCGTGGGACGGCAAGACCTGGTTCGCCGTGCAGCTGGTGCCCGAGGTTCTCGGCGACCTCCGGGTCGGCGACGAGGTCCTGGCCTCCCGGTAGGTTGCCGCCATGGACTCCTTCGCGCGCACGTTCCCGGACGGCTTCCTCTGGGGCGCGGCCACGGCCAGCTACCAGATCGAGGGCGCGGTCGAGGAGGACGGCCGTGGACGGTCCATCTGGGACACCTTCTCGCACACGCCGGGCAACACGGCGAACGGCGACACCGGCGACGTCGCCTGCGACCACTACCACCGGGTCTCCGAGGACGTCGCACTCATGGGCCGGCTCGGCCTCGACGCCTACCGCTTCTCGGTGGCCTGGCCGCGGATCCACCCGGACGGCGTCGGCGCCGTCAACCCCCTCGGCGTGGCCTTCTACGACCGCCTCGTCGACGAGCTGCTCGCGGCCGGCATCCGCCCGGTCGTCACCCTCTACCACTGGGACCTCCCCCAGGCCCTCGACGACCGCGGCGGCTGGCTGAACCGAGACGTCGCCCAGTGGTTCGCCGAGTACGCCGCCAGCGTCGTCGGCGCCCTCGGCGACCGGGTGCGCAACTGGACCACGCTCAACGAGCCGTGGTGCTCCTCGGTCCTCGGCTACGCCGTGGGCGAGCACGCCCCCGGGCACCACGACCCCCTCGAGTCGATGGTCGCCGCCCACCACCTCATGCTCGCCCACGGCACCGCGGTCCCGGTGATCCGGGAGCACTGCCGCGACGCCGAGGTCTCGATCACGCTGAACCCCACCCAGGTCTGGGGCCCGGAGGACGGCGACGACCTCGACGCCGACGCGGTCCGGCGGGCCGACAACGCGCTCAACGGGCTGTTCTTCGGCCCGCTGTTCCACGGCGCCTACCCCGACGGCTTCCTCGACGACACCGCCCACCTCACCGACCACGCGTACATCCGCGACGGCGACCTGCACACCGTCTCCGCGCCACTGGACAACCTCGGCGTCAACAACTACTTCCCCACCCGCGCTCGTGCCGCACGCGACGGCGAGGAGCGGGCCAACCCGATGCCCGGGTGCGACGGCGTGGTCGTCGACCCCCCGCGACCGCCGCTCACCGCGATGGGCTGGGAGATCTCGCCGGAGAGCCACCGGATGGTCGTCGAGCGCTCGGCCCGCGAGAGCGGGCTGCCCGTCTACGTCACCGAGAACGGCTCCGCCTGGGACGACACCGTCGACGCCGACGGGCAGGTCCACGACCACGAGCGGGTCGCGTACCTGCGCAGCCACCTCGCCGCCCTCGCCGACGCCGTCGAGGCCGGCACCGACCTTCGCGGGTACTTCGCCTGGTCGCTGCTCGACAACTTCGAGTGGGCCCACGGGTACGACAAGCGGTTCGGCATCGTCCACGTCGACTACGCGACCCAGCGGCGCACGATCAAGGACTCCGGCCGCGAGTACACCCGGATCATCGCCGCCCAGCCGGGACGATGAGCGGGCGGCGGGTCACCGTCGTCGGCGGCGGCATCATCGGCCTGGCGGTCGCCGAACGGCTGGTCCGGGAGGACGCCTCCGCCCGGGTCACCCTCGTCGAGAAGGAGGACGGCTGGGCCCGGCACCAGACCGGCCGCAACAGCGGCGTGATCCACTCGGGCCTCTACTACGCGCCCGGTAGCGCCAAGGCCCGCTGGTGCCGCTCCGGGGTCGCCGACCTGCTCCGGTTCGCCGACGAGGAGGGGGTGCCCCACGCCGTCACCGGCAAGCTCGTCGTGGCCACCGACCCGGCGGAGCTGGACCGGATGGAGGACCTGCGCGAGCGGGGCCTGGCCAACGGCCTCGCCGTGCGGCGGATCGAGGGCGACGAGGCGAGCGAGTACGAGCCGCACGTGGCCGCGATCGCCGCGCTGCACGTGCCCGAGACCGGCATCATCGACTACCCGGCGGTCTGCCGGGCGCTGGCCCGCCGGCTCGAGGCCGCCGGGGCCGAGCTGCGCACCGGGACCGAGGTGGTCGGCGCGGCCGAGCACGCCGACGCCGTCACCCTCGAGACCACCGGTGGTCCGGTGGCCGCCGACCAGGTCGTCAACTGCGCGGGCCTGCACGCCGACATCGTCGCCCGCCGGATGGGGCACGAGCCGTCGGTGCGGATCGTGCCGTTCCGGGGCGAGTACCGCGAGCTGCGCCCCGAGGCCACCCACCTCGTCCAGGGCCTGGTCTACCCCGTGCCCGACCCCGAGCTGCCGTTCCTCGGCGTGCACCTCACGCGCGGGGTCGAGGGGCACGTGCACGCCGGTCCCAACGCCGTGCTCGCCCTCGCCCGCGAGGGCTACACGTGGGGCGACGTGCGCGCCCGCGAGCTCGCCGGCACCCTGGGCTGGCCCGGGTTCTGGCGGCTGGCCCGGCGCCAGGTCCGCACCGGCGCGGCCGAGGTGGCCCGGTCCCTGTCGCAGCGTCGCTTCGGCGACAGCCTGCGCCGACTCGTCCCCGACCTGCGCGACGACGACCTGGTGCCGGCGCCGGCCGGGGTGCGGGCCCAGGCCGTGGCCCGCGACGGCCGGCTCGCCGACGACTTCGTCGTCGAGCGGCACGGCCGCGCGGTGCACCTGCTCAACGCCCCGTCCCCGGCGGCCACGGCGTCCCTCGAGATCGCGCGCCACGTCGTCGCGCTCCTCGACGGCTGAGCGCAGGGCTTCGGGCCAGCGCGTCAGCGCGTCAGCGCGTCAGCGCGAGCCGCTCGCGGACGACGTCGCAGAGCCGGTCGCAGACCTGCCGGGCCCGCTCCTCGGTCTGCGCCTCGACCATGACCCGCACGACCGGCTCCGTGCCCGACTTGCGCAGCAGCACGCGGCCGCCGCCGTCGAGGGCGACCTCCTCCTCGCGCACCGCGGCGAGCACCCCCTCGTCGGTGTCGACGCGGTTCTTGTCGACGCCCTTGACGCTGACGAGCACCTGCGGCAGGCGGGTCATCACCGCCTTGAGGTCGGCGAGGCTGCGCCCGGTCTCGGCGACCCGCGCCGCCAGCATCAGGCCGGTGAGGATGCCGTCGCCGGTGGTGGCGTGGTCGAGGAGGATGACGTGCCCGGACTGCTCCCCGCCGAGGGAGTGGGACTCGCGGCGCATCTCCTCCAGGACGTAGCGGTCGCCGACCGCCGTCTGCTTGACGGTGATGCCCTCGCGCTCCATCGCCTGGAGCAGCCCGAGGTTGCTCATCACCGTGGCGACGAGGGTGTTCTCACGGAGCAGGCCGCGGTCCTTGAGCGCCACCGCGAGGATGGCCATGATCTGGTCGCCGTCGACCTCCTCGCCGGCTGCGTCGACGGCCAGGCAGCGGTCGGCGTCGCCGTCGTGGGCGATGCCGAGGTCGGCACCCCGGTCCAGCACCGCGGAGCGGAGCCGGTCCAGGTGGGTGGAGCCGTAGCCGTCGTTGATGTTGAGCCCGTCGGGCTCGGACCCGATCTCGACGACCTCGGCGCCGGCGAGCCGGAACACCTCGGGGGAGACTGCGCTCGCGGCGCCGTGGGCGCCGTCGATGACGACGTTCAGCCCGTCCAGCCGGTTGGGCAGCGCCTCGAGCAGGTGCGCGACGTACCGGGCCTGCCCGGCCCGGTTCGGGTGGATCCTGCCGATCTGGGCGCCCTGGGGTCGCTCCCACTCCTGGCCCATCCGCGCCGCGATCTCGTCCTCCACCGCGTCGGGCAGCTTGTGCCCTCCGGCGGCGAAGAACTTGATGCCGTTGTCGGGCATCGCGTTGTGCGAGGCGGAGAGCATGACCCCGAAGGTCGCGCTCATGTCGGCGGTCAGGTAGGCGACGGCCGGCGTGGGCAGGACACCGACGTCGTGCACGTCGACTCCGGCCGAGGCGAGGCCGGCGCACACCGCCGCCGAGAGGAACTCGCCGCTGGCGCGCGGGTCGCGGCCGACGACCGCGCGGGGCCGGCGGCCGGAGCGGCGGTCGGGGTCGCCGAGCACGTGGGCCGCCGCGATGCTGAGGTCGAGCGTGAGCTCGGCGGTGATGTCACGGTTGGCGAGGCCACGGACACCGTCGGTGCCGAAGAGTCGGGACATGGACGAGCCTTTCGTTGAAGCCGCCGACGAACCTACCGCGAACGCCGGGCGGACACCGCGACGGCGGCACCCGGTGCGGGTGCCGCCGTCGTGGCGAGGGGGCGCGGGTCAGCGCTTGCTGTACTGCGGCGCCTTGCGGGCCTTCTTCAGGCCGGCCTTCTTGCGCTCCGGGACGCGGGCGTCGCGGGTGAGCAGACCGGCCTTCTTCAGGGCCGGACGGTTCAGCTCGGCGTCGACCCCGTTGAGGGACCGGGCCACACCGAGGCGGACGGCACCGGCCTGGCCCGAGGGGCCACCGCCGTGGACGCGGACGAGCACGTCGTAGGCGCCGTCGAGCTCGAGCACCTTGAGGGGCTCGTTGACGATCTGCTGGTGCACGCGGTTCGGGAAGTACTCCTCCAGCGCGCGGCCGTTGATCTTCCACTCACCGGTGCCGGGGACGATGCGGACGCGGGCCACGGCCTGCTTGCGGCGGCCGGTGGCACCGCCGGGGGCGGAGGCGCTGGGCCGGCGGGCCTCGGCGACGACGGCACCGGTGTCGGTCTCGGAGGTGTACTCGGTGACCGGGGTGTCGTCGGCGTCGGTGCCGGCGGTCTCGTCGATCTGGGGGGTCTCGGACATCACTGGGCCACCTGGGTGATCTCGAAGGGCTGGGGCTGCTGGGCAGCGTGCGGGTGCTCGGGGCCGGCGTAGACCTTGAGCTTGGTCAGCTGCTGGCGGCCGAGGGAGTTCTTGGGGAGCATCCCGCGGACGGCCTTCTCGACCGCCTTCTCCGGGTGCTTGGCGAGCAGCTCGGTGTACGACTGCGACTTCAGGCCGCCCGGGAAGCCGGAGTGGCGGTAGGCCTTCTTCTGCTCGGCCTTGGCGCCGGTGAGGGCGACCTTGTCGGCGTTGATGACGATGACGAAGTCGCCGGTGTCGACGTGGGGGGCGAAGGTCGGCTTGTGCTTGCCGCGCAGCAGCGTGGCGGCCTGGGTGGCGAGGCGGCCGAGCACCACGTCGGTGGCGTCGATGACGTGCCACGCGCGAGTGATCTCGCCCGGCTTCGGGGTGTAGGTACGCACGGGAGTCTCTCTCATGGTCTGACGGGGGACGAGGCTGCATGCCGAGTGCTCCCGCGAGGGAGTGGACGCCCTCACGAGGGCACACGGCACACCGGTGATCAAGTGTACGGAGCCACGTCGACCGTCCCAAATCGTGTACCCCGGCACCGGAAAGGGCCACTGACCTGCAGGTTCTTGCGTACACAACTATTGTGCACGCCTATTGTGCAAAGGAAGTGTGCACAGGTATTGTGCATACATGGCCACCACCGACCGCCACGAGCAGCCCTCCACGACCCCGGGTGCCGGTGTCTCCGGCACGGCAGAGCAGTACACCGGCATGCGGCTGGACGCTGCCGCCCTGAAGACCCTGGCCCATCCCCTGCGGTCACGCCTGCTGAGCGCCCTGCGCGTCGGCGGCGCGGCCACGGCCACCGACCTCGCCACCCGGCTCGGCACCAACTCCGGCGCGACGTCGTACCACCTGCGCCGCCTCGAGTCCGTCGGGCTCGTCGCCGACACCGGCGAGGGCGAGGGGAAGCGACGGCTGTGGCGGTCATCCACCGACAGCCACCAGTACGACCCGAGCGACTTCGCCGGGGACGAGGACGCCGAGACCGCGCTCAGCTGGCTCCAACGCGACTACTCCAGGCACCTCGGGGAGCAGTTCGAGCGCTGGCTCGACGTCGAGCACACCTGGCCTCCGGAGTGGCAGGACGCGGTGGGGATGGGCGACTCGTTCGTCATCGCCACCGCCGACCAGGTGAAGAGGATGACCGAGGAGGTGTGGGAGGTCTTCGAGAAGTACCGCCGGGTCGGTCAGGGCAACCCCAACGCTCGCCGCGTCGCCGTCTACCTCGTCGGCTATCCCCTCGATCTCGACCGCGCACCCCGGGGGGGCCAGGACCGATGAGCGCTCCCCTGACGGCGGCGCAGGCCCGCCGGGTACTGATGCTGCTCACCTTCACCCGCTGGTTCCCCATCGGCCTGGTCATCGGCGTCACCACCCTGCTCCCCCTCGAGCGCGGCCTCTCGGTCGCCCAGATCGCGCTCGTCTTCGCGATGCAGGGCTTCGTGGTCCTGGGTCTCGAGCTCCCGACGGGGGGCCTGGCCGACTCCATCGGCCGGCGTCCGGTGCTGCTCGCCTCCACGGTCATCGCCCTCGCGTCGGGCCTGGTCTTCGTCTTCGCCCAGACCCTCGCCGCGTTCGTCGTGGCCCTGATGCTCCAGGGGGTCTTCCGGGCCCTGGACTCGGGCCCACTCGAGGCCTGGTACGTCGACGCCGCCCAGGCCGACGACCCCGACGTCAAGGTCGAGGAGGGGCTGAGCCGGGCGGGGACCGTGCTCGGGCTGGCGATCGCGGCCGGCGCGGTCATCTCCGGTGGGCTGGTCGCCTGGGACCCGGTGCCGTTCCTCACCGCCCTGGAGACGCCCTACTGGGTGTCGATCGTCCTCGTGGCCGCGAACCTCGTCGCCACCGCGGTCCTGATGAAGGAGCCCGTGACGCACGTGGACTCGAGCGGGCTGCGCCGGGCGCTGACGTCGGCTCGCGAGGCACCTCGCGTCATCGGCGGCGGCCTGCGCCTGCTCGGCACCAACCGCATCCTGCTCGCCCTCGTCGGCGTCGAGGTCTTCTGGAGCGTCGGCATGATCGCCTTCGAGACCTTCATGCCGATCCGTCTCTCCGAGCTCGTCGGCGGTGAGTCCGAGGCCGGCGCCCTCATGGGGCCGGTGTCGGCGGCCGCGTGGGGGCTGTTCGCCGTCGGGTCCTCCTTGGCCGCGGTGCTGAGCCGGAGGGTCGGCGTCGCGTGGACCGCCATCGCCTCGGCGGTGGCGCGGGCGGCGTTCACCGTGGTCATGGGTCTGATGGCGGGTCCGGTCGGCCTCATCACGGCCTTCCTCGTCGTCTACACCCTGCACGGCACCGGCGGCCCGTCGCACAACACGCTGCTGCACCGCCAGGCCGAGACCCGCAACCGCACCACGGTGCTGTCGATGAACTCGATGGTCGCCGGCGGCGCCTACAGCCTCGGGTTGCTGGCCCTCGGCCCCCTGGCGGAGGCCACGTCGACGGCCACCGGCATCGTCGTCGCGGGCGCGTTCAGCGTCCTCGCGGCACTCCTGTACCTGCCAGCGCTGCGCCAGGAGCGGTCGATGAACACCGAGGAGGCGCACGCGGTCGTGGGGTGAGGCCGGGCGCGAGCGTGGCACGCTGACCCGGTGAAGCAGTTCCTCCTCGGCGTCCTCGCCACCCTCGTCGTCCTTGCCGTCGGCGTCGTCGCCCTGCTCCTGGCCCTCGGATCGGGCGCCGGGGCGGCGGCGCCGGGGCCCACCGGGTCCGCGGCCGAGCCCGGCATCCGCGCGGACCCGCCGGACGACCTCGCCGACGACGAGACCTGGCTCGGCGCCGTCGACCTGCGCAGCGAGGACGTCGTCGCCGCCGAGGGCGACCTGGTCGACGTGCGGGCCGAGGGGGCCGGGGTCCGGTTCGGCCCCGACGGCCTGCGCGCGCAGCGGCTCGACCTCGACGCCACCATCCCGTTCGACACCGTCGCCGAGCAGGTCGGTCCGGACACCCGCGTGTACGCGGTGAGCGGGGGCCGCGCGGGCGTCGAGCGGACCGCCACGGTCCTGGGCCGCGAGCTGACCGTCCGGGCCACCGGTACGGTGCGGGCCGACGGCGGGGAGCTGCTCATCGAGCCGGAGACCGTCGACCTCGGCGGCCCGGAGTTCGTGGACTCCGCCCTCAGCGCCATCGCGCGCTCACTGGTCACCATTCGTCAGCCGGTCCCCGGTGTGCCCGAGGGGATGACGCTCACCGGGGTCTCGGTGTCCGGTGCCGGCATCGCCGCCAGCCTCACGGGCGAGGACGTCGTCGTCGCCCGCTGACCCGCTGCGCTGACGTCGGCGCGGCCGCGCCGGCGTCAGCGCGGCCGCGCCACCCGTCCCTCGTCCCAGACCGGCTCGTCGCTCTCGACCACCCGGCCGTCGGAGCGGAAGACGAGGAAGCGGTCCAGGCCCCGCGCGAACCAGCGGTCGTGGGTGACGGCCACGACCGTCCCCTCGAAGGCCTCGAGGGCGTCCTCGAGCGCCTCGGCGGAGTGCAGGTCGAGGTTGTCCGTGGGCTCGTCGAGGAGCAGCAGCGTGGCGCCGGACAGCTCGAGCAGGAGGATCTGGAGCCGGGCCTGCTGGCCGCCGGAGAGCGAGCCGAAGGTCTGCTCGGCGGCCCGGGCGAGCCCGTAGCGGTCGAGAGCGCGGGAGGCCAGGTCGCGCGGCATCCCGGCCCGGTGCTCGTCCCCGCGGTGCAGGATGTCGAGGAGGGTCCGGCCGTGCAGCTCGGCGTGGTCGTGGGTCTGCGCGAACCACCCGGGCCGCACCCGCGAGCCGAGCACCACGCGCCCCGCGTGCTCCACCGCCTGCGGCCGGATGGTGCCGACCGGCTGGTGCTCCGGCCCCGGGTCGCTCCCCCCGGCCGCGAGCAGCCGGAGGAAGTGCGACTTGCCGGAACCGTTGCTGCCGAGCACGCCGACCCGGTCGCCGAACCAGATCTCGGTGTCGAAGGGGTCGACGAGGCGCTGCCCGCCGGCGCGCAGCTCCAGCCCGGTCGCGACCACCGCCCGTTTCGCCGTGCGCCCTCCGCGCAGCCGCATCGACACCTTCTGCCGCAGCGGCACGGCCTCCGGTGGACCGGCCTCGACGAACCGCGCCAGCCGCGCCTCGGCGGCCTGCAGCCGTGAGGCCATGTCGGAGTTGTACGCCGCCTTCTGCCGGTACATGACGACGAGCGCCTTGAGCTTCGCGTGCTCCTCGTCCCAGCGCCGGCGCAGCTCCTCGAGGCGGGCGTTGCGGTCGGCCCGGGCCTGGTCGTACGTCGAGAATCGCCCCGGGTGGACCCACACGGTGTTGCCGCCCCGGCCCGGCTCCAGCGTGGCGATGCGGGTCGCGACCCGGTCGAGGAGCTCGCGGTCGTGGCTGACGAAGAGCACGGTCTTCGGCGACTCCACGAGCCGCTCCTCGAGCCAGCGCTTCGCGGGGACGTCGAGATAGTTGTCCGGCTCGTCGAGCAGGAGCACCTCGTCCGGGCCCCGCAGCAGCGCCTCGAGGACGACCCGCTTCTGCTCTCCGCCGGAGAGGGTCGTGACCCGGCGCCACTGGGCCCGTTCGTAGGGGATGCCGAGGGCCGCCACCGTGCAGACGTCCCAGAGCGTCTCCCACTCGTAGCCGCCGACGTCGCCCCAGTCGGCCAGCGCCTGCGCGTAGTCGAGCTGGTCCTGCTCGGAGTCGCGCTCCATCATGGCCAGCTCGGTGCGGTCCACCTCGGCGGCGGCCCGGCGCACCGGCTCCGGGGCCACCGAGACGAGCAGGTCGCGGACGGTGGAGTCGTCGCGCACCTTGCCGATGAACTGCCGCATGACACCCAGCCCGCCGCTGCGGGTGACCACGCCCTCGTGGGCGTCGAGGTCCCCGGCGAGGATCCGCAGCAGGGTCGTCTTGCCGGTGCCGTTGGGGCCGACGAGGGCGACCTTCGCCCCCTCGCCGACGCGCAGACTCACCTCGCGCAGCAGCGGCCGCCCGTCCGGCAGCGAGAAGCCGACGGCCGCGACGTCCAGGTGTCCCACGAGGAGACATCCTCCCCGATGGCGGTCCGGACCTCATCCGGGTTTCCGCGCCCGCGCCCGGACGCGCGCCGGGGGAGACGAGCAGGACGGGTCATGCCCGGTGGTCGAGCTCGGCGACCAGGCGCGCCGGGGCGGTGAGCCGGTAGGAGGTCTCGAGGAGCTCGCCGACCTCGGTCCAGTCGGGGTCGCCCCGCAGGTCGAGGGCCAGCCAGCCGTAGGCCCCTTCGTACCCGGGGACGCTGACCCGGGGGTCCTCGACGAGGGCGGGCCGCTCGGCCGCGTCCGGCAGGAAGACCAGCGCCTGCCCGAGCGCGTCCGACGCGTGGTCGCCCTTGACGACCCCGCCGAAGACGGCGAACACCTTGCGCGTGAAGAACGTGGGCCGGCCGTGGCTCACCTTCTCGGCGGCCCCGGGGAGGGCGAGGGCCAGGCCCCGGACGCGGGCGAGCAGCGGGTCGTCGTCGCGGTAGCGGGCCGGGTGCGCCATGGCCCATGGTCCCCCGGTGACCGGTCAGCCGTCGAGCGCGCGGACCGCACGCGCCTGCTCGGCGCGAGCTGCCAGCTCGTCGTCGGGCGGGTAGGCCACCTCCTCCAGCGAGAGGCCGTGCGCCGGCATCACCGTGACCCGGGGGTCGCGCGCCCCGGCGGCGAGCACGTCGGCGGGCCATCCGGGGCCCTCGCGGCCCTGCCCCACCGGCACCGCCGCCCCGACGAGGGCACGCACCATCGAGTGGCAGAAGGCGTCGGCCACCACCGTTGCCTCGAGCACCCCGTCGGCGCCTCGGCGCCAGCGGTAGCCGAGCAGGGTGCGAACCGTCGTGGCACCCTCGCGCCGTCTGCAGAACGCCGCGAAGTCGTGCAGACCGACCAGGCCCTGCGCCGCCCGGTCCATCGCCGCCTCGTCCAGCCGGTCGCGCACGACCACGGTGTCGTGGCGGCGCAGCGGGTCCGCGGCCGCGGGGTCGTCGAGCAAGCGGTACAGGTAGCGCCGCCGCAGCGCCGAGAACCGGGCGTCGAAGCCCTCGGGCGCCGGTGCCGCGCGGTGGACGACGAGGTCGGCCGGCAGCACCCCGCCGAGCCGCCGGACGGCGGCTCCCTCGGGTGTGCGTGACGCACGGCCGGGCAGCCGCTGCCAGGCGCCGGGCTCGACGTCGGCGTGGGCCACCTGCCCCCGGGCGTGGACCCCGGCATCCGTGCGGCCGGCCACGGTGAGGCGGACCGGCTCGGGGGCCCGGAGCACCGTCGTCAGCGCGTCACCGAGGACCCCCTCCACCGTGCGCCGCCCCGGCTGAGCCGCCCATCCCGAGAAGCCGGTGCCGTCGTAGGCGAGGTCGAGGCGGATGCGCAGGGTCACGTCGCCCAGCGTAGGGCGGTCGGGGGGAGCCGCTCGGACCCGGCGAGGGCCGCCTCCCCGGGTGGGGTGGCGGCCCTCGCCGTCAGGCAGGGGCGCGGCTCAGGCGCCGGCCTTCTCGAAGCCGGCGGCCTCGGCGTCCTCGGCGGACTTGAACCAGACCTCGGCCCGGGTCTGCTCGAACCACTGACCGTCGGGCTCGTGGTACTTCATCGAGTCCATGTTGCCCTTGACGGTGTAGCCGTCGTCGGGGGACGAACCGTCCTCGTTCGCCTGCACGGCGCCCTCGGGCAGCTGGGCCGACTCCTCGGTGGTCTCGGTCGCCTCGCCCTCGGCGGCGGCGTCCTCCGCCGCCTTGGTCTCGGCGGCTGCCTCCTCGGCCTCCTTCTGGGCGGCGGCGCGCTTGGCGGCGTCGTCCTTGGCGGCGCGCTTGGTGGCGCCCTCGGCCTCCTTGACCGTGGCCTTCTTCGCGACCGGCTCGCGGACGAGCTCGATCACGGCCATCGGGGCGTTGTCGCCCTTCCGGGGCCCGATCTTGGTGATGCGGGTGTAGCCGCCGTTGCGCTCGGCCATGTCGGGGGCGATCTCGACGAAGAGCCGGTGGACGACGCCCTTGTCGCGCACGACCGTCATGACGCGACGGCGGGAGGCGAGGTCACCGCGCTTGGCGAAGGTGACCAGCCGCTCGGCCAGCGGTCGCAGGCGCTTGGCCTTGGCCTCCGTGGTCGTGATGCGGTCGTGCTCGAACAGCGAGGTCGCGAGGTTCGCGAGGATGAGCCGCTCGTGTGCGGGACCGCCTCCGAGCCGGGGACCCTTGGTGGGGGTGGGCATTGGTGTTCTCCTTGGTAGGCGCGCCTGGAGGCGACGGTCAGAGCTGCTCGTCCTCGGCGTACGCCGAGTCGTCCTCGCCCTCACCGAAGGTGAAGTCGTCGTAGCGCTCGGCGATCATGCTCGGGTCGAACCCGGGCGGGCTGTCCTTGAGCGCCAGGTTCATCCCGGCGAGCTTGGCCTTGACCTCGTCGATCGACTTCGCGCCGAAGTTGCGGATGTCGAGCAGGTCGGCCTCGCTGCGGCCGACGAGCTCGCCGACCGTGTGGATGCCCTCGCGCTTGAGGCAGTTGTAGGACCGCACGGTGAGGTCGAGGTCCTCGATCGGCAGCGCCAGGTCCGCGGCGAGCGCGGCGTCGGTCGGGCTCGGGCCCATGTCGATGCCCTCGGCCTCGACGTTGAGCTCACGGGCCAGGCCGAAGAGCTCGACGAGGGTCTTGCCGGCCGAGGCGAGAGCGTCGCGCGGCGCCATCGAGTTCTTGGTCTCGACGTCGACGACGAGCCGGTCGAAGTCGGTGCGCTGCTCGACCCGGGTGGCCTCGACCTTGTAGGTGACGGCGAGGACCGGGCTGTAGATGGAGTCGACCGGGATCCGGCCGATCTCCTGGTCGCCGGCCTTGTTCTGGGTCGCGGAGACGTACCCGCGGCCGCGCTCGACGGTGAGCTCCATCTCGACGGTGCCCTTGTCGTTGAGGGTCGCGATGTGGAGGTCGGGGTTGTGCACCTCGACACCCGCCGGCGGCGCGATGTCGGCACCGGTGACGGCGCCCGCGCCCTGTTTGCGCAGGTACATGACGACCGGCTCGTCGTGCTCGGAGGAGACGACGAGGCTCTTGATGTTGAGGATGATCTCGGTGACGTCCTCCTTGACGCCCGGGATCGTCGAGAACTCGTGGAGCACGCCGTCGATGCGGATGCTCGTCACCGCGGCACCCGGGATGCTCGAGAGCAGGGTGCGGCGCAGGGAGTTGCCGAGCGTGTAGCCGAAGCCCGGCTCGAGCGGCTCGATGACGAAGCGGCTCCGGTTCTCGGAGACGACGTCCTCACTGAGGACGGGACGCTGTGCGATGAGCACGGTGGTTCTTCTTTCTCGTGCGAGCCCGCCATATGACTCGCGACGCGTGCCGGTCCGACCGGCCGTCCCACCACCTCGGTCCGTGGTGGGCCTCCCCGCGGGGCCGGAGCCGACCCACTCGCGCAGGCGAGCCCGAGGAAGCGGCCGAGCGAAGCGAGGCCTGGCTTCCTCGGAACATCGAGTCGCGCGAGCGAAGCGAGCTCCGAGCCTTCGGGGTCCACGGGGGCGGAGCCCCGTGGGGGTCTTTCGGGGGTCCACGGGGGCGGAGCCCCGTGGGGGTCTTTCGGGGGTCCACGGGGGCGGAGCCCCCGTGTGTCAGATCTTCGAGTAGTACTCGACGATGAGCTGCTCGCTGAGCTGGGTGTCGATCTGGGCCCGGGTCGGCAGCTGGTGGATGAGCACCTGCAGGGTGCCCGGGACGACCTGGAGCCAGGCCGGTGTGGGGCGGTCGCCGTAGGTCTCCCGCGCCAGCTGGATCGGGAAGGCCTCCACCGACTGCTTGCGCACGGTGATGATGTCGTACTGCTCGACGCGGTAGCTCGGCACGTCGACGCGCACGCCGTTGACCTCGAAGTGACCGTGGCTGACCAGCTGACGCGACTGGCGGCGGGTGCGGGCGAGGCCGGCGCGGTAGATGACGTTGTCGAGGCGGGACTCGAGGATCGTCAGGATGTTCTCGCCGGTCTTGCCGGGGCGGTTGGCCGCCTCCTTGTAGTACCGGCGGAACTGCTTCTCCATGACCCCGTAGGTGAAGCGGGCCTTCTGCTTCTCCTGGAGCTGGGTCAGGTACTCCTTCTCCTGGATCCGGCGACGCCCGTGCTGGCCGGGCGGGAAGGGACGGAGGTCGAAGTTCTTGTCACCACCGACGAGGTCGGTCTTGAGGCGACGCGACTTCTTGGTGATCGGTCCGGTGTAACGGGCCATGCTCTCTCAAACCTACTTTCGCGAAGTCTCTGGTCGCTCAGACGCGGCGGCGCTTGGGCGGGCGGACGCCGTTGTGCGGCTGGGGGGTCACGTCCTGGATCGAACCGACCTCGAGGCCGGCCGCGGTCAGGGAACGGATCGCGGTCTCGCGACCGGACCCCGGGCCCTTGACGAAGACGTCGACCTTGCGCATCCCGTGCTCCATGGCACGGCGGGCAGCCGCCTCGGCGGCGGTCTGCGCGGCGAACGGCGTGGACTTGCGGGACCCCTTGAAGCCGACCTGGCCGGCGGAGGCCCAGGAGATGACGGCACCGGTGGGGTCGGTGATCGAGATGATCGTGTTGTTGAACGTGCTCTTGATGTGGGCCTGGCCCACGGCGACGTTCTTCTTCTCCTTGCGGCGCACCTTCTTGGCGCCGGCCTGACGGCCCTTGGGAGGCATAAGCGTTTCTCTCCTACAGGTTCTTCGACGTCTGGAGTCCCTGAGACCGAGTGCCCGCTCGGGCGACCACGGTCGGGGGGTCCACGGGGGGCGCAGCCCCCCGTGTGTTACTTGCCGGCCTTCTTCTTGCCGGCGACGGTGCGCTTGGGACCCTTGCGGGTGCGCGCGTTGGTCTTGGTCCGCTGGCCGCGCACGGGCAGACCCCGGCGGTGACGCAGGCCCTCGTAGGACCCGATCTCGACCTTGCGGCGGATGTCCGAGGCGACTTCGCGCCGCAGGTCACCCTCGACCTTGAGGTTGTCCTCGATCCAGTCGCGCAGCTTGACGAGCTCCTCGTCACCGAGGTCCTTGACCCGGGTGTCGGGGTTGACGCCGGTGGCCACGAGGGCCTGCTGCGCGCTGGTGCGACCGACTCCGAAGATGTAGGTCAGTGCGACCTCGACGCGCTTATCGCGCGGGAGGTCCACTCCAACAAGACGTGCCATCTGTGGATGGTTCCTTCTCTGTGTGTCCGGAGGTCTGGGGGCAACACCGGTCCGGCCCATCCTGGTCCGGTCCCCGGCCTCCGGGCCGGGGGTGACGTCCCGCGCCCACCTGCATCCAGGTGGCCCGTCGGGGGTCGGGTGCTGCGTGTCTCTTCTGTTGTGCGTCTGCTCAGGTCCGTGACCCGTGCGGCCCCGGAGGGCGGTGGCTGCGGCCGACTGTCGTCAGCCCTGGCGCTGCTTGTGGCGCAGGTTCTCGCAGATCACCATGACCCGCCCGTTGCGGCGGATCACCTTGCACTTGTCACAGATCTTCTTGACGCTCGGCTGAACCTTCATGGTGCCTTTGCTGTCTCGTCGATTCGTGGTCTCAGCGGTAGCGGAAGACGATGCGGCCGCGGGTGAGGTCGTACGGGCTCAGCTCCACCACGACCCGGTCCTCGGGGAGGATCCGGATGTAGTGCTGTCGCATCTTGCCGGAGATGTGCGCGAGCACCTTGTGACCGTTCGTCAGCTCCACGCGGAACATCGCGTTCGGAAGAGCCTCGACGATCGTGCCCTCGATCTCGATGACGCCGTCCTTCTTGGCCATACCCTCTCAATCCGCCGGTGGGCAGCCCATCGCTCACGTCGGACCACCCATGGAAATCGGTCCCGTGCTGCTCACGCAGGGCTGCACCCATACGCATCGCGCACACGTGACCGACGCTCGATGATACGCGCTGGACCCCCCGGCCACGAAATCGGCGGCCGACGGTCCCGGGACGTGGAGGACCCCGGGCCGACCGTGCAGGGGTTCGGTCGACCCGGGGCCGTCATGGCCCCGTCCGGGCCGACCGTGCAGGGGGTTCGGTCGGCCCGGACGGGGGGTCCGGGATCCCGCCTCAGCGGGACGTGGTGAGGGCGTCCTCGAGGACGTTCGAGTACCCCTTGCAGAAGGTCTGCTGCTGCGTGGCAGTGGTCAGGCCCCAGCTGTAGAGGTAGTTGGCCTGGTAGGCGTGGGCGACCGGCCCGGCGCAGTCGATGAAGGCCTCCTTGGCCTCGCCGGTCGAGAAGGTGCGCGTGGTCCCCTTCGTGGCCGTCCAGCGGGCAGCGGCCCACGGGACGGCGAACGCGTCGAGGTCGTAGTAGTCGGTCCACGCCTGGGCGGTGCCGACGCGGGCGACGATCTCGTTCCACACGTCCAGGTGCCCGCCCACCTCGTGGGCGACGACGTTGCTCCACGCGGCCTGGGAGACGTTGAAGTAGCTGTTGTAGTCGATGGCGTCGTTGGCGGGGTGGGCCCAGCCGGCCCAGCCGACGTTGCCGAAGTCCTTGATGGTCACCGTCAGGGCGCTGCAGGAGGTGTACTCCGAGACCCGCGGGCAGACATCGGCGTGCGCCGCCTGGATGGCGCTCGTGCCGGTCGTGGTCGTGGTGGTGGAGCCCTTCGGGGGCTTGCCGCCGCCCTTCCCGCCGCCACCGTTGCCACCCTTGGCGGCCTCGGCGGCGCCGGCGACTCCGGCGGTGATGAGCACGCCGACGGCCAGGGCCGCCGTCGCACGAGCAGTGACAGAGGATCGCACGCTGATCTCCTCGAGGTTGCAGGGGGACTCGATTCAGCGCTCGACGACCGGGGGCGAGACCGGTTGACCCCGAGGGCGAGAGGGGGCCGTGTCGGGCGTGACACCAATGTGTCTCGTGTGACGACACGCCGCGTGCAGAAGATGCTTGATCCCGGCCCTTCGGCGGTGTAACGCTCGGCTGTCCGGGGCCGTGGCCATCGGCCGATCGGCCGATGGGGGCCGGCTCAGCCGGCCGGCTCGCCCGGGTGGGAGCGCAGGTCCTGGGCGTAGAGCTCGAGAACGCGGCCGGCGGCCTCCACGGCGCTGGTCTCCCCCGAGCGCACTGCGGCCTCGAGCTGCTCACGGGCCGCCCGCACCCGTGGAGAGCGGCGCACCCCGTCCTGGAGCCGGTCGTCCACCAGCGCCCACATCCAGTCCCGCTGCTGCTGGGCCCGGCGGGCCTCGAGGCCGTGGTGCTCCTCGAGGTGCCGCCGGTGGTCGAGCACGGCCT
Organism: uncultured Actinomycetota bacterium; assembly: GCA_963773655.1. Classification (GTDB taxonomy): domain Bacteria; phylum Actinomycetota; class Actinomycetes; order Actinomycetales; family Dermatophilaceae; genus DASSQJ01. The sequence goes on from CAVZBX010000005.1 coordinate 646,946, forward strand.
GCCACACCTCGTCCAGGCCGGCGCCGGTGAGCGCCGAGCAGGTGAGCACCGGGGGGCGCCGCACGTCGCGGCCGGGCAGCATCAGCCGCATCGCACCCGCCAGCTCGCGGGCCGCCACCCGGGCGGGGGCCTCGCCGTCGCCGTCGGCCTTGTTCACGGCGATGACGTCGGCGAGCTCCAGGATGCCGCGCTTGATCCCCTGCAGCTGGTCACCGGCCCGCGCGAGGGTGAGCAGGAGGAAGGTGTCGACCATCTCGGAGACGGCGATCTCGTTCTGCCCGACGCCCACCGTCTCGACGACGACGACGCCGTAGCCGGCCGCCTCGAGCACGAGCATCGACTCGCGCGTCGCCCGGGCGACGCCCCCGAGGTGCCGGCCGGCGGGGCTGGGCCGCACGAAGGCGGCGTCGCTCGCGGTGAGCCGAGCCATCCGGGTGCGGTCGCCGAGGATGGAGCCGCCGGTGCGCCGCGAGCTGGGGTCGACCGCGACGACGGCCACCCGGTGCCCCTGCTCGATCAGCCGCACCCCGAGCGCGTCGATGAACGTCGACTTGCCGGCCCCGGGCACGCCGCTGATGCCCACGCGCACGGCGTGCCCGGTGCGGTCGGCGATGGCCGCGAGCAGCTCACCGGCCTGCCCGCGGTGGTCGGCACGGGCGGACTCGACGAGCGTGATGGCCCGGGCCACGTGCCGGCGGGACCCGCGGCGCACCCCCTCGACGAGGTCGGGGACGTCGACCGGCCTCACCCGGACCGCTCGCGCAGGTCGGCGACGAGGTCGACCGCGGCGCGGCTGATGACGGTGCCCGGCGGGTAGACGGCGCCGGCGCCGGCCTCGAGCAGCGCGGGGACGTCCGCGGGAGGGATGACCCCGCCGACGACGATGACGATGTCGTCGCGACCGAGCGCGTCGAGCTCCTGGCGCAGGGCCGGCACGAGGGTCAGGTGCCCCGCGGCGAGCGAGCTGACGCCGACGACGTGGACGTCGGCGTCGGCCGCCTGGCGGGCGACCTCCGCCGGGGTCTGGAACAGCGGCCCGACGTCGACGTCGAACCCGAGGTCGGCGAAGGCGGTGGCGATGACCTTCTGCCCCCGGTCGTGCCCGTCCTGGCCCATCTTCGCGACCAGGATGCGCGGCCGCCGGCCCTGCTCCTCGGCGAACTCCTCGACCGCCTCCTGGGCGCGGCGGACGGTGGGGTCCTCGCCCGCCTCGGCGCTGTACACGCCCCCGATCGTACGGATCTGGGCGGTGTACCGGCCGTAGACCTCCTCGAGGGCGGCGGACATCTCGCCGACGGTGGCCTTGGCCCGCGCCGCGTCGATCGAGCGGGCCAGCAGGTTGTGCTCCAGGTCGCCGCCGGCCTCGTGGCGGGCCGCCTCGGTGAGCGCGCCGAGAGCCCGGCGGACCGCGTCCTCGTCGCGCTCGGCCCGCAGCCGCTCGAGCTTGGCGAGCTGGCTGGCGCGCACCGCCGCGTTGTCGACCCGGAGCACCTCGATCGGCTCGTCCTCGTCGACCGGGTAGGTGTTGACGCCGATGACCGGCTGCTGGCCGGAGTCGATCCGCGCCTGGGTGCGGGCCGCGGCCTCCTCGATGCGCATCTTCGGGATGCCGGCCTCGATCGCCTTGGCCATGCCGCCGGCCCCCTCCACCTCGTCGAGGTGCTGCCGGACGCGCAGCGCGAGGTCGTGGGTGAGCCTCTCGACGTACGCCGACCCGGCCCAGGGGTCGATGACCCGGGTGGTGCCCGACTCCTGCTGGAGGAGGAGCTGGGTGTTGCGCGCGATCCGGGCCGAGAAGTCCGTGGGCAGGGCGATGGCCTCGTCGAGGGCGTTGGTGTGCAGGCTCTGCGTGTGCCCCTGGGTGGAGGCCATCGCCTCCACGCAGGTCCGGACGACGTTGTTGTAGACGTCCTGGGCGGTGAGGGACCAGCCGGAGGTCTGGCTGTGCGTGCGCAGCGAGAGCGACTTGGGGTTGGTCCCACCCTGGTCACGGACCAGGCGCGCCCACAGCAGCCGGGCGGCCCGCAGCTTGGCCACCTCCATGTAGAAGTTCATCCCGATCGCCCAGAAGAACGACAGCCGGGGCGCGAAGCGGTCGACGTCGAGTCCGACCGCCTTGCCGGCGCGCAGGTACTCGACGCCGTCCGCGAGGGTGTAGGCGAGCTCCAGGTCCTGCGTGGCTCCCGCCTCCTGCATGTGGTAGCCGGAGATGGAGATCGAGTTGAACCGCGGCATCCGATGGCTGGTGAAGGCGAAGATGTCGCTGACGATCCGCATCGACGGCTCGGGCGGGTAGATGTAGGTGTTGCGGACCATGAACTCCTTGAGGATGTCGTTCTGGATGGTCCCGGTCAGCTGCTCCGGCGCGACACCCTGCTCCTCCGCCGCCACGACGTAGAGGGCGAGGACGGGGAGCACGGCCCCGTTCATCGTCATCGACACCGACATCCGGTCCAGCGGGATGCCGTCGAAGAGGGTGCGCATGTCGTAGATGGAGTCGATGGCGACGCCCGCCATCCCGACGTCTCCCGCGACGCGGGGGTGGTCGGAGTCGTACCCGCGGTGGGTCGCGAGGTCGAACGCCACGGAGAGGCCCTTCTGGCCCGCGGCGAGGTTGCGGCGGTAGAAGGCGTTGGACTCCTCCGCCGTCGAGAAGCCCGCGTACTGACGGATCGTCCACGGCTGGCTCGTGTACATCGTCGGGTACGGGCCGCGGAGGAAGGGGGGCGCACCGGGCACGGTGTCGAGGAAGTCCAGGCCCTCGAGGTCGGCCTCGGTGTAGAGCGCCTTGACCGGGATCTTCTCCGGCGTGACCCACGGGTCGCCGAGGGCGGGGACCTCACCTCGTGGCCGGGTGCCGCCGAGGTCGAGCGAGGTGAAGTCGGGGACGGTGCTCATGGCCGGGCTCCTTCCGCCGGGGCGCCGAGCCTGGTGAGGAGGTCGTCGAGGAGGGCGACGACGTCGGTGCCGTCGCGGACCTCGCCGTCGACGAGGTCCGCGGCGTCACCGAGCTCGCTGCGGCGCCCGGCGACGAGCACTCGCTCGACCCCGGCTGCGCGCAGCTCCTCGACGGCGGCCGCGCCGTGCTCGGCGTAGCCCGCCGCGCTGGAGGCGAGGACGGCGACGGGCGCCCCCTCCTGCGCCGGGGCGATGCCACCGGCGGCCAGGAGGTTGGTGACGAACCCCAGCCGGGTCCCGTGCTCGCGCTGCGGGCCGAGGGTGCGCACGACCACGACGGGGTTGCCCAGGGCGCGGGCGCGGTCGCGCAGGGCCTCGAAGTCCTCCGCGTCGCGGCGGGGCACCAGGGCACCGGGCCCGGCGGGCGGTCGGCTCCGTGGCTGCCGGTCGGGAGCGAGGTCGTGCAGGGTCGGGAACATCGAGACGCCGGTGATGGGCCGGCGACGCGTGGCCACTGCGGCGCGGCGCTCCACGGTCGCGGTGTCGGCCCACTCGCGCAGGAGCCCGTCGGCGAGGGCCCGCACGGCACCGCCGGCCGCCTCGACCTCCTGGAACCGGGCCCACACGGCGGCCGCCACGTCGTCGGTGAGGGACTCGAGGTACCACGAGCCCCCGCCGGGGTCGGCGACCCGCCCGATGTTGGACTCGTCGGCGAGGACGATCTGGGTGTTGCGGGCGAGCCGGCGGGAGAACGGGGTCGGCAGGCCGGCCGTGGTGTCGTGGGGCAGCACCGTGACGGCGTCGGCCCCTCCGACCGAGGCCCCGAAGACCGCCAGGGTGGAGCGGAGGATGTTCACCCACGGGTCCTCCCGGGTCATCATCCGCATGCTGGTGACGGCGTGGGTGCGGGCGCCGCGCCGCTCCTCCGGCACCCCGCAGGCCTCCCCGACGCGGGCCCATACCCGCCGCACGGCCCGCAGCGAGGCGGCGGTCAGGAACTGGTCCTGGGTGGCGGGTACCCGCAGCTCGACGTGCCCGAAGGCGTCGGCGGGGGTGATGCCCTCGCCCTCGAGGTGGCGCAGGTACGCCACGCCGGTGGCCACCGCGACCGCGAGGGCGTCGACGATGCCCGCACCGGCGTCGTGGAGCACCCGGGCGTCCACGGTGACGGCCCGCCATCCGTCGCGGGCGGCGCACGCCCGGACGAGCTCGGCCAGGGGGGCGAGGTCCGGGACGCCGCCGGTGCGGGCGGCCGCCCCGAGCGGGTCGAGCCCGAGGTTGCCGCCCGCGGTGGGGCCGTCGGGCACGAGCCCGAGCAGTGCGTGGGCGGCGGCCGGCTGGTCGGTCCACGAGGAGACGACGACGGGCGCGAGGTCGAACCGGACGTCGGCGAGCACCTCCGCGAGGTCGCCCGCCGCCACCCCGTCGGGGCCGACGTGCACCCACACGGAGGTGACCCCGTGCTCGAGGTCGTCGAGGACCGCCGCCCGGGAGCGTGCCACGTCGGGGTCCTCGTGGAGCTGTCGGACGTCCCAGGCGGCGTCCGCTCCACGGAGCGCGTGGCCGCGCGTGAAGGGCATCGCCCCGGGCACGCCGAGGGGGCGGTCCTCGCGCAGGTAGAGCGGGTCGACGGTGAGGCCGCCCTCGAGGACGGTGCGCAGCGCGGCCTCCGCCGCCGGGCCGTCGAGGTGCTCGCCCTCGGGCCGGCGCTTGCCCAGGACCCCGGCCACGAGCTCCTGCCACTGCTCGCGGGTGCGGGGCTCGAAGCCCTCCGCGAGCGGCATCCCCTCGTCCGCGACCGGCGACTGCGTCATCCGAACTCCTCGACCTCGGCGCTCCTGCCCGTCCACCCTAGTGGCGGGTGGCGGCTCCCCCGGCGTGGGGTGCGGCACACCAGCGGCCCGTCGCGCCGGGCGGTCGCGGGGGCACGGCCGGCGGGTCGGGCCGGGCGGTCGGCGGGTCCGGCCGGGCGCTCAGGCCGGGTCGATGGCGGCGTGCGGGGCGCCGAGCCGGGCCAGGCGCTCGGCCCCGCCGTCGAGCGCGGTGAGGACGCAGATGCCGTCGGAGGTCACCGCCACGGAGTGCTCCCAGTGCGCCGCCCGCGACCCGTCGCGGGTCACGACGGTCCACTCGTCGTCGAGGACCGTGTTGTCCTGGTCGCCCAGGGTGACCATCGGCTCGATGCAGATCGTGGTGCCCTCGACGACCCTCGGACCCTTGCCGCTGACCCGGTAGTTGGGCACCTGCGGGTCCATGTGCATCGACGTGCCGATGCCGTGGCCGACGTAGTCCTCGACGATGCCGTACTCGCGGCCGCGCCGGGTGCCTGAGTCGGTGAGCGAGTCCTCGACGGCCGCGCCGACGGCGTAGAGGTCGCCCCCGACCCGCAGCGCCGCGATCCCGGCCCACAGCGAGGTCTCGGTGTCGTCCATGAGGTCGAGGTCGGCGTCGCGCGCGGCGTCCCGGCCCCCGACGACGAGCGTCACGGCGGCGTCGCCGTTCCAGGAGGCCACCTGGGCGCCGCAGTCCACCGACAGCAGGTCGCCCTCCTCGAGCACGCGGGCGCGCGGGATGCCGTGGACGATCTCCTCGTTGACCGAGGTGCACAGGGTGTGCCGGTAGCCGGGGACGAGCTGGAAGTTGGGGACGCCGCCGTGGTCGCGGATGTGGGCCTCGGCGAGGGCGTCGAGCTCGAGGGTGGTGGTGCCGGGACGGGCCGCGGCGGCGACGAGCTCGAGCGTGCGCGCCACGAGCAGCCCGGCGGTGCGCATCATCGCCAGCTGCTCCGCGCTCTTGCCCTCGCAGCGCTCGCGGCCGAACAGTCCCATGCCGCCGCACCCTACCCGCGCGCCTTCCCCTCGCTCGAACCCCGCCCTCCCTGGCCCGAACCCCGCCCTCCCGGCCCGAACCCCGCCGCACCCGCCCGCCGTCCGGACCCTCCCACGGCTCCCGGCAGCTGCGCGGTGAGCTGGAAGCTCCTGCGTGAGCGTCGCCCACGGATCTGCAGCCGGCGCCGCCCGAGCGGCCCCCGGCGCCGCCCGAGCGGCCCCCGGCGCTGCCCTCCGGCCTCGAAACCCTCACGCAGGACCTCCCGCAGCTCGCGGCAGTTCCGCGGTGTGCTGGCAGGTTCTGCGTGACCGTCGTCCACAGATCTGCAGCGGGGGTGGCGGAGCCGTTGGGCAGCGGCGAGCGTGGTGCCGTGCACCCCCGCCTCGCCGCCGTCGCCGCCGCCCGCGGCGGGGCGTTCTCCAGCACGGACGCGGGCCGGTGCGGTGTGGGCCCCAGTGCCCTCGAGCGGCTACGGAGGGCCGGGACGGTGGTTCGCGTGCGCCGCGGCGCGTACGTCCTGGCCGATGCCTGGGAGGCCGCGAGCCCGGAGGAGCGGCACCGCCTCAGCACCCGCGCCATCCTCCTGACGCGGCCCGAGATGGATGCCGCGAGCCACCACGCCGCCGTCCTGCTGCACGGGGTCGACACCTGGGGGGTGGACCTCGGGGTGGTCGACGTCGCCGGCGCGGTGCGCGCGGTACGGCGTCGCGGCCGCCTGCGTACCCATCCGCGGGCGGTGCGCAGCAGCACGGTCGTGGCAGGTGTGCGCTGCGTGCCGCTGTCGCTCGCCCTGCTGCAGACCGCGGCCTGGTCCGGCCTGGTCCCCGGTGTGTGTTCCATGGATGACGCCCTCCACGACGGCCGCTGCACGCGCGAAGAGCTCGCTCGGTTGCTCGACCTCCTGCCGCAGCACGAGCAGCCCATGGCCCTGGCCGCCCTGCAGCGCGTCCAGCCCCTCAGCGAGTCGGTCGGCGAGAGCCGCACCCGGCTCCTGCTCGAGGACCTCGGTCTGCGGGTCGAGAGCCAGGTCCGCCTCCACCTGCCCTCCGGGGCGCGCGCCCGCGCGGACCTCGTCGTCGAGGGCGTGGTGGTCGTCGAGTTCGACGGCCTGGTGAAGTACGCGGGCGCCGACGGCCGGCACGCGCTCGCCGCGGAGAAGCAGCGGGAGCGCGGCATCTGGGACCTCGGCTACGAGGTCGAGCGGGTGATCTGGTCCGACCTCGAGCGCCCGGTCCGGCTGCACGACCGCATCCGGGCGGCCGAGCACCGAGCGGTTGTGCGGGGCGTGCTCCCGGCCGCACGCAGAAGCTCCCGCGGCACCGGCGAGCTGCCGGGTGCGGCGGGAGCTTCTGCGTGAGGGGTCAGGTGAGGGCGGTGACGATCCGCTCGGTCACCTCGTCGACCTCGCCCTCGCCCTCGACCTCGACGAGCAGACCGCGCTCGCGGTAGGTGTCGGACAGCGGCCTGGTCTCGCGGTGGTAGATGGCCATCCGCTCGCGGATGACCTCCTCGGTGTCGTCGGCGCGGCCCTCGATCTCGGCCCGCTTGAGCAGCCGGCCCACGACCACGTCGTCGTCGACGACGAGCTCGAGGACCCGGTCGAGCTGGGAGCCATGGGCAGCGAGCATGACGTCGAGGGCGTCGACCTGGGCGAGGGTACGGGGGTAGCCGTCGAGGAGGAAGCCGGGGTCGCAGTCGTCCTCGGCGAGCCGGTCGGCGACGATCGCGTTCGTGATCTCGTCGCTGACGTAGCCGCCGGCGGCGAGGACCTCCTTGACCTGCCGGCCGAGCTCGGTCTCGTTCTTGATGTTGGCGCGGAAGATGTCGCCGGTCGAGATCGCGGGGATGCCGTAGTGCTCGGCGATCCGGGCCGCCTGCGTGCCCTTCCCGGCGCCGGGCGGGCCGAGGATGATCAGGCGCATCATGGCCGCGCCCCGGCGAGCGCGGGGGTGGGGTGGTGGATGGGGACCGTCAACGGAGGAACCCTTCGTAGTGGCGCTGCTGCAGCTGGGCCTCGATCTGCTTCACCGTCTCCAGGCCGACACCCACGATGATGAGGATCGAGGTACCACCGAAGGGGAAGTTCTGGTTCGCGTCGACGAGGACCAGCGCGATGAGCGGGAGGAGCGCGATGAGCGTGAGGTAGATCGCGCCTGGCACGGTGATCCGGGTGAGGACGTACTGCAGGTACTCGGCCGTGGGTCGCCCGGCACGGATACCCGGGATGAAGCCGCCGTACTTCTTCATGTTGTCGGCGACCTCGGTGGGGTTGAACGTGATCGACACGTAGAAGAACGTGAAGAAGAGGATGAGCCCGGCGTAGAGGGCCATGTAGTACGGGTGGTCCCCACGGACGAGGTGGGCGTTGATCCAGTCGACCCAGCCCGGGTTCACGCCGTCGGCGCTCTGGTTGAACTGCGCGAGGAGCATCGGGAGCGAGAGCAGCGAGCTGGCGAAGATCACGGGGATGACACCGGCCATGTTGACCTTGAGCGGGATGTACGTGGAGGTACCGCCGTAGACGCGCCGCCCCACCATCCGCTTGGCGTACTGCACCGGGATGCGCCGCTGGCTCTGCTCGACGAAGACGACGAGGGCGATGACGACGAAGCCGAGGGCGATGATGCCGAGGAAGATGGTCCAGCCGGAGCGCTGCTGGATGGCCCACAGCGAGCTCGGGAACTGGGCGGCGATCGAGGTGAAGATGAGCAGCGACATCCCGTTGCCCACGCCCTTGTCGGTGATGAGCTCACCGAGCCACATGATCAGGCCGGTGCCCGCCGTCATGGTGAGCACCATGATGAGGATCGTCACGGTCGAGTCGTTCGACAGGATGTTGGTGCAGGCGGGGTTGTTGAACAGCGATGCCGGGTTCTGCGCGAAGGTCACCAGCGTCGAGCTCTGCAGCACGGCCAGGCCGATGGTGAGGTAGCGCGTGTACTGCGTCATCTTCGCCTGGCCCGCCTGACCCTCCTTCTTCAGGGTCTCGAACCGGGGGATGACGACCGTCAGCAGCTGGACGATGATGCTCGCCGTGATGTACGGCATGATCCCCAGCGCGAAGATCGACAGCTGGAGCAGCGCCCCGCCGCTGAACAGGTTGATCAGGCCGAGCAGCTGGTTGGTGTTGTCGGCGCCGCTGATGCACTGCTGCACCAGGGGGTAGCTGACGCCCGGGGTCGGCACGTGCGACCCCAGTCGGAACAGCACGATGATGCCGAGCGTGAAGAGCAGCTTCCTGCGCAGGTCGGGCGTCTTGAACGCACGGCCGAAAGCGGTGAGCACAGGTCCTCCAGGGTGCAGCCGGGGTGTGGCCGCGTCGTCAACGATCCGTCACAAGATACCCGCCGGCGCCGGATCCACCGGCGCGGAGGGGGTGCCACCGCACGCGCAGGGCCGGGTCCCGGGGCGGGCCCGGGACCCGGCCCTGCGGCGTGTGGTCACTTCGGTGTCGTCAGGCGGTCGTCGCCGAGCCGCCCGCCGCCTCGATCTTCTCCTTGGCGCTGGCGGAGAACGCGTCGGCGGTCACGTCGACCTTGACGGCGATCTCGCCGGTGCCGAGGACCTTGACCGGGTGGCCGTCACGGACGGCGCCCTTGGCCACCAGGTCCTCGACCGTGACCTCGCCGCCCTCGGGGTAGAGCGCGGCCAGGCGGTCGAGGTTGACGACCTGGAACTCGGTGCGGAACGGGTTCTTGAACCCGCGCAGCTTGGGGAACCGCATGTGCAGCGGCGTGGTGCCGCCCTGGAAGCCCTCGCGCACCTGGTAGCGGGCCTTGGTGCCCTTGGTGCCGCGGCCGGCGGTCTTGCCCCGCCTGCCGCCCTCACCGCGGCCCACCCGCACCTTGGCGGGCTTGGAGCCGGGCGCCGGGCGCAGGTGGTGCACCTTCAGCGCCGCTGCGGACTTGCCGGTCTCGCCGGCCTTCGTGGTGTCAGCCATGCTCACTCAACCTCCTCGACGGCGACGAGGTGCGTCACCGTCTTGACCATCCCGCGGATCTCGGGGCGGTCCTCCTTGACGACGACGTCGCCGATCCGCTTCAGCCCGAGGGAGCGCAGCGTGTCACGCTGGTTCTGCTTGCCCCCGATGCCGGACCGGGTCTGGGTCACCTTGAGTCGTCCCATCACGCACCCGCCTTCGCCTCGGCGACGCCGGCGGCCTGGGCCCGCAGCATCGCGGCCGGGGCGACCTGGTCCACGGGCAGGCCGCGGCGGGCCGCGACGGCCTCGGGACGCTCGAGGCCGCGCAGGGCCTCGACGGTCGCGTGGACGATGTTGATCGCGTTGTCCGAGCCGAGGCTCTTGGACAGCACGTCGTGGATGCCGGCGCACTCGAGCACCGCACGGACCGGGCCACCGGCGATGACACCGGTACCGGGGCTGGCGGGGCGGAGCATGACGACGCCGGCTGCAGCCTCGCCCTGGACCGGGTGCGGGATGGTGCCCTGGATGCGCGGGACGCGGAAGAAGCTCTTCTTCGCCTCCTCGACGCCCTTGGCGATCGCCGAGGGCACCTCCTTGGCCTTGCCGTAGCCGACACCGACGGTGCCGTCACCGTCGCCCACGACGACGAGGGCGGTGAAGCTGAAGCGACGACCACCCTTGACGACCTTGGCGACGCGGTTGATGGTCACGACGCGCTCGAGGTACTGGCTCTTCTCGGCGTCCCGGGAGTCACGGCCGCGACGGTCGTCGCGCCGGTCGCGGCGCTCGCCGCCGCGCTCCGAGCCGGTCCCGGTGCCTCGACGCTGGGGTCCTGGCATCAGATGTTCCTCTTCTCGACAGTCGTGGTGGTGCGGGGAAGGGTCACAGCGACAGCCCACCCTCCCGGGCGCCGTCCGCGATCGCGGCGACGCGGCCGTGGTACTTGTTGCCGCCGCGGTCGAAGACGACCGACTCGACGCCGGCCGCCCTGGCGCGCTCGGCCACGAGCTCGCCGACCTTCTTGGCCTTGCTCGTCTTGTCGCCGTCCAGGGTGCGCACGTCGGCCTCCATGGTCGACGCCGACGCGAGCGTGCGGCCCGCGGTGTCGTCGACGACCTGGACGAAGACGTGGCGCGAGGACCGCGACACGACCAGACGGGGACGCGCGGCGGTGCCGGTGACCTGCTTGCGGACCCGGAGGTGGCGGCGGCTGCGCGCAGCCGTCTTCCCCTTGGCGCGCTTGGTGATCAGTGTCATCGGTTACTTACCAGCCTTTCCGACCTTGCGGCGGATGTGCTCGCCCGCGTAGCGGACGCCCTTGCCCTTGTACGGGTCGGGCTTGCGGAGCTTGCGGATGTTCGCGGCGACCTCGCCGACGAGCTGCTTGTCGATGCCCTGGACCGAGAACCGGGTCGGGTTCTCCACCGCGAAGGTGATGCCGGCCGGCGGCTCGATGGTGATCGAGTGGGAGTAGCCGAGTGCGAACTCGAGGTTCGAGCCCTTGGCCTGCACGCGGTACCCGGTGCCGTGGATCTCGAGCTTCTTCTCGTAGCCCTCGGTGACCCCGAGGACCATGTTGTTGATGAGGGACCGGGTCAGGCCGTGGAGCGAGCGCGACTCGCGCTCGTCGTCAGGGCGCTTGACCTCGATGCTCGCGTCGCCCTGCTCGACCGTGATCGGCTCGGCGACGACGTGCGAGAGCTCGCCCTTGGGGCCCTTGACGGTGACCTCGCGGCCGTCGATCGTGACGTCGACACCGCTGGGGATCGTGACGGGGAGTCGTCCGATTCGCGACATGGTGCTACCGCCTTACCAGACGTAGGCGAGGACTTCCCCACCCACACCCTTGTTGGCGGCCTGCTTGTCGGTGAGCAGGCCGGAGGACGTCGAGATGATGGCGACACCGAGACCACCGAGCACCCTGGGCAGGTTGGTGGACTTGGCGTACACGCGCAGGCCGGGCTTGCTCACGCGGCGCAGGCCGGCGATCGAGCGCTCCCGGTTGGGGCCGTACTTGAGCTCGACGATCAGCGTCTTGCCGACCTCCGCGTCCTCCACGGTCCAGCCGGCGATGTAGCCCTCGGCCTGGAGGATCTCGGCGATGCGGCTCTTCAGCTTCGAGAACGGCATGGAGACCGAGTCCTTGTGCGCCGAGTTGGCGTTGCGGACGCGGGTCAACATGTCCGCGATCGGGTCTGTCATGGTCATTGGGCTTCTCCGCCCTCTCTCACCGCGGTTTCCTCCCGGCGCAGCCGGGCGGACCTTCGATGTAGATGGATTGGTTCGTCGGGTGCCGCACGAGGCGGCGAGGTGGTCGGGTACTACCAGGAGGACTTGGTCACGCCGGGGAGCTCGCCACGATGGGCCATCTCCCGCAGGCAGATCCGGCACAGGCCGAACTTGCGGTAGACCGAGTGCGGGCGGCCGCAGCGCTGGCACCGCGTGTAGCCGCGGACCTTGAACTTCGGCTCCTTGTTCGCCTTGTTGATCAGGGCAGTCTTGGCCATGCTCAGTTCTCCTTGAACGGGAAGCCGAGCGCCTTGAGCAGCGCACGTCCCTCGTCGTCGTTCGTCGCGGTCGTGACGATGGTGATGTCCATGCCGCGCACGCGGTCGATCCTGTCCTGGTCGATCTCGTGGAACATCGACTGCTCGGTGAGCCCGAAGGTGTAGTTGCCGCGGCCGTCGAACTGCTTCGGGGACAGCCCGCGGAAGTCGCGGATGCGGGGCAGGGCGGTCGTCACCAGACGGTCGAGGAACTCCCACATGCGGTCGCCGCGCAGCGTGGCGTGCGCGCCGATCGGCATCCCCTCGCGCAGCTTGAACTGCGCGATGGACTTGCGGGCCCGGGTGACGACCGGCTTCTGACCGGTGATCGAGGTCAGGTCGCGGACGGCGCCGTCGATGAGCTTGCTGTCCTTCGCGGCGTCGCCGACGCCCATGTTGACGACGACCTTGGTGACGCCCGGGACCTGCATGACGTTCTCGTAGCCGAACTGCTCCGTGAGCGAGGACTTGATCTCGTCGCGGTAGCGCGTCTTGAGGCGGGGTGCGGTAGCGGTGTCTGCCATCTCTCTCACAGGTCCTTGCCCGAGCGCGCGCCGACGCGGACCCGGCTCGCCTTCTGGCGGCCGTCGCGCTCGACGGTCTCGACGCGGGTCTTGATCCGGGTCGGCTTCTTGTCCGAGGGGTCGACGATCGCCACGTTGCTGACGTGGATCGGCGCCTCCTGGACGATGAGGCCACCGGTGCGGCTGCCTCGCGAGGACTCGCCGGCCTTGGTGTGGCGGGTGACGCGGTTGACGCCCTCCACGGTGACGCGGCCGTTCTCACGGTCGACGGCGATGACCTTGCCGGTGCTGCCCTTGTCCTTGCCGGCGAGCACCTGCACGGTGTCGCCCTTCTTGATCTTGTTCGCCATGGGTCAGAGCACCTCCGGGGCGAGGCTGATGATCTTCATGAACCGCTTCTCGCGCAGCTCGCGGCCGACCGGGCCGAAGATGCGGGTACCACGCGGGTCCCCGTCGGCCCGGAGGATGACAGCGGCGTTCTCGTCGAACTTGATGTACGAGCCGTCGGTGCGACGGCGCTCCTTGCTGGTGCGGACCACGACCGCCTTGACGACATCGCCCTTCTTGACGTTGCCGCCGGGGATGGCGTCCTTGACGGTGGCGACGACCGTGTCGCCGATGCCGGCGTACCGGCGGCCGGAGCCACCGAGGACACGGATGACGAGGATCTCCTTCGCACCCGTGTTGTCGGCGACGCGAAGTCGCGACTCCTGCTGGATCACTGTTATCTCCTAATGTCGTGCTGGTTCTCCGCGCAGGCGCGGAGCCTGGCCGAACTCGGGCTTACTTGGCCTTCTCGAGGACCTCGACGACGCGCCAGCGCTTGGTGGCGGACATCGGGCGGGTCTCCATGATGAGGACGCGGTCGCCGACACCGGCGGCGTTGCCCTCGTCGTGGGCCTTGACCTTGCTCGAGCGGCGCATGACCTTGCCGTAGAGGGCGTGCTTGACGCGGTCCTCGACCTCGACGACGACGGTCTTGTCCATCTTGTCGCTGACGACGTAGCCCTGGCGGGTCTTGCGGTAGTTGCGGGCGGTGGTCACGCTCTCGTCCTTCTTCTCGCTCACTGGGCCTCACCCTTCACGCCGATCCCGAGCTCGCGCTCGCGCATCTCGGTGTAGATCCGGGCGATGTCCTTGCGGACGGCGCGGAGCCGGCCGTGGTTGTCCAGCTGGCCGGTGGCCGACTGGAACCGGAGGTTGAACAGCTCCTCCTTGGCCTTGCGCAGCTCGTCGACGAGGCGGTCGTCGTCGAACCCGCGCAGGTCCGAGCTCGTCAGGTCCTTGGAACCGATGGCCATCAGTAGTCACCACCCTCACGCCGGACGAAGCGGGTCTTCATCGGCAGCTTGTGCTGGGCGAGGCGCATGGCCTCGCGCGCGATCTCCTCCGGGACACCGGACAGCTCGAACATGATCCGGCCCGGCTTGACGTTGGCGACCCACCACTCGGGCGAGCCCTTGCCGGAGCCCATCCGGGTCTCGGCGGGCTTCTTGGTGAGCGGACGGTCCGGGTAGATGTTGATCCAGACCTTTCCGCCACGCTTGATGTAGCGGGTCATCGCGATACGGGCCGACTCGATCTGCCGGTTGGTGACGTAGGCGGGCTCGAGGGCCTGGATGCCGTAGTCGCCGAACGCGATGGTGGTACCGCCCTTGGCCATCCCCGAACGCTTCGGGTGGTGCTGCTTGCGGTGCTTGACTCGACGGGGAATCAACATGTCAGGACTCCTCGGTGCTCGGGGCGGCCGGAGCCTGCTCGGCGGCCGGAGCCTCCGCGCCAGGGGCGGCGCCGCGACGGGCGCGGGCCGGACGGTCGGCGCCGTCACGACGCGGGCCACGGCCCTGGCGCGGCGCGGACGCCTGCTGGGCCGCGAGCTCACGCGCGGTGAGGTCGCCCTTGTAGATCCAGACCTTGACGCCGATCCGGCCGAAGGTGGTGCGGGCCTCGTAGAAGCCGTAGTCGATGTTCGCGCGGAGGGTGTGCAGCGGCACGCGGCCCTCGCGGTAGAACTCGGTGCGGCTCATCTCGGCGCCGCCGAGGCGGCCCGAGACCTGGACCCGGATGCCCTTGGCACCGGCGCGGGTGGCGGACTGCATCCCCTTGCGCATGGCGCGACGGAACGAGACGCGGGCCGACAGCTGCTCGGCGATGCCCTGCGCGACGAGCTGGGCCTCGACCTCGGGGTTCTTGACCTCGAGGATGTTGAGCTGGACCTGCTTGCCGGTGAGCTTCTCGAGCTCGCCACGCAGGCGGTCGGCCTCGGCGCCACGGCGGCCGATGACGATGCCCGGCCGGGCGGTGTGGATGTCGACGCGGACCCGGTCGCGGGTGCGCTCGATGTCGACGCGGGCGATGCCGGCGCGGTCCATGCCCGTGGACATGAGCTTGCGGATCGCCACGTCCTCCTTGACGTAGTCGCGGTAGCGCTGACCCTCCTTGGTCGAGTCGGCGAACCAGCGGCTCTTGTGCTCCGTCGTGATCCCGAGACGGAAGCCGTGCGGGTTGACCTTCTGGCCCATCAGCGGGTGCCTCCGTTCGTGGTCGTGGGGTGGGGGGCGACGACCACGGTGATGTGGCTCGTGCGCTTGTTGATGCGGCTGGCGCGGCCCTGGGCACGCGGCCGGAACCGCTTCATCGTCGGGCCCTCGTCGACGAACGCCTTGGCCACGACGAGCTCGCGCTCGTCGAAGCGGGTGGCGGTCTCGTCGGCCTTGGCCCGTGCGTTGGCGATCGCGGACTCCAGGACCTTGCGGACCGGCTCGCTCGCGCCCTGGGGGGCGAAGCGCAGGACCGACACGGCCTCGGTCGCGTTCTTGCCGCGGATGAGGTCGACGACCCGGCGCGCCTTCATCGGCGTCACCCGGACGTGGCGGGCGACCGCCCGCGCCTCGAGGACAGGGTTCTCGGTGGCCATCAGCGACGACGCCCCTTCTTGTCGTCCTTCACGTGACCCCTGAAGGTGCGGGTCGGTGCGAACTCGCCGAGCTTGTGGCCGACCATCGCCTCGGTGACGAACACCGGGACGTGCTTGCGGCCGTCGTGGACGGCGAGGGTGTGGCCGAGCATGTCCGGGCTGATGACCGAACGGCGCGACCAGGTCTTGATGACGTTCTTGCTGCCCGCTTCGTTCTGGGCGTCCACCTTCTTCTGCAGGTGGTCGTCGATGAAGGGGCCCTTCTTCAGGCTACGAGGCATTCCAGGCTCCTATCAGCGCTTCTTGCCGGTGCGGCGGCGGCGGACGATCAGCTTGTCGCTGGGCTTGCCGGGGCGGCGGGTGCGGCCCTCGGGCTTGCCCCACGGGGACACCGGGTGGCGCCCACCGGACGTGCGACCCTCGCCACCACCGTGCGGGTGGTCGACCGGGTTCATCACGACACCGCGGACGGTGGGGCGCTTGCCCTTCCACCGCATCCGGCCGGCCTTGCCCCAGTTGATGTTCGACTGCTCGGCGTTGCCGACCTCGCCGACGGTGGCGCGGCAGCGCACGTCGACGTTGCGGATCTCGCCGGAGGGCATGCGCAGCTGCGCGAAGGGGCCCTCCTTGGCGACGAGCTGCACGCGGACACCGGCGGAGCGCGCGATCTTCGCGCCGCCACCGGGCTTGAGCTCGACGGCGTGGATGACGGTACCGGTGGGGATGTTGCGCAGCGGCAGGCTGTTGCCCGGCTTGATGTCGGCCCCCGGACCGTTCTCGATCACCATGCCCTGCTCCAGGCCACGCGGCGCGAGGATGTAGCGCTTCTCGCCGTCGGCGTAGTGCAGCAGCGCGATGCGCGCGGTGCGGTTGGGGTCGTACTCGATGTGCGCGACCTTGGCCGGCACGCCGTCCTTGTCGTGGCGACGGAAGTCGACGACGCGGTAGGCGCGCTTGTGGCCACCACCGATGTGGCGGGTCGTGATGCGGCCGTTGTTGTTGCGGCCGCCGCTCTTGGACAGCGGACGCACGAGGGACTTCTCGGGGGTGGAGCGGGTGACCTCGACGAAGTCGGCCACGCTCGACCCACGACGCCCAGGCGTCGTCGGCTTGTACTTGCGGATACCCATTGGTGTCTCTACCTCACGTTCCTCAGGCGCCGGCGCTGCCGAAGATGTCGATCGAACCCTCGCGGAGGGTGACGATGGCGCGCTTGGTGTCCTTGCGCTTGCCGATGCCGAACCGGGTGCGGCGGGCCTTGCCCGGGCGGTTCATCGTGTGCACGGAGTCGACCTTGACGCCGAAGATCTCCTCGACGGCGACCTTGATCTCGGTCTTGTTCGAGCGCGGGTCGACGATGAAGGTGTACTTGCCCTCGTCGAGGAGCCCGTAGGACTTCTCGGACACGACCGGCGCGATCAGGATGTCGCGGGGGTTCTTGCCCTGGCTCACTTCTCGTCCTCCTCGGCCTTCGCGGCGGACTTCTTGGCGGGGGTCTTCTTCGCGGGCTTCGCGACCTCGACCTCGGCGCCGGTGAAGGCCTCGTAGGCCGCCTTGGTGAAGACGACGTCGTCGGCGCAGAGGACGTCGTAGGTGTTGAGCTGGTCGACCGCGAGCACGTGGACGTCCGCGAGGTTGCGCACCGACTTCAGCGAGACGATGTCGCTGCGGTCGAGGACCACGAGCAGGTTGCGGCGCTCGCTGAGGCCGGCCAGCAGGTCCTTGGCGTCCTTGGTGGAGGGCGCCTCGCCGGAGACCAGGCTCTCGACGACGTGGATGCGGTCGTGGCGGGCCCGGTCGGAGAGGGCACCGCGCAGCGCGGCCGCCTTCATCTTCTTCGGGGTCCGCTGGGCGTAGTCGCGCGGCTGCGGGCCGTGGACGACGCCACCGCCGGCGAACTGCGGCGCGCGGGTCGAGCCCTGGCGGGCGCGACCGGTGCCCTTCTGACGGTAGGGCTTGCGGCCACCGCCGCGGACCTCGCCGCGGGTCTTCGTCGAGTGCGTGCCCTGGCGGGCGGCCGCGAGCTGGGCGACGACGACCTGGTGGATCAGCGGCACGTTGGTCTGGACGTCGAAGATCTCCCCGGGGAGGGTGACGTCGAGGGTCTTGGCGGTCATGTCAGGCCCCCTTCGCGGCGGAGCGGACGAGGACGACCGCGCCGCGGGGACCGGGGACGGCACCCTTGACGAGCAGCAGCCCCTTCTCGGCGTCCACGGCGTGGATCGTGAGGTTCTGGGTGGTCTGGCGCACGCCGCCCATCCGGCCGGCCATCCGCATCCCCTTGAAGACGCGGCCCGGGGTGGCGCAGCCACCGATCGAGCCCGGCTTGCGGTGGTTGCGGTGCGCGCCGTGGGAGGCGCTGACGCCGTGGAAGCCGTGACGCTTCATGACGCCGGCGAAGCCCTTGCCCTTGGTCGTCGCGCTGACGTCGACGCGCTGGCCGGGCTCGAAGGTGTCGGCACCGAGCTCCTGGCCGAGCGTGTACTCGGCGGCGTCGGCGGTGCGCAGCTCGACGAGGTGGCGGCGCGGGGTGACCCCGGCCTTCTCGAAGTGGCCGGCGAGCGGCTTGGTGACCTTGCGCGGGTCGACGGCGCCGTAGCCGAGCTGGACCGCCGCGTAGCCGTCGGTGTCCGCGTCGCGGACCTGGGTGACGACGTTCGGGCCGGCCTGGATCACGGTGACGGGCACGAGGCGGTTCTCGTCGTCCCACACCTGGGTCATGCCGAGCTTGGTGCCCAGCAGACCCTTCTGGGTCTTCGTGGCAGTGGTGGTCATCGCGAGCCTCAGAGCTTGATCTCGATGTTGACGTCAGCCGGGAGGTCGAGACGCATCAGCGAGTCGACGGCCTTGGGCGTCGGGTCGATGATGTCGATGAGGCGCTTGTGGGTGCGCATCTCGAAGTGCTCGCGGCTGTCCTTGTACTTGTGCGGCGACCGGATGACGCAGAAGACGTTCTTCTCCGTCGGGAGCGGCACGGGGCCGACCACGGTCGCACCCGCGCGGGTCACGGTGTCGACGATCTTGCGCGCCGAGCTGTCGATGACCTCGTGGTCATACGACTTCAACCGGATGCGGATCTTCTGTCCCGCCATCTGATGTTCCGTCTCTCTCTCGCCGTCCATCTGTCTTGTGCCGGCACCCGTGGGGCCTCCGACCCCCGAGGTCGGGCGTGTCGTTCTCGCTCCGCAGGGCGAGGGGCGCACGGTCTCCCGTACCACGTCCGTGGGTGTCGTCGGCTCCTGCTGGAACCGGACCTGGCTCTTCGGCGACGAGCCGCCCCGCCGTCGTGGCGGTTCGTGACCTCGTCGCGGTGGGCGCGTGCGATCCTCTCGGGCCGCTCACGCACGCCAAGCAACCTGAACAGTGTGCCAGAGGCGTGCACCCTCGACCAAATCGAGGCGGCCCTCCCCTGCCACGGGCCGCGAGACCGCCCGTGAGGCCCGCGGCCCGGCCCCACCGGGCCCCGCGCCGCCCCCGGTCCAGCGGAGTCAGGAGCACCCCGCCGGCCCGTCCCCCGCGGAGCCTCGCAGCACCCCCTCCCGGCACGGGTGACCGCTCAGGACGCCACGGCACCCGGAGCCCACGACGTCCTCCTGACTCCACCAGGCGTGCGAGAGGGCCCGCACACCTCGTGGTGTGCGGGCCCTCTCGGTCCACCGGGAGCGAAGCGGGCCTCGCCCTCCCCGGGGTCCACGGGGGGCGAAGCCCCCCGTGGGTCACTTGTTGATCTTGGTGACCCGGCCGGCGCCGACGGTGCGGCCGCCCTCGCGGATGGCGAAGCGCAGGCCCTCCTCCATGGCGATCGGCTGGATGAGCTCGACGCGCATCTCGGTGTTGTCGCCGGGCATGACCATCTCGGTGCCCTCGGGCAGGTGCACGACACCGGTGACGTCCGTGGTCCGGAAGTAGAACTGCGGACGGTAGTTGTCGTAGAACGGCGTGTGCCGGCCACCCTCGTCCTTGGAGAGGATGTAGACGTTCGCCTCGAACTCGGTGTGCGGGGTGATCGAGCCCGGCTTGACGACGACCTGGCCGCGCTCGACGTCCTCGCGCTTGATGCCGCGCAGGAGCAGACCGACGTTCTCGCCCGCACGACCCTCGTCGAGGAGCTTGCGGAACATCTCGATGCCGGTGACGGTGGTCTTGGTGGCGGGACCCTCGTGGATGCCGACGATCTCGACCTCCTCGTTGACCTTGAGGATGCCGCGCTCGATGCGGCCGGTGACGACGGTGCCACGACCGGTGATGGTGAAGACGTCCTCGACGGGCATGAGGAACGGCTTGTCCGTCTCACGCTCCGGCTCGGGGATGTAGCTGTCGACGGCGTCCATGAGCTCGAGGACGGTCTTGGCCCACTCCTCGTCGCCCTCGAGCGCCTTGAGCGCCGAGACCTTGACGACCGGCAGGTCGTCGCCCGGGAACTCGTAGTCCGAGAGCAGCTCGCGGACCTCCATCTCGACGAGCTCGAGGATCTCCTCGTCGTCGACCATGTCGGCCTTGTTGAGCGCCACGACGATGTACGGGACGCCGACCTGGCGGGCCAGGAGGACGTGCTCCTTGGTCTGCGGCATCGGGCCGTCGGTGGCGGCGACGACGAGGATCGCGCCGTCCATCTGCGCGGCACCGGTGATCATGTTCTTCACGTAGTCCGCGTGACCGGGGCAGTCGACGTGGGCGTAGTGACGCTGCTCGGTCTGGTACTCGATGTGCGCGATCGAGATCGTGATGCCGCGCTGCTTCTCCTCGGGCGCCTTGTCGATCGAGTCGAACGGCGACGCCTCGTTCAGGTCCGGGTACTTGTCGTGCAGGACCTTGGAGATGGCCGCCGTCAGCGTCGTCTTGCCGTGGTCGATGTGACCGATCGTGCCGATGTTGACGTGCGGCTTGGACCGCTCGAACTTTGCCTTCGCCACTTGATGTCCTCCTCAGGACTCTTCTAGGTGAACGCCGAAACGACCGGGCAGGACGTGGCGTCGTCTGTGGGTGTGTGGATGCGTGTCTCTGCTCAGCGCAGACCAGCGACCAGTCTAGCGGTCACTCGCCGCGCGTCTTCTTGATGATCTCCTCGGCCACCGACTTGGGGACCTCGGCGTAGGAGTCGAACTCCATCGAGTAGTTCGCCCGGCCCTGGGTCTTGGACCTCAGGTCGCCGACGTACCCGAACATCTCCGACAGGGGGACCAGGCCGCGCACGACCTTGGCGCCGCTGATGTCCTCCATGGCCTGGATGTGGCCCCGGCGGGAGTTGATGTCGCCGATGACGTCGCCCATGTAGTCCTCGGGCGTGCGGACCTCCACCGCCATCATCGGCTCGAGGAGCACCGGCTCGCACTTGCGCACGGCCTCCTTGAGCGCCATCGAGCCGGCGATCTTGAACGCCATCTCGGAGGAGTCGACGTCGTGCGCCTGGCCGTCGAGCAGGGTGGCCTTGATGCCGACGAGCGGGTAGCCCGCGAGCACGCCGTACTGCATCGCGTCCTGGATGCCGTGGTCGACCGACGGGATGTACTCGCGCGGCACGCGGCCACCGGTGACCTTGTTCTGGAACTCGTAGAGCTCGCCCTCGCCGGTGTCGAGCGGCTCGAGCGCGATCTGGACCTTCGCGAACTGGCCCGACCCACCCGTCTGCTTCTTGTGGGTGTAGTCGTACCGCTCGATCGCGCGGCGGATGGTCTCGCGGTAGGCCACCTGCGGCTTGCCGACGTTGGCCTCGACCTTGAACTCGCGCTTCATCCGGTCCACGAGGATGTCGAGGTGGAGCTCGCCCATGCCGGCGATGATCGTCTGGCCCGTCTCGTCGTCGAGGGTGACCTGGAAGGTGGGGTCCTCCTCGGCGAGCTTCTGGATCGCGGTGGAGAGCTTCTCCTGGTCGCTCTTGGTCTTCGGCTCGATCGCGACCTGGATGACCGGCTCGGGGAAGGTCATCGACTCCAGGACGACCGGCTTGTCGAGGTCGCACAGGGTGTCGCCGGTGGTCGTGGCCTTCAGGCCGATGGCGGCGTAGATGTGGCCCGCCATCGCGTCCTCGACCGGGTTCTCCTTGTTGGCGTGCATCTGGAACAGCTTCCCGATGCGCTCCTTCTTCACCTTGGTGCTGTTGAGCACCTGGGTGCCGGCGGAGATGTGCCCGGAGTAGACGCGGATGAAGGTGAGGGTCCCGAAGAACGGGTGCGAGGCGACCTTGAAGGCGAGCGCGGAGAACGGCTCGTCCTTGCTCGGGTGGCGCTCGACCTTCTCCTCCTCGTTGCCGGGGGCGTGACCCTCCATGGCCGGCACGTCGACCGGCGAGGGGAGGTAGTCGACGACGGCGTCGAGCATCGGCTGGACGCCACGGTTCTTGAACGCGGAGCCGCAGAGGACCGGGTAGACCTCCGAGCTGATGGTCAGCTTGCGGATGCCGGCCTTGAGCTCCTCGGGGCTCACCTCGCCGCCCTCGAGGTACTTCTCCATGAGGTCGTCGTCGGACTCGGCGACGCGCTCGACGAGGTGCTGCCGGTACTCCTCGGCCTTCTCGGCGAGGTCGGCCGGGATCTCCTGGATCTCGTACTTGGCGCCGAGGGTGACGTCACCCTTGGCGTCGCCCTCCCAGACGAGCGCGCGCTTGTAGACCAGGTCGATGACGCCGACGAAGTCGGACTCGGCGCCGATCGGCAGCTGGAGCACCAGCGGCTCCGCGCCGAGGCGGTCCTTGATGGTGTCGACGGTGAAGTAGAAGTCCGCTCCGAGCTTGTCCATCTTGTTGACGAAGCAGATCCGCGGCACGCCGTACTTGTCGGCCTGGCGCCACACGGTCTCGGACTGCGGCTCGACACCCTCCTTGCCGTCGAAGACGGCGACGGCGCCGTCGAGGACGCGCAGCGAGCGCTCCACCTCGACGGTGAAGTCGACGTGGCCGGGGGTGTCGATGATGTTGATCTGGTGGCCCTCCCAGAAGGAGGTGACCGCCGCGGAGGTGATGGTGATCCCCCGCTCCTTCTCCTGCTCCATCCAGTCGGTGGTCGAGGCGCCGTCGTGCGTCTCGCCCATCTTCCGGTTGACGCCGGTGTAGAAGAGGATGCGCTCCGTCGCCGTCGTCTTGCCGGCGTCGATGTGCGCCATGATGCCGATGTTGCGGACCTTCTTGAGGTCCGTCAGGACGTCCTGTGCCACGTTCAGTGCTCTCGTCTCGTCGCGGTGGGGTGTGCGGTTCGGTGCGCGGCGTGGGCCACCGGTGCTCCCGGGGCCGGCCACGGTCGGTGGCCGGCCTCCGGGGAGGTGGTCACCAGCGGTAGTGGGCGAAGGCCTTGTTCGACTCGGCCATCTTGTGGGTGTCCTCGCGGCGCTTCACCGCGGCACCCAGGCCGTTGGAGGCGTCGAGGATCTCGTTCATCAGGCGCTCGGTCATCGTCTTCTCGCGACGCTGGCGCGAGTAGCCGACGAGCCAGCGCAACGACAGCGTCGTGGCGCGGTTCGGCTTGACCTCGACGGGCACCTGGTAGGTGGCGCCACCGACCCGGCGGGACTTGACCTCGAGGGTCGGCCGGATGTTGTCGAGGGCGCGCTTGAGCGTCTGCACCGGGTCGGTGCCGGTCTTGTCGCGGCAGCCATCGAGGGCGCCGTAGACGATGCGCTCGGCGGTGGACTTCTTGCCGTCGAGGAGGACCTTGTTGACGAGCGCGGTCACCAGCGGGGACTGGTGGACCGGGTCGATGACGAGCGGCCGCTTCGGAGCGGGACCCTTGCGTGGCATCAGCCCTTCACCTTCTTCGCGCCGTAACGGCTGCGCGCCTGCTTGCGGTCGCGGACGCCCTGCGTGTCGAGCGCGCCGCGGATGATCTTGTAGCGCACGCCGGGCAGGTCCTTCACCCGACCGCCGCGGACGAGCACCATCGAGTGCTCCTGGAGGTTGTGGCCGACACCCGGGATGTAGGCGGTGACCTCGATGCCGCTCGTGAGGCGCACTCGGGCGACCTTGCGGAGGGCGGAGTTCGGCTTCTTGGGGGTGGTGGTGTACACGCGGGTGCACACACCACGGCGCTGCGGAGAGCCCTTGAGGGCAGGGGTCTTGGCCTTCGCGGCCTTGTCCTGCCGGCCCTTGCGCACCAGCTGGTTGATGGTAGGCAACCTGGGTCCTTACGTCTGGGTCTGGTCAAGCCGCGGCGTCGGTGCCGCGGCTCCTTGAGGTGTCCGGTGTTCGGCCCCCGCGGTCGGGAGTGTCGTACCGGTGCTCTTCCCTGCACTCCCCATGCGCCATCCCGGTGTCCGCGATGAAGAGGGGCGCCCGGCAAGAGGTGGGCGAGGCCGTGCTCGACGCCTCCCGGCGATGAGCTCGGCTCCAAGGTCTGGACCTAGCCAGACACGATGACCCAGAATACCGGCCCGCGCACAGGCGGTCCAAATCGGTTGCCGTGCGGCGACCTCGCCGCTCGACGCTCCCCGGACGACGTCGCGGGCTGGTCCGGTCTTCCCGCGACGTGTGCACCGCGCCGCGGCGGGCCCGGAGCAGCCCCATGACGCGCCGCGGCGGTGCCGGTCAGGCCACGCGGTCGAAGGCCCGCGCGTAGCGGAACGGGCCCGCGAGTCCGGGGCGCCAGGCCCGCAACCGCTTGACCTGGAAGTACGACTCTCCCCACGGTCCCGGCGACCCGATGCCGTGTCCGGACGCCGGCTCGAAGCCGAAGGCGCCGTAGTACTCCGGGTCGCCGAGGAGCACCAGCGCCGGCTCTCCGCGCTGGTCGGCGGTGGCGACGACGGCGGCCATCAGCGCGGAGCCGATGCCCTGACGCTGCAGGTGCGGCCGCACGGCGATCGGGCCCAGCCCCACCGAGGGCCCCTCCCCCATCGTCGCCCGGCTGCAGGCGACGTAGCCCGCGACCTCGCCGTCGAGCTCGGCGACGAAGGTGAGGCCGGGCAGGAGGTCCCCGTCGCTGCGCAGGTCGTCGGCCAGCACCGACTCCGCCGCGTGACCGGAGTCCCCGGCCGGCTCGAACGCGGCGTCGAGCAGGTCGCGGATGCCGTCGACGTCGGCGGGGTGCTCGGGCCGGATGACGAGGTCGGGTCGCACGTCGTCATCCTCCCCCACGTCCGGCTCGTGCCGTGCACCGAGGGCCGGTGCGGACCGTGAGGGGCGCGCCGGCGACCCAGGGCCACCGGGACCGGGGCTCAGGGGCGCGCCGGCGACTCAGCGCCACCGGGACCGGGGCTCAGGGGCGCGGAGCCCGCTGGAGGGCGTACACGGCGTACTCGAGGAGCCGGCCGTCCCGGTCGACACCGAGGACCTCCTCGTCGACGCGGTCGCCCGGCCCGGCGACCGCCTCCAGCGCGGCGAGCAGCCGGGGCGCGACGTGCGAGGACCAGACGGCGAGGACCCCGCCGGGTGCGAGCACGGAGCGCGCGGCCGTGAGCGCCGGGACGCGGTACAGCTGCGCGTTCGCCCGGTGCACGAGGAACCCCGGCCCGTTGTCGACGTCGAGCAGCACCAGGTCCCACGGGCCGGTCGCGGCCGTGCAGCCGCGGAGGACGTCGGCGACGTCGGCCACGTGGAGGCGGCACCGCGCCGACTCCAGCCCCGACAGCTCGGGCACCAGGCCGGCCCGGGCCCAGCGGACGAGCGGCGCGGCCAGCTCGACGACGTCGACCCGCCGCACCCGCGGGTCGGCCAGCACCGCCCGCGTCGTGAACCCCAGCCCGAGCCCACCGACGAGCACCCGGGCCGGCCGCGGGTGCCGGGCCAGCGCCCGGCTCGCGAGCAGCACCTCGGTGGAGGTGTCGACGGTGTCCATGGCGAACGCGCCGTCGACGACGAGCTCGAGCACGTCGCCGCGCCGCCGCAGGGCGACCTCGCCGTGGTCGGTGCCCTCCCGCACCACGGTCACGGACGGGTCCGCGCCCGCGGGCCGGGGCGCCCGAGCCGGTGTCGCACCGTCCGCAGGGGTACCGGTGGGGTGGTCGCTCATCGGGGCCAGCGACTCCGCACGCGCCCCATCATCCACCCACGCCCGGCGCGGTCGGGAGCAGACCGTCCGGCCATGGGCCCGCGGGGGCTGCTCCCGGGCGCGCGGGACGGCGCCGGGTCGGGTGGGCGTCGCCGCGCTCCCGCGCCGGGAAGACGCCGAGGGCGGGCGCCCGGTGGTGACCCACCGTGGCGCCCGCCCTCGTGCGGTGCCGGTCCGGCCGGCTCAGAGCCGGTCGAGGCCCAGCTCGGAGTCGTCGAGGCGGACCGCCTCGCCCGAGCCCGGGCCGAACGAGAACGCGTAGTCCTCGTAGCTCGGCATCGAGTACATCGCGGCCTTGGCCTCCTCGGTGGGCTCGACCGTGATGTCGCGGTAGCGGCTCAGGCCGGTGCCCGCGGGGATGAGCTTTCCGAGGATGACGTTCTCCTTCAGGCCCAGCAGCGGGTCGGACTTGCCCTCCATCGCCGCCTCGGTGAGCACGCGGGTGGTCTCCTGGAAGGAGGCCGCCGACAGCCACGACTCGGTGGCGAGCGAGGCCTTGGTGATGCCCATGAGCTCGGGACGGCCCGACGCGGGGCGGCCATTCTCGGCCACGACCCGCCGGTTCTCCGACTCGAAGCGGCCACGCTCGGCGAGCATGCCCGGCAGCAGGTCGGCGTCGCCCGACTCGATGATCGTGATCCGGCGAAGCATCTGCCGGACGATCACCTCGATGTGCTTGTCGTGGATGGACACACCCTGCTGGCGGTACACGCTCTGCACCTCGTCGACGAGGTGCATCTGCACCTGGCGCGGGCCGAGGATCCGCAGCACCTGCTTGGGGTCGATCGAGCCCTGGGTCAGCTGGCTGCCGACCTCGACGTGGTCGCCGTCCTGCACGAGCAGGCGGGCCCGCTTCGTCACCGGGTAGGCGTGGTCGTCGGAGCCGTCGTCCGGGGTGATGAGGATGCGCCGCGCCTTGTCGGTCTCCTCGATCGTGACCCGACCGCTGGACTCGGCGATCGGGGCGACACCCTTCGGGGTGCGCGCCTCGAACAGCTCGACGACACGGGGCAGACCCTGGGTGATGTCGTCGCCCGCCACACCGCCGGTGTGGAAGGTCCGCATCGTCAGCTGGGTACCGGGCTCGCCGATGGACTGCGCCGCGATGATGCCGACGGCCTCGCCGATGTCGACGAGCTTGCCGGTGGCCAGCGATCGGCCGTAGCACTTCGCGCAGGTTCCGACGTGCGAGTCGCAGGTGAGCACCGAGCGGACCTTGACGCTGTCGACGCCGGCGGCGAACAGCGCACCGATGACGACGTCGCCGAGGTCGATGCCGGCCTCCGCCAGGACCTCGCCGTCGAGGACGACGTCCTCGGCGAGCGTGCGGGCGTACACCGAGGTCTCGACGTCGTCGTGCACCGCACGGGTGCCGGTGCGCTCGTCCGTCGTCGAGATCGGCATGCTCAGACCGCGGTCGGTGCCGCAGTCGTCCTCGCGGATGATGACGTCCTGCGAGACGTCGACCAGGCGCCGGGTGAGGTACCCGGAGTCGGCAGTCCGCAGCGCGGTGTCCGCGAGCCCCTTCCGGGAGCCGTGGGTCGAGATGAAGAACTCGAGCACCGACAGGCCCTCGCGGAAGTTCGCGCGGATCGGCCGCGGGATGATGTCGCCCTTCGGGTTCGACACCAGGCCGCGCATGCCGGCGATCTGGCGCAGCTGCATCCAGTTACCACGGGCACCGGAGCTCACCATCCGGAAGATGGTGTTGCTGGGCGGGATGTTGCCCTCCATCTCCTTGGCGACCTCGTTGGTGGCCTGGGTCCAGATCTCGATGAGCTCCTGGCGGCGCTCGTCATCGGTGATGAGACCGCGCTCGTACTGGGTCTGGACCTTGGTGGCCTTGGTCTCGTACGCCTCGAGGATCTCGCCCTTGCGGGGCGGGGTGACGACGTCGGAGATCGCCACCGTCGTGCCCGAGCGGGTCGCCCAGTGGAAGCCGTACTCCTTGAGGGCGTCGAGGCTCGCGGCGACCTGGACCTTGCTGTACCGCTCGGCGAGGTCGTTGACGATCGTCGACAGGCGCTTCTTGTCGACCTGGTCGTTGACGTACGGGTAGTCCTCGGGCAGCGTCTCGTTGAAGAGCGCGCGGCCCAGGGTCGTCTCGACCGTCATCAACGGCACGTAGCCGTCGGCGTCGAGCTCGACACCATCCGGCAGCTCCATGAGCGGGGTGGGCACGAAGTGCTCGAGTCGGATCCGCACGATCGAGCCGAGCTCGATCTCGCCGGCGTCGAAGGCCATCCGCGCCTCCGCCGGGCTGGCGAAGTGCCGGCCGGCGCCCTTGCCGTCCTCCACCTCGGAGGTGAGGTGGTACAGGCCGATGATCATGTCCTGGGTGGGCATGGTCACCGGGCGGCCGTCGGCCGGCTTGAGGATGTTGTTCGACGACAGCATGAGGATGCGGGCCTCGGCCTGGGCCTCCGCCGACAGCGGCACGTGCACCGCCATCTGGTCACCGTCGAAGTCCGCGTTGAACGCGGTGCAGACGAGCGGGTGGATCTGGACGGCCTTGCCCTCGACCAGCTGCGGCTCGAAGGCCTGGATGCCGAGGCGGTGCAGCGTGGGCGCGCGGTTGAGGAGCACCGGGTGCTCGGTGATGACCTCCTCGAGGACGTCCCACACGACCGGGCGCTGGCGCTCGACCATCCGCTTGGCCGACTTGATGTTCTGCGCGTGGTCGAGGTCGACGAGCCGCTTCATGACGAACGGCTTGAAGAGCTCGAGGGCCATCTGCTTGGGCAGGCCGCACTGGTGCAGCTTCAGCTGCGGGCCGACGACGATGACCGAGCGGCCCGAGTAGTCGACGCGCTTGCCGAGCAGGTTCTGGCGGAACCGGCCCTGCTTGCCCTTGAGCATGTCGGAGAGCGACTTCAGCGGCCGGTTGCCCGGGCCGGTGACCGGGCGCCCGCGGCGGCCGTTGTCGAACAGGCTGTCGACGGCCTCCTGGAGCATCCGCTTCTCGTTGTTGACGATGATCTCCGGCGCACCGAGGTCGAGCAGCCGCTTCAGGCGGTTGTTCCGGTTGATGACCCGGCGGTACAGGTCGTTGAGGTCGGAGGTGGCGAACCGGCCACCGTCGAGCTGGACCATCGGGCGCAGGTCCGGCGGGATCACCGGGATCGCGTCCAGGACCATGCCGGAGGGCTGGTTCGTCGTCGTCTGGAAGGCGCTGACCACCTTCAGGCGCTTGAGCGCGCGCGTCTTGCGCTGGCCCTTGCCCGTGGCGATGGTCTCGCGCAGCGACGCGGCCTCGGCCTCGAGGTCGAAGGTCTCCAGACGCTTCTGGATCGCCGCGGCACCCATCCCGCCCTCGAAGTAGAGCCCGAACCGGTCGCGCATCTCGCGGTAGAGGATCTCGTCGCCCTCGAGGTCCTGGACCTTGAGGTTCCTGAACCGGTCCCAGACCTGCTCGAGCCGCTCGACGTCCTGGTCGGCGCGACGGCGGATGCCGTTCATCTCGCGCTCCGCGGAGTCGCGGACCTTGCGCTTGGCGTCGGACTTGGCGCCCTCGGCCTCGAGCGCGGCGATGTCGTTCTCGAGCTTCTGGGCACGGGCCTCCACCGCGGAGTCGCGGCGGTTCTCGATCTCCTTCTTCTCGACCTGGATCTGCGCCTCGAGCGAGGGCAGGTCGGTGTGACGCTGCTCCTCGTCGACGTGCGTGATCATGTAGGCCGCGAAGTAGATGACCTTCTCGAGGTCCTTCGGGGCGAGGTCGAGCAGGTAGCCGAGGCGGCTCGGGACGCCCTTGAAGTACCAGATGTGGGTGACCGGCGCGGCGAGCTCGATGTGGCCCATCCGCTCGCGCCGGACCGCCGCGCGGGTGACCTCGACGCCGCAGCGCTCGCAGATGATGCCCTTGAAGCGGACCCGCTTGTACTTGCCGCAGGCGCACTCCCAGTCGCGGGTGGGGCCGAAGATCTTCTCGCAGAAGAGCCCGTCCTTCTCCGGCTTCAGGGTGCGGTAGTTGATCGTCTCGGGCTTCTTGACCTCACCGTGGCTCCAGGCCCGGATGTCCTCGGCGGTGGCCAGGCCGATCCGGAGGAGGTCGAAGTCGTTCACATCAAGCACGTCGTGCTTCCTTACTCTCGTTCTCGCTGAACGTTCAGTCTTCGGTGTGCCCGGGCCTCACGCCCGGACACGCTGCGCTCGCGGTTCCCCGGGTCAGACCTCTTCGACGCTGCTCGGCTCGCGCCGGGACAGGTCGATGCCGAGCTCCTCCGCCGCGCGGAAGACGTCCTCCTCGGCCTCGTGCATCTCGATGGTCTGCCCGTCGCTGGACAGCACCTCGACGTTGAGGCAGAGGCTCTGCATCTCCTTGATGAGCACCTTGAAGGACTCGGGGATGCCGGGCTCGGGGATGTTGTCGCCCTTGACGATGGCCTCGTAGACCTTGACGCGGCCGTTGACGTCGTCGGACTTGATCGTCAGCAGCTCCTGGAGCGCGTAGGCGGCGCCGTACGCCTCGAGGGCCCAGACCTCCATCTCACCGAAGCGCTGGCCGCCGAACTGGGCCTTACCGCCGAGCGGCTGCTGGGTGATCATCGAGTACGGACCGGTGCTGCGCGCGTGGATCTTGTCGTCCACGAGGTGGTGCAGCTTCAGGATGTACATGTAGCCGACCGCGACCGCCTCGGGGAACGGCTCGCCGGAGCGGCCGTCGAAGAGCCGGGCCTTGCCGGAGCCGTCCATCAGCCGGTCGCCGTCCCGCGTCGGGTTGGTGCTCGCGAGCAGGCCGACGATCTCGTTCTCGCGGACACCGTCGAACACCGGCGACGCCACCCGGGTGCCGGGTGCGGCCTCGCGGGCGTCCTCGGGGATCAGCTCCGCCCAGTCCGGGTCGCCCTCGACCTTCCACCCGCGGCTGGCGGCCCAGCCCAGGTGCAGCTCGAGGATCTGGCCGATGTTCATGCGGCCGGGCACACCGAGCGGGTTGAGCACGATGTCGACGGGGGTGCCGTCCTCGAGGAACGGCATGTCCTCGATCGGGAGGATCTTGGAGATGACGCCCTTGTTGCCGTGGCGGCCGGCGAGCTTGTCGCCGTCGGTGATCTTCCGCTTGTTCGCCACGTAGACGCGGACCAGCTGGTTGACACCCGGCGGGAGCTCGTCGCCGGCGTCCTTGTCGAACACCTTGACGCCGATGACCGTGCCGGTCTCGCCGTGCGGCACCTTGAGCGAGGTGTCGCGGACCTCGCGCGCCTTCTCACCGAAGATCGCGCGGAGCAGGCGCTCCTCGGGGGTCAGCTCGGTCTCGCCCTTGGGCGTCACCTTGCCGACGAGCAGGTCGCCGTCGCGGACCTCGGCACCGATCCGGATGATGCCGCGCTCGTCGAGGTCGGCGAGGACGTCCTCGGAGACGTTCGGGATGTCGCGGGTGATCTCCTCCGGGCCCAGCTTGGTGTCGCGGGCGTCGACCTCGTGCTCCTCGATGTGGATCGAGGACAGGACGTCGTCCTGGACCAGCCGCTGGCTGAGGATGATCGCGTCCTCGTAGTTGTGGCCCTCCCACGGCATGAACGCGACGAGCAGGTTGCGCCCGAGCGCCATCTCGCCACCCTCGGTGGCGGGGCCGTCGGCGATGAGCTGGCCGGCCTCGACCCGCTGCCCCTCGTCGACGCGGACGACCTGGTTGTAGCTGTTGCCCTGGTTGGACCGGTCGAACTTGGCGATCCGGTAGGTGCGCTGCGTGCCGTCGTCGTTGGAGACGCTCACGAGGTCGGCGGAGACCTCGGTGACGACACCGGCCTTCTCGGCGGTGACGACGTCACCGGAGTCGACCGCGGCCCGGTACTCCATGCCGGTGCCGACGAGCGGGGCCTCGGCCCGCACGAGCGGCACGGCCTGGCGCTGCATGTTCGAGCCCATGAGCGCGCGGTTGGCGTCGTCGTGCTCGAGGAACGGGATCAGCGCGGTGGCCGCCGACACCATCTGGCGCGGTGAGACGTCGATGTAGTCGACCTCGTCGGCCGGGATGTACTCGACCTCGCCGCCCTTGACGCGCACGAGGACGCGCTCGTGGGCGAAGTGGGTGCCGTCGTCGCTGAGCGTGGCGTTCGCCTGGGCGATGACGTGCTCGTCCTCCTCGTCGGCCGAGAGGTAGTGCACGTCGTCGGTGACCCGGCCCTTGTCGACCTTGCGGTACGGGGTCTCGATGAACCCGAAGGAGTTGATCCGCCCGTAGGACGCCAGCGAGCCGATGAGGCCGATGTTCGGACCCTCAGGGGTCTCGATCGGGCACATCCGGCCGTAGTGCGACGGGTGGACGTCGCGGACCTCCATGCCGGCACGGTCGCGGGACAGACCGCCCGGGCCGAGCGCGGACAGGCGCCGCTTGTGGGTCAGGCCCGCCAGCGGGTTGTTCTGGTCCATGAACTGGGAGAGCTGGCTGGTGCCGAAGAACTCCTTGATGGACGCCACGACCGGGCGGATGTTGATCAGGGTCTGCGGCGTGATCGCCTCGACGTCCTGGGTCGTCATCCGCTCGCGGACGACGCGCTCCATCCGGGACAGGCCGGTGCGGACCTGGTTCTGGATGAGCTCGCCGACGTTGCGCAGGCGACGGTTGCCGAAGTGGTCGATGTCGTCGGTCTCGACCCGCAGGTCGACCGTCTCGCCGCGGCGGCGGCCCTGGATCGTCTCCTGGCCGGCGTGCAGCGCGACGAGGTACCTGATCGTGGCGACGATGTCCTCGAGGGAGAGCGTGGACTGCGAGAGCTCGCCGTCGACACCGAGCTTCTTGTCGATCTTGTACCGGCCGACCTTGGCCAGGTCGTAGCGCTTGGGGTTGAAGTAGAGGTTCTCGAGCAGGGTCTGCGCGGCCTCCTTGGTGGGGGGCTCGCCCGGACGCAGCTTGCGGTAGATGTCGAGCAGCGCGTCGTCCTGGTCGGTGGTGTGGTCCTTCTCCAGGGTGGCCCGCATCGACTCGTAGTCGCCGAACTCCTCGAGGATCTGGTCGTTCGTCATGCCGAGCGCCTTGAGCAGGACCGTGACGGACTGCTTGCGCTTGCGGTCGACGCGCACGCCGACGGCGTCACGCTTGTCGATCTCGAACTCCAGCCAGGCACCCCGGCTCGGGATGACCTTGGCCGTGAAGACGTCCTTGTCGGAGGTCTTGTCGGGGGTGCGCTCGAAGTAGACGCCCGGGCTGCGGACCAGCTGCGAGACGACGACCCGCTCGGTGCCGTTGATGATGAAGGTGCCGCGCTCGGTCATCAGCGGGAAGTCGCCCATGAACACCGTCTGGCTCTTGATCTCGCCGGTGGTGTTGTTCATGAACTCCGCGGTGACGAACAGGGGGGCGGAGTACGTCTGGTCGCGCTCCTTGCAGTCCTCGATCGAGTACTTGACCTCCTCGAAGCGGTGGTCGCGGAAGCTCAGCGACATCGAGCCGCTGAAGTCCTCGATCGGGGAGATCTCCTCGAAGATCTCCTCGAGGCCCGAGCGGTCGGGGACGTCGTCGCGGCCGGCGGCCTGCGCGGCGGCGACGCGCTCCTGCCAGCGCTCGTTGCCGAGCAGCCAGTCGAAGCTCTCGGTCTGCAGAGCCAGGAGGTCGGGGACCTCCAGCGGCTCACGGATCTTGGCGAAGGACAGACGGCCCGAGGCCGTCCGAGCGGTGTTCACGGTCTTGGACGTGGTGCGCGAGGCAGCCAAGGATGGTTCCTTCCACGGGCCTGTTCAGACTTAACGTGGCCGCTCCCCACCGCCGTGCCGTCCAGTCCGAGGCGTCCGGTCCACCGGTTCAGCCGGGGGCATGACGACGCGACGGCTCGTCGACGAGCGAGGGAAGTTAGGGGGCAGCGCAAAGGAATACCATACCCGAGAAAGGCACGGCCGTCCAACCGGGTCGAGCCCTCCGGCTCCCGGTCGCGGCCCACCCGCGAGCGCGGGCGACCCGAACAGGATGACGGCCACACCGCGGCCCGTCAAGGACATCGGGGCTCGGGGCGCCTCGTGCGAGGGGCCCCGCCGTGGCGACGGCGCAGGTCACGCGGCATCGGTGCCGCGGTTCGGCCGCAGCGTGCCACCCGGCCGGCCCGTCCCGTGGAGGCGTTCCCCGGGCGCGCAGTCCGCCGGGAGGAACCGCCTCTCGGGACAGCGGAGCGGGCGGGTCCGGACCGTGGTCCGGACCCGCCCGCTCGCGGCTGTGGCGTCAGTCCCCCGAGGGGGACCCGCTCACTTGAGGGTGACGGTGGCGCCGGCGCCCTCGAGCTGCTCCTTGGCCTTCTCGGCCGCGGCCTTGTCGACCTTCTCGAGGACGGGCTTCGGGGCGCCGTCGACGAGGTCCTTGGCCTCCTTCAGGCCGAGGGAGGTGAGCGCGCGGACCTCCTTGATGACGGCGATCTTCTTCTCGCCGGCAGCCTCGAGGACGACGTCGAACTCGTCCTGCTCGGCGGCGGCCTCGCCACCGGCGTCGCCGCCGGCGGCGGCGGGGGCGGCACCGGCGACCGCGACGGGCGCGGCGGCGGTGACGTTGAAGGTCTCCTCGAACTGCTTGACGAACTCCGAGAGCTCGATCAGGGTCATCTCCTTGAAGGCGTCAAGGAGCTCGTCGGTGCTGAGCTTGGCCATGTCTGGCGTCCTTTCTCTGGCTGTTGCTGCCGTGAGTGGCGGTTGAACGGGATGGGCCGACCCGGGGGTCAGCTCTCCCCAGTCGCCACATCGGCGACGTCGGTGGCCGGGGTGTCAGCCTCGGCGGGAGCCTCGGCCTCGGGGGCCTCGGCGGGAGCCTCCTGCGCGGCCGCGGCGGGGGTCCCGGCGACCGGTCCCTCCGTCTCGACCTTCGCCCGCAGCGCGTCGACCGTGCGAGCGGCCTGCGACAGCGGAGCGGCGAAGAGGTAGACGGCCTTGCTGAGCGTGGCGTTCATGGCGCCGGCCAGCTTGGCGAGGAGCACCTCGCGGGACTCGAGGTCCGCGAGCCTGGTGATCTCGTCGGCGGAGAGCTGCTTGCCCTCCATGACGCCGCCCTTGATCACGAGGAGGGGGTGGGCCTTGGCGAAGTCGCGCAGACCCTTGGCCGCCTCCACCGGGTCGCCCTCGACGAAGGCGATGGCGGACGGGCCGACGAGCTGGCCGTCGAACGCGGTCACCCCGGCGTCCTTGGCGGCGAGCTGGGTCAGCGTGTTCTTGACCACGGCGTAGGTCGCGTTGCCACGCAGGCTGCCTCGCAGCTCGGTGATCTGCTTCACCGTGAGCCCGCGGTACTCCGTGAGGACGGCGGCGTTGGAGCTCTTGAACTTCTCCGAGAGCTCGGCGATCGCCGTGGCCTTGTCGGCACGTGACATTCGGGCCTCCTTCCGTCGGGTCGGACCGGCGGGTGAGGGCCCCGGAACGGGAACGAGCCCCGGCGCAGGGCACGGGGCTCGCAGGCAGGGCGGGAGCGGGCTCCACGACCTGCGTGAACTTCGTGGCCTGCGCTGGTCGCCCGCTCTCGGCGGGACCTTCGGTCTCGTGCGGGTGCACGGGACAACCGGCGGTCTTCGGTCGGGGCCAGCGTACGGGAGCCGGCGCCTACCGCCCAAATCGGCCGGGCGGTGGCCCCGGGGACCCCGGGGTGACCGGGGTCCCCGGGGTGCCGGCGCGCGCTGCCGGCGGCCCGACCCGACCCGGCGTCAGCCGGGCGCGGCCCGGGCGGTCAGGCCACCGCTCCCGCCTCCGCCTCGAGCTCCCTGGAGCCCTTGCGCACCGTGAGGCCGAGCACGACGAACACGATGCCCCAGACGATCGCCAGCACCCCGATGACCCAGATGATCGCCACGACGCTGGTTCCGGGGTTCGCCACGAAGAGGATGCCGAGCACGAGGTCGAGCAGCGCACCGAGGATGATCAGCCACCGGGGAGCGGACAGGGTGGACGAGAAGGCCCCGACGAGCTCGAAGGCGCCGCGGACGATGAGCCAGATGCCGAGGATCCAGGTGAGGGCCACGGCGGTCAGGCCCGGGCGGAAGAAGGCGAAGAAGGCCGCGAGGATGCCGAGGACGGCCATGATCCCGAAGAGGATCCGCCGCCCGGTGGGACCGGGCCGGAAGGCCGCCGCCCCCATCGCGATGCCGTCGACGAGCGCCCAGATGCCCCAGATGACCACGAGGGCGACGAGCGTGATGGACGGCCAGACGAGGGCGACGATGCCGAGGATGACGGCGACGACGCCCTGGACGACGAGCACCTTCCAGGACCAGGTGAGGAAGTCGGACAGGTCGCTTGGCATCGGAACCTCCGGGTGTGATTGGGTCGGGTCAGGGGGCCGCGCCGGCCCGGGGAGCATCCACGAGCGTGGACCCCGACAGGATGGGGCTCAGCCATCTGCTGCGGGGATCGGCGTCGACGAGCAGGGCCTTGGTGAGGATCGTCATCGGGAGGGCGAGGATCGCGCCGAGCGGCCCGAGGACCCACGTCCAGAAGACGAGCGACAGGAAGGTCAAGGTGGTGGACAGGTTGAGCGCGCCACTCTGGTACTTCGGCTGGATGATCGACTGGATCACGAAGTTGATCACGGAGTAGAGGACGATGACCCACAGCATCAGGCTCGGCCCGCCCACGAGGAGCCCGAGGAGCGCGGGCGGGATGAGACCGATGACGAAGCCGATGTTGGGGATGAAGTTCGTGACGAACGCGAGGATCCCCCAGACGAAGGCCCCGGGGATGCCCAGGGCCCACAGCACGAGGGCGTCGATGACGGCGACGATCAGCCCGAAGACCGCCGACACCGTCATGTAGACGCGGGTGCTGACGGCGAAGTGCACCAGCGCCCCGACGACGACGGGCCGCTCCCGCGAGGCGGACTCCAGCTGGCTCGGGAACTTCCCCGAGTCGAAGCCGATGAACAGCACCAGCACCGCGACGAAGGCGATGAGGGACAGGAAGCCGAGGACGCTGCCCGCGAGGGAGGTGATCACCCCCACCAGTTTCGACGGGTCGAGGGACTTGGCCATCGCGTCGAGCTGGTCCTGCTGGATGCCGAGCTGGGCCAGCTGGTTCCCGGCGTCGGTGACGAGCGCGGAGAACTGGTCGCTGTACTGCGAGGCGATCTCCGCGAGCTGGGCCGCTGCGACGACCAGCGAGAGGATCAACCCGATGAGGATGAGGTAGACGAGGACGATCGTCGCGATACCCGCCCCCCAGGCCGGTGCGCCGAGGCGCATGACCCACCCCTTGACCGGGGCGACGGTGACGACCAGGACGATCCCCAGCATCGTGGGACCGATGATGCCCGCGGCGGCCTGCATCCCGGCGACGGCGAGCGTCGCCGCGCCGAGCCCCAGGAGGATGAGCAGGGAGCGGGGCATGCCGTGCGTGGTGGCCGCTGCCGGCTCCGTCTGCGGCTCGGTCTCGGGCGCCGCCCCGGACGCGGTGTCCGGCGTCGGCTCGGACCCGGCGTCAGGAGGCGGCACCGGTTCGGCCCCGTGGGCCTCGCTCACGCCATCTCCCTCGCGTCACCGTGCACGGTGAGGGCCCAGATGATGACGACGTCGAGGGCGATGACGAGCAGCGACCACACCGGGTACGCCGGGACGTTCATCATCTGGGTCAGCATGTTCACCGTGACGGCGAGGACGCCGACGACCCGAGCCCACGTCTGACCGAGGAAGATGCCGATGCCCGCCGCGGCCAGCAGCACGCCGAGGACGATGTGCACCCAACCCCACGCCGTCACGTCGAGGAGCACGGTGACCCGGGCGCCGCTCGCGAGCACGACCTCGTCCTGGACGATCGCCACGATCCCGTCGATGACGTTGAAGAACCCGACGACGAACAGGAGCACCGCGGCGAAGGCGTGCCAGCCGCTCCAGGCGTTGCCCGACGTGTACCGGTGGTCCATCTGTGCCATGGGGCGTCCTTCCGCAGCGAGCCGCCGTCTCGGGCCCGACGGCTGGACTCTAGCGACGGACCGCTCCTCCTGTCCCGCGCCCACGCCGGATGTGACGAGCCCGCCGCCCCGTGGGGGCTGGCGGGCTCGTCGGCGAGGGCCGGGGCTCAGGCCTCGACGGCCTCGTCGGCGAGGAGGTTGCGGGTCTTGCTCGCGTCGAGCGGGATGCCGGGCCCCATCGTCGTGGTCATCGTGGCCTTGGTGATGTAGCGGCCCTTCGAGGCGGACGGCTTGAGCCGGAGGACCTCGTCGAGCGCGGCCGCGTAGTTCTCGACGAGCGCCGTCTCGTCGAAGGAGGCCTTGCCGATGATGAAGTGGAGGTTCGCGTGCTTGTCGACACGGAACTCGATCTTGCCGCCCTTGATGTCGGAGACCGCCTTGGCGGTGTCCATGGTGACGGTGCCGGTCTTCGGGTTGGGCATCAGGCCACGGGGGCCGAGGACCTTGCCGAGCCGGCCGACCTTGCCCATGAGGTCGGGGGTCGCGACGACGGCGTCGAAGTCGAGCCACCCGCCCTGGACCTTCTCGATGAGGTCGTCGGAGCCGACGAAGTCGGCGCCCGCGGCCGTGGCGGCCTCCGCCTTGTCGCCGCCCGCGAAGACGAGGACCCGAGCGGTCTTGCCGGTGCCGTGCGGGAGGTTGACGGTGCCACGCACCATCTGGTCGGCCTTGCGGGGGTCGACGCCGAGGCGGAACGCGACCTCGACGGTCTCGTCGTACTTGGCCGACGCGCCGGTCTTGGCGAGGCGGACGGCCTCGAGGGGGCTGTAGAGCCGGGTCGAGTCGATCTTGTCGGCGGCGGCCCGGTAGGCCTTGCTGCGCTTCATGTGCTGCTCCTGGGTTCGGGGTGGAGTCGTGGTCGACGGGCCAGCGCCGGCCCTGCCACTGGGGGTGCGACCGGGCTCAGAGCTCGGTCT
Organism: uncultured Actinomycetota bacterium; assembly: GCA_963773655.1. GTDB lineage: Bacteria > Actinomycetota > Actinomycetes > Actinomycetales > Dermatophilaceae > DASSQJ01. The sequence continues at coordinate 685,341 of CAVZBX010000005.1, forward strand.
CGATGCCCATCTGCCGCGCCGTGCCGGCGATGATCTTCATCGCCGCCTCGACGTCGTTGGCGTTGAGGTCGGGCATCTTGGTCTCCGCGATCTCGCGGAGCTGGTCGTTGGTGAGCTTGCCCGCCTTGGTCTTGTGCGGCTCGCCCGATCCCTTCGCGACGCCGGCGGCCTTCTTGATCAGCTCGGAGGCCGGCGGGGTCTTGGTGATGAAGGTGAAGGAGCGGTCTTCGTAGACCGTGATGACGACGGGGATGATGTTGCCGCGCTGGTGCTCGGTCGCCGCGTTGTACGCCTTGACGAACTCCATGATGTTGACGCCGTGCTGACCGAGCGCGGGGCCGACCGGGGGTGCGGGGGTCGCGGCACCGGCCTGGATCTGCAGGTTGATGTACCCGGAGACCTTCTTCTTGGGGGGCATGTCCGTCCTTTGTGGGTGATGGTGGGCCGACGCCGTGGGCGATGACCCCTTTGCAGCCCCGGGTCCCCGGGGCGGGGTGGAGCGTATTCGGTTGTCGGGGGATCCACGAGGGGCGGACCCCCTCGTGTGCTAGATCTTGGCGACCTGGCTGAAGGAGAGCTCGACCGGGGTCTCCCGGCCGAAGATCGAGACGAGCACCTTGAGCTTCTGGGTGTCGGGGTTGATCTCCGAGATGGTCGCGGGAAGGGTCTCGAACGGACCGTCCATGACCGTGACCGACTCGCCGACCTCGAAGTCGACGACGGTGGCCTCGGTGGCGGTGCCGGTGCCCGCGGCCTGGCCGCCGGAGGCGGCCGCCGGAGCGGAGGACTCGAGGTCGACCGGCTTGAGCATCCCGAAGACCTCGTCGAGGGTCAGCGGCACCGGCTGGTGGGCGTTGCCGACGAAGCCGGTGACGCCCGGCGTGTGGCGGACCGCGCCCCAGGACTCGTCGGTGAGGTCCATCCGCACCAGGACGTACCCGGGCATCCGGACCCGGCGGACCAGCTTGCGCTGGCCGCTCTTGATCTCGGTGACCTCCTCCATGGGGACCTGCACCTCGAAGATGTAGTCCTCCATGTTGAGCGAGGTGATCCGGTTCTCGAGGTTGGCCTTGACCCGGTTCTCGTAGCCGGCGTAGGAGTGCACGACGAACCAGTCGCCGAAGCGGGCGGCGAGGTCGTCCTTGAACGCCTGGACCGGGTCGACCGCCTCGAGGGAGTCGCCGTCCTCGTCGACATCGGCGGCCGTGGGCTCGTCGACCTGGGTGCCGGTGTCCGCCTCGGCGACGTCGGTGCCGGTGTCCGCCTCGGCGACGTCGGTGCCGGTGTCCGCCCCGTCGGCGACGGACTCGGCATCGGCCTGCGCCCCGTCGCCCTCGGGCCCGGGCTCGTCACCGGTCTGCGCCTGCTCGGCGGGCTCGTCGGCGACGACCGGCCCGGGGTCGGCGGCCGGCTCCCCGAGCACGTCGTCGGAGTCGGCGACGTCGGCGGGGCCTTCGGAGCCGGTGACGTCGGCGGAGCCGTCGGAGTCGGCGTCGACCTCCTGGACGGGGGTGTCGTCGACCTCGGCGTCGGCGGCGTCCGCGGACGTGACGTCCGCGTTCTCGGTCCACTGGTCGGACACGGGTGACCTCTTCCTTGTGTGCGGTGCCGTTCGGCGGGCTCGCGCGTGGCGCGGGTCAGGCCCCGAAGACCAGGCCGACGAGCTTGGTGAAGCCGTAGTCCATCGCGGACACCAGCGCCATCATCACCGTCACGAAGACGATGACCACGAGCGTGTAGTTCCACAGCTCGGAGCGCGTGGGGCGGACGACCTTGCGGAGCTCGTCGAGGATCTGGCTGACGAACAGCTGGAGCCGCCGGATCCACCGGGACAGGGGGTTGCCGCCCCGCTCCGTGCCCTTGGCGGGACGGGAGGGAGTCCTGGTCTGACCCACGTCAGTCACGGTGCCTCTTCTGGTCGAGCTGCTGGTTCGGTGCCTGCCGCGCGGCCCGCCCGCGACGGCAGCCCGGGTCAGCGGGCCGCAGATCGTGGACGTACCACACGTGCGACGCAGGGCAGGAGGGACTCGAACCCCCAACCGCCGGTTTTGGAGACCGGTGCTCTACCAATTGAGCCACTGCCCTGTGGAGCCCGGTTGGGCGGGCTCCCGGCGGTGCGGCCGCCGAGCCGGGCAGGCCGGCTGCGGGTGGGTGGCCACACCGAACGGTCAGCATACGTGACGTCCCGCGCCCGGCGCGAACCCGTGCGGCTTCCACGGCTCGGGCCCACCGGGACGACACCGCCACCCTCTGCGACGATGGGCCGGTGAGCACTGCAGACGCCAGCCCCGCCCGCGCCCCGCTCGCCGAGCGCTCCCCGGAGCAGCTCCGGGCCTACCTCGCCGAGCAACGAGCGGCCTTCGCGGCGCTCGAGGAGCGGGGGCTGCGGCTGGACCTCACCCGGGGCAAGCCCAGCGCCGAGCAGCTCGACCTGTCCGCCGCCCTGCTCGACCTGCCGGACGGCCACCTCGACCCGGACGGGGTCGACGTGCGCAACTACGGCGGCCTCACCGGGCTGCGCGGCCTGCGGGAGATCTTCGCCGAGCTGCTCGGCGTGGAGGTCGACCAGCTCGTGGCCGGCGGCAACGCGAGCCTGACCCTCATGCACGACGTGCTCGTCTACCACCTGCTCCACGGTGGGGTGGACTCGCCGCGGCCGTGGGCGGCCGAGGACAAGGTGACCTTCGTCTGCCCCGTGCCCGGCTACGACCGCCACTTCACGATGCTCGCGTCCTACGGCATCGACATGGTCACGGTGCCGATGGTCCAGGACGGCCCCGACGTCGCCGCCGTCGAGGCCCTCGTCAGGGACGACCCCAGCATCAAGGGCATGTGGATCGTGCCCACGTACGCCAACCCGGCCGGCTCGGTGACCACGCAGGAGGTCGCGGCGCGGCTGGCCGCCATGCCCGCCGCGGCCCCCGACTTCCGCCTCTTCTGGGACAACGCCTACGCCTTCCACCACCTCACCGAGGAGGAGGCGAAGTCGGCCGACATCCTCTCGCTGGCCTCGGCGGCCGGGAACCCGCACCGTCCGGTGGTGTTCGCATCGACGAGCAAGATCACCTTCGCCGGGGCCGGGGTCGCCTTCCTGGCCGCCTCGCGCGAGAACATCGCGTGGTACCTCGACCACCTCCAGTACGCCTCGATCGGGCCCGACAAGGTCAACCAGCTGCGGCACCTGCAGTTCTTCGGCTCCGCCCAGGGCGTTCTCGACCACATGGCCCGGCACCGCGCCATCCTCGCCCCGAAGTTCGCCGCGGTGGACGCGGCGCTGTCGGCGGAGCTGGGCGGCCTGGGGGTCGCCGAGTGGACCCGGCCGCGCGGGGGGTACTTCGTCAGCCTCGACGTGCTCGACGGGTGCGCCTCGCGCGTGGTCGAGCTGGCGAAGGAGGCCGGCATCGTCCTGACGCCGGCCGGTGCGTCGTTCCCGAACGGGCGGGACCCGCGCGACCGGAACATCCGGCTGGCACCGTCCTTCCCCGTGCTCGGCGACGTGGAGACGGCGATGGCGGGCGTCGCCACCTGCGTGGCGCTGGCGACCGCAGAGCACCTCGCGGCGGCCTCCCCCACGTAGGGTGGCGGCATGTCCGAGATCCCAGAGAGCAGGACCGACGACCTCGGCAGCTACAGCCTCGACGACGAGGACCAGCTGCAGCCGGAGGACACCCTCGAGCAGGACGGAGTCGACGACGTCCTCGACCGTGGGTACTCGCCACCGGAGAAGCTGCGCGGCTCGCTCGCCCACGGCGTGACGGCGGAGGAGCAGCACCGCGACGAGACGATCGAGGAGCGGATCCGACAGGAGGTCCCCGACCCCGACACCGCGTACGGCGCCCCGGAGAACGAGTCCGGGCCCGAGGAGCGGGTGGGGGGCGACGACCCCGACAGCATCGCCGCCCAGGACGACTGGATCGGCGACCGCGAGGTGGGCGACGACCGGGCCGGGCGACTCGTCGCACCGGACGAGGGCGCCGGCCTCGACACCGAGAAGGACCTGGTCGGCGACGACGTCGGCATCGACGGTGCGGCCGCGTCGGCCGAGGAGGCCGCCGTGCACGTCGTGGACGAGGAGGACGGCGAGGGGTGACCGAGCCGCCGCGCTCGGTCACCGCGCTGCCCAAGGCGCACCTGCACCTGCACTTCACCGGCTCGATGCGGGTCGAGACGGTCCGTGAGATGGCCGCTTCCCACGGTTTCCGGCTCCCGCACACGCTCACCCACGACTACCCGCCGCGGTTCGCCGCCGCGGACGAGCGCGGCTGGTTCCGCTTCCAGCGCCTGTACGACGCCGCCCGCGCCTGTGTGCGCGGCGAGGCCGACATGCGGCGGATCGTCCGCGAGGCCGCGCTCGACGACGGCGCCGAGGGCTCGCGGTGGCTGGAGATCCAGGTCGACCCCACGTCCTACGCGCCGTTCGTCGGGGGCATCACCCCGGCGATCGAGATCGTGCTCGACGAGGCCCGGGCGGTCTCCCGCGAGCCGGGCGCCGCCCGGGTGGCCGTGGTGGTGGCGGCGTCCCGGATGCGGCACCCCCTGGAGGCCCGCACTCTGGCTCGGCTCGCGGCGCGGTACGCCGGTGAGGGAGCCGGGACGGTGGTGGGCTTCGGGCTCTCCAACGACGAGCGGCGCGGTGACACCGCCGAGTTCGCCGCCGCCTTCCGCATCGCCCGGCGGGCCGGGCTGGCGCTGGTGCCGCACGCGGGCGAGCTGCTGGGTGCGCAGGCCGTGGCCGCGACGCTCGACGCCGCAGAGGTGCCGGACCGGCTCGGGCACGGCGTGCGCTCGGTGGAGGACCCGCGGGTGCTGGAGCGGGTGGTGGCGGCGCAGGTGGCGCTCGAGGTGTGCCCCGGCTCGAACGTGTCGCTGGGGGTGTACGACCGCCCCGGCGACGTGCCGCTGCGCCGGCTCGTCGAGGCCGGGGCGAGGGTGGCGCTGGGGGCGGACGACCCGTTGATCTTCGGGTCCCGGCTCGTGGACCAGTACGAGACCGCCCGGGCGGTGCACGGCTTCAGCGACACCGAGCTGGCGACGCTCGCCCGCTCCTCGTTCGCGGCGAGCCTGGCGCCGCTGGACGTCCGCGCGGCCGCCGAGCGCGACATCGACGCCTGGCTGGGCGGCCCCTCCGCTGCGGACCCCCCGCCGGTCCGAGGCGAGGGTCCGGCCCCTCCCCAAGCGCCCCCGGCGTAGTGCCCTCCCGCCCCTCCGGGATGCTTCCTCGGGGGGAGCAGGCACCAAGGGGTGGAGGGGTTCCCCGCGGGTACGGGGCTGCTGCGCGCGAGCAGGGCGGCTGCCTCCACCAGCGTTCTCCACAGGGCACCGGGTCCGGGCGCCGATCCACAGGCGCCGCCGCGGGGATGGCGGCCTCCCGTACCCGTCCGGAGGCTGTCGCCATGGCGCTCGTTCCCCTGAGGTACCCGACGTTCGCGCAGGAGCTGCCCACGGCCCGGGCCGCGCTGACCCTGGCCGACGAGGTCGGTCTGGCGGTGCGTGCGGACCGACGCCGGCTCCGCCTCAGCCGGCGCGCGTACGCGACGCGTCGCCGGTGGCCGCTCTCCCGCGTCGTCAGGCTCGAGGCCGGGGCCGGTGGGATGACGCTGGCCGAGGTGGTGAGCGCACTGGACGGCACCGAGTACGTGCTGGCCGTGTGCCGCAGGCCCGACGGCGGCCCCCCGCCCGACGACGCCTCGGACGGAGCCGCTGCGCTCCCCGTTCCCGTGGCCCTGCCCGAGTGGGGACGGTCGGAGCTGATCGCGCGGGTGCGCGGCGAAGGACGACCGTTCCCCGCCCAGCACGACACCGAGCAGACGGCCCACCCGCCGATCTGGTGGTGGTACGCCGAGGCCACCCGCGCCGGGTCGGTGGCTCGGCCCGGGTACGCACCACGGCTCCGGCCCGGCGCCTGAGAACCGCGGCACGTGCCGGTCGCCCGCCCTTCCCCGCCGGACCGGCGGGGAAGGGCGGGCGGGCCCGCGGCGGCACTCAGAAGTGGAAGCCCGGCGAGCTCGACCGGCTGGTGCAGAACGACGCCCCGGGGGCGAACCCGTTCGGGAAGTGGAAGCCGGGCCCGGGACCACCCGCGATGGTGACGCCACCATTGGCGGACACGGCGGCCCCGACGACGCCACCGGCGGGAGGCCAGCCCATCGTCATCCCGCCCAGGCCGGTGACGTAGTCCCCGATGATGTGCTGGCCGTGGACGGCGATGCCCATGACGTCGGAGCACGTGGGCGTCCCGGCGGAGGCGGGGGCCGCTCCGAACGCGAGCCCGGCCAGCGCGGCGGCGAGTGCCGCTGCCCGCCGCGCGCGGGGGCTCACGACCCCTCCTGGACCGGGTGGATCTCGTCCGCGACGAGGCCGTGCGCCTCGCGGTGGACCGTGTTCGCGGCCTCCGCGTCGGGTGCGTCGACGAGGCAGAAGATCTTCCCCGCCGCTTCGTCGACCCAGTAGCGCAGGTACTCGACCCCGTGCGACCCCTGGGTCGCGAGGTCGGCGCTGTGCGCCTGTGCGACGTCGTCGACGCCGACCCCGCCCTCGATCGTGTGGACGTCCATGAACAGTGGCATCGCTGCCTCCTCCGTCGGTGGGATCAACACGACGAGGCTGGCGCCGCGGCCGAGGGCGCCACATCGGGGAGCCACCCCCACCTTGCCCACGGCCCACCCCCATCTTCCGGCGTGGGCACCCGCAGGGTCAGCCGACCGAGGCGCCCACCCCGGCTGCGCCGGCAACCCCCGCGGGACCCTCCTCGCTCGCACCCGTGGCTCGGAGGAGCTCGGCGGCCCGTCGCCGGTCGGCCACGCCGAGCTTCCTGAGGATCGCCGAGACATGGCGCTCGACGGTCTTCGGCGAGATGACCAGGTCCACGGCGATGGCGGCATTGCCCATGCCGGCGGCGATCCGGTCGAGCACGTCCTGCTCCCGGCCGGTCAGTCCGAGGGCGTTGGCCCGGGTCGAGGCCCGCGCGCCCACAGGGATCGACCGGGCGCCGGCGTCACGCAACAGGCGGCGCACGCACCGCGCCGTCGCTCGGGCGCCCAGCGCGTCCAGCCGCTCGAGGGCGTCGCGCAACGACTCCTCCGTGGCGGCGTCGACCGCCGCGAGCGCGGCCTGGTACGGCGACCCCAGCGCGTCCCACCGGTCGACCGCGGCCGTCGGGTCGACGAGCTGGGTGGCCCACGGCTCGGCCACCTGCCCGGCGGGCGGGTCGATGCCGAGGCGCCGGACCCAGGTGGCGACCTCGCCACGGTCGGCGGCGTCGAGCTCGTCCCAGACCGCCAGCAGCTCGGCAGTCTCCACCGTGACCCCTGCGGCGTCGCCCGCCAGCCACGCCGCCTCCGCCCGGGCCAGCCTCGTGGGAAGCAGGAACTGCAGCTCCCCGGAGCCCAGTGCGGACGTCAGCGCCTCGTCGAGGTACACGGTCGCGGTGTCGACGTCGCCCCGGCGCGCTGCCAGCCGCCCCGCCGTCATGAGGCCCTCGATGCGGTTCTCGGGCGAGCTGGCCATGGCCAGGAGCTCGGCGAGCACCCGGTCGGCGTCGTCCCAGCGGCCCGAGGCGTCGAGGAGCTGGGCGTACCCGCCCCGGATGCACCGCGAGTAGGTGCCCACGTCGTGCTCGTCGCTGTAGGCCAGGCCCTCCCCGGCGGCGACGAGGGCGTCCTCGAAGCGGTGCTGCCCGGTGAGCATCGAGATGAGGTTCGCGTACCCCCGACCGGCCTGGTCGTGCAGGTCGTTGTCGAGGGCGATGCCGATGGACCGTCGCAGCAGACCCTCCCAGTCCCCGCCCGTCGTGGCACGGACGCAGGCCTCGGTGCCGAGCAGGTCGCTCAACGCGGGCGCCAGGTCCAGCTCCTCGGCGACGGCGCGCCCCCGGGCGGTGAGCTGGAGCGCCTCCTCGGAGCGCCACGAGGTCATCCGCTGGGTCGCCCGGGCGGCCAGGGCGCGGGCCAGCTCCGGGGTGGCTCCGAACGGCTCGACCAGCTCCACCGAGCGGGCGGCCGCGAGCTCGGCGTCGACGCCCCGCGCCATCCGCCAGTAGGCCCGGGTCAGGTGGGCGAGGGTGTTCCCTTGTCGCAGGACGTCGCCCTGTGCCTGCCAGATGCCCAGTGCCTCCTCGGCGACCTCGGTCGACTCGGCCCACGCGTCGGTGACGCCGAGCTCCACGGCCAGCGCGTCCAACAGTCCGGCCAGGGTCCTCGGGTCCGCGTCGGTCGCGGCCCGCACCGCGCGCCGGTACTGCAGCACGGCCACGCGGTGGGCTCCCAGGCGAGCCGCGGACCGGGCGGCGGCGGGGGCGTGGGCGAGAACGGCATCGACGTCCCCCGCCCCCTCGGCATGGTGCGCGAGCCGGGCGTCGTCGTTGCTGCCGGCGTCCAGCAGGGCCGCGAGGGCGCACCGGTGGACCTCGGCGGCCCGGCGCGGCGGGACGGACTCGGCGACGGCGAGCCGCGCGATCTCGTGCCGGAACCACGCATCCTCGCGGTCCGCCCGGACGAGGCCGTGCGCGACGAGGGTGTCGACCCGCGTCGGAGCCTCCCCGTCGACCGCACCGAGCAGGTCCGACGGCACCCGGGCACCGAGGAGGGCCAGCACCTCGAGGGTCCGCCGGGTCGGGTCGTCGAGCTCCGCGACGCGGCTGAGGACGGCGTCGCTGGCCGTCCGCGGGACGCTCCCGAGCACCGCGCCGAGGGCCTCGGTGACGAAGAAGGGGTTGCCGCCCGTGAGCCGGAAGAGGTCGTCGGGACCGAGCCCCCGCGACCGGCTCAGCTCGGCGACGCCCTCCAGGGTGAGCGTGGGCACGGCGACCCGCCGCGTCGTCCCGTGCCCGGCGAGCCCGCCGATCGTGCGCCGCAGGTCCGACGGCAGGGTGCCACCGTCGTCCCGGTAGGTGACGAGCACCAGGGCGGGCAGGTGGCGGACGCGGCGGCCGAGGAAGTGCAGCAGGTCGAGGGTGGCGCGGTCGGCCCAGTGCACGTCCTCGACCACGAGCACCACCGGGTGGGGGCCACCGGCCAGCTCCCGCTCCAGGCCGGCGAAGAGCTGTTCCCGCGCCACGCCGGGGGTGCGGCTCAGCTCCTCGAGGCTGCCACCGACCCTGGCCGCGACGTCCATGAGCGGAGCCAGCGGTCGGGGGGTGAAGATGCCGTCGCAGGCGCCCTCCAGCCACCGGAGTCCCGGCTGCCCGGCGTGGAAGGCCTCGAGCAGGGCGGTCTTGCCGACGCCGGCCTCACCCGAGACGAGGACGAGTCGACCCTGGCCCTGCCGGGCGTCCGCGAGGTAGTCGCGCAGGGAGCCGAGCTGGGGCTCACGCTCGAGCAGTCGCACGGGGGCGATTGTGCTCCCGTTCGCGACCGGGCGACAGGGCCCGAAGGGATCATCCGGCTGCGGCGCCGCTCAGCCGCTCACAGGACGTCGCCCAGCACGACCGGCTCGTTGACCAGCGTGACCCCGAACGCCTCCCGGACGCCGTCGCGCACCTCCCGCGCCAGCGCCAGCACGTCGGCGGCGCGGGCGTCGCCCCGGTTCGTGACGGCGAGGGTGTGCTTGGTCGACAGGGTCGCCGGACCCGGCATCCCGTAGCCCTTCCCGAACCCGGCCCGCTCGATGAGCCACGCAGCACTGGTCTTGACCGCGCCGCCGGCGGACGGGAACCGTGGGGGTGCCGGCGCGTCGGCGCCGAGGCGCCGGGCCACCCGCGACTCCAGCGCGGCGAACTCCTCGACCGAGAGCACGGGGTTGGTGAAGAAGGAGCCACAGCTCCAGGTGTCGTGGTCCGGTGCGTCCAGCACCATCCCCCGGCGCCGGCGCTGCGCCAGCACCGCCTCCCGGGCGTCCCCCAGCGGCACCCGCGTGCCCACCCCCACGCCCAGCTGCGCCGCGAGGTCCGCGTAGGCCACCGGCTGCGACAGCGAGGCGAGGACGAGCTGGAACATCACGTCGATGACGACGTACCGGTCGGTCCCCTTGAACAGGGAGTGCCGGTAGGTGAAGCGGCAGTCGAGGTTGGTCATCGTCCGCACCCGCTGCTCGGTGCGGTCCCAGACCCGGACCCGGGCGACGGTCTGGGCCACCTCCTGGCCGTAGGCCCCGACGTTCTGGATGGGGGTGGCACCCGTGGACCCGGGGATCCCGGACAGGGCCTCGATGCCGGACCACCCCTCCCCCACCGCGCGGGCGACCAGGTCGTCCCACGGCTCGCCCGCTGCCACGACCACGGACGCGCCACCGCACGAGTCGGCCGAGTCGACCGTGACCCCCCGGGCGGCGACCTTGACCACCGTGCCGTCGAACCCGGCATCCGGCAGGACGAGGTTCGACCCACCGCCGAGCACGAGCAGCGGCTCCTCGGCGTCGTCGACCTCACGGACCGCGTCGACCAGCTCCTCGGACGTCTCGGCCACGACCATCCGGGCCGCGGGACCGCCGACCCGCATCGTCGTGTGGCCCGCGAGGGGCTCGTCGAACAGCTCCTGCATCAGTCGAGGCGCACGACCGCCAGGCAACGGCCGAGCACCTTCTCGCCGCCGGCCGTCGTCGTGAGCTCCACCGTCACGCGGCCGGTCTCGGCGTCGACCGCCTTGACGACGCCCTCGACCACGATCTCGGCTCCGTCCGCCGGCACGACCACCGGCTTGGTGAAGCGGGTGCCGTACTCCACGACCCGGCCCGGGTCGCCGGCCCAGTCGGCCACGACCGACCCGGCGGCGCCCATGGTCCACATCCCGTGGGCGATGACGTCGGGCAGCCCGACCGAGCGGGCGAAGCCCTCGTCCTGGTGGATGGGGTTCTGGTCACCCGAGGCGTCCGCGTAGGCGAGGAGGACCTCGCGGGTGACGGGCACCGTGACCGGGCCGACGGTGTCGCCGACGGAGACGTCGGAGAGCGGGCGGGCCACCACGTCACTCACCACCCCGGACGACGATCGTCGACGTGCAGGTCGCGAGCGCCTCCCCGCCGGGCGTCGACAGCTCGGTGCGGGTCGTGACCATCGAGTGTCCGCCCGCGGAACGGATCGCGTCGACCGTGAGGGTGCCGAGCACCTCGTCCCCCGCCGTGATCGGCCGGTGGTGGACGAACCGCTGCTCGCCGTGGACGACGCGGCCGTAGTCGATGCCGGCCTCGGGGTCCGCCACGTAGGCCCGGTCGGCCTGCTGCGCGAACCGCACCGCCATGGTCGGCGGTGCGATGACGTCGGCGTAGCCGGCTGCCCGGGCGGCCTCGGGGTCGGTGTGGACCGGGTCGCTGGCTCCGACGGCGGCCGCGAACGCGGCGATGAGGTCGGCGTCGACGGCGTGCGGCCCGCTCGGGGGGTACGCGCGCCCGACGAAGTCTGGGTTCACGGCCATGGCGCCCACTCTAGGAGACCCCCCGCCCACCGCCGGCCCGGCCGGCCGGGCCGCTCCGCCCGGTTCGGGCACGCGAGAGGCCGCCGGCACCTGGGGTGCGGGCGGCCTCGTCGGGCGCTGACGCGGGCGTCAGCGGGTCTCGCGGTGCGCGGTGTGCTTCTTGCAGCGCGGGCAGAACTTCGACAGCTCGAGGCGGTCGGGGTCGTTCCGGCGGTTCTTCTTGGTGATGTAGTTGCGCTCCTTGCACTCCGTGCACGCCAGGGTGATCTTCGGGCGGACGTCGGCGCTCTTCGTGGCCACGGGGCAACCTGCTCTCGGGAAAACGTCAGTGGATCTCGGGGTGGGCGTCGGCGCGGGGGGCACCCGCGCGCGAACGACCGGCACAACACGGTACGCGACCACGGTGTTCCCGTGGAAATCGCGACCGATGCGTAGCGGGAGCGGGGCTCGATCCCGCGACCTCACGATTATGAGTCGTGCGCTCTAACCAGCTGAGCTATCCCGCCTCGGGCCCGGCCGCCCCGGGGGGACCTCGGCCGGGTCAGAGCCCCCTGTCGGAATCGAACCGACGACCTTTTCCTTACCATGGAAACGCTCTGCCGACTGAGCTAAGGGGGCGGGCGCGAGGGGCGGTGGACCACCCCGAGCGCGACGGCGAGACTACACGGTCAGCGGCGGTCCAGCGAAATCCGGGCGTCGACGAGAGCCGGCCCGTACCAGGTGATCAGCCGCCCCGACACCAGCCGGGTCGGGACGGCCGTGAAGGCCTCGGGCCCGTCGTCGACGGTGAACTCGTACGGCTCGTCCGGCAGCAGCACGACGTCGGCCACGGCGGGGTCGTCGAGCGCGGTCACGTCGACGGCGGGGTAGCGGCCCGGCACCCCGCCGGTCACCACCTCGTAGCCCGCGCGGGCGAGCAGGTCGGCGGTGAAGGTCGGCCGGCCCACGACCATCCACGGGTCGCGCCAGACCGGCACCAGCGCCCGCACCCGAGCCGGCGGCACCGGACCGCACCACGCGCGCTCCGCCTCGAGCAGCCACCCGGGCTCGTCCACCTGCAGGGCCTCGGCGAGCAGCCGCCGCATCGACCCGACCGCGCCGGGCACCGTCACGATGTCGGTGACCCACACGGCGAGGCCGCGCCCCCGCATCCGGTGCACGTCCAGCTCGCGGTTCTCCTCCTTGTTCGCGACGACGAGGTCCGGGGCCAGGGCGGCCACGGCGGCCAGGTCCGGGTTCTTGGTGCCACGGACCCGGGCGACCTCGAGGTCGACGGGGTGCGTGCACCAGTCGGTGGCGCCGACCAGCCGCTCGGGGCAGGTCGCCGCGAGGGCCTCGGTGAGCGACGGGACGAGGGAGACCACGCGCCGCGCCGGACCGGCGAGGGGCACCGGCGCGCCGAGGTCGTCGAGCAGCGCAGCCGTGCCCGCCCCCGCACGAGCCACGGTCAGCGGGGCCCCATCCGGAGCGCACCGTCCATCCGGATGACCTCGCCGTTCAGGTAGTCGTGGTCGACGATCGCCACGGCGAGGCCGGCGTACTCCTCGGGTCGGGCGAGCCGCTTGGGGAACGGCACCCCGGCGGCCAGGCCCGCACGGAACTCGTCGGAGACGGTGGCGAGCATCGGGGTCTCGACGATGCCGGGGGCGATCGTGACGACCCGGATGCCGTACTGCGCCAGGTCGCGGGCGGCGGGGAGGGTGAGCCCGACGATGCCGCCCTTGGACGAGGCGTACGCCGCCTGGCCGACCTGGCCGTCGAACGCCGCGATGCTCGCGGTGTTGACGACGACGCCCCGCTGCCCGTCCTCGAGCGGCTCGGTGTCGGCCATCGCCTCGGCGGCGACCGCCAGCACGAGGAAGGTGCCGACGAGGTTGACCTCGATGACCTGCCGGTAGAGGGAGATGTCGTGCACGCCCTGCTTGCCGAGGATCCTCGCGCTCCACCCGACCCCGGCGCAGTTGACGACGACCCGCAACGGCCGGTCCTCGTCGTCGGCGGCCCGGGCGACCGCGGCGCGCACCTGCTGCTCGTCGGTGACGTCGGTGGGCTGGTAGTGGACCCCGGTGACCTCGGGCCCCTTCTCGCAGGCCGCGGGCAGGTCGACGGCGATGACTCGGGCGCCGCGGGCGGCGAGGGCGGCGGCCGTGGCCGCGCCGAGCCCGGAGGCGCCACCGGTGACGAGGGCGGTGGTGTCGGCGATCTGCATGACCGTCATCCTGCCACCCACGTGCGCCTGGCCCGACCGGGTCATTGACCGCGCCGCCGGCGAGGAGTTGCATGGCGCGGTCGGGCACCTGCCCGTCGACAACCGGAGGCGGCCGCTCTGGTGCGGCCTCCCTCCCAGGAGGAAGAGGTGGTGCGATGAGGAGACTGGTTGCAGGGGCCGCTCTCACCGCGGCGTTCGTGCTCGGGTCGTCGGTTCCGGCGTTCGCGGGCGAGCGCGGCGGCAACGGCGCGGCGGTGCCGGGAGCGGACAACGCGATGTCGCTGTGCGCCTACTCGGGCCTGGACGACATGGACTTCGAGTCCGACGTCGTCCCCGGTGTGACGCAGAACTTCGGTCAGCTCGTCAGGATGCTCGGTCCCCTCGGTGGCGCCGACTCCGTGCTGACGCCGTTCGGCGAGGAGGGCTGCAACGCCCACCTCTACCCCAGCAAGTAGGCGACGCGGGACACCGGTTTCCACCGGCACCGAGAGGGTCCGTCCACCCGGGTGGGCGGACCCTCTCACCGTCCTCACGGCCACCGGACGTCGCGCCGTACCGGCCGCCGACCTCGACGCAGGCCCCGGTCGCCTGTGGCCCGGCACGGTCGTCGGCGGGCGGCCGTACCGTGGGCGCATGGAGCTGCGCATCGGTGGACACGTCGACCAGGAGGACCCGGTCGGGGAGGCCGCCGCTCGAGGGGCGGGCCTGAGCCAGATCTTCCTCGGCGACCCCCAGAGCTACACGGGCCCGGTGGTCCGGTACGAGGGTGGGGCCGCGGCCCTCAAGGCGGCGGCGGGGGCCGCGGACGTCCACCTGTACGTCCACGCGCCGTACCCCATCAACGTCGCCTCGACGAACAACCGGATCCGCATCCCCGGCCGCAAGCTGCTCCAGCAGCACCTCACCGCGGCGGCGGCGGTGGGGGCCAGGGGCGTCGTGGTCCACGGCGGGCACCTGGGCGTCGACGAGGACGCCGACGTCGGGTTCGACAACTGGCGCAAGTGCGTCGACGGTCTCGACCTGTCGGTGCCCCTCCTCATCGAGAACACGGCCGGTGGAGACAACGCCATGGCCCGGCGGCTCGAAGCCATCGAGCGGCTGTGGGAGGCGATCGGTCGGGCCGAGGGCGGCGACACCGTCGGCTTCTGCCTCGACACCTGCCACGCCCACGCCGGCGGCGCCGACCTCGGAAGCGTCGTCGACACGGTGCGCGCGATCACCGGGCGCATCGACCTGGTCCACTGCAACGACAGCCGCGACGAGTTCGACTCCGGCGCTGACCGGCACACCAACCTCGGGTCGGGCCGCATCGACGGTGCCGATCTCGCCGACGTCGTCCGGGCCGCCGGGGCGCCCGTCGTCGTCGAGACCCCGGGCGGTGCCGACGGCCAGTCCGCCGACATCGCCTGGCTGCGCGAGCGCCTCTGACGACCCTGCGGGCATCCCGCCAGGACTAGGGTCGTCGGGTGCCCGGATTCAGCTGGCGACCGGCCAACGACGCGACGACGCAGGACGTCGGGGCGGTGTTCGACTCCGGAGGCGCACGGAAGTGCCGGTGCCAGGCCCTGAAGGTCCCGGGCTGGATCTGGCGCGACACCACGCAGGAGCAGCGCGACGCCGCACTGCTGGAGCAGACCGGCTGCGGCACCGACGGACCCACCTCCGGGCTGATCGGGTACGTCGACGGCGAGCCGGCCGGCTGGGTCGCGGTCGAGCCGCGGGAGAACTACCCGAGGATCTGGGCCCGGCAGAAGTCGTGGATGCG
Source organism: uncultured Actinomycetota bacterium (assembly GCA_963773655.1). Lineage (GTDB taxonomy): Bacteria > Actinomycetota > Actinomycetes > Actinomycetales > Dermatophilaceae > DASSQJ01. Next base: position 700,660 of record CAVZBX010000005.1, read on the forward strand.
GATGGACCCCGAGCTCGAGGGCGTCTGGTCGGTCACCTGCTTCGTCGTGCGCAAGGGCTTCCGTCGCCAGGGGCTGACGTACGAGCTGGCCGCCGCCACCGTCGACTACGGCGCCCAGGTCGGTGCCCGGGTCCTGGAGGGCTACCCCACCGAGCCGCCGCCCGGGAAGACCGTGATCTGGGACGAGGCGTCGGTGGGCCTGGTGCAGGTCTTCCTCGAGGCGGGCTACGAGGTGGTGGCGTCGCCCACCCTGCGCCGCAGGGTCGTGCGTCACCGGTTCGGCGAGTCGTCCTGACGGTCGGGTCCGTGGACCCGGGCAGCGGCACGACGTGACGACCGTCGGGAGAGGTCGTCCGGCCGGTGGTCGTCGTGCCTGGCGCGTCAGACGTTGCGCCGGTACTGGCCACCGACCTCGAAGAAGGCCTCGGTCACCTGCTGCAGCGAGCAGACGCGTGCCGCGTCCACGAGCACCGCGAAGACGTTCTCGCCGCTCGTCGCAGCGTGCTTGAGCCGCGTCAGCGCCTCCTGCGCCTCCTCCCGGTGTGCCTCCCGGAAGGCCTCGACCCGGGCGAGCTGGCTCTCCTTCTCCGCCTCCGTGGCTCGGGCCAGCTCGACCTCGTGCGGCGAGACCTCGGCGTCCGGCCGCACGAAGGTGTTGACGCCGACGATGGGCAACGAGCCGTCGTGCTTACGGTGCTCGTAGAGCAGCGACTCGTCCTGGATCCGGCCGCGCTGGTAGCCGGTCTCCATCGCGCCGAGCACGCCCCCGCGCTCGGAGATCCGGTCGAACTCCGCGAGCACCGCCTCCTCGACGAGGTCGGTGAGCTCGTCGACGACGAACGAGCCCTGCAGCGGGTTCTCGTTCATCGCCAGTCCCCACTCCTTGCCGATGACCAGCTGGATGGCGAGCGCGCGCCGCACCGACTCCGACGACGGGGTCGTCACCGCCTCGTCGTAGGCGTTGGTGTGGAGGCTGTTGGCGTTGTCGTACACCGCGCACAGTGCCTGCAGCGTCGTGCGGATGTCGTTGAACGCCATCTCCTGCGCGTGCAGGGACCGGCCCGAGGTCTGCACGTGGTACTTCAGCTTCTGGCTGCGCTCGTTGGCGCCGTACTTCTCTCGCATCGCCACCGCCCAGATCCGCCGCGCCACCCGGCCGATGACGGTGTACTCCGGGTCCATCCCGTTGGAGAAGAAGAAGGACAGGTTGGGGGCGAAGTCGTCGATGTCCATCCCCCGCGCGAGGTAGGCCTCGACGTAGGTGAACCCGTTGGCCAGGGTGAAGGCGAGCTGGCTGATCGGGTTCGCCCCCGCCTCGGCGATGTGGTAGCCGCTGATCGACACCGAGTAGAAGTTGCGGACCCCGTTCTCGATGAACCACTCCTGGATGTCGGCCATCATCCGCAGGCTGAACTCGGTGGAGAACAAGCAGGTGTTCTGGCCCTGGTCCTCCTTGAGGATGTCGGCCTGCACGGTGCCGCGGACGGTTGCCAGCGCGGTGGCGCGGATGCGGTGACGCTCGGCCTCGTCCGGCTGGTGGCCGTGCTCGGCGGCCCACTTCTCGACCTCGCGCTCCATCACCGTGTTGAGGAAGAAGGCGAGCACCGTGGGGGCCGGACCGTTGATCGTCATCGAGACGCTCGTGGTCGGCGCGGTGAGGTCGAAGCCGTCGTAGAGCGCCATCATGTCGTCGACCGTGGCGACGGAGACCCCCGAGGTGCCGACCTTGCCGTAGACGTCCGGGCGGCGGTCCGGGTCGCGGCCGTAGAGCGTCACCGAGTCGAACGCCGTGGAGAGCCGGGTCGCCGGCTGGCCCTCCGAGAGGAGTGTGAAGCGCCGGTTGGTGCGGAACGGGTCGCCCTCTCCCGCGAACATCCGGGCCGGGTCCTCGGTGTCCCGCTTGAAGGGGAAGACCCCGGCGGTGAACGGGAAGTGCCCGGGCAGGTTCTCGCGGCGCAGGAACGACAGGAGGTCACCGTCGTCGGAGTACCGCGGCAGCGACACGCGGCGGATGCGGCTGCCGGACAGCGACTCGCGCACGAGCCGGGTGTGCAGCTCCTTGTCGCGGACGGTGACGACCTGCTCCTCGCCCGAGTAGGCCTCGACGGTCGAGGACCACCCGGCGAGCTGCCGGGATGCCTCGAGCGGCAGGTCGTCGCGGGCCGCCTCCAGGAGCGCGTCGACGTCGGCGTGGTCCTTCCCGGCGTGCTCGAGGGCGTCGCGGACCTCGGCCAGGTGCTGCACCCGGCGGGCGGCGTCCGCCCAGCGCCCGGTGTCCTCGTGGTAGCCGCGCACCGTCTCGGCGATCTCGGAGAGGTAGCGGGTGCGCTGCGGGGGCACCACCTGGCGCAGGGTGGTGGAGTGCCGGACGTCGACCGGCGTCAGGGTGCCCTCGCCCACCGGCAGCCCGGCCTCGCCGAGCAGCCCCCGCAGGTGCTGGTACAGCGCGGTGACGCCGTCGTCGTCGAAAGTGGCGGCCGAGGTGCCGAAGACCGGCATCTCCTCGGGGCGCGCACCGAACGCCTCCCGGTTGCGCACCAGCTGGCGCCCGACGTCGCGCAGCGCGTCCATGGCGCCGCGCCGCTCGAACTTGTTGATCGCGACGACGTCGGCGAAGTCGAGCATGTCGATCTTCTCGAGCTGGCTCGCGGCGCCGAACTCCGGCGTCATCACGTAGAGGTTGACGTCCGCGTGGCCGGTGATGGCGGCGTCCCCCTGACCGATGCCGGGCGTCTCGACGACGACCAGGTCGAACGCGGCCGCGCGCAGGATCGTCAAGACGTCCTCGAGCGCGGCGGGCACCTCGTGGCCGCCGCGGGTGGCGAGCGAGCGGTAGTAGACGCGGTCCCCGTCGAGGCTGTTCATCCGGATCCGGTCGCCGAGCAGGGCCCCGCCGCCCTTGCGCCGGGTGGGGTCGATCGCGACGCAGGCGACGCGGAGCTTGTCCTGCTGGTCCACGCGCAGCCGGCGGACGAGCTCGTCGGTGAGGCTGGACTTGCCGGACCCGCCGGTGCCGGTGATGCCGAGGACGGGTGCGTGGTGCGCCTCGGCGGCGCGCCGGAGCTCGGCACGCATCGCGTCGTCGAGGTGGCCGGTCTCGGCGGCGGTGATCGCCCGGGCGATGGCGGCGCGGTCCCCGGAGAGGACGGCCTCGACCGTCGTCGGGTGCGCCTGCCAGAGGTCGGTGTCGCAGGCTCGGATGACCTGGTTGACCATCCCGGGCAGCCCGAGGCGCTGGCCGTCCTCCGGGCTGAAGATCGTGACGCCGGCCTCGCGCAGCCGCTCGATCTCGGCCGGCACGATCACCCCGCCCCCGCCACCGACGACGTGCACGTGCCCGGCGCCCGCCTCGTGCAGCAGCTCCACCAGGTACTCGAAGTACTCGACGTGTCCGCCCTGGTAGGAGCTGACCGCCACCCCCTGGACGTCCTCCTCGACCGCGGCGTCGACGACCTCCTGAACCGAGCGGTTGTGCCCGAGGTGGACGACCTCCGCGCCCTGGCTCTGCATGATCCGCCGCATGATGTTGATCGACGCGTCGTGGCCGTCGAACAGGCTCGAGGCGGTGACGATGCGCACGGGGTGCACGGGCACGTGGAGCCCGGAGTCGGTCGGCTGCGCTGCCATGGGGGTGTCCCTTCGGGTTGCCGTACCCCGAGATGCTAGGACGTCCAACTACCTACCGGGAAGTCACGAGCGAGCGGGCTCCGCGCCGACGACGACCCGGGGCCGCGACCGCGCGGTCATCGGACGTGCCGGTCCTCGACCGCCGCCGTGTACGCGTCCGGGTCGGTGGCGACGAGCAGCCACTCGGCGTACGCGCGCACGTACTCGGGGTCGACGACGCCGAGCGGCACGTCCTCGACGAGGCGCCGCCAGGACAGGGCCCGGTGCAGGCAGGAGACCCGGTCCGCGGCCGGCAGCAGCGCGCGCAGGTCCGGGAGCGGCACCCGGTCGGTCCACGGCTCGAGCGCGGCGTCGACGACGCGGCGCACGAGCGGGTCAGCGGGGCCGCCCCGGCGTGCGGACAGCACCCAGACCGGGATCCGGAACGCCGTCAGCGGGTGGGCCCAGACGGCGTCGCCGAGGTCGATGAACCGCATCGGCGCATCCGGCGCGTGGAAGGCGTTGCCCAGGTGCAGGTCGTTGTGCTCCAACGACGCCGGCAGCCCGCTCGCCGTGAGGACGGCGGCGGCCTCCTCGACCAGGCGCAGCCCGGCGTCCACGTGCCGGCGTTCCTCGTCGGTCAGCGCGCGCGGGTCGTCCCCCGGCAACCGGCCCAGCTCGTCGGCGAGCGCCGCCGCCCAGTCGGTGATGCCGGGCTCGGGGACGGCGGACAGGCCGGTGCCGAGCAGGGCGTCGGCGTGCGGGGCCAGGTCGTGCTGCAGCCCGGCCCAGGCGGACGCCAGCTCCGTCCAGGCCTCGTCGGGCACGTCGTCGCGGGCTCCCAGCGGCGTGCCGACGTCGCGCGTGACGAGCCAGCCACGGTCCGGCTCGACCGCGACCACCGGCGGCACCCGGCCCGGCACCAGCCGCTCCACGGCCGCGACGAGGCAGGCCTCGAAGGCCTGCGACGGCGCGTTCTCCTTGACCCACACGCGGCCGGCGTCGGTCTCGACGTGCAGCACGGTGGACCAGAACCGGGTCCGCGACTGCTCCACCGGCCCGGTCACGGTGAGGCCGGCGTCGGCGAGGGCGGGCAGCAGCCAGGCCTCGAGCCCGGCGCGCCATCGCGGGGAGTCCCAGGTCGCCAGCAGGTCGACGGGTTCGGTGACGTCCACCCGCGCAGTCTGCCGGGGTGTGGCGTCCGGCCGCACCGCACTTTCCGGGCGTCCGGCGTCGGAGCCGCCCCACCACGGCCTGCCCACCGTCGCCGCCGGCTGGTCGGCGCGGGCCCGATCCCGCGGGCTCAGCGCACGCTCCCCAGCGGGTCAGCCGCGGAAGTCGTCGCTGAGGAAGGGTCCGCAGTCGCTCGGGGGTGCCGGCAGCGATGCCACGGCGGACTCCGCCCGGGCCCGGCCGAGGTTCCACGCCAGCCAGTCGTCACCGGCCTCGCTCCCGAACACCTCGACGGGCCCGGACTGCGCCACGACGCAGGCGGCCGTCTGCGTCGGCAGCCGCTCGGCGATGACCGGCGCGGCGTCCGCGGACAGGCTGGACAGGTACCACGTGTCGAGCCGGCCGGTCGCCTCGTAGCGGTCGATGTTGCGGTCGGCCACCCACGCGTCGGGGTTCATCGCGGCGAAGCCGAGGGCGAATACGGCCCCGGAGACCAGGGCCGCCCGCGGCACCCACGAGGCCGAGAGCCGCACGAGCGCGAGCAGGAGCATCGCGACGACGAGGCCGAACCACAGCTCGAGGCCGTCGACGAACACCCGCAGCACCGTGTAGCCGTAGGCGTCCTGGTACAGCGACATCCGGTAGAGCGCCGAGGCGACCACGGCGAGGGTGAAGACGCCGAGGGCGCCGAGCAGCGACCGGAGCAGGACGCGGTCGCGCACCGTCTCCCGCGAGGCGACGCGCAGCGTCACGCCGACGACGAGGATGGTGAGGAACGTGGCCACGGTCAGCTGGCCGAAGCCCTGGTGCACCGAGTCGGCGTAGCTGGTGCCGGTGCGGCGGAGGTAGGCGAGGCCACCCCACATCTCGCTCGCCTGCGCGAGGAGGAACAGGGCGAAGAGGGCGCCGACGACACCCACCGGTACGGCCCACTCCCAGGCCCGCCGGACCCGGGTGCCCGCCGGCAGCCGCACGTCCTCGAGCGCGGGCGGGTTGAGCGCGAGGTAGGCCCCGGTGAGGGCCACCCCCGCGACGAGGACCAGCACGAAGCCGCGGAGGATGATGGTGTCCCAGCCCAGGTCGGGCACGAGCGCGGTGGCCCACTCGCCGAAGAGCTCGTCCGCGGTGGCGAACAGGCCGCCGAAGACGACGAGGGCGAGCAGGGTCGTCGCCGCCGTGCGGAGGATCGGCCAGAGCAGCTGCCGACGGCTGGTCGCGGCGAGGGTGCGGCCGAGCAGCGGCAGGCCACGCAGGGCCGACAGCGGCCACGCCGCGCAGCTCGCCACCATGGCGAGCAGGCTGCGGGCCCGGGTGAGCCCGACCGCGGCGACCGTGACGCCGGCGAGGACGGAGAGGGTGACGACGCCGCCCGCGGCCCGGAGCGTCGCGACGGTGGCCAGGGCACCCGCGAGCCCCGCCAGCGCGACCGTCCACGGGTGCCGGCGGTGGCGGGCGACCACCCACATGAGCACCCCGGTGAGCAGCATGGTCAGGGTCGTCCCGAGGCCGATGTCGCGGTAGGGCCACGCGACCGCGGCGAACACCCCGATGCCGAGTGCGGCCAGGACGACGCCCACCTGCGGCCCGAGGCCACGCTCGGGCCAGAACCGGTCGAGCAGGCTGGGCCCGCCCGGGGGTGGCGGGCCCAGCGGGGCGACCGCCACCGCGGCGGATCCCGGGGTCGTGGGGGGTGCCGCAGGTGCGTCGGGGCCGGTCATGGCGCCGACGGACGGCGTCGGCGGGGTGCTCGTCATCAGGTGCTCCCTCAGGTGCGTGGGTCGGTCGGTGCTCGGGCGGGTCGGCAGCGTGGTGCGCACCCGCGCTCCACGGGCTCCGGTCGGGGTGGGGACGACCTCGACCGCGCCGCCGTGCAGCTCGGCGACCCAGCGGGCGATGGCCAGACCGAGCCCGGTCCCCCCGCCGCCGTCACCGCCGGAGCCGAAACGCTCGAAGACTCTCTCGGCCCGGTCGGCGGGGATCCCGGGACCGTCGTCGACGACCTCGAGGACCCACCGGTCGGGCCCGCCGGTGGCCTCGAGCCGGACCTCGCCGCCCGCAGGGCTGTGTCGGACGGCGTTGTCGACGAGGTTGGCGACCAGCTGCGCCATCCGGGCGGGGTCGGCGCCGACGGTGAGCCCGGGCGGCGCCACCCTCGGCGTCACCCGCACCGGACGGCCGTCGAGCGCCGCCTCCTCGGCGGCGCGGGCGAGCAGGGCCGCCACCGGGACGTCGACGACGTCGAGCGGAGCGGCGCCGGCGTCGATCCTGGAGAGGTCGAGGAGGTCACCGACGAGGTCGCTCAGCCGTTCCGCCTGCGCGAGCGCGCCCTCGAGCGCGGCGTCGTCGGGGCGCACCACGCCGTCGACGAGGTTCTCGAGCAGCGCCCGCTGGGCGGTGAGGGGGGTCCGCAGCTCGTGCGACACGGTCGCCGACCAGCCGCCGGCGCTCGAGGTCGGCCCCGGCGAGGTCGCCGGCCATCGCGTTGAAGGCCCGCGCCAGCTCGCCCACCTCGTCGGACGAGGTGGCGCTGACCCGCTGGGCGTAGTCGCCGGCGGCCATCCGCCGGGCGGCGTCGGTCATCTCGCGCAGCGGGGAGGTCATGCCACGGGCGAGCCACCAGGTGAGCCCGAGCGCCGCCGCGAGCGGTCACCGGCACGCTGACCCAGCCGGCGATGCCGGCGACGTCCCCCAGTGCCGCCACGAGCAGGGCGCCGACCACGCTCGTGCCCACGAGGACGGCGAGCTTGACCTTGATCGAGGAGATCCCGTCGAGGGGGCGGTCGGTGTTCACCGCTCCACCTCGAGGGCGTAGCCCACGCCGTGCACGGTGCGCACCCGGTCCGGGCCCAGCTTGGCGCGCAGCGCCTTGACGTGGCTGTCGAGGGTGCGCGTGCCGGACGCGTCGCCCCACCCCCACACCTCGCGCATCAGCGCCTCCCGGGAACGCACCGCGCCGGGGTCGGCCGCGAGCGCGCACAGCAGGTCGAACTCGAGGGGGTGAGGTGCACCTCGCGGCCGTCGGCGGTGACGCGCCGGGTGGCCGGGTCGACCACCAGGCCCGCGAGGTCGATCCGACCGGTCGTGCGGGCCAGTGCCTCAGCGCGCTCGACCCGTCGCAGCAGCACCCGCACCCGCGCGACGACCTCGCGCATCGAGAACGGCTTGGTGACGTAGTCGTCGGCCCCGACCCCGAGGCCGACGAGCACGTCGGTCTCGTCGTCGCGGGCGGTGAGCATGAGGACGGGGACCGGGCGGACGGCCTGGATGCGACGGCAGACCTCGAGCCCGTCGAAGCCCGGCAGCATGACGTCGAGGACGACGACGTCGACGTCGTGCCGGCCGAACGCCTCGACCGCAGCAGGCCCGTCGTGGGCCTGGTGCACGGTGAACCCCTCGGCGCGCAGCCGGTCCGTGACCGCCTGGTTGATCACCGGCTCGTCCTCGACGACGAGCACCTGCTGCCGGGACACTCCTCCCTCGCTCATGTGCCGAGCGTAGGAGGGCCCGGGTGGGGCCCGCGGGTGCGACGTCTGGAGATCCTGTGAAGAGTCCTGCCCGCCCTCGTCGCCCGCCGTCAGGCCGGGATGCGGTGCTGGCGCCGGAACGTGGTGGGCGTGACCCCGGTGCACCTCGTGAAGTGGTGGCGCAGCAGCGCCGCCGAACCGAACCCCGACTCCCGGGCCACCCCCTCGACCGACAGCTCGGTGAGCTCGAGCAGCTCCCGGGCACGTAGGACCCGCTGGTCGGTGAGCCACTGGTGCGGCGTGGTCCCGGTCTCGGCGACGAACCGCCGCGCGAAGGTGCGCGGCGACATCGTGGCCCGGCGCGCGAGGTCCTCGACGGAGTGTGGCTGCTCGAGGTGCTCCAGCATGTGGGTGAGCACCTCGCCGAGGCTCTCCGCCGTGGTCGCGGGGACCGGACGGTCGACGAACTGGCGCTGCCCCCCGTCACGGTGCGGTGGCACGACCATCCGGCGCGCGATGCGGGTCGCCACGGCCGACCCGAGCTCGGTCCGGACGAGGTGGAGACAGGCGTCGATGCCCGCTGCCGTGCCGGCGCTCGTGATGACGGTGCCGTCGTGGACGTACAGGACGTCCGGGTCGACCCGGGCGAGGCGGGTGGCGCTGCGCCGAGTCGGCGGCGTGCATCCAGTGGGCGGCGCACCGGCGCCCGTCGAGGATGCCCGGCCGCCGCCGAGGCTGAACACCCCCGAGCAGACAGACAGCACCCACGCCCCACGCTCCACCGCGCCGCGGAGCACCTCGACGACGGCGGGCGAGGGGGTGCGGCGCTCGGCGAGGCGGGGACCGCGACGAGGTCTACGTCGGCGGCGGCGTCGAGGCCGTGCGGCGGCGGTGAGGCCGACCCCGTTGCGTGCGGCGACCGGGCCCGGCCGTTCCGCGCAGACCCGGAAGTCGAAGGGCGGGACACCGTCGTCGGTGCGGTCGATGCCGAAGACCTCGGCGAGGACCCCGAACTCGAAGAGGGACACGGGTTCCTGGAGGACGACGGCGACGGAGCGCAGGGCCATGCACCGAGTATGGCAGGAAATGCATGGTCCCCGTCATCCCTGCCACTCGTGGCAGGGTCTTCGTTGATCGCAAGACTTGCTGCCATGACCACGTCACAGCCATTCTCGAGACCGTCCTCTCCCTCGGCGGGGTCGCCGTCCTGCTCCTGCCCGTCGTCCTCCTCCTCGAGCGCACCCACCGCCGCACGCGGCCGAGGACGGACGCCACCTCCCGCGTCACCGCGCCCGACGACGCGGACCGGCGCCGCGTGGCCGACGAGCGGCGCGCCGCCGACGCGGCGAGGTCCGCCGGGACGTGGAGCGGCCCGCACCCCGGTCGGGGTGCGGACCGCCTGGCGGGTGCGGTCAGCGCCGGCCGATGAGCCACCCGAGGACGACCCCGACGACCCCGACGACGACGTACGGCGCGTAGCTGCGCACCAGCACCGGCAGCACGGTGGCCCCGAGGTCGATGGAGTCGTCCTCGGCCGACGGGCCGGCTCGGCCGCGGTGGGCCGCTCGGGGGCCGCTGCCGCCGGTGGTACGGCACGCCGGCGCCGCCGGCGCCGCCCCGGCGGTGGCCGCCACGGGCGGTCGCTGCGGTCGGCTCGCCGGCCGCGGCAGCGGGGCGCCCGGCCGCGGGCTCGGGCGCCTCGGTGGCGGCAGCCACCGGGCTCCCCCGCCGCCCTCAGCTCGCCCTCGACGCAGCCGATGAACTGCTGGAGCAGCTTGTCGGAGACGTCCTGCATGACGCCCCGGCCGAACTGCGCCGGCTTGCCGGTGACGGACAGCTCGGTCGTACGTCGACCCGGGTGCCCGTCACCGGAGGGAGCGAGCTGGATCGTCACGGTGGCCCCGGCCGTGCCGTTGCCCCGCTTGTCCTTGCCCTTGGCCTCGAGCACGGCGCGGTGGGCGTCGTCGTCGCGCTCGAGGAACTGGCCCGCACCGGTGTACTGGAGCGCGATCGGGCCGAGCTTGACCTTGACGGTTCCCGTTGAAGCCGTCGTCGGTGGCCTCGGTGACGGTGGCGCCGGGGAAGCAGCCCCCGACCCGCTCGAGGTCCATGAAGGTCTGCCAGGTGACGTCGGGCGGGGCGGGGACGGTGAAGTCGTGGGTCAGCTCCATGCCGCGCTCAGCTCCCCAGGGCCTTCTCGACGGCCCGGCGGGCGAGCACCGCGGCCAGGTGGCGGCGGTAGTCGGCGTCGCCGTTGAGGTCGCTCGGGCGGGTTGGTGCCCTCGGCGGCGGCGGCGCACGCCTCGGCCACGTCGTCGGCGGACCGACCGGCGAGCGCCTGCTCCACCGCCGTGGCGCGCAGCGGGGTCGACCCCATGTTCGTCAGCCCGATCCGGGCCTCGGCGACGGTGCCACCCTCCGCGCGGACGGTGGCCGCGACCGCCGACGATCGACCACTGGTGGGAGACCCGGACGAACTTCTCGTACGCGCTGCCCCAGCCGGTGTGCTTGGGGATGCGGACCTCGGTGAGCAGCTCGCCCTCGCCGACCGCGGTCTCGAACAGGTCGCGGAAGAACTCCGCGACCGGCACGGTGCGCTCCCCGGAGGGACCGGCCACCACCATCGTCGCGTCGAGGGCGAGCACCGGCGCCCCGACGTCACCGGCGGGGTCGGCGTGCACGAGCGCGCCACCGACGGTGCCGCGGTGCCGGATCTGCGGGTCGGCGACGGTCTCGACCGCCTTCGCGAGCAGGCCGGCGTGCTCGCGCACGAGGTCGCTCGCGACGACGTCGCTGTACGGGGTCATCGCCCCGATGGCGAGGTGGTCGCCGCCGTCGCGGATGCCGCGCATCGCCTCGATCCGGCCGAGGTCGACGACCGTCTCCGGGGCGTTGAGCCGCATCCGCAGGATCGGCAGCAGCGACTGCCCGCCGGCGAGCACCTTGGCATCCTCCCCCGCCTCGGCGAGGGCGGAGAGCGCCTCGTCGACGCTCGTCGGGGCCACGTAGTCGAAGGATGCGGGGATCACTGGGCTGCTCCGTCCGTCGCGCCGGCCGAGGGATCCTGGTTGGACGCTCCCTCGTCGAAGTGGGCCTGGGCCGCACCGGTGACGCCCGCGCGCGGGCCGGCGCCCTGGATCGCCTTCCACACCCGCTCGGGCGTGCACGGCATCTCGATGTCGTGGATGCCCATCGGCCGAAGCGCGTCGACGATCGCGTTGACGACGGCGGGGGTCGAGGCGATGGTCCCCGCCTCGCCGACGCCCTTGGTGCCGAGGGTGTTGGTCGTCGACGGAGACGTCGTGTGGTCGGTGACGAAGCTGATCGTGTCGGCCGCGGTCGGGAGCGTGTAGTCGACGAAGGACCCGGTGACCAGGGTGCCCTGCTCGTCGAACTCCGCACCTTCCCAGAGCGCCTGGGCGATCCCCTGGACGAGGCCGCCGTGCACCTGGCCCTCGACGATGAGCGGGTTGACGATGATGCCGATGTCGTCGACGCAGACGTACGTGCGCATCCGCGTCGCACCCGTCTCGGTGTCGACCTCCATCGCGCACAGGTGCGTGCCGTGCGGGAACGGAGAAGCTCACCGGGTCGAAGGTGGCGTCGCCGTCCAGGGTCGGCTCGAAGCCGTCGGCCAGGTTGTGGCCCGTCCACGTCGCGAGCGCGACCTCCTGGATGGTGACGCCCTTGTCGGTGCCCTTGACACCGAACCGGCCGCCGGTGAACTCGAGGTCGTCGACGCTCGCCTCCAGCATGAACGCCGCGTGCTGCTTGGCCTTCTCGATGACCCGATCGGCCGCCATGACGAGAGCCTCGCCCCCGACGACGAGGGAGCGCGAGCCGTAGGAGTCCAGGCCGCGCGGTGCGACCTGGGTGTCGCCGTGGAGCACCTCGATGTCCTCGAAGGGCACGCCGAGGCGGTCGGCGACGATCTGGCTCCACGCCGTCTCGTGGCCCTGCCCGTGGGGCGAGGTGCCGGTGACGACCTCGACGGTGCCGGTGGAGAGCATCCGGATGCTGGCGCTCTCCCAGCCGCCGGCGCCGTAGCTGAGCGCGCCGAGGACCCGTGAGGGAGCCAGGCCGCACATCTCGGTGAAGGTCGAGACGCCGATGCCGAGCTGGACCGGGTCGCCGCTCTCGCGCCGGCGCCTCTGCTCGGCGCGGAGCTCGTCGTAGCCGAAGAGCTCCTTGGCCTTCGCCGTCGCCGCCTCGTAGTTGCCCGAGTCGTACGTCATCCCGGCCACCGAGCTCCACGGGAACTCGTCGTGCGTGATCCAGTTCTTCTCCCGGATCTCGAGCGGGTCGACCCCGACCTCGGCCGCGAGCTCGTCCATGAGCCGCTCGATGGCGTAGGTGGCCTCGGGTCGACCCGCGCCGCGGTAGGCGTCGACCCACGTCTTGTTCGTGTAGTAGTTCGTGCAGTTGAACTGGTAGGCACCGAACTTGTAGATCGCGTTGAACATCCACGCACCGAGCACCGGCACCCCTCCCCCGACGAGCGCCGCATAGGCACCGAGGTCGCACATCAGGTCGACCTTGAGTGCGGTGACGGTGCCGTCCTTCTCGGCGGCGAGGGTCAGCTTCTGCCACTGGTCTCGGCCGTGGTGGCCCGACACCATCGTCTCGGAGCGGGTCTCGGTGTACTTGCAGGGCCGGCCGAGCGTGCGCGCCACCGCGAGGGTGACGAACTCCTCGGGCGTCGACTGCAGCTTGCCGCCGAAGCCACCACCGACGTCGGGGGCGATGACCCGGATCTTGGACTCGGGGAGCCCGGTCGTCGCGGCGATGCAGAACCGCAGGATGTGCGGGATCTGCGTGGCCGACCACATGACGACCTGCTCGCCGGTGGGGTCGACGACGGTGGAGCGGGGCTCCATGAAGGCGGGGATGAGGCGCTGTTGGCGGTACTCCCGCTCGATGACGATGCCACCCTCGCGGGCCGCGGCGATCGCCTCGTCGACGTCGCCACCGGTGCCGCCCGCCTTGGAGTCGAGCTGCCAGAACGCGGACGTGTTCGTGCCGAGGTCCGGGTGGGCGAGGACCTCGTCCTTCGCGGCCTCCTTGAGGTCGAGCACGGCGGAAAGCTCCTCGTACTCGACCTCGACGAGCTCGGCCGCGTCCCTCGCCTCGGCGGCCTTCCGGGCCACGACGACGGCGACGATCTCGCCGGCGCAGGCGACCCGGTCGATGGCCATCGGGAGGTGGGTCGGGGACTTCTGGTCCTCGGAAATCGGCCAGGCCGTGATGTTGACGCCCTGGATGTCCTTGATGTCCTCACCGGTCATCACCGCGATGACCTCGTCGGCCGCCTTCGCCGCCGAGGTGTCGATGGAGACGATCCGGGCGTGCGCCAGCGGGCTGCGCACCATCGCCAGGTGCAGCATGCCGGGGAGCTGGATGTTGTCGGTCCACTTGGACCGGCCGGTGACGAGGCGGTGGTCCTCCTTGCGGAGGCGGGCGTTGCCGACCTCGGCGGTGGGGCGGTCGTCGACGGCGGTCATCGGGCCTCACTCCCCTGGCTCGCCACCGCGGCGACGGCCTTGACGATGTTGTGGTAGCCGGTGCAGCGGCAGAGGTTGCCCTCGAGCCCGACGCGGATCTCCTCCTCGGAGGGGTCGGGGTTGTCGTTCAGCAGGTCGATCGCCTGCATGATCATGCCCGGGGTGCAGTACCCGCACTGGAGGGCGTGGTTCTCGTGGAAGGCGGCCTGCATCGGGTGCAGCTCGCCGTTCACGGCGATGCCCTCGATCGTGGTGACCTCGTGCCCGTCGGCCTGGACGGCCAGGACGTTGCACGACTTGACGCTGCGGCCGTCCAGGTGGACGGTGCACGCACCACAGTTGCTCGTGTCGCATCCGACGACGGTGCCGACCTTCCCGAGCACCTCCCGGAGGTACTGCACGAGCAGCATCCGGGGCTCGACGTCGTCGTGGTAGCCGACGCCGTCGACCGTGACCTTGATCCGAGTCATCGTCGACTCCTTGCAGAGAGGGATCCGTCATGCGATCCTGCTTCACCGCCCGGGCCCAGACAAGAGGTGACGACGAACCGGACCGACGGTTCGGGCCGACGGTGCGGCGGTGCGACGAACGGCCCGGGCACCCGGACTTTCCCCGGCGGCAAGAGTGCTGGACCGGCAGGCCGCGTCGGCAGGTGCCGACCCGCCCCCGGGAGGTGTCGCGGCGGCCCGGCGAGGTCAGGCGCTCGCGGGCAGCTTCGTGCGGACCGCGGCGAGGAGGACCTCCTCGACCGACTCGCGGTCGCGCGGGTCGGCCGAGACCACCGGGGCCCCGCGGACCCAGCGGTCCACGACGGGGCGGTAGTCGGCCAGGGCGGGCCGGTCGCCCGGGATCTCGAGCCGGGTCACGGCGACCGTCAGGGGGCTGTCGCGCAGCTCCGGAGCGAGGTAGCCGAGCCACTCCTCGGCCTCCTCGAGCGCGTCGGGGGTGTGACCGTAGAGCCACAGGACCGTGCGGGTAGGGGGCACCAGGCCGGTGGCCCCCGCGGCCCGGAAGCGGAGCTGGCCGGCGACCGACACCACGACGAGCGGTCCGTCGGGACCGCCGTGCCACTCGCCCCGCTCGCCGCCGGCGGACCGGAGCGCGGCGCGGGTCCCCGGGGTGCCGGGCACGGTCGTCGGGTCGGGGACCACCTCGACGTCGGACACGGTGCGGACGGCGGTCGACTTGCCGACGCCGTACGGACCGACGAAGACCACCTGTGGGGACGCCGAGCGGGCGAAGAGCTCGAGCAGGGCCATGGGTAGCACCTCCGGCCCGCGGACCCGGCCGCGGGCATCTCCCCTGCCCGTCACCGGGACGGACGCCCCGGTCTGTCGACGGTACCGGCAGGACCGTTCGTCGCGCAGCCCCCGGACACACAGCCACCTGCGGAAATGGCCGAACGGCCGACCCCCCGGCCCCAGGACTGCGCAGTGCGCCCGCCGGCTGCTAGGGCACCTCGGCCGGCTCGCCGTGGTGGTGGATCGGGCCGGCGGTCTCCTGGAGTCGGGCACCACCCCCACCCCACTGGAGGGCGACGATCTCGGCCGCGATGGAGACGGCCGTCTCCTCCGGCGTGCGGGCCCCGAGGTCCAGGCCGATCGGCGAGGACAGCCGGGCCAGCTGCTCCTCGGTGACCCCCGCCTCGCGCAGGCGGGCCAGCCGGTCCTCGTGGGTGCGGCGAGAGCCCATGGCGCCGACGTACGCGACGTCCGGCAGGGCCAGCGCGGCCTCGAGCACCGGCACGTCGAACTTCGGGTCGTGGGTGAGCACGCAGACGACGGTGCGCCCGTCGACGCGGCCCTCCTCGACCTCGCGCGCCAGGTACTGGTGCGGCCACTCGACGACCACCTCGTCGGCGGCGGGGAACCGGCTCGCCGTGGCGAACACCGGCCGGGCGTCGCACACCGTCACCCGGTACCCGAGGAAGGAGCCGACGTGCGCCACCGCCGCCGCGAAGTCGATGGCCCCGAAGACGAGCATCCGCGGCCTGGGGGCGTAGGCGGCGACGAACACGCGCATCCCCTCGCCGCGCCGCTCGCCGTCCGGGCCGTAGGTGAGGGTCTCGGTGCGGCCGGCCGCGAGCAGGCCCCGGGCGTCGTCGGTGACCGCTGCGTCGGCGCGCGGCGACCCCAGGCCGGCGCCCGCGCGGCGCTCGGCCTCGCCCTCTGGCCGGACGACGAGCCGCCGGCCGATCCACGCGGGGTCCGGGTGCTCGATGACGGTGGCGACCGCCACGGGCCGTCCGGCACCGATGTCGTCGGCCACCTCGCCCAGCTCGGGGAAGGTGTCCCGCGACACCTTCTCGACGTAGACGTCGAGGATGCCGCCGCAGGTGAGGCCGACCGCGAAGGCGTCGTCGTCGGAGACGCCGTACCGCTGGAGCACCGGTGTGCCGTCGGCGACCACCTCCTGCCCGAGCTCGTACACCGCGCCCTCGACGCAGCCGCCCGACACCGACCCGACCGCCTCGCCGCCGGGGCCGACGAGCATCGAGGCCCCCGCGGGCCGGGGGGCCGAGCGGAAGGTCGCGACGACGGTCCCGACGCCGACGACCTCGCCGGCCCGCCACCAGGTCATCAGCTCGTCCAGCACGTCACGCACGGGCGACCACCTCCGTCAGCTCCTCGAACGCCGCCATCGAGTGCCCGGCGACGAAGTCGTCGACGTGCGGCAGCACCGCCATGATGCCTCCCTGGAGCGGCTCGTACCCCGGCCGGCCGCGGTGGGGGTTGGCCCAGACCACGCGGTGGGCCACCGCCGCCAGGCGCCGCACCTGCTCGCCGAGCGCCTCGGGCCGGTCACGCTCCCACCCGTCGCTGAAGACGACGACCACCGCGCCGCGGGCCATCCCCCGGCGGCCCCAGCGGTCGAGGAACACCTTGAGCCCCTCCGCGAGCCGGGTGCCCCCGGACCAGTCCGGGATGGCCCGGCCGGCGGCGACGACGGCCCGGTCGGGGTCCCGCTCGTGGAGCGGCCGGGTGACGTGCGTGAGGCGGGTACCGAGCGTGAACACCTCCACCGGCTCCCCCGTGGCGCAGTACGCGTGCGCGAGGCGGATGAGCGAGTCGGCGTACGCGCTCATCGACCCGGAGACGTCGATGAGGAGCACGACCCGCCGCGCCCGCGTCCCCCGGTGCCGCCACGCGACCTCGCCCGGCTCCCCCATCCGCCGGAGCATGGCGCGCAGGGTGCGCCGCGCGTCGACCTCGCCGCGGCGCGAGGCGGTGCGGCGGTGGGCGCGGCGCCGGGGGGCCCGGGGGCGGAGGGCGCCGAAGAGGCGGGCCAGCTCCTCGCGCTCTCGACGGCTCAGCGTGGAGACGTCGCGGTGGCGGAGCACCTCGGTGGCCGAGGCCCGCGCCTGGACGGAGTCGTCGCCGGGCTCGCCGGTGTGGGCCGCGGTCTCGTCGAGCCCGGCCTGCCGCACCGTCGCGAGCGAGGTCGTCGGCCTCGACCCGGCCCGGGCGCCGCCGAACCACTCCGCGAAGACGAGGTCGTGGCGGTCCAGGTCGGCCGGGGAGGAGCACAGGGTGGCCCGGCCGGCGAGGAAGACCGCGCCGGGGTGGTCGAGCCCGGCCTCGGCGACCGCCTCGAGGTAGGTGCGCTCGCGGTCGGCGGTGACGTGCACCCCCGCGGCACGCAGGCAGCGCGCGAAGCCGAGGAGCAGCTCCTCGGGCGGGCGCGCGGTCGTGGGCATCGTCGGCTCAGGCGGTGAGCATGACGTCGAGTGCCTTCTTCACCCGTTCGGCGTCCTCCCGGTACTTCACCGCGACCCCGAGGGTCGCGGCCGCGGTGGCGGTGTCGAGCTCGCGGGTGCCGAGCTCGTGCAGGGCCCGGGCCCAGTCGAGGGTCTCGGCCACGCCCGGGGGCTTGAGCATCTCGCGGTCGTCCCGGATGGCGTGGACCGCCCGCACGACCTGCGCGGCGAGCGCCGCCGGCACCTCGGGGGCCCGGGTGCGGACGATGTCGATCTCGCGCTCGATTCCGGGGTGCTCCAGCCAGTGGTAGAGGCAGCGCCGCTTCAGCGCGTCGTGCAGCTCGCGGGTGCGGTTGGACGTGAGGACGACGACCGGCGGGGTGGCCGCCGAGACCGGGCCGAGCTCGGGGATGGTCACCTGCCAGGTCGAGAGCACCTCGAGGAGGAAGGCCTCGAACTCGTCGTCGGCCCGGTCGACCTCGTCGACGAGGAGGACCGCCGGCGCCTCCCGCAGCGCGCGAAGCACCGGGCGGGCGAGGAGGAAGCGCTCGTCGAAGAGGTCCTCCTCGAGCTCGCGGACGTCGTGCGCAGCGCCCTCGACGGCCTCGAGCGCGCGGACGTGGAGGATCTGCCGGGGGAAGTCCCAGTCGTAGAGCGCCTGGCTGGCGTCGATGCCCTCGTAGCACTGCAGCCGGATGAGGGGCAGGTCCATGCTCTCGGCGAGGGCCTCGGCGAGGGCGGTCTTGCCGGTGCCGGGCTCGCCCTCCATGAGCAGCGGACGACCGAGGCGCAGCGCGAGCCAGGCGACCGTCGCGAGGGCCTCGTCGGCGAGGTAGCCGGTGCGGCCCAGGGCGTCGGCGAGGTCGGTGGCCGAGGGGAAGGTCGTCCGGGGGTCCATGCGCCCAGCATCACCCACGGGGGGCGGCTACGGAAGGACGGCGTCGGTGAGACGTATGACGGCCGAGGTGGCGACGGCGGCGGCGAGCAGCGCCACGGTGAGCATGGTGGCCGCCGGCAGCTGCCCGCCGGCGAGCACCGAGAAGATCGGCTCACCGGGGTGGTCGCGGGCGAGCCGTCGCTCGCGCAGGGCCACGGCGATGATCCACAGCGCGAGGACCGCCGTCATCGCCGTCGGGATGACGACGGCGGCCCCGAGGGTCTCCAGGGTCAGCCGGCCGATGGTCAGCGAGCCGACGAGCAGCGACAGCCCGGTGCGGCGCCACGCCAGGGTCGTGCGCTCCTGCTGCATGCCCGGGTCGCGCTCGACCTCCCGGTTCACGTGGTGATGCTCCGCACCGCGCTGCTGACGGCGAGGACGACGCCGGTGAGGGCGACCGCGCCGAGCACGACGAGCATCGCGGGGTTCGCCGGTAGGGCGGTGTTCTCCCGCATGGCCCGCTCCGTGCGCACCCACCCGCGCCACGACATCACCGCGACGGCGAGCCCGCCGAGCGCGAGCACGGTGGCGAGCAGGTACTGGACGGTGTCGTTGAGCGGCAGGTCGAGGGCCTCGAGGGCAGCGGCGCCGGCGAGGAGGGCCAGGCCGGTGCGGACCCAGGCGAGGAAGGTGCGCTCGTTGGCGAGCGAGAAGCGGGGGTCGGGGTCGACGCCGTGGTCGAACACGCTGGTGGGCCACCGCCGTTGCTTCTCGTGCCGCACGCTCATTCCCCCATTCTGTCCGACGCGTCGCCGCCGCCCGGCGCGTTCGGGTGGTCGCCGGGGTGGTGGAGGGCCTCGCGGGTGTCGGCGTCACGGCCGGTGGCCAGGTCGGAGCACTCGACGCCGCGCACCGCACGGGTCGCGAGGTACCGGCGGGCCCCGCGGTCGCCGCGGGCGGAGTCGACGACCTCGGCCCAGTGGTCGCGGCCCAGAAGCACCGGGTGCCCGGGGCGGCCGTCGTACGTGGCGCGCACCAGGGCGGCTGCCGGGCGGTCGCCCGCCTCGGCGAGCACCCGGCGGTGCACGTCGGGGCCGACGTCGAGGAGGTCGACGAGGGTGACGAGCGCGGCCTGCGCCCCGGGCGCGCTGGCCGTGAGGTGCCCGAGCGCGGCCCGCAGCGAGGCGCCCATCCCCTCGTCCCAGTCCCCGGCCCGCACGACGTCGGCACCGCCGGCCTCGGCGAGCGGGGCCACCTCGCCCGCGGCCGCGCCGACGACGACGACGACGTGGTCCAGGCCCGCGGCCCGCAGCCGGCCGAGCGCCGTCTCGAGCAGCGTCGGCCCGTCGGGCCCCGGCCGCACCAGGGCCTTCGGCTCGCCCATCCGGCGGCCGGCCCCGGCGGCGAGGAGCACCCCGGCGACGGTCACGGCCGCCAGCCTGCCACGCGGCCGAGGCCCGCGGAGGACAGCTCGTCCGGGCGGCGGTCCGTTGCCGAGGCACGCCGGTACGGTCGGGGGATGCCGGTGGTGCTCTCGCGGCGGGACGCCCGCCGGGTCGCGGTGCGCGCCCAGCTGCTCGCGGCGCGGCGCCCGGTGTCGGCGGTCGCGGCCGTGCGGCACCTCGCCCTGGTGCAGATGGACCTCACCGCGGCGGTGGCGCCGAACCCCGACCTCGTCCTGTGGAGCCGTCTCGGTGCCCGCTACGACCCCCGCGAGCTCGACGACCTCCTCGAGTCGCGGGTCCTGGTGGAGGTCCAGGGGATGCTGCGCCCGGCCGAGGACGTGGCGCTGTACCGGGCGGAGTGGGCCGCGTGGCCGGGCCCCGAGCCCCGCCGGGAGTGGCAGGACGCCCTGGCGGGCTGGCTCGAGGCGAACCACGCCTGCCGCGAGGACCTGCTGCAGACGCTGCGCTCGGAGGGGCCGCTGCCCGCCCGCCGGCTTCCGGACACGTGCGCGGTGCCGTGGCGGTCCTCGGGCTGGACCCACCACAAGAACGTGCAGCGGATGCTCGACCTCATGGAGGCGCGCGGCGAGGTGGCGGTCTCCTCGCGCGAGCAGGGCGAGCGGGTCTGGGACCTCGCGGAGCGGGTCTTCCCCGACCAGGCCCCGGTCCCGTTCGCCGCGGCCGCCGCCGAGCGCGACCGGCGCCGCCTCGCCGCCCTGGGCATCGCCCGGGCGCGGGCGGCGCAGACGCCGAACGAGCCGAACCACGTCGGCTCGGCGGGCGTCGAGGCCGTCGTCGAGGGCGTGCGCGGAGCCTGGCGGGTCGACCCGTCGCTGCTCGACACCCCGTTCCGGGGCCGGACCGCGCTGCTCTCACCGCTGGACCGGCTGGTCTTCGACCGCACCCGGATGACCGAGCTGTTCGGGTTCGACTACCAGCTCGAGATGTACAAGCCGGCCGCCAAGCGGCGCTGGGGCTACTTCGCCCTGCCCGTGCTGCACGGCGACCGGCTCGTCGGCAAGGTCGACGCCACCACCGACCGCGGGCGGGACGTGCTGCGGGTGGACGCGGTCCACTGGGACGACGTGCCGACCGCGGCGGTACGCGCCGGCGTCCGCCGCGAGCTGCGCTCGCTGGCGCGGATGCTCGGGGTGGAGCCGGTGGGCGCGCTGCCCTGAACCGCGGGGGCCCACTCCACGTCATCCTGCGGTCGACACCCCGGTTCGTCGACGTCGCACGGGAACCCAACCCCTGCCGGGTCGACATTTCGGGGTGACCCCGAAATGTCGAGGCGGCAGGGGATAGGGGTCAGGCGGCAGGGGGAGGGGTCAGGCGGCAGGGGAGGGGTCAGGCGGTGGCGGGCTGCTGCCAGAGCTGGCGGGCGCCGACGCCGGCGAGGACGCCCCCGCCGAGGCACAGGACCAGGCCCGGCCCGGGCATCCAGCCGGCGAACCCGACGAGGCCGAACAGGTGCACGACCTGCCAGACCGGGAGGGCCACGCCCACCGCGGCGAGGATGAAGCCCTGGACCGCGGCCACCCGGCGCATCGGCACCATGGCGCCGGCGAGGCCCAGCATCGCGGCGTACGCCACCCACAGCCCGGCCCCCCGGTACCCGGCCACGTTGCCGACCTCGGTCATCAACCACGGCATGAAGCCGCCGACGAGCGCCATCAGCGAGGCCCACAGCAGCCGCTTGCGACCGGGCTCCATGCGGCGACGGACCCGGGGCGCGGCGGCGGTGGACGTGGTCTGGCTCATGCCCGGCGATGGTAGGCGGGCGCACAGGCTGCCGTCAGCCACCCCCGCCGGAACCTCCGGGCGAGCGGTCGGCACGGCGCGACGAGCGGTCGCCCGTGACCGTCGCGAGTCCCTGACCTGCCGTTCGTCCCGCGAGGGCGCCCGTCGGGGGCATCGCACGACCGTTCGCAGGGCTGGTCCCGAAACCGGGCCCTCAGGGTCTTGGCACGCCCCCGTGCGACCGGTTTCATGTGCGGGCACACCGAGCCGGACAGGGGTTCGGGGATTCGCAAGGAGGCGAGGTCCGATGGACGACCGACAGCGTCAGGAGTACTGGCGCAGGAACCTGAGGTTGATGGCAGTCCTGCTCGTGATCTGGGCACTGGTGTCCTTCGGCGCCGGCATCCTCTTCGTCGACGCGCTGAACAGCATCAGCTTCATCGGGTTCCCGCTGGGGTTCTGGTTCGCCCAGCAGGGCTCGATCATCGTGTTCGTGATCCTCATCGGCGTCTACGTGTGGCGCATGGACAAGCTCGACGCCGAGTACGGGATCGACGAGTACGACAGCGAGGTGCACCACCCATGACCGAGATCCAGCTGTGGACCCTGATCTTCGCGGTCCTCACCTTCTCGCTGTACATCTTCGTCGCCTACCGCAGCCGGGTGTCCGACACCGCCGGCTTCTACGTCGCCGGCGGCGGCATCCCCGCACCGGCGAACGGTGCCGCGATCGCGGCCGACTGGATGAGCGCGGCCTCGTTCATCTCCCTCGCGGGCATCGTCGCCTTCGCCGGCAACGGCTACGGCGGCTCCGTCTACCTCATGGGCTGGACGGGCGGCTACGTGCTCCTCGCCCTGCTGCTCGCGCCGTACCTGCGCAAGTTCGGCAAGTACACCATCCCCGACTTCGTCGGCGACCGCTACAACGAGACGGGGCGCATGGTCGCCGTCGTCGCGGCGATCGTCATCTCCTTCGTCTACGTCGCCGGCCAGATGGCCGGTGTCGGCGTCGTCTTCACCCGCTTCCTCGGGGTGAGCACCACGTGGGGCGTCATCATCGGCATGGCGATCGTCTTCTTCTACGCCGTGCTCGGCGGCATGAAGGGCATCACCTGGACCCAGGTGACCCAGTACACGGTGCTCATCGTCGCCTACCTCATCCCGGCGGTCGCCGTGTCCGCCAAGGTCACCGGCGTCGCGCTCCCGCAGATCGGCTTCGGCTCGATCCTCGACGAGCTCAACGGCCTGCAGGCCGACCTCGGGCTCAACTCATACACCGAGGCGTTCACGCAGACCTCGATGGCGAACATGGTCCTCATCACGGCGGCGCTGATGTTCGGCACCGCCGGCCTGCCGCACGTCATCGTCCGCTTCTACACCGCCAAGTCGGTGCGTGCGGCCCGGTTCTCGGCCCTGTGGGCGCTGTTCTTCATCGCACTGCTCTACACGACCGCCCCGTCGGTCGCGGGGTTCACCAAGCTCAACATCATCAACGAGCTCGGCGGCACCAACGGCATCCCGCTCAGCGAGGCGCCGACCTGGTTCAACACGTGGGCCGACGTCGGCCTCATCACCCAGGCCGGTGAGGCGGCGGCACCGATCTCCGCGCTGCCACCGGACGCCACCATCTCCTTCACCGACGTCGCGATCAACAACGACATCATCGTGCTGGCGAGCCCGGAGATCGGTGGCCTGCCCGCGCCGATCGTGGGCCTCGTGGCCGCCGGTGCGCTCGCCGCGGCGCTGTCGACCGCGTCGGGCCTGCTGCTCGTCATCTCGTCGTCGATCGCGAACGACGTCTACTACAAGAAGATCAACCCGCAGGCCACCGAGGCGCGCCAGCTCCTCGTCGGCCGGATCGCGATGGCGTTCGCCATCCTCGTCGCCGGCTACCTCGGCATCAACCCTCCCGGGTTCGTCGCCCAGGTCGTGGCCCTCGCGTTCGGCCTGGCAGCAGCCAGCTTCTTCCCGGCCCTGGTGCTCGGCATCTTCTGGAAGGGCTGCACGGCCAAGGGTGCGATGTGGGGCATGATCGTCGGGCTCGTCACGACGCTCGCCTACATGATCTGGACGATCCCGATCTACGGCGGCTCCGAGGGGCTCTTCGGCATCCCGCCGACCGGCATCGGCACCATCGGCATGCTCATCAACTTCGCGGTGACGTTCCTCGTCTCGCAGGTGACCGAGAAGCCGTCGGCCGCGATGCAGGAGCTCGTCGAGGAGATCCGCTACCCCGGCCGCACCGAGCTGGTCGACGCGCACCTCCACGGCGAGGACCTGCACTGACCGACACAGCACCCCCCGGACCCAGTGGGCCGGCGACCGGACAGGTCGCCGGCCCACTGGCCGTCCATCCCCGCGGACGTGGCTGACGATCGTCGGCCAGCCGCCGATCATCACCCACGTTGCGGGCTTCCGACGAGGGTCAGCCGCGCTCGAGGTCGCGCTCGAGGGCCTGGACGATCCGTGGCCGGAGCTCGGCGGCCGGGATGACGGCGTCGACGGACCCGACGCGGACCGCGCGGTGGATGTCGTGCGCCCGGTCGAACTCGGCGGCCACGGCACCGAGGGTCTCGGCCCGCACCGCCGCCCGCACCTGCGCGAGCTCGGCACCGAGCACCGCACGCTCGGACACGCCGGCCTCGGCGATCCGGGCCTCGAGCTCGGCCACCCGCGGGTCGGCCGCCGTCCGGGCGTCGACGTCGCGGGCGAAGACGACCGCCGCCGCGGGTGCCCCGCCGATGACCGACGCGTAGGAGCCCTCGACCGCGAGCACCGTCATCCGCGGGTTGAGCGCCTTGGAGAACACGACGAACGCGCCGCCGTGGTAGCGGGAGACGACGACGAAGACGATCGGGCCCTCGAAGTTCACCACCGCCCGCCCGATCTCGGCGCCGTACTCGAGCTGGAGGCCCCGCATCGACTCCGGCGACCCGTCGAAGCCGGAGAGGTTGGCGAGGACGACGAGCGGGCGGTTGCCGCTCGCCGCGTTGACGGCGCGGGCCGTCTTCTTCGACGAGCGGGGGAACAGCGTGCCGGCGGTGTAGGTGTCGGGGCCGTCGGTGGGCGGGAAGCCGCGCCGCGGCACCGAGCGCGACTCGATACCGAGCAGGCACACCGAGATGCCGCCGATCCGGGCGTCGAGGACGACCGCGGTCTCGGCGTCGGCCATCCCCGCCCAGCGCTCGAGCGTCGGGTGGTCCTGGTCGGCGACGGCCCGCATCAGCGTGCGGATGTCGAAGGCCCGCTTGCGGTCGGGGTTGGTGGCCGGGGAGAAGATCTCGCCGATCGTCGTGAAGTCGCTGCCCGGGACGGCGTGCGGCGCGGTGGTGACGTCGCGGTCGACGGGGTCGGAGGTCTCGACCCGTCGCGGCCCGGCGCCCTCCGGTGACCACGTGGCGTCGTAGTGGGCGAGCAGGATGCCGTAGGCGTCGGCCAGGTCCTTGGCCCAGTACTGCGCCTGGCCGTTCGGCCCCATGACCCGGTCGTACCCGCCGATGCCGTGGTTGTCCTCGGCGCTCACCCCGCCGGAGAAGTCCAGGGACTGCTTTCCGGTGAGCACCATCGCCGAGTCGGGCGTCATGACGAGGATGCCGCGGGTGTGCATGAGCATCGTCGCCTCGGCGTTCCAGTAGGGCTGGGCGCCGACGTTGATGCCGGCGACGACGACGTTGACCTCGCCACCGGCCTGGGTGAACTCGACGATCCGCTTGAGCGCACGGGCGACCCAGTCCATGTTCTCGGTGCCGGAGTCCATCGAGATGCGTGCGCCCGCCGACAGCGCGTACCACTCCACGGGCAGGCCCCGCTCCTCGGCGAGGTCGAGGGCGGCGATGATGCGCCGGCACTCCGGCTCGGCGACCGCACCGAGCGAGCGCAGGGGGTCCCCGGCGAGGAGCACCCGGGTGACGCCCTCGGGGTGCGCGGGGGTCGGCGTGGTGACGACACCGCAGATGAGCCCGGCGCCGTTCTCGCCGTACGGGCGGTCGACCGGGACCAGCCGGCCGGACTCGTCGAGGTCGTACTCGGTCGCCTCACCGCCGCTGCCCGCGACCATCGAGACCAGCTCGTAGGGGTAGACCAGGCCGCGGCGACGGGCGCGCACCACCTTCTCGGCGTAGGCGTCCAGCGGCGCCACCGGCGCCGTGGGCGGGGGCTCGACGGCGTACGTGACCCCCGAACCCGGCTGGTAGGTGAAGCGGGCGCAGATCGGCAGGGCGTGGCCGCGTTCACCGGCGATCGAGCCCTCGACCCGCACCTCCTCGATGCCCGCCCCCGCGGTCATCGGTGCCACCTTGTCCTGGAGGGCGGTCAGCTGGTCCAGGTCGGCCTGGACCGGCGGCCAGATGTGCAGCCAGACGTGGTTCATGTCGAGCCGCGCGCCGGTGCCGTGCGAGCTGCGGGCCCGCCGGACCGCCTCGAGGCAGTTGGCCAGGGCGCGCTCCACGTGGGGAAGGGCCGTGACCCGCCCCTCGTCGTCGCGGACGACCGCGAGCTGGCGCACCTGGGCGGTGGCGACCAGCCGCTGGTCGCTGGGGTTCTCGCGCGACACCGCGTGCAGCAGCATGACGTCGGCAGGGGCGTCGAGCCGGGTGAGGTCGAAGTCGCGCAGCCGCCACAGGTTGAGCCGGCGCCCGACCATCGGGTGCACGTCGCGCACCGGACGGTCCTCGGCCATCGAGCCGTCGGGCTGGGGGCGGAAGGTGAAGTAGCCGACCTCGCGCTCGCCGTCTCCGGGCACGGTGGCCACCGCGACCCGGCGGCACTCGTGCGCGAACGGCATCGCGGCGAGCCGCTCGGCGAGCAGTGCCGACGCCTCGTCGCCGTCCTCCGGTGCGTCGCCCCACACGACGTAGAGGTCGACCACGGGCTGGAAGCCGTCGGGCCGGTCGGCCACGCACCGGGCCAGGGTGGCGGCGAGGTCGCTGCCGGGCACGAGCTCGGCCATCGTCCCCGCCGTCGACACCAGGTGCGAGTCGCGGTCGTCGAGGCGGTAGTCCGCGACGGCGACGGCCCGGCCCCCGACGGCCTCCTCGCGCAGCCCGTGGAGCTCGTGGCCGCGGTAGTGGCGCTTGACCAGCACCTCGAGCATCGGCTCGTGCTCGCGGACGCCGCCGCGCAGCCGGGCCGCGAGGACGTGCACGATCCGTTCCGGGATGGCGGCGAGCGCGTCGACGCGGCGGGTGCGCTCCTCCCCCGGCGGCAGCGCGTCGATCCGCTCGAGCTCGGTGCCCACCGAGCCGAGGACCGAGGCGCGGTCGGCGTCGACGAGCGGCTGGTCGAACCAGCGGAAGCGCACGCTGCGGGCGAGGTCACCGAGCGCGGGGAAGCGCAGCTGGGTGGCGGCGACCAGCCGGTCGAGCAGGTCGCGGGCGGCGGCGTCGGCGGGGGGCTCCGGGACCGGCTCGACGAGCCAGCGGCGCAGGATGGCGGTGGCCATCGCCACCTCCGGCGCCGAGCGCTGCTGGGCCAGGAAGATCCGGAACACGGCCGCCTCCAGCTCGGGGGCGCGCTCGGTGCCGGTGACGCCGTAGTGCTCGAGCACCCGCTCGAGCCGCCCGACGAAGTCGGCCGGGAGACCGCCGCGCTCGGGATCCAGGGTCTGGAGGAAGGTGCGGAAGTGCTCGCGGGGGCTGTGCACCCGGTTCTCGACGTGGGCCTCCTGGCCCATCGGCCGGTTGCGGCTCAGCTCGGCGAAGTCGCCGAAGGTCGCGAGCAGCGGGATCTCGTCGCAGACCAGGGAGGCCCCGAGGCCGGCGAGCTCGTCGCGCGCGGCGAGGTAGCGGGCGAGGGTGCGCTGCTCGTGGTCGTGCGGCAGGTCGTAGCCGAGCAGCATCGCCGACAGCTCGGCGCGGCCGCGCTCGGCGCGGTCGGAGGGGTCGCCGTCGGGCTCGGCGGCCGGGAGGTCGAGGTCGGGGGCGTCGGCGGCCTCGCCCACCGCCTCCTCGGCCTCCCCGGTCGGCTCGAGCCGGACCAGGGCGGCACCGGTCTCGACCTGGCTGCCGGTCGACACCACCAGCTCCTTGACCCGGGCCGGGAACGGCGCGGGGAGCACGGTCTCCATCTTCATCGACTCGAGGACGAGCACCGGAGCCCCGGCGGCGATCTCCTCCCCCACACCGACCGGGGTGGCGACGACCAGTGCCGGTGCCGGCGAACGCAGCACGCCGCCCTCGTCGCGGGTGACGCGGTGCGCGACCCCGTCGACCTCGACCAGCTGGACCGGCCCGTGGGTGGCCGTGACGACGCGGTGGCTGCGGCCGCCGATCCGGACCCGGCCGGCGAACGGACCCACCCGCTCGACCTCGGCCTCCACCGACTGGGGCGACCCCGAGGGGCCGGCCACGTCGACGCGGAACCGCGCCGGTGCGGTGCGCAGCACCGTGACCTTGTACGCGACGCCCCGCAGCTTGAGCTCGGTGGCCCGGCCGACGTCGTGCTGCACCTGGGGCCGACCGCCGCGGGCGGTCTCGAGCAGCCGGATGCGTTCGATCGCCTCGGCCTCGAGGTAGGCCTCGATGCCGGCGACGACGAGGGCGGCGCCGGAGTGCGCGTGGGCGACGAGCCGCCCCTGCGCCCGCACCCGGTCGATCCACCCGGTGTCGGCCGAGCCGTCGACCACCTCGGGCTGCTCGAGCAGGTCGAGGATGAAGGACTTGTTCGTGGCCCCGCCCTCGATGACCACCGTCGTCTCGCGCATCGCCCGCCGCAGCCGCGCCAGCGCCTCGTCGCGGTCGGCTCCGTACGCGATGACCTTGGCGATCATCGAGTCGAAGTCGGCGGGGATGGTGTCGCCCTCGGCCACTCCCGTGTCGACCCGGATGCCCGGCCCGGACGGCAGCTCGAGGTGGACGATGCGGCCCGGGGCCGGGGCGAAGTCGCGGTCGGGGTCCTCGGCGTTGAGGCGGGCCTCCACGGCGTGGCCGAGCTCCTCCGGGCGCTCGCCCTCGAGCCGGCCGCCGGCGGCGACGTGCAGCTGGAGGCGCACGAGGTCGGTGCGGGTGACGACCTCGGTGATCGGGTGCTCGACCTGCAGGCGGGTGTTGACCTCGAGGAAGGCGAAGAACCGCTCCCCGGGGTGGTAGAGGAACTCGACGGTGCCGGCGCCGGCGTAGCCGACGGCGAGCGCCAGCCGCTCGGCCGAGGCCTTGAGCTCGGCGACCTGCGGGGGGTCGAGCACCGGCGACGCCGACTCCTCGATGACCTTCTGGTTGCGGCGCTGCACCGAGCAGTCACGGACCCCGACCGCCCACGCGGTGCCCTGGCCGTCCGCGATGACCTGGACCTCGACGTGGCGGGCGCCGGTGACCAGCTTCTCGAGGAACACCACACCGGAGCCGAAGGCACGCTCGGCCTCCTCCCGCGTGCGCTGGTACGCGTCGTCGAGGTCGGCGTCCGAGGTGACCTTGCGGATGCCGCGGCCGCCGCCCCCGGCCGTGGCCTTGAGCATGAGCGGGTACCCGATGCGCGCCGCGGCCTCCTTGGCCTCCTCGAGGGTCTGGACCTCGCCGCCGCTCCACGGGGCGACCGGGACGCCGACCTCCTCGGCGAGGAGCTTGGAGCCGATCTTGTCACCGAGCCGGCGCATCGCCTCCGGGCTCGGTCCGACGAAGGTGACGCCGATCCGGCGGCACAGCTCCGCGAAGGCCGGGTCCTCGGCGACGAAGCCCCAGCCGACCCACACCGCGTCCGCCCGGGTGCGCCGGAGCGCACGCTCGAGCTTGGCAAGGTCGAGGTAGGGGCGTTCCGACGCGGGCCCGAGGTCGTGGGCGTCGTCGGCCTCCCGGACGAACATGGCGGTGCGCTCGGCCTCGGTGTGGAGCGCGATGACCTGCACGCGGTGCCCGTGGGGGCCGGCCGCGGCGTTGAGGTCGCGGACGGCGTGGACGAGCCGCATCGCGGCCTCACCCCGGTTGACGACGGCGATCCGCGAGAACATGCGGCTGAGCCTGCCACCGACTCTCGGTGACTCGCGAGTAATGCGCGGCCCTCGGCGGGGACGGTGCCATCCTTGGTCCCGTGCGCGGACGCCGGGTGGACGACCTGATCGCCCGGACACGGGCCCACGTCGACGACCTGCTCGAGCGAGCCGACCGGCGCCCCGTCCTCGGCGTCACCCTCCGGTGCGTGCGCGACCTCGTCAGCGTCGACGTCCGTGACCGCATCTTCGGACTGGCCGGCCAGTCGTTCCTCGCCTTCGTCCCCCTGCTGATCATCGTGTCCTCGGTCCTCACCGTCGACGGACAGCGCGGCATGGCCGGGCTGATCAACTCCCGGCTCCAGCTGGACGCCCAGACGGCGAGCGTGGTGAACGTGCTCTTCTCCAGCCCGTCGACGCTCTCACAGACCACGTCGGTCCTCAGCGTCCTCATCCTGCTGCTCTCGGTGAACAGCTACACCCGCACCATGCGTCGGAGCATCGAACGACCGTGGATGCTGCCGAGGTACGGGTGGCGCGCCCAGGTGCACGGACTCGCGGCCGTGGGACTGTTCATCGTCATGCTCTTCTCCCTCGCCCTCGTGGCCACGGCCTGGCGCGGCGGGCCGACGGTCACCGCCGTCCCGGAGGCGATCGTCCAGACCCTGATGGCGGTGGCCTTCTGGTGGGCCATCACCTTCCTCCTCGCCGCCCGCCGCATCCGGTGGCTGCACCTCCTCCCGGGCGCGGTGGCGGGTGGGGTGGCGCAGGCGGCTGCCGGGGCGTGGACCGTCATCTTCCTGCCCGAGATCCTCGAGAAGGACGCCGCCCGCTACGGCGTCATCGGCGTCTCCCTGGGCATCGTCACGTGGTTGCTCGCCCTCAGCGGGATCACCGTCGGCGTGGGCATCGTCGGCGCCCAGATCGCCCGGGCGGCGGGATGGCTCACCGAACCGGTCGCCTCCCCGGCACCGTCCTCCTCCCCGGCGCCGGTCAGTCCTCCCGCGGAGCCGTGACCTCCCGCCGGTGCACCTGCGCTCCCGCCGGCTCGTCGGGTGCGGCGGACCCGGTGGTGGCCTCGCGGGGGCCGTGGTCGGGCCGGGGTTCGTCCACCTCTCGGGCGGCGACCGTGACCGGCTCCGCGGTGTCACGCCCCTCGCCGCGCTCGCTCCGCGGGGCGACGAGCACGGCCACCCGCTCCTCGGTGGTGGCGCTCAGCTCGTACCGGCGCTTGTAGATCTCCAGCATCGCCATCACGGTGGCCGCCACCGGCACGCCGAGCAGGGCACCGGACAGCCCGAAGAGCTGGGCACCCAGGAGCGCGGACCCGAAGGACACCGCGGGGTGGAGGTCGACCGCCCGTGCGGAGATGCGCGGCTCGATGGTGAGGTTCTCGACCTGCTGGTAGGCGATGCC
Source organism: uncultured Actinomycetota bacterium (assembly GCA_963773655.1). Lineage (GTDB taxonomy): Bacteria > Actinomycetota > Actinomycetes > Actinomycetales > Dermatophilaceae > DASSQJ01. The sequence continues at coordinate 731,497 of CAVZBX010000005.1, forward strand.
CCAGATGAGGACGTAGACCCCGAGCATCGGGTTGTCGGAGGTCAGGCCCACGAGCACCGGGAGCGCGATCGAGATGTAGGTGCCGATGTTGGGGATGAACTGGGCGACCAGCCCGGTCCACAGGGCGAGCGGCAGCCAGTACGGGAGGCCGATGAGCGCGAAGACGATGCCGCTGCAGACCGAGTTGATCGACGCCAGGACGATGCGCGCGGCGATGTAGCCACCCACCTTGATCTTCGTCAGGTCCCAGGCGGCGAGGAACGGCACCTGCATCCCCGGGTTCATCCGGCGCGCCAGCCACGTGCGCAGGCTGGGCATCCCCGCCGAGATGTAGAAGACGAAGAAGAGCATCACGAACACCCCGAAGGCGCTGGAGACCAGGCCCACGACGAGACCGACGAGGTAGAGCGCGACGTCCTGCGCGTACCCGGCGAGGTCGCCGGTGGAGATGCCCACCTCGTCGAGCAGGTTCTCGAAGGTGAAGTTGGAGCCGGTCACCCGGTTGAACCACGCGAGGGCGTCCGCCGCCACGTCCGGCAGGGCCTGCGCGAACTCGACGAGCTGGTTGACGAAGAGGGCCCCGAACGCGGCGACGAACCCGAGGAGGGCCAGTCCCGCGACGATCATCACGACGCCGGTGGCCAGGCCCCGCCTCATCCGGGTCGCCAGCTTGGCGACGGCCGGCTCCATCGCCAGGGCGATGAACCACGCCATGACCACGTAGTAGACGGTGCTCGCGCCCCTCCACACGACGAACGCGACGAACGCCGTGAGGCCGAGCACCAGGACGACGAGCCAGGTGCGTTTCCACAACGGCCGATCCCTCACGGCGACGCCGGGTGCTGACGCGCTGATGCTGGCCTCCATGGCCGACAATCTAGGGCCGGTGGTCAAGCCCGCGCTCGACCGGGATACTGACAGCCCCACGACCGGAGGCAGGACCAGCAGCCACCCCACCACCTCGAGCCCCCGACCGGCGTGCCGGCCGGCCGGGCGCAGCGAAGGCAGGCCGCCATGGCAGAGCAGACCCTCACGGTGCACGGCCCGGAGGTCGAGCGCAGCGCGGCGGTCCTGACCCCCCAGGCCCTGGCGTTCGTGGGGGAGCTGCAGCGGCGGTTCGGGCCCCGGCGCGACCAGCTGCTGGCCGCGCGCGCGGAGCGACGCGAGCAGGTCTCCCGCACCGGCCGGCTCGACTTCCTCGACGAGACCCGCGAGGTGCGCGACGGGGAGTGGCAGGTGGCGCAGGTGCCGGCGGACCTGCGCGACCGGCGGGTGGAGATCACCGGGCCCACCGAGCGCAAGATGGCGGTCAACGCGCTGAACTCCGGGGCGAAGGTGTGGCTCGCCGACCTCGAGGACGCCAACACCCCGCACTGGCGCAACGTCGTCGGTGGCCAGGTCAACCTCCTCGACGCCGTCCGCGGCACCCTCGAGCTGACGACGCCCGAGGGCAGGCACTACGCCGTCGAGGACCCCGACGACGTGCCGGTGATCGTGCCCCGGCCGCGCGGCTGGCACCTGGACGAGGAGCACCTGCGGCTCGAGGGCCGCCCCCTGGCGGGCGCGCTGGTCGACTTCGGGCTCTACTTCTTCCACAACGCCCGCGAGCTGCTGCGGCGCGGGAGCGGCCCGTACTTCTACCTGCCCAAGATCGAGTCGCACCTCGAGGCGCGGCTGTGGGACGAGGTGTTCACCGTCGCCGAGGAGTGCGGTGGGTGTCCCGCACGGGTCGGTCCGGGCGACCGTCCTGATCGAGACCATCCCCGCGGCGTTCGAGATGGACGAGATCCTCTGGGAGCTGCGCGAGCACGCCGCCGGGCTCAACGCCGGGCGCTGGGACTACCTCTTCTCGATCATCAAGTACTTCCGCGACTCCGGGCCCTCCTTCACCCTCCCCGACCGGGGCGCCGTGACGATGGACGCGCCGATGATGCGGGCGTACTCGGACCTGCTGGTGCGGACCTGCCACCGGCGCGGCGCGTTCGCGATCGGCGGGATGGCGGCGTTCATCCCGAGCAGGGACCCCGACGTCAACGAGGCCGCCTTCGCCAAGGTCCGGGCCGACAAGGAACGGGAGGCGAGGGCCGGCTTCGACGGCTCGTGGGTCGCGCACCCCGGGATGGTCGACCTGTGCGCCGAGGTGTTCACCGGCGCCCTCGGCGACCGGCCGAACCAGCTCGACGTGCTGCGCGACGACGTCGAGGTCACCGCGGACGACCTGCTCGACGCCGGGGCCACGCCGGGCGAGCGCACCCTCGACGGCCTGCGCACCAACGTCGCGGTCGGCATCACCTACCTCCAGGCCTGGCTGCGCGGCAACGGCGCCGTCGGCATCCGCAACCTCATGGAGGACGCCGCCACCGCCGAGATCTCCCGCAGCCAGATCTGGCAGTGGCTGCACGCCGGCGCCACCCTCGCCACGGGTGAGACGGTCACGCGGGAGCTGGTCGACGAGGTGGTGGAGCAGGAGTTCGCCGCCCTGGTGGCCCCGGTCGGCGAGGACCGGGAGGCGCGGTCGGCCTGGGACGCGGCGCGACGGCTGTTCGTCGAGTGCGCGCTCGCCCCCGACTTCCCGGCGTTCCTCACGCTGCCGGCGTACCGGGAGGTCCTCGCCCGGGAGGCTGCCGGGGCCGACACCGCCGACGACGGGCTCGGCCGGTGAGCGCCGTCGGCGGCCGCGCGGCCACGGGGCCGGAGGCGCTCGAGGCGAGCCTCCTGCGCGAGCTCGACGCCCGGCTCGCCGGGGCCGACGAGGCACTGGCGACGACCTTCCCGGGCGAGCGTCCGGGGCGCCAGCCGGTGCACACCGTCTACGTCCCCGCGGACCGGCACCGCGTCGGCCTGGAGCGGCAGTGGGGTCTGCAGGCCCTGGCGGCGCTGGACGAGCACGGCGGCGACGCGGCGCTGGCGAGCGCGGCGGGCTTGGCCACCGACGTGGCCGCGGACGTGTGCGCACGGGTGCGGTCCAAGCTCGCGTCGGAGCCGGTGGAGGACCTGCGCGTCGACTTCGAGGACGGGTACGGCACCCGGCCGGACGCCGAGGAGGACGCGGCGGTCGACGCCGCGGTGGCGGTGCTGCTCGGGCCGCACCGCGACGACCGGGCCGCGCCGTTCTGCGGCATCCGGTTCAAGGCGCTCGAGGCACCGACCCGCGGACGCGGGGTCCGGACGCTGACCCGGTTCGTCGCGGGCCTCGCCGCCGCGGGCCCGCTGCCGGACGGGTTCGTGGTGACGCTGCCCAAGGTGACCTCGGTCGAGCAGGTGGCGGCCATGGTGCTCGCCTGCCAACGGCTGGAACGGGCGCTCGGCCTCGCCGACCGGTCGCTGCGCTTCGAGGTGCAGGTGGAGACCCCGCAGGCGGTCGTCGGGCCGGACGGGACGGCGCTGGTCGCGAGGATGGTGCACGCGGCGGAGGGCCGGTGCACGGGCCTGCACTACGGGACGTACGACTACTCCGCGTCGCTGGGGATCGCCGCGGCGTACCAGTCGATGGAGCACCCGGCCGCCGACCACGCCAAGGCGGTGCTCCAGGTCGCGGCGGCCGGAACCGGCGTGCGGCTGTCGGACGGGTCGACGAACCGGCTCCCGGTCGGGGCGCACCGAGCAGGTGCACGCGGCCTGGGCGCTGCACGCCCGGCTCGTGCGGCGCTCGCTGGAGCGGGGCTTCTACCAGGGCTGGGACCTCCATCCGGCGCAGCTGCCGACCCGGTACGCCGCGACGTACGGCTTCTTCAGGGAGGGCCTGGCCCGGGCGGGCGAGCGGTTGAGCACCTACGGTGGGCAGGTGGACGCAGCGGTCCTCGACGAGCCGGCAACGGTCCGGGCGCTCGCCGACTTCGCGGTGCGGGCGCTGCACTGCGGCGCCGCCGAGGAGGGGGAGACGGCGGCCCTGACCGGCCTGGACCGCGCCACCCTGGAGCGGCTGTCCGGCCGGGCGCCGGTCCCGGATCCGGTCCCGACCGGTGAGGTGCCGCGATGACGTTCTCGCTCGGGCCCAACCGCTACGGCAAGGCGGAGAACCGCGTGGTGCGGATCCGCCGGGACACCGCGCGGCACGAGATCCGCGACCTGAACGTGACCACCACGTTGCGGGGCGACTTCGAGGCGGCGCACGTCGAGGGCGACCAGTCCCACGTCCTCACCACGGACGCGCAGAAGAACACCGCGTTCGCCTACGCCAAGCAGGTCGGGGTGTCCTCGCCCGAGGACTACGCGCTGGCCCTCGGCGAACGGCTCCTCGTGGCGGCACCCGCGGCGACCGGCAGCCGGGTGCAGGTGGAGGAGTTCCCCTGGGAGCGGGTCCGGGTCGGCGGCACCGGGCACGACCACGCCTTCGTGCGCAGCGGCGGCGAGGTCCGCACCGCCGTGGTCGTGCAGCAGCGCGGCTCCTCGCCGCTGGTCGTCTCCGGTGTCCGCGACCTCGTCGTGCTCAAGTCGACCGGCTCGGAGTTCACGGGCTTCCTGCGCGAGGAGTACACGACGCTGCAGGACGCCGACGACCGCATCCTGGCCACCTCGCTCACCGCCCGCTGGCGCCACGAGCACCCCGACGGGGACGACGCCGACTGGGACGCCGACTGGGCGGCGGTCCGCCGCACCTGCCTCGAGGCCTTCGCCGTCACGTACAGCCGCGCCCTCCAGCAGACGCTGTACGCGATGGGCGCAGCGGTCCTGGAGGCGCACCCGGCCGTGGCGGAGATCGACTTCGTCGCGCCCAACAAGCACCACTTCCTCGTCGACCTGTCGCCGTTCGGCGTCGACAACGACGGCGAGGTGTTCATCGCCGCCGACCGCCCCTACGGCCTCATCGAGGCGCGGGTCCAGCGCGAGGCGCACGAGTGCAGGGAGCACTTCGGTGAGTTCTGAGCCGGACGTCAGCAGCGTTCGACGCGCTCCCGCCCGAGGCGGCGGGGTCGCTGCTCACCGCCTGCCTGCCGGTGCCGCGGTGGGTGGCGCAGGTGGCGGGCGGCCGCCCGTACGGCGCAGTGGCCCGCGCTGATCGACGGCCGCCGACGAGGCCGCGGGCTCGCTGTCCGACGACGAGCTGGCGGCCGCGCTCGCCGGTCACCCGCGCATCGGCGAGCGTGCCTCCGGTGCCCTGCACCAGGGCGAGCTGAGCGAGCGTGAGCAGTCCGGGGTGGACTCCCGGGACGACGAGGTGGCGCGTGCGCTGGCCGCCGGCAACGCGGCGTACGAACGGCGCTTCGACCGGGTCTTCATCATCCGGGCGGCGGGTCGGGACGCCCCGGAGGTCCTCGCCGAGCTCGACCGGCGGCTCGGCAACGACGACGCCGCCGAGCGCGCCGAGACCGTCGCCCAGCTCCGCGAGATCGCGCTCGTCCGGCTGCGGGAGGCGGTGTCCTGATGGCGACGCTCAGCAGCCACGTCCTCGACACCGGCCGCGGCCGGCCGGCCGAGGGGGTGCCGGTGCAGCTCAGCACGGCGAGCGGTGAGGTCCTCGGCGCGACGGCCACCGACGAGCGACGGCCGGGTGGCCGGGCTGGGCGGCGGACCTGTCGCCCGGCACGTACCGGCTGCGCTTCGACACCGCCGCCCACTTCGCCGCCACGGGCACGGCGGGCGTTCTACCCGGAGGTCGTCGTCGCGTTCAGCGTCGGCGAGGAGCCGCACTACCACGTGCCGCTGCTGCTCAGCCCCTTCGGCTACTCCACCTACCGGGGCAGCTGAGGTGGCCGCCGACCTCGATGCTGCGCGCCCGGCGCGCGGTCGTGGGTGACGCCGAGATCGCCGCGACGGTCGTCGTCGCCGACGGCCTGGTCGCCTCCGGTGGAGGCGTTCGACGCGCCCGCTCCGCGCGGCGTCGAGGTGGTGAGCCTGGCCGACGACGAGGTGCTGCTCCCCGGCCTCGTCGACACCCACGTCCACGTCAACGAGCCGGGGCGCACCGAGTGGGAGGGCTTCGCAGTCCGCGACCCGGGCGGCCGCGGCCGGTGGGGTCACGACGGTGGCGGACATGCCGCTCAACTCGATCCCGCCGACCGTGTCGGTGCCGGCCCTGGCCGAGAAGCGTCGGGCGGCATCCGGCCAGGCCCACGTCGACGTCGCGTTCTGGGGTGGCGCGGTGCCCGGCAACGTGCCCGACCTGGAGCCCCTGCACGAGGCGGGGGTGGTGGGGTTCAAGGCGTTCCTCGTCGACTCCGGGGTGCCGGAGTTCGGCCACCTCGACGACACCGGCCTGCGCGCGGCGCTGGAGGAGTCGGCCCGGCTGGGGACGCGTGCTGGCCCTCCACGCCGAGGACCCCGACGTGCTCGCCCTGGCGCCGGCGGCCTCGGGGCGCGGGTACGCCGGATACCTCGCCTCCCGGCCACCGGCCGCCGAGGAGCGGGCGGTGGAACGGGTGGTCGCGGCCCTGCGTGACGTCGGCGGCCGTGCGCACGTCGTGCACGTGTCCGCCGCCGCGGTCGTTCCGGTGCTCGCCGCGGCCCGCGCCGAGGGGCTGGCGCTCACCGCGGAGACCTGCCCGCACTACCTGGTCCTGTGCGCCGAGGACCGTGCCCGACGGCGCGACGCAGTTCAAGTGCTGCCCGCCCGTCCGCGGGCGCACGAACCAGGAGGCCCTGTGGGCCGGGCTCGCGACCGGGGCCATCGGGCTGGTCGTCTCCGACCACTCGCCCTGCACGCCCGACCTCAAGGCGCTCGGGACGGGGGACTTCGGGGCGGCGTGGGGAGGCATCGCCGGGCTGCAGCTCGGCCTTCCCCTGGTGTGGACCGAGGCCCGGCGCCGGGGCCACACCCTGGCCGAGGTGGCCCGGTGGATGGCTGCCGGGCCGGCCGGCCTCGTGGGGCTCGCCGACCGGGGCCGGATCGGCCCCGGGGCCGTGGCGCACCTCGTCGCGTTCGCCCCCGACGAGGAGCTCACCGTCGACGTCCGCGCGCTGCACCACAGGAACCCCGTGTCCCCGTACTCCGGCCACACCCTCACCGGGGTGGTCCGGCGGACCTGGCTGCACGGCGGCCCGGTCGACCTCGACGCCGCACCCCGCGGGCGGCTCATCGGAAGAGGAAGCCCATGACCGGCCCCCACTACTACGTCCCCCGTGGCGGCCTGCCCGCCCAGGGCGAGCTCACGACGGACCGGGCGAGGTTCACCACCGCCTACGCCGTGCTGCCGCGCGGGACGATGCGCGACATCGTCACCAGCCGCCTCCCGCACTGGTCGGGGACGCGGCTGTGGGTGCTCGCCCGTCCGTTGTCGGGGTTCGCGGAGACGTTCTCCTGGTACGTCGTGGAGGTGCAGCCCGGTGGCGGGTCCGGGCCGCCGGAGCCCGACCCGGCGGCCGAGGCGGTGCTCTTCGTCGTGGCCGGCACGGCGACCCTCACCGAGGACGGGGTGGCCCACGAGCTGGTGGCCGGCTCCTACGCCTTCCTCCCGCCGGGGCGGCCCTGGACCCTCCTGGCGACCGGTGGTGAGCCTGCGGTGCTCCACTGGATCCGGAAGGCCTACGAGGCGGTGGACGGCGTGGAGCGTCCGGAGGCCTTCGTCACGCACGAGTCGTCGGTCGCCCCCGAGCCCATGCCGGGCACCGATTCCTGGGTGACGCAGCGGTTCGTCGACCCCCTCGACGTGCGCCACGACATGCACGTGAACATCGTCGGCTTCGAGCCCGGCGGTACCATCCCGTTCCCGGAGACCCACGTCATGGAGCACGGCCTCTACGTGCTCGAGGGCAGGGCGGTCTACCTGCTCAACACCGACTGGGTGGAGGTGCAGGAGGGCGACTTCATGTGGCTGCGGGCGTTCTGCCCCCAGGCCTGCTACGCCGGCGGTCCCGGACGGTTCCGCTACCTGCTCTACAAGGACGTCAACCGCCATCCGGGGCTCGCGCCCGGCGGCGCCGCCCCGCGCCCGGCGGTGTCGTAGCCGGCCGAGGCACGACGGGACGGTCGACGACGCCACCGGCGAGGTGGCCGCCCTCGAGGTCGGGTGGGCGCTCCCAGCGCGTGCAGCACCCCGGGGGACCCGCGTGCCGACGCCCGCGCGCCCGGCGATCGTCCGGTCAGGGTGATGAGGGTCGAGCGGTCGCTGACTACGGTCCGAGCTGTGGGCCTCCGCGAGGCAGTACCACGGTGCGGCCGCCGCGACGCCCGACCCCTCGAGAGGAGCACCCAATGAGCACCCAGACGCAGATGCTGATCGTCGCGGCGTACCAGGACCCCCAGCTCGCCCAGCGCGACTTCGACGGGCTCGTCGAGAAGGTGGCGGCCAAGGAGGTCGCCACCCAGGGGATGATCCTCGTCGCGAAGGACGCCGACGGGCGCGTCACGGTGGCCGACACCGGCAACCACCTCGGTCGCAAGGGGGCCGGTTGGGGTGGCGGGGTCGGGGTCCTCGTCGGCCTCTTCGCACCGCCGCTGCTCGGTGCCGTCGCGCTCGGGGGCGCGGCCGGCGGCCTCATCGGGCACTTCACCGGCAACAAGATCACCCGGAGCATCCAGGAGAAGGTGACCGAGTCCCTGAAGCCCGGCACCGCGGTCGTCATCGGAGTGCACCCCGCGCCGCAGCGCCTGGCGGTCGAACAGGCCCTGCCCGACGCGGTGGCGAGGTCGGTGGTGGAGTCCGACGAGAAGGGCATCGACGAGCTGAAGCGTGCCCTCGGCGAGGCCATGGGCAAGTTCGAGCCCGACCGCACCGTGCTGCCGATGCCCGACCCGCGCTTCGGGGGCGCGACCGGCCGGACGATCGACGAGTCGGTGGGTGACTGGTCGATCATGGCCCGGCCACACGCCCCGGAGGGCGCACCCAACGTGCTGATCGTCCTCATCGACGACGCGGGGTTCGGCGGTCCCGACACCTTCGGCGGGGGGATCAGGACCCCGAACCTCACCCGGGTCCAGCAGCGAGGGCTCACCTACAACCGCTTCCACGTCACCGCCGTCTGCTCGCCCACGCGCGCGGCGCTGCTCACGGGGCGCAACCACCACCGCGTCGGCATGGGCGGCATCGCCGAGTTCCCGTCACCCTTCCCGGGCTACACCGGCGTCCGCCCGCGCTCGTGCACCGCCCTGCCGCGGGTCCTCCGGGAGAACGGCTACATCACCGGCGGGTTCGGCAAGTGGCACATGACACCGGGGCACGAGATGGGAGCCGCCGGGTCGTTCGACCACTGGCCCACGGGGTGGGGCTTCGACCACTGGTGGGGGTTCCTCACCGGCGCCGCCGGGCAGTACGACCCGATCATCACCCAGGACAACTCCACCCTCGGCGTCCCCGAGGGTGAGGACGGCAAGCTCTACTACTTCCCCGACGACATCACCGACAAGGCCATCGAGTGGCTGCACGCCGTGCGCGCACAGGACGCCGAGAAGCCGTGGTTCGTCTACTACTCGACGGGCGCCACGCACGCACCGCACCACGTGGCCAAGGCGTGGGCCGACCGGTACAAGGGACAGTTCGACGACGGGTGGGACGCCTACCGCGAGAAGACCCTGGAACGCCAGAAGCGGCTGGGGATCGTCCCCGACGACACCGAGCTGACCCCCCGGCCGGAGGCGTACCCCGCCTGGGAGGGCCTGTCCGAGGCCGAGCGCCGACTGTACGCCCGGCAGATGGAGGTCTTCGCGGGCTTCTCCGAGAACGCCGACTGGAACGTCGGCCGCCTGCTCGACGAGGTCGAGGCGATGGGCGAGCTCGACGACACCCTGGTCATCTACGTCTGGGGTGACAACGGCGCCTCGATGGAGGGCACGCTCACCGGGTCCTTCAACGAGACCACCTTCTTCAACGGCCTCGTCCTCGACGCCGACGAGCAGCTGGCCCTCATCGACAAGTACGGCGGGATCGAGGAGCTCGGCGGCTTCCATTCCGCACCCCACTTCGCGGCCGCCTGGGCCCACGCCAACAACGCGCCCTTCCAGTGGGGCAAGCAGATGGCCAGCCACCTCGGTGGCACCCGCGACCCGATGGTGATCTCGTGGCCGAGCAGGATCGCGCCGGACAGCACGATCCGCAGCCAGTTCACGCACTGCATCGACGTGGTCCCGACGGTGCTCGACGTCGTCGGCATCCCGGCGCCGACCGTCGTCGACGGGATCGAGCAGGAGCCGATGGACGGCACCAGCTTCGCGCACACCTTCGACGACCCTGCCGGTGAGGAGCGCCACACGGTCCAGTACTTCGAGATGTACGGAAGCCGGGCCATCTACAAGGACGGCTGGTGGGCCTGCACCAAGCTGGACAAGCTGCCCTGGGACTTCTCACCGCCGACGCTCGCCAGGTTCGCGCCCGGCGGGGAGTGGAGCCCGGAGGACGACGTGTGGCAGCTGTACTACCTCCCGGACGACTTCTCGCAGGCGCACGACCTCGCGCAGGAGCACCCCGAGAGGCTGGCCGAGCTCGTCGACCTGTTCTGGCGTGAGGCCGAGCGGAACAGGGTGCTCCCGCTGCTCGGCGGGTTCGCCGTGTTCTTCGGGATCCTGCCGCCGATGCCCACCCGGACCCGCTTCACCTTCCACGGCGACGTGCAGAACATCCAGACCTCGATGATCCCGCGGATCGTCGGCCGGTCCTACGCCATCGAGGCCCACGCGCACGTCCCGGAGGGTGGTGCGGAAGGCGTCCTGGTCGCGTTCGCCGACTTCATCGGTGGGTTCGCCCTCTGGGTGGACGGCGACGGCATCCTGCACCACACCTACCAGTACCTCGGTGTGGAGACCTTCCGCCAGTCCTCGACCGAGCCCATCCCCACCGGGGACGTCACCCTCACGATGCACTTCGAGGCGGACGACTCCACACCGGGCTCGGGCGGCGACGTCACCCTGCTCGCGAACGGCAGGGTCGTCGGCGGCGGCCGGATCCCCAGGACCATCTCGCTGATCTTCACGACGTACGCGGGCATGGACGTCGGACGCGACAACGGCGGGGTCGTCGACCTCGACTACGAGGACCGGGCGCCGTACGCCTTCACGGGGACGGTCGACAAGGTCGTCTTCGACCTCAAGCCGCAGGCCATCGAGGAGGAGACCGAGCTGCACGCGACCACCTCCCAGCTGGCGCTCGCCCACGGCGCGGCCGGCTGAGCCACCGGCCGTCGGCACTGCGGAACGAGGCCCGCGCCGGTGAGTCGGCACGGTGAACCGGCGCACCGAGCCCGAAGGGCCCCTCGACGCTGCGATCTCGCAGGACGAGGGGCCCTCTGCACGG
>CAVZBX010000006.1:0-310788 GCA_963773655.1 uncultured Actinomycetota bacterium
GTGCGACGTCGGAGACGAGCCGGGCGACCACCGGCTCGGCGACCTCCACCCCCACGGTCCGGGCCGGCTCGACGATCGCAGCGACGAGCTCGTCGACCGTCATGGGAGCGATCGGGTGGGCGATCGCCGGCACGTGCGGCCCGAAGGTCGGCGAGTCCAGAGGTCGGTCGAAGAAGTCGGCCCGCACGGACGCCAGCACCCGACAGGCGGGGTCGGCCCGGCCGACGACCCCCGCCAGAAGCGCGAGGAAGGCCTCACAGTCCTTCTCGGGTGCCAGCGTGAACAGCTCCTCGAGCTGGTCGACGACGAGGACGAACGAGGTGTCCGGACTCACCAGCCGGGACACCTCCGGGAGTGCGACCCCGCGCTCGAGCATCGCCGCCACGTCGACCTGGTGGTCGACCGCCACCATCCCCAGCGCCTGCGCGAGGGCCGCGAACGGGTCGGCGCCGGGGACCATCGAGGTCACCAGGGTCGGCTCCTCGGCGGCTCGCAGCCTCGGGACGACGCCCGCGGCCACGACGGAGGACTTGCCGCACCCGGACGGCCCGACGAGGAGCACTCCCGGTTCACGAGCCAACCGCTCCACGACGGCCGCGACGAGGCCGTCCCGCCCGAAGAACCGGTCGGCGTCCGGCTCGGCGAAGGCGGCGAGGCCCCGGTAGGGGTTGACCACGTCATCGCGGCGCGGCAGCGGCGCCGTCGAGGCGATCGCAGCGAGGTCGGCGGCCAGGGCGCCCGCCGTCGGGTAGCGGCGGGTCGGGTCCTTCGCCGTCGCGCGCGCGACGACGCGGTCGAGGGCCTCGTCGAGGGCGGCCGCGCCGGTCCCGACGGAAGGAAGGGGACGCGTGTGGTGGCACCTGGAGAGGGTCAGGGTGTCCGTCGCCTCCGGCCACGGGGGACGACCGGTGAGGGCGACGTAGAGCACGACCCCGAGGGCGTACACGTCGGCAGCCGGGCCGGCCCGGACGTCGTCGAACTGCTCCGGGGCCGCGAACGTCGGTGAACCCACGGACCGGAGGTCGGGCACCTCGGGATCGGGACCGTCGTGGAGGGCGATCCCGAAGTCGGCGAGGTAGGCGTTGCCCTCGCGGTCGAGGAGGATGTTGGACGGCTTGACGTCGCGGTGGACGACCCCCCGGCGATGGGCGAAGTCGAGCGCGTCGGCTACCTCGGCGACCCACCTCGCCACCTGCTGGAGCTCCAGCGGGCCGCGCCGCACCGCATCGTCGAGGCTGCCACCGTCCACGTGCTGCATGACGAGGTACGCCCGCCCGGCCTCGCGCCAGAAGTCGTGGAGCGGCACGACGTGCGGGTGGGACAGCCGTGCCACCGTCTGCGCCTCGACCTCGAAGCGCCGGACGAACGAGGGGTCGTCCGCCAGCTCGCTGCGGATGACCTTGACGGCCACGTCGCGCCGGACCGACGGCTGGGTGGCGCGGTAGACGACGGAGTGGGCGCCGCTCCCGAGTCGGCGGCCGATCCGGTACCCCCGGAGGCGGCGACCCGCGACGCGTGGGTCGTCCAGCGAGGGGTCCTGGCGCAGGATGGCCAGCTCAAGCTCGCGGACCTCGGTGGACACGTCGACCCCGAGGTCGTCGGCGAGGCGCTGCCGGTGCTCGGCGATGTCGGCGAGCGCGTCGGCCTGCCGTCCGGCCCGGTAGAGGGCCAGCGCGCGCAACGTCCGCAACCGCTCGCGGTAGGGGTGGTCGGCGAGCAGCGCTGCGGCCTCGGCGGCGACGTCACCGAACCCGAGGTCGAGACGCGCCTCGAGCCCGAGCTCCTGGACCGACAGCAGCAGCTCACCGAGCCGCGCCGCCTCCGGTTCGACCCAGTCGAGGCCCTCCAGTCCGGGGAACGGCGGACCGCGCCACAGGGCCACCGCCTCGTCGGCCAGGGCGACGGCCTCGTCGGGGTCGAGGGCACGCAGCGCCTCGGCGGCCAGCGAGTCGAACCGGCCGACGTCGGTGTCGTTCGGCGCGACGGCCAGCTGATAGCCGCCCGGACGCGTACGGACCAGCCGGCCCGTGGCGTCAGCGGCGACGGCACGCAGGCGCCGGACGTAGGTGCGCAGCGTCGGCACCGGCGAGGCCGGCTCCTCGTCCGGGTCCCAGACCCGCGCCACGAGCTGGTCGACCGACAGACCGCTGGGACCGGCCAGGAGGAGGGCCACCAGGATCCGCCGTTGGCGCACGTTGTCCACCGTGCGCGGCTCGCCTCCCGCGCCGGCGCGGACGTCCCCGAAGGCCAGGACCTTCATCCCCGACCACGCTAGGGGACTCGCCTCGGAGGTGCCATCCCCCGTTGGAGCCATCGAGTCGTGGCCGCGGGGAGGGCCGGCCTACCCGGGCGTCGGGCGGGAGAGCCGGTCCAGGACGCCGAGGAGCAGCGCCTCCCGAACCGGGGCAGGGCAGGCGTCCAGCAGGGCGTTGACCCCGGCCATCCGCGGGGGCAGCGCGATGCCGCCGCCCTCGCCGGCCAGCCCGGCGGCGGCGAGCAGCTGGGCGAAGGTGGCGTCGTCGAGCGCTGCCGGGTCGAGGGCGGTGAGCATCTGGGCGAGCCCCGGATCGACCGCGACGGGCCCGGCCGCGCGGGCGGCCGTCACCGCTTCGCGCAGGTCCGCGACGAACGCGGCGGCGGAGGGCGCGGTCGCCGCCGACAGGGTGAGGTGCAGAGTCGGCGGGAGGTCGCGGTACGCCATCTGCGGCTGCACGAACCAGCCACGGGCGAGCATCTCGTCCGCGATGGTGAACACGTCGCAGGAGCCGTCGGTGACGAGGGCGAGCAGGGTGGAGTCGGGCTCGGCGAACACGTCGAGGCCGTCGATGCCACGGGCCGCCTCGGCGATCTCGAGGGTGGCCGCCCGGGCGACCTGCGCCAGCCGGGCGTAGCCGTCGGTGCCGATGTGGTGGGTGACGGCCCACGCCGCGGCGAGCGGGCCGCCCGACTTCGTCGACTGCATCGTCGAGTTGAGCATCGTGTAGCCGGGCCAGTCGGCCGAGGCGAAGAAGTGCCCGCGGCGCAGCTCGGCGGTGCGGTGGAGCAGCACGGACACGCCCTTGGGCGTGTAGGCGTACTTGTGCAGGTCGACGCTGATGCTCGTGACGCCCGGGACGGCGAAGGTCCACGGCGAGACGCCCTCGAGGTGGGGCAGCACCCAGCCGCCGATGCACGCGTCCACGTGACAGCGGATGCCCCGTCGGGACGCCAGGCCGGCGACCTCGGTGACGGGGTCGACGACCCCGTGCGCGTACGAGGGTGCCGACGCGACGACGAGCACGGTGTCGTCGTCGACGGCCGCCTCCAGGGCAGCGGGGTCGGCCCGGAGGGTGTCGTGGTCGACGTCGACGACGCGGGCCTGCAGGCCGAGGTACTTCGCGCCCTTGAGGAACGCCGCGTGCGCGGTCACGGGCAGCACGAGGTTGGGCCGGTCCACGTGCGGTGCGCCCTCCCGGGCCGCGAGCACCGCGAGCAGGATCGACTCGGTGCCGCCCGAGGTGACCGAGCCGGCGAACCCGTCGGGGGCGTCGAGGAGGCGGCCCGCCATCGCGACGAGGTCGTTCTCCATCCGCAGCAACGACGGGAAGGCGGTGGGGTCGAGCGCGTTCGACGAGGCGAACATCGCGAGGGCGTCGAGGCCGAGGGCGTCGGCGTCGCCGAGCCCCGAGTCGTAGACGTAGGCAAGGGTGCGGCCGCCGTGCGACGGCAGGTCGAGGGCCTGCAGCTCGCGGAGCCGGGTCAGCAGCTCGTCGGCGCTCGTGGCGGGCGTGGCATCGGTCATCGGTCAACCTCCTGCCGGTGACCGTACTCGGTCACCTCGCGGGGCCTGGTTCACTGCGCGCGGCCATGGCGCAGAGGTGCCATGACCCCCACACATCGACCAGAGCCAGCGCGGGTCGTCAGCGGGTCAGCTCCGCGGCGAGTCGGTAGCGCTGGAGGACGAGCATCGACACCCCGACGAGCACGGCCGGCACCACCGAGAAGCCGATGGCGATGGCCAGGCGGGCCGAGTCCGGCTGCGCGGCATCGGCATCGGTGGACGAGACGTACCCACCGACGGTGAGCACCGCCGCGTAGAGGAAGGGCCCGAGCGCCAGGCCCAGGGTCTCCCCCGCCGTCCACACCCCGGTGAAGGTGCCGGCGCGCGACTCGCCGGTGCGCGCCGCATCGGCGGCGGCGACGTCGGGCAGCATCGCGAGGGGGAACATCTGGCAGGCCGCGTAGCCGATGCCGACCACGGCCACGCTGAGCGCCGCCGCGACCAGCCCCGCCTGCACGGTGAACAGGGTGGCGAGCGCGCCGCCGCCGAGGAGCACGGAGCCCCAGGCGTAGCCGGTGCGCTTCCCCCGGGCCTCGCCGAGCCGCTGCCACAGCGGGGTCACGACGAGCGCGGGCCCCACGAAGCAGACGAAGAGGACCGTCGAGGCGAGCCCCCGCCGAGGAGGACCCGCGCCACGTAGTCGACGCCGGCCAGCATCGCCCCGGTCGCCAGGGCCTGGAGCACGAAGACGAGGAGCAGCGTGCGGAACGAGGGTGAGGCCGCCACGACGCGCAGCTGGTCCCGCAGCGTCGCCCCGGCCGTCGCCGACCCCGCCGAGGGCGCGTCCCGGGTCCCCCACCAGGCGCCGAGCGTGCCGACGAGGATGAGAGCGCCGACGAAGATGCCGACCCCGCGGTAGCCCCACTCCGGGCCGAGGGCGTTGCGGATCACCGGGGACAGCCCCCCGCTCACGAGGATCGCCAGGGCGAGGATGGCCACGCGCCACGTCATCAGCCGGGTGCGCTCGTCGTAGTCGTCGGTCATCTCGGCCGGCATCGCCACGTACGGCACCTGGAAGAAGGCGTAGGCGGTGGCACACGCGAGGAACGCGACGACCACCCACGCCGTGGCGATGCCCGTCGGCGAGGTGGGGCCGGAGAAGAGGAGCACGAACGCCGCCGCCAGCGTGGTGCCGGCCCGCAGCAGGAAGGGCCGGCGCCGGCCGCGGGGGTCGGTGGATCGGTCGCTGATGCCGCCGGCGATCGGGTTGAGCACGACGTCCCAGGCCTTCGGCAGGAAGACGACGAGGCCGGCGAGCCCGGCCGCGACACCGAGCCGGTCGGTGAGGTAGGGCAGGAGGAGCAGCCCGGGGACGGTGCCGAAGGAGCCGGTCGCGACCGAGCCGAGCCCGTAGCCTCGGCGGACGGACGGGGTGAGCGCCTGCGCCATGGCCGGACCCTAGTGGGGATGATGGGGACGTGTCGGCACGTCGGAGGTTCCGGGGCAGGATCGCCGGGGTCGGGTCGACCTCGGGAGTGCGGGTCGTCGTCGGCTGGTGGCTCGACTCGCCGTGGGGGGAGTTCGCGGACGCGATGGTCGAACGGGCCGACGGGCACCGGCTGCTGCTCGCCCCGTCGGAGGCGGTGGCGGACCTCGTCGCGACCACCTACACCTTCGACGAGGTGCGGCTGGAGCCGTTCCTTGTCGGGCCCGGCCGCCCGTCGGACGGCGTCGGGACGGGATCCGACCGCGGGGAGGTGACGGGTGATGGTCGGGCGAGCGACGGCCGCGGTGGGGTCGGCGACGGGCGCGGGGGGTCGGGGGCGCGGGCGCCGGCGTGGACGGTCCGCTCACCCTCCCTGGCCCTGGACCTGGACGTCGGGGGGCGCACCGGGCTCGGCCGGCTGCTGCGGGTCGTGCCCGCGCCGGTCGCGGCCAGCCCGGCGTTCGCCACCCTCGCCGACCCGGTGGCGCGCCTCGTCCTGGACGGGGTCCGCACCCGGGGCACCGCCCGCACCGGGCGACGCGAGTACTACGGGGCGCTCGACGTGCACGCCGTCACCGCCATGGGCGGCGAGCTCGACGGCCTCCCCCTCGGCGCGCTGGCCCCGGTCGAGCCGCCGTGCCGGTTCGGGTTCTCCTCCACGCCGCGACGGCCGTCGGTCACCGACGTCGTCACGACCATCGTCGACCTCGGCTGACGTGGCCGTTTCGCGCCCGGTCACCCCCGCCGGTCAGGCACGGGGCGTGACGCGCAGCAGCTTGTCGTCGTCGCCGTTGGTGGTCGTCACGTAGAGGGCGCCGTCCGGGCCGAGGCGCGCCGCCCGCAGCCGGCCGTAGGGCCCGTTGGTGGCCTCGGGGACGGAGACGTCGGTGACCGCGCCCGCGTCGTCCAGCTGGAGCACGAGCAGCTTGGCGCCCTTGAGGGCGGTGACGACCAGCGCACCCTCGAGGGCGCCCCACTGCGAACCCTCGAGGAACTCGTCGGCGCAGACGGCCTGGGTCGTGCTGCCCGACTGCCAGACGGCCGGCACGGCGTCCGGGTAGCGCTCGGTGTCGGTCATCGGGACGTCCTCGTCGTAGCCGCCGACGGTGCCGCCCTGCGCCGGGTCCCACCCGTAGTTGGCCCCGGGCTCGATCCGGTTGACCTCGTCGTTGCTGCTCGGTCCGTGCTCGGCGGTGAACACCTCGCCGGTGCCGGGGCGGACCGCGACGCCCTGGACGTTGCGGTGCCCGTAGCTGAGCACGTACCGCTGGTTCCGGTTGGCCGCCGACGCGAACGGGTTGTCCGGCAACGGTTCCCCGGTGTCGAGGTCGAGCCGCAGCACCTTGCCTCCCAGGCTGGTCAGGTCCTGGGGGACCGACCCCACCGCCGTGTCACCGGTGCCGACGAGCAGCGCGCCGTCGGCGGCGATCTCCGGCCGGCACCCCGAGTGCCGTCCGGTCGAGATCGGCAGGCCGGTGAGGAGCTCGCGGACCCGGGCGGCCTCGGTGCCGTCGTCGGAGAGGCGCCAGGTGACCAGCCGGATGTCGACGGGCGTGCCGCCCTCCTGGTGCGTCTGGCAGGTCGTGAACCGCCGGGAGGAGTCGAAGTCCGGGTGCACGACCAT
The DNA here is from genome assembly GCA_963773655.1 of uncultured Actinomycetota bacterium. Lineage (GTDB taxonomy): Bacteria > Actinomycetota > Actinomycetes > Actinomycetales > Dermatophilaceae > DASSQJ01. The sequence goes on from CAVZBX010000006.1 coordinate 6,871, forward strand.
CCCGAGCAACCCGCCCTCTCCCGAGACGAAGACGTCGTCCAGGTCGGCGTCGACGCGCGTGACCCGTGCCCCCTCGCGCAGGCCGGAGACGAGCGAGATGCGGGCCGGCCGCTCGGTGACGAGGGCGGTGCCGTCGGGGAGGAACCCCACGTCCCAGCCGTGCTCGAGGCCACCGGCGACCTCCTCGACGACGAGCTCGGGCACCAGCGAGCTCGTCGGTGCGGGCGTCGCCACCGCTCCCCCGGACCCGGTGGCGCCGGGCGCGGGCACCTCGCCGAGGTCGTCACCGCCGCCGGAACAGGCGGCCAGGGTGCCGGCGAGGGCGACGCAGGCGAGCAGGGCGACGGGTGTCCGCAGGGTGCTGCGCCGAGGGGTCCGCATGGCTCATCCTCACCCGGTGAGGTCGGCCGTGGCCCCTTCGTAGAGGGTTGCGACCCAATCGAGATCCGCGCGGTACTCGGCGATGCGGCACCCTAGCCCGTTCGGCTTCATCAGGATCCCCTCGGCCGCCCAACGCTCGCGAGCCTCGTCGCGAAGGGCGGCCGGCAGGTCGCCGGCCGCGTTGGTGACGCGCCACCAGGCGACGTTGCCGCCGTACGCCTTCATGATCGACCCGACCTGGCGCGGGCCGATGCCGACGAGCGCCGCGACGTCGCCGTAGGAGACGACCCGGCCCCGAGGCACCTGCTCCACGGCGCGCAGCACCCGCTCCACGACGACGTCGTCCACCCGGGCGAGTCTGCCGCACTGCGACCCTCCGGCCGGACGGGTGTCACTGCCCGATGGTGCTGCCGACCTCCCACGGCGCCACCGGCGAGTTCTCGAGGACCCAGACCTCGAGGTCCTGCATCAGGCCGGTGAGCACGAGGACGCCGACGACGACGAGCAGGAGGCCGAGCCCGCGGCGGAGCCACGAGTGCGGGTCGGCCGCCCAGCGCAGCCGCCGGACCACCCGCTGCCCGCCGAGGGCGACGGCGAGGAGGACGGCGACGAGGCCGACGACGTAGGTCGTGAGCAGGGCCAGTCCGCGCGCCGGCTCGGCGGGGAGGACGGTGACGACGACGTACCCGTAGAGCGGGCTGCACGAAGTGAAGACCGGGCCGAGGGCTGCTCCGGTGAGCACCGCCCCGAGGGTCCCGCCGCGCTGGTTCGCGGCGTACAGGCCGCGGGCGCTGCGCCCGGAGAGGCCGGTGGCCACCGCGACGCGGTCCCACAGCTCGGGCACCGCCGTCACCAGGCCCAGCGCCACGAGCAGCCCGCCACTCACCCACTGCCACACCGAGGTCGGCACCCCGATGAGCGCGGTGGTGGCGCGCAGCGCCAGGGTGAAGACGAACACCGAGGCACCGAGGGAGACGGTGACGAGCACCGCCCGGCGGGTACCGGCATCCGGCCCGCCGGCGAGCGATCCGCCGACGACCACCGGCAGCAGCGAGAGTGCGCAGGGGGCGAGGGTGGTGAGGGCGCCGGCGAGCAGGGCGCCCACGAGCGCGAGCGTCATCCGCGCGTCCCGTCAGACCGTGGACCCGAGGATGGCGGCGCCGTCCTGGGAGCCGGTCCACCTGGCGAGCTCGGCTCCGCCGGCGTCGACCTGGACGAACGTGTGCTGCTGGGTGACGCCGTAGCGCTGGCGGAGCTCGGTGGCGGAGTCGAAGTCGACCTTGACGACGGTGAGCCCGTCGGGGATGCCGGACTCGCCGATGGCGGCGTCGGTGGCGCGGCAGGAGGGGCACCAGGAGGCGTGGAAGAAGTACACGACCTTGGTGCCCGCGTGCGCCGCCGGGTCCTTCTCGTGGTCGGCGAGGGTGACGTACGCACCGGGGGCGGTGGTGCCCGCGGCGTCGGTCGTCGTGCCGGCCGAGGGGGTCGAGGTGGCCGGCGACGAGGAGGCCGTGGTGGCGTCACCGGCGGCGGCGTCCGTGGTGCCCGTGGGGTCGGTGGTGCCGCAGGCGGTGAGCGCGAGCGCCAGGGCGGCGGCCAGGGCGGGGAGCGCGGTGCGGCGCATGGAGGTCCTCCTCGTCGGCGGCGCCGGGGCTTGCCCGGCTCTCCTCCAGTGAACGACGCCGGCCCGGCACGCGGCCATCCGGTGCCGGGGTCCGTCACCACCGGGTAAGGAGCGGGGTGCGTCGTCGAAGCAGGGGTTCGTCGACCTGGCACGGGCACGCTTCCCGTGCCGGGTCGACATTTCGGGGTGACCCCGAAATGTCGAGGCGGGTGGGGCGGGAGAGGAGGTTCAGCCGGCTCGGGGCAGCGAGAGGGTGAAGACGCATCCGGTGCCGTCGCGGCGGTTGGCCGCTCGCGCCTCGCCACCGTGGCCGCGGGCGACCTCCCGCGCGATGGCGAGCCCCAGCCCCATCCCCCGGTCGGAGCGCGAGGCGTCGCCGCGCCAGCCCGGCTCGAACACGTGGTCGAGGTCGGGGTCGGGGATGCCGCCGCACCCGTCGCTCACCGCCACCTCGACCCGGTCCTCGACCGCCTCGGTGCAGACCTCGACCCGACCGCCGGGCGGCGTGTGCTGCACCGCGTTCCGGAGGAGGTTGGTGACGGCCCGGGTGACCCCGCGGGCGTCCAGGTCGAGCACCGAGCCGGACAGGGCCCGCGCGCTCACCTGCACCCCGGCGGCGTCGGCCAGCGGCATCACGGTGGCGACGGCGTCGCTGACGAGGTCGTCGAGGTCCGCGGGCTCGGATCGGTCGGCGGCCTCCCCGTGGAGCCGGGACAGCTCGGCGATGTCGTCGACCATCGCGTCCATCCGGTCGACCTCGCGCACGATCCGCCCGTGCGCGGCGTGGGGGTCGGCGACGGCGTCGTCCTCGAGGGACTCGGCGAGGGCCCGGATGCCGGCCAGCGGGGTGCGCAGGTCGTGCGAGAGCCAGCGGATGGTCTCGCGGCGGGAGGTCTCGACCTGCTGGGCGCGGTCGCGGTCGGCGCGCTCCCGCGCGTGCTCCTCCTCCAGCCGCCACACCCTCCGGGCGAGGACGAGCCCGACGATCACGGCCATCGGCGCCCCCGCGAGGAGGACGAAGAGCAGGGTGCGGTAGTCGTCCTCGCCGATGAGCATCGACCGGCTGGCCACCGCCACACCGGCGCCGAGCGAGGCGACGAGGACGATGGGCGCGCCGAGGGCGGCCAGCGCGGGCCGGCGGCCGGCCATCTGCGCGAGGGCGAGCGCCCCGACGGTGCCCGCCGCCGCGGTGACGGTCGCCGACAGGACGACCGCCGAGGTCTCAGGCGTCACCGGGCGGCTCCGGGGTGCGGCCGGACTGCGCCCCACCGTCACCGGCGGGGCGGGCGGGTCCGGGGGCCGGCCGGGCGTCGGCGGCGTCCCAGCGGTAGCCCCGCCCGAAGACGGTGGCGAGCCGGCTCGGCGCGCTGGGGTCGTCCTCGACCTTCTCGCGGACCCGGCGCACGTGGACGGTGACCGTGGACGGGTCGCCGATGTCCCAGCCCCACACCTCCTTGATGAGCTGGTCGCGGGACCAGACGACGCCGGGGTGCTGGAGGAACCAGGCGAGCAGGTCGAACTCGCGCGCGGTCAGCTGGAGCGGCGCCCCGCCCCGCAGCGCCGACCGGGCACCGAGGTCCAGCTCGAGGTCACCGTCGGTCAGGGTGCCGGCCACCTCGGCCGGCGGGGCGCTGGTGCGACGCACGACCGAGCGCACCCGCAGCTCGAGCTCGCGGAGGCTGAACGGCTTGGTGACGTAGTCGTCCGCGCCGTGCTGGAGGCCCTGCACCCGTTCGTGCTCCTGGCCGCGTGCGGTGACCATGATGAGCGGCAGGTCGCGGCGCATCGAACGCAGCCGGCGGGTGACTTCGAGCCCGCCGAGCCCGGGCAGCATGAGGTCGAGGAGCACCAGGTCGGCGGGCCGGGCGGTGAAGTGGTCGACCGCCGACTCCCCGTCGGCGACGGCGTCGACCTCGTGGCCCGCGCGGGTCAGGTACGCCGCGACGGCCTCGCGGACCGTCGTGTCGTCCTCGACGAGCAGGATGCGCACCACGACGCCAAGGCTAGGGGCGCGCCGCGGCGGCGCGCGGCATCCGTCGGGCACGGGTAACCCGCCGGAAAGGTCGGGCCGGACGCCTCCGGTGCCGGCGCGGACCGGGCTGCGAGACTGGGCCCATGCGCCGGATCGTCCAGAGCCAGAAGCTCCAGCACGTGCGCTACGACGTGCGCGGCCCGATCCTCGTCGAGGCCCACCGCCTCGAGGCCGAGGGCCACAAGGTCCTCAAGCTCAACATCGGCAACACCGCGCCGTTCGGCTTCGAGGCCCCCGAGGCGATCGTCGCCGACATGGTGCACAACCTCCCCGACAGCCAGGGCTACGCCGACTCCAAGGGCATCTACTCGGCCCGCACCGCGGTCGCGCAGTACTACCAGTCGCACGGCCTGCGCGAGACCTCGGTCGAGGACGTCTTCATCGGCAACGGCGTCTCCGAGCTGATCTCGATGGTGCTCCAGGCCTTCGTCGACGACGGCAACGAGATCCTCGTGCCCGCGCCCGACTACCCGCTGTGGACCGGCGCGGTGTCCCTCTCCGGCGGTACCCCGGTGCACTACCGGTGCGACGAGGCCGACGGGTGGGATCCCGACCTCGCCGACATCGAGTCCAAGATCACCGAGAACACCCACGCCATCGTCGTCATCAACCCGAACAACCCGACCGGTGCGGTCTACTCGGAGGAGACGGTGCGGGCGCTGGTGGACATCGCCCGCCGGCACGACCTGGTCGTCATGGCCGACGAGATCTACGAGAAGATCCTCTTCGACGACGCCGTGCACCACCACGCCGCCACCTTCGCGGGCGACGACGTCCTCTGCCTCACCTTCAGCGGCCTCTCGAAGGCCTACCGGGTGTGCGGCTACCGCGCGGGATGGGTGATGGTGAGCGGGCCCCAGCACCTCGCCGAGGACTTCCTCGAGGGCCTCACCCTGCTCGCCAACATGCGGATGTGTGCCAACGTGCCGGCCCAGCACGCCATCCAGACCGCCCTCGGGGGCTACCAGTCGGTGAACGAGCTCATCGGCCCCGGGGGGCGCTTCCGCGAGCAGAGCAAGCTCGCGTCGCGGCTGCTCAACGACATCCCCGGCGTCTCCTGCGTCGAGCCGCGGGGCGCGCTCTACTGCTTCCCGAGGCTCGACCCCGAGGTCTACCCGATCGAGTCCGACGAGGAGTTCGTCATCGACCTGCTGCGGGCCAAGAAGATCCTCGTCACGCACGGAACCGGCTTCAACTGGTTCGAGCCCGACCACTTCCGCCTGGTGACCCTGCCCGACGAGGAGACGCTCACCGAGGCCATCGGGCGGATCGCCGAACACCTCGCCACGCTCCGGGCCTGACCCCGGTGGCACCACGAGCCGACGGCGGCCCCGACGCCGCCCTCCTCGCGACGATCGCGGCCGGCGGCGTGCTGGGCTCGCTGGGCCGGTGGGCGGTCGGGCTGGCGCTGCCCCACTCCGACGGCGGGACGCCGTGGGCGACCCTGGTCGTCAACGTCACCGGCGCCTTCGCGATGGGCATGCTCGTCGCCTACCTCGTCGACCGCCCCGGCGCCCACCGGCTCGCCCGCCCGTTCGTGGGCGTCGGGCTGCTCGGCGGCTGGACGACCTTCTCGGCGCTCGCGGTCGAGGTCATCGCCCTCTACGAGGCCGACCACCTGGCGCTGATGGTGGGGTACCTCTCGGCGACCTTCCTCCTCGGCACCCTCGCCGTGGGTGCCGGGGAGCTCGCCGGGCGACGCGCGTGGCCGGGCCCGTGACCGCCGTCGACGGGCTCCTCGTCGCGCTCGGCGCGGCCCTCGGCGCACCCCTGCGCTACCTCGTGAGCCACTGGTCCCGCGCGGGGCTGCACGCCGTGCCCACGGTCGGCACCGTCGTCGTCAACGTCCTCGGCTCGTTCGTCCTCGGCCTGCTCGTCGGGTCCGCCCTCGACGGCCGCTGGCTCGCCCTCGTCGGGGTGGGCTTCTGCGGCGCCCTCACCACCTTCTCGACCCTCGCCCTCGAGGTCTGGGGCGCCCTCACCGACCGTCGTCGGACCGAGGCGGTGCTCAACGTCGCGCTGTCGCTGGCGCTCGGGCTCGGCGCCGCGTGGATCGGGTACGCCCTCACCCACTGACCGGCCCGGACCCGCGGATGCCGCCCGCCCCGAGGGGAGCGGACGGCATCCGGTGCGGTCGTCACCGAGCGCCCGGCCCGGGTGCGCCCGGGGTCAGGACACGGCGGCCAGCGCGTTGACGATGCCGTCGCCGTAGAACCCGTTGAAGTCCTCGCCGCCGACGCAGACGCCGTTGTACGAGGCCGGGATGGGGCTCGGGTAGTCGTAGAGCACGCCGTCGCCGTTCGGGCAGGCCGCGTCGCGGGCGGAGTCCATGAGGATCTTCGCCGTGACGTCGGGCGCCAGGCCGAAGTCGCCGGGGGCGACCTTGCCACCGTGAGCGGCCACGACGAGCGCCGCGACCCCGGCCGCGTGCGGCGAGGCCATCGACGTGCCCTGCAGGTACTGGTAGTACCCGCACTCCTCGGTGCCGTCGTCGTCGGTGCGGCAGTCCTTCACCACCGAGCCCTCGCCCTCCTCGGTGATCTCACCGTCGGCGTCGACCTCACCGGCCGCCTGGAGCACGTTCAGCGGCGCCGCGGACAGGATCATGTTCTGCAGCCCGGGGGTGCCGTCGTAGTAGTCGCCACCGGGTGCGGAGACCTCGATCTCGCCGGAGGCGAGGTCGGTGGTCCAGTTCGAGTAGTAGGCCTTGCGCTCGCTCGGGCCGACCGCCGAGACGCCCACCACGTGCGGGCCCTCGACCGGCAGGTCGAAGCAGGTCGCGTTGTCGATGGTGCGCGGGTGCGCCCCCTCGAACCCGTAGTCCGGGCTGCTCGTGTCGGTGCGCGGGTTCGCGAGGTCGTCGTGGCCGTTGCCGAGAGCGCCGATGAGGGTGACGCCGTGGTCGTGCGCGTAGTCGAGGGCGCGGGTCATGGCCTCGATGATCGCGTCCTGGCTCGCCGCCTCCTCGGCGCCGTCCTCCGGCGCCCCGCCGATGCAGGTGTAGGCCCAGGGGTCGACGTAGAAGGACATGTTGACGACGTCGAGCCCGACGTCACCGGAGTAGGTGAGCGCGTCCACCGTCGGGCCGAGGAGGAAGTACCCGCTGTCCTGACCGGCGCGCACGTTGACCAGGTCGACCTTGGGGGCGACACCGGAGACGCCCAGGCCGTTCATCGCGGCGCCGATGGTGCCGGCCACGTGGGTGCCGTGACCGTCGTCGTCGACGTCAGCGGGGTCGACACAGTCGCCGTAGTTGCAGGCGGCGCCCAGGGGGTCGTCGGCGTCGGTGGTGAAGTTGCGGGAGAGCCGGCGGTCGAAGTTGGGGGCGATGTCGGGGTGGCTGCCGTCGACACCGGTGTCCATGACGCCGACCCGGACGCGCTTGCTGCCCATCGTCACCTGGTGGGCCTCGACGGCGTCGATCATCTCCATGCCCCAGAGGTGGTCGTCGAGGGGGTCGGTCCGCGGCTTCTTGCCGGCGGTGGCGGGTGCCTTCCCCGCGTCACCGGGGCGCAGCCGCTCCAGGGCCCTGCGGTCCGGCTGGTCCTGTGGGGCGCGCCCGACGACGCTGTTGGCGGCGGCGGTGTCGACGCCGTCCAGCGAGCGGGCGCTCGCGGCGAACCCCGAGTCGGCCGACTCGACGGTGACCATGCCGATGGCGGTGTTCACCGAGGTGACGGTGGCACCCTGCCGGGCCAGCTCCCTGGCCAGGGCCTGCGCGTCGCCGCCCTTCTCGGCGAGGACGACGTAGGACTTCGGCGAACCCTGCGTCGCCGCGGTGGTGGCGGGCGCTGCAGCGGTGGCGGCGGTCGCGCCGAGTGCGCTCGTGGCGAGGGCCACGGCACCGGCGACGGCGAGCATGCGAGATCGTCGCATCTGTCTCCTCTCGGGTGTGGCGGGTGCCCTGTCGCGCCCGCTCGCCACACCGTAGGTGCCCGATGTGCACCCCGCCACCGGAGCGGGAACGTATGCTCGCGGCCATGCCCCGCCGCTCCACCGGACCCGGGCCCGACGTGTTCGAGACCTTCGGACACCGCCTGGAGGACGACCACGACCCCACCGGGCGCGGCCGGCAGCAGCTGGGTGCCGTGGCCCGCTCCGCCGGGGTCACCGTCGGCCTCATGGTCCTGACGGCGCTCGGCTTCGTCGCCGGCGCGTGGCTGGCGTCGGCGGCGGTACCGGACGTCGGCTGGGTCAACCCGCTCTGGGAGGGGCTGGCGCTGCTCCTCTGGTGCGCGGTCTGGGGGGTGCTCGCGGCGGCGCTCGTGCTCGCGGTCGGGGTCGTGGCGGTGGGCCTGCCGTGGGTGCGGCGTCAGCGCGGGGCGCGAGCCACCTCGACCTCGGCACCGTAGGCCCAGCCGGGCGTGAGCGGCAGGCTGTCGCCGCTCCAGAACCGCCCCGGGTCGTACCAGCTCGTCGGGGCGTCGGCCTCGAGGATCCCCATCTCCTCCAGCGTCAGCCCGACGACCTCGGCGCAGTAGGCGTCCTCCGGGCGCAGCCCCTTCCGCTCGGCGGCCCGCCGGGTCAGGTGTGCGTCGCGCCCCCGCAGCCACCGCCACGCGAGCGCCATCGTCCTGGGGAAGGAGACCCCGTCGAGGCGCGCGACCACGCGCATCGCCGCATCCTCCTGCTCACGGCCGGCCGGCGGCGAGAGCTGCCGCAGCCAGGCACGCTGGTGGTAGCGCTCCTGCCACGTCGTCACCGCCTCCCGGAGGTCGTGCAGCTGCACCCCGCGGTGGTGGTCGCCCGTCCACACGTCGGGCAGCGACCGGCCCAGCTCGGCGTGCCACATCAGCGGCGGCAGGTCGTCGAGGACCACGGCCATCCCGACGTGGTTGACCGGCGCGTTGCTCACCGCCTGGATGGCGCGGTCGGCCAGGGTGCTCCCACGGAAGATCCACAGGTCACCGGTCCGGGTCGCGTCGATCGCCTCGTCGAGGAGGACCGGGTTGCGCCGGGTGGGTGGCATGCGGCCAGTCTGCCGGAGCGGGGGCGTTCGGTCCGGCAGCCGGGCGATGACCGCCCGCGCCACCTCCGCAGGCCGGGTTCCCCCTACGCTGGCGGGGTGGCGAACGCGAACCGGTGGTGGAAGGTGCTCGGTGTCGCGAGCGTGGTCGGGGTCGTGGCCACGGGAGCCCTGGTGGCCCGGGACGAGCGGCAGCGGCGTGCCTACACCCCCGACGAGGTCAGGGACCGGCTCCGCGAACGGCTGGAGGGGTCCGAGGGCGAGCCGCCGGCGGCCGACAGCGGGTTCCCGGGCCCCTGACCCGCAGCCTCAGGCCGCGGCGGGCGGCTCGGTGCGGGTGCGCTTGAGCTCGAAGAAGCCGTCGGTCCCGGCCATGAGCAGGGCGCCGTCCCAGAGGCGTCCGGCGTCCTCGCCCCGGGGGATGCGCGTGATGACCGGCCCGAAGAACGCGACCCCGTTCACCGCGACGACGGGCGTGCCCACGTCGTCGCCGACGAGCCCGGCGGCCGCGTCGTGGCTCTCCCGGACCAGCGCGTCGAACTCGGTGGAGGTGGCGTGGCCCGCCAGGTCGGCGGGCAGGCCCACGTCCGCGAGGGCGGCCGCGACGGCGGCGCCGAGGTCGTCGACACCCTCGACGTGGAGCTGGCGGCCGAGCGCGTCGTAGAGGGGCTTGACCACGTGCTCGCCGTGCAGCTCCCGGGCGGCCACGACGACCCGGACCGGCTCCCAGGCGCGAGCCAGGGACTCCCGGTACGCGTCGGGGACGTCCCGGTCCTCGTTGAGCACGGCCAGGCTCATCACGTGCCAGCGCACCCGCACCGGACGGACCCGCTCGACCTCCTCCATCCAGCGCGAGGTGGCCCACGCGAACGGGCAGAGCGGGTCGAACCAGAAGTCGGCGACGTCGTGGTCGGGCACGGTTGGTCTCCTCGGTGGGTCGGCAGCAGTTCCCCGGCCGGCCACGCGGAGGGGCGTGGCGCGACGTGGGGCCCAACAGCCCTGCCGCACCGACCATTCCGAACCCTCGACAGGGCTGGACCCGTTCGGGCGGGGGCCCTCAGCCCTCCTCCCCGACGCGTCCTCCGCCCAGCAGGGGCCGCTCGGCGCGGGCACGGAGCTGCTGCACCACCCACGAGTTGCCGTCGGGGTCGGCGAACCCGAACAGGGTGCCGCCGTCACGCTCGTCGAGCACGGTGATCTCCTCGCACCCGACCCCGGCGGCGACCAGCTGCTCCCTCGCGGCGTGGGCGTCGGGCACGACGAGCTGCAGCCCGTGGAGGCTCCCCGGCGCCATCCGCTGCATGGGCGGGAAGCTCCCGATGACGATGCTGCACCCCGACCCCGTGGGGGTCAGCTGGGTGACCCGGCCGTGCTCGGTGTGGGTGTCGTGGTCGAGGTGGAACCCGAGTCGGTCGCGGTAGAACCCGATCGACGCGTCGACGTCCGACACCGGGACGACGACCACCTCCAGCGTCCACTCCATGGCGAGCTCCTCCCTCGTGGTCGTCGGGATCAGCCGGCGAGGAGCTCGTCGAGCTTGGCGTAGCCCTCGGCCATGCCGGTCTCCATGCCCGAGGAGACCATGGCGTCGCGGCCCTCGACGGTGCGGCCGATGCTCCGGCCGCGCAACCGGGTGCGCCCGTCGCCGAGGTCCTCGAAGGTCATGAACTCGAGCGCGACCTCGTCGGGCATCCCCTCGAACTCGAAGGTCTGGAGCGCGAACTCGTTCTCCCGCACCGTGTGGAAGCACCCCCGGAACCAGTACTCGTTGCCGCTTGGGTCGCGGTGCACGTAGCGGTATCCGCCGCCGGAGACGAAGTCCCAGCGCTCGGCGACCATCTCGTAGCCGCGGGGGCCGAGCCACCGGACCACCTTGGCGGGGTCACGGTGGGCGTCGAAGACCGCGGCGACGGGCGCGTCGAACTCGCGGGTGAAGTCGATCCACGGCACGCCGGCCGGGACGTCGAGGTGGAGTGGGTTGGTCATGGTGCCTCCTTGTCGGTGACCCCGTGCTCCTCGGCGAGCAGGGCGTCGAGCCGGCGGAAGCGCTGCTCGTGAGCGAGCCGGTAGCCGTCGATCCACGCCGTGAGCCGCTCGAGGGCCGCGGGGTCCAGCGAGACCGGACGGCGCTGCGCCTCCCGGCCCTTGGTGACCAGGCCCGCCTTTTCGAGGACCCGGATGTGCCTCGAGACCGCCTGGAGGGAGATCTCGAAGGGTTCGGCGATCTCGTTCACCGTGGCCGGCCCCCGGCTCAGGCGGGCGATGATCGCCCGGCGGACGGGGTCGGCGAGGGCTGTGAACCCCGCATCCACCCGTTCGTCGTCCATCGCCGTATTCAACCGCTTGCTTGATCAACTGTCAAGTTTAATTCCCGCTCGCGGACGCCGACCTCTCGGCGGACGTTCGAGGTGCTTCCCCCGTCGTCTGCGGTCGCGTCGCCGACCGAGGCGCACGGACCGCCGGTCCTAGGGTTGCCTCGTGGCGACCGACGTGAGCACGTCGTGGCTGGACCTGCCCCTGCACCGAACGTGGCTGCAGGCGGGGTTCGCGCGCGTGCTGCGCTTCGCGCTCGGCTCGATCCGGGACGGCGGAGGGTTCCACTGGCTGGGCGCGGACGGCCGCCCGCTGCCCGGCCGCCGCCCCCAGCTCTTCCTCACCGCCCGGATGACGCACGTCGCGGCCACCGGGGTGCGCCTGGGCGTGCCCGGTGCGGGCGAGCTGCTCGACCACGGCGCCGCCTCGCTGCTCGGCCTGCACGCCGACTCCGATCACGGTGGGTGGCTCAGCGAGCCCGGCACCGTGACCCGGAAGGCCGCCTACGACCACGTCCACGTGGGCCTGGCCGCCGCCTCCGCCGCCTCGGTCGGCCACCCCGACGGCCCGCTGCTGCTCGAGCGGGTGGCCGGGGTCGTGGACCGGCACCTCTGGGACGAGGACGCCCAGATGCTGCGGGAGTCCTTCGCGCCCGACTGGTCCGACGACGAGGACTACCGGGGCGCCAACGCCAACATGCACGGCGTCGAGGCCTTCCTCGCGATGGGCCGCGCCACCGGCGACGCCACATGGCACCGCCGGGCGCTCGCCGTCGCGACCCGGCTCGTCGACGGCGCCGCCCGCGAGCACGGCTGGCTGCTGCCGGAGCACTACACCCGCGACTGGCGGCCCCTGCCCGAGCACCACCGCGACCAGCCGATGCACCCGTTCCGCCCGTACGGCGCGACGCCCGGGCACTCGCTGGAGTGGGCCCGCTTCCTGCTCGACCTCGACACCTCGCCCCTGCTCCCCGACCGCCCGGGGTGGCTGGCGCCCGCCGCGGAGGCGCTCTCCCGCCGGGCCCTCGACGAGTGCTGGGCGCTCGACGGGCGACCGGGGCTGGTCTACACCGTCGACTGGGGGGGCGGCCCGGTGGCCACGGTGCGGCTGCACTGGCCGGTCTGCGAGGGCATCCAGGCGACCGCGGCCCTGCGCCGGCGCACCGGTGACCCGCACTGGGAGCGGTGGTACCGGCGGCTCTGGGACCACGCGGAGCGGTACTTCGTCGACGAGTCGGGGACGTGGCGCGGCGAGCTCGACGACGGGCTCGCGGAGGCGGGCACGCTGTGGCCCGGCCGTCCGGACGTCTACCACTGCGGCGGCGCGCTCACCGGCCCGCTCGAGGCCTGAGCGACCGGGCCCGGCGCCGGCCGGGCCGGACGCGGCCCCCGCTCTCCGGCCTGCCGCGGACCCTCTTCCCGCAGGTCGGACGCCTTCGTTACCGATTCGTTATCTCGGGTGCTCTTGCCACGGGCGCCTCCGCTTGGTGGTCTGTGGGGGCCGCTGCCGAGACCACCAGGCAGCAGGGACACCACCGCACCCGGCCTGATCGGGCCGACCGCGGGACACAGAGGGAGAACACCATGCACACAGGACACCGCGTGTCCCGTGGTTGGCGTGGAGCGATCGCAGCCGCAGCCGCGCTCGCCCTCGCCGCCTTCGGGGCACCCATCGCGTCCGCGGCGTCGAGCGGGAGCCCCGGGGACGAGACGATCACCCTGGACCTCAACGACAGCGCGGCGGGGGGCACCTACGAGCAGGAGTTCGTGAGGGTCTACTCCAACACGACCGCGGACGGCACGCCCGTCTACATCTACGTCCCCGTCGGCACGCCGCTCGACGGGAGTGCCCCGACCGGCGTCGGGAGCATGGACCCGCAGGTGGACTGGAACCCGGATGACGACTTCGTCCCGTGCGCCGACGACACCGCCGACGACTACGTCGTCACGCAGCAGCAGATCAACTACCTCGGTGACGAGCTGACGAACCAGATCGTGCGGGTCAACGAGGAGCACTTCGGCGAGATGGGTGCCGCGGTGCCGGGCGACCCGGCCACGGACTCCCTGGTCACCATCGTCTTCAACCTGCACGACGAGTCGATGTACGACTGCTCGGTGACGTCCTACACCGCCGGGTACTTCGCCCCTGACTTCATCGACAGCGCCGGCATGAACGTCATGGCGATCGACGCGTTCGACTGGGTCAACCGGGTCGGCGACGGCAGCCAGGGCTGGGACGACGGCGACGACTCGAACAACCGGCCCCAGCTCTACGAGGGCGTCTTCGCCCACGAGCTCGAGCACCTGCTGATGAACTACAGCGACCCCGGCGAGCTGTCCTGGGTCGACGAGGGTCTCGCCGACTTCGCGGTGTTCCTCAACGGCTACGACGTGGGCGGGTCGCACCTGACCTACCACCAGGTGTTCCACCACGAGACCTCGCTGACCCGCTGGGGCGGCGGCCTCGAGAACTACGGCGCCTCCTACACCTTCTTCCAGTACCTCTGGGAGCAGGCCGGCGGCAACGGTGACGGCACCTACGAGCCCGACCTCCAGTACGACGGCTTCGGCGGTGACCTGCTCATCAAGAACATCTTCGAGGAGCCGCTGAACGGGATGGAGGGCGTCCAGGCCGCCATCGACGCGTTCAACGCCGAGACCGGGGGCGACCTGCGCTCGGTCGAGGAGCTGTTCCAGGACTGGGCCGTCGCGGTGTACCTCGACGACGAGGGCTCGGACCGCTGGGACATCAAGGCGGTCGACTTCGGTGACCCCGCGTACACCACGTGGACCATCGACATCGCCAACGAGAACTTCTGGGACGACCGCGGGATCTACAAGGGCGCCCTTCCCGACGCCAAGTGGGACCGGCTGAAGAACAAGGTCGACCAGACGGCGCTGCCCTTCGGCCTCGCCTACGAGCGGTTCCGCAACCCGGGCCCGACGTTCTCGTTCGAGTTCTCCGGTGACCCGACGACCCAGGTGGCCCCGCACAGCGAGCCCACGCACTGGTACGCCGGCTATGCCAGCCAGTCCGACCACGTGCTCGGCGTCGACACCGACGGTGACGTGCAGTCGCTCGACTTCTGGACCTGGCACTTCATCGAGGAGGGCTGGGACTACGGCTTCGTCGAGGCCCTCGTCGGTGGCAACTGGCAGACCGTCCCGCTGGTGAACGACGCCGACGAGACCGTCACCACGAACGACGACCCGCACGGGAACAACACCGAGGGCAACGGCCTCACCGGCACCTCGGGCGGCGAGTACTTCGTGGACGACCCGGAGTACATCCACCTGACGGCTCAGCTGCCGGAGGGCACGACCGACGTGCGGTTCCGGTACTCGACCGACGCCGCGTACCTCGACACCGGCTGGTTCGTCGACGACGTCGTCGTCGACGACTCCGCCGCCGACCTGGTTCCGGAGGGCGAGGGCTGGTTCGAGACCACCGGCACGCAGGACAACGAGTGGGCCGTCCAGCTCATCTCGACCTGCGACCTCACGCCGGGGACGGACTCCGACGGTGAGATCGTGGACGACGCCGGCAACTACGTCTACCGCTTCGTCGGTGACGAGTTCTCGGAGAGCGGCTTCGACACCTCGTGCGCCAACGGCACCAAGCGCGACGTCACCGCGGTCGTCTCCAACATGCCGAGCGGGGACCTGACCGTCCTCGACGCCGACTACGACTTCCGTCTGGTCGGCGCCGGCAAGGCCAAGGGCAAGGGCTGACCGCCCGAGCTCCACGGCACACCGGGGCCGGGTCCGCACCAGCGGGCCCGGCCCCTGCCGCTGCCTGCGGGCAGCCGACGGCGTCGCCGTCGCCGACGCCCACGCGCGTCGAACCCCGTGCGCCAGGCAGCGCCGGGGGCGTCAGTCGGGCACGGCCGCCGCAAGTGCCCGCAGCGCCCCGGCGAAGCACTCCTGGGGCGGGGTGACCAGACCGGCCCCGACCTGCCCGGTGCCGGCGACGCGGCCGGCCATCCCGGTGTTGATCTGCGGGAGCATCCCGGTGCGCACCACCGTGACGACGTCGATGCCGACCGGGGTGCCCCGGAACCCGAGGATCGGCACCTGGAAGACGGGGTGCTCGCCGACGGTCAGCTCGTACATCCGCCGGGTCGTCGCCAGCGCGAACGGGACGTCGCCGCCGACGAACCGCACGATGGCGGGTGCGGCGGCCATCGCGAAGCCGCCGAGACCGCCGGTCTCGGTGATGGCCGAGTCGCCGATGTCGGGGTTGGCGTCCTCGGGCCCGAAGTCGCCGAGGAAGAGGCCCTCCGGGGTGTTCGCGGGCCCGGTGAACCACTGGGGCCCGGTGCCCGACACCCGGATGCCGAAGTCGGTGCCGTTGCGGGCCATCGTCGTCACGACGGTGGAGCCGGGGATGTCCTCGGCGGCGCGGGTGGCGAGCTTGGCCGCGGGCATCCCGAGGTTGAGGAAGAAGTGCTCGTTGGCGCCGGAGAAGCGGGCCACCTCGGCGACGACGTCGGAGGGGGCGTCGGCGGTGATGATGCCGGGCAGCAGCTCACGCAGGAGCATGAGGGAGCCCGCCCGGTTGCGGTTGTGCCCCTCGTCGCCCATCTGGAGCATCTGGGCGATGATCGCGCGGATGTCGACCGGCCCGACCGTGCGCACCGCGTGCCGCAGCACCGGCCCGAGCACGTCGCCCATCCACCGCAGCCGGGCGATGACCTCGGGCGAGTAGGCCCCGTAGCGGAGCACCTTCCCGAGCCCCTCGTTGAGGGTGCACCACGACCCGTTGCCGTGCACCTCGTCGCGCAGGGCGTACATCCACATCGACGGGCTGACGACCCCGGCCATCGGGCCGACGGCGCCGCGGTGGTGGCAGGGCTCGAGGTCGAAGTCGCCCGCGGCGAGCCGACGCTCGGCCTCCTCGGCGTCATCGGCGAGGCCCTCGAGGAGCACCGCGCCGACGAGCGCTCCCCGCAGCGGACCGCTGGCCCGCTCCCACTCGATGGGCGGTCCGGCGTGGAGGAAGGTGCCCCGCTCGAGGCCGACCGCCTCGGACGCGGGCGCGACGTCGACGAGCACGGCCTCGGCGCTCGTCATCCGCTCCAGCGCGAGGGCGTTGGCGTCCACGCGTCGCGGGTCCGCCATCACCCGGGCGACCTCGGCGGCGGTGACCCCGACGGGTGGGCGCCAGTCGACCTCGGTGACCGGCACTGCCTGGGCGCGGAGCGTGTCGGCGAACAGGGTCACCCCGGACGTGGCGACGACGGGGTCGCGGGTGAGCAGACCGTGCAGCGGGGCGGTCATCGCGTGCTCCTCAGCTCGGCGACGGCGTGGCGGGCGGCGGCGGCGTTGGAGAGGAACACCGACGCGCCGGCTGCGGCCAGGGCCGCCTGGCAGGCGCCTCGGTCCTGCGGGTCGGCGTCGGTGCCGCAGAGGGAGACGACGACGGGCAGGGCGCGGCCCTCGGCGTGGGCGCTGGCGCGGGCCGCGGCGACGGCGTCGGCGAGGTCGTGGCCGGGGTCGGGGTGGGCCCCGTGGCCGAGGACCAGGTCGAGCAGGAGCACGCCGCACGTGGGGTCGGCCGCCTCGGCGGCGATCCGCTCGGTGCGCAGGGTCGGGTCGATCATCGGGTGGGCCCGTCCCCGGGTCAGCTCGTCGGCGCCGTAGTCGACGACCGCGTGCCCGCGGGTGGCGAGGTCGGGCGGGAGCGCGTGCTCGGGATCGTGCCCGAGGTTGGAGGCGACGGGCCCGAGCACGCCGGCGGCGATGGTGGCGGCCTCCTCGGCGAGGGTGCCGCCGCAGAAGAGTCCCCGCAGCGAGGGCCCCCGGGTGAAGGCGGGGTCCTCAGGGGCGGCGACGTGCTGCGGCCAGCCGGGCACCTCGTGGCTTTCGGCGGCCAGGGCCTCCTCGACCGCGGCGGTGAGGTCCGGGCGGCCGGGGCCGAGAGTGGCCCAGTGGACGCGCAGCCCGAGCGCCTCGGCATCGGCGCGGACCAGGTCGAGGACGGCGGCGTCGGGGGGCTTGGAGACGACGACGACGCTCTCGGTGGCGGGGTCGTCGGCAAGGGCGTGCAGCGCCTGCCGGGTGGAGCGGCCCGCGACCGCGGCGGAGAGGTCGCGCCCGCCCACCCCCAGGCAGTGGCTGACGCCGACGCCCGCGGCATCGAGCAGGCACATCACCTGCTGCGCACCGGTGCCGCTGGCAGCGACGAGGCCGACCGAACCCGGCGCCACGACGTTGCAGAAGCCGAGCGCGGCGCCGCCGACGAGGGCGGTGCCGCAGTCGGGGCCCATGACGAGGAGGTCGGCGGCGGCCGCCGCGACCTTGAGCCGTACCTCGTCCTCGACCGGCACGTTGTCGGAGAAGAGCATCACCGAGGCTCCTGCCGCGAGCGCGTCGAAGGCCTCGGTGACGGCGTGCTCGCCGGGGACGGAGACGACGGTGAGCCCCGCCCCCGAGCGGCGCACCGCCGAGCCGAGGGTCATCGGCGGCACCTCCTCGGCGGCAGTGCCGGTGTCCGCCTCCGACCGCAGCGCACTCAGCTCGTGGTCGACGGCGGCCAGCCCCGCCCGCGCCGCCTCCTCGTCCTCCGCGCGGAGGGCCACGACGAGGTCGTTGGGGCCGGCCTCCGGAGGCACGTCGAAGCCCATCCCCCGAAGGACGTCGCAGTTCAGCTCGGTGGCCATGGCCACCTGCGCCGCCTCGACCCCCGCCGTGCCGGCGACCGCCCTGCTCACCTGGAGCAGGCTGACCGAGTCGTGGTAGGCGCCGCGGCGGAGCTCGACGTGGACGGTCATGCGGCGGTCCTCCCGGACGGTAGGGGTTCGGCGAGGGCGCCGAGCGCGGCGCCGAGGCCGGCGACGAGGTCGGAGCCCGAGTGGTGGCCGAGGGCGAGGACGGGCGGCAGCAGGAGCTCGGTGCCGCGGCCGTCGCCGGCGGCGGCGGCCTCGACGAGGGCGACCACCTCGGGAACCGCCCAGCCGTCCGCCGCCGCCTCGAGCAGGGCCGCGGAGACGGCGGTGGTCGCCGACAGCCGGCTCCGGACGGCGCCGGCCAGGACCCCGGCGCGGTCGCTGCCCAGGGCGCGAGCGGCCAGGAGGGCGGCGGCGAGGGCGTCGTCACCGCTCGGGGTCAGGCCGTGGCCCCGCCCGACCAGGGCCGCCACCGCGGCGGCCGGCCCGGGCGCCGTGACGGCCGCGCGGACCGGAGCGTCCAGCCAACGCGACCCCTCGCCCGCCGCCACGCGCAGGATGCGCGCGGCAGCCCGCGGGTCGCCTCCGCGCCCGGACCGCACCCGGCTCGGGCGCCAGGAGCGGACGCCGCGCACCGTCAGCCCGGGCATCCGCACCTCGCCGCCACCGACGCCGATCGCGTCACCCGCCCGCACCGTCCAGTGGAGCTGCGCGGACGTCTGCGCCAGGCGCAGGGCGGGCGGCAGCGCGACGGCGTCGCGGGCCAGGACCGGCAGCACGGTGCCCGCCACCGAGACGTAGACGCCGAAGCGGTGGACCCCGGCGACCACGGCTGGTCGTGGCGGCCGGTCCAGCAGCTGTCGGGTGAGGGGGGACACCGCGGCCGGCAGCACCCGGTCGGGCACGAGGGCCGACCGGGTCTCGAACATACGGTGACGCTAGTGAGGTGGCTACAGTGACCCGATGGTCAGAGTTGCCAACGATGACCCCGCCGGGCCGCAGACCTTGCCAGCCCCGCAGCAGCCCGGGCCGCTGGCGCGCGGGGCGGGGCTGCCCGCGCTCCCCGACGACCCCGCCGAGCGGGCGGCGGTGCTCGAGGGCCTCGTCGAGCACCAGGCGGCGCTGCTGCAGCGGGAGGACGAGGTGCACCGCGTGCTCGTCCGCGTCGTCCTCGCCGGTGGCTCGCTCCACGAGCTGTGCCACGCCGTGGCCGGCGTGGTCGGGGGCGCTGCCGTGGTCACGACCACGGACGGGCGGGTGCTCGCCACCGGCGGGGAGCCGCAGGCGGTCGAGCGGGCCCTGGCGCTGCGGTGCTTCGACCGCAGCGGCCGACTGGTCGTCGAGGCCGAGCCGGTGGGCCCGCGGGAGCAGGGCGACGGCGCCGACCCCACCCGCGCCTTCGTCCGCATCCTCGCCGGCACATCCGACCACGGACTGCTCGGCGCCTTCTCGGACGGAACGGCTCTCTCCGCCACCGACATCCACGTGCTCGAGCGGGCTGCAACCGTGGCCGCCCTGGCCGTCACCAAGGAGCAGGCGGTGGCGGCGGTGGAGGGCAAGTACCGCGCGGAGTTCCTCCGCGACGCGCTCGTCGGGCGAGCCGGTGACCAGGCCGAAGCCGCGTCGCACGCGGCATCCCTCGGGTGGGACATCGACCGCCCGGTGGTGGTCGTGGTCGCCGAGACGGACGAGAACGACGACGAGACCACCCGGACCCCGGACGAGGTGCGGTCCTTGCAGGACCGGTTCGTGCGGGCCTGGAGCCAGGCCGTGCGCGCCCGCGATCCGCGGGTGCCGGTGGCGGGCTTCAGCCAGGAGGTGGTGGTGCTGTTGCCGGTCGACGAGGACGCCGACACCGAGGCGGTGCTGCGGCCCGTGGGCGACCTGGTGCGCGAAGTCCGCGGCGAGGGCGGCGGCGGGCGGCGCACCTTCTCGACCGGGGTGTCGCGCACGGTCCGCTCGGTGACCGACCTGCCCCAGGCCTACGACGAGGCCCTCACCGCGGTGCACGTGGGGCGCCAGGTGCACGGTGGGTCGGGGGTGGCCCACTTCCACCGCCTCGGCATCTACCGGCTGCTGGCGCTGGTGCCGGACAGCGCGGACCTGCGCCGCTTCGTGCACGAGTCGCTCGGCGACCTGGCCACCGACGACGCCCCCGAGAACGCCGACCTGCGGCACACCCTCTCGGTGCTCATCGACACCAACCTCAACGTCGCGGAGACCGCCCGCCAGCTGTTCTTCCACTACAACACGCTGCGGTACCGCATCGCCAAGCTCGAGCGGATGCTCGGGCCGTTCACCTCCGACCCACAGCTGAGGCTCACCCTCGCGCTCGCCCTGCGGGTGCACCGGATGAAGGGCATCTAGGACGGCCGGCGCGGTCAGCTCGCCGCCCGGCCGAGCGCGGCCGCCAGGCCCTCGACATCGGCCACCGTGAAGGTCGCCCCCGGGTGGGTCACCACGCCGGTGGGGTCGATCGACCGCACCCGCTCGTGGAAGGTGACGCACACCCCCCGATCCCCGTTCGTCGCGAAGGTGACGCCGCTGTCGGTGAAGGACAGGTGCGGCGGCCCGGCGGTCTTCACGAAGGAGTAGCCACCGGTCACCTGCACCGCTTCGACGTTCTCGAGTGGGGTGTCGAGCGACCACCACCCGAACCGTGCGCGCAGCCGGCCGTCACCCACCTCCACCCAGGCGCGGCCGGGCGTCACGGTGAACGGCAGGCCCGCCAACCGGTGGGCGGGGTCGAACCGGAACTCGAAGCGTCGGGAGGTCATCCCCCGACGCTAGGCGAACCCTCCCCCGTCAGCGGCTCGTCGAGACGCCCGATCGCGTCCCAGTGCCGGGCGCCCTCGAAGGTCACCGTCTCGGGCAGCCCTCCCGCCGCGAGCACCGCCAGCACCGGCCCCACCTGCGAGAGCGCCAGCCGGTTCGCAACCGTCACGTGCGGCGTCCACGCGCCCGGCTCGAGGTGGGGCCGCGCCGGGGGCAGCACGCCGGCGAGGGAGCGGTGCAGCGCGATCAGCCCCTGGGTGGGCACGACAGCGACCGCGAGCACGAACGGGCCCCTCCCGAAGACCACCGGCGCCCCGGTCCGCACGGTCAGCGGCAGCGCCCCCAGCGCGCGGACCACCACCTCGCGCCCCGGGGGCGCGGGCCAGGTCCGCGAGAGCGCGAGGGTCGTGTGCGGACGGTTCGACGGGCTGCGGTGGTGGGCCAGGCTGGGCAGCCCCGCCGCGTCGAGGGCACTCCACACCGCCCGCACCGCCGCGTCGGCAGCCGGGTCGAGCACGAGGTCGACGTGGTGCACGGCGCCATCCTCACCCACCGCGGCCCCCGACCGGGGCGCCGCCCGGCGTCCGCGTGCAGGAGTGGGGAGGTCGATGACGCGCCGCCACCTGCGGGTCACGGACCGTGCCCGAGCACGACCCTCGATCGTCGCCTGCGAGCGGACGACGGAGGCGGTGCGTCGCGCTCACGTGAGCTGCCGAGGAGTGACGTCGCGAGGCCTCGTGCGCCACCCGGGCCTCCGGTGCCGGGCTCAGGGGAGCAGGCCGGCGCGGATCTCGGCGTGGCGGACGAGGAACGCGCGCTCGTCCAGGCGCTTGCGCCGCATCCAGGAGGTGACCTCGTCGTTGCACTTGCTCGCGTTGCACGGCCCGCAGGCTGGTGCGACGTTGTCCAGCGTGTAGCGCCCCCCGCGCGAGATCGGGAGCAGGCAGTCGCGCTGCACGGGCCGCTCGGTCGCGCCGCAGTACGCGCAGCCTCCCCATGCGTCCTTCAGCGCCGTCCACTGCTCGTCGGTCAGGTCGTGCTCCACGTCCGCCATCCGCCGCTGACGCCGCCGCGCCGCCTGCGCCCGTCGGCTCCGGTAGACCGCCACGTCGACAGCGTAGGTACCGGTCCTGCCGACGAGCGGGAGAACCGGCGAGAACCGCCGCACGCAGGCGCCGGAACAACCGCGACATCACCGTGACGACGCGCTTCTTCGGTGCGGTCGCTGCAGTTGCGGCGACCTCGCCGGGCATCCGCGACATCACTGTGATGACGAGGTGCCCCGGGTCAGGTAGCCCGTGCGAGCGAGCAGGCGCGCTGCGATGCGCTCGGGGGCCCCGATGGGCCGGACGCCGCTGCCTGCGCCGGGGCAGCCGGCCGCCCTCTCCGCGCCCGCGTGGGACAGCCCGAGCCGTCTCCCCGACCTCCCCGTCCGCCGCGAGGGGTCGCCCGGTGTGCCAAGTGACGCCGCCCCCGGCTGTCAACGATTGCCGAGGGTGCGGCCGGCCACGGTCACTACCTTCCCTGTATCACCGTCGTGCCCGGGCAACGCCGCCCCGGCAGGTCCCCAGGAGAGGTCACCACCATGTCCCTCGGTCTCGGCTGGAAGCTCAAGGGCGACGGGCGCACGCTCGCCCCCGGTGAGGTCGTCGCCCCCGACGAGCGCCTCTCGTGGGGCCGCACCGTCGGCCTCGGCGCCCAGCACGTCGTGGCGATGTTCGGCGCCACCTTCGTCTTCCCGCTGGTCATGGGCCTGAACCCGCAGCTGGCGATCATGATGAGCGGGGTCGCGACGATCATCTTCCTGCTCATCGTCGCCGGGAAGGTGCCCAGCTACCTCGGCACCTCGGCCTCGTTCGTCGCCGGGGTCGCGGCGATCCGGGCCCAGGGCGGCGACTCGCCCACGGTCACCGGCGCGATCCTCGTCGCCGGTCTCGTCCTCGCCGCGGTCGGCGTGGCGATCCACTTCCTCGGCTCGCGGGTGCTCCACGAGGTGCTGCCCCCGGTCGTCACCGGTGCCGTCGTCATGCTCATCGGCTTCAACCTGGCGCCCGTCGTCGCGGGCATCTACTGGCCCCAGGACCAGTGGGTCGCGCTGCTCACCATGCTGTTCGTCATCGTGGTCGCGGTCGCCTTCCGCGGGTTCGTGGGCCGGATCGCGATCTTCCTCGCCCTCATCTTCGGCACCGCCCTCTCCTGGCTGCTCGACGCCACGGTCGGCCAGATCAACTCCGTGCTCGGCGGCGCCACCGAGGCCACGGACCACTTCCGGTGGGACACCTCGGGGATCGGCGATGCCGCGTGGTTCGGTTTCCCCGACCAGACGATGGTCGCCCAGGACGGCCAGGAGGTCGTCGGCTGGCACACCCCGAGCTTCTCGGTCGCCGCCATCCTCCTCGTCCTCCCCGCCGTCATCGCCCTCATCGCCGAGAACACCGGCCACGTCAAGGCGGTCGCCGAGATGACCGGCCACGACCTCGACCCGGTCATGGGCCGGGCCATCGCCGCGGACGGCGTCGGCACCGCCATCGCCTCGTCGGTCGGCGGCTCCCCCACCACGACCTACGCCGAGAACATCGGCGTCATGGCGGCCACCCGCGTCTACTCCACGGCCGCC
Source organism: uncultured Actinomycetota bacterium (assembly GCA_963773655.1). Classification (GTDB taxonomy): domain Bacteria; phylum Actinomycetota; class Actinomycetes; order Actinomycetales; family Dermatophilaceae; genus DASSQJ01. The sequence continues at coordinate 30,246 of CAVZBX010000006.1, forward strand.
TACTACGTGGCCGCCGCGGTGGCGATCTTCTTCGGCCTCTCCCCCAAGTTCGGCGCCCTGGTCGCCTCCGTGCCCGGAGGCGTGCTCGGCGGCATCACCGTCGTCCTCTACGGGATGATCGGCCTGCTCGGCGCCAAGATCTGGAAGGAGAACGGGGTCGACTTCGGCAACCCGATCAACCTCGTCCCGGTCGCCGCCGGCATCATCATCGGCATCGGTGACGTGTCGCTCCAGGTCACCGAGGACTTCTCGCTCAGCGGCATCGCGCTGGGCACCATCGTCACCATCGCCGGCTGGCACCTGGCCCGGGTGATCGCGCCGCGGGAGATGCGCGAGGCCGCGGAGGGCGCCGTCATCGCCGTCGGCGACCACGTCTACGGCGACGACGACGTCGACGACCTCTACCAGGAGGGCTACCCCGGCGACCGCGGGCCGCGCGACCCCGACCGCGACAAGCGGCCCTGACCACGGGCCCCACCACCCGGCCCCGCCACGGGGCCCGACCCGCCCGTCCGCACCGGTCCTTCCGTGGACGCGCTCCGAGAGGCAGGATCGAGCAGGTGAAGCCCGGACCCTTCGTCCACCACGCTCCTCGCACGCTCGAGGAGGCGGTGGCTGCCCTCGCCGAGGTCGGGCACGACGGCAAGGTCCTCGCCGGCGGGCAGAGCCTGGTGCCGGTGCTCAACATGCGACTCGCCAACCCCGGCCACCTCGTCGACGTCAACGGCGTGGCGGGGCTGGACGCCGTCGAGGTGCGTGACGACGCGGTCCGGGTCGGGGCGCTGGTGCGCCACTCCGGCCTCGAGCGGCACGAGGGCGCCCACACCGCCCTGCCGCTGCTCCGGCAGACGCTGCGCCACGTCGCCCACCCGGCGATCCGCAACCGTGGCACCACCGTGGGCTCGATCGCGCACGCCGACCCTGCCGGGGAGATGCCGGCCGTCGCCGTGCTCACCGGTGCGGTCGTGGAGGTCGTGAGTGCCCGGGGCCGGCGCGAGGTCGACGCCGCCGACTTCTTCCTCGGACCGCTCGAGACGGTGCTCGAGCCCGACGAGCTCGTCGAGGCGGTCCGCTTCGGCCGGCTGCCGGAGGGCAGCCGGACCTGGTTCACCGAGTCGGCCCGGCGCAGCGGCGACTACGCCGTCGCCGGTGTGGCCGTGGCCGCTCGGATGGACGGCGACGTGGTGCGCGGGGCCCGCGCCGCCTTCGTGTCGGTCACCCCGGTGCCCACCGTCCTCGACCTCACGCCGGCGCTCTCCGGCCGAGCCGCCGGCGACCTCCCCCTCGCCGACGTCGCCGACCTGGTCCGGGCCCACGTCGACCCCGAGACCGACATCCACGCCGGCGCCGAGTACCGCCGGATGCTCGTCGCCGAGCTCACCGGCCGTGCCCTCCTCGCGGCGGTGGGCGCTGCCGGAGACCCCGCCCATCCCGCCGATCCCGCCGCGGAGGGAGCCGCATGAGCGAGCCCGTCACCGAGCCGCTGCTCGACGTCACGGTCCGCGTCAACGGGGTGCCGCGCACCGCCGCCGCCCCGGCGCGGCGGCTGCTCTCGGACTTCCTGCGCCACGACCTCGGCCTCACCGGCACCCACGTCGGGTGCGAGCACGGGGTGTGCGGGGCGTGCACCGTGCTCCTCGACGGCGAGCCGGTGCGCGCCTGCCTGATGTTCGCGGTCACCGCCCAGGGCCACGAGGTCACGACCGTCGAGGGCATCGGCGACGACCCGGGCGCACTGAGTCCGGTGCAGCAGGCCTTCGTCGAGTGCCACGGCCTCCAGTGCGGCTTCTGCACCCCCGGCTTCGTCACGACCATCACCGCCTACCTCGAGGACCACCCGGACCCCACACCCGAGGAGGCGCGCACGGCCGTCTCGGGCAACCTGTGCCGCTGCACCGGCTACCAGAACATCGTCCGCTCGGTGCTGCGGGCCGCCGAGATCCGCCGCGAGCGCGCCGGTGGAGACGAGCGATGAGCACCCGCCTGGTCGGTGAGAAGGTCCAGCGCGTCGAGGACCCCCGGCTGCTCACCGGCGGTGGCCGGTACCTCGACGACCTCGGCCGCGGCGCCCTCAACGCCGCCTTCGTCCGCAGCCCGCACGCGCACGCGCGGATCACCGACGTCGACGTCACCGCCGCCCTCGACGTCGACGGGGTCGAGGCCATCTACACCTACGAGGACCTCGACGGGCGCGCCGGCGAGACGCTGCCCGTGCTCATCCCCCACCCGGCGATGACGCACCCGCGCACCGGCCACTGCCTGGCCGCCGACGTGGTCAAGCACGTCGGCGAGGCGGTCGTCATGGTCGTGGCCCGCGACCGCTACCTCGCCGAGGACGCCTGCTCCCGGATCCGGGTGTCCTACGAGCCGCTGCCGGTCGTCGTCGGGGTCGAGCAGGCCCGCGCCGGCGGCCACCGGGTGCACGACGACGTGCCCGACAACGTCAGCGCCCACCTCCTCCAGGAGGTCGGCGACGTCGAGACGGCGATGGCCTCGGCCCCCAACACGCTCACCCTCGAGCTCGACGTGGAGCGCAGTGCGAGCACGCCCCTGGAGGGCCGGGGGGTCTACGCACGGTGGGACGGCGACGACGGCTCGCTGCGCCTGTACTCCTCGACCCAGACGAGCACCGGCGTGCGGGCCGCGGTGGCGGCGAAGCTGGGGATGCCGCTGGCGAAGGTCGAGGTCGTCACCCCCGACGTCGGCGGCGGCTTCGGCGTCAAGATCGTGCACCCGTGGCCCGAGGAGGTGCTCGTGCCCTGGGCGGCGCGCCGGCTCGGCCGCGACGTCAAGTGGACCGAGGACCGCCGCGAGCACTTCATCTCCAGTGCCCACGAGCGCGGCCAGCTGCAGGAGGTCACCGTCGGCTTCGACGACGACGGCCGCCTGCTCGCCCTCGACGTGCGCTTCTGGCACGACAACGGCGCCTACACCCCGTACGGGATCATCGTCCCGATCATCACGGCCACCCAGCTGCTGGGGCCCTACAAGCCGGGTGCCTACCGGGTCGAGTTCTGGAGCCTCTACACCAACACCGTGATCGTCACCCCGTACCGCGGTGCCGGTCGGCCGCAGGGCTGCTACGCGATGGAGCGGACCATGGACGCCATCGCCGGCCACCTCGGCATCGACCGCGCCGAGGTGCGCAGCCGCAACTTCATCCAGCCCGAGGAGATGCCGTACGACCAGGGCCTGATGTTCCAGGACGGGCGGCCGTTGCGGTACGACTCCGGCGACTTCCCCGCCTCATTGGCCACACTCAAGGCCCTCGTCGGGTGGGACGACTTCGCGGCCTACCGCGAGCAGGCCGAGCGGGAGGGCCGCCGGGTGGGCCTCGGCATCGGCTGCTACGTCGAGGGCACCGGGGTGGGGCCGTACGAGGGCGGCCTCGTGCAGGTCGAGACGAGCGGGCGGGTCAACGTCGCGACCGGCCTGACCACCCAGGGACAGTCGCACCAGACCGCGTTCGCCCAGATCGTCGCCGACGAGCTGGGGGTGCCGCTCGCCGACGTGCACGTCACCACCGGCGACACCCGCCGGATGGCGTACGCGGTCGGCACCTTCGCCTCGCGCGGGGCCGTGATGTCGGGCAACGCCGTGGCCCTCGCGGCCCGCGTCGTGCGGGCCAAGGCGCTCCGGATCGCCGCCGACGCGCTCGAGGTGTCCGCCGACGACCTCGAGATCGAGGACGGCGTCATCTCGGTGAGGGGCGCACCGGGCAGCAGCATCGACCTCGGGACCGTCGCCGTGCTGTCGAACCCGCTGCGCTACGCCTTCGACACCTCCGCCGAGGCGGCCACCCAGTTCGCCGGCACCTTCGACCCCGACGCCCCGCCGGTGGCGGACGACGACGAGCCGGGGCTCGAGGGCCAGGACTTCTACTCACCCACGCAGGCCACCTTCGCCAACGGGATGCACGCCGCGATCGTCGAGACCGACCCCGTCACCGCCGAGATCCGCATCCTGCGCTACTGCGTCGTCCACGACTGCGGGACCATGGTCAACCCGATGGTCGTCGAGGGGCAGGTCCACGGCGGGGTGGCCCAGGGCGTCGGCGGTGCGCTGTACGAGCGGATGGTCTACGACGAGTCGGGGCAGCTCCTCAACGCCTCGTTCATGGACTTTCTGATGCCCTACGCCACCGAGGTGCCCGAGGTCGAGACCGACCACCTCGAGACCCCCAGCCCGCTCAACCCGCTCGGCATCAAGGGGGCCGGCGAGGCCGGCACCATCCCGGTCACCGCGGTCATCGCCTCGGCGATCGAGGACGCCGAGGGCTTCCCCATCCGCTCGATGCCGATCAGCCCCGCCGAGCTCTGGGAGCTCCGGCAGGCCCACGCGCCCGACACCACCGTCGCCCAGGAGGGCTCGCGATGAAGATCACCGGCACCTCGACCCTGGACGCCCCCGTCGAGCAGGTCTGGGCGGCGATCCTCGACCCGGCCGTGCTCGCGGTGTGCATCCCCGGCTGCTCGAGCCTCACCACGGTCGGCGACGACCGGTACGCGATGACCGTGACCGCAGGAGTGGCCGCGGTCAAGGGCACCTACGACGGCGAGGTCGCCCTCGCCGAGCTCGACGAGCTGTCCGGACTGACCCTGCGTGCCCGCGGTGCCGGAGCCCCCGGGACCATCGACGCCGACGTCAAGGTGCGCTTCGCCCCGGCCGGCGGCGGCACCGAGGTCACCTACGACGCCAACGCCTCGGTGGGCGGGGCGATCGGTGGTGTCGGTCAGCGGATGCTGTCCGGGGTGACGAGGAAGATGGCGGGCGAGTTCTTCACCGCGCTCGACCAGCACATCGCCACCGGTGGCGTGGTGCCCGTGCCGGCCCTGCCCGGCGGGGTGGCGGCACCCGCCCCGTCCACCGCACCGGGCGTGGCGGGCACGCCTGCGGTCGGTACGACGTTCACCGGAAAGGCGGCCGCCGCCCCGGCGGCGCCCGCCTCGACCCGCGACCTGCTCATCGCCGCCGTCGCGGGCGGGCTGCTCGCCCTCGCCGGGGTCGCCCTCGGCGCCCGGATCGGGAGGAGGCGCTGATGCGTCCGTTCACCGCCGCGGCCGTCCAGGTCGCCCCGGTCGCCGGCCCGCTCACCGCGGACTCGGTGACCCGCAACATCGACACGTGCATCGACTACACCCGCCGCTGCGTCGGGGCCACCGGCGCCGAGCTCGTCGTGCTGCCCGAGTCCTGCACCACGGGCTTCACGCCGGGCTGCCCCACGGAGCAGCTGTGGGAGCTCGTCTCCGAGGTGCCCGGCCCGGTCACCCGGCGCCTCGCCGACCTCGCCGCCGAGCTCGGCATCCACCTGGTGTTCGGCACCTACGAGCGTGGCCCCAGCCCCGCGGTCGTGTACAACTCCTCGGTGCTCGCCGACCCGCGCGGCGAGGTGGTCGGCGTCTACCGCAAGACCCACCCGTTCGGCCCCGAGGCGGTCTCCGGCGGCGGGTGGGTGACGCCCGGCGACACCGTGACCGTCGTCGACACCGAGCTCGGCCGGATCGGGATGATCATCTGCTTCGACGGCGACTACCCCGAGCTGGCGCGCATCCAGGCGGTGCAGGGAGCCGAGGTCCTCTGCCGGCCGTCCGCGCTGCTGCGGTCGGCGGACGTCTGGGAGCTGACGTCGAGGGCACGGGCCTACGACAACCACGTGTTCGTCGTCGGTGCGAACGCCACCGGGACCGACCCCGCGGGGGTCCACTACTTCGGCAACTCCCACGTCGTGACCCCGGTGGGGCACATCGTCGCCAAGGCGGCCTCGCACGAGGGATGGGTGTCCGCACGGCTCGACCCGGACGAGGCGCTGGCCTCGCTCACCCCCGGGTCGAACATCGGCCAGGGCTTCGACCACCTGCGCGACCGCAACCTGGACCTCATCCGCAACCACCGCGAGGACCTCGAGTCGCCGGCGAAGTCCTCCTTCCCGCACGCCTGAGCGAGGGCAGCGCTCAGAGGTCCTCGTACCGGACGACGTCCCCGACCGGGGAGCCCTGCTCGGGGAAGACGATGCGGCCCTGCGCCACCGCCCAGCGCGCCACGTCGACCCGGAACCGCCCGGCCCGGACGGCCGGGCCCTGCTCGGCCAGGCGGCGGGCCTCGTCCAGCCCCACGGTGTAGACGGACATGCCCCGGAGGGCCGGGTCGGTCTTCTCCACGAGCGGGCCGTTGGCGGCGACGATCCCGCGCCGGGTCAGCCCGGCGAGGTACGCGAGGTGGGCGTGGTGGAGGGCGGTCGACGCCTCGTCGTCGAGCTGCGGCGGGTTCTCGCCGGTCCGGAGGTACACCACGGTCCGGACGTCGAAGGCCGCCGGGACGCCCGCCGGTCGCTCGTCGGTCATCCCGGCAGGATGCCACCGCGCACCACCCGTGGCCACGGTCGGCTGCGGCGACGGTGCCGGGCCGGAGGGGCCGTGCCGGGTCAGGCGGGGTGGCCGTGGTCGCGGGCCCAGGCGTCGAGGACCTCCGCCGGGGCCAGCCCCCGGTCCGCCGGGGGCAGTGCGGGGCGGACGACGTCGGCGAGGCCCTGGAGCGTGTGGTGCAGCACCGCCGCGGCGGCCACGACGGCCTCCCTCCGGGAGCCGGCGGCCTGGGTCGCGATCCGCTGGGCGACCGAGATCTGGGCCGGGAGCGACATCGAGGCGTCGCCGTCGCGGAACACGTACGTCTCGCTGTACTGCGCGAGGTCGGCGCGGACCTCCGCCACCTGCTGGGCCAGGTCCTGGACGAGCAGGCCGCTCGTGGCGTCGTCGGGGTCGAGGACGACGTCGTCCGGGGCCAGCGCGGCGAGCCGCGCCGCGAGCGCCCGGCGCCTGCCGAGCACCGGGTGGATCTGGAGCGACCAGGTGACGACCGCCGTGAGGATGAGGAACCCGACGAGCGCCTGCAGCGGCACGAGCAGCCGCAGGCCGGCTGCCGTCGGGACGACGTCGCCGAGGCCCAGGGTCGCCGAGCTGACGAGGGAGAGGTAGAGGGCGTCGAGCAGGTCGGAGCGCTGTGAGGGCACCAGCCCCGGGGAGAAGGAGAAGCCCTCCGGCATGTGCGGCAGGTAGACCAGCGTCCACGCCAGGACCACGCTGGCGCCCCACCCGAGGATGACGCCGACGACCGAGAGCGGCCCGACGAGGGGGTTGGGCACACCGTCACCCACCCGGTGGGCCAGCCGCCACGCCCAGGTCATGAGCCGGCGGCTCATCACCCCCTGGCCGCGCGGGTACCAGAGCGTCAAGGTGACGTCGGCGAGCACCGCCCCCACGAGCAGGAGCCCCCCGGCCGACCACACCCACGACATGACGGAACCGTCCTCCGCTCGACAGCGGCCGGGCGGCACCCGACCCACGGGCGGGCCGCCCGTCCCATCACCCTAAGGGTGGGGAGCGGGTGGGAACGGTGGTCCGGGCGCCGTTGCCTGGCGGCGCCCGGACCGCTGCTCAGCGCTTCCTGCTGCTCGTCACCTTCACGGTGTCCTCGGAGTAGCCGACCGAGCACTCGAACACCCCGCAGGCGAAGGCGAACGTCACCGTCGCCGCCTTGCCGCCGCGGAAGAGGCCGGTGTCGCTGACGACGAGCGCCTCCCAGGTCCGGGTCGTGCCGTCGCACTCGAGCGGGCTGACGAAGAAGTACCCGGTGACCTTGAACCGGCCCACGGTCTGGACCATCGTCCCCTCGATGTCGCTGAACTCCCCGATCGCGTCGCTGCACGAGTAGGTCCCGGTGAGCAGGGCGCTGCCGTCCCTGTACGCCGTGGCGGTGGGGTCCACGGACACCGCGACCTCCGGTGCCGGTGGCGCCTCGTCGAAGGTGACCGTCAGCTCTCCGCCGTTCACCTCGGTGTCGGAGAACGCGACGACGTAGTACGTGCCCCCGGGTGCGGTCGAGAAGCCGACGGTGGTCGGGCCGCAGGCGATGACGTTGCCGTCGTTGGGGTCACCCTCGGTCACGATGAAGCCGCCGGAGTAGCTCGACTCAGACATGTCGGCGACGACACCGCCCCCGTCCGGGTCGGTGTAGGTGAACCACACGCTGGCGTTCGTGAAGGGTGCGCCGCAGAGCTCGTTGAGCGAGGCGTCGAGGGCATCCGTCGTCGCCTCCGAGGTGTCCTGGGTGATCGTCGTCGGGAGGGAGGTGACGGCCGTCGCGGACGCGGCGGTGTCGTTGGGCGCCGGCGCCGCCGCGGCGGCCGTCGCGAGGAGCGGGACGAGCAGCAGGCCCGTCGCCAGGGACACGGTGGAACGCAGCACCTTCATGATGAAACCCCCGTTTCTCAGCGACCCGTCGTCGGGTCGGTGGCCGAAGTGTGGCGGACGGCGGCACGGTGCGCCACCGGAGGCGAGGGACGAGGTGACCGACACCCGTTGGCAGGGGTGGCCGGAGGCGGGGGCACCGGTCGGCAGGATCTGACAACGCATCGTCACGACCCGGCCGGTTGGATCGACGCATGGCGGCACCACGACGGATCCGGGTGGGCATCGACACGGGGGGCACCTTCACCGACGTCGTCGCGGTCGACGAGGACACCGGCGAGATCGCCACGACCAAGACCCCCAGCACCCCCGCCAACCCCGCCGACGGCTTCATCACCGGCATCGAGAAGATCCTCGAGTCGCTGGGCGCGGGAGGTGGTGACCTCACCGCCGTCTGCCACGGCACCACCGTGGCGACCAACCGCCTCCTCGAGGGCAAGGTCGACCGGCTCGGCTTCATCACGACCGAGGGCTACGAGTTCATGCTCGAGATCGCCCGCCAGGCCGTGCCCGACGGCTACGGCAACTCCTACTTCTGGGTGAAGCCGCCGCGCATCGTGCCCGCCGACGCCGTGCGGACGGTGGGCGGCCGCCTCGGCCACGACGGGGAGGAGGTGCGACCGTTCTCCGAGGAGGACGCGGTGGCCGCGGCCCGGTTCTTCCGGGGGCGTGGGATCTCGACGATCGGGGTCTGCTTCCTCCACTCCTACGCCGACGACCGCCACGAGCTGGCGATGCGCGAGGTGCTGCACCGCGAGCACCCGGAGGCGGTGGTGTCGCTGAGCAGCGAGGTGCTGCGCGAGTACCGGGAGTACGAACGGGCGATGACGACGCTCGTCGACGCGGCGGTGAAGCCGAGCGTGGCCCGGTACGTGGCCGACATCCACGAACGGCTCGACGAGCTTGTGGGCGGAGACCGGCGAGACCCCGCCGGTGGCGGACGCGCGCGGAGCCGACGGGTCTTCCGGGGGGGGGCACGGGGGGGCGGAGCCCACCCGTGGGTTCTTCGTCATGAAGTCCAACGGCGGCGTCCTCTCCGCGGCCGAGGTGGCCCGGCAGCCCATCACCACCGTGCTGTCCGGCCCCGCCGCCGGGGCGCTCGGCGCCGCTCTCGTCGCCGAACGAGCCGGGTTCGACAAGGTGCTCACCTGCGACGGCGGCGGCACCTCCACCGACGTCACCGTGGTCCTCGACGGCCAGCCGACGCTGACCACCGAGGGATCCGTCGGGGCGTACCCGAGCAAGATCCCGATGATCGACGTCGTCACGGTCGGCGCCGGCGGGGGCTCGGTCGCCTGGGTCTCCCCGGAGGGCACGCTCAAGGTCGGGCCGCAGTCGGCGGGCGCCGACCCCGGGCCGCTCTGCTACGGGCGCGGGGGCTCCGAACCGACGGTCACCGACGCCCACGTCGTCCTCGGCCGCATCCCCCCGCACCTGCTCGGGGGCGAGATCCCGCTCGACGTCGACGCGGCCCGGGCCGGCATCGAGGCGCTGGCCGGGAAGCTCGGGCTCGACCCGGAACGCTGCGCCGCCGGAGTGCTCGAGATCTCGGCGTGGAACCAGGCCAACGCGCTGCGCCAGGTGTCGGTCAAGCGCGGGCTCGACGTGCGCGACTTCGTGCTCACCACCTTCGGGGGCTCGGGGTCGCTGCTTGCCTGCCGGCTCGTCGACGTCCTCGGCCTCGCCGGCGCCGTCGTGCCGCAGAACCCGGGCAACCTCAGCGCCTTCGGCCTGCTCACCGTCGACGTCCGCAACGACTACGTCCAGACGCACGTCGAGCGGCACGGCTCCCTCGACCTGGTCGCGGTGGACCGCGTGCTCGGTGAGCTCACCGAGCGCGCCACGTCCGCCCTCGACGCCGAGGGGTTCGCCCGCACCGACCACGTGTTCGCCCGCACCGCTGACCTGCGCTACTTCGGACAGGCCTACGAGGTCCGGGTACCCGCCGACCCCGGGACGCCGGACGCCGGCTGGGCCGCGGAGGTGGCCCGACGCTTCCACGACGAGCACCGCCGCCTCTACGGCTACGACTTCCGCGACGACCCGAGCCAGCAGGTCGAGTGGGTGAACCTGCGCGTCACCGGCATCGGCCCGATCACCCGCCCCGAGCTGCAGGAGGTGCCCGAGCGGCGGGCCGACGAGCCGGTCGGTGCGGGGCTCCCCGCCCAGCGGTCCACCCGCGCCGTCTGCTTCGACCCCGACGACGGCCACGTCACCACCCCCGTCCTCTGGCGACCCGACCTGCGGGCGGGCGACCGGTTCGCGGGCCCGGCCGTGGTGGAGGAGTACGGGTCCACGGTGCCCGTGCACCCGGGCTTCGCCGTCCGCGTCGACCGGTGGGGCAACCTCGTCGTCACCAGGGAGGAGGCCCGATGAGCAGCGGCCCGACCCCCGCCGAGCTCGAGGCGTACCTCGCGACCCCTCCGGTCAACCCCGCCGGGATGCCGACCCCCTACGAGCACGGCGGCCGGCTAACCCCTGAGGACACCGCCGTGGACCCCGTCCTCGTCGAGATCGTCCAGGGCACCCTGGCGAGCGTCGAGAGGGAGGTCGAGACCGCCATCGCGCGCACGTCCCGCAGCCCGATGATCCGCGACGCGCACGACTTCCGCGCAGGCATCCACGACCGGCAGCTGCGCAAGCTCACCGGCCGCTCGTACTCGGCGCTGGTCCACCCGGTCGCCCGCGACTTCCCCCCCGCCGAGATGGCCGAGGGCGACGTGTTCTTCCACAACGACGTCTACGAGTCCGAGGGCGGCATCGGGCACCTCCCCGACCTCTGCGTCACGGTGCCGGTGTTCCACGACGGCGAGGTCGTGGCGTTCGTCCAGGCCTTCGGGCACCACGACGACATCGGTGGGGCCGTGCCGGGCTCGATGCCGAGCGGCGCCCGGACCGTCTTCGAGGAGGGACTGTCCGTCCCGCCGATCAAGCTGTGGGACAGGGGCGTTCCCAACAAGGCGGCGCTGCGGATCATGACGCGGAACAGCCGGATGCCGGACAGCCTCGCCGCCGACCTCGACGCCGAGTGCTCGGCCTGCCTCATGGGCGCCCGACGCCTCGGCGAGCTGTTCACCCGGTACGGGCGCGACCCCGTCGAGGCCGCCTTCGACGCCATTCTCGACGCCACCACCGAGACCTACCGCCGGGAGGTGCTCGACCGCATCCCCGACGGCCAGTACGTGTGGGAGGACTACGCCGAGCACGACGGCGTCGACGAGCCGCGCCTGCACACCCAGCGGATCACGCTGACGAAGGCCTCGACCGGCGGTCCCGGCCCCGGCGACGGCGGCCCGCGCATCGTCATCGACTTCACCGGTACCGACCCGCAGGCCAAGGGGCCGATCAACCACTGCGGCGACTACGCCGGCGGCAACTTCCTCGCGAAGTGGCTCGCCCCCATCCTGCGCAACCTCGCCGAGTCCCCGGAGAGGATGGCCGAGCTGGACGTCAACGAGGGCGTCGTGCCGCTCATCGAGATGCGCTTCCCCGAGAAGGGCACGCTGCTCACCCCCGTCTACCCGGCTCCGACCAACGCGCGCACCTTCGTCATCCTCCGGCTGCTCGGGGTGCTCGCCGGGGCGCTGGCCAAGGCGGTGGACGGCCGGATGCCGGCCGACCAGGAGACGATCCGCTACACCGGCGTCTACGGCCGGGACCGCGACGGGAACGACTACCTCATGAGGGAGGTGCTCGGCGGGGGGTCGGGCGGCCGCTACTACGCCGACGGGGAGGACACCATCCACGTCGTCCCCGACTCGCGGAACCTGCCGACCGAGTTCACCGAATCGCGCTTCCCGTTCCGCGTCGAGCGGCTCGGACTGGCCGTCGACTCCGGGGGCGCGGGTCGCCACCGCGGCGGGCTCGGGTACGAGAAGCACATCCGGATGCTCGAGGACGCCCACTTCATGTCGATCGCGGACCGCTCGATCCTCGCGTGCTGGGGCGTCAAGGGTGGGCGCGCAGGCCGTCCCTTCGAGGTGACGGTCGACGTCGGTGGGCCCGACGAGCGCGTCGTCGACGCCCTCGCCGACGCCGAGCCGGTGCGGGCCGGGCAGCTCATCCGGATCCGGACCACCGGCGGCGGCGGCTGGGGCGACCCGCTGGAGCGGCCGTACGAGGAGGTCGAGCGCGACCTGCGCTGGGGCAAGGTGTCGTTGGAGGGAGCCCGCCAGGACTACGGCGTGGTGGCGTCGGGGACCACGGACGGCCCCGTCGTCGACGTCGCCGCCTCCGACGCCCTGCGCGAGCAGCGCCGTGCGGCTCGCGGCGCGGAGCCGTTCTTCGACCGGGGCCCCGGGTACGTCCGGCTCTCCGGTGGCAGGGACGCCGCCGACGTCGACTGGCTGTGACCCACCTCCGGGTTGGCCGGCGGGTGGGCGCTGGTGCTGTGCCCCACCGTGCTGCGCTCCGACCGCGTGGGGTGGGAGCTCAGCGTTTCGGACTCGTGGGCCAGGCTGACGCGCTCCCAGGCCTCCGGCATGTCCGGAGCGCAGCTCGACGAGCTCGTGGACCGGCTGGGGGCGTACGAGGGCTACCTCGAGCAGCTCGCGGGCGACGAGTCGTTCGAGGTGTTCACGATGGAACCCGCGACCGGTGAGGAGGTCAGGCTGGCCCACGTGCCGGAGAAGCTCCTTCCCACCGAGGAGAACCTGGAACAGCTCGCCCAGCAGCTCGGCGGCACCCTGCTCGAGGCCCGGGCCGTCGCCACCCGGTCGGCTACACCACCCTCGCCCTCGGCCTGAGCGTCGGCCGGCGTCGCCGGACCGGCACGCGGAGGACCGGACGGTGACAGCGCGCACGCCGAGTGGGACGATCGCGCGATGGACCAGGACGTCGGGTGGATCGTGCGCGCGGTGGAGCTCGCGACGGAGAACGTCGGTCTCGGCGGCGGGCCCTTCGGGGCGCTCGTCGTGCGGGAGGGTGAGCTCGTCGGCCGCGGCACCAACCGGGTGACGGCGGAGCTCGATCCCACCGCGCACGCCGAGGTCGTCGCCATCCGCGACGCCTGCCGACACGTCGCCGACTTCAGCCTCGCCGGGTGCATGCTCTACGCCTCCTGCGAGCCGTGCCCCCTCTGCCTCGCGGCCGCGCTGTGGTCCAGGGTCGACGGCGTCGTGTGGGCGGCGGACCGGCACGCCGCCGCCCGGGCCGGGTTCGACGACGCTGCGTTCCACGCCCTCCTCGGGTCCGCCCCGGCCGACGACGCCGCCTGGCCGCTGCGGCTCCGTCGGATCGAGGTGGCCACGGCCGAGGCGCCCTTCGACGCCTGGCGTGCCTTCGACGGCCGCGTCGCCTACTGACCGACCGCGTCGCCGTCCCGCGGACGTGTCGAGTAAGGGAGGCGGTGAGGCGGGTCAGGTGCCGCGGGCCACGGCTAGGGTCGTCGCCGACAGCGAAGGAGCGCACCGTGAGCGGACCCCTCGACGACGTCGTCGTCATCGACCTGACCCGCGCCCTCGCCGGGCCGCACTGCGGGATGATGCTCGGCGACCTCGGGGCCCGCGTCATCAAGGTCGAGAGCCCCGACGGGGGTGACGAGTCGCGCGGCTGGGGCCCCCCGTTCGTCGGCCCCGAGGACGACCCGGTCTCCACGTACTTCCTCTCGTGCAACCGCAACAAGGAGTCGGTGGCGCTCGACCTCAAGAGCGAGCACGGCCGCGCCACCCTCGCCCGCCTGGTCACCCGCGCCGACGTCCTCCTCGAGAACTTCCGGCCCGGGGTCCTCGACCGGCTCGGCTTCCCGGTCGAGCGGCTGCACGAGCTGAACCCCCGACTCGTCGTCCTCTCGATCAGCGGGTTCGGGCACGACGGCCCCGAGGGAGGGCGGCCGGGCTACGACCAGATCGCCCAGGGAGAGGCGGGGCTGATGTCGCTCACCGGCCCCGACCCCGACCACCCGACGCGCGTCGGCGTGCCCATCGGGGACCTGCTCGCCGGGATGTACGGCGCCTACGGCGTGGTCGCCGCGCTCCACGAGCGGAACCGCACCGGCCGCGGACGCGTGGTGCGCACCTCGCTGCTGGCCTCGATCGTCGGCGTGCACGCCTTCCAGGGCACCCGGTACACCGTGGCCGGCGAGGTGGGCCGCGCCGCCGGCAACCACCATCCGTCGATCTGCCCCTACGGGCTCTTCACCTGCGCCGACGGGATGATCCAGCTCGCCTGCGGCAGCGAGGCGCTGTGGCGACGTCTCGCCGGGGAGTTCGGCCTCGACGCCGAGGCGCCCGGCTTCTCCACCAACCGGGAGCGGGTGGGCAACCGGGAGGCGGTCAACGCGGCCGTCGACACGGCCTTCGCCGAGCTCCCCCTCGCCGAGCTGCTCCCCCGCCTCGCCGCGCTCGGCGTCCCCGCGGGCGAGGTGCGCACTCTCGACCGGGTCTATGACTGGGAGCAGACCCGCAGCCAGGGCCTGGTCGTCGGCGTCGACCACCCGCTGCTCGGGCCGATCGAGGTGCCCGGCCCGCCGCTCCGCCTCGACGACAACGCCTACGCCGGCGGGCGCGAGCTGCACCAGCACCCGCCGCTGCTCGGCGAGCACACCGAGAGTGTCCTCGCCTGGCTCGACCACCTCGACCAGCCGGACCACCACGGTGCCGACGGTGGCGAACGCACCTGACCCGACCCCACGTTCGCGAGGAGGTCGAGGCGCGATGGCCGCCGAGCGGTCGTCACCGCCCGTGCGCACGGGAAACGCCGAACGCCGGTACCTCCTTGGGCAGAACCTGACGACGCACGGTCCGCCCGGCGCTCCCTAGGGTCGAAGCCCGGGCACCGGCCCGGTGACGACGCTGGAGCGAGGTGAGCATGCGGGTCCTGCTGGCCCTGGGCGGCAACGCCATGACCGGTCCGGACGGCAGCGCGACCCCCGGGGCGCAGATCGAGGCCGTCACCGGGGCGATGGTGCACGCGGCCCGGCTGGTCGCCGACGGCCACGACCTCGTCATCACGCACGGCAACGGGCCGCAGGTGGGCAACCTGCTCGTCAAGAACGAGCTCGCCGCCCACGTGGTCCCCCCGGTTCCCCTCGACTGGTGCGGAGCGCAGACGCAGGGCACGCTCGGCATGACCATCCTCGACGCCCTCGACGTCGAGCTCGCGGCCGCCGACGCCGTCCGCCGGACCGCTGCCCTCGTCACCCGCGCCCTCGTCCGGCGCGACGACCCGGCCTTCCGCCACCCGACCAAGCCGGTCGGGCGCTACCTCGACCGGGAGGCCGCCCAGCGCATGATCGACCACGGCCAGGTGTGGGAGGACCGCGGCGAGAAGGGCTGGCGCCGCGTCGTCGCCTCGCCGGAGCCGCTCGCCGTCCTCGAGGTGGAGGCGGCCCGCACCCTGCTGGACGCCGGGTACGTCGTCATCGCCGCGGGCGGGGGCGGCATCCCCGTCGTCCGCGAGCCCGACGGCCGGCTGCGCGGTGTCGAGGCCGTCATCGACAAGGACCTGACCGCGGCCCTCCTCGGCACCGCGCTCGACTGCGACGTGCTCGTCATCGCGACCGACGTCGACCACGCCAGCGTCGGCTTCGGCACCCCCGACCAGCGCGACCTCGGCAGGGTGACCCTCACCGAGCTGCGCCGGCTCGCCGACGCCGGGGAGTTCGGCTCGGGCTCGATGGGGCCCAAGGTCGAGGCCGTGAGCCGCTTCGTCGCCGCGGGCGGCCGTCGCGGCGTCATCACCTCGCTCACCCAGATCACCGACGCCGTCGACGGGGCCTTCGGCACCGTCGTCGAGCCCGACCCCACCCGCTGACCCCGGTCACCCCACGGAAAGGATCGCGCAGATGCCCGACGCCATCGAGGTCCGCAAGGTTCCCCTGCACACCGTCTCCGACGCCTCCGAGCTCGGACGGCTCATCGACGACGGTGTCATGGAGGCGGACCGCGTCATCGCCGTCATCGGCAAGACCGAGGGCAACGGCGGGGTGAACGACTACACCCGGATCATCGCCGACCGCGCCTTCCGGGAGATGCTCGTCTCCCGGGGCGCCGACCCGGAGCGGGTCAAGGACGTGCCGATCGTCTGGTCCGGCGGCACCGACGGCGTCATCAGCCCGCACGCCACGATCTTCGCCACGGTGCCGCCCGAGCGGGCCGAGCCCACCGACGAGCCCCGCCTCACCGTCGGCTTCGCGATGAGCGAGGTGCTCCTCCCCGAGGACATCGGCCGCGGGGCGATGGTCACCAAGGTCGCCGACGCGGTGAAGGTGGCGATGGAGCGGGCGGGCATCACGGACCCGGCCGACGTGCACTACGTGCAGACCAAGACGCCGCTGCTCACCATCGACACCATCCGCGACGCCAAGAGCCGCGGCAAGGACGTCTTCACCGAGGACACGCTGACCTCGATGGACGTCTCCAACGGCGGCACCGCCCTCGGCATCGCGGTCGCCCTCGGCGAGATCGACATGCCCCGCGACGAGGACGTGCTGCGCGACCGCAGCCTCTATTCGTCGGTGGCCTCGTGCTCGTCCGGGGTCGAGCTGGACCGCGCCCAGGTCGTCGTCGTCGGCAACGCCCGCGGGGTCGGCGGCCGGTACCGCATCGGCCACTCCGTCATGGACGACGCGCTCGACGCCGACGGCATCTGGGAGGCGATCCGCGACGCCGGCCTGGACCTGCCCGAGCGTCCGCACCCCTCCGACATCGGGGGCCGGCTCGTCAACGTCTTCCTCAAGTGCGAGGTGAGCCAGGACGGGATGGTGCACGGACGCCGCAACGCGATGCTCGACGACTCCGACGTGCACTGGCACCGCCAGATCAAGGCCGCGGTCGGGGGCGTCACGGCGTCGGTCACCGGCGACCCGGCCGTGTTCGTCTCGGTGTCGGCGGCGCACCAGGGCCCGGACGGCGGCGGGCCGGTCGCTGCGATCGTCGACCTCGGCGAGGACCCCACCGGCTACCGCCCCTGAGCTCGGTCGGCCCGCTCGCGCTGTCTAACCTCGGACACCGCGACGGTTGCAGCCCGGCGCGCCCGGGTAGACCACCCGGGTGCCTCACGTCACCACGCCCAGCCAGCTCTCGCCGCCGTCGGTGGCCGACGCCGTCACCACGATGGTCTCCCACCCCGACTACCCCTGCCTCGGCGCGCGGTCGGTGCTGCGCCGCGACGCGATGACGACGGTCGTGCTCGACGACCTCACCGACGCGTCGGCCGGCGGGTCGCTGGACCGGCTGGCGGCGCTGCTGCGCGACTACGCAGGGACGGTGGACGTCGACGGCGACCTCGCCTCGTTCGTCGCCTGCTTCCGCGGCCCGGACCTCGCCACCGAGCGGGAGTTCGAGGAGGCACTGTGGCGCGCGCTCCAGCACGTGCACGACCACGACGCCGAGGCGTGGGCCCCGGACGTGTCGGCCGACCCGGCGGACCCGCACTTCGCGTTCAGCGCGTCCGGCACCGCCTTCTTCGTCGTCGGGCTGCACCCCCGCGCCTCGCGGATCGCCCGCCGGGCGGCCGTGCCGACGCTCGTGTTCAACCTCCACGCGCAGTTCGAGCGGCTCCGGACCGACGGGCGCTACCTGCGGATGCGCGACACCATCCGCCGCCGGGACTCCGACCTCCAGGGATGCCCCAACCCGATGGTGGCCGACCACGGGACGGCGTCGGAGGCGCGGCAGTACGCCGGGCGGGCCGTCCCGGACGACTGGGCCCCACCGTTCCGTGCCGCGGCGACACCCGAAGGGGAGCGGCGGTGAACCCCGCGCGCGCCCGCCACGGGCGGGCCGGGGTGCCTCCGGCCTACGACGGCGGGCCGGCCGCCCCCGGGGCGCGGTGGCAGCGCATCCCACCGCAGTCCGGCGTCGCCGTCGAGCTGGCGCCCGGCGACCGCTTGACCCTGCTCGACCCGTGCGGTGAGCAGGTCAGCGACCTCTACCTGGTGAGCGCCGACGACGTCGCCGAGCAGTTCTCGTCCGGGCGCACGACCGACTTCGGGAACAGCCTCTACGTCTCCACCGGGTCGGCCCTGTACAGCAACCGCAGCCGGGTGCTGGCCGAGGTGGTCGAGGACACGGTGGGGGTCCACGACCTCACCCTGACCCCGTGCAGCCAGGCCACCTTCGACCTGCTCTACCCCGAGCTGGGCGGCGCCCCGCACCCGAGCTGCTTCGCCAACCTCGTCCAGGCCCTCCAGCCCCACGGCGTGGACCCGGACCGGATCGGGGTGACCCTGAACGTCTTCATGGACGTGTGGACCGACGCCCAAGGGGAGCTGCACATCGACCCACCCCCCACGCGCGCAGGCGACCGCTTCACCGTCGAGGCGGTCGTGCCGCTCGTCGCCGGGGTGACCGCCTGCTCGGCCGAGAAGTCCAACAACGGGCACTGCACACCCGTGGACTGGCGGGTGGAACGGGCGGCCGGCCGCCCGGCCGGCGCCTAGCGAGGAGGGTCCTACACGTCCGTGGCGTCCGGCCCGGGCCGGCGCACGCGGTCCGGCTCGAACCCGTGGCGCACGCCCCAGAGCACGGCCTGTGACCGCCGGGTGACCCCCATCTTGCGGTAGGCGGACCGGATGTAGCTCTTCACCGAGTTGATCGACAGGTAGGTGCGTCGGGCGATCTCGTCGTTGCTCAGGCCCTGGGTGATGAGGGCGAGCACCTCGGCCTCCCGGGCCGAGAGCCCCTCCCGGCGGCCCGGCCAGTCCCCGGTGTCGCGGTCGGCGCGGGTGAGGTCGCGGACCTGCTCGCCGGCGTGGATCCGTTCCAGGGCATCGACGAGCTCGGCCGCCGACATCCCCTTGGACAGGTAGCCCGCGGCGCCGCTGCGCACCGCGCCGTCGACGACGTCGACGCCGGTGTTCCAGCTGTAGACGACGACCTTGCCGACGCCCCCCTCGCCGACGATGTCGCGCACGGCCATCCGGTCGCCCTGGTGCTGGGCGAAGGTGTCGTAGAGGACGACGTCGACGGGCCGCGCGGGGGTGGTGCGCGAGTCGAGCTCGACGAGGTGGATCCGGTCGCGGTACGGCTCGAGGATGCGGGCGAGGCCCTCGACCACGATCTCGTAGTCGTTCATCAACGCCACCCGGACGGGCGCGCGGGCAGCCTCGGGCATGCCGCCAAGGTATCCCACCGGGTACGCCGGCCGGGCGGCCCCGCAGCCGAACGGCTCACCCTTTGGGGTGCAGCGGGCGCCGCCGGGCTCCTGCCAGCATGGCCCGGTGAGGGGCGGGGGCCGCGAGGTGAGCACCGTGGGCTGCACCTTCCGGGGGAGAGGCCACGTGCTCGCCTTCGCGACCCTCGCCGCCGCCCGCCGACCCGAGGGAGTGGCCGTGTGATCGGCTGGTACGTCCACCACGTGGGCCTCGGCCACGCCACGCGCGCCACGGCGGTCGCGTCCCACCTCCGGCACGACGTGGTCGGGCTCGGCTCCGGCCCGCGGCCCCCGGGGTGGCCGGGGTCGTGGGTGCCGCTGCCGCGCGCCGACGACGAGGGCGGCACCGCAGGCGCCCTCGACGTCACCGCTCGCGGCCGGCTGCAGTGGTCGCCGCGGCACGACGCCGGCCTCGCCGACCGGCACGCTCGGCTCGCCGCCTGGCTCTCCACGGCCCGACCATCGCTCGTCGTCGTCGACGCGTGCGTGGAGGTCGCGGTGCAGTGCCGGCTGAGCGGGATCCCGGTCGTGGCCGTCACCCTCCCCGGGGACCGGCGCGACCCCGCGCACACCCTCGCGCACGACCTCGCCGAGGCGCTGCTCGCCCCGTGGCCCGCCGGCACCCACGAGCAGTCGTGGCCGCGCGACTGGCAGGACAAGGCCTGGTGCGTCGGTGCCATCAGCCGCTTCGACGGGGCCCCGGCGCCGGCCAGGTCCGCCACCCGACGGGAGGCGCCCCGGGTCCTCCTGCTCTGGGGCCCGGAGGGCCGGACGGTTCCGGCCGAGCAGGTGCGGGCGGCACGCGCCGCCACCGCGGGCTGGGAGTGGGTGGAGCGGAGGCGTGGCTCGGGGGCCGACGACCTCGCGGAGCTGCACGCGGCCGACGTCGTCGTCACCCACGCGGGCCTCGGGGCGCTGGCCGAGGTCGCCGCCGCCCGGCGTCCCGCGGTCGTCGTGGCCGAGCCCCGGCCGTTCGACGCGCAGGCCGCGAGCGCCCACGTCGTGGATCGCCAGGGCATCGCGGTGGGCCTGGACTCCTGGCCCTCCCCCTCGGCCTGGCCCTGGCTGCTCGACCGGGCCCGCGCGCTCGGCGGCGACGGGTGGCACCGCTGGAGCACCGGGCGGGGGGCCGAGTCCGCCGCCGAGCACCTCGACTCCCTCGCCGACCGGCTCACCACCACAGGAGGCAGCACCCGATGACGCCCTGCGTCGCCGTCGTCACCATCGTGCGCGGACGCCACGCCCACCTGCGGGCCCAGCGCTGGGGGATGCGCCGCCAGCTGCGTGCTCCCGACCTGCACGTCGTCGTCGCCATGGACGACCCCGACGTGGCGGCGGCGCTCGCCGACGACGACGCCGCGGCCCCGCCACCGTGGACCACCCGCGTGATCGACGTGCCACTGGTCCACGGGCGGCTGCCGGTGGCCGCCGCCCGCAACGCCGGGGTGGCCGAGGCGGGAGCGGCCGGCGCCGAGGTGCTCGTGCTGCTCGACGGCGACTGCATCCCGTCCCCCGGGCTGGTCGACCGCTACGCGGGGGTGCTCTCCGAGCGGTGCAGCCGAGGGGCCGACCGCCCGGTGGTGGCCTGCGGTGAGGTGCGCCACCTCGACGCCGCGACGACCGCACTGGACGCGGACGCGCGCACCTGGGAGGCGCTGGACGCCGGCTCGAGCCCGCACGCCGGCCGTGCGGTGGTCTCCGCACGCGGGCGCCGGGTCGCTGACCTGCGGACGTTCTGGTCGCTGTCGTTCGCGACCACCGCGGCCGCCTGGGACCGGGTCGGTGGCTTCGACGAGGAGTACGTGGGGTACGGCGGGGAGGACCTCGACTTCGGTCAGCGGCTCGGCGCGGCCCACGGCACCCTGCTGTGGCTGGGCGGCGCGGTGGCCTACCACCAGCACCACGACGGCCACGGCCCCCCGGCGCGGCACGTGCGGCAGGTCGTCGAGAACGCCAACCGGTTCGCGCAGCGGTGGGGGTGGTGGCCGATGCGGGTCCTGCTCGACGAGCTCGAGGACATCGGCCTGGTGACCCGGGGCCCCGACGGCCACTACGCCGTCACGGCGCAGGGTGCGGTGGGCGGCCGCTGAGCGGCGCGGGTCAGGGCCCGCGGGTGGCGGCGACCCACTGGACGGCCTCGCGGTAGCCCTCGACGCCCTTGCCGATGACGTGGTGGTCGCAGACGTCGGTGAGGTAGCTGAACCGCCGGAACTCCTCGCGGGCCCGGATGTCGCTGAGGTGCACCTCCACCCGCGGCACCCGGCACGCCGCGAGCGCGTCCCGCAGGGCCACCGACGTGTGGGTGTAGCCGGCGGCGTTGATGACGATGCCGGCGCTGTCGGCCCGGCCCTCCTGCACCCAGTCGACGAGGACCCCCTCGTGGTTCGTCTGGCGGAAGTCGAGGTCCAGCCCGGCGGCCGTGCACGCCGCCGCGCAGACGCCCTCGACGTCGGAGAGCGTCGCCGTGCCGTAGACCTCGGGCTGGCGCTCGCCGAGCAGGTTGAGGTTGGGCCCGTTGAGCACGAGCACCGTCCGCGCGTCCATGGGCAGCGAGTATGCCGGGTCCGCCCCCGCGCCCCCGGCCCCACCCGCCTCGACATTTCGGGGTCACCCCGAAATGTCGACCTGGCACGGAATCGCATGCCCTGCCAGGTCGACGAAGTCCTGTGACGTCAGCTCACCGTCACGATCTCACCGTTCCGGGGCATCCGGCCGCCGAACGTCATCGGCAGCGCCGTCGCCCGGTCGGCATCCGGGCCGTCCATCGCCTGCACGTGGACGTGCGGCTCGGTGCTGTTGCCGGAGTTGCCGCAGCGGGCCAGCGGCTCGCCGGTCGTGACCTGCTGACCGGCCACGACCTGTGCGCTTCCCCGCTGCAGGTGACACAGCGCGACGTACGCGCGCGCACCCAGGCGGACGACGACGTGGTTGCCGGCGAGGGCGGCCCAGCCGGCCGCCGCCCGTCGACCCTGGGTGAGTGCGTACCAGACCGACGGCAGGCCCCGGTGCGCCCCGTGGTCGGGCTCGGCGTCGTGGACGACCACCACCTCGCCGGCGGCGGGCGCGGTCAGGGGCCGCCCGAAGCCCGGGAAGCGCTCCGGCGGGTCGGGCCGCAGCCAGGTGGCCACGGTGACGCCCGCGGTGCGGTCCCGCTGCCCGACGGGGACGAAGTCGACGGCGTGGGCCGTCGCGAACAGCGCCGTGCCGTGGCTCGGGAGCCGGTCGGCCGGACTGTTCTGCACCAGCCAACGGCCACGGAACGGGTACGCGAGGTCGAGGGGGGATGCCAGGGCCGTACCTCCTCGACTCAGGCGCGCTCGAGGCGGGCGGTGACGTGGAGGACGCCGAGCGGGTCCTCGGCCTCGAGGTCGACGCACCGCATCCGGCCCGAGGTCGCCATGGCGGCCGCCGCGACCTGCAGCGCGGCCCGGCCGTGGACCAGCAGGTCCGCGCACAGCCCCGGGTCGAGCGCCAGCAGCCGCTGGGGGTCGGCCGCGCGCAGGGCGGCGACGAGCTCGCGGTCGAGGTCGAGGGCCCGCTCGTCGAGGTGCCCCGGCGCCTTCTCACCACGACGGGCGCTCCCGTCGGCGACGACGACCAGCGCGACCTCCCCGGGCCCCGCCCCCAGCGCCACGCCCGGAGCGCGGCACGCATCCACCGGTGCGTCCCACGCGACCTCGACCACGTCGTCGGCCTCGGCGCCGAGGACGTCGAGCAGGTGCGTGCCGACCCGCCGTCCGAGGCCCGGACGGGACGAGCGGGGCTCACGGTCCGTGGCCGCCACGACGACCAGCCGCCCAGCCGAACCGCGCGGTGGCAGCACCGGCCGGATGGCGTCCAGCGCCCGGTTCCGCAGTGCGGCACCGGTGTCGGTGCGCCCGGTGTACTCCGGCAGCAGCAGCGGGGCGCTCGGCACCACGGCGACCGCGGTGATCACGCCAGCCCCCGGACGGTGCGCGCCGGGCGCAGGTCGCCCGCGACGACGGAGACGAGGTCGAGCACCTGGCGGGTCTCGACCACCTCGTGGACCCGGTACACCTGCGCCCCGTGCCACGCCGAGAGGGCGGTGGCCGCGAGGGTCCCGGTGAGCCGCTCGCCCACCGGCAGGTCGAGCGCCTCCCCGACGAAGTCCTTGTTGGACAACGAGACCAGCACCGGCCAGCCGAGCGTGGTCAGCTCGTCGAGGCGCCGGGTGAGCTCGAGCGAGTGGTAGGTGTTCTTGCCGAAGTCGTGAGCCGGGTCGATGAGCACCCGCTCCCGGTCGACGCCCAGCTCGACGCACCGGGCCGCCTGGGCGAGCAGCGACTCGCGGGCATCGGCGACGACGTCGTCGTACTCGATGCGGTGCGGCCGGGTCCGCGGCGCCACGCCTCCGGTGTGGGTTCGGACGATCGACACGCCGAACTCGGCTGCGACCGAGGGCAGCTCGGGGTCGGCCCCTCCCCAGGCGTCGTTGAGCACGTCGGCGCCGACTTCGCACACGGCGCGGCCGACCTCGGCCCGCCACGTGTCGACGCTGATGACGAGGTCGGGGAACTCGCCGCGCACGCGCTCGACGAAGCCCACGACCCGGCGCATCTCCTCGGCGGCGTCGACCTCGGCGCCGGGCGCCGCCTTGATGCCACCGATGTCGACGAGGTCGGCGCCCTGCTCGACGACCATGCGCACCCGCTCCATCGCCGCGTCCTCGGCCCAGGTGACGCCCTTGTCGTAGAACGAGTCCGGTGTGCGGTTGACGATGGCCATGACGAGGCGCGCCGCGGGCGGGTACTCGTACCTGCCCATCCGCAGCACGGCGCCGGCGCTCACGCCCCGACCCCCTCGACCGCCCGGCCGTACCCGGGCACGGACACGGCCGGGGGCCGCTCCATCACCTCGACCCGGCGGGGGTGGGCGGTGAACCCGGCCGGCCCGCGGTCGAACTGGCGCAGCGTCACGACGTGCGAGGCGCGGGACGCCTGCCTCACGCCGGTGCGCGCCTCCAGGGCGGCGATCACCTGCACCGCCATCGGGCCGAGGGTGTCGTGCCGGTGGTGGCGGTGCGCACGCCGGCCGAGGTCGACCTGGGCCACCGCGGCCGGGCCGAGGAGGTCGGCGGTGTCGACGAGGGCGGCGATCTCGACCCCGTAGCCGACGGGCACCGACAGCCGCTCGAGCACCGACCGGCGCACCGACCACTCGCCCGCGAGCGGCTGGACCACCCCCGCGAGCCCCGGTCGGTGCAGGGCCAGCAGCGGCCGGGCGACCAGCTCGGTGACCCGGCCCCCCGTCTCGGCCTCGTGGCCGCGCGGGTCGAGCAGCGGCCGATCGTAGACGGCCTTGACGAGGTGGACGTCCGGTGCGGTGAGGAGCGGCCCGACGAGCCCGGCGACGAAGTGCGGCCCCCACTCGACGAGGTCGGAGTCGACGAACGCGAGCACGTCGGCCGTGGTGACGAACAGGGACTTCCACAGGGCCTCGCCCTTGCCTCGGGCGGCACCCAGGTCCGGTCGGACCGCACCGGCCGCGTGGACGACGGCGCCGGCCCCGGTGGCGACCCGCGCGGTGGCGTCGGCGGAGTCGGAGTCGATGACGACGAGCTCGTCGACGAGCGGCACGTCATCCACCCAGGCGGCCCGCACCCCGGCGACGACGTCGCCGACGGTCTCCTCCTCGTCCCGCGCGGGGACGACGACCGCCACCCGCAGCCCCGCGGCGGCCTTGGCGGCCAGCAGGGTGGCGGCGGTCCAGTCCGACGCCGCGAAGGTGCGGGTGACCGGGTCCGGGGCTGGCACGCCATCACCCTAGACGCCGGACCTGCGTGGCCAGCCGCTGCCGGGGCCACCCTCGACAGGCCCCGCTCCCGCGCTTCTCCCCGGACGCGGGTGACATCCGTCGCCCCGACGGCGATCCTCGCCCACGTTCGCGGGGAGGGAACGGCGGGGCCTACTCGCCGCGGAAGACGGGCGGGCGCTTCTCGAGGAAGGCGGTGACCCCCTCCCGGGCATCGGCCGAGCGGAGCAGCCGCGCCTGGCCCTCCTCCTCCGCCTCGAGGGCGGAGTCGAGGTCGAGCACCGCGGCGTTGACCGCCGCCTTGGTGGCCGCGGCCGCTGCGGGCGAGGAGGCGACCAGGTGCGCGAGCAGCTCCTCCGAGCGCTCGGCGAACCGCTGGTCGGCGACGCACTCCGACACCAGCCCCCACTCCGCCGCCAGCGGGGCCGGCACCTTCTCGCCGGTGAGGGCCAGCCGCATCGCCCGGGCCCGCCCCACGTTGGCCGCGACGAGCGCGGTGGCCCCGCCGTCCGGCATCAGCCCGATCCGGGCGAAGGCGAGCACGAACGACGCCGACGCGGTGGCGAGCACGTAGTCGCAGGCCAGCGCCATCGAGGCACCGGCGCCGGCTGCCACCCCACCGACGAGCGCCACGGTGGGCCGCGGGCAGGCGACGAGCGCCCGGGCGACGGCACCGACCCCCTGCAGGGTCGCGTCGTCGAGCTCGCCGCCGGCCTCGGCCGCCCCGGAGAGGTCGGCACCCGAGCAGAACCCGCGGCCGGCCCCCGTCACCGCCACGACCCGCACCGCCGGGTCCGCCCCGGCGGCCTCGACGTGGGCCACGACCGCCTCGAGCATCCCGGGGTCGACCGCGTTGAGCCGCTCCGGCGCGTCCAGCGTGACCCGCGCGACGCCCGCGGCCACGTCGTACCGCACCCGGGCGCTCACCGCACGCGCCTGGGCTCCACGGCGCTCGCCAGCCGCGGCGGTGCCGTGAGCTCGGCGCGCGCCAGGGCGCGCAGGTGCACCTCGTCGGGCCCGTCGAAGATCCGCATGGCCCGGTGCCACGCGTACATCTCCGCGAGGGGGGTGTCGTCGCTGACCCCGGCACCTCCGTGCACCTGGATGGCGCGGTCGATGACGTCGCAGGCCGCCTGCGGCACCGCGACCTTCGCCATCGCGACGAGGTGCCGGGCCGCCTTGTTGCCCTGCGTGTCGATGGTGGCGGCCGCGAGGTGGCAGATGGCACGCGCCTGGTCGATCTCGATGCGCGACCGGGCGATCCGCTCCTGCACGCTCGACTGCTCGGCGAGCGGCGCTCCGAAGGCGACCCGCTCCCTGGCCCGGGCCACCATGAGCGCCAGCGCCCGCTCGGCCGCCCCGAGGGCGCGCATCGCGTGGTGGATGCGGCCGGGGCCGAGCCGCATCTGGGCGGCCGCGAACCCCCCGCCCACCTCGCCGAGGACGTTCGCGGCCGGCACCCGCACGTGGTCGTAGTCGATCTCGACGTGGCCCTGGAAGTGGTGCTGCCCGAGCACCGGAGTGGAGCGCACCAGCTCGACGCCCGGGGTGTCGATCGGCACGATCACCATCGTCTGCTGGCGGTGGACCGGTGCGTCCGGGTCGGTCTTGCCCATGACGACGAGCAGCCGGCACCTCGGGTCGGCGGCACCGGTGCTCCACCACTTGCGGCCGGTGATGACGAGCTCGTCGCCGTCGCGCTCGATCCTGGTCTCGATGTTCGTGGCGTCGCTGCTCGCCACCGCGGGCTCGGTCATCGAGAACGCGGAACGGATGCGGCCGTCGAGCAGTGGCTCGAGCCACTGCTCCTTCTGCTGCGGGGTGCCGAGCAGGTGGAGCAGCTCCATGTTGCCGGTGTCCGGCGCGCTGCAGTTCATCGCCTCCGGAGCCAGCTCCGGACTCCACCCGGACAGCTCGGCGATGCGGGCGTACTCGAGCTGGGTGAGCCCCGACTCCTCGGGGAGGAACAGGTTCCACAGCCCCCGCGAGCGGGCCTCGGCCTTGAGCTCCTCGAGCACCGGCGGCACCGAGTTGCTCTGCGCGCCGTGGGTCTCCCGCCAGCGGCGGAAGGCCCGCTCCGCGGGGACGACGCGCTCGTGCATCCACTCCTCGAGGGACGCCTCGAGCTCGAGCGCACGGGGTGAGGGCGTCAGGTCCATCGGTCCTCCTCGTCGGGGCCAGCCGCTCCCCGCAACCTACCGTCCGGACGTCCGGCGCTCGGGCGTCACCGCCCGGTCTCGGCCTCGAGGCGCCCGGAGTCGACGGCCGCCACCATGGCTGCGTAGTCGCGCTCGTTCTGGTCGGCATACGCCGCCGCGAAGTCGGCGACGGCACGGTCGAAGGTGTCGCCCTTGCCGAGGTAGGACGCGATGGCGATCCGGTCGCCGGAGCGGGCGTGTGCGCGGGCGAGGGCCGCCCCGCACATCCGGGAGTAGGCGGTCATCGCGGCCGGGTCCATGTCGTCGACCTCCGCCGACCCCTTCCAGTCGCGCAGCTGGCGCACGTAGAAGTCCCGCGGCTGCCCGTCCAGCCCGGTGACCCGCTCCCAGCCGAGGAAGATGTCGCTGGCCGCCTGCATCAGCCGCTGGCCGGCCACGACCCGTCGCCCGTGGTTGGGGTACCGGCTCCGGCCGACGAAGCGCTCGAGCACCGACTCCTGGGCCTCCTTGGCCTGGAGGAACAGCGGGTCCTGGTCGTCGCGGCCGAGCAGCAGGAGGATCCACGCCCGGGTGCCGACGCTGCCCACGCCGACCACCTTGCGGGCGGCGTGGACGTAGTCGAAGGACTCCAGCAGCTCCCGCCGATCCGTCTCCAGGGTGCGGCGGTAGGACCTGAGGAGCCCGCGCAGCGCCTCCTCGACGCCCTCGCGGTCCGCCCCCGCCGGGAGCAGGTCCTCGACCGGGACGACGAGCGGGGGGTCCGAGACGATCCGTCGCTCGCCGTCCACCTCGTGGGTCAGCTTGGCGAACGCCTGCATGCTGTCCCGGGTCCGCGCCTTGGCCACGTTGGCCCTGGCCTTCGCCCGCTGTTTCTTCGTGACGGTCGACTCGAGATCGGCGAGAACCCGGGAGATCTCGATGTGGGCGTACCAGACGTCGAGGTTGCGCGCCGCCGCGAACCTGCCCATCCGGGTGCGGTACTCGTGGACGCCGGCCTCGACGACGGCCCGGCGGCTGTCCG
Organism: uncultured Actinomycetota bacterium; assembly: GCA_963773655.1. Taxonomy (GTDB): domain Bacteria; phylum Actinomycetota; class Actinomycetes; order Actinomycetales; family Dermatophilaceae; genus DASSQJ01. The sequence goes on from CAVZBX010000006.1 coordinate 58,535, forward strand.
GCGCGAACCCACGGTCGCGGCCGGCGATCTCGAAGCTCGCCCCGAGCCGCTTGACGTCCCACTCCCAGGGCCCGGGCAGCGTCTCGTCGAAGTCGTTGATGTCGAACATCAGCTGCCGCTCGGGGGAGGCGAACACCCCGAAGTTGGACAGGTGGGCGTCACCGCAGATCTGGGTCCGCAGGCCCGACCGGGGGGTCGAGGCGAGGTCCGAGGCCATGATGAGCGCCGCGCCGCGGTAGAACGTGAAGGGCGAGACCAGCATCCGGCCGTAGCGGAGGGGGACCAGCTCGGGGACCCGGGACGCGGCCTGCTCCTGGAGCAGCGCCACGGGGTCGGGGCGGTCTGCCGCGGGCTCCCACCGCCCGTGGCTGCTCCGCGGGCACTCGCTGCGGGCCGCCCGGCCGCGGGCCACCCGCTCCTCCGGGGCCGGCCTCGCGGTCCCCCCGGGCCCGCCGGCGCCGCGGGCCGCACCGGGTGTCGCCTGCTCGGTGGTGGAGGACGGGACGGGGGTTGGGGCACTGTTCATTGACGCTCTCCAGACGTCGGGGCACAGGGTGCCGATGGGTGCGGTCGGTGGGCGACGAACGTCCCACGCGCCGCGGCCTGTCGGCGTCGCCCGGGTGGGAGGAGGCGGACCGGCCGGCCGGGCACGCACCCCGCGACGGCCTCAGGGGACACGCGGCACCTCGGCGTCGTACGGACGCGGGTGTGCAGGGGGCAGGTCACGGCGGTGCCCCAGGTGCTCCAGCCAGGTCACCAGCTGGCGGTGCACCGCATCGGCACCGACCAGCCGCTCCGGCGGGCGCGGGAGGTCGCTCGGCCACACGAGCACGGCGCGGTCCTGCCAGCCCCCGAGGCCACCGTGGCAGCCGACGAGGCCCTCGAAGGCGGCCACCTCCCCGGTCGCTGGTTCGAGGAGGCTGTTCACCGCGATGTCGGGAGCCTCCGGCATCGACGAGGCCCGGAGCAGGAACGCGGCGGCCTCGGGACGGAACGCGGCGAGCGGGTCCGTCCCGGTCACGATGCCGTCCTCCAGCCGGTGTTCGCCGTCGGGCCCGATGGCAACCGGTCCGTCGGCCGTGTCCACGACGACGAACGCGATGCCCTCGTGCACGGTCAGACCCGGTAGCAGGGCCGGCCACCGCTGCTCGATCTCGGCGCGGGTCAGCCGGCGCCGCTCCCCACCGGCGTACACCAGGCCCAGGTTGCCGGAGCCGAAGACGAGGAGCGGCTGGGCCGGCGAACCGGCCGCGCCGGTCGCTGCGCCGCCGGAGGCCTCGGGTGGGACGACGGCCTGCGCCGCCGACTCGTCGGCCTCGGCCTGCTCGATGGTGGCCGAGCTGCCGGCCCGGAGCGCCTGCGCGACCAGCGCAGGCTGCTCCTGGGTGAGGACGTCGACCTGCGCCGCCCCCTCGGTGTTGACCTCGGTGCCGGCCACCGGCGACCCCGCCAACCGGGAGACCAGGTCGGACAGGCTCTCGCCGTACCGGTCCGCGAACACCTCGCCCTGGGACTGGCCGTGGTCGGAGAGCACGACGATGCGGTAGCGCCGCTTGGCCACCTCCGCCACCTTCTCGAGCTGGCCGAGGAGGGCGTCGAGGCCGACGAGCGCGTCGAGCGACTCGGGCCGCATGATGCCGGCATGGTGCGCGACCGCGTCGTAGTCGACGTAGTCGACGTAGATGCTGCGGGCACCGGCGGCGAGGGCCTCCCCGACCATGACGGTGTTGAAGTCGCGCATCACGCCGTTGAGTGCCCCCCGCTCGCCCGCGAAGCTCCAGCCGCGGTGCACGCGGGGGCGCATGTCCTGACGGACCTGGCGGCGCGCCTGGGTCCGCTCGCGCACGAGCTCGCTCGTCGTGCGGACCACACCGCGCATGAACCCGTCCGGCCGCATGAGGAAGCGGTTGAACGAGCGCCGGCCGTCACGGTTCCCCCGCAGCGAGCCGACGCGGCTCATCGTCGCGAAGGTCGTCGGGGCATCGCCGCTGAAGAGGTTGCTCACCGACACGCCACCGTCGGCGAGCAGGCCGCGTCCGTCGGAGTGCAGGGCCTCGATGTCGCCGGCGTCCGCCGGCTTGTTCGCGACGAAGACGCGGCCGGTGGCCCGGTCCACCCACCGGAAGGCGGGGATGCCCGCGGTGGTCCCGTGCAGGATCCCCATCTGGCTGGCGGGTGTGGTCGCCGGGAGGGTCGGGGTCCACTCCATGAACTCGTGGCTCCCCCCACGGATCCACCGGGACAACGTCGGCAGGGTCCCTCCCATGACGCCCCACTGGAGGACGGGGAACGGAACTCCGTCGAGCTGGACGACGAGCATGCCGGTCACGTCCGGGTCGGGGACCGGCCCCGCCCGCTTCGCGCCCCGCACGAGGTGGGTGAAGACGGCGTCGTTGGTGCCGGCGGTCATCACCCACGACCCGAGGGTGGCGACCCCCGCGACGATCCACGTCGCCCAGAAGGCGGCGGCGAACGAGTCGACCCGTACGCCCGGCACGACGGACAGGGCGAGGTACACCAGGGCGGCCTGACCCAGCAGGGCCAGCACCAGCGCAGCGACCACCCCCAGGGGGGTGGCGACGGCGACGAGGAGCGGCCGCAGCACGAGTCCCGCGACCGCCGTCACCAGCGCTGCCAGGAGGACCGCTTCCCAGCCGTCGAAGCTGATGCCCGGCAGCACCAGGCCGGCGAGCCCCAGGCCCAGGGCGCCGACGAGGAACGTCACCACCGCCCGGATGCCGTCACCGCGTTCGAAACCGGCGAGCCGGGAACTGCTCATGCGGCCTCCTCGAACCCAGCGACACGGTGACCCACCGGCAGAGTGGGTCGGCTCGCGGGCCGGTCGACCCGCGGTCGCCGTCGATCATCGTCGCCGGCCCCGGGCCTGCCATCACCCCGGAGGTATGAGGCCGGCCAGGGCCGACGGGGACCGAGATGCCCTCCGGGCGGAGAGCATCTCGGCCCCGGGGTGAGCACCGGGCGCCTCCGGCGTTCGGAGGCTCCGGCACGGGGTCAGGTCAGCCGCGGCCCCGCCGGTCGCCACGGTCGTCGCGCCGGTCGTCCCTGCGGTCGTGTCGCCGGTCGACGCCGTGGGCCACCACCGCTGCGCCGCCGACCACTGCTGCCGTGCGCCTCATCCGCCTGCGTGCCATGGGCATGTCAGTCTCCTTCCTCGGGCTGGTCGGCCGACTCGGAGTCGAGGTCGGCCTCGATCGCGGCCAGGATGGCCTGGGTGGGGATCCGCCCACTGGCGACGAGCTGGCCACCGGCGTGCCGGATGGCCGCGCCGACCGGGGCCGCCCACAGGTTCTCCCACACGAGCACGGCGGCCGAGCTGCCCGGCTCCACCGTCTCGGCGAGGTCGATGACGTCCTGCTCGCTGAGGACCATGGCCAGCTCGGCCTCGTCCCGGCGCAGCTCGCCGAGCTCGCTGTCGTCCAGGTCGCCGGTCTCGAAGACCTCGAACCCGCCGTCGTCGTCCTTCTTGATGATCAGCAGGTCGAGCACCCTGACCAGCTCACGGTCGACGAGGTCCATGATGGCCGGGGCCACCTCGCCGTTGAACTTGCTCCCGGGGAACTCGACCACGATCCAGTCGACACTTCCCAACACGTCCGGTGACGCCACCATCGCGTTGCTCCATCTCTCGGACGGCGCGACCGGTTGGGTCGACACCGTGGTTGTTCGGCGCTGTCCGCGTCGCCCTCCAGTCGACCACCGCCCGGTGCCGCCCGCGTCACCCCCGGAGGACGAGATCCGGGCCCCCCGGCGGCGCCCACCGGCAGGGTCCCCGCCCGTCGCCACCGAGTCGTCGGCGACGTCAGCGGCCCTCAGGGGCGGAGGAGGGCCTTGATGCTGCGGCGCTCGTCCATCGCGGCGTAGGCCTCGGCGGCCTGCTCCAGCGGGAGGGTGAGGTCGAACACGCGCCCGGGGTCGATGGCGCCGGACCACACCCGGTCCAGCAGGTCGGGAAGGTAGCGGCGCACCGGCGCCGGCCCGCCGCGCAGGCCGACGTTGCGCCAGAACATGTTCCGCTGGTCGAGCTCGGTGACGTGCGGGAGCCCCACCCACCCGACCATCGCACCGGGGCGTGCCGAGCGCATCGCCTGCTCGACCGAGTCCTCGGTGCCGACGCACTCGAGGACGGCGTCGGCGCCGATGCCGTCGGTCAGCTCGCGGACCGCCTCGACGCCCTCGTCACCGCGCTCGGCGACGACGTCGGTGGCCCCGAACTCCCGCGCCACGGCCTGCCGTGGCTCGTGCCGGCTCATCGCGATGACACGGGCGGCGCCCAGCTGGGAGGCGGCGAGCACGCCGGAGAGCCCGACCGCGCCGTCCCCCACGACGACGACGGTGCTCCCCGGTCTCACGTCGGCACACACGGCGGCGTGCCATCCGGTGGCCATGACGTCGGAGAGGGCGAGCAGGCTCGGGACCATCGCGTCGTCGGGGTGCTCCGGCGTGGCGACGAGGGTGCCGTCGGCGTGGGGGATGCGGATCGCCTCGGCCTGGCACCCGTCGTAGCCGCCGCCCTCCAGGCAGTTGGCCTGCTCGCCCGCGCGGCAGACCGCGCAGGTGTTGTCGCTGTACAGGAAGCCGCCCACCACGAACTGCCCGGGGCGCACCGACGTCACCTCGTCGCCGACGGCCTCGACGACACCGACGTACTCGTGGCCGATCGGCCGGGGCCGCCGCACCGGCGGGATGCCCCGGTAGGGCCAGAGGTCGGACCCGCACACGCAGGCGGCGACGGTGCGCACCACCGCGTCGGTGGGCTCGAGGACCGTGGGGTCCTCGCGGTCCTCGACCCGCACGTCACGTACACCGTGGATGACTGCTCCTCGCATGCCGACAGTCTGACGCCCGCCGGCGGCCGCGCGAGTCTCAGGCGCGGGAGAACCGGCGCACAGGTGCGCGACAGCCGGACGCCGGACGGTGGTGGTCGAGCGGATGACCGACATCCGCACCGATCCCCAGGAGAACCCATGCGTCGCAACACCATCGGACTGACCCTCGCTGCCCTCGCCGCGGCCGGCGTGGTCGGCGTCGCCGGCGCGGCCGTCGCCGACGCCGCCGACGACTCCGCGTCCACCTCAACCGCCTCCCCGTCGGCCGCGCCGTCGGCGGGCGCGTTGCCGGGAGGCGGGGAGGACGGTGCGGACAGGCTGCCCGACGGCCGCGCCGGCGGCCCGGGAGGGGGCACTCAGGACGAGGTCGTCACCGGTGACGAGGCCCAGCGGGTCGTCGACGCCGTCGAGGCCCAGGACTCCTCGGTCACCGTCGACACCGTCCGCAAGGACCCCGACGGCTCCTACGACGCCCTCGGCACCCGGGACGGCCGGCCGGTCTTCTACGAGGTGAGCGCCGACCTGACGACCGTCACCGAGCGGCAGGGCGGCCGAGGTGGCCCGGGTCGGGGCTGCGACGGTGACGACTCGGCCGCCGCGGACGGCTCGGGCGGCGCGACCAGCAACAGCAGCTCGAGGACGAGCGCCGACGCGGCGTCGTCGGTCTGACCTTCCCCGGCACCACCCCGTCGAGTGAACAGGACCGCCGCCTGCCAGCCGGCTTCCTGACGCGGCGTGTCCTGCTCACTCGACGGGTGGGGGGTGGACGGCTCCGGCGGGCGGGGCGCCGTCAGCCTGCGCTGCGGCCGCGCCGGCGTCCCCCTCCGCCGGCACCCTCTGCACGGGCGCCGCCCGGGACGCGTCGGCGATCGCCGCGGCGACCGAGGCCGAGCCGTACAGCGCGAGCGACTGGAGGAAGAGCACGAACATGATGCCGATGGGGGCGGCGAGGGCCCCGTACTGCGGCTTCGCGACGACGAACCCCAGCAGCACGGCCATCCCCAGCTTGAGGACCTCGGTGACGAGGGCTCCGACGGCAGAGCCCCAGGCAAGAGCGGCCCGCCCGGGGCGGATGCCGCCGAGATGCCCCAGCAGCAGCCGGATGACGAGGAAGTTCAGCGCGAGCGTGGTGGCCGCGGCGACGACGCCGAGCAGGACCCGTGGACCCGACCAGTCGATGCCGACGAGCTCGAGAAGCCGGTCGGACAGCGTCGCCAGGATGCTGGACCCCACGTAGGAGAGCAGCACGAGCGGGGCCAGGAGCACCAGCCAGCCCGCTGCGCGCAGCCGCACGAGGAGGAAGGACCGGGGGTTCTTGGGCGCACCGTAGATGAAGCGGAGCGACCGGCTGGCCGCCATCACCGCTCCCGTGGCGCTGTAGAGCAGGGCGATGCCGCTGACGACCGACGCCGTCTGTCCGGTGCTCCTCAGCAGGTCGGTGTCGAGGGACTCGCCGGCGACGCCCGGGAACGCCTCGGACACCGCCTGGGTGACGTAGCGGGCCAGCCACTCGGTGCCGAGCAACGCGGTGAGCCCGTAGGCGAGCGTGACGACCGACAACAGGGCGAGGAACAGGTAGTACGTCGTGCCCGCGGCGAGCAGGGTGGCACGGGAGTGGGTGAACCGCACCGTGGTGCGGTACGTGACCCCCGCGAGCGGGCCGACCCGGCCCTGCCTGGCCTCGAGGGCCCGGACCGCGCCGGGCACCGGCCGGGGCTCGGGGTCCAGGCGCCTGCCCGGGATGGGGCGCAGCCCCTCCTCAGGTGCCGGCGCGCCATCGTCCTCGCGGCGTCGGCCGAGGTGCAGGTCCACGGTCCTGACGGTAGCGGTGCCCCCCGGGGCGGCCCCGGCGCGGCTCGGTGAGCGCGCCCCGGCGGGTCGGTGACCGGGCGAGTCGCGGCCCGCTCAGGGGCAGGTCCGCTCCGCGGTGCCGCCGAACTCGGGGACCGGACGGCGCTCCGCCTCCTCCGCGGTGGCCGCGACGCCGTTGGCGGCGATGTCGTCGATCAACCACGCCATCTCGTCGATCTCGCGCACCTGGGCCTCGATGATCCCCACCGCGAGCTCGCACACCCGGGCGTCGCTGATCCCGGAACGCTCACTGGTCAGGATGGCGATCGAGTGGTGCGGGATCATGGCCCGCATGTACGACTGGTCCTCGACCGTCGTCTGGCTCCGAACCAGCCACAGGGCGCCCCCGAAGACGACGGCCGCGGCCACGAAGATCGCGATGTTCGCGCGCCGGCTGCGGTACATCCCCAGCATGAAGGCGAGCATGATCGCCGCCATCACCGCGACCATCACGAAGGTCATGTAGAACCGGGTCTCGCTCCACCGGACGTGGCCCCAGGTGTAGGTGTTGAGGTACATGATCACGAACATCGCGACGCCTGACGTGGCGATCATGAGCCCGAAGCGGAGGTAGCTCATCGAGACCCCCTGCCCTCTCCCTCCGTGCTCGCTCGGGGTCTCGTGGTGGTGGCCGGAGCTCATCGAGCGCCCGTTCTCGTCCTGGTCCTTCGGGGTCGACGCCGCGCTCCGGGGCCTCGGGTCGTTCATCGGGTCCTCCTGGTCCGAACGGTTGTGGGCCCCTCCTTCGTAACAGAGACCTGTGCGGCACAGGGTTCTCGGATCCGGACCGGGTGGGACTGGTCGGGCGAGTGGCGCCCACCGGCGGGATCACGGCGGGGGCCGATCCCGCAGAGCCGGCGATCCGACTAGGACGCGGACGCGAGCAGGGAGACCTGGCACAGGGACGCCCGCAGCGGCGAGCTCCCGCTGGTCTCGTCGCTCGGGCCCTGGCGCAGCACCAGGTTGAGGTTGGCGCTGTCCGGCCCGTACGGCGGGTACCCGGGCAGCCCCAGCTCGTCACAGGACTGCCACCAGCCGTGCTGCGCGACCACGACCCCGGGGTCGAGGGCGGCCGTGAGCTTCGCGCGTGCCCGGACGGCGCCGGACGGCGTGTCCACGGAGACCCAGTCGCCCGCGCCGATGCCGCGGTCGGCGGCTGTCGACGGGTGCAGCTCGACCTGCGGGTCGGGCGCGCTCCTCCGCAGGGCCGCCACCTGCCGGTGCTGCGTCTCGCAGAAGAACAGGGACTTCGCGCAGGTGAGCACGAGGGGGTACCGGTCGGCGAGGTCCGGCCTGGACCGCGGGCTGGCGAGCGGCTCCTCGAACGTCGGCAGGGGCGGGTATCCGTGGGCCGCGAGCGTGGCCGAGTACAGCTCGACCTTCCCCGACGGTGTCGCGAACCCGGTGTCGACGTACTTGCGGTATCGCGTCGCCAACGGCACGCGCACGCCCTCCGGGTGCGCCCTCAGCTCCTCGAGGCTGATGCCGCTCGGCGCGAGCTGGTGGCGCCACGCGGCCTCGACGTCGCCGTCCCAGAAGACCTCCCCGAGGCCGAGCCGGGTGGCGAGGTCGACAACGATGCGGAGGTCCGAGCGGGCCTCCCCGCGCGGTGTGACGAGCGGCCGCCGCAGCTGCACGAGCGACTCCGCCTCCTGGCTGTACTCGAAGCCGATCTTGAGCGCCTCGGACTCGAACGGGGACGCCACGGGCAGCACGATGTCGGCGAGCTCGGCCGTGGGGGTCATGAAGAGGTCTGCCTGCACGAAGAAGTCCAGGGCCCGAAGCGCGTCGCGGCCACGGGCGCTGTCCGCGTGGGCCATCACCAGGTTGCCGCCGAAGCCCACGAGGGTGGAGATCCGTCCGTCCAGGGCCGCCGCGTAGAGGTCCTCCCCCGTGATGAACTCGAACCGGGCCGGGCCCAGCGGGCGCTGGTCGACGCCGACGGCGGGCGGGCGCGGCCCGGCGAGCAGCTCCCTCCCGTCGACCCGGTTCGAGGGCACGGCCTCGAACAGGACGTTGCCGCCAGGGACGTCCAGGCTGCCGGTGAGCGCGTAGAGGACGTCGACCGCACGCAGCGTCTGGGTGGCGCCGCGGTGCTGCTCCAGGCCGCTCCACGTGTAGAAGGCCACCGGTCGGGCGTCCCAGAGCGTCCTCGCCGCAGCGACGATGTCCGCGCCCGCGACGCCCGTGATCTCCTCGGCGACCTCCGGCCGGAACTCGGCACAGCGCTCCACCAGCAGGTCCCACACCGTCCGGCCGTCGACCTCGTCAGCGGCGTTCGTCCAGTCGCGCACGAAGTCGGCGTCGTACCACCCGTTCTCGATCATCACGTGGGTCAGCGACAGGGCCAGCGCCGCGTCGGTCCCCGGGCGCACGCGCAGCCAGTGGTCGGCCTTGGCGGCCAGCCCCGCCTTGCGGGGGTCCACCACGACGAGCTTCGCGCCGCGCGCCACCGCAGCGACGGTGCTCGTCGCGTGCGCAAGACGCGCGACCGAGGGGTTGTAGCCCCAGAAGAGGATGCACCCGGCGTTCTCCAGGTCCGGCAGGTAGGTGCCCGGCACCGGTGCACCGAAGGTGTAGAGCGGCGCCAGGAAGCGACCCCAGCCGCACAGCTCCATGTAGTTGCAGAAGTTCGGGCTGCCGAACGCGCGGACCAACCGCTGGATCCAGTCGATGGCGTCGCTGATCGCCGACGTCGACGGCGAGCTCGAGCTGAAGGCGACCGACTCGGGGCCCCCCGTGGCGGCCGCGGAGCGGAGCCTCGCCGCGACCGTGTCGAGCGCCTCGTCCCAGCCGATCCGCTCCCAGCCCGGGTCGGCGGCGTCCTTCGGGGCGGTCCGCCGGAGCGGGTGGAGCAGCCGGTCGGGGTGGCCGACGATCTCGGGCGCCGCCTTGCCCTTGAGGCAGATCGCCTTCCCGGTGGGGTGGGACGGGTCCGGCAGGAGCGCCCGGAAGACGCCGTCCTCCACCTCGGCCCGTGCGCCGCACCTCGAGACGCACAGGGGGCAGAACGTCGGGACCAGGTCCCCGGGCATCCACTGATTCTCGCGCTCCGGGCGGCGTGGGGCAATGGTGCGCGGCCGGCGACGGGTGTCGACGGGCATTCGCCACGAAGGTGGCGACGGCCCCCGCCACGAAGGTGGCGAGGGCCGTCGGGCCGGACGCGGAGCACCGGTCACCTGGCCGACGCAGTGCGGTGCGGCGCGGGCCTCACAGCACCGACAGGCCGCCGGTCGCGAGCATCGTCACCGCCACGGCGGACGCCAGGGCGACGACACCGGCCACCACCCGCTCGGGGGCCGAGAACACCGGCAGCCGGCTCTCGCGCCGCGCCCAGACGTAGAACGCGGTGCCGACGAGGTAGAACAGTGCGGCCACGAGCAGGTACTCGAGACCACCTGCGTACACGAGCCAGCAGGCGTAGACGAACGCGAGCGACCCGATGGCCAGGTCACGGGCGCGCCCACCCCCGTGCTCGTAGGTCTCGCCGCGAGCCGCCAGCAGCAGCTGGTAGCCGGCCGACCAGAGGTACGGCAGCAGGATGAGCGACGTCGCCAGGTAGACGAGGTTGGTGTAGGTGCTCTCGTTGACGAGGGTCCACAGGAGCAACAGCTGGACGCAGCCGTTCGTCAGCCACAGGGCGGTGGACGGAGCTCCGTGGGAGTTCTCGCGCGCCAGGGCCCGGGGCATCACGTGCTCGAGGGCCGGAAGGCGCAGGATCTCCACGCACAGCATCACCCAGGCGAGCAGCGCCCCGAGGAGCGAGACGACCAGCCCGATGGAGATCAGGCCGGCTCCCCAGCTGCCCACCTGGGACTCGAGCACGCCCGCCATCGACGGGTCGTCGAGGCCGGCGATCTCGGCCTGGGCCATCAGGCCGTAGGAGAGCAGGTTGACCGCGACGAGCAGGACGAGCACGCCGGCGAAGCCGATCACGGTCGCCCGGCCGACGTCGCGACGGTCACGCGCGCGCTGCGAGTAGACCGACGCACCCTCGACGCCGATGAACGCCCAGACGGTCACGAGCATCATGTTGCGGACCTGGTCCAGGGTGCTGCCCAGGCTCGCGCCGTCGATCTCGGTGCTCCGGCCCCAGAAGTCGGCGGTGAACAGACCGGCCTGGAAGCCGACCGCGGCAATGGCGATGAAGGTGAGGATCGGAACCACCTTGGCGATGGTGACGATCGTGTTGGCCACGGCGGCGCTGTGGACGCCGCGCAGCACCATCGCGTGCACGACCCACAGCAGGATCGACGCGCCGACGACCGCCGGCACCGTGGAGCCACCCTCGAAGGCCGGGAAGAAGTACCCGAGCGTCGAGAAGAGCAGCACCAGGTAGGCGACGTTGCCCACCCAGGCGGACACCCAGTACCCCCACGCGGCGCTGAAGCCGATGTAGTTGCCGAACCCGGCGCGGGCGTAGCCGTAGACGCCGCCGTCGACGTCGGGCTTGCGCTGCGCGAGGGTCTGGAAGGTGAAGGCCAGCATCAGCATCCCCACCCCGGTGACGACCCAGCCGATGAGCAGGGGACCGGGGGCGGCGCTGACGGCCATCTGGGAGGGCAGGGCGAAGATGCCGCTGCCGATCATGGATCCCACGACGATCGCGGTGAGGGCGGCCAGGCCCAGACCGGTCCTGGCCGTGCCGACGCTGCGACGGTGCTGTGGGGGTGCGAGGGGGGCCTCGGTGGCGGGGCGCCCGGCTAGCTGCTGAGACATGGTGCGCCTCCTCGGGCAAGCCCGGGCCGGAGCCCCCGGCCCGGCACTTCCACGCTACGCGGCGCCGGACGGCGCGGCAGCGATGTGACGCAGGAGTCACACGTCGCAGAACCGGCCGGCGTCGCCGCCGTGGACGCCCTCCCCCTCGATGCCGTCACCCGCTGGCGGATCCGTCCGGTGCCCGGCCGTGCGCTGGACCACCGCCGGGCCCCCGAGGCCTCATGGACAGCGGGGAACCGGCGCGCTGTAGGTGGTGTTCGACCGGTTGGAGACGTAGTAGTCGGTGACCCAGCGGCCGTCGACGAGCTGGTTCCACACGCGGGTCGTGCCCACGAGCGAGCCGGACTTCTGGCACGCCACGTAGGCGAGCGCCCCGCCGTACAACGGCTGGTCCAGGATGGCGTAGGAGGTGCCCGGTCCCGAACGGGTGTTCACCGGCGTGGAGATCCTGATCTGCCCCGGGTAGGAGCAACGGGGGAGGCCGGCGCTGAAGCCCGTCGTCGAGGGGGTCGAGACGTACCGGTCGGAGACGTAGCCACCGGTGCCGATCCGGTCCCAGACCCGCGTCGAGCCCACGAGCTGGCCGCGCGCCTGGCAGACGACGGCCACCGTGCTTCCGGGCTGGAGCTGGCCGATGACCGACGTGGCGGTGGACGGCCCGCTGCGGACGTTGAGAGGTCCGGTGCTCGTGACCCGGTACCTCTTCGCGACGGTGGCCACCGGGCCCTTGATGACGTCGCTGTCGACGGAGAGCGACACCCCGCCCCAGGTCTCGACGTGGTCGCCGCGGTACTGCTTGGCGCGCTGCCACTCGGCCCAGAGGGTGTTGCCGGCGGTCGGCCAACCGGTCAGGGTCGCGACCCCGTCCCAGCGCGCCATCCAGACGGCGTCAGGACGTGCCAGCGACGTGGACGTGTAGCTTCCGGCCAGGTCGCGGATCCCCGAGTCCTGGTGCGCGTAGACGCCGGCGAGGTAGCCACCGCCGTGCAGCGCCCTGGTCCACTCCGAGACGTACGTGCGGACGGCCGCGGTGCAGGACGTCTGGCTGCGGTCGTAGTGCTCGACGTCGGCGTAGAGGGCGCTGCCGGGAAGAAGACCCAGGCTCTTCGCCCGCGACACCGCGTCGAGGCCGTCGGCGCGCCCGCGGGCCGCAGCCGTGCTCGCGGTGTACCGGTACGGCTTGCTCCCGTACATGCAGAACGGCTGGTCGCCGACGTAGGTCGGTACCAGCGCCCAGCCCGCGGCAGCGGCACTGCGCACCCACGCGGCGGTCAGGTTCGGCTGGGTGCAGCCACGGTTGCGGCCGCCGAAGTAGACGTTGACGCCGGTGTACGGGGAGGTGCCTCGCCACGCGGCGAGGGTGGACAGGGGAGGTGCGGAGCAGGTGTCGACGAACCGTCCCTGCACGCGGGTGGCCGACGAGGCCGCCGGGTAGGCGACGGGGGTCGCGGGGTCGGCCCTGGCCACCTCCGGGCTCACCACTCCGACGACGAGTGCTGCTGCGAGGGCTGCCACCGAGGCGACGGCGCGGCGTGTGTGGGACATGACCACCCTCCCCTGCCGGGGCCGGTCGGTCCGGTGGGCCCCGACACCTTCATGATGCGCCTCTGCCGGGCGCGAGCCAAGGGCGGAGGACTGTGATCTACCCGGTCGGTGAGCCGTCCGGGACGGGCTCCTGCTCCAGTAGCCGCCGCACTCCCTCCCGGGCGAGCACGAGGGCGATCACGAGCCCGGTGACCGCGACGAAACCGCCGAGCTCCACTTGGTCACCGAAGAGCAGGTCCTCGACCCAGAGCACCACGAACTTGCTCCCGGCCAGGACCACCCACAGCACCAGCACCCCGGCGGCCTTCCCGAGGAACCCGGTGGCCCGGCCCAGTCGTGCCCTGGCGACCTTCTTGACCCGCAGGACGGCCTCGAGGACCACCTTGAGCATCACGGCCGTCAGGATGGAGACGCTGAAGGACTCGGTGATGACCTGCGGCGCGTACTGCGCGGCGAGGTTCAGGACCACCACGTACACGAAGACGTCGACCACGTCCTCCGCCGCCACGAGACGGCGTCTGCGCGGTCGGGTCGCTGAACCGTCCACGGCCGAAGCGTACGGCCGGGAGCCGGGCGAGGGGCCAGGTGCGAGGAACGGCGCTGACGGAAGGCGCCCCTTCCCCGAACCTTCGACATAGATTTGACAGAGCGGCGCGGCGCGGCCATCCTTTCCCATGTGCGGATGAGCCGCACCGTTGGGGAGTATCCCTTCTCGCTCGCGTCGTCAGTACGGGCTCCGGCCCCGGCGCGACGGGCCGACCGGCCGGGAGAGACCTTCGTCGTATCGACGTAGTGAGGTCTCGTGAACGTCTCCCTGTGGGCGTGGCTGTCCGTTCTCGCCCTGATCCTGGCCATGCTGGCCATCGATCTCTATCGTCACCGCGACGCCCACGTCATCGGCGTCCGCGAGGCCGCGACGTGGTCGGCCATCTGGGTCGCCGTCGGCGTCGCGTTCGGCGCGGTCGTGTGGACGCTGTACGGCGCGGAGTTCGGCCAGCAGTACTTCTCCGGCTACCTCATCGAGAAGTCGCTGGCCGTCGACAACGTCTTCCTCTGGGCGATGATCCTCACGTTCTTCGCCGTTCCCCGCGAGTACCAGCACCGGGTGCTCTTCTACGGCGTGGTCGGCGCGCTGGTCTTCCGTGGCGCCTTCATCGCCGGCGGCTCGGTGCTCATCGCGAGCTTCTCGTGGGTGCTCTACGTCTTCGCGGCCTTCCTCGTCGTGACCGGCGTCAGGATGCTCTTCCAGCGCGACAGCCACGTCGACCCCTCGAGCAGCCGGACGCTGCGTCTGTTCCGACGGTGGGTGCCGATGGTCGAGGAGTACCGCGGGCCGCGCTTCTGGATCCGCCGACGCGGTGTCCTCGTCGCCACCCCGCTGCTCGCGGTGCTCGTGCTCGTCGAGGTGACCGACGTGGTGTTCGCCATCGACTCGATCCCGGCGATCTTCGCGGTCACCGACGAGCCGTTCCTCGTCTTCACCGCCAACGCCTTCGCGATCCTCGGCCTGCGGGCGATGTACTTCCTGCTCGCCGACCTGGTGCACCGGTTCGTCTACCTCAAGGTGGGGCTGGCCCTCGTCCTGGTCTGGGTGGGCGTGAAGATGGCCCTGAAGGTCGACGTCTACTACATCCCGACGACCATCTCGCTGGCCGTCATCGGCACGATCATCACCGTTGCGGTCGTGCTGTCGCTGCGGGCCACCCGCGGGGTGGAGGCTCCCGAGCAGGTGGTGAGGCCCCAGCCGTTCCGGGTGCGCGACGCCGACGGCGGCGTGCTCGCCGGCCACGAGCACGAGTACGGCGACGACGCGCCCGCGCGCATCGTCGGCGGCACCCGGGCCCAGCGGCGCCGGCTGGGGCTGGACCGCGTGGAGGACCCGGCGCTCTCCGGCTGAGCCCCCGAGGGGCGCGCCCCCAGGGTCCGGTGCCCGGCGACGGCCGGGCACCGGACCCTCCTGCTCACCCCTCGTCGGCGCCGGCGCTGGCGCCCTGCGTGAAGCAGCGCTGGAGCACGACGACGATCGCCGTCGGCATGGTCATCAGCGGTGCGGCGGCCGTGGAGACGGGAACTGCTGGCCCTCCGACCCCCGGGGGGCTTCCCATCGGGGCGCGCACCCTGTTTGCTGGTTCCCGTGGACAGCACCATGCAGCGCACACCGCTCCTCATCAGCCAGATCCTCACGTTCGGGACCACGCTGCACGCCGACCAGGAGGTGGTGACCTGGACGGCGGACGGCCCGCGCCGGACGTCCTACGCGGAGGTCGGGCGGCAGTCGGCGCAGTTCGCCCACGCCCTGCGCGGCCTCGGGGTCGAGGGCGACGACCGGGTCGGGACGTTCATGTGGAACAACGCCGAGCACCTCATCGCCTACCTCGCCGTCCCGTCGATGGGGGCGGTGCTGCACGCGCTGAACATCCGCCTGTTCCCCGAGCAGATCCTCTATGTCGCGAACCACGGTGGCAGCAAGGTCGTCGTCGTCGACAACAGCCTCGCCGGGCCGTTCGCGAAGCTGCTCGCCCACCTTCCGAAGGTGCGGCACGTCATCGTGAACGGTCAGGTCGACGACGACACCCGCGCGGCCCTGTCCGCGCCGGAGCACGTCGAGGGCGTCCACGACTGGTCCGAGCTCCTCGACGGACAGCCCACGACCTACGCCTGGCCCCAGGACCTCGACGAGGACTCCGCCTCCTCGATGTGCTACACGAGCGGTACGACGGGCAACCCCAAGGGTGTCTCGTACTCGCACCGCTCCAACTACCTGCACTCGGTGACGACGGGGATGACCGCCGATGCCCGCCAGGGCGACCGGCTCCTCGTCGTCGTCCCCCTCTTCCACGCCAACGCGTGGGGTTTTCCCTACCTGGCGATGGCGATGGGCGCCTCGCTCGTCATGCCCGACCGGTTCCTCCAGGCCGCCCCGCTCGCCACGATGATCGAGAGCGAGAAGGTCACCTACGGCGCCGGCGTGCCGACGATCTGGCTGGACCTGCTCCACCACCTCGACGACAACGACGTCGACGTGTCGACGTGTCGCGGGCTCATCGTCGGCGGCTCTGCCGCACCGCCGGCGCTGATGAAGGCGTTCAAGGAGCAGCACGGCATCACCATCCTCCACGCGTGGGGGATGACCGAGATGTCGCCGATCGGCACCGCCGCCGTCCCCCCGGCAGAGCTCGAGGAGGGCTCGGACGCGTACTGGGAGTACGCGACGTCGCAGGGCCGGCTGGTCCTCGGGGTCGAGGGCCGCCTCATCGGACCCGACGGCCAGGAGGTCGCCTGGGACGGCGAGTCCGTCGGCGAGCTCGAGGTCCGCGGTCCGTGGATCACCGGCTCCTACAACGCGTTCGGCGGGGAGTCGGAGACCGAGCTCGCCGAGATGGCCGACAAGTTCCACGACGGCTGGCTGCGCACCGGCGACGTCGGCAGCCTGACCCCGGACGGGTTCCTCCGCCTCACCGACCGCGCCAAGGACGTCATCAAGTCCGGTGGCGAGTGGATCAGCTCGGTGGACCTCGAGAACGCGATCATGGCCCACCCCGACGTGCTCGAGGCCTCGGTGGTCGGCGTGCCCGACGAGCGCTGGGGGGAGCGCCCGCTCGCCACGGTCGTCATCCGCGAGGGTGCGGCGGTGACGCCCGCGGAGCTGCATGACTACCTCGAGGACAAGCTCGCGAGGTGGCAGCTGCCCGAGCGGTGGGCGGTCATCGACGAGGTGCCGAAGACGAGCGTC
This sequence comes from uncultured Actinomycetota bacterium, assembly GCA_963773655.1. Lineage (GTDB taxonomy): Bacteria > Actinomycetota > Actinomycetes > Actinomycetales > Dermatophilaceae > DASSQJ01. Next base: position 75,230 of record CAVZBX010000006.1, read on the forward strand.
GGCAAGTTCGACAAGAAGGTGCTGCGGCGGCGCTACGCCGAGGGCGCCCTCGACGTGCAGTCCTTGGGCTGACGCCCGCCGGGGTCGCCACGTGGGGTGAGGGGGTGCGGTACGCCGCCCTCTGACCCCACCGGCGCTCACCCCGGTTCGGGCCCGTCCTCACCGTCTTCCCGGGGCGGTCCTCCGCTGCCGAGCGACGGGCTCGCGTGGAGCGGCGCCGAGCTCGGTGGGCACACGTGGGACGGGGTCCACGCCTCGCGCGTCGCCGACCGGCTCGCCACAGCGCGCGCCCTCACCTCGAACGCCGGCACGGCGGCGGGGCGCCACGCACCCGGCCCCGGACATGCCGCGGGCGGCCGAGGGGGTCAACCCCGCCCGGCCGCCCGTGGGTGGCTCAGCCGAGGGCCTTGGCCTTGAGGGCCTGGTACTCCTCGTCCGTGATCGCTCCGGAGTCGTGCAGCTGCTTGGCCTGCGCGATCTGGTCCGCCGGGCTGGAGCCGGCGACGTCGCGGATGTAGCTGTCCTGCGCCTCCTTCACGGCCTTCGCGTCGGCCGCCGAGCGCTCGGCCATCCCGCCGCCACGGGCGATGAGGTAGACCAGCGCGGTGATGACCGGGAAGAAGATGAGGAAGATGAACCAGACGGCCTTCATCCACCCCGAGACCGAGCGGTCGCGGAACAGGTCGACGATGATCGTGAACATCGCGAAGAGGTAGGCGACGAACGCGAACGTGACGAAGGCCAGCCAGAACCATTCCCAGAAGGTGTCCATGTGAGTCCTGTCAGTGGTGCGGTGGAGACGGTGCGCCGGGAAGGCCCGCACGCACCTCGAGACACGGCTGCGCCTCGCGCGCACTCTAGTGCCGCGGGCCGGTTCTCCGCCTGAGCGCCCGGCAGGTGTCGCGGGGCGCACCTGCGCGCCCGAGCGCCGGCGACAGGGGCGAGGATGGGGGTATGACCGACCTCACCACTCTCCCCCCGCGCGTCCTGGTCACCGGTGCCCTCGGCAAGCTCGGCCGGGCCGTCGGCACCCACCTGCGCGACCAGGGCGTCGACGTGCTCGCCGTCGACCGCACCGGGGGCGACCCCCGCGACGTCGGCGGCGAGTACGTCCACGCCGACCTCACCGACTACGGCCAGGTGCTCGAGCTCGTGTCCGGGGGCGTCGACGAGCACGCCCCGGTCGACGCCGTCGTCCACCTCGCAGCCGTGCCCGCCCCCGGTCTGACCCCCAACGCGGCGACCTTCGCGAACAACTCGGCGGCCACGTACAACGTCTTCGCCGCCGCCCGCGCCGCCGGCATCCGCAAGGTCGTCTGGGCCTCCAGCGAGACGGTGCTGGGCCTGCCCTTCGACGACGGCACGCCGCCGCCCTACGCCCCGGTCGACGAGGAGTACCCGCCCCGGCCGTCCTCGACGTACGCACTCAACAAGGTGCTCGAGGAGGAACTGGCCCGCCACTTCTGCCGCTGGCAGCCCGAGCTCGTGGCCGTGGGGCTGCGCTTCTCCAACGTCATGGACGTCGAGGACTACGCGCAGTTCCCGTCCTTCGACGCCGACCCCCACCTGCGGAAGTGGAACCTGTGGGGGTACATCGACGCCCGTGACGGCGCGCAGGCGGTGGCGCGCGGGCTCGCCCACGACGCACCGGGCGCCGACGTGTTCGTCATCGCCAACTCCGACACCGTGATGAGCCGGTCGAGCGCGAGCCTGATGCAGGAGGTCTTCCCCGGCGTGCGGGTGACCAAGGAGCTCGGGGAGCACGAGACCCTGCTCGGCATCGACAAGGCGCGACGGGTGCTGGGCTACGAGCCGCGGCACGGCTGGCGCGACCACGTCGGCTGACGGGCGGACGCCGCCGGCGAGCCGCGCGGCGCCTCACCGGGTCAGGCCGACTCCTCCTCGTCCTCGGGCAGCTGGTTGCGCTCCCCGGAGACCCGGCCGGCGCCCTGCGGGGCCACGAGCCAGGTGACGGCGAAGACCACCAGGGTGACGGCCCCGGCGCTCACCGACACCACCGGTCCCCCGACGACGATGTCGGTGACGAGCAGGACGACACCGCCGATGGTCACGGCCAGCAGGACCAGGCCGGCGATCGCGAAGCGGTTCCCGACGTCGACGAGCAGCTCACGCCGGCGCCGCCGGAAGAGCAGGCGGTGGAAGGCGACCGGAGCGACGACGAGGCAGGTGGTCAGCACCGACCCGCCGAGGACGGCGAGGTACACCCACCGCTGGAACGCCGTCAGCTCCTCGAACCGGCTCGAGAACGGGACGGTGAGCAGGAAGCCGGTGAGGATCTGGGTGCCGGTCTGGGTGACCCGGATCTCCTGCATCAGCTCGTCCCAGTTGCGGGAGAGCGTCTTCGGGGAGGGCCTGTCGTCCTTGCGCTTCGCACTCACCGGTGGGGCCCCGTCCCGCGGGGACCTCGACAGCCGAGCTCCATCCCGCGAGGCTACTGCCGCGGGCGCACGTTCAGGGCTGTGAGCCGAAGGCGTCCTCGAGCACGTCGAGCGCCTCGTGGAGCAGCTCGTCGCTGATGCTCAGCGGAGGAAGGAACCGCAGCACGTTCCCGTAGGTGCCGCAGGTGAGGACGATGACACCCTGCCGGTGGGCGGCGGCGGAGACGGCCCTGGCGAGCGCCGGGTCCGGGTCGGTCGTTCCGGCCGTCACGAGCTCGACCGCCATCATCGCGCCGCGGCCTCGGACCTCCCCGATCCGGGGGTCACTCGGCCTGCAGCCGACCCAGCCGGTCCGCGCATCACGGCCTCCACCTCCCGGGCGCGCTCCACCAGCCCGTCGGCCTCGATCGTCTCGATGGCCGCGAGGGCGGCCGCGCAGGCGACCGGGTTGCCGCCGTACGTGCCGCCGAGCCCGCCGACGTGGGCGGCGTCCATGAGGTCGGCACGCCCGGTGACGGCCGACAGCGGCATCCCCCCGGCGATGCCCTTCGCCGTGACGACGAGGTCGGGCACGATGCCCTCGCGGTCGCAGGCGAACAGGTCACCGGTGCGCGCAAAGCCGGTCTGCACCTCGTCGGCGATGAAGACGACCCCGTTGTCGCGGCACCAGGCGGCGAGCGCGGGGAGGAACCCGGGAGCCGGCTCGATGAAGCCGCCCTCGCCCTGGATCGGCTCGATGACCACCGCCGCCAGGTTGGCCGCGCCCACCTGCTTGTCGATGACGTCGACCGCCCGGCGCGCCGCCTCGGCACCGTCGAGGCCGCCGTCGCGGAAGGGATAGGACAGCGGCGCCCGGTAGACCTCGGGTGCGAAGGGCCCGAAGCCGTGCTTGTACGGCATCGACTTGGCGGTCATCGCCATCGTGAGGTTGGTGCGCCCGTGGTACGCGTGGTCGAAGGCGACCACCGCCATCCGGCCGGTGGCGAGGCGGGCGATCTTCACGGCGTTCTCGACGGCCTCCGCACCGGAGTTGAACAGCGCCGAGCGCTTGGCGTGGTCGCCCGGGGTGAGGCGGTTGAGGGCCTCGGCCACGGCGACGTAGCCCTCGTACGGCGTGACCATGAAGCAGGTGTGCGTGAAGGCGTCCACCTGCTCCTGGACGGCGGCGACGACCCGGGGCGCGCTCGCCCCCACCGTGGTGACGGCGATGCCCGAGCCGAGGTCGATGAGGTGGTTGCCGTCGACGTCGACGACGACGGCACCGCCGGCGCGGGCGGCGAAGACCGGCATCACCGTGCCGACCCCGGCCGCGACCGCGGCCTGCTTGCGCTCCATCAGGGCGCGGGAGCGGGGCCCGGGGATGTCGGTGACGAGGCGCCGCTCCTGGGCGACGTCCTCGCGGGTGTGGGTGGCCGTCATGGTGGTCCCTCCTCGGTGGCGGTGCACCCCAAGTGTCCGGAGGCCTCTCCTATGCTGTCAAAGACTCGACAGCGCTAGTGCTCATGCCTTGGAGGCATCACATGGAGCTCCGTCACGCCCGCTACTTCGTCGCGACCGCCGACGAGGGGTCGGTGAGCGCCGCTGCCACCCGGGTGCGGGTGGCGCAGCCCTCGCTCTCGCGGCAGCTGCGCCAGCTCGAGCGGGAGCTCGGCGTGGACCTCTTCGACCGCTCAGGGGGCCGTCTCCGCCTCTCCACTGCCGGGCTGTCGCTGCTGCCGGAGGCGCGGGCGCTGCTCGCCCAGGCCGAGCGGCTGCGGGAGTCGGCGCGCTTCCACGCGGCCGGTGGGCTGGTGCGCCTGTCGATCGGCGCCCCCACGGTCACCCTCACCGACGTCGTCGCGCCGTTCGTCGCCACCCTCGGGGCGGGCGACCCCGACATCGACGTCCTCCCCTCCGACGGGCTGACGGCCCGGGCCGCCGCCGAGCGCGGCGCCGACCTGGTGATCACGACGGCGGCTCCCGGTGGACCGTTCACCGTCATGCCCCTCGCCGTGCTGCCGGTGTGGGCGTACGTCTCCCCCGACCACCCGTGGGCGGAGCGCGGGCGGGTGCCGCTCGAGGAGCTGCTCGACGCGCGGGTCGTCGCGCTGCCCCCCACGGCCACCTCGCGCCAGACCCTCGACCACGCGGTGGCGGCTCGCGGAGCCGCCTTCGCGCCGGCGCTCGAGGCCGCCAACGGCACGCTGGCGCAGGCCCTCGCCGCGGCCCGGCGCGGGGTCGCCGTGGTGTCCGACGACCCGCGGTTCGGGCTCTCCCGGGTGGCCGTCGACGACGGCGGCCACGAGCTGAGCATCCGGCTGCTCGCCACGTGGGACTCCGGCCACCCGGGGGCGCCGACCATCGAGGACACCGCCACCCGGCTGCGGGAGTTCGTCGCCCGCCGGTACGGCGGACCGGCGGGCTGAGAGAGGCCACTGCGCCGAGCCGGCACCCCGCCCCGCGCGTCGGCTCCCGTGGCCAGGGGCCGACGTGCGGCCGGGCCGACGGGCCGACGACACGTCCGGAACCACCCCGGCGTGTCCCCTGCAGCGGCAGCCGGACGCCGACCGCTCGTGGTCGTCCGTCCACCGTCTGTCGCGTCGGCGGCCGGACGCGACGTCATCCGTCCTGGACGTCGCCGGCCGGTGGCTCAGGCTTCCTCGGGCGCCAGCACGACGTCGAAGCGCGCCCGCGACCAGGACCGCCCGCCGAGGTCCCGCCCGCCGGGTACCGGGGCACCGGGGTCCTGCCGGACGAAGTCGCGCACGAGCGAGTCCTTGACCCCGAAGACGGCGTCGCTGTCGAGCAGCGGGTCGCCGGCGACGAAGACGTGCGTCACCAGGCGACGGTGCCCGGGCGCGGTCACCATGACGTGCAGGTGGGCGGTGCGCAGCGGTGAGCGGCCCACCGCCTCGAGCATCGCGCCGACCGGCCCGTCGTGCGGGATGGGGTACGAGGTGGGCCGGACGGCCCAGAACGCGTAGCGGCCCCCGTCGTCGGTGCGGAGGTGCCCGCGCGCGGCGGTCCGGCCGTCGCCGTACTGCACGTCGTAGAAGCCGTCGTCGTCGGCCTCCCACACCTCCACGACGGCTCCGGGCACCGGGGCGCCGTCGGTTCCCCTGACCGTGCCCTCGACCCAGCACGGCTCTCCGGCAGCGCCGTTCGCGATGTCCCCGCCGATCGGAACCTCGGGGCTGCCCTCGACGAAGAAGGGCCCGAAGACCGTCGACTCGGTGGCGTCAGCGTGCGCCTCGTTGTTGATCGCGATCGTCTGCATCGAGGCGCCGAGCACGTCGGACAGCAGGATGAACTCCTGTCGGTGCTCGTCGGTGAGGTGCCCGGCATCGGTGAGGAAGGCGATGGCGCGCTCCCACTCGCCCTCGGTGAGGCGCACCTCGCGCAGGAAGCCGTGCAGGTGCCGCACCAGCGCCTGCATGAGGAACCCGAGCCTGGGGTCCTCGCAGTGCTCGAACGAGCGCACGACCCGGTCGACGAGCTCCTGCTCGCGCCGCTGCTGCTCCTCCGACACCTCGGTCGGCCCGGTCGGTGGCGTGGTCATGGTCCGGCTCCTTCCCAGGCCCGCCGCAGGAGCCCGTTCACCACCTCGGGCGTCACCGGGGCGGGGTTGTCGACCGGGGCGACGGCGAGGACGGCCTCGGCGGCCTCCGCGATCCCGTGCTCCGGCATGCCGAGGTCGCGCAGGGCGCGGGGCGCGCCCAGCTCATGCCCCAGCCTCCGCAGGCCCGTCACCGCGTCGGGCGCGTCGAGGGCGGCGGCGATGCGGGCGGCCGCCTCGGGCACGAGGGGGGCGTTGAGCGCGAGGACGTGCGGCAGCACCACGGCGTGGGTCCCGGCGTGCGGGAGGCCGAACATGCCTCCGAGCACGTGGCACACCTTGTGGTGCAGGCCCGACCCGGCGGACGCGAACGCCACGGCCGCGAGGTACGCCCCGTAGAGGGCGAGCCCGCGGCCCTCGACGCCGCGTGGCGCTGCATGCACCCGGGGCAGGGCCACCCTGAGCGCCTGCAGACCCTCGATGGCGAGCGCCGCGTCGAGCGGGTCGGCGCGGGGCGCCCACATGGAGTCGATGCAGTGCGCCACCGCGTTCAGCCCGCTGGCGACGGACACGTCGACCGGCAGGTCCAGGGTCAGGCTCGCGTCGTACACGACGGTGCGAGGCAGCACCCGGACGTCGGTGCCCGTCCGCTTCCGCGTGCCCTCGGTCAGGCCCCACACGTCGGTGGCCTCCGAACCCGAGTAGGTCGTGGGCACGGCGACGATCGGCAGCCCGGTCGTCAGGGCCACCGCCTTGGCCACGCCGGTCGCGGACCCGCCGCCGACGCAGACGAGCAGGTCGGCGCCGGAGTCGGCCGCGGCGGCCCGGGCCCGCTCGGCGACCTCGACCGGCACGTGCATCACCACCTCGTCGTGCCACCGGGCGACGGGCAGGTCGGCCGCAACCGAGCGGGCGGTCGCCGTCGAGGACCGGCCCGCGACCACCATCACCCGCTCGGCCCCGAGGTCGTCCACCTCCACGGCCAGGGCGCCGGCCGCGTCGCCCGGAGCGAAGCGGACCCGCTGCGGGAGCGTGTCGTGCACGAACCGCACGCGGGCCTCCGGCGGGGTGGTGGTGCGAGCACGGGAGGGGCGGCGCCGGCGTCGCACCGGTGGGGATGACCTGGACGCGCAGCAGACTACGCCCGCTCCTCGGCGGCGCCGGCGGGCGCGCTGGACCCCGGGACCCTGCAGGTGCGCACGTCTTCGGCGGCCGGATCGACGGCGGTGGCACCGGTGCCCGCCGCCGACGACGGAACGGTCGGCTCCCAGAGCCATCCGGGCGTCGACATCGGCGGGGTCACGATCCTCGACCCGGCGGGGTGCGTACGGGTCGGTCGAGGCAGCCGCCTCGACGCCCTAGCCCCGCCGGTTGCGCCTCGCGACGGAGGCCCCCAGCGCGGTGGCGTAGCCGCACCAGGCGAGGTAGGGCACGAGGAGCGCGGCGGCGGTCCGGTCGCGTCGGGTGAGCAGTGCCATCTCGGCGACGATCGCGGCGTCGAGGGCCACGTTGACGCCGACCGCCGCCCGGCGTCGGCCCGCCGCGAAGAACAGCGGTGACCAGATGGCGTTGAGCGCCAGCTGGCCGAGGTGGACGGCGAGCACGGTGCGGTCGCCGCCGCCGGCGGCCCTCCAGCCCACGATGCCGTTGAGCGTGTACAGCGCCGTCCACGCGGGCCCGAAGACGTCGCTCGGCGGCGCCCACGCGGGGGTGTCGAGACGACGATAGGTCTGCTGGGACCTGCCGGCGGCGAGGCCCCCGAGAGCGGCGGCGGCGAGCGGCGGCCCGGCGGCGAGGACGAGTCTGGGGAGGAGGCGCATGGCCGTCACCTACCCCCCCGGCGTCCCTTCACGCGACATCCGACGCTCGAGGCGCCGGCCCGGCCCGCCCCCCGACCCGGCACACGGGCAGGGGCCGGGGAAGCCTCGAGGGCCCGCCGCCCGCCGAGCCCCACCGGCGTAGGCTGGCGCCGCAGGGCGGTGCCGCGCGAGGCCGACGGATCCTCGCCACGACCTGCGAGTTGTACACCCGAGGCCGTGGACCTCCGAAACGGACGTGGCGTGAGCGAGTCAGGACCGAACAGCAGTCACCACCCCGACGGCGCAGCGGCGCCCTCGGGGACTCCCCTCCTCAGCCTCGGGGTCATGGGGCGCTCGCGGAAGGAGAACGAGCGCCGGCTGGCACTCCACCCGCGGCACCTGCCCCGGATCCCCGAGGACCTGCGCGCCCGCATCTACCTCGAGCGCGGCTACGGCGAGCCGTTCGGGGTGTCGGACGACGCCCTCGGCTCGCAGGTGGCCGGCCTGCTCACCCACCGTGAGCTCATCGACGAGTGTGACGTCATCCTCCAGCCCAAGCCGCTGTTCAGCGACATCGAGGAGCTGCGCTCGGGGCAGGTGCTGTGGGGGTGGCCGCACTGTGTGCAGGACGCCGCCCTGACGCAGCGGGCCGTCGACGAGCGGCTCACGCTCATCGCCTTCGAGGCGATGAACCACTGGAACGACGACGGGTCCTTCGGCCTCCACGTGTTCCACAAGAACAACGAGCTCGCCGGATACTGCTCGGTGCTCCACGCCCTCCAGCTCGCCGGCGTCACCGGCGACTACGGGCCCAAGCTGCGCGCGGTCGTCATCGGCTTCGGGGCCACGGCCCGTGGCGCCGTCACGGCCCTGAGTGCGATGGGGGTCGACGACGTCGACGTCCTCACCCACCGCCAGGTGGCCGCGGTGGCCGCGCCCATCCACTCGGTGCGGATGATCCACTTCGACAGCGACGACTCCTCCACCCGGGTCAGCCACGCCACGACGGCGCACGGGCGGGTGCCGCTCCCGCAGTTCCTCGGTGAGCACGACATCATCGTCAACTGCGTGCTGCAGGACACCGACGCGCCCCTGGTGTTCCTGACCGAGGACGACCTGCCGGCCCTGACGAACCGCACGATCGTCGTCGACGTCTCCTGCGACGAGGGGATGGGGTTCTCGTGGGCTCGTCCCACGTCCTTCGAGGACCCGACGTTCGAGGTCGGGAGCGGCGTCACCTACTACGCCGTCGACCACAGCCCGAGCCACCTCTGGCGGTCCGCGACGTGGGAGAACAGCGAAGCGCTCCTGCCGTTCCTCCGCACCGTGATGGGCGGTCGGGATGCCTGGGAGGCCCACCCCACGATCCGGCGGGCCGTGGAGATCCGCGACGGCGTCATCCAGAACGCTGCGATCCTCACGTTCCAGGGCAGGTCGCCGGCGCATCCGCACCGGCTCATCTCCGCCTGAGCGCACGAGGCCTCGTCCTGGCCCATCCGGATGCCGGACGGAGCCAAGTCCCGACTGCGTCGCCGCCGGTCGGGGCCCTCATCCTGTGTCTCGAGCAGAGAGCGCGCCCGCAGGGATCGAACCCCCGACCTCCCTCGGCGGCGGAATGCAGCGGGTGCCAGGCCCGCCGGTACCACTCCCAACGGCGCGGGACGCCTCAGGCACCGGGTCACCTCGATTCCTCCGTGCAGGTGCGCAGAGTCCGACTTGGGCGCCCCCTGTGTCGCGGGATCGTTCCTGCCGCTCGGAAGGGGCCGACGTGGAGCACGAGGCCGCTGTGGGTCAACCGACGGGAAAGGGCGCGTCATGGACGTAGAAGACCGAGCCCACAGGGGTTGATGCGCATCTGACGGCCCACGTCGGATCACTCGGTGGGGCCGACACACCCTTGAGTGCCAGGAGCTGGCCGTGGGTCGCGACCACTCCCGAGGTGCCGTTGGGGAACGAGGAGTAGATGCTCGGCACCTCGTCGGTGTGGGGGTCGTCGAAGCCTTCGGCGTTGGGGAAGACCAGACCGACGGTGGTCCCGCCGCTGTCTCGCATCGTGGGGCAGCCGGCGTCCGTGAGGGTGATGGTGCCCCTCGTGGTCTCGTCCCCGCCGCCCGTGGCGGGGTCCCAGGTGAAGGTCGGCACCGTGAAGAAGCCGAGCTCCAGGTCTGAGGTCGGAGCCGTGGGCCCGGACGAGGCGGGGGCTGGGGGTGGTCGGGTCAGCTCACGCGTGGCGGGGTGGTCGTTGACCAGTGCTCCTTCTCGCAGGTTGGCCGTGGGGCACTGCTCGAGCCATCGCTTCCCGGCGTCGGTGTCGGGGGTGACGACGAAGCCGCCGCCGTACGTGAATGGCTGGCCCTCCACGGCGTACACGTCGCCACCGGGGTCGACCACCGCCCGGACGCCGTTGGTGTAGGTGACTCCGGTGGCGTCGGGGAAGATCACCGCGCGGGTGACCTGCTGGTCGCCGTCCCCGCTGCTGAGGAGGGTGCATCCCTCCGGGGTGAACCACAGCGTGCCGGACACGAGCGCGTCCATGCCACTCCCCCCGTCCCAGGAGTACGTGGGCACCTGGAAGGTCGAGGTGACGGGGCCGCCTGCCGGGGCTGTGTAGGTTCGCGGCCTCGAGAACCACCACGCTGCGGCGACCGTGACGGCCACCAGCACCACCGCGAGCAGGACCAGGGGCCCACGCCGACGGCCAACCGCTCGGCGTCCAGGTCGTCGCGATCCTGCGTCCAGCTCCATGCCCGCCCTCCTCTGAGCATCAGTGTGCCGATGCGGTTCCCATCCGTCCGCGAGTCGAGAGAGTCCACAGCGACAGCGATCCGCCACCGCCGCATGCCGCGGACCGGGCAGCGGCGGTTGGACACATGCTTCCAACGGGTCCTCGCGGACCGACGGACCATGGCACGGTGCCTCCATGGATCTTCTGGCCTACCTCGAGGGTGAGCCCGGTGATGACGACGCTGATCGGGTTGGTGCCCTCGTCGGAGAACTGCGACGGGGGTGTGAACGACCGTCCGACGTTCGTTGACGCGAGCGAGGGACCGGACAGGACAGTTGGGATCCTTCTGGTTGTCCCTTCGGGTGACGCGACCGAGAACCAGGCGGCCGCACTCGCCGAGGTGGAGCGCCTCGTGGCTGCCCTCGCGGTCCTCACCTCCTCGACGGACGACGTCTCCGCGTGGGAGCTCGACGGCGAGGTCGTCGGCTGGGTCGAGGCGGGCACCCGAGACGAGCTGTTGGAGCGGGGCCTGCTGGCGCCGTGGCGCGAACGGTTGAACAGCTGAGGCCAACGCACGCAGCTGTCACCAGGGCCCGTCACGCGACGCCAGGACGCACCGACCCGCGGAGTAACCGCGACGTCACAGTGACGACGCGGAAGTTCGAGGAGGACGCAGCAATTGCCGCGACCTGGCCGGGCATCCGCGACATCACGGTGATGACGCTGGTACTCCGGGCGCGTAGCCCTCTCGGGGCGGAGTGCAGCAGGTCCCCAGCGGCCGGACCAGGCTGTGAGCGAATGCTCAGCGAGGCCTGGTTCCGGCCTGGTCAGCGGTGGCTCCAGGGAAGGTCCATGAGCCGTCGAGGACCTGGCTGTGCGGCCGGTAGAGGCGCACGAGGTAGTTCCAGCCCTCCACGACAGGCAGGGTGTTCGGGCGCTCCTCGGACCCGCCGAAGTGCACCGTGACACTGCCGTCGTCGTTGGGCGTGGCGGTCAAGCTGTTGACGCTGACTGGCTTTCCGTTGTCCGGGAAGTAGCCTGCGGCGTCGTACAGCGAGATTGACCAGAACGCGTCGACCGGGACGTCCCTGACTGTCAGTGAGTACGCACCGACGGGGAACCCTGGGTCGACGTTCACGTAATAGGCCTCGGACTCGGGCAGCCCGCCCCACCCCGCAGCGGTCCCGAGAAGGTGGCGGATCGGAGAGACGTCTTCCCGTCTGCCGAAGGCTCCGCCGAAGTCCCCCACGCCTTTGGCCAGGGTCAGCACAGCCTCACGGGTCGCGGTGAACGTCTCGACGTCATAGTCAGGAGTGGAGAACGGAACTGCAGAGGCCGCCGTCAGAAGAAGCTGATCCTGTAGCGCGTTGACTGCCTGCACATCAGCGGGGTCGGCGGGATCAACCATCGTGCGAGCCGCTACCAACACGTACGGGCTCTCGAAGGTTGCCATGTCGAGAGTGTGCTCACCGGGGTCGTGAAGAACCTGGTTGATGTAGTGATCCTGGTTGATCACCATGACCGACAGGTAGCGTTCGCCAGCATCCGGGATGCTCAGCACGGCACCATCGCGGACGTCCGCCACAACGGCGCTGTACAACGTGTCGCGATTCATCCGGATCACCGTTTGCTGGTCCAACGGCGTGGGAACGCGGAAGTGCAGCCACCGGTTGATCCCTCCAGCCTGCTGCCCGATCGCGGCAAACATGCGGTCGGTCTCGGCGCGAACGAAGTTGTCCACATTCACTGGAATGGAGGTCACGAAGGGAAGTATGTCCCGTCGCTGCCGACCGCGTCTCCCCACCACCGGAGAGCGCTCGCGGTCGAGTCGAATGGCTGCTAGGTCAGGCAGAGCTGGGAGATCGTGAACCCTACGTGGCACCACGTAACCGCGCCGCTTCGCGCCGCACCGACGGCGCTGCATCACCTAGCCCTGCTCGCGGCGGAGTGCAGCAGGTTCGAGGCGCCGCGCGCGGTGATCCTCATCCCTGCGCACCACCACCGGCAAGAAGCCCGTTCGCGATTCCCCGAACCTAGTCGGAGGGCGAGTGAGTCGAGCGAGTCTCGGCACCGGCGCTTGTCGCAGTCCCGTCGGGGACACTGGGGGAACACCGACCGTAGCTTCGACAAGGAGTCAGCCGTGACCGAGGGAATCGTCCGCTGGTTCGATGCCGACCGGGGGTTCGGCTTCATCGCCCTCGGGCAGGAGGCAGATGACCTGTACGTGCATGCGTCCGAGATCGTCAGCGACGACGCGATGAAACTGCTCCGGGAGGGGCAGGTGGTCGAGTTCGAGATCGGCGGGGGTGACCGCGGCCCGCAGGCACGCCGCGTCCGGGTCACGGCCGACCAGGCCGCCGCTACACCGCTGGGCGTGCTCGGCACCGTCGCCTGGTACGAGCCTGCCAAGGGGTACGGCTTCATCACGCCCGACGGCGGTGGTGCCGAGATCTTCGTGCACAGCTCGGCCATCGTGGGGGGCGGCGTGCTTTCGCAGGGGCAGCGGGTGGCGTTCCTCGTCGTCGACGGGGAGAAGGGACTGCAGGCTGACCATCTGCTCCCCTTGGCAGCCCAGGCCGCCCAACAGGCCGTCGCATCCGACGGGGCGGACGGCACCGTGTCCTGGTACGACGGGGACAAGGGCTTCGGGTTCATCACCCCCGAGTCGGGCGGCCCCGATGTCTTCGTCCACGTCCGGGCGCTGGCCGACCGGCTCACCGAGCTGGGCGAGGGGGACCGGGTGACGTACGACATCGTCGTGAGCGAGAAGGGCCCGCAGGCTCGCGACGTTCGCCTCGCGCGCAGCTCGACACCGCGGGGCGCACCCGCGACGTCGACGACCCGCGCTCGGTCGGGACACCGGGAGGCATCCGAGGTCCCGGCGCGGGGCGGCGAGGGAGTGGTCGCGCGCTACGACGCGGAGCGGGGGTTCGGCTTCATCGCCCCGGACGCGGGAGGCGCGGACCTGTTCGTGCACGTGTCGGTCCTCAGAGGCGCCGAGGCGCTGCACCAGGGCGATCGGGTCCGGTACCAGGTGCGACAGAGCGATCGAGGACCACAGGCCGACCGCGTCGAGCGGGTGTGAGCGGGACGGCGGCCCGGGCGGAGCTGGTGCTCAGGCGTGTCCCGATCCCGCCGCACGCTCATGCGCTATCGGGGCGGTCGACAGGCGGCGAAGCGTCGCAATCGGGATGCGTCCAGTCGTGCCCAGGCGCGGGAAGCCACCCGCTGGCTTGTCGGTCTCGTCATGAAGCGAGCAGATCATTGATCGCCTCGGCGACCACCCCGGGATGGTCCTCGGGGGTGAAGTGCCTGCCGTCGGGGATGCGCCGGACCTCGGTCCCGAGGTCCGCGGCCAGACGCTCGCCGAAGCCGAGCTTGCCGCACGTCGGCGCAAACGGGACCGGGGCTATGACGCACCTGACGGATCGGTAGTCCGACTGACGTCTTGGAACAGGTACGCGAAAGCGGTGTTCGTGTAGGCGAGTCCGCGGCCGCTGGCTCGGATCTGGTCGACGTGCGCGGCCTCGGGTCGCTTCGGGACCAGGTACCGGTCGAGCCGGTCGGTGGACAGTCGGTAGCGTCCGTCCCGGTGGTGTGCGGCCGCGACGAGCCGCAGCGTCGGGTCGAGGGCGGCCAGGCTGGCGTCGCCGTGACTGGTGTTGGCCAGCAGCCATCCCCCCGGCCGCAGGTAGCGGCGGCAGTGCTCCCACGCCGGCCCGGCGTACAGGGAGATGAGCAGGTCCACGCTGGCGTCGGGCAGCTCGAGCCGGTGGGTGTAGTCCGCGCCGAGGAACCGCACCTCGCTCCCGGCGCCCGAGCGCGTGCGCCCGGCCAGCTCGGAGGCGACCAGCTCCCGGTCGGCGAAGAGCCGCTGGGCGCGAGGGTCGGAGTCGACGTACACCACTGACCGGAACCCGATCGACGGCGACAGGTCGACGTAGCTGCCGGGGTACAACGCCCGCGCAATCGGCCACCCGTCGGCAATCGCGCAGAACAGCCCGGAGCGGTCGCCGATCGACTCCCGGTGCCGCGACCACGTCACCAGCCTCGCCACGGCCCCATCCCAGCACGTCCGACGCCACACTTCGAGGCGCCCGGTACCGGGCGGAGTGCCGCAGCTTCGCGACGCTGGACAGCGCCCGGTAGCAGCGCGGTAATACCAAGGTAGGATACAGGGATGAAGCTCAGCATCAGCCTCCCCGACGAGGATGTCGCGGCTCTGGACCGGTACGCCCAGGCCGCCGGCATCACCAGCCGCTCCGCGGCCATCCAGCGCGCCATCCGACTGCTGAGCCATCCCGAGCTCGACGACGCCTACGCCGCCGCCTGGGACGAATGGGATGCCTCCGGCGACGCCGCCGCATGGGAGGAGACCACAGCGGACGGGCTCACCGATGCTGCGCGGTGAGATCCGGCTGGTCGACCTCGACCCGGCCCGCCATGGCCAGGCGAACAAGCGTCGGCCCGCCGTGGTCGTCAGCAACGACCGCGCCAACGCCACCGCCGCTCGCCTCGGCCGCGGGGTGGTCACCGTCGTCCCGGTGACCAGCAACCTGACCCACGTGTACCCGTTCCAGGTCGCGCTGCCCGCCGAGGACACCGGGTTGCGGGTGGACTCCAAGGCCCAGGCCGAACAGATCCGCTCCGTCTCCGTCGACAGCCTCGGGCCGGCTCTCGGGCTCGTCCCGACGCACTTGCTGACGCAGCTGGACGATGCGCTGCGTTTGCACCTCCAGCTCTGATCGCGCTGCTGGCGGACGAGCCCGCCACGCGGCGGTGGAGGCACTAGGTGGGGGCCAGAGGGCATCCCGATATGGGATTCGTCTCGGTATGCTGGTCGTATGAGTACCCAGATCGCCGTCCGACTACCCGACGAGATGGTGGCGTTCCTGGACCGAAGCGTGGCCAGCGGCAAGGCCGCCAGTCGGGCAGCGCTCGTCGCCTCCGCGCTCGAGCGCGAGATGCGCCGTCAGCTGGCCGAGCGGGACGCGGAGCTGCTGAGTGAGGCCGGAGCCACGGACGAGCTGGACGACCTCGTCGCCTGGACCGCTGCCCACGCGGAGCTCAGCGACTGACCCATGAGGGAGATCTGCCTGGTACGCCTGGACAAGACACGCCCCGCCGTCGTTCTCACTCGAGAACCGGCACGCGCGGCGATGACCAAGGTGACCCTCGCGCCCATCACCAGCACTGCCAAAGGGCTCTCCAGCGAAGTCCCCGTCGGTCCCCAGAACGGCCTGGACCACGAGTGCGTCGTGGCTCTGGACAACGTCCTGACCGTCCCGGTATCCACCCTGGGCAGGACCATCGGTTACCTCACCGCGCCACAGGAAGCGCAACTCGCCCGGGCAGTGGTCCTGGCCTTCGATCTAGACGTCCCCCTCCTGCAGCAGCCCTAGCCGGGCATTGACCGCGCGCTTCGCGGCTACTAGATGCTTCACCTGGGACCGGTCCGGCCAGACCCGGTCCAGGTGATCGGCGGGTGGCTCTCCAGGCGGCTGCCCACCACCACCACCACCGGTGTGGCTCACTATCGGGCTGCGGCCCGTCGGTCACCGTGACGAGGCGTGGCTCAAGAAGGGACTGCCCTGCTCGCAGTCACACTGCCCACCTCGCCGTCCGGATCGGATCGAGCAAGGCGGAAGCAGCGGATGAGTCACGTGATCATCGGGGTCGCCCCCCAAGCTGTCGGCGACGTTCGTGGTCGTCGACGACCACGAACGCAGGCTCGGTGAGGGCCTGCTCCCCACCGACAAGGCCGGCTACGCCGCGATGGTCAAGTACGCCAAGACCTGGCCGCAGCGGACCTGGGCGGTGGAGGGCGCGGGCGGTGCCGGCCGGCCGCTGGCGCAACGACTGCTGGAAGCGGGCGAGCACGTGGTCGACGTGCCGGCGCAGCTGGCCGCGCGGGTGCGGCTGTTCGACACCGGCCACGGCCGCAAGACCGACGCCCACGACGCGCACTCGATCGCGATCGATCGCCGTCCGCACCGAGGGCCGGCGGGTGCTGGCCGTCGACGCCGAGCTCCCCAGGTGGACGGTCCGCAGGCGACGGTGCTGGATCTGCCGCTCGACGGTGCGGCGGTTTCCGGGTCGCATTCTGGGTACCACGACGCCCCAAACGACCATCCGGCAGCCGGACACGAGAAGGCCCCCGCCGCGTCACCGCTGGTCGGGGGCCGTTCCTCTGTCTCAACACAGAGCGCGCCCGAAGGGATTCGAACCCCTAACCTTCTGATCCGTAGTCAGATGCTCTATCCGTTGAGCTACGGGCGCCCGCTGCGCTCGCGCGCAACGACTGTGCAGACTACCGGAGCGCCTCCCGGCGGAGAAATCGGAGCGGAGCTCTGGAACCGGTGACGCCGGCGTCACCGGACACGGCCTCGTCGACCTGGCACGGGAAGGCAACCCGTGCCAGGTCGACATTGCCGGGTCACCCGGAAATGTGGCAGGAACCAGGGTGGTGCCGGATCCGAGCGCGCTTGTGAAGGATTTCACAAGCACTGTGCCCCTCACCGGCCGCCCCGTACGCGCCCGCGTACTACGGTGTGTCGTAGAGGTTCCCCGCGGCGGTCGCCGAGGCCCTCCCCTCCACGTCGCGGACCCGTCCGGGGAACCCCGCACACCACGCCGCTGCGGAGAGGAAGAACCCACACCATGACCGCCACCGAGACCACGACCGGCACCACCCACGCCGGGCTCCAGTCCTGGGTCGCCGAGGTCGCCGCCCTGACCCGGCCCGACGACGTCGTCTGGTGCGACGGCTCCGACGAGGAGTGGGAGCGGCTGACGACCGAGCTCGTCGAAGCCGGCACCTTCATCCGCCTCGACGAGGAGCGCAAGCCCAACTCCTTCCTCTGCCGCTCCGACCCCGACGACGTCGCACGCGTCGAGGACCGGACCTTCATCGCCTCCGTGCGCAAGGAGGACGCCGGCCCGACGAACAACTGGGTCGACCCCACCACGCTCAAGGGCACGATGACCCACCTCTACCGCGGCTGCATGCGCGGCCGGACCATGTACGTCATCCCGTTCGTCATGGGCCACCTCGACGCCACCGTGCCGATGTTCGGCGTGGAGGTCACCGACTCCCCCTACGTCGTCACGAACATGCGCATCATGGCCCGCATCGGCGCCCCCGTGCTCGAGGAGATGGAGGAGCTGGACGCCGACTTCGTCAAGGGCCTGCACTCGGTGGGCGCCCCGCTCGCCGAGGGCCAGCAGGACGTGCCCTGGCCGTGCAACGACACCAAGTACATCGCCCACTTCCCCGAGACCCGCGAGATCTGGTCCTTCGGCTCCGGCTACGGCGGCAACGCCCTGCTCGGCAAGAAGTGCTACGCCCTGCGGATCGCCTCCGCCATGGCCCGCGACGAGGGCTGGATGGCCGAGCACATGCTGATCCTCAAGCTCACCTCCCCCACCGGGAAGGTCCACTACGTCGCCGGCGCCTTCCCGAGCCAGTGCGGCAAGACCAACCTCGCGATGATCGAGCCCACCCTCGAGGGGTGGACCGCCGAGATGGTCGGCGACGACATCGCCTGGATGCGGTTCGGCCCCGACGGCCGCCTCTACGCGGTCAACCCGGAGTTCGGCCTGTTCGGCGTCGCGCCCGGCACCGGCATGCACACCAACCCGCAGGCCGTGCGCACCATCGAGAAGGGGAACTCGATCTTCACCAACGTCGCGCTCACCGACGACGGTGACGTCTGGTGGGAGGGTCTGACCGAGGAGCCACCGGCGCACCTCGTCGACTGGAAGGGCCGGGACTGGACCCCGGGCAACGGCGAGGTGAGCAGCCACCCCAACAGCCGTTTCACGACGCCCGCGCAGCAGACGCCGATGATCGCCCCCGAGTACGACAACCCGGACGGCGTGCCGATCGACGCCATCATGTTCGGTGGCCGCCGCAAGACGACCGTGCCCCTCGTCTACGAGTCGCGCGACTGGGCCCATGGCGTCTTCGTCGGCGCGACCCTGTCCTCGGAGACGACCGCCGCCGCCACCGGCGCGGTCGGCGTCGTGCGGCGCGACCCGATGGCGATGCTGCCCTTCATCGGCTACGACGCCGGCGACTACATGGACCACTGGCTCGAGATCGGCAAGCAGGCCGACGCCGCGAAGCTCCCGCGGATCTTCCAGGTCAACTGGTTCCGCCGCGACGACGACGGCTCGTTCCTCTGGCCGGGCTTCGGCGACAACGCCCGGGTGCTCAAGTGGATCATCGAGCGGCTGGACGGGACGGCGAACGCGGTCGAGACCCCGGTCGGGTTCGTGCCGGCGCCGGGCGCGATCGACCGCACCGGGCTCGACATGACGCAGGAGCAGGTGGAGCGGGTGCTGCGGGTGGACCTCGACGAGTGGCGGGCCGAGCTCCCCCTCATCGAGGAGTGGTTCGCGACCCTCGGCGACACCCTGCCGAGCCAGCTCGCGGACGAGCTCGCCACCCTCAAGGCCAGGGTCGAGCAGGCCTGAGCCGAGCGCACGACGGGTCCCGCCGGAGACGTCCGGCGGACCCGTTCGTCGGCGCGGGCTCAGGCGTCCAGGGCGGTGTCGACGCCGTTCGCGTCGCCCCGGTCGGTGGAGCCGGTGGAGCCGGTGCTGCCGTCAGGACCGGGCAGGACGCCCTCGGCCCCGCCGTCCCGGTCGCCGGCCGCCGGCCGGTCGCCGTCACCGTCGTGGTCGAAGCCGCCGGGACGACCACCGGGACGACCGCCGGGCGCCTCGTCGCCGTCCGGTGACCGGCCACGGCCGTCTCCCGGCAGCTGGCCCGGACCGCCGCGGGGGGCCTGACCGTCACCGCGGCCGTCGGGCCGGACCACGGAGTCCGACCCGCCCACGGCCGCGACGGCCCCCACCGCCCCGAGCGTGCCGATCCCGAGCGCGGCGGCCACGACCACCGCGGTCGTCCGGCCGGACCAGCGGCGGCCCGCCGGGACGGTGCCGTCGACGGCGGCCGCGCTCCCCGCGTCCGTCCCCGCCGGGGGGTCGGCGGTGGGTACCGGCACATCGGGGGTGGGTGACGGGGGGCCATCGCCCGCCGCGCTCGTCCACGCGGGGACGTCCGCCGGCTCGGGGGCAGGTGGCAGCGGGCGGGTCCGGTCGTCAGGCGGTTCGGTCATCACCGGCTCCTTCGGGCTCTGGGTGCGTCGGCACAGAGCGTCCGGTCACCGCCTGTGCCGGACCTGTGGCCGGCCCGTCGGCCGGCTGGCAGCCCCCGCCGCCGCGCACAGGAAACGCACAGGGAACCCATGGACTCGGCCCAGCGACCCCACCGACACTGGTCCCATGACAGCCCGAGCCCAGTCCGCGCCCAGCCTCCGCCGCCCGGACGGCAGCGCGGTGCGGGTGCTCGTCGTGGACGACGAGCCCAACCTCACCGAGCTGCTCTCGATGGCGCTGCGGTACGAGGGCTGGGAGGTCCGCACCGCCGGAAGCGGCATCGCAGCGGTCCGCGCCGCGAAGGAGTTCGGTCCTGACGCCGTCGTGCTCGACATGATGCTGCCGGACTTCGACGGCCTCGAGGTGCTCCGTCGGATGCGCGGCGACGACCCGAACATCCCGGTCCTCTTCCTCACCGCCAAGGACGCGGTGGAGGACCGCGTCGCCGGACTGACGGCGGGCGGGGACGACTACGTGACCAAGCCGTTCAGCCTCGAGGAGGTCGTCGCCCGGCTCCGCGCGCTCATGCGCCGCACCGCCATCGCGGCCGACGACAGCAGCTCGCTGCTCGTCGTGGGGGACCTCACGATGGACGAGGACAGCCACGAGGTGACCCGCGGCGGCACCGAGATCCAGCTGACCGCGACCGAGTTCGAGCTGCTGCGCTACCTCATGCGCAACCCCAGGCGGGTCCTGTCGAAGGCCCAGATCCTCGACCGGGTGTGGAACTACGACTTCGGCGGCCAGGCCAACGTCGTCGAGCTCTACATCTCCTACCTTCGCAAGAAGATCGACGCCGGTCGGGCACCGATGATCCACACGATGCGCGGCGTGGGCTACGTCCTGAAGCCGGCCGAGTAGCCTCACCGCCGATGCCGCTCGCCGCCCCGCACCTCGTGCGCCCGTCGCGCTGGACGCTGCGCGCGAAGCTGCTCGCCTCGGTGCTCGTCCTCTTCACCGTCGTCATGCTGGCCACCAGCGCCCTGACCGTCCTCGAGACCCGGCGCTACCTCTTCGTTCAGCTGGCCGACGACCTCGACAGCGCCGTCGTCCGGGTCGACGACCGCCGGCTCGACCGCGACGGCGACGACGACCGGCGGCCGGCGCAGCCCCCCGGCGCGCCCGGGGGCGACCGCGTGCTCGCGCTCCTGCTGGCCCCCGACGGCAGCGTGGCCACCGACCAGTACGGCACGCCACTGAACACGGTGTGGAACGGCAGGGGTGGCGACGCCACGCTGACGACCGAGCAGATCGCGACGCTGGCCGCGAGCGTCGACGGCTCCGACCCGGTCCGCGTCGAGCTGGGCGGTGACACCGGCAGCTACCTCGTCGAGGCGCGGCCGGTGGACGGCGGGCTGTTCGTCGTCGGGGTCTCCACCGATCCGGCCGACGCGCTGCTCGGCAAGCTGCTCGTGCTCGTCGTCGCGGGCACGCTGGTCGGGCTCGTCCTCGTCGGCGTCGGGGGTGCGGTGCTCATCCGCCGCAACCTGGCCCCGCTCGACCGGGTCGCGGCCACCGCGAGACAGGTGTCCCGGCTCGAGCTCGACTCCGGCGACGTGGCGCTCGCGGTGCGGGTGCCGGCCGGGGACGTCGACGACCGCACCGAGGTGGGCCAGGTCGCGCTGGCGCTCAACACGATGCTCGACGACGTCGAGTCGGCGCTGACCGCCCGGCAGGAGAGCGAGATGCGAGTCCGGCAGTTCGTCGCCGACGCCTCCCACGAGCTGCGCACACCGCTCGCCTCGATCCGCGGCTACGCCGAGCTCACCCGCCGTGAGACCGAGCCGGTGCCGGGGGCGGTGACCCACGCGATCGGCCGGGTCGAGTCGGAGGCGCTGCGGATGCAGGAGCTCGTCGAGGACCTGCTCCTCCTCGCCCGCCTCGATGCGGGCCGACCGCTCGACCGGGAGCCGGTGGACCTGTCGCTGCTGGCGATGAACGCGGTGAGCGACGCCCACGCGGCCTCCCCCGACCACTCCTGGGAGCTCGACCTGCCCGACGAACCGGTGGAGGTGACGGGCGACCGGGCCCGGCTGCACCAGATCCTCGCCAACCTGCTGGCCAACGCGCGGACCCACACCCCTGCGGGGACGCGCGTGGTCACGTCGCTGCGCCCGGAGGGCCAGCTGGTGCGGATCTCGGTGTCGGACAACGGGCCGGGCATCCCCGACGGGCTGGAGTCGACGGTCTTCGAGCGGTTCACCCGCGGCGAGGAGTCGCGCAGCCGCGAGAAGGGCTCCACCGGTCTCGGCCTGTCGATCGTCGCCGCCGTGGGCCAGGCCCACGGCGGACGGGTCGAGGTCGACAGCCGCCCCGGCGACACGACGTTCTCGGTGCTGCTGCCCGCCACCTGAGGACCGGGCACGGACCGACCGGACCGGAGGCAGCGAGTCGCTCAGCCGGGAAGGACCAGCTCGTAGGCGAGCAGCCGGACGTCGGGCCGTGGGCTCCAGTCCCGCTCCGGGACCCGGACGAAGCCGAGCCGCTCGTAGAGGCGGTGCGCGGCCCGCATCCAGGTGCCGCTGGAGAGGATGACGCGCGCCACCCCCTCCGCCCGCGCGACGTCGAGGCAGGCGCGGGTCAGCAGCTCGCCGAGCACCACGGCCCCGGGCGGCGGGAGCGACGGCGAGCATCCGCACCTCCACCTCGCCGGGCCGGCACATCTCGACGAGCGGGCTCGCGGCGGGCACGACCGTCACGGTGCCGAGGAGCGCGCCGTCGGGTGCCGCGGCGACGAGGAGCACCGCGTCCCGGTGCCGCGCGCGCGGCGTCACGGAGGTGGTCGGCGTACGGATGGTCGGCGGTGATCCGGCCGTCCGCCGCGTAGGCCTCGACCGTCAGCCGACCCACCGCCTCGAGCTCGTCCTCCCGCGCCCGGCGCACCCTCGCCTCCACGCCGTCCATCCTCGCAGGTACCCGCACACCGGACCGGCGTGACCACGGTTGGGGCGCTCTGGCAGGATCGCCCCACCTCGATGAATCGACCGGAGGCGAGGATGGCCGACACGGCAGCGGGCAGCGGGCCCGACGACGCCTCGCCCGACGACGCCCCGCCCGCCGACCACGAGGACTTCTCGCACCGCGTGGAGCGACGGACCGGCAAGACGATCCGGGAGGTCGTCACGCTGCTCGTCCTGTCCCTCACGGCGGTGCTCACGGCCTGGTGCGGGTTCCAGTCCTCGAAGTGGGGCGGCGAGATGTCGATCGCGTTCTCCCAGGCGAGCAGCGCGCGCGTCCAGGCGGCCAGCGCCGACGGCGAGGCGCGCACCGCGCGGGGGTACGACCTGACCATCTGGGCCAACTACGTCAACGCCGTCGCGGAGGACAACACCGAGCTCACCGACTACATCAGCGAGCGGTTCACCCCCGCGTTCCGCATCGCCTACGACGACTGGGTGGCCGGCGGCCGGACCGAGCCGGGCCCGTTCGCCGAGCCGTCCTACGTGCCGCCGGGCACGGCCGAGGCCGAGGCGCTCAGCGCCCGCGCCGACGAGAAGGTTCCAGCAGGCGCTCGAGAACAACGCCCGGGGAGACCGGTACTCGCTGCTGACGGTGCTCTTCGCGCTCGTCCTCTTCTTCGCCGCGATGTCCGGCCGCGACTTCGCCGCCTGGGTCTCCCGGGCCTTCCTCGGCATCGCCGGGGTACTGCTGGTCGTCGGCGCCGTCATCCTCTCGACCTTCCCCGTCATCGTCTGACGGTCCGCAGCCCGCCCGGGCGTCCGACGCCTCGTCCGACGACAGCGCGGGAACAGGAGGCGCACAGGGTCGCCCGTGACGGTTGGCCCATGCAGACCACCATGCCGCCGGCAGCCGCGGCCACGGCCTCCCCCACCGACGACGGCCCACGGCGAGGCGGCGGGCGTGCGTTCCGTGGCCGGGCGACCGAGCGGGTGCGCCGGACGCTGCGGGGCCCGGTGTCCGACCCGGCGTGGGCGCGCCCCGCGCTGCTCGCCCTCCTCCTCGGCACGACGCTGGCGTACCTGTGGAACCTCACGGCGAGCGGCTGGGCCAACTCCTTCTACTCGGCGGCGGTGCAGGCCGGCAGCGTCTCGTGGAAGGCGCTGCTCTTCGGCAGCCTCGACGCGGCGAACGCCATCACCGTCGACAAGCCACCGGCCTCCGTGTGGGTGATGGCGCTGTCCGTCCGAGTGCTGGGACTCGGCTCCTTCGCCATCCTCCTGCCCCAGGTGCTCATGGGGGTGGGGACGGTCGCCGTCGTGCACGCCACCGTGCGCCGCCGGTTCGGGCACGGCGCCGCCCTGCTCGCCGGTGCCGCGCTCGCGCTCACGCCGGTCGCGGTGCTGATGTTCCGCTTCAACAACCCGGACGCCCTGCTCACCCTGCTGATGGCGCTCGCGGTGTGGGCCGCGCTGCGAGCGACCGACGCCGGTTCGCTGCGGTGGATCGCCCTCTCGGGGGCCTTCGTCGGGTTCGGGTTCCTCACCAAGTCGCTGCAGGCGCTCCTCGTCGTCCCGGCGATCGCCCTGACGTGGATGCTTCTCGCGGACACCTCCATCCGCCGCCGGCTCGTCGGCGGGCTGGCCTCCACCGGTGCGTTCCTGCTCTCGGCCGGCTGGTGGGTGGCGCTCGTCGAGCTGCTGCCGGCATCGGCCCGTCCGTACGTCGGCGGCAGCCAGACCAACTCGTTCCTCGAGCTGACCTTCGGCTACAACGGGCTCGCCCGGATCGACGGCTCGGAGGAGGGACGGGTCGGGGGCGGCGGGCCGTTCTCCGCCGGTACCGGGCTGCTCCGGATGTTCGACGCCTCCAACGGCGGCAACATCTCCTGGCTGCTCCCCGCCGCGCTGCTGCTGCTCGCCGCCGGACTGTGGTTCCGCGGGCGGGCGCCGCGGACCGACCGTCGCCGGGCCGCCTACGTCGCGATGGGCGCTTGGCTGGTCGTCACCCTGCTGGTCTTCTCGCTGATGGGTGGCATCTTCCACGAGTACTACACCGTGGCCCTCGCGCCCGCCGTGGGCGCGCTCGTCGGGATGGGGGTCGGCGAGGCCTGGGAGCGCCGCCACACGGTGGCGGGGCCGGTGGTGCTCGCCACCGTGACGGCGGTGACGTCGGTCTGGGCGTTCGTGCTGCTCTCACGCACCACCGCGTACGGGGAGTGGCTGCGCCTCGGGGTGCTCGTCCTCGGGCTGGGAACCGCGGTGCTCCTCCTCGTCGTCGGGCAGGTGCACCGCCGTGTCGTACCGGCCGTGGTGGCCGTGGCGGTGGTCGCGGGCCTCGGCGGCCCGGCCGCGTACAGCGCCGCCACGCTCGCCACCGCGCACACCGGGTCCATCGTCACCGCCGGCCCGTCGACGGGGGATGCACCAGGTGGCGGCAACGGAGGCCCACCCGGCGGCGGGGTCGCCGGCGGTGCACCCGGTCAGGCGCCGGGCCAGGGCCTGTCCGCAGGCGCCCCCGCCGGGGGCGGCCGGCAGGCGATGGGCGCTCTGCTCGGGTCCTCCACGCCGGACGGCGCGGTGGTGCAGACCCTCGCCGCCGACGCCGACCGGTACACGTGGGTGGCCGCCGCCGTCGGGTCGAACAACGCGGCAGGGCTCCAGCTGGGCACCGGGCTTCCGGTCATGGCGATCGGGGGCTTCAACGGGTCCGACCCCTACCCCACGCTCGAGCAGTTCCAGCAGTACGTCGAGGACGGCCGTATCCACTACTTCCTCGCCGGCGGCGGCTTCCCCGGCCAGCAGGGCGGGTCGGGTGTCGCGGACGAGATCGACAGCTGGGTCAGCGCGAACCACACCCCGGTGACGATGGGCGGCGCGACCTTCTACGACCTCACCCAGCCTCTTGGTGCGACGGATCAGTAGCCGGGGCCGACACCGAACAGCGGCTCGGCCGACCACCACGACACGTCCGCGTGCCCGGCACCGTCGAACTCGACGACGACGTAGGTGGTCGGCCCGTCGAGGCCACGGCAGACGCCGAGCGCACCGGACCGCACCTCGGGGACGTCCTCGCAGCGGACGGCGGCCACGGGCGGCTCCGCCATCGCCACCAGGGCCTCGAGCTCGTCGCTGCTCATCGGCCTCCCGACCGGGCCCGGCACGGTCATGCCGAACGAGGTACCGGACTCCGGCACCATCCCGCCTCCCTCCTCGAAGTCCGGGACGACGAGTCCGAGGACGCCGAAGAACAGCAGCGGCACCAGGGCCGACAGGAGCTGGCCGAGCAGGGCGACACCACTGAGCACGAGGGCCACGACGGCGATGGTGCGGGTGTTGTCGCGCGCGGTCCGAGCCGGCGCAACGGGCCGGGCCGGTCCCCCCGTGATCGTCATGTGCGGAGTATGGCGTGACCACGGGCCCGGGGCACCCGAATCACGAGAGCTCCCCGCACGGCACCGGGCGGGGCCGGCGGCCTGCCCGCACCTTCCTACACTTCGGGGATGGAGACGGTCGCGGTCATCGGGGCGGGAGCGATGGGCGCCGGGGTGGGCCGGCGCCTGCGCGACAGGGGGTGCACCGTGCTGACGCTGCTCGACGGCCGCACACCCGCGACGCGGGAGCGCGCCGAGGAGGCCGGCATGCGCGAGGCCTCGCTCGAGGAGGTGGGGCGGGCCGACCTGGTCCTGTCGATCGTGCCGCCGGCGGCAGCCGAGGCGGTCGTCGACACGGTCCTCCCCGTGCTGCCGGGCGGCCCGGTGTTCTGCGACGCCAACGCCGTCAGCCCCGCCACCACGACGCGGATGGCCGAGCGCGTCACCGCCGCCGGTGGCCGCTTCGTCGACGGTGCGGTCATCGGTGGTCCACCCGAGCAGGGCTACGACGGGCCGCGCGTCTACCTGGCCGGGCCGGACGCGACCGAGGTCGCCGCCCTGGGTCGGCTGGGGCTCGACGTGCACGTCCTCGACGGCCCCGTGGGTGCGGCCTCGGCCCTGAAGATGTGCTATGGCGGGCTGAACAAGGGCGTCATCGGGCTCGCGACGGCGGTCCTGCTCGCGGCCGAGCGTCACGGGGCCGCCGACGACCTCGTCGCGGAGATGGGAGGAAGCATGCGATGGCTGCTCGACCGGCTCCCCACGGCGGTGCCGGGCATGTACCCGAAGGCGTACCGGTGGGACACCGAGATGCACGAGGTGGCGGCCTTCCTCGGCTCCGCCGACTCCGCGGCGCAGCGGGTCTGGGACGGCCTCGGCGACTTCTACACCGACCGTGCGGCCGCGCACGGCGCCGGCCAGGAACTCGCCGCCCTCCGACGGCTGCTCGACCGCGGCTGAGGACCGCGCACCCCCCTGCCGCCCGCTTTGCCCGGCGGGTGGGCCGACGGCTACCCTGTGCGACGTTGGAGGCGTCGCCTAGTCCGGTCTATGGCGCCGCACTGCTAATGCGGTTTGGGCTAACCGCCCATCGAGGGTTCAAATCCCTCCGCCTCCGCACACGGAAACCCCCGGGAGCTTGCGACCGGGGGTTTTCCGTGGGCGGAGGCGGGGCGATGCCGGGAGAGGATCGCGCGGGTGAGGGACGAACCCGCGCGAGCCTCGGTCCCTCCGCCTCCGCCCTCGGGGCGGGAGGGTTCCCGGGGCCGGACCTCGGCCTCAGTGGTTCTCCGAGAGGCTCCACATCGTCCACAGCTCGGTGCGCATCCGGCGGGGCTGGCGCAGGGTGTACACGACCGCCTCGGCGATGTCGGTCGGCTCCATGAAGTCCCCCTCGGAGGGGTCCTTGCCGCCGAACCGTCCGTCGGCCGCCGCGAACCCGGTGTTCACCCCGGCCGGTGCGATGACGGTGGTGCGGATGCCCTCGGTGCGCAGCTCGCGGTCGAGCGCGGTGCCGAGGTTGATCTGGGCACCCTTGGTGGCGGCGTAGACCGCCTCCTTGCCGCCGCCGATCATCAGCCCGGCGACCGACCCCATGATGACGATGTCGCCGCCGTCGCCCTGGGCGCGGAACTGCCGCACCGCCGCGCGGGCCAGCCACACCGTGCCCTTGACGTTGAGGTCGACCATGAGCTCGACCTCCGCCGAGGAGTAGTCGAGCACGCCGCCGTAGAACCCGACCGCGGCGTTGGCCACCACGGAGTCGACGCGGCCGAAGGTGTCCACCCCGGCCGCGACGAGGGCGTCGGCCGTGGCCTCCAGCCGGGAGTCGCCGACGAGGGTGACGAGCCGGTCCCCGCCCCACTCCTCGCGAAGCAGGGCGAGGGACTCATCCCTGAGGTCGCCCGCGACCACCCGGCCACCGCACTCGAGGACCAGCCGCGCCGTGGCCCCGCCGATGCCGCCACCGGCACCGGTGACGACGACGACGGTGTCCTGCAGGCTGCGCCAGTGCCCGTTCGTGGCACCACCGTCGAGGTGGTAGGGGGCGGTCACTTGATGGCGCCCATGGACAGGCCGCGGACGAGCTGTTTCTGGGCTACCCATCCGGCGATGATGACGGGGAGGGCGGCGATGGTGGCGGCGGCGGACAGGACGGCGAGGAACTGTCCGCGTCCGTCGACGAAGCTGCCGAGGAACGGTGGGGTGGTGCGGGCGGCGGAGCTGGTGAGGATGAGGGCGAGGAAGTACTCGTTCCAGGCGAAGATGAAGCTGATCAGGGCGGCGGCGGCGACGCCGGGCAGGACCAGGGGCAGCGCGATCCGGAAGATCTCCCGGCCCAGGCCGACGCCGTCGACGCGGGCGGCCTCGATGATCTCGTAGGGGACCTCGAGGTAGAACGAGCGCATCATCCACACGGTGACCGGCAGGTTCATCGCCGCGTAGACCAGGGAGAGCATGTAGATGTTGTCGAGCAGGTTGATCGTCTTGAAGATCATGAACAGGGGCAGCACGATCGCCGCGAGCGGCATGAACCGGGTGGAGATGAAGAAGGACAGGGTGTTCTGCGGGTTCTTGGTGGTGCGGATCGACAGGGCGTAGGCGGCCGGGATGGCCAGCGCCACGGCGATGATCGTGGAGATGACCGCGGCGGTCAGCGAGTTCTGCAGGTAGCCCAGCATCCCGCGGTCCATCGCCAGCTGGTAGCCCTCGGTGGAGGGGGTGAAGAACAGCTTGGGGTTGACCGAGGAGGCGACCGACTCGGGCTTGAACCCGTTGACCACCATCCAGAAGACGGGGAAGAAGAAGGCCAGGACCAGCACCCAGGTGCCCGCGGTGACCAGCCCACCCTTGGCGCGCGTGCTCATCGGCTTCCTCCTGCCATGAAGACCTTGAAGACGGACTTGAGCGCGATCGTGGCGACGATGATCGTCAGGATCACGGTGACCACGCCGTAGGCGGCCGCCTGGCCGATGTCCAGGCCGATGAACGCCCGCTCGTAGAGCAGGTACGCCAGGGTCTTGGTGCCGCCGGTGCCCTTGGTCAGGATCGCGATCGGGTCGAAGACCTGCAGGATGATCACCGACCCCAGCAGCACCCCGATCTCGATGTACATCCGCAGGTGCGGCAGCGTGATCCAGGTGAAGGTCCGCCACGGGCCGGCGCCGTCGACCAGCGCCGCCTCCAGGATCCCCTTGTCCTGCCCCTGCAGCCCGGCCAGCAGGATCAGCATCATGAACGGGGTGAACTGCCAGGTCAGCACGATCACCACGGTCGCCATCGGGTGCTCGGTGCCCCACGAGACCAGCGGCAGCCCCAGGGAGCGCAGGACCCAGTTGACCATCCCGATGTTGGTGTCGAACATCGAGTACTTCCAGATCAGCGACGCCGCCGCCGGCATGATCAGGAACGGGGTGATCATCAGCGTGCGGGCCAGGGCCCGGCCCCGGAACTGCCGGTCCAGCAGCACCGCGAACAGCAGCCCGAACAGGACCGCCAGGGTCACCGACAAGGCGGTGATCTGCACCGTGGCCACGATCGAGGGCCACAGGTCACCCGAGGTCAGGGCGCTGGTGTAGTTGTCCAGCCCGGCGAACTGCCGGTCCTGCGGGTACAGCAGGTTCCACTCCGTCAGGGAGTACCCGATCGTGGTCAGGAACGGGATCTGGGTCATCACGATCAGGAAGACCACCGCCGGGAGCATCAGGGCCCGGTTGGTCCACAGCTCCTTGCGCCTGAGCCGCTTGCGGTCCAGGGCAGTCCTGCCCTGCACCTCGTCCAGCTCGATCGGTGGGGGGGTGTTGTCGGTCGTGGTCGTCATCTCGGCACTCCCTCGTGCGACCTGCGGTGACTGTTCACTTCACGGTGCCTGCAGCCTGCGCCCACCCCGAACGTGCGGTGCCTGCGTGCAGTACGCGGTGCCCGCAGTCTGCTCCCGCTCGGCACGGGCGGCGACCGCTGGAGGAGGGTGGGACGGGTGCCGGGGCCGGCTCCAGGGCCGGACCCGGCACCCGCGTCACGTGGCCGGCGTCAGCCCTTCTGCTTGTCGCCGGCTTCCTGGGCGATGCCCTGGCACCTGCCCAGCGCGTCCTCGATCGAGGTGCGCCCCGCCAGGTAGTCCGCCACCAGCTGGGCGCACTGGTTCCCGACGTCCTGGAACTCGGGGATCGAGACGTACTGGATGCCCACGTACGGCTGCGGGTTGACCCCCGGCTGCTCCGGGTTCACCGAGCTCATCACCTCCAGGGTCAACGGTGCGTACGCCGCGGCCGCCTCCTTGTACTCCGGGATCTCGTAGGTCGAGGTGCGCGAACCCGGCGGGACGTTGCTCCAGCCGATCTTCTCCCCGACCAGCTTGATGTACTCCTTGCTCGTGGCCCACTTCACGAAGTCGACCGCCGCGTCCTGCTGCTTGGTCGAGGCCGGCACCGCCAGGTTCCAGCTCCACAACCACCCCGACTGGTCGGTCTCGACCACCGGCATCGGCACGTAACCCATCTTGCCCTTCACCGGGGAGTCATCGGCCTCCAGCAGCGACGCCGCCACCGTGGCATCGGCCCACATCGCGGCCTTGCCCTCCTTGAGCGCGGTCAGGCACTCCGGGAAGCTGTAGGACACCGGGTCGGCCTGACCGGACTCATCCAGCATCTCCTTGTAGAAACCCACCGCCTGCTTCCACTCCGGGGTGTCGACCGTGGCGTTCCAGTCCATGTCGTACCAGTTACCGCCGAAGGTCTGCACCACCGTGGTCAACGGCCCGAACAGGTCACCCCACCCCGGCTTGCCCCGCATGCAGATACCGGACATCTCCTTGGTGTCGACCTTCTTCGCCGCATCCGCCACCTGCTGCCAGGTCGGCGTCCCCGAGAACGTGACCCCCGCCCCGTCCAGCACGTCCTTGCGGTACATCAGGAACGAGGACTCACCGTAGAACGGCACCGCGAACAGCTTCCCCTCGAAACTGTTGACCTCCCGCACCGGCGGCAGGATGTCATCGACGTCATAGTCCGCGTCCGAGGACAGACTCTCGGACAAGTCCACCAACCACCCGTTCGCACCCCACTGCGGAGTCTCGTACGCCCCGATCGTCACGATGTCGTACTGACCAGCACCCGACGCCACATCAGCAGTCACCGCCGCCCGCAGATCACCCTCCTCCATCACCTGGAAGTTCACCGTCGTCCCCGGGTTCGCCGCCTCGTACTCCGACTTCAGCTGCTCCATGTCCTTCATCTGCGGGTTGTTCACCGTCGCCAAGTTCAACGTCACACTCCCACCCCCCGCAGCATCGCTCCCGTCGTCGCTGGAGACCGCGCCCGACGAGCAGGCTGCCATCGCCATGGCGGACGCCAGGGCACCCGCGCCCAGCGCCAGCATGCGCTTCTTCGCATCCATTCCTAACTCCTTTGGTAGGTACTCAGTCGGCTCCGGCCGAGTCCGGCCCGCTGCGTCGTCGTCCGCCCGGGCCTTTCTCGACCCGTCGGTGCCCGGACGGTCCGCCGTGGCGTGCTGACTGGAACACGACGAAATCTAGGGAGGCCCCACCTCGGCGACAACATCCACAACCGCCCCCCTTTCGATACTATTTTTCGCATCGGTGTCGCCCTGTCGCCTGCGCCGCCACGATTGACCACCACGGCGTCCGCGCCGGAGCACCGAAGTTGTGGTGCGTGCCACACCGGGAGATGACGATTTCGTATCGAAACAAGGCTCCAGAGCCCCGAGGCCCTCGCGAGCAGGGCGGGCGGCCTCCCCGGGACGCCCAGCGGTCTGCGCCGATGCCCCCCGCGCCCCGTCGCGAGATCATCCCCCCGCACCCGCAGACCTCGATCCGGGCCCTGATGCACGACTTCCCGAGCGAGATCTGCGGCTGGGGCGCCCATCCCGAGTACGAGATCCACCTGATCACCAAGACCCACGGCAGCTTCATCGCCGGAGACCACATCGGCACCTTCGCGCCCGGGCACGTCAGCATCATGGGCCCGAACCTCCCGCACGACTGGGTGAGCGACCTGCCCGAGGGGCAGGTGGCCGTCGACCGTGACGCCGTCATCCAGTTCAGCGACGAGTGGTTCCAGGCCGCGACGGAACGCCTCCCGGAGCTCGGCGAGGTCTCCGAGATGCTGCACCGCGCGAGCCGGGGCATCGTCTTCTCGGGGGCCACCGCCTGGCGCGCGGCCGAGCCGATCCTCCACTGTGTGCAGAGCCGCGGGGTCGAGCAGCTGGGCCACCTCTTCCAGGTCCTCGCCCTCTTCGCGCAGGCACCGCCGGACGAGTACGAGGTGCTCGCCAGCGAGTGGCTGGGCAGGCCCACCGACGCCGGCTCCCAGGAGGCCGTGGAGGCGGGGCTCAGCTACATCTTCGAGAACCTCACCGGCGACATCCGGCTGGCCACGGCCGCCCGGCTCGCCTACATGTCGGAACCGACCTTCTCGAAGTACTTCAAGTCGGCCACCGGCATGACCTTCTCGAGCATGGTGAAGAAGCTCCGGATCGCCCACGCCCGCCGGCTGCTCGACACCACCGACCACCCGGTGGCCCGGGTGGCGGAGATGAGCGGCTACCACAACATGGCGAACTTCAACCGCCAGTTCCTCGGGGAGGTCGGGACGACCCCCACCAGGTACCGCGGCCTGGAGTCGACGGAGAAGCCCCCACCGGAGCTGTTCAGCCTCGGACTGCGCGCACCCAGCGAGTGAGCCCTCGCCGGACCGCGACGTCGCCGAGGCAGGGAGTGGCGACGCCGCGGCCGGGGGTCCGATGACCGGTCAACCGGCGAGCAGTGAGTCAACCGTGGCGTGGACGCCGCGTTCGCGCAAGGACCTGCGCGCGTCGAGATACGCCGATCGGAAGCGCTCGTCGTCCGCGACCTCGCCGAAGAGGTCGCGCTGCTCGATGAACGCCGCCGGGTCCTCGTCGAGGGCGGCAGCGCGCATGGCGTCGGCCTTGACGTCGACCGGCGCCTCGCCGGCCGGGATCTCGCCGGTGCCGATCAGCCGCCAGTACTCCGCCCACGCCGCACACATCGCGGCACCGAGCACCACGGGTCGCCCGGCGGCGAGGTTGGCGCGGATGGCCGGCAGGGTGAAGGTCGGCATCCGGTTCGAGCCGTCGGTGGCCAGGCGCACCAGGGTGTCGCGGATGCCGGGGTTGGAGTAGCGCTCGATGAGCGTGGCCATGTAGGCGTCGAGGTCGATGCCGGGCAGGTCACCGAGGGTGGGCGCGGCCTCGTCTGCCATGTACCGCTCGAGGAAGCGAACCACGTGCGGGTCGCGCATCGCCTCGTGCACGAGCGTCTCCCCCAGCGGCGCCGCGAGGTACGCGAGCGCCTGGTGGGTGGCGTTGAGCAGGCGCAGCTTCATCAGCTCGTAGGGGCCGACGTCGGCGACGAACTGCACGCCCACCTCCTCCAGCGCCGGCCGCCCGAGCGGGAAGTGGTCCTCGACGATCCACTGGGTGAACGGCTCCGCCGGCACCGGCCAGCGGTCCTCGACGCCGAACTCCCTGCTCAAGGACTCCCGGTCGGCATCGGTCGTGGCCGGCGTGATCCGGTCGACCATGCTGTTGGGGAAGGCGACGTCGCTCCCGATCCACTCGGCGAGCGTCGGGTCGATGAGCCGGGCGAGCTCGGTGACGGTCCGCCGGCAGACCTCGCCGTTCCCCTGCAGGTTGTCGCAGGAGAGCACGGTGAAGGGCTCCACCCCGGCCGCACGCCGCCGGCGCAGGCCCTCGACGATGTACGCGAAGACGGTGCGCGGGTCCTCGAGGTGCCCGAGGTCGTGGACGACCCCGGGATCGCGGGGGTCGAACTCGTCGGTGGCCGGGTTCTTGAGGTAGCCGCCCTCGGTGACGGTGAGGCTGACGATGCGCACGGCCGGGTCGACCAGCCGCGCGTAGACGGCCTCCGGGTCGTCCGGACCGTAGAGGTACTCGAGCGCCGACCCGACGACCCGCGGCTCCAACGAGCCGTCGGGGTGGCGGACCACGAGGGTGTACAGCGTGTCCTGGGCGTGCATGGCATCGCGCATCAGGGTGTCGTGCGGCATCAACCCGACCCCGCAGATGCCCCACTCCTGCCCGCCCCCCACCTCCATGAGGGCGTCGAGGTACATGGCCTCGTGGGAGCGGTGGAAGTTGCCGAAGCCGAAGTGCACGATGCCGACCCGGGCGGCCGCACGGTCGTAGCCGGGGGTCGACACGCGCAGGCCGGACAGGGTGTCGCTGGACAGTGCGGTCACCGGACAGTCCTTTCACGATGGGGGCCCACCCGGGATGTAACCAAGGTCGGGGAGTCGTTGGCGAGACCCGGCCCGGTCCTCGGACGCAAAAGCATCGACGGTCGACGGAATTGCATCCAGGCCGCGGAGAGGCCCGTGCCCCCGTGCGCGCAGTCGGTGGCGTCGGCTTTGATGGGGGCATGAGAGCCCGGGTCGCCTGGATCGTCGCCGCTGCGGTGGTGCTCGGGCTCGCGGCCGGTGGCGGGTGGTGGTGGTGGCGCCAGCAGGAGGCCGACCGAGACGCCGCGGCCCGGGCGGCGGTGCAGGACTACGCCGCTGCCTGGGACGGCAAGGACCTGTCCGGGGTGGCCTTCGCCGACGACGGTGCCGCCGACGACTTCGCCGCCGCCGTCGACGGGCTCGGCGACGCGGGCGTCACCGCCGGCGTCCGGGACGTCGAGCGCA
This sequence comes from uncultured Actinomycetota bacterium, assembly GCA_963773655.1. GTDB lineage: Bacteria > Actinomycetota > Actinomycetes > Actinomycetales > Dermatophilaceae > DASSQJ01. The sequence continues at coordinate 109,805 of CAVZBX010000006.1, forward strand.
CCGACGACGAGGCCCGGGGGGAGGTCGACGTCGCGTGGACGCTGCCCGGTGACGTCGGCTGGAGCTACACCGTGCCCGTCGTGCTCGAGGAGCGCGACGGCCGATGGTTGGTCCGCGGGCCGTCCGGCGGCACCGCCTGGGCCCCCGACCTCCCGGCCGGCGCGACGATGACGATCGAGCGCACCGCTCCCCAGCGCGGCGACCTGCTCGACCGCGACGGCGAGCCGCTCATGCCGTTGGGGGCCGTGTACGTCGTCCAGCTCGACCCGGTGCAGGCGACACCCGAGTCGGCCGCCGAGCTCGAGCGGGTGACGGGGGTCGACGGGCTGGTGGAGGCGCTGGCGCAACGCACGGCGGCGTCATCGCAGGCGCCCGTCCCGGTCATCACCTACCGCGAGTCCGACTACGAGGAGCGACGTGCGCGGCTGGAGGGTCTGCCTGGAGCGTTCGTCACCGAGTCCACACAGCCGCTGGCACGCACGCGCGGCTTCGGCCAGCCGCTGCTCGGCGCCTACGGGGAGGTGACCGAGGAGGTCGTCGACGCGAGCGACGGCCGGTACGTCGCCGGGGACCGAGCGGGCCTGAGCGGCCTGCAGCGACAGTACGACGCCGTCCTGGCCGGACAGCCCGGCCTCTCCGTGGTCACCGACGCCGGCACCACGCTCTTCGAGCAACCCCCCACCGACGGCACCGACGTCGAGACCACCCTCGACCAGGGCGTGCAGGCGGCCGCGGAGGAGGCGCTCGCCGACGCCGACACCGACCGACCGGCGGCGCTCGTCGCGGTCGACGTGCCGAGTGGTGAGGTGCTCGCCGTCGCCAACAGCCCGTCGAGCGGCTTCGACCGCGCCGTCACCGGCCGCTACCCGCCCGGCTCCACGTTCAAGGTCGCCACCACGTACGCCTACCTGACCCAGGGCATCACCACCCCTGATGCCGTCGTGCCGTGCCCGCGGACGATCACCATCGACGGCCGCGCCTTCCGCAACTACGAGAACGCCTTCATACCCGGTCGTCCGACCTTCTTCGAGGACTTCACCCAGTCGTGCAACACCGCGTTCGTCAGCCTCAGCCCGCGGCTCGGCGACGACGACCTGTCGACGGCCGCGGCGGCGCTCGGCATCGGGGGCGACTGGGGCGACACCCTGGGCGTCGCGGGCGCCTTTCCGGGCAGCATCCCCACCACCACCGGCGGCACCGACACCGCGGCCGCCGCCATCGGCCAGGCCCGCAACGAGGTCTCGCCCCTGTCCCTGGCCGTGATGACCGGCAGCATCGGGCGCGGCACCTACGTCGCGCCGGTGCTCGTGCGCACCGAGGAGACCCCGCAGGCGCGGCCAGAGGCGCTCGACGGGCGGGCCGTGGGCCAGATCCGCTCGATGATGGCGTCGGTGGTGGCGTCGGGGACGGCCGCCGAGCTGCGGGGAACGCCGGGTGGCCCGGTCCGGGCCAAGACGGGCACGGCCCAGCACGGAGACGACAGCGGGGAGGACTACGTCTGGGTCACGGGGTACCAGGGCGACGTGGCGTTCGCGGTCCTCATCGAGGGCGGCACGAGCGGCGGCACCGACGCCGCACCGGTGGCCCGCGACTTCCTCACCACGCTGGCCCGCTGACCCGGCCACGGCGACGGACCGGCCCCGACGCCGACGGCCCCCGGCCCGGTGGAACCGGGAGGGGGCCGTCGCCGAGGACTCGGTGGGTCAGACGGGGCGGACCTGGTCGGCCTGCGGACCCTTCGGACCCTGGGTGACCTCGAACTCGACGCGCTGCGCCTCCTCGAGGGTGCGGTAGCCCTGGACGTCGATGGCGGAGTAGTGAACGAACACGTCGGGGCCGCCGCCTTCCTGGGCGATGAAACCGTAGCCCTTCTCGGCGTTGAACCACTTCACGGTGCCCTGTGCCATGTGGGAAGAACTTTCTTTCTGTGCGGATCGCAGCCGGCGCACCTCGCCCCGGCCGTGGATGCGACTCCAGCCCCCCTCGGCGTGTGCGTGTGCGACCTACGGGTACTGCGTGTTGCAACCGCAGCGAACCTAGCAGAGAGCAGGGCCGCTCGCGCCCTGTGGCGAGCACGATCCGCAGCGCGGTCCCCGGGCCGCCGGAGCGGAGCCCGCGGCGCCCACGGGCCGGCGTCAGCGCCCCGGGGAGCGGACGGTGAGCACGTCGCACGGCGACTCCAGCACCAGCTGCTGGGCGGTGGAGCCCGGGAGGAGCCGACCGAGCACCGGCCCGGCCCGCATGCCGATGACGAGCAGTCTCGCCCCGCACGAGGTGGCGGCGTCGAGGAGGGCGTCGGCCGGCACCTGGTCACGCCCGCCGCGGCGGACCTCGTGGGGGAACGGCTCCGCCGCGAGCCGCCGCCGGAGGTCTTCGAGGTCGGGCTCGAGCGGGGCCCCCGGGGACCCGGCCACGGTGACGACGACGAGCCGCTCACCGGTGCGTCGGGCCTCGTCGGCCGCGACCTCGAGCGCCGCCCGGCCCTCGGGGCGGGTCACGTACCCGACGACGACGGTCACCCTTGCCTCGCCACGTCGTCCTCCGCGTCGGGGTCGGTGGCCGGCCGCCACCGCGTGTCAGTGGTATCCGTTTCCTTGCGGGGTTGTCAACGGCTCCGGTAGACCCTCCCGGGTGACTCCGACAACGATGTCAGGGAGTCGGCCCCGGGCGACGATGCGCGAGGTCGCCTCCTTGGCGGGCGTCAGCCTCAAGACGGTCTCCCGGGTGGTCAACGCCGAGCCGGGCGTCTCGCCCCAGCTGCGCGAGCGCGTGACCCGTGCGGTCCGTGCCCTCGACTACCGGACCGACCTCGCGGCGAGCAACCTCCGGCGGGGCGGGGGACGCACCCGTGTGCTGGGGGTGCTCGTGCCCGACCTCGCCGCTCCCGCCTCCGCCGAGCTGCTGGCGAGCCTGGAGGATGCCGCGAGCTCACCCGGCACCCGGCTGCTCGTCGCCTCCCTCGGCGGGGAACACCACCGGGAGGAGGAGCTGCTCCACGACCTCGTCTCCCGACGGGTCGACGGCATCGTCCTCGTGCCCGCCGCCGAGGAGCAGGGGCACCTGCCCTCCGAGCTGCGTTCGGGGACGCCGGTGGTGGTGATCGACCGGGTGCCGCGGGGCGTGGCCGCGGACTCGGTCGCCATCGACCACGTCTCCGGCGCGCGGGACGCGGCGCGCCACCTCGCCGCGGCCGGGCACCGCCGGGTGGCGGGGCTGTTCCAGGACCTGCCCCAGGCGGTGGCGCGGCAGCGGCTGGACGGCTTCCGCGAGGCGTTCGGGGGGCGGCGACCGCCGCCGGGGGCGGTCCGCACCGGGCTGGGTTCGGTGGACGAGGCACGGGACGCCGCGCACCGGCTGGTCGACGGCGACGACCAGCCGCCGACCGCGATCGTCACCTCGGGGCCGGCGGCGACGACGGGCGCGCTGCAGGCCCTCACCGAGCGGGGGCTCCGCCGGGCGGTCGCGCACGTCGCCCTCGACGACGTCCCGGGCTCCGCCCTGCTCGACCCGGCGCTGACCGTCGTGCGCTACGACGTCTCCCGGGTCGGGGCGGTGGCCGCCGAGCTGCTCCTCGAGCGCGTGGCCGGGCGCGGTGGCCGGGCGCGGCGGGTGGTGCTGCAGCCCTCCCTCGTGCAGCGGGGATCCGGTGAGATCCCGCCCCCGGCCGGCACCTCCACCCGCCCGATCGGCCCCGGGCCGAGCTGACGCGGCGACCGCTCAGCGGTGCGGCGGCGGGGCGTGGTCGACGTTGACCGTCGGGATGCCGACGCCGGCACGGGCGATGACGGCCAGTGACGGCTCGCGGCCGGGGTTCGACTCGCGGTGCACAGTGAACGCGGGCACCTGGACGTAGTCGCCCGCGACCGCGTCGACCCAGCCCTCGACGCCCTCGCACTCCAGCCGGAGCACCCCACGGACCACGTAGAGCATCGAGGTGTTGGAGTCGTGGTGGTGCCAGCCGGAGACTGCGCCGGCCCCGGTGACCACCTGACCGGCCCACAGCCCCGGCACCTCGAAGGCGCGGCGGCGCAGCATCCCCGTCGTCGGGTCGGCCACGACGAGCTCGGCGTCGCGGACGACGCGCACCGGCTCGGGCAGCTGCTCCATCCGAGCACGCTAGCCCGGCCGGGCCCACACCGTCAGCCCCTGCAGGACTCCGACGACACCGGTGCGGCCGGCGTGGGGGTCCCGGCGAAGGGTCCGGCAGCCGGTTCGAGTGCCCGGTCACCGGAAGCGAGCGGAGGGCGTGGGACTCCGTCGCCCGCGGCGGGCCCCCGTCATCCCCGTCCTCCGCCGAGGAACCCCGCTCGCAGGCTCCCGGGGACTCGGCGGAGGGCGTGGGATTCGAACCCACGATGACGTTGCCGCCATAGCGGTTTTCAAGACCGCCGCACTAGGCCACTATGCGAGCCCTCCTGGCCCGGACCGGCCGGGCGCCCGACAAGGGTATGCCCGATGCACCTGCACCGTCCCCGCCCCCCGCCCGGGCCGGCGGGTAGGGTCGGAGGCCGACGAAAGGAGCCCCCATGGGCAAGCTGTCCTTCATCGCCGGCCTCGCTGCCGGCTACGTCCTCGGGGCGAAGGCCGGGCGCCAGCGCTACGAGCAGATCGCCCGCACCTCGGAGAAGGTGTGGAACTCCCAGCCCGTCCAGAAGCAGGTCGAGCGGGGCAAGGAGGTCGCGAAGACCAAGGCCGCACCGGTGGTCGCCGACATGGTGGCCGACGCCGCCCGTGCCACCGGCGAGAAGCTGCGCCAGGGCAAGACCATCGCCTCGGAGGCCCTCTCGAGCGGCGACGACTCCCCCACCTCAGGCACCGGTGCGGACAACAGCGCGCCGGGCGGCAGCACCCCTCCCGGCGCCTCCTCCGCCGGTGGCGGCGCCAACGGTGGGGCCACCGCGCAGGAGCACACCGACGCCTGGTCGGCGGCCACGAGGCCGACGAGCACCTCGGACTGACGACCGACTCCCAGCGAGAGAGCACCACGACGGCGCCCGGCCCCTCCGCCCGGGCGCCGTCGCCGTTCGTGGGCGGTCCAGCACCTCGGTCGGTGCCACCGTCGGCTCTCGGTCCGGCTCCGGACACCGAGCCGGTCACACCGTCGGCGCCCCCTGCGGCACCCCGGACGCTCCCTGCAGACGTCCGGCCCGGTGTGACCGGCTCATTCCGTGTGGGACCGGCTCCGCGGCCCGGCACCGGGCCGCGGTGACCTCCCGACTCCACGGCTGCCTTCGTACCCGCCCCTGAACCGGGTCGTCCGCCGCCGTGGCTCCGAGAGGTCCACGTGGAGGAGGAGGGGCCGGTCGGACGCCTGATACATGCTCTGCCGACGACGTTCGATTCGCCTCCGGGCTAGACGTATCACCGGTGCCCGGCGACCCTCCTGTTCAGCGACGATGATCATCACTACGCTGGCCGAGCCGGTGCCATCCCTGCACTGCCCGGCCCTCGGGAGGAGCCCCCTGCATGGTCCAGGACCCCAGCGCCGACTTCCCCATCTTCGCGGTCCCCGCGTCGGCCTTCCAGCGCTTCCGCGCCGTGGTCCTCGATCCTGACTCCGCCCTCCTGCGTGGCGAGGAGCAGCCGCCGCGCCCGACCGTCTACCGTGCCGACCGGCTGATCATCCCCGGGTACCCCGGCGACGTCCCGCGCGAGGACGACGGCGCACCCTCCACCGGTGGCCCGGACCAACGCCCCGAGACACCCCTCGACCGACTGCGCGCGATCGGCGCCCGGGACCAGTTCACCGTCCGGGTGCTCAACCGCGACGTCAGCGACCTCGCGGAGGCGCTCGGCGAGGAGGACCTGATCCGTCGCCAGGCTCGGCTGGCGGTGGAGCTCGAGCCCGTCCGGGGCCGCCAGCGACCCCCCGTCGACGCCTGGCGGGTGCTCCAGCAGGCACGCGAGGAGAGCCCGGACGACGCCCCGGGCTGGAGCCTGTCCCACGTCCTCATGGCCACCGGCTACGGGTCGGGTGTCGGCTACGGGTCGGGTGTCGGCTACGGCTCCGGCGTGGGCTACGGCTCCGGCGTGGGCTACGGCTCCGGAGTGGGCTACGGCTCCGGTGTCGGCTACGGCTCCGGAGTGGGCTACGGCTCCGGAGTAGGCTACGGCTCCGGCGTGGGCATACCGGGAACCGCCGACGGACGCACCCCGGTTCGGCTGCGGATGGAGCCTCCGGCGCCCACGGGAGGTCGTTCCCCCGTCGTCGCGATCCTCGACACCGGGCTCGGCAAGCACCCGTGGTTCCCCGACGACTCCGACCTCGTTCGCCGTAACCCTCAGGTCACCCTGCGCGACGGCAGCACCGTCCACCTCGGCCTCGACTTCGGCCAGCACGACCCGGAGGACTCCGGCGTCACCATCGACCGCGTCAACGGCTTCCTCGATCCCATGGCCGGACACGGCACGTTCATCGCCGGAGTCGTCCGGCAGCACTGCCCGGATGCGACCCTGGTCAGCGTCCCCGTGATGTACGGCGACGGTGCCGCCGACGAGGTCGACCTCGTCAGCTCGCTCCAGAAGCTGCTCATCTGGCACCGGGCCGGTCTCGCCGGCAGGAAGGGTTGCCTGCCGGTCGACGTCGTGACCCTCTCGCTGGGGTACTACCACGAGACCCCCGGAGCGGTCGACGACGAGGCAGCGCTCTTCCTCGCGATCCGCGAGCTGCAGCGAGCAGGTGTCTCCGTCGTCTCCGCCGCCGGCAACGGCTCCACCACGGAGGAGTTCTGGCCCGCAGCCCTGGCCGCGCCGAATCGGGTCGTGGAGGACGCCGCGCCGATCACCAGCGTCGGTGCCCGGAACGCCACCGGCGGCCGCGTCGCCCTCTTCTCCAACACCGGTCCGTGGGTGCGGGCCTACCGGTGCGGGGTCGCCGTCGTGAGCACGATGCCGGTGACGTTCAACGGCTCCCTCGGCGCCTCCGTCGTCGTTGCCGGCTCCGCCACGCACACCCCCGCGCGGGCGACACCGGACCCCGATGACTTCTCCTGCGGCTTCGCCGTGTGGAACGGGTCGTCCTTCTCCGCACCGGCGTTCGCCGGTGAGCTGGCCCGCCTGCTCGCGCAGTGCAAGCCCCCGACGGGCGCCGAGGCCATGGCGACGCTTGCTGCGGAGACGGTGCCCTCGCTCCTTCCGCAGGAGGGCGAGTCGTGATGCACACCGATGCCGGAGCCGACAGCCTCGCCGTCCGGGCGGCCCAGGCATTCCGCGCCTACCGGGACGGCGACGGCTCGGGCATGTCGACCCTCGTCGACGAGGTGACCCCCCTGCTCTGGGCGGTGGCCCGCCAGCAGGGACTGGCTCAGCAGGCCGCCGAGGACACGGTGCAGAACACCTGGCTCAAGCTCGTCGAGCACGCGACGTCGATCACCGACCCGCAGTCGGTCCTCAAGTGGTTGACCACGACGACCAAGCGCGACGCCTGGCACCTGGTCGCCCGTTCGCACCGCGAGGAGCCGGCCCGGGGCGCCGACGTCCGCGACGTCGACACCGACGAGACCTCGCCCTCCCCCGAAGACGCCGTCCTCGCCGAGGCCGACCACCGGCTGGTCTGGGACCACTTCCGCAGACTCCCCGAGCGCTGCCGGACCCTCCTGCGTGCCATCGCCTTCGTCGACCGCCCCGACTACGCCGGCGTCGCCGAGGCGCTCGGCATGCCCATCGGCTCGATCGGCCCCACTCGCGGCCGGTGCCTCGCAAAGCTGCGCTCCTCCCTCACCTCCGACCCCCGATGGGAGATGACCTCATGACCCCCACGCCCGAACACGAGTTCACCCTCGCCGCCGAACAGCTCGACACCACGGACGCGACGATCATCGGGGCAATCCGGGAGGTACACGAGAGCCTCGACCCGGTGCCCGGGGACCTGGTGGACCGGATCAAGTTCGCGATGAGCATCGCCTCGCTCGAGGCGCAGGTGGCCGAGATCGTCTCGGAGTCGGCGATGGCGTCGGTCCGGGGCACGGACTACGACCGCGCCGACACCGTCACCTTCGCCAGCGACGGCCTCAGCGTCATGGTCACCATCGAGCACAGCGGGACGGCTCGCGCCGACATCGCCGGGTGGGCCAGCGAGGGCAACCTCGAGGTGGAGCTCCGCGAGCGCGGACGCACCCGGACCACCGTAGCGGACGACGACGGACGGTTCACCTTCGTGGGGGTGGAGCGCGGTCTGGTCAACTTCGTCCTGAGGCGACCGGACCGCGACGCACCGCCGATCATCACGCCGGCGATCGAGCTCTAGGAGGATCCATCGAGGAAGACTCCCTCACGTCGGCCGAGCGGCTGCTCGAGTCCGCCCGCCACGAGAACGAGGTGGGTCGCTTCGACCACGCGGCGGCGCTGATCGGGGACGCCTTGGGTCGTCTCGACGGCGCCACCGGCACCCGGCACGAGACCCTTCGCGTCCGGCTCCTCATCACCGGCGCCTGGAGCCGGCTCGAGACCGAGGGACTCACGGCGGCTCTGGCCGCCCTGCACGAGGCGCGCACGCGCGCACGCGCCCTCGGGGACGAGCTCCTCTCCGCGCTGTGCCGGGTCCAGGAGGGCGTCGTGCTCGGCCACGTCGGAGCCTGGCGGCAGTCCCTGGAGGCGATGGAGCACGTCGGTGGCGGAGAGCGCCTACTCAACCCCTCGCAACGCTGCGCGCTGCACATCAACCGCGGGCTCGCCTACATCGGCCTCGGGGCGACGAGCGCGGCCGAGGCCGAGCTGGTGGTGGCCCTCGACGTCGCCGTCGAGCACGGGCTGCGCGACCAGGAGTTCAAGACCCGGCACAACCTGGCCCAGCTGGCGTATGTCGAGGGCCAGCTGCCGCGCGCCCTTGTGCTCCTGCGGCAGGCCGAGGGCATGGACGTCGCCGTCAGCCGTGACCGTGCCCGGCTCGACCACGCCGAGGTCCTCCTCGAGGCCGGTCTGGTCGATGGCGCCCGGGGCATGCTCGAGGAGGCCCTGGAGACGGCCCGGGGCCAGGGCCACCGGCTCGAGGAGGGCGAGATCAGCCTGCGCCTGGGCCGGTGCGACCTGCTCGCCGGCGACCTGGACGGTGCCCGGCGCCACCTTCACCGGGCGATCGCCGCCTACCGGTCCCGACAGGCGGACGACCTGGTGGCCGAGGCCGAGCTGATCCGCGCCGGTGTCGACGTCGCCGAGGGCCGGGACCTTCCGGGGGTCGTCATGCGGCTCGCCGCGCGGACCGACCGGCGCAGCGAGGTCCACGGCCCCCTCACTCCCGCCGAGCGCGACGCAGTCCGGCTGGAGGCGGAAGCGCGGCTGTTGCTCGGCGACGTCGCAGGCGCCGAGCGCCGGCTGACCTCCCTCGGGGCCGGCGCCGACCGCTCCCTCGCCGGAGCGCTCCACGAGGTGCTCGTGCGCGCCCGACTCGACCTCGCTCGGGGCCGACCGGAGGCAGCCGCCGAGCGGCTCGAGGCGGGCAACCGCGTGCTGGCCGCACACCAGTTCCAGTCGGCGAGCCTCGACGTTCGCGCCGGCATGGCCCTCCACGGCCGCCGCGCGGCGGGCCTTGACGTCGAGCGGGCTCTCCTCACGCGCGACGCCGATGAGGTGCTCACCACCGTGGAGCGGTGGCGCGCCATCTCGCACCGGATCAATCCGGTGACCGCACCCGGCGACCCCGAGCTCGCGTCGACGACCCGCGAACTGCGCCGACTGCGCCGGCTCCTCGCCGACGGGGAGGGCGATGCCGAGCCCGACCTCGAGTCCCGGGTCGCCGAGCTCGAGTCTCGCGTGGCCGAGCGCGAGTGGGGGCTCGCTGTCGAAGGCGTGGCCGCGGGTGCCGTGCACCCGGTGACGGCGCTGGAGGCCAAGGAAGCCGCAGCCGCATCCGGCACCACCGTCGTCGAGTTCTTCGAGTCCGGGGCCGACCTCTACCAGGTGGTCGTCAACGCGACCGCGACGGACGTCGTGCGCGTGGGGGCGGTGGCCGACGTCGTCACCCTGGTCACCCGGCTGCGCCGTGACCTGCGCGCGCGGGCGGGTGTCGCTCCCGGGTCTCCCATGGCGCCGGTTCTCGAGCGCGCGACCGCCTCGTCGCTCGCCGCTGTCGACTCGGCGCTGAACCCGTCGGGCGCGGCCTCCGGCCGGGTCGTCGTCGTGCCCTCGCGCAGCCTCGCCGGGATGCCGTGGAGCCTCATGCCGAGCCTGCGGGGCCGCCCGGTGGTGGCGGCGCCATCCGCCACGCGGTGGGTCCGTGGGGCTGCCGAGCACGGGGGCGCCAGAGCCGTCGAGCCGGTCGCCGCGCTCCACGGCCCCGGGCTCGCCCGCACGGCCCCGGAGATCCGGTCTGTCCTGGAGGCGTGGCAGGAGCCCGTCCCCACCGGCGTCGCCGCGGCGACGAGCGAGACGGTCGTCGCGGCGCTCGCCTCCGCGCGCATCGTGCACCTCGCCGCTCACGGCACCCACGAGGGCCAGAGCCCCCTGTTCTCGTCGGTGCGGATGGCCGACGGGCCGGTGTTCGCCCACGAGTTCCCCCGGCCGGTGCGTGCCGAGCACGTCGTGCTCTCGGCCTGCGACGTCGGGCAGTTCTCCACCCGGCCGGGCGACGAGCCGCTGGGCCTGGCCATCGCGTTGCTCTCCCTGGGAGCCACCAGCGTCCTCGCGGCCGTGGCCCCCGTGGCCGACGACGTCGCCCACGACGCGATGGTGGCCTACCACCGGCTGCTGGCGGGCGGCGCCGACTCGGCCGACGCCTGGGCACGGGTCGTCGAGGGTGAGCCGGCCGCCGGCGTCTTCTGCCTCTACGGCTCGGACTGGAGCGCCCACCACGGCTCCGACGGCTCGACCTTGGAGCCTCGAGCGGCACCCGGGTCGAGCTGACCGGGGGCACCGCTCAGATGAAGATCGCCGGCTCGGCGAACAGCGCGTCGTAGGGGTCCTGCCCCAGCCGCGCGGGGAAGCGCACCTGCGCCGGGATGCCCGTGGCCACGGCCCCGGCGGGGACGTCCTTGACGACGACGGAGTTGGCGCCGATCTGCACGTCGTCGCCGATCTCGATGTTCCCGAGGACCCGCGCGCCGGTGCCGATGGTCACCCGGTCGCCGACCGTCGGGTGCCGCTTCACCCCGCGCTGGAGCGAGCGGCCGCCGAGGGTGACCCCGTGGTAGAGCATCACGTCGTCACCGACCACCGCGGTGGCACCGATGACGACGCCCATCCCGTGGTCGATGAAGAACCTCCGGCCGATCCGGGCGCCGGGGTGGATCTCCACTCCGGTGACCGCCCGGGTGGCCGTGGAGACCAGCCGCGCCACCGGGTGCCACTGCGGTCCGCGGTCCCAGATCCGGTGCGCGAGGCGGTAGGACCAGATCGCGTGCAGCCCCGGGCTGTTGAACGCGACGTCGGCCCGCGTCTGCGCAGCGGGGTCACGGCGCATCGCGGCATCCAGGTCCTCCCGGATGACCGCGCGCGCTCGCTGGACGAAGGACGCCATGGTCAGTCGACGAGCCCCTCGAAAAGGATCGTGGAGAGGTAGCGCTCGCCGAAGCTGGGGATGATGACGACGATCGTCTTGCCGGCGTTCTCGGGGCGCTTGGCGACCTCGTTGGCGGCCGCGAGCGCGGACCCCGAGGAGATGCCGACGAGCAGCCCCTCCTCGGTGGCGGCCTTGCGGGCCCACTCCACCGAGGTCTGGGCGTTGACGTCGATGACCTCGTCGTAGATCTCGGTGTTGAGGATCTCCGGGACGAAGTTGGCGCCGATGCCCTGGATCTTGTGCGGCCCGGGCTGCCCGCCGTTGAGGATCGGGGACTCCTCGGGCTCGACCGCGATGATCTGGACCTCGGGCTTGCGCGACTTGAGCACCTCGCCGACCCCGGTGATGGTGCCGCCGGTGCCGATACCGGCCACGACCACGTCGACCTGGCCGTCGGTGTCCTTCCAGATCTCCTCGGCCGTGGTGCGGCGGTGGACCTCCGGGTTGGCGGCGTTCGCGAACTGGCGGGCGAGCACGGCGCCCTCGCGCTCGGCGACGATCTCCTCGGCGCGCGCGACCGCGCCCTTCATCCCCTCGGACCCCGGGGTGAGGACGAGCTCGGCACCGTAGGCGCGCAGCAGCGCCCGGCGCTCCTTGGACATCGTCTCCGGCATGGCGAGGACGACCTTGTAGCCGCGGGCCGCGCCGACCATCGCCAGCGCGATGCCGGTGTTGCCCGACGTGGCCTCGACGATGGTGCCCCCCGGCCACGAGGTCGCCGCTCGCCTCGGCGGCGTCGACGATGGAGACGCCGATGCGGTCCTTGACGGAGCTGGCCGGGTTGTAGAACTCGAGCTTAGCCGCCACCGTGGCGTCGCCCTCGATGATCCGGTTGAGCCGGACGAGGGGGGTGTTGCCGACGGCCTGGGTCACGTCGTCGAGGATGGGCATCGGGTCGCCTTTCGATGGTCGGTCGCGGGCACCGGCGGCCCGGGCGGGCGACGGCGCGCTGCATCAGTCCTGCGGACGGGGCAACCCCCGGCCGCTTATGCGTATTCCAACAGAGAGTTATCCGTGTGGACAACGCGCGTCCCGGGAGTGGACGCGGACGCCCGGGCGCTCCTCGGCGGTGACCTTGACCAGCGTCACACCCGCCGGGCCGGTGCCCCCGCCGGAACCCGACACTAGACTCGCCGGGACGTGCTACTGCCGGGTAACAGTGATGCTGGACCCGTCGCCGACGTGGTCAGACCCGGCCGGCGCGAGACCGAACCGGAACCGCCCGGCGTGGGCGAAGTCAGGAGAGAGCGATGAGCTGGGTCCTCGCAGTCGGACTCCTCATGAACGCGATCGCGTTGCCGCTGGCGGCGCGCCGGGTGGCGTGGATCACCCGGGTGATCCGCAGCGGCCAACCCGCACCGGACCGCGTCGAAGGCGTCCGGGAGCGCGTCGGCGCCGCCGTGAAGCGGCAGGTCGTCGAGGTCCTCGGCCAGAAGAAGCTGCTCAAGTGGTCGGTGCCGGGCGCCGCGCACTTCTTCGTGATGTGGGCGTTCTTCATCCTCGCGACGGTCTACCTCGAGGCCTACGGCTCGCTCTTCCAGGAGGGCTTCGCGATCCCGGTCATCGGCACCTGGGGTGTGCTCGGCTTCCTCCAGGACTTCATCGCCGTGATGGGCCTGCTCGGCATCATCGTCTTCGCCGTCATCCGGCTGAGGAACTCCCCCGCGAAGCTCGGGCGACGCTCGCGCTTCGAGGGTTCGCACCTCGGCGGTGCCTGGCTGACGCTCTTCATGATCTTCAACGTCATCTGGACGATGTTCCTGTTCCGCGGCGCCGGCGTCGTCACCGGCAACTTCCCCTACGGCGAGGCGGCGTTCGCGTCGCACGCGGTCGGGTCGCGGCGCTCGAGCCGATCGGCGAGGACGCCGACCTGATGGTCGAGCACGTGGGGCTGCTGCTCCACATCGGCGTCATGCTCGTGTTCCTCATCTTCGTGCTGCACAGCAAGCACCTGCACATCTTCGTGGCCCCCATCAACGTCCTCTTCGGACGGCGGCCGGTGGCTCTCGGCGCGGCGACCCCGCTGCTGGTCGGCGGCCGGCCCTTCTCGATGGAGTCGGTCGAGGAGATGGACGAGGGCCAGTCGCTCGGCGTCGGCGCGGTCGAGGACTTCACGTGGAAGGGCCTGCTCGACTTCACCACCTGCACCGAGTGCGGTCGCTGCCAGAGCCAGTGCCCGGCGTGGAACACGGAGAAGCCCCTCTCTCCGAAGATGCTGATCATGACGCTGCGGGACCACGCGAACGCCAAGGCTCCCTTCGTCCAGGCCGTGCAGCGCGCCGGCGGCGATGCCGAGCAGGTGCCCGCCGCGCTCCACGCAGTGCCGGCCCCGGCCCACGCGCACGACGGCGCCGGACCGTCGGCCACCGACGGGCTGACGTGGGACGCGCTCCCGCTCGTCGGCGAGACCGGCTACGACCTCGCCGACCCGTTCGGCGCGTACCAGCCGGTGGGCCCGGGGGCGGTGGTCGACGCCGACGTGCTCTGGTCGTGCACCACGTGTGGCGCGTGCGTCGAGCAGTGCCCGGTCGACATCGAGCACGTCGACCACATCATCGACATGCGCCGGTACCAGACGCTGATCGAGTCCGCGTTCCCGAACGAGCTCGCCGGGCTGTTCCGCAACATGGAGAGCAAGGGCAACCCGTGGGGCCTCGGCGCACGGGCCCGGCTCGACTGGGCCAAGGACCTGCCCTTCGACGTCAAGGTGCTCGGCCAGGACGTCGAGAAGGCGTCCGACGTGGAGTGGCTGTTCTGGGTGGGCTGCGCCGGCGCCTACGAGGACCGCGCCAAGAAGACCACCCGGGCGGTCGCCGAGCTGCTCGACACCGCCGGGGTGTCCTTCGCCGTCCTCGGTGACGGCGAGACGTGCACCGGCGACTCCGCACGCCGTGCCGGCAACGAGCTGCTCTACCAGACCCTGGCCGAGCAGAACGTCGAGACCTTCGGCGAGTTCGGCGTCACCAAGGTGGTCGTCACCTGCGCCCACTGCTTCAACACCATCAAGAACGAGTACCCCGAGCTCGGGGGCACCTACGAGGTCGTCCACCACACCCAGCTGCTCAACCGGCTCGTCCGTGAGAAGAAGCTGACGCCGGTGGCCCGGCCCGACGAGGCCCCCGGCATGTCGACGGCGAAGAACGCCGCCTCCACCGCGGGCACGGTCACCTACCACGACCCCTGCTACCTCGGCCGGCACAACGGCGTCTACGCGCCGCCGCGCGAGCTCATCGGCGCCCTGCCCGGGGTGGAGCTGCGGGAGATGCCGCGCAACGCCGAGAGGGCGTTCTGCTGCGGTGCCGGTGGGGCACGGATGTGGATGGAGGAGAAGCTCGGGTCGCGGGTCAACACCAACCGCACCGAGGAGGCCCTGGCCACCGGCGCCGAGAGGATCGCCATCGGCTGCCCCTTCTGCCGGGTGATGATCTCCGACGGCGTCACGGAGAAGGAGGCCGAGGACACAGTCGAGGTCGTCGACGTGGCCCAGATGCTGCTCGCCGCGGTCCGCCGGGGTCAGGACTCCACCGTGGCCGAGGCCCCCGTGGGCGGGCGAGGCGACCGCGGCCGCCGGCGCGGCGACCGCCACCGCGACCGCCGTCGCCACCGAGCAGGAGACGCCCGCTGACGCGCCGCCTGCGGCCGCAGCACCGTCGGACACGGCGGCTCCGCCGACCACCGGCGAGGCGGACCCGTGGGACGAGCCGGCCACCGCCGCCACGTCCGCGTCCGCGTCCGCACCCGCGGCGCCTGCCGACACCGAGCCGGACCCCTGGGACCAGCCGCCGGCAGCCGAGCAGCCGGAGGCCGGTCGCTCCCAGGGAGAGCCGGGGCCGGTCAAGGTCAAGGAGGACGCCGCCGCATCCGGCGACGACGTCGACCCCTGGGACGAACCCGCCGACGCCACACCAGCGACCGCGACAACGGCCCCAGCCCCCGCCCCGGCCGAGACACCCACCGACGACGTCGACCCCTGGGACGAACCCGCCGACGCCACACCAGCGACCGCGACAACGGCCCCGGCCCCCGCCCCGGCCGAGACACCCACCGACGACGTCGACCCCTGGGACGAACCCGCCGACGCCACACCAGCGACCGCGACAACGGCCCCAGCCCCCGCCCCGGCCGAGACACCCACCGACGACGTCGACCCCTGGGACGAGCCCGCCGAGGCCGTGTCCGACACTGCGCCGGCATCCGACGTCGAGCCCGAGCCGACGGCCACCGAGCCAGTGACCGATGCGCGGTCCCCGTCCGAGGAGGCCGCGACCGAAGCCGGCACCGAGGCAGGGGCGGCCGCGCGGGAGCCCGAGGCCGACAAGAAGCCGACGGGGTCGTCAGCCGCTGCCGACGGGTCGTTCGGCGGGGACGCCGCACTCGTCGACGAGCCCGACCCCTGGGACTGACCGGAGTCACCTCGGCTCAGCGCACCTTCGGTGTACTCAGCGCACGCTGCACCCTGCGCTGAGCGCCACCACGGTGCGCTGAGCCGCGGTTCGCGACCGCCGCGCGGACACCGCCTCCTGCACCCGGCCCCCGGTCGGGTCGCACCCGCCGGCCGGACCGGACCAGCCCCCGAGAGCCACGGCCCGGACGCGAGTGAGCCCGCCGGGAACCCCGGCGGGCTCACTCACCTCGCTGCAGCGGTCGTCTTCGGGGATCAGCCGCCCAAGCCGTTGTCGGCGAGGAACTGCTGCGCGACCTCCTGCGGGTCCTTCTTCTCGATGTCGGTCTGCTTCAGCATGTCGGCGATGGCCTGGGTGGTCAGCTTCGCCGACACCGCGTTCAGCACGTCGCGCACCTGGTCGGCGCGGTCGGCCCGCACGAGCGGGACGATGTTCTGCGACCCGAACAGCTTCTCGGTGTCCTCGAGGGTGACGAACCCGTTCTCGGCGATCGCCGGGTCGGTGGAGAAGATGTTGGCGGCGTCGGCCTGGCCGTTGGCGAGCGCCTGGATGATGGCCTGGCCGGTGAGCGGGCGGAACTGGCCGAACTCGACCCCGTAGGTCTCCTTGAGCCCGGGGATGCCCTGCGGCCGCTCCTTGAACTCCGGCGGCGCCGCCAGCGTCAGGTCGCCCGCGACCGCCGCGAGGTCGCCGATCGTCGTCAGCGAGTACTGGTCGGCCGTCTCCTGGGTGACGTTGATCGAGTCGTTGTCCTCGGCCGCCGACTTCTCGAGCACCACGAAGTCGTCGGGGATGACCTCCTGGACGTGCGCGTACACCTCGTCGGGGTCGGTGCCGTCGTAGGTGTTGTCGTAGTACAGCGCGAGCGCGCCGGTGTACTCGGGGAAGACCTGGATCGAGTTGTCCTCCAGCGCACGCAGGTACACCTCGCGCGAGCCGATGTTCAGCTTGGTGGAGGCGTCGATGCCCTCGGCCTCCAGCGCGCCGGCGTAGATCTCGGCCAGCAGGGTGGACTCGGAGAAGTCGGCGCCGCCGACGACGATCGGGCCACCGGACTCACCAGTGGCGCCGGCCGACTGGGTATCGGCGGGTGACATCGGGTCGCTGCCGCCGCCGCAGGCGGTCAGCCCGAGGATCGAGGCCGCGAGCAGTGCGACGGCGGACGTGGTGCGCTTCATGCGGGGGTCCCTTCGTGTCCGGGCCGGCGGGCCCGTGGAGTGACGGGTGCTTGGGTCATGCGTGCGTGCGGTGGTCAACCGCGGCGCCGTCCGATTCTTCCAGTGCGCCGCTTTCGTCATCGTTTCGTGACCCACCGACAGTGCGGCCGGTGAGGCCCGGGGACACCACCCGGCGCTGCACCAGCGCCAGCAGCCCCTCGAGCGAGATGGCGAGCAGGGCGACGAGCAGCGCCCCGCCCGCGGCCTCCGCGTAGTCGCCGAGCTTGATGCCGTCGATGATGAACCGGCCCAGGCCGCCGAGCCCGGGGATGGCCGCGATGGTCGCCGTGGCGACGACCTGGAGGGTTGCGGAGCGCACGCCGGACAGCATGAGCGGCAACGCGTTCGGGACCTCCACCTGCCAGAGCACCTGTCGGCCCCGCATCCCGACCCCGTAGGCGGCGTCGCGCACCGACGGCTCGACCGCCTCGATGCCGCCGTACGTGCCGGCCAGCAGCGGAGGCACGGCGAGGATGGCGAGCACTCCGATGCTCGGCACGACGTAGGCGAGGTCGCCGGGCAGCTGCGGGCCCAGCCACAGCGACGCGGCGAGCAGCAGGCCGAGGGTGGGCACGGCGCGCACCGAGTTGGCGACCGACACCAGCCAGCGCGCCCGGCGCGTGTGCCCCACCCACAGCCCGAGCGGGACGGCGACGAGGGCCGCGACGACCATCGTCACGCCGGTGTACCAGAGGTGCTGCCAGAGCCGGAAGGGGATGCCGTCCGGCCCGGACCAGTTCTCCGGGTCGGTGAACCACTGGAGCAGCGAGGAGATCATGCCCGACCTCCCGCCACGCGCTGCCAGGGCGTCAGCACCCGCGTGCCGACGACGATGAGCGCGTCGAGGGCCAGGGCGAGCAGCACGGTCGCGATGATGCCGGTGAGCAGCTCTCCCCAGATGACCCGGTTGTAGCCGTCGATGAGCAGGTCGCCGAGCTGGGAGACGCCGATGATGGACGCGACCGAGACGATGCTGACGTTGCTCACCGCCGCGACCCGCAACCCGGCTGCGATCACCGGCACCGCGAGCGGCAGCTCCACCCCGAACAGGCGGCGCACGCCCTTGTAGCCCATCGCGGTGGCCGCCTGCTCGACGTGGTCGGGCACCGCCTTGAGCCCGTCGGCAACGGTGCGGGCCAACAGCGCGACGGTGTACACCGACATCGCCACGACGACGTTGAGGGGGTCGAGGATCTGGGTGCCGAGGATGAGCGGCATGACGACGAAGAGCGCCAGCGACGGGATGGTGTAGAGCAGGCCCGTCGTCGTGATGACGGCCGGGTAGGTGCGGTCCCACCGCTTGGCCATCCAGCCGAGCGGCACGGACACCACGAGGCCGACGACGAGGGGCACCCCCGCGAGGTAGAGGTGCCACCCGGCGAGGTAGAAGACGTCGTCCCAGTGGGAGGAGAGCCAGTCCACGTCAGGCCCCGTCCTCCGCGACGCTCACCGATCCGCCGCGCACCGGGTCCTCCTCGTCGCGCTCGGGGCGCTCGGTCTCCTCGATGGCGGTGAGCACCTCGTGCGCGAACACCGTGCCGACCAGGGCGCCCGAGTCGTCGACGACGACACCGCGCCGAGCCGGCGAGGACAGGGCCGCGTCGAGCGCCCCCCGCAGGGTTCCGTGGGCCCGCGCCACCGTGCCCCCGCGGTGGAGGTCGGAGTCCTCGACGGGCCGCTGGCCGATGCGGGCGGGCTCGACCCAGCCGAGCGGGCGGCGCTCGTCGTCGACGACGAGCAGCCACGACGCGGTGGTGGTGCCCGGCGCCTCGCCGAGCACCACCGTGCGCTCCGAGCGCAGCGGCAACCGGGGCGTCTCCTGGAACTGCAGCGCCCGGTAGCCGCGGTCGCGGCCGACGAAGTCGGCGACGAAGTCGTCGGCCGGATGGGCGAGCAGGTACGCCGGCTCGGCCACCTGTGCGAGCCGGCCGCCGACGCGCAGCACCGCCACCTGGTCGCCGAGCTTGATGGCCTCGTCGATGTCGTGCGTGACGAAGACGATCGTCTTGCCGAGCTCGTCCTGCAGCCGGAGGAACTCGTCCTGCAGCTGCTCGCGCACGATCGGGTCGACGGCCGAGAACGGCTCGTCCATGAGCATCACCGGTGGGTCGGCGGCGAGCGCCCTGGCGACCCCGACGCGCTGCTGCTGGCCGCCGGAGAGCTGGGTCGGGTACCGGTCGCCCAGGTGCGGGTCGAGGCCGACCCGCTCGAGCAGCTCGCGCGAGCGCTCGCGGGTGCGTTTCCGGTCCCACCCGAGCAGCCTCGGGACGGTGCCGATGTTGTCGAGCACGGTCCGGTGCGGGAAGAGACCGGCGTGCTGGATGACGTACCCGATGCCGCGTCGCAGCTCGGCCTGGTCCATGCGGCCGGTGTCCTGCCCGTCGAGCGCGATCGAGCCCCGGGTCGGCTCGATCATCCGGTTGACCATCCGCAGGCTGGTCGTCTTGCCGCACCCTGAGGGCCCGACCAGGACGGTGATCTTGCCCGTGGGGGCGGTGAGCGACAGGTCGTCGACGGCGACGGTGCCGTCGGGGAACTGCTTGGTCACCGCGTCGAACCGGATCATCCGTCGACCCTAACGGGAAAGCGCCGCCTGTCGCGGAGCCGCGACAGCCTGACGAAGGTGCGTGCCACGACCGTCCGGGGCGCGCCTCAGGTGTCGGTCCCGGGCGGTGACGGGGCCGTGAAGAACGACTCCGGGATCTCGTCGGCACCGCGCACTCCCGTCAGCAGCTGCCGGTCGAGGCGCTGGTCACGCCGCACCACGGAGAGCCCGCCGCGGGGCTCGAGGACCGCGATGCCGACGTCGTCGCGGTGCCCGACCCCGCTCTGCCGCAACAGGCCCCACAGCGCGGCCTCGCTGATGCCGGCCCGCCGCAGCTCGTCGTGGCGGGGCTCGCCGGCCACCATCAGCACCACGGCCGCGGGCCCGGTACGCCGCGCCGCCCGGCGCCGCCGCCCGTACTGCCTGACGGCCGGCATCCACCGCCCGAAGACGCGTTCGAGCAGCACCAGCGTGCCGATGGCGACGAGACCACCCGCGAGGGTCGGGGCGTCGCCGAGGGTGGCGCGGGCGGCGATGGCCCCGACGAGCGTGACCAGCGCGATCGTCCCGGTCGAGGCGGTCGTGGCCATCCGTCTCCCCCAGTGGCGGAGCACGGCGGCCACCGCGACGTAGAGGACGCTCGCCGAGATGACGACGCCGACGGTCTGGGCGAGGGAGATGCCGAGGTGCGAGGCGATGGAGTCCACCGACCGATCATCCACCTCGGGAGCAGCCACCTCGACGGGCCGGCGCTCGACGCGACGCGGGGCGTCCGCCGGGGGCCGCCCGGTCGTACCGTTGCCCCGTGGACCACGAGCCCCGCCCCGACGCCGAGGTCACCGGCGACCCCGCGTCGGGCGAGGCCGAGGAGCTCCTGGACCGCACCTCCACCCGCGGACGGCTCGCGCTCACCGCGCTGACCCTCGGCAGCGGCATCGCCATCCTCGACGGCACCGTCGTCAACGTCGCGCTGCGCACCATCGGGGCCGACCTCGGCGCGTCGCTGGCGCAGCTGCAGTGGGTCGTCAACGGCTACCTGCTCTCGCTCGCCTCGCTCGTCCTCGTCGCCGGGTCGCTGGGCGACCGCTTCGGCCGACGGCGCGTCTACGTGGTGGGGGTCGTGTGGTTCGCCGTCGCCTCGGCGCTGTGCGCCTTCGCGCAGAGCCCCACCCAGCTCGTCGCCCTGCGGGTGCTCCAGGGCGTGGGCGCCGCCCTGCTCACGCCCGGCGCACTCGCCATCATCCAGTCCTCGTTCCGTCCGGCCGACCGGGCACCGGCCATCGGCACCTGGGCCGGCTTCTCGGGCGTGGCCGCGGCCCTCGGACCACTGGTCGGTGGCTGGATCGTCGACACCACCACGTGGCGGTGGGTGTTCGGCATCAACGTCCCCCTGTGCGCGGTCGTGGTGGCCCTGACGCTCCGTGCGGCGCCGGAGAGCCTGAGCCCGGGGGAGCGCGACCAGCGCTTCGACCTGCCCGGCGCGGCCCTCGCCGTCGTCGCACTGGGGACACTCACCTACGCGCTCACCGCGGTGGGCACGGCCCCGATGTGGCTCGTCGCGACCCTCGTGCTCGTCGCGCTCGCCTGTGGGGTGGCGTTCGTCGTCGTCGAACGACGCTCGCACCCGGCCCTCGTCCCGATGAGCCTGTTCTCGTCGCGGGTGTTCTCGGCGGCCAACGGGATGACGCTCCTCGTCTACGGCGCACTCGGCGCGGTGACGCTCTTCGTCGTCCTCCAGCTCCAGGCCGCGGGATGGAGCGCCCTCGCGGCCGGACTCTCCAGCGTGCCGATCACCGTCGCGCTCATGCTCCTGTCCTCCCGCGCCGCCGCCCTCGCGGACCGGATCGGACCACGCCTGCCGATGACGGTGGGCCCCCTCGTCTGCGCGGCCGGCACGCTGCTGCTCCTGCGCGTCGGGGAGGAGGCCACCTGGTGGGACGTCCTGCCCGGGATGATCGTGTTCTCGCTGGGCCTCGCGACCCTCGTCTCGCCGCTCACGGCCGCCGTGCTCGCCGCCGCGCCGGACCGCTACGCCGGAGTCGCCAGCGGGGTGAACAACGCGGTCGCCAGGGCCGGCTCGCTCCTCGCCGTCGCAGTCCTGCCCCCGCTCGTCGGGCTGGTCGGGGAGGACTACCTCGACCCGGCGCTGATGACGAACGGGTACCAGGCGGCGCTGCTGTGGTGCACCGGCTTCCTCGTCGCGGGCGGGCTCGTCAGCTGGCTCGGCGTCGGCCCAGAAGGTTCCCGACGAGGAAGTGGGCCACCATCTCGTGCCATTCGCGAGCATGTCGCAGCATCGCGTGCGACTCGCCCTCTACCCGGATGTGACGCACCGCGACACCCGCCTCGGCGAACCAACGGGCAATGACCTGGGTGCGGCGCGGGTCGGTGATCCGGTCGCGGGTTCCGTGCATGAGGAGCACGGGGGTGCCCGGCCGCGGCTGCCGGACGTCGTTCTCGACCCAGGGCGCGAGCGCGACGATCGCGGCCACGTCGGGGTCGGCGGCGAGGTGCAGCGCGACCCGTCCGCCCATCGAGTGACCCACCAGGGCGATCGGCACACCCGGCAGCACCCGGCGGATGCGGTCGAGGGCCCAGCGGGCGTCGACGACGGGGTCGACGGCGGCGCCGTTCCACCCCCGCACCCGGTTCTTCAGCCGGAGCACGGCGAGGCGGTCGCCTCCGCGGCGCTCGACGGCCCGGGCGAACGGCAGCATCCGCAGCAGCGACACCCCCCACCACGTCACCCGCGCCTTGCTGCGCTCGGAGCCACCGTGGAGGATGACGACGACCGCCTCCGGGTCGGGCGGCACCGAGCCGCGCAGCTCGGCGCCGCCGCCGTCGTCGCTGTCCAGGAGCACCCCCTCCCGGTCGGCGTCCCCCCACGCCACGGACGCACGGGTGACCGGCGGCGTGGCCAGGTACCTGTGCGTCGTCACGGCGGGTCCTCGGTCGGGGTCGCGGGGCCGTCGCGAGGCTCACGGTGGACGGACTCCCTCAGCCAAGAGAAGTACCGGTCGTCGACATCCATCGCGGGGACCGCGAGGACCTCGGGCGTGTCGTAGGGGTGTTCGGAGCGGACCCGGTCGGTGATCGCCCCGAACCGGGACGCCAGCGACTTCACGAGCAGGAGGTGCTCGTCATCGGTGGTGACCTCCCCGTGCCAGCGGTAGAACGACCGGATCCCCGGGATCACCTGGACGCAGGCCGCGAGGCGTTCGTCGACGAGGACGCGCGCCAACCGCTCGGCGGTGGCGGCGTCGGGGGTCGTGAGGTGGACCTCGACAGCCGGGTCCTGCGCCTGGCCGGCCACCGGTCTCAGACGTCCGCGCGGTGGAAGCTCTGGAAGCTGCGGCTCGCGGTGGGCCCGCGCTGCCCCTGGTAGTGGGACCCGTACTTGTCCGACCCGTACGGGTTCTCCGCCGAGGAGGACAGCCGGAAGAAGGCGAGCTGGCCGATCTTCATGCCCGGCCAGAGGATGATCGGCAGGGTCGCCACGTTGGACAGCTCGAGGGTGACGTGGCCGGTGAAACCGGGGTCGACGAACCCCGCCGTCGCGTGGGTGAGCAGGCCGAGGCGCCCCAGGCTCGACTTCCCCTCGACCCGGGCGGCGAGGTCGTCGGGCAGGCTCACGGTCTCCAGGGTCGACCCCAGCACGAACTCCCCCGGGTGGAGGACGAAGCCCTCCTTGGGGTCGACCTCGACCAGGCGGGTGAGGTCGGCCTGGTCCTGGGCCGGGTCGATCACCGGGTACTTGTGGTTGTCGAACAGCCGGAAGAACTTGTCGAGGCGGACGTCGATGCTGCTCGGCTGGATCATCGCGGGGTCCCACGGGTCGAGCCTGACCCGGCCGGCGTCGACCTCGCCTCGGATGTCGCGGTCGGAGAGGAGCACCCCGTCAGGCTACCCGCGGGGTGGCCCGGCGCCGTGGAGGCGGCGGTGAGTGGGGCGGCGGGGTTGGGCTAGACTTCCCGGCGCCGAGGAGGACCTCATGCGAGCCTCGACCCGGCACGCCGGTGTAGCTCAATGGTAGAGCGCCAGCTTCCCAAGCTGGACACGCGGGTTCGATTCCCGTCACCGGCTCCCGTGCATGACCGCAGGTCAGGCCCTCCACGGCCAGCCAACCCTTTGATCCCACTTCGTTCAACACGAAGCCCAAGATCGCCGGCAGAGATGTCGCCCTATGGCGGCGCGAGGACGCACGTCGACCCGCGGAGGAAACGCGGCGTCACAGTGACGACGCGGAAGTTCGATGAGGACGCTGCAATTGCCGCGACCTGGCCGGACATCCGTGACATCACGGTGATGACGCGGATGCTCGGGGCGACGTAGCCCCATCTGGGCGGAGTGACGCGACCAATCTGTCGCACATCACCCGGCGGAGAACACCGTCGGCATGCGCGCACCGTGAGGACCTTCTCTACTGACTCAAGGCGCGCCTCCGGCGCGCGGGCCTGCGGCCCGCCGCCCAGGACCCCTGCTGTGGACCTGGTTCGAGGTCGCCGCGGTCGGGGCCTCGCGCTCGGCTCGCGTTTGGTGGATGAGTGCGGCGCATGCTCGCGTGCCCGGTCCGGCGCCTCAGCTCGCGCGTGCTCGCCGGTGACGTCGAACCAGGCCGGAGCCGGTGTCCCGGAGGCAGATGACGACTGATGGGTCACAGCTCCTGCGTTCCTGGGCGCGCTGGTGGGGGCCCGGGATAGCGTGCCTACCGTTTCGTGGAAGACAGCTCGAGGGGGACGCACGTGGACCTGCCCGCCGGCTGCTGTCCGACTCCCGCCGCGACGGTGCGCCAGCGGTACCCCTCCGGGCCGAGCGCATCGCCCCGACGACGTGCCGTGGGCACCACGCCAACCGCCACCGCCCACGCTCCACGGCAGACACCACCCCCCACCAGCGGGCACGTGCGGGGGAATCCCGACGAGCCCGGATGCGGCATCCGGCTCGCCCCCGACCACGAGGTGCGAGCGACCCTACAGAGAAGATGGAACATCCATGAACAAGCGACTCGCAGCCATCATGGCCGCCTCGGCCCTCACGCTCGGTGGCGCTGTCGTCACCGCCCAGCCCGCAGCCGCGGAAGGGGCCTGCACCATCACCGACTACAGCCCTCGCACGGTCAAGCTCGGCATCAGCCCCAAGAGCGTGACGTTCGACGTCCACACGGCGGGGTGCATCACGACGGGCTGGGGTGTCGACATCGACGGCACACCGCCGAGCGGGTACACCTGGCTCGTCTTTGCCTACGAAAGCCACCCCTCCGAGGTCCTCAACCCCTCCTGGGACCTGCAGAACCGCGACGCGGGCTACGCCTTCGACGTGGTGACCGAGGCCGATGACGAGAGCTGGAGCACGACCACCAGGGTCTTCCGCGACTCGTTCCGAGTGAAGCGGAACACCTACATCTCGGGCTTCAACGCCAGCCCCGAGCCGGTCCAGAAGTATGGATGGGTCAGGCTCCGCGGCAAGCTCAACGTCGCCGACTGGGACAACGGGCGGTACGTCGCAGCGAAGTACCGCTGGGTCAACATCCAGTTCAAGCCCGCGGGCACCAACACGTGGATCACTCGCAAGATGGTCAAGACCAACGGCTACGGCTGGGTCGACACCCATGCCCAGGCGTACACGTCGGGTACCTGGCGGCTCAACTACGGCGGCAACGCCCAGTTCGGGAACAAGGTGGGCCCTGGCGACTACGTGGCCGTGCGCTGACGACGCGGGCGGCCGCCCCCGACCCGAGTTCTGCGGCCGAGGCCCTGTGGGAACGGCCAACTGGCGTGTCCGCCGGACAGCGCAGGCCGGCGGGAGCTAGCCTCCCTGAGACCGCGACGGGTGCCGGAGCACCCCCCAGAACCGCCGGGACCCGGCGGAGCCAGTGCCACCGCACCCAGGACCGCCTCATGTCCAGAGACCGCCGCCACACCCGCCACCGTGCCAGCAGGCCGGGGACCGAGCTCCCGAGCGGAGGACGACGATGAAGCTCCGCGCGGCGCTCTCCCTCGTCGTCGCCGGCGCCGTGCTCGCCCTCGCCGCCCCGGTGGGTCCGGCCTCGGCGAGTGCGCCGGCGACGTCGACACCGGCCGCCGACTGGGACGGTGACGGCCACGCCGACATCGTCGCCCCGACGAGCGACGGGCAGTTGTGGTTCTACGAGGGTGACGGCGCTTCCGGCTTCGCGGGAGGGCGGGTGCGGCTCGGCGTCGGCTGGAACGCACGGGACCACATCAGAATGGTCGGAGACTGGGACGGCGTGGCCGGCACCGACATCATCGCCCGCGACCCCGGGACCGGCGCCCTGTGGCTCTACTCCGGCGACGGCCAGGGCGGGTTCCGCACCTACCACCCGATCGGCGCCGGGTGGCAGATCTTCAGCCAGATCCTCTCCCCGGGCGACTGGGACGGCGACGGCGCCGTCGACCTCCTCGCGGTCGTCGCCGGCGACGGCGAGCTGCGGCTGTACCCCGGTGACGGAAGCGGCGGCTTCCGTTCGATGCGGGTGATCGGAACGGACTGGGGACGCTACGACGCCCTGATGGCGACAGACGACTTCGACGGCGACGGCCTGCCCGACTTCCTCGCCCGCGACTCCGCATCCGGTGACCTCCTGCTCCACCGCGGCGACGGCGACGGCGGCTTCCTGCGTTCGACGCGGGTGGGTTCGGGGTGGCAGATCTTCACCGGCCTCCTCGGTGGCGGCGACTGGTCCGGCGACGGGCACGGCGACGTGCTCGCCCGCAAGCCGGACGGTTCGCTGGTGCTCTACAAGGGCGACGGTGCGGGCGGCTGGATCTCGCCGTTCCCCGCGGTCAGCACGGGGTGGAACGCCGTGGCCTTCCCCGGGGGGCCGGACCCGATCACCCCCCCGGCCGACTGGAGCGGCGACGGGCTGGCTGATGTCGTCTCGCCGACCCGGGACGGACGGCTGTGGCTGTACCGCGGCGACGGCAACTCCGGCTTCACCGGTTCCAGGACCCAGATCGGCAGCGGCTGGGACGACCGCGACCACATCCGGCTCGTCGGTGACTGGGACGGACGGACCGGCACCGACATCATCGCCCGCGACCCACGCAACGGTGACCTCTGGCTGTACTCGGGCGATGCACGCGGTGGCTTCCGCACCTACTACCGCATCGGTCGCGGGTGGAACATCTTCAGCCAGATCTTCTCTCCGGGCGACTGGGACGGTGACGGCACCCCCGACCTGCTGGCGACCGTCATCAGCGACGGCAGCCTCCGCCTCTACCCGGGGGACGGCAGCGGCGGCTTCCTGCCCATGCGGGTCATCGGCGCCGGCTGGCAGGCGATCGACGGCGTGAGCGCGTCCTACGACTTCGACGGCGACGGCCGACCGGACTTCCTCGCCCGCGACACGGTCACCGGCGACCTCAGGCTGTACCGCGGGGACGCCGCCGGCGGCTTCCTGCGCACGGTGCGCGTGGGCACGGGGTGGCAGACGTTCACCGGCCTCCTCGGGGTCGGTGACTGGTCCGGCGACGGCTGCAGCGACGTCCTGGCCCGAAAGCCGGACGGCGCACTGCTGCTCTACCGCGGCGACTGCACGGGTCAGTGGTCGTCTCCCTTCCCGGCGATCGGGGCCGGATGGGACGTGATGGGCCTTCCGGGGGGAACGCCCACCTCCGCGGATCTTCGCCTCGCGAGCAGACTCTCGGCGCGGGCCACCACCAGTCGATTCGGCACCTCGTTCTCCGGCGTCGTCATCGACGCCGCGTCCAACCAGGTGCTCTGGTCGCGCAACGGGAGCACGCTGCGCCGTCCGGCCTCGAACGTCAAGCTCGTCACCGCCGCCAACGCCCTGACGACCTTCGGCGCATCATCCCGGTCCACCACCAGCGTCCGGCAGGGCACGTGGCCGAAGCAGGTCGTCCTCGTCGGGTCCGGAGACCCGAGCCTGTCCAGCGCGAACATCGACGAGCTGGCCGCGGCGACCGCCGCCGACCTCGAGGCTCGGGGCATCTCGACCGGCGTGCGCACCTACGTCGACGACGACGTCTTCCCCCGCACCTTCACCCCGGCCACGGGCTGGCTGTCGAGCTACGTGCCCGACGACTTCACGCCGCTGCGCGGACTCGTCCGTGACCAGCGGGACGTCTCCGACACCGCGGCCGATGCGGGGAGGTACTTCCGGGACCGCCTGCGGGCCCGGGGCATCCAGGTCGACTACGCCGGCTACCAGGACTCACCCCCCTCACAACGGACCATCGCAGGTGCCACGGGCCGCACGACCGGTGACACGGTGAGTCGGATGCTGCTCAACAGCGACAACGAGATCGCCGAGTCGCTGCACCGCCTCGTCGCGATCGAGCAGGGTCGCGGCAACACCTGGGACGCAGCGCGCGCCGCCCAGTCCGCGGCCATCCGGTCACAGCGGCTGTCCACCGGGGACCTCTACGACGGCTCCGGGCTCTCACGGTCGGACCGCTTGAGCGCGCTGCAGCTCGCCCGGATCATGGACCGCGGCCTCGACACCCGCTACACCGAGCTGTGGCCGATGCGTTCGGCGCAGGGCATGCCCACCGCGGGCCGCACCGGGACGCTCCGTGCCGAATGGGGACGGTTCACCACAGCCCAGTCCAAGTGCGCCGTGGGGAAGGTGTGGGCGAAGACCGGGAGCCTCGCCGACGTCGTCGCCCTCACCGGCTTCACCAAGGCGACCGACGGACGGGTCAAGGCGTTCTCCTTCCTCGTGAACGGCAAGGCGTCGACCCTGTCCCTGCAACAGGACGTCGACATGCTGGCGGCCACCGTGAACGGCTGTTACTGACCCCCGGCCATACGCGGGCTCAGTCGCCGGGGACGACCCAGCCGAGCACCGTCACCGCGCCGATCACGGCGAGGACGACGAACGCGGCGGCGAGGATCCACGCGATGACCTGGGCGGCGTCCGTTCCGCCCTCGTCGACGGCGGGCGCGGTCCCCGCCTGCGTGGCCGCCGGCTCGGCCGCGAGTGCCTTCTCGCGCAGGGCCTCCACCCGCCGGGCGCGGGGCTCCTCGCGCACCGACGCCGGGAGCGAGGCCCACATCAGGGCGAAGTCGTCGTTCGCCTGCTGGCGCCACGCGGCCACGGCGCGGTCGACCCTCGGCCCCTTGACCCCCGCCGCGAACCACACCGCTCCGGCTCGGGGCAGGTCGCCCATGTCGTGGAGCACCTCCCCGAGCAGCCGCAGCGCCTCGGTGTCGTTCTCCTCCTCGACGTGCGCCACGAGGATGTCGCGCGCACGCCAGGCGGCGCCGCCGTCGAGGGCGTCGCGGGCCCGGTCCACCGGACCGACCTCACCGCTGCCGACAGCCACGCCACCGAGTATGCCGCCTGCCTCCCCGTACCGCCGTCGAGCGCCGCGGGGCGGCTCCGGTGCGAGTGACGTTCGGCACGCCACCGGGGAAGCACGGAGCCCTTGCTTTTGTTACCGACGGGTAGCAGACTGGTAAGCAAGCGCTCACCTACCCCGCCGTCGAAAGGGACGACCATGGGTCACTACAAGAGCAACCTGCGCGACATCGAGTTCAACCTCTTCGAGGTGCTCGGCCGCGGTGACGTGCTGGGCTCCGGGCCGTACGCGGAGCTGGACGCCGACACCGCGCGGGAGATGCTCAAGGAGGTCGCCCGGCTGGCGGAGAACGAGCTCGCGGAGTCGTTCGCCGACGCGGACCGCAACCCGCCGGTGTACGACCCGGCCACCCAGTCCGTCACGATGCCCGAGTCGTTCCGCCGGTCCTTCGAGGCCTACCGCGACAGCGGCTTCTGGAACATCGACCTCCAGGCGGAGCTCGACGGCACCGTCACCCCCCCGAGCATGCGCTGGGCCGTCAACGAGATGCTTCTCGGCTCCAACCCGGCCGTCGCCATGTTCGCCGCGTCCTACGGGTTCGCCAAGCTGCTGTACGAGCTCGGCACCGAGGACCAGAAGAAGCTGGCCCGCTGGATCGTGGAGAAGGGCTGGCACTGCACGATGGTGCTCACCGAGCCCGATGCCGGGTCCGACGTCGGCGCCGGCCGCACCAAGGCGGTCCAGAACGAGGACGGCACCTGGGCCCTCACCGGCGTCAAGCGCTTCATCACCAGCGGCGAGTCCGACATGGTCGACAACGTCGTGCACTTCGTCCTCGCCCGCCCCGAGGGTGCCGGCCCCGGCACCAAGGGCCTGTCCCTCTTCGTCCTCCCGAAGTACCACGTCGACCTCGAGACCGGCGAGCTCGGCGAGCGCAACGGCGTCTACGTCACCAACCTCGAGAAGAAGATGGGCCTGAAGGTCTCCACGACCTGCGAGCTCACCTTCGGCGGCGAGGAGCAGGCCGTCGGCTCGCTGCTCGGCGGCACCCACGACGGCATCGCCCAGATGTTCCACGTCATCGAGAACGCCCGGATGATGGTGGGCACCAAGGCCATCGCCACCCTGTCCACCGGCTACCTCAACGCGCTCGAGTACGCCAAGGAGCGGGTCCAGGGTGCCGACCTCACCCAGATGGTCGACAAGACCGCGCCGCGGGTCACGATCACCCACCACCCCGACGTGCGCCGCTCCCTGATGCTGCAGAAGTCCTACGCGGAGGGCCTGCGCGCCCTCGTGCTGTACACCGCGACCCAGCAGGACGTCGTCGACCAGCACGTGCTCACCACCGGTGACCACTCCTTCGAGCAGGGCTCCGCGGCCGACATCGCCAACCGGGTCAACGACCTGCTCCTGCCCATCGTCAAGGGCCTGGGCTCGGAGCGGGCGTGGGTGCTGCTCGGCACCGAGTCGCTGCAGACCTACGGCGGCTCCGGGTTCCTCCAGGACTACCCGGTGGAGCAGTACGTCCGTGACGCCAAGATCGACACCCTCTACGAGGGCACGACGGCCATCCAGGGCCTGGACTTCTTCTTCCGCAAGATCGTCCGCGACAAGGGTCAGGCGCTGACCTACCTCGCCAGCCAGATGCAGGAGTTCGCCAAGGACCTCGGCCAGCACGACGGCCGGATCGACCGCGAGCGCGAGCTGCTCGGGCAGGGCGTCGAGGACGTCCAGGGCATCCTCGGCTTCATGGTCGGCGAGCTGATGAAGTCCGACCCGCGCCAGGGCGGCGACCTCGAGAACCTCTACAAGGTCGGCCAGAACACCACCCGGCTGCTGCTCGGCGCCGGCGACCTCGTCGTCGGGTGGCTGCTGCTCCGCCAGGCGGCAGTGGCCCTCGACAAGCTCGCGGCCGGGGCCGAGGGCAAGGACAAGGACTTCTACGAGGGGAAGGTCGCGGCGGCCCAGTTCTACGCCCGGCAGGTGCTGCCCCGGCTGTCCGCCGAGCGTGCCGTGGCCGAGGTCACCGACAACGCGCTGATGGAGGTACCCGAGTCGGCGTTCTGAGACTCCGGGTCAGGGCACTGCTCCGGCGTGCCCGACCCGTGACCCGCGAGGGCCCGCCCCACCACGGGGCGGGCCCTCGTGCATGGCAGCGCCCGCCGTGGCCACCGGACATCGGCCCGGGGGGCGGGTCGCGCCCCAGGGAGCGCACCGCCCGGCGACACCGGTGTGACGTCCCGACGACGAAGGGCCCGTCCGCGCCCTGCGGACGGGCCCTTCCTCGGACGGGGGTCGGTCAGGGGTTGGGGTCGACGTCGGTGCGGTCGACGCGCGACCCGGTGTTGGGGTCGACGTGACTCTCGCGGGTGGCCGTGTAGCCGTTGTCACGGCGGCCGCGGCGGCTGGCCTGGACGACGAAGGACAGGATGATCGCGAGCACGCCGCACACCATGAGGATCAGGCCCATCGTCGGGATGTCGATACCGGCGAAGGAGGCCTCGACGGCGAAGTAGAGGATCGCGCCGAGTGCGAGCAGGAAGATGCCGAGTCCGATGTACATGGAGGTCTCCTTGGGAGGGGCCGGGGTCGGATGGCCGCTGCGAGCCTAGCGGCGGCACCCCGTGACCTGCGGAACTCGCACACCCCGGCCGCGGCTCAGATCCGACCCAGGCCTCCGGCCTCGCGGGGCTGCTCCGCCGGTGCCCCGAAGACCTCGCCGGCCTCGTCGAGGTCGGTGCGTTCACCCCGGCTGGCGAGCAGCGCGACGACCCCCACGACGACGACGAGCACGACGGCCGCCACGGCGACCCCGAGGACGATGGCGAGCATTCCCGACATGACCACTCCCTGGGTCCTCCCCCGGTCCCTGTCCGGGGTGTCATCCCATCTTCGACCCACGGGGGTGATCACGCCACCGGGAGGTGCGCGGCGATTGTCAGCCGCCCCAGCCGCCGGCGTTGCCTCCCGAGCCGCCCCGGTGGTGGAAGGTCGCGGACTGCTCGGCGCTCCACGGCGCCTCGGGGTGCGAGGAGTGGGCGTCGTGCGAGCCGGTGGTGGCGCCGCGGCGTCCGGCCCGGCGCACAAAGACCACGACGCCGGCCACGGCGAGCACCACGAGGAGGACGAGGACGACGAGTGCGAACGGTGTGGGCACGGGGCCCCCTCTCCCCGGCACCCTGCCGGGGCCGACCAGTGTCGCACCGTGGGCGAGCGGTGTCCACGGACCGCGCAGGGTCGGTCGGGGTCAGGCGATGACGCCCGGGTTGAGGATGCCCTGCGGGTCCAGGGCGGCCTTCACCCGCCGGGTGAGCTCCATGACGTCGGGGCCGAGCTGGTCGGGCAGGGCTGCCGCCTTGAGCCGGCCCACACCGTGCTCGCCGGTGATGGTGCCGCCGAGGGAGATGGCGGCGGCCATCACGGCATCGAAGGCGAGGGCACACCGCGCCACCGAGTCGGGGTCGGACCGGTCGACGATGATGATCGGATGGGTGTTGCCGTCGCCGGCGTGCGCGACGACGGGAATCTCCACGCCGTGCTCCTCGGCGACGGCGGCGATGGCCGCCAGCAGGTCCGGCAGCAGCGGTACCGGCACCCCGACATCCTCCGGCAGCACCGAGCCGCGGGCCTCGGCGGCGGGGAAGAAGAGCCGCCGCGCCTCGATGAACATCTCGCTCTCGTCGGGGTCGTCGGTGGCCGCCACCTCCTTGGCGCCGGCGAGCTCGCAGGCGGCCGTGATGGCGGCGAGCTCGGCCTCGCGCGCCGGCCCGGGTGCGTCGGTCTGGACGAGGAGCAGGGCGCCGGCGTCACGGTCCAGGCCCATCGGCCGGTGGTCCTCCACGATGTTGACCGCGGCCCGGTCCATGAGCTCGACCATCGAGGCGCGCACCGTGCGGCCGAGCTCGACGACGGCGGTGGCGGCCGCGGCGACGGTCGGGAAGGACGCCACGACGGTGGCGCGCGGCTGCTGCGCCGGCAGCAGGCGCAGCACGGCCCTGGTGACGATGCCGAGCGTCCCCTCCGAGCCGACGAACAGCTTGAGCAGCGACAGGCCGGCCACGTCCTTGATCCGCTTGCCGCCGAGCGTGACGAGGGTGCCGTCGGCGAGGACGACGTCCATCCCGAGCACGTAGTCGGTGGTCACGCCGTACTTGACGCAGCACAGCCCGCCGGCGTTCGTCGCGACGTTCCCGCCGATCGAGCAGATCTCGTACGAGCTCGGGTCGGGCGGGTACCAGAGCCCGTGCTCCTGCGCGGCCCGCTTGACCTCGACGTTGAGGGCGCCGGGCTCCACGACGGCCACCCGGGTGACGGGGTCGACCTCCACGGCCCGCATCCGCTCCAGGGAGAGCACGACGCAGCCGTCGACCGCCATCGACCCCCCGGACAGCGAGGTCCCCGCCCCCCGCGGCACGATCCCCACCCGGTGGCGGGCCGCCCAGCGGACCGTCCGCTGCACCTGGTCCGCGCTCTCGGCCCGCACCGCGGCGACCGGCATCCCCACGCGGGGGTCGTGGGTCCAGTCGAAACGGTACTTGTCGAGGGCCTCCGGCGCCGTGACGACGACCCCCGCGGGCAGGGAGTCGACGAGCTCCTGAACGACGTCGTCCATCTCCGCAGTGTCGCACCCGGCCCGGCCGCAACGCCCGGCCGCGCGGGTGCTCATCCGGTCGCCGGGGCAGCCGGCCGAGCACACGCGGCGGTTGGGGAGCGGTCAGAGACGACGGTCGCCGAGCACGGGGAAGGCGCGCCGGTACTCGGCGGTGGCGGCGAGGTCGACGTCCACGGAGAGCACCTCCTGCGAGTCACCGGAGGCCTCGGCGAGCACCTCCCCGGTGGCGGCGACGACCTGGCTGTGCCCACCCATCTCGAACCCGGCGTGGGTGCCGGCCGTGTTGCCCTGCACGACGACGCACTGGTTCTCGACCGCACGGGCCCGGCCGAGCAGCCGCCAGTGCTCCACCCGGGCGGCCGGCCACGCGGCGGGGACGACGAAGAGCTCGGCCCCGGCCTCCAGCAGCCGGCGGTACAGCTCGGGGAAGCGCAGGTCGTAGCAGGTCGACAGCCCGGCGCGGACGGTCGTGCCGTCACCGGCCGGGAGGTCGACGACGACGACCTCGGTGCCGGCCTCCATGAGCTTGGGCTCCCCGGACCCGAACCCGAACCGGTGGACCTTGCGGTACACCGCGAGGCGCTCCCCCTCGGCCGACAGCAGCAGCGAGGTGTTGGCGAGGTCGTTGCCGTCGGGCCCCGGCTCGGGCAGCCGCTCCACGAAGGACCCCGCGTGCAGGGTGACCCCGGCCGACCGCGCGAGATCCGTCATCGCCGCCGCCCACGCACCGTCGAGCGGCTCGGCCCGCGCCTCCCACTTGGCGTAGTCGAACCCGGTGGGGGACCACAGCTCGGGCAGGACGACGAGGTCGTGGCCGGAGAGGCCGGCGACGAGCCCGGCGACCCGGTCGAGCCGGGCCTCCGCGGGCTCGTCGTCCCCGTAGGCGAGCTGGACGACGGCGACGCGCATCCCGCCATCCTCCCCCATCCGGGGTGGATCAACCCAGCCGCTCGGCCTCGTCGCGCAGCCGCGCGAGCCGCTCGTTGTACGCGCGCAGCTCGGCGTCGCCGTCGCGGTCGGCCTGGCGGTCCCGGCGGACGGTCTCGCGCTGCTCGCTGCGGTACCACTGGACCCCGACGACGACGGCGAGGACGAGCGTCGGCGCCTCGCCGATGCCCCAGGCGATCTCGCCGGCGGTGTGCTGGTCGGCGAGCGGGCTGGGCCCCCACGGGAGGTTGAGCCGGGTGAAGAAGTCGGCGGCGAGCAGCGACTCGCCGCCGGTGAGGGCGACCCCGAAGAAGGCGTGGAAGGAGATGGTCGCGAACAGGATGACGAGGAGCATCAGCGGCGACCAGCGCGGCGGCCCCGGGTCGACGCCGATGAGCACCCAGACGAACAGGTACCCGGTGAGGAGGAAGTGCCCCATCATCAGCAGGTGCCCGGTGTGGGTGGTGAGGGCGAGCTCGAACAGCCCGGTCCAGTAGAACGCGGCGAGGCTGAAGAAGAAGAGGGCGGCGGCGACCACCGGGTTGGCGACCCACCGCATCGCCCGGGAGTGCACGACGTGGAGGATGAGCTCGCGCGGGCCCCAGGTGCGGTCCTTGCGGGCCGGCAGCGCCCGCAGGGCGAGCGTGAGCGGCGCGGCGGGCACGAGGAGCAGGGGCACGATCATCGCGACCGCCATGTGCATGACCATGTGCATGCTGAAGAGCACCCGGCCCCAGATGCCGGGGGCGCTGCACGTGGCCCAGACGAAGAGCAGCCACCCGGCGACCCAGAGCACCGTGCGCCACCACGGCCACGCGTCGCCCCGCCGGCGCAGCCGCACGACCCCTGCGACGTAGAGGGCCACGGCGAGCACGCTGACCGTGATGAAGAGCCAGTCGACCCGCCAGGCGGTGAACCAGTCGACGGCGGCGAGCGGGCCGGGGTCGGGGTAGCCGGTGAGCTCGAGGACGATTCCGGGGTCGGGCAGCGCGTCGGGCACCGGGGGCAGGCTGCGGGCGAGCACCGCGGAGAGACCGGTCGCCGCTCCCATGAGCGCGACCTCGGCGACCGCCAGCCGGGCGAAGGCCCGCCCGTCGCCGGGGTCGGACGTGAGCCGGGTGGCGATGTTGCGGCGGTGCAGCCAGCCCAGACCACCGAGCATCACCAGGGCCGCCGTCTTGAGGGAGACGATGAGGCCGTACGCGGTGAACAGCCCGTCGACCGAGCCGAGCCGGATCGCCGCCTGGAGGACGCCGGAGAGGGCGACGGCCGCGAAGGACCAGGTGGCGAGCACCGAGTAGCGCGAGACGGTGACCCCCAGGTCGCGGCCGAGCCGGGGGCGCAGTGCGAGCAGGGCGAGGAGCCCGCCGACCCAGACGGTGACGCCGAGCAGGTGGAAGGCCAGGCCGTTGACGGCGTCCTCGTGGCTGGCCGAGCCCGCCGCGTGGCCGGTGAGCGACTGGATGACCGTGCCGGTGAGGGTGAGCGCCGCGAGCCAGGCCATCGGGGCGCGGCGGGTGGTGAGGAAGGACGACACCGCCACGACGAGCGCGATGGCGGCGGTGACGAGGAGGACGCGGGTGGTCTCGAGCTCCCAGGCGAAGCTGAGGAACTGCTGCGCCAGCGTCGGGTCGGTGAGGGGGGTGCCGGCGAGGTCGGCGAAGGTGAGCAGCACCTCGAGCAGGCTCGCGAGGAGCCAGACGACCGCCGTGCCGCCGGCCCACCGCAGGGCCGTGGCCCGGCGGTCGGTGTGGGTGCGCTCGGGGGCGAGGAACGCGGCGAGGAGCAGCAGGCCGAAGGTGGCCGGCCCGGTGAGGTTGCCGAGCAGGTCGGCGACGGGCACGCCCCAGCGGACGAACGGGCCGGGGTCGGCGAGGAGCAGCGGGTCGGCCGCGCCGGTGAGGAGCGCGGCGGGGACGAGGGCGAGCAGCGCGGCCCCGACCGCCACCGCGAGGGGCCGCACGGGGCCGGAGTACTCGGGCCCGGCCGCGACGGACGCCTCGACGGGCCCGCCGCTCGTCGGTCGCGTCCGCAGGGCCATGGCACCAGCGTAGGTACTGTGGCGGCATGCCGCTTCACCCCCCGGCCCCCACCGAGTTCCCGGAGGTCGTCGACGCCTGGGCCCACGCCGTGCGCTCGGTGATCGACCTCGGCCGCACCCTCCGCCCCGACGACGCCGGCCGGCCCACCGACTGCCCGGGCTGGACCGTGTTCGACCAGGTGGCGCACGTCGCCAGCGTGGAGGCGATGGTCGCCGGTGACGCGGTGCCCGACGTCGACGTCAGCGGGCACGAGCACGTGCACCACGACTTCGCCGAGCGGATCGAGCGCTTCCTCGAGTCGCGGCGGGGCCGGGCGCTCGAGGACGTCCTCGACGAGCTCGAGTGGCGCCTCGACGAGCGGCTGGCCGTCTACCGCGCCGACGACGTCGACCCGGATGCCGAGGTGATGGGTCCCTTCGGTCAGACCACGCTGGCCGGGCTCGTCGCCGTCCGCACCTTCGACGTGTGGATGCACGAGCAGGACATCCGCGAGGCGATCGGCCGCCCCGGTGGGCTCGACACCCCTGCAGCCGCGCTCAGCGTCGCCCGGTTCCTCGACGCCCTGCCGGTGCTCGTCGCGAAGCGGGCCGGGGTGCCGCCCGGCAACGCCGTGGTCCTCGACCTCACCGGCCCGGTCGTCGGGCGGGCCGGGGCCCGGGTCGAGGAGCAGGAGGGCAAGCCGCGCGGCATCCCGCTCTTCACGGGGGAGCCGGAGGAGCACCCGGACGTCGTGACGACGAGCCTGACGATGTCCACCGCCGTCGCGATGCGCCTGGCCGGAGGCCGCCGGGACCCCGCCGACCTCCCTGTCACCGTGAACGGCGACGAGGACGTCGCCCGCCGCGTGCTCGCCGCCCTGACGGTCACCCCCTGAGCCCCATGGCGCACTTCAGCACGGCCACGCGCACCCACGCCGTCGTCACCGCCTCGCAGGACGAGGTGTGGGCCGCGCTCACCGACCCCGACCTCGTCGCCCGGCTCACCCCGTTCCTCCGCACCGTCCGCGAGCGCGGGGAGCACTGGGTGTGGGAGCTGGCGCGGGTCCCGGTGCTCGGGACGTCGTTCTCGTTCACCTTCACCGAGCGGATGACGTTCGACGAGCCGCACCACATCGAGTTCGCCCACGACCCCGAGGCGGGCCACGCCGAGGAGAACGCCGGCGTCGACGGCTGGTACCGCCTCAGCCCGGAGGAGGACGGCACCTGCCTCGAGACCTCGATGGCGATCTCGGTGGAGCTCCCGTTCCCCGGCCTCACCCGCCCCGCCGTGACGGCGGCGATGAAGGGGGTCGTCGCGCTCATGGGGCAGCGGTTCTCGCACAACCTGCTCGAGCACCTCGGCGCCCGCACCGCCTGACGGTCCTCCGCACCGCCTGACGGGTGCCCGGCCCCATCCCTCGGCGGTCCCGGCGGCGCGAACGACGTCCGGGCACCCGGCCGCGCGAGACGGTTCGACGCCGCGGAATGCGCCCGGGCTCCTGATAGTTGTATGGTGCAACCAATCATTGCCCACGAGAGGAGGCGCCCGGTGCCGTTCCGTTCCGTCCCGTCGACCCCGACGGCCACGCTCGGCGACGAGCTCGTGCGCGTCACCAGGCTGCTGCACGTCGCCAAGGCACAGGCGCCGCGCCGCCACCCGCAGGTCGACCCGATGGCGTACCCGCTGCTGTTCAACCTCAAGCGTCGCCCGATGCGGGTCTCGGCCCTGGCCGAGGCCGCGCACGTCGACGTCTCCACGGTGAGCCGGCAGGTGAGCACCCTGGTCGAGCTCGGGCTCGTCGAGCGGGGCCCCGACCCCGACGACGGCCGCGCCCAGGCCCTGTCGGTGACGGACGAGGGTGAGGCGCTCCTCGTCGCCATCCGCGACGGCCGTGACCGCTGGCTCCAGCAGCTCCTCACCGACTGGTCGGACGACGACGTCCGCCTGTTCTCCGACCACCTCGCCCGCTTCGCCTGCGACCTCGAGGCCTGGCTGGCGGACCCGACCCCGAGGACCACCGCATGACCGACCAGAAGACGGCCCTGACCGCGACCGCCGGCCCGGACGACGGACCGCTCACCCACCGACAGATCGTCACGATCCTCATCGGGCTGATGATGGGCATGTTCCTCGCCGCCCTCGACCAGACGATCGTGGCGACCTCGATCCGCACCATCGCCGACGACCTGCAGGGGCTGGACCAGCAGGCCTGGGCCACGACCGCC
This sequence comes from uncultured Actinomycetota bacterium, assembly GCA_963773655.1. GTDB lineage: Bacteria > Actinomycetota > Actinomycetes > Actinomycetales > Dermatophilaceae > DASSQJ01. The sequence goes on from CAVZBX010000006.1 coordinate 148,533, forward strand.
TACCTCATCACGGCGACGATCGTCACCCCGCTCTACGGCAAGCTCGGCGACATCTACGGGCGCAAGAAGCTCTTCATCTTCGCGATCTCGATCTTCATCGTCGGCTCGGCGCTGTGCTCGTTCGCGACGTCGATGTACTCGCTCGCCGCGTTCCGGGCGGTGCAGGGCCTCGGAGCCGGCGGCCTGATGTCGCTCGCGTTGGCGATCATCGGCGACATCGTGCCGCCGCGGGAGCGGGCCAAGTACCAGGGCTACTTCCTGGCCGTGTTCGGCACCTCGAGCGTCGCCGGCCCGGTCATCGGCGGCTTCTTCGCCGGCGCCGACACCATCTTCGGCATCACCGGCTGGCGCTGGGTCTTCCTCGTCAACGTGCCGATCGGCATCGCCGCCCTCGTCGTCGTCTCGCGCACCCTCCACCTGCGCCACCAGCGCCTCGACCACCGGATCGACTGGCTCGGTGCGTTCCTGCTGTCGGCGTCGCTCGTGCCGCTGCTCATCGTGCTCGAGCAGGGCCGCGAGTGGGGGTGGACCTCCACCGCCGCGTGGGTGGCCTACGCCATCTCGGCGGTCGCCGCGCTGCTGTTCTTCCTCCAGGAGCGCCGCATCGGCGACGAGGCGATCCTGCCGCTGCGGATGTTCCGCAACAGGACGGTCGGCGTCTCCTCGGCGGCCTCGGTGGTGATCGGCGTCGCGATGTTCGGCGGGCTCGCCGCCCTGCCGCTGTACCTCCAGATCGTCAAGGGCTCCACGCCGACCGAGGCCGGGCTGCAGCTCATCCCGATGGTGGCCGGCATCATGGTCGGGTCGATCAGCTCGGGCCAGATCATCGCCCGCACGGGTCGCTACCGGATCTTCCCGGTCGTCGGGTCGGGGCTGCTCGTGCTCGGGCTGTTCGTCTTCCACTACGTCGGGTACGACACCCCGCTCTGGCAGACGATGCTCGTCATGGTCGTCTTCGGCCTGGGGCTCGGCTTCAACTTCCAGCCGCTGACCCTGGCCGTGCAGAACGCGGTGCCGCCGCAGCAGATCGGCGTCGCGACCTCGACGGCGACCTTCACGCGGCAGATGGGTGGCACCATCGGCACCGCCGTCTTCCTCTCGATCCTCTTCTCGACCGTGCCCGACAAGATCGCCGAGGCCTTCCGGGCGGTGGCCCCGACCGCCGAGTTCCAGGCGGGCGTGGCCGCCGGGCTCCAGGCACCGGCCGGCACCGTGGACAACACCGTCGCGACCGCCATCCAGCAGGCGGCCTCGAGCGGCGGGGTCACGGCGGCCGGCGCCAGCGGCGTCCTGTCGGACTCCTCGTTCCTCACCGACCTCGACCCCCGGCTGGCCCAGCCGTTCCTCATCGGCTTCTCGGAGGCGATGGACCTGGTCTTCCTCGTCGGTGCCGCCGTCATGGTGGTCGGCTTCCTGATCATGCTGAGGCTGCCCCACGTCGAGCTGCGCTCCGGCTCGGCGTACAGCGAGCGCAACGCCGGGAGCGGCGACCCGGCGGGTGCCGCCGACGGCGCACCCGAGGCCGCCGTGACCGGCGCGCCCGAGGCCGCCGGCACGAGCACATCCGAGGCCGCGGTCACCAGCAGACCCGAGGCTGCGGTCACCAGCAGACCCGAGAGCGGCGTCACCGGGCGGCCCACGGCGGGATGACCCTCCCCTCCTCGGAACGTGGGTGGTGACCGTCGTCCGCGCGGCGGCGGTCATCACCCACGTTCGTGAGGGAGGCCGGGCCGGTCCCTCAGGGCGCGACGGGCACCTGGACGCTCCGGCCCGCGCCGGCCTCCTCCGCGGCCTCGAGCCTGCGGCGGCGCGCCAGCAGGACGACCACGGCGACGGCGCCGGCGAGCACGGGGACCAGGTAGGCGCGCTGGGCACCCCAGGCCTCGACCGCCCACCCACCGAGCGCGGAGCCCGCCGCGATGCCGACGAGGATGCCGGTGACGGCCACCGCCATCCCCTCGGTCACGAGCGCCGGGGGCACCAGGCGCTGGGCGAGGGACAGGCTCGTGATGAGCATCGGGGCGGTGGCCGACCCGGCGACGAACATGACGACGACGAGCGGCCACACCCCGGGCGCCACGAGCGCCGGCAGCTCGAGCAGCACCATCGCGGCGGCCGCGACGACCAGCCGGGCCGTCATGCTCGAGCGGAACGACCGGCTGCCGAAGACCAGGCCCGAGAGGGTCGACCCCAGCGCGAACGCGCCGAGCACCACGCTCGACAGGCTCGGGCTCCCCGCGGCATCCGCGTACGCCACGGCCACGACCTCGTTGGCCCCGAAGATCACCCCGGTCATGATGAGCACGCCGGCGACGACGAGCAGGCCGGGCCAGCGCACCGCCAGCCCGGGGGGCCGGTCGACGTGCGGCACGACCGGCGGCTCGGTGGCCCGCGCGGAGAGGAAGAGCACCGCACCGGCGGTGAAGAAGGTGACCGCGAGCAGCAGCCCCGCCTCGGGGAACCACAGCGTCGAGACCAGGACCGCCACGACCGGCCCCACGACGAAGGACGCCTCGTCGACGACCTGCTCGAAGGACATCGCCGTGTGCAGCCGGGCGGGGTCGTCCCGGAACACGTGCGCCCACCGGGCGCGTGACATCGGGCCGGGCTCCGGCAGGAAGGCGCTGGCGCCGTACAGGACGACGAGCACCCACGCGGGGGCGAGCAGCCACGAGGCGAGCGCCGTCGCGACACCGCTCACCGCCGCGACGACGACGAACGGCAGGGCGACGCGGCGCTGGCCGTGCTTGTCGACGAGCCGGCCGAGCAGCGGGCCGGCCACCGCGAGCACCGTGAGTCCCACGGCCGAGACGAGGCCCGCCAGCGCGTACGAGCCACGCCGCTCGCTCACCATGACGATGACGGCGACCCCGAACATGGCGCCCCCGACGCGTGAGACCGCGGCCCCGGTGATGAAGGCCGCGGCACCGGGGACCCGGAACAGGGGGGCGTAGGGGGAGAGCACGGCGGACTCGCTGGGGCTGGGCGGCCGGGGGCCGACGACGGACGGGGCGGTGAACCGCGCCATCATCGCGCCCGGGTGCGACTCCCGACAAACCACTTCCCACGGCGCCGCAACCGACCCGACCGGCGCGGCCCCGATGTCGAGGATGCCCCGTCGGCTCCGACCCAGGGGTGCACGCGGTCAGAATGGACCGCACCACCGAAGGAGAGTCATGGCCAAGTTCCTGCTGCTCAAGCACTACCGGGGCCCCAAGACCTCGCTCAACGACGTGCCGATGGACCAGTGGTCCCCGGAGGAGGTCGAGGCACACATGCGGTTCATGGACGACTTCGCCGACCGTCTGCGCGACAACGGTGAGTTCGTCGACGGCCGGGCGCTGGCGCCGGACGGGATGTGGGTCCGCTGGGACGGCGAGGACAAGCCGCCGGTCGTCGACGGCCCCTTCGCCGAGACCAAGGACCTGATCGCCGGCTGGATGGTCATCGACGTCGAGTCGACGGAGCGCGCCGTCGAGCTCGCGGGTGAGCTCTCCGGGGCGCCGGCCGCCGGCGGACGACCGCTCGGTGAGTGGCTCGAGGTCCGCCCCTTCCTCGAGGCGCCCCCCACCATCACCGAGTGAGGGCATCGCCGATGGACGAGCAGGCCCTGCGGAGCCTCGTTCCCGCCGTCATCGGCGTCCTCCTCCGACGCGGGGTGGACTTCGCGTCGGCCGAGGACGCCGTGCAGGACGCCCTGGTCTCGGCCCTGGAGTCCTGGCCCGCGGACCCGCCGCGGGACCCCAGGGGGTGGCTGGTCACGGTTGCCTGGCGACGGCACGTCGACCAGCTGCGGGCGACGCAGAGCCGGCGGGCCCGGGAGGAACGCGTGCACCGCGAGCCGGCTCCGGGGCCCTCGAGGGGTACCGACGACACCTTGTGGCTGTACTTCCTGTGCGCCCACCCCGCGCTGAGCAGCGCCTCGGCGGTGGCCCTCACCCTCCGCGCGCTCGGCGGGCTGACCACCCGGCAGATCGCGCAGGCGCACCTGGTGCCCGAGACCACGATGGCGCAGCGGATCAGCAGGGCCAAGCGCACCGTCGCGGAGGCCGGGATCCAGGCGCCGGGCGACCTGGGGACGGTGATGCGCACGCTCTACCTCGTCTTCACCGAGGGCTACGGCGGCGACGTCGACCTCGCCGCGGAGGCGATCCGGCTGGCCCGGGGACTGCGCTCCCTCACCGACGACCCCGAGGTCGCGGGCCTGCTCGCCCTCTTCCTCCTCCACCACGCCCGTCGGGTCGCCCGCACCCGACCCGACGGCGCGCTGGTTCCGCTCGCCGGGCAGGACCGGACGCAGTGGGACACCTCGCTCATCGCAGAGGGGGTCGACATCCTCCAGGAGGCGCTGGCACGCGACCGGCTCGGTGAGTACCAGACGCAGGCCGCCATCGCGGCCCTGCACGCCGACGCCCCGAGCGTCGACGAGACCGACTGGGTGCAGGTCGTCGAGTGGTACGACGAGCTCGTCGCGCTGACCGACAGCCCGGTGCACCGCCTGAACCGGGCGGTCGCCGTCGGAGAGGCCGACGGCGGACCTGCCGGGCTCGCGGCACTGGACGGACTCGACCCTGCGCTGCCCCGTTACGCGGCGGTGAGCGCCCACCTGCACGAGAAGGCCGGCGACGTCCCCGCGGCCGCCGGTCTCTACCGGCAGGCGGCGGACGCGGCGACGAGCATCCACGAGCGCAACCACCTGCTGAAGCAGGCCGCGCGTCTGCGCGACATCACCTAGCCGCGACGCCGGCGCCCGGGCCCTGCCCAGGACGTGGGTGGGAACCGTCTCCATGACGACGGTCTTCAGCCACGTTCCCGCCGGGGGTGGCGGGTCGGTACGACCGTGGTCAGGTGCGGGCTGAGGCCGCGCCGAGGAGGGCGGCGAGGCCGAGGGCGCTGCGCGGGTCGTAGGCGCTGCGCCACAGCCCGCCGTGCGCCGCGGCGAAGGCCTCGTCCTGCCACGGGTGGTCGTGGCGGGGGGACCCGGCCACGAGGTCGTGGACGAGCAGCGCGGCCATCAGCGTGTTCGCGGTGCCGGGCTCGAACACCTCGACCCCGAACCGGTGCGCACCGGCGTAGGCGGCGGCGAGCGCGCGGTTCTTCACGACCGAGCGGGTCCGCGTCGGCGGGGCGACCTTGAACGACACCGTGGCCCCGGAGGCCCGGGCCACCGTGGCGCGCCACCGCTGGATCCGCTTGGCGAGCAGGTAGTTCGGCCCCTGCTGGATGACGACGGAGTCGTTGATGCCGGGGTCCTCACCGGGGAGGTAGTTGCGGCGCAGCAGCCGCCCGCCGGACAGCGTGCGCAGCGGCACCCGCAGCACCTTGGAGGTGCGGCGCTCGGCGTAGGAGCGCACCGAGGCCTCGACCGCCTCCCCCGGCACGGCGAAGACGTCCGTGGGGGTGGCGAGGAAGGAGAGCGCGGTGTCGGGACGCTGGCCGCGCACCGCCTCGGACAGGGCGTCGACGGCGGTGGACACCCGCACGTTGGTGGCGCCGTCGGCGTACACGTAGTTGCCGAGGACGAGGGCCCCCGGGACGCCGGTGACCCACGCGGTGGCGCTCGGCAGGTCGTGGAGCAGGTCGACGCCCGCGCGCTCGCCCACCGGTCCGGACCCGGCGCGCGCCGGAAGGAGCAGCCGGCCCGCCAGCCCCGAGGTGTCGTCGAGCAGGCGGGACCACAGGTCGGGCCGGGGCAGGTCGACGGCCGCCACCGTGGCCCCCCACCGCAGCAGCGCCCGGAGCGGACCCATCTCGGCGGCGGCCCCGAGCACGACGACCGTGCGCCCGTCGAGCCGCAGCCACTCCGGGTGCTCCATCACCGCCGTCACCGCCTCGCGCAGGCTGGGCTCCACCACGCCGGCCTCGACCCAGGCGTCGAGGCGACGCCGCAGGTCGTCCCCGGCGAGGCGCTGGCCGCGGTACGGCAGCGTGAACGCGGTGTCGGGCTCGCCCCGCCCCTCGACCACCTCGGTGTCGAGCAGGTCGTGCGGGCCCCCGGTGGCGCCCCCGACGGCCGCGGAGAGCGGCGCCTCCTCACCCTCGCGCGGCACCCACCGCATCCGGCCGTGAACCGACGCCAGGCCGGCCTCGGCGATGCTGCGCGCGTCCGCGTAGCTGGGCAGCCCGGCCTCCACGACCCTGCGGAAGTGGGTGAGGTAGCCGCTGCGCCAGTTCGTCTCGCGCTGGGCGGCGGCCGACCCCACCGGGTCCACCGGGGCCAGTGCGTCGGCCACGACGGCGCGGCCGGTGGCCGACGTCGACCGACGGCCCTCGACCTCCGGGAAGACGACGCCCCGCTCGCCCTGCGCCACGCTCAGCCCCAGACGAGGGCGCGCGCCGGGTCGGACAGCAGGCCGGCGACGGTGGCGAGGAACCTCGACCCCAGCTCGCCGTCGACGAGCCGGTGGTCGAACGAGAGGGCGAGCGTGGTGACCCAGCGCGGCTCGATCCGCTCGTCGGCGCCCTCGCCGACGACCCACGGCTGCCGCGCGACCGACCCGATGGCGAGGATGGCCGACTCCCCCGGGTTGAGGATGGGGGTGCCCCCGTCGACGCCGAAGACACCGACGTTGGTGATGGTGATCGTGCCGCCGGCCATGTCGGCCGGCTGGAGGCGGCCCTCACGTGCCGTCGCGGTGAGCTCGCCGATGGTCCGCGCCAGCTCGAGCAGCGACATCCGGTGGGCGTCCTTGACGTTCGGGACCACGAGCCCGCGCGGCGTGGCCGCCGCGAACCCGAGGTTGACGTAGTGCTTGAGCACGATCTCCTGGGCGGCCTCGTCCCACGTGGCGTTGACCCCGGGGTGCCGCTTCACCGCCAGGCACATGGCCTTGGCGAGGACCGTCATCGGGGTCACCTTGACGTCGCTGAAGTCCCGGTCGCGCCTGAGCCGCTCGACGAGCTCCATCGTCGCGGTGACGTCGACGGTGACCCACTCGGTGACGTGCGGCGCGGTGAACGCGGAGGCCACCATCGCCTGGGCGGTCACCTTCCGGACGCCCTTGACGGGGACGCGCGTCTCCCCGGAGGGGCCCGGGGCCCAGCGCCCACCCCCGGACCGGCCGGCCCGGGTGTCGGCACCCTCGGGTGCGGGGCGCTCGTCGCCGCCGGAGGCCGCCGCCTCCACGTCGGCGCGGGTGACGACGCCTCCCTCGCCGGTGGGGGTCACCGAGCCGAGGTCGACGCCGAGGTCCTTGGCCAGCTTCCGGACCGGGGGCTTGGCCAGCGCCCGCACCTGTGCCCCGGTGAGCTCCACGCGGCGGTCGCCCTCGACCGGCGCCTGGTCGCGCGGGGCGACGGCGGGGGCGGGACGCGCCGCGGCCCGGGGGGCGGGCGCGGGCTCGTCGTCGGGCACCGGGGTGGGGACCAGGTCGGTGCTGCCGAGGGCGGAGTCGGATGCCGGCTGCTTGCGGGGTCGGCGGCGGGCCTCGGTCTGCCGGACGCCGTAGCCGACGAGCACCGCGGTGCGCCCGCCCATCGAGGCGTCGGACCCGGCGTCGCCGCCGGACCCGGGACCACCGGCTGCCGCGGGGGTGCCGGCGGCCGGCTCCTCGGCGGCACCGGACTCCCGCTCGTCGGCCGGAGTCGGCGCCGGGCCGCCCCCGGTGCCGTCGTCGACCCGGAGGATCGGGGTGCCGACCTCGACGGTGTCGCCCTCGGCCACGAGCAGCTCGCCCACGGTGCCCGCGAAGGGCACGGGAAGCTCGACGAGCGACTTGGCGGTCTCGATCTCGACCACGACGTCGTTGACCTTGACGGTGTCGCCGGCCCTGACGTGCCACGTGACGATCTCGGCCTCGGTCAGGCCCTCTCCGGGGTCGGGAAGCTTGAACTCACGAAGAGCCATGTGGGGCGGTGCCTTTCAGTACGCGAGCGAGCGGTCGACGGCGTCGAGGACCCGGTCGAGGTCGGGGAGGAACTCCTCCTCGAGCCGGCTGGGCGGGTAGGGCACGTTGTACCCGCCCACCCGCAGCACCGGCGCCTCGAGCGAGTAGAACGCCTCCTCGGTGACCATCGCCGCGATCTCGGCGCCCATCCCGAGGAAGGTGGACGCCTCGTGGACGACGACGGCGCGCCCGGTCCTGCGGACGGAGCCGAGCACGGCCTCGCGGTCGAGCGGGGCGAGGGAGCGCAGGTCGACGACCTCGAGCGAGCGGCCCTCCTCCTCGGCGGCCTGCGCGGCCTGGAGGCAGGTCTTGACCATGGGTCCGTAGGCGAAGAGCGTCAGGTCGTTGCCCTCGCGCAGCACCCGCGCGGTGCCGAGGGCGCCGTCGGGCTCGTCGCCGACCTCGCCCTTGTCCCAGTAGCGCCGCTTGGGTTCGTAGAAGACGACCGGGTCGTCGGTCTCGACGGCCTGCTGGATCATCCAGTGGGCGTCGTGCGGGTTGGAGACGGACACCACGCGCAGCCCGGCGGTGTGGGCGAAGTACGCCTCGTTGGACTCGCTGTGGTGCTCCACCGCGCCGATGCCGCCGCCGAAGGGGATCCGGATGACCATCGGCATGCGCACCTGGCCGCGCGAGCGCGAGTGCAGCTTGGCGACCTGGCTGACGATGTGGTCGAACGCCGGGTAGACGAACCCGTCGAACTGGATCTCGACGACCGGGCGGTACCCGCGCAGGGCCATCCCGATGGCGGTGCCGACGATGCCGGCCTCGGCGAGCGGGGTGTCGATGACGCGGTCCTCGCCGAAGTCCTTCTGGAGGCCCTCGGTGACCCGGAAGACGCCACCGAGCTTGCCGATGTCCTCACCCATGAGGACGACCCGGCTGTCCTTCTCCATCGCCGCCCGCAGGCCGCTCGTGATGCCCTTGGCGAGGGTCGTGGCCTGGCTCATCGGCTCGCCCCCTCGAACGAGGCGTGGTACTCGTCGAACCACGCGCGCTCACGCTCCATCACCGGGTGGGCCTCGGCGTAGACCTGGTCGAACATCTGCGAGCCGTCGGGGTCGGGCATGGCCAGGCAGCGCTCGCGCACCGAGGCGCCGAGCTCGTCGGCCTCGGCGTCGACGGCCTCGAGGAAGCCGGCGTCCACCGTCCCCGTGGTCGACAGCCAGCGCTTGAACCGCTGGATGGGGTCGCGGTGCTTCCACACCTCGACCTCGGCGGAGACCCGGTACTTCGTCGGGTCGTCGGAGGTGGTGTGCGCGCCCATCCGGTAGGTGAACGCCTCGACGAAGGTGGGCCCCTGGCCGGAGCGGGCGGCGTCGAGGGCCCGGGTGGTGACGGCGTAGACCGCGAGCACGTCGTTGCCGTCGACGCGGATGCCCGGGAAACCGAAGCCGCGGGCGCGGTGGTAGAGCGGCGCGCGGGTCTGCTTCTCGTTGGGCTCGGAGATCGCCCACTGGTTGTTCTGGCAGAAGAACACCACCGGGCTGTTGTTGACGCCGGCGAAGACCAGCGACTCCGAGACGTCGCCCTGCGAGGTGGCCCCGTCGCCGAAGTAGGCGATGACGGCGGTGTCGCGCTGCGCGTCACCGGTGCCGACGTCGCCGTCGCGCTGCACGCCCATCGCGTAGCCCGTCGCGTGCAGCGTCTGGGCGCCGATGATGATCGTGTAGAGGTGGAAGTTCTTCTCGTTGGGGTCCCAGCCCCCGTGGTTGACGCCCCGGAACATGCCGAGCAGGTTCACCGGGTCGACGCCGCGGCACCAGGCCACACCGTGCTCGCGGTAGGTGGGGAAGGCGTAGTCCTGCGGCCGGAGGGCGCGGCCCGAGCCCACCTGGGCCGCCTCCTGCCCGAGCAGGCTCGCCCACAGACCGAGCTCCCCCTGGCGCTGCAGCGCGGTGGCCTCGGTGTCGAAGCGCCGGACGAGCACCAGGTCGCGGTAGAAGCCACGCAGGTCGTCGTCGGACAAGGAGTCGACGAGCGGGTCGAGCTCGGGGTTCGGGAGCCGCTCACCCTCCGGGCTGAGCAGCTGGACCATCTCGGGACCACCCTCGGCGAGGGGGCGGTCCGGGGCCTGCGCGCGGCTGACGTGGTGGTCGACGCCGAACGCCGTCTCGAGGGGGGCGACCTCGTTGTCGCTCACTGGGCACTCCTTCTCCGGGCTCCCGTGGTGACGGTCGCCGCGTCGGTGCCGGCCGGGTCCGGGCGAGGGTGGCCCGGTGCGGCCGACGGGGTCGTGGTGGCCGCGTGCCGGGTGGGGCTGCGGTCACTGCCGGTGTCGCCCCCACCGTACCGGCCCGGCGGGCGCCACCGGAACGCGTCGACGGCCGACCCTCACCCACCCGCCGCGTGTGCTCACGCGGTCGCCGGGGCCGCCGCCCGCGCACACGAGCCGGATGCAGCGACGGCCGAAACCGGCGGACCGGACGCCGCGCGCAGGCCTACCCTGCTGTGCGGAGCACCCGAGCGAGGAGGACCGATGGCGACGCTGCCCACCCCGGCGCGCACTGCCGGCGACGGCCCCGTCGCCCGCACCGGTCCGCCCACCGACCGTCCGGCGGGCGCGGTACGCCGCGCCGCCGAGGCCCGTGAGCTGCTACGGCGCCTGGAGCCGCCGCTCGGCCGGCCGCAGCGGGTCACCGAGCTGCGCTTCTCCGGCGCCGGGCTCGTCACCGGCCTGTTCTTCCTCACCATCTCGCTGCTGCCCTCGCTGCTCCCCCGCGACGCGGTCGTCCAGGGCGTCATCTCCGGGGTCAGCCTGTTCGTGGGGTACGGCATCGGCACCGGGGTCTCCTCGCTCTACCGCTACCTCCGCTTCCCCGAGGTGCCCCACCGGCTGCGCGCCGTGCTACTCGCCCTCACCGTCGGGGTGGTGCTCGTTCTCGCCGTGCTCGCGGTGTGGAAGCAGGTGGGGTGGCAGAACGACATCCGCCGGCTCTACGGCATGGAGCCGATCGGCCCGGGCGGCTGGCCGCTCGTCCTCGCCGTCACCCTGCTCGTCGCGGCCGGCGGGCTGGTGCTCACCCGCCTCAGCCGCGCGGCGTTCCGGCGGGTGCGGCGCCTCCTCGGCCGCCGCCTCTCCCGCGAGCTGTCCGGGCTGCTCGGGGCGGTGCTCGTGCTCGTCGTCGCGTGGGCGCTGTTCACCGGGGTGCTCGTCAACGGCTTCTTCGGCGCCGCCAACGCGCTGTCCGCCCCGCCCGACCGCACCATCAGCCCCGGCCAGCAGCCCCCCACCTCGCAGGCGCGCTCGGGCGGCCCCGGGTCGCTCGTCGCCTGGGAGGACCTCGGGCGCGAGGGCCGCAACTTCGTCTCGGGGGGCCCGAGAGTCGAGGACATCGACGCGGTCACGGGGGGCGGGGCGAAGCTGCCGGTCCGGGTGTACGTGGGCCTGCGCAACGCCGACACCGTCGAGGAGCGGGCCCGGCTCGTCGTCGAGGAGCTCAGGCGCACCGGCGGGTTCGACCGGAGGATCCTCGTCGTCGCGACGACCACCGGCACCGGCTACCTGGACCGCAACGGCACCGACCCGCTCGAGTTCATGTGGAACGGTGACACCGCGATCGCCGGCGTGCAGTACTCCTACCTCCCGAGCTGGATCTCGCTGCTCGCCGACCAGGAGGCGGCGGCCACGACCTCCCGGGCCGTCTTCGACGCCGTCCAGGCGTACTGGTCCACCCTGCCGGTGGACGACCGTCCGCGGCTCTACCTCTACGGGCTGTCGCTCGGCTCCTACGGCGTGGAGAGCATCCTCGGCTCGATCAACATGATCAACGAGCCCATCGACGGCGCCCTGCTCGTGGGGCCACCGTTCGTCAACCCCGTCCACGACCAGCTGGTCGCCGACCGGGACCCCGGGAGCCCGGCGTGGCTGCCGACCTACGGCAAGGGCCGGACGGTGCGCTTCACCGCGGAGCAGAACGGCCTGGAGCGCAGCGCGACCCCGTGGGGGCCCACCCGGATCGTCTACCTCCAGCACGCCTCCGACCCGGTCGTCTTCTTCAACCAGGACCTCGCCTTCACGCCGCCCCAGTGGCTCCGTGACGGCCAGCGGGGCCCCGACGTGTCGCCCCAGATGGGCTGGTTCCCGCTGGTCACCATGGTGCAGGTGCTGCTGGACCTGCCGGGGGCGGGGAACGTGCCGATGGGGTACGGCCACCTGTACTCCGCCACCGCCAACATGACCGCGTGGGCGGCCATCACGGAGCCGCCGGAGTGGTCCGACGAACGCGCGTCGCGAGCTGTCGGCGGTGCTCGAGGTGCGGCCGCACCCGTACAGCAAGACCCACCCGCTGCCGCCCGGCCAGGAGTAGGCCCGCCCGTCGACGAGCGCGTGCCCGACCTCGGCCCGCGGACGCCGTCAGGAGAACGGCTCCTCGCCCGGCGGGATGACCCGCAGCCACCGGCCCTCGTACGGCTCGAGCACCACCTCGACCGCCCCACCGTCACCGACCGGCTGCTCGTCACCGGGGCCCAGTACGTCGTGGAGCACCAGCCCCTCGGCGTCCTCGAGCCGGACCGACACCGTCGCGGCGTCGCCGGAGAGGTTGTGCAGCGCGAGCATCCGCCACCCGTCGCACCGGGTCACGTGGGCGAGGACCGCCGGGGCGTCGTGGTCGAGCACCTCGATCGTGGACCAGCCGAGCTCGGGCATCTGCCGGTAGCGGCGGACGAGGGTGCGGATGAAGGTCCACAGCGAGTCGGGGTCGCGCCGCTGGTCGGCGACGTTGACCCGCTCGGGCCCGAACTCGCCCCGCGTCACCGGCCGTGCGAGCCGCCGCTTGGGCGCCGTCGAGAAGCCGCCGTTCTCGCCAGGAGTCCACTGCATCGGGGTGCGCACCGAGAGCCGCCCGTCGACGTCGAGGTTCTCGCCCATCCCGATCTCCTCGCCGTAGAAGAGCACGGGGGTGCCGGGCAGGGAGAACATCATCGAGTACGCGAGGCGGACGCGGCGCTCGTCGCCACCGACCATCGGTGGCAGCCGCCGCCGCAGCCCGCGGTCGAAGAGCTGCATCTCGGGCTCGGGCCCGAAGGCCGCGAACACCTCCTGCCGCTCGGCCTTCGTCAGCTTGTCCAGGGTGAGCTCGTCGTGGTTGCGGACGAAGTTGGCCCACTGGCTGGTGATGTCGAGGTCGGGGCGCTCACGCAGGGCGGCGGCGATCGGGCCGGCGTCCTGGCGGGCGAGGGACAGGTACATCGCCTGCATCCCGTTGAAGTCGAACTGGAGGTTCAGCCCGTCGCCGTCGTCGCCCCCGAAGAACGCCTTCTGCCCGGGGTAGGGCAGGTTCACCTCGCCGAGCAGCACGGCGTCGCCGAGCCGCCGGGAGACGAAGCCACGCACGTCGCCGAGGTACACCATCGGGTCGAACCCGCGGTCGTCGGCGCCCGGGTAGGTGTCCTTCGTGAAGAGGAACGGCACCGCGTCCACGCGGAAGCCGCTCACGCCGAGCTCGAGCCAGAAGCCGAGGGTCCGCGCGATCTCCTCACGCACCTTCGGGTTGGCGACGTTGAGGTCGGGCTGCGAGCGGTAGAAGTGGTGGAGGTACCACTCCCCGGTCCTGTCGTCCTTCTCCCAGATGCTGTCCTCCGCGTCGGGGAAGACCACCTCCTCCTTGCCGGACGGCGGCTTCGTCGGGCTCCACACGTAGTAGTCGCGGTAGGGGTCCTCGGTGCTGCGCCGGGCGCTCTTGAACCAGGGGTGCTTGTCGGAGGTGTGGTTCATGACGAAGTCGACCACCACCTTGATGCCGTGGGCCCGCGCCGTGCGCACCATCTCGACGAAGTCGCCGAGGTCGCCGAGCCGCGGGTCGACGCCGAGGAAGTCGGTGATGTCGTAGCCGTCGTCGCGGCCGCCGGTCGGGTAGAACGGCATCAGCCAGAGCACCGTCACGCCGAGGTCGGCGAGGTACTCCAAGCGGTCGGTGAGGCCGCGCAGGTCGCCCTGGCCGTCGCCGTCGCTGTCCTGGAAGGTCTGCACGTCGGCGCAGTAGAAGACGGCCGACTTCCACCACACGTCCCCGACGTCGCTCGCCCTCACCGGGCCACCTCCTCGCGCTCGACGGCCGGGGCCCCGGTCGTGGCCGGCGCCGGTGGCGTCGGGTCGAGCCGGGGCAGCACGTGCTCCCCGAACGCGTCGATGAAGGCCCGCTGCTCCTGCCCGACGAAGTGCAGGTACAGCTCGTCCCAGCCCTGCTCGACGTACTCCTCGAGCCAGGCCACGTGCCGGCCGAGGTCGCTCGAGACGTTGACGACCTCCGCGACGTGCTCGGGCGTCACCTTCTCGGCGATGGCGTCGAAGTGGTCGACGTGCTCGGCGTCCCAGCACACCGGCGGCGGGAAGACGTTGCTGCGCCACTGCTCGTGGGCGACGGCCGAGGCCTCCTCCTCCGTGGGCGCCCAGCTGAGGTGGATCTGCAGCCGGGCGGCCCCGCGCCCGCCGGCGCCTCGGTACGCGTCGAGCACCTCGCGCAGGGTCTCCAGCGGCTGGTTGACCGTGGCCAGGCCGTCCGCCCACTCGGCGTGGCGGGCGGCGGTGGCCGGTGTCACGGCGGGCCCGATGAGCGGTGGTACCTCGTCGGGGAGGGTCCACAGCCGGCCGCGGTTCACGGTGACGAGCCCGTCGTGGCTGACCTCCTCGCCGGCGAGCATCCGGCGGATGACGTCGACGCACTCGCGCAGCCGGGCGTCGCGCACGTCCTTGCGGGGCCAGACCTCCCCCGTGACCCGTTCGTTGGACGCCTCGCCGGAACCGAGCGCGGCCCAGAAGCGGCCCGGGAACATGCTCGACAGGGTCGCGATCGCCTGGGCGATGATCGCGGGGTGGTAGCGCTGCCCGGGGGCGTTGACCACCCCGAACGGCAGCGAGGTCGTGGCCATCGCGGCCCCGAGGAAGGACCACGCGAAGCCGGACTCCCCCTGCCGCGCGCTCCACGGGGAGAGGTGGTCGGAGGACATCGCGGCGGTGAACCCCGCCTGCTCGGCGTGCTGGACGTCGCGGAGCAGCCGGGCGGGGGCGATCTGCTCGTGCGAGCAGTGGAATCCGATGACGGTCATGCGCCGTCACGCTAGCCGCGCGACGGGCTCAGGTGGGCTGTCGTGACCGCCGACGACGACGCAGCGCATCCGCGGCGGTGAGGGCGAGCGCGACCGCGACGATGCCGAGGTAGCCGGCCCAGTACGGGCGGTCGAGCAGGGTCGGGTTGTCGGCCCGGGCGCCGAACCGCCCGAGGACCGGGACCGCGACGAGGGTGAGCGGGCCGACGACGACGAGCAGCCGGACCAGGGGCACGCGCAGCCAGCCCGGTGCCCGGGTGGCGGCGAGGACGCCGAGCGCCAGGACGAGCGGGGCGAGGACCGCGTCGTGGGCGACCACCCCGCCGGCGGCCCAGATCACCGTGGCCACGAGCCGGTCCAGCGGCTGGCCGAGGAGGAGGTACAGGCCGTAGGCGGCGCCGGCCGCGCCGACGACACCGAGGGCGAGGCGCACGGTGCGGTCCGACTGGGGCGTCGACCCCGGTGGCGGCGGGGTCCTGCGGAGCCCAGCGGCGCCGGTGCCCCGACGACCGGCGGAGGCGGTCATGCCGGCACCACCTCCACCTCGCGCAGCCACTTGGTCTGGGTGACGCCGGGGCGGGCGGGGGCGATGAGACGGCACGGGTAGCCGTGGTCCGGGTGCAGCGGTTCGCCGGAGAGGGTGAGCGCGAGCAGCGAGTCCGGGTGGCGGGCGAACTCGGCCGGCAGCCGGCTCTCCCGCCAGGCACCGCGCTCCTGGAGCGACCGGAGGACGACGTCGTCGGACTCCGACCCGCCCACGAGTGCCACGACGTCGCGGACCGGGACCCCGCTCCACGTGCCGCCGGCGCTCCATCCCTCGACGCAGGCGATCGGCAGGTCCGCGGTGCGCTGCGCCATCGCCGTCAGCTCGTCGAGGGAGAGCTCGACGGTGCGGGCGGGGCCGATGACGCGCAGCCGCCAGCCGGGGTCGGCCAGCGCCTCGGTGACACCGGCCGCGACCGCGCTGCGGTTCACGGGCACGCCCTGCGGCCCCTCGCCCGAGCGGACCGACAGCACCGCGACCCGGCGCAGCCCCGGGAGCCCGACCGCCGTCGTGGCGAGCACCGACACCCCGGCGGCGAGCCACGTCGTGCGCAGCAGGGTCCGGCGGGAGAGGCCCGTCTCCACCCGCTCCGGGGCGTCCACCGGCCCGGTCGCAGGCTCGTCGTCCACCGGCTCGGCGAGCGCCTGCCGGATGACGGGCAGCTTCACCGCGACGTGGAGCACCAGCGCACCGGCCGCGACCCAGGCGAGGGCGTAGTGGGCGGCGATGAAGTCGAACGACCACGGGTACCACTGCGCGGAGTTGGCGAGCCCGGTGACGAGCTGGAAGACCGCGGCACCGACGAGCAGGGCGATCGAGCCGCGCTCGAGCAGGTGGAGCACGAGCGCGCGGGACGGGCGGGGAGGGCGCTCGAAGAGCCGGGGGTAGACCGACCACAGCTTGACGAGGAGCAGCGGCACGGCCGCGGTGCCGGCGGCGACGTGCGCACCCTGGGTCAGGAGGTACAGCCACGCCGGGCCGGTGGGCAGGGGCACGTCGGCGCCACGGCCCTGCGCCACGTGCGAGAAGACGCCGGTGACGAAGGCGACGCCGAACGCCACGCCCAGCCAGACCCCGATCCGGGCGGCGGTGCGGGGGCCGCGCACGTCGCTCCGGAACGCCGCCGGGGCGGGGAGGCGCTCGTCGATCGCGGCGGCCAGTCCGGTGAGGGACCGCCCGCTCACGGCCCCTCCTCGCCCCGCCCCGCCGCCGCCGGCCGGGAGCGGCCCGAGGTCGACAGGCTCGACCCGGACTCCCGCACCCGGGATTCGCCGGTGCCGACGAGGTCGCGCCAGCGCTGGGCGAACCGGGTGCCCGGCGCCTCGGCGGCCACGACGCGGGCGTCGTCGACCTCGTCGACGTCGCGGAGCACGGGGGCCCGCACCGGGGCGGCGCCGACGTCGGCGAGCGCCGCCGCGGTGAGTCGGCCGGTGTCGGGCGTGCTCATCGGCACCCCGGTGAGGACCGCCGCCTGGTGCGCGTGGGTGGTGACCAGCACCCACCAGCCGCCGTCGACCGCCGGGCCGAGGACGGGCCGACGCCGGCCGTGGGCCAGCTCGGCGACGGTGCGCAGGAGCGCCGCCGGCACCTGCGGGGTGTCCATGCCGATCTGGACGACCGGCCCTCCGGCGAGCCGGTGGGCCTCGCGGTGGCCGTCGACGAGCCGCTCGGCGAAGGTGAGCCCGCCCTGGCGGACGACGATCCAGTCGCGCGCCGCCTCGCGCAGGTCGTCGGCGCGCGCGGCGGCGGCGAGGTCACCGGTGAGGGCGAGCACCCGCCGCTCGGGCGGGTAGGCGGCCGCCCCGGCCTCGAGGGTGTCGAGGAGGGCGGCGGCGGCGAGGTCGGCCGCGGCCCGGGGGCCGACGACGGCGGCCAGCCTGGTCTTCGCCTGTCCCGCCACCGGGGCCTTGGCCATGACGAGCACGCTTCCCCTCATCGCGGGCCACCCGACGCGCGGTGGGCTGCGAGCGGTCGGCCCGCGGCGTGGTTCCTCGTCGGCATGGTCCGACAGTAGGTCGGATCCGCAGCCACGGCGCCGCCCGGCGTCTTACGCCCTCATGACGTCCGCCGTCGGACGCGGCGAACGGTGGCGTGCTCAGCGACCGGAGCCGTGGACGGCGACCACGCGCGCGAAGTCGCGCCCGGCCCGCAGCGTCCCCTTCACCGACCCCGACACCTTCGAGCGCGTGCCCTCGGCCCGGGGCCGGTAGGCGACGTCGTGCTCGGTGAGGAGCCACCCGGCCTTCTGGGCGCGGACCAGCAGCTCCACCGGGTAGCCGAAGCGGCGGTCCTCGACGCCGAGGGCGAGCAGGTCCGCTCGGCGGCAGACGCGGGCGGGGGCGATGTCGTGGACCGGCAGCCCGGTGCGGCGGCGCAGCCAGGCCAGGACGGCGGCGTTGCCCGCGCGGGCGTGCCACGGCCAGACCCCCCGGGCCGTCGCGCGTCGCCGCCCGCACGCCATCGTCGCCCGCCCGGAGCGGACGTCGTCGAGGAGCGGGAGGAGGTCACGCGGGTCCATCGAGCCGTCGCCGTCGAGCACCGCGAGGTACTCGGCGCTCGCCGCCTCGACCCCGGCGTGCACGGCCGCCCCGTACCCGGGGGTGGGCTCCCGGACGACCGTGGCGCCCAGCGTGCGGGCGACGTCGGCGGTGCCGTCGGTCGAGCCGTTGTCGACGACGACGACGCGGAAGCCCCGGGGCACCAGGGCGAGCACGCCGGGCAGCGCGGCCGCCTCGTCGCGGCACGGCAGCACGAGGTCGCAGGTGGGCTCCACGAAGGTGACCCTAGGCGCACGCACACGCACCGGCCCGCCGCGACCACCTCACGAGGTGGTGACACCGCGCCGTGACGGCCCCGGGCGCACGGGCCCGGCAGGCATCCTTGGGGCATGCCCTCCGTCCCGGCGCCATCGACGCGTGCCCCGGCGGAGGAGACGGACGCGGTGACCAGGTGGGCGGTCGGGGGGCTGCTCGTCGGGGCGCTCGTCGTCGCCGCCGCGATGACGGTGCCGCGGCTGACGGGGGTCGACGTGGAGGCCGGCGGCGCTCCCCCGCTGCTCGGTGACTGGATGGTGCGGTACGGGCCGAGCAGCCTCGGCGCGGTGGCCCTCGTCGTGGCGGCGGCGGTGCCGGCCGTGCGGCACCGGGTGACCCGGATGGCGTGGGGCCGGGTGCTCGCGCTCGGCTGGCTGGTCTCCGTGCTGTGGATGGTCGCGCTGGCCCTGGTCGACGGGGTCCCCGGGCTGGGGCGGATCCTCGACCACGGCACCGAGTACCTCCAGTCCGCACGGATGGTCGACGACACCGGGGCGCTGCTGCGCACCTACGTCGACCGCATCCCGCTCGACAGCCCCGACAACCTCCCCGTGCACCTCGCCGGCCACCCGCCGGGGGCCGTGCTGGTGTTCGTCGGCCTGGTGCGCCTGGGCCTGGAGTCGTACGTCTCGGCGGGGCTGGTCGTCATCGCGGTGGCGGCGACCGTGCCCGCGGCCGCGGCGGTCACCCTCGACCGGCTCGGCGCCCGCGGTGCCGCCCGCACCGCCCTGCCGTTCCTCGTCCTCGGCCCGTCGGCGGTCTTCACGGCCGTCTCCGCCGACGCCGTGTTCGCGGCCACGGCGGCGTGGGGGATGGCCGCCCTCGCCGCCGCCGGCACGGCATCGCGGCCGGTGGCCCGGTGGTCGCTCGCGGTGGTGGCGGGCCTGCTGCTCGGCTGGTGTCTCATGGAGTCCTACGGGCTCGGGCTGCTCGCGCTGCTCGCCGTCGCGGTGCTCCTCGCCTCCCCGGGGACGGTGCGCCGGCGGGCCGCCACCGGCGCCGTCACCGCCGGGGTGGCGCTGGGCGTCGTGCTCGCCTTCGTCCCGCTCGGGTTCGCGTGGTGGGAGGCCTACCCCGTTCTCCACGAACGCTACTGGGCGGGCATCGCGGACCGCCGCCCCGGCTGGTACTGGGTGTTCGGCAACCTCGCGGCGCTGCTGCTGTGCGCCGGGCCCCTGCTCGCGGCCGGGCTCGGCGTCGGTGCCTCACGCCTGCGCGGCCTCCGCGGCCTCCGCCTCACCGAGCGGGCCGACGCGGTGGGCGCGCTCGTCCTCGCCGCCGTCGCGATGGTCGCCGTCGCGGACCTGTCCCTGATGAGCAAGGCCGAGGTGGAGCGCATCTGGCTGCCGTTCGTCCCCTGGCTGCTGCTGTCCGTGGTCTGGCTCCCGGCCCGCTGGCACCGCTGGGGGCTCGTGGCCCAGGGTGCGGCCGCACTCCTCCTCGCCCATCTCGTCCGCACGGTCTGGTGACCGCGGCCGTCAGGCCCGCAGCGGCGCGGTGGCGAACGCGGCGAGCCCCTGCTCGGGCATCACCTCGGCCGTGAACCCGAGCTCGTCGCGAGCCCGTGTCGGTGAGGCGACCACGTGACGGACGTCACCGATCCGGTACTGCCCGGTCACCGTGGGCGCCAGGCCCGAGCCCGCGCCCTCCGCGACGAACCGGGCGACGTCGGCGATCGCCACCGGCCGGCCCGAGCAGACGTTGAAGGCCTCGTGCCGGCCCGGCTCGTAGCCCCCCACGGCGAGCGCGGCCGCGAGGTTGGCCCGGGCGACGTCGGAGACGTGCACGAAGTCGCGCATCTGCCGGCCGTCCTCGAAGACCGTCGGCGACTCCCCCCGCTCGAGCGAGGACCGGAACATCGCCGCCACCCCCGAGTACGGGGTGTCGCGCGGCATCCCCGGTCCGTAGACGTTGTGGTACCTGAGCGACAACGCCGCGCCGGGCGCCTGGCGAGCCCACGCCGCGGCGTACCCCTCCTGGGCGACCTTGCTCACCGCGTAGCCGGACCGGGGGTCGAGCGGCGCGGACTCGTCGACGAGCGCCCAGTCGAGCGGGCGGCCGCACCGGGGGCAGGCGTTGTCGAACCGGCCCGCGTCGAGCGCGGCGGCCGTCCGTGGAGCCGGCGCCTCCTCGCCGTGCTCGCGGCAGGTGTAGCGGCCCTCTCCGTAGACCACCATCGACGAGGCCTGGACGAACCGGGCGACCTTGTGGTCGTGCATCTGCGCCAGCAGGGCGGCCGTGCCGAGGTCGTTGTGTCGCGCGTAGAGGGCCAGGTCCGCCGCGCTGACGCCCGCGCCGACCATCGCCGCGAGGTGCACGACGACGTCCACGCCGTCGAGCAGCTCGGACCAGCGCCGGGCCTTGCGCACGTCGAGGACGTGCACGCCCGTGGGCGGCTCCCGCCGCGTCGCCTCCCCGTGGGCCTCGGGCAGGAGCAGGTCGACGGCGACGACGTCGTGGCCCTCGGCCACGAGCAGGGTCCAGGTGGCGGTGCCGATGAAGCCGGCCGCGCCGGTGAGGAGGATGCGCACGCGCGCCATCCTGCCCGGTCGGCAGCCGGGACGGCCCCCGCCGCCGCGGGATCGGCGCGCGCGCGGCCTCGCCGGCCGGTGCGGCTCGCTCGTCCGAGGCGGAGGCCGAGGCCGAGGCGGAGGCGACGAGTGCGCTGTCCGTGCCCGGGTCACAGCCGTTCCCAGCGCACCGTGGTGCGGGTCAGCGCATGTCGGAACCTGCGCTGAGCAGGCCGAACCCACGCTGAGTAGGGGCCAGGCCCCGAGCGCCGGACGTCCGCGGCTTCCGTCAGCGCGCTGAGCGGCGTCGCTCGATGAAGGCGCCGGCCACCTCGATGAGCCGGTCGTTGGCCTCCCGCTCGGCCACGGTGGCCCGGGCGCCGTCGCTGCCGTAGGGCCGCACGGTGAGACCCGCCTCCTCGCACGCGGCCGCGAACGCCGGGGTGTCCTCGCCGAGGCCGAACCAGACGAAGTTGGCCTGCTGGTCGGGGACGTCCCACCCCTGCTCGCGCAGCGCGGCCACGACCCGCTCACGCTCGGCGACGAGCTCCTTGACGCGTACCTCCAGCTCCTCGGCCGCGTCGAGCGAGGCGATGCCGGCCGCCTGGGCCAGCGAGTTGACCCCGAAGGGCAGCGCCGACTTCCGCAGCGCCTCGGCCACCGGCTCGTGCGCGACGGCGTAGCCCACGCGCAGCCCCGCGAGCCCGTACGCCTTGGAGAAGGTACGCAGCACGACGACGTTGGGGTGCGCCTCGTGGACCGCCATCGCGTCCGGCGCCCCGGGGTCGGTCACGAACTCGAGGTAGGCCTCGTCGACGACGACGAGCACATCGCGCGGGACGCGCTCGAGGAGGCGGTCGAGCTCGTCCGCCCCCACCGTCGTACCGGTCGGGTTGTTCGGGGTGCACACGAGCACCAGGCGGGTGCGCTCGGTGACCGCCTCGGCCATCGCGTCGAGGTCGTGCCGGGCGCCGGGTGCCAGCGGCACCATGACCGGCCGGGCCCCGGCGAGCGTGGTGAGGATGGGGTAGGCCTCGAAGGAGCGCCACGCGAAGACGACCTCGTCGCCGTCGTCGCAGGTGGCGCGGATGAGCTGGTCGAGAACGCCCACCGACCCGGGTCCGGTGGAGACCCGCGCCGCGGGCACGCCGAGCCGGTCCGCGATCGCCTCGGTGAGGGCGGTGACGGCCATGTCGGGGTAGCGGTTCATCGCGCGCGCCGCGTCGCGGACCACCTCGAGGACGCTCGGGAGCGGCGGGAAGGGGTTCTCGTTGCTGCTGATCTTGTACGCGGTGAGGCCGGGCCGGGCCGCGGCCGGCCGGCCGGGGGTGTACGCAGGCAGCGCGGTGAGGGCCGCGCGGAGGTGGACCGGGGTGGCCGGTTCCGGGTCCTCGGCGTGGAGGTGGTCGGTCATGGCGACCACTGTAGGGCGGTCGTCAGGACCCGCCGCCGGCGTGGTGGAGCGCCGGGGGCGGAGGGTGGCTCTGAGAGAATCGCGACGTGCTGAACTTCATCGTCCGGGTGGTCGTCAACGGCATCGCGCTCTGGGTGGCCGCATGGGCCGTCGACGGGGTGCACCTCGGTGAGGAAGGCGCGGACACCACGACGAACGTGCTGACGATCCTCCTCGTCGCCACGATCTTCGGGGTCGTCAACGCCTTCGTGAAGCCGATCATCACCTTCCTGTCGATCCCGTTCGTCGTCGTGACCCTCGGCCTGTTCCTCGTCGTGCTCAACGCGCTCTTCCTCGAGCTCGTCGCGTGGGTCAGCGGCCTCCTCGGGCTCGCGTTCTCGATCGACGAGTTCTGGTGGGACGCCATCTGGGCAGCGGTCATCATCTCGATCGTCTCCTGGGCGCTCAGCCTGCTGCTGCCCGACGACGACCGGCGCTGACGCGCACCCCGTGCCTCGGGGGCGGCGGGCCGGACGCGCCGCGACCGGATACCCTAGGGGGCATACCTCGACGGCTGAGGCGGCGGTGCGGCACCGACCGCTCCCGACGCCGCCCGACGAGCCGGCCCGTCCCGGGGAGCCCACGTGACCGTCCAGACGACCCGCCCCTCGTGGACCGACCGCGCGCTCCCGATGCGGCAGTGGTGGCCCATGGTGAACCGCACCACGCTGCGCGCCGACGCGCTCGCCGCCCTGACCGGGGCGATGGTGGTGCTCCCCCAGGCCGTCGCCTTCGCCACCATCGCCGGCCTCCCGCCGGAGTACGGCCTCTACGCGGCGATGGTTCCGGCGGTCGTCGCCGCGCTCTTCGGCTCCAGCTGGCACCTGGTGTCGGGCCCCACCACGGCCATCTCGATCGTCGTCTACGCCTCGATCAGCCCGCTCGCCGAGCCCGGCACCCCGCAGTTCATCGGCCTCGTCCTCACGATGACGCTGCTCACCGGCATCATCCAGCTGGTCATGGGCATCGCCCGGCTCGGCACCCTGGTCAACTTCATCTCGCACACGGTGATCCTCGGCTTCACCGCGGGCGCGGCGCTGCTCATCGCCGGAAGCCAGGTGAAGAACTTCTTCGGCCTCGACATCCCGCGGGAGGCCCGGTTCCACGAGATCCTCCTCGAGCTCGGCAGCAACGTCCTCGCCATCGAGCCCTGGGTGCTCACGGTGAGCGTCACCACGCTCGTCGTGGGCCTGGTCGCCAAGCGGCTGGCCCCGAAGCTGCCCTACATGATCTTCGCGATGGTGGCCGGTGGCGTCGTCGCGTTCCTCATCGACCAGCGGGTGCCGGAGGAGGAGCACGTCATCCGCACCGTCGGGGCGCTCCCCGCGGGCCTGCCCCCGCTGTCGCTGCCGGACCTGTCGCCGCAGGCCCTGGGCTCGACGATCTTCCCCGCCGTCGTCGTCTCGCTGCTCGCACTCACCGAGGCGGTCGCCATCTCGCGGTCGGTCGGGCTGAAGTCGGGGCAGCGGGTCGACAGCAACCAGGAGTTCATCGGCCAGGGGCTGTCGAACATCGCCGGCAGCTTCTTCTCGTCGTACACCTCGAGCGGCTCGTTCAACCGCACCGGCGTCAACTACTCCTCCGGCGCCCGCACGCCCCTCGCCGCCGCGTTCTCCGCGGGGTTCCTGCTCCTCATCCTCCTGCTCGTGGCGCCGCTCGCGGCCTACCTCCCGGTGCCCTCGATGGCGGCGATCCTCTTCATCGTCGCGTGGGGCCTGATCGACTGGCACCACATCGGCCCGATCCTCCGCCGCCACCCGCGCGAGCGGCTGATCTTCCTCGTCACCTTCTTCGGCACCCTGATCGACCTCGAGAAGGGCATCTTCGCCGGGGTGCTCGTCTCGCTCGTGTTCTACCTGCAGCGCACCTCCCGCCCCTCGATCCGCGAGATGGTGCCGAACCCGGACGCCGTCGAGGACCCGCGGCGCAAGTGGTCGCCGGTCGAGGAGGGGCAGGCCCGCTGCCCGCAGCTGGCGTTCCTGCGCGTCGAGGGCTCGCTGTTCTTCGGGGCGGTCGAGAACATCACCTCGGCGTTCCGTGCCGTCGACGAGGCCGAGCCGGCGCGCCGCAACCTCATCGTCAGCGCGAAGCCGATCGGCTTCAGCGACCGCGCGGGCTGCGAGATGCTCGGCCAGGAGGCGCAGCGTCGGCGGGCGCTGGGCGGGGACCTGTGGCTCGTCGGGGTCCAGCCCGACCTCGTGACGATGCTGCGGCGCAGCCAGCAGGACGAGGTGCTCGGCGACGACCACGTCTTCCGGGGAAAGGGCGAGGCGATCGCGGCGGTCTACCCGCGGCTCGACACCGAGGTGTGCCGCAGCTGCCCGGCGCAGATCTTCCAGGAGTGCCGTCGCAGCCTGCCGGACGGGACACCGCGCGAGCAGCCCGACGCGGTGCCCGAGCGGGCCACCTGACGCCGGACTCGCAGGAGCTCCCACCGCACCGGGGAGCTCCCGGGTGCCCTGGGAGCTTCCCGGTGCCGGCCCGGACCACCGTCGCGCCCGACGGGCCGCGTCGACCCCGACGGCTAGGGTCGGGGCATGCGCGTCCTCGTCTCCGGTGGTGCCGGCTACATCGGCTCCCACACGGTCGTCCAGCTCGTCGCCGCGGGGCACGACGTCGTGGTCGTCGACTCCTTCGCCAACGCCAAGCCCACCGTGGTGGGGCGGATCGAGGCGCTCACCGGCCACCCGCTCGACGTGCGCTCCTTCGACCTCACCGACCGCGACAAGACCGAACACCTCTTCGCCCACGAGCCGTTCGACGCCGTCATCCACTTCGCGGGGTACAAGGCCGTCGGCGAGAGCGTCGAGAAGCCGCTGGAGTACTACGAGAACAACCTCGGCTCGACCTTCTCCCTCGTGCGCGCGATGCGCCGGCACGGCGTGCGGATGATGGTGTTCTCCTCCTCGGCCACCGTGTACGGCGAGAACGCCCCGGTGCCGATGCACGAGGGCCTGCCCACCTCGGCGACCAACCCGTACGGATGGACCAAGGTGATGCAGGAGCAGGTGCTCCGCGACGTCGCGGCCGCCGACCCCACGTGGCGGATCGCGCTGCTGCGCTACTTCAACCCGGTCGGGGCCCACCCCTCCGGGACCATCGGCGAGGACCCGTCCGACATCCCGAACAACCTCATGCCCTACCTCGCCCAGGTCGCGGTCGGACGCCTCGAGAAGCTGCGGATCTTCGGTGACGACTACCCGACGCCCGACGGCACGGGGGTGCGCGACTACATCCACGTCGAGGACCTCGCCGCGGGCCACATCGCCGCCCTGAACCGGCTCACCACCACCGACGCCGCCGTCTCCACGTGGAACCTCGGCACCGGCCACGGCACCTCGGTGCTCGAGCTGCTCCACGCGTTCGAGCGGGCCTGCGGGCACGAGCTGCCCCACGAGGTGGTCGCGCGCCGGCCGGGCGACATCGCCGCCTCCTACGCCGACCCGACGCTGGCCCACGAGGAGCTCGGCTGGTACGCCGAGCACGAGGTCGACGACATGTGCGCCGACACCTGGCGCTGGCAGTCACGCAACCCCCACGGCTACCCCGACGCCTGAGACCGGCCCTCCCCCGACGCTCCTCGGCGGGTACCCCACGGGGCATGTGGGGGGACTCACAGCGCCGAAGCCTCGACGGGGCTGACGCCCCATCTACGACGTCCTGTAGTTTGTGCTACGTCACGTCGTAGTTGTGCCGTTCCGCAAGGAGTCCACCCATGGATGCCCTGGAAGTCGCCAGGTGGCAGTTCGCCATCACCACGGTCTACCACTTCCTCTTCGTCCCGATCACGATCGGCCTGTCCGGCATCGTCGCCTGGTACCACACCCAGTGGGTCCGCACCCACCGGCCCGAGTACTACCGGCTGACGAAGTTCTTCGGGAAGCTCTTCATCATCAACTTCGCCCTCGGGCTCGTCACGGGCATCGTGCAGGAGTTCCAGTTCGGGATGAACTGGTCCGACTACTCCCGGTTCGTCGGTGACATCTTCGGCGCGCCGCTCGCCTTCGAGGCGCTGCTCGCCTTCTTCCTCGAGTCCACCTTCCTCGGCATCTGGATCTTCGGCTGGGGCCGGATCCCCGAGAAGCTGCACGCGAGCACGATGTGGCTGGTCCACATCGGCACCGTGCTCTCGGCCTACTTCATCCTCGCCGCCAACTCGTTCATGCAGCACCCGGTCGGCTACCGGTTCAACCCGGAGACCGGCCGCGCCGAGATGGACGACTTCGTCGCGGTGCTCACGAACAAGGTCCAGCTCGTCACCTTCCCGCACGTCATCACGTCCGCCTACATGGTGGGCGGCGCCGTCGTCATGGGCGTCGGCATCTACCTGATGCTGAAGCACCGGAACGCCCCCGACGAGGACCTCTACCGCAGGGCGGTCCGCGGCGGTGCGGTCGTCGCGCTCGTCGCCTCGCTCGGCGTCGTCGTCACCGGCGACGTCCAGGGCAAGATCATGACCGAGGTCCAGCCGATGAAGATGGCGGCCGCCGAGGCGCTCTACGACACCCCGCCGGACGGCCAGTGTGCCGACTTCTCGGTGCTGTCGATCGGCTCCCTGGACGGCTCCGAGGCCACCGACGTCATCACCGTCCCGTGCCTGCTCTCCTTCCTCGCCACCGGCTCGTTCGACGGCCGGGTCGAGGGCATCAACGACCTCGAGCCGGCCCTGCAGGAGCAGTTCGCCACCGGCACCGCCGAGGTGCCCGTCCTCGTCGACGGCGAGGTGCAGATGACCCCGATCAAGGACGTCGAGCTGGCGGGCGGCCGCACCCTGCTCGACTACACGGCCTCGGCGTCGTTCACGCCGAACATCCCGCTGGCGTACTGGACCTTCCGCCTGATGATGGGCTTCGGGTTCCTCACCATGATCTTCGCCGTCGCGGCCCTGTGGGCCACGCGCGGTGGCCGGTCGCTGACCAGCCGCTGGTGGCTGTGGATCGCGGTCCTCACCCCGCTGCTGCCGGTGATCGCCAACAGCTGGGGCTGGATCTTCACCGAGACCGCCCGCCAGCCGTGGATCGTCTACGGCCTGCAGGCCACGGCGGCCGGCGTCTCGCCGTCCGTCAGCGCCGGCGAGGTCTGGTTCTCGATGATCGCCTACACGCTCGTGTACCTCGTCCTCGCCGTCATCGAGGTCAAGCTCTTCCTCATCTACGTCCGCCGTGGCGCCGAGCCCTTCGAGGACCCGAACGCCCACGACGACACGGACGAGGACGCCCCTCTCCAGTTCGCCTACTGAGGAACAGGACTACGTCATGGATCTCCCCCTCATCTGGTTCGTCCTCATCGCGGTCCTGTGGACCGGCTACCTCGTCCTCGAGGGCTTCGACTTCGGCGTCGGCATGCTGCTGCCGGTCCTCGGCACGGGCACGGACGCCGCCGACACCGAGAAGCGGCGCCGGGTCATGCTCACGACCATCGGCCCGCACTGGGACGGCAACGAGGTCTGGCTGCTCACCGCGGGTGGCGCCACCTTCGCGGCGTTCCCCGAGTGGTACGCCACGATGTTCTCCGCCTTCTACCTGCCGCTGCTCGTCCTGCTCCTCGCGCTCATCGTGCGCAACATGGGCTTCGAGTACCGCGGGAAGCGTGACTCAGACACCTGGCGGAAGCGGTGGGACTGGGCCATCATCGGCGGCTCCCTCGTCGCCCCGCTGCTCGTCGGCGTCGCCCTGACCAACGTCATCCGCGGCCTGCCGATCAACGAGGAGATGGAGTTCACGGGCAACTTCTTCACGCTGCTCAACCCGCTCAGCCTGCTCGGCGGTGTGGTCATCGTGGCCCTCTCGCTCACCCACGGCGCCTTCTTCCTCGCCCTGAAGACCGCGGGCCCGATCCGCGAGGACGCCCGACGCCTCGGCACCACCATCGGGCTCGGCAGCGCGGCCCTGGCCGTCGTGCTGCTGCTCTGGATCGGGTTCACCCTCGGCACGGTCGCCTCGTGGGCCACCACGGTCGTCGCCGCCGTCGCCCTGCTCGCGGCCATCGGCGCCAACGTCCGCGGCAGGGAGGGCTGGGCCTTCACCGGCACTGCCGTCACCATCGCCATGGCGGTCGTCACGTACTTCCTGACGCTCTACCCGAACGTCATGCCGACGACCCTCGAGGGCGGCACCTCGCTGACCATCGAGAACGCCGCGAGCAGCGAGCTCACCCTGAAGATCATGACCGGTGCAGCGCTCGTCTTCACACCGATCGTGCTCCTCTACACCGCCTGGACGTACTACACCTTCCGGAAGCGGATCGGGACCCAGCACATCCCGGCCGCGGTGGCCGTCCACTGAGCCTGGACGACGACGTGACCGCGCGATGAGGCCCTTCGACCCCCGGCTGCTCGGGGCGGCACCGGCTGCACGCCGGCCGGTCGCCGTCCTGGCGGTCGTGGGCGTCCTCCAGGGCGTCGCGACGGTCGCGACGGCGTTCGCGCTCGCCGCGCTGGTGGTGGCCGTCGTCGACGGCGCGCCGCTCGGCGCGCCGGCGGCCTGGCTGGCCGGCCTGCTCGCCACGCGGGCCGGGCTCGGCTGGGTCGCCGAGCGGGTCGCCGCCTGGGCAGGAGTCGAGGTGACGGCGGCGCTGCGCGAGCGGCTGCTCGACGGGTGGCTCGCCCTGCCGGCCGAACGCCGCCCGGACCCCGACCGCGGAGTCACCCTCGCGGCGCAGGGCGCGGCGTCGGTCGAGCCCTACGCCGCCCGGTTCCTGCCGGCCCTCGTCGCCGGGACCGTCGTGCCGGTGCTGGCGGTGGCCGCACTCGTGTGGGTCGACTGGGTGAGCGCCCTCGTCGTCGTCCTCACCCTGCCGCTGCTGCCGTTCTTCGCCGCCCTCATCGGCAGGGCCACCCAGGACGACACCGACCGCCGGTGGAAGGCGCTCAGCTCGCTCGCCGGTCACTTCCTCGACGTCATGCGCGGGCTGCCCACCCTCGTCGGGTACGGGCGCGCCGAGCGCCAGACCGAGGTCATCGCCGAGGTCAGCCAGCAGCACCGCCGGGCCACGATGCGCACCCTGAGGGTGGCCTTCATGTCGTCCTCAGCGCTCGAGCTGCTCGCCTCGATCTCGGTGGCCATCGTCGCGGTGAGCGTCGGCCTCCGCCTGACCCACGGGTCGATGACGCTCCAGGCCGGGCTGCTCGCCATCCTGCTCGCCCCCGAGGCCTACTGGCCGATCCGCCGCGTCGGCGCCGAGTTCCACAACGCCGCCGACGGCGCCGAGGCCGTCGCCGCCATCCTCACCGAGCTGGACCGGCCCGGCGACGGCACGCGGGCCGGGGCGGCCGCCCCGGACGAAATCGGGGTGCGGATGCAGGGCCTCGGCTACACCTACCCGGGGGCCACGGCGGCGGTCCTCACCGGGGTCGACCTCGACGCCGGACCGGGACTCACCGTGCTCACCGGCCCCTCAGGGGTCGGCAAGTCGACCCTCCTGGAGCTCGCGGCCGGCGTGCGCGCCCCCACCGCCGGTACGGTCCACGCCGGCCGCGCCCACCTCGTCACCCAGCGCCCCTTCCTCCCGGCAGGGACGCTGCGGGCCGCGCTGCGCCTCGGCAACGACGCCCCCGACCCCGCGCTCTGGGAGGTGCTGCGGGCCGTCGGGCTCGAGGGCGTCGTCGCCGGGCTGCCGCAGGCACTGGCCACGCCCATCGGCGACGACGGCTTCGGTCTCTCCGCCGGGCAGCGCTCCCGCGTCGCCCTGGCCCGGGCCATGCTGTCGACGGCCCCGGTGCTGCTCGTGGACGAGCCGACCGCGCACCTCGACACCGCCGCCACCCGCCTGGTCCACGAGGTCCTCGCCGGGCTCGCGGAGCGGCGCACCGTCCTCGTCGTCAGCCACCGCGCCGAGCTCGCCGAGCTGGCGGACCGGCACGTGGCGCTCGGCCGCTCCGGGGCGGAGGTGGTCCGGTGAGCACCTCGACCGCCGTCGTCCGCCCCACCCGGGCCACCGTGCTCGGTGGCCTCCTCGGGGGCGCCGCCACGACATCCGGCATCGCCCTCACCGCGACGTCCGGCTGGCTCATCGTCCGCGCCAGCGAGCAGCCGGTCATCCTCACCCTGCTCGCGGCCATCGTCGCCGTGCGCGCCTTCGGCATCGCGCGGCCGTTCTTCCGGTACCTCGAGCGGGTCGTCTCCCACGACGCCGCGCTCGACGACCTCGCCCAGCGGCGCACCGCGGTGTACGCGGCGCTCGTCCCCCTCACCCCGGCCCGGCTCGGTCGGCGGTCCCGGGCGCAGGTGCTCACCGGCGTCGTCGACGACCTCACCGACGTCGTCGAGGCGCAGGTGCGGGTCACCGTGCCGGTGCTCTCCAGCGCGCTCGCCGGCCTGGTGGCCACCGCCCTGGTCGCCTGGTTCGCGCCCGCGGTCGGGCTGGTCCTGGCGGGCCTGCTCGTCGTCGTCGCCCTCGGGTGCTGGCTCGCCTGGTGGTTCGAGTCGCGCTCCCGCGACGAGCTGCTGGCGGCCCGCGCCGAGGTGGGCCGGGTCAGCGACCTCGTCGCCCGGCAGGCCGGCGAGCTGCAGGCGATCGGCGCCGAGGGGGCCGCCACGTCGTGGCTCCGCGACGCCCACGACGCCCTGCGGGCCGCAGTGCGCCGGCAGAGCCGGGGCCGCGCACTCGTCGCCGCCCTGCTCCTGCTCGCCACCGCGGCCGCGGCCGTGGCCGCCGCGTACCTCGCCGACCCCGCCGCGGTCGGGCGGCCGGTGGCGGCGCTGCTCGTCGTCGTGCCGGTGGCCGTCGGTGACGCCCTGGCCCCCCTCGTCGACACCATGCGTGCCCTGGCCCGCGCGCAGGGCAGCAGCGCCCGCCTCGAGCGACTCCTCGACCAGGAGCCGGCGGTGCGCGACCCCGCCCACCCGCTGCCCCGGCCGGAGCCGAGCGGCGGCGAGCACGGCCCGGTCGTCGAGCTCGACGGCGTCTGCGCCGCGTGGACCGGGACCGAGCCCCAGCTGGCCCCCACCCACCTCCGGCTCGAGCCCGGCAGGCACGTCGCCGTCGTCGGCCCCAACGGCTCCGGCAAGAGCACCCTGCTCGCCGTGCTCGCCCGGGCCCTGGACCCCCTGGCCGGGCGCCACGCCGTCGACGGCACCGACGTGCGCCGGATGGCCGTCGCCGACGTCCGCCGCGACGTCGCCGTCGTCGACGACGAGCCGCACGTCTTCGCCACCACGGTCGCCGAGAACCTGCGCCTGGCCCGCCCCGGCGCCACCGACGGGGCACTCGCCGACGCCCTCGTGCGTTCAGGACTCGGCGGGTGGGCCGCCGAGCTGCCCGACGGCCTCGGGACCCGGCTCGGCACCGGTGGCCGCGGCCTCTCCGGCGGCGAGCGGGCCCGTCTCGGCGTCGCCCGCGCCGTCCTCGCCGACCGGCCCGTCGTCCTGCTCGACGAGCCGGCAGCCCACCTCGACCACGCCACGGCGACCGCCGTGCTCGACGACGTCCTCGAGGCCACCGGCGACCGCAGCGTCGTCATGGTGAGCCACCGGCCCGAGGCGCTCGAGCGCTTCGACGCCGTCCTCGACCTCTCTACCCCCTCGCCCGCCACCCAGTCCAAGGAGTAGCCATGCCGGTCTCGACATCCACCCCACGTCTCGGCGAGCTCGAGCGGGTCGTCATGGAGCGTCTCTGGGAGGCGGCCGTGGCGGGCGGGCCGGACTTCGCCGGCGCCACCGTCCGCGAGGTCCACGCCAGCCTCGAGGGCGAGCGCGAGCTCGCCTACACGACGGTGATGACGGTCCTGGACCGCCTCGCGAAGAAGGAGCTGGTCACCCGGGAGCGCGACGGCCGGGCCTGGCGCTACCTGCCGGCCGACACCCGGGAGGCGCTCACCGCGCAGACGATGCGGCGCACCCTCGACGACATGGACGTCACCGACCGACGGGCGGCGCTGCTGCACTTCCTCGACGGCGCCAGCTCGGAGGAGATCGCCGACATCAAGGCCGCGCTCGCCGACATCGAGTCCCGGGCGGCGGGCCAGGAGAAGGCGCCGGCAGGCCGGAAGAAGCGGGGACTGCGGCGCTGAGGCCACCCGTTCAGGCGGGCGCTCCGGCGGCCGCGCCGACCGGGTGCGGTGCGCCGGGAGGCCTGCGCCTGTCACCATGGACGACGTGATTCCCGTCGTGCTCGCCGTCGTGGCGGTGACGCTCGCCTGGATCGTCCCCGCCCTGATGGCGCGGCAGCGACGGCTGAGGCGGGCGCCCCGGGCTGCCCTCGTCGCGTGGCAGGCGGTCACGGTCGGGGGCATTCTCGCGGCCCTGCTCACGGCTCCCGCCGCCCTGCCCCTCGTCCTCCGGGGCGACCACCCCCTGGAGCACATCGGCTGGGTCGTCGCCGCCGGGCTCGTGTCCGGCGCCGTGCTCGTGCGCCTGCTCGTCTCGGGCCACCTCGTCGGCACCCGCCTTCGAGCGGCGCGCGCCGACCACCGCGACCTCGTCGACATCATCGCCCGCCACGACACGGCCCGTGACCGGGTGCGCGTGCTGCAGCACCCCACCCCCACCGCCTACTGCATCCCGGGTCGCAACGCCCGGGTCGTGCTGTCGCAGGGCGTGCTCGACGCGCTGCCCCCCGATCAGCTCGACGCCGTCGTGGCCCACGAGACGGCGCACCTCGAGGCCCGACACGACCTCCTCCTCGAGTTCTTCGCCGTCGCCCACGAGGCCGTGCCGCGGCCGTTCCGCTCCGAGAAGGCCCTCGCCGAGGTGCGGTTGCTCGTCGAGGCGCTCGCCGACCGCGCGGCGGTGCGGCGCAGCGGGGAGGTCGCCACCGCGCGGGCCCTGGTCGCCATCGCTCGCAGCCGGGCCCCGGAGGCCGCGCTCGGCGCCGGCTCGACCGCACCGGTCCGGCTCCGGCTGCTCGCCGACGGCCCGCACCGGGCCGTCTCCGCGGTCGCCTACGGCTACGCGGCCGTGGCCACGCTCGTGCCGATCGTCCTGCTCGCCGCGGCGTGGACGTGAGCGGGTCGCTGCACCAACGGCCCGCAGCATCGCTCCCGGAGCCGGCGCCGAGGGCCCGGGTGGCCGTCGCGCCGCGGCGGCCCGCTCCGCGACCGGTCAGGGACCGTTGCGGATCTCGATGTCGACGTGGTCGACGCTGAACTCTGGGCTCAGCGTCAGCTCGGCCTCGCCGCGCAGGGCCCAGTGTTCCCCGTCGGTCGTCTCCACGACGCCGACCGCGGTGTTGGTCGTCGTGACGTCCGGCGGTGCGGCGCCGCCCCGGAAGAGGACGTCCACCACGCTCTGGACGGTTCCGGTGCCGAGCGCGACGGGCTCCGGCGCCTCCCCGCCGGCAGCGATGGTCGCACACACCTCGGCGGCGTACTCCACCGCGTCGAGGCCGTTCCCGTCGTAGACGTGGAAGTCGCCGCGGGTGACGAAGCGCTCCTGCTGCCTCGCGCCCTCGTCGGGCGGGTCGCCGTGGATCCGGACCCGGTTGGTCGCGGTCGGGTAGTCCGCGGTGCACTCGTCCTCGACGGAGCCGCCGGTGTAGAGGATCAGGGTGCTCGCGCCGTCGCCCGTGACGAAGTCGTCGTAGAAGAAGGCCCAGGGGACCTCCTCGGCGAGGACCACGGTGCGCGCGGGGGGGACCGGCTCCACCGGCGATGAGTAACCGCCACCCCCGGATGAGTAGGGCGGCGTGCCGGCACCGGCGGACGGGTGGCGGGACCGGCGGCCCGGTGCGCAACAATCGGGCTCATGACGGCACAGGCGACGGGCACGAACATCCTCGAGGTGGCGCGCGAGCAGGTGCTCGAGCGCGGGATCGCCCTCGCCCGCGAGCAGGTGCTCGAGGTGCTGCGCACCGGTGACGACCGGCTCGAGGACCTCCTCGCGCTCGCCCACGAGGTGCGGTTGCGGTACCAGGGCCCGGACGTCGAGGTCGAGGGGATCGTGTCGCTCAAGACCGGCGGGTGCCCCGAGGACTGCCACTTCTGCTCCCAGAGCGGGCAGTTCACCTCGCCGGTGCGCTCGGTGTGGCTCAACGTGCCCGAGCTGGTCCGCGCGGCGAAGCAGACCGCCGAGACGGGCGCGAGCGAGTTCTGCATCGTCGCCGCCGTGCGCGGCCCGGACGAGCGGCTCATGGCCCAGATGCGAGAGGGCGTCGCCGCCATCCGTGCCGCCGTCGACATCAACGTCGCGGCATCGCTCGGGATGCTCACCCGGGAGCAGGTCGACGAGCTCGTCGACATGGGGGTGCACCGCTACAACCACAACCTCGAGGCCGGGCGCTCCTACTTCCCGCACGTGGTGACCACCCACACCTTCGACGAGCGGTGGGAGACCTGCCTCATGGTCAAGGAGTCGGGGATGGAGCTGTGCTGCGGGGGCCTCGTCGGGATGGGCGAGACGCTCGAGCAGCGGGCCGAGCTCGCCGCGCAGCTGGGGGAGCTGGAGCCGCACGAGGTTCCGCTCAACTTCCTCAACCCGCGGCCGGGCACTCCGTTCGGCGACCTGACGCCGATGTCCGCCCCGGACGCGCTGCGCACCATCGCCGCGTTCCGGCTGGCGCTGCCACGCACCATCCTGCGCTACGCCGGGGGCCGTGAGCTGACCCTCGGTGACCTCGGCACCCGCGACGGCCTGCTCGGCGGCATCAACGCCGTCATCGTGGGCAACTACCTGACGACGCTCGGGCGCGACCCCAAGGAGGACCTCGCCCTCCTCGACGAGCTCCAGATGCCGATCACGGCGCTGAACGAGACCTTCTGAGCCCCGGTTGCCGATGCCTCCGCCCACCAGCCCGGACGTCGACGGGCCGCGCGAGCCGGTCGCGTCCGCCGGTGCGCCGGGCGCCTGGTGCGGGCAGTGCGGGGAGGCGCTGGCGACCGGCGACCACGCCGCGTGCACCCGCCGGGCCGCGCTCGAGCCGCCGCGGTGGTGCGCCCACTGCCGACGGCGGATGAAGGTGCAGGTGACGCCGGGGGCGTGGACCGCCACGTGCGTGGCGCACGGCACGGTCGAGCGCACCACCTGGGCCTGACCGACTGCTCCGGACTCCGCAGTCGGCGGGAGTGGGGGGAATGGCGAGAGATGGTTGACGGTTCAACTAAGACAGCGACGCCCCTGCCCCCGAACCACCCACCGGGAGACCGTGATGAACGTCCTCGTCCTCGTCGGCAGCCTCCGCACCGACTCCCTCAACCGCCGCCTCGCCGAGGCCGCCCTGGACCACCTGCCCGCCGGGGTCACCGGCACCGTCTTCGAGGGCCTGGCCGATCTCCCGCACTACTCCCAGGACCTCGACGCCGAGCCGCTGCCGCGCGTCGCCGCGGACCTGCGCGAGGCCGTCGCGGCGGCCGACGCCCTGCTCGTCGTCACCCCCGAGTACAACGGCTCCCTGCCCAGCGCCCTGAAGAACGCCATCGACTGGGCCTCGCGGCCGCGGGGGACCGCCGCCATCTCGGGCACCCCGGCCGCGGTGCTCGCGGCCTCCGGCTCGCCCCGCGGGGCCCGCTGGGCCCGCGAGGACGCCGTCCGCGTCCTCACCGTCGCGGGTGCGGCCGTCCTCGAGGACACGGTGGGCGTCGGCTCGGCGGTCGACGCCCTCGTCGACGGCCGGCTCTCCGACCGCGACCTCGACGCCGCCCTGCGGGGCCTGGTCGCGCGGCTCACCCGCGAGGTCGAGGCGGCGCAGGCCGCCTGACGGCCGGGCCACGACCCGGCGCCGCCCTCGCGCCACAATGGGCGCGATGAGCGCCACCCCACCGCCGCCCGCCGACCTCGAGGCCCTGCTCGCGTACGACCGCGCGCACGTCTGGCACCCGTACTCCTCGGCCCTCGCCCCACAGGACCCGTACGTCGTGGAGTCCGCCGAGGGCGTGCGGCTGCGGCTGCGGGACCGCGACGGCACCACCCGGGAGGTCGTCGACGCGATGAGCTCGTGGTGGTGCGCCGTGCACGGCTACCGGGTGCCCGAGCTCGACACCGCGGTGCGCGACCAGCTGGACTCGATGGCGCACGTGATGTTCGGCGGCCTCACCCATGCCCCGGCCGTCGGCCTCGCCAGGCGGCTGGTCGAGATCGCGCCGGCCGGGCTCGAGCACGTCTTCCTCGCCGACAGCGGTTCGGTCTCGGTCGAGGTGGCGATGAAGATGGCGCTGCAGTGGCACCTCGCCGCTGGCGACCGGCGGACCCGGTTCCTCACCATCCGCGGCGGCTACCACGGCGACACCTTCTCGCCGATGTCGGTCACCGACCCCGACGGCGGGATGCACGCGCTCTTCCGGGGGGTGCTGCCCGAGCACGTCTTCGCG
Source organism: uncultured Actinomycetota bacterium (assembly GCA_963773655.1). Classification (GTDB taxonomy): domain Bacteria; phylum Actinomycetota; class Actinomycetes; order Actinomycetales; family Dermatophilaceae; genus DASSQJ01. The sequence goes on from CAVZBX010000006.1 coordinate 185,028, forward strand.
CCCCGCCCGCCCGCCGGCGTCGACCGCGCGCCGGACGACTCCGACCTGGCCGCCTGGGAGCACGAGACCCGCGCCCTGTTCGCGGCCCACGCCGCCGAGGTCGCCGCCGTCATCGTCGAGCCGGTGCTGCAGGGTGCGGGCGGGATGCACGTGTGGCCGGCGCACGCGCTCGCCGTCCTCCACGAGCTGGCACGCGAGCACGGCGCGCTCGTCATCCACGACGAGATCGCCACCGGGCTGCACCGCACCGGCCCGCTGTGGGCGGGGGCGCGGATCGCCGACCCTCCCGACATCCTCTGCACCGGCAAGTCGCTCACGGGTGGCTACCTCAGCCAGGCGGCCGTGCTGTGCACGCGGCAGGTGGCCGAGGGCGTGAGCCGTGGCGAGGCCGGGGCGCTCATGCACGGGCCCACCTTCATGGGCAACCCGCTGGCCTGCGCCGTCGCGTCGGCAAACCTCGACCTGCTGACGTCGCGGGACACCGCCGGCGAGGTGGCTCGGGTCGAGGACGGGTTGCGGGCGGGGCTGGAGCAGGCGTCCGGGCTGGGGTCGGTGTCGGAGGTCCGGGTGCTCGGGGCCGTCGGCGTGGTGCAGCTGCGCGAGCCGGTCCGGGTCGCCGAGGTGGCGGCCGCCGCCATCGGCCGGGGGGTCTGGGTGCGGCCGTTCCGCGACCTCGTCTACACGATGCCCCCGTACGTCACCTCCGACGACGACCTGGCACTGGTCACCGCCGGCCTGGTCGGGGCCGTGGCCGACGTCCACGGCTGAGGGCGAGGACGGCGCACCGACGGGACACGACTTCGTCGACGTCGCAGGACTTGGCAACCCCGGCTGGGTCAACATCTCGGGGTGACCCCGAAATGTCGAGACGGGCGGCGGGGCGCCGGTCAGCGGGGCGTCGCGGCGCCCCAACCGTGCCAGTGGTCGACGCGCACCCAGCAGCTGACCCGGGGGCGGTCTCGCCGCGCGTACGGCTCGCCGGTGTAGTGCCGGGCGAGCCGGTCGATGTCGGCCAGAGCGGCCTGCGGGTCGTCCTCCCACCGGACGATCCGCCCGCGCACGCTGACGTGGGTGTACCAGTCGCCCTCGTCGATGGCGGTCAGGGCCACCTGCGGGCGCTCCCGCATCCAGCCGACACGCGCCCGCTCGGCGTCCATGTTGAGCAGCACCGTGCCGTCGTCCTCGACGAGGTACCACGTGGCGACCGACATCGGGTCGCCACCGGGCCGGAGCACGGCGACGACGGCGGGGTTGGGTCCGGCGAAGAGCTCGGCGACCTCGGCGGGCATCGGGACCTCGGGCACGGGCGACTCCTGGGCTGTGGTGTTCGGGACGACTCCCCCGATCCTGCCCGCGGACCCGGCCCCGCGGTGGCGAGCGGGCACCGGTTTCCGCCGACGTCACCGACCGGGGCGACGGATGGTCGGGCGCCGGGCCGACGTCAGGCGCCGCGGCGCCGCACGGTGAGCGTGACGAGCACGGAGCCCGCCCGCCGCGTCGACGGACCCGGCGCCCCGCACCGCGCGGCCCCGTCCGCGGTGCCGGACGCGCACGACCCACAGCCGCCCGGCGGGCAGCCGACGGCCAGCTCCCCCGCCTCGAGGTGTCCCGTGCGGACCAGGTGGTCGACGCAGGCCCGCACCACCTCGGGGGACAGGTCGCAGCGGCCGGCCACCTCGTCGAGCGAGTGGACCCCCTCGTCGAACGCGCGGAGCACCGCGGAGAGCGGGCCGCCGGCGGCGGTGGTCGCGGTCACCAGAACAGCCTCCCCACCTGGAAGACGAGGACGGCCAGGCTCCAGGCGACGACGAGCTGGACGGCGACGCCGAACACCGTCCACCGCATCCCGACCTCCCGGCGCTGCGCCGCCAGCGTCGCCACGCACGGGGTGTAGGCGAGGAGGAAGACCATGAACGCGACCGCGGCGACCGCGGCGTGGCCGCCGCTGGAGACCGTGAAGGTCCGTAGCAGCGCGTCACCGAGCGCCCCGGGCGCACCGGCGCCTGCCGGGTCGGCGAGCGCGTACGTCTGCGCCCACGAGGAGACGACCGCCTCCTTGGCGACGAAGCCGACGAGGAGCGCCGACACCGCCTGCCACTGCCCGAAGCCCGCGGGGTCGAGCACCGGGGCGACCCATCGTGAGATCTCGGCGTAGACGCTCTGCTCGACCGGGACGTCGCCGAAGGTGCCGGCGCCGCCGTACGGGATCGACTGGAGCAGCCAGACCGCGACGACCGTGACGACGATGATCCCCGACGCGGTGCGCAGGAACCCCTCGAGCCGCAGCCACGCCACCGACAGGGTGAGCCGCACCGTGGGGCGCTGGTAGGGCGGCAGGTCGATGACGAGCGGCTCGGCGCCCATCGTGCGCCACAGCGTCGAGCGCAGCGCGAGTCCGACGAGCACGACGAGCAGGATCGAGACGACGTACATGGCGAAGACGACCGTGCCGGCGTTCTCGGGGAAGAACGTCGCCGCCAGCAGCACGTAGACGGTGAGCCGCGCCGAGCACGAGGTGAACGGGACGAGCAGGGCCGTGAGCACGCGCTGGCGGGCGTGGGGCAGGATGCGCGTCGCCGCCACGGCGGGGACGTTGCAGCCGAACCCGACGACGAGCGGGAGGAAGGCCCGGCCCGGCAGGCCGAGCCGGGCCATCAACCGGTCGGTGACGACCGCGGCCCGGGCCAGGTAGCCGGAGTCCTCGAGCACCGCGAGGAGCAGGAACATCAGCCCCATGAGCGGCACGAAGGTGAGCAGCATCCCCACGCCGGCCACGAGGCCGTCGACCACCAGCCCGAGCACGGGGGTGTCGCCTATCCCCACCACGCCGACCAGCCACGCCGCCCCGTCCGACACCGGTCCGACGACGACGGCGTCGAGGGCGTCCTGGAGCGGCCCCGCCACCGTGGTCGTGACCTGGAAGACCGCCCACATGACGGCGAGGAAGAGCAGCGGCCCGAGGACGGGTGCGGTCGCGAACCGGTCGATCCGGTCCGACCAGGTGCGCCGCTCGGGCCCGGTCGCGCGGACCGCGGCACCGACCGCGCGGTCGATCCACGCGAACCGCTCGTCGGCCGCGGCCAGGTCCTCGACACCGGCGGGATGGCGCGCGCCCTCGGCCGGGACGCCGGTGCGCGGGCTCGCGACGCCGGTGCCGAGGACCGACCCGATCGCCTCGACCAGCCCGGTGACCCCGGTGCGGCGCCGCGGGTCCAGGGCCACGACGGGGCAGCCGACGGCGGCAGCGAGCGCCGCGGGGTCGACTCCGCGGCCCCGGCGCGCGGCGACGTCGGACATCGTCAGGGCGGCGACCACGGGGAGTGCGGTCTCACGCACCTGGGCGAGCAGGTAGAGGCTCCGGGCGAGGTGCGCGGCGGAGACGACGACCACCACCACGTCGGGGCGGTCGCCGCCGTCGGCGAGGACGACGTCGCGCGTCAGCTGCTCGTCGGGGCTCACGGGGTCGAGCGAGTACGACCCCGGGAGGTCGACCAGGTCGGCCACCCGGCCGTCGACCGTCAGCCCGCCGCGGCCGACCTCGACCGTGGTGCCGGGCCAGTTGCCGACGGTGCGGCGGGCCCCGGTGAGGGCGTTGAAGAGAGTGGACTTGCCGACGTTGGGCGAGCCGGCGAGCACGACCGTGGGCGAGCCGGCAGGCGCGGGCGGGGCGGCGCCGCCCTCGTGGCACGAGGTGGTGGGGCGCTCGCGGTCGAGCGGCGCGGTGCTCACGTCGCGACCGGCTCGGCGCGCACCGAACGGAGCACCGCGCGGCCCAGGGCCACCCGGGCGCCGTCGACGTCGACGATCCGTCCCCCGCCAGCAGTGCGCTGGACGCACCGCACCACCGCACCGGGCCGGAGGCCCAGCTCGGCGAGCCGCCGGGCGAGGTCGGCCGGTGCGTCCGTGGCGGCGACGCGGACCGTGGCTCCCAGCGGAGCGCCGTCCAGCGTCGTGCTCACGCCGTCGACGCTAGCAGCGTGCGGTGGGTGCCCGAGCCGGCGGTTCCGGAGGGCGGATCACCCCCACCGAGAACGCACCGGCGACGGCACCCGGCCCCGGCTGCGACCCGGGTCGAGTGGCTCCGGCACCCCCCGGTCGGGGAGCACCGCACCACCGGCCATGGCAGGATCGAGCACGTGACGTGCCCGCTGGACTGGCTCCGGGACGCCGCCGCCGCCCGCGACGACGCCGGGCTGACGCGGCGCCTCGCGGCGACCAAGGCGGGCGACGCCGTCGACCTCGCGGGCAACGACTACCTCGGCCTGCGCCGCCACCCGGCCGTGGTCGCCGGGGCCGTCGCGGCGGCCGAGACCTACGGCGCCGGGGCCGGCGCGTCCCGCCTCGTCACCGGCACCCTCGACGTGCACGACGACCTCGAGGCGGCCCTCGCCGACTTCACGGGCGCGGCATCCGCACTCGTCCTCTCCAGCGGCTACGCCGCCAACCTCGCCGCCCTCACCTCGCTCGCCGACGCCGGCACGCTCATCGTCAGCGACGAGCACGCGCACGCCTCCCTCATCGACGGGTGCCGGCTCTCCCGCGCCGCGGTCAACGTCTCCCGCCACAACGACCTCGGCCACGTCGCGGAGCTGCTCTCGCGCCGCGAGAGCCCGCGGGCGCTGGTCGTCGCCGAGTCGGTCTACTCGGTCCTCGGCGACGCGTCCCCGGTCGCCGACCTCGTGGCCCTGACCGCCGAGGCCGGGGTGCTGCTCGTGCTCGACGAGGCGCACGCCCTCGGCGTCGTCGGGCCCGGGGGCTCCGGCCTGCTGGCCCGGGCCGGGCTGCCGGGCGCCGGGCAGGACGGCACCGAGCACGTCGTCGTCACCACCACGCTCTCCAAGTCGCTGGCTGCGCAGGGCGGGGTGGTGCTCGCGTCGCCCCTCGTGCGCGAGCACCTCGTCAACACCGCCCGGCCCTTCATCTACGACACCGGGCTCGCTCCCGCGTCGGCGGGCGCGGCCCTCGCGGCCCTGGGTGTGCTGCGCGACCAGCCCGAGCTGGCCGACCGGGTGCACGCCAACGCCGCCCGCCTCGCCGAGGCCTGCGGGGTGGAGGCGCCGGTCGGGGCGGTGATGTCGGTGCCGATGCCCGGTCCGCACGAGACGCTCGACGCGGTCGAGCACGCCCGCCACCTCGGCGTGCGGATCGGGGCGTTCCGCCCGCCGTCGACCCCGGACGGCGTCTCGCGGCTGCGCCTCACCGCCCACGCCGACCACAGCACCCACGACCTCGACCTCGCCTGCCGCGTGCTCGCCGAGCTGGTCCCGCGGCGCGGCTGACCGCCTCGTGTCCGACCCCCGCGCGCTGCCCGCCGTCGTGCTCGTCACGGGCACGGGCACCGGGGTGGGCAAGACGGTGGTCACGGCGGCCCTCGCCGCGCTGGTGCGGGCCCGTGGCAGCAGCGCCGCGGTGGTCAAGCCGGCCCAGACCGGGGTGGGCCCCGGCGACCCGGGTGACGTCGACGAGGTGCGCCGTCTGGCGGGCGACGACGTCGCGGTCCACGAGCTCGTGCGGCTGCGCGACCCGCTCTCGCCGGAGGCCGCCGCCCGGCGCGAGGGGGTGGCGCTGCCGCCCGTCGCCGCGGTCGCCCGTCGGGTCCGCGACCTCACCGCCGCCGCCGACGTCGTGCTCGTCGAGGGGGCCGGCGGCCTGCTCGTGCGGCTGGACTCCCGCGGCGGCACCCTCGCCGACCTCGGGGTGGCGGTGCGCTACCTCGGCACGTCGTGCGGGGTGGTGCTCGCCGCGTCAGCGGGCCTCGGCACGCTGAGCACCGCCGCGCTCACCGCGGAGGCCCTGGACCGGCGCTCGCTACCGCTGCTCGGGGTGGTCGTCGGCGCGTGGCCGAGCGAGCCGGGGCTCGCCGAGACCGAGAACCTCACCGACCTGCCCCGGGTCACCGGCGCGCCCCTGTGGGGTCGGATCCCGGACGGGGCGGGCCGGATGCCGCGGGAGGCGTTCCTCGACGCGGCACCCGGCTGGTTCGACATCACCTGACGGGCCTCACGCCCCGAGGGCACCCGCCGCGAGCGGGCCGACGAGGGTCACGACGATCGTCAGCACCGCGAGGACGAGACCCATGACGCCGAAGCCACGCGCCACTCCCGTCTGGGGCGTGGCTCCCCGGCCGAAGCCTGCCAGCCAGGCGGCGCCGGCGCCCAGGGACGCGGGAGCGCCCGACCAGAAGACGCCCAGGGCGAGCACCGCCAGCACGCCGAGGACGACGGCGCCGGTCCGCGCGCGCCGCGGGTCGGACGCGAGGGGGACCGCGATCGCCAGCGTGAGCACCAGGGCGACGCCGCCGAAGAGGGCGACGCCCTCGATGGTGGAGACCGGACCCTCGGGCGCGTAGGGGTCGTGGTCGGTGAAGACCACCTCGCCGAGGTGGACGAGGATGTTGACGACGGTCGAGAGCAGGAACGCTCCGACGACGAGGGCGAGCCCGGGCACGCCGCGGCGCCCGGTCGTGATCGGTGTGGTCGTGGTGGACATGTGCTGACCTCCGTGCCGTGCCCCGGCCGTTCCGGAGCCTCTGGCCACAGTCGTGCCGGTGGTGTCCCGCGGACGAGGGCCCCAGTGTCCCGCACCGTCCCGCGTCGTCCCGGCCCCGGCCCGGGACGGTCCGGCAGTGGTGACGCCACGGGCCGGGAAGGCGATCATGGGTCCATGGACGGCGCGGTGGCTGCGGACCGGACCGGCATCCCCGGAGAGGTCCTCCTCGCCGCTGCCGCCACCGCCGTCGGCGCCGTCCCGCTCGTCCCCGCGTTGGCCGGCGACTCCGTGCCCACCGGCGCCCTCTTCCTCCTCGGCTGGCCGGTGTTGGGTGTGGTGGGCGCCGTCCTGCTCGACCGGCGCCCGGGCTCGCGGCTGGGCCGGGTGCTCGCACTGCTCGCGATGGTCCCGGCCCTCGTGGTCGGCGCCGCCGCCGTCGGACAACCGTTCCCGGCCGTGTGGGATCGCCTGGAGTCCGTCACCCCTCGCGGGGACGTGGCGCTCGTGCTGCTCGCGATGGCTCCGGTCGCCTGGGCCGTCGGGTTCGCGCCCGACCGGATGTCGCGCCGGCGCCTGGTGTGGGTCACGGCGTGGTCTGCGGTTCTCGCGGGTGTGGTGGCGGCCACCTCCCTGGCCGCCTCGCCGCGGACCGTGGGTCTCGTGACGACGCTGGGGCTGTGCGGCCTGGCCGGCCTGCTGCTCCGGCTGGAGACCGCCACCGAGCTCCGCCCCGTGGACGAGCCGCTCGTCGACGTGGGCACCGTGCTCGTGGCCGCTGCCGTCGGCGTGGGTGCCGGGACCGCGGTGCGCGTCCTGCTCTCCCGAGCCGGGCTTCCCCTGCCGGAGGCCTCCGCCGTGTTCGCCGCGGTGCTCACCGCCACCCTCGCCTGGCCGCTGGCGCTCCGGCTCCGCCGGCTGGTCCTCGAGCGCCGCTACGGCACCGGCGTGCTGCCACCGGAGGCCGTCGCCGCCATCACCGAGGACCTCCGCCCCGACGCGGACCCCCGCGAGCTGCTCGGCAGAGCCGCGACGATGATCGCGGCGGCGAGCGCGCAGCCCGAGGTGCGCCTCGTCCTCGGCAGCGACGACCCCGACCTTCCCGACGGGTGGACCCGGCACGCCCTCGTCGTGGGCTCCGAGCACGTCGGCACCCTGCTCCTGAGGACCCGCCACCCCGAGGGGCCCGAGCCGCGGCAGGAGCACGTCGTCGCCCAGCTCCTGCCGACCGTGGCCCTGATGACGCGAGCGGTGGCACTGGCGGTGGAGGCCGAGCAGGCCCGCTCCGACGTCGCCCGCGAGCGCGACGCCGAGCGCGCCCGGATCCTCGGCGACCTCCACGACGAGCTCGGGCCGATCCTCGCCGGGATGAGCATGCGCGTGCAGGCGGAGCTGCGCCGACGACCCAGCCCCCTCCTCGAAGCCCTGGCGACCGGGCTCACGGACGCCCGGGACGACCTGCGCCGCGTCGTGTCCGACCTGACCCCGTCGGCGTTGCGTGGGTCGGGGCTGGCCGAGGCCCTCGAGCGCCTCGTCGGTGGCTTCGCCGGCCAGGGCGCGAACGTCGTGCTCGACGCCGACCTCGCGGGCGAGCCCGCGCCGGAGACCGCGGTCGCCGTCTACCGCTCGGTCGCCGAGGGAGTCACCAACGCGCTCCGCCACGGTGGCGCGCACCGCGTCACCGTGTCCGTCCAATCGCGGCCGGGAGGCACGGTCGTGGTGGACGTGCGGGACGACGGGGCCGGTGGTGCGGTCGTGCCGGGGACCGGGCTGACCTCCCTGCGTCGACGGGCCGAGGGGCTCGGCGGCACGCTCGTCGTCGAGTGCCACCACCCGCGGGGCATCCACCTCCGCGTCGAGCTCCCCGAGGAGGCACGAGCCCGATGACCCGCGTCCTCGTCGTCGACGACCACCCGATCGTCCTGTCCGGGTTCACCGCGCTCGTCGAGTCCGACGAGGACCTCGAGCTCGTGGGTGCCGCGCGGAGCGTCGCCGAGGCCCTGGCCGTCGAGGACGAGGTCGACGTCGCGGTCGTCGACCTGCGCCTCCCCGACGGCGACGGCATCGAGCTCGGGGTGGAGCTCAAGGCGCGTCGGCCCCGGGTGCGCGTCGTCGTCCTCACGATGCACGCCGACGAGGACGCCGTGATGCGCTGCCTCGGCTCGGGCCTGGACGGCTACCTCCTCAAGGACTCCGACCCCGAGGACGTGCTCACCGCCATCCACTCCGCGGCCCGGGGCACCCTCGTCCTCGGCCGGGGCGCGACCGCACCCGTCGTGGCCGCGGCATCCACCGCCCCACGGACCGATGCCCTCTCCGTCCTCGACAGCCGCGACCTGGAGATCCTCGAGCTGCTCACCCGCGGGCTGCCCACCTCCCAGGTGGCGGCCCGGCTGTTCCTCGCCCCCAAGACCGTCCGCAACCGGGTGTCGGCGATGCTCGGCAAGCTCGGCGTCGGCTCCCGCGAGGATGCCGTCGCGCTCGGCCGCGCCGCCGGGTTGGGCCGGGGCCGCACCTGAGCGGCGGGCCCGATTCGCCACGCGCGCCACGAGGTGGGGAGGATGGGCGCCATGAGCGAGCGCCCCTACCGCGTCACCGTCGTGTGCCACGGCAACATCTGCCGGTCGCCGATGGCCGAGTTCGTCCTGCGCGAGGCCTTCGAGGAGGCCGGGCTCGGCGACCGGGTCCTCGTCGACTCCGCCGGCACCTCCACCGAGGAGCTGGGCAACCCGATGCACCGCCGCACACGGGCGGCCCTCCAGCGGCACGGCCACCGCGACCTCGGCTGGGACAGGCACCGGGCCCGGCAGTTCCAGCCCGACTGGTTCGCCGACGCCGACCTCGTCCTCGCCGCCGACCACCGCCACGCCGACCGGCTCGAGCGGCTCGCCCGCACCGACGACGAGGCGGGGCGCATCCGGATGCTGCGCTCCTTCGACCCCCGGGCGGTCGCCGCGGGCGAGCTCGGCATGGACGACCCCTGGTACGGCACCGACCCGGACTACGACCGCACCCACGACGAGATCGTGGCGGCGGTGCCGGGCATCGTCGAGCACGTCCGCCGCGACCTCGACGGCGGCTGAGGCCCCGCTCCGGCGGTGGGTCAGCGGACCACGTCGTAGACCGCCATCCGGATGCCGTTGCCGTAGGTGGCGTCCTCGACGAGCCGGAGGCGCTGCTTCCCACCACCCTCGGTGACGAACAGCCGACGTCCGGAGCCGAGCACCACCGGGAACTCGAGCAGGTGGTAGCGGTCGACGAGCCCCACCGCGGCGAGTCCTTGGGCGAGGGTGGCGCTGCCCTGGAGCAGGATCGGGCCGCCCTCGCCCTCCTTGAGCGCGGCGACGTCGTCGAGCGAGCGGAGCAGGGTGGTCGGGGCCCAGCCGGGGTCGAGGTCGGTCTCGGCGAGCGTGGTCGAGACGACGTACTTCGGCATCGCGTTGTAGCGCGCGAACTCGTCCATCGTCGGCCAGACCGGGGCGAACTCCCGGTAGCTGACCCGCCCGAGCAGCATCGCCTCCGCCTCGTCCTGCTCGCGGCCCTTGAGCTCGTAGGCGGCCTCGTCGAACTCGACGTCCGTGAAGGTCCAGCCGGCGTGCGGGTGCGAGCCCCCGCCCGGGGAGTCGACGACGCCGTCGAGGCTGATGAACTCGGTGACGATGAGGGTGCGCACGGCTGGTCTCCTGGGTGTCGGGGTCGGTGCGGCCACCCAGTCTGACCGCTCGCCGCCCCTGGACTCATCGCCCGACCCGACGAGGTCGCCGGACATGCCGATGGTCGCGCTCGTCCGCCGGCAGGTCGCGCACCCTCGACGGTGCCGGTGCCGGGCGGGCACGGGGGCGCCGCCGACCGGCGCTCTGGGATGATGACGGCCATGACCCGCACGACCGACGCCACGAGCGCCGTCTCCGGCCTCCGGGGCACGGTGTCCCTCGCCGACGTCACCCCGCCCATCGCCCTCGGCGCCCTCGACGGCCGCTACCGCTCGGTGGTGGCGCCACTCGTCGACCACCTCTCCGAGCCCGCGTTGAACCGGGCCCGGGTGCACGTCGAGGTGGAGTGGCTGATCCACCTCACCGAGCAGCAGGTCGTGCCGGGCGTGCGCCGGCTCACCGGCGCCGAGCAGGCGGCGCTGCGGGAGGTCGTCACCAGCTTCGGGCCGGCGGAGATCGACGAGCTCGCCACCACCGAGCGGGTCACCCAGCACGACGTCAAGGCCGTGGAGTACTTCCTCAAGGCGCGGCTGCGCACCCTCGCCCCTGCGCCGGAGGACGCCGGGCTCGCCGAGCTGGTCCACTTCGCCTGCACGAGCGAGGACATCAACAACCTCTCGTACGCGGTCATGGTCAAGGGCGCGGTGCAGCAGGTCTGGCTGCCGCGCGCCGCCGGGCTCGTCGAGGCCCTGACCGCCATGGCGGGCGGCCTGCGGGAGGTGCCGCTGCTCGCGCACACGCACGGCCAGCCGGCGACACCGACGACGATGGGCAAGGAGCTCGCGGTCCTCGCGTGGCGGATGGGGCGCCAGCTGCGTCGGGTCGAGGACGCCGAGTTCCTCGGCAAGCTCAACGGCGCGACCGGCACCTACGGCGCCCACCTGGCGGCCGTCCCCGACGTCGACTGGCAGGAGGTGAGCCGCTCCTTCGTCGAGCACCTCGGGCTCACGTGGAACCCGCTGACGACGCAGATCGAGAGCCACGACTGGCAGGCCGAGCTCTACGCCGACGTCGCCCGCTTCAACCGGGTGCTGCACAACATGTGCACCGACGTCTGGTCGTACATCTCGATGGGGTACTTCGCCCAGGTCCGCGGCCAGGGCACGGTCGGGTCGTCGACGATGCCGCACAAGGTCAACCCGATCCGCTTCGAGAACGCCGAGGCCAACCTCGAGGTGGCCAACGCCCTCCTCGACGTCCTGTCCTCGACCCTCGTCCAGAGCCGGCTCCAGCGAGACCTCACCGACTCCTCGATGCAGCGCAACATCGGCTCGGCCCTCGGCCACAGCATCCTCGCGATCGACAACGCCCAGCGCGGCCTCGCCGGCCTCGACGCCGTGCCCGAGGCGATGGCCGCAGACCTCGAGGCCAACTGGGAGGTGCTCGGCGAGGCGGTGCAGTCCGCGATGCGCGCCCTCGCCGCCCAGGGCGTGCCCGGGATGGACGAGCCGTACGAGCGGCTCAAGGAGCTGACCCGGGGCCGCCGCGTCGGCCACGACGAGATCGTCGAGTTCGTGCGCGGGCTCGGGCTGCCGCCGGAGGTCGAGGCGAGGCTCACCGCGCTGACCCCACAGACCTACGTGGGGCTCGCCCCGCGCCTCGTCGACCACCTGGGGTGACCGGGGGCGGCTCCGCGGCCGTCATCCACCCGGGATGATGCGCCCCCTCTCGGGGCGGGAGCAGAGTCGCGCTCGCAGGAGCGACGTCGCCGGCCGTCGCCACGACCAGACGAGGCTGAGATGACGACGGCGTCGCCCCGATTCCCGGTGTTCCAGGGCATCCTGCCGCTGGATCGCACCCGCATCCCGATGGACATCGCCGCCGGCGTGACGCTGGCGGCGCTCGGCATCCCGGAGGTGATGGGCTACACCTCGATCGCGGGCATGCCGGTGATCACCGGGCTGTACACGATCCTCATCCCGATCGCCGTGTTCGCGGTGCTGGGGTCCTCGCGCCATCTCGTCGTCGGTGCCGACTCGGCGACCGCCGCGATCATGGCCGCCGGGCTGGCCGGGATGGCGGCCACCGCCTCACCGGAGTACGTCTCGCTCGCCGGGGTGCTGGCCCTGATCACCGGCGGATACCTGGTACTCGCTCGTCTGCTGAAGCTCGGCTTCATCGCCAACTTCCTCTCGCGCAGCGTGCTCGTCGGGTTCCTGACGGGCGTCGGCATCCAGGTGGCGATGGGCCAGGTCGGCGACATGTTCGGCGTCCCCGGCCAGTCGGGCGGGACCATCGAGAAGTTCGTGGCCACGCTCGGTGACCTCGGTGCGCGCAACGCCAGCACGGTGTGGGTCTCGGCCGCGGTGATCGCGGTGATCCTCGGGTCCAAGGCCATCTCACGGCGCATCCCCGGGGCCCTCATCGCCGTGGTCGGGGCCATCGTCGTGAGCTGGCAGCTGGACCTGGCCGGCGACGGGGTGGCCACGCTCGGCGTGGTGCCGAGCGGCCTGCCCAGCTTCGGCCTGCCATCGGTGACCTGGTCGCAGGTCGGGTCCCTCCTCGGCACCGGGGGCGCCATCTTCGTCGTCGTGCTCGCCCAGAGTGCGGCGACGTCGCGGGCCTACGCGGCCAAGTACGAGGAGCCCTTCGACGAGAACGTCGACCTCGTCGCGCTGGGCATGGCCAACGCGAGCGCGGGCCTGTCGGGCACCTTCGTGGTCAACGGCAGCCCGACCAAGACCCAGATGGTCGACGGCGCCGGCGGTCGCAGCCAGCTCGCGAGCCTGACGACGGCCGCCATCGTGCTCATCGTGCTGCTCTTCCTCACCGAGCCGCTGCAGTACATGCCCACCGCCGTGCTCGCCTCGGTGGTCTTCCTCATCGGCATCGAGCTCATCGCGGTCAAGGGCCTGCGGGAGGTCTACCGGATGCGGCGCGACGAGTTCGTCATCGCCGCCATCACCGGTGTGCTGGTCGTCACCGTCGGCGTCGAGCAGGCGATCGTCGTGGCGATCATCGCCTCGGTCATCGACCACCTCCGTCGCAGCTACGCCCCCAAGGACGTCGTGGTCGTGGCCGGGGACGACGGCCGCCTCCGCTCGCGGCCGGTGGCCGAGGGCGGCCAGCTGGTCCCGGGTCTCGTGGTCTACCGGTTCTCCTCCGGCCTCTACTACGCCAACGCCAACCGCTTCAACGAGGAGGTCCTCGCGCTCGTCGACGGCGCCGACCCGGCCACACCGGTCCGCTGCCTGGTCCTGGAGGCCTCGGCCGTCGTGGACGTCGACTACAGCGGCGGGCTGACTCTCAAGCAGGTGGTCGACGAGCTGCACGACCGCGGCGTCCGGTTCGTCGTCGCCCAGGCGGCCGACGACGTGCGGGCCGAGCTCGACCGGTTCGGCATCACCGAGTCGATCGGGTCCGACGCCTACGTCGAGACGGTGGACGAGGCGGTGAGGGCCCACCAGGCGGCCGACGGCGGCGCAGTGAGCGACAAGCCGGCACCCTCTCTCCCGGTGGCGGTGGACACCAGTCCCGAGTGACCCAGCGTCGGGCGGCCTGCCGAGCTCGTGAGGGTCGCGTACCCGAGCGGCTGCCGGCGTGACACGCTGGGGGCGTGGCAGCCACCGGACCCCGTCCCGTCGACCGTGACGACCTCGACGGCATCGCGACGGCCCTGCCGGAGGTGATCCGCGAGGGCACCGCCGCGCACCCGGTCTACACGGTGCGCGGCAAGAGGTTCGTCACCTGGCGCGGGCCCCGCAAGGATGCGCTCGACCCGGAGACCGGGGAGCCGATGGACGACGTCATCATGCTGCGCGTCCCCGGGCCGGACGACAAGGAGGCCATCCTCCGGTCCGGCCCCCCGTGGTTCACGACGCCGCACTTCGACGGGTACTCCGCGGTGCTCGTCCGCGAGCGCGACCTGGGGGACCTCGAGTACCTCGAGCTGGCGGAGATCGTCACCGACGCCTGGGCGAGCCAGGCCCCGGCGAAGCTCGTCAGGCAGCACCTCGGTTAGTGCCGACCACCGTCCGGCAGAATACCCCGCGGGGGTATCCTGCTCCCATGGCCGTGACCACCGACGCGATGACGACCCCCGGGCCCGGCACCGAGTGAGCGCCGTCATCCGGGCGCTCCAGGCGCTGAGCCCGGGGCTGCTCGACGAGCACATCGCCGCCCTGCGTCGTCGACGCCGCCCGTGAGTCCGACGAGGCCGCCGACGCCAAGGTCGCCGAGGTGCAGGCCGCCATCGCCCGCCTCGTGAGGAGCTAGGAGCCCCAGATGACCCAGACCACCGACCACCGTTCCGACGAGGTCCACGAGGTCGACCTCGCCATCACCGGGATGACCTGCGCCTCCTGCTCGGCGCGCATCGAGAAGAAGCTCGGGAAGCTCGACGGCGTCGACGCCGTCGTCAACCTCGCCACCGAGAAGGCCACGGTGCGCTACACCGGGGCCGTGACCGTCGAGCAGCTGCTCCAGACGGTACGCAGGACCGGCTACGGCGCCGAGGTCGTGGGCGGGGCCCCGAGCAGCAGTGCCCCGCCCCGGCACGGGTCGGCACCGCGCCCCGGCAGTGCTGCCCACGGCACCCGCCACGACACCGACGCCACCGCCGGCCCCGAGCAGGAGGCAGGAGCGGGCGGCACCACGGACGCCGCCGAGCGCGCCGCCGCGGGGACCCGCCACCACCAGGTGGCCCGCCAGGACGTCCTCCGGCGCCGCGCCCGGGTCGCGGCCCTGCTCACCCTCCCGCTCGTCGTCGTCGCGATGTGGCCCGGCCTGGACCTGTCGGCCGAGCCGTGGGTCCAGCTGGCCCTGGCGACCCCCGTCGTCCTCTGGGCCGGGTGGCCGTTCCACCGCGCCGCCGCGCGGGGTGCCCGACACGGCGCCTCGACCATGGACACCCTGGTCTCGCTCGGCGTGCTCGCCGCCTACGTCTCCTCGCTCGTCGTCGTGCTCCGCGGCACCGCCTCGACGGGGATGTCCGGTGAGGGCGACCACCTGTGGTTCGAGACCGCCACCGTCGTCACCACGTTCCTGCTCATCGGCCGCTGGATGGAGGCGCGCGCCACCGACCGCACCCGTGACTCCCTGCGCGGCCTGCTCACCCTCGGCGCCAAGGAGGCGCTCGTCGTCCGCGAGGACCCCCAGCGGGGCACCGTCACCGAGCGCCTCCCGATCGACCGGCTCGTCGTGGGCGACCGCTTCCTCGTCCGGCCCGGCGAGAAGGTGGCCACCGACGGCACCGTCGTCGACGGCCGCAGCGCGATCGACACCTCCCTCGTCACCGGCGAGTCGCTGCCCGTCGACGTCGAGCCGGGCGACGAGGTCACCGGCGGCACCGTCAACACCACCGGGCGGCTCCTCGTCGAGGCCACCCGCGTCGGGGCGGAGACCACCTTGGCCGGCATCGCCCGCCTGGTCGAGCGGGCCCAGACGTCCAAGGCCCCGGTGCAGCGCCTCGCCGACCGGGTGTCCGCCGTCTTCGTCCCCATCGTCCTCGTGCTCGCCGCCAGTACCTTCGCGGCCTGGTGGCTCGTCACCGGCGACCCGGGCCGGGCCCTCGAGGTCGGCATCGCCGTCCTCGTCATCGCCTGCCCGTGCGCCCTCGGCCTGGCCACCCCCACCGCCCTGCTCGTGGGCACCGGCCGCGGCGCGCGGCTCGGCATCCTCATCAAGGGGGCCGACGTCCTCGAGGACACCCGCCGGGTCGACACCGTCGTCCTCGACAAGACCGGCACCGTGACCACCGGCGCGATGACCCTCGTCGACGTCGCCACCGCCGGGCACCTGCCCAAGGACCAGGCCCTGCGCGCGGCCGCCGCCGTCGAGTCCGGCAGCGAGCACCCGGTGGCGGCGGCCGTGGTCGCCGCCGCCGCCGCCCGCGGCCTCGACGTGCCCGAGAGCACCGACTTCGCGGCCCTCCCCGGGGCCGGCGCCCGAGCCACGCTCAAGGGCACGGTGGTCACGGTCGGCCGCGCCGACCTCTTCGACCAGGTGCCGTCCGAGATCGCCCGCCCCACCGTCGACGGCACCACCGTCTGGGTCGGCTGGGACGGCCGCGCCCGGGCCTCGTTCACCGTGGCCGACAGCGTCCGGCGCAGCTCGGCCCGCGCGGTGCGCGACCTCGGCGACGCCGGCCTGGCCACCTACCTGCTCACCGGGGACCACGACCGCGCGGCGCTCAACGTGGCGCGCGACGTCGGCATCCCGGCGGGCCGGGTCGTCGCCGACGTGCGCCCCGAGGACAAGCACGCGATGGTCGCCGAGCTCCAGTCGCGCGGCAAGGTCGTCGCCATGGTCGGCGACGGCGTCAACGACGCGGCCGCCCTCGCCCAGGCCGACCTGGGGATCGCGATGGGCACGGGTACCGACGTGGCCGCGGAGGCCGCCGACATCGTCCTGCTCCGTGCCGACCTGCCGGCGGTCGTCGACTCCATCGAGCTGTCCCGGGCGACGCTGCGCACCATCAAGCAGAACCTCGGCTGGGCCTTCGGCTACAACGTGGCCGCGATCCCGCTCGCGATGGCCGGGCTGCTCAGCCCGATGATCGCCGGTGCGGCGATGGCGATGAGCAGCGTGCTCGTCGTGACGAACAGCCTGCGGTTGCGGCGCTGGACCCGCGGCCGCTGACCCGCAGGGCGCGGGTCAGACGGTGACCTCGCCGCTGGGGGTGTCGAAGGTGACCGACATCAGGCCCGGCGTGCCGTGCGGCGCGACGAAGCTGAAGTCGATGACCGAGGACGTGTAGTCGGCGGGGAGCCCGAGCCAGTCGCGGACCCGGTCGGGGTCGCCGGCGATCTGCAGGGACTCGATCTTCACCGCGGTCGGCGCACCCCCGTCGGCCGACGGGTGCGGGGCGCCCGCGTCCCACTGGATGAAGAAGGGCAGCTGCGGGTCGGCCTGGAGCCCGCGGATGCCGATCTGGCGCCACCGCAGCTCGACGCCGTCGGGGCGGTGCCGGTTGCCGAGGACCGCCTCGCGGCCCAGGCGCTGCTCCTGCTCGTTGATGTCCTCGACGCTGACCACCCAGCCGAGCCAGCCGCCGCCGGCCTCGGAGCGGGCGCGGACGACCTGACCGAACGGGGCCTTGTCGGCGGCGGGGTGCTCGAGCACCTCCACCACCTCGACGTAGCGCTCGTCGGCGAGCGGCAGGATGACGTTGCGCGTGCCGAAGCGTGGGTGGACTCCCCCGTCGACCGGCTCCACGCCGATCAGCTTCGCGAGGCGCTCGGCCGTGGCCTGCAGCCCGTCGTGCTCGGCGGCGTAGACGACGTGGTCAACTCGCATGCCGTTCATCGTCGCACACGGCACCGGGTGGTCCTGACCACCCCCCGGGGTGTGGTCCGTTCGGTGGAGGAGCCGCCGCCCGGCACCGCCGGGCCCGCCCCGGTCGGGGGCCCGGCGACCTCACGAGGAGCGCTGCCGCACCGCCTCGTAGACGACGACCGCCGCTGCGATCGACGCGTTGAGCGAGTTGACCCGGCCGTGCATCGGGATCCGGACCCGCTCGTCGGCGGCCGCGAGCATCGCGCCGGTGAGCCCGGACTTCTCGGTGCCGACCGCCACCGCCACCGGACCGCGGTAGTCGACGGCGGTGTGCACGGTGGCGGTGTCCGGCGTCGTCGCGACGAGCCGGAGACCGCGCTCGCGCAGCCAGCGGAGCACCTGCTCCGTGGGGGCGGACGCGACCGGGACGGAGAACACCGTGCCCTTGCTCGCCCGCACGACATTGGGGTTGCCCCAGTCGGTCGCCGGGTCGGCGGCGACCACCGCCGCCGCTCCCGCCGCGTCCGCGGTCCGCAGCACCGCGCCGAGGTTCCCCGGCTTCTCCAGTCCCTCGCAGACGAGGACGAGCGGGTCCGGCGGCAGCACCAGCTCGGGAAGGGCCACGCCGGCGACCGGCACCACCGCGAGGACGCCGTCGGGGCCCTCCCGGTACGCAACCTTCTCGAACGCGGCCCGGCTGCACCTGACCGTCGTGGCGCCGGCCGAGCGGGCCCGCTCGACCAGGCCGGCCGCGGCGTCGGGCGCCAGCTCGGGACAGTGCAGGAGGGTCCGCGGCACCACCCCGGCGGCCAGGGCGAGCGCGAGCTCCTCGTACCCGTCGACGACGGTGAGGCCCTCCTGCTCGCGCACCCGGCGGCGCCGCAACGCGGCCACGGCCTTCAGCCGCGGGTTCGCCGCGGAGGTGACGTGCAGCTCGGCCATGGCGACCCAGCATCCCAGATTCCCCCGTGCGGTGGCGCAGCCCCCGCCGCTGCCTCGCAGCCGCCACGGTCCCCGTCGACCCCGCGCGCACCGGAGCCGCCGCGGGCGGGTCCCGGTGTTGTATGAATGGCCGATGACCAGCCTCAACGCCGCCGCCTCGCCGCGGTCGCGCATCCGCCGGCTGGCCCGGGCGGCGGTCTACGCCACCCTCACCGGCATCGTCTTCTTCGGAGTGGGTTTCCTCATCCGCAGCAAGTGGGACCCGCTCATCTCCTTCGACGACGACGCCATCACCGCGATGGTGTCCATCACCCGCGACCACCCCGCCCTGCTCGACTTCTGGGTGTTCTGGCAGGCGGCCTTCCTGCCCCGCAACCTCTACGCGGTCGGGACGCTGGTGTGTCTCTGGGTGTGGTTCCGGAAGGGTCTGCGCACGCGCGCCTGGTGGGCCTTCGGCACGATGATGCTCGCCTGGTTCCTCGAGTTCGCCGGGAAGTTCGTGTTCCAGCGGGCCCGGCCGCTCGTCGAGGACCCGGTGTCGGAGGCGCCCGGGTACTCGTTCCCCTCCGGGCACGCGGTGGGCTCCGCCGCCTTCTTCACCACCATGGTCATCCTGCTCTGGCCGATCGTGCAGAACCGGGTGTGGCGGACGGTGCTGGTCGCGGTCTCCGCCGCGTGCGTCGTCCTCACCGCGCTGGACCGCAACTTCCTCGGGGTCCACTACCCCAGTGACGTGACCGTGGGGGTCCTCACCGGCGTCGGCCTGGTCCTTGCGTCGTTCGCGGGCTACGTCGGGTGGAACCCACCAGAACCGCCGGGCAGTGCCGACGACCCCGACACCACGGCCGCCGGCCCGCGGCGGACCCCCACCCACGAGGAGAGCAGATGGCGTTCCTGACCCGCTACGACGAGGACCGGTCGCGCCCGGCGTTCCTCCCGGCCCTCCGGGACGCCGCAGTCCGGGCCCTGCTGCCCTCGGTCGGCGTCTTCCTCGTCATCCTCGGTTTCGGCTACCTCATCGTGGGCCCGCTGCGCTCCTTCGGTGAGAGCGAGAACGCCGTCAACGTGTGGTTCGAGGAGCGGCGCACCGCGACGTGGAACACCATCAGCCACTACATGTCGATGATCGGCAACACCGAGTACGTCATCGGGGTGGGCGTGCTCGTCGCCGCCGTGGTCTGGTGGCGCACCAAGGAGTGGTGGTTCGCGGTCGTCCCGCTCATCGCCATCTCGCTCCAGGCCACCTGGTTCGTCCTCGCCGCGTGGCTCGTCGGCCGGGAGCGGCCCGAGGTCGAGAAGCTCGACCCCGCCCCGCCCACCTCGAGCTACCCGAGCGGCCACGTCGGGGCCTCGACGGCGCTCTACGTGTCGTTCGCCCTGATGGCGACCCGGATCAGCAACCCGGTGGTGCGCCGCGTCGTCGTCGTCGTCTGCCTGGTCGCACCGGCGCTGGTGACGTTCGCCCGCCTCTACCGGGGGATGCACCACGTCACCGACGTGGTGCTGGGCCTCGTCAACGGCGTCGCGTGCGCCCTGCTCGCCTGGAACTACCTGCGCCGCGACGGCTCGCACGCCGGCGAGGCCGACACCGAGGCGTCGCCGGCCACCGAGAACCGCCGGGCCGCCGCCTGAGGGCGGCTCAGAGCCGGGCGTACCGGGCGCGGGCGAAGGAGTAGACGCCGTAGGCGGCGAGGCCGAGGGCGACGAGGGTGAGCAGGAGCTGCCCGAAGGGTGCGTCCTTGAGCGTCTTCAGCGCCCCGTCCAGGCCCGTGGTCTTGTCGGGGTCGGCGGTCCAGGCGGCGTAGACGAAGAAGAACCCGACGACGAGGAGCGCGACGCCCTTGGCGATGTAGCCGATCTGGCCGGCCCGCACCGCCCAGCGCCCGGGGTGCTCCTCGAGGTCGCCGAGGAACTTCTTGGTCCACCCCTTGTACACGTGGTACCCGGCGACGCCGACCACGACGAGCCCGATGGCGCCCAGGAGCAGCCGGCCGAGGGTGTTGCCCATGAGCGAGGCCGCGAAGCCCTCGGTCTGCTGCTCGCTGTTGCTGCCCTGGCCCAGGGCGACGATCTTGAAGGTCGTCCACGCGAAGAAGGCGTACGTGACGCCCTTCGCCAGGAGCTTGACGAGGTCGCTCTTGTCGTGACGCCGCAGGATGCCCTCGGTGAGGTTCCAGAGCGCGAGGAGCACGAAGCCCACGACACCGATCCACAGCAGCACCGGCCCGGTGCTGGAGCTCGCGAGGGTCTTCAGCGCCCCCCCGGAGTCGGCCTCCTTGGACCCCCCGCCGAAGCCCCAGGCCACCTTGAGGGCGATGTAGCCGATGAGCAGGTGCAGCACGCCGAGGACGGCGTAGCCGAGCCGGGCGCCCCACTCCATCACCGGGCTCTCGTTCGCCTCGTGCGTGGCTGCCCTGACGTCGGTGCTGTCCATGAACCGACACCCTGCCACCTGCGGGGACGCCGTGTCGGGATCGGTGCGCGCCGGTTCAGGCGGGGACGCCGAGCAGCGGGCGCAGCACCTCCACGAGCCCGTGCTCGTCGACGTGGCCGGCGACCTCGTCGGCAGCGGCCTTGACCTCGTCCGGTGCATTGCCCATGGCGACGCCGCGGGCGGCCCAGCGCAGCATCTCGAGGTCGTTGCGCTGGTCGCCGACGGCGAGGGTTCGGTCGGGCTCGACGCCGAGCCGGCGCCGCACGCCCTCGAGGGCCGCCGCCTTGGACACCCCCTCCGGCGTGATGTCGAGCCAGGCGCTCCACCCGACGGCGTACTCGACGCCGTGCAGGCCGATCCGCTCGGTGCCCTCGAGGAACGCCTCGCTCGTGCTCTCCGGGTCGCGGATCGTCAGGCGGGTGACCGGGTGCGCCATCAGCTCCTCGAACGGCACGACGCGGGCGGTGCCGGGCAGCTCGCCGTCGGGAAAGGGCGCGGAGACCTTGAAGCCGACGCCGAGCTCCTCGACCGCGACCAGCGCGGTGGGGAACTCCCGGCGGAGCACCCGCAGCGCCGGGGCCGGGTCGAAGGTGACCGCCTCGATCACGTCGTAGTTGTCGTCGAGGGCGGGGTCCAGGCGCAGCGTGATCGCGCCGTTGGCACAGACCGCGTAGCCCTCGAGGAGGCCGAGGGAGTCCAGGACCGGGAGCGTGCCGATGACGGCACGGCCGGTGGCGAGGACGACGTGGTGACCGGCGTCCGCCACGGCGCGGACGGCCTCCCGGACCGGTGGGTGGAGGCAGCCGTCGTGGTCGACGGTGGTGCCGTCGATGTCGAGGCAGACCAGGTGTGGAGATGTCATCAGGCGCTCACCGTACCCATGACCGGTCTCTGCGCAGGAAACGCGGCCCGGGAGGGGAGGGACGCCGGGCGTACCGTGAGCGGGTGCCCACTGCCGGCCAGATCTCGTGCTTCGACGACGACGACCCGCCACCGGGCGCCGTGCCGTGGGTCGATGGGCTCGGTCCCGGCACGGAGGTGACGGTGGTGGACCCCGACCCGGCCTGGGCCGAGGCGGGTTCCGCGCTGGCCGCGGTGGTCCGAGCGGCCCTGGGGCCGCGGGTGCTCCAGCTCGACCACATCGGCTCCACCGCGGTCCCGGGGCTGGCCGCCAAGCCGGTCGTCGACCTCGACCTCGTCGTCGCCGACCCCGCCGACGAGGCGGCCTGGGTGCCGCCGCTCGTCGCCGCCGGCTTCGTGCTGCGCGTCCGCGAGCCGTGGTGGTGGGAGCACCGGATGCTGCGGTTCGCACAGCCGGCGTGCCACCTCCACGTCGTCGGCCCCGACAGCCCGGTGCCGTGGCGCGATCGCATCTTCCGGGACCACCTCCGCCGGACCCCGGAGGACCTCGAGCTGTACGCGCGGACCAAGCGGGAGGCGTCCCGGGGGGCACTGGCGGCGGGCGAGCACGGGATGCAGTACAACGCCCGCAAGCAGGCCGTGCTGCGCGAGATCCACCTCCGTGCGTACGCGGAGGCGGGCCTCTCCCCGGGCCAGGCCGACGAACGTGCCTGACGACACCCCGGAACGTCGACGTCACCCGGCTTGCCAACCCGTGTGATGTCGACATTTCGGGGTGACCCCGAAATGTCGAGTCGGGCGGGCCGGGGTCAGCGGGCGGGCGTGAGCAGCTCGAGGCCGAGGAAGGGCTGGAGCGCCTCGGGCACGTGGACGGCGCCGTCGGGCTGCTGGTGGTTCTCGAACAGGGCGACGAGCCAGCGGGTGGTGGCGAGGGTGCCGTTGAGCGTGGCGGCCACCTCGTTGCCACCCTCACCCCTGAAGCGGGTGTTCAGCCGGCGGGCCTGGAAGGTGGTGCAGTTCGACGTCGAGGTGAGCTCGCGGTAGCGCCCCTGGGTCGGGATCCACGCCTCGCAGTCGTACTTGCGCGCGGCGGGGTCGCCGAGGTCGCCGGCGGCGGTGTCGATGACGCGGTACGGAACCTCGAGCGCCGCGAGCATCTCCTTCTCGATGGTGAGCAGCCGCTCGTGCTCCGCGGCGGCGTCCTCCGGCCGGCAGTAGACGAACATCTCGATCTTGTTGAACTGGTGCACGCGGATGATGCCGCGGGTGTCCTTGCCGTACGAGCCGGCCTCGCGGCGGTAGCACGTCGACTGCCCGGCGTAGCGCAACGGCCCCGGCGCGAGGTCGAGGACCTCGTCGGCGTGGTACCCGGCGAGCGCGACCTCCGAGGTGCCGGTGAGGTACAGGTCGTCGGCCTCGAGGTGGTACACCTCGTCGGCGTGGTGGTCGAGGAAGCCGGCGCCCGCCATCACCTCGGGCTTGACGAGGGTCGGCACGACGAGCGGGACGAACCCGTACGCCACCGCCCGGGTGAGGGCCAGGTTCATCAGTGCGGTCTCGAGCCGGGCGCCGACGCCCTTGAGGAAGTAGAACCGGGCCCCGGACACCTTGGCTCCGCGCTCCATGTCGACGGCGTCGAGGGCCTCGGCGAGCTCGAGGTGGTCGCGGGGCTCGAAGCCCTCGGCCGCGAAGTCACGGGGCGTGCCGACCTCCTCGACGACCGCGTAGTCGTCCTCCCCGCCGGCCGGCACCCCGGGCTCGATGACGTTGCCCAGGGTGCGCATCAGCGCGTCGAGCTCCGCCTGGGCGGCGTCGGCCTCCGCCTGGAGCCGCCTGACCTCGGCGGCCACCTCCTTGGTGCGGGCGAGCAGGGCCTGCTTCTCCTCGCCCGCGGCCCGGGCCACCTCCTTGCCCATCGACTTCTGCTCGGCCCGGAGCCGCTCGTAGGCGGTGAGCGAACCGCGGCGGCGCTCGTCGGCGGCCCGGACGGCGTCGACCACCGACTCGTCCTCGCCGCGGGCCCGCTGGCTCGCACGAACGGTGTCGGGGTCCTCCCGGAGCAGCCTGATGTCGATCACCCCGCGAGTTTATCGACGGCCGTCCGGGCCCCTCACCCGCTGCCGGTGAGGACGCGTCAGTCGGGGCGGCCGGTGACGAGCAGCCCGGCGCCGAGGCCGACCATCATCAGGCCACCGGTGCCGCCGACCCGCTCCATCCGCCGCGGCGACCGGGCGAACCAGTCGCGGAACCGCGACGCGAGCAGGGCCACCGTCCCGTCGCCGACGAGCGCGACGGCGGCGAAGACCGGCCCGAGCACGAGCAGCTGCATCCCCACCGAGGCCGCCGGGTCGACGAACTGGGGCAGGAGCGCGGCGAGGAGGACGAAGGACTTGGGGTTGGTGACCCCCACGACGACCCCGGTGCGCAGGGCGTGGACCGCGGGGGTCGTGACCGGCACCCCGCCGACGAGTGCGGCCGCGGTCGCCCGCCGGTGCCGGAAGGCCTGCACCCCGAGCCAGACCAGGTAGCCCGCGCCGACCACCTTGAGCGCCGTGTACGCGCTGGCGCTCGCGGCGATCACCGGACCCAGCCCGACGGCGAGCGCGATGATCTGCAGCTGGATGCCGAGGGCGTTGCCGGTGACCGTGAGCAGCGCCTCGCGCCGGCCCGCCGAGAGCGCGCGGCCGACGGTGAAGAGCAGGCTCGGGCCGGGGATCGCCACGATGACGACCGAGGCGAGCGCGAAGGCGACGACGGCGGACGGGGAGGGCACGGCAGCAGTGTCGGGGACGTGCCCGGCCGGCGTCACCGGATTTCGGCCTCCGGTCCGCTGCGGCGGCGGGCGGAGCGGGTGCGCCGGGCGTCGAGCCACGACATCGTCGGCGTCGCGAGGACGCCGTGGACGAGCACCGACAGCGCGACCGTGAAGCCGACCGTCGACCACATCCAGCGCTCCTCGGAGAAGGCCGCCGTGCCCGCCGCGAAGGACAGGTAGTAGATCGACCCCACGCCGCGGACCCCGAAGAAGGCGACGGCGAGGCGCTGGCGGTGGTCCAGCCCGGCCGTGCCGACCTGGCGCCGGTGGCCGAGGAAGGCGAGGTAGCCCGCGACCGGCCGGATGACGAGCACGAGAGCGACGCCGACGACCACCCCGCGCCAGTCGAGGTTGGCGAGCAGCCCGTTGGTGAAGGCGAACCCGAGCCCGAGCAGGACGACGAGGGTGAGCAGGCTCTCCAGCCGCTCGATCATCTCGTGCATGTGCTGGTGGTACTCGTGGTGCCGCTCCACCGAGCGCATCGTCACGGCGCACGCGAACACGGCGAGGAACCCGTAGCCGTGGGCGAACTCGGCGAGCCCGTAGACGAGGAGCAGGGCGGCGAGCGCGAGCAGCGGGTCCCCGATCTCGGCCAGGCGCAGGGACCGCCGGGGTGCCCGGAAGGCGAGCCGGCCGAGCAGCCACCCCACCGCCACCCCGACGGCGACGCCGACGGCGACCTTGCCGACCAGCTCCCACGCGAACCAGCGCAGCACCCCGCCGGCGCCGAGCCGGTCCGGCTCGGGCACACCGGAGGCGAGGAACACCGCTGCCCAGACGAAGGGGAACGCCAGCCCGTCGTTGAGCCCGGCCTCGCTGGTCAGCGCGAACCGCACCTCGTCGTGCTCGTCGATCTCCTCCTCCGCCCCCTCGAGCGTCGGACCCTCGACCTGCACGTCCGACGCGAGCACCGGGTCGGTGGGGGCGAGCATCGCGCCGAGGAGCACCGCCGCCGGCAGGGCCACGCCGAGCGGCCCCCACGCGAGCAGCGCGACGCCGAGGATGGTGAGCGGCATCGTGATGCCGAGCAGCCGCCAGGTCGGCGACCACGAGGCCCACGAGGCGCGCAGCCGGGGCCGCAGCGGGCGGTCGAGGGCCAGCCCGACGCCCATGAGCGCGACCAGCACGGTGACCTCGGTGAGGTGCTCGATCCACGGCCGCGCCGCCACCGGGTCGAACCGCACCGTGTCGGCGGCGGGGATGAGGCCGATGGCCATGCCGGTGGCGACGAGGACGATCGGGGCGGACAGCGCGTACCGGTGCAGCAGCTTGGGCAGGAGGGCGGCGAGCAGCAGCGCGGCGCCGAGCAGGACGAAGACGAGCTCGGCGCTCACAGGGCCCCCCGGCGCGGTCGCGTCACGGGATGGCGACGCCGACGTCGTGGAGGTGGTGGGCGAGGTCGTGCAGCCCGTACCGGCCGAGCGAGAGCACGGTGAAGCGCGAGCCGTCGGAGCGCGTGCCCGGGCGGTCCCACTCGGCGGGTGCGACCGCGTCGTAGGCGTCGGCCCAGCGCGCGGCGGCCGCGGCCAACCCGGCCGCGACGTCGGCGGGCTGCTGCTCGCCGTACCGCTCGGCCACGGCGGTGCGGTCCTGGTCCCAGCTCTCGAAGCGCGGGTCGTCCTGCTCGAGCATCGTGCGCAGCCGGTGCTCGAAGAGCCGGCAGACGTCGCGGACGTGGCAGGCGTACTCGAGCGGCGACCAGGTGGCCGGGTCGGGGCGCTCGCGGACGTCGGGGCGGCCGAGGACCACCGGCCACGGGTCGGTCAGCGCGCGGATGCGGCCGGCGATCTCCTGCGGGGCCGACGTCCCCCACCGCGACGCCGCAGTCGTCGCAGGGCCGCTCCAGGGTCCAGGTCCAGTCCTTGTCGTCCGGCGTGATGCCGTCCGCGCCCGGTGCCGACGTCGTCATGCGGCGAGCCTACGGCGGTGCGAGCACCTGCTCGGCCCTGCGGTACCTTCCACGATGTGTCGTGGCAGGAGATCGGGACCTGGGTCGGGGTCGCAGTCGCAGTGGTCTTCGCCCTCGTCGGCGGCTACCTCGTGCTCTCCTCGCGCCCGCGGCGCCGGCGCGCCGGCGCCCACCGCGCCCGGCCGGCCCGCGACAGCTTCCGGGCGGACGCCGCCGAGGCGCCCCCGCGCAAGCAGGTGGCCGTCGTCGTCAACCCGACGAAGTTCGAGGACCTGGACGACGTGCGGCGCCGCCTGGCCGCGGGCTGCGAGGAGCACGGCTGGGCCGAGCCGATCGTGCTCGAGACCACCGCGCACGACGTCGGCTTCGGCCAGACCCGCGAGGCGGTCGAACGGGGGGTCGACCTCGTCTGCGCGCTCGGCGGCGACGGCACCGTCCGGGCCGTGGCGCAGGAGCTCGTCGGCTCCGGGGTCCCGCTCGGGCTGCTCCCCGGCGGCACCGGAAACCTCCTCGCGCGCAACCTCGAGATCCCGGTCGACTCGATCGAGCAGGCCCTCGAGGTGGCCCTGACCGGCCGCAACCGGCACGTCGACGCCGCCTGGCTGGTGCTGGACCCGGTCGACCTCGAGCTCGAGGAGCACGCCGGCGAGGGCTCGTCGGCGGGCGAGCGCAAGCACGCCTTCTTCGTCATGGCCGGGCTCGGCCTGGACGCGGCGATCATGGACTCCACGTCCGAGCAGCTGAAGAAGCGGATCGGCTGGGGTGCCTACGTGCCGGCGGGGTTCAAGCACTTCCTCCGCGACCGGTTCAAGGTCAGCTTCACGGTCGAGGACGGCCCCGAGGAGACCAAGAGGGCCCGCATGGTCGTCGTCGGCAACTGCGGCAAGATCACCGGCGGCATCGACCTGATGCCGGACGCCGAGCCCGACGACGGCATGCTCGACATCATCGTCCTGGCCCCCCGCGGGATCGGGCAGTGGGTGTCCGTGGCCGGCCGGGTGCTCACCAAGAGCGACCGCACCACGGCCCACCTCTCGCGGTACCGGGGCACCCGCACCCGGGTCACGGTCGACGACCCCCAGCAGGTGCAGGTCGACGGCGACATCATCGGCGAGGCGCGGCGGCTCGGCTGCGAGGTGCAGCCGCGGGCGCTCATCGTGCGCTCGCAGAAGGCCGGCAGGGGCGCGGCCGCCGACGGCTGACGCAGGGCCGGCCCGGCCGGGTCAGAACTTGCGCTCGCGCCAGGGCCGCTCGAACGGCAGCCGCCACGTGTACGGCGCGATGAGCTGGTGGATCTGGTTCGGCCCCCACGTGCCCTGCTTGTAGGGCCGCACCGGTGGGGGGTTGTCGAGCAGCGGCTGGCTGATCTCCCACAGCCGCTCGATCCCCTCCGCGGACGTGAACAGCGTGCGGTCGCCGCGGGCCGCGTCGTAGATGAGCCGCTCGTACGCCTCGAGCACCGCGCCGGCCCAGGAGGTCTCCTGCATCGAGAACTGCATGGACAGCTTGTCGAGGCGGAAGCCCGGGCCGGGCTTCTTGCCGTAGAACGACAGCGACATCTTGGACCGGTCGGCGAGGTCGAAGGTCAGGTGGTCCGGGCCCTGGTCCCCGACGCCCGACCCGGCCGGGAACATCGACTGCGGGGGCTCCTTGAACGCGATCGAGATGATCCGAGCCCCCTCGGCCATCCGCTTCCCGGTGCGCAGGAAGAAGGGCACGCCCGCCCAGCGCCAGTTGTCGACGAAGCACTTGAGCGCGACGAAGGTCTCGGTCTCGGAGTCGCCGGCCACGCCGGGCTCCTCGTGGTAGCCGTCGTACTGGCCCCGCACGACGTCGGCCGGGGAGATGGCCTGCATCGAGCGGAACACCTTGTTCTTCTCCCGGCTGATCGCGGCCGGCTCCAGGGCGGTGGGCGGCTCCATGGCCGTGAACGCGAGGATCTGGAACAGGTGCGTGACGACCATGTCGCGGTAGGCCCCCGTCGCCTCGTAGAAGTCGGCGCGCTGGGTCAGGCCGAGCGTCTCCGGTACGTCGACCTCGACGTGGGAGATGTTGTTGCGGTGCCAGATCGGCTCGAACAGCCCGTTGGCGAACCGGAAGGCGAGGATGTTCTGCGCCGGCTCCTTCCCGAGGAAGTGGTCGATCCGGAAGATCTGCTGCTCGTCGAACACCTCGTGCAGCTGGGCGTTGAGGGAGACGGCCGAGGCGTGGTCGCTGCCGAACGGCTTCTCCATGATCACCCGGCTGTTCCGGGCGAGGTCGGCCTCGGCGATGGTGTTCACCGCGGAGAGCGCGGCCCTGGGCGGCACGGCGAGGTAGTGCAGCCGCAGGGGGGAGTCGCCGGGCAGCTGCTTCTCGGCCCGCTCCACCGCGGCGCGCAGCTCGTCGGGGCCGGCGGACATGGCGACGTAGTCGAGCCGCTGGGCGAACGCGTGCCAGTCCTCGTCGTCCATCTCCCGGGTACTGTGCTCACGGATGGCGACCAGGGCCAGGTCGCGGAACGCGTCCGGGCTCATCTCGTCGAGCGAGGTGCCGACGATGCGGATGTCGTCGAGGAGACCCGTCTGGAAGAGGTGGAGCAGCCCCGGGATCAGCTTGCGCGCGGCGAGGTCGCCGGACGCGCCGAACAGGACGAAGGTCGTGGGCGCGGTCATGGCCCCACCCTTGCGTGCCCCGTGGCCGCGCGCCACCCCGTCACGAGGAGGAGGGGGACCCGGAGAACGAGGGGAAGGACGAGGAGCCGGGCCGCTCGACGTAGAGGTTGCCGTTGATCTCGCGGCCGGTCGCACTCGGGCGGCACACCGTGATGTACGTGGCCGGCACCATCTCGCGGAGGTACAGCGTGCGGTCCTCCCCCACGGGGATCTCGTCGACCGACCCGACCAGCTGCTGCCCGAGGTCGTAGACGAGGACGTCGAAGGAGGTCTCCTCCGTCCCCTCGTTCGTCACGACGAAGGCGACGTTGCCGGGGGTCGTCGTCGTCGGCTCGACGCGACAGTCGTCGTCGGTGGCCGTGACGGTGACGACCGAGTCCGCGACGCTGGTCACGGTCGGCTCCTCGAAGACCGTGCCGTCGAAGGCCTCACCGCAGCCGGCGAGGACGAGCGTGGCGGTGGCGAGGGTCGGGGCGAGGGCGGCGTGGCGCATGACGGGCTCCGGTCGGCAACGGGGACCCCTGTGCCCTACCCCGGCCCCGGCGACCCGACACCCCGGCGTCGAAGGTCCCGGTGCCGGCGGACCTGCGCCCGGCTCGTCAGAGCAGCCGTGGGGTGCGGCCGGGTGTCGCCAGCCGGATCTCCTCCTCCGTCGGCTGCCGGGCCTCGCGGGCCTCCGGGGGGAGCAGCTCGGAGACCGCGGCCATCATCCGGCGGGTGTCGGCGGCGGCCGAGCGGTACCGGAGCTGCACCGGTGGCCCGACCCGGACCCGCACCGTCGGCGGCTCGGTGAGGTTGAGCATCCTCGGCGTCGGCGAGCTGCGCGGCCACACGTGCTCGGTGCCCCAGACCGCGAACGGGATGACCGGGGCGCGGGTCGCGGCGGCGAGCCTCGCCGCGCCGGTGCGGCCCTTGAGGACGGGGTCGTAGAAGGCGGCCCCGCGCGGGATGGTGCCCTGCGGCAGGACGCAGACGAGCTCGCCGCCCTCGAGCGCGACCGTGGCCGTCTCGACGGACTCCTTGCCGCCGCCGACCCGGTCCACCGGGATGCCGCCGAGCGCGGCGGCGAGGGCGCCGACCACGGGCACGTCGAAGATCTCCTTCTTGGCGAGGATCCGGCCGGTGCGCCCGGTCGGCCGCATCATCTGGATGATCGTCGCGATGTCGAAGTAGCTGCGGTGGTTGCCGACGAGGATGCCGGGGCCGGTGCGGGGGATGTTCTCGGTGCCCGCGATGTCGAAGCGGGCGTACGGCGTGGTGAGCAGCGGGTGGCTGGCGAGGATGAGCAGGCGCTGCAGCTCGACCCCGACGACGGGCAGCTTGACGACGCCCGGCGAGACGTCGAAGTGGACGATCGGCCAGCCGCGGGCCAGCGCGTACACGGCGAGCCGGGGATCGGGGTTGACCGCGGCCGGCTGCCCGACGGCGGAGAGCAGGGGGAGGTCGTAGATGGAGTCCGAGTAGGCGAAGCTCTCCGCGAGGTCGATGCCCTCCGCCGCGGCCCACTCGCGCACCGCCCGGAGCTTGCCGCGGGACCACACGAACGGGCCGTCGAGGGCGCCGTCGTAGGTGCCGTCCTGCCCGATCCGGTAGCGGGTGGCGATGACGTGGTCGACCCCGAGCCGGTCGGCGAGCGGCCGGATCAGGTGGTCCGGGGTCGTCGTGGCGAGGACGACGGGACGGCCGGCCGCCCGGTGCTGCTCGATCAGGGTGAGTGCGAACGGGTGGATGACGGCGGCGATGGCCTCGGCGGCGGCCGCGGCGGCGGCGTCGAAGGTGCCCTGGGCGCGGCCCCGGGCGACGAGGGTGGCCTGACGGGCCAGGGCGATCGACGGCAGGGTCTCGCCGACGAGGTCGAAGACCTTGTAGAGCACGCCCTCGCCGGGGAGGCGCCGGCCGACGACGCCGAGGTCGTACATCGCCCGGGAGAGCAGGGGCCCGGTGCCGCCCTGGAGCAGGGTGCGGTCGAGGTCGAAGATCGCCGCTCCAGCCATGGGCCGAGGCTACCGGTCGAGGTCCCGGCGCGGCCGTCGGTCCGTCGTACGGCGGCCTACGCTTGAGGCATGACCCCGCCCGCGCTGACGGCCTTCGTGCTCGGCGGCGGGGGCGTGCTCGGGGCGACCCAGGTGGGGATGGTGCGCGCCCTCGCGGAGCGGGGGGTGCGTCCGGACCTCGTGCTCGGCACCAGCATCGGCGCCGTCAACGGCTGCTTCGTCGCCGCCGACCCCACGGTCACCGGGGCCGAGCGGCTGGCCGAGGTGTGGGAGGCGGTGGTCCGCGAGGGCGTCTTCCTCGAGAACCCGGTGCGCCAGGCGGCCCGGGTGGCGAAGTACCGCACCCACCTGCTCTCCAACGCCCCGTTGCGCCACGTCATCGACGAGTACCTGCCGGTCGACCGGTTCGAGGAGCTCGAGGTGGCCTTCCAGTGCGTGGCCGCGCGGATCGAGGACGCCGGGGGGCAGTGGTTCGACAGCGGGGAGCTGGTCTGGCCGGTCGTGGCCTCGTGCTCGGTGCCCGGGCTCTTCCCGCCGGTGGAGATCGACGGACGGCACTACCTCGACGGTGGCCTGGTGCACTCCATCCCGGTCGGGAGGGCGCTCGCGCTGGGGGCGACGCGGATCGTCGTGCTCCAGGTGGGACGGGTGGAGCAGCCGCTGTCGCCGCCGACCACACCGTGGGAGGTGGGGACGGTGGCCTTCGAGATCGCCCGGCGCCATCGCTACGTCCACGAGCTCGAGTCGGTGCCCCCCGAGGTCGACCTGCTCGTGCTGCCCAGCGGGGCGTCGGCCAGCCCGAACATCTCGATCGGGCAGGCCCGGTCGGCGCGGATGCGCGCCCGGATGGAGCGCGCGCACGAGGCGTCCTCGGCGTACCTCGACCGGGCGCTGGCCGGGCGCTGACCGGCGCGCGGCCCGCCTCCGCCACGGCGGCGTGCGGTCCCGGCGTTCCTGCCGAACCGTACGGGCGCGCGCGACGCCACCCCTAGGCTCTGCCCATGGGCCTGCGCGGAGTACCACCGCCGCCGCTGTTCGTGCGGCGCGTGCTCCACGTGGCGTGGCCGCTGGTCGGGGTGGTCGTCACCGGGCTCGCCGTGCCGGTGGCGGTCGCCGGCGCCTTCATGGTCGTCGTCGACCGCCGGGCGCGCCTGTTCCGCGTCACCTGCCTGGCGGTCGTCCTCATGTGGGTCGACATCAGGATGCTCGTCTCCTGCTGGGCGCTGTGGGCCCGCACTCCCGACGGCTCCTCCCCCACGTGGGCACGGGACCACGAGCGGCTCTTCAGCCAGGCGCTGGACTCGCTGATGTACTACGTCAAGCGGTGGGTGGGCCTGGAGGTGCGGCTGACCGACCGGATGCACTTCGGCGCCGACGACCACCCGCTCGTCGCGCTCGCCCGGCACGCCGGCCCGGCCGACTCGCTCGCCATCGCCTGGCTGCTCTCCCGGACGGCCGGTCGCCTCCCCCGGATCGTGCTCGCCGAGGCGCTGCGCTGGGACCCCGGCGTCGACACCATCCTCACCCGCATCGACTCGTTCTTCGTCCCGTCCTCGTCGGAGCGCGCCGACGAACGGCGGGCCGGGGTGAGCCGGATGGCCGAGTCGATGAACACCGGGGACGTCTTCCTCATCTTCCCCGAGGGCCAGAACTGGACCCCGCAGCGGCGGGCCGGCGTCATCCGGCGGCTGCGCGACCGCGGCGAGGCGGAGCGGGCCCGGCGGGCCGAGGAGCTGCGCCACGTGCTGCCGCCGAGGACGGGGGGAGCGTGGGCGGCCCGGGCGGCGCGGCCCGGCGCCGACGTGATGGTGCTGGCGCACGCCGGGTTCGGCCAGCTGGTCTCGCCCCGCCTCATCTGGGACGCGATCCCCTTCCACGACCGGCCCTTCCTCGTCCGCACCTGGACCTACGCCGCCGAGGACGTGCCCGACGAGCCGGTGGGTTTCGCCTCCTGGCTGGACGAGCGGTGGAGCGAGGTCGACGCCTGGGTCGACGAGCACACGAGCGGTCCCGGCTGGGTGCGGCCCGGTGAGGGCGAGGACGGGCGCCCCGCCCGGTTGGGGCCCGGACCCGACCCGATCGAGCGGGGAGGCCGGCGGTGAGGGCCGTCGCCGTGGTCGCTGCCGCCGTGGCCGCCGTGGCCGCCGGTGCGCTGGCCGTCGTCATCGGCTCCTCGCCCAGCGGGGCCGAGCCGCCGACGCCGGTCACCTCGTTCGAGGAGCTCACCGGAACCTGGGAGGCGACGGCCGGTCCCGAGGCGCCCACGGCGCTCGTCGCCCCGGTGCGGCTCACCTTCGCGGAGGGCGGGGTGTTCGTCGAGGCGGCCGGCTGCAACACCGGGCGTGGCGCGGTCTCGGTGCAGGACGGCACCCTCGTGGCCGGGCCGTTCGCGATCACCCAGAAGGCCTGCGAGCCCCCGCTCGCCACCCAGGAGGCGTGGGTGTTCGAGATGCTCGAGGCGATGCCCGCGGCGGGGCTGTCGGGCGGCGACGAGCTCGTCCTGTCGTGGGACGAGGACCACCAGCTGGTGCTGGACCGGGTGGCGGGCACGAACGCCGGGTGAGGCCGGCGGCGCGGCGGTGGGAGGCACGCCAGTGCGTCAGCCGGCTGCTCCCGGCGCGCGGATGGCCTCGAGCCAGGAGCGGGCCGCGGCGAAGTCCTCGTCGCGGGCGCGGGGGCCGATGGTCGCGCGCTGCCGGTCGGCGCGCGGGTAGGAGCCGAGGAACCGCACCTCCGCGCAGATCCGCTTCAGCCCGGTGAGCGCCTCCCCCAGCCGCTCGTCGAGCACGTGGCCCTCGACGTCGACGGAGAAGCAGTACGACCCCATCGACGCCTTCGTCGGCCGCGACTCCAGCCGCGTCATGTTGATGCCCCGGGCCGCGAACTGCTCGAGCAGCTCGAGCAGTCCGCCGGCGTGGTCCTCCCGCTGGTAGAGCACGACCGTCGTCTTGTCGGCCCCGGTGGGCTCGGGCAGCCGCCCGGGCCGCGCCACGAGCACGAAGCGGGTCACCGCCGCCTGCAGGTCGCCGATGCCCTCGGCCAGCACGTCCAGGCCGTGCAGGCGCGCGGCCGCCGGCGCGCACACCGCCGCCTGGTACGACGCCCCGCCCGCCCCCTCGGTCACCACGTCCGGCGCGCCGAGTGCCGCCGCGGCTGCCGCGGTGGACAGCGTCGGCACGTAGACGGCCCCCGGCAGGTGCGCAGCCATCCATCCCCGCACCTGCGCCCACGCGTGCGAGTGCGTGCCGACCGCCCGGACCTCGCCGAGGCCGACGCCCCTGCGGGCGGCGAGCACGAAGCTCACCGGCACGAGCACCTCGGCGGTGACGACGAGGGGGTCCCCGCTCGCCAGCGCGTCCAGCGTGGCCGACACCCCGCCCTCGACCGAGTTCTCGATCGGCACCATGGCGCCGTCGACCTCGCCGGCGCGCAGGGCCGCGAGCGCGGCGTCCACCGCGCCGAAGGGGACGCGCTCGGCGCCGTCGGCCGGCGCCCAGGCATCGAGGGCCATCGAGGTGAACGTCCCCTCGGGTCCGAGGTAGCCGAAGCGGGTCACGGGTGCTCCTTCCCGGTGCGGGCGGCGGCGAGGGCCTGCTGCTCCTCGGGGGTCAAGGTGGCGTCCGACTCGCCGCCCACGACGCCCTTGGCGTAGGTGCGCGACTCCCCGCGCGCGTGGATCGAGCTGATGACGACCCCGTCGCCGCTGTCGTCGACGACGGCTGCGCTGAAGCTGAGCCGGCCCCCCATGTCGGCGAAGGCGTCGTACCGCACGACCGCGACGTGCTTGAGCGCCTGGGCCAGGTCGGCCCGCAGCGCCGCGAGGTCGGCGTCGCCCGCCGGCCGGTGCGCCTCGAGCGCGCTCACCCGGCGGCGCAGGTCCGCGCTGCGGCGCAGGAGCACGACGACGGCCACCACGGCGAGCACGAGCAGCACCACGGGCACGGTGAGGACCGCCAGCTCGGCGGGGGTCGGGGCCAGCACGGGCATCAGGCTAGGCCGGATGGCGCTCGCTCGCTGGCGCGTTCACGGCCGGGGTGTCCTCGCCCGGCCGCACCGCCCACCAGAGGAGGAACAGGGCGGCCAGGCCACCGGCGACGTCGGCGTTCTGGAGCAGCCGTCCCGGGAGCTCCGGCCACCCACGGTGGGCGAGCCAGTCGATGCCCCACCACGGCAGCCGCATCGTGAAGTACACCGTCACTCCCACGGCGGCCCACAGCCGTCGCGGGGTCTCCTCCGGGCGGTCGCCGAGGAGCGCCAGGACCACGACCACCACCCAGTGGTAGTGGTGCACCCACGCCACCGGCGACAGCAGGCACGCGAGCAGCCCGACGACGGCGACCTCGCCCACCGGCTGCCCTGCGCGGAAGTACCGGCGGGCCAGCGCGAAGCCGAGCACCCCGACGAGCAGCACGAGCGCCACCCAGACAGCCGTGCCGACCGCACCGTCGCCGCCCACCCGGAGCAGCAGCCCGCGCATCGACTGGTTCGCCGTTCCGGCGTTCGGGCCCAGCCGCGCCGGGTCCTGCAGCGCCCCACCCCAGTAGGTGAACGAGGCCTGCGGCAGCAGCACCCACGCGGCGAGCGAGACCCCGGCCGCGGTGCCGGCCGCGGTCGCCGCCTCCCGCCAGCGCCGCGTCACGAGCAGGTGGACGACGAAGACCCCGGGCGTCAGCTTGACGGCGGTCGCGACGCCGATGAGCACGCCGCGCGGCACCCGCGCCAGCCAGCGTGGTCGCGGCTCGACGAGGTCGAGCAGGCAGAGCAGCACGATGAAGGCGTTCACCTGGCCGAACCGGATGCCGTCGCCGACCGGGTGCAGCCAGAGCATCGGGGCGGTCAGGGCGGCCAGGGCGAGCGCCGACCAGGCCCCGGCCCGGTGGATCAGCCCGTGGCCGGCGTACCAGACGACCGCCGTCGTGGCGGCCAGCTGGGCCCCGGTCCACAGCCACCCCGCGACCCCGAACGGCACCAGGGCGAGTGGTAGCGCGAGGAACGCCGCGAACGGCGGGTACGTGAACGGGAGCAGCTGGGGGGCTCGGTCATCGCCGAGTAGACCGGCCGGCCGTGGAGGATCGACACCCCGGCCTGCCGGTACACGTCGACGTCGACCTGCCACTGGTCCAGGGGCCAGAACACGAGGTAGCGCAGCACCATCGGCAGCGCCGCCAGCACGATGACCCCGACGGCCAGCGCCCACCGCTGCCAAGGGTGGGGGAGCGCGCGGTCGCCCCACCGGGCGACGGACCGCCACGCCCCGCGCGCCCGGTGACCCACGGCGTCGCGGCGCCGGGCCGGCGCGGTGTCGGGCGGGGTCGGGGCGGGCACGGTCCCCATTGTCGGGGATGGGCCGGCGGGGCCCCCGTCCCGACCACCGTGCCGGGGGCCCCGGGGAGCCCGCCTATCCTGTCCGGCGTGATCCGCAGAGCCCTGGCCGTCGCACTCGCTCTCGCGGCGACCGCGGCAGGGCTCCTCCCCAGCACCTCGGCCGCCGACGACCAGAGCGGCGCCGTCGTCGTCGTCGCGACCGGTGGCATCAGCTGGTCCGACGTCAGCGAGGAGGCCACGCCGAACCTGTGGGTGCTGCTCCGCGACGGCTCCTCGGCCGCCCTGTCGGTGCGTTCGGTCTACTCCAACACCTGCCTGATCGACGGCTGGCTCGGCCTCTCCGCCGGAAGCCGGGCGGCGGCACCGCGGCCCGGTGACGCCCCCGACCCGTCCGACCGCCCCTGTCCCGGACCCCCGTCGGTCGTCGACGAGCGGGTCGCCGAGTGGCCGGAGTACGAGGAGGCCGCCGAGGCCACCCGCTTCGACGCCGAGCTCGGCCTTCTCGCGCGGCAGCCTCGACGACGCGGGGCTGTGCGTCCGCTCCGTCGGCTCGTACGCGGCCGCGGGCGGCGCCCGGCCGGACGGGTCCGTGCCCCGGTGGTCCGAGATGGCCGGCGAGGAGATGGTCGCCGACCTCAACACCTGCCCGGTCACCCTGGTCGACGTCGGCAGCGTCCGCGACCCCGAGGACGTCGCCGAGGGGGAGGCCACCGACGGCAGCCGCGCCGAGCAGATCACCGAGATCGACACCCGGATCGGGCAGGTGCTCGAGGCCGGCCCGAACGGCGCCGACTACCTCGTCGCCAGCATCGCCGACGCCGGCAGCAGCGAGCGGCTCCGGCTCGTCGTGGCCCGCGGTCCGCACTTCGGCCCCGGCACGCTCGTCTCCGGCTCGACCCGCCAGGACGGCCTGGCCCAGTCGCCCGACCTCACCGCGACCGTGCTCTCCCGCGTCGGGGTCGAGGTCCCGCCGTCGGTCGACGGCACCCCGCTCGTCTCCGACCCCGCCCCGGACAACTCCGAGAGCCGCGCGGAGGACCGGCTCACCACGCTGCGCGACTACGACGACGCCAGTCACGAGGTCAACGGGCTGGTCGAGCCGTTCTTCCAGGTGCTCGCCTACGGCCAGCTCGCCATCTACCTGCTCGTGTTCCTCGTGTGGAAGGGGCGGGTCGGGTCGGAGTCCTCCCGGGTGCGGGTGCTCTCCCGGGTGCGCACGGTCGCCGTCGCGGCGGCCGCGGTGCCGGTGTCGACGTTCCTCGCCAACCTCCTGCCCTGGTGGCGGTTCCCGGTGCCGATGCTGTCGGTGGTCGCCGCCGTCGGCCTCTTCGTCGCGACCATCGCCCTCCTCTCGCTGCGGCCGCCCGTCGGCCGGCTCGCCCTCGGCCCGCTCGTGGCCGTCTCCGCGGTCACGGTCGCGGTCCTCGCCGCGGACGTGATGACCGGCTCGCGGCTGCAGCTGTCCTCCCTGATGGGCCTGCAGCCGGTGGTCGGTGGCCGCTTCTACGGGATGGGGAACCCGACCTTCGCGCTCTTCGCCACCGCCAGCCTGCTCCTGGCCACCGGCGTCTCGTCGTGGCTGGTCGCCGCCGGGCGCCGGAGGCAGGCGGCCGTTGCGGTCGTCGTCATCGGGGGCTTCGCCGTGCTCGTCGACGCCGCACCGTTCTGGGGCGCCGACGGCGGCGGTCCGCCCGCCCTCGTCCCGGGGGTGGCCTACCTGGCGTTCGCGGTGCTCGGGCTGCCGATGACGTGGCGACGCTGGCTGGCCGTCGCCGGCGGGGTCCTCGGCCTGGCCGTGGTGGTCGCCGTGCTCGACTGGCTGCGGGCCCCGGAGTCACGGACCCATCTCGGGCGCTTCGTCCAGACGGTCATCGACGGGGACGCCGTCGACGTCGTCCTCCGCAAGGCCCAGCAGAACTGGGACCTGTTCCTGCTGAACTTCCCGCTGACCCTCCTCGTCCCCGCCGGCCTCCTGTTCGTGACCGTCGTCCTCGCCCGCCCGACGTCGTGGGGCTCGCGGGTTCTCCAGCGCTCCTACGACCGGGCGCCGACCCTCGAGGCGGGGTTGGTCGCGCTGCTGATCACGATGACGATCGGGTTCCTCCTCAACGACTCCGGCGTGGCCATCCCCGCCGTCGGAGCGACCCTCGCCGTGCCGCTCATCGTGTCGCTGGCGGCGGGTGCCCTCCTCGAGGACGCCCGGGCCACCGCAGGGACCCGCGCCGCACGCCGAGCGTGAGGACCGACGCCCAGATCGCGAGCACGAGCCACGGTGCGACGTGGCGGCGGAACCCGAGCGTCACCGCCTCGACCGAGGGCGTCATCCCGAGCACGCGCCCCGGCACGTACGCGCAGGCGATGACGGTGAGCCGGGCGAGGGCGACGAGGTCGACGACGCCAGGCGCCACCGCCGGCAGCGCCGCCCAGACCAGGACGTCGTACCAGGGCAGCGAGTAGGCGGCGGCGAGCGAGTACGCCAGGGCGAGGCAGGCGGTGACCCAGAGCGCCAGCGGCCCCACGGCGGCGGCCTGGGCCGGCGAGGCGGCGCCGGGGCGGCCGGCGGGGCCGAGGGCCGGGAGGCCCGGAGCAGCACGACGGCGAGCACGACGGCGAGCAGCGCGGCTCCGTACGCGATGAGCGTGCGCGTGGTCGCACCGCCGAGCGCGGGGGCCAGCGCCTCGAGGACGAGCCGCCACGGTGTGGCCAGCGAGACCGCCCGGCGCGAGCGCTCGAGCTGGTCGAAGGCGTGCTCCCCCGCCCACAGGTGCAGCGGCGCCACAGCGAGCGCCGCGCCCGCCACGAGCGCCAGCCACCGCGCCCACGGCGGCCACGGCCGGGCCCCTGCCGGCCGGCGCGACCTCGCGACCCACCAGGTGGCGGCGAGCAGGGCGGCCAGGACGATGCCGTAGGTCACCTTCGTCGTGAGCGCCAGGCCGGCGAGCGCACCGGCGAGCAGGGCGCCGCCGGAGCCGGACCACCGCGCGGCGGCCGCGGCGGCGCCCACGGCCAGCGCACCCGCGACGACGTCGATGTGGGCGCCCAGGACCCCGAGGCCGAGCACGAGGGGGTTGAGCGTCCACACGACGTCGACCCGGCCCCGGGCGTCGTCGGCGAGGGTGGCCCGCAGCAGCACCCGGACCGCGAGCCAGGCCAGCACGACGATGACCTGCCACACCCAGACGCCCTGCCGGAGCACGTCGCCCCCGGCCCAGGCGGACAGCCCGTGGAGCAGGGTGCCGAACGGCCCGTAGACGCTCGGCTCCTCGGTCCACGGCGCCTCGACCCGGCTCACGACCGGGTCGGCGCCCCCGGCCCAGTCCGCCGGCGACTCCGTCCACGGGTCGCCGCCCCGGACGAGGATGCGGCCGTAGGCGAGGTAGTTGACGTGGTCGGCGGACCCGAACGGCGCGACGAGCAGGGAGAGCAGTGCCACGGCCGCGGGGAGCCGCCACGAGGGCAGGGGGCCGGGACACTGACGCAGCCCGAGCCAGACGCCGAGCGCCCCGAGCACGTAGGCGGCGGCGAGCACCGCCGTCACCGCGGCGGAGGACAGCGTGACCGGCAGCAGCGTGCCCGGCGCCCAGCCGCGCGGCATCAGGTCCGGTTGGGCGGCGTTGGGGCCGCTCAGCCCGACGACGAGCAGCAGCGCCAGCGACGCCGCGAGCAGCGCGGCGCGGAGTCGGGGGGAGTGCAGCAGGGGCCGGCCGGCGACGGCGGCCACCGCGGGCGGGCGCCCGCCGGGGTCGCTGCTCAGGCCCGCTGCCACGGCCGCCAGCCGCGTCGCACGAGGGCGAGCCAGACGTCGCGGTACTGCTCGGCCCGGTGCACCTGGCCGCGCCAGTCACGGCCGCTCACCCGGTGCTGCAGCTCGCACGGCACCTCGAGCACCCGCATCCCGGCGCGGAGCACGTCGACGGTGAGTGCCGTCTCCACGCCCCAGCCGCGCGCGAGCGGGGCCGCGGCCTCGTAGGCGGCGGGCGTGAGGCAGCGCATCCCGGACAACGGCTGCACCGGGCTGAAGCCGGTGAGGCGCTCGATCCCGCGGCGGGCGAGCCCGACGACGAGGCCGCGGCCGCCGCCGGCGGTGATCTGCGCGGGCAGGGTGGCGATCGTCATGTCCGCCTCGCCGGCCAGCACGGCGTCGGTGAGCACCCCGAGGTGGGCGGCGGTGCCGGCGAGGTCGCCGTCGACGAGGAGGAGCGGGGCTGGGTGCGCGGTGCCGGGGGCGTCGCCACGGACCGCCGCCTCCTCGCGCTCGACCTCGCGGATGCGGGCCACGCCGGTCTCCAGGGCGGCCGCCTTGCCCCGGTTGCGGGGGTGCGAGACGACGTCCGCGCCCGCGGCGCGGGCGCGGACGGCCGTGTCGTCGGTGCTGCCGTCGTCGACGACGACGACCCGGCCGACCTGCGGCAGGCCACGGACCGCCGCCACCGTGGCCCCGATCCGGTCCGCCTCGTCCTTGCACGGGACGACCGCGGCGACGTGCGCCGCCATCGCGCTGCGGTCGGCGGCCACCATCAGCGGAGCGTGACCTGCCGGCTCAGCAGTCCGGAGCGGGCCCGGCGCTCGTCGGCGGTGAGCGGGGCGTCCGACCCCACCACGGCGGCGTACCGCTCGCCCCACGCGGCCAGGGCGTCCTCGTAGGCGTCGGCCTCGAGCCGGGGGTCGAGGTCCCAGACGGGCACGAGGAGTCCCCCGGCGCGGAACGCCCCGAGCAGCCGGGTGTCGTCGCCGAGGCCGTCCTCACCCGCGGCGTGCAGCCGGGCCAGGGCGTCGGTGGCGACGTCCTCGTCCTCGGGCAGCACCAGCCGGACGTGGGTGCGCTCGCCGATCCGCACGAAGTACGCCGAGGGCAGCGCCGCCATCGCGCTCGTCGGCACGACGGTCTCGTTGGCCCGCTCGAGGGAGAGCTGCGCGTCGCCCTCGAGCTCCTGGCCCTCCACCCAGAAGTCGAAGCCCTCGTGCACGGTGACCTCGAAGGTGGTGTCCTCGGCGAGCACGTCCTGCAGGCGTGGGCTGTCGGCATCGACCTGCGGCACGCTGGTGACGGGGTGGCCCCGCTCGGCGGCCAGCGCGGCGAGCAGCTGGGCGGCGAGGTCGCGGGAGGCGTCGCCGCTGGAGTTGCCGGCCTGCGAGCCGATGAGGACGGCGCCGTCGGTGCGGTGCAGGCCCGGCCAGGCGAGCGGCAGCACGGTGGCGACGGTGACCTCGTTCGGGGCCCCGTCGGGCACGTGCTCGGCGCGGACGGTGACCGTGGCGGTCGCGGCCGGCAGGATCTCGCGGATGGCCACCCAGTCGGTCTCGTTCGGCAGCCCGCGGAACGGGCGGGGCTCGAACGGGGCCGGTGCCGGCCGTCGGGTGCCGCGGTCGGCGCCGCGCTGACGTCGTGATGCCTTGCCCATGCGCGTCACCCTAGTGGCGCGGGGCGCGGCGGCGGCGCCGCCCGGCACGGGGCAGCGCCGCGCCCCCTGCCGGGCCCGCCCGACGACGCAGGACTTCGTCGACGTGGCACGGGAACGCATCCCCTGCCACGTCGACATTTCGGGGTCACCCCGAAATGTCGCAGCCGGGGGACCGGGGGGTGCAGGGGGTCAGGTGGCGCGGCGGCGGCTGGGACCGCCGAGGGTGGCCCACACGACGTTGCCGGTGCGGTCCTCGGTGACGCCCCACTCGTGCGCCAGGGCACGGACGATGCGCAGCCCGCGGCCGGACGAGAGCCACACGGTGCGTGGCGCCGGCCGTGGGACGGTGGCGCCGCCCCCGTCGGTCACCTCGACCTCCACGACGTCGGCGCGGATCTTCCAGCGCACCCGGATGGTGCCGTCGGAGAGGGGGCGGGCGTGGCGCACCGCGTTGGTGAGCAGCTCGGAGGCGACGATCTCGGCCTCCCCGACGAGCTCCTCGGGCAGGTCGCGCTTGTCGAGGTCGGCGACGATCTCTCTGCGGATCTTGCGCACCGAGGAGGCGTCGGCGGGGACGCGCACGGTGCAGATGACGCTGTCGACACCGGGGCCGGGGGACTCGGTCACGGTGAGGCCGGTGTCGATG
Source organism: uncultured Actinomycetota bacterium (assembly GCA_963773655.1). Taxonomy (GTDB): domain Bacteria; phylum Actinomycetota; class Actinomycetes; order Actinomycetales; family Dermatophilaceae; genus DASSQJ01. The sequence goes on from CAVZBX010000006.1 coordinate 227,424, forward strand.
TCGTCCGTGGTGTCGACGGTGCTCGTGTCGTCGGTGGTGTCGGTGGGGCTCGTGGTGTCGGTGCTGGTGGCGTCCTCGGAGGTCACCCGTCAAACCTAGCCGAGCCTCTCGAGGCGGTGGACCACGTGACGCGGCCGGTTCGTGATGATCACGTCGACGCCGCGCTCGGCGCAGAGGTCGACGTCGGCGTCCTCGTCGACGGTGAAGACGTACACGAGGTGTCCGCGCCGGTGGAAACGGCGGACCAGCTTGGGCTTGCGTCGCACCAGCCGGATGTCCAGCCCGACGGCGCCGACCCCGAGGGGCAGCGACCCGTCGAGGGTGAAGGAGGGCACCCCGGACTCGACGAGGAGCACCAGCGGGATCTTCGGGTCGAGCTCGTGCACGGTGCGCAGGGCCCGGCGCGAGAACGACATGACGCGCACCCGCGGCCGCCCGGGCCGGTCGCCGCCGGCGAGGTCGAAGGAGCGGAGCACCTGGATCAGGGCCTTCTCGACGTCGCGGCCGTGCCGCGTCGGGTGCTTGGTCTCGATGAGCAGGAGCGGGTCGCCGCCGGCGTCGAGGACCGTGTCGAGCAGCCGCCGCAGGGTGAGCAGGTGGCCGCGCTCGGGATCGGCCTCGGGCACCTCGGAGTCGTCCCCGGCGACCTTCCACGACGCCCAGTCCAGCCCTTCGAGCCGGGCCAGCTCGAGGGCGGACACCACCCCGCTGCCGTCCGAGGTGCGGTCGACGCGCCGGTCGTGGACGCAGACGAGGTGGTGGTCGGCGGTGAGGCGCACGTCGCACTCGAGGCCGTCGGCGCGGTCGCGGGCGGCCGCCCGGTAGGCCGGCAGCGTGTGCTCGGGGAACTCCTCGGACGCACCGCGGTGGGCCACGACGAGCGGCCGGGCCGCGGACTGGTCCTCGCTCACGGGCACGATTGTCGCGGATGCGGCGGCACCGGCGCGGGCGACTCACAGGGGCGGGCGCCGTAGCGTTCCACCATCGTGAGCCTGCCGCCCTTCCAGACCCTCGTCGACGCCCACTGGCGCGACGTCGCCCGGCTCGCGCACGCCCTCGTCGGCCCGGTGGCCGCTGAGGACGTCGCCCAGCAGGCGTGGACCCAGGCCCTCGCGGCCTACCCACGCCTCACCCACGCCCGCAACCTGCGCTCCTGGCTGCTCACCGTGACGCACCGGTGCGCGATGGACCACCACCGCGCGGCGCGCCGCAGCCGCCCGCACGAGGACCCCGCCTCGCTCGTCGCCGCCCCCACCCAGCCCCCGCCGGAGGCGCCTGACGGTGACCTCTGGGCCCGGGTGGCCGCACTGCCGCAGCGCCAGCGCGACGCCGTCGTGCTCCGCTTCGTCGGTGACCTCGACCACGCCGCGGTGGCCGCTGCCCTCGGCACCACACCGGGGATGAGCCGCCGCCTCGTGAGCGACGCCCTCGCCACACTCCGCCTCGACCCGCCCGACCGGGAGGACCTGCGATGACCGACGCCTTCACCACCTTCGCCCCGCCCCTGGCCGGCCCGCCCCGGCTGGCGCCCAGCGACGTCTCCTACGTCCTCGACGACACCGCGGTCGGCCGGATGCTGCTCGCCGTCACCTCCGGGGGCGTGCTCGTGACCTGCGCCTACGTGCCGGACGACGACGTCGAGCAGCGCTGGCTCCAGCGCCTCGCCGACACCGTGAGCCCGCGCGTGCTGCGCCAGCCCGCCCCCACCGACGCCGCCCGACGGGCGCTCGAGCAGTACCTCGACGGGCGGTCCCACCGGGTGGAGGTGCCGGTCGACCTCGCCCTCGCCCGTCCCTTCCAGCGGGAGGTGCTGACGACGCTGCGCGACCGGGTCGGCTACGGCGAGCGGACCACGTACGCGGCCCTGGCCGAGGCCTCCGGGCACCCGGGGGCCTCGCGCGCGGTGGGGACTGCCCTCGGCGGCAACCCGCTGTGCGTCGTCGTGCCGTGCCACCGGGTGCTGCCGGCATCCGGCGGGATCGGCGGCTACGCCGGCGGCCTCGCGGCCAAGGAGTACCTGCTGGGGCTCGAGGCGACCTAGCCGGCGGGCGTCAGACGCTCCCGCTGCAGCTGTAGGTGCTGCCCGAGCGACTGAAGGTGATGGTGGCGGTCAGGTCCCCCGCCACCTGGACCCCTCCCAGCCCGCTGACGGTTGCCGTCACCGTGCTGCTGCCCTGACCGGTCAGCGAGGGGCCACTGACGTTGATGCGCCCGACCGTCGGCGAGGAACCGTCACCCGTCAGGATCCAGCTCGAGCCCGAGCCGGTGACGTTGGTCGTTGCCGCGGAGGTGCCTCCGCTGCTCCCCGCGAGGGAGATGGCGACCTGCTGACCGACACCGAGACCCGACACCGTGATGACGAAGGTCCCGTCGCGGAAGGAGCAGGTTGCAGTGGTGGTCACGGACACGGTGGGGCTGGCGGCCACGGCCGGGGTGGCCGCCCCGACGGCGACGACGGGGACGCTCCACGCGGCGCCGCGCGCGACGACGCGGCGGCTGGGTCGCCTCGGTGGCGGTGCTGTCTGGTCCATCGGGCGCTCGCCTCTCGTGTTCGGGGACGTGCAACCATTTCACCACAGTCAACTATCTTGGTGCGCGGCGACCGCCGGAGGGGCCACCATCCGGAGCCCGCGCCCCCGGCTCCGTGCGTCGGCGACCGCGACGCCATCCGGCTCGACGGGGCCGGCGACGACGCTGCTCAGCGCAGGTTCGGTCCACCCAGCGCACGGTCCGGCGTGCGCTGAGTGGCACCCGGGTGCGCTGAGCCGGGCGTCAGCCGTCGAGCGCGCCCGGCCCGCCGGAGGCCGTCAGCGGTCGGTGTCGTCGTCGCGGACCACCGGCAGGCGGCCGGTGGGCGCGTACCCGCCCAGCAGCTCGGCCATCGCGAGGTGCGGGCGGGCCTCGGCGTGGCGGCCCTGGCGCTGCAGGGTCCGGCCGAGGACGAGGTTGGCGTAGGCCTCGTCCGGCTCGTCGACGAGCACGGCGCGCACCACCCGTTCGGCGCGGTTCAGCTGGCCGGAGTGGAAGTAGGCGCGGGCGAGCAGCAGGCGCAGCTCGGTGGTGCCGTGCAGCGGCGGCTCGAGCGCGCTGGCGTCGACGAGGGCGGACAGCTCCGCCGCGGCGTCCTGGTACTCGCCCACGTCGAACAGCCGGCGCGCCCGTTGGTAGCGCTCGGCCATGGTCGGCTCGGGGGAGGTCACGCCCGTGGTCAACGAGGCGGTGCCCCGCCGTGTTCCTCGGGCTCGGCCCCGGCGTCGACCGCGAACCCCGGCTGGCCGCCACCACCGCCGTCCCCGTCGGCGGCGCCTCCGAGCCCGGCCACCGACGCGGCCCGGTCGGCGAGCTCGGCCCCGGCCCCGTCGTACAGCTGGAAGCCGGTGTGCGCCCCTCGCGCCCGCGCCTCCTCGAGGTCGTCGTCGTGCTGCGCGACCACGGCGACGCTGCCCGCGTAGCCGCCCTCGCGCAGCTGCTGGAGGGCGTCGAGGTTGTTGCCGTGGAAGGGCATGGCGAGCACGACCAGCCGTACGTCGCAGAACGGGCGGCCGTCCCAGAGCTCGGGGTCGGTGGCGTCGGCCTCGACCACGCGGTACCCCGCCTCCGCGAGCCGCCGGCACCGCTCGCCCGAGGACTCCACGCCCACCACCCGCAGCCCGTAGCCGCTCCGCAGCCGCTCGTGCGCCGCCCGCCCGACCCGCCCCATGCCGAGCACCACGGCGTCCGCACCGGTGAGGTCGAGCGGCCGGTCCTCGGGGTGCAGCCGCTCCACGGGCCGGTCGGGGAGCACCCCCCGCAGCATCCGCGAGAGGTACTCCGGGTGGCGCCCCGGCAGCGAGGACAGCACGAAGCTCGCCGCGACGGCGGTGGCGACGACGCGGACCCACGAGGGGTCGAGCATCCCCTCGGGCGCCAGCGCGATGACGATGAGGCCGAACTCGGAGAAGTTCGCGAGCGCCACGCCGGTGACCACCGCCGTCCGCCGGCGGAAGCCGAACCGCCAGAGCAGCCCCGCGAACCCCATCGCCTTGAGCGGCAGGAGGACCAGCAGCGCCAGCCCGACCGCCAGCTCGACCGGGCTCGGCAGGCCCCCGAGGCCGATCGAGACGAAGAAGCCGACGAGGAGCAGGTCCTTGACGGCGAAGAGGCTCTTGGCCAGCTCACCGGAGCGGGGGTGCGACGCAAGCAGCATGCCCATGACGAGGGCACCGAGGTCGCCCTTGACCCCCAGCGCCTCGAAGAGCGCGTACCCGGGCACCAGCGCCACGACCACGCCGAGCAGCGGGAGCAGCTCGCCGTGGCCGACCCGGTCGAGCACGCGGCGGAGCAGGAGGGCACCGGGCACGACGAGGACGAGCAGGGCGGCCCACGGGCTGGGCGGGTGGCCCTCGGCCGTGGCGAGGAAGACGACGGCGGCGAGGTCCTGGATGACGAGGATGCCGATGGCGGTGCGGCCACCGAGGGAGCTCTGGGTGCCGTGGTCCTCGAGGACCTTGACGACGACCACGGTGCTCGAGAACGACAGCGCGAACCCGACGAGGAGCACCTTGACCGGGTCGGCACCGACGATCGAGGCGCCCACGAGGCCGAGGAGCCAGAGGAAACCGGCGCCGACGACGGTGCTCACGACGAGGTGGGCGGACGCCGTGCCCCAGACCTCGCGTCGGAGGAGGCTGCGGACGTCGACCTTGAGGCCGATGCCGAACAGCAGGATGGTGACGCCGAGCCCGGCCACGACGTCGAGCGCGGCCACCGGCTCCACGCCGAGCAGCCGCAGCACGAAGCCGGCGGCGAGGAACCCGACGAGCGGCGGCAGCCGCAGCGCACCGGCCCCGAGTCCGCCGAGGAGGGCGCCGAGCAGGATCGCCGAGGTGTCGTCCATCGTCTCCTCCGTGGCCGGGCGGTCCCGCGTGTGCGGCATTCTCTCAGGGGCCCGCCCGGCGGTGCGTGTCCATCTGCGCCGCCGCACGTCCACGCGGGCGGCCGCATCGTTGGGCAGGATCGACCCGTGACCACGGACGACCGCTCCGCGCCGCCCGCCGACCGGGGCGGTGGCCGGTTCACGCGGTCGGTGCGCGCGGTGCGCCGCCGGACCGAGGCCGGGGCCCGTGCGGTGGGCCGGCGCGGCGGAACCGGCGCGCGCTTCGTCGGCCGCGGCGGGCGCTGGGCCGGGCAGCGGTTCCGCGCGTTCGCCGCCGCCGACGGTGCCGCCGACACCGGGCTGTCGCGGCTCACCGAGCTGCACGCCGTCAACGTGGCCGGCGACGCCGCCGTCACGGTCTCCCTCGCCGGCACGGTCTTCGCCATGCCCACCGACGAGGCACGCGGGCGGGTGGCGCTCTTCCTCCTTCTGACCATGGCGCCGTTCGTGCTCCTCGCGCCCCTCATCGGCCCGCTGCTCGATCGCTTCCGCCACGGCCGGCGGTGGGCGCTCGGCACCACGCTGGCCAGCCGTGCGTTCCTCGCCTGGGTACTCGCGAGCGCGGTCGTCGAGGACAGCAACTGGCTCTTCCCGGCCGCCCTCGGCTGCCTCGTGGCCTCCCGCTCCTACGCCGTCGCCCGGGCCGCCGCCGTGCCCCGCCTGCTGCCCGCGGGCATCAGCCTGGTCGTCGCCAACTCCCGCCTCAACCTCGCGGGGATCGTCGGGATGGTGCTCGGCGGACTGGCGGCCGGCGGACTGTCCCGGATCGGCCCGGACTGGTCGTTGCGGCTGGCGTTCGTCGTCTTCGTCGTGGCCACGGTGCTCGCCATCCGCCTGCCGGAGCGCGTCGACGCCACCGCCGGCGAGGTGGACGTCGACGGCCTCCCCGTGCCCGAGGAGCCGCTCGCCGCCCCGGGGCGCGGCCGCCGCCGGATGCGGGCCCTGCCCCGCGCGGTGCGCTACGTGCTCTGGCTGACGACGGGGGCCCGGATGCTGGCCGGGTTCCTCACCCTCTTCCTCGTCTTCCTCATGCGCGAGCACCCGCTGCCGGGGGTCTCCGGCCCGCTCGTCCTCGGCGTGGTCATCGCCGCGGCCGGAGTCGGCAACGCGCTCGGGTCGGTCATCGGCAACCTCCGCTCGGCGCCGCCTCCCGAGGTGATGGCCACGGCCGTCACCGCGGTGGCCGTGGCCGCGGCGCTCCTCACCGCGGTGCTGTACTCGGTGTGGGCGCTCGTGCTCCTCGGCCTCGTGGCCGGGGTGCACTCCCAGCTGAGCAAGCTCTGCCTCGACGCGCTGGTCCAAAGAGACGTCGAGGAGCACGTCCGGGCCCGGGTCTTCTCCTGGACCGAGACCATCCTCCAGGCCTTCTGGGTGGTGGGCGGCGCGCTCGGCATCCTCGTGCCCCTCGAGCCCGCCCTCGGCTTCACCCTCGTGACGGTCGTGGTCACGGGCGCCTGGCTGCTCGCGGTGCGGGCGCGGCACACCGGGCGGGACGGCCGGACGACCTCCCCCGCCTGAGGACGCCGGCCGGCCGATCGCTCAGCGGTGGTCCGCCCGCACGGCCCGACGCAGCAGCTCCGCGACGTGGAGCGGTGTGCGGTCGGTGAGGTGCTGGATCTGCTCGCGGCAGCTGAACCCGTCGGTGACGATCTCGGTGCCGGCGCCGGCCGCGCGGATCCGGGGCGCCATCTTCCGCTCCCCGACCCGCACCGACACCTCGTACTTGTCGGCCGAGTACCCGAAGGACCCCGCGAGCCCGCAGCAGCCGGCGTCGAGCACCTCGGCCGAGACGCCCATCCGTTCGAGCAGCGACTGCTCGGCGTCCGCGCCGAGGGCGGCGACGTGGTGGCAGTGCAGCTGCACCAGTGCCTCGGTCTCCAGGCGCGGTGGCCGGTAGCGCTGGCGCTCCAGGAACTCGGAGAGGAGGAAGGTCTGCTCGGACAGCCGGTGGGCGTCGGCGTCGTGCGGGAGGAGCCCGACGAGCTCGTCGCGGAACGCGGCGACGCAGCTGGGCTCGACCCCGACGACGGGCACCCCGGCCCGGATGTCGTCGCGCAGCGTGTCGAGGACCTGCTCCCACAGCCGCTCGGCGGTGGAGAGCATGCCGGCGTCGTAGAGCGGTCGACCGCAGCACAGCGGACGGCTCGGCACACTGACCTCGTAGCCGGCGTGCTCGAGCACCTCCGCGGCCGCCTCGAGCACGTCCGACTCGAGGTAGTTGTTGAAGGTGTCCGGCCAGAGGATCACCCGGTCGGTCGCGATGGGGGCGTCCGAGCCGTGCGGGTCGAGCCGGTTGCGCAGGCCGTGCCGCTGCATCGACGCGGTGGTGTAGCTCGCCGTCGAGTACCGGTGCGACTGACCGTGGGACAGCGCCGGCGGCCCGGCCGCGGCCGGCCGGGGGGCCGCCGCGCGCCGGTGCGCCCGGAAGCCGCGGGCGAACGGTGACCGGAACCGGGGGATCCCCCGCTCCCCCGCCACGCCGGCGGCCTTCTTCAGGGCCGGGGCGAGGAGGCGGTTCTGGGTGATCGTGTTGACGAGGCCGGGCATCCGGCTCGCCACCCGGGCCCACCAGTAGATGAGGGTGATGGCGTAGTCGTGCCGTGGCCGCAGGCGCCGGCGGTAGTGGTGGCTGAGGAACTCGGCCTTGTACGTCGCCATGTCGACGTTGACCGGGCACTCGTGCTTGCAGGCCTTGCAGGCGAGGCACAGTTCCAGCGCCTCCGCGACGTGGTCGTCGCGCCAGCCGTCGAGCTCCTCGCCCCGCAGCATCTCGAACAGCATCCGGGCCCGGCCGCGGGTGGAGTCCTCCTCCTCCCGCGTGGCCATGTAGCTCGGGCACATGGTGCCGCTCTCGACGTCGCGGCACAGGCCGATGCCGACGCAGCGGGCGGTGGCCTTCCCGAAGTCGTCGTCGTCGTCGGGGTAGGCGAAGTGCGTGCGCACCGGTGTGAGCCGCGCGTCCGGGCCGCGGCGCAGGTCCTCGGTGGGCTGGTGGGGCTGCACGACCTTCCCCGGGTTCATCATCCCGTCGGGGTCCCAGACCGCCTTGAACTCGCCGAAGGCGCGCACCAGCTCCTCGCCGTACATCGTCGTCAGCAGCGCGCCGCGAGCCTGCCCGTCGCCGTGCTCCCCGGAGAGCGAGCCCCCGTACCGGGTGACGAGCGCGGCCGCGCGGTCGAGGAACTGCCGCCACTGGGTGACGCCGTGGGCGGTCCCGAGCCGGAAGTCGATGCGGCAGTGGACGCACCCCTGGCCGAAGTGGCCGTAGAGCGAGGCGCCGTAGTCGAACTCGTCGAGGAGGTCGCGGAAGTCGCGCAGGTAGTCGCCCACGCGCTCCGGCGGCACGGCGGCGTCCTCCCAGCCCGGGTGGGTCTCGGGCATGCCCGGGACGTTGGCGGTGGCGCCGAGGGCCGACTCCCGCACCTGCCACAGCTTGGCGGCCTCCCACTCCTCGGTGAACACCTTGGTGGACGGCGGGTCGTCCAGCTCCCGGCAGGCCTCCACGAAGCGGTGGGCCTGGGCGTCGGCGTCCTCCTTGTCGTCCGCCCCGAACTCGACGAGGAGGAAGCCCCCGCCGTCCGGGAGCAGGTCGACGTCGTCGGGGTGCAGGCCCTTCTTCCGCATGAACTCGACGAGCAGGTGGTCGATGCCCTCGCAGGCCACCGGCCGGTGCTCCCGGACCATGGGCACGTGGTCGGCCGCGGTCGGGGCGTCGGGGAAGCCGGCGACCACGAGGGTCCGCTCGGGCATGGCGTCGATGAGGCGCACCCGGGCCCGCAGGACGGTGACGCAGGTGCCCTCGGTGCCGACGAGGGCCTTGGCGAGGTCGAAGCCGGACTCGTCGAGCAGCCGGGGGAGGTTGTAGCCGGAGACGCGCCGGGGGATCTGCGGGAAGCCGGTGCGGATGGCCGCCAGGTGCCGGTCGCGCAGGTCGCGCAGTGCGGCGACGACCCGGCCGAGCTCACCGCCCTCCTCGATGGCCGCGCGCTGCTCGTCACGGGTCATCGCCCCCACGGTGAGGCGCTCGCCGCCATAGGTGAGCACGTCGAGCTCGAGCACCTGGTCGACGGTCAGCGGGCCGGGACCGTAGAACTCGGCCATCACCGAGTGGGTGCCGCACGAGTTGTTGCCGATCATCCCGCCGAGGGTGTTCCGGTTGTGTGTCGCCGGGTCGGGGCCGTAGGTGAGCCCGTGCTCGGCGGCGGCGCCGCGCAGCCAGTCGAGGGTGCAGCCCGGCAGCACCCAGGCGGAGCGGTCCTCGACGTCGATGGACTCGACGGCGTCCAGGTACTTGCTGAAGTCGATGACGACGCCGACGTTGCACGTCTGGCCCGCCAGGCTGGTGCCGCCGCCCCGGCTCGTCACGGGGATGCCGACCGCGCGGCAGGCGGCGACCGTGGCGACGACGTCGTCGATGCTGCGGGGCAGGACGACGCCCAGCGGCACCTGCCGGTAGTTCGAGGCGTCGGTGGAGTAGGCGGCCCGGCTGCCGTCGTCGAAGCGCACCTCCCCCTCGATCCGCTCGGCGAGGACGTCGGCGAGTGCGCGGGCGTCGTCCGTCAGGTCGGTCGCCGGCGCCGACCGCTCGATGGTCTCCATGCCGTCCCAGTGCACGGGCAGGTCGGTGGTCATGCTGCTCCTCCGGGTCGCACTCGGTAGGGGGCGAGGTCGGGCCAGCGCACCTCGAGGCCGTGCCCGGGGCGGCCGCGGTCCGGCCGCAGCGCGCCGTCCTCGGGAACGAGCACGCCGTCGAAGGCGAGCGCCTCGACGCGGACGTGGTCGGCGAAGTACTCGAGGTGCCGCCGGTGCCACACGGCGGTGAGGGCGTGGGCGCTCAGCTGCGGCGCGCAGTGGGCCGACAGGTCCAGGCCCGCGGCGTCGACGAGGGCGGCGGCGCGCAGCACGCCGGTGATGCCGCCGAGCCGGGTGACGTCGGCCTGGAGGCAGTCGACGGCCCCCGCCGCGAGCAGCCCGCGGACGTCCGCGAGGTCCCAGGCGTACTCGCCGGCCGCCACGTCCATCCCGGCGGGGGCCCGGTCGCGGACCAGGCGCAGACCCTCGAGGTCGTCCGAGCTGACCGGCTCCTCGAACCAGGTGACGCCGTGCTCGGCGAACCGCTCGGCGAGGGCGAGTGCCTGCTTGCGGTGGTAGGCGCCGTTGGCGTCGACGAAGAGGCCGACCTCGCCCCCGGCCACCTCGCGGGCGAGGGCGACGCGGCGCGGGTCGTCGTCGGGGTCGCTCCCGACCTTGATCTTCACCGCCGGCAGGCCGGCGTCGACCCAGCCCCGGAGCTGGTCGGTGAGCTGGGCGTCGGTGAGGTTGGTGAAACCGCCGCTGCCGTAGGCGGGCACGTGGTCGTGGTACCCGCCGAGGACGTCGACGAGGGAGCGACCCAGCAGCCGGGCCCGCAGGTCCCACAGGGCCACGTCGACCGCGGCGATCGCGGCGGTGACCACGCCCCGGCGGCCCTGGTTGCGCACCGCGTGCGCCATCGCGGCCCAGGCGGCGCCGACGGCCATCGGGTCGCGTCCCACGACGACCCCGGCGAGGGTGTCCTCCACGACGGCGGCGGTGGCGGGGGCGTCGTACGTGTAGCCGGTGCCGACGACGCCTCCGGCCGCGGCGGTGACCACCACCAGGGTCACCGAGTCCCAGCGCAGCGTGCCGTCGGCCTCCGGGTGCTCGAGCGGGACGCTGAAGGCAGCCGCCTCCACCCGCTCGACGCGGGGCGAGTCGTCGGTGGCGCCGGCATGGGCCGGTGCCCCGAGGGAGGCCCCGGGATCGGTCACGTCCGGCGGCCCAGGGCGGCGTGCGGCTCCCCGCCGGACCGACGAGCGCCGGCGGCCGAAGCGGCCCGGTCCCCGAGAGCCCGACGAGCTCCGCGTGCCCTCGTTGCTGTTGACGTCACCTGCACGAGTGCGCCCTACCCGGGCGGTGCGCGACGAAACGAAGCCGGGCTCCGCAGCGGGATCACCCGACGTCCCGCGCGGGACGCCTCCGTCAGCCGAGGCGGCCGCACCCCTCGAGCCGCCGTCGTGCGCTGCGGTCGCGGTGCAACCGGTCGAGGTCGACCGTCAGCGTGCCCGTGCCGCGGCCGGAGAGCGCCTCCTCGAAGGCGGCGGCGTAGTCGACGACGCCGTCGGGCCCGACGTGGAACTCGACGACCTGGCGCGGCAGGTGGAGCAGCCGCATCGCGTACGCCGGCCCGGGCGGGATCCGCAGGGTGCGGGTGCGCGCCCCGAGCGGGTCGCGGCAGCCGCCCCAGAGCGGCAGCAGCGGCCGGGCCCGACCGGTGGGGTTGAAGGTGACGTCCAGGCCACGGACCCGCAGCGTGCCGGTTCCGCGGCCGGCGAGGACGTGCTCGAGGGTCGAGGGATAGTCGACGACCCCCTCGTCGGTGACGGAGAAGCGCACGTCGGAGGCGCGCCAGCGGGTCTGCTGGAAGACGAAGGCGCCCGCGGGCAGGCGCACCGAGGCGCCGTCGCGGGCCGAGCCGTCGACGAAGTGGGGCAGCTGGCCGGGGATCCAGAGCCACGGGTAGGACAGCTCGCTGGTGTCGATCCTGATCGTGTGCATGAGCACGTCCTCGACGATGGTGGTGGTGGTGGCCTCGTGGTGAGGAGCGGCCCACCACGGCCCTGATACCTCCTGGCGGGGCCGACTTGCAATACCCCTGGGGGTATTTGCTATTCTCGCCGGACGTCCTCGTCCCGATCCCGGAGGTACCGACATGTGCAGCCCCGCCCCCTGCTACTCCTGCGGCAAGACGACCTGGGCCGGGTGCGGCATGCACGTGGACCAGGTCATGGTCCACGTGCCCGCCGACGCCCGGTGCACCTGCCACGACGAGCCCGCTCGCCCGGCGCAGGGCTCCGCGTTCGGCCGGTGACCCACGACACCGACCGCCGGTCCGGACCGTGGCAGGTGCCGGAGGTCGAGGCGCTCGCCTCCCTCCGGCCCTCCCGGCCGGCCCTGGTCGCGGGCCGGTGGTCGGCGCGCCACCTCGCCGCGCTGACCGTTCTGGCCCCCCTCGTGCTCTGGTGGTACCGCGCGTCGCTCCCCGCCGGGTTCGTACCGGGTACCGCCTGGTGGCTCGCCCTCGGTGCCGCCGCCCTGCTCGGCGCCGCTGCGCTGGCCACCTACGTGCCCGCGCCGCGGGTCGACGGCCGCCGCACCCCCGGCCGGCCCTGTGGCGCGATGGCCGCCGTCCTCGTCGTGCTCGCGGCGATGACCCTCGGTGGTGCCGTGCCCTCGGTCCTCAGCGCCCTGCCGGCCCTGCTCCTCGGCGGCGCCGCGCTCGGCGCCCGCGTGCTCACCGCGGCCACCTGCCGCTGACCTGCTCGTCTCGAGCGACCACTGCTCCCCCTGGCTCACCGAGCAGGGCCACGCACCGTACGCCTGGACCGTGCTGGGCGCCGTCGCCCAAGCCACCTCCACCGTGCAGCTGGCCACCTACGTCACCTGCCCGACGATGCGCTACCACCCCGCCGTCGTGGCCCAGAAGGCCGCCACCCTGCGGCTGCTCGCCCAGGGGCGGTTCGTCCTCGGCCTCGGCAGCGGCGAGAACCTCAACGAGCACGTCGTCGGCCGCGGGTGGCCGGGGGTCGACACCCGGCAGGAGATGCTGGCCGAGGCGATCGAGGTCATCCGGCAGCTGCACACCGGGGAGCTCGTCACCCACCGCGGTGAGCACTTCGACGTCGACGCCGCACGCATCTGGGACCTGCCCGAGGAGGGTGTCGAGATCGGCGTCGCCGTCAGCGGGCGGGACGGGATCGAACGCCTCGGCCCCCTCGCCGACCACCTCGTCGCCGTGGAGCCCGACCGTGGGCTCGTCGACGGCTGGAACGAGCTCGCCGGCTCCACCATCGGGTCCGGCGCCCGTGCCATCGGCCAGATCCCGGTGTGCTGGGACCCCTCGGAGGAGGCCGCGGTCGCCCGCGCCCACGAGCAGTTCCGGTGGTTCGCCGGCGGCTGGAAGGTCAACGCCGACCTCCCCACCCCGATGGGCTTCAGCGGGGCCACCCAGTTCGTGCGTCCCGAGGACGTGCGCGACTCGATCCCCTGCGGACCCGACCTCGACCGGGTGGTGGAGTCGGTCTCGGCCTTCTGGCAGGCCGGCTTCACCGACATCGCCCTCGTGCAGGTGGGGGGCGGCGAGCACCAGCGCCGGTTCCTCGACGAGGCCGCGCCCGAGCTGCTCCAGCGGCTGCGGACGGCCGCCCCGGGCTGACCGGCCGCGGGCGTCAGTGCTGCCCGGCCGGCTCCCGCCGCAGCCGCCGCACCGCCTCGACGACGGTGACGACCACCGCACCGACGAGCAGCCCGGCCACGGCGGAGCCGATGGTGTTGACCACCCACCCGAGGACGCCGCCCAGCGCGCCGGTGGCGTCGTGCACGAGCTCCTCGAGGTGGTGCACCACGTCGTAGGGCGCGGGCCACCCCAGTTCCTCGGCGCCCACGAGCAGGATGTGACCGCCCACCCAGAGCATCGCGACGACACCGACGGTCGACAGCGTCGCCAGCACCTTGGGCATCGCCCGGACCAGGGCCTGTCCGATGCGCTGGGTCCGCTCCGACTCCCGCTGGGTGAGCAGCAGGCCGACATCGTCCATCTTCACGATGAGCGCGACGACGCCGTACACGAGGGCGGTGACGAGCACCGCGACGACCACGAGGACGAGCGCCCGGGTGAGCAGCGGCTCCGAGGCGACGTCGTTCAGGGCGATGACCATGATCTCGGCCGAGAGGATGAGGTCGGTGCGCACCGCGCCGCGCACCACCTTCTCCTCGGCCTCGGGCCCCTCGACCGCGGCGGGGGCATCGTGCCCGTCGTCGTGGTGGGCCAGCTTCTCCCAGACCTTCTCGGCGCCCTCGAAGCACAGGTAGGTGCCGCCGAGCATGAGGATGGGGGTGAGCAGCCAGGGGATGAACTCGCTGAGCAGCAGCGCCACCGGCAGGATGATGAGCAGCTTGTTGCGGATGGAGCCGACCGCGATCCGCTTGACGATCGGCAGCTCGCGCTCGGCCGCCACGCCGTGGACGTAGCGGGGGGTGACCGCCGTGTCGTCGACGACCACCCCGGCAGCCTTGGCGCTGGCGCGCCCGGCGGCGGCACCGACGTCGTCGACGGAGGCGGCGGCGAGCTTGGCGAGCGCCGCGATGTCGTCGAGCAGGGCGACGAGCCCTCCGGCCATGGGGTCCTCCGGGGTGCGGGTACCGGGCGGCCCTCGCCCGGGGACCCCAACCTAGGCGTGGGCGGCGACGTCGTCGAGCACCTGGTCGAGGGTGGCGTAGAGCGTCGTGTGCGACAGCGTGGCGAGGCGGCTGCAGAGCCGCACCGGGGTGTGCCGGCACAGACAGGCCGCGATGAGGTCGTCCTGGCGCGCCGGGAACGGGTGCTCACCCAGCGCCGCCCGGAGGTCGGCGAGGTCCTGCTCGAGCGACGGGTCCCCGTCGTGCCCGTGGACGGTGCGCGGCTCGACCACCGTCATCCCGGCATCCCTCCCCTGTGCCGAACTGAGACCGCTCCCTTGCGGTCGCGGCGACAGTACCCGCCGGCGGGGGCGGTAAAACCTCGTCGTCGCCGAAAGCCCGCAGGCGGCGGTGTGGCCGGTAGCGTCGCGGACGACCCATCAGGGTCGCGGTGGTCGAGACCAGTGCCAACCGTCTTCACCGGACGAGAGGCACCTTCGTGACGACCATCCCCCTGCCCACGCCGACCGAGCGCCTCGGCGAGGCCGGCCGGGCACCGGAGCACCCCGACCTCGCCCTCGAGGACCTGCTCGAGCGCCTTGCCGACGACCCGTCCGCGGAGGAGCGCGCCCGGCTGGTCGACGCCGCCGTGCGGACCGCGCTCCCCCTCGCCGACACGCTGGCCCGCCGGTACGGCGGCCGCGGGATCGACGCCGACGACCTGCAGCAGGTGGCGCGCACCGCCCTCGTCGCGGCGGTGCAGCGCTACCGCCCCGGCAGCGGGCGCGGGTTCGAGGCCTTCGCCGTCCCCACCATCCGGGGTGAGCTCAAGCGGCACTTCCGCGACTGCGGGTGGGCGGTGCGCCCGCCCCGCCGCCTCCAGGAGCTGCGGGCGGAGCTCACCTCCGCAGAAGAGGCACTCCAGCACCGGCTGGGCCGGTCGGTCACCGACGCCGAGCTCGCCGACGTCCTGCGCTGTGCGGCCGCTGACGTCGAGGACGCGCGGCGGTGCAGCAGCGGCTACCGGCCCGGCTCCCTCGACGCCCCCACACCGACCGGTGAGACGGTCGCCGCCACCCTCGCCGACGACGAGGACGACCCCTACGGCCGCTGCGACCTCCGGGCCACGGTGCGCGCCGAGGTGGCCCGGCTCAGCCCGCGGGAGCGCCTCATCCTCGACCTCCGGTTCCGGGAGGAACGCACCCAGAGCGAGATCGGCGAGGTGCTCGGCGTGAGCCAGATGCAGGTGTCGCGGCTGCTCGCCGCGATCCTGGACCGTCTCGGCGTGGCGCTGGGGGTGCGCACGGCCGCCTGAGCCGACGCGGTACCGTCGCGCCCATGCGCTGGCTGGGCCGGATCCTCATGGGGCTGCTGCTCCTCCTCGTCGTCGGGGGCGTCTGGGGCTACCAGCACTGGAAGCCGCTGCTGCGCACGGGCACCGGCTACGCCGCGCACAACGCCTGCGCGCTCACCTACGTCGCGGGGCGCGAGAACCCCGAGACCGACCAGCCGCCCAACCCCCTGGTGCCCTACCTCACGGGCTACGACAACCGCGCCGGCCGGTCCTCGGCCGCCGCCGTGCTCTGGGTGCTCGCCAAGCAGCACGCGTACTTCACGCCGGGCTACGGCTGCACGGTCGCCGAGGAACGGCCGAGCGGCTTCGGCCGCGCCACGCCCGTGGAGAGCGATCCCAACCCCCTCTCCGACGCACCGGCCCCCGAGATGACGCCCGAGGTCGCCGAGGCCCTCGCGCGGGCGTTCGGCGACGACCTCACCGCCGACGGCAAGGCCACGCTCGGCACCCGTGCCGTCGTCGTGCTGCGTGCCGGGGAGCTCGTCGGCGAGCGCTACGCCGAGGGCTTCGAGGCCTCGACACCCCAGCTCGGCTGGTCGATGTCGAAGAGCGTCGCCAACCTCCTGGTCGGCCGGTACGCCCTCGAGCGGTCCTTCACCCTCGACGACTCCGGCCTGCGCCCGGAGTGGACCGACGACCGGGCCGCGATCACCCTCGACCAGCTGATGCGGATGACGAGCGGGCTGGAGTGGGACGAGACCTACAGCCTGGGCACGCCGATCACCCGGATGCTCTTCGAGGAACCCGACATGGCGGCCTACGCCGCGAGCCAGCCGCTCGCGCACGCGCCGGGCACGTACCAGCAGTACTCGAGCGGCTCCACGAACATCCTCTGCGACTGGCTCACCGGGCTCCCCGACGTGCCCGACACCGACTTCCCCCGCACCCGGCTGTTCGCGCCGCTCGGCCTGTCGACGGCCGTGTGGGAGCCGGACGCCTCGGGCACCCCGGTGTGCTCCTCGTACCTGTGGGCCACGCCGCGCGACTGGGCGGCGATCGGCCAGTTCGCGCTGCAGGACGGCCGCTGGGGCGAGGACCGGCTGCTCCCCGAGGGCTGGATGGAGCGCTCCACCACGGCCACCGAGGTCACCCAGAGCGAGGAGCAGGGCTACGCCGCCGGGTGGTGGGTCAACCAGAGGGCCGACGGCAGCCTGGTGAACCCCGCCCTCCCCGACGACGCGTACTGGGCCTCGGGCCACGACGGGCAGCGACTCTACGTCGTGCCGTCCTCGCGCCTGGTCGTGCTGCGGATGGGCTTCACGCCGGAGCTGGAGTCCGAGGACTGGCGCACCGACCGGCTGGTCGCCGACCTCGTGGCCATCGGCGACCAGAGCGGCTAGAACGTGGGCGTCACCGTCACCCGGTCGACGCCGGAGACGTCGCCGAAGAGCGGCACGCACGCGACGTCGGCGGTCGTGGAGCCCTCGCCCGCCGGGGCACCGGAGCAGAACGTCTCGACCGTGCCGTCCGGACCCTCGAGCGACATCGAGAAGGCGATCGGCAGGCCGGACCCGTCGGTGTAGGTGGCCGTCATCCCACTCACCTCCGAGGCGAACCGGCCCGGCTCGATGGTCCAGCCGGGTGCGACGGTGGCCCGCGGCAGCTCGAAGCCGTCCCCGACGCCCACCTCCACCGGCTCGCCCCCGAGGGTCGGCAGCTCGGTCGGCAGGTCGCTCGGCAGCTCGGTGGGGACCTCGGTGGGCAGCGTGGTCGGGAAGGTGGTCTCGATCTGCCGGCTCACCTCGTCGGCAGCCTGCCGGAAGAGGAAGATCCCGACGACGACGGCGATGAGCAGGATGACGAGGCCCACGGCGGCGGCGATGAGGCAGCCCTTCGCCGCGCCGCTCATCCCCTGCTTCTGCGGCGGCGGGTAGGCCCCGTAGCCGGGGCTGCCGTAGCCGGACCCGGGGACGCCGCCGCCCCCGGAGGGGTACGAGTACTGCTGCGGCGCGGGGTAGCCGGGCCCGGGGGGCGGCGCGTAGCCGCCCGCCCCCCGGTCGGCGGGCGGCTGGCTGGGCAGCTGCTGGGTGCGGTCGACGTCGAGGGTCTGGGTGTGGTCGGAGCCGGGGTCCCAGCCGTCGTCGGCGGGGGGCGCCGTCGGGTCCTCCGACAGCGGCCGGCGGTACTGCTCGGTCCACTGCTGGCCGTCCCACCACCGCTCACGGCCGTCCGGCTGCAGGTGCCAGCCCGGGGGTGCGCTCATCGCCCGTCCCTCCTCCGCCCGGCGGCGGTCGCCGGTCACGCTCCACAGGTTAGGCGCAGGGCGGCGTCGACTGGCAGGCTGGTCCGGTGGCCGAGGTCGAGGTGAGGTTCAACGAGCAGCGGCGCCGCTGGGAGGGCTGGGTCGACGGCGAGCTCGCCGGCAAGTCCTACATGCGGCGCACGGACGGCGTCGCGGTCTTCTGGCACACCGAGGTCGACGACCGGTTCGAGGGCCTCGGGGTGGGCAGCACGATCGCCCGCACGGCCCTGGACGCCGTCGCCGCCGAGGGCAGCACCCGGGTGCGGCCGGACTGCCCGTTCATCCGGGGCTGGATCGAGCGCCACCCCCGGTACCAGCACCTCGTCGAGGACCGGGCGCACGGGTGAGCGCGGCGGCCGGCACCCGCGTGGTCGTCCTCGCCGACACGCACCTGCCGCGGCGGGCCCGCGACCTCCCTCCGCAGGTGTGGGACGCCGTCGGACGCGCCGAACTCGTCGTCCACGCCGGTGACTGGGTCGACGTGGCGACGCTCGACCGGCTCGAGTCGCGCAGCCGCCGCCTCCTCGCCTGTTGGGGCAACAACGACGGCACCGAGCTGCGGGCCCGGCTGCCGGAGGTGGCGCGGGCCACGGTCGAGGGAGTGCGGGTGGCGGTGGTCCACGAGACCGGCGGCCGTCAGGGTCGCGAGCGGCGGATGCGGGCGGCGTACCCCGACACCGACCTGCTCGTCTTCGGGCACAGCCACATCCCGTGGGACACCACCCACGAGGGCCTGCGGCTGCTCAACCCCGGCTCCCCCACCGACCGGCGCCGCGAGCCCTCCTGCACCTACGTGACGCTGCGCCTCGCCGACGGCCGGGTCCACGACGTGCAGCTGCACCGCCTGCCGCGCCGCGCCTGACGGGGGCCCGTTCGGGGCATTGCCACCCGGTCGCCCGGTGTGCAGGATGTGCACATTCTCGACGAGGAGACGACCATGCCCCGCTCCGTCCTGCGCACCGCCCTCGCGGCCGGTGCCGCCGCGCTCGTGACCCTGACCCTCGCCGCGGCTCCCGCCGCGTCGGCGCCCCCGGGGTCGGCACCGGGCAAGCCGGTCACCGTGATGACGCGCAACCTCTACCTCGGCGCCGACATCAACCGGCCGGTCGAGGCGGCCCTGGCGGCACAGGCGGCGGGCGCCTCCCCACAGGAGGTGGTCTACGCCCTCGCGGTCGCCACCGACTTCACCCGCCGCATCGTCGACGCCACCGACTTCCCCACCCGCGCCGGCCTGCTCGCGCGCGAGCTGGCGACCGCCCGCCCCGACCTCGTCGGCCTCCAGGAGGTCGCCCTCTGGCGCTCCGGGCCGTACGAGCCGGGCAACGTCGGGGTGCCCAACGCCACCACCGTCGACTACGACTTCCTCCAGCTGCTGCTCGACGCCCTCGCGGCCGCGGGTACCCCCTACGAGGCGGCCGTCGTCGGCACCCGCGCCGACGTCGAGGCGCCGGCGTTCACCGCCACGATGCAGGACCCGCGCGACATCCGCCTGACGATGCACGACGTCATCCTCGTGCGCGCCGACACCGGCACGCGGGTGCGCGACACCGGTGACGCCATCTACGACGTCAACCTGCCGGTCACGATCGCCGGCGTCGCGATGAACTTCTCGCGGGGCTACCAGTGGGCCGACGTCCGCAGCGGCTCGCGCACCTTCCGGTTCGTCAACACCCACCTCGAGGCGTTCAGCTCCGACATCGCCCTCGCCCAGGCGGTCCAGGTGGTCGGCGAGGCGACGGCGCCCACGGGCACGACGGTGTTCGTCTGCGACTGCAACTCCGACCCCCTCGACGGCCGGGTGAAGCCGATCGACACCTACCCCCACAAGGCGGCGTACGACTTCATCACCGGGCCGGGCGGGTACAGCGACCAGTGGCTGGAGTGGGCACCGGCCGAGGAGGGTTGGACCTCCGGCCTCTCCGAGACGGTCGACGACCCGACCCCGGACGGGTTCGACCACCGCATCGACATGGTGTTCTCGCACACCGCGGACGGTGCGCCCCTCGTGGTCGACCGCGGTGACGTGACCGGCGACGAGCTCGCCGACCGCGACCCGGCCACCGGGCTGTGGCCGTCCGACCACGCCGGGGTCGTGCTGCGCCTGCGCGGCCTCTGAGCTCGCGCTGGGCGGGACCCGCGGCGCGTGACACGCTGAGGGGATGCCGAAGCTCCTCGTCGTGCACCACTCCCCGACGCGGCCGACAGGGGCACTCCTGGACGCGGCCGTGGCCGGCGCCGGTGACCCCGCGATCGTCGGGGTGGAAGTGGTGGTCCGGCCCGCGCTGTCGGCCACGGCCGAGGACGTGCTCGCCGCCGACGGCTACCTCCTCGGCACGACGGCCAACTTCGGCTACATGTCAGGGGCGCTGAAGCACTTCTTCGACTCGACGTTCCTCGCGGTCGGCGGGCAGCTGGACGGGTTGCCGGACCGCGGCGGCCCGAGCACGGCGGGGCGGCCGTTCGGGCTCTGGGTCCACGGCCGCTACGACACGGTCGGCGCCGTCCGGTCGGTGCTCTCCGTCGTGGGCGGGCTGCGATGGGTGCAGGCGGCCGACGTGCTCGACGTCATGGGGGACGTCACGGAGCAGGACACCGAGCGGGCATACGAGCTCGGCGCCACCCTGTCCGCGCTGGTCTCGGACCCCTGACCCTGCGGGATCGCCTCCTGCGGCGTGCGGCCGGTCCGGCCCGGGGTCGACGGCGCGCTGGCGTAGGGCACTACTCAGTGATACTGTGTACTGGTAGTCAGCAACACTGAGTAGTGGGTGAGGGAGCGGACGTGGGCCGGCAGATGACCGAGATGCTCAAGGGCACGCTCGAGGGCATCGTCCTCGCACTGCTGCGCGACCGCCCGGCGTACGGCTACGAGATCACCGCGTGGCTGCGCGACAACGGCTTCACCGACATCGCCGAGGGCACCGTCTACGCCCTGCTCGTCCGCGTCGAGCAGCGCGGGCTCGTCGACGTGGAGCGGGTCCCGTCCGAGAAGGGACCTCCCCGGAAGGTGTACTCCCTCAACGCCCAGGGCGCGGCCCACCTCGACGAGTTCTGGAGGACCTGGAGCTTCCTCTCCGAACGGCTCGACACGCTCCACGAAGGAGGACGATGACCATGCGGATCACCGAGCTGACATCGAAGGTCATCGGCGAGAAGCGCCGGTGGCGGCAGTACAAGGCCCGCGTCGCTGCGCTGCCACCCCACCACCGCGCCGCGGCACAGGGTGTCGAGCGCTACCTGATGATGGCCGGCGGCGTCGCCGACGGCGAGACGGCCACCCGGATGCTCGAGGACCTCGCCGACCTGTTCGAGCAGAGCGCGGCCGACGGCTCGTCGGTGCGCGACGTCGTCGGCGACGACCCCGTCGAGTTCGTCGAGACGTTCATCCGCAACTACGCCGACGGCAGCTGGCTGCGCAAGGAGCGCGAGCGCCTGGTGCACACCATCGACGCCGCCGAGGCCGCGGAGCGCGGGGGCGCGCGATGACGGCCGCCACGATCAGCGTCCGCGGCCTCGAGAAGGCCTTCGGCGACCACCCGGTGCTGCGCGGCGTCGACCTCGAGCTGGCGCCGGGCGACATCGTGGCCCTGCTGGGGTCCAACGGCGCCGGCAAGACCACGCTCGTGCGCATCCTCGCCACGCTGCTGGCGGCCGACGCAGGGACGGCCGCTGTGGCGGGGGCCGACGTCTCGGAACGGCCGGCCGACGTGCGGGCGTCGATCAGTCTCACCGGGCAGTTCGCGGCGGTCGACGACGTGCTGACGGCCCGGGAGAACCTCGTCCTCGTGGGCCGGCTGCGGCACCAGCCCGAGCCGAGGGGCCTGGCCGACCGGCTGCTCGCCCGGTTCGGGCTCACCGATGCCGCCGACCGGCGGGCGGCCGCCCTCTCCGGAGGGATGCGGCGCCGGCTCGATCTCGCGATGGGCCTCGTGGGGAACCCGCCCGTGGTGCTCCTCGACGAGCCGACCACCGGGCTCGATCCCGAGGCGCGACTGGAGGTGTGGGAGGCGGTCCGCGAGCTCGCCGACAGCGGGACCACCGTGCTCCTCACGACCCAGCACCTCGAGGAGGCCGAGCAGCTGGCGCACCGGATCGCCGTCCTCCACGAGGGCCGCATCCTCGTCGACGGCACCCTCGACGAGCTCCGGGCCCTGCTGCCCCCGGCCCGGGTCGAGTACGTCAGGAAGGAGCCCACCCTCGAGGACGTCTTCCTCGCCCTCGTCGCCGGCTCCGGCACGACCGGAAGGACCCCCCGATGACCGCCAACGCCGCCGGCGACACCGTCTTCCTCCTGGGCCGCAGCCTGCGCCACGTCGTCCGCAGCGCCGACACCGTCGTCACGACGGCGGTCATGCCGGTGGCGTTCCTGCTCCTGTTCGTCTACGTCCTCGGCGGCGCCATCGAGTCCGGGTCGGAGCCGTACGTCGCCTACCTGCTGCCCGGCATCCTCGTCATCACCATTGCGTCCGGGGTCTCCTACACCGCGTACCGGCTCTTCCAGGACGTGCACAGCGGGATGGTCGAACGGTTCCGCTCGATGCCCATCTCGCGGTCCTCGGTGCTGTGGGCCCACGTGCTCGCCTCGCTCGCCGCCACCCTGACCTCGGTGGCCGTGGTCGTGCTCGTCGCCGTTGCGATGGGCTTCCGCAGTGACGCAGGGGTGCTGGCCTGGACGGAGGTCGCCGGCCTCCTCGTCCTGCTCACCCTGGCGCTGACCTGGCTCGCGGTCATCCCCGGGCTCACCGCGACGTCCGTCGACGGCGCGAGCGCGTTCTCGTACCCGCTGATCCTCCTGCCCTTCGTCAGCTCGGCGTTCGTGCCGACCGACTCGATGCCGGGGCCGGTCCGGGCGTTCGCCGAGCACCAGCCCGTGACGTCGATCGTCGACACCATCCGGGCACTTCTCGCGGGCGAGCCGGTCAGTGGGGAGGTCTGGGTCGCCCTCGCCTGGTGCGTCGGCATCCTCGTGGTCGCCCACGTCGCCGCCACCGCCCTCTACCGCCGCCGGGTGGCCTGAGCCCCCTCCTTCCACAGGACCATCGACCGCAAGGGGCTGTCCACAGGTCGTCGTCGGCGGGGCAGCAGCGTCGGTGGCCCCTCCTACGATGGAGCTCTCGGGGGGACGGGGGAGTCATGACAGCAGTGGTCGAACGGCCATCGGCTCGTCCGGGACGGTGGCCCTCCGCGCCCGCGGCGGACGGATCTCCGGCGGCTCGGGCGCACGCCTTCCGCGCGTGGCTGGCCACGGTCGACGTCTACGAGCTGACGGACCGTGAGCGCATCGACCTGGTCGCCGAGCTCGAACGCGTCAAGGGCGCCTCCGGCGCCGCACAGGCACGAGCCACCGATGCAGCACGCGAGTCCCGCGAGCCGAGCCACCCACGGGACGCGGCGCGGTCGGTGGGCTCGGAGATCGCCCTGGCACGGCGGTGCTCACCCACCCTCGGCGACCGGTTCGTGGGGCTGGCGCGGGCGCTGGTCCACGAGATGCCCCTGACGATGGCCGCCCTGGAGTGCGGCGACATCGGCGAGCGCCACGCCGTCGAGGTCGCCCGCGAGACCGCCACGCTCACCCGCGAGCACCGCGCTGCGGTCGACGCGCGCATCGGGCGCACGCTGTGCCGGCTCTCACCCCGCAGGGCCGGGCAGGCCGCCCGCCGCGTCGCGGCCGAGCTCGACGCCGCCTCCGTCGTCCGCCGGATGGACGCCGCCGTCGCCTCCCGGAGGGTGTCGGTCCGTCCGGCACCCGACGGCATGGCCTACCTCACGGTCCTCGCCCCGGTGCGCGAGGTGGTGGGGGCTCACGCGGCGCTGCGCGCACGGGCCCAGGCGGTCGTCGGCGGGGCCGCCGCCGACGAGAGCCCCGACGGGCGCAGCACGGGCGCCGTGATGGCCGACACGGCGACCCGCCTGCTGTCGGGGCGCGCCCCCGGGCAGGTGCAGCCGGTCGAGGTCCATCTCGTCATGACCGACCGCAGCCTGCTCGGCACCGGCGATCCTCGCGCCTCGGTGATGGAAGCGGCCCGCATCCCCGGCCACGGCCCCGTCCCCGCACCGGTGGCGCGCCGGTGGGTCCGCGACGGCGGCGATGCCTCGGTGTGGCTGCGCCGGCTGTACACGAGCCCCGACGGGCGCGACCTCGTGGCCATGGACTGCCGGCGGCGCCTCTTCACCGGGCTGCTCCGACGGATGCTCGTCCTGCGCGACGACACCTGCATCACCCCGTGGTGCGACGGCGCGATCGCGCACGCGGACCACAGCGAGCGGGCCCACGACGGTGGCCCGACGAGCTTCCGCAACGGCTCCGGCGCCTGTGCCCGGTGCAACCTGGTCAAGGAGGCGCCGGGATGGCGCCACACGGTCGTCACCGAGTCGCCCCGGCGGCTCGAGGTCGCCACACCCACGGAGCACACCTACGACTCCCTCGCGCCGCCGCTGCTCGGCTGGGGTGCCCCCGAACCGGCTCGACGACACTCACCCGGCCGACTAGCGTCGCCCGGGTGACCCCTGACGAGCTGCCCCGGGCGTTCTCGGACCACCACGGCTACCCGTTCTCCGCCCTCCGGCCCGTCTGACCGTGCGCGCGCTGCTGTTCGACCTCGACCGGACACTCGTCGACGTCCAGTCCGTCACCGACTACGCCGCCGCCCGCCGCAACGCGGAGGTGGCCGCCGGCGACCTCGTCCCGCCGCCGGTGCCCGGTACCGACTGGACCCCGGACACGGTGGCGTCGATGGCGCTGCTCGTCGCCTGCGCCGGGCATCCGCGGTGGCACGCGGTGAGCGCCGCCATCGAGGTCCACGAGCGCGGCGCCGTCACCGGGTCGAGGGCGATGCCCGGGCTGCACCGGGCCTGGGCTGCGACCGCGGACGTGCCCCGGGCCGTGGTCACGCTCCTCACCGAGGAGGTGACGCGGCGGGCGCTCGCCCACCACGGGGTGCCCGGCGCCGACCGCGTGCTGGTGGTGGGGCGCGACGCCGGCCGCCGCCCCAAGCCCGCGCCGGACGGGCTGCTCGCGGCCTGCGAGCGCCTCGGCGTCGCCGCCGCGGACGCCGTGATGGTCGGCGACTCCACGTGGGACCTCGAGGCCGCCCGGGCGGCCGGCACCGGGTTCGTCGGGGTGCCGGTCACCGCGGGGGGGATGCCGCCGGGGACCCTCGTGGCCGCCGACCTCGAGGAGGCCGTCCGGCTGGCCCTCCGCGGGCCGGCGAACGGGTAGAACGACGTCATGTCCTACCCGCCCCCGCTCTACGACGGCGCCGCCGGCGAGGTCAGCGCCCGGATCCACGTCGCACCCGGGCAGGCCGACCTGGTCTACCCCAACGGCAACCGGGTCACCTACCTCGCCAGCGGTGCGTCGACCGGAGGGCTCTTCGGCCTCTACCGGTGGGAGTTCGCCGGCCCGCCCAGCGGCCCCGGAGCCCACTTCCACCGCACGATGGCGGAGTCCTTCTACGTCCTCGACGGCGAGGTGACCATCCTCGACGGCCGGGGCCGGGTCACCTGCCGCGCCGGCGACTTCGCCCACGTGCCGCCGGGCGGCGTCCACGGCTTCCGCAACGACGCCGGCCCCGCGTCGATGCTGCTCCACTTCGCACCGGGCGCCCCCCGTGAGGCCTACTTCGAGACCCTGGCGCGGATGGCGGCCGGGGAGCGGATGACCGAGGCCGAGTACGACGCGTTCATGCGCGAGCACGACAACCACTGGGTGACCGACTGATGCGGCCCCCGAGCCCCCTGCGGACGGCGCCGGATCGCCCGTCGGCGAGGCCTCCTCAGCCGCCGACGGGCTCGAGGAGCAACCGGGTCCAGAGGTCCTCGAGGTGCTCCGCGTAGCGCTGCGGGGACCAGCCGCGGGAGGCGAGGAGCAGGAAGTACTCCGGCGAGTTCGTCGCCCAGACCAGGTCGGCCACGGCGTCGTCGTCGAGATCGACCCGCAGCTCTCCGGTGGCCCTGAGGTCCTCGGCGAGCCGCCGCATGTTCGCGGCCCGGCGCTCGACGAGCCCGGCCCAGGCCACCCGGCACCCGTCGTCGCGCCGGCCCGCCTCCCGGAGGGCGTCGAGGAGCGGCGCCACCTGCGGGTGCAGCCGGCCCAGGGCCCGGGCGTAGCTGCCCAGCTTGGCCCGCGCCCCCTGCGCGGCTCGGATGTCCTCGACGTACCCGCGGTCCGACGCCGCGACCTCGCCGCGACCCTCACCGAGGACGTCGTCGACCACAGCGCGCACGAGCACCGGCTTGCGGCCGACCGTGGCGTAGACGGTGTCGACGGAGACGCCCGCGCGCTCGGCCACGGCGGCCACCGACGTCCGCTCGTAGCCGTCGCGCAGGAAGAGCTCGCGGGCGGCCGCCACCACGGCGACCCGGGTGCGTTCGGCAGCCTCGGCCCGCACGGGGCTGTGGTAGCGGCGGCGGTTGACACGGTCGGCCACCCGGCCTACCTTACCCATATTCACCCGAAGTTGATTCGGGTCAATTGAGGAGCCCCCATGGATGCCGGCCAGCCCACCCCCCCGACGCCCGCGCCCCCCGGAACCCGCGTCATCCACCGTCCCGCGGGCACCGCCCCGGCCGTCTGGGCCATGGGTTCGCTGTTCGAACGACTCGCCTCCCGGGTCGAGACGGCCGGTCTCGACGTCGCGGTGGTCACACAGCCACCCGGCATCGCCACCCCGCTCCACCGGCACACGCACGAGTCCGAGGCGTTCTACCTCCTCGACGGCACGATGACCTACCGGGCGGGCGAGGAGCTGTTCCACCTGCGCGAGGGCGACTTCATCTACCTGCCGGTGGGGGTGCCGCACGCGTTCCGGGTCACCGGCGACCGTCCGGTGCGCTTCGTCGGGTTCGCCGACCCGGGGGGCCTGTTCGACCTGTACGCCGAGGTCGGGATTCCCGCCGCCGAGCGCCGGCTGCCCGGCGCCGACGGTCAGCCGATGGACGTGGAGATCCCCCGATGGAACGAGGTCGGTCCCCGCTACGGACTCGAGGTCGTCGGACCACCCCTGCCCGAGGGGAGCTGAGACGGACCGGGCGCCGCACCCACCGCGTGGCGGGGTGACGTCGCCGTCACGGCGGACGCACGGCGTCCGGTTCCCCCTCTAGCCTCGACCCGTGAGCGAGACACCGACACCGTCCTGGGAGCCACCCCTCGCCGGCACCGATGCCGAGCACCTGCTCGCGTCGATGGACCGGATGCGGGCGACCTTCCGGTGGAAGGTCGACGGCCTCGGCCGGGACGGCCTGACCCGGCGCCTCGGCGCATCCGCCCTCACCCTCGCCGGGCTGCTCAAGCACCTCGCCGCGGTCGAGGACCACAAGTCGACCGTCGTCCTCGACGGCAGCGTGATGGCCGGCGACTGGTCCGACAACGGCTGGGACGACGACCCCGACTGGGAGTTCGCGTCGGCGGCGCAGGACGCCCCCGAGGAGCTCTACGCCCGCTACGACGGGGCGGTCGGGCGGTCGCGGGCACGGCTCGCCGCCGCTGTCTCCGACGGCGGCCTCGACCGGGACACCACCCTCCACGACGGCGAGGGCCACCACGCCAGCCTGCGCCGGCTGCTCCACGACCTCGTCGAGGAGTACTCCCGGCACACCGGGCACGCCGACCTGCTGCGCGAGGCCGTCGACGGCCGGGTCGGCGAGGACCCGCCGTGGGACTGGGAGCCGCCCTGGGCCGGGGGCTGACCCGCCGGACCTCAACCTCGCCGTAGCTCGAGCAGGCTCTCGGCGGTGGCGAGGATCCCCTCCTCGGCAGGCCGGGGGTCCCAGCCGAGCAGCTCTCTCGCTTTCGCGGCGCTGGCGTTGCGCCGCACGCCGATCTCGCCGACGGTCTGGCGCACCCCCGGGTCGAAGAGGGCGACCACCCGCACCACCCACGTCGGCACCCGGCGGGTCGGAACCTTCGCAGCACGTTCCCCCAGCCCTTCCTTGAGCACCTGCGCCATCCGGGTCATGGAGATGAAGTCACCGGCCACGGCGAGGAACCGTTCTCCCGCCGCGTCGGGGCGCGTCATCGCGAGCAGGTGCAGGTCGGCCACGTCGCGGACGTCGACGAACCCGAAGCTCAGGTCCGCGAGCCCGGGCACCTCACCGTCGAGCAGCCGACCGACGAGGCGCACGGATGTGGAGGCGTCCGGCCCCACCACCGGACCGACGATGGCGACCGGCTTCACGGTGGCGAGCTCCAGGTCGCCCCCCTGCGTGGCCACGAAGTCCCACGCGGCTCGTTCGGCGAGCGTTTTCGACCGGTTGTACGGCGGCACCGCTCGGGTTTCTGCGAGGTCGGTCCAGTCCTCCTCGGTGAACGGTCGGTCGGGGCGCGGCTCGGCGCCGTAGCCGACGGCAGCGAAGGACGAGGTGACGACGACCCTGCGCACGCCCGCGTCGCGGGCCGCGCGGAGCACCCGGAGCGTGCCTTCGCGCGCCGGCCCGACCAGCTCCTCCGGGTCCCTCGGCACGTCCATCCGGAAGGGGGAGGCGACGTGCAGGACGTAACGGCACCCGGCGACGGCCTCGGCCCAGCCGGCGTCGGCCGTGAGGTCGGCCTCGACGAGCTCGACGGCGTGCGCCGCCTGGCCGCCGCGCTCGACCATCGCCCGCACCTCGTCGTCCCGAGTCAGCGAGCACCGTCGCCCGCACCCGGAACCCCTCCCGCAGGAGGGCGACGATGCAGTACGACCCCAGGAACCCGGAGCCGCCGGTCACGAGGGCGAGCTCACCGGCCACCCCCGGGAGGCTAGCCCGACCCCGCAGCCGTGGCTACCGCGCCGGCTTGATGTCGATGACCGGCGTGCCGTCGAGGGCCTCCAGCCCTCGCACGCGCAGACGCCCGCGGCCGGCCTCGAGCACCTCGACCTCGTGCAGGCCGACCGGGTTGGGCCGCGCGGGCGACCGGGTGCTGAAGACCCCGGTCAGGGGCCGGCCCTCGTCACCGCGCGGGTGGACGCGCTGGACGTCCCGGTCCGAGAGGTGCAGCCACGTCAGCAGAACGAGGCGGTCCCCGGGACGGATGTCGGACGCCGCGTCCAGGTAGCGGGGGTCGAGGACCACGACGGCGTCCGGTGCTCCGTCACCGTGCTGCTTGGGAGCGTCCTCGCGCCGCGTCAGCTCCGACTCGACCCGGCCGACGGGCCACAGCTCCACACCCTCGGCCACCTGGTGCCCTCCGACCGGTCAGGCGGCGTGCCGGCCCGGCCGCCGGCCCGGGCGGACCACCGCACCCGACGGCACGACGTCGTCGGCACCGATGTGGACACCGTCCCAGAGCCGCGCCCGTGCACCGATCACGGCGCGCGCGCCGACCCGTACGCCGCGGCCCAGGACCGCGCCGCGTCCGACCCGGCAGGCCGTCGCCAGCTGCGACCCCTCGCCCACGACGGCATCCCGCTCGACCCAGGCGCCGGCCTGCAGGCGGGCACCCGCGCGGACGACCGCGCCGGCGTCGACGTACGCGCCGTCGGCGATCTCCGCCGCCGCATCCGCGCGAGCCGTCGCCTCGACCCGGCCGCCGCCGTTCGGGTGCCGTGCGTAGCGGAGCTGCGCGCCGTCGTCGGCCTCGAACTCCTCGTACTTCCTCTGCCTCATCGTGCTGCACCTCCACTCGTCACTGACGTCTGCGGGCGGCCGGTCGACCACCCAGAGCCCGGACAACGAGCGGGGGCGGCGAGGAATTCCCCCCGAGGGCGGTCGGGAGCGTGCCGGCGGTGATTCAGGTGTGGTCACGCAGGTACCGGCCGAAGTGCGGGACGGTGAAGGCGATCCGGCCCCGCTCCCCCGAGTAGATGAGCCCCTTCTTGAGCAGCGCGTCGCGGGCCGGCGAGAGCGACTGCGGCTTCCGGCCCAGGTGGGCGGCCACGTCGGCGGTCGGGACGGCGTCGCCCTCGTCGCCGGCCCGGGCAGCCACGTCGGCCATCGCCCTGAGGTACTCGCGCTCCCCCGGTGTCGCCCGTTCGAACCGTGACCCGAAGAAGCCGACCGCCAGCTCGGACTCGGCCTCGGGCGCGGCCACCTCGACGTCGCGTGCGGTGATCGGCGAGCCGGGCGCGAGGTCCCAGACGGCCTTCCCGTAGGCCTGGATGAAGTAGGGATAGCCCCCGGTGGCGGCGTACATCGCCTCGAGGGCGCCGGCCTCGAACGCCGCGCCCTCCTCCTCGGCGGGGCGGACCAGGGCGGCGTCCGCTGCGGCGCGGTCCAGACGGTCGATCCGCGTGTAGCGGAAAAGCCTCTCGGAGTATGACTTCGACGCGGACAGCACCGCGGGGAGGTGGGGCAGGCCGGCGCCGACGACGATGAGCGGCAGCCCCGTCTGGCTGATCTCGTGGGCGGAGGCGCACAGCGCCGAGACGTCGTCCGGGCCCAGGTCCTGCATCTCGTCGATGAACACGGCGATGCCGCGGCCCGTGTCGGCGGCCATCCCGCCGAGGTCGGAGAGCAGCTCGACGAGGTCGATCTCGATGTCGCCGGAGTCGGCACGCCCGGCGACGGCCGGCACCGTGATGCCCGGGTTCCACCGGTCACGCGCCCTGGTGGCCGTGGCGCGACCCCGGGTGGCCGAGGCGAGGGCCGGCTCCTTCTGCGCGAACGAGCGCACGACCCCGAGGGCGTGGTCGCCCGCACCGCCGGACGGGCCGAGCTCGCGCACGGCCTGGTGCACGGCCGACGCGAGCGGCCGGCGCAGCGACTGGTCGGGCCGGGCCTCGAGCTTGCCGGTGCCCCAACCGGCCCGGACCGCGGCCGAGCGCAGGGCGTTGAGCAGCACGGTCTTGCCCACGCCGCGCAGGCCGGTGAGCACGACCGAGCGCTCCGGGCGGCCTCGCGCAACCCGTTCGAGCACGACGTCGAAGCCGTCGAGCTGCTCGTCGCGGCCGGCGAGCTCGGGCGGCCGCTGGCCGGCGCCCGGTGCGTAGGGGTTCCGGATCGGGTCCACGATCGGAGGGTATACAGCAATCTAGCGTGCGCCGCATACATCCGGATACGCGCGCATCGTGTGTCGCCCGGGGAGGCGAGCGGGTGGTGGCTACTTGAGGAACTTGCTGGTCCTGCGGTCGGCGAGCGGATTGCCGCCGGTCTGGCAGGTGGCGCAGTACTGCAGCGAGGAGTCGGCGAAGGACACCTCGCGCACGACGTCGCCGCACTCCGGGCAGGTCTCCCCCGTGCGCCCGTGCACCCGCATCCCGGCGCGCTTGGCGTCCTTGAGCTCCTTCGCGGGCCGGCCGGACGCCGTGGCCACGGCCTGCGCGAGCGTCTCGCGCAGCGCGGCGTAGAGGCGGGTGACCTGCTCGGCGTCGAGCTTCGCGGCGATGGCGAACGGCGACAGCTTGGCGACGTGGAGGATCTCGTCCGAGTACGCGTTGCCGACCCCGGCGAGGATCGACTGGTCGCGCAGCAGGCCCTTCACCTGCATCCGGTGCGCCCCGAGGACGGCGGCGAGGTCGGCCTCGGTGAAGTCGTCGGCGAGCGGGTCGGGGCCGAGCGAGGCGATCCCCGGCACGTCCGCCACCCGGTTGACCACGTAGGCGGCGAGCCGCTTCTGGGTCCCGGCCTCGGTGAGGTCGAAGCCCGACCCGTCGTCGAAGCGCGCCCGCAGCGCGATCGGCGACTTCCCGGGCCGCAACCGGGTGGCCGGTGCGGCGTCGGACCACCGGAGCCACCCGGCCCGCGCCAGGTGGAACACCAGGTGGGTTCCGCCGCAGTCGAGGTCGATGAACTTGCCGTGTCGGTGCACCCCGTCGACGGGCGCGCCCACGAGCGCCTCCGGCGGCGGCGTGAAGGTCTTCAGCACGTGGAAGGAGCCGAGCTCGACGCCGGTGACGACCAGCCCCGCGGTGCGCTCGGCGAGGAAGTCGACGAGGGCCTGCACCTCCGGCAGCTCGGGCATCCGCCGACGCTACCGCTCGTCGAGGCCCGGCGGGCCGTCGTCGACCGGCTCGACCGGCCCCACCGTCGCCGCCGCGCGCTCGGCGAGGGTGCGCGCCGGCACGTCCTGCGACCAGATGCTGCGCACCTGCTCGAGCAGCCCGTAGCCGTCGGGTGCCCGCACCACCGGCACGTCGAGGTTCTCCGTCGGCGCCGGGGCGAGGTCGTCGTACGCCACCGGGATCGTGTGCGAGAGCACCTGCTCGCCCGGTGAGAGCTGGCGGATGGCCAGGCCCCGCACCCGGTCGGGCCGCTTGTCGGCGAAGTCGGTGTACAGGCGGGGGTCGTGCTGGCCGTCGTCGCCGACGAGCAACCAGCGCACGTTGGGCAGCTCGCGCGCGAGCCGGTGCAGCTGGGCCTGCTTGTGCTCCTGCCCCGAGCGGAACCAGCCGGTGTTCGTCGGGCCCCAGTCCGTGAGCAGCATCGGGCCCGGCGGGTACCCGTTGCGCTCGAGGAAGCGGGTCAGCGTCGGCGCGGTGTTCCATGCCCCGGTGGAGAGGTAGATGACCGGGGCGTCCGGGCGCTCCTCGAGCAGCTCGCGGTAGAGCGTCGCCATGCCCGGCACCGGCCGCCGCGCCCCCTCCGACCGGACGAAGGTGTTCCACGCCGCGATCATCGGGCGGGGCAGCGAGGTCGACAGCACGGTGTCGTCGATGTCGCTGATGATGCCGTGGGTCTGCTGGGAGCCGATGACGAGCACCGGCACGTCGATCGGTTCCGCCCGGGGGCTGCTGAGGAAGACGCGGTGCCACCCGGGGGTCAGGCCGTGGCCGCGGACGGTGAGGTCGACGTACCCGCCGCGGTCGGTCCGCGTGGTGATGAGCCGGTCGTTGACGCGCACGGTGACCGGCTCGTCGGTGGCCGGGGTGGCCATGAAGGCCCGCCACCCCCTGGTCTCGAGCTCGACCGCGCGCAGCCGCGCCTCGTACGTCGGGGCGTCCGGCTCGTCCTCGGGGCGGCCGCGCGTCATGATGACCCGGCCGAACACGCGCAGCCGGCTGGTGCTGCCGTAGCCCGTGAGGGGAACCACACGGGTCGCCCAGCCGCGCCGCCGCAGCAGCTGGGCCTTGCGCCGGTTGTAGGCGTCCTCGAGCAGGGCCGCGGCATGGGGTCGGGCCATGGGTGCGAGCCTAGTCGGGCGTCACTGGCCGCCGGTGGCGTTCGCCTGGGCGCGCTGCTCGACGATGTCGCGGACGACCTGCTGGGCGAGCACCCGCACCTTGACGTTCCGGTCCTGCGAGGAGCGGCGCAGCACCTCGAACGCCTCGTCCTCGGGGATGCCGCGCATCGCCATGATGACGCCCTTCGCCTGCTCGATCACGGCCCGGCTGGCCATCGCCTGCTCGAGCTGACCGGCGAGCTGGCGCATGTCGTCGAGGGAGGTGACGGCGAGCACCGCGTCGGCGCAGCGCTGCGCGGCCACCCGGACCAGGGTGGGGTCGAAGTCGGCGAAGGCGCCGACCTCCCATCCGTAGAGGTTGAGCGCGCCGAGGCACTCACCCCCGCTGACGAGGGGCAGTGCGTACAGCGAGCGCATGCCCTCCTCCGCGGCCTGCGCGGTGAAGGCGGGCCAGCGCGAGTCCTCCACGCAGAGGTCGTCGACGACGTTCTCGCGGCGGTGGCGCGCGGCGTCCAGGCACGGACCCTCGTCGAGGGCGTACTGGACGGCGTCGATCTCGAGGGTCTGCACCGTGGTGTACGCGGCGGTGTGCGGCCGGCCGTCGGTGACGATGGTGACCCCGACCTCGTCGCAGCCGTCGACGTGCCGTCGCACCGCGTGGACGATGCGTTCGAGGTAGTCGGACACCTCGCTCAGCGACTGCAGCACCCCGCCGATGGACTCCGAGAGGTCCGCGAAGCGGACGGTGTCGTCGGGGCTGAGGTCCTCGGGCTGAGGAGGGACGAGGGTGTCGGTCATCGGGCTCTCCGGGTTCGTACCATGTCGTTCGACAGTAGCCGAAGAGGGTACCCCGCCCGGCGGGTCCGGATCCGGCCGTCGTTCGACAGTAGCCGAAGAGGCTACCCCGCCCGGCTGGTGCGAATCCGGCCACCTGACAGGATGAGCCGGTGACGGGGACGTACCGGAAGGAGTCGGGCCGGGTGCCCCGCGGCTACTTCGCCTGGGAAGCGGCCGGCCTGCGGTGGCTCGCCGAGGCCGATGGTGCCGCCGTGGTCGAGGTGCTCGACGTCGGCGAGGACCACCTCGACCTCGCCCGTCTCGACCCCACGGCCCCGACCGCGGCCCACGCCGAGCAGCTCGGCCGCGGCCTGGCCACGGTCCACGCGGCGGGCGCCGACGGCTACGGCGCGCCACCCGGGCGCTGGAGCGGTGACGGCTGGCTCGGCCCCCTCGCCGAGCCGCTCCCTCTCGTGCTCGGCGGCTGGGACCGGTGGGGCGAGTTCTACGCCGAGGCCCGGATCCGTCCCCTCGTGCGGGTGGGTCGCGACCGCGGCGAGCTCGACGCGGCGGACGCGCGGGCCCTCGAGGCGCTCGCCGACACGGTGGCGGGTGGGCGGTACGACACCGGCGAGCCGGCCGCCCGGCTGCACGGCGACCTGTGGTCAGGCAACCTGGTCTGGACCGGGGCGGGTGCGGTCCTCATCGACCCTGCCGCGCACGGGGGGCACCGCGAGGCCGACCTGGCGATGCTGCACCTCTTCGGCGCCCCGCACCTCGAGCGCGTCGTGGCCGCCTACCACGAGGCCGCACCGCTGGCCGAGGGGTGGCGCGAGCGCGTCCGCCTCCACCAGCTGCACCCGCTGCTCGTCCACGCGGTGCTCTTCGGCGGCTCCTACGGCCCGCAGGCGGTGGGCGTCGCCCGCGCCTTCACCTGACCCACCCCCCGCCCTCCTGCCCGACATTTCGGGGTTACCCCGAAATGTCGACGTGGCAGGGGTTGCGTTGCGGTGCGACGTCGACGAAGCCGTGTCTCGTCGGCGCCGCCTCCCCGCGGGTCAGCGGCTGTCGCGCTTCGCCTGACGCCGCGCACCCGACGCGGTGCTCTGGGCCCGAGCCCGCTCGGTTCGGGGGGTCCGCGCCGCCTTCCCGGGCCGGGCCTGCGGGACGGGCGCCTCCGCGCCACCGGACGGACCGTCCGCCGTCGCGCCGCCGTCGCTCGAGACCCCCCAGCGCACCGACCTCGCCGCCTCCAGGCGCTCCGCCCGCAGCTCCCTCGAGGCCTGCTGGGCCAGCACCGCGAGCCGCCGGCTGACCCGCGCCAGCGCCTCCTCGAACGCCTCCGCGCGCAGCCTCGCCCGCTCGTTGGCGGGCTGCGCCCTGCCCCGGGCGCCCTTGGCGGGTACCCGGGCGGATGCGCCCCGCCGGTACTGCCCGACGTACTTGGTGCGGGCCCGGCGGATCTGCTGGTGCAGCTCGAGGGTCGCGTCCTCGTCGAGCTCGGCCAGCGCGTCGCGCTCGGTGCGGGAGACCAGGAACCTCTCGTCCGGCGTCAGGGCGGCGAGCAGGGTGGCGTTCACGGTGACCTCCTGACCGGTGGCTGACGGGCCCACTCAGGGTGGCAGGTCCGCCGCCCGACGACAACGGCTCGTCGAGGGTGCCGGACGCACGAGGACCCGGGCGGATGGACCGACGACGTCCGTCGGGACGGCGGCGGCGGTCAGCCGCCGATGCGCCCCGCGATGATGCTCGTGACGACCACCGACGTGATCGTCACCGTCGAGAACCCCGCGACGATCATCTTCGGCAGGATCGATCCCTCGATGGCCGCGACCTCCTCCGGGCTCTCGCCGGCTCCCCGCGCGGCCTCCTGCGAGAGGATCATCGTGCCCGGGAAGCCGTAGAGCGAGGTGAGCCCGATGGCCACCGACATCGGCACGCTGTAGCCGAGCAGCCGGCCGACGAGGGCCGAGAACCCGGCGATGCCCGCGACGCCGAAGACGAACGCGAGCACCAGGGGCAGCGCGAGCGCCTTGACGTCGGCCGGCTCGACCGTGGCGAGCGGGCCGAAGACGAGGATCATGATCGCGAGCATCATCAGGCCGAACGAGTCGATGCCGGAGAGCACCGACGGCTTGAAGACGCCGGTGGTGCGCAGCGCGATGCCGAGGACGAGGGCCACCACGAAGGTGTTGAGGATGCCGTCGGTGAGGTTGTTGATCCCGAGCGAGACGAGCACGGCGACCCCGACGACGAAGAGCGTCCCCGGTGTGTTGAGGAAGGCGGCGGGCAGGCGCGAGGACGACGCGGTGTCCTCGGACGGGGCCTCGGGCGGGGCCAGCCTCCCGGCCCGGTACTCCTCCCGCAGCCTGGCCGCCTCGCGGCGCAGGATCAGCGAGGTGAGCGGGAACCCGACCAGGCCCTGGAGCGCGGCGATGAGCACGGGGAAGATCGCGATGGCGGTGAGCCCGATGCCCAGGGCCGCCTCCTGGACGAGGATCACCGAGATCGTCCCGCCGCTCAGCGCGCCGGTGCCGGCGACGACGAAGTCGAGCGCCTGGGCGTAGCCGTCGGCGGCGCTGCCGCTGATCCGCGAGCCGAAGAGCAGGCCGGCCAGCCACAGCGCGACCCCGATGCCGAGCACCGTCGAGACGCCGATGAGGAAGGTCCGCCACTGCCGCTTGAAGTCCTCGAGGCTGATCATCGTGCCGAGGTGCACGATGACGAAGCCGACGACGACACCGGCGAGCGCCAGCAGCGAGGAGCTCGCGAGCAGGTCCTCGGGGAAGATCCCGCTGAGGAAGCCGACGAGGAAGATCAGCGAGGCGACGAAGAGCGAGGAGAGCAACGACCTGGTCTTCTTCGCCACGAACTCGCTGACGGTCCAGACGAGCATGACGACGACGAACGCGAGGACGGGGTTCACGGTGGACCTCCGAGGGGGTGTGCGGCGGGAGCGGGACGGACGGGGTGGTGCGAGCAGCGCTGGCTGTCGCCGGTCGTGGCCACGTCAGAACGACCAGACGACGGGGACCCAGAGGACCGCGACCGCGAGGAAGAGCAGGAGCAGCGGCAGCCCGAGCTTCCAGTAGTCGCCGAACCGGTAGGCACCCGGCTCGAGGACCATCGTGTTGGCGGGTGTCGCCACGGGCGTGAGGAACGAGGCGGCTCCGCTGACGGCCACGGCCATCATGAACGGCAGCGGGGAGGCCCCGAGGTCGGCAGCCACCACCCCGGAGATCGGCGCCACGATGAGCACCGTCGCGGTGTTGGAGATCAGCTGGCCGAGCACCATCGTCAGGACGCAGACGGCGAGCAGCGCCAGCCGCGGGGAGGCCGAGCCCGACGACGTCGAGGAGTGCGCTCGGCGATGACGTCGGCGGTCCCGGTGGAGACGAAGGCGGTCGAGAGCGGGATCATCCCGCCGACGAGCACCACGGTCGTCCACGAGACGCTCCGGTAGGCCTGGGCGGAGGTGAGCACGCCGCTCAGGACCACCGCGACGGCGGCCAGCAGTCCCGGCCACCGCGGCCGGGACGACGCCGGTGGCGAGCAGCACCACCATCGCCGCCAGGATCCCGATGGCCCGCCCGGCGCCCGGCCCGAGGGGGACCGCGCGGCGCAGTGCGTCCGGGCCGGTCGACGACGAGCACCTCGGTGGCGTCGCTCGTGTGCCGGCTCAGGTGCTCCCACTCGCCGGCGAGCAGGAGGGTGTCACCGGCCCGCAGCGTCTCGTCGACCCCCTCGACGGGTTCGCCGCCCCGGCTCACGGCGAGGACGACCAGGTCACCGCTCGGGGTCGCCATCCCGGGGAAGAGGTGGGTGCCGATGAGGGGCGACCGGGGCCGGACGACCACCTCGGCGAGGCCCCGGGTCGGCGCCGGCGAGCTCGGTGTCGTCGGGCAGGCGGTACTGCGCCCGGAGTGCGTCGGTGAGGTCACCCAGGTCCTGGGGAAGGCTCGCCGGCTCCCGGTGCGGGCAGCAGGCGCGGCCGGCGAGGACGATGACGAGGATCGTGCCGGTGAGCAGCGGCAGGCCGGCGAGGGCGAACTCGAAGAACGTGAACGGCCGCGCCCCGGCGTCGACGGCGGCCTCGCTGACGATGATGTTCACCGGCGTACCGGTCAGGGCGAGCATCGACCCGGCGTGGGCCGAGAACGCGAGCGGCATCAGCATCTGCGAGGGCGGCAGCCCGGCCCGGGCCGCGACGACCACGACGACGGGCAGCAGCGCCGCCACCGCGCCGTTGACGCTGATCAGCGCGGTCAGGACGGCCACGAGGAGGCAGACCAGGACGAGCAGCGGCGTGCGCCGGCCGCCCGCCGCGGGCGATCAGCTGCTGACCGGCCCAGGCCGTGACCCCGGTCGAGTCCAGTGCCTCGGCGACGACGAAGAGCGAGGCGATGAACAGCACGGTCGGGTCGCCGAAACCGGCGAGCGCCTCGCCGAGGTCGAGGATGCCGGTGGCCCACAGGGACGAGCGAGACCCCGATCGCGACGACGCCGAGCGGGACCCGGTTCGAGACGAACGCGATGACGGCGACGACGAGGATGACCAGCGTCGTCGTCACCGGGTCCACGGACGGCTGCCGCTCAGCCGGCGGCGGGACGCGAGAAGCCGAGGGCCAGCTCGACGAGGAGGCGGGCACCGAAGCCGGTGGGGCCCTTCTGGACCCAGCCGCGGGCCGCCTCGGCCTGGGCCGTGCCCGCGATGTCGACGTGGGCCCAGGGGGTGCCGTCGACGAACTCCTCGAGGAAGAGGCCGGCGGTGATGGAGCCGGCGTACGGCCCGCCGAGGTTGGTCAGGTCGGCGACGGTCGAGTCGAGCTGGGCACGGTACGAGCGCACGAGCGGCAGCTCCCAGACCGGCTCGTCGGAACGGCTCGCGGCTGCCCGCACCTGGTCGACGACCCCGGCGTGGTTGCCCATGACCCCGGCCACCTCGGTGCCGAGGGCCCGCAGGCAGGCCCCGGTCAGGGTGGCGACGTCGACGATCGCGTCGGCGCCGTCCTCCACCGACAGGGCGAGCGCGTCGGCCATGACGAGCCGGCCCTCGGCGTCGGTGTTCATCACCTCGACGGTGGTGCCGTTGCGCGTGGTCAGCACGTCGCCGAGCTGCATGGCGCTGCCGGAGGGCATGTTGTCGGTGCACATGAGGTAGGCCGTGACCCGGGCCGGGCAGCCGAGCTCGCGCAGGGCGGTCATCGCCGCGAGGATCGCGCCCGCCCCGCTCATGTCGTTCTTCATCTGGGAGTGCGACACGTCGCTCGGCTTGAGGTTGATGCCCCCGGAGTCGTACATGATCCCCTTGCCGACGAGCGCGAGGTGCCCGCTCCCGCCGTTCTCGGGGACGTACCGCATCCGGATCATCCGGGGTGGCTCGACGCTGCCCGCGGTTGACCCCGAGCAGGCCGCCGCAGCCCATCTCGGCGAGCTCCTCCTTGCCGAAGACCTCGACCTCGAGACCTGCCTCCGGCCCGAGCTCCACGGCGAGGTCGGCCATCGCCGACGCCGTGAGCAGCCCCGCCGGGACAGGTGGCGAGGTCACGGCTCAGCAGGGCGACGCGGGCGGTGACCCGGCCGCGGGCCGCGCCCTCCTCCACCGCCCCCCGCTCCCCCTCGGGGGCGACGAGGGTGAGGGACGCCGACCGGGACCGGGCCGACGTCTGCGCTGCGCAGGCTGAACCGGTAGCGGGCCAGCAGCACGCCCTCGACGACCGCCGCGGCGGACTCCGCCGTGGTCATGCGCTCGGACCGGGGGATACGGGTCGCGAGGTGGGCGTCGTAGGGGACCGCGGTCGCGAAGGCGGCGGCGGCGTCGCGGACGGCGGCAGCGTCCATCGTCGCGAGCTCGCCCACCCCCACCGCCACGAGCACCGGCGCGCCCGACGCCGGGAACGGCAGCGCCGACCCGACGGTGGGGCGGAACCCGGCCCGCGCCAGGCCGTCACGGTCGACCCCGAGCAGCTCCGGCACGTCGCCGGCGGCCGTCACGGGCACGCTGACGGCCTCGACCCCCTCGAGGTCGGCGTCGTGGTCGACGACTCGGATCTCCACGGGGGCGCGCAGGGAGGGGGCGACGTCGAGCACGTGCGTCACGGCAGCCATCGGTCAGGTCCTTCGGGGGTCGGCGGGGTTGGGGACGGGGACACGGGTCGGCGAGCGGTCCGCGACCGCCGCCGTGAACAGGTCGAGGCCGAGCGTCCCGGAGAGGGACGCGGCGGCGAGGCTGCCGCGGACGCTGTTGCCGGCGCGGTCCAGGGGCGGCGAGTACGTGCCCAGGCCGCCCTTGCCCGGGGCGGCGGTGACGATCCCGCCGCTGATGCCGCTCTTGGCGGGCAGCCCCACGTGCACGAGCCACTCCCCCGACCGCTCGTACATCCCCGCGGTGGTCATCACGGCGAGGGTCCGCGACGCGGTCTCGGCCGACACCACGCGGTCGCCGGTCAGCGGGTTGACCCCGGCGTCGGCGAGGGTGGCACCCATGACGGCCAGGTCGCGGGCGGTGACGCGCAGGCAGCTCTGTCGGGTGTAGAGGTCGACCGCCGCCTCCGGGTCGTCGACCTGCCCCGTGGCCTGGAGCAGCTGACCGATGGCCCGGTTGCGCAGGTTGGTGGCCGTCGCCGACGCAAGGACGTCCAGGTCCAGGTCGAGGTCGCGCCCGGCGAACGCCGAGAGGCCGCCGGAGAGCTCCGCCCAGGCCCCGTCGCCGGCACCGAGGAGCTCCGTGCACGCGATGGCGCCAGCGTTGACCATCGGGTTGGTGCGGCCCCCCGGCGCCTCCTCGACGGCGGCGAGGGAGTCGAACGGCCGGTTGGTCGCGTTGACGCCGAGGTGGTCCACGACCCGGTCGACGCCGTGGCGCTCGCAGGCGAGGGCGAAGACGAAGGGCTTGGCCACGCTCATCATCGCGAAGCCCACGTCGACGTCGCCCACCGCCGCCTCGTGGCCGTCGACACCCATGACCGCGATGCCGAAGTGACGCGGGTCGGCCTGTGCCAGTGCGGGATACACGTCGCTGACCGAGCCCTCCGACACGGGCGCGAGCTCGCGGTGACACGCCGCCAGGACCGCGGCGACCCGGTCGTCGCGGGGGAGGTGTCCCGTGGACACGAAGCGGTCGCCGTTGATGGCTTCACCGACCACGAGCGAAGCGTAGTGGTACCCCCGCGGGTGTCTACGCGCTTGTCGAAGGATCTGGCGCCACCGCGCCGTCGCCCACCGGTGCGGCAGGCGAGCCCAGCCGCCGGTGGACCAGCACCGCCGCCGCGACCGCCGGGGTGGCCAGGGTGGCGCCGAGGACGCCGGCGACGGCGGCGCCCACGATCGTCGAGCTCATCGTGACGATCGGGTGCAGGCGCAGCGCGGTGCTGCTCAGCCGCGCGAGGACGACGGTCTGGACGACGTTCTGCACGACGAGGACCACGAGCAGCAGGACCAGGGCCGTCTGCAGCCCGGTGGACCCCAGGGCGATGAGGGTCGCGAACGCGCCGGAGAAGATCGCGCCCAGGTAGGGCACGTACGAGGTCGTCAGCGTGATGACCGCGATCGTGAAGGCGAGGGGGACCCCGAGGGCCCACGCCGTGCCGCCGATGAGGACGGCGGTGACCACCGCCGACAGGGTCAGGCTCCAGAAGTAGCGGCGCACCGAGTCGACGGCGTCCCCGACGGCCTCGGCCCCCACCTCCGGAGCGAGCCCCAGGTGCGCCCCGACCCACCGGCTCAGGCCGTCCCAGTCGACGAGCACGTAGTAGAGCAGGAAGACCGCGATGACCACCCCGATGAGGAGGGAGGCGGTGCCGCTCAGCACGCCGCCGAGCAGGGCAGGCAGGCCTTCGAGGGCCAGGTCGGTGACGCCGCCCGCCTGGCCGGCGAGCCCGCCCGAGACCTCGATGCCGTGGCCGGCCAGCCAGGACTCGAGCGACGCCAGCCCGGAGTCCAGCTGGGTGGAGATCTGCGACGCCTGGTCGAGGACGCCGGCGACGACGAGCCACACCGACACCACGACGACGGCGGTCAGGCCGAGCAGCACCACGCTCGCCCCCGCGGCCCCGGGCAGCCCGGCCCGCCGCAGTCGCTCCACGACGGGGGCGAAGAGCGCCCCGAGCACGGCGGCGAGGACGAGCGGGACGACGATCCCGGATACCTGGGAGAGCAGCCAGAGCACCGCCCCGGCGGCGAGGAGGATGCCGAGCAGCAGCCAGGCGCGCACGCCCCACCGGACCACGGTCGACCCCCCGGCCAGCCGGTCGGCGAGCGACCGCGGGGCGGTCCCGTCCATCGGTGTCCTTCCGACGGCGGCCGCCGGACACGGCCGATCCGCCGGTCATCCTAGGCCGGGACGGCAGACTGTCCCCCGTGCTGCTCGTCGACGCCTTCGGCTCCCGGTGGGTGTTCGACGTGCGCGGCCTCGGTGGCGCGCTCGCCGACACCGTGGAGCACCTGTGGCAGCGGGCCCGGGTCGAGCCCGGCGGGTGCGGCCCGGACGGCGGCGACCACCCCGTCTTCGCGGCCCGGCGCCGCCCGGACGGCGCCGTCGAGGTGCACGGCACGCCCCAGCGGGTGGCCGACGTCGAGGTGCCCTACGTGCTCTCGCGCGCCCTGACGATGGCGACCATCGCGCGCCGCACGGGCGACTGCCTGATGCTGCACGCCGCCGGTCTCGCCGCCACCGACGGTGCCGTCGTCGCCCTCGTCGCACCCTCGGGCACGGGCAAGACCACCGCTGCGGTGACGCTCGGCCGCCGGCTCGGCTACGTGTCCGACGAGACGGTCGCCGTGGAGCACGACCTCGCCGTGAGCGCCTACCCGAAGCCGCTCTCCGTGGTCGTCGACGCCGGCCGGCCCATGCTGAAGCACGAGCGCTCCCCCGACGACCTCGGCCTGCTGCCCGCCCCTCGCGACCTCCGGCTCGCCGCCACCGTCGTCCTCGAGCGCGACCCGGGCCTCGCCGAGCCCGTCCTCGAGCCGATCGGGCTCGTCGAGGCGGCCGGGCTCGCCCTGCCGCAGACCTCCGCCGTGGCCAGTCTCGACCGGCCGCTGGACCGCCTCGCCCGGGCCCTCACCGCGGGGCACGGGCCGTGGCGGCTGCGGTACGGCGAGGTCGCGCACTGTGCCGACCTCGTCGCGGAGCTCGCCGCGGGCGGCGCCCCGGGGGGCGTCCCCGACCCGGTCACGTGGGAATGGGTCGACGGCCGCGACCGCGAGCACCCAGACCCGACGCCCGGTGCCCGCCCCACCCGGGGCTCGCTCGTGCAGCGGGCCGCGTTCGACGACGCGCTCGTCACCGACGGCTCGGTGCTCCTCCTCCGCGAGCGAGTACCCACCAGCCTGCCCGGCCTCGCGGCGTTGCTCTGGCAGCGGACCGCGCACCCCACCCCCGTCGCCCGGCTCGTCCAGGCGGCGACCTCCGTCCTCGGGGAGCACCCGGACGCCGAGGAGCGCGTCCTCGAGACCGTCGGGGTGCTGCTCGACGCCGGTGTCGTGGCCGTCCGCTGACGTCCTCAGCCGCCGCGACCCTCCCGGCGGGTGCGGGCGACCTTCCGGTCGGTGAGCACGATCCACACCCCCAGGGCGACCGCCGCGACCAGGGCGAGGAGGAAGAAGAACATCGCGATGGCGGGGTAGCCGAACCAGGTGGCGTCGGTCTGCACCCGCATCATCAGGGACGCGCCCAGCACGACCGCGGCGATGATGATCCCGAGGGTGACCCGGTTGGCGACCCGCTGCAGCACGGTGTGCAGCCGTTCCTCGTCGAGCGCACGCACCCGGAGGGTGAAGTCGCCCTCCGCGAGGGAGTCCATGATCCGGTTCAGCCGCTTCGGCATCCGCGCCGAGAGCTCCTTGGCCTCGATCGCCGCGGCGAGGACCCCGCCGGGGCTCACCTTCAGCTGGCTGGCGAGGACGTGGGACAGGTTCTCGCGGATCTCCGCGGCCGGGTCGAAGGTCGGGTCGAGGTGGGTCGTCACCTGGTCGAGGTTGAGCAGTGCCTTCCCGATCATGGTCATCTCGGCGGGTGGGCGCAGCCCGTGCTCCCCGGAGAGTCGGCTCAGCTCGACGAGGAGGGTCCCCGCGTCGACGTCCGAGCCACTCCCCATCGCCTCCGAGACCAGGTGGGTGACGTCGGAGCGGAACGCCCCCGGCTCGTAGGTGTCGAGAGGGTGGCCCATGCCCGCGAGGACGAGGGCGGCCTCCTCGCCGTCGCCGTCACCGATCGCGAGGAGCAGCTTGACCACCTCGTCCTGCAGCCGCGGCGGCACGGTGGCCACCATGCCGAGGTCGATGAGCGCCAGCCGGCCGTCATCGGTGAGCATGACGTTGCCGGGGTGCGGGTCGGCGTGGACCACGCCCTCCTCGAGCATCGTGCGCAGGTAGCAGCGGAAGAGCTGCTCGACGATGGGCCGCGTGTCGTAGTCGAGCAACCCGACCGGTCCGACATCGGTGACCTTGCGGCCCTCGACCCGGTCCATCGTCAGCACCCGGCGGCTGCACAGCGCGTGGACCGGTGAGGGGACGACGACGAGGTCGTAGTCCTCGGTGAGCCCGACGAAACGGTCGAGGTTGCGCGCTTCCCGGAGGTAGTCGAGCTCACCGGCAAGGGCGCGGCGGAACTGGGCGAGCAGCGACGAGAACCCGTACCGCCGGCCCAGCTCGGTGCGCCGGTCGGCGAGCGAGGCCAGCCGCGCCATCGTCTCCATGTCGGCGCGGACCACCTCGGGCGCGTCGGGCCGCTGCACCTTGACGACGACGTCCCGTCCGGTCCGGGTCCGGGCGCGGTGAACCTGCCCGAGCGAGGCGGCCGCGAGCGGCTCCTCCTCGAACTCGACGAAGAGGTGCCGGATCGCCACACCGAGGTCCTCCTCGACCATCCGCTCGACCTCGGAGTAGGGGAACGGTGCCACGTGGTCCTGGAGACCGGCGAGGGCCGTCGTGTAGGCGGGCGGCAGGAGGTCGACGCGGCTCGAGAGCAGCTGGCCCAGCTTGATGTACGTGGGGCCCAGCGCCTCGAGGTCCCGGGCGAACCGCTGGGCGAGGTCGCCGTCACCGGCCTCGGTGTCAGGTCCCGGGGCGAACTCGTCGAGACCGGCCGCGGACACCAGCTCGGAGCGGCCGTGGCGGAGGAGCAGCCCGACGAGCCGGGCGTTGCGAGATGCGGAGGAGGTCGAGCTCATGGCCCCATCCTGTCGCCTGGCCGA
The DNA here is from genome assembly GCA_963773655.1 of uncultured Actinomycetota bacterium. Taxonomy (GTDB): domain Bacteria; phylum Actinomycetota; class Actinomycetes; order Actinomycetales; family Dermatophilaceae; genus DASSQJ01. Next base: position 272,136 of record CAVZBX010000006.1, read on the forward strand.
CTCGTTCGTGTCCGGCTCCGGGAACACACCCGCTGGCATGCTGGCGCCCATGAGCGAGCGCACCGAGGTCCCCGTCTCCGACGGCACCATGCCGGCCCTGCTGTGGCGGCCGACCGGAGGCGGCGGCCCCGGCCTGCTGGTCCTGCACGAGATCTTCGGCGTCAGCGCGTACGTGCGGCGGCGGGCCGCGGACCTCGCGGCCCTCGGTTACGTCGTCCTCGTGCCCGAGCTGTTCCACCGCGCGGGGGTGAGCGAGGTGCCGAACGGGCCGACCATGCTCGAGGACGCCCTCGAGGTGACCGGTCGCGTCGACTGGGACACCGCGGTCGACGACGCGGTGGCCGCGCTGCGTCACCTCCGGGCGACCGACCGGGTCACGGGCGGGGTGGGGGTGGTCGGCTTCTGCTACGGCGGCGGCCTCGGGTACGCGGTGGTCGCCCGGGAGCCCGCCGACGCGCTCGTCTCCTACTACGGCTCGGCGCTGCCCGGGCTGGTCGAGGCCGTGCCGTGCGTGTCGACGCCGTCGCTGCACCACTTCGGGGAGGACGACTCCTACATCCCGATGCCCGAGGTGCTGCGCATCCGCGACAGCGTCGGCAGCGGGGGCGGCCCGGTCGAGTTCCACACCTATCCCGGCGCCGACCACGCCTTCGACAACGACGACTTCGTCAACCACCACCGTGACGCCGGCGAGCAGGCGTGGGCCGTGACCGCCGACTACCTCGCCCGGGCCCTGCCCACGCACTGAGCGGCCGGCGGCGGCCTCAGGTGCCGGTGCGGTTCTGGTGCGCCCGGGCCAGGACGACCTCGCGGAGCACGTCGTCGGGGAACGGCCGGTCCAGGGACGTGCGCAGCGTCGACCCCGACCAGGAGACCCCCCGCAGGCCCGCCCTCATCGAGTCGAGCAGGCCGGGCCGCATCGTGATGAGGGTCAGCTCCGAGCGGTTCACGGTGAGCGCGACGAGCGGACCGTCGAGGAAGAAGGTCGGCACCCGGTAGTGGATGCCCTCGGTGGCGTCGGGGACGACCGCGCGCACCTGCTCGCGCAGGTGCTCGATGGCGCCGCGCTGGTCGTCGACGAGCCGGGCGCACCAGGCGTCGACCTCGGCGAGGCGGGCGGCCTCCCGAAGGTCCTCGGCACCGGTGTCCCTGCCGGGCCGCGCGGCGTCGTCATCGGGCAGGCGAGCGGGTCCCGTCATCGCCGACCCTCCGCCGCCCGAGTCTCCTGGGTGCCCCTGCACATGCCTGCTCCTCGGTCCGGTCAGCACATCGTGGACCTCGGGGTGCCCGGGTGCAACGGCCCGATCGGGCCATCTCGCGCCGACGGTGACGGCGCCCGGCGGGGCTGTCCCTCAGGGGCAGCCGCAGGGCGAGCCGTGGCAGCGCGGACAGCCGCTCGCGTAGCGCTCCACGGCGGCGGTGAGGTCCACGTCCATCTGGTTGGCGAGCGAGGCCACCCACGCGAGGACGTCCGCGAACTCGTGCTCCTGCTCGGCGCGGGAGCCCTTGCGGACGGCCTGGGCGAGCTCGCCGAGCTCCTCGGCGAGCCACGCCACCGTGCTCGGCACGCCGCGGGCCCGGTCGCGCTCCCCGTAGGTGCGCTCGATGACGTCCTGCAGGCGGGCCAGCTCCATGGAGGCCGACCCTAGCCCGGCGACGCTGCTCAGTTCAGCCCGGCCGCGCCGAGGTCCGGGGTGCCGGGGAGCGCCCCGAGCGTCTCGACGATGGCGGTCTCGCGCCGCAGCAGCTCCAGGACCAGGTGCAGCCTGGAGACGGCGTCCGGGGCCTCGAGCACCCGCTGCCGGTCGGTCACCGCGAGCACCATCTGCTCGACGGTGCGGTACGCGACCCGCCCGGGCGCCTCTTCGACCGGCTCGACGCTGGCACCGAGGGTCTCGAGGTACCGCTCGTGGGCAGCGCGGACCCGGGCCACGAGCAGGGCGACCTCGGGGTCCTCGGCCGCCGGCGGCTCGTCGAGCCAGGTGACGTCCCCGACGAGGTAGGGCGTGCCGGCGTCCGCGAGGCCCTCGAGCCGGAAGCGGCGCACCCCCGTGGCGACGAGGTGGACCACCGTGCCCGGCTCACCATCGGCGAGCGCCATCGCGTCGACCCGGGCCTCGCAGCCGACCGGGTGCAGGTCGCGGACGGCGTCCGGCCCGACCTCGTGGCCGCTGCGGATGAGCAGCACCCCGAACGTGCGCTCGTCCTCCGGCTGCCCGGCCAGCCGCTGGGCGAGCTCGAGGTAGCGGGGCTCGAAGAGCTGCAGGGGCATCCGCGCGCCCGGCAGGAGGACGCCCCCGAGCGGGAAGAGCGGAAGCGACGCCATGCCCCACTGTAGGCACGTCGGCTAGGTGCCCGCCGACTCCGTGTCGTGGCGCAACGGGCGCGGTGGAAGGCTGTCCGCCGCCCGGCGGATCAGCGGGCCGACCGTGAGCCCCTGCACCGCGATGCTGAAGAGCACGACGACGTACGTCGTGGTGACGATGACGGGGCGGTACTCGACGTTCGGCAGGCCCAGGACCAGCCCGATCGCGATGCCCCCGCGCAGCCCTCCCCAGGTGAGCAGGCGGGTCGTGTACGGGCCGTACCCGTCGCGGTCGCGCAGCAGCCGCACGGGGGCGGACACGGACACGAAGCGCGCGAGCAGCGTGACCGGCACGACGGCGAGGCCGACCAGGAGCAGCGCGACGTCGGTCTCCGCGAGGAGCACGTCGAAGCCGATGAAGGCGAACAGGAGGATGTTGACGACCTGGTCGAGGGTCTCCCAGAAGCCCTCGACGTGGTGCCTGGTCTCGCCGTGCAGCGCCACCTCCTTGCCCGCCGACATGATCAGGCCGGCGACCACCATCGCGAGCGGGCCGGAGATGCCGAGGGCGACCGCGGCCGCGTAGCCCCCGACGACCATGGCCAGGGTGAGGATGACCTCGACGACGTGGCCGTCGATCGACCGCACGAGCCAGAAGCCGGTCGCCCCGACGACCGCGCCGAAGGCCAGCCCGCCGAGGGCCTCCCGGACGAACACGAGGGCCACGCCACTCACGGTGGGCTCGAAGTCGCCGTGCTCGACCCCGAGTCCCACCACCCCGCCCAGCACGACGAAGACGACGACGCCGATGCCGTCGTTGAACAGCGACTCCCCCGCGATGAGCGTCCGCAGCCGCTCCGGCACCCGCGCCCGCTTCAACAGGTCCAGGATGGCGACGGGGTCGGTGGGGCTGATGGCGGCTCCGAAGAGCAACGCCCAGGCGATCGGCATCCCGACCCCCGCGACCGCGAACACCGCCCAGGAGCCGAGCCCGACGAGGGTGATGCTGATCAGCGTCCCGAGCGTGGCGAGGGTGAGCACGCTCGCCCACTGCCGCATCAGCTGGCGGGCGTCGAGCGACAGCGCGCCGGCGAAGAGCAGGATCGACAGGATGCCGTTGAGCACGAAGGTGGTGAGGTCCAGGGTCTCGAGCAGTCCCTGGACGGTGTCGCGCAGCCCGATCCCGGGGCCGAGGGCGTCGGCGACCATGAGCAGCACCGAGGTGAGCGCGGCCGCGAGCGTCACCCCGACCGTCGTCGGGATGCGCAGGAAACGCTCGTTGAGCCAGGCGAGCAGGGCGGTCCCGACGAGGAGCGCGACGAAGGCGGTGGCCACTGGTCCCCCTCACGCGCCCGGCCGGGCCGGCAGGCGCAGGCCGAGCGCGCGGGCGGGGGTCGTGGACGCCGCGGTCAGGGCGTCGTCCTCCTCCACGCCGGCCACCTCGACCGCCCAGCGCACGCAGTCGGCGAGGGTGGCGGTGCTGCCGGCGATCGCGCCGGTGTCGCTGGTGCGAGCGGTGCCGTCCGCGACGACGACCTCGAGCGGGCCCAGTCGGTAGCGGCCGTCGCCCAGGCCGGCGGCGGCCGTCGCGTCCGAGACGAGCGCGACGTGGTCGGGACCGACGGTCTCGAAGACCATCCGCACGACCTCCCCGGCCACGTGCACCCCGTCGGCGACGAGCTCGACGACGGCCTCGCCCCGCGCGGCCGCGGCGAGGGCCGCGGCCACCGGCCCGCCCGCGCGGTGGTGGAGCGGCGGCATCGCGTTGAAGAGGTGGGTGACGAGCGCGGGGGCGCCCTGGCGGTCGGCGACGCTCGCGAGCGTCCGGGCGGTGGTGGCGGCATCGGCCTCGGTGTGGCCGACGGCGGGGCGGATGCCGTGGGCGAGGAGGGCGCGGACGAGAGCGTCCGCCCCGGGGCGCTCGGGCGCGAGGGTCAGCTGCCGGATCGCCCCCGGCGCGCCGTGGGACCCGGCCGCGTCGACCAGCCGACCCACGAGGGCGGGGTCGGGGTCGGTGAGCGCCGCCGCGTCGTGGGCGCCCCGGCGGGCCGGGGCGAGGAACGGGCCCTCGAGGTGGATGCCCGCGAGGGTGCCGTCGGCGACGAGCGGGGCCAGGGTGGCGACCTGCCGCTCGAGCGCGTCGGCGGGGGCGGAGACGAGGCTGGCCACCAGCAGGTCGGCGCCCGCTGCGCGGTGGTGCGCGGCGGCGCGGCGGCTGCCCGGCTCGTCGACCCCGTACTCGGCGCCGACGGCACCGTGGTGGTGGATGTCGACGAGCCCGTTCACGCGGGACGACGCTACCGGAGGGCGGCCGGGTGCGCGTGGCCGCGCGACCATGACCAGCCCGAGCGCGAGGACCACGCCGTGGCCGATCCGGCCGACCGGTGCGACGGGACTGGGAACAGTAGGTCAGCAGGGCGGGGCCGACGAGGACGAGACCGGCACGCAGCCGGCCGGCGGCGGCCGTCATGCGGCGTGCCCGGTCGCCACCGCCTGCTGCCCGAGCGCGTGCAGGACGAAGCCGAGCACCTGCGCCGTGGCCGCGGAGCAGGGGTAGGCGGCGGCGGCACCGAGGGTGACGGGTGGGCGGGGGTGCGGACGGGCGGGCATGGTGCTCCACTGTGTGAGCGCTGCTCTCGGGAGCCCCCCGCGCGAGAGCGCCCACAGGGCGGCGGGCTAGGTTCCCGTGCCCATGGACCGGATCGACGAGGTGTGGGCCCGGGTGCTGCCGGTGGAGCCCGTCACCCTCTCGGGCCCCCCGGTGCTCGTCGTCCTTGCCGCGGCGCTGGTCGCGGTGGCGGTGGCGCCGCTCTGGGCGGTGCTCCGGCTGGGGGTGACCCTCGTGCACGAGCTCGGGCACGCGGGGGTGGGGATCCTGAGCGGCCGGCGCTTCACCGGCTTCGTCCTGCGCGGCGACATGTCGGGGCACGCGGTGACGGTGGGCCCGGCCCGGGGCTTCGGGCGGGTCGCGACCACCTGGGCGGGCTACCCGATGCCGGCAGTCGTGGGCGCGGCCGCGGCGTGGCTGGCGGTGCGCGGCTGGGCCCCGACGCTGCTCACGGTCGTGCTCGTCGTGCTCGTCGTCGCCGCCCTGCGGGTGCGCTCGGTGCTCACCGCCGTCGTCGTGCTCGTCGCAGGGGCGGCCACGGGCGCGCTGTGGTGGGCGGGCCCGGACCGGCTGCAGGCGCAGGTGGTCGTCGGTGCGGGCGTCGTCCTCGTCGTCGGCGCCTGGCGGCACGTCGCGGCCGTGGCCGCCGCGCCCGACCGGGGCCCGAGCGACCCGGCGGTGCTCGCCCGGCTCACCCGCGTGCCCCGCGTGCTGTGGGTGCTCTCGTTCGCCCTCGTGTGCGCGTGGGCCACCTGGGTGGTGGCCCGGACCGTCTGGGCCGCCGCGGCCTGACCGGGCACGCCGTCGGGCGCGGCTCCCGTCGGCCGCCGGCGGGGTCAGCCGGCGCGCTCGGGCGCCCGGGCCTCGACGTGCGGGCGGGACTGCCACACCGCCCAGTCGGCGCTCACGTCGCCGGCGGCGCGCTGCAGCAGCGGCAGGTGCTCCTCGAGCAGGTGCTCGGTCGAGGTCTCCGCGGCGTGCACCGTGACGTTCATCGCGGCCCGGACCGTGCCGGTGCCGTCGCGCACCGGCACCGCCACCGAGCGCACGCCGAGGGCGAGCTCCTCGTCGGCGAGCGCCCAGCCCCGGGCCCGCACCGCGGTGAGCTCGTCCCGCAGGGCGTCGGGCTGCCACCGGGTGCGCGGCACGACCGGCGACCGGCTCGGCACGGCGAGCACGGCATCGAGCTCGTCGGGCGGGAGACCGGCGAGGAGCACCCGTCCCTGCGACGTCGGCGGGGCGGGGAACCGGGTGCCCACCTCCACCCGCAGGGCGATGATCTTCGGCACCGAGACGCGGGCCACGTAGACGATGTCGGAGCCGTCGAGCTGGGCCATCGACGAGCTCTCCCCGGTGCGCGAGACCAGCCACTCCATCCGCGGCCGGGCGACGTCCCAGAGCCCGAGCGAGGCGACGTACGCGGTGCCGAGCGCCAGGACGCGCGGGGTCAGCTCGAACTCCCCGTCGACCTGGCGCACGTAGCCGAGCTCGCCCAGGGTGAGCAGCAGCCGTCGCGCAGTGGGCCGGGCCAGGCCGGTGGCGCCGGCGACCTCGCTGAGCGTCCGGCGCGGGTGGTCCACCCCGAAGCAGCCGAGGACGTCGAGCCCCCGGGCGAGGGCCTCGACGAAGTCGGGGCCCTGTCCACGACCGGCCACCGCCACCTCCTCCGTCGTCGCGTCCTGCCCGGCAGACCCTAGCGGCCGCCGCCCGGCCCGCTCAGGCCTCGCCCGCGCCGGGCTCGCCGAAGATGCTGCCGCGCGCGAGCGTGGTGTCGGTGCGGAAGTCGGTGTACTGGTACGGGTTGTCGAGGACCTTGGCGTCGTCCTCCGGGGCCGGCGGGTTCATCCCCGCGACCCAGGCCTCCTCGCCCATCGTGCTGCGCAGGTGTTCGACGGTCGCGTCGGCGCGGCGCCGCAGGTCCTCGAGGTCGACGCCGACGAGCCGGTTCTCGTGCTTGACGACCCTGCCGTCGACGAGCACGGTGTGCACGTCGCCCCGCTGGGCCTGGAAGGCGACCTGGCCGTAGGCGTTGAGCATCGGGAACGAGACGGGCGAGGCGTCGTTGCGCAGGAGCACGACGTCGGCCTTGGCGCCCGGCGTGAGCCGGCCGAGCTCGTCGGTGCCGAGGGCGCGCGCGCCGCCGCGGGTCGCCCAGTCGACGACGTGCTCGGCCCGCAGGTGCACGTTCGTCACGGTGTCGCCGGTGGCGTGCGCCTCGAGGTGCTCGCGCGAGCGGTCGGCGCCGAGCGTCGTGCGCATCGCCGAGAACAGGTCGCCGCTCCACCAGACGCTGGTGTCCATCGACAGCGACACCGGGATGTCGTGGCGGCGCACCTGCCAGGTGGGCGGGTACCCCTGGCCGGCGCTCTGCTCCGACTCGGTGGAGACCGACACCGAACCCCCGGTGGCGGCGATCCGGTGGTAGGAGTCGGCCGACAGCGTGGCGGCGTGGACGTAGACGGTGGACTCGTCGGCGAAGCCGTGGTCGGTCATCAGCCGGATGCCGTCGTCGTTCGTGGCCCCCCAGACGCCGGCGTGCGTGGTCACCGGCAGCCCGAGCTCGCGGGCCGCCTCGAACGCCGGCCGCTCGGGGAACGCGGGGTCGCCGGTGACGTCGAACGCCAGCTGCCAGCCGTACAGGTCACCGCGGCGCCGGTCGAGGAAGGAGCGCAGCGCCGGGTCGGCGGTCCACTCCCACGGACCGGCCTGGATGTTGCCGTAGGCGAGGACGAATCGTCCGGGGACGGCGGCGAGCGCGTCCACCGCGGCCTCGGCGTGGTCGACCGTCTGCAGCCCGTGCGACCAGTCGACGGTGGTCGTGACCCCGGCCTCGAGGGACTCCCAGGCCGAGATGAGGTTGCCGGTGTGGATGTCCTCGGGGCGGAAGTGCCTGCCGTTCTCGAGGTAGTACCAGACGAAGTACTGGGTGAGGGTCCAGTCGGCGCCGTAGCCGCGCATCGCCGTCTGCCACATGTGGCGGTGGGTGTCGATCATCCCGGGCATGACGATGCCGCCGCTCGCGTCGACCTCGAGGGCACCGTCGGGGGCGGCGAGCCCGTGGCCCACCTCGGCCACGCGGTCCCCGACGACGAGGACGTCGCCCCCGAAGAGGACCGTGTGGTCGTCGTCCATCGTCAGGACGGTCCCCCCGCGGAAGACCACCGGCCGGCCGTCGGCCACCTCGTCGAGCGCCATCGTCTACTCCCATCGCCAATGCCAGCGGACGCCTGTCCGTCAAGCGGTCGGATGACCGTGCCGTCCACTGTCGTGGGTGCTCTGCACGCCTGTCAAGAGTCGCTCCGGTGTCGGATCGAGGACTCTTGACAGGCGCCGATCGCTCGCGCGAGACTCGATGGACCCAGATGCGGACGCCTGTCCGTTGTTCGATCTCAGGAGGCCACGTGGGCAGCCGCGGACCGCTCGCCGGGCTCCTCGTCGCCGACTTCTCGCGGATCCTCGCCGGGCCCTACGCCACGATGCTCCTCGCCGACCTCGGCGCCGAGGTCGTCAAGGTGGAGTCCCCCGCCGGCGACGACACGCGCACGTGGAGCCCCCCGGTCCGCGACGGCATCTCCACCTACTACCTCGGGGTCAACCGCAACAAGCGGTCGGTGGCCCTCGACCTCAAGGACGACACCGACGTCGCGCTCGCCCGCGAGCTGGCGGCCCGGGCCGACATCCTCGTCGAGAACTTCAAGCCCGGCGGCCTGGCCCGGTTCGGCCTCGACTACGAGAGCGTCTCGGCCACCAACCCGGGCCTCGTCTACGCCTCGATCAGCGGCTTCGGCAGCGGACCCGGCGGCCGGGACCTGCCGGGGTACGACCTCATCGTGCAGGCGATCTCCGGCCTGATGAGCCTCACCGGCGACCCCGACGGGCCGCCCTACCGGGCCGGCATCTCCGTCTTCGACGTCATGGCCGGGCTGCACGCGACCATCGGCGTGCTGGCCGCCCTCAACACCCGCCACGAGACCGGCCGTGGCCAGCACGTCGAGGTCAACCTCCTGTCCTCGGCCCTCTCCGGCCTCGTCAACCAGTCCAGCGCCTTCGTCGCGGGCGGGGTCGTGCCGAACCGGATGGGCAACAGCCACCCGAGCCTGTTCCCGTACGAGCCGCTGCCGTGCGCCGACCGCGACCTCATCGTCACCGCCGGCAACAACACCCAGTTCCGGCGTCTCGTCGAGGTGCTCGGTGTCCCGGAGCTCGCCGACGACCCTCGCTTCCTGCGCAACGAGGACCGCACCGCCAACCGTGACCAGCTGCGGCCGTTGCTCGTCGACCGGCTGCGCACCCGTACCGCGATGGAGTGGTTCCGCGACATCATCGCCGCCGGCGTGCCGTGCGGCCCGATCAACACCGTCGACGGAGGGGTGCGCTTCGCCGAGGAGGTCGGCCTCGACCCGGTCGTCGTCGTCGGTGACGGCGAGGCGGCCGTGCCGTCCGTGCGCAACCCGATCCGCTTCTCCGAGAGCCGGGCCCGCTACGACCTGCCGCCGCCCTCACTCGACGAGCACGGTGACGACCTCCGCCGGTGGCTCGCCGGCCCGCCGGCGCCGCCCTCCGGCCCGTCCGCGCCGTCCGACGAGGAGCCCCGATGACGACCTTCCCCACCTCGCTCGGCACGTCGAGCGCCGACGAGATCCGCCTGCTCGGCCAGGACCTCGCCCACGACCTCATGGGCTCGGTCGGCTTCGGCGAGCTCGCGTTCTGGTTGGTCGCGATGCGCCGCCCCACCCCGGGCGAGGTGCGGGTGTTCGAGTCCGTCCTCGTCGCCCTCGCCGACCACGGCTTCACGCCCACCGCGATCTCGGCGCGGCTGACCTACCTCTCCGCGCCGGACTCGCTCCAGGGCGCGCTCGCGGCCGGGCTGCTCGGCGGCGGCTCGCGCTTCCTCGGCGTCACCGAGGACTGCGGCGCCTTCCTCCACGCGGTGCTCGAGGACCAGGACGAGCTGCCCACCGACGACGCCGGCTGGGACGCCGTGGCCCTCGACGCCGTGCGCCGGGTGCGGGAGTCCGGCCGGTACGTGCCGGGGCTGGGCCACCCGGTCCACAAGGAGGGCGACCCCCGCACCCCCGTGCTCGTCGGCATCGCCGAGGAGGAGGGCCTGCGCGGCCCCCACCTGCGGCTGTTCGAGGCGGTGGGTCGGGTGCACGAGCAGGTGCTCGGCCGGCGGCTGCCCCTCAACGGCGCCGGCGTCTGCGGCGCCGCGCTCGCCGACCTCGGGCTGCCGGTGGAGCTGCTCCGCGGCTTCGCGCTCCTCGCCCGCTGCGCCGGGCTGCTCGGCCACCTCGCCGAGGAGCGCCGGCGCCCCATCGGCATGGACGCCTACCTCGCGGTCGACCGCAACGCCGAGTACGTCGACCCCCAGTCCTGACCCGTCCGGAAGGAGACCCTCAATGGCGAAGGTCGTCGCCGTCATCGCCTCGACGCACCACCCCTTCTACTACCGCGCCAGCACCTCGACCGGTGCGGACCGGCCGCCCTTCGCGGACGCGTGGGTCGAGAAGATCGAGCGCTTCCGGGAGACGCTGACCCGGGCCCGGCCGGACGTGCTGGTCATGGTGGGCAGCGACCACTTCCACCAGCTGTGGCTCGACAACATGCCGCAGTTCCTCGTGGGGAAGGCGCCTGTCTACGACGCCAACTGGTACAACGAGGAACGGGAGTTCGGGCTGCCCCGCTTCCGCCTGGAGGGGCACGAGGAGCTCTCCTCCCACATCCTGCGCGGAGGGCTCGACTCCGGCTTCGACCTGGCCTTCAGCAACGAGCTGCGGATCGACCACTCGGTGACCTGCCCGATCATCACGCTGCGCCCCGAGGCCGACCTCCCGATCGTGCCGGTCTACACGAACATCTTCGCGCCGCCGCTGCCCCAGCCGCGCCGCTTCGTCGAGCTCGGCCGCGCCCTCCGCCGCCTCGTCGAGTCGTGGCCGAGCGACCAGCGGGTCGCGATCATCGGCACCGGGCACCTCTCCCTCGAGCTCGGCGGCCCTCGCCAGTTCGGCCCGCACGGCCCGGACCCGGAGTTCGACCGCAGGGCGGTGGAGTGGATCGCGAGCGGCGACGTGGAGGGGTGCCTCGCCGAGGTCACCCTCGACAGCCTCCACGCACCGGGCAACGCCACCCACGGGTTCATGGACTTCATGCTGATGATGGGGGCCGCCGGGGACGGCGTGCGCGCCGACCACGTCGACTCCCTCGACCTCTTCCACACGATGGAGGCGTACTTCACCTGGTACCCGGAAGGAGCCCTGGCGTGAGCAGGTACCTCGTCGACAAGTTCCTCTTCACCGTCGACCGCGACCCCGAGCTCGTCGAGCGGTACCGCGAGGACCCCGCCGGCACCGTGCGGTGGTGGGAGGAGACCCAGGCGAACCGCATCCTGAACTGCACCGACGGCGAGGCCAGCACCTGGCTGGCGTTCACCGAGCAGGAGCGCGAGGCGCTGCGCACCCAGGACCACGTCGCGCTGTTCCGGATGGGGGCCCATCCCTTCCTCACCCTGACCCTCTTCATCGCGATGTTCGAGCGGGACAACACCGAGCCGCTGGAGTACCAGAAGGCGTACGGCGCGGCGCTCGCCGAGTTCTCGCTCCCCTACCCAGACATCGCGACCTGACCGTGCGCGCCGTCCACGTCACCCGGCACGCGGTCCCCCCGCGGGTCGTCGACGTGCCCGCGCCCCGCGCCGGGGAGGGCGAGGTGCTCGTCGCGGTCACCGCGGTGTCGATCACGCCCCTGGACCTGCTGTGCGCGAGCGGTACCTCCTACTTCGGGGCGCCGGCCCTCCCCTACGTCCCCGGGGTGCAGGGCGTCGGGGTGGTGCGCGAGGGGCCGGAGCGGCTGGCCGGCCGGCGGGTGTGGTTCCCCTCCACGGCGGGGATGGCCCCCGGTGACGGCGGGATGGCCGCGCTGGCCGTGGCGCGTGCCGACGAGGTCGTCGTCGTCGACGCCGACGTGGCCGACACGCTGGTCGCCGCGCTGGGGCTGTCGGCCGTGGCGGCCTGGGAGGTGCTCGAGGGCCGCGGCCGGCTGGCTGAGGGCGAGACCGTGCTCGTGCTGGGTGCCGGTGGCGTCGTCGGCCAGGTGGCCGTGCAGGCGGCCCGCCTGCTGGGCGCCTCCCGGGTGGTGGCGGCCGCGCGTAGCGAGCGGGCCCAGGATGCCGCGCGCGCGGCCGGGGCGGACGCCGTCGTGGTGCTCGAGGCGGACGACGACGCCTCCTCGCTCACGACGCGCCTCGTCGACGCCGCCGGTGGCCCTGTCGACGTCGTCGTCGATCCGCTGGCAGGCGTGCCGGGGACCGCTGCGGTGTCGGCCCTCGCGGAGCACGGCCGGCTCGTCAACCTCGGCAGCAGCGCCGGGCCGGCCGTCTCGGTCGACTCGGCGACGCTGCGCAGCCGCTCCGCGTCCGTTCTCGGGTACACGAACAACGCGCTGACCCCGCAGCGGCGGGCCGAGGTGCTGGGCACCGTGCTCGGCCACGCCGCGGCGGGTCGTCTCACCGTCGCCCACGAGGTGCGGCCGCTCGACGAGGTGGCCGGCGCCTGGTCCTCGGTCGCCGACGGGACCGCCTCCGGACGGGTCGTCCTCGTCCCCTGAGGACCCCGACCCGGCCTCGCGCTCGCACCCGGCCGGGCGAACAGCACGCCGCCGGGGCGGCGCCCCGGCGGCGTGCTCTCCTCGGTGGTCGGTTACCGCAGCGTGAACGTCGTCGTGACCGACTGCCCGTTCGCCGGGGCGATGACGGTGACGCGGTAGGTGGCGTCGTCGTCGGGCAGGTCGCCGGTGCGAAGGTTGTACTGCCAGTACCCGTCGACGAACTCCATCTCGAAGGTGCCGACGACCTCGTCACCGAGCCGCACCTCGACCACCGGGTCGACATCGGCGGGGGTGGTGCCGTCGGGCAGCTCGAACACCGCCTTCACCGGCAGGGTGGAGCCGGCCTTGACGCTGCGCCCCTCCTTCTCGAGCGGCCCGGTGAAGTAGGGCGGCTCGTACACCGAGGGGGCCGGGTCGATGCCGATGAGCACCGGGTCGTGGTCGGACACCCGATACTCGTCCGGCGCGTACAGCGAGTCCACCTGGCCGCTTGACTTGAAGTTCGTGTTGTAGTCGAGCACCGACGGCTCGTCGGCGTTGATGTGGTAGTCCGCGGCGCCGGTGACCTGGGTGGCCATCGACAGCGACGCCATCGCCTGGTCGAGGTAGCCCCACTGGCCGTCGAAGACGTACGAGTAGGCGTCCTCGCCCTGGTACTTCTCGACGAGGTTGGTGAAGCCGCCCGCCTCGAGGGTCTGGATCGGCGTCTCCTTGGCGTAGGAGTTGTAGTCACCGACGAGGAGCACGTCGGCGTCGTCGACGTTCGTCGGGTCGGTGGCGAGCCACTCGAGCAGCGTCCGGACCGCGTTGGTGCGGACGATCGAGCAGTTGCCCTGTCCGTCGAGCAGGTCCGGCGTCTCGCAGGCCGAGCCCTTCGACTTCAGGTGGTTGACGTCGGTGACGAACACCCCGCCGGTCTCGGTGCTCTTCCAGGCCTGGGCCAGCGACGGACGGTTGCGGGGCGAGGCGTCGCCGCCGTTGACGAACTCGTCGGTGTTGAGGACGGCGGTGTCACCCACCGGGGTGACCGCGGCCGGCTGGTAGAGGAAGCCGACCTTGATCGCGTCGTCGCCGAGGGCGTCGACCTGTCCGGTCCGGTCGTCGGCGTCGATGAACGCGTACGTCCCTGCGCCGACCTCGTCGTTGACGGCGTCGACGAGGGTGGCGATGGCCGACTCGTCGCCGTAGCCGTCGTTCTCGATCTCGTTGACCCCGATGACGTCGGCGTCCATCGCCACGATGGCCGCGACGGTCTTGGCCGTCTGGCGGTCCAGCTCGAACTGGTTGTCCGCACCGCGGCAGTCCAGCGGCGGGCCGGCCACGCCACCGGTGCACCCGCTGAAGCTGTTGAAGTAGTTCAGCAGGTTCATGCCGGCCACCTGGACCGCGCCGCCCACGTCCGGAGCGTCCGTGGGTCGTGCGTTGACGGCCTCGAAGGTGATGCCGGTGCCGGTCTGGTCGACCGGCCGCAGGCGCCAGGCGTTGCCGCTGGCGGAGGCGCCCGCCCAGGTGTACGTCATGACGCCCGGTGGCGCCGGTCGTCGTGTCGCCGCCGCGGAGGGTGTTCTCCGCCGACAGCGGCTGGCCGCCGCGGCCCCAGATGATCGGGTCGGGGTTCTGGTTGTTGAGGGTGTCGTCGACGATCACCCGGTTGAGGTCGTTCTCGGCCTGCAGCGCGAGCGCCTCGGGACCGGGGGCGACGAGGTTGGTCGGCTGGTAGAGCCGGTCACCCGAGGACACGGTCACCTGGCCGAACCGGCCGAGCTGGAAGTGCTCGGTGACGTAGAGGGTCTGGTCGAAGGTGACCGACATGCCCTCGTAGCGCTCGAAGAAGTCGGTGCTCGGCTGCGGCAGGGTCACCGCGGTGGGCGCGACGGTGCCGGTGCCGCAGCGCTCGATGGCGAGGACGGAACCGATCTGGGTCTGGCCCTGGAACTCCGCGGCACTGCCGCGGACGCCGACGAGGTCGCCGACCGAGACCGAGTCGTTGTTGCCGTTGAAGACGAAGATGCCGTCCGAGGTGGCGGCGTCGCCGTCACCCGCGGGGTCCTGCAGGTAGAAACCACGCAGGCCGGGGGCTGCTGCCCTCGTAGTCGCCGACGACGACGCCCACGGGTGTCGACCGCGCCGGTCACGGCGGCCGAGGCGCCGGAGCCCTGGATCGCGGGGATGGTCGTGGTCTCGGCGGTGCAGAGGCTCACGACCGCGAAGTCGCTGGACGAAGTCCGCGTCCATGTCGTCTGGCGGGTCGTTGGCGTCCGTGTCGGACACTCCGGCCGGCGACCACGGTGAGCGTGCAGGTCTCGCCGTCGACGAGGTCGACGTCCGGGTCGACGAGTGAAGGCGGTGGTGCCACTGGCCGTGATGTCCGCGCCCACGTCAGCGGACTGGGTGCAGTCCAGCGACACCGCGTCGTCGGAGAGGTCACCGGCTCGCTGAAGGAGACGCGGATGTCCTGCGGTGCGCGCCAGCGTGGAGCCGGCCGCCGGGGTGGTCTCGTCGACGCTGGGTGCGGCGTCCTCGACGGGTCCGCCGCCGCAGGAGGCGGTGTGGCGCCGAGCCCGTCGAATGTGTTGCTCGGGGAAACCCGTCCCACTCGATGGCGGGGTCGAACGCGTCACTGCCGGGTCGGGGTCGCCCGACGCAGACACTGGCCAGCCGACGCAGCGTGTTGTCGGCGGTGCTCGTGTCGCCGGTGCCCCACTCGGAACCCGGGTCGTAGCCCACCTGGCCGATGAGCATCGAGCACCGTCGTGCCCTTGCGCAGCACGACTGCGTCATCGCCGTTGTTAACCACGAGGTGCTGGTGTCGATCTGGTCCGCCTCGGCGAGCACGGCCTGGTCGAGCCCGTTCTGGTAGTTCTGGGCGAGCACGATACACGTCACCTGCGCGCGACGGATCCCGTCAGGGGCATGGACTTGCCGACCGAGGTGGAGCCGTTGAAGTAGATGCTCGACGACGTAGTCGCCTGCAGCGAGGTCGACGGACGCCGGAGGTGCCGTTGTAGATCTCGACGGCCTTGTTGTAGCTCGACCCCTCGATGTACTCGGAGAAGAAGAGGTCGGTGGGGGAGGCGGCCGACGCAAGGGTGGGCGTCAGCGCGACGGGCGCGGCGACGGCGAGGGACGCCGCGGCGACCCTCCCGACGAACCGGCGCAGCGGCATCCGGAACATGAGTCCTCCATGGCTCACGCGGAGGTGGGGACCGCCCTGTCCGCGGCCCCTCGGCCCACCCCGCGCCGCCGCGAACCTAACACCGGGCACCGCCCGGCGTGAACCCCTCGAGGCCGAGGGACCTCGATGAACTCCGGCCGAACGTTGGGCAGCATCTGCCGATGACTCCGGTCGCTCCCGCGACCGAGGTCCGGGCCACCTGTCGGGAACGCGAAGCCGCTGGTCAGCGAAACGCCGCGGCACGCGGGGACCGGGCTGGCGTCGGAGGGCACCACGGTCCCTCGACGGCCAATCCGAGGAGCGAGCATGGCGTACAGCTCGGGCGACGAGGTCGGCTGGAACACCTCGCAGGGCAGGGCCCACGGCAGGGTGCAGGAGAAGCGAACGAGCGAGTTCCGGTTCGACGGCCAGGCGTTCACGCCCGACCGACGACGACCCGTACTACATCGTCGAGTCGGCGAAGACCGGCGCGCGGGCCGCGCACAAGGAGTCGGCGCTGAGGAAGTGCTCGTGAGCCTTGGGAACATCCAGCCGCCCCGGCTCCTTGGCCCCGAGGTAGGCACGAGCGCCGCGGGCCGGACCCGGCCCGGCCGGCCGTCCGACATCCACAGGAGTTGATGACATGAGGCAACGTGCACTCGGCAACACGACGGTCGGTGCGATCGGCCTCGGCGGGATGCCGATGTCGATCGAGGGACGCCCCGACGAGTCCCGGTCGGTCGCCACGGTGCACGCGGCCCTCGAGGCGGGGGTGACCCTCATCGACACCGCCGACGCCTACCACCGCGACGCCGGCGAGGTCGGCCACAACGAGGAGCTCATCGGCAGGGCGCTGCGCTCGTGGGGTGGCGACACCTCCGGGGTGGTCGTGGCCACCAAGGGCGGTCACCTGCGCCCCGGGGACGGCTCCTGGACGGTGAACGGTGACCCCGCCTACCTCAAGCAGGCCGCCAAGGCCTCCGCCCAGCGGCTGGGGGTGGAGGCGATCGGGCTCTACCAGTTCCACCGGCCCGACCCGCAGGTGCCGTACGCCGAGTCGGTCGGCGCCCTCGCCGAGCTGCTCGATCGAGGGGGTGATCGAGCGCGCCGGCATCTCCAACGCCTCGGTCGCGCAGATCGACGAGGCGAACGCGGTGCTCGGCGGGCGGCTGGTCTCGGTGCAGAACCAGTTCTCACCGGCGTTCCGGTCCAGCCGGGACGAGCTGGACCACTGCGCCCGGGACGGCATCGCGTTCCTGCCGTGGAGCCCACTCGGCGGCATCTCCGACGCCGCCGAGCTCGGTACGAGGCACGCGGCCTTCGCCGAGGTCGCCCAGGCCCACGGGGTCAGCCCGCAGCAGGTGGCGCTGGCCTGGGAGCTGTCCCTCGCCGAGGTGGTGCTGCCCATCCCCGGGGCCTCGCGCCCGCAGTCGATCCTCGACTCCGTGGCGGGCGCCGAGCTCGAGCTCACCGGCGCCGAGCTGGAGGCGCTCGCCGTCGACGACGCCTGACCCCCGGCCCTCCCCACCCTCCCCGGTCGACATTTCGGGGTTACGTGGAAATGTCGACCTGGCACGGGTTGCCGACCCCTGCGACGTCGACATTTCGGGGTAACCCCGAAATGTCGCGGCGGATGGGGGCGGGGCGGCGATGAGTTCTGCCTGCGGTGGGAGTCTGACCGGTCATGAGCACCACGTCGGGCCTCGGGCCCACCAGGCACACCCTCACCGTCCCCGGGGCCACGCTGGCCTACGGCGTCCGGGGCGACCTGGCCGACTGCACCCCGGCCGAACCGCCGCTGCTCCTCTTCGGCTCGCCGATGGACAGCACCGGCTTCACGACCCTCGCGAGCCACTTCCCCGATCGCGTCGTCGTCACCTACGACCCACGCAACACCGGCCGCAGCGTGGTCGACGACACCGGCGCCCCCGTGAGCGCCGAGCGGCACGCCGAGGACCTCCACGCCCTCGTCGAGCAGCTCGGGGTCGGCCCGGTCGACATGTTCGGGAGCTCCGGCGGCGCGATGAACGCCCTCGTCGACGTCGGCGCGCACCCGGAGGACGCTCGGGTGCTCGTCGCGCACGAACCGCCGGCCGCGGCCCTCCTCCCGGATGTCGCGGGCATCGCGGCCGCCACCGCCGCCATCGTCGCCACCTACGACGCGGCGGGAGAGGGACCGGCGATGGCGAGGTTCATCTCCCTCGTCATGCACCTCGGGCCGGTGACCGACGAGTACCTGGCGCGCCCGGCGCCCGACCCGGCGCAGTTCGGCCTCCCCGCCCAGGACGACGGCGCCCGGGGGAACCCGCTCATCGGCAACCTCCGGGGCGGCGGGGTCGAGCACCCGCTCGACGTCGAGGCACTGCGCCGCACGGCCCCCCACCTCGTCGTGGCCGTCGGCGAGGAGTCCGGCGGCCCCGCGGACGGGGCGTTGGCCGGACGGGCCACCCACGCGCTCGCGGCCGCGCTCGGGGTGCAGCCGGTCGTCATGCCGGGCGGGCACGACGGGTTCCTCGGCGGCGAGTTCGGGCAGACCGGGAGCCCCGACGAGTTCGGCGCCGCCCTGCGCCGCATCCTCGCCGACGCCGCCGACCGCGTCGCGTCCCTGCCCGGGCGATGAGCGCAGCGCTTGCCCGTACCCGGGCGGCTCAGGACACTGGAGACGACACCGCCCGCCGACCACCGCGTGCGGCGCCACCGAGGAAGGGGCCCGTCATGACCGCTGCCATCCACCTGCTCGTGGGGACCTCGAAGGGCGCGTTCGTCATCGACGGCAACGCCGAGCGCGACCGCTGGAGCGTGCGAGGCCCGTACTGCGACGGCTGGCCCGTCAACCACGTCGTGGGCGACCCGCTCACGGGGACGATGTGGGCCGGCGGCGGCGGCGACTGGTCGGGCGCCGGTGTCTGGCGCTCCACCGACGGCGGCCACACGTGGTCGCTCACGAAGCTCACCACCGGGGAGGTGGATACCTGGGCGGCGAGCGACCCCGGCTTCGCCGAGATGATCGGCTGGACGGAGGAGCCCGCGCCGTTCGGCGACCGGTTCAGCCAGGTCTGGTCGCTCGGGCGGGCCGGTGACCGGCTGTACGCGGGGACCAAGCCGGCGACTCTGCTCGTCAGCGACGACGACGGCGAGACCTGGGAGGAGGTCAAGGGCCTCTCGGACCACCCCTCGCGGGAGGAGTGGGTGCCGGGGGGCGCCGGGCTGGTGCTCCACACGATCGTCGCCGACCCCGACGACCCGCAGCGGGTCTGGATCGGCATCTCGACCGCGGGAGTCTTCGTGACGACCGACGCCGGGCAGACGTGGGAGCGCCGCAACGACCTGGCCGACCCCTCGCTCGGTGACCGGCCGGGGCACCCTGCCGGCCCGACGGACGGACACGTCGGCTTCTGCGTCCACCACCTCGAGCACGCCGGGGGGGACGTGCTCTACCAGCAGAACCACGCCGGGGTGTGGCGCTCCGAGGACGGTGGCCGCACGTGGCACGACGTGACCGACGGCTTGCCGTCGTCGTTCGGCTTCCCCCTCTGGGTGCACCCCGGCGACGACCGGACCGTCTGGACGCTGCCCCTCAACGGCGACATGGCCGGGCGGTACCCGCCGGATGCGGCGGCGGCCGTGTGGCGGTCGCGTGACGGCGGCGCGTCGTGGGAGGCCCAGCGCTCCGGCCTGCCGCAGGAGTCGTGCTTCTTCACGGTGCTGCGCCAGGCGATGAGCGGCGATCGGCAGGAGCCCGCCGGTGTGTACTTCGGCACCAACAGCGGCTCCGTCTTCGCCACCCGCGACGAGGGCGAGACGTGGACCGAGGTGGCCCGCCATCTCCCGACCATCCTGTCCGTCGACGTGCTGGAGCCCGAGCAGGTCGGCTGACCGGCAGGGCCCCGGTCGCGGCCGGGCTGCGACGGTCGTGGTGGCGCGGCCGTGTGCGGGTGCACCGGGCCTCGACGGCGTCGGTGCCGGGAGGCAGACTGGCCGGTCATGACGGAGCAGGGGATCCCCGCCGACGCGGTCGCGTTCTTCGACGAGCTCGGCCGCGACAACACCAGGGCGTGGTGGCAGGCCAACCGCGACCGGTGGCAGCGCAGCGTGCGGGAGCCGATGGAGCGGCTGCTCGACGCGCTCGAGGACGAGTTCGGGCCCGCCCACCTGTTCCGGCCGAACCGCGACGTGCGGTTCAGCGCCGACAAGTCGCCGTACAAGGACCACCAGGGCGCGCTCGTCGGCACCGTCGCCGGCATGGGCTGGTACCTGCAGGTGAACGCCGACGGGATCATGACGGGCGGCGGCTACTACCCGAGCGGCCGCGACCAGCTGGGGCGGCTGCGCGCGGCCGTCGACGCCCCGGCATCCGGCACCGAGCTGCAGCGGATCGTCGACCGGCTCACCGACACCGGCTTCGAGCCGCGCGGGCCCCGGCTGGCCACCAGGCCTCGCGGGGTCGCTGCCGACCATCCCCGGCTCGAGCTGATGCGCTACACGAGCATCGTCGTCGTCCGCGAGCACGGCGAGCCCGCGTGGATGCACACGCCGGAGGTCGTCGACCGGGTCGCACAGGACTGGCGCACCGTCCGGCCATTCGTGCAGTGGCTCACCGAGCACGTGGGAGCCGCTGTGGAGCCCGCCCGATGACCGACCACGGGGACCGGACCACCACCCCCGGCGACGGCGACGCCGAGGCCTACCTCGCGGGGGTGACGGACGACCGTCGACGGGAGGACGCCCAGCGGGTACTGGCGCTGATGCGGGAGGTCACCGGCGCCGAGCCGCGGATGTGGGGCAGCTCGGTGATCGGCTTCGGCCGCCAGCCGTACCGCACGGCCGACGGCAAGGAGCGGGAGTGGTTCGCCGTCGGCCTGGCGCCGCGCAAGGCCGCCCTCACGCTCTACGGGCTGACGTACTACGGCACCAACGAGGACCTGCTTGCCCGGCTCGGCCCGCACACCACGGGCAAGGGCTGCCTCTACGTCAAGCGCCTGGACGACCTCGACTCCGCGGCGCTCACCGAGCTCGTCGCCCGGGCCTGGCAGGCCAACCATCGCGACGCCTGACGGGAGCCGCCCGTCGGTGCGCGACAATCGACGGCGATGACGCTCACCGACCGCCTCACCGGCGACCCGACCGCCGGCGCGGACCAGGCCCTCGACGTCTTCGTCGACTGGGCCGGCGAGCGCGGCTTCGCCCTCTACCCCGCCCAGGAGGAGGCAGCCCTCGCCCTGGCGTCCGGCGCCAACGTCGTCCTCGCCACCCCCACCGGCTCCGGCAAGAGCCTGGTCGCCGTGGCCGGCCACGCCCAGGCCCTCGCCACGGGCCGGCGCAGCTGGTACACCGCACCGATCAAGGCCCTCGTCAGCGAGAAGTTCTTCGCGCTCGTCGAGACCTTCGGCGCCGAGAACGTCGGCATGCTCACCGGCGACGCCGCGGTCAACCCCGGCGCGCCGGTCATCTGCGCCACCGCGGAGGTGCTCGCCAACCACGCGCTGCGCGAGCGCGACGCCGCGGGCGTCGGCCTCGTCGTCATGGACGAGTTCCACTTCTACGCCGAGCCCGACCGCGGCTGGGCCTGGCAGGTGCCCCTGCTCCTCCTGCCCGACACCCAGTTCCTGCTCATGTCCGCGACCCTCGGCGACACCCGCTCGATCGAGGAGGACCTGAGCCGGCGAACCGGTCGCGACACCGTGGCCGTCACCGGTGTCGAACGCCCGGTGCCG
This sequence comes from uncultured Actinomycetota bacterium, assembly GCA_963773655.1. Lineage (GTDB taxonomy): Bacteria > Actinomycetota > Actinomycetes > Actinomycetales > Dermatophilaceae > DASSQJ01. The sequence goes on from CAVZBX010000006.1 coordinate 293,519, forward strand.
CTCGAGTTCGAGTGGGTGCTCACGCCCGTGCACGACACCATCGAGCTGCTGCTGCGCGACGACCGCGCCCCCGTCTACGTCGTCTCCTTCACCCAGGCCGGCGCCGTCGAGCAGGCCCAGGCCCTGGCGAGCATCGACATCGTCTCCACCGAGCGGAAGGCGCGGATCAAGGAGGCGGTGGGGCACTTCCGGTTCGGCAAGGGCTTCGGCCAGGCGCTCCAGCGGCTGGTGCTCCACGGCATCGGCGTCCACCACGCGGGGATGCTCCCCAAGTACCGCCGGCTCGTCGAGACCCTGGCGCAGGCCGGCCTGCTCGCCGTCATCTGCGGCACCGACACCCTCGGGGTGGGCATCAACGTGCCCATCCGCACGGTGCTGCTGACGTCGCTGACGAAGTACGACGGACGCCGCCAGCGGGTGCTGCGGGCGCGGGAGTTCCACCAGGTCGCCGGCCGGGCCGGCCGGCCCGGCTTCGACCCGGTCGGGTACGTCGTCGTCCAGGCGCCGGAGCACGTCATCGAGAACGCCAAGGCGCTGGCGAAGGCCGGCGACGACCCGAAGAAGCGGCGCAAGGTGGTGCGCAGGAAGCCCCCGGAGGGAGCGCTGTCGTACTCGGAATCGACCTACGAGCGGCTGGTGGGCGCCGACCCCGAGCCGCTGCAGTCCCGGATGCGGGTGACGCACGGGATGCTCCTGAACGTCCTCGACCAGTGGGAGGGTCAGCAGGCGGCGCTGCGCACGCTGCTCCTCGACAACCACGAGGAGCCGGAGCGCCGTGAGCGGCTGGTCGAGCGGGCGGTGCAGGTGCTGGGCTCGCTGCTGCGGGCCGGCGTCGTCGAGCCCGACGACGGGTCCGCCACCTCGGCATGGCTGCCACCCGAGGGCGAGCCCGACCCCGCCCCGCAGGAGGTGACCGGCACGGCAGGACGCCACGGACCGGGCGCCCGGCCCCGACGCCGAGGAGCGCGAGGCACGGGACGGTGCCGAGCCCGCCGCGGGCGGCCTCGGCGCCCTGGGCGCGGCCCTGGCGGAGGCGGGCCTCGCTCCCACGCCCCCGGCCGGGGACCCGGCGGCACGCGGTGCCGCCGTCCTCATCGACGCATCCGAGCCCGCCCGCGAGCCGAGCGCGCTCGAGCTCTTCGTCCGCGGTGAGGGCCGGCGCTACGAGGAGGGCCCGTTCCAGGTGGCGATGGACCTCCATGAGGGCTTCGCGCTCAACCAGGCCCTGTCCGCCTTCGCCCTCGCCGCCCTCGACCTGCTCGACCCGGAGGACGCCGGGTACGCGCTCGACGTCGTCAGCGTCATCGAGGCCACCCTCGAGGATCCCCGGCCCGTGCTCCTGGCGCAGCAGTTCGAGGCGCGCGGCGAGGCCGTGGCCGCGATGAAGGCCGACGGGTTCGACTACGAGGAGCGGATGGAGGCCCTGGGCGACGTCACCTGGCCGCGCCCGCTCGCCGATCTCCTCGAGCAGTCGCTGCGGACCTACCGTCAGACCCACCCGTGGGTGGACCCCGACGACCTGGCCCCCAAGTCGGTGGTCCGCGAGCTCTACGAGCGGGCGATGACGTTCGGCGAGTTCGTCGCCCACCACAAGCTCGCCCGTGCCGAGGGCGTCCTGCTGCGGTACCTCACCGACGCCTACCGCGCGCTGCGCTCCACCGTCCCCCTCTCGGCCCGCACCGAGGAGCTCGACGACCTCGTCGAGTGGCTCGGCGAGCTGGTGCGGCACACGGACTCCAGCCTCCTCGACGAGTGGGAGGCCCTGGCCAACCCCGATGACCAGCCGCTCACCGACGTGCGGCCCTCGACCGAGGCCCGGGCGCTCACCGCCAACCCCCGGGCGCTGCGGGTCATGGTGCGGCAGCACATGTTCCGCCGGGTGGAGCTGCTTGCACTCGGGCACTACGAGGCCCTCGCGGCGCTGGACGGCGGCCTCGACGCGGAGGCGTGGCAGGACGCCCACGCCGAGTACCTCACCGAGTACGACGACATCGGCACCGGGCCGGACGCCCGCGGGCCGGCGCTGTTCCGGGTCACCGAGGAGCCGGGGCGGTGGGTGGTCGAGCAGCTGCTCGACGACCCGGAGGGCGACCACGACTGGCGGATCACCGCCGAGCTCGACCTGGCGGCCACGGACGAGGAGGGTGAGGCCGTCCTCGTCGTCACCGGCCTCGCCCCCACCACCTGATCCCGGGCCCGAGCTGACGTCCCCGCGGAGTCAGGAGCATCCCGACCCGTGGCAGAGTCCCGGCCCAGTCAGGACGTCGTGGCGTCCGGATCCGGCGAAGCCGTCCTGGCTCCGCGGCTGTCCGGGTGGGGGCGCTCGGTGTCGGGGGCCGGCGGGAGCAACCTTCGACACCTGCGGGGTGGCGATGCGGTCCGCCCGGCACGGCTCACCGACACTTGGCGGATGCTCCTGCGTCAGCGCCACGTCCTGCTCACCGGGGCCACCGGCACGATCGGCACCCGGTTCGCCGAGCAGCTCGTCGAGCGGGGGGCGCGGGTCACGCTCGTCGCCCGGTCGGCCGGGCCACTCGAGGAGCTCGGTCGCCGGCTCGGGGCGCATGCCCTTCCCGCCGACCTCACCGACCCCGAGGCGCCGGGGGCGGTCCAGGCGGGCGCGGAGCGCGCCGCCGGCCCGGTGGACGTCGTGGTCCACAACGCGGCGGTGGAGACCGTCGGTCGTCTCGACGAGCTGGAGGCGGGCGACGTGGAGCGCACCGTGGCGCTCAACCTCACCGCACCCCTGGCCCTGACCCGTCGGCTGCTCCCGGGGATGCTGGCGAGGGGCGCCGGCCATGTCGTCATGGTGTCCTCGCTCGCGGGCGTCGCGACCTTCCCCGGCCTGGGCGTCTACGGCGCGACCAAGGCCGGGCTGACCCACGCGACGGCCGCGCTGCGGCTCGAGCTGGCCGGCACCGGTGTCGGCACCACCGTGGTCGAGCTGGGCCCGGTGGCCTCGGGGATGATGGACCGCGCCCGCCGGCACCCGGCGTCCGGGTTCGCGTTCGCCCGGGCGGAGCGGCTGCGGGCGCTGCGCGAGCTCGATCCCGGGGCCGTCGCCGGGGCCGTCCTCGACGGGGTCGAGGCCGGCCGCCCGGTGGTGAGGCTGCCCCGACGAGCAGCACCCCTCGCCGCGGTGGCAGCACTGCCCCGCGACCTCGTGCGCGTGGTGCTCACCGGGTCCCCGCGCCGCGAGGCCGTGGCGGCCCCGGGCACCACCGGGGGCACCCCGTGAGGCGCCACCCCGTCCGCCACAAGATCGCCGTCGCGTCCTGGCGTGCGCCCGCCGAGGGTCGCATCCATGCCCGGACCGTGCTCGACGTCACCGCCGCGCTCGCCCATGCCGAGCGCCTGCGCGCGAGCAGCGGGGTGCGGGTGTCACTCACCCACCTCGTCGGTGCCGCGCTCGGCAGGGGGCTGCGCGCGGTGCCCGAGGCCCGATCGAGGGTGGTGTTCGGACGGATCGTGCCGTCCGAGGACTGCACCGTGGCGTTCGCGGTGGACATCTCCGAGGGCAGGGACCTGGGGCCGGTCCGGGTCGCCGACGCCGACCGGCTGACGGCCACCGAGGTGGCCAGGCGGGTGGAGTCGGCCGTCCTGACCCTGCGCGGCGACGACGACCGGCACCACCGCCGCACGACGAGCCTCGTGCGGGTGGCCCCCTGGTGGGCGATGCGGCCGGTGATGGGGGCCGCCAGCCTGCTCTCCGGCGGGCTCGGCACTCCGGCCTTCGGTCAGCCCGGGCGCCCGCTCGGCACCGCCTTCGTCTCCAACGTCGGCACCGTGGGGCTCGACGAGGCCTACCTCGCCCCGCTCCCCTTCGCGCGCACCTCGGTGTACCTCGCGGTCGGTGCGGTGCGCGACCGGCCGGTCGCGGTCGACGGGGATGTGGTGGTCCGGCCCACGACCGTCCTCGTCGCGACGGCTGACCACCGCGTGCTCGACGGTGCCCACGCGGGCCGGCTCCAGCAGGTCGTGGTGGAGCACCTCACCCGTCCAGAGCTCCTCGACCGGCACTGACCCAGCCGCCCCAGCGGTCCGAGCTGCCGATCCCCACACGATCACCACACGGGGGCCACGAGGCCACCACGGCGGGGGGACACGCTGGCGACTGAACCGGCTGGCGGGCAGTGGGCCCGACCGATCGGTTGGGGCCCTCGGGGCGGGTCGTTGTCCCGGGCTCGGACCTTGAGGAGGTCGAGGACGTGAGGACTCACACAACCACGAGGATGCTGGGTACGGTCATCGCCACCGTGGCTGCGGCCGCGCTGGCCGTACCGACCGCGTTCGCCGCAGGACCCGGAGGTGGGGGTGGCGGCGGAGGAGGCGGTGGAGGTGGAGGGGGCGGCGGTGGCGAGACCACCGGTTCCGTCTACTCCGACCTCGTGATCGCCCTCCGCGACATCAACGGAGCGCCCATCCTGCAGAAGTACGTCGTTCCGCCCACCGACGAGGACCCGGACGGGGCCATCGAGTACTGCGTCCAGCCGGTGTCCTACGAGCCGATCCCAGGCGTGGCCTCCACGACCAACCCGGTCGACGGCCGCACCGTCTGGGTCGTCCCGCTCCAGGGTGAGTGGATCGCCGACCCGCTGCCGGCCGAGTTCACCGGCGCCTGTGATTCGAAGCCGCAGTACGTCATGTTCGTCAACGAGGCCGAACTGGAGCGGCTCAACCTGGCCCGGACGGCGGACGCCGTCATCGCGCGGAAGATCGCGGACGTCGAGCTGAAGCTGCGGTTCGCCGACGCGATCGCCCTCGAGTCGACGGGCCGGATCGCCTACGACGAGTCCGTCATCGACGCCTCTCCCGAGAACGCGGGGATGTACCAGTCGCTCATGAAGTCCGGGACCATCCCGGGCCTTCCCTCCACCATGGCGGGCCCGCCCGCACTTGTCGGGCCGGCTGGCACGTCGAACAGCCAGTTCGACGCGTGGGAGCTCGCCGCGATGAACATCGGCGCAGCAGCCGGCAAGTCCGTCCCCCTGACGATCGACGCAGTCGAGTACTACAACCGCGTCATCGGACTGCCGGACTTCGTGCCCCTGTGGAGCGGTGTCAGCTTCGTGCAGTCGCAGGACCCGGACAACCCGGGCACCGAGTTGGCCGGCAGCGAGCGCTTCGTCGACTACAGCGGCTTCAGCTACAACCGCTCCGAGACCTTCAAGGGCAGCGTCACCTGGCTCGACGTGCCGACGCTGACGTGGAAGGTCAGCAGGATCGCCGACGTGGTGCCGTTCACCAACCTGTCGTCGTACCCCGAGATCGGCACGAACACGCTGACCGGTATCACTGCCTTCGCGCAGCTCGCCGACGACGTCCGGGCCCTGTGCAACTTCATCCCGGACAACACCTTCCTGCCCGGCTTCTTCATGGACGTCCCGGGTGTCGACACCACCGCGGACCAGCTCAAGGCGATCCACGACCCGGCGGTCGACCTGGGCACCTTGCCGGAGAACGTCTTCCAGACCTTCCCCTTCAAGATGACCGCGTCGCTGCTCAACCCCTTCGGTGGCGAGCTCATCGACACCGCGCAGCTCCGCCTGACGGTCGCCGCGGAGGCCGCCTTCGCGGCCGGTGACATCAGTGCGGTGTCGACGGCCGATGGCCAGGTCGTCCCGTTCACCGGCGTCGACGGCAACCTCGTCGGCAAGTGGGGCCCCGACACCGGCTTCCCGGTGTGGCCGGGGTACAACGTCTCCACGACGTTCGACGTCACCGTCGCCGCCGGTGCCCCCACGGGCACCTACGCCCTCACGCTCGAGCTCGTCGACGTCGACGCTCCCGAGGTGGTCCTGGCCCACGAGACCGGGACGATCAACGTCAACGAGAACGTCACGACGCTCCTCTGGGGCAGCCCGCTGCCGAAGTACACCACGCAGGGTTCGTCGACGGCCATCCCGCTGCAGGTCTACGCACCCGAGGCAGGCACCGCTGAGCTGAACCTCACCGTCACCGGTCCCGTCGAGGACCCGGCGACGCCCGAGAGCGAAGCGCTCGCCGCGGGTGACGTCAAGGTCTTCGCGAGCAACGGTGCCGAGATGGTCGCCATGCCGCTGAGCCTCGACGCCCAGGGGCAGCTCGTCGGAACGTGGACCGCCGCGCTCACGACCGGCTACAACGCCGTGACGTGGTACGTCACGGTCATCGATGGAGCGCCGGTCGGCAGCTACACCTTCGGCGCCGGTCTGGTCGGCGGCAACACCCTCGATCCGATCTCGGTCGTTGTCTTCGCACCGGAGACCCACGGCGAGCAGCCGCCGGGTTCCGGTGAGGACACCACCGCTCCGGTGGTCACCGTGACCCCCGTCGGCGACCTCGGCGCGACCGCGGTCTTCAACCTGGCGGCCGACGACGACGGCACGACGTTCGAATGCATGCTGGAGGCCGACGGGACGATCACCGAACCGTGGGCACCCTGCACCTCCCCCAAGACCTACACGGGCTTGGAGCCGGCGGCCTACCTCCTGTCCGTCCGCGGGACGAACCGGGAGGGCCTCGTCTCGGAGATCGTCTCCCAGACCTGGACCGTCCTGCCTGACACCACGCCTCCGGTCGTCACGATCGACTCCACCCTTGTGGAGGGCGCCACGGCGACCTTCGGGTTCAGTGCGGACGAGGACGGTGTGACGTTCGAGTGCATGCTGACCAAGGATGAGGTCGACGGCAACTGGGAGAGCTGCACGTCTCCCAAGACCTACGCCGGCTTGGCCGCGGGAGAGTACGTGCTCTCGGTCCGCGGGACGGACACGGCGGGCCTGGTCTCGGTGGTCGCAACCGCGAGTTGGGCCGTCAACCTTCCGCTCATCACGATCACTGCTGACGGGATTCCCGGGGCCACGGCGACCTTCACGATCGCCACGGACCCGCTCGACGAGGGCGCGACCTTCGAATGCCAGCTGATGAAGGGCAAGAGGGTGACGGAGCCATGGGCCACCTGTCCCTCGCCGACGGTCACGTACAGCAGCCTCAAGCCGGCCACGTACCTCCTGAGCGTTCGTGGGACGGACGGCGACGGCAACGCGCTGGCCGTGAAGACCTTCGAGTGGACCGTCACCAAGTCCCAGGGCAAGAACAAGTGAGCCCGGTCCACACCGCATGACAGGGAGGGGCCGCACCCACCAGTGCGGCCCCTCCGTGCGGAACAAGGAGAGCGCCGTGACCGTCGCACCACCCCCGGACCGGACCGTGCTCGTCGTCGAGGACGAGGACGACATCCGCGACCTCCTGCGGCGTTACCTCGAGCGGGCGGGCCTGGCCGTCCTCGTCGCGGCCACCGGAACCCAGGCCCTCGACGAGCTCGGGCGGTCAGAACCCGACCTCGTGCTCCTCGACCTGGGCCTCCCCGACATCGACGGCACCGAGGTGCTGCGTGCCGCGGTCCCCGGTACCCCGGTGGTGGTCCTCACCGCACGGGGCAGCGCAGCGGACCGGATCGCCGGACTGGACGCCGGCGCCACCGACTACGTCGTGAAGCCGTTCAGCCCCACCGAGCTCGTCCTGCGCGTGCTGGCCGTCCTGGGGCTACCCCGGCGGCGCGCGACCTGACGCATCTCGACCCCTCCGTGGACGAGTGCGAAGGTCGGCGGAAGGACCGAGGGCGTCGACCGAGGCGGTCAGGGGGCCGAGCCGGGCTCCAGCTGCCGGGCGAGGTACTGCTGCACGCCCACCCGCTCGATGGCGTCGAGCTGGGACTCGAACCAGTCGGCGTGCTTCTCCTCGTCGCGGACCATCTCCTCGAACACCGCCGCCGAGCCGTGGTCACCGAGGTCGTGGCACTCCTTCGCCGCGGCGTTGAACTGGGCGACCGCCGCGAGCTCACTGGTGTGGGCCAGGCGCAGCATCTCCTCTGCCGTCTCGCCGACGGTGATGGAGTTGAGCTTCTGCACGTTGGGGTGGCCCTCGAAGAACAGGATCCGGTTGATGATCCCGTCGGCGTCCTTCATCTCGTCGATGGACAGGTCGTAGAAGACCTTCCCGAGCCTGGTGAAGCCCCAGTTGTCGAGCATCCGGGCGTGGAGGAAGTAGGTGTTGGTCACGGTGAGCTCGAAGGTGAGGGCCTCGTTGAAGAGCTCCACGATGCGACGGTCAACGGGCTGCACGGAGGATCTCCTCGTCGTCGGTGAGCACCCGCAGGTCATCGAGCGTGCGGGCTCGTGCCACATCGTGCTCCACGACGAGCGCCTTGACCACCCGGACACACCCACCGCAGTCGGTTCCGGCGCCCGTCTCCGCGCACACCCGGGCCAGGGTGGTGGCCCCGTCCTCGACGGCTGCCGCGATGGCCGCGTCGTTGACGACCTTGCAGTGGCAGACGATCACCCGGCGCTCCCTCCGTGACCACCACGACCCGTTCGCGGTAGGTCCCATCCTGCCAGATGAAGGTAAGGCTCACCTAAAACGTTCCGCAGCGCGGGACAACACTGGCATTTCGGTGAGCGGCACCGACGCGACCCGGACCACGCGGTCCGGCCGCTGCGCACCTACGGTGGGCGGGTGGCGACGATGCGACGGGCGCAGACCCGCGACCTCCCGGGCATCTACCGGGTCTGCCTCCTCACCGGGGCCGCCGGTGGGGACGCCACCGGCCGGCACGCCGACCCCGACCTCCTCGGGCACATCTGGGCCGGGCCGTACCTGGTCTGCCCCGGTGCCGTGGCGCACGTGGTCCACGACGAGGGCGGCGTCGCCGGCTACGCTGTCGGCGTCCCCGACACGGCCCGCTTCGAGGACTGGCTCGCCGAGGAGTGGCTGCCGCCCCTGCGGTTCGACCACCCGGCCGACAGCGGCACGACGGACGCCGACCGTGCGCTGGTCCACCGGCTCCACGCCTGGCCGCGCACCGACGGCAGCCTGCTGCGCCGCCATCCGGCGCACCTGCACGTCGACCTCCTCCCCCGCCTCCAGGGCCGTGGGTGGGGGCGCCGGCTGGTCGAGACGGTGCTGGAGGAGCTGGGCCGTGCCGGCGCGGTCGGCGCACACCTGGGGGTCGACGCCGCCAACCCGCGCGCCGTGGCCTTCTACGAGCGTCTCGGCTTCGAGCGTCTGGCCACCGACCGGCACGGCGGGACGGTGCTCGGGAGGAGGCTGCCCCTCGAGCGCGACCAGGACCCCGCCTGACGCCGGCGACATCTCCACACGACCACCACACGACCTCCTCCGCCTCCACACGGGCGCGTCCCACCATGGCTGCGGGACCGGTGGTCGAAGCCGACCGCCGGCCCCCGGGTCCGGACCGTCCGGCAGCACCGAAGGAGGGAGGTGGCGACGATGCCGGCACGAAGCAACTCGAGGTTCCTCCTCGGGCTGGCGGTGGCAGCCTCGACCGCACTGCTCACCGCACCGACCGCCGTCGCAGCAGGGGAGACCGGCCTTCCCGGGATGTGCACCGGACGGTCGGACCCGCTGACGTCGCTCACGGCGCACGCCAACGGCACGCCGAAGTACGTCCTCAACCTCGAGAGCGACGAGTCCGGCCACCCCACCGGTGTCCTCGTCCTCGGGCGCGGTCCGGGACGCGTGTACGTGGACGACTTCTGCCGCCTGTGGCAGCACCTGCCCGGGCAGCTGCCCGAGGGCGAGGGCCACCCGGGGGAGGAGGTCGACGAGGACGCCACGACCGCCCACGCCGTCGGCATCGGGTCGCTCCAGGACGGCACCAGGGTGCTCGTGCGCACCGACGTCCGGGAGAACGACGAGGGCAGGGCCTTCCGGGTCCGCTACCGCGTCATGGGTGCGCACGGCGAGGACGGGACCGACGAGGCGTGGACGCGCCTGCCCGTCGAGGGCTGGGCACCGCTCGACCTGTTCATCCTCCGCTGACGTCGACACCGTCGAACCGCGACGGCTGGGCGGGCCCGTGCGGTCGCCGTGACGGAGTCGCCCCCGAGCGCCCGCGGACGTGAGTGGCGTGTCACTCTCCTCGCATCTCGCGACAAACCGGCGGCACCAGTCGGACAATGAGGGGCATGGCAACGGTCCTCGTGGTGGAGGACGAACGGGACATCCGTGAGCTGCTGTGCCGGTACCTGGAACGGGCCGGCTTGGCCGTGCTCCTCGCCGGTACGGGGGCGGAGGCGCTGACGGCGCTCGAGCAGTCGCATCCCGACCTCGTCCTGCTCGACCTCGGCCTGCCCGACGTCGACGGCAACGAGGTGCTCGAGCAGGCCCGGACGCACACCCCCGTCATCGTCCTCACCGCGCGCTCGACCCTCCCCGACCGCATCGCCGGCCTGCGCGCCGGGGCCGACGACTACGTCGTCAAGCCGTTCAGCCCCACTGAGGTCGTCCTGCGCGTCCGGGCCGTCCTGGGCCGCAGCGGTGGGAGCCGGCATCCGGGCGGACCCCGCTCGTTCGGCCGGGGACTTCTGCGCATCGACCAGGCCCGCCACGAGGCCAGCATCGACGGGAGCGGCCTCCACCTGACCCCGAGCGAGTGGTCCCTCCTCACTGCGCTCACGAGCGCACCGGGCCGGGTGTACAGCCGCCACGAGCTCGTCGAACGGGTCGGGGGGTCGGCCTGGGACGGCTACGAGCGCGCCGTCGACACGCACGTCAAGAACCTCCGGCACAAGCTCGGCACTCGCGGCGGTGAGGTCGTCGAGACGGTCGTGGGGTTCGGGTACCGGCTGGGGCTGCGGGCCGATGACTGACCACCGGGCCCCGTCGGAGCCATCCCGCCTCGGCCCGTTGGGGCGTCGGCTGCTCGCCGCCCTCCTGCTCGTCGCGCTGGCCGCGCTCGGGGTGCTCAGCATCGGCACCGTCGTCCCGCACGTGCTGTCCCGGTCCGCCCACCCCAACGCCGTCGACGTCCAGTGGCTCCTCGCCGCGACCCTGCTCGCCATGGTCGCGGCCGGCCTGATCTCCTGGGTGGTCTCGGTCCGGATGGTCGCGCCGCTCGAGGAGATGCTGCGGATGGCCCGGGTCTTCGCCTCCGGGGACCACGCCGCCCGGGTCCCCGACAGCGGGCGGGAGGAGCTGGCCGACATCACCCACGCCCTCAACGCCGCGGCGGCCGAGGTCCAGCGCTCCGAGACCGTCCGCCGGCGGTTCACCGACGAGATCGCCCACGAGCTGCGCACGCCGCTCGCGGCCCTGCAGGCGGGGCTCGAGGAGCTCCGCGACGGCCTCGTGCCGGCGGAGCCCGCCACCCTGGCAGCCCTCCACGACCAGGCCGCCCGGCTCAGCCGGATCGTCGAGGACCTCGACCAGCTGTCGGCGGCCGAGTCCCTGAGCCTGCAGCTGACCCTCGAGGAGGTCGACCTCGGCCGGGTCGTCGCCCTGGCGCTCGCCTCACGCGAAGGGTCGCTGCTCGCGGCCGGTCTCACGGTCGAGCGAGACCTGGCGGACGACGTCGTCGTCATCGGCGACCCCGACCGCATCCACCAGGTCGTCGGCAACCTGCTCGCCAACACGCTCTACTGCAGACCGGGTGACCGCGTCACGGTGCGGGTGCACCACCACCGCGGCTGGGGCGTCGTCGAGGTCGCGGACACCGGCCCCGGCTTCGCTCCCGGGGAGCTGAGCAGGGCGTTCGACCGCGGGTGGCGTGGGCCTGCGGCCGACGGCACGGCGGGCTCGGGTCTGGGGCTGCCCATCGTGCGCAGCCTCGTCCGCGCCCAGGGCGGCACGGTCCGCCTGGCCAACGCCCCGGGCGGTGGGACGGTCGCCCGGATGGCCCTCCAGCTCGCCCCCGTACCGGTCGCCTGACGAAGCCGTCCGCCGCCGTCCCCACGACCGGGCGACGCCGCAGTGGGCCTTGCGACCGCGGCGTCGCGCGGGACGCAGGCGCGGCGTCAGGCGCGGTCCGGCATCAGCGCATGCCGCGCCTGCTCCTCGCGCAGCCAGTCCTCGAAGCGCTGGTGGCACAGCACCTGGTCGCGGCGGTGCCGCATCCACCGGCGCCCCATCGCTGCGCCCGCCAGCGCGGCAGCCGCTCCCACCACGATCCATCCGGCCATGATTTCCCCCCTGTCACGTCCTGCCATGGTGGTGCCGGCCCCTGCCCGCCGCAACTGGTGGCGCGGAGCGCCCTCCGGACGGCCCCGACCTGCGGCGTAGCCTCGAGGGCATGAGCAGCGAGCCGCGCACCCGGCGTCGCCCCGAGCCGGTCTGCCCCATCCGGGTCGGTGAGCACTGCACGCTGTGCGTCCCCGGCGCCACCGGCCCGCACGACTGCGGCCTGGTCTACCTCGTCATGGACGACGACGAGCTGCGCGAGGCGCTCGCCGAGAACCGCCGCCTCCACCGGGAGGCCGAGCGCGGGTCGCGGTGACGAAGGGCCGCACCACTCCCGAGGTGCCCGAGCGGCCGCTGCCGACGGTGCCTCGAGCCCGGTGGCCGGTCCACCGCCTGACCGTCAGTCGCCCCGCTCGAGCAGTCGCCGCCCCGGCCGGTCGCCGGCGTACACCGACCACGCCATGAGCACCGGCTGGAACGCCAGCCGGGCCAGCCGCTTCTCGTCGGTGTCGAGGCCGAAGCCGTCGGTGCGCTCCACCCACTGCGCGACGTTGCCGGGGAAGACGGCGAGGAAGAAGACGGCGCCGAGCACGCCGAGCCGGGCCCGGTGAGGCTGCTTCCACACGAGCAGGGTGGCCGCCCCGAGCGCGATCTCGGCGTAGCCCGACCACACGACCACGTCGTCCGGGTCGAACGGCACCCACTCCGGCACCTGCGCCTGGAAGTCCTGGCGCAGCGTCGTCAGGTGCCCGACGCCGGCGCCCACGAGGGCGGCGCCGAGGGCCACCTTGCCGAGGGCACGCAACGCGCGTCCGGTGCGGCCGCGTCGGGCCGGGGTCTGCTCGGTGTCACGTGCCATCCCGCGATTCTGGCGCACCGGGGCGCCGCGGAGGGCATCGGGCCCCGTCGGGCTGCCGTCGGGTGCCTGACCGCGGCCGCCCGCAACGGGCCGACGACCATCCCGGCACGACCCCCGGCGTGTCCCCACGACCGGTCCACCACTCGGTCGCTCGGTGTCGTCCGCCCGTCCTCGCCGCCCCGGACACGCGAGGACCCCCGGGCCGGGGCCCGGGGGTCGGGTGCGCAAGGGGGGATTTGAACCAGATGGATCCGCCCCGCCTGCACGCGTATTAGCCTGTCCAACAGCGGAATTGGCGATACCGTTGCTTCCCGTTGGACACCGTTTCCGGGGGGTGGTGCTACACCGAGTAGCGCCAGCGCGATTTTCAGGTCTTGTTCGACGGGTTTCCGTCGGACCCCCACAGACTACCGGCTCGATCCCCGCACGAGACAAAGGGGGAAGTGGTCCGCCCTCATCAGTGGCGTGCACACCGACCCGGTCCAGGCAGCGACCACCGGAGGTCGAAGGGCCGTGGGCGACGGATGGCTGATGGCGGCGAGGAAGACCACTCAAGGCCCGTCGTCTGATCGGCCGAGGAATGATAGCCGCGTGGTGATCGTGCGGGCGACACGGAAGCTGCTGCCGCGTCTGTCGGCACCGGCGGCCTCCGACGAGGACGTGTCGACGACGATGCTGGGCGACTGGTATGGCACCTTCTTGAACTGGCGTCCGAGCCAGGTCGCGCTCTTCGTGAGTGAGACGACACTGCTGCCGGTGCTGTTTCCGTTGGCGCCAGCGTCGTCGGCCTTGGAGCGCTTTCCGACCCACCTCGCTCAGGTCCTTCGAGCGCACGGCGTCGAGGAGTCCGTCATCGCGCTGGAGTGCAGCGACAGCACCGAGTGCCGGCTCGCTGGTACGAGCAGCCGCAGCGTCGTGGGATCGATGAACGAGTTCGGCTTCCTCGCCGATGCCCACCGCGCTCAACACGCGGAGCTGGACTTGCTCGCGGTTTCCATGAAGCTGGCGACGGTGCCGTGCGGGCCGCTGTACAAGCGCCACGTCAGCCCAGACCGCGAGCTGCGCGCCCTCGTCAACGCGGATAACGGACACCTGTAGTCGCAGCGATGGTGAGAGGCTCGGGATCCGGGTGTCCTCTGCGTGCTCGTGTTCAGATCGGGAAGCCTCGTGGTGGCAGGTCGGGGCGTGGCGGTCGGTCGCGGCGGGGGTCGGTCCGGGGCGGGTCGCGCCATTCGGGGGCGTCATGCGTCGTGAGGGGATCACCGGTGTGGTCGTGCAGGATCTGGGCACGCCATGTCTGAAGGCGTTGCTGCAGCGCCTGCAGCTGCTCCGGGGTGACGCCGTACTCGGCGAGCGTCCCAGGCCGGAGACCGGCGACGTGGTCGAGCTGCTCGGCGAAGATGACCGGGTCGAACCCGGGGTCGTGTTCGACGGCGAGCCGGAGCAGCTGGTTGTCGCTGAAGAGTCCGCTGCGCCGGATGGCGTCCACGTCGAGGTAGTCGCGGGCGGCGGCCCGGCTGTAGAGCGCGCCGATCTTGTTGGCGATCGCGTCCTCGAGCGCCAGAACCGGTCCGACCTCGAGCCGGACCGGGTCGTGGGCCCGCCAGTCGACGCCGAGATCGACCTCGAACTGGTACCCGTCGACCGCGGTGACCGCCAACCGGGCGAACTGCTCGGCGCTCCTGGCCAGCACGGCCGCGTAACCATGGCCAGTCAGGACGGCGAGCGCCCTCTGCACCGCGGCCGCGAAACGTTCGGTACCGGTGTCGTTGGTGAACAGGTCGATGTCCTGGGTCGCCCGCAGGATCACACCGTGTTCGCGGATGGCGCCCGACCCCGCCAACGCGAAGGCGTCCTCGCCGATCGCGCCCAGGATCAGCGCCGCCGCGGCGCGCTGGTGTTCCAGCGCCGAGGGCATCGCTACCCGTCGACCAGCTCGGGGAAGCGGGCCTGCCACGCATCGCGGCACCGTCTGGGCAGCCGAAGTTGCGACCACACCCGCCGCAGCAGGTCCGCGTTCAACAGCTCCTCCTGCTGCTGCGAGCTGCCCTCCCGCACGATGTTCTCGTAGGCCTTCTCCACGCCCTCAGGGGTGGAGAGGTCGGCGGTGGAGTCCGGCCCCCAGTAGATCGAGACCGGCAGCGTCAGTACACCCTCGGCGGGGCCTGCCAGCGCGTCCAGGCTCGAGGGGGTGTCGTAGGGGATGACGTCGCGGTACAGCACCCGAGTGGCCATCGGCTCATCCCCTCCTGACGTGGACAACTAGCCCTGCCCGCCAAGGGTAGCCGCCACCCCCGTCCGCAGCAGGCGCCGTGGGCCGGCGGAGCACCGTCAGAGCCGGAGCTCGGTCGACAGGCGTGCGGTCAGGGCCACCGCTGCGACGACGAAGTCCTCGTGCTGCTCGGCAGGGAGATCGTCGGCGGGGTCGAGCTCGGGGTCGTAGTCGGGAGCCAGGTCGGCGATCCGCCGCACCTCGCTCGAGGACGCGCCGGTGAAGCCAGCCGAGTACCCCACCTCGGCGACGGCATAGGCGAGGATCTCGTGCTGCCATCCGTTGGACTCGTCGAGAACCTCTTCGATGCGGTCCAGCCACGTCTGGTCGTCCTCGTCGGAGGCCTCCAGGGCGTTGGTGACGAGGGTGTACACCCTCAACCTGGCCGCCCACATGGCGGGCACCGCCTGTTCGTGCTCGTCGTACGGGAGGGACAGGCAGCGGGCGACCAGCAGTCGGGCGCGTTCCTCATCCCCCTCCGCCCATGCTCGTACCGCCTTGTCGAAGAGGTTGCCGGCGCCGGCGAGGATGCCGGCGCTCTGCTGCTGGTCCAGGCGGCGCCCCGCCGTCGCCGCGAAATCGAGCGGAGCACCGATCGACATCTCGCGCCGACCGGACGGACGACCGTTGGCGTCGTGGTTCACACGACACATCCTGCCAACCCCTGTCCGGAGGCGCCGGGCGGGAACCTGGCGCTTGGACGTAGTCGGAATCGCGCCCGACTGGCGGCTGCTAGACGATTGCCGGTAGGGCCGGTGTCTGGCCAGACTCGGTCCAGGTGATCGGCGGGAAGCTCTCCATGCGGCTGCCCACTCGTGATGGGTGTGGCTCATCTTCGGTTTGCGTTCCCGGTCGGTCACCGTGCCGGCGTGTGGCTCCAGAGGGGTCTGCCCCGCTCTCAGCAGCAGTGCCCACCCGGCGTCAACCAATCGAAGATGACGGGAAGGGCGAAGCTCATGGCGAGGGTGTTCATCGGGGTCGATCCCCACAAGCTGTCGGCAACCATCGAGGTCGTCGACGCCACGGAGAGGATCTTGGCCACCGGGCGGTTCAGCACCGACAAGGCCGGGTACGCCGCGATGCGCAAACGCGTGGCCGGCTACCCGGAGCGGACCTGGGCGGTGGAGGGCAGCAACGGCGCCGGCCGGCCGTTGGCGCAGCGGCTGCTGGCCGACGGCGAGCACGTCGTCGACGTCCCGGCCAAGCTCTCGGCCAGGGCCAGGGCGCTGGACACCGGACACAACCGCAAGACCGACCCGCACGACGCGCACGCCGTCGCGGTGGTCGCGGTGCGCACCCCGAAGCTTCGGGTGCTGTCCTACGACGTGCAGCTCGAGGCGCTGCGGTTGCTGGTCGACCGGCGGGCCGAGCTGAGCCGGGCCCGGATCCAGTGTGTGAACCGGGTGCACCGGCTGCTGTCGGAACTCGTTCCGGGACAGTCAAAGCGGGACATCACCACCGGCCAAGCCAAGACGATCCTCGCCACGGTCAAACCTCGCGACGTCGCCGGGAGGACCCGCCGTCGGCTCGCCGCAGAGAAGATCGCCGAGCTCGTCGTGATCGAGAAGAAGATCAAGGCGCTCACCCGCGAGCTGAAGGAGATGGTCCTGGCCACCGGTTCGACCCTGATGGAGCTGCCCGGCGTCGGTCCGGTCGTGGCCGCCCGCACCCTGGCCGACACCGGCGACGTCGCCCGGTTCGCCGACCGCAACAAGTACGCATCCTGGACCGGCACCGCGCCGATCGAGGCCTCCTCCGGCGAGGTCGTGCGGCACCGCCTCTCCCGCGCAGGTGACCGGCGGATGAACCACATGATCCACATCGCCGCAGCAACCCAGATCCGCCTCGACACCCCCGGCCGGGCGTACTACCGGCGCAAGCTCGCCGCCGGCAAGTCCCGCCGTGAAGCGATGCGCTGCCTCAAGAGACGCATCTCCGACGCCCTGTACCGACGCCTCCGCGCGGACGCCGAAACCGCCGCCCAGAACTCGGCCGCGGGCCCGGGAGGGCACCGCGGGGCGGCACTTCAGTCCAGCGCGGCCGGCTTCCACCCGCACACCGGCACTTCGGATCAGCCACTTCCCGGACCCGCACCAACGACGCTACCCGCGCCCACGACCACGCGGAAGACCACGGCGCGAAAGGCACTCCACCCGCCCCTTGACGTCAGAGGGGTGC
>CAVZBX010000007.1:0-126124 GCA_963773655.1 uncultured Actinomycetota bacterium
GGCGCTGGCGCCGGGGTCACCGTTGCTCGCGCTCGACACCGCCGCGGTCGGGCGGCTGGAGCGCGCCGGACTGCGGTACGCGGGCCTCAGCCACTCCGTCGCCGACGTCACCACCGTGTCGGCCACCCCGTCGACCGCCGTGCTGCGCGCCCGGCTCGGCACCGGCCGCTACGAGGTCGTGGGGTCGGGGCGCCCGCGGGTGCGTGCCGCGACGGCCGCGCGTGAGGTGCTCGTCGACCTCGAGTGGACCGACGGCGGCTGGCGCCTGGCGGGCGTCCGGTCGGCCCCCTGACCGGGCCCGGGGCCCGGCCCGTCAGCCGACGAGCCAGCGGACGGCGGTGTCGAGGTCACCGTGCTCGTGGACGAAGCCACTGCGCTCGAGCACGTCGCCGACGACCCGCTGGCTGCCGAGGATGTCGCTGGCGAACTCACCGAGAGCGACGTGCAGCGCGAACCCGGGCACGGGAAGGACCGAGGGACGGTGGAGGGCGGCGCCGAGCGCCTTCGCGACCTGCTTCTGGCGGGTGGGCTCCGGCCCGACGAGGTTCACCGGGCCCGTGAGCTCCGGGTGGTCCAGGAGGTGGAGGAGCGCGCGGACCTCGTCGGCGAGGGTGATCCACGGCCAGAACTGCCTGCCGGACCCGAGCGGTCCGGCGAGCCCCAGCCGGGCCGCGCGCAGCAGCGGGCCGGCGGCCCCGCCGTCGGTGGCCACGAGCATCCCCGACCGGTCCAGCCGCAGCAGCCACCCCGAGGGGTCCTCGAGCGGTGCCAGGACCAGGCCGGTGCGGGCGTACGCCACCGGTGCCCCGGCCGCGACCGCGGGCGCGGCCGCGGCCTCCCACGCCTGCACGACGTCGGCGAGGAAGCCCTGCCCGGGTGCGCTGTCCTCGGTGAGGTGCTCCTCGCCGCGGTCGCCGTAGAAGCCCACCGCCGAGCCGCTGACCAGCCGCACGGGCCGGCCGCTGGCGGCGACGGCGGTGGCGACGGCATGGGTGGAGTCGGTGCGCGAGGTGAGGACCACCCGCTTGTACGACGGCGTCCAGCGGTGGTCGCCCACCCCCGCGCCGGCCAGGTTGACGACCGCGTCGACGCCGTCGAGGACCGCGGGGTCGAGGTACCGGCTGGACGGGTCCCACTGCACCTCGTCCTCCGTGCGCGCGGGGCGACGCACGAGGCGGACCACCTCGTCGCCGCGCCCGCGGAGCGCGGCGACGAGGGCGGAGCCGATCAGACCGGACGAGCCGGTCAGGGCGACGGTGGCCACGCCTCAGAGACCGAGGTCGGCCTCGAAGGCCCCCTCCTCGAGGCGTTGCTTCATCGCCCCGAGGAAGCGGGCGGCATCGGCGCCGTCGACGATCCGGTGGTCGTAGGAGAGGGCGAGGTAGACCATCGAGCGGATCGCGAGCGTCTCGCCGCCGTCCTCGGCCGTGACGACCACCGGCCGCCGCACCACGGCGCCGGTGCCGAGGATGGCCACCTGGGGCTGGTTGATGATCGGCGTGTCGAACAGGGCCCCGCGGGAGCCGGTGTTGGTGATGGTGAAGGTGCCACCGGCGAGGTCGTCGGGGGTGATCTTGTTGCTGCGGGTGCGGTCGGCCAGGTCGGCGATGCCGCGGGCCAGGCCGGCGATGTTGAGGTCACCGGCGTTCCTGATGACCGGGACGAGCAGCCCCTTCTCGGTGTCGACGGCGATGCCGAGGTGCTCGGCGCCGTGGTAGGTGACCTCGTCGTCCTCGATGCTCGCGTTGACGTTCGGGTGCGTCTTGAGCGCCTCCACGGCGGCGAGGGCGAAGAACGGCAGGAAGCTGAGCTTGGTGCCCTCGCGCGCCTGGAAGTCGCCCTTGGCGCGGTCCCGCAGCCGGGCGATGCGGGTGACGTCGACCTCCACGACGGTCGTCAGCTGGGCCGAGACCTGCAGCGACTCGACCATCCGGCGGGCGATCGTCTTGCGCAGCCGCGTCATCGGCTGCGTGGTGCCCCGCGTGGAGGTGTCGACCTCGGCCTTCTTCGGCGGGGCGGCCGGGGCGGCGGCCGCGGGCTGGGCGGCGGCCGGCTGCTCCTTCGGGGTCTCGGCCTGCTTGCGGGCCTCGGCCGCGGCCAGCACGTCCTGCTTGCGGATGCGGCCACCGATGCCGGTGCCCTCGACGTCGGCGAGGTCGAGCCCGTGGTCGGCCGCGAGCTTGCGGACCAGGGGGGTGACGTAGGCGGAGGCGTCGGAGTCGGGCTCGCGCCGGGTGGGCGCCGTGGAGCCGCTGCTCGGCGCCGGTGCGCCGTCGGCCTGGGCGGCCGCCTCGTCGGGCGTCGCCTGGGCCGGCGCCTCCTCCGCGGGGGCCTGCTCCTGCTGCCGGTCGGTTGCCTCCTGCTCCGGCTGCTCCTGCTCCGCAGCGCTCTCCTGCGGTTCCTCCTGCTGTGCAGGGGCCTGCTCCTGCGCCTGTTCCTGCGGCTGTTCCGGCGCGGGCTGCTCGGCCTCGGGCTCGGCCTGCTTCTCCTCCGCAGGGGCGGACCCGCCGCCGCTTCCCCCGATGACCGCGAGGTCGGCGCCCACGGGGACGGTCTCGTCCTCCTGGGCGAGGATCTGGGTCAGCGTGCCCGCCACGGGGGACGGGATCTCGGTGTCCACCTTGTCGGTGGACACCTCGAGCAGCGGCTCGTCGACCGCGACCTCCTCACCCTCCTGCTTCAGCCAGCGGGTGATGGTGCCCTCGGTGACGGACTCGCCGAGCGCGGGCATCTGCACCCGCTCGCCGTCCCCCGAGCCGCCGCCCGAGGACGCCGCCTCGTCGCCGGACGTGCCGGACTGCTCCTGTCCACCGTCGCCCCGGTCGCCCTCGCCCTGGGGCTCCGCCGGCTCCTGGCCGCCCTCGTCGCCCGCCTCCGCCACGGCCTCCCGGTCGGCGGGGTCCTGCACCTCGTCGGACGGGCCGTCACCGGAGTCCCGGGACTGCTCCTCGCCCGCCGAGTCGTCGGCGGAGCCGCCACCGTCGGACGGCGCGCCGTCGCCGATGACCGCCAGGTCGGCGCCGACGGGGACGGTGTCGTCCTCCTCGACGAGGATCTCCTGCAGGGTGCCGGCGACCGGGGAGGGGATCTCGGTGTCGACCTTGTCGGTGGAGACCTCGAGGAGCGGCTCGTCGACCTCCACCGCGTCGCCGACGCCCTTGAGCCACCGCGTGACCGTCCCCTCGGTGACGGACTCGCCGAGTGCGGGCATCTGTACGCGTTCTGACATCAGGACAGCTCTCCTTCGTGGGCAGTGGCGGACATCACTCTAGTTGTGGCCGAGCACCCGTCACTCGTGGGCGTGCAGCGGTTTGCCCGCGAGGGCCAGGTGGGCCTCGCCGAGGGCCTCGTTCTGGGTCGGGTGCGCGTGGACGAGCGCGGCGACCTCGTCGGCGTGGGCCTCCCAGCCCACGACGAGCTGGGCCTCGCCGACCTGCTCGCCCATCCGGGCCCCGACCATGTGGACGCCGAGCACCGGTCCGTCCTCGAGGGCGACGAGCTTGACGAAGCCCTGGGTGCCGAGGATCTGCGACCTGCCGTTGCCGCCGAGGTTGTAGGAGAGGGTGCGCACGGCCTCGCCGTGCACCTCGCGGGCCTGCTGCTCGGTGAGGCCGACCGAGGCCACCTCGGGGTCGGAGTAGGTGACCCGGGGGATGCCGGAGTCGACCACGGGGGCCGGGTCGAGCCCGGCGAGGTCCTCGGCGACGAAGATGCCCTGGGCGAAGCCGCGGTGGGCGAGCTGCAGGCCAGGGACGATGTCGCCGACCGCGCGGACGCCGTCGACGGTGGTGCGGCAGCGCTCGTCGACGAGCAGGTACCCCCGCTCCATCGCGATGCCGGCCTCCTCGTACCCCAGCCCCGCCGTCACCGGGCCGCGGCCGACGGCGACGAGCAGCAGGTCGGCGGTGAGCTCCTCGCCGTCCTCGAGCGTGACCGTCACCTCGCCGTCGGTCTGCGTGGCCGCCGCGAACCGGGCGTCGGTGCGTACCGCGATGCCGCGCTTGCGGAACGCCCGCTGGAGCGCGGCGCTGGACGCGGGGTCCTCCCCGGCGACGAGCCGGGGGAGCGCCTCGACGACGGTGACCTCGGCGCCGAAGGAGCGGAAGACGGAGGCGAACTCGACGCCGATGACGCCGCCGCCCAGCACGACCACCCGGTCGGGCACCTCGGTGAGCGCGAGCGCACCGTCACTGGTGACGACGCGGCCGCCCAGCTCCAGGCCCGGGAGGGTCCGCGCCGATGAGCCGGTGGCGAGCACGACGTGCCGCCCGACGAGCCGGCGGTCGCCCACCACGACGGTCCGGGGTCCGTCGAGCCGGCCCTCGCCCTCGACGTACTCCACCTGACGGCCGCGGACCAGCCCCTGCAGCCCCTTGTACAGGCGGGCGACCACGCCCTCGCGGTAGGTGGTGACCGCCGGCAGGTCGATGCCCTCGAGCGTGGCCCGCACGCCGAACCGCGCGGAGTCGCGGGCGGCGTCGGCCACCTCGGCGGCGTGGAGCAGCGCCTTGGTGGGGATGCAGCCGCGGTGCAGGCAGGTGCCCCCCAGCAGGTCCTTCTCGACCAGGGCCACGGAGAGCCCGAGCTCGGCGGCGCGCAGCGCGCAGGCGTAGCCGCCGCTGCCTCCCCCGAGGACGACGACGTCATGGGTGGTCTCGGCATCGGCCGGCATGCGGTGGAGCTCCCTCTCGCGGTGGCGGGTGGACAGGGCGCCCCGACGGGTGGTGGTCGTCGCGGGCGCTGCCCTGCATCTTGTCACCACGGAACGCCCCGGCGACACCGCCGCCCGCAGGGGCCGCGACGCCGACCGCCTATCGTTGGCGCATGGCCTGGTGGAGACGCGCGCGCCGGCGCACGGGTGCCGGCGGCGGCAGCGACCTGTCGACGGTGCAGGCCCACCTCGCCGACTTCGTGGCGAGCCGCCGCGGGGTCGAGGCGTACGTCGAGCCCGCCACCCATGTCACCTCGACCACGGTCGTCCTCATCGCCCACGACGGCGAGTGGACGCGCCGGGCGCTGCCGGACCGGCCCCGTGCCTTCGAGACCGCCCGCGCGCTCGGCGTGCCCGTGTACGACGTCAACCAGACCGGCTACCCCGCACGGATGCGCGAGTGGACGGCGCGTCAGCGCCGCGACGGGCGGGCCTGACCGGCCCGGTCCGTGGGGGTGGGGGCGGTGGGGCTCAGCCGGCCGCGTGCCCCTCGACGAGGGCCACGAGGGTCGACACGCCGTAGCCGGTGCCACCCTTCGGCGTGACGCCGTGCGGGGCCCTGGTGTTGAACGACGGGCCCGCGATGTCGAGGTGCGCCCAGGGGATCCCCTCGCCGACGAACTCCCGGAGGAACAGGCCGGCGGTGAGCATGCCGCCGTCGCGGTCGCCCTTGTGGGCGAGGTCGGCCGCCGGGGTCTCGAGCTTGGCGCGCAGCGCCTCGGGCAGCGGCATCGGCCAGGCGTCCTCGCCGGCGGCGTCGGCGGCGGCCAGGACCGAGGCGCGGAAGCCGTCGTCGTTGCCCATGACGGCGGCGATCTCCCCGCCGAGCGCGACCACCTGGGCGCCGGTGAGGGTCGCGATGTCGACGATCCAGTCGGGGTTCTTCTCGCCGGCGAGGCAGATGCCGTCGCCGAGCACCATCCGGCCCTCGGCGTCGGTGTCGAGGATCTCGACGCTGGTTCCGTCGCGCATGACGACGACGTCGCTCGGGCGCTGCGCGGTCCCGCTCGGCATGTTCTCGGCGAGGCAGAGGTAGCCGGTGACCGCGACGGGCAGGTCGAGCTCGGCGGCGGCCAGGACCGCCCCGGCGACCGCGGCCGCGCCCGCCATGTCGCTCTTCATCGTCACCATGCCGGCGGTCGGCTTGATGTTGAGGCCGCCGCTGTCGAAGGTGATGCCCTTGCCGACGAGCGCGACCGACGCCCGCGGGCCGGTGGGGGCCCACGACATCGTGACGATCCGCGGCGGGTGCACCGAGCCCTGTCCGACGCCGACGATGCCGCCGAAGCCGCCCTTGGCGAGGGCCTTGTCGTCGAGGACGGAGACGGTGACCTTGGCGCTCGACGCGGAGGCGCGCTTCTTCACGGCCTCGGCGAAGGACTGGGGGAAGAGCAGGTTGGGCGGGGTGTTGACGAGGTCGCGGGCCCAGTCGCGGGCCCTGCCGACGACCTCGGCCCGCCGCACCGCGTCCCGGACGGCCTTGCCCTGGCCGGCGCCGGAGACGACGGTGATGCGCGGCCCCCCGGACGGCGCCTTCCCCGTGCCGCCGCGCCGGCCGATGCGGCCCGACTCGCGCAGCGGGGCCGCCTTGTCGTAGAGGTAGCAGCCGGCCCAGGCCCCGTCGGCGACCGCGCCGACGCGCTCGGCGTCGGGGCAGGGCAGGGCGACGCCGACGCTCTTCTTGCCGCGGACGGCGCGCAGGGCGGCACCGGCGGCGCGGCGGAGCACCCCGGCGTCGAAGGAGGTGGTGCGGGTGGTGGCGGGGCCGAGGCCGGTGACCACGACCGAGGTGGCCTTGACCCCCGGCACGGCGACGACCCGCTGCACGTCGTCGGGCTTCCCGGTGGCCTCGAGGTCGCTCAGCACGGCCTGGAGGTGCACCACCGCCTTGCGGGGGAGCCCGTGCCCGGCGGCGAGGTCGGCGCCCGCGTCGGTGTGGACCGACCCGACGACGAGGGTGTCCACGGCGAGGTCGGCGGGGGTCCGGGTCGTCAGCGTCAACGCGGTCATGGGGCGCACCCTACCGAGCGGGGCGGGCGTGCCCGGCGGGCGGTAACGTGCCCACCATGACCGACCTGCTGCGCTCCCCGCTGCACGACCGCCACGTGGCCCTCGGCGCGAAGATGGCCGACTTCGGCGGGTGGTCGATGCCGATCGAGTACCCCGGCGGCGGGGTGGTGGCCGAGCACACCGCCGTCCGCGAGCGGGTCGGCCTCTTCGACGTCTCGCACCTGGGCAAGGCGCGGGTCTCCGGGCCGGGGGCCGCCGCGTTCGTCAACGCCTGCCTCACCAACGACCTGCGCCGCATCGGTCCCGGCCAGGCCCAGTACACGATGTGCTGCACCGAGAGCGGCGGGGTCGTCGACGACCTCATCCAGTACCTCCGCTCGGACGACGACGTGTTCCTCGTCCCCAACGCCGCCAACACGGCCGCGGTCGTGCGGATGCTCGCCGAGGCCGCCCCGGCGGGCGTCACGGTGGAGGACCTGCACCACCACTACGGGGTGATCGCGGTCCAGGGCCCGCGCTCCGACGAGGTGCTGCGCTCCCTCGGCCTGCCGGTCGACCACGCGTACATGAGCTTCGTCGAGGCCGAGTGGGAGGGGCAGCCGGTCATCGTGTGCCGCACCGGCTACACCGGCGAGCGGGGCTACGAGGTCGTGCCGGCGTGGGACGCCGCCGGCTCGCTCTGGGACGCCCTCGCCGACGCCGTCGACCGGGAGGGCGGCCTGCCCGCCGGCCTCGGCGCCCGCGACACCCTCCGCACCGAGATGGGCTACCCGCTGCACGGCAACGACCTGTCCACCGAGATCACGCCGGTCATGGCCGGGGCCGCCTGGGCGGTCGGCTGGGACAAGGAGGCCTTCTGGGGCAAGGAGGCGCTCACGGCCGAGCGGGCCGCCAAGTCGGGCCGGCTGCTGCGCGGGCTGGTCGTCACCGGCCGCGGCATCCCCCGGTCGCACTGCGAGGTCCGCGACGCCGCCGGCAGCACCGTCGGCGAGGTCACCTCGGGCACCTTCTCGCCCACCCGTCGTCAGGGCATCGCCCTCGCCCTGCTCGACCGGGCGGTGACCCTCGGCGACGACGTCGTCATCGACGTCCGGGGCCGCGAGCTCGCCGCCACGGTCACCAAGCCCCCGTTCGTCGAGGCGGGGGTGCGGTCGTCGTGAGCGAGCGCTGGACCTGGACCTACGCCGGCGCCGACGGGAAGCCGGTCGCCGGGGAGCCCACCACGGACGCCTCTTTCCCCACCCAGGCCGACGCCGAGAGCTGGTTCGGCGAGGTGTGGCACGACCTCGCCGACGCCGGCGTCACCGCGGTCACGCTGCACCGCGAGGGTGAGGTCGTCTACGGCCCGATGAGCCTGGACCCGGCCCCCTGAGCGTGGCTCAGGACGGGTAGTCGCCGCGGTCCACCATCGGGCGCGGCATCCGGAAGCGCCGCAGCTGGAAGGCGCGCATCGCGACGTACATCCCGTTCCCGCGGCCGAGCTGGTCGGCGCCGAACCTCGCGACGAGCAGGCGCTTGCAGCGGCGCCACATGAGGAAGGTGTCGAGCACGGCGACGAGGATGATGCCGTACGTCGCCATGGTCACCAGGGCCAGGACGGAGGGGATGCGCAGGAAGCTGAACGCGAGGACCACGACCATCACGGGGAGCATGAACTCGGCGAGGTTCCACCGCGCGTCGACGTAGTCACGGATGTAGCGGCGCACCGGCCCCTTGTCGCGCGGCGGCAGGTGCTTCTCGTCGCCGGTGACCATCGCCTGCCGGGTGAGCGCCAGCTGCTCGCTGCGCCGGGCCCGCTCCTGCTGGCGGGCCCGCTTGCGGTCGGCCGGGACGAGGGGCTGGCGGCGCGCGGCCTCCTGGTCGCGACGTCGCGGCGTCGGCCGGTTCTTCGCGCCCTCCCTGGGCGGGTGGGCCTCCTCCGGCGCCGGCTCCTGCGTCTTGCTGCGTCCGAACACCCCCCCATGCTAGGTGGTCACCGTGGACGGCGCCGTCGAGGCCCGGGGCGGGGACCCCCGGCGCCGACCTCGGTCGGTAGGGTCGTGCCCCGTGACCGACGTTCTCACCGACGAGCAGATCTCCGCCCTCCGCGACCGGGTCAGCGCGTTGATGCCGCAGGTCCGCGCCGACCTCGAGGCGCTGACCCGGATCCCCAGCGTCTCCCTCGACGCCTTCGACCAGGCGCACGTCGAGACCAGCGCCGAGGCCGTCGCCACGCTGCTGCGCGCCGAGGGCCTCGAGGTCGAGGTCGTCCGGGAGGGCGGGCGCCCCGCCGTCATCGGGCACCGCGCGGGACCGCCCGGCTCCCGGACGGTCACCCTCTACGCCCACCACGACGTCCAGCCGCCCGGCGACGACGCGCTGTGGGACAGCCCTCCCTTCGAGCCGACCGAGCGCGACGGCCGGCTGTACGGCCGGGGCGCGGCCGACGACAAGGCGGGGGTGATGGCCCACCTCGCCGCCCTGCGGGCCCACGGCGAGGACCTGCCGGTCGGCGTCACGATCTTCGTGGAGGGCGAGGAGGAGATCGGCTCGGACTCGTTGCCGACGATCCTGGAGCGGCACGGCGAGAGGCTGCGCGCCGACGCGATCGTGCTCGCCGACTCCGGCAACTGGGACGTCGGCGAGCCGGCGCTGACGACGACGCTGCGCGGGATGATCCGCGCCGTCGTCACGGTCGACACCCTCGACCACGGCGTGCACTCCGGGATGTTCGGCGGTGCCGTCCCCGACGCCCTCATGGTGCTGGTCCGCCTGCTCGCCTCGCTCCACGACGACGAGGGCAACGTCGCCGTCGAGGGCCTTCGCGAGGGGGTGGCCTCCGACCTGCCCTACGACGAGGACCGGCTGCGGCGCGAGTCCGGGCTGCTCGACGGGGTCGAGCCGATCGGCTCGGGCAGCCTGCTCACCCGGATGTGGGCCAAGCCGTCCATCACCACCATCGGCATCGACGCCCCGAGCATCGCGACGAGCTCGAACACCCTGGTGCCGACCGCCGCCGCGAAGGTCTCGATGCGGATCGCGGCCGACGAGCACGACCTGGACGCCTTCGACCTGCTCCGGGAGCACCTGCTCGCCCGCGCGCCGTGGGGGGCGCGGGTCGAGGTGACCCTCGACGAGCGCGGCGCCGGGTTCGCCGCCCACGCCGACGGACCGGTCTACGACCAGGCCCGGGCCGCGTTCGCCGACGCCTGGGGCGTGGAGCCGGTCGACATCGGGGTCGGCGGCTCGATCCCCTTCGTCGCGGCCTTCGCCGAGCGGTTCCCGGACGCCGCCATCCTCGTCACCGGTGTCGAGGACCCCGACTCCCGCGCCCACGGCGCCAACGAGTCCCTCCACCTCGGTGAGTTCGAACGGGTCTGCGTCGCCGAGGCCCTGCTGCTCGCCCGCCTGGGCGCGCTGCCGCGCTGAGAGGTCCGGCGATGGGGCGGGGCGGCTACGTCGAGCAGGACTACGAGCGGGACACCGAGTACGTCACCGACCGGGTGACCGCGGACGGGGCCGGGCCCGGGGAGTGGCGGGTGGAGCCGGGCCGCTACCGGCTGGTGGTGGCCCGGGCCTGTCCCTGGGCGAACCGGGCGATCATCGTGCGCCGGCTGCTGGGGCTCGAGGACGCGGTGTCGATGGGCGTCTGCGGCCCGACCCACGACGCCGACAGCTGGACCTTCGACCTCGACCCCGACGGGGTCGACCCGGTGCTGGGGATCCCGCGGCTCAAGGACGCCTACGTGGCCCGGGTGCCCGGCTACGAGCGCGGCGTCACCGTGCCGGCGCTCGTCGAGGAGGAGAGCGGCGGGCTGGTCACCAACGACTTCCCCCGGATGACGCTCGACCTCTCCACCCAGTGGCGCGAGCACCACCGTCCCGGTGCCCCCGAGCTGTACCCGCAGCCGCTGCGCGCCGAGATGGACCAGGTGATGGAGCGGGTCTACACCGAGGTCAACAACGGGGTCTACCGCTGCGGCTTCGCCGGGCGCCAGGCCTCGTACGAGGCCGCCCACGAGCGGTTGTGGAGCAGCCTGGACTGGCTCGAGGAGCGCCTCTCGGCCTGTCGGTACCTCATGGGCGACCACCTGACCGAGGCCGACGTCCGGCTGTTCACCACCCTGGCCCGTTTCGACGCGGTCTACCACGGCCACTTCAAGTGCAACCGGCAGAAGCTGGCCGAGATGCCGGTCCTCTGGGCGTACGCGCGCGACCTGTTCCAGACCCCCGGCTTCGGGGACACCGTCGACTTCGTGCACGTCAAGGCGCACTACTACGTGGTGCACTCCGACATCAACCCGACGGGTGTGATCCCGGCCGGGCCCGACCTCGCAGGGTGGGGGAGCCCCCACGGCCGCGAGTCGCTCGGCGGCTCGCCGTTCGGCGAGGGCACGCCCCCCGGCCCGCCGCCGGAGGGCGAGCGCGTCGACCCGGCGCACAACCCCCATGTCGGAAACGACGGCCTCGTGCACGCCTGACGAGCGGGGTGACCGTCGCGGGGCCGGGGCGGGCGGTCCCACCGGTCGTCGTCTCCTCCGTCCGCCCGGTCTCCCGCGAGTGGTCAGCGACGGCCGGCGCTGAAGGTCGCTGCGCTGTGACGCCCGCTGGGGGACGCCCCTGCCTGCCTGCCGCCCGCGGCGCGGCGGGCGGGGCGGCCCTGTGCCCGAGCCTGCCCGGATGTCTTCGCCCGCCGAGGTGTGGAGGCGTCGGGGCGTGAGCCGTCAGCGCGGGGGTTCTGCCGCGTCGGGCGGCTGCGGCGCCCCGGTGCGGACCTCGCCGGTCTCCCGGGGGAGGCGGACGGCGCGGGGTCGGTCCGGGGCGGTCCGGACTGCACGCGCTCGCCAGGTGCCAGCTCCAGCAGGAGGGGATGGCGACCACCCGTGATCCGGGTGGTCGTCGGCACGATTCCGGCGGCCCTGGTCAGTCCGCGGACGTCGTGGACCTGTTCGGGGGTGGCCAGGGTGACGACCGTGCCCGAGTTGCCTGCGCGGGCCGTACGTCCGGACCGGTGGAGGTAGGCCTTGTGCTCGGTGGGGGGGTCGGCGTGAACGACCAGACTCACGTCGTCGACGTGGATTCCTCGCGCGGCGATGTCGGTGGCGACCAGCGTCGATGCCCGGCCGGCGTGGAAGGCGTCGAGGTTGCGAGTGCGGGCGTTCTGGCCGAGGTTGCCGTGCAGCTCGATGGCCGGCACGCCGCTGCGGTTGAGCTGGCGCGTCAGCGCCTTGGCGCCGTGCTTGGTGCGGGTGAACACCACCGTGCGGCCG
Source organism: uncultured Actinomycetota bacterium (assembly GCA_963773655.1). Lineage (GTDB taxonomy): Bacteria > Actinomycetota > Actinomycetes > Actinomycetales > Dermatophilaceae > DASSQJ01. The sequence goes on from CAVZBX010000007.1 coordinate 11,971, forward strand.
GGCGCACTGGTCAGGTCGACCAGGATGGCGAGCCGGTGCTCCCGCTCGACCTGAAGCACGTGGTGGGCCGTCGTGGCCTCGGCTGATGACCCCACGGGGTCGACCTCGTGGGTGACGGGGTCGGTGAGGTACTGGCGCACCAGCTGGTCCACGGCCCGGTCCAAGGTGGCGGAGAAGAACAACCGCTGGCCCACCCGTGGTGTCTGCGAGAGGAGGCGGCGCATGGCGGGCAGGAAGCCCAGGTCGCACATGTGGTCCGCCTCGTCGAGGACGGTGATCTCGATGTCGTCGAGGCGGCAGTGGCCCTGCCCGATCAGGTCCTCGAGCCGCCCGGGAGTTGCCACGACGATGTCGACACCACGGCGAAGAGCGGTGACCTGCGGGTTCTGGGCGACACCCCCGAAGACGGTCCTGGTGCTCAGGCCCGCTGCTCGGGCCAGCGGAGCCAGGGCCGTGTCGATCTGGCTGACCAGTTCGCGAGTGGGTGCCAGGACGAGGGCGCGCGGCGCGGTGGAGCGTGCCCTGGGGGCCCCTGCGAGCCGCGCCACCACGGGGAGCAGGAAGGCGTATGTCTTGCCGGATCCGGTGCGTCCGCGTCCGAGGACGTCCCGTCCGGCGAGGGCGTCGGGAATCGTGGCGGTCTGGATGGGGGTCGGGTGGTGGATGCCGTGGCCGGTCAGGACCTCGGTCAGGTGTGCGGGCACACCCAGGTGTGAGAAGGAGGGCAAGGAAGGTCGCTATCTGTGCGGGTGTCTCACCGACAGCCGGGAGTCCGAATGTCTCGGCCGGCTACACACGGAGCACCTGTCACGGGGCTACGACATGTGAACAACTCGCGGCGAGAGATCAACGAGCTGTGGCCACCACGCTACCCGTTGCCGCGCAGACCTCCGCATCGAGGCGCACCCACCAGGACTCCACGGGGGTGGTCCCGCGTCCCGACGCGGACCGCGGCACGTCGACCACGATCGCCGGCCGCGGCCGGCTCAGTCCTTCGAGGTCTCCCCGGGCAGGGCGAGCATCTGGTCGAGCGCGGCCCTGGCAAGGCGCGCGGTCTCGGCCTCGACCTCGATCTCGTTGACCATCCGTCCCTCGACGAGCGACTCCAGCGCCCACACCAGGTGCGGGAGGTCGATCCGGTTCATCGTCGAGCAATAGCAGACGTTCTTCTCGAGGAAGACGATCCGCTGCTCGGGGAACTGGGTCGCGAGCCGCTGGACGAGGTTGAGCTCGGTGCCCACCGCCCACGCCGTTCCCGGGGGTGCGGCCGCGATCGTCGCGATGATCCGCTCGGTCGAGCCGACCTCGTCGGCCAGCTCGACGACCTCGTGGCGGCACTCGGGGTGCACGATGATCCGCACGTCCGGGACCTCCCGGCGGGCGGCCTCGACGGCCTCGACCGTGAACCGCCCGTGGACCGAGCAGTGACCGCGCCAGAGGATCATCGTCGCGTCGCGCAGCTGCTCCGGCGTGAGCCCCCCCATCGGCCGGTGCGGGTCCCAGACGACGCAGTCCTCGAGCGAGCCCCCGAGGTCGCGGACGTAGGTGTTGCGGCCGAGGTGCTGGTCGGGGAGGAAGAGCACCTTGCCGCCGTCGCCGACCTTGTCCAGGGCCCACGTGAGGGCGGTCCTGGCGTTGGACGAGGTGCAGACGGTGCCACCGTGCCGGCCGGTGAAGGCCTTGATCGCGGCCGAGGAGTTCATGTAGGTGACCGGGACCGTGAGGTCGGCGACGCCCGCCTCGACGAGGTCGTCCCAGCAGTCCTCGACCTGGTCGAACGCGGCCATGTCGGCCATGGAGCACCCGGCCGCGAGGTCCGGGAGGACGACGCGCTGGTGCTCGGAGGTGAGGATGTCGGCTGACTCGGCCATGAAGTGGACCCCGCAGAAGACGACGTACTCGGCCTCGGGGCGGGCGGCGGCCTCCTTGGCCAGCTTGAAGGAGTCGCCGGTGACGTCGGCGAACTGGATGACCTCGTCGCGCTGGTAGTGGTGCCCGAGGACGAACACCCGCTCGCCCAGGGTTTCCTTGGCGGCCCGGGCCCGGTCGACGAGCTCGGGGTCGGAGGGCGCCGGGAGGTCGCCGGGGCACTCGACGCCACGCTCGGTGGCGAGGTCGCGACCGTGGCCGAGGACGAGCAGCGGCAGCGGGGCGTTTCGGGGCGATCCCGTGGTCGTCGTCATCCCTGAATCGTAGGCCCGTCGTGGCGGGCCGACGGGCCGGGCCTCGGTGCACCGGCGCCGCCGGCCCCCGATACGCTCGGCTCCGTGCGCGTGCTCATCGCCCCCGACTCCTTCGGGTCGACGTTGGGACCGGTCCAGACCGCCGCCGCGATCGCGCAGGGGTGGGCCACCGGCGCCCCGCACGACGACCTGCGGCTGCTGCCGCTCTCCGGCGGCGGCCCCGGCTTCCTCGACGTCGTGCAGCAGGCCGTCGGCGGCGAGACGGTGGCCACCACGGTGAGCGACCCACTGGGCCGGGAGGTGCCGGCGGCGGTGCTCCTCGTGGACGGCCCGCACGGGCGGCGCACGGCCTACGTCGAGGCCGCCCAGGCCACCGGCATGCACCTGCTCGGCGCCGACGAGCGCGACCCCGGGCTGACGAGCACGTGGGGCGTCGGCCAGCTGCTGGAGACGGCTGTCGAGGAGGGCGCCACCCGGGTGGTCGTCGGTGTCGGCGGGGGCAGCACCAACGACGGCGGCGCCGGCATGCTCGCGGCCCTCGGCGCCGGGCCCGCCTCGGCGCTGGCGCGCGGCGGGCTGGCCCTCGCCGACCTCACCGACGACGCGCTCCTCGGGATGCCGTCGGTCGTCGACCGGCTCTCCGGGGTCGAGCTGGTGCTCGCCACGGACGAGGAGACGCCGCTGCTCGGCCTCCAGGGCACCAGCGCCGTCGAGGCTCCCGGCAAGGGCGCGACCCGGTCACAGGCCCAGGCGCTCGAGGGCGCCGTGGGCCGGTTCGTCGACGTCCTCTCCCGGGCCCTTCCCGCCCCGAGGACCGACCTGGTCACCGGCCGGCCGCGGCGGCTGGACCGTGAGCCCGGCGCCGGTGCGGCCGGCGGGCTCGGGTACGCCCTGCTCGCCCTGGGGGCCCGGCCGGTCGGCGCGGTCGCGGAGGTGCTGCGCGTCACCGGGTTCGAGGTGGCCGCCGCGGGCAGCGACCTCGTCGTCACCGCGACCGGGCGGCTGGACTGGACCTCGGTGCGCGGTTCGGTCGTGTCGGGCGTCTCCGAGGCGACGCTCGCGACCGGTCGGCCCACGGTGCTCGTCGCCGGCGAGTGCCTGGTCGGGCGCCGGGAGACGATGTCGATGGGCATCGCCGGCTGCTACGTGGTGGCCGACCACCCCCGCGACGTCGACGCCATGGTCGCCGACCCCGTCGGCACCCTCACCGCCCGGGTGGCGCGGGTCGCCCGCACCTGGTCGCCGCCGCGCTGACCGCCGGGGAGTGTTCCGTCACCGCGGGCACGTATCCTTGACGGGGTCAGGGAACACCACCGCCCCACGAGGGGTTGACCGGGTGGACCCGCACCGAGAGCCCAGCACGAGGAGAGCATCCATGAGCGACCAGCTCCAGACCACCGAGACCCCGGCCGGGGTCGAGGCCCCGGCGCACGGCGTCGTCCTCACCGACGTCGCGTCCGCCAAGGTCGCGTCCCTGCTCGAGCAGGAGGGTCGTGACGACCTGCGGCTGCGGGTCGGCGTGCAGCCCGGCGGCTGCTCGGGCCTGATCTACCAGCTGTACTTCGACGAGCGCACCCTCGACGGTGACCTCGTGCGCGAGTTCGGCTCGGTCGAGGTCGTCGTCGACCGGATGAGCGCCCCGTACCTCGACGGCGCCACCATCGACTTCTCCGACACGATCGAGAAGCAGGGGTTCACCATCGACAACCCCAACGCCGGCAGCTCCTGCGCCTGCGGCGACAGCTTCAGCTGAGCACCGGGCACCGAACGGGCCCCCGGCCGCCACGTGCGGCCGGGGGCCCGTCGGCGTCCCCGGAGGTGGGTCCGCCCCGGAGGCACGGCGCGCGGTAGGTTCGGGCCGTGCAGATCGCCGTCGCCGGGTCCATCGCGACCGACCACCTGATGACCTTCAAGGGCAGCTTCTCGGACTCCCTCGTCGTCGAGCAGCTGGACAAGATCTCGGTGAGCTTCCTCGCCGAGAGCCTGGAGATCCGTCGTGGGGGCATCGCCGGCAACATCTGCTTCGGGATGGCCGTGCTCGGCACCCGCCCCATCCTCGTCGGCGCGGCCGGTGAGGACTTCGCCGACTACCGCAGCTGGCTGAGCCGGCACGGCGTCGTCACCGACCACGTGCACATCTCGGACACCCACCACACCGCCCGCTTCGTCTGCACCACCGACGACGACATGGCCCAGATCGCCACCTTCTACGCCGGGGCGATGTCCGAGGCCCGGATGATCGAGCTCGGCCCCATCCACGAGCGCTGGGAGCTCGACCTCGTGCTCGTCGGCGCCGACGACCCGGACGCGATGCTCCGGCACACCGAGGAGTGCCGCGCCCGCGGCATCCCGTTCGTCGCCGACCCGTCGCAGCAGCTCGCCTTCGCCGACGGGCCGTTCATCCGCACCCTCGTCGACGGCGCGGACTACCTGATCACCAACGAGTACGAGTCCCACCTCACGGCCACGAAGACGGGGTGGAGCCAGCAGGAGATCGACGAGCGCGTCACCACCCGCGTCATCACCCGGGGCAAGGAGGGCGTCGACATCCGCACCCGGGGCGAGGAGCCGATCCACGTCGGGGTCGTCGGGCAGGTGCGGCGCGTGGACCCCACGGGGGTCGGCGACGCCTTCCGCGCCGGCTTCCTCGTCGGGCTCTCGGGGGGCCTCGGGCACGAGCGGTGCGCCCAGATGGGGTCGGTGCTCGCCGCCTACGTGCTGGAGACCGTGGGCACCCAGGAGTACGTCGTGAGCCGCTCGCGCTTCCTGGACCGGGTGGCGGCCGCGTACGGCGAGGACGCCGCCGAGGAGATCGCCCCCGTCGTGCGGAACGCCCGCGACTGAGCGCGGGGCGCGTCGTGGTCTTCCCGCCGGTCGAGCCGCCGCCCACCCCGTGGCTCCTCGACACCGCCCGGGCCGAGCCCCGCGAGGACCTGGTGGCCGCCGGTGCCGACCTCGAGCCCGGCACCGTGCTGGCCGCCTACCGGCTCGGGCTGTTCCCGATGGGGCTCGGCCGGCACGGGGCCGGGACGCTCGGCTGGTGGTCGCCCGACCCCCGGGGGGTCATCCCGGCCGGCGGGCTGCTCGTCCGCAAGTCGCTGCGCAAGGTGCTCCCGCGCTTCGAGGTCCGGGTGGACACCGCCTTCGACGAGGTCGTCGCCGCCTGCGGCGACCCCTCCCGCGAGGGCCGCTGGATCACCGACGACATCGCTGCCGCCTACCGGCGCCTCCACGACCTGGGCTGGGCCCACAGCATCGAGACCTGGCAGGACGGGAAGCTGGTCGGCGGCCTCTACGGGGTGTCGGTGGGCGGGCTCTTCGCCGGGGAGTCGATGTTCCACCGGGTGAGCGACGCCTCGAAGGTGGCCCTGGTCGGGCTGGCGCAGCGCTTCCACGCCGACGGCGACGAGCGGCGCCTGGTCGACGTCCAGTGGGCCACCGAGCACCTGCGCCGCCTCGGCGCCCAGGAGTGGCCCCGCGCGCTCTACCTCGAGCGGCTCGCCGGGGCGCTGGAGGCGCCTCAGGTGGACCTGTCGCTGCCGCCGCCCGCCCCGTCGTCCTCTCCCTCGCCCACGCGCACCGTGTAGACGGTGTAGCCCTCCGCCGGGGCCGCGTCGACGGCGTGGCCGCGCAGCCAGCCCCAGGCGCGCACGTCCACGGCCGCTGCGGGGTCGTCCGCCCAGAGGAGCACGACGGCGCCGGCCGGGAGGTCGCGGGTGGCCCGGGCCGCCATGACGACGGGCACCGGGCACCGCTCACCGCGGGCGTCGACGACCACCGGCTCGTTCACAGCCCCGCCGTCCCGAGCCGCTCGCGCACCGCCGCCACGGCGTCCGGCAGCACGGCACAGAGCCGGGCGGCGTCGGCGTCGCGGGTGGGGGAGACCGCGCCGAGCGGCAGGGTCACGCGCACGTTGCCCTGGGTCAGAACGCCCATCGCGGCGAGCACGTGGCTCGGCTGCAGGGTGCTCGACGTGCACGCCGAGCCGGACGCCACCGCGACCCCGCGGCGGGCCAGCTCGTCGAGGAGCACCTCGCCGTCGGCGAAGAGCACCGAGAAGGTGACCACGTGGGGGAGACGGTCCACCGGGTCGCCGACGACCACCGTGTCGGTGACCGCGGCGGCGGCCGTGCGGATGCGGTCGACCAGGGCCCGGGCGGCGGCCTCCTCGGCCTCGCGCTCGGCCGCCACCTGCCGCCAGGCCTCCGCGGCGGCGAGCACCGGGGGCACCCAGGGGGCGGCCGCCACGCGCCCGTGCTCGGCCTCGTGACGCGGCCCGGGCAGGCCCCACCGGGTGCCGGTCCGCACCGCGAGCAGCCCCAGGGGCGGGCCGCCGAAGGCGGCGGCGTCGGCCACGACGACCGCGCCGCACCCGCCGTGGAGGTCGTCGCGGCCGAGGGAGGCGGTGGCGTCGAGGAGGAGCGGCACGCCGTGCTCGGCGGCGGCCGCCGCCGCGCGCCCGACGGGCTGCCTGGTGCCCACCTCCCCGTTGGCCGTCTGCAGCGCCGCGGCCGCCACGCCGGGAGCGGCGACGGCCTGTGACCAGGCCTCGAGGTCGACGGCGCCACGCCCGTCGACGGGCACCTGCTCGTCGACGCCGGGGGAGAGGAGCACGACGGAGCGTTCGACCGCCGAGGCGACGACCCGGCCGCCGGCCCGACGCCGGCCGTGCCGCAGGCCCGCGAGCCCCAGCTCGAGGGCCTCCTCGGCGCTGCCGTGCACCGACAGCTCGTCGGCCCGGACGCCCATCGCCCCGGCGAGGACCTCCCGGGCGGTGTCGAGGTGTGCGCGGGCCCGGCGCCCCGCCGGGTGCCGCCTCGTGGGGTCCGCCCAGGCGACGTCCAGGGCGGCCGCGAGGGTCGTCGCCGCGACCGGGTGGAGGGGTCCCCGGGCGGCGTCCAGGAGGCCCTCCCCCGGGGGTCCGGGAGGGGTCTGGAAGTCGTTGTGCGCCACGTGTCGACGGTATAACCCCCCTCCTGCCCACCCCCCGCGACGTGCAGTAGGGTGTGCTGCATTCTGTGACACTCCTCCGGACGAAGGGTGCAGCGGTGCGCCAGCACGACCTCTCCACGCCCCGCCGGCGCGCCCGCCGGCTCGCTGTCGGGGCGCTCCTCGGCGCGGTGACGGCCGTCCTGCTCGGTGGCTGCGCAGGCGCCGAGATGCGCGGTGACGCCTCCACCGGATGGCTCCCGCCCGCGATCACCGAGGCCGGCGAGACGGTCACCACGCTGTGGATCGGCGCCTGGATCGCCGCCATCGCGGTGGGCCTGCTCGTCATCGGCCTCGTCGTCTGGTGCGTGGCGGCCTACCGGCGCAAGCGCGACGACACCGAGCTGCCCGTCCAGCTCCGCTACAACATCCCGATCGAGATTCTCTTCACCGTCGTCCCGATCTTCATGGTCGTCGTGCTCTTCTACTACACGGCCCGCGACGAGTCCAAGCTCATCGACACCTCCCAGGAGCCGGACGTCAGCATCAACGTCATCGGCAAGCAGTGGAGCTGGGACTTCGACTACCTCGACGACGACGTCCACGAGGTCGGCACCCAGGCGATCCTCACCGGGGAGCCGGGCGCCGAGGAGACCATCCCCACGCTCTACCTCCCGGTCGGCGAGCGGGTGCAGTTCTACCTCACCGCCCGCGACGTCAACCACTCCTTCTGGGTGCCCGCCTTCCTCCAGAAGATGGACCTCATCCCGGGGCGGGTCAACACCTTCCAGGTCGTGCCGACCCAGGAGGGCACCTTCAAGGGCAAGTGCGCGGAGCTCTGCGGCGCCTACCACTCGCAGATGCTGTTCAACGTCAAGATCGTCCCCCGCGACGAGTACGACCAGCACATGTCCGACCTGCGGGCGGCGGGCCAGACCGGCCTGCTCGGGAACGACATCAACCGGGAGCCCCTGATGGAGGGCCAGACCGTCGGCTCCGAGGGAGACAACTGACGATGAGTGCCGCTACCGACTCGACGATGCTGCGCACCGCCTCGGCGCCGGCGCGGACCAAGCGGCTGGCGCCGGGCGCCACCGTGGTCAAGTGGGTCACCACCACCGACCACAAGGTCATCGGCAACCTCTACTTCATCACCTCGTTCATCTGGTTCGTCATCGGCGGCATCATGGCCCTGCTCATCCGGGCCGAGCTCTTCCAGCCGGGGCTGCAGGTCGTGGACAACCCGGAGCAGTACAACCAGCTGTTCACGATGCACGGCACGATCATGCTGCTGCTGTTCGCGACCCCGTTGTTCGCCGCGTTCGCGAACGCGCTGATGCCGCTGCAGATCGGGTCTCCCGACGTGGCGTTCCCGCGCCTGAACATGTTCGCCTACTGGCTCTACCTCTTCGGTGGGATCATCGCCGGCGCCGGGTTCCTCACCCCCCAGGGCGCGGCCGCGTTCGGCTGGTTCGCGTACACCCCGCTGTCCGACGAGACGTACAGCCCCGGACTCGGCGGTGACCTGTGGGTCTTCGGTCTCGCACTGGCCGGGTTCGGCACCATCCTCGGGTCGGTCAACTTCATCACGACGATCCTCACGATGCGTGCGCCGGGCATGACGATGTTCCGGATGCCGGTCTTCACGTGGACCGTGCTCATCACCTCGATCCTCGTGCTCCTCATCTTCCCGGCGCTGGCCGCCGCGCTGTTCGCGCTCGGCGCCGACCGCAAGTTCGGTGCCCACATCTTCGACGCCGCCAGTGGGGGGCCGATGATGTGGCAGCACATCTTCTGGTTCTTCGGGCACCCCGAGGTGTACGTCATCGCGCTGCCGTTCTTCGGGATCATCTCCGAGGTGCTGCCGGTCTTCTCCCGCAAGCCGATCTTCGGCTACAAGACCCTCGTCTACGCGACGATCGCGATCGCGGCGCTCTCGGTGAGCGTGTGGGCGCACCACATGTACGTCACCGGCCAGGTGCTGCTGCCGTTCTTCGCGATCATGACGATGCTCATCGCCGTCCCGACGGGGGTGAAGTTCTTCAACTGGATCGGCACGATGTGGGGCGGGAAGCTGTCCTTCGAGACCCCGATGCTGTGGGCGCTGGGCTTCCTGGTCACCTTCCTCTTCGGTGGCCTGACCGGCGTCATCCTCGCCAGCCCGGTCCTGGACTTCCAGCTCTCCGACAGCTACTTCGTCGTGGCGCACTTCCACTACACGGTCTTCGGCACCGTGGTGTTCGCGATGTTCGCCGGCTTCTACTTCTGGTGGCCCAAGCTCACCGGGCGGATGCTCGACGAGAAGCTCGGCAAGCTGCACTTCTGGCTGCTGTTCATCGGCTTCCACACCACGTTCTTCGTCCAGCACATCTTCGGCGCCCAGGGCATGCCGCGCCGCTACGCCGACTACCTGCCCGAGGACGGCTTCACCCTCGGCAACCAGATCTCCACGGTCGGTGCCTTCCTGCTCGCCACCTCGATGCTGCCGTTCCTCTACAACGTCTGGAAGACGTGGAGGACCGCGCCGCTGGTTGAGACCGACGACCCGTGGGGGTACGGCGCCTCGCTGGAGTGGGCCACCTCGTGCCCGCCGCCGCGGCACAACTTCGACTCGATCCCGCGGATCCGCTCCGAGCGCCCCGCCTTCGACCTGCACCACCCGGAGGCCGCGCCGGCAGGCGTCCACGACGCCCAGCGGAGCAAGGAGAGCGCCCTCGTCGCCGCGATCGGCCCGGCCGACCTCGCGGACGAGGCCTTCGTCGACGACACCCGCACGGGCGACACCGACCAGAGCAAGGAGTCCTGAGCCGTGCTCGCGATGGAGCGGATCAGCAACCTCATCGGGGTCTTCGCGTTCGTCATGGCGGCCATCTACGGCTACTGGACCTCGACCACCGAGCTGGGGCTGGAGTGGGTCGGGTTCATCGGCCTGATCCTCGGCGGCCTGCTCGGGTTCATGATCGCCTTCTACCTGCGGATCACCCGCCGGCGCCTCGAGGCCGACCCCTCCGACGACCCCCTCGGCGACATCGACGAGATCCAGGGCGAGTACGGGTTCTTCAGCCCGCACAGCTGGTGGCCGCTCTTCCTCGGCCTGAGCGCCGCGGTGATGTTCGCCGGCCTGGCCGTCGGGTGGTGGCTGTTCATCATCGGTGCGTTCTTCGCCGTCCCCTCGCTCGTCGGCTGGACCTTCGAGTACTGGAAGGGCGAGCACGCGCTCTGACCCCCACGGCTCAGGCCCAGCCGAGCTCGTGCAGTGCGGCGTCGTCGATGCCGAAGTGGTGGGCGATCTCGTGCACGACCGTCACCGCGATCTCCTCGGTCAGCTCCTCGTCGTCCGCGCACATCCGGGTGAGCGGGCCCCGGAAGAGCACGATCCGGTCGGGGAGGGCGCCGGCCGCCCAGGCGTCGCCCCGCTCGGTGAGCGGTACCCCCTCGTAGACGCCGAGCAGGTCGGGGTCGTCGGCGGGGGGCTCGTCCTCGACGAGGAAGACGACGTTGTCGAGCATCGCCATCAGCTCCTCGGGCACCTCGTCGAGGGCGTCCTCGACCCGGGCGTCGAACTCGGCGGGGGTGAGTGGGTGCACGGGACCAGCCTGCCGCATCCGCCGAACGGGCCGGGCGCCCGAGCCTCCCGAGAGCCCCGCCGGCGGTGGTGCGCGGCGTCATCGGTCGGTGGCTGCCCGTCTCCGGGGTCCGGCTCCCTCAGCCGGGGGCGACCAGCGCGGTCAGCGCCGGCCAGCCCAGAGGCTCGCCGTTCCACGACGCCGTGACCACCCCGTCGGTGCACCGCAGCCGCAGGGCGTGGGGGGTGTCGACGGCCACGACCACGGCCTCGAGGACACCCTGTGAGGTCCAGCCGCCCGAGGCCACCCACGGCCGGCCGGGGGCGTCGGGCCAGGCACCGTCGGCCAGGGGCACCTCGTGGCGGCGACCGGCCTCGTGCACGGTGAGCAGCCATCCGTCGTCGGCCGACGCGACCTCGACGCCGGCGAGTGAGGGCACCTGCTCGGTCGGGACGTGGTCGAAGGACCACGGGCCGTCGCCGACAGGCTCGGTGGTGCCCAGCGGCGCGGCCAGCGCCACACCGTTCAGCACCTCCCGGAGGGTCCGGACGTTCCCGGGGTCCGGGGGGAGCGGGGTGTCGGACAGCGCCGGCAGCAGCTCCTCCCAGAGGGCGTCGAGGGTCTCCTGGGTGCGGTCCGTGCACGAGGTCATCGCCACGACGAGGTCCGCCTCCGCGACGACGACGCAGAACTGTCCGTACGCGCCGTCCGCGCGCCACGCCCCGTGCCTGCAGCGCCACATCTGGTAGCCGTACCCCTGCTGCCAGTCCGTCGTCTCGGGATGGCCCGAGGTGTCCGTGTGCACCGTCGTCATCCGCTGCGCCCAGCCCTCGGGCAGGAGCCGTCGGCCGTCGTGGACGCCACCCCTCGCGAGGAGCCGGCCCAGGCGTGCCAGCGCCACCGTCGGCACGTGCAGGCCGGAGAATCCCAGGTCGTACCCGTCGACCTGCTGCCACGACGCGGCCGTGACGCCCAGCGGATCGAGCACCCGGGGCCGCAGGTACTCGAGGAGACGCTGCCCGCTGCGGCGCTGCACCGCCAGCGCGGCCATCAGCGTGGCGCCGTTGTGGTAGACGAACCAGCCCGGCTCCTCCTCGGGCTCGATGGCGAGGAAGGTCGCGGGGAAGTCCGTGGGTGGCACCCCGCCCGACGGCATCGTGTCCGCACGGTGCCCGGTGCGCATCGCGAGCAGGTCGTGGAGGGTCAGGGCGGCGGCGCGGGGGCCCGCGACGGCGGCCGCCTCGGGGAAGAGGTCGACCACTCGCTCGTCGAGGGCCAGGAGCCCCTCGTCGACGGCGAGCCCGACGGCACACGCCGTGAAGGTCTTGCTCACCGAGTACACGAGCTGCAGTCGGTCCGGCCGGTACGGCGCCCACCATCCCTCCGCGATCACGTGGCCGTGGCGCAGCACCATCAAGCTGTGCGGCTCCAGCCCGGACTCCTCCCAGCGCCGGACGAGGCGCAGCAGGGCCGAGGAGGGCACGCCGTGCTCCTCGGGGGTGCTGCGGGGGAGGGCAGCGACGTCCGCAGCGGCGGTCGAGGAGCTGGTCACCGCTCCACCCTAGGACGGCGTGGCACGATGACGCCCGTGCGGATCACGGTGCGGGTGCGTCCCGGTGCCTCGAGAACGCGCGTGGGGGGCCGCTGGGGCGACGGCGAGGTGCTCGCGGTGTCCGTGGCCGCCCGCGCGGTCGAGGGCGCCGCCACGGCCGCCGTGAGCGCCGCCGTGGCCCGCGCGTTCGGGCTGCGGCCCCGGCAGGTGCGGGTCGTGGCGGGGGAGCGGTCGCGCACCAAGGTCCTCGAGCTCGACGGGCCGCCGGAGGGGGCACGGGCCCGTCTGCTGGAGCTGCTCGGCGAGTGAGCGCGTCCGCCACGCGACGAGCGCCGTGCCACCCGGGGCGGCACGGCGCTCGTCGTGAGGAGGGAGGTGGTCAGGAGCGGTCGGCACCCTCGCCGGCCCCGACCCGGGGCCGGTCCTCGCCGGCTCCGACCTGGGCCGGCTGGTCACCGGCCACGATCGCCTCGGCCTCCTCACCGTGGTGGTGGGCGGCGGCGAGCTCGGCCGGGGTGACCGGGTTGACCGCGTCCTTGAAGTAGAACCGGGACATCGCGGCGCGGACCCGGTCGACCCGGGAGCCGGGGCGGGCGACGCCGTTCTCGTCGACCTCGCGCGGCGGCTCGATCGGCGCCACCGGGTCGTGCTGGACGAGGATCCACTGGTCCTTGGGGAGCAGGGCCTCGTGGCGCTCGAAGAAGCGGCCGTCGGGGGTACGGATGATCGTGCCGGTCTCGCGCCCGTGGAGCACCGTCTCGCGGTCGCGGCGTTGCAGCGACAGGCAGATCCGCCGGGTGACCCAGAAGACGATCGGGGGCAGGACGAACAGCCCGATCCGGAAGAACCAGGTGATGTCGTTGATCGACAGCCCGAGCCGGATGGCCATGATGTCGTTGCCGGCGGCGAACATGAACACCGAGTACGCCGTGATGCCCGCCATGCCGATGCCGGTGCGGGTCGGGGCGTTGCGCGGGCGGTCGAGCAGGTGGTGCTCGCGCTCGTCCTTGGTGACGAACTTCTCGACGAACGGGTAGATGCCGAGCACGGTGTAGACCAGGGGCAGCAGCACCAGCGCACCCAGGGCGATGTTCAGGGACAGGGTGTAGCCCCAGAACGTGAACTCGAGCCAGCCCGGCAGCAGGCGCAGCGCTCCGTCGGCGAAGCCCATGTACCAGTCGGGCTGGGAACCCGCCGTGACGGGGGAGGGGTCGTAGGGCCCGTAGCCCCAGATCGGGTTGATCTGCACGACGGCCGAGATCAGGGCGATGACGCCGAAGACGATGAAGAAGAAGCCGCCGGCCTTCGCCGCGTACACCGGCATCACCGGGAAGCCGACGACGTTCTCGTTGGTGCGGCCCGGGCCGGGGAACTGGGTGTGCTTCTGCACGAAGACCAGGCCGATGTGGGCGGTGAAGAGGCCGACGAGGATGGCCGGGATGAGCAGCACGTGCGCGGAGTAGAGGCGCGGGATGATCAGCTCGCCGGGGAACGGGCCGCCGAAGATGGCGAACACCAGGTACGAGCCGATGATCGGCGCGGTCTGCACGAACCCCTGCATGGCCCGGATGCCGGTGCCCGACAGCAGGTCGTCGGGGAGGGAGTAGCCGGCGAAGCCCTCGATGATGGCGAGGAGGGCGAGCACCGAGCCGATGACCCAGTTGATCTCGCGCGGCTTGCGGAAGGCCCCGGTGAAGAACACGCGGAACATGTGCACCGTCAGCGCGACGATGAAGAGCAGCGCCGCCCAGTGGTGGATCTGGCGGATGATCAGCCCGCCCTTGATGTCGAAGGAGATGTTCAGCGTCGAGGCGTACGCCTCGGACATCTCGACACCGCGCAGCGGGACGTAGGAGCCGTCGTAGATGGTCTGGCCCATGCTCGGGATGAACCAGAAGGTGAGGAAGGCGCCGGTGACCAGGCAGATGATCATCGAGTACATCGCGATCTCGCCCAGCATGAAGGACCAGTGGTCCGGGAAGACCTTCTTCATGAGGTAGCCGAACGGCTTGGCGGCGCCGGTGCGGTCGTCGACCCAGCCGGCGAGGCCGCCGACCCGGCGGGCCGCGGCCGACGGCGGCGTCTCCGCCGGGGCGTCACCCTCGCGCAGCTGGTCCGCGGGGCGCTCTGACGTGGTGCTCATCTCAGCCACGCTCCCAGAAGCTCGGGCCGATCGCCTCGGCGAACGGCGCGGTGGAGACGAGGTAGCCCTCGTCGTCGACGTCGATCCTCAATTGTGGCAGGGGACGGTTGGCGGGACCGAAGATGACCTTGCAATCCTGGGTCACGTCGAAGGTCGACTGGTGGCACGGGCACAGCAGGTGGTGGGTCTGCTGCTCGTACAGACCCACGGGACAGCCGACGTGGGTGCAGATCTTGGAGTACGCGACGATGCCCTCGTAGCCCCAGTCGAGCTCCTTCTGCGACGTGATGTCCCGGGGGTCCAGCCGCATGAGCAGGACCGCGGCCTTGGCCTTCTCCTCGAGGAGATGGTCCGCGCCGCCCTCCTTGGTGACGGGGTCGGGGAGCAGCCCCTCGGGCATGACGTGGAAGACCGAGCCGATGGTGACGTCGGTGGCCCGGATCGGCGTGTTCTCCGGGTCACGCATCAGGCGCAGCGGCGTGAAGGTGGGCTCCTCGCCGGGACCGCTCGGACCGCCGTTCCACCAGGTGAGCGACAGCGACTTCTGCGGCATCGGCCCGAGCGAGCCGGCCACCTGGAGCACGATCGGCACCGCGAAGAGACCGAGCGCCCCCCCGAGGGTGTACTTGATGAGCGGGCGGCGGGTGACCTGGGAGGAGGTGCCGCCATCGGCGAGCACCTCGACGACCCGCTGCCGAGACTCGTCGGAGGCACGCATCCGGTGGCGCTCCTCGACCACCTCGGTGTCGGGCATGAGCGTCTTCGCCCAGTGGACGGCGCCCAGGCCGATGCCGAGCAGGGAGATGGCAAGGGTTATGCCCAGGGCGAAGTTCGACGCGCTCGTCGTGCCGATGCCCGGGACGAACACCGTCTGTTCGACATCGATGGCGAAGTAGAAGACGATGAAGAGCAGGGTGCCGATGATGGAGAGCCCGAAGAGGGTGGCGACCTGCTTCTCGGCCCGCCTGGCGGCCCGGTCGTCGGTGTCGGCCATCCGCGGCACGTGGTGCGGCAGGCCGGGGTTGGTGAACCGGTCGGGGAGCCCGCCCGTGCCGACGACGTGCCCCTCGTCGAGGCGCACGGCCGTACCGCGCCCGTCGGTGGGCGTCATCTCGGTGCCGGGGTGCGGGGTGTCCTGCTCGTTCATCGACAATGCCGATCCTTCGCGGTGCGGGTGGGACGGTGCGGGCTAGGCGGCCTTGGAGCCGAGCCAGACGGCGGCGGCGACGAGGATGCCGAGCCCGAAGACCCAGGCGAACAGCCCCTCGGTGACGGGTCCGAGCGAGCCCAGGGTCATGCCTCCGGGGTTCTCCTGCGTGTTGATGGCGTCGAGGAAGGCGATGATGTCGCGCTTGGCCTCGGGGGTGAGGTTGCTGTCGTTGAACACCGGCATGCTCTGCGGGCCGGTGACCATCGCCTCGTAGATGTGCGTGGGGGTGACGTCGGCGCCGATCCCCGGCGCGTACTTGCCACGGGTGAGGGCGCCACCGGACGCGGCGAAGTTGTGGCACATCGCGCAGTTGACGCGGAACAGCTCACCACCGAGCGCGGGGTCGCCCCTCGTGGGGTCGACCATCTCCTCGGTCGGCACCGCGGGGCCGGGAGCGAGCGAGGCGACGTAGGCGGCGATCGCGGCGATCTCCTCGTCGGTGAACTTGATCTGGCCGCCGGCGGGGGCCTGGACGGCCGGGTTCGCGAGCGGCATCCGGCCGGTGCCCATCTGGAAGTCGACCGACGCGGCCCCGACGCCGGCCAGCGGCGGTCCGGCCCAGGCGTCGCCGTTGCCGGTGTAGCGGCCCTCGGCGTTGAGCCCGTGGCACGAGGCGCAGTTGGCGCGGAAGAGGTTCCTGCCCTCCTCCACGGTCTGGGCGGGGGCGGCGGACGTGGCGGCGTCGGCGGGCTTCGGCGCGACGACGACGTACAGGGCCCCGGTGAGGAGCAGGCCGAGCATGATGAGGACGGCGATCGCCGCGGGGTGCCGGCGCCGGGCGGCCAGTGCGTTCACGAGGGGTCCTGTCGTCTGCGGGTGCTGTCCGGTTGCGGGAGAACTTACTTCAAGACGTAGATCATGAGGAACAGGGCGATCCAGACGACGTCGACGAAGTGCCAGTAGTACGAGGTGACGACGGCGCCGGTGGCCTGGGCGTGGGTGTACCGGCGGGTCGTGAAGGTGCGACCGATGATGAGGAGGAAGGCGATCAGGCCGCCGGTGACGTGCAGGCCGTGGAAGCCGGTGGCGAGGTAGAAGATCGACCCGTACGAGTCCGCCGAGAGGGTCAGGCCCTCGGCGGTGAGCTCGGCGTACTCGAAGATCTGACCGGAGACGAAGACCGCGCCGAAGATGTAGGTGAGCACGTACCACTCGCGCATGCCCCAGGCGCTGACCTTGAGCAGCGAGGTGCCCTGCGGGCGGGCGACGACCCCCTTCTCGGCCTGCAGCACGCCGAGCTGGCACCACACCGACGAGACGACGAGGATGAGGGTGTTGGCGAGGGCGAACGGGACGGTGAGCTCGGCGGTGCGCTCGCTCCACATGTCCGGGAGGTGGCCGCGCAGGGTGAAGTAGAAGGCGAAGAGGGCGGCGAAGAACATCAGCTCGCTGGAGAGCCACACCATCGTGCCCACGGCGACGAGGTTGGGCCGCGTCGCGGGGCCCTGGCCCGGGATGGACGGGACCGGGCCCGCGTGCTTGACCGAGGGGGATGCAGAAGTCGCCACGGACGGCATTATGCCGACATCCGTCCGACAGCGCTGCTACGACCCCCGGAAAGGCTGGACACACGGTGCCGGACAGGGCCGCAGATGGGTCCGTGGCCGGTCGGTACGATGCAGCGCATGAGCCACGCCGAGGACACCGTCGAGCACGCCACGCCGAGCGCCACCGCCGGCGTCCACCGCGTCCGGGTCCTCCTCTACAGCGACGACATCACCACCCGCGACGCCGTCCGGGCCGCTGCCGGGCGCCGTCCGGCCCGCGACGTCGAGGTGGTCTCGTGGCACGAGTGCGCGACGCCCGAGGCGGTCATCGAGGCGATGGACGCCGGGGGCGTCGACGTCGTCGTCCTCGACGGCGAGGCGGTGCCGATGGGCGGGCTCGGCCTCTGCCGTCAGCTG
Organism: uncultured Actinomycetota bacterium; assembly: GCA_963773655.1. GTDB lineage: Bacteria > Actinomycetota > Actinomycetes > Actinomycetales > Dermatophilaceae > DASSQJ01. The sequence goes on from CAVZBX010000007.1 coordinate 29,458, forward strand.
AAGAACGAGATCTTCGACTGCCCGCCGGTCCTCGTGCTCACCGGCCGCCCGCAGGACGGGTGGCTCGCCGGCTGGTCGCTCGCCGACGAGGCGGTCCCGCACCCCCTGGACCCCATCCTCGTCGCCGAGGCCGTCGCGACCCTGGCCCGCCAGCGGGTCGCGGCCGGCTGAGCGGCGTGTCCGCCAGCGCACCGGCCGGCTCCACCTGGCCGGACCTGATCTCCGCGCTGCTCCGCGGCGAGGACCTCACCACCGAGCAGGCAGGCTGGGCGATGGGTGAGGTGATGCGGGGCGAGGCGGCCGCGGTGCCGCTCGCGGGCTTCCTCGTGGCCCTGCGCGCCAAGGGTGAGTCGGTGGACGAGCTGCGTGGCCTCGCCGACGTCATGCTCGAGCACGCGCACCGGATCGAGGTGCCCGGCCCCAGTGTCGACATCGTCGGTACCGGCGGCGACCGGATGCACTCGGTGAACATCTCGACGATGGCCTCGGTCGTCGTCGCGGCCACCGGCCTGCGCGTCGTCAAGCACGGCAACCGTGCCGCGTCGTCCTCGAGCGGGTCCGCCGACGTCCTCGAGGCGCTCGGGGTCGACCTGACCCTCGCGCCCGAGCGGGTGGCCGAGGTCGCCGAGCGGGCCGGCATCACCTTCTGCTTCGCCGCCGCCTTCCACCCCTCGATGCGCCACGCCGCCGCCGCGCGCAGCGGGCTCGGCATCGGCACCGCGTTCAACGCGCTCGGCCCGCTGACCAACCCCGGGCAGCCCACCTACGCCGCGGTCGGGGTCGCCGACGCCCGGATCGCCCCGCTCATCGCGGGCGTGTTCGCCGGCCGGGGCCGCCCCGCCGCGGTCTTCCGCGGTGACGACGGGCTCGACGAGCTGACCCTCGCCACCTCCTCCACGGTGTGGTGGGTGGCCGACGGCGAGGTCACCGTGCTGTCGGTGTCCCCCGGCGACGTCGCGCTGGGCGAGGCGCCGGTCGAGGCACTGCGGGGCGGCGACGCCGCGCACAACGCGGACGTCGCCCGGCGGGTCCTCGCCGGGGAGCGCGGCCCGGTGCGCGACGCGGTGGTGCTCAACGCCGGGATGGCCCTGGCCGTCGCGGCCGGGCTGGGCGGCCCCCCGACCAGGGAGGCGCTGGTGGCGGTGCTCGCCGACGGCGTGCGGCGGGCCGAGGAGGCCGTCGACTCCGGGGCGGCGGCGCGGCTGCTCGAGCGCTGGGCGGCCACGACCCGCGAGCTCGCGGGGTGAGGCTCAGCCCTCGATGCCGAGGCTGAACGCCGCCTCGAGGTCGTGCGAGGAGTACGTGCGGAAGGCGATGTGCGTGTTCGTCCCCGTGACGCCCGCCACCTTGTTGAGCCGGTCGGCGATGACGTCGGCCAGCGCCTCGTGCTCCCGGACGCGCACCATCGCGACGAGGTCGGCGTCGCCGGCGACCGAGTAGACCTCGGTGACGCCGTCGAGGTCGGCGATCTCCTGGGCGACCTCGGGGATGCGGTCGACGTCGGCGGTGATGAGGACGATGGCGGTGATCACGCCGTCAGCCTAGCCACCGGCGTGGCCCGGGCCGCTCACCCGCGGACGAGGCAGAACGGGTGGCCCGCGGGGTCGAGGTACACCCGGAAGCCGCCCTCCGTCGACGGCTGGTGGTCGTGCACCCGGGCACCGGCCTCGAGGACGGCCGGCTCCGCGGCGTCGATGTCCTCGACGGACAGGTCGAGGTGGAACTGCTGGGGGTGGGCCCCGCCGGGCCAGGTGGGTTCGACCCAGTCGTCGATCCGCTGGAAGGCCAGCGTGGTGCGGCCGTCGCGCTTCTCGGGGGAGACGCCACCGCCGGGGGGCACCAGGGTGGTCCAGTCGCGGTCGGAGCCGTCCTCGAGGCCCCAGCCGAGCACGTCGGCGTAGAACCGCCCGAGGGCCAGGGCGTCGGGGCAGTCGAGGACGACGAGGTCGAGCACGGGTGTCGTGGTCATGCGGCGACGCTACGACCTCATCCGGACGCCCTGCGTCCTCATTGATCCCTCCCCATCCACTGCTCGACATTTCGGGGTGACCCCGAAATGTCCACTTGGCACGGGAACGGTTTCCGTGCCAGGTGGACGAAGTCCTGTGTCGTCCCCGGACCCGGGTCGCGAACCGTGTCCGGGCCCCGCGGGGCCGCGAGCGGTCCGCCGAGGGCGGTCGGTCAGTGCACGCCGGCGAACCCGGCCGTGCGGCGGCGGGAGGCCTCCAGCGGCTCGAGCTCCTCGCGGACCGCCGCGGCGCCGCCGACCGGACAGGTCCAGTCGCCGTCGACGTCGACGACGCGGACGCCGGGCGACTCCAGCCAGCGCAGCACCTTCTCGCTCTCCTCCGCCGTGGCGGCCGTCGCCGGCGGTAGCGGCGGCGCCACCACCTCGGCGCTGGCGCGCAGCGCCTCGACGTACGGCATCGGGTCGGCGCCGCGCGGTGACGTCGTGGAGCCGGCGAGCCGGCCGTGGCGCACGCAGACCACCTCCCACCCGCCGGCGGCGGAGCGCCGGGCGGCCACGAGCTCGGGGATGCGGGCGATCGGGTCGAGGCGCTGGGACCGGGTGGCGCCGCGGACGAGGGCCACGAGGCGGTCGCGGACCGCCTGGGCGTCCTCGAAGCGCTCGGCGGCCGACAGCCGGCCCATCCGCTCGCGCAGGGCGACGAACAGGTCGCGGCGGTCGCCGGCGAGGAGGAGCGCCGCCCGGTCGACGACCTCGGCGTACTCGTCGACCCCCTGGGCGCCGGTGCACGGGGCGCCGCACCGGCCCATCTCGGCGAGGGCGCAGGCCGCCCGGGGCCGGGCGGGCGAGATCCGCTCGGTGCACTGCCGCAGCGGCAGCACCTCGTGGACCGCGGCCACGGCCGCCTCCGCGGCCTGCCGGGAGCCGAACGGGCCGACGTAGCGGGCACCGTCGCCGGCGACCCGGCGCACGATCGACAGCCGGGGGAAGGGCTCGACGGTGAGCTTGACCCACAGCGCCTTCTCCGGGTGGCGGGAGCGTCGGTTGTACCGGGGCTTGTGCTCGGCGATGAGGCGCAGCTCGCGGACCTCCGCCTCCAGCGTGGTGGCGCAGACGACCGGGCTCACCGACTCGGCCAGCCGGACCATCTCGCCCATCCGCGGGCGGTGCTCGGAGGCGGTGAAGTACGAGCGGACCCGGGTGCGGATGGACACCGACGTGCCGACGTAGAGGACCCGGCCGTGCCCGTCCTTGAAGAGGTAGACGCCGGGAGCGTCGGGCAGGTGGTCGGCGAGGTGGCGCTTGCGGCGGCGGTTCGGCGAGACCCGTGCGGTGTAGTCGAGCAGCTCCTCGAGGGAGTGCACGCCGAGGTTGCCCACCCGCTCGAGGAGGCCGTGCAGCACGTCGACCGTGGCCCGGGCGTCGTGGAGGGCGCGGTGGTCGGGGGCGGTGGTGGCGTGGAAGAGGCGGGCGAGCGAGGCGAGCCGGTGGTTGGGGACCTCGTCGCGGCGGACCACCTGACGGGCCAGGTGCACGGTGTCGAGCACCTGGACGGCGGGCCACTCGCGACCGCACCGCTGGGCAGCGGCCTTGAGGAAGGAGACGTCGAAGCGTGCGTTGTGCGCGACGAGGACGCTGCCGGCCGCGAACTCGAGGAACTGGGGGAGCACGGTCTCGATGCGGGGGGCGTCGGCGACCATGGCGTCGGTGATGCCGGTGAGCACGCTGATGAACGCGGGGATGGGTGCGCCCGGGTGGACGAGGGTCTGGAGCTCGCCGACGACCTCACCGCCGCGCACCTTGACCGCCCCGACCTCGGTGATGCCGCACTCGGCCGGGCTGCCACCGGTCGTCTCGAGGTCGACGACGACGAAGGTGACCTCGGCCAGCGGGGTGCCCAGGTCGTCGAACGTGCCCTGGACCATCACCATGCCGGGAACGGTAGGCCGGGGAACCGACACTGTGTTCGAGGCGCGCTGGGCGCCCCCGGACGCCGCGCCCGGTCAGGCTCTCCCGGGACCGCTGTCGGAGGGTGTCCGTAGGGTCGTCCACGACGCACCGAGAGAAGAGGTGAGACGCATGACCCGCAACACGGTGATGGCGGTCGAGTGCCGCACGTGCCCGGTCCGCGAGCTCCGCTGCGACGACTGCATGGTTCCCGTCCTGCTGTCCCTCACGGAGCACCCCGCGCGCCCCGACACCACCCTCGACGCCGAGGAGCGGGCGGCCGTCACCCGGCTCGTCCGGGCCGGCCTCGTCGACCCCGAGACGGCCTCGCGCGCCCGGGCCACGACCGAGCCTCGGCCCGGGGCCGGGCAGCAGGGGTCGCGCGCGGTCGGCTGAGCCGCGGGCACGGGCTGGCGCGGAACCCGGCGCGACCTACGATGAGGCGGTGCCGGGCCGCCGCGTGCGACCAGTGAGCCGAGCCGCCGCCCTGCTCGCGGTCGTCCTCGGCGCGTCCGGCTGCGTCGGGGACGACTGCGAGCCAACCGGGCGTCCCGCCGGTACCCCCCTCGGCCTCGACGGCACCCGGACCGCCTCTCGGCGCCGCGGCCGCCGACGAGGCAGCCGCCGCCCTCGAGGCGCTCCTCGACGCGCGCGAGTCGGCCCTGCGCGCCGGTGACCAGGGGGCCTTCGCCGCCACCGTCGCCGACCCGACGTCCTCGGCCGGTGCCGGCCAGCTGGCGGCGTTCCGCTCCGCCCTCGCGCTGCGCGTGGAGAGCCTCGGGCACGACGCCGTGCCGCCGGTGACCGATCCGGCCGGCGGGGTCGTCGTGCGCCTGCGGTACCGCATCGCCGGCGTCGACCGCGCCGACCGCGCTGCCGGTGCCCGGTACCGGCTCGCCGACGGCGCCGCGGGGTGGCGGGTGGCGGCGGTGGAGCCGGTCGACGGCGAGCCGGCGGCCCCCTGGCTGGCGATGCCAGGGCTGCACGTCGAGCGCGGCGAGCACGCGGTCGTCGCCGGCGCCGCCGGCGACCCGGCCGTTGCCGAGGCCATGACCACGGTCGACGCCGTCCTGCCCGAGCTCGCCGGGCAGTGGCAGGGCACGCCCCGGCACGTCCTGGTCCTGCTCCCGCGCACCGCCGAGCAGTCTGACGCCCTGCTCGGCCGGGTGGGCCGCCCCGTGGGCGACGTAGCCGCCACCACCGAGGGGCCCCTCGGCGCGGACGGGCGGGCCACCGGCGACCGGGTCGTGCTCGACCCCTCGGCCGGCGCCCGCCTGGGCGCCGAGGGGCGCGAGGTCGTGCTCGCCCACGAGCTCGCCCACGTGGCAGTGCGCTCCACGGTGCCGGGCTCGGCCCCCGGCTGGCTCTCCGAGGGCTACGCCGACCACGTCGGCTACCGGCGCTCCGGCCTGCCCGCCCAGGACCTCGCCGCCCCGCTGCTGGCGGCGGTGCGTGCCGGCACCGCACCCGCCGCCCTGCCCGCCGACACCGATCTCGACCCCGCCACCCACGACATCGCGGTCGGCTACCTCGCCGCCTGGCAGGCGGCCGAGACGGTGGCGGAGCGGCACGGCGAGGCGGCGCTGCGGGCGCTGGTGCGGGCCTGCGCCGCCACCGACCGGACCGCCGCCGAGCGGCGGTGCGACACGGCGATGCCGGGCGTGCTCGGTGAGTCGCGGGCCGAGCTCACCCGGGCGTGGCGTCAGCGCCTGGCGGCGCTCGCGAGGTGACCACCGCCAGCGAGGCGGCGACGAGCGCCGCGACGAGCCAGTACTGGTTGTAGAACGCCTGCTTGTTGACGAGGCTCGCGACGGCGAGCACGAGCGCCATCCAGCGCAGCACCTCGTCGACGCCCGGCCGGCGCCGCCACACCGCCCACACCGACGCCGCCACCGCTCCTGCCATGACCAGACCGGTGACCGCGAACGGCAGCGTCACCCCGTGCTCGTTGAGGAAGTACAGGTACCAGGTGTTGGCGAACCGGATGGGGTGGAAGGTGAGCAGGGTCGTCACCGTGTCGTCGACGAACGCGCCGGGGTCCGCCACCAGCCAGGGGAGCACGAGCAGGCCGGCCAGGCCACCCGCGACCAACGTCCGCCGCCACCCGAACGGGCGCCATGCGGCCAGCATCGGGACGAGCAGCACGAGGTGCTGCTTGCCGGCGCAGGCCAGCGCGAGCGGGAGCACCGCCCACCAGGCCCGGCCCCGGTGCACCAGGGCGGCGAACCACACGAGCAGCGCCGCGAGCACCGGCTCGGTCCACGACTGGTCGACCTGGGTCAGCGTGCCCGGGGCGAGCACGAGCACCGCCGACACCGCCGCCGCCCGCTCGGCCCGCCCGCGCGCGAGCGACCACAGCCCGGCGAGCAGGACCAGGGACCAGACGAGCAGCATCCAGCGCACGTCACCGGCCACCCACCGTCCCGGGGCGGTGAGCACCGCCATCCACGGCAGGTAGGGGAAGAAGTCCTGCACGCCGGGCGAGTCCACCCACTGCTGGGTGTACAGGTTGTCGCCGCGGCCGAGCGCGTCGGCCCCCTGCTGGAGCACCACCCAGACGTCGATGCGTGGTGCGGGGTCACCCACCACCGCCACGACGGCCACCGCCACCTGGGTGGCCACCGCGGTGCCGAGCGCGGCCAGGGCCGCGCGTCGGCCCGGCACGAGCAGCAGGCCGGCGGCGGCCAGCCCTCCGGCGGCGAGCACGACGAGCGCGGCGGTCAGCCACCCCCCGCGCAGGTAGGTGAACAGCGGCACGGTGAGGGTCGTCCCCACCGAGCCGACGAGCACGGCCGGGGCGAGCCAGCGCGGCAGCGGCACCTCGACCCGACGGACCACCCAGGCGCCGAGGAGCACCGTGACGACGGTGAGGGTCAGCAGGATGGGGACGCGGAAGCGCACCACGCTCCACTGGAGCACCCCGAACCAGGCGAGCCAGGAGGCGCCGAGGAGGGCGGGGAGCCACACCTCGCGTCGCACCGCGCGGGGCGCCGGCGGTGCCGGCGCCGGCGCGGGGTCAGCCACCGTAGAGCGCGTCGACCTCGTCGGCGAAGTCGCGCATGACGACGTTGCGCTTGAGCTTCAGCGACGGCGTGAGGTGGCCGGAGTCCTCGGTGAAGTCGTCCTCGAGGATGGCGAACTTGCGGATGGACTCCGCCTTGGACACGGCCTCGTTGGCCTCGTCGACGGCCTTCTGCACCTCGGCGTGGACCCGTTCGTCGGTGCGGGCCCTCGCGAGGGGCAGGTCGTCGAGCCCGTTGTTCGCCGCCCAGCTCGGGTACATCTCCGCGTCGAGGGTGACGAGGGCGGCGATGAACGGCTTGCCGTCACCGACGACGATGCACTGGCTGATGAGGGGGTGGGCACGCAGCCGGTCCTCGAGGACCGCCGGGGCGACGTTCTTGCCGCCCGCGGTGACGAGGATCTCCTTCTTCCGGCCCGTGATCCGCAGGCAGCCGTGGTCGTCGATCGCCCCGAGGTCCCCGGTGCGGAACCAGCCGCCGTCGTCGATCGACTCCCGGGTGGCCTCCTCGTTGCCGCGGTAGGCGCGGAACACGCCGACGCCGCGCAGCAGGACCTCGCCGTCGTCGTCGACCCGCACCTCGCAACCGGGCAGGGGTGGGCCGACGGTGCCGATGCGCATGGCGTCGGGCAGGTTGACGGTGGCGGGGGCGGTCGTCTCGGTGAGCCCGTACCCCTCGAGGATGGAGACGCCGATGCCGCGGAAGAAGTGGCCGAGGCGGGTGCCGAGCGGGGCGCCGCCCGAGACCGCGTACTGGACCTTGCCCCCCATCGCCTCGCGGAGCTTGGCGTAGACGAGCCGGTCGAAGACGGCGTGGCGCAGCCGCAGACCGAACGGCACGGAGCCCTCGTCCCGCGCCTCCGACCACGCGATGGCGGTGGCGGTGGCGCCGGCGAAGATCCGGCCCTTGCCGCCGGCCTCGGCCTTGGCCTCCGCCGAGTTGTAGACCTTCTCGAACACCCGCGGCACCGCGAGGATGAAGGTCGGGCTGGAAGGCCTTCAAGTCGTCCATGAGCGTCTTCAGGTCCGAGGAGTGCCCCATCCGCACCCCCGCGGTCACGGCGAGGACCTCGATGAACCGCGCGAAGACGTGCGCGAGGGGGAGGAAGAGCAGCGTGGCCGCGCCCGGCGCCCGCACCACGGCCGGGATGGCCTCGGCGGCGTTCTCGGCGAGGGTGAGGAAGTTGCCGTGGGTGAGCTCGACGCCCTTGGGGCGACCGGTCGTGCCCGAGGTGTAGATCACGGTGGCGAGTGACTCGCGGTCCAGCGCCCCCCGGCGAGCGGCGAGCTCGGCGTCGTCGACGTCCGCGCCGTCGCGGCTCAGCGTGTCGATGTCGCCGTGGTCGATGACCCAGACGTGCGCGAGCCGGGGCACGCAGCCGCGGACCCGTTCGACGGCGGCGAGGTGCTTCTCGGTCTCGACGACGACGCCGACGGCGCCGGAGTCGGAGAGGATCCACCCGACCTGCTCGGGCGAGGAGGTCTCGTAGATCGGCACGGGCACCGCGCCGGCCGACCACAGGGCGAAGTCGGTGAGCGTCCACTCGTAGCGCGTGCGGCTCATGATGCCGACGACGTCACCCGGGGCCACGCCCGCGGCGAGGAAGCCCTTGGCGAGGGCGTCGACCTCCGCGGCGAAGGTGGCCGCGGTGACCTCGGTCCAGCCCCCGGGCGCCCGGACCGAGAAGGTCACCCTGCCCGGCTCGGCCCGCGGCGGGCGGCCCGGCAGGTCGGCGAGGCTGCCCTCCGTGGTGGCGGGAAGGACGAGGGGGGTGGACTGTCTCGTGCACCGTCGAGCTCCTTCGGTCGCCGGGTGGGGCGGCACCCCAACTCTAGGACCCTTCGGTGCGGGTACCCTCCCTGCCATGGCCGACCGCACCCGTTCCTCGGTCGAGATCGATGCCGCCCCCGGCGAGGTCCTCGACGTCATCGCCGACTTCGAGCGATACCCGGAGTGGGCCGGCGAGGTCAAGGACGTGCACGGTGCTCAGCGAGGACGGGGACGGCTGGGCCGACCAGGTGGAGTTCACCCTCGATGCGGGCGCCATCAAGGACCAGTACGTCCTCGAGTACGACTGGGACGTCGACGAGGACGGCACCGGTGTCGTCGGCTGGCACCTGGTGCGGGCCAACCTGCTCAAGGCGATGACCGGCACCTACACCCTCGACGCCGTCGGTGACGGCACCCGCGTCACGTACGACCTCGAGGTCGACCTCATGATGCCGATGATCGGCATGCTCAAGCGCAAGGCCGAGCGGTACATCATCAGCCCGGCCCTCACCGAGCTGAAGAAGCGCGTGGAGGGCTGAGCGCCACGATGTCCCGGGTCGTCCTCGTCACCGGCAAGGGCGGGGTCGGCAAGACGACCACCGCGGCCGCCACCGCGGTCGGTGCGGCCCGCTGCCGGGCTGCACACCCTCGTCGTCTCGACCGACGCCGCCCACAGCCTCGGCGACGCGCTCGAGGTCGACCTCGCCACCGCGCGCTCGTGGCGCGACACCACCGAGGTCGAGCCCGGGCTCCACGCGCTGGCCGTCGGCCCGCACACCGCCGTCGAGGCCGACTGGCAGGTGGTGCGGGCCTACCTGCTCGACGTCCTCGAGGCGATGGGGGTCGACCCGGTCGTCGCCGACGAGCTGAGTGCGCTGCCGGGCGCGGAGGAGGTGATCGCCCTCGTCGTCCTGGCCCACCAGGCGGAGAGCGGGGCGTGGGACCTCGTCGTCGTCGACTGCGCGCCCGACCGCCGAGACGCTGCGGCTGCTCGCCCTGCCCGAGGTGCTCGGCTGGCACCTGGACCGGCTGCTGCCGGCCCAGCGACGGATGCTCACCGTGCTGCGCCCGGCCGCCTCGGCCGCCTCCGGCGTGCCGGTCCCCGGCCCCGAGGTCGTCGGCGTGCTCCTCGCGTGGAAGGAGCTGATGGGACGGGTGCGCGCCCTGCTCACCTCCCCCCGGGCCAGCGTGCGGCTCGTCCTGACCCCCGAGCGGGTCGTGGTCGCCGAGAGCCGCCGCGTGCTCACCTCGCTCTCCCTCCACGGGTACGCGGTGGATGCGGTCGTCGTCAACCGGCTGGTGCCGCCGCCGCCCGGCGACGCGGCCGCCGACCCGTGGCGCAGCGCCTGGTGGCAGGCGCAGCAGGACGGCCTCCAGCTGGTCAGGGAGTCCTTCGCCGGCCTGCCGGTGCTGCGGGCTCCGCACACCGCGGGGGAACCCACCGGGGCGGACGCCCTCGCCGAGCTCGCCGCCGCCACGGCCGTCGACCCCACCGCGCCCGGGCCCCGGGCGCTGCTCGACGACGTCGACGCCCCACGGATGCGGGTCGAGCCGGACGGCCTCGACTTCGTCCTCCACCTTCCCCTGCCGCTCGCGAGCGCCGGCCAGGTCGCCATGGCGCGGCGCGGCGACGACCTCGTCATCGAGGTGGCCGACCAGCGGCGCGTCGTCACCCTGCCCTCGGTGCTGCGGCGGTGCCTCGTCCAGGACGCCGAGGTCGGCCGGGGCGAGCTGCGGATCAGGTTCGAGCGCGACGCGGAGGTGTGGGCCGGTGGGCGATGACCAGTGGGACGAGCAGGTCGGATCGGTCGCGGAGGAGGCCCAGCGGCTGCTGGAGAGCCTGCGGCTTGCCGGCGGGGGGGACGACGCTCCTGCGGCCGACGGCGAGCGGCCCGGTGCGTCCGGGACCGCCGACCCCCACGCCGGGGCGGGCGGGGAGGAGCCGTGGGTGTGCACCGACCCGTTCTGCCGGTCCTGCCCGCTCTGCCGCACCGTCGCCGTCGTCCGGGGCCTGAGCCCGGAGACGCTGCGCCGGCTCGCCGACCTGGCCACCGTGGCAGCGGGTGTCCTCTCCGACCTCGCCGGCGAGCGCGCCCGGCGCGGCGCCGACCCGACGCAGGAGCACGGCACCGGCGAGGCAGCCGCCCCGAGGTCGGGCCGGGCACCGGCGCGCCCGATCCCGGTCCGGGACGCCGACGAGGAGGAGCCCCGTGGGTGAGGGCCCGTTCTCGATCGGGGTGGACATCGGCGGCACCAAGGTGGCGGCCGGGCTCGTCGACTCCTCCGGGCACGTGCTGCGCCGCACCCGCCGGGACACGCCGCACCGGTCCCGCAGCCCCCGCGTCGTCGAGGACACGATCGTCTCGGCGGTCGAGGAGCTGCTCGACGCCGCCGACGGCAGCGCCGACGTCGTCGCCGTCGGCATCGGCGCGGCCGGCTTCGTCTCGGCCGACCGGGCCACCGTCGTCTTCGCCCCCCACCTGTCGTGGCGCGACGAGCCGCTGCGCAGCGCCCTCGGCGACCGGCTCCCCGTTCCGGTGTTCGTGGACAACGACGCCAACGCCGCCGCCTGGGCGGAGTACCGCTACGGCGCGGGCCACGGCGAGGCCCACCTCGTGCTCGTCAACCTCGGCACCGGCATCGGGGGCGGCATCGTCCTCGACGGACGGGTGCTCCGCGGTCGGTTCGGCATCGCCGGCGAGTTCGGCCACATGCAGGTGGTGCCGGACGGCATCCGCTGCGAGTGCGGCAACCGCGGCTGCTGGGAGCAGTACGCCTCCGGCAACGCGCTCGTCCGCGAGGCCCGGGCGCTGATGACCGCCGACAGCCCGGTGGTCACCGACCTGCTCGAGCGGGTCGGCGGCCGGCCGGAGGAGCTGACCGGCCCGCTCGTCACCGAGGCGGCGCGCGACGGCGACGCCCTCGCCCGCGAGCTGCTCGCCGAGGTCGGACGCTGGCTCGGCGTCGGCATCGCCAACCTCGCCGCCGCCCTCGACCCGGGCACCTTCGTCGTCGGCGGCGGGGTGAGCGCGGCGGGGGAGCTGCTGCTCGCCCCCGCGCGCGAGGCGTTCCGCCGGCAGCTGACCGGGCGCGGGTACCGCCCCGAGGCCCGGATCGTCGCGGCCGAGCTCGGCAACGAGGCCGGCCTCGTCGGCGCGGCGGACCTGGCGCGACTGGGTGCGGCCGGGCTGGCCTGGGCGGACGCGGGCGACCTGCCCGGCACGGTGCCGCACGACGGCACGCCCGGGGACCGGACCCACCTCGCCGACGGCTGACCCGTGCCCGCCGACCGGCTGCGGGTCGCCAGCTACAACACCCGCGACTTCCTCGACGACGCGCGCCTGGCGGCGCGGCTCGTGCGGGTCGTCGACCCCGACGTCCTCTGCCTCCAGGAGGTGCCGCGCCGGCTGCTGGCCGGCCGGAGGTTGCGCGGGTTCGCCCGGCGGTGCGGGATGCGGACCACCGGGTCGCACCGCGGGAGCGGCGGCACGAGCATCCTGGTCTCGGACCGGGTGCGGCTGGTCGGCGCCGACCACCACCGGCTGCCGGTGCGGTGGCCGGACCGCACCCGCGGCTGGGCCAGGGCCCGGGTGGCGCTGCCCGGCGGCGGCGAGGTGACGGCGGTCTCGCTGCACCTGTCCCTGCGCCCCGCGGAGCGCGAGCGGCACGTGCTCGCCGTGCTGGCCTCGCTCGAGGGGACCGACCCGCTCGTCGTCGCGGGCGACCTCAACGAGGAGGCCGACGGCGCGGCCCGGCGGCGGCTCGAGGGTTCCGGCCGGCTCCGGCTCGTGGCTCCCGACCGCCCCACGTACCCGGCCCGCTCACCACGCCGGTGCCTCGACGTCGTCCTGGCCTCGCCGTCGCTGCGGGTGCTGCCGGCCGTTCCCGTGGCCGTGCCCGACGGGGTGTGGCAGCGGGCCAGCGACCACCGGCCGGTGTGGGTCGACCTCGAGGTAGCGCCGCGCTGACGGTTGGCGACCAGGCGCCGGCACCGGCAGGTACCGGCGTCAGACGCGCGCCCCGTCGTCGTCGCCGGGGTCGCGGTGCCGCGGCTGGCGCAGGACGAGGAGGACGAAGCCGAGCAGGGAGAGCACGACGCCGGCGGCGAACCAGCGGTCGCTGTGGAAGGGCCGCGCCATCGCGACGTAGAGCAGGAGCAGCGGCCCACCGACCAGACCGATGACCGCACCCCAGAAGTGCAGGTCCTCCTGCGGCGGGAGGGTGACCGGCGGCGGCTCGAAGTGGTCGTCGGTGTCGTCGGCGGCCCCCGGTGGCTCGGCCGGGCCCGCGGCGCCGACGGAGGGCGGCAGCGAGACCCGCCACGACGAGGCCGGCACGACGACGTCGAGCGGGGAGGGGTTGACCCAGGGAGGCCGGGCGCCGGGCTCGGGTCGGGGCGCGTCGCCGTCGTCCTCCTCGGGGGCCGACGCCTCGGCGCCCGGGGCCCCGTCGGCCCGGCTGCCCGCGTCGGATGCCTCCGCCGCGTCGGATGCCTCCGCCGCCTCGACCGGCTGACCTCCGGCGTCGTCGTCCACGGCGTCGGCGTCGGGCGCCGGGGAGTCCCAGCCGGCGACGATCGACGCGAAGCGCTGGTCGACGTCGCGCTCGTCCATCTCGCCCGGACGGTCGCTCACGCGGATCTCCTCGAGGGTGGTGCCGAACCCCGATCCTCCCACGTGGCGCGCAGACTCCGGCACCCGCCGCGGGTGCACTAGGCTCCCCCCACACGCACGGAAGGGTGGTCCGGTGTTCTACTGGGTGCTGAAGACGGTCGTCCTCGGGCCGATCCTGCGGCTGCTCTTCCGTCCGTGGGTGGAGGGGGAGGAGAACATCCCCGAGACCGGCGCGGCCATCTTCGCGAGCAACCACCTCTCGTTCTCCGACTCCATCTTCCTCCCGCTGCTCGTGCCCCGGCGGATGACGTTCCTGGCCAAGTCCGACTACTTCACCGGCGTCGGGCTCAAGGGCCGGCTCACGGCGGCGTTCTTCAAGGGCGTCGGGCAGCTGCCGATCGACCGCTCGGGCGGCCGGGCGAGCGAGGCGGCCCTGCGCTCGGGCCTGAAGGTGCTGGGCCGCGGCGAGCTCCTCGGCCTCTACCCCGAGGGCACGCGCAGCCCCGACGGCCGGCTCTACAAGGGCCGCACCGGCGTGGCGCGGATGGCGCTCGAGGCCGGCGTCCCCGTGGTCCCGGTCGCGATGATCAACACCGACAAGGCCCAGCCCACGGGGAAGAAGATCCCCACGCTCGTCCGGGTCGGCGTCCGCATCGGCACCCCGCTCGACTTCTCGCGGTACGAGGGGATGGAGGGCGACCGGTTCGTCCTGCGCTCGATCACCGACGAGATCATGTACGCGCTGATGGAGCTCTCCGGCCAGGAGTACGTCGACATGTACGCCACCGCGATGAAGGAGCGCATCGCCCGCGAGCGCCGCGCCCGGCTCCGCGAGGCGGCGGAGGCGGCGCTTCCCGGTCGGGCGGTCGACGAGCTCGAGCGGGCCCTCGACGCCGACGGGCTGGCCGAGGCCCGGGCCGAGGACGACGACGAGGCCCGGCTCGAGGACGACGACGAGGACGTCCCGGAGAGAGCCGACGACGAGGTCGGCCGGGACGACGACGCCCTGACCTCCCTCGCGGGCTCCGACGGCTCCGAGGTGTACGACCCGTCCGAGGGTGACGAGGGCGGCCACGCCCGCCGAGCCAGCTGACGGGCGGCCCGTGGAGGTCCTCGGGGCGCGCTCGGTGCGCACCGGCCGGCGCGAGCCGGTGCTCGTGGAGTCCTTCCACCGCGGGCTCGACGTGTTCCGCCCGCTCGCTGCGCTCTACGCCGCGGCCCTGGTCTGGGGCCGCCGTGAGGACATGGTGCGGCCGTGGCTCGCCGCGCTCGTCCTCGGCGTCATGCTCGCGTGGTCGCTCGGGCTGCTCGTGTACCGCCGGCGGACCCTGCGCGTCGTCGTCGTCGAGGGGGCCATCGCGGTGCTCGGCATCCTCGCCACGCTCCTCGTCGAGGACCATGCCGCCATCGCCGAGGGCCAGTTCACCATCCCGACGATCTGGGCGGCCGGTCCGGTCGCCGGGGCGGCCGTCGTCGCCGGGGCCCCGGGCGGGCTCGTCGCCGCGGCAGCGGTGTCGCTGGCCGACCTCGTGGCCGTGTTCGGCCGCCCCACGCCGGGCACCACGCACAACATCGTCCTGCTCGTCCTGCTCGGTGGGCTCATCGGCCTCGCCGTCGACCTGGCCCGCACCGGACTCGCCCGGGAGGAGCAGGTGATGCTCGAGCGCGAGCGGCTCGCCGAGCGCGACCGCATCGCGCGGGTGGTCCACGACGGCGTGCTCCAGACCCTCGCCTACGTCCACCGCCGGGGGGCGGAGCTCGGCCCGGGGGGCGCCGAGCTCGCGGACCTCGCGGCCGAGCAGGAGCGCACCCTGCGACGGTTCGTCTCCGGGGCCGGCGCGCCCATGGACCTGCACGGGGTGCCGGGGGCGGAGGCCGACCTGCGCCTCGTCGTCACGGCGCAGGAGCGTCCGCGCGTGTCCGTGGCCGTGCCGGCCGAACCGGTGCTCGTCGACCCCGTGGTGGCCCGCGAGCTCGCGGCGGCGCTGACGGCGGTTCTCGACAACGTCGAGCGGCACGCCGGGCCGGACGCCCGGGCGTGGGTGCTGCTCGAGGGCGACCCGACCGGGGTCGAGCTGACCATCCGTGACGACGGGGTCGGGGCCGACCCGGCCGAGCTGCACGGCGCGGCGGCCCGCGGCCGGATGGGGGTGAGCAGCTCGGTCCGCGGCCGGGTCGAGGACCTCGGCGGTTCGGCCACGTGGGAGACGGCCCCGGGGGCAGGATGCACCGTGCGCCTCACCGTCCCGCGCCCAGCCCAGGAGCGTCGATGACCGACCCCGACCCCGCACCGCCGGCGGGCCCGACCGTGCTCGTGGCCGACGACCACCCGCTGTGGCTGAGTGCGCTCGAGCGCGACCTGACCAGCCACGGGGTCCGGGTGGTGGCCACGGCCGCCGACGGGCCGGCCGCCGTGCGGCGCGCGCGGGCGACGACCCCCGACGTCCTGGTCCTCGACCTCAACCTGCCGCAGCTGCGCGGTGACGAGGTGTGCCGCGCCCTGGGCGACCTGCCGACCCGCGTGCTCATCCTCTCGGCGAGCGGGGAGCAGCAGGACGTCCTCGCCGCGATCAAGGCCGGGGCCACGGGGTACCTCGTGAAGTCGGCGTCCGCGCAGGAGATCGTCGACGCCGTGCTCGCCACCGCCCGCGGCGAGGCCGTGTTCACCCCCGGGCTCGCCGGACTGGTGCTCGGCGAGTTCCGGCGGATGGCGGCGGAGCCGGAGCAGGGCGAGGCGGCGCCGGACGGCCGGCCCCCGCGCCCCATCCCCGAGCTCACGCCGCGCGAGACGGAGGTGCTGCGGCTGGTGGCCACCGGGATGTCGTACAAGGACATCGCCGCCCGGCTCGGGCTGTCGCACCGCACCGTGCAGAACCACGTGCAGAACACCCTCGGCAAGCTGCACCTGCACAACCGCGTCGAGCTGGTCCGCTTCGCGCTCGCCCACGGCCTCGAGGACGAGGAGTAGCCCCGCACTCCTCCGGCATCCGGGCCCGCTGTCTCGCGCCGCGGTCGCCGACCTATCCTTGGACACCGTGAGCTCGACCCCGACCTCGGACCCCCTCCAGCGGCTCGCCGCCGGGACCGGCCTGCCCGCCGCCCAGCAGCCGGCCTGGCCGGACCGCGCCGCCCTCGACGAGGTCGTCAGCACGCTCGCCACCTACCCCCCGCTCGTCTTCGCGGGCGAGTGCGACGTCCTGCGCGACCGGATGGCTGCGGTGTCGCGCGGCGAGGCCTTCGTCCTCCAGGGTGGTGACTGCGCGGAGACCTTCGCCTCGGCCACGGCCGACAACATCCGCGACCGGGTCAAGACGATCCTGCAGATGGCGGCCGTGCTCACCTACGGCGCCTCGATGCCGGTCGTCAAGGTCGGCCGGATGGCCGGCCAGTACGCCAAGCCGCGCTCCAACGACGACGAGACCCGGCACGGGATCACCCTGCCCGCCTACCGCGGCGACATGGTCAACGACTTCGACTTCACGACCGAGGCGCGCACCCCGGACCCGCAGCGGCTGGTCCAGGCCTACCACCGCAGCAGCGCCACGCTGAACCTGGTCCGCGCCTTCACCACCGGCGGGTTCGCCGACCTGCGCCACGTCCACGACTGGAACAAGGGCTTCGTCGCGAACGCCGCCAACGCCCGCTACGAGCGCCTCGCCCGCGACATCGACAAGGCGATGCGCTTCATGGCCGCCTGCGGTGCCGACTTCGAGGCCATGAGGACCACCGAGTTCTTCTCCGCCCACGAGGCGCTCGTCCTCGACTACGAGCGGCCGCTGACCCGCGTCGACTCCCGCACCGGCCACCTCTACGACACGAGCGGGCACTTCCTGTGGATCGGGGAGCGCACCCGCGACGTCGGCGGGGCGCACGTCGACTTCGTCTCCCGGGTCAAGAACCCGGTCGGGGTCAAGGTGTCCGCGGACGCCGACGTCGACGACCTCCTGCGGGTCATCGACGCCGTCGACCCGGAGCGCAGCCCCGGCCGGCTCACCTTCATCACCCGGATGGGCGCGCGCCGCATCCGCGAGTCGCTGCCCGCGATCGTCGAGAAGGTCACCGCCTCCGGGGCGCCGATCGCGTGGGTCTGCGACCCGATGCACGGCAACACCTTCTCCTCGGAGTCGGGCTTCAAGACCCGCGACTTCGAGGACGTCGTCGACGAGGTGCGGGGGTTCTTCGAGGTGCACCACGGCCTCGGCACGCACCCGGGCGGCATCCACGTCGAGCTCACCGGCAACGACGTCACCGAGTGCCTCGGCGGCTCCGAGCGCATCCTGGACGCCGACCTCGGCACCCGCTACGAGTCGGTGTGCGACCCCCGGCTGAACCACCAGCAGAGCCTCGAGCTGGCGTTCCTCGTCGCCGAGATGCTGGGTCGGGACTGACGTGGGGCAGGCTTTCGCCGCGGACCTGCTGTCCGACACCGTGACCCGGCCCACCGAGGCGATGCGCCGCGCCATGGCCGCCGCCGAGGTCGGTGACGACGTCTTCGGGGAGGACCCCACGGTGCGTGCCCTGGAGGAGCGGGTCGCCGGGATGCTCGGGCACGAGGCCGGGTTGTTCACCGCGACCGGCTCGATGGCCAACCAGCTGGGCTTGCGGATGCACGTGCCCCCGGGCAAGGAGCTGCTCGCCGACGAGCAGGCCCACGTGGTGCGCGCCGAGATGGGCGCCGCGGCGGTCTTCTCCGGCATCACGACCCGCACGTGGCGCTCGGCGCACGGGCTGCTCGACCCCGCCGAGGTGCTGCCGATGGTCACCATCGGCGTCGGCCCGTACCAGGTCGAGACCGGGCTCGTGGTCGTCGAGAACACGCACAACTTCGGCGGTGGCACGGTCCAGCCGCTCCCGGCCGCCGAGGAGCTGCGCCGGGCGACGAGCGCGATGGGCGTGCGGATGCACCTCGACGGCGCCCGGCTCTGGAACGCGCACGTGGCGACCGGGGAGGCGCTCGACGCCTGGGGCGCCGTCGCCGACACGGTCTCGGTGTGCCTGTCCAAGGGCCTCGGGGCGCCCGTGGGGTCGGTGCTCGTCGGGTCGGCCGACGTCGTGGCCGAGGCCCGGGTCTGGCGCAAGCGCTACGGGGGCGGCATGCGGCAGGTCGGCGTCCTCGCCGCCGCCGGGCTGCACGCCCTGGACCACCACCTCGACCGGCTCGCCGACGACCACGCCCGCGCCCGGCGGTTCGCCCGGGCGTGCGCGGACGCCGCACCCGGCGTCGTCGACCCCGAGGCGGTGGCCACCAACATCGTCGTCCTCGACGTCGGCACGCTGGGGATGCGCGCGGCCGACGTCGTCGCCGGGCTCGCCGAGCGGGGCGTGCGCACGTACGCCGTCGGGCCCACCCGGGTCCGCGCGGTCTGGCACCTCGACGTCGACGACGCCGGCACCGACGCCGCGGTCGCGGCCGCACGCGCCGTCCTCAGCCCACGTCCCTGACCGCCTCCCACTCCTCCTCGCCGTCCACCAGGCGTCCCGTGGGTCGCAGGCCGGCCCGTCGGGCGACGGCCCGGGAGGCCCGGTGGTCCGGATGGACGTGGGCCACCCAGCGGGTCACCGTCTCGACGCCGGCCAGCTCCCGCATGGTCAGGGCCACCGCGCCGGACGCGAGCCCCCGGCCCTGCCACGGGAGCCCGACGACCCACGCCAGCTCCGCGGACCGGGTGACGAGGTCCAGCGTCGCCTGGGTGTGACCGACGGCGGTGCCGTCGGCCGCGAGCCGGACGACCCAGTTGAACCACCGCTGGGTCCCGTCGGGGGAGCTGCCGGCGACCTGTGCGGTGTAGCGGCGCCGCAGCTCCTCCTCCGTGGGCGGCACGCCACCGGTGTACGTGTACAGCGCCGGGTCGTCGAGCACCCCGCACATCTCTCTCGCGTCGTCGACCCGCAGGGGGGAGAGCACCACGGTCTCGGCGCGTTCGGTCGCGGACACGTGCCCACCGTAGGCCGGGCTCAGACGTCGTGGTGCAGTGCCTCGGCCGGCGGGTCCTCGAGGGCGCTGGCTGCGGGGTCGCGGGCCTCCGCAGGCGGGCCGCGCAGCTCGACGAGGTACATCGCCCCGACGACGAGGCCGCCACCCAGCAGCATCCGGAAGGTCAGCGACTCACCGCCGAGGAGGACGGCGAAGAGGGCGGCGAACACCGGCTCGAGGGTCATGACGATGGCCGCACGCGTGGCGGTGAGGTGGGCCTGTGCCCACGTCTGCGCCCAGAGGGCGCCGGCTCCGGCGACGAGCGCCATGTAGAGCAGCGACGCCCACTGCCCCGGCCCGCTCGGCAGGGTGAGGCCGCCGGGCACCGCCGCCACGCCGGCGACGAGCGCGATGACGACGGCCTGGACGGTCGCGAGCCCCACGGCGGCGCGGGGGGTCGACCAGCGCCCGAGGGCCACGATGTGCGCGGCGTAGAGGACGGCGGCGGCGAGGGTGACGCTCTCGCCGACGCCCACGGCCAGACCCCGCAGCGAGAGCACCGCGAGCCCGGCGGTGGCCAGTCCCACCGCCGCCCACGTGACCCCGCCGACCCGGTCGCGGAGCACGAGGGCGCCGATCACCGGGGTGAGCACCACGTAGCTGCCGGTGACGAAGCCGGAGACCGAGGCGTCGGTGGTCTGCAGCCCGATGGTCTGCAGCACCTGGGCCAGGCCGTACAGCACGCCGAGCACCACGCCGATCCGCAGCTCGCGCCGGCCCAGCGCGGCGACCTGCCGCCGGAACACGACGAGCATGACGGCGCCCGCGATGCCGAAGCGCACCGTGAGGAAGTCGGTCGGCGGGACGTCGACGACCAGGTCACGGATGAGGAAGAACGTCGAGCCCCACACCGCCGTGACGCCGACGAGCAGCACGGTCGCGAGCCGGGTGGACCCGGCGGCCACACCCACGGCGGCTCAGACGATGGTCAGGGTGACGGTGCTGCCCCTGGGCGCCCGGCCGTCCGCGGGGTCCTGGAAGCGGACCGTCTGGAACAGGCCGCCGAGGGCCTTCTCGACCGTCACCGCGAACCCGGCGTCCTCGAGGATGCTCCGGGCCTCCCGCAGGGTCTTGCCGACGACGTTCGGCACGTCGACCATGACCGGGCCCTTGGAGACCACGAGGGTCACCCGGTCGCCCCGGTACAGGGTGCCGCCCGAGGGGTCCTGGCTGATCACCCGCCCCTTGGGCACGGAGTCGCTGTTCTCCTGGGCCGTGGCGTCGACCTGGAGGCCGAGGTCGGCGAGGGCCCGGGCGGCCTCGGTGGCGTCCCGACCGGTGAAGTCCGGCACGTCGATCGGCTGGCGACCGCGGCTGACGACGAGGGCCACCTTCGCGCCCGGCTTCTGCGCCGAGCCCACCTTGGGCTTCGACGAGATGACCTGCCCCTCGGGCACCTTCTCGTCGTACTTCTCCGAGACCTTGCCGCGGGCGAGGTTGGCCTCCTCGAGCCTCGCGGTGGCCTCGGCCACGGTGGAGCCGACGACGTCGGGGACCTCGTAGCGCTCCGGGCCCCGGGACACCACGAGCACGACCCCGGAGCCCTTCCGGACCTCGGACCCGGCGTCAGGGTCGACCGAGACGACCACCCCGCGCTCGACGTCCTCGGAGAAGACCTCCCGCACCTCGCCGTCGAGCCCGGCCTGCTCCAGCGCCGCCACGGCGGCCTCACGGGGCTGGCCGGTGACGGCGGGCACGAGGACCGTGGAGCCGGGACCGAGGAGGAAGAACCACACGCTGAGGGCGAGCACGGCCGCCGCGGCGGCGATGGCCGGCCACCAGCGCCGCACGCCGCCTCGCCCGCCGCCGCGGCCGGAGACCACGACCCCCTCGAGCGGGGCCTCGGGTCGAGCCATGGCCCGGGTGTCGGCCTGCGGGCGGGCGGCGACCGGCGCGCCCGCCCCGCTGCCCACGGGCAGCGCCGCGGTGGCCGCGGTGGGCACCGCCGCGGCGGCGAGGGCCGCGACACCGGCCGGGCGTGCGTCGAGGACCTCGGGACCGAGCATCTCGCGGGTGCGACGCACCATCTCCAGGAGGGCGCGGGCATCGGCGGGGCGGTCGTCGGGGTCGCGGGAGGTGGCCGCGGCGACGAGGTCGTCCAGGACGGGGGGCAGTCCGTCGACCCGGCTCGACGGGGCCGGCACGCCCTCGTGCACGTGCTGCCAGGCCACGTGGATGGCGGTGTCACCGGTGAAGGCCTTGGTGCCGGTGAGCATCTCGAAGAGCACCAGGCCCGCCGCGTAGACGTCGGAGCGGGCGTCGGCGATCCCGCGCTCGACCTGTTCGGGGGAGAGGTACGCGACGGTCCCGAGCAGCATCCCCGTGGAGCTGGTGACGGTCTGGCTCGAGACCGCCCGGGCCAGGCCGAAGTCGGCGACCTTGACCGTGCCGTTCTCGCTGATGATGACGTTCTCCGGCTTGACGTCGCGGTGGATCAGGCCCTTGTCGTGGGCCGCCGCGAGAGCGAGGAGGAGCGGCTCCAGGACGTCGAGCGCGGCCCGGGGCGAGAGCGGGCCCTCCTCGGTGAGGACCTCGCGCAGGGTCTGGCCGGGCACGTACTCCATGGCGAGGAACATCTGGCCGTCGTCCTCGCCCTGGTCGTAGACCGCGACGACGTTGGGGTGCGAGAGCGCCGCGGCCGAGCGGGCCTCCCTGCGGAAGCGGGTGACGAAGGTGTCGTCGTGGGCGAGGTGGGCGCGCATCACCTTGAGGGCGACCTCGCGCTCGAGGCGCTCGTCGACGGCGAGGTACACCGTGGCCATCCCACCCTCGGCGATGCGCGAGCGGACGCCGTAGCGCCCGTCGAGGGTGCGCCCGATGAGGGCGTCGCCGGAGGATGACACCGCACGAGTGTACGTAGTCACGCGGGCCCCCTCCGAACCGTCACGGGGCGCTCACATGCGCTCGCGCAGGGCCAGCACGGCCGCGACGTACCGGCGGGTGTCGACGTAGGTCCCGTGCTGCCGGAGCGAGGTCAGGCCCTGGTAGTACGCGGCGAGGGTGCTGCGCCGGTCGCCGGTCTCGCGGCCGAGGGCGCGCAGCATCACGACCCCGGCGGTGACGTTGTCCTCGGTGTCGAGCAGGTCCAGCTCGCGCCCGAGCAGCATCGAGGCCCACTCGCCACCTGCGGGGATGACCTGCATGACGCCGATCGCGTTCGCGGGGGAGACCGCCCGCTGGTTCCACCCGGACTCCTGGTACGCCACGGCGAGGGCCAGGCGCGGGTCGACCCCGTGGCGCCGGGCGGTGCGTTCGACGAGCGACCGCACCTCGGTGCGGCTCGGCACGTCGCGGGAGGCCAGGCGCGCCCGGTTGCGGGCGGCGGCCTGCGCCACCGGGGTGGGGTACCTCACACCGAGGAAGGTGTCCGGGGCCGAGGAGGACGACGTGGCGCGAGCCTTCGCCGAGGCCTTGCCCCGCGTGGCCGCAGCGGCCCCCCGGACGGTGACGCGGTCGCCGGGGTGGATCACCGACGTCGTCGACAGCCGGTTCGCCTTGAGGACGCCGGCGAGGGGGACGCGGTAGCGGGCGGCGATGCCGCTGAGGGTCTCACCCGACCGGACGACGTGGACGTGCGTGGAGGGCCGCGACGCGGCGGCGGCTGAGCGCCCGCTGCCACTGCTCCCGGGGACGCGCAGGCGGCTGCCCGCGTGGATCCGGTCGGGGTCGGGCAGCCGGTTGGCGGTGGCGAGCGCCGCGACCGTCGTGCCGTAGCGGGCGGCGATGCCGCTGAGCGTCTCGCCGGCGCGGACGGTGTGGATGGCGGCGTCACGGCCCGGGGTCGCCGCGGGTGCGACCACGGGTGCGTGGACCGGTGGCGGCAGGGCGGGGGCGGCGGCCATGGGGGCTCCTCGATCGACGACTGTGACGGAAGTGATAGTCGTGGCCAAAGGTACCGGAGTGACAGGCGAGGCGTCTGCCGGTCCGGGCGGGACACGCGTGGCGCTGTGGCACGCTGGCCCCGTGAGCGAGCAGAGCACTCCGCCCGAGCGTGACGTCGAGGCCCTGGTCCCCGACTGGTTGACCCTTCCCGACCTCGCGGAGCGGCTCGGTGTGCGCCTCGCCGACGCCCGCCGCCTCGTCGAGGACCGCGAGCTGCTCGCGGTGCGGATCGGCGAGCGGCAGGTGCTCGCCGTGCCCGAGGGCTTCCTCGACGAGCACGGGCCCATCGCCGCGCTGCGGGGCACCTTCACCGTGCTGGCCGACGGTGGCATGGACGACGAGGAGATCGTCCGCTGGCTGCACACCCCGGACCCCACGCTCCCGGTGCCCGGTCACCCGCTGGACGCCATCCGCGCCGGCTTCAAGACCGAGGTCCGCCGACGGGCGATGGAGGAGGCCTTCTAGGCCAGGGGGACGCCGGCGCCTCCCGCCCGGCGTCAGGCCGAGCGCGAGGTCGCGGTCGTCACGAGCGCGTCGAGCACCTCCCGCGGCTGCTCACCGGCCACCGGTACGGCACGCAGGGCCGTGCGCGCCGATCCCGCGAGCCGGGCGATCTCGTCCTCGAGGACCGCGACCGCGCCGGAGCCGTCGATGATGTCGCGCAGCTCGTCGACGTCGCCGTCGCCGAGGTCGGGGCGCCCGAGCAGGTGCTCGACCCGTTCGCGGCCCCGGCCGTCGGTGCCGGCGAGGGCGTGGGCGAGGAGCACGGTGCGCTTGCCCTCCCGCAGGTCGTCGCCCGCCGGCTTCCCGGTCTCCCCGGGGTCGCCGAACACACCGAGCAGGTCGTCGCGCAGCTGGAACGCGCGACCGAGGTCGAGCCCGTAGCGGGAGAGGGCACCGCGACCGGCGTCGCCCATCCCGCCGACCCCGGCACCGATGAGCAGGGGGTGCTCCACCGTGTACTTCGCGCTCTTGAACCGGATCACCCGCCCGGCCCGGTCGACGCGCTCGCCGTCGGCGAGCCCCTCCCACGGGCGCATCGACTCGACGACGTCGAGGAACTGACCGGCCATGAGCTGGGTCCGCATCCGGTCGAAGACGGGCCGCCCCCGCTCGAGCGCCACGGCGGGCAGGCCGCACGTCGCGTAGACCTCGTCGGTCCACGTCAGGCACAGGTTGCCCGCGAGCACCGCACCGGCCAGCCCGAACCTGTCGCCGTCGCCGGCCCAGCCGCGGTCGGCGTGCCGGCTGGCCAGGCGGCGGTGGGCCGCCGGCATGCCGCGCCGGGTGTCGGAGTCGTCCATCACGTCGTCGTGGATGAGCGCCGCGGCCTGGAAGAGCTCCATCGCGCTGGCCAGCCGGACCAGCTCCTCGGAGTCGGGCAGCCCGGCCGCCCGCGCGCCCCAGTAGAGGAACGCCGCCCGCAGCCGCTTGCCGCCGCGCAGCAGGTCGCCGATCGCGTGGAGCAGGTCCTCGACGTCGGGCCCGAGCTCGGCGAGCACCCCGGACTGGGTGGCGAGCTCGGTGTCGAGGTGCGCCTGCACCCGCGCCCGCAGGTCGGCGGTGTCGAGCACGCTCGGCACGGGTGGCTCCTCCCGGTGGCGCGGTCCCCGGGACCGCTCGGATGATGGTGGCCGCAGCCTACGTGCCGACCTGCTCCACTAGCGTGGCCGGCATGGCGCACCACGGTGGAGGAGGGCGACCGGCGCACCTCGTCGCCTCGATCCCGGCCCGCCTGCGGGCGCCGGAGCCGTCGGTCAGCTTCGAGTTCATGCCGCCCCGCAGCGACGAGGGGGAGCAGGTGCTCTGGGACTCCGTCCGGCGCCTGGAGCGGGTGCGGCCGGCGTTCGTCTCGGTCACGTACGGCGCCGGGGGGTCCACCCAGGACCGCACCGTCCGGGTCACCGGCCGGATCGCCGACGAGACCTCGCTCACCCCGCTGGCGCACCTGACCTGCGTCGCGGCCTCGGTGCACCAGCTGCGGCGGGTCGTCGGCCAGTACGCCGCCTCCGGGGTGCGCAACATCCTCGCCCTTCGGGGCGACCCGCCGGGAGACGTGCGGGGCGCGTGGACCCCGCACCCCGAGGGGCTCGACCACGCCGACCAGCTCGTCGCCCTCGTCCGGGGCCTGGGCGACTTCACGGTCGGCGTCGCCGCGTTCCCCGACGTGCACCCGGACAGCCCCGACCTCGACCACGATGTCGAGGTCCTCGTCCGGAAGGCGGACGCCGGGGCCGAGTTCGCCATCACCCAGATGGTCTTCGACGCCGACAGCTACCTCCGGCTCCGCGACCGGGTGGCCGCCCGCCGCGACCTCCCGGTGACGCCCGGCCTGATGCCGGTGACCAACCTGCGCCAGGTCACCCGGATGTCGCAGCTCATGGGCACACCGCTGCCGGCGCCGGTCGTGGCCCGGCTCGAGGCGGTCAAGGACGACGCCGAGGCCGTGCGCGCCGTCGGTGTCGAGATCGCCACCGAGCTCGGCCGCCGGATGATCGACGAGGGCGCCCCGGGGCTGCACTTCATCACGATGAACCGGTCGACCGCGACCCTCGAGGTGCACGCGAACCTCGGCCTCTGACCGCCCGAACCGCCGGGTCGGTCCCGCGGCGGGCGCGCACTAGGGTCGGGGGATGGCCATGCCCTCCCGTTCCGACCTCGTGGACCGCTACGCCGCCGTCGTCGTCGAGGTGGGGGTGAACGTCCAGCCCGGCCAGCGGGTGCTCGTGCGTGCCCTCGTCGAGCACCTCGAGCTGGCGCGGGCCGTCGCCGAGGCGGCTTACGCGGCGGGGGCCGAGCGGGTCGACGTGCTCCTCGACGACCAGCACGTCCGGCGCGCGGGGCTCGCGCACGGCGCCGCTGCCGCCCTCGCCGAGGGGACCCTCGCCGAGCTCGCCGTGCTCGAGCGTGTCGAGCAGGCACCGGAGGGCACCGTCCTGGTCCGCCTCACCGGCAACCCCGAGCCGCACCTGTTCGACGACCTCGACCCCGCCGCCGTGGTCGCGTCCCAGCCCGCCGAGGTCGCCCTGCGCACCCGGGCGGCCCTCATGGGCGGGAGGCTGCGCTGGACCATCGTCGCCGCGCCGAACCCCGGCTGGGCCGCCACGGTGTTCGGGGAGCCCGACGTCGACCGGCTGTGGGAGGCGGTGGGCACGGCGGTGCGCCTCGACGAGCCGGACCCGGTCGCGAGCTGGCGGGAGCACGTCGAGCGGCTGCACCGGCGCTGCGCCGCCGTCGAGGCCCTCGGCCTGGACGCCCTGCACTACACCGGTCCGGGCTCCGACCTGGCCGTGGGGCTGCACGCCGGGAGCCGGTGGCACGGTGGTGCCGTGTCCACCGACGACGGCGTGCCGTACGTGCCCAACCTCCCCACCGAGGAGGTCTTCACGAGCCCGGACCCCACCCGGGCCGACGGCGTCCTCACCGTCACCCGCCCGCTCGTCATGCCGGCGAACGGCATCGTCGTCGAGGGCCTGCGGCTGCACTTCGAGGCCGGCCGGATCGTCGACGCGGAGGCGGAGCGGGGCCTGGACGCCGTGCGCGCGGAGCTCGACGCCGACGCCGGCTCGCGCCGGCTGGGCGAGGTCGCCCTCGTCGACCGCGAGTCCAGGGTCCGGCGGGCCGGGCTGGTCTTCCACGACACGCTCTACGACGAGAACGCCGGGGCGCACGTCGCGTGGGGCCAGGGCTTCGTCATGTGCCTCCCCGAGGGCGGGGCACCCGAGCTGGTCAACACCTCGTCGGTGCACACCGACGTCGTCGTCGGCGGTCCCGGGGTGTCCATCACCGGTGTCACGGCCGAAGGGCGCCGGGTCGGCCTCATCGAGGACGACGTCTGGGCCCTACCCGGCTGAGCCGCCGGGGCGGGACCCACGGGTGCCTCCGGGCGCTCGGCCTTGCCCGCGTGGGAGCGCCGGGGGTTCACTGGGAGCGTCCCGTTGCACCCCGGAGCACCCCCGGGCCCCGGGACGGAGAGGCGGCGCCGATGACGGTCAGGCACTGGTTCGCCCGCACCGGCAATCGGGTCGGGGTGTGGCTCTACCGCAGCCTCGACGGGCGCCTCTCCAGCGGCCGCCGGGACGTCACGGTGCTGCTGCTCACCGTTCCCGGCCGGCGTACCGGACTGCCCCGATCGGCGTGCGTCCGGTACCTCGACACCGACGAGGGGATGCTCGTGTGGGGGACGGGGGGCGGGGCCCCGAGCGACCCGGACTGGTTCCGCAACCTCCGTGCCGCCGCACGGGTCGACGTCCAGGTGCGCGACCGGCACCTCGTCACCCGTCCGCGGGTGCTGGAGGGGGAGGAGCTGGACCGGACGTGGCGCGAGGTCGTGCTGGTCCGGGCCCCGGAGGTGCGCCGGTACGCCGAGCGGGCGGGACGCACCATCCCCGTCGCGTGCCTGGTCCCGGTGCCGGGTGGCTAGGCCACGTCCATCGGCTGCCCGCCGGTGACGCGGATCAGCTCGTCGTAGGTGGTGGCGAAGACCGCGTGGCTGTGCCCCGCCGCCGCCCACACCGTCTCGTAGCGTCCGAGGGTGACGTCGACGACGGTGCGGATGCGCTGCGGGTGGCCCACGGGCGCCACCCCGCCGATCGCCATCCCGGTGTGCCGGCGGACGAAGTCGGGGTCGGCCTGCTCGACGTCGAGCAGCTCGGCGAGGACCGCCACCTTGGTGGTGTCGACGCGGTGCCCGCCGGAGGCGAGCACGAGGAGGGGGGAGACCGTGCCGTCGAGGCCGGTGGCGGCGAAGACGAGGCTGTTGGCGATCTCGGCCGGGGTGACGCCGAGCGCCTTCGCGGCGTCGCGGGCGGTCCGCACGGCCCCCGGCAGCTGCCGCAGCTCGGGCCGGACGTGGTGGAGGGCGAGCACCTCGAGGACCGCGGCGACCCGGCGGTGGCCGGTGAGGTCGCGGGTGGCGTCGGCGCGCTGGACGGGCGCCGCGGTGACGGGGTCGGCCCGGGGTGGCTCGGCCGGCTCGTGCGGCATGCGCTCAGGGTAGGGCTGACGGACGGCGGGTGGTGGTGCGCTGTCGAACCTTTGGTGCGTCGTCGAACCTTCGTCGAGGGTACCGGCAGCGGTCAGGGGGTTCCCCAGGGCTCCACGCGCGGGCCCTCCTCGTCCTCGGGGCGCCGCGGCTGCTCGGCTCCGGCGGAGCGGCCGTCCTCGTCGGCGGGGGCGCCTGCCGCCGGTCCCGAGCCGGTCGCCATCCGGTGGAGGTCGTCGGACACCTCGGCGAAGGTGACGCTGAGGGCCTCGGCGAACGAGGCGCCCACGCGCCGGGCGTCCTCGGTGACGGCCGGGTCGTGGGCCGCGGCGCCGAGGGAGTCGACGGCGTCACGGACGGCGTCGGCGACCCGGCGGGCCGCCTCGCCGAGGTCGGGTGGCGGCACCCCGGCCTCGGTCGTCGACCGCTCGTCGTAGTGCCTCTTCAGGGAGGCGCCGAGGGCGGCGACCCGCTCCCCGGCCTCCTTCCACGCTGACCCGGCGTCGCTCATGGCCCCTGTCTACGCCCTCGGGACGACGACGCGCCAGCAGACCCGCGGAACCGCTTGACGCGGTGTCGGGGCCGGGGGTTACAGTGGGCGTCTGGTCGAACACGTGTTCGATCATCCACGATCCGTCCACCGGCTCCCGCAGGGTCGCCGGGCGGTCGGCCCTGCCCCACCGGAGGTCACCATGGTGCGTCGGCACGACGAACCCGTCGTCGTGGTCGAGGGCGACCCCGGGCCGCGCTCGTTCACCTGGCGCGGCCGCCGGTACACCGTGTGCGCGGTCCTCGACTCCTGGCAGGAGCGGCGGGCGTGGTGGCGTGCGGTCGGCGACCGGCCGGACGCGGCCGTCCCCGACACCGAGCGCCGGGTGTGGCGGGTCGAGGCCCGGCCGCCGGCCGGCACGGCCGGGGTCTTCGACCTCGGCCGTGACGACCACCACTGGCTCCTCCTGCGGGCCCATGACTAGCCCCCGACCGCCGTCCTTCGTCCCGCGACCCCGAGGAGCCCGAGCCCGATGCCGACCGCGCACCCCCACGCCGTGACGACCCTCGACCTGCTCTCCCGTGCCGAGGAGGCGCTGACCAACGGGTACGTCACGTCCTCGGCGTCGGCCCGCTACCTCGAGGCCTCGCTCGCGGCGCTGCGGGCGGCGGCCGCGGTGGTCGCCGCCCGCCCGGCCCGCTCCGGTGGTCCGGGCCCGCACGACGTCTGGGCGCTCACCGTGCGGGCCGCCCCCGAGCTCGGCGAGTGGGCGGAGCGGTTCACCGCGGCCACCGGCCGGCGGGTCGGCGTCGAGACCGGGCTGGTCCGCGTCGGGGCCCGCGAGGCCGACGACCTGCTCCGCGACGCCGAGGCCTTCCTCGACCTCGCCGCCCGCCACCTCGGGGTCCCGGTGGGGCACCCGCCGCGCCGGCTCGCGCCGGTCCGCTCGGCCTGAGCCCGGTCATGGCCTGCGCCACCGACGGGTTCGCCCACCTCCACGTCGCCTCCGGGTTCTCGATGCGCTACGGCGCCTCGATGCCCGAGGACCTCGTCGCCCGCGCCACCGAGCTCGGCCAGGGCGTGCTGGCCCTCACCGACCGCGACGGCCTCTACGGCGCCGTCCGGTTCGCCCGGGCGTGCGAGCGGGCCGGCGTGGCCCCCGTCCTCGGGGTCGACCTCGCCACCGAGGAGCTCCTCCCGGGGCCGCCCGCGCCCCGCGCCCGCACCCCGGCCCGTGGGGGTGCCCTCGTCGACCCGCGCCGGCCCCGGGTCACCGTGCTCGCCCGCGGCCGGGCCGGGGGAGCGGGGCCGGGGGCCGGGTGGGCGGCGCTGTCGCGGCTCGTCACCGACACCCACCTGCGCGGCGAGCGCGGGCTGCCCGTCACCACCCCGGCCCTCCTCGCCCGCGCGACCGCGACGGAGGAGCTCGGTCGTCCGGAGCGGGAGAACAGCGCGAGCGGAGCGAGCTCGATGCTGTCCGGGGGGTTCACGGGGGGCGGAGCCCCCTGTGTGGTCCTCCTCGGCCCCGACTCCGACGTCGGCCGGGCGGTCCTCGCCGGCCACCGCGCCCGCGCCCGCGACCTCCTCGACCGCTGGCGGGCCCTGCTCCCGCGCGACGGCCTCGTCGTCGAGGTCGTCCTCCACGGCGGCCCCGAGGGCACCTCCGGCTGCCGCTCCCACGCCTCCCGGCTGCTCGCCCTCGCCGACGCCGCCGGCGTCCCGGCCGTCCTCACCGCCGCGGTCCGGCACGCCGAGCCGGGGCAGGTCCGCACCGTCGACGTCCTCGACGCCGCCCGCCGTCTCGTCGTCCTCGACTCCCGGCACCTCGACCGCGTCACCGACGCCGGTCACCTCGCGACCACCGGTGACATGCACGCCCGGGCCCTCACCGCCGCCGGCGGCGACACCGCCCGGGCCGAGCGGCTGCTCGCGATGACCACCCGCCTGGCCACCGAGTGCGTCCAGCACCTTCGCGACGACCTCGGCATCGGCGCGGTCCACCTCCCCGAGCCCGAGGTCCTCGGCATCGACCCCGGCACCGACCCCATGGACGTCCTCGTCCGCCGCGCCCGGGCCGCCGTCGGCACCCGCTACCCCGGCGCCACCGACGCCGCGCTCACCGCGGTCCACGACCGCCTCGACGCCGAGCTCGCCGTCATCGCCTCGCTCGGCTACCCCACGTACTTCCTCACCGTCGCCGAGGTCACCGACCTCATCCGGGCGCGGGGCGTGCGGGTGGCGGCCCGCGGCTCCGGCGCCGGCAGCCTCGTCAACCACCTCCTCGGCATCAGCGGCGTCGACCCGATCCGCCACCGCCTCCTCATGGAGCGGTTCTGCTCACCGCTGCGCGCCGAGCTGCCCGACATCGACGTCGACGTCGAGTCCGCCCGCCGCACCGAGATCTACGAGGCGGTCCTCGAGCGGTTCGGCGGCGAGCGGGTCACCTGCGTGTCGATGATGGACACCTACAAGGTCCGCCACGCCGTCCGCGACGTCGGCGCCGCGCTCGGCATGCCCCCCGCCGAGGTCGACGAGATCGCCAAGGCCTTCCCGCACATCCGCGCCCGTGACGCCCGGCACGCCGTCGCCGAGCTCCCCGAGCTGCGCCACCGCGGCCTGGACTCCCCTCGGATGTCCGCGTTCTTCGACCTCGTCGAGGCCCTCGACGGCCTGCCCCGGCACATCGCGCTGCACCCGTGCGGGGTGGTGCTCTCCAACGCCGGGCTGCTCGACCGCACGCCGGTGGAGGCGAGCTGGCTCGGCTTCCCGATGAGCCAGTTCGACAAGGACGACGTCGAGACCCTCGGGTTCCTCAAGCTCGACGTCCTCGGCATCCGGATGCAGTCGGCGATGGCGCACGCCGTCGCCGAGGTCGAGCGGGTCACGGGGGAGCGGATCGACCTCGACGACGAGGTGCAGGTGCCGCACGACGACCCCGACACCTTCGAGCTGATCCGCACCACGCGCACCCTCGGGATGTTCCAGATCGAGAGCCCCGGCCAGCGCGAGCTCGTCGGCAAGCTCGGGCCCACCGCGTTCGACGACCTGATCGTCGACATCTCCCTCTTCCGGCCCGGGCCGGTCAAGTCCGACATGATCACCCCCTTCCTCGAGAGCCGGCACGGCTGGCGCGAGCGGCGCTTCCTCCACCCGAGCCTGGTCCCGGCGCTCGAGGAGACCGAGGGGGTCGTCGTCTTCCACGAGCAGGTGCTCCTCATCGTCGCCGAGACCACCGGGGTCAGCCTCGCCCAGGCCGACGAGGTGCGCCGCAGCATGGGCACCCCGACGGGGCAGGAGGAGGTGGAGGCGTGGTGGCGCCCGGCAGCCGCGGCGCGCGGGTACGGGCCGCAGGACCGCGACCGCATCTGGGAGGTGCTGAGGAGCTTCGCCTCGTTCGGGTTCTGCAAGGCCCACGCCGCGGCGTTCGCCCTGCCCACCTACCACTCGGCGTGGCTGAAGACCCACCACCCCGCGGCCTTCCTCGCCGGGGTGCTCACCCACGACCCCGGGATGTACCCGAAGCGCCTCCTCCTCGACGACGCCCGCTCCTTCGGCATCCCCGTCCTCGGCCTCGACGTCAACGCCTC
The DNA here is from genome assembly GCA_963773655.1 of uncultured Actinomycetota bacterium. Taxonomy (GTDB): domain Bacteria; phylum Actinomycetota; class Actinomycetes; order Actinomycetales; family Dermatophilaceae; genus DASSQJ01. The sequence goes on from CAVZBX010000007.1 coordinate 61,697, forward strand.
CTCCGAGACCTACCGCATCGAGCCGGCCGAGGACCGGGTTCACCCGACGGACCGGGAGTGTGGTGCGGATGACGGTGCCGGGTCCGATGCCGGTGAGGTGTCGGTGCCGGGGTGGAGGCGCGACCCGCAGCCGTACGGCATCCGGCTCTCGCTCGCCGACGTCAAGGGCATCAGCGAGGCCGAGGTCGCCCGGGTCCTCGCCGGTCAGCCGTACTCCGACCTCGGCGACTTCTGGACCCGGGCGCGGGTCAGCAGGCCGGTCACCGAGCGGCTGGTCCTCGCCGGGGCCTTCGACGCCCTCCACGGCACCTCCGGCCCGGCCCTCGGCCGGCGCGGCCGGGTCACCCGCCGCGACCTGCTCCTCCACGTCGCCGAGCTCGACCGCTGGGAGCGCCGTGGGGGAGCGGGCCGCCCCTCCGGGGGGCGCCGGGGTCGCCGGCCGCCACCGGAGGGCACCGTCGACGGCCATCGGCTCGTCGTCCCGACCAGCGCCGTCCGCGAGGTGGAGGCCGGTGGTGCCGACGTCCGCGAGCGAGCCGCCGCGCAGTCGCAGGCCGCCCGCGAGGTCGTCCCCGCCGACGCCCAGCCCACCCAGCTCACCCTCGACCTCGGCGACCGGCCCCGGCTCGTCGCCGGCACCGGCCTGCCCGAGATGAGCGGCCCGGAGCGGGTGCGCGCCGAGCTCGACGTCCTCGGCCTCGACGTCTCCGCCCACGTCACCCGGTTCTACGACCCGCTGCTCGACGCCCTCGGCGTCACCCGCAGCCGCGACCTGCTCGGCACCCGCAGCCGCCGCGAGGTGTGGGTCGCCGGGGTCAAGGTCGCCACCCAGACCCCGCCGGTCCGCTCCGGGCGCCGGGTCGTCTTCCTCACCCTCGACGACGGCACCGGGCCCGCCGACTGCACCTTCTTCGAGGACGTCCAGGGCCCCTACGCCGAGGTGGTCTTCCACTCCTGGCTGCTCCTCGTCCGCGGGGTGGTGCGCCGCACCGGTGACCGCGGGGTCTCGATCCGAGCCACCGGTGCCTGGGAGCTCGCCGCCCTCTGGGACGCGTGGCAGCTCGGCGGGCTCACCGCGGTGCGGGCCGCGGTCGCCGCGGGGGAGGCCGACGCCGTCGCCCGGGCCGAGGCCGCCGAGGCCGCCGCCCGCGAGGCGGCGGAGCACGGTGGGCGGCGGGTCCTCGTCCACGCCTCCGGGTTCCGGCAGTCGCCGTACGCCGACATCCGGCCCGCCGGGGGCACCGACCCGCGGTCGGGGCGCGGGGCTCCCGGGTCCGACCGGCCGCCGGCGCCCGCGCTGCCCTCCCGCAAGCTGTGGCACGCCAGCCCCGGCAGCTCCGGCCACTAGGGTTGGGCCGGGTCGTCCCGCCGGTCCACCGCACCCGCCGGCAGCCCCGACCACCGCACCGAGGAGGACCACCGTGGCCGACGACCAGGGCCGCCCGCACCGGGCGGCGCCCACGGCGCTGCGCACGAGCGCGGTCCAGCGTGCCCTCGACGAGCTCACCACGCGCCGACAGGCCGAGCTCGGCCGCCCGCTGCGGGTCCTCGACCTCGGTGGCGGCACCGGCGGCACCGCCGTCCCGCTCGCCGCCACCGGCCACGACCTCACCGTCGTCGACCCCAGCCCCGACGCCCTGTTCTCGCTGCGCCGCCGTGCCGCCGAGCACCGCGTCGAGGACCGGGTCCGGGCCCTCCAGGGCGACACCGACACGGTCCGCTCCCTCGTCGGCGACGGCCCCGGCTTCGACCTCGTCTGCCTCCACGGCACCCTCGAGGTCGTCGACGACCCCGCCGCGGCCCTCGACGCCGTCGCCGCCCTCCTCGCCCCCGACGGGACGCTCAGCCTCGTCGTGGCCCAGCGACTCCACGCCGTGCTCGCCCGTGCCCTCGCCGGTGAGTTCGAGCAGGCCCGCGCCATCCTCGACCGCCCCGACGGTCGCTGGGGCGACGACGACCCCTCGCCGCGGCGCTTCGACGAGGACACCGTCGTCGCCCTCCTGCGCGCCCACGGGCTGGCGCCGGTCCGCAGCACCGGCATCCGCACCTTCATCGACCTCGTCCCGTCCGCCCTCGTCGACTCCGAGGCCGACCGTGCCGCCCTGCTCGACCTCGAGGACGCCGCGCGCCACCACCCCGAGCACCCGGTGCTCGGTGCCCTCGGCAGCGCCCTGCACGTCCTTGCCACCCGGGGCTGACGTCCAGCACCGATGAGCCGCCGCCAGTTCACCGTCCCGGAGCGCGCCGCCACCGAGCCGCCCGACGACACCGGCTGCACGATCCTCCACGTCGACATGGATGCCTTCTACGCGTCGGCGACCCTGCTCTCGCACCCCGAGCTCGTCGGCACCCCGGTGATCATCGGCGGCGGCAACCGGGGCGTGGTCCTCTCGGCCACCTACGAGGCCCGCCGCTTCGGGGTCACCTCGGCGATGCCGATGGCCCGCGCCCGGCGGATGTGCCCCCGGGCCACGGTCCTCCCTCCCGACCACGACCTCTACGCCCGGATCTCCGCGGGCGTCATGGAGACCTTCCGGTCGGTCACCCCGGTCGTCGAGCCGCTCTCGCTCGACGAGGCCTTCCTCGACGTCGCCGGTGCGGTCCGACGCCTCGGCAGCCCGGCCACCATCGGCCAGTCCGTCCGCGACACCGTCCACGACGAGCAGGGCATCACCTGCTCGGTGGGCGTGGCCCCGAGCAAGTTCGTCGCCAAGCTCGCCTCGAACCTGGCCAAGCCCGACGGCATGCTCGTCGTCCCGCGCGACGAGGTCGTCCCCTTCGTCCAGCAGCTGCCCGTCGCGGCCCTCTGGGGGGTCGGCGACCGCACCGAGGAGCAGCTGCTCCGCCTCGGCCTGCGCACCGTCGGTGACATCGCCCACACCCCGCTCGACACCCTGGTCCGGGCTCTCGGGGAGGCCACCGGCCACCACCTCCACGAGCTCGCCTGGGGTCGCGACCCGCGTCCGGTCGAGCGCGAGCACCGCGAGAAGAGCATCGGCAGCGACACCACCTTCGACGAGGACGTCGACGACGCCGCCGAGGTGCGCCGCCACCTGCTCGCCCTCAGCGAGCGCACCGCCGCCCGGCTGCGGGCCGCGGGGCTCAGCGGGCGCACCGTCACCCTCAAGGTGCGGTTCAGCGACTTCACGACGATCACCCGGGCCCGCACCCTGCGCGAGCCCACCGACAGCGGCCGGGCGCTGCACGAGGCCGCCGTCTCGCTCTTCGACGCCCTCGGGCTGCAGCGGGCCCGGATCCGGCTGGTGGGGGTGCGGGCCACCGGCCTCACCGACACCGCCCGGACCCCGCTCCAGGGGGTGATCGGGGAGCCCGAGCACGGGTGGCGCGACGCCGACCGGGCCGTCGACCGGGCCCGGGCCCGCTTCGGTTCGGGGTCGGTCCGGCCGGCCAGTCTCATCGAACGTGACACATCCGCTTCCACGAGGCCCCGTCGGGACCTATCCTGAAACCTCAGGGACCGATCAACGGGGCCGTCCGCCGGGCGACCCGGGCCGACCGACGGGAGGATCCGTGCCCCTCTCAGAGCACGAGCAGAAGATGCTCGCCCAGATGGAGCAGGCGCTCGCCAGCGAGGACCCCAAGTTCGCCTCGCAGATGCAGGGTCGTGGGCTGACCTCGATCCAGCACCGCCGCTGGATCATCGGTGTCGTGGGCGTCGTCGCCGGCCTCGGGCTCGTGCTCGTCGGGATCAACACGACGATGTGGGTGGGTGCGATCGGGTTCGCCGTGATGGTGGCGGCTGCGGTCTATGCCGTCACGCCCCCGCGTCGGGCCCGCCTGGCCGCCGTCCAGGATGGGGGCGAGCCCGGACCCCCCGGGAAAAGACGCCGGGGTCAGCGGTCCTCGTTCATGAACCGCCTCGACGAGCGCTGGGAGCGCCGCGAGAACAACTGGTGAGCAACGTCACGGTCCCTGTCGAAGGTCAGCGTCCTCCAGGCGGCACCGCGCCGACCACGGGCCTCAGGTGACGAGCACCCCCACGACGTAGAGCGCGGCCACCACCAGCCCGGCCAGCAGCTCGATGCCGACGCTGTGCACCACCGCGGTGATGGCGTGCTTGGTGCGCTGCCACGCCTGCCGGCGGTCGCGACCCCGGCCCAGCTCCACGAGCCAGATACCCAGGACGAACCCCACCACGGCGCCGACGACGGGGACCACGAAGAACCCCACGACCCCGAGCAGCACGGCGAGCACGAGGGTCGAGGTGCGCACGCCCTGCTCCCTCATCCGGCGTCCGGGGACCAGGTACTGCAGGCCCTTCCCGGCGGCCGCCACGAGCACGGACAGCGCGAAGAGCACCCAGCCGACCGGGCCCGCCGTGGTGAGCGCGAAGACCAACATGCCCGCCAGGATCAGCAGGGTGCCCGGGAGGACCGGGACGACGATGCCGACGAGGCCGACGACGACGAGGAGCGGGGGGAGCAGCAGCCAGACGTCGTCGGCGAGGCCGTTCACCTCAGTCGGCGGCTGCCGATGGGGTGGGCTCGGTGAGCCGGTCGCTCTCGTCGTGGATCTCGGCGATGCTGGCGAGCGCGGCGGTGTGCTCGCGCCCGTGGTGGGCGCAGAAGAGCAGCTCTCCGCCGGCGTTCAGGCGGACGCGGACGTAGGCCTGCGCTCCGCAGCGGTCGCAGCGGTCCGCGGCGGTCAGGGTGGGTGCCAGTGCGGCGTTCACGTCGGCCTCCTCGGCGGGCTGTGGTCGTGCGGGCGGTTCGGTGGGGCCGGCCCCGGGTGGGTCGGCGAGCGTTGCAACAGTCAAGCACGCCCGTGGCATTCCGTGGTGCAGGGGTGGCCGTATCGAGACCCACATGTCGAGATCGTGACCATACGGGGGAGGGGGGACGGGCGGCCGGTGCGCCTGTCCGGGGCCGTCGGGGCGGCCGGTTACGCTGCCTGCGTGCCGAGCACCACCGCCAAGAAGACCGCCACGAGCAAGTCCGCGTCCGAGTACACCGCCCACCACCTCCAGGTCCTCGAGGGCCTGGAGGCGGTCCGCAAGCGCCCGGGCATGTACATCGGCTCCACCGACAGCCGTGGGCTCATGCACTGCCTCTGGGAGATCATCGACAACGCCGTCGACGAGGCCCTCGGCGGCCACTGCGACCACATCGAGGTGCTCCTCCTCGGCGACGGGTCGGTGGAGGTCCGCGACAACGGGCGCGGGGTCCCCGTCGACATCGAGCCCCGCACCGGCCTCACCGGGGTCGAGCTCGTCTACACCCGCCTGCACGCGGGCGGGAAGTTCGGTGGGGGTTCGTACACCGCCTCCGGCGGGCTCCACGGCGTCGGCGCCTCGGTCGTCAACGCCCTGTCCTCCCGGCTCGACGTCGAGGTCGACCGGGGCGGCAAGACGTACGCGATGAGCTTCCGGCGCGGGGAGCCCGGGGTGTTCTCCGACGTCGCGGGCGCCCAGGGGCGCAAGGACCCCGGCCACGAGTTCACGCCGTACATCCGCAACAGCGAGCTCGAGGTGATCGGCCGGGCGAGGCGGGGGGTCACGGGCACCCGGGTGCGGTACTGGGCCGACCCGCAGATCTTCCTCAAGGACGCCGAGTTCGACCTCACCGGCCTGCTCGGTCGCGCCCGGCAGACCTCCTTCCTCGTGCCCGGCCTGACCATCGTCGTCCGCGACGAGCGGCGTGCGGAGGCCACCGAGGAGGTCTTCGTCCACGACGGTGGCATCTCGGAGTTCTGCGACTTCCTCGCCCCGGACGCACCGGTCACCGACACCTGGCGGATCCAGGGCACCGGCACCTTCACCGAGACCGTGCCCGTGCTCGACGGCAAGGGGCACATGACCCCCACCGAGGTCGAGCGGGAGTGCGGCGTCGACATCGCCCTGCGCTGGGGCACCGGCTACGACACCACGGTCTCCTCGTTCGTCAACATCATCGCCACCCCGAAGGGGGGCACCCACCTCGCCGGCTTCGAGCAGGCGCTGCTCAAGGTGCTGCGGGCCCAGGTCGCCGCCAACGCCCGGCGGCTCAAGCTCGGCAGCGACAAGGTCGACAAGGAGGACGTGCTGGCCGGCCTCACCGCCGTCGTCACGGTGCGGCTGGCCGAGCCGCAGTTCGAGGGCCAGACCAAGGAGGTCCTCGGCACCGCGGCCGTGCGCCAGGTCGTCTCCCGGGTGCTCGAGCGCGAGCTCACCGCCCTGCTCACCTCCACCAGGCGGCCGACGAAGCAGCAGGCCGGTGCCGTGCTCGAGAAGGTCGTCGCCGAGATGAAGTCGCGGATCAGCGCGCGGCTGCACAAGGAGACCCAGCGCCGCAAGACCGCCCTCGAGTCCTCCACGCTCCCCGCCAAGCTCGCCGACTGCCGCAGCAGCGATCCCGACCGCACCGAGCTGTTCATCGTCGAGGGCGACAGCGCCCTCGGCACCGCCAAGCTCGCCCGGAACAGCGAGTACCAGGCCCTGCTGCCGATCCGCGGCAAGATCCTCAACGTGCAGAAGGCCTCGGTCACCGACATGCTCGGCAACGCCGAGTGCGCCGCCATCATCCAGGTCATCGGCGCGGGCTCCGGGCGCAGCTTCGACCTGGAGTCGGTCCGCTACGGCAAGGTCATCATCATGACCGACGCCGACGTCGACGGCGCCCACATCCGCACCCTGCTGCTCACCCTCTTCTTCCGCTACATGCGGCCCCTCGTCGAGGCCGGCCGCGTGTACGCCGCGGTGCCGCCGCTGCACCGCATCGAGGTCGTGAACGCGGGCAGCAAGGCCAACGAGGTCCTCTACACCTACTCCGAGGCCGAGATGCGCCGCACCATGGCCGGGCTCGCCAAGCGGGGGAGGAAGACCAAGCCCCTCCAGCGCTACAAGGGCCTGGGCGAGATGGACGCCGACCAGCTCGCCGAGACCACGATGGACCCGCGCCACCGCACGCTGCGGAAGGTGACCCTCGGCGACATCGAGTCCGCGGCCACCGTGTTCGAGCTGCTCATGGGTGGCGAGGTCGGGCCGCGCAAGGACTTCATCGTCGAGTCCGCCGGGGCCCTCGACCGCGAGCGCATCGACGCCTGAGCCCGGCGGCGGTCCCTACCCCGCACGACACGGTGGTGGGGAGGCCCGAGGCCTCCCCACCACCGTCGTGTCCTACCCGGCGTGCCGCCGGGTCAGCCCTTCACACCGCCGGCCAGCAGACCGCGGACGAAGTACCGCTGCCCGAACAGGAAGATGCCCACGGGCACGATCAGGGCCACGAAGGCGCCTGCCGACAGCAGGTGCCAGTCCTGGCCCCGGGAGCCCGACAGCTCGGCCAGCCGGACCGTGAGCGGCGCGACGTTCGGCGTGCCGCCCGCGAAGGTCAGCGCGACGAGCAGGTCGTTCCAGACCCAGAGGAACTGGAACACCGTGAACGCGGCGATCGCCGGGACGAGCAGCGGGAGCAGCACGCGGAAGAAGATCCGCACGTGCCCGGCACCGTCGACCCGGGCCGCCTCGACCAGCGACCGCGGGATGTCCTTCATGAAGTTGTGGAACATGAAGATCGCCAGCGGCAGCGCGAAGATCGAGTGCGACAGCCAGACCGTCCAGAACGAGCCGGCCAGACCCACGTCGACGTAGATCGACAGCAGCGGGATCAGGGTGACCTGCAGCGGCACGATCTGGAGCGCGAACACCGCGACGAAGAGCAGGTCGCGGCCCCGGAACTCGATCCAGGCGAAGGCGTACGCCGCCAGCAGCGCGATGGTGATCGGGATGACCACCGCCGGCACCGTGATGACGAGCGTGTTCACGAAGTACGTCGCGAACGCCGTGCTGCTGCCGGTGAGCACCTGGTCGTAGTTGCTGAGCGTGAACTCCGGGTTGGTGAACCAGGTCCACCACCCGCTGCTCTGGATCGAGGCCTGGGGGCGGATCGAGGTGATCAGCAGCCCGAAGGTCGGGATCGTCCACAGGATCGCCATGACGATCGCGATGCCCGTCGCCCACGGCGAGGTGAGCCGGGTCTTGGCCTCGGTCGCCCGGATCTCGGCCTTGGTGAGCTTGCGCGGGCCTTTCGGCGCGGTCTTCTCCTCCACCGCTGGGGTGGCCGGCATCTCCGGGTTCGAGGTGGTCATCGGATGTCCTCCGAGAGTCGAAGCTGGCGCACCTGGTAGACGACCACCGGGATGACGATGACGAACAGCAGCACGGCGAGGGCGGCTCCGAGCCCGAAGTCGAACTGTCGGAAGCTCTGCGTGTAGAACTCGTTCGCCACCACGGACGTCTGGAAGTTGCCACCCGTCATGGTGCGGACGATGTCGAAGACCTTCAGCGTCGTCATCGTGATCGTCACCCAGACCACGAGCAGCGCGGGACGGATGCTCGGGACCGTGACGTACCGGAACATCCGCAGCCCCGAGACGCCGTCGAGACGGGCCGCCTCGATGATGTCGTCGGGGATCGCCTTGATCGCCGCCGAGATGATCGTCATCGCGAACCCGGTCTGGATCCAGACCATCACGACGATGAGGAAGATCGTGTTCCACGGGATGGTGAGCAGGAACTGGTATGGATCGAGCCCCAGCCAGACGAGGATCTGGTTCGCCAACCCGATCTGCGGGCGGGCGGGCGCCCGGTACTCGTAGACGAACCTCCAGATGATCGAGGCACCGACGAGGGAGATCGCCATGGGGAGGAAGATCAGCCCCTTGGAGAGGGCCTCTCCACGCGTCCGGTCGATGAGCACGGCGTAGATGAGCCCCAGGCCCACCGCGACGAGGGGCACGAGGATCACCCAGATCAGGGTGTTGCGCAGGACGGTCTGGAACTCCGAGGTGGTGAACAGGGTGGAGAAGTTCTCGAAGCCGACGAACTCGCTGCGCTCGGAGTCGTACCACGGGGAGCGCCCGTAGAAGGACTGGATGAGGGTGCTGATGCCCGGCCAGATCAGGCCGAGGAGCAGGGCGGCGAGGGCCGGCCCGACGAAGGCGATCGCCACCGTCCAGTTGGGCACCCGCTTGCGGCTGTCGACCATGAAGAGCAGCAACGCCATCACGCCGACGAAGAGCGCGACGACGAACACCATGAGGCCGAGCTTCTTGGCCGCGGTGTCGGAGTCGACGAGGAAGGAGGGCCAGGTGATCTCCGGGACGGCGTTGAAGAAGCTGGCCGCGATGAGTCCCAGGACGCCGACGAAGACGAGGACCATGAGGATGCCGACGGCCAGGGCACTGTAGCTGATCGGGCTGGAGCGTTCGCGGGACGGCGCGTTCGTGGACGCGTCGGCCTGCTCGGGGGTCTTGATGTCAGACAGCGGAGTCACCTCCGTGAGTAGGACCGAGTAGGACTCGGGGCTGGGACCCTCGCGGCGCGAGGGTCCCAGCCCCGACGTTACTTCAACCTGTGACGCGCGTCACGCGGCCACGTCACGGCCAGGACTGCTCGATCGAGTCGAGGACTGCCTGGGTGTCCTTGCCCTCGGCGATCCATGCGGTCGCCTCGCGCCAGAACGAACCGGAACCGACGGCACCGGGCATCAGGTCGGCACCGTCGAAACGGATCAGCGCACTCGGGTCCTGGAACTGCTCGGCGGCCAGCTTGCTGATCGGCGACTCGACGTTGGCCACGTCGAGGTTCTGGTTCGCGCTGACGAACCCGTAGCCCTCCTTGGCGCGGAGGTTGGCGTAGTCGGCCGAGGCCAGGTACGTGGTGAACGCCTTGACCTCCGGGCGCTCGTCGAAGGCAGAGATGAACTCACTGCCCACGAGCACCGGCTTCTCGTCCGAGCCCTCGTTGGCGGGGAAGTAGAAGGCGAAGACGTCGCCGTTCTCCGACACGTCGGTGCCCTCGGGCCAGTTGGCCGCGTAGAACGAGGCCATCTTGTACATGAAGCACGAGCCGTCGAGGATCGGCAGGCCGCCGTCCTGGAAGGTCGTGGACGCGATGGTCTGGACGTTGCCGTACCCACCGTTCACGTAGTCCGGGTTGCGCAGGATGCTGCCGACCGCGTCCCACACCTCGAGGGACTCGGGGGCGTTGAACGGCACCTCGTGCGCGACCCACTGGTCGTAGTAGTCGGCGCCCTGGTCGCGGAGCATCTTGTCCTCGACCCAGTCGGTGACCGGCCACCCGGTGGCGTCACCGGAGGCGATGCCGGCGCACCACGGCTTGACGCTGCCGTCGGGGTTGTCCGCGACGATCTGGTCGGAGAGAGCCAGCAGCTCCTCCCAGGTCTGCGGGACCTCGTAGCCCGCGTCGGCGAACGCGCCGGGCGAGTACCAGACGAACGACTTCGAGTTCGAGCTGTTCGGGAACCCGTAGTACGTGCCGTCGACGGTGCCGTAGGCCTTCCAGTCCTCCGAGAAGTTCTCGTCGACGACGGCCTCGGTCTCCGGGGCCACCGGCACGACCGCGCCGGTGTCGTTGACGACCGTCTGGAGCAGGCCGGGCTGGGGGAACAGCGCGATGTCCGGCGGGTTGCCGGACTGGACGCGCACGACGATCTGGGCCTCGAACTCCTTGGACCACTCACCCTGCACGTCGACGCCGGTGCAGTCCTCGAACGGCTTCCACGACGCCTCGTACGCGTCGCTCTCCGGCGCCACGATGCTGGCGTAGGTGCTCACCGAGGTGCCGCTGAGGTCACCGAACTGCTCATAGGGGGCACAGTCGATCACGTCCGAGCCGCCGGCGGCGTCGCCGCCGGAGTCGCCACCGTCGTCACCGCCACCACACCCGGCGAGGACGAGCGACAACGCGCCCGCAGCAGCAGCGACCGTGGTCGTCTTGCGTCCTACTCGAACCTTCATAAGGCTCGACTCCTTCCATACTGACGCCGCTGGGGCGGGGCGCCCCGCGCGCTGCCCCCACCCAACCGCACGGCTAGGGGCCTTGTCAGTGGCTGTCCATGACCTTTGCCGCAGGGTTACCAAAGTGTTACGCAGGGGCGGCTGCGCCGCGCCGACCTCGGTGTGGGGCAACGCGGTGCCCGCCGTGCCGCATGCATCGTCCTGCGGGAGAGGCGGTTCGACCGGCCGGTGAGGAGCGCGGGGCGGTCAGCCGGCCCGCACCGGCGAGCCGATGCCGGCGACGACGGCGGGGTACGGGGACCCGGAGCCGTCGCGCCGGCCGGAGGGCTCGGGGAGGTCCAGGGGTACGCCGCCGGTACCCGACGCGCGGGCGGGGGTGGCCCCGACCCAGGCGAGCACGAGCGCGTCCTCGCCGCGCAGGAACCGGTGCGCCCGGACGCCGCCGGTCGCGCGGCCCTTGGCCGGGTACTCGGAGTACGGGAGCCACCTTGAGCGAGCCGGGCTGGGTGCCCGGCAGCGCGTCCGAGGAGCCGGCGGAGGTGACGACGACGTTGTCGGCCGCCGGGTCGACGGCGCCGAAGAAGACGACCGACGCCCTGGGGGAGAGGCGGATGCCCGCCATGCCCCCGGCGCCGCGGCCCTGCGGCCGGACCGCGGAGGCCGGGAAGCGGAGCAGCTGGGCGTCGCTGGTGACGAAGACGAGGTCCTCCTCGCCGTCGTGCAGCGCCGCCGCCCCGACGACGCGGTCGCCGTCCCGCAGCGCGATGACCTCCCAGTCGGAGCGGGCCGGGTGGTCGGGCGCGACCCGCTTGACGACGCCCTGGGCCGTGCCGAGCGCCAGGCCCGGACCGCCGTCGTCGAGGGGGACGATGGTGAGCGGCTCCTCGCCGCGGGGGAGGTCGACGTACACGGCCAGCGGGGCGCCGCCGGACAGACCCGGGGCACCGCCGAGCGGCGGCAGCGCGGGCAGCTCGAGGGCCGAGAGCCGCACGACCCGCCCGGCGGAGGTGACCAGGCCGACCTCGCCGCGGGCGGTCGTGCGGACCGCGCCGACGATCGCGTCGTGCTTGCTGCGCGCACCCTCGGTGGGGACGGGGTCGGCGGAGGAGGTGCGGGCGAGCAGCCCGGTGGAGGACATCAGCACCCAGCACGGGTCGTCGGCGACCTCCAACGGGGTGGTCTGGGTGGCGGGGGTGCCGGCCGACTCGAGGAGCACGGTGCGGCGGGGCGTGCCGTGCGCCTTGGCGACGTCGGCGAGCTCGCGGGAGACGGTGCGGCGCAGCAGCTTCTCGTCGGCGAGGATCGCCTCGAGCTCCTCGATCTGGCGGCGCAGCTCGTCGCGCTCGGTCTCGAGCTCGATCCGCGAGAACTTCGTGAGCCGGCGCAGCTGGAGCTCGAGGATGTACTCGGCCTGCGCCTCGGAGAGGTCGAAGACGGAGATGAGCCGGGCCTTCGCGGTGGCGGCGTCGTCGCTGGCGCGGATGAGCTGGATGACCTCGTCGATGTCGAGGATCGCGATGAGCAGGCCCTCGACGAGGTGGAGCCGGTCGCGGCGCTTCCCGAGGCGGTACCCGGTGCGGCGCCGGACGACGTCGATGCGGAAGTCGACGTAGACGCGCAGCAGGTCCTTCAGGCCCAGGGTGCGCGGCTGGCCGTCGACGAGGGCGACGTTGTTGATGCCGAAGGAGTCCTCCATCGGGGTCTGCTTGTAGAGCGCCTCGAGGACGGCGTCGGGGTTGAAGCCGTTCTTGACCTCGAAGACCAGCCGCAGCCCGTGCTTGCGGTCGGTGAGGTCCTTGACGTCGGAGATGCCCTGCAGCTTCTTGGACTGCACCAGGGTCTTGACCCGCTCGATGACCTTCTCCGGGCCGACGAGGTAGGGCAGCTCGGTGACGACGATGCCCATCCGCCGGGGGGTGACCTTCTCGACCCGGGCGGTCGCCCGGGTGCGGAAGCTGCCGCGGCCGGTGAGGTAGGCGTCGCGGATGCCGTCGAGGCCGATGATCCGCCCGCCGCCGGGCAGGTCCGGGCCGGGGACGAACCGCATCAGGTCGTCGAGGGAGCAGTCGGGGTGGTCGATGACGTGGCGGGCCGCGCCGATGACCTCGACGAGGTTGTGCGGGGCCATGTTCGTCGCCATGCCGACCGCGATGCCGCTGGCGCCGTTGACGAGCAGGTTGGGGAAGGCGGCCGGCAGCACCCCGGGCTGGGTGCCGGAGTCGTCGTACGTGGGGACGAAGTCGACGGTCTCCTCGTCGAGCCCGGTGACCATGAGCAGGGCCGCGGGCGCCATCCGGGCCTCGGTGTACCGGGAGGCGGCCGGGCCGTCGTCGAGGGAGCCGAAGTTGCCGTGCCCGTCGACGAGCGGCAGCCGCATCGAGAACGGCTGCGCCAGGCGGACCAGGGCGTCGTAGATGGCCTGGTCGCCGTGCGGGTGGTACTTGCCCATGACCTCCCCGACGACCCGGGAGGACTTCACGTGCGGCCGCTCCGGGCGCAGCCCGAGCTCGGACATCCCGTAGAGGATCCGTCGCTGCACCGGCTTCAGGCCGTCGCGGGCATCGGGCAGGGCCCGGGAGTAGATGACGCTGTAGCTGTACTCGAGGAACGCCGAGCGCATCTCCTCCTCGACGTCGATGTCGACGACCCGGCCCAGGTCGTCCTCGGGCGGCGGGGGGCTCGTGCGTGCGGCCATGGGGGAGTGGGGCTACCTCGTCTGTGTGGTCGTGCCGGGGTGGGGGCCGGGCAGTGCTCGCTCCATCCTCACAAACCGTCGGCGCCGGTCCCCCACGACACTCCGAACCGGCCCCGGTGCAGCACCTCGCCCACGGGGCGCCGCCGCCGCGTGGCCGCCGAGCCGCCGGTGCGCTCGGCCTCGTGCCCGAGGGCGACGATCCCGACGAGCCGCCGGTCGGCGGGGATGCCGAGGGCGGCGAGGACGGCGGCGTGGCGCGGCGCCGGGACGCCGAAGAACAGGGCGCCCAGCCCGGCCTCCTCCGCGCCGAGGAGCATGATCATCGCGGCCATCGCGACGTCGGTGTCCCAGTAGGGCACCGGCCAGCGGTCGGGGGAGCGGTCGGTCCAGCCCTTGTCCGGCTCGGCGTAGCGGTCGAGGTAGGTGCCGGGGTCCGAGCAGCAGAGGACCAGGGCGGGGGCGGCCGACACCCCGCGCCACCAGTCGTCCCGCGGACCGGGCTCCGACGCCGCGTCCCAGAACACCTCCCGGTCGGCGGGGTCGTCGAGGACGACGAAGTCCCAGCCCTGGCTGAAGCCGGCGCTCGGCGCCCGCACGCCGAGCGCGACGAGGTCGCGGACGGTGTCCGGGTCCACGGGTCGGTGGCCGTCGAAGCGGCGCACCATCCGGCGTCGTCGCACGAGCTGGGCGAGGTCCATGGCCGCCAGTGTGCCGGTCGGCCGGACCCGGGCGGTCGGGGGAGGGGGTCGGGGCGGGGGCGTGGGATGGCAGGATGACGCCCATGGAGGAGGCCGAGCTTCCCCCCGGCTACCCCGTGGAGTGGGAGGCCGACGTCGTCCTGCGCGACGGCACGGTGGCCCACGTGCGCCCGATCCGCCCGGACGACGCCGAGGGCCTGCGCCGGTTCCACGCGGGCCAGTCCGACGAGTCCATCTACCTGCGCTTCTTCGCCCCGCTGCGGGTCCTCAGCGACGCCGACGTGCACCGGTTCACCCACGTCGACTACACCGACCGGGTCGCGCTCGTCGCGACCATGCGCGAGGACATCATCGGCGTCGGCCGCTACGACCGGATCGACGCGCGCAGCGCCGAGGTGGCCTTCAACATCAGCGACCACTACCAGGGCAAGGGCATCGGCTCGGTGCTCCTCGAGCACCTGGCCGCGATCGCCCAGGAGCAGGGCCTGGTCCGGTTCACCGCCGAGGTGCTGCCCCAGAACCGCAAGATGCTCGCGGTCTTCTCCGACGCCGGGTACGAGGTGAGCCGGCGGATCGAGGACGGCATCGTCGAGGTCGGCTTCGACATCGAGCCCACCGACCGGTCCAAGGCCGTGGCGATGTCACGGGAGCACCGGGCCGAGGCCCGCAGCATGACCACCCTCCTGCACCCGCGCAGCATCGCGGTCGTCGGCGCGAGCCGGCGCCGGGACGCCATCGGCAGCCAGCTGCTCGAGCGGCTCCTCGCCGCCGGCTTCACCGGGGAGATCCACCTCGTCAACCCCAACGCCACCCGGCTCCGCCGTCGCCCGGTGTACCCGTCGGTCACGGCCGTGCCGGGACCGGTCGACCTCGCCGTCGTCGCGGTACCGGCCGAGAACGTCCTCGGCGTCGTCGACGACTGCGCCGAGGCGGGGGTCAAGGCGCTGCTCGTCGTGTCCTCCGGCTTCGCGGAGGAGGGGCCGGCGGGCGCGGAGCTGCAGCGCGAGCTGGTCCGGCGCGCGCGCGGCTCGGGGATGCGCGTCGTGGGCCCCAACTCCTTCGGCATCATCAACAACGACCCCGAGTACGGCCTCAACGCCTCGCTGGCCCCCACGCTGCCCCCGCCGGGGCGGCTCGGGCTGTTCGCGCAGTCGGGCGCGCTCGGGATCGCGGTGCTGGCCTCCGCGGCCCGCCGCAACCTCGGCATCTCGACCTTCGGGTCCGCCGGCAACCGGGTCGACGTCTCCGGCAACGACTTCATGCAGTACTGGATCGACGACGACGCCACCGACGCCGTCGGCCTCTACCTCGAGTCGATGGGCAACCCCCGCAAGTTCTCCCGGATCGCCCGCAACCTCGCGCTCATCAAGCCGGTCATCGTCGTCAAGTCCGGGGTCTCCCGGTTCGGGGTGCCCCCGGGCCACCGCGTCCGCGAGACCAAGGCCCGGCCCGAGGTGTTCGCCGCGATGCTCAAGCAGGCCGGCGTCATCCGGGTCGAGAACGTGCACCAGCTCTTCGACGTCGCCCAGCTCGTCGTGCACCAGCCCCTGCCGAAGGGCGACCGGGTGGCCATCGTCGGCAACTCCGCGGCCCTCGGCTCGCTCACCGCCGACGCCTGCTCGAGCTGGGGCCTGGAGGTGGCCCACGGGCCGGTCTGCCTGCGCAGCGAGGCGACGGCCGAGGAGTTCGGCGCCGCGCTGACCCGGGCCTTCGCCGACGACGGCGTCGACTCGGTGCTCACCTGCTTCATCCCGCCCCTCGTCACCGAGGACGAGGACGTCGCGGCCGCGGTCCGGGAGGCGGCGGCCGCTGCCGACAAGCCGTGTGTCTCGACCTTCCTCGGGATGCGCGGGGTCGACGACGGGCACTCCTCGGTGCGCGGCACCGGGGGCGAGAGCCGGGCGGTCCCGGTGTACGCGATGCCGGAGGACGCCGTGCGTGCCCTGGCGGCGGCCACCCGGTACGGCCAGTGGCGGGCCCGCGACCACGGCTCGCCGCTCGCGCCCGCCGGCATCAACCGCCGGGTCGCCGAGGACGTCGTCGAGACGGTGCTCTCGGTGACCCCCGAGGGCCGGCGGCTCGCGCCCGACGAGGCCGCGGCCCTGCTCTCCGCCTACGGGATCGAGGTCTGGGGCCAGCAGGACGTGTCGACGGTCGACGAGGCGGTGGCCGCGGCGGGGGCGATCGGCTACCCGGTGGTGCTGAAGTCGGTGGCCCCGATGCTGCGCCACCAGGGCGGCGTCAGCGGGGTCCGCGTCGACCTCGCCGACGAGGCGGCGCTGCGGGCGGCGTGGACCTCCCTCACCGACCGGCTCGCCCCGCTGCGGGCGGACCGGTTCGTCGTCCAGCGGATGGCGACCACCGGCGTGCCGTGCGTCGTCACCTCGGACGAGGACCCGCTCTTCGGCCCGGTCATCGGCTTCTCGGTGGCGGGCCTGCCCACCGAGCTGCTCGGCGACGTCGCCTACCGGATCCCGCCGCTCACCGACGTCACCGTCTCCGAGCTCATCTCCTCGGTCAGGGCGGCCCCGGTGCTCCACGGGTACCGCGGCCAGGCCCCGGTGCACCGTGCGGCGCTCGCCGACCTCGTCGCCCGGGTCTCCGTGCTCGCCGACGACCTCCCCGAGGTCGCCTCCCTCGTGCTCAACCCGGTCAACGCCCATCCGGGTGGCGTCGAGGTGCTCGGGGCCGAGATCACCCTGGCGCCGGCCCCGCGCCGCATCGACCCGGGCCGGCGCTCGCTCACCTGACGCGGCACCCGTCCACCGGTCGGGTCGGCGCGATCGCCGGGGGGCGGCACAATGGGCCCCATGCCCAGCGCCCACCACGCACCCGTGCTGCCCGCGGAGCTCACGGCCGCGATCGACCGTGCCGGCTACTACCCGGCGCTCGTCGCCGACGTGGTCGCGGCCGCGCTCGGCGGGGAGCGGATCGACAGCCACCTCGTCCACGTCGAGACCACCTTCGACCGCGACGTCGTGCGCCGCCACATCACCGTGCTCGTCCTCACTCCGACGCGGCTGCTCATCGCGCACCTCGACGACCACGCCGACGAGCCACCCGCCCCGCAGGACGTCGCCACCGCGACCACCGAGTCGATCCCGCTGTCCGCGGTCAAGGGCGTCATGCTCACCCACGTCGTCGAGGACCCCGAGCACTACGTGCCCGGCAGCCTCGGCCGCGAGGTCACCCTGACCCTCGGCTGGGGCACCGTCTCCCGCCTCGACCTGGTGCCCGCCACCTGCGGCGACCCCGAGTGCGACGCCGACCACGGCTACGAGGGGACCGTCACCGGCGACGACATCGCGCTGCGGGTCTCCGCCGCCGCCGACGGGGAGGACGCCCTCGCCGGGGCGCTGTCCTTCGCCCGCGAGCTGTCCGCGGCCATCGGCCAGGGCTGACCCGGTGCCGCCCGGCTCCCCGGTCCCGGCCTCGCCGCTCGGGGCCGGGCCGTCGCTCGCCGACGTGCTGCCCTCGGTGGCCCGCAGCCTCGGCGTGCCGTGGCCGCGCCGCGCCGGGCGGCACGACCTCGCCCTGCCGCCCGCCCGCCGCGCCGTCGTCGTCCTCGTCGACGGGCTCGGGCACGACCTCCTGGTCCGCCGGGCCGGGCACGCGCCGTGGTTGCGCACGATGCTGCCGACGACCCTGCGGGTCCCGAGCGGCTTCCCGTCGACGACGGCGACCTCGGTCGCGAGCTTCGGCACCGGGCTGGCGGCCGGCGCCCACGGGCTCGTCGGCTACGAGGCCCTGGTGCCCGAGACCGGGCTGGTGTTCAACGAGCTCTCCTGGGAGGAGGGCCCCGACCCCCGGCTCTGGCAGCCCCACGACACCGTCTTCGAGGTGGCCGCGCGCGCCGGGGTGGAGGTGACCCGGGTCGGGCCGGCCCACTTCGACGGCTCCGGGCTCACCAACGCCGTCGCCCGCGGCGGTCGCTTCGTGGCCGCCGCGTCGCTGCCCGAGCGGGTCGACGCCACCCTCGCCGGCGGTGCACCGTTCGCCCCGCGCGCTCGTGCACCTCTACTGGGAGGACGTCGACAAGGTCGGGCACGTCTCGGGGCCCGACTCCTGGCAGTGGGGTGACGCGCTCGAGACCGTCGACCGCGAGCTGGCCCGGCTCGCCGCGTCCCTGCCCGGCGACTGCTCGCTCACCGTCACCGCCGACCACGGGATGGTCGAGGTGCCCGCCACCGACCGCCTCGACGTCGCCGACGACCCGCGCCTGCGGGCCGGCACCCGCGTCGTCAGCCTCGAGTTCCGCGCCCCACAGGTGTACGCCGAGCCGGGTGCCGCCGCGGACGTGCTCGCCGCGTGGAGCGAGGTCCTCGGCGACCGTGCCGACGTGCTCGCCCGCGAGGCGGCGGTCGCCGCCGGCTGGTTCGGGCCGGTGCGCCCGGAGGTGCTGGCTCGCATCGGCGACGTCGTCGTGGCGATGCGCGAGCGCTACGCCGTCGTCGACTCGCGGCGAGCCCCGCCCCAGCTGCTCGGCCTCGTCGGCCTCCACGGCTCTCTGAGCGACGCCGAGGTGGCGGTCCCGGTGGTGCACGCGCCGGCCCGCGCGGTCGCCTAGGGTTGCACCTCGTGGCGGAGCTGCTCTTCTTCTCGGGAACGATGGACTGCGGGAAGTCGACCCTCGCCCTGCAGATCGACCACAACCACCGCGCCCGCGGCCGCTCCGGCCTGATCTTCACCAGGTTCGACCGCGCCGGCGACTCGGTGCTCTCCTCGCGGCTGGGCCTGGCGACCGACGCGGTCGAGGTCGACGACGACCTCGACTTCTGGGAGACCGTCGTGGGCTGCCTCACCGCCGGCGGCCGGGTCGACTACCTCATCTGCGACGAGGCGCAGTTCTACACACCCGCACAGGTCGAGCAGCTCGCCCGGGTCGTCGACGAGATGGGGATCGACGTCACCGCCTTCGGCATCACCGCCGACTTCCGCACCCAGCTGTTCCCCGGATCGCGCCGCCTCATCGAGCTCGCCGACCGGGTGGAGGTGCTGCAGGTGGAGGCGCTGTGCTGGTGCGGCCGCCGGGCCACCCACAACGCCCGCATCGTCGACGGGGTCATGGTGGTCGAGGGCGAGCAGGTGGTGGTCGGCGACACCGCCGCGGCGAGCGACGAGGGCCTCGTGGAGTACGAGGTGCTCTGCCGCCGCCACTACATGCGGCGGATGAACAGCCACGCCGCCCGGGCCGCGTCGCCGACGCCGGACACGCTGCCGTTCGACCTCGCCGCCTGCCCGGTGCCGCGGCCGGGCTGACCGGCGTCCTGCGGGGCCCCGCCCGCTCAGGCCGGGCCGGAGCCCTTGGTGCCGAACACGATGTCGTCCCAGCTCGGGACGCTGGGACGGCCCCGGCGCGCCGACGCCGGGCGCCGCTGGGCGCCGGCCCCCGTGCTGCGGTGGTCCTCGCCGTCGTGCCCGCCGCCACCGCGGTGCCCGCCCCGTGGTGCCCCGGCGGACGGCTGCGCCTGCTCGCCGCGGTCCTCGTCGGCGGGGTCGTCGCCGGGCGAGTCGTCCGCCTCGTCGAGGTGGCGGTGGTCGGGCTCGTCGAGGTCGTGCTCCGGGTGGTCGTCCACGGCAGCGTCGCCGGCCGGGGCCGGACGGTCGCCGCGGGCGGGCGGGGGCGGGGGCAGCTCGGAGGGGTCGACGGCCAGCTCCTCGAGCGGGAGGGCGTCGACCCGTGGACGGTCCTCGCCCGGGGTGTGCGAGGGCGAGGAGCGGCGCCGCCCCCGCCGTCCCCGGGTGCTGTGCTCGCGCATCGCCGCCATGAGGTCGATCGGCTCGTGCGGCTCGCGATCCCGGGCCACCGGCTCGAGCCCGCCGTCGGCATCGACGTCGTAGACGTCCAGGCCCTCCCCGGGCGGGGCCCGGTGCGGGGCCGGGATCACTCCGCCGGTCGCCTCCTCGCTGAGCCAGCGCGCCTCGTCGTCGGTGGGGGTGACCGACCCGCCGAGCGGCTCGTAGTGCCACGTGGCGGTGCGACGGCGTCCACCCGCGGCGAACGTCATCGTGAGGTGCCAGACGCCGTCCTCGTCGCGCGCGGAGTCCCAGTCGATGTGGTCGCGGTCGACCCCGCGCTCGCGCAGCCGCTCCAGGACGCGCTCCTCGAGGGAGAGCGGGCCGGAGCCGCGGGTGCCCACCGCGCAGGCACGGGCGCGCTCGGCGACGTGCACGCGCTCGGCGAGGATCGGCACCTCGAACTTGCGGACCTTCTCGACGGTCCAGCCGGCTCGCTCGGCGACCTCCTCGGTGGACAGCCCCCGGCGGATCAGGGCCTGGACCTCGCGCGGCCGCAGGGCGTCGCCCATCTCGATCTGCAGCTGACCCAGTCGGGGTCGGTCGTGCCGCGCGGCGGCACGCAGCGGCTCGTCCAGGGGGACCCGGTAGCGCGAGCCCCCGGCATCGGAGAGCAGGAGGTGCCGACCGTCCTCGTCGACGCCGATGAGGCGTAGGTCGTCCATGGCTGGCTCCCCGGTCGGTTCTCGTTGGACCGACGATGCCACCTGTTCGCCGTCGAAGCGTGGACCCACGCCGGGGTGTCCCGGGAGGTCGCGGCTACCGTGGGCCCATGTCGCAGCCCGCCACCGACCTGGCACCGTACGACGTCGTCCTGCTCGGCTCCTTCGGGGGCCCGGAGGCCGAGGACGAGGTGATGCCGTTCCTCCGCCGGGTCGTCGCCGGGCGCGACGTCCCCGAGGAGCGGCTGCGCGTCGTCGGCGAGCACTACTTCGACCGTGGCGGACGCAGCCCGATCAACGACCTCAACCGTGACCTCATCGCGCGGCTGCGCGCCGAGCTCGACCGCCGTGGCCTCGACACCCCGGTCGTCTGGGGCAACCGCAACAGCGAGCCGTACTTCGCCGACGCGGTGCGCGAGTGCCTCGACCTCGGTGCCTCCCGGGTGGTCGTGCTCCTCACCAGTGCCTACTCCTCCTACTCCTCGTGCCGCCAGTACCGCGAGAACCTCGCCGCGGCCGTCGAGGAGGTCGGTCCGGCCGCCGACGGCCTGGTCCTCGACAAGGTCCGTCCCTACTTCGGCCACCCCGGCCTCGGCACCGCGTGGTCCCGGGCCCTGGTCACCGCGATCGAGGGACTGGACGAGCCCGGGGACGCCCGGCTGCTCTTCGTCACCCACTCGGTCCCGACGGCGATGGACGAGACCTCGGGGCCGGGCGACGGCGAGGGCCACCTCTACGTCGACCAGCACCTGCGTCTCGTGCACCGGCTCGTCGACGACCTGAACGCGGCCCTCGGCACCTCCCTCACCGGTGAGCTCGTCTTCTGCTCGCGTTCCGGGCCGCCGCAGCAGCCGTGGCTCGAGCCGGACGTCAACGACCGGATCGAGGAGCTGGCCGCCCAGGGCGACGGACCGGTCGTCGTCGCTCCGATCGGCTTCGTCTCCGACCACATGGAGGTCGTCCAGGACCTCGACACCGAGGCGGCGGAGACCGCTCGGCGGGTGGGGCTGCCCTTCGTCCGGGTCGCGACGCCCGACACCGACGAGGCCTTCGTCAGCGGCCTGGTCGACCTGCTGCTCGAGCGCGCCGCCGAGGCCCGGGGCGAGCTCGTGGTGCCGGAGTCCTGGGTTCCGGGTGACGTGCGCCCGTCGGTGTGCGCGCCGGGGTGCTGCCCGAACCTGCGGGCGGCACGGCCCGCCCTCTGTGGCAGCGACCCGTGGTGAGCGCCCCCGGCCCGACCGACGGCCTCGACCTCGCCGCGCTCGAGGAGGTCGCCTGCGACGTGGCGCGGGCCGCCGGCCGGCTCGTCGTCGAGGAGCGACCGGACGACCTCGGCGTCTCCGCCAAGTCCACGCGCACCGACGTCGTCACCGAGATGGACCGGCGCAGCCAGGCGCTCATCCTCGCCGAGCTCGGCCGCCTCCGCCCGGGGGACGCCGTGCTCGGCGAGGAGGAGGGTGGCCGCTCCGGCACGTCCGGGGTCACCTGGGTGGTCGACCCGATCGACGGCACGGTCAACTACCTCTTCGGCATCCCGCACTACGCCGTCTCGGTGGCGGCCGTCGTCGGCGACCCGTCGGCACCCGACGGGTGGTGGCCGGTGGCCGGCGCCGTGCTCGAGCCGGTCTCCGGTGAGCTCTTCCACGCGCACCTCGGCGGCGGGGCCCGCCTCACCGGGCCGCACGGCACCCGGACGCTGCGGGTCGGCGGCACCAGCGACCTCGGGCTGGCCCTGGTCGCCACCGGGTTCGGGTACGACGCGGCGGTCCGCGAGCGCCAGGCACGGGCGCTGGTCGAGGTCCTCACGTCGGTGCGCGACATCCGGCGGCAGGGCAGTGCCGCGCTCGACCTGTGCGACGTCGCCTGCGGGCGGGTCGACGCCTACTACGAGGCCGGCCTCAACGCCTGGGACCGGGCCGCCGGCCAGCTCGTCGCCGGCGAGGCCGGGGCGGCCCTCGGCGGGTCGGTCGACGACACCCCGGGCGCGGACCTCACCTGGGCCGCCGCCCCCGGGGTCGCCGGGGCCTTCGCCGACCTGGTCCGGCGGGTCACCGCCAGGTACGTGACGGTCCGGGACTGACCCGCCGCGCGGTCCGTCCGGGCCGTGGCGTGGACCCGCGTGGCGGTGTGGTGGGGGGATGGTGCACAATCCTCGCGCACCGTGACGAGGCGGGCAGACACACCGGTGACGAGGCGGGCACAAACAGGGCGCTCCGCGCGTTGACTGGGCCGAGTTGCACGACGAAGGGTGGACACCAGCGATGGCGACCGACTACGACGCACCGCGCAAGACCGACGACGAGCTCTCCGAGGACTCCATCGAGGAGCTGAAGAACCGTCGCGTCGACAAGCGCGCCTCGAGCGTCGACGTCGACGAGACCGAGCAGGCCGAGGGCTTCGAGCTGCCCGGGGCCGACCTCTCCGGTGAGGAGCTCTCGGTCCGCGTCCTGCCGCGCCAGGCCGACGAGTTCACCTGCTCCCGGTGCTTCCTCGTGCACCACCGCAGCCAGCTCGCGAGCGAGAAGAACGGCGTGCTCGTCTGCCGGGAGTGCGCGGCCTGAGGTGGCGGTGAGCCGGTGACCCCCACCCGCGTCCCGGTCGCCGTCCGGCTGCTGCACCCCTCCGCCGAGCTGCCCCGGTACAGCACCGACGGGGACGCCGGCGCCGACCTCACCAGTGTCGCCGAGGTGACGATCGCCCCCGGCGAACGCACCCTCGTGCCCACCGGGGTGGCCCTGGCGCTGCCCGCGGGGACCGTGGGGCTGGTCCACCCCCGGTCCGGGCTCGCGGCCCGGCACGGCGTCACCGTCGTCAACGCACCCGGCACCGTCGACTCGGGCTACCGGGGCGAGGTGCTGGTCAACCTCGTCAACCTCGACCCGCGGGAGCCGTTCACCGTGCGGGTCGGCGACCGGATCGCCCAGCTCGTCGTGCAGGAGTACGTCCACGGCGACTTCGCCGCGGCGGATTCGCTTCCGGGGAGCGCGCGGGGTGACACTGGGCACGGGTCGACCGGCGGCTTCGCCACCGCAGCGCCGGCACCGCCCGCGACCACCACCGACCCGAGGACCGCAGCACCGTGAGCATCTTCCGCAGGAACAAGGCCGCCGCGAGCGACGCCGACCCCGCCGCCGGGGACGACCTCGGGCGTGCCGACGAGCCCACCGAGGCCGCAGCCGGGGCGGACGACTCCGTCACCGACGGCACCGAGGACGAGGCGGCCGAGGCCGGGCCGACCCGCGAGGAGGGACCGTTCGACCACGCCGAGGTCGACGGCCGCGAGGGGCGGGTCGACCTCGGCGCGCTCTGGGTGCGCGGCGTCCCGGGCATGGAGCTGCGCCTCGAGGTCGACCAGCAGACCCAGCAGGTCAACGCCGCCACCGTCGTGCTCGGCGAGTCGGCGCTGCAGCTCCAGGCCTTCGCGGCGCCGCGCTCGAGCGGCCTGTGGGACGAGATCCGCCTCGAGATCGCCGAGGCGGTCGGGCGGCAGGGCGGCACCGTCGAGGAGCACCACGGCGCCTTCGGCCTTGCGCTGCGCACCCGGATGCCGTCGGAGTCCGGCGGGCGCACCGTGTTCGCCCCCGCCACCTTCATCGGGGTCGACGGGCCCCGCTGGTTCCTCCGCGGCGTGCTCTCGGGCCGGGCCGCGATCGACGAGGAGGCCGCCGGTCCGCTCCTCGAGGTGTTCCGGGCAGCCGTCGTCGTCCGCGGCGTCGAGCCGATGGCGCCGCGCGAGCTGCTGCCGCTGCGCCTGCCCACCGACCCCCGCGCCGAGACGGCCGAGGGCGACGAGGCCGAGGACGCCGAGGACGCCGCCGACGAGCGCCGCCGGGCCGACCCGTTCGAGCGCGGCCCCGAGATCACCGAGGTGCGGTGATGGGGCTGCGCGAGCGGCTGCACGACTTCTCCCGGACGCCGACCGAGCAGGAGGCCGACGAGCTGCGGGAGCAGTCCCTCGTGGTCGGCGGCGACGACCTCACCGCACTGGCCCCCCGGCACCCCGCGTGCGTCTGCGGCACGGTCCGCACCGTGACCCTGCCGCCGCGCCGCAGCGTGCCCGCCCTCGTGGCCGAGGTCTGGGACGGCAAGGGCGCCGTCAACCTCGTGTGGATCGGGCGGCGGCACATCGGCGGCATCGAGCCCGGCACGTTCCTGCGCGCGCGGGGGCGGGTGGCCGTGGTCCGCGGCACGCCGACGATCTTCAACCCCTCCTACGAGATCCTGCCGAAGCAGTGACCGGCGACCCGGCCGACCTGCCCCCCGACGCCACGCGCGGGGAGAGCGTCGAGGCGCTCATCCGGCACCGGCTGGGCGTCGCCCTCGGTGGCTGGCGCGGCTCGGTCGAGACCGCCCTGCCGACGGTCGTGTTCGTGCTCACCTGGTCGGTCCGCGACCACGACGTCCGCACCGCGGCCGTCGCCGCGATCGCCGTGGCCCTGGTCCTCGCGGCGGTGCGGGTGGTGCAGCGGTCCTCGCTCCAGCACGTGCTCGGTGCCCTCGTCGCCACCGGGATCGCCGCGTTCGTGGCGGTGCGCTCCGGCCGTGCCGAGGACGCGTTCCTCCCGGGCATCCTCACGAGCGGGGCCTTCCTCGTCGGCACCCTCGCGTCGATCCTCACCCGCTGGCCGGTGGTCGGCTTCCTCGTCGGTGCCGGCGACCCGCGCGCCGCGGAGGACCCGTTCGGCTGGCGCCGCGACTCCGGCATGGTGCGGGTCTGCAGCCGCCTCACCTGGGTGCTCGTCGCGCTGTACGTCGTGCGGCTCGCGGTCATGGTGCCCCTCTACCTGGACTCCCAGGTGGCCCTGCTCGGCGTCGCGAAGATCGTCCTGGGCTGGCCGTTGTGGGTCGCCGGTCTCGCCGTCATGGGCTGGATGCTCGTGTCCGGGCACACCCCGCTCGAGGCCGGGCAGCGGCGCGCCGGGGAGCCGGGGCCGGCGGAGGCGGAGGCGGACCCGTCGCGGCCCCGCGACTCCCGCTGACGGTCGGGCTGCCGCCCCGGCCGGGCGAGGGCCTCAGCCGCGGACGTCCTCGTCGACCTCGCGGGGCTGGCGGTCGCCGGGGCTGAGCAGCGACTCGAGCACGGTCTCGTCCTCGGGCGTGGTGACGAAGAGCAGCTCGTCGAGCGGCTCGAGGGCGTCGTCGCGGCTCGGCGCGATGGGGTGGCCGTCCCGGATGATGCCGGTGAGCACCGTGTCCGAGGGGAAGGGCACGTCGCCGACGCGCTGGCCGGCGAAGGGACTGCGGGGGGGCAGGGTCATCTCGACCATCATGGCGCGGCCCTGCTGGAACTCGAAGATCCGCACGAGGTCGCCGACGCTGACCGCCTCCTCGACCAGAGCGGTCATCAGCCGGGGGGTGGAGACGGCGACGTCGACGCCCCACGCCTCGTCGAACATCCACTCGTTCTTGGGGTTGTTGACCCGGGCGACGGTGCGCGGCACGCCGAACTCGGTCTTGGCGAGCAGGGACAGCACGAGGTTGGCCTTGTCGTCACCGGTGGCGGCGACGACGACGTCACAGTCGGGCAGCCCGGCCTCACCGAGCGCCTCGAGCTCGCAGGCGTCGGCCTGGAGCCAGCTCGCATCGGGGACCTTGGCCATCCGCTCGCCGTCGGCGTCGCGGTCGACGAGGAGCACGGTGTGTCCGTTGCGGATCAGCTCGAGGGCGATGGAGCGCCCGACGCTGCCGGCGCCGGCGATGACGACACGCATGGGTCAGGACCTTTCCGGGTCAGTGCGCCAGGGGTGGCGCGTCGAGGACGCGCTCGGCGGCGGCCAGGTCGTCGCGGAGCAGGGCGAGGTGGAGCAGGTCGCCCTCCTGGTACACGGTGTCGGGGCCGGGCAGCAGCCCCTCGCCGAGCCGGGTGAGGTACGCGAGGCGCCCGCCGGTGGCGTCCTCGATGTCCCGGACCCGGTGCCCGATCCAGGCCGGGCTGACCGGCATCTCCGCGATGATGATCCGTCCGGAGGGGTCGACGTGCTCGGGCACGTGGCCCTGGGGGAGCAGCCGGCGCAGCATCTGGTCGCTCGTCCACTTCACGGTGGCGACCGTGGGGATGCCGAGCCGCTGGTAGATCTCGGCGCGGCCCGGGTCGTAGATGCGGGCGACGACGTTCTCGACCCCGAACTTCTCCCGGGCGACGCGCGCGGCGAGGATGTTGGAGTTGTCGCCGCTGGAGACGGCCGCGAAGGCGTAGGCGTCCACGATGCCGGCCTCGCGCAGGGTGTCGCGGTCGAACCCGACCCCGGTGACGGTGCGCCCCTCGAAGGTGGTGCCGAGGCGCCGGAACGAGGACTCGTCCTGGTCGATGACCGCGACCGCGTGACCGGCTCGCTCGATCGCACGGGCCAGCGAGGCACCGACCCGGCCGCAGCCCATGATCACGAAGTGCACGGCGTCGACGCTACACCGCGGGTCCGGCCGTTGGACGCTCCCCCGGGACCTGTGCTCGTGCGGGGGCCCGGAGACCTAGAGTGTCCTGCGTGTCTTCGCCCGGGCGCCTCGTCAAGCGCGTGCTCGTCGGTCGTGCCATGCGCAGCGACCGCCTCGGAGAGACCCTGCTGCCCAAGCGGATCGCGCTCCCGGTCTTCGCGAGCGACGCGCTGTCCTCCGTCGCGTACGCGCCGGACGAGATCCTGCTGACGCTCGGCTTCGCCGGGGGCGCGCTCGCGCTCACCCACTCGTGGGAGATCGCGCTCGCCGTGGTCGTCGTCATGGCCGTCGTCATCATGAGCTACCGCCAGAACGTGCGGGCCTACCCGTCCGGAGGCGGCGACTACGAGGTCGCCAGCGTCAACATCGGGCCGAAGGCCGGGGTCGGCGTGGCCAGCGCCCTGCTCGTCGACTACGTGCTCACGGTGGCGGTGTCGGTCTCGGCCGGTGTGCAGAACGCCGCGTCGGCGTTCACCGTCATCCGCGGGCACGAGGCCCTGGTGGCCGTGCTCATCATCGCCGGCCTCACCGCGATGAACCTGCGTGGGGTCCGCGAGTCCGGCACCGCGTTCGCGGTTCCCACCTACCTCTTCATGGTCACGGTGCTCGGCATGGCGGCCGTGGGCTTCTGGCGCGAGGCCACGGGCACCCTGCCGCTCGCGGAGAGCGCCGACCTCGAGCTGCTGCCCGAGCCGGGGTACGAGGCCGTCACCGGGCTCGCGCTCGGCTTCCTCTTCCTCCGGGCGTTCTCCTCCGGCTGCGCCGCGCTCACCGGGGTCGAGGCGATCAGCAACGGCGTGCCGGCGTTCCGCAAGCCGAAGGGGCGCAACGCCGCCACGACGCTGCTGCTCATGGGCACGATCAGCGTGACGATGCTGCTCTCGATGGTCCAGCTGGCCCGGGCCACGGGCATCAAGTACGCCGAGGACCCCCACCTGCAGCTGGCCCGCGACGGCGAGCTCGTGCCGGAGGACTACGTCCAGGACACCGTGATGGGGCAGGTCTCCAAGGCCGTGTTCGACGGCTTCGAGCCGGGCGTCGTCCTGGTCTCGGTGGTCACCGGGCTCATCCTCGTGCTCGCCGCCAACACCGCCTTCAACGGCTTCCCGGTGCTCGGCTCCATCCTCGCCCGCGACGGGTACCTGCCCCGCCAGCTGCACACCCGGGGCGACCGGCTCGCCTTCTCCAACGGCATCCTCATCCTCGCCGGGGCCGCCGCGTTCCTCGTCGTCGTCTACGACGCCAAGGTCACCAGCCTGATCCAGCTGTACATCGTCGGCGTCTTCGTCTCCTTCACGCTCTCCCAGATCGGGATGGTCCGGCACTGGAACCGGCACCTGCGCGTCGAGAAGAACGCCCAGGCCCGCACCCGGATGCTGCGCAGCCGGGTGATCAACGGGGTCGGGGCGACGATGTCGGGCATCGTGCTCGTCGTCGTGCTGCTCACCAAGTTCCTCCACGGCGCCGGCTTCGCCATCGCGGCCATGGCCGGGCTGTTCTTCCTCATGAACGCCATCCGCCGGCACTACGACCGCGTGAGCGAGGAGCTCGGGGTCGACGAGGCCGACACCAGGCTGCGGATGCTGCCCTCACGGGTGCACGCCATCGTGCTCGTCGCCAAGATCCACAAGCCCACCCTGCGGGCGCTCGCGTACGCCCGCGCCACCCGGCCCTCGATCCTCGAGGCCGTCACCGTCGACGTCGACCCCGAGGAGACCCGGGCGCTGCAGGCGGAGTGGGACCGGCGCGACATCCCGGTGCCGCTCAAGGCGCTCGACAGCCCGTACCGCGAGATCACCCGGCCGGTGCTCGACTACGTCCGCTCGATCCGCTCCGGCAACCCCCGCGACCTGATCGTCGTCTACATCCCGCAGTACGTCGTCGGCCACTGGTGGGAGCAGCTGCTCCACAACCAGAGCGCCCTGCGGCTGCGGGCCCGGCTGCTCTTCACGCCCGGGGTCATGGTGTCCTCGGTCCCGTGGCGGCTGGCCTCGGCGGAGGGCGCCGAGGAGCGCTTCGAGGGGCCGGTGCCCGGCGACGTCCGCCGCGGCGACCTGTGACCCCGCGCCCGGACGGCGCCCGGGACCGCGCCGGGCTGGCGGTCGGCGACGAGGTCGACGTCGACGTCACCGGTGTCGCGCACGGCGGTGTCGCCGTGGCACGGCACGAGGGTCAGGTGCTGTTCGTGCGGCACACGCTGCCGGGGGAGCGGGTCCGGGCCCGGGTCGGTGAGGTCGGCTCCGGGGGCCGGTTCGTGCGGGCCGACGCCGTCGACGTCCTCGAGGCCTCGGCCGACCGGGTCGAGCCGCCCTGCCCGTGGGCGGGGCCGGGGCGCTGCGGGGGGTGCGACCTCCAGCACGTCGCGCTGCCGCGGCAGCGTGCCCTCAAGGCGGACGTGGTGCGCGAGCAGCTGCAGCGGCTGGCCGGGCTCGACGTCGAGGTCGAGGTGGAGGCGGTGCCCGGCGACGAGGACGGCCTGCGCTGGCGCACCCGCGTGGAGTTCGCCGTCGACGCCGAGGGCCGGGCGGGCCTGCGGCGGCACCGCTCCCACGAGGTCGTGCCCGTCGACCGGTGCCGGATCGCGACCGCCGGCGTGGACGCGCTCGGGGTCACCGGGCGGTCCTGGCCGGGGTCGGAGGCGGTCGACGCGGTGGCCCCCTCGGTGGGGGAGCCGGTCGCCGTGGCCGTGCCGGCCGAGGAGGTCCCGGAGGTCACCGAGCGGGTGGAGGCGGCGTGGCGCACCCCGGACGGGCGGGAGCAGGCGTTCCGGCGTGAGTTCACCCTCTCCGCCCGCGGGTTCTGGCAGGTGCACCCGGGGGCGGCAAGGACCTTCCTCGCGGCCGTGATGGAGGGCCTCCGCGCCCGGCCGGGGGAGCGGGCCCTTGACCTCTACGGCGGCAGGGGACTCTTCGCCGCGGCCCTGGCGGAGGCGGTGGGCCCGGGGGGCCAGGTCGTGCTCGTCGAGGCCGACGCCGAGGCGAGCGACCGGGCGCGGGCCGACCTCGGCGGGGCGGGGAACGTCGCCGTCCTGCAGGCCCGGGTCGACGACGCGTTCGGGGTGGAGCGAGCCGCGCGCAGGGGCCCGAGCCGCCGGCGTCGGCGGGGTGCCGCCCGATCGCCACTGCTGCCGGAACAGGCGGACGTCGTGGTCCTCGACCCGCCACGCACGGGCGCCGGCGTCGGGGTCTGCCGGGCCGTCGCTGCCCTGCGCCCGCGCGGGATCGCCTACGTCGCGTGCGACCCGGCCGCCCTCGCGCGCGACACCCGCGCCCTGCTCGACGCCGGGTACCGGCTGGACCGGCTGCGCGCCTTCGACGCCTTCCCGATGACCCACCACGTCGAGTGCGTCGCCCTCTTCGTCCCCGACGAGGAGGGGCATGGGCTGGCGTGAGGTCGACCGGGGCACCCGTCTGTTCTGGGCCCGGGTCGGCCGGCCGGTGCACCTCGAGCAGCACCCGTGGCTGGACGCGCCGATGAACGGCCCGGGCCCCGTCGGCGACCGGTGGCTCGCCGATGCCGCCGACCGGGTCGGCGGGCACGTCGTCGTCGACGACCCCGGAGCAGGCCTGTTGCCCGACCTCGGTGTCCTGGACGGCCCGTCGTTCTCGGCCGCGCAGCTGCACCCGCTGGTCCGGGACTTCTACGAGGGGACCGCGGCCTGGCGGATGGAGGCGTGGTCGCAGTGGTCGCCGCTGCTGGCGCCCGGTGGCGCCCTCGTCGCGTGGGCCTTCGGACGCCGGGTGCAACAGCTCGCCGTCCCGGTGCGGCCCCTCGACGTCTCCCGCGGCATCGACAGCCGTGTGCTTCCGGTCGTCGACCCGGGCGGCACCCAGGTCTGGGCCGGGTGGTTGCGCCGGTTGCGGGCCACGGATGACGTGCTGTTCAGCGGTGCGTACCGGTCCTCCCGGCTACCGCGGTCCGACGGTCCGTGCGTGCACGTCGCGTTCCCGCTCGAGGAGGGGAACGTCCAGGTCTTCCTCACGCCGACGGCGCGCGCCGACGGTGCCCTGGTCCTGGACTCGGGCCCGGGTGGGTTCGGGCAGCCCGGCGCCTATGTCGTGGTGCGCGACGGCCGTGGACGGAGCCACGCCGCCCGGCCACCGCTCCACGAGCGGTTCGTCGTGTTCGTCGACGAGGAGGGAGTGCTGCGGACCGACCACGAGCTGCGGCTCGGGCGGGTGCCGGCGATGCGCCTGCACTACCGGATGAGTCGTCCCTGAGCACTCTGGATCAGCGGGTTGTCCGGATTCCGGCGACCAGTGGCGGAGGTCGGCGTCGGACGCCGCGGCCCGCACGCAGCCGGGCCCGCCACGCCGGCCCGCTGCGGCATAGGCTCGACCGGGACAGGCCGGTGTGGTTAGATATCTTGACATCAAGATAAATCACCATCACCGTCGCGACATCGCAACGAAGGGAGACGCGGTGGCCAGCACGAACAGCTTCGACGCCCACGGAACGCTCGAGGTGGGGGACAGCTCCTACGAGATCTACCGGCTCGCCGCGGTCGAGGGCAGCGACACCCTGCCGTACAGCCTCAAGGTGCTCCTCGAGAACCTCCTGCGCACCGAGGACGGCGCCAACATCACCGCCGAGCACATCCGGGCCCTCGGCGGCTGGGACGAGAACGCCGATCCCGACACCGAGATCCAGTTCACGCCGGCGCGCGTCCTCATGCAGGACTTCACCGGCGTGCCCTGCGTGGTCGACCTCGCGACGATGCGCGAGGCGATGGCCGACCTCGGCGGGGACCCGACGAAGATCAACCCGCTCGCGCCCGCCGAGCTCGTCATCGACCACTCCGTGCAGATCGACGTCTTCGGCCGCTCCGACGCGTTCGAGCGCAACGTCGAGATCGAGTACCAGCGCAACGGGGAGCGGTACAAGTTCCTGCGCTGGGGGCAGACCGCCTTCGACGACTTCAAGGTGGTGCCGCCCGGCACCGGCATCGTCCACCAGGTCAACATCGAGCACCTCGCCCGGGTCACGATGGTCCGCGACGGTGTCGCCTACCCGGACACGTGCGTGGGCACCGACAGCCACACGACGATGGTCAACGGGCTCGGGGTGCTCGGCTGGGGCGTCGGCGGCATCGAGGCCGAGGCCGCGATGCTCGGCCAGCCCGTCTCGATGCTCATCCCGCGGGTCGTCGGCTTCAAGCTCTCCGGCGCCATCCCCGACGGCGCCACCGCCACCGACGTGGTCCTGACGATCACCGAGATGCTGCGCCAGCACGGGGTCGTCGGCAAGTTCGTCGAGTTCTACGGCGAGGGCGTCTCCGCGGTGCCGCTCGCCAACCGGGCGACGATCGGCAACATGAGCCCCGAGTTCGGCTCGACGTGCGCGATCTTCCCCATCGACGACGTCACCCTCGACTACCTGCGGCTCACCGGCCGCTCCGACGACCAGGTCGCCCTCGTCGAGGCCTACGCCAAGGAGCAGGGGATGTGGCTGCAGGCCGGTCCGGGCCAGCCCGAGGCCCGGTACAGCGAGTACCTCGAGCTCGACCTCTCCACGGTCGTCCCCTCGATCGCCGGCCCCAAGCGCCCGCAGGACCGGATCGCGCTCACCGACGCCAAGGCCGCGTTCCGGGAGGTCCTTCCCGCCTACGTCGCGCACACGGAGGGAGACCCCGGTGACGCCTCCTCGTTCCCGGCGTCCGACCCGACCCCGCAGGGCAGTCCCGACGGCAACAACGGCGGCGAGGCGCCCCCGCACGTGAGCAGCGACGAGCGACCGACCCACCGGGTGCCCGTGACGACGGCCGACGGCACCACCTTCACCCTCGACCACGGCATCGTGTCGATCGCGTCGATCACGTCGTGCACGAACACCTCGAACCCGTCGGTGATGATGGCGGCCGCGATGCTCGCGAAGAACGCGGTCGAGAAGGGCCTCACGGTCCCGCCGTGGGTCAAGACCTCGATGGCGCCCGGGAGCAAGGTGGTCACCGGCTACTACGAGAAGGCCGGCATGTGGCCCTACCTGGAGAAGCTGGGCTTCCACCTGGTCGGGTACGGCTGCACGACGTGCATCGGCAACTCCGGCCCGCTCGACGAGGAGATCAGCAGGGCGGTCAATGACAACGACCTCGCGGTGGTGTCGGTGCTCTCGGGCAACCGCAACTTCGAGGGGCGGATCAACCCCGACGTCAAGATGAACTACCTCGCGTCGCCGCCGCTCGTCATCGCGTACGCCCTGGCCGGCACCATGGACTTCGACTTCGAGTCCGACCCGCTCGGCCAGGACGAGAGTGGCGCGGACGTGTTCCTCCGGGACATCTGGCCCGCCGCCGCCGAGGTCGAGGAGACGATCCAGCGGGCGATCAGCACGGACATGTTCACCGACGACTACGCCGACGTCTTCGCCGGCGACGAGCGCTGGCGCTCGCTCGACACCCCCGAGGGCGACACCTTCGCCTGGGAGGACGACTCCACCTACGTCCGCAAGCCCCCGTACTTCGACGGGATGGGCGGCGAGCCCGACCCGGTGTCGGACATCGCGGGCGCCCGGGTGCTCGCCCGGCTCGGCGACTCGGTGACGACCGACCACATCAGCCCGGCCGGCTCGATCAAGGCCGACAGCCCGGCGGGCCGGTACCTGGCCGAGCACGGGGTGGAGCGCAGGGACTTCAACTCCTACGGCTCCCGTCGTGGCAACCACGAGGTGATGATCCGGGGCACGTTCGCCAACATCCGGCTGAGGAACCTGCTCCTCGACGGCGTCGAGGGCGGCTATACCCGCAACTTCCTCGCCGACGGCGAGCAGACCTCGATCTACGACGCCTCGGTCGCCTACCGCGAGGCCGGCATCCCCCTCGTCGTCCTCGCCGGCAAGGAGTACGGCTCGGGCTCCTCGCGCGACTGGGCGGCGAAGGGCACGGCGCTGCTCGGCGTCACGGCGGTCATCGCCCAGTCCTACGAGCGCATCCACCGGTCGAACCTCATCGGCATGGGGGTGCTCCCGCTCCAGTTCCCCGAGGGTGAGAGCGCCGACTCGCTCGGCCTGGACGGCACCGAGACCTTCTCGGTCACCGGTGTCGAGGCGATGAACGACGGCGGGGTGCCGCGCACCGTCTCCGTCGTCGCGACGGCCGAGGACGGGTCGGAGGCCTCCTTCGACGCGGTGGTGCGCATCGACACTCCTGGCGAGGCGGACTACTTCCGCAACGGCGGCATCCTCCAGTACGTGCTGAGGTCGCTCGTGCACTGAGCCCCACCTCGACGGGTGTCCGCGGCCACGGCCGGGGGCCTATGATCGAACACGTGTTCGAGTCACGGGCTGTCGCCGGGCCCCCGGTGCGTGCCCCCACCCCGGCCGCGCCCGTGCGGCGGCGTTCCTCCGCGGGCGCCACCGGCGCGGGCGGGCCGCCGGGGTGGCCGCAGGGCGTCCCGCCGCCCGGCGAGCGGGGCTGGGACCTGCGCGCCCACGCCTGGCTGCTCGACCACTGCCCGCCGGACTACCGGATGTACGCGGGCTGGCGGCGCCATCCGGTGGCGCTGGCCTGGTTGGCGGTCCGCCACCTCGACGCCCAGCTCGAGGCGATGCGCACGGCGTACCGGGAGGTCCGCGTCGAGCTCGTCGACGACGTCGGTCCCGAGGGGGTCACCCAGGTGCTCGCCGACCTCGAGTGCGAGGGGGTGCGGCTGGTCGCGGCCCGCCGCGCCGCCGGGCTGCTCCTCGACGCCCTGCGCGGGCTGGAGTTCGTCCCCCGCCTCTGACCCGGGGCCGGCCGCCCGCGGCGGACGACCCCGGCTCAGCCGGCGGCGGCCGCGGCCGCCGCGCGGTACCGCGCCGCGACGAGACCGACCGGACCCGGATGCGCGCCGATCGGCGCGGTGGCCGGCACGTCGTCCCGTCGTGCCGCGGCGAGCAGCCGGTCCTGGAACAGGCCCGGCGCCAGCAGGTAGGAGGCGAGCACCACCGACCCGCCGTCCGAGGCCCGGCGCGCCTCGCCGACCGCCTCGTCGACCCCGGTGCCGGGGCCGCTGAGGAACGCGGTGACCACGGGCACCCCGAGCCGCTGCCCGAGCGCGAGCCCGGCCAGTCGGGCCTGGGCCCGCGCCCGCGGCCGGCTCGAGCCCGCCGCGGCGAGCACCACGGCGCCGACCGGTCCGTCCGCCGCCTCCTGCACCCGGTCGGCGAGGGCGGCGACGACCGGCGGCTCCGGTCCGAGCGCGGCAGTCAGCGACAGCCCGCGGTGGGAGTCGGCCAGCGCCGGGAGGTCGACCTCGACGTGGTGACCGTCCCCGAGGAGGAACGGGACGACCACACCGCGGTCCAGGTGCTCGACGACCTCGGCCACCGGGGCCGGGCCCGGGCCGAGGTGGGCGAGCACGACCGGTGTGGTGACCACGCGGTCCGCCACCGCGCCCCGCACCACCTCCAGGGCCGCCTGGCCGACGGGGTCGTGGGTCCCGTGGGCGAGGAGGACGAGGGGCGGCGGCCCCGCCCCCTCGACGTCACGCACCGCCCGGCCGGCGGTCATGCTGCGCCGGCGGCCGCGGCAGGGGCGGTCCCGCCGGCTGCCCACGCCGGGGAGACCCGCACGACGTCGCCGACGACGACGACCGCCGGGTTCTCCACCTTCGCGGCCTCGGCCAGGTCGGCGATGTCGGCAAGGGTGCCGACCGTCGTGCGCTGGGTCGGCAGCCAGCCTCGCTCGACGACGGCGACGGGGCAGCCGGGGGAGCGCCCGGCCGCGAGCAGGGCCTGCGCCGAGCGCCGGAGGGTGGCCACCCCCATGAGCAGGACCAGCGTGTGGTCGGACCGTGGCGGCAGCGAGGGCAGCTCCTCGTGGCCGGTGACGACGGTGAACCCGCGGCTCGCGCCCCGGTGCGTCACCGGGATGCCGGCCGCGGCGGGCACGCTGACGGCACTGGTGACGCCGGGCACGACCTCGACCGGCACGCCCCGCTCCTCGCAGGCGAGCCGCTCCTCGCCGCCGCGGCCGAAGACGTAGGGGTCGCCCCCCTTGAGCCGCACCACGGCCTGCCCGGCGAGCGCCTCCTCGACGAGGAGGTCGCAGATGCGCTCCTGCGGCATCGCGTGTCGGCCGGGGGCCTTGCCCACGTCGACCACGCGCACCTGCGCGGGGAGCGCCTCGACGACGTCGCGCGGAGCGAGCCGGTCGACGACGACGACGTCGGCGGCGGCGAGCAGCTCGTGGCCGCGCGCGGTGAGCAGGCGACCGTCGCCGGGCCCGCCGCCCACGAGCGCCACCCAGCCGGTGCCGGTGCGGGGCCGGCGCCGGCGCAGATCGACCCCGCCGCCCGTCAGCGTCGTGGCGAGTGCGCGGGAGGCGTCGCGGGCGAGCAGCGGGTCGCCGTCGGCGTGCACCGCGACCGTCACCGTGCCGTCCGGGGTGGCGACGCGCGAGCGGGCGAGCACCGCGACGGCGGTGGCGGCGCCGTCGGTGGCGTCGACGCACCAGACCCGGCGTGCCTCGGCGTCCTCGCGGACCGCCCGGTCGACGAGGAGGTCGCCGGTGGCGGTGTGCACCAGCCAGGCGCCGTCGAGGTCGTCCGGCCCGGCGTACTCGCGCTCGGACCACAACACCTGACCCGAGCCGACGAGGGCGGCGAGGTCCTCGCACACCCACGGTGCGACGACGTGGACGAGGGCGCCCTCCGCGACGAACGCCGCGACCCGCCGTGCGGACACCGGGCCGCCGCCCACCGCGAGCACCCGCCGGCCGTGGAGGTCGACGGCCAACGGGAGGCTCACGAGGCCTCCTCTCCCGGCGGGTTCACGCGTGGATCCCGCACTCGGTCTTGGTGAAACCGGCCCAGCGGCCGGATCGGGGGTCGGCGCCCGGTGCCACCCGGGCCGTGCACGGCTCGCACCCGATGGACGGGTACCCGTCGGCGAGGAGGAGGTTGACGGGGACATGATGGGTGGTGGCGTAGCCGAGGTGCTCGTCGGCCGTCCACGCGGCGAGCGGGTTGACCTTGACCAGGCCGTGGGCCTCGTCGAAGGTGACGACGGGGGTGTCGGCGCGGGTGGGGCCCTCCTCGCGGCGTACCCCGGTGAGCCAGCACTCGTAGCCCGCGAGCACCTCGCGCAGCGGCTCCACCTTGCGCATCCGGCAGCACGCGGCGGGATCGCGGTCGTGCAGGCGTGGGCCGAACTCGGCGTCCTGCTCCGCGACGCCGAGCCGGGGCCGGACGTCGACGACGGTGACCGGCAGGGTGTGGGCCACCGCGTCGCGGGTGCCGTACGTCTCGGCGAAGTGGTAGCCCGTGTCGAGGAAGAGGACGTCGACGCCAGGGGCGTGCCGGGACACGAGGTGGGGCACGACGGCGTCGGCCATCGAGCACGCCACCGCGAGCGTGCCCGGGAAGGTGCGCGCCGCCCAGGCGGCGACCTCGTCGGCGACCTCGTCGGC
Source organism: uncultured Actinomycetota bacterium (assembly GCA_963773655.1). Classification (GTDB taxonomy): domain Bacteria; phylum Actinomycetota; class Actinomycetes; order Actinomycetales; family Dermatophilaceae; genus DASSQJ01. Next base: position 99,119 of record CAVZBX010000007.1, read on the forward strand.
GGCCGCCCCGGCGACGTGCCGGGCTCCCTGTTCGGCGAGCGCGCGCAGCTCGTCGGTCCGTCGCCGGGTGGTGGTGGTCATCGCAGGGACTCCTCGTCGGCGTCGCGCACCCAGGTGGAGAAGGTCTCGCCGGGTGCGCGGTCGGCGAGGAACCGTCGGACGAGCCGCTCGACGAGGTCGGGCAGCTCCTCGGCCGTGACCCGCAGCCCACGTACGGTGCGCCCGAGCCCGGCCTCGTCGCGGTCGGCGGAGGCCAGCCCCCCGCCCAGGTGCACCTGGAACCCGGGCCGCTGCTCGCCGTCGACGGTGACGAGCTGGCCCTTGAGGCCGATGTCGGCGACCTGGATCCGGGCGCAGGAGTTGGGGCAGCCGTTGACGTTGAGCGTGATCGGGGTGTCGAGCTCGGCGGTGACGTCGGCGAGGCGCTGCTCGAGCTCGGCGACCGCCGTCGCGGCCGTCGCCTTGGTCTCGACGATCGCGAGCTTGCAGAACTCGATGCCGGTGCACGCCATGGTGTGGCGGCGGAACGGGCCGGGCGCGACCGAGAGGCCGAGCCGCTCCAGGCCGGCCACGAGGGTGCCGAGGTGCTCCGGCGCGACGTCGAGGACGACGAGCTTCTGGTGCGGCGTGAGCCGCAGCCGGTGGCTGCCCACGGCCGCCATGAGGTCGGCGAGCCCGGCGAGCACCTCACCGCTCAGCCTGCCGACGACCGGCGCGGCACCGACGTAGTGGTGGCCGTCCTTCTGGAGGTGGACGCCCACGTGGTCGCCCGGGGCGCTCGCGGGCGCAGGCCCGGGGCCGTCGGGGAGCGCATACCCGAGGTAGTCCTCCTCGAGCACCCGGCGGAACTCCACCGGACCCCAGTCGGCGAGGAGGAACTTCAGCCGGGCCTTGGTGCGCAGCCGCCGGTAGCCGTAGTCGCGGAAGATCCGCACCACCGCGTGCCAGACGTCGGCGGCACGGTCCTCGCTGACGAAGGTGCCCAGCCGCTCGGCGAGCCGCGGCGCGGTGGACAGGCCGCCCCCGACCCACAGGTCGTAGCCCGGGCCGAGGTCGGGGTGGACGACGCCGACGAGGGAGAGGTCGTTGACCTCGTGGACGACGTCGAGGCTGGGGTGGCCGGTGACCGCCGACTTGAACTTGCGCGGGAGGTTGGCTAGCTCGGGGTCGCCGACGAAGCGCCGGACGATCTCCTCGATCACCGGGGTCGGGTCGAGGATCTCGTCCGCGGCGACACCGGCGAGCGGGCTGCCGAGCACCACCCGTGGCGTGTCGCCGCAGGCCTCGGTGGTCTGCAGCCCGACCGACTCCAGCCGCTCCCAGACCTCGGGGACGTCCTCGATGCGCACCCAGTGGTACTGGACGTTCTGCCGGTCGCTGAGGTCGGCGGAGCCCCGGGCGAACTCGGTGGAGATGCCCGCGAGGACGCGGAGCTGGGCGAGGGTGAGGGCGCCGCCGTCGAGCCGCACCCGCAGCATGAAGTACTCGTCGGACAGCTCGTGCGGCTCCAGGGTGGCGGTGCGTCCGCCGTCGATGCCCGGCCGGCGCTGCGTGTACAGGCCCCACCAGCGGAACCGCCCGTGGAGGTCCTCCTCCGGGATGGAGGCGAAGCCCTCCCGCGCGTACACCCGCTCGATCCGCTCCCGGACCTCGAGCCCGCTGCCGGCGGCCTTGGTCTCCTCGTTGGCGTTGAGCGGGGCGCAGCCGTCCACGGCCCACTGGCCGTTCGGACGTCCCGGGCGAGGGGTCCGCAACGCGCGCACCTCGGTGCGGGCAGTGGTCGTCATGGGCTGGTCCTCTCCAGGGCGGATGGATGACGCGAAGTCATCGAATGTATAACCGCACGTTATTGTCCAACGGACCGTCCATGATCTGGGCACACCCCCCGGGGCCTGGCGCGTCCGGGGCCGGGGCCGGGCCAGAGCCGGCCCCGGCAGGTGCCGGTCCGGTGGATCCTGGTGAGGACCGTCGACGGGTTCTGGCAGCGGTGCCGTCAGCGCCTAGACTCGTGGGGATCAGTCGTCCCCGACAAGGAGTCAGCACCCGGTGAGCCTGCTCGAACGGATCCAGGGGCCGAGGGACCTCAAGGCGCTACCGGCCTCGGAGGTGCCGGCGCTGGCGGAGGAGATCCGCCAGTTCCTCGTCGACCAGGTCTCCCGCACCGGGGGGCACCTCGGCCCGAACCTCGGGGTCGTCGAGCTGACGATCGCCCTGCACCGGGTCTTCGACAGCCCGCACGACAGCATCGTCCTCGACACCGGGCACCAGTCGTACGTGCACAAGCTGCTCACCGGCCGCCACGACTTCACCGGCCTGCGCACCCAGGGTGGGCTCTCCGGGTACCCCAGCCGCGAGGAGTCCGAGCACGACATCGTCGAGAACTCGCACGCCTCGACCTCGCTGTCGTGGGCGCACGGCATCGCCGCCGGCCGGGTGGCCCGGGGTGAGCGGGGCCGCCACACCGTGGCCGTCATCGGCGACGGCGCCCTCACCGGCGGCATGGCCTGGGAGGCGATCAACAACATCGCCGCCGAGCCCGACCTGCCGCTCGTCGTCGTCGTCAACGACAACACCCGCTCCTACGCCCCGACCCGCGGCGGCCTCGCCGACCACCTCGCGACGCTGCGCACCACCCGCGGCTACGAGCGGTTCCTCGACTGGGGAAAGCGCAACGTCTCGCGCACGCCGGTCGTCGGTGGCGCGATGTACGAGACCCTCCACGGGGTCAAGAAGGGCATCAAGGACATCGTCGCCCCGCAGGGCATGTTCGAGGACCTCGGCCTGAAGTACGTCGGTCCGATCGACGGCCACGACGAGCCGGCGGTGGAGGCGGCACTGCGCAAGGCCCGGGCCTTCGGCGGCCCGGTGCTCGTCCACGTCATCACCCAGAAGGGCCGCGGGTACGACCACGCCGTCAACCACGAGGGCGACCAGTTCCACGCCGTGGGGGTCATCAACCCCGAGACCGGCCTGCCGCTGGAGATCGCCGGCCGCAGCTGGACCGACGAGTTCGCCGACACGATGGTGCAGCTGGGGGAGGAGCGTGCCGACGTCGTCGCGATCACCGCCGCGATGATGATCCCGGTCGGGCTCGAGCCGTTCTGCGAGCGGTTCCCGGAGCGCACCCACGACGTCGGCATCGCCGAGCAGCACGCCCTGACGATGGCGGCCGGGCTCGCCTTCGCCGGCATGCACCCGGTCGTCGCCGTCTACGCGACCTTCCTCAACCGGGCCTTCGACCAGCTGCTCATGGACTGCGCGCTGCACCGGGCCGGCGTCACCGTCGTCCTCGACCGCTCCGGCGTCACCGGCCCCGACGGCGCGTCGCACCACGGGATGTGGGACATGACGATCAGTGGTGTCGTGCCGGGGCTGCACCTCGCGGCGCCGCGCGACGGCCAGCAGGTGGCGGCGGCGGTCCGCGCCGCGGTGGACATCGCCGACGCCCCGTCGGTGGTGCGATTCCCCAAGGGCACCGTCGCCGACCCGATCGAGGCGGTGCGCACGGTCGGCCGGGTCGACGTGCTCGCAGAGCCCGACGACGGCGAGGTCGACGTGCTCCTCGTGGGCGTCGGGTCCATGGCGGCCACGGCGCTGACGGCCGCCGAGAAGCTCGCTGCCGAGGGGCACCGCGTCCGGGTCGTCGACCCGGTGTGGGCCCTGCCGGTCCCCGCCGCCCTCACGGAGATGGCCCGGGCCGCGGGCCGGGTCGCCGTGGTCGAGGACAACGTCGTCGTCGGCGGCATCGGCAGCCAGGTGGAGCAGGCGCTGCGCGAGGCCGACCTCGAGGTGCCGGTCGACCTCTTCGGGCTGCCCAAGCGGTTCCTGCCGCACGGCTCGCGCGGGCAGGTCCTCGACGCCGTCGACCTCACCCCCGACGGCGTCGCCACCCGCCTGCGCCACCACCTGGGCTGAGGCCCCGGTCCCACCCCCTCGGCCGGGAGTCGCCCGCTCAGCCGGCCCGCGAGCGCGCGCCCGCCTCGTGGCCGCCCTCGGCGAGCCCCCGGACGAGCAGCTCGACGAGGTCGGGCACGTCGTCGGGGTCGAGTCGCACGGTCGCCGTGCACACGTTGCCGCGCCACACCGAGAGCACGACGCACCCGGCCTCGTGGTGCCAGGTCGCGCGCAGCGCGCGGCCGTCGCCGCGCAGGTCGGGGACGACCGCGCTGCGGCCGGACCGGGGCGCACGCTCCATCCACCGAGTGTGACCGGAGGGGCGTGCCGGTGTCGACCCGCGGGCCGGCGCTCAGCGCCCGTCGTGGACGAGAGAGGACGCGTACGTCGTCTCGCCGACGGCGATCGAGTACTCCGAGTAGTAGCTCGCGATGCCGTGCCGCTGGGCCTCGCGGTGCCGCGGGTGGTCGCGCCACGCGCCGTGCGATGCCGGGTCCGCGAAGGTGACCACCGTGCACCGCTCGCCGTCCTCGGCGACGAAGGTCTTGGTCTCGACGAACCCCGGCATCGACCGCGCGAGGTCGGCGACGACGGCGAGCTCGTCGCGGTAGGCGGCCTCGTGCTCCGGCCGCAGCCGGTTGCGGAACACGGTGACCACCTGGCCGGCCAGCGGCCGTCCCGACGCGTCCATCAGATGTCGCGGAAGCTCTCGATCGTCGCGCCGAGGGCGTTGAGGCGCTCGGCGAGGTCCTCGTAGCCGCGGTTGATGACGTAGACGTTGCGCAGCACCGAGGTGCCGGGCGCGGCGAGCATGGCGAGGAGGATGACGACGCCGGGGCGCAGCGCCGGCGGGCACATGACCTCCGCGGCGCGCCACTTCGGGGTGGGACCGGTGATCATCACCCGGTGCGGGTCGAGCAGCTGCACCTGCCCCCCGATCTTCGTCAGCTCGGTGAGGTAGATGGCCCGGTTCTCGTAGACCCAGTCGTGGATCATCGTCGTCCCCTCGGCGCACGCGGCGATGAGGGCGAAGAACGGCAGGTTGTCGATGTTCAGGCCCGGGAACGGCATCGGCGCGATCTTGTCGACCGGGGCCCGCAGCGGTCCGGGGTGGATGGTGAGGTCGACGAGCCGGGTGTGGCCGTTCTTCGCGAGGTACTCCTCGGTGGTGTCGAAGCGCAGTCCCATCTCCTCGAGGGTGGCCAGCTCGATCTCGAGGAACTCGATCGGCACCCGCTCGATGGTGATCGTGGACCCGGTGACGACGGCGGCCGCGATGAGGCTCATCGCCTCGATCGGGTCCTCGGAGGGGGAGTACTCGATGTCGCAGTCGATGTGGTCGACGCCGGTGACGGTGAGCGTGGTCGTGCCCACGCCCTCGACGGTGACGCCGAGCCCCTCGAGGAAGAAGCAGAGGTCCTGGACCATGTAGTTCGACGAGGCGTTGCGGATGACGGTGGTGCCGGGGTAGCGGGCCGCGGCCAGGAGCACGTTCTCGGTGACGGTGTCGCCGCGCTCGGTGAGGACGATGGCGCGGGTGGGGTGGCGCTCGGCGTCGACCTCGGCCTCGTAGAAGCCGTGCGTGGCGGTGACGTCGAGGCCGAAGTGGCGCAGCGCCGACAGGTGCGGCTCGACGGTCCGGGTGCCGAGGTCGCAGCCGCCGGCGTACGGCAGCCGGAACTCGGGCAGCTCGTGGAGCAGCGGTCCGAGGAACATGATGACGGTGCGGGTGCGGCGGGCGGCGGCGATGTCGATGTTCTCGAGCTCGAGGCGGGCGGGGGGCACGATCTCGAGGTCGTTGCTGTCGGGGAGCCACCGGACGCGGACGCCGATCGAGGTGAGGACCTCGATGATCCGGTTGACCTCCTCGATCCGGGCCAGGCTGCGCAGCGTGGTGCGGCCCTTGTTGAGGAGGCTGGCGCAGAGCAGGGCCACGGCGGCGTTCTTGCTCGTCTTGACCGGGATCGAGCCGGAGAGCTTGGTGCCGCCGACGATGCGCAGGTGCTGGGGGCCGGAGTGGCCGAGCGAGACGAACTCGCTGTCGAGCTTCTCACCGACGCGGGCCAGCATCTCCAGCGACAGGTTCTGCTTGCCCTGCTCGATGCGGGCGACCGCGCTCTGGCTGGTGCCGAGGAGGTCGGCGAGCTCGCTCTGGGTGAGCCCCTGGTGGCGGCGGGCGTCCCGGATGAGGGTCCCGATGCGGGTCAGGTACGTGTCGCTGGTCGTCGTCACGCCGGACATCGTAGATCACATGTGAGATATCGCCACCACGCCACTCAGGCCGCGTTCAGGTGCCGCCCCCGCGAGGGGGAGGGGTGCCTCAGGCCGCGACGCTGGCGACCCCGTGGGGGAGGATGCGCCGGCCGAGCACCCGCTCGGTGACCCCCTCCCGGTCGAGCAGCGGGATGATGCCGCCGTTCCAGAACTGGAAGCCGGCGCCGGTGATCATCGCGAGGTCGATGTCCATCGGCGCCTGCGCGACGCCCTCGGCGAGCATCAGCCCGACCTCCTCGGCGATCGCGCCGAGGACGCGCTCGCGCACCTGTTCCGCCGACAGCTCGACCGGGTCGGCCGGGTGCTCGCGCAGCGCCTCCACCTCCGGGTCGGGCACGGGGCGCCCGTCCTCCATCCGGTACCAGCCGCGCTTGCCGGCCTCGACCAGCCGCCGCAGGCTGGGCGAGACGTGGAACCGGTCGCCGAAGGCGCGGTGCAGTGTCTCGCTGTTGTGCAGCGCGATCGCGGGGCCGACGAGCCCGAGCAGGACGAAGGGCGGCATCGGCGCCAGCCCGGCGACGCCCCGGTCGGCGACCTGCACCGGTGTGCCCTCGTCGACGACGCGCGAGTACTCGCCCATGAAGCGGCCGAGCAGCCGGTTGACGATGAACGACGCGGAGTCCGTGGACCGCACGCACGTCTTGCCCAGCCGGCGCCCGACGGCGAAGCCGGTGGCGAGGGTGGCGTCGTCGGTGCGCTCGCCGGGGATCACCTCGAGCAGCGGCATCACCGCGACCGGGTTGAAGAAGTGCAGGCCGACGACCCGCTCGGGGTGGGCCAGCCCGCTCGCCATCTCCGTGACCGACAGCGACGAGGTGTTGGTCGCGAGCACGCACTCGGCGGAGACCACGGCCTCCACCTCGGCGAAGACCCGCTGCTTGACCGCCATCTCCTCGAACACCGCCTCGATGACGAGGTCGGTGTCGGCGAAGTCGTCCTTGCTCGTCGAGCCGGTGACCAGCCCGGTGAGGAAGGCGGCCTTGTCCGGGGAGATCCGGCCCTTCTCGAGCAGGCCGTCGACCTCCCGGTGCACGTAGCCGACGCCCGTGCGCACGCGCTCCTCGTCGAGGTCGGTCATGACCACGGGAACCCCGAGGCGGCGGGCGAAGAGCAGGGCGAGCTGGCTGGCCATGAGCCCGGCGCCGACGACGCCCACCTTGGTCACGGGGCGGGCCAGCTCCTTGTCGGGCGCACCGGCGGGGCGCCTGGCGCGCTTCTGGACCAGGTCGAAGGCGTAGAGCCCGGCGCGCAGCTCATCGGACATGATGAGGTCGGCGAGCGCCTCGTCCTCCGCCGCGAAGGCGTCGTCACGGCCGGCCGTGCGGGCGGCCCGGACGAGCTCGACGGCGCGCAGCACGCCGGGGGAGCGGCCGCCGGTCTTCGCCAGGGCGCCCTTGCGGGCCCGGTCGCACGCGGCGTCCCAGGCCTGCTCGTCGCGGTCGACCCCGGGCCGCTCGACGGCGATCTCGCCGGAGACGACCCGCGCCGCCCAGCGCAGGGAGTCCTCGAGGAAGTCGGCCGGCTCGAGCAGCACGTCCGCGATGCCGAGACGCATGACCTCCGTGGCCTTCAGCATCCGGTTCTGCGACAGCGGGTTGTCGACGATGACGGTGAGCGCGTTCTCCGGGCCGATGAGGTTCGGGAGCAGGTAGCACCCGCCCCAGCCCGGCACCAGCCCGAGGAATGTCTCGGGCAGGGCGAAGGCGGGCACCCCCGCCGAGAGGGTGCGGTAGTCGCACGAGAGGGCGAGCTCGACGCCGCCGCCCATCGCGGCGCCGTTCACGAACGCGAACGTCGGGACCGGCAGGTCGGCGAGCGCCGCGAAGGCGCGGTGGCCGGAGTGGGCGATGTCGAGCGCCTGCTCGCGGTGGGTGACGTAGGGCACCCCGGACAGGTCCGCACCGACGGCGAAGACGAACGGCTTGCCGGTGACCCCGACGGCCTGGATCTCGCCGGCCTCGGCCCGCTCGCGCAGCCGGTCGACGACCTGCTGGAGCCCGGCGATGCTCTCGGGCCCGAAGGTGTTGGGCCGGGTGTGGTCCTTGCCGTTGTCGAGCGTGACCAGGGCCAGGGTGCCGGCGTCGCCGGGCAGCCGGACGTCCTGGACGGGGGCGCGGGTGACGACCTCGGCCGGCAGCTCGGGGGCGCGGGTGGTGGTGGTCATGGCTCAGGCCTCCTGGCCGTCATCGGCGTGGACGTGGTGGGGGTTCTCCCAGATGACGGCGCCGCCCATCCCGATGCCGATGCACATCGCGGTGAGGCCGTAGCGCACCTCGGGGTGCTCCTCGAACTCACGGGCCAGCTGGTTCATCAGGCGGATGCCGGAGGAGGCGAGGGGGTGCCCGGTGGCGATGGCGCCGCCCCAGGGGTTGACCCGCTCGTCGTCGTCGGCGATGCCGAAGTGGTCGAGGAACGAGAGCACCTGCACCGCGAAGGCCTCGTTGAGCTCGAAGAGGCCGATGTCCTCGATGCCGAGCCCGGCCTTGGCGAGCGCCTTCTCGGTGGCGGGCACCGGGCCCAGGCCCATGACCTCGGGCTCCACGCCGACGAAGGCGTACGACACCATCCGCATCCGGACGGTCAGGCCGAGCTCGTCGGCGGCCTCCTGCGAGGCGAGGATGCAGGCGGTCGCACCGTCGTTGAGCCCCGCGGCGTTGCCCGCGGTCACCTTGCCGTGGGGCCGGAACGGCGTGCGCAGGCCGGCGAGCTCCTCGAGCGTGGTGCCGGGACGCGGCGGCTCGTCGACCGTCGCCAGGCCCCAGCCCTTCTCGACGTGGCGGGTGGCCACCGGCACCAGGTCGGGCTGGATCTTGTTCGCCTCGTAGGCGGAGGCGAGCCGCTGCTGGCTCGCCAGGGCGAAGGCGTCGCTGCGCTCCTTGGTGAGGGCCGGGAAGCGGTCGTGGAGGTTCTCCGCCGTCTTGCCCATGACGAGGGCGGACTCGTCGACGAGCTTCTCGGCGATGATCCGGGGGTTGGGGTCGGTGCCCTCGCCCATCGGGTGGCGGCCCATGTGCTCGACGCCGCCGGCGATCGCGACGTCGATGGCGCCGACGCCGATCGCCGAGGCCAGGTTCGTCACCGCCGTCATCGCCCCGGCGCACATCCGGTCGATCGAGTAGCCGGGGGTGCTGGTGGGCAGGCCGGAGAGGAGGCTGCCGAGGCGGCCCAGGGTCAGGCCCTGGTCGCCGATCTGCGTCGTCGCCGCGATCGCGACCTCCTCGACCCGCTCCTTGGGCAGCTCGGGGTGACGGCGGAGCAGCTCGCGGACGCACTTGATGACGAGGTCGTCGGCGCGGGTCTGGGCGTACATGCCCTTCTCACCGGCCTTGCCGAACGGGGTGCGGACGCCGTCGACGAAGACGACGTCCTGGAGCGAGCGGGGCACGAGGTGGCCTCCCTGGTCGGGGACGGGTGGGCCCGGTGGCGCCGGGCGCGTGCCCCGATGTTACTGAGCGGGCGCTTAGTCAGCGACGGGCGGCGGCCGTGAGGGCGGTCACCCCGAGGCCGGGGCCATGAGCTGCACGAGGTTGCCGCAGGTGTCGTCGAGCACGGCCGTGACCACCGGCCCCATGGCGGTGGGCGGCTGGGTGAAGCGCACGCCCAGGCCGGTGAGTCGCGCGTGCTCGGCCGCGACGTCGGGCACCGAGAAGACCGCGACCGGGATGCCGTCGTCGGCCATCGCCTCCTGGAACGCGACCGCGGCGGGGTGGGCGCTCGGCTCGAGGACGAGCTCGACGCCGTCCTCGTCCTCCGGGCTGACGACGGTGAGCCAGCGGTGCTCGCCCATCGGGATGTCGTGCTTGGTGCGCAGCCCCAGCACGCGGGTGTAGAAGTCGGCGGCCTTGCTCTGGTCGTCGACGAACACGCTGGTCAGAGCGATCTTCACGGGTCGGTCCTCTCGTCGGTGGCGGAGCCAGCGCTCGCGGAGCGGGCGCAGGGGGGTGGTGTCGACGTCGTGGAGGCGGTACCGACCCTCACGGCGCACCCGCACCAGCCCGGCCGCCTCGAGCACGTCGAGGTGCTGGGAGATCGCCTGCCGGCTCGAGGTCAGGCCGTGCGCGGCGGCCATCCGGCCGCAGAGCTCGAAGAGCGTCTGCCCGTCGCGCTCGACGAGGGCGTCGAGCAGGGCGCGGCGGGTGGGGTCGGCCAGGGCCTTGAACACCGCGTCGGTCCCGTCGTCCACTCCGACGACGATAGGCAAGCGCTCGCTTGCATGTCAAGGTGGCGGGCGCCGAGGTGGGGCGCGGCGTGCTCAGCCGTCGGGGTGGGCGGCGAAGGCCGCGGCGAGCATCGGGCCGACGATCTCGGCCTGCCACGGGCGGACCCCGTGCTCGGCGAGCGCGGCCTCGAACGCCGGGGCGTCGCGGTCCGCGGGAGGGGTCCACACCACCCGGCGCAGGGGATCGGGGGAGCAGACGTTCTCCACCGGGATGGCGTGCTCGTCGGCGAACGCGGTGAGCGCCGCGCGGGTGGCCTTGAGCCGTTCGGCCGCCACCGGGTTCTTGTCGGCCCACACCCGCGGTGGGGGCGGGCCGTCGGGCGGGAGCGAGCGCGGTGGCAGCTCGTCCTCCGGCAGCGCCAGGGCCCGGCCCACCGCCTCGACCCACTGTCGGCCGTACCGGGCGATGGCCCGGTGCCCGCTGGGGAGGTCGGACGTCGAGCGCGGGGCCACCCGGGCGATCTCGACGAGCGCGGCGTCGGGGAGCACCCGCCCGATCGAGGTGTCGCGGTCGCGGGCGATGTCGTCGCGGGAGTACCAGAGCTCGCGGACCACGGCCACGGCACGCCGCGACCGCAGGGTGTTGATGCCGGACGTGCGCCGCCACGGGTCGACCCGCTCGGTCGGGGTCCACGACAGCAGCGCCGCGAACTCCTGGCGCGCCCACTCGTCCTTGCCCTGCACCGCGAGGTCGACCCCCATGAGGTTGCGCAGCTCCCCGAGCACCTCGACGTCGAGCGCCGCGTAGCGCAGCCACGGCTCCGGCAGCGGCCGGGTGGACCAGTCGACGGCGGAGTGCTCCTTGGCCAGCCGCACCCCGAGGTAGTGCTCGACGACGGCGGACAGGCCGACGCGGGGCAGCCCGAGGATGCGCGCGGCGAGCTCGGTGTCGAACAGCTGCCGTGGCCGCAGCCCGACCTCGGCGAGGCAGGCGAGGTCCTGGGTGGCCGCGTGGAGGATCCACTCGGCCGGACCGATGGCCTCGGCGAGCGGGCTGAGGTCGGGCACGGCGACCGGGTCGACGAGCCAGGTGCCCGCGCCCTCGCGGCGCACCTGGACCAGGTAGGCGCGCTGGCCGTAGCGGTACCCGGAGGCGCGCTCGGCGTCGATGGCGACGGGGCCCTCGCCGCCGGCGACGGCGGCCGCGGCCTCGTCGAGCCCGCGCTCGGACTCCACGACCTGGGGGACCCCCTCGGCAGGCGTCTCGAGGAGGACCGGGGTCGGGGCGGTCTCGTCGGGGCGGTCGACGGGGACGGTCGGCTCGGTCATTCAGCGCCGGGGTCCGGGGAGGGCCACGACACCCTCGGGCAGCGGGGGGAGGCCGGCGACCGTGCAGAGCAGGTCGGACCACGCGGACAGGTGCTCGCCGGCATCCGGGCCGAGCGGGGTCCACGAGGCGCGGACCTCGATCTCGACGCTCGGCGGCCGGTCGGCGAGGCCCCCGAAGCTCTCGGAGACCACGCGGGTGACCGTGCCGGCGGGGGCGGTGTAGGCGACGCCGCGCTGGTCGAGGGCGTCGGTGAGCCAGGTCCAGCCGACCTCCCCGAGCAGGGGGTCGCTCGCGAACTCCGCCTCGAGCTCGGCCCGCACGAACGTCACCGCGCGCCACTGCCCGCCCCAGGGCTCCGGGCCGGACGGGTCGTGGAGCAGCACGAACCGCCCGGAGGCGAGCTCCTCGTCGTGGTCGCGCGGGTCGAGGACGTCAGCGGTCATCGCGACGGCGTGCGGGGCGATCCGCTGGGGGGCCGGCACCTCGGTGAGACGGATCTCCGGCCGCAGGCGGGCACGGTGGAGCTCCTCGAGCGCGCGGGCGAACTCCGGCGACTCGCGACCGGTGACGGTGCGGCTGGCCACGTCAGCAATGTAAGGCGGCACGGCGTCCCGCGTCGTGAGGGCACGCCGGGCCCCGGGCAGCTCGTCGGTACGGTACGCGGGTGCTGAGCCTCCTCGCCCTCGGCTCCTCGCTCGCCTGGGGGACGTCCGACTTCTTCGCCGGGCTGGCCTCGCGCCGGCGCTCGGCGGTGGCCGTCGTGGGCTGGACGCAGGGGCTGGCGCTCGTCGTCGTCTCGGCCGTCGTCCTCGTGCGCTGGCAGCAGTTCACCCTCGAGGGATGGCCGCTGTGGGCGGTCCTGGCGGGGCTGTCGGGCATGACCGGACTCGTCTCCTTCTACTCCGCCCTCGCCTCCGGGACGATGGGCGTCGTCGCCCCGATCGCCGCCCTGGGGGTGGTCGTGCCCGTGGCGCTGGGGGTCGCCACCGGTGACCAGCCCTCACCGTGGGCCTGGGTCGGCATGCTCGTGGCCGTCGTCGGGGTGACCCTGGCCAGCGGCCCCGAGCTCAGCGGGGAGGTGGGGGTGCGGCCGGTGCTCCTCGCCGCGGTGGCAGCGGTCGCGTTCGGGTTCGCGCTGTTCTGCCTGGACCGGGGTGCCCGCGAGTCCACGATCCTCACGCTCTGGGGGATGCGGATGACGTCGGTGACGGTGCTCGTGGTGGTGGCCCTGGTGCTGCGCTCGGCCGGCGACGTCACGCCGCGCGAGGTGCCGGCGCTGCTCGCCATCGGCTGTGGCGACCTCGCCGCCAACTTCCTCTTCGGGCTCGCGTCCTCGCAGGGGCAGGTGAGCATCGCGGCCGTGCTGGGCTCGCTCTACCCGGTGGTCACCGTGGTCCTCGCCCGGGTCCTCATCGGCGAGCGCCTGGGGCGGGTGCAGCAGGTCGGGGTGGCACTCGCGGTGGTGGGCGCCGCCGTCATCGCCCTCTGACCCCGGCGGCGCCTCGAGGCAGGACTTCGTCGACCTGGCACGGGTTGCGTACCCGTGCCAGGTCGACATTTCGGGGTGACCCCGAAATGTCGAGGAAGGTGGGGAGGGTGTCGAGGGATGCCGGGAGGCCCCGGCTGCGGTGGGAGGATGTCGGACCGTGACGACCCCCGACCCGACCAGCCTCCGTCCCCCCGTCCCCGCCGGCCCGGCCGCGGCGGACTCGGTGCTCGTGCGGGCGGCCCGCGGGCAGGACGTGCCCCACACGCCGGTGTGGTTCATGCGCCAGGCCGGGCGCTCGTTGCCGGAGTACCGCCGCGTGCGCGGGGGCGTGGGGATGCTCGAGTCCTGCCGGCGGCCCGACCTGGTCACCGAGATCACCCTGCAGCCGGTGCGCCGGCACGGGGTCGACGCGGCCATCTTCTTCTCCGACATCGTCGTGCCCCTCGCGGCGGTCGGTGTCGACCTCGACATCGTCCAGGGCGTCGGGCCGGTCGTCGCCCAGCCGTTCCGCACCCGCGCCGACCTCGATCGGCTCCCCGAGCTGACCCCCGACCTGGTGCCGGACATCGCCGAGTCCGTGCGCCTGCTCGTCGCCGAGCTCGGTGCCACCCCGCTCATCGGCTTCGCGGGGGCGCCCTTCACGCTCGCCTCGTACCTCGTGGAGGGCGGGCCCTCCCGCAACCACGAGCACACCAAGGCGCTGATGCACGGCGACCCGCACCTCTGGGACGACCTGTGCGCGCGCCTGGCCCAGATCTCCGGCGCGTTCCTGCGGGTGCAGGCCGGGAGCGGCGCGTCCGTGGTGCAGCTCTTCGACTCGTGGGCCGGGGTGCTCAGCCGCCGCGACTACGCACGCTTCGTCCAGCACCACTCGGCGACCGCCCTGGCCGCGGTCGCCGACCTGGGGGTGCCCCGGATCCACTTCGGCGTCGGCACCGGCGAGCTGCTCGCGCTGATGGGCGAGGCGGGGGCGGACGTCGTCGGGGTCGACTACCGGGTCTCCCTCACCGACGCCCTCGAGCGGCTCGGCGGCCGCTACGCGGTGCAGGGCAACCTCGACCCCGCGCTGCTCTTCGCGCCGTGGGAGCCGCTGGAACGGCGGGTCCGCGAGATCGTCGAGGAGGGGCGGGCGGCCCCCGGCCACGTGTTCAACCTCGGCCACGGGGTGCTACCCGCCACCGACCCCGACGTGCTCACCCGGGTCGTCGAGCTCGTGCACGAGGTGTCGGCGCGCTGAGCCCGTCGCCGGGCCGTCCGGTCAGGCGCTCGCCGCGGGCGGGGCCGCGGGCCCGGCCGGCGGAGCCGCGGCCGGACGCCGCCGACGCCGCCAGACCAGCAGCGGCACGACGACCAGGGCCACCGCGGCGGCGAACGGCAGGAGCGCGCCCAGCACGGTGAGCAGCACCCGCACCGACGACACGAACGCGTCGGTGCCAGCGGCGAGGCCGGCGAGGAAGCCGGTGTCGTCGCCCTCGGACGGCAGTCCCGGCGCGGTGGTGAGGTAGACGGTGACCGGGGAGCGCGCGACCTGCCCCTCCAGGGCGGCCAGCTGGCTCTCGAGCGCCTCCAGGTCGGCGGTGCGGCGGGAGAGCTCGGCCTCGAGGGTCACGACGTCGGCGAGCTCGGTCGCCTCGCTCATCAGCGCCCGCACCCGCACGACGCTGGCCCGCGCCGACTCCACCCGCGACTCGGTGTCGGCGTACTGGGTCGTGACGTTCTCGGTGCTCACGCTGCGGTGGAGGACCGTGCCGACGTCCGCGAGGCGGTCGAGCGCGGTCTCCAGCTTCGCCGCCGGCACCGAGACGGTGATGCTGCCCTCGGAGCCGATGGCGGACTCGAGCTCCGGGTCCTCGGGCTCAGCGGCGTCGGGGTCGGTCGAGACGTCCTCGGACTCGATGATGCCGCCGAGCTCCGCCGCGATGTCGCGGACCCGGGCGGCGGCGTCCTCGACGTGCTCGACCCGCACCCCGAGGCTGGCCCGCCGCACCACCTTCATCGACGCCACGGCGGGGTCCACGGTGGTGACGCCGCCCCCGGCAGCGGTGTCGCCGCCCGCCCCTCGGGACTGCGGGGCGACGGACTCCGGCTCCGCCGCCGTGCCGCCGTCGGCGGTCGCGGAGTCCCCGACGGAGGCGGCGCCCGAGTCGGCTCCGGAGTCGTCCCCGCTGCCGCTGCACGCGGTGAGCGCGCCGACGGCGAGCAGGCCGGCCGCGAGGCCGGCGACGAGACGGGATCGAGGGGCTGTGGTGCGCATCGGTGGCTCCTTCGTCGAGGGCGGTCGCTGGTCGGGCGCGGTGACCGGCCCGGGCGGTTCCAGGGCACCGGTCTCGATCCGGTCACGATGCGGGGCCGCACCTGTCCCGGGGGGCCGGTGGGGCACGTGAGACGCTGGGGCCATGCCGACGCCCGCCCTCGCGACCCGCCCGCACGTGGCCGTCGTCGGTGGCGGCGTCGCCGGCCTGGCTGCCGCGCTGGAGCTGCTCGACCGGCTGCCCGGGGCCCGGGTCAGCGTGCTCGAGGGCAGCGACCGGATCGGCGGCAAGCTCCGGCTGGAGACGGTGGCCGGACACCACGTCGACGTCGGGGCGGAGTCGGTGCTCGCCGTCCGGCCCGAGGCGGTCGACCTGGTCCGGCGCGTCGGCGCCGGTGCCGACCTCGTCACCCCGGCCACCACCTCGGCATCCGTCTGGTCGCGCGGCGAGCTGCACCCGCTGCCTCGGGCCACGCTGATGGGCGTGCCGACCGACGCCGAGGCGGCGCGCGGCGTGCTCACCGACGACGAGGTGGCGCGGGCCCGTGAGGAGCGGCCCTGGCCGGGCGGCGTGGTCACCGGCGACGTGTCGGTGGGTGACTACGTGGGCGCCCGGCTCGGTGCCGCCGTCGTCGACCGGCTCGTCGAGCCGCTGCTCGGCGGCGTGTACGCCGGGCACGCCTCCCGGTTGTCGCTGCAGGCGACGATGCCCCTGCTGTGGGCGAGGGCGGCCGCGGGGGAGGGCCTCACCGGGAGCCGTCCGACCGGTGGGCCGGACGGGACCGGGTCGGCGCCGGGCTCGGGCCGCCCCGTGTTCGCGGGCGTCCGCGGCGGCGTCGGGCGGCTCCCGGAGCTGCTCGCCGACGCGCTGGCCGCCGCGGGCGCCCAGCTGCGCACCTCCGCGGTCGTGCGCGGGCTGGAGCGCCACGGCTCCGGGTGGCGGCTGGTGGTCGGGTCGGCTGCGTCACCGGAGGCCCTCGAGGCCGACGCCGTCGTGATCTGCGTGCCGCCCCCCGCGGCTGCCCGGCTGCTCCGCCCGCACGCCCCGGCGGCCGCCGACGGGCTCGAGGAGGTGGAGATGGCCTCGACGGCCGTCGTCACCCTCGCGGTCGAACGGGACGGCCTCGGCGACCTCCCGGGCTCCGGGTTCCTGGTGCCCCCGGTCGAGGGGCGCACGATCAAGGCGAGCACGTTCAGTGCCGCGAAGTGGGAGTGGACCGGCGCGCTCTCCGACGAGGTCGTGCACCTGCGCGCCTCGCTCGGGCGGGCGCGCGAGGAGGCGGCGCTCCAGCGGGAGGACTCCGAGCTCGTCGCCGTCTCCGTCGCCGAGGTCTCCGAGGCGCTGGGCCGCCGCCTGCCGCGCGTCGTCGACGCGCACGTCCAGCGGTGGGGCGGCGGCCTGCCGCAGTACGCCGTCGGCCACGTCGGCCGGGTGGCGGCGGTGCGGCGGGCCGTCGCCGAGCTGCCCGGCGTCCACGTCGCCGGTGCCGCCTACGACGGCGTCGGCATCCCCGCCGTCGTCGCCTCCGCCACCGTGGCCGCCCGAGCGGCCGCCGAGTACCTCAGCACCGTCGCGACCCCCAGAGGAGAGGCCACCCGATGACCGACACCAGCCGACCCGTCCCCGCCAAGCCGGGGGCGGCCCGCATCCGTGAGATCAACGACACCATCCGCTACGCCATGTGGTCGGTGTTCGCGGTCGCCGAGCCGGTGGGTGACGGCGACCGCGACGCCCTCGCCACCGAGGTGGAGGAGCTGTTCGCGAAGCTGGCCGCCGAGGACGTGGTCGTGCGCGGCACGTACGACGTCGCCGGTCTGCGCGCCGAGGCCGACGTCATGGTGTGGTGGCACGCGGCCACGATCGAGGCGCTGCAGGAGGCGTACCACGCGCTGCTGCGCACGGCGTGGGGTGCGCACCTGGAGCCGGTCTGGTCGGTGGCCGCCCTGCACCGTCCCGCGGAGTTCAACAAGAGCCACATCCCGGCGTTCATGGGCGAGGAGGAGGCGCGCGACTACGTCTGCGTCTACCCCTTCGTGCGCTCCTACGAGTGGTACCTGCTGCCGGACGAGGAGCGGCGGGCGCTGCTCGTCGAGCACGGCCGGATGGCGCGCGAGTACCCGGACGTGCGCGCCAACACCATCGCCTCGTTCGCGTTGAACGACTACGAGTGGATCCTGGCCTTCGAGGCCGACGAGCTGCACCGCATCGTCGACCTGATGCGCGAGCTGCGGGCGTCCGGCGCCCGGCGGCACGTCCGCGAGGAGGTGCCGTTCTACACCGGCCCCCGCGTGGCGGTCCGCGACCTGGTCGCCCGCCACCGCTGACGCAGCACGGCTAGCCGCCGCCGAAGGTGCCGGTCGCGAGCGCCAGGACGAGGTAGGCGCCGAGCACGGTGCCCACCGGCAGGGCGGTCGCGAGCACGAGCAGCCGGGCCGAGACCGGCGAGGTCGCCAGTGCTGCAGCCCCGAGCGCGAGGGTCCACGCGACGAGGGCCATGCCGGCGGCCACCACGCCCCACCCGCGGCCGACGGTGCCGGAGGCCCCGGCGGCGGAGGCGAGGGCGAAGACGGCCCATGCGACGACCACCGCCGACAGGCCGGCGAGGACGAGCGCGGCGACCCGGCCGGCGAGCGCGGCGTAGGGGTGCGCCGTGGGTGGGGCTCGGTGCGCCACGTGCATGACGGTCTCCTCGGGCCCAGTGTGGCACCGGGGCCGCCGCGTGGCTACCGGCCTCAGGCGTCCTCGGCCGGCTTCAGCGTCAGGCTGATCGAGTTGATGCAGTATCGCTGGTCGGTGGGGATGTCGTAGCCCTCGCCCTCGAAGACGTGCCCGAGGTGGCTGCCACAGGTGGCGCACCGCACCTCGACCCGCGGCCGGCCCGGCAGCGAGCGGTCCTCGAGGTACTCCACGGAGTCCCCGGCGAGCGGGCTGTAGAACGACGGCCACCCGCAGTGGCTCTCGAACTTGGTCGCCGACCGGAACAGCTCGGCACCGCAGGCGCGGCACGCGTAGACGCCGTCGGTCTTGGTGTCGGTGTACTCGCCGGTGAAGGGCCGCTCGGTGCCGGCCTGCCGCAGCACCTGGAACTCCTGGGGGGACAGGGCCGCGCGCCACTCCTCCTCGCTGCGCTGGACGGCGTACTCGCGGTCGCTCGGTGTCATCGCCATGCCCAGCCCAACACCGGCGCGGTGCCGATGGTTCCCGGGCGTTGGGGACGAAAGGACCTCGTCACCTGCCCGGGCGTGGGTGGGGCTCGTTAGGCTCGCCGCATGCCGGATGCGCAGGTGGTCGAGGTCGAGGGTCCAGGCGGTGTCCGCGAGGTCCGGCTCAGCAGCCCGGACCGGCTGATGTGGCCCGCCGACGGCATCACCAAGGGCGACCTCGCCGGATACGTCAGCGCCGTCGGCGACTGCCTGGTCCACCACGTCGGCGACCGGCCGGTCACGCTCCAGCGCTTCCCGGAGGGCATCGAGGGCGAGGAGTTCTACCAGAAGAACCCCCCGAAGGGGATGCCCGCGTGGGTGCGCACCACGCGCTGCCGCTACCCGAGCGGACGGGTCCACGACCAGGTGGTCGTCGACGAGGTGGCCACGGCCGTCTGGGCGGTGCAGATGAACACCGTCACCTTCCACCCCTGGCCGGTGCGCACGGCCGACAACGACCGCCCCGACGAGCTGCGCATCGACCTCGACCCCCAGCCCGGTCGCACGTTCGCCGACGCCGTCGAGGCGGCCCAGGCCCTGCGCGAGCTGATGACCGAGCTCGGGCTGACCGCCTGGGCGAAGACCAGCGGCAACCGCGGCGTGCACGTGTACTCACGGATCGCGCCGACGCACGAGTTCCTCGACGTCCGCCACGGAGTCATCGGCATCGCCCGCGAGCTGGAGCGCCGCCTCCCCGACCTGGTCACGACGTCCTGGTGGAAGGAGGAGCGCGGCGAGCGGGTCTTCGTCGACTTCAACCAGGCCTGCCGCGACCGCACCATCGCGTCGGCGTACAGCCCACGGCCGCTCCCCGGGGCACCGGTGTCCATGCCGGTCACGTGGGGGGAGATCACCACCGTCGACCCCTCCGACTTCACCGTGCTCACCGTCCCCGACGTCGTCGAGGACCGCGGCGACGCCTGGGCCGGCCTCGACGATGCCGTCGGCGACGTCTCCACGGCCGTCGCCCTCTGGGACCGCGACGTCGAGGAGCGCGGCCTCGGCGAGCTCAACTTCCCGCCCGACTACCCGAAGATGCCGGGTGAGCCGCCCCGCGTGCAGCCGAGCAAGCGACGCCGGGACAAGGCCGACGACGAGTACATGGCGCCGAAGGCGGAGCGCGACGCCGCGCTGCGCGAGGAGTGGGGGATGCCGCTCGTGCCGCCGGTGCCACCGATGCTGGCCAAGCCGGTGAGAGGCATCGACGCCGCCGAGAAGGCGGCCGCCGACGTCGTCTACGAGCCGAAGTGGGACGGCTTCCGCTCGATCGTCTTCCGCTCCGGTGACCGGGTCGAGATCGGCAGCCGCAACGAGAAGCCGATGACGCGGTACTTCCCGGAGCTCGTCGAGGCGGCCCTGGTGAGCCTGCCCGATCGCTGCGTCGTCGACGGCGAGATCGTCGTGGTGCGGCCCGGCGAGGACCGCCTCGACTTCGACCTGCTCAGCCAGCGGATCCACCCGGCCGCCAGCCGGGTCCGGCGGCTCGCCGGCGAGACGCCCGCCCGGTTCGTCGCCTTCGACCTGCTCGCGCTCGGCGACGACGACCTCACCGGCCGGCCGTTCGCGGAGCGCCGCGCGATGCTCGAGGGCGCCCTCGCCGGCGCGCGGCCCCCCATCCACCTCACCCGCGCCACCTCCGACCCGGCCACCGCGGCCGAGTGGTTCACCGAGTTCGAGGGCGCCGGGCTCGACGGCCTGGTGGCCAAGCCGGCCGACGCCCCGTACGAGCCGGGCAAGCGCACCATGCTGAAGATCAAGCACGAGCGCACCGCCGACTGCGTCGTCGCCGGGTACCGGGTCCACAAGTCCGGCCCGGACGCCATCGGGTCGCTGCTTCTGGGTCTGCACGACGCCGACGGCGCCCTGCTCTCGGTCGGCGTCATCGGCGCCTTCCCGATGGCGCGGCGCACCGAGCTGTTCGAGGAGCTGCAGCCGCTCGTCACCGGGCTCGAGGACCACCCGTGGAACTGGGGGGCGCTCGACGAGGGGACGCGCACTCCGCAGGCGGCGGCCGGCAGCCGCTGGGCCGCGGGCAAGGACCTCTCGTTCACCCCGCTGCGCCCCGAGCGCGTCGTCGAGGTGCGCTACGACCACATGGAGGGCGTGCGGTTCCGGCACACCGCGCAGTTCGTGCGCTGGCGCCCCGACAAGGACCCGGCGGAGTGCACCTTCGACCAGCTCGAGGAGCCGGTCTCCTACGACCTGTCCGCGGTGCTCGACGGGGGGCTGGGGTGAGCGGAGGGTCCGTCGGCGACGCTCCCGCGTCGCAGCGGCCGCTGCGACGGGCGGCGGTGGCGGGTGCTGCCGTGGGCGGCACCGCGGCGGTGGCGTCCGGCGCGGGCTCGCTGGCGGCGGCGGCGTACTTCGCGCGGAAGGTGCTCACCCCCGACCCGCGCAGGCCGGACGACGTCGTCATCAGGGCGGCCGGCTCCCGCACCGTCACCCTCGCGACCACGGTGGAGACCGTGGCCCCGGGCCGGTACGGGCTGTGGCTCGACGGCGGGAACGGGCACGCCCGGGTGGGGGAGGTGCTCGACCTCGACGTCGGCCGGGGGCTCGTCGAACGCGAGCTGCTCGGGGTCGACCACGGCTCGCTCAGCCCGGGCTCGGCCCGGTGGAACCAGTACTACTACGCCGCGCCCCCCGACGCGAGCCTCGGGCTCGCCACCCAGCGGGTCACGTACGACGGCGAGCTGGGGGCGATGCCGGCGTGGGTGGTGCCGGCCGGGGAGGGGCGCCGCGACACCGGGCCGCGCTGGGCGGTGCTCGTGCACGGTCGCGGGGCCCGGCGGGAGGAGACGGTGCGCGCCGTCGGGCCGCTGCACGCCGCGGGCTGGACCTGCCTGGTGCCTTCCTACCGCAACGACGAGGGGGTGCCCGCCGGCCCGGACGGCCGGTACGCCCTCGGGCTCTCGGAGTGGCGCGACGTGCACGCGGCGATCGACTACGCCGTGGGGCGCGGGGCCCGGGAGGTGCTGCTCGTCGGGTGGTCGATGGGGGGCGCCATCGTGCTTCAGCTGCTCGACCGCTCGCCGTACGCGGAGCTGGTCTCGCGGGTGGTCCTCGACGCGCCGGTCCTGGACTGGGGCGACGTGCTCGCCCACCACGCCCGCGCGCACCATCTGCCGCCGCACGTCGGGTGGCTGGCGCGCTCGATGATGAACCGTCGGTGGGGGCACCGCCTCGTCGGGGTCCGCGAAGGCGTCGACCTGGCCCTCACCGACTGGGTGGGCCGCAACGAGGAGCTGCGGCACCCGATGCTGCTCATCCACTCCGCCGACGACGAGTTCGTGCCGGTCGGTCCGTCGCGCCGGCTGGCGCAGGCCAGGCCCGACCTCGTGACCTACGTCGAGTGGCGGGTGGCCCGCCACTGCAAGGAGTGGAACACCGACCCACAGCGCTGGGAACAGCTGGTCGGCGACTTCGCCGGCTGAGCGGTCGCACGCGCCAGGGTGCCGCCTCAGCGGGCCCGGTGGAAGCGGTAGAGACCCAGCAGGGTCCCGGCCTCCTCGAGCAGCGCGTACGGGCGCGCCGGGATGCCGCTGAGCACCGGTCCGCTGGTGATCCGGGTCGCCTCGCCGCCGACGAGGGTCGGAACGACGGTGAGCGCGAGCTCGTCGACGACGTCCGTCGCCAGGGCGGTGCCGAGCAGCGACGGGCCACCTTCGAGCAACACCTTGCGCAGCCGCCGCAGCGCGAGCTCGTCCAGGGCCGCGCGCAGGTCCACCGCGTCCCGCCCGCAGACGAGCACGGAGTCCTCCCCGAGCACCGAGCGGGCCCGGTCGAGCGCCCGCTCGCCGGCGGCCCGGGAGGTGACCAGCACGGCCGGGCCGCGCCCCTCCTTGCCGGTGCGGATGCTCTCCGGCACCCGGGCGCTGCGGGTCACCACGGCGAGCGTGGCGGGCACCCGGGAGCGCCGGGTGGGCACCAGGCGCCGGTAGCCCTCGGTGCGCACGGTGCCGGCGCCGACGAGCACGACGTCGGCGAGGTCGCGCTGGAGCGAGAAGACCCGGTTGTCGGGGGGCGTGTTGACCGACCCGCTGCGACCGTCGGCGCCGGCGGCCGCGCCGTCGAGCGTGGTCACCATGTTGGCGCGCACCCAGGTGCCCCGGCGGGGGAAGGCGTAGAGCTCCTCGAGGTCTCCGGTACCGACGCGCGACCCGGGGCGGGACGGCCGGCGGGGGTCGATGAGCACGCGCATCCCCGCAGTGTGGCACCGGGCTCTGGTTGGATGCAGAGATGGGCAAGGGAAAGAAGAAGAAGCAGGAGAAGGAGCGGCAGCGGAAGCAGCGGGCCGCCGAGACCTACGACGACGGCGAGCTCACCGGCAAGGCCGCCCGCAAGAGCAGGAGGAAGAAGGAGAAGGCGAAGGAGGCCAGGGAGGAGCAGGAGGTCACTCGCTGGTCGGACGTGCTGCGGGTCGGCCCCGGCTTCGACCTCACCGACCTCGACCCGCACTCGACCCCGGGCTTCGACGGGGACAAGGCCGACGGCGAGGCCGTGATGGCCGAGCTCCAGGCCCGCCTCGGCGACCTCCAGGAGCGCCTCTACGCCGAGTCCCGCAGCGGTGGCACCCGCTCGCTGCTCCTCGTCATCCAGGGCATGGACACGTCCGGCAAGGGCGGCATCATGCGCCACGTCGTCGGGGCGGTCGACCCGCAGGGCGTTGACATCACGTCGTTCAAGGCGCCGACCGCCGAGGAGAAGAAGCACCCGTTCCTCTGGCGCGTCCGCCGGGCCCTGCCTCGCCCGGGCCAGATCGGGGTCTTCGACCGCTCCCACTACGAGGACGTGCTCATCGTGCGCGTCCACGACCTCGTCCCGCGGTCGGTGTGGGCCCGCCGCTACTCCCAGATCAACCGCTTCGAGGCCACGGTCGTCGACTCCGGTACCACCGTCGTCAAGGTGATGCTGCACCTGTCGAGCGACGAGCAGAAGGCGCGCCTGGCCGAGCGGTTGGAGCGGCGGGACAAGCACTGGAAGTACAACCCCGGCGACCTCGACGAGCGGGCGCACTGGCCCGACTACATGGAGGCCTACCAGGAGGCGCTGGAGCGGTGCTCCACCACCCTGGCCCCCTGGCACGTCGTGCCCGCCGACCGCAAGTGGTACGCCCGCCTCGCCGTCACCAACCTCCTCCTCGAGCACCTCGAGGCGATGGACCCGCAGTGGCCCGAGGCGGACTTCGACGTCGAGGCCGAGCGGGAGCGCCTCGCGATGACCCCCTAGCGCCGGGTCAGCCGGCCAGCGCCCGCCCGAGCAGCAGGTCGACGGCGCCGGCCCCCACCTCGGGGCCGAGCGTGCCGAAGGTGGCGCCGTGCTCCCCCCGCACCCGGCTGGCGACGAACGCGTCGGCGACCGGTCCGGGGGAGTGGCGCACCAGCAGCGCCGCCTGGAGCGTCACCGCCAGCCGCTCGACGACCCGGCGAGCGGCCCAGGGGGCGTCGGGCGCCAGGGCGGCGGCCCCCGCCCCCTCGCAGTCGTCGACCGCGGCGTCGAGGGCGGCGTCGTACCCCCGGGCCAGCGCGAGCTCCTTGCCGAGGGCCGCGAGCGAGGCCGGCTCGCGGGTGAGCGCCCGCAGCACGTCGAGCGCGTTCACGTTGCCGGAGCCCTCCCAGATGGAGTTGAGCGGGGCCTCGCGGTACAGCCGGGCCAGCCCGTTCTCCTCGACGTAGCCGTTGCCGCCGAGGCACTCCAGCGCCTCGGCCACCATCGGTGCGGTGCGCTTGCACACCCAGAACTTGCCGAGGGCCACGCCGAGGCGCGCCAGGTCGTGCTCCCCGGCGTCGACGGCGTGCGCCAGGCGCATCGCGAGCACCGTGGCCGCCTCGGCCTCGAGCGCGAGGTCGGCGAGGACGTTGCGCATCAGCGGCTGGTCGACGAGCAGCGAGCCGAATGCGGACCGGTGCCGCGCGTGGTGCACGGCGCGGACCAGCGCGGCCCGCATCGTCGCCGTCGACCCGAGGACGCAGTCGAGTCGGGTGGAGGCGACCATCTCGATGATCGTGCGGACGCCGCGCCCCTCGTCGCCCACCCGGACCGCCCACGCGCCGTCGAGCTCGATCTCCGACGAGGCGTTGGAGCGGTTCCCGAGCTTGTCCTTGAGCCGTTGGATGCGGATGTCGTTGCGGCTGCCGTCGTCGAGGACCCGGGGGAGGAGGAAGCACCCGACCCCGCCGTCGGTCTGGGCGAGGACGAGGAAGCCGTCGCTCATCGGCGCCGAGCAGAACCACTTGTGGCCGGTGAGCCGGTGGGTGTCCCCGGCGAGCGGCCCGCCGGCCGCGGCGACGGCGCGGGTGGTGTTGGCCCGCACGTCGGAGCCGCCCTGCTTCTCGGTCATCCCCATCCCGAGGGTGAGGCCGGGCTTGTCGGCGTGGCGGCGCAGGCGGGGGTCGTAGGCGCGGGAGGCCAGCCCGGGAAGCCAGTCGCGGGAGACGTCGGGGGCGGCGGCGAGGGCCGGGGCCGCCGCGTACGTCATCGAGACGGGGCAGAGGTGCCCCGCCTCCACCTGCGACCACAGGACGAAGCCGGCGGCGCGCCGGGCGTGGGCGCCGGAGCCCGCCGGGCGGGTCCACGGCTCGGCGGTGAGCCCGTGCCCGACCGCCACCTCCATCAGCCGGTGGTACGCCGGGTGGTACTCGACCTCGTCCACACGCTCCCCGGTGGCGGCGTGGGTGCGCAGCACCGGGGTGACCCGGTCGGCCTGGTCTGCCCACAGCCGGGGCTCCTCGCTGCCGGCGAGCCGGCCGAGGTCGTGGAGGGCGCCGGCGCCCTCGGCGTCGTGGGGCCCCACCCACCGCGCGACGGCCTCGGCGAGGGCCGGGTCGGACGCGAGGACGTCGCGCTCCGGCAGCGGGGGAACCTGGTTCGTCACGAGGTGGGTCCGCACCCTTGCAGCCTACGGCGGATACCGTGGACCCCATGACCGACGCGAAGCGGCGCCTGCGTCGGGTGCTTGCTCGTGTCCCGGGGGCGCTTCCCTCCGTCAGGCTCACGGTGGCGACCATCCGGGTGTGCCTGCGCTACCGGGTCACGGGGCTCGCCTCCGAGGCCGGGTTCTTCGCGCTCCTCTCGCTGCCGCCGCTCGTGCTCGGGCTCTTCGGCGGGCTCGGCTACCTCCGCGGCACGCTCGGCCAGGAGACCGTCGACGACGTCCGCCAGTCGATCCTCGACTACTCGGGCCGGTTCCTGACCCCGGAGGTCATCGACTCCGTCCTCGGCCCCACCGTCGACGACGTCCTGCGCACCGGCCGCGCCGACCTGCTGTCGATCGGCTTCCTGCTGTCCCTGTGGTCGGGCTCGCGCGCCCTCAACGTCTTCGTCGACACCATCTCGATCATGTACGGCCAGTCCGGTGTGCGCGGCATCGTCCAGACCCGGGCGCTGTCCTTCTCGCTCTACCTCGTGGCCCTGGTCATGGGCATCGTCACCATCCCGCTCGTCCTGCTCGGCCCGACCCTCCTGAGCGACCTGCTCCCGAACCCGTGGGACACCCTGATCATCCTCTACTGGCCACTCGTCACGCTGCTCACGGTCGGGGGCCTCACCAGCCTCTACCACGTGTCGACGCCGCGCCGGTCGCCGTGGACCCGCGACGTGCCGGGGGCCGTGCTCACCCTCCTCATCTGGGCGCTGGCGTCCCGCGTCGTGCGCGGCGCGATCGCGGCGAGCCTCGGCGGCAGCTCCATCTACGGACCGCTCTCCGCGCCGATCGTGCTGCTCATCTGGCTCTACGCACTGGCCATCGCCGTGCTCATCGGGGCCGCCCTCAACGCCGCGGTCCGCCAGCTGTGGCCGCACGCCGAGCGCCGTGCGCTGCACGACCGCCTCCTCGACTGGGTGCGGGAGCGGCGGACCGGTCGCGCCGCCACCGCCTGGCCGGACCCGTTCGAGGGGTACGCGATGGTCGACGAGGACACCCTCGGCCTGCGCAGCCTGCGCGAGGCCGCGGGCCAGCCGCTGACCCCGATGGCGGGGGCCAACGCCTCCGGTGGTGCGGCCGACGAGAAGCGGGCGCGGGCGTCCGCCGAGGCCGACCGCTGACGGTGTCTGCGGGCCCCTTGGCCGGTTTGGAGATCGCCGCGCGGATCGGCTACTGTCTCACAGCACGCCACGAGGGGATCCCGCCCGGATCACGTCGTGACGCGCGCGGATGTAGCTCAGTTGGTAGAGCGCAACCTTGCCAAGGTTGAGGTCGCCGGTTCGAGGCCGGTCATCCGCTCGGAGGGTGCAACACCACCCCCACGGTGGAGTGGCCGAGAGGCGAGGCAGCGGCCTGCAAAGCCGCGTACACGGGTTCAAATCCCGTCTCCACCTCGAGCAGTACCCCACGGGCGATTGGCGCAGTGGTAGCGCGCTTCCTTGACACGGAAGAGGTCACTGGTTCAAACCCAGTATCGCCCACC
>CAVZBX010000008.1:0-137030 GCA_963773655.1 uncultured Actinomycetota bacterium
GGTGCCCTCGACCGGCGCGAGCCGTGGGGCGTCTGGGGAGGAGAGCTCTTCGTCCAGGGCGTCATCGTCGCCCGCAAGCGCCCCCGTGGCCGGCCGCGCAAGTCCGAGGTCGCCGCCTGAGGCACCCCGGATCAGCGGTTGACATGAGCGGGGAACACGACGCAAACTTGAGCCGTTCTCACTCATGTACATCCCGCGGGCCACCGCCCCACACACCACGGAGGACACTCATCATGGCCACGACCTTCGACCCGTTCCGCGACTTCGACCGCATGCTCTCCGGCACCTTCCGCACCCCGGCGAGCACCGCGATGCCGATGGACCTCTACCGCACCGGCGAGACCTTCGTCGCGAAGGTGGACCTGCCCGGTGTCGACCCGAGCACCGTCGACGTCGACGTCGAGGACCGCACCCTCACCATCCGCGCCGAGCGCCGGGAGAACACCGAGGACGACGTCCAGTGGCTCTCGCACGAGCGGCCCAGCGGCACCTTCGCCCGGCAGCTCACCCTCGGCTACGGCGTCGCCCTCGACCGGATCTCGGCCGACTACTCCGACGGCGTGCTCACGCTGACCATCCCGGTCGCCGAGGAGGCCAGGCCGCGCAAGATCTCGGTCAACCACAGCGGCGGCCACCAGGTCATCGCGGGCGAGGGCGGAGAAGGAGCCCGCCCACGCCTGACGGCACCCGGCGGCGTGACCCGCTCCGGCACGGCCGACGGCGCCGCCCCCACCCGGGGGCGGCGCCGTCGGTCGCGTGCGCGGCCGGCACTCGGCTGCGGGATGATCGGCGTCATGTTCGACGCGACCCGCACCGACCTCATCGCCCAGCTCGTCGACGCCGGGCGGCACGTCGTGGACCGCGGCCTGGTCCAGGCCAGCGGAGGCAACCTCTCGGCGCGGGTCCCCGGCACCGACCGGTTCCTCGTCACCGCCACCGGCACCTGGCTGGACCGGCTCGCCGACGACGACTTCACCGAGCTGACCCTGGACGGCGAGCGCGTCGGCGGCGCCGGCGCCCCGTCGGTGGAGTGGAAGCTGCACCAGCGCACCTACGCCGTGCGCCCGGACGTCGCGGCCATCGTCCACCTGCACCCGCAGCACGTCCTGCTCGTCGACCTGCTCGGTGCGCCGATCCGGTTCGCGACCCTGGACCACCAGTACTACGTCGGCAGCGCCGGCCGGGTGCCGTTCCTGTCCTCGGGGTCGGACGAGCTCGCCGAGGCGGCCGCCAGGCGGCCCGCGAGCACGACGCGGTCGTGCTCGCCCACCACGGCTGCTCCGCGCTCGGCGACACCGTGTCGATGGCGCTGCGTCGCGCCCTGAACCTCGAGGAGGCGGCGACGATGACCTACCGCCTCCTCGCTCGCCGGCGACACCGACCGCCGACTTCCCCGAGGAGTGGCGCGGCCGCGATCATCACCGTCTGACCCGGACCTCAGCGGGCCACGGCCAGGCTCGCCAGCGCGAGGAGCCAGGACACGAACGACCCGACGAGGAAGTACTCGGTGACGGCGTCGATGCCGACGCCGTCGACGGACGTCGCGTCGCTGCGCTTGGCCTGCAGCTCGGGGAAGCGGATCAGGCCCTTGGCCGCGATGACCAGGCCGGCCGCGGTGAGCTGGCCGGCGAGCCCGAGGCCCGAGGATGACGAGCCGCTCCATCGGCCCGAGCAGCCGGCCGCCGCGCAGCTGCTCGGCCGGCTCGGCGGGCTCGGCCGCGCCGGCGAGCTCCGTGCGCGGTCGACCGGACGCAGCGCCCCCACGCTGACGAGGACGAGCCGGACGACGACGTTGGCGGTGGCGAGGTTGGCCAGCACGAGCCCGAGGACGAGGAGCACGCGCTGCGGCTGCGGCAGCACCGATGAACGGGCACGCTCGGCCCACGCGAGCCAGCGCCCGAGCAGGCCTGCCGGCGTGGAGGCCCAGCCGGAGAGGGCGAGGCACCACGACGCCCCGGCGGCCAGCCAGGCCAGGGCGGGGACGTGGCCGCTGCCGGTCTCGAGCGCCTGGCGCGAGTAGCGCACCCACAGCCCGAGCGGCAGCAGGGCGGCCGCGAGCACGACGAGGTCGGCGGGGGCGGTGAGCCCGGCGAGCAGGACGAGGGCGACGACGAGCGCGATGCCCGCCGGAACGGCCCAGCGGGCGACGGCGGGACGGCCGGCCCGGACCAGGTCGGCGAGCCCGACGCCGGCCAGCCACACGGCGAGCCAGGTCACGGGAGTTTCCGGAGCAGCTGCTGGGCGGCGAGCACCGCACCGATGCCCGTCGGTGCGCACGCGCTGGGAGACCGCCGAGGCGCTGATGCCCTCCCGGGCGGCGAGCTCGGCCTGGGTGGTGTCGGGTTCCATGAGTCCCCTCAGCAGCCGGACGGACCGTTCCGAGACAGAGCCAACCAGATGGTCCCGACAGAGCAGGGCGGCGTTGACGGCGTCCTGCTGCGAGTCGGGGTCCGCGCTGCGGTAGGCCGTGCGCAGGGTGCGCGTGGCCGCCCGCTCCGCAGCCTGCTCGGCCGCCTCGACCGCGTCGCGGGCGGCCCACCACCCCGGGCCGTCCTCGATGCCCCGCTCCTCCTCCAGCACGGTGACGTCGCCGCGACCGACCCCGATCCGCACGTCGACCTCGGGCAGGGCGTGCAGGCGCAGGAGGAAGGTGGCCTCGAGCGCCTCGCCGAGGGTGCGGTAGACGCCCTGCAGCTCGTCGCCGACGGTCACCCGCATCCCCCGCTGCGGCGGCACGAGCGCGCGCACCGTCGCGAGCACCTCGACCAGGTGGTCGTGCACGCGCTGGCGGTCCACGGCCTCGCGTGAGGCCACCACGTCGCCGATGACGACGCACGGTGAAGCCGAGGTCTTCATCGGAGCCATATGAAGACCATACCTTTATTCAGGCAGGATGAAGCCCCAGACCGGACAGGTTCGCGGAGTGGGCGGGCGTGTCCCCCGCCCCTGGCTGCACGACCCCGTGCTCGGTGGCGACCGCGTCGACCAGGCGGGCGGGAGTGACGTCGAACGCGGGGTTGAAGCCGGGCGTGACCGCCGGGGCAACGCGCACACCCCCCACGACGACCACCTCGTCGCCGTCGCGCTGCTCGATCTCGATGGCCTCGCCGGCCGGGGTGGCCAGGTCGACGGTGGACCACGGTGCGGCGACGAGGAAGGGGATGCCGGCGTCGCGGCAGGCGAGGGCCACCGCGACGGTTCCCACCTTGTTCGCGACGTCGCCGTTGGCAGCCACCCGGTCGGCGCCGACGACCGCGCAGTCGACGAGCCCCCGCAGGACCGTGGACGCCGCGGCACCGTCGACCTGCACCGCGTGCGGGATGCCCTCCTCGGCCAGCTCGTACGCCGTCAGCCTGGCACCCTGGAGCAGCGGGCGGGTCTCGTCGGCATAGACGAACTCGAGGCGCCCGCGGTCGCGCAGCTCGCGGACCACGCCGAGGGCGGTGCCCCAGCCGGCCGTGGCCAGGGTGCCGGCGTTGCAGTGGGTGAGCACCCGCAGGCGGGGCCGGTCGACGCGCTCGAGCAACCAGTCGGCGGCGTGCCGCGACAGCGCGCGGTTGGCCGCCTCGTCCTCGGCGGCCAGCTCCCGTGCGGCGGCGAGCACGGCGTCGCGTCCCCGGGCGACGAGCGGCCGCACCCGGTCCACGCCCCACGCGAGGTTGACCGCCGTGGGGCGAGCCGCCCGCACCCGGTCGACGGCCGCCTGGACCTCGGCGTCGTCCCAACCCTCGCGGGCCCCCTCGTCGAGGGCGAGGACCACGCCCATCGCCCCGGCGACGCCCAGGGCCGGCGCCCCCCGCACCGCCAGCTCGCCGATCGCCGCCACGAGCGCCGCGGTGGTGTCGACCACCCGGTACTCGGTGCGCCCCGGCAGGAGCGTCTGGTCCAGCAGCCGCAGCGCACCGCGTCCGTCGGCGCCCGCGGCGTCGTCCCACTCGAGGGTCACCAGAGCCATGGGCCGAACCCTACGACGCCCGTGTGAGATCCGTCCTTGCGCGCAGGTGAGAGGCATGCCACGGTCGAGTCGTGGGACCCGTTCCCACCACGACGGACCCCGTCGCCCGCGCCTCCCGGCGGAGCCGTCGTCGCGACCGATCGGACCGGAAGGACAGGCGATGAGCGTCAACCGTGTGGTCGTCGGAGTCGACGGCTCCCCCAACTCCAAGGCCGCCGTCGCGCAGGCATCGCACTTCGCGAGCAGCCGCGGCATGACCCTCCAGGTCCTCCACGCCTTCGCCCCGGACCTGCCGATGCTCGGCTTCGGCGCGCTCTCCGACCGGGCCGTGGTCACCGAGCACGGCCAGCGGCTCATCGACGACGCGGAGGCCCGGGCGCACGCAGCGCACCCCGACCTCCACGTCACCCAGGCCCTCCAGGACGGCTACGCCAGCGAGGCCCTCGTCGCGGCCTCACGCACGGCCGCGCTCGTCGTCGTCGGCGCCACCGGCCACGGCATCCTCAGCCAGGCCAGCGTCGGCCCCACCGCGATGCAGGTGGTCACCCACTCCCGGTGCCCGGTCCTCGTCGTCGGCCACGAGACCTCCGGCGAGCCCGCCCCCGGTGGCCGGGTGGTCGCCGGCGTCGACGGCTCCGACGCCTCGATGCACGCCGTCCAGGCCGCCCACCGCGCGGCCGCGGTCGTCGGCGGCTCGCTCGAGGTGGTCCACGCCTGGCAGGCCCGCAGCGCCGCCGACCCCACCCTCACCCACGCGTCCAGCTGGGACGACTACGCCGCCCGCCTCGAGGCGAGCGTCGAGGCCGCCCTCGCCGAGGAGCGCCGTGCCCACCCCGACGTCAAGGTCGAGTACGCGGTGGTCAGCGGGGAGCCGGCCAAGGAGCTTGCGGAGCGCACCGAGGGCGCCAACGTCCTGGTCATCGGCAGCCGCGGCAGCGGCGGCTTCCCCGGGCTGCACGTCGGGTCGGTGGCGCTGCAGCTCATGGGCCGCAGCAGGTGCCCCATCCTCCTCACCCGCTGAACGACCCGGCCGGCGTCCTCACCGGCGCGGCAGCACCTCGGTGGCGCCGAGCTGGTCGAGGACGAAGGCCCACTCCCAGGCGATCTGCTCCCACGCCGCGTACCGGCCGCTGCGCCCGCCGTGCCCAGCCGACATCTCGGTGCGCAGCAGCACCGGACGGTCGGCGGGGTCGCTCGTGACGGTCTCGCGCAGCCGGGCCACCCACTTCGCGGGCTCGGTGACGTAGACCCGGGTGTCGTGCAGGCTGCTCGTCGCGAGCACCGCGGGGTAGTCGACCGCTCGCACGTTCTCGTACGGGCTGTAGGCCCGCATCGCCTCGTAGACCTCCCGGTTCGCGAGCGGGTTGCCCCACTCCTCCCACTCCCCCACGGTGAGCGGCAGCTCGGGCTGGAGGATGGTCGTCAGCGCGTCGACGAAGGGCACGGCGGCGTGGGCCACGCGGAACCGCTCCGGCGCGAGGTTGAGCACGGCCCCGACGAGCAGGCCGCCCGCCGAGCCGCCCTCGAGGCCCACCCGCTCGGGCGCGACCCAGCCGGCGTCCACGAGGTGCTCGACGCACGCGAGGGTGTCGGCGAACGTGTTCGCCTTGGCGAGCAGCTTGCCGTCCTCGTACCAGCGCCGGCCCATCTCGCCGCCGCCACGCACGTGTGCCATCGCGAACACGACGCCACGGTCGAGCAGCGACAGCCGGGCCACCGAGAAGTACGGGTCGGAGCTGATCTCGTAGGACCCGTAGGCGGTGACGAGGCCGGGGTTGGTGCCGTCGGGCCCGACCTCGCGCCGACGCACCACGGAGAGCGGCACCGCGGCGCCGTCGGGGGCCGTGGCCCACTCCCGGTGCTCGACGTAGTCGTCGGGGTCGAAGTCCCCGAGCACCGGCTGCTGCTTGAGCAGCGTGCGCTCGCCGGTGGCGAGGTCGACGTCGAGCACCGAGCGCGGCGTCGTCCACGACTCGAGCACCACCTGGACCGCGCGCTGGGCCGACTCGGGGTTGTCGCCGAGCCCGATGCTGTGCACCGGCTGCCCGACCTCGACGTCCCAGCCCTCGCCGTGCCCGGAGGGGTGCTGCGGGTCGCGGGGCAGCACGCGCAGCGCGGTGAGGCCACCGGTGCGCAGGCTGAGCACCGTGGCGCTGTCGAAGGCGTCGACGCCGACGAACCGCTCCCCCTCGCCCGAGGACAGCCACGGCACCCACTGGGTGTGGTCGGTGGCGTCGAGGGGGCCCAGGCGAGGTCGGCGTCGGGGTCGTCGGCGTTGTGGACGACGAGCAGCCGGTCTGCGGCGGGCTCGACGTCGTACTCGACGCCGTCGCGGCGCGGGGCGACCACCCGCCACCGACCCTCCGGCTCGTCCGAGGGCAGCAGGTGCACCTCGGAGGTGGTCTTGGACCCCAGCCCGAGCACCAGCCAGCGTTCGTCGCGGGAGGTGCTGATCCCCATCCAGAACCGCTCGTCGTCCTCCTGGTGGACCAGCACGTCGCCGGCGGGGTCGGCCCCGACGCGGTGCCGCCACAGCTGGTAGGGGCGCCAGGCGTCGTCGAGCCGGGTGTAGAACACGAAGGAGCCGTCGCGGCTGAGCTCGCAGCCGTACCCGATGCCGGTGATCGAGTCGTCGAGGACCTCACCCGTGGCGATGTCGCGCACGACGAGGTCGAAACGCTCGTCGCCGGTGGTGTCGGTGGCGAAGGCGACGAGGCGGTGGTCGGCGCTGACGGTGAGCGCGCCGATGGAGAAGAACTCGCTGTCGCCGGCCTCGACGTTGCCGTCGACGACGACCTGCTCGCCCTCGGCCGGACCGCCCTCGGGGTCGGGCCGGACCGCGGCGTCGGTGAGGGGCACCCGCACGTGCGAGAGGTACTGGCGGCCCTCGGTGGTCCGCGAGAAGTACCACCAGGGACCGCTGGCCACCGGCACCGACAGGTCGGTCTCCTTGACCCGTGAGCGGATCTCCTCGAAGAGGGCGGACCGCAGCCCCGCCAGGTGGGCGGTGCGCTCCTCGGCGTACGCGTTCTCGGCCTCGAGGTGGGTGAGCAGCTCGGGGTCCTCGAGGTCCTTCATCCACGCGTAGGGGTCCGCCACGGCGTGGCCGTGGTGCTCGCGGACGTGCTCTCGGCGGGGCGCGGTCGGGGGGGTGGGGCTCGGCATGGCGCCACCCTATGCCGGGGCCGCACGCGGCGAGGGCCGCACCCCGGCTGGGGTGCGGCCCTCGCGCGGGACGGCTCCGGTCAGAGGCCGGAGACCCGGTCCTCCGGAGCCGTCAGGCCCGGGTGCGCCTCGAAGTAGTCGACGAGGTTGGCGAGGTCCTCCGCGCCACCGAGGACGTTCGTGCCCTCGGTGAAGCCGGTGAACAGGTCCCCGCCGCTGGCGAGGAAGTTCAGCGTCGAGACCCGGTAGGTCTGACCCATCTCCAGCGGCGTGCCGTCAAGGGCCATGCTGCCCTCGACGACCCGGCTGCCCTGAGGCTGAGTGGCATCCCACTCGTAGGTGAAGCCCTCGGAGACGGCCAGCGCGAGCATCGGCCTGCTGCCACGGGCCGGAACCGGCTGGTACTGCTGCTCGAGGATCTCCTTGATCTGTGCACCGGTGAGGTCCATCGAGACGAGCAGGTTGCCGAACGGGGCGATGTCGAAGGCCTCGGCGTAGGTGATCTCGCCGCTGCCCTCGTCGTACTTCGGCTCCATCGGGAGGTCCTCGCGGACGCCGCCGATGTTCATGAACGAGATCTGCGCCCCGCCCTTGTCGCCCTCGGTGCCCCAGAGGATGGCGTCCGCGACGAGGTCACCCATCGGGGTCTCGATCGCCCGGTTGCCTCCCGCGTCTCCCAGGATCGGCTCGACGTGACTGCCGACGATCTCAGCGGCCTTGGCGTCGCTGATCGACTTCCACTTGTCGAGGATCGCGGTCTGGGCCGGGTCCTTGGCGTACGCGGTCCGGTCGACGAGGACGTTGCGCGCGGCGCTGCGGTCACGCATGACCTCACCGCTGCGGGTGTTGATGACCAGCGTCGTGTCGGTGACGACCCGTCCGTAGGAGGCGGCGCTGGTGACCAGGCGCGGGTTGCCGGCCGGGTCCGGGATCGAGCACACGTAGGGCTGGTGGGTGTGGCCGGTGATCAGGGCGTCGACCTCGGGCGTCATCGTCTCGGCGATGGTCTTGATCGGGTCGGAGATGCCCACGCACTCGTCGTAGCCACCGCTCTGGTAGCCGCCCTCGTGCAGCAGCACGACGATCGACTTCACGCCCTGCTTCTTGAGCAGGCGGGCCTGCTTGTTGGCCGTCTCGACCTCGTCCTTGAACTCCACGCTCGCGACCCCGGCCGGGTTGACGAGGGTGTTGGTGGCCTCGAGCGTCATCCCGATGAACCCGATCTTGACGCCGTCGACCTCCTTGACCGAGGTCCCGGGCAGCAGCGTGCCGCTGCCGTCCTTCTTCACGACGTTCGCAGCGAGCCACTGGAAGTCGGCGCCGGCGTACGGGTCGCCGGGGAAGTAGCAGCCGTCGGTCGGGTGACAACCGCCGTTCTGCATCCGGAGCAGCTCCTCGGTGCCCTCGTCGAACTCGTGGTTGCCCACGCTGCTGACGTCGAGCTGCATCTCGTTGAGGGTCTCCACCGACGGCTCGTCGTGGAAGATGCCGGAGAGGAAGGTCGACCCGCCGATGAGGTCGCCGGCCGCCACCGTGAGCGAGCGGCCTGCGGGCGCCTCCGCGCGCAGGGCGTCGAGCGCGCTGGAGAGGTACTCCGCACCGCCGACCGGGGTCTGGGCCGGGTCCTGGGTCGCGCTCAGCGGACCGTCGGTGGCCTCGAGGTGGCCGTGGTAGTCGTTGAACGACAGCAGCTGGACGGACATCAGGTTCGGGTTGCCCTTGACCTCGGGCTTGCCCTTCGCCTCGGCCGGGGCTCCGGCGACGAAGGCAGCGAGCGCGCCGGCGGCAAGCCCTGCACCGAGCACGCGACGTCGAGTCGATCTCATGGGTTCTCTCTCCTGGGTGGATGGTGCGCGCGTCCCGGCCCCTGTCCGGTCGGGTGGCACGCCACCAGACCCTAGGCGAAAGATCGGTGTGCGGGAACCCCTGACGCCGACCGTTCCTGCACGTCAGCGGGCGGTCACGCGACGGTCAAACGCGTCGCTCAGCCGATGCAGCGCGGGCCGAGCAGGACCTTGAGGTCTCCGTAGAGGGCCTCGGAGGCGTTGACCCGGTAGGCGGGGTCGAGCCGGATCTCGACGGTGCGCCCGGGCTTGACCAGCCGCAGGTGCACCTCGGTGGTGCCCGGGTGGTTGGTGAGCACCCCCTTGAGCTCCTCGACCCGCTGCCCGGTGGCCCGCGCCGTCTCCATGGTGACGACCACCGGCCCGCGTGGGCCCTCGGTGACGTCCGGGAGGGTGAGGTCCTGCGCGTAGATCGACACCGAGTCGTCGCGCCGGTTCAGCTTGCCGCGGACGACGGCGATGGTGTCCTGCTGGAGCATCGGCCCGACCGTCTCGTACATCGACGGGAAGAACAGGCACTCGATCGAGCCGGCAAGGTCCTCGAGGGTGGCGATGGCCCAGAGGTCGCCCTTCTTGGTGCGCTTGACCGCCAGGCCGGTGATGAGCCCGGCGACGGTGACCATGGAGCCCTCGGGCCGGCCGCCCTCGTCGCCGGTCAGCGCGGCGATCTGGGTGTCCGCATGGGCGGCGAGGACGTGCTCGACCCCGAGGAGTGGGTGGTCGGAGACGTAGAGCCCGAGCATCTCGCGCTCGAAGGAGAGCAGGGTCGACTTGTCCCACTCGACCCCGGGCACGGCCGCCAGGCCCATCAGGTCGTCGCCGCCGGCACCGCCACCGTCGTCACCGAAGGCGCCGAAGAGGCTGTCCTGGCCGATCGCCTCCTGGCGCTTGACCGCGACGAAGGCGTCGACGTACTCCTCGTGGACCCGCAGCAGCCCCATCCGGGTCTCGGCGAGGCCGTCGAAGGCCCCGGCCTTGATCAGCGACTCGATGGTGCGCTTGTTGCAGACCACCGGCGGGACCTTGGACATGAAGTCGCGGAACGAGGTGAACCGGCCCTTCTCCTCGCGGGCCGCGATGATGCCCTCGACGACGCCCTGCCCGACGTTGCGCACGGCGTTGAGGCCGAAGCGGATGTCGGTGCCGACCGCCGCGAACCGGCCGACGGAGTCGTTGACGTCGGGGGGCAGCACCTTGATGCCCATCCGGCGGCACTCGCCGAGGTAGAGCGCGGACTTGTCCTTGTCGTCGCCGACGCTGGTGAGCAGCGCCGCCATGTACTCGGCCGGGTAGTTGGCCTTGAGGTAGGCGGTCCAGTACGAGACCAGCCCGTAGGCGGCGGTGTGTGCCTTGTT
Organism: uncultured Actinomycetota bacterium; assembly: GCA_963773655.1. Taxonomy (GTDB): domain Bacteria; phylum Actinomycetota; class Actinomycetes; order Actinomycetales; family Dermatophilaceae; genus DASSQJ01. The sequence continues at coordinate 10,320 of CAVZBX010000008.1, forward strand.
GAACGCGTAGTCGGAGAACGGGACGAGGACGCCCCACAGCGCCGCCACCGACGCCTCGTTGAAGCCCTGGGCCTTCATCCCCTCGGAGAAGGGGACGTACTCGGCGTCGAGGACCTCCTTCTTCTTCTTGCCCATCGCCCGCCGGAGCAGGTCGGCGTTGCCGAGGGTGTACCCGGCGAGCTTCTGGGCGATCTCCATCACCTGCTCCTGGTAGATCACCAGGCCGTGGGTGGTGCCGAGGATGGGCTCGAGGGCCTCGACCATCTCGGGCTGCAGCTTGCCCTTGAGCTGCGGGTCGAGCGGAACCAGCTCCTGCTTGCCGTTCTTGCGCAGCGCGAAGTTGGTGTGCGCGTTGACGCCCATCGGGCCCGGCCGGTAGAGCGCGAGCGCCGCCGAGATGTCCTCGAAGTTGTCGGGCTGCATGAGCTTGAGCAGGGTGCGCATGCCGCCGCCGTCGAGCTGGAAGACGCCGAGGGTGTCGCCGCGCTGGAGCAGCTCGTAGGTGGCCTGGTCGTCGAGGGTCCGCGACAGCTCGTCGAGGTCGACGTCCTCGCCGCGGTTGGCCTTCACGTTCTCGATCGCGTCGTCGAGGATGGTGAGGTTGCGCAGGCCGAGGAAGTCCATCTTGACCAGGCCGAGGCTCTCGCAGCTCGGGTAGTCGAACTGGGTGATGACCTGGCCGTCCTGGAGGCGGCGCATCACCGGGATGACGTCGACGAGCGGCTCGCTCGACATGATGACGCCGGCGGCGTGCACGCCCCACTGCCGCTTCAGGCCCTCCAGACCCTTGGCGGTCTCGACGATCTCCTGGAGGTGGGCCTCGCTCGCGACGAGCTCACGGAACTCCTTGCCCTCGCCGTGCCGCGGGTGCTCGGGGTCGTAGATGCCCGAGAGGGGCACCCCCTTGCCCATGACGTCCGGTGGCATCGCCTTGGTCAGCTGCTCGCCGACGGAGAACGGGTGGCCCATGACCCGCGCCGAGTCCTTGACCGCCTGCTTGGCCTTGATCGTGCCGTAGGTGACGATCTGCGCGACCCGCTCCGAGCCGTACTTCTCGGTGACGTAGCGGATCACCTCGCCCCGCCGACGCTCGTCGAAGTCGACGTCGAAGTCGGGCATCGACATCCGCTCGGGGTTGAGGAAGCGCTCGAAGATCAGCCCGTGCGGGATCGGGTCGAGGTCGGTGATCTTCATCGCGTACGCGCACATCGACCCCGCGCCGGATCCTCGCCCGGGGCCGACCCGGATGCCCTGGTCCTTGGCCCAGTTGATGAAGTCGGCGACGACGAGGAAGTAGCTGGCGTACCCCTTGCCGACGATGACCTCGGTCTCGAAGTCGGCCTGCGTGCGGGCGTAGTCGGGGACACCGCCGGGGAAGCGCTCGCGCAGGCCCGTCTCGACCTCCTTGACGAACCAGCTCTCCTCGGTCTCGCCGGGGGGGCACGGGAAGCGCGGCATGTACCGGCCCTCGCCCTCGGTGAACGAGACGTCGCACATCTCGGCGATGAGCAGGGTGTTGTCGCAGGCCTCGGGTAGCTCGCGCCACGTGTACCGCATCTCCTGCGGGCTCTTGAGGTAGAAGTCGTCGGCGTCGAACTTGAACCGGTTCGGGTCCATCATCGTCGAGCCGGACTGCACGCAGAGCAGCGCCGAGTGGGCCTTGGCGTCGTCGGGGCCGGTGTAGTGCAGGTCGTTGGTGGCCACGAGCGGCAGGTCGAGCTCGCGGGCCAGGCGGATCAGGTCCTTCTGGACGCGGCGCTCGATGTCGAGGCCGTGGTCCATGACCTCGCAGAAGAAGCTCTCGCGGCCGAAGATGTCGCGCAGCTCGGCGGCGGCCTGCTTGGCGAGGTCGTACTGGCCAAGGCGGATGCGGGTCTGCACCTCGCCCGAGGGGCAGCCGGTGGTACCGATCAGCCCGGCGGAGTGCTGCGAGAGCAGCTCGCGGTCGATCCGCGGCCACTTGGCGTACACCTGGTCGAGGGAGGCCTGGCTGTCCATCCGGAACAGGTTGTGCAGCCCGGTGTTGTCGCGGGCCAGCAGGGTCATGTGCGTGTAGGCGCCGGAGCCCGACACGTCGTCACCGGGCGGCGTGCGCTCGTCGCCCCACCGCACGCGGGTCTTGTCGGTGCGGTGGGTGCCCGGCGTGACGTAGGCCTCCACGCCGATGATCGGCTTGACGCCCGTGCCCTGCGCCTTCTTCCAGAACTCGTAGGCCCCGAAGACGTAGCCGTGGTCGGTGGTGGCGAGCGCCGGCATCCCCATCTCGGCGGCCCGGGCGAACAGGTCACCGATCCGGGCCGCGCCGTCGAGCATCGAGTACTCGGTGTGGACGTGGAGGTGGACGAAGCCGTCCGAGCGCGAGGTGGAGCCGGACGGGGTCGGGGCGGACGGCGAGGACATCGCCGCCCATCCTAGGTCGGCCCCGGGACACCACCGGGCGTGTCGCGGGCCGTGTCGTCAGAGCCGGTCCAGCGCCGTGGCGAGGTCCTGCGGGTAGGCACTCTCGAAGGTGACCCACTCCCCCGAGCCGGGGTGCTCGAAGCCCAGTCCGACGGCGTGCAGCCACTGCCGGTCCAGGCCCAGCCGGCGGGCGAGCACGGGGTCGCCGCCGTAGAGCGGGTCCCCGACGCATGGGTGGCGGATCGCGGCCAGGTGGACGCGGATCTGGTGGGTGCGCCCGGTCTCCAGGCGCACCTCGAGCAGGGAGGCGTGGCGGTGCGCCTCGAGCAGCTCGTAGTGGGTGACGGCGTGCTTGCCCGAGTCCATGACGGCGAACTTGTAGTCGTGCCCCGGGTGCCGTCCGATCGGGGCGTCGATGGTGCCGACGACCGGGTCGGGCAGGCCCTGGACGAGCGTGTGGTAGGTCTTGTCGACCCGGCGTTCCTTGAACGCGCGCTTGAGCACCGAGTAGCCGCGCTCGCTCTTGGCCACGACCATGAGGCCGGAGGTGCCGACGTCGAGGCGCGAGACGATGCCCTGCCGCTCGCTCGCACCGCTCGTGGAGACCCGGTACCCCGCGGCCTTGAGCCCGGCGAGCACGTTCGGGCCGCTCCACCCGACGCTCGGGTGCGCGGCGACCCCGACGGGCTTGTCGACGACGACGATGTCGTCGTCGTCGTGGACGACGCTCATCCCGGGCACCGGCTCGGCGACCACCTCGAGGGTCGGGCTCGTCGGCCCGTCGGGCAGCGCCACCTCGAGCATGTCACCCGCGCTGACCCGGTGGCTCTTGCCGACGCTGGCCGCGTTGACGCTCACCTCGCCGGAGGCGGCGAGGTCGGCGGCCCGGGTGCGGGAGAGGCCGAAGAGACGGGCGATGGCGGCGTCGACCCGCTCGCCCTCCAGCCCGTCGGGGACGAGGACGGTGCGGTGGTCAGCCATCGGCCGGCTCCGCCGGCGCGGCCCCGCCGCGCAGGGGGACGCCACGGTAGGCCAGCACCATGACCAGCCCGGCGGCACCGACGATGGCGATGTCGGCGACGTTGCCGATGAAGAGCCCGAAGTAGTCGATGAAGTCGACGACGTGCCCGCGGCCCGGACCCGGCTCGCGCAGCAGCCGGTCGAGGAGGTTGCCGAGCGCACCGCCGAGGAGCAACCCGAGCGCGACCGCCCACGGCATCGAGCCGACCCGCCGAGCCGCGACGAGCACCCAGGCGAGGATCGCCAGCGAGACGGCGGTGAGCAGCCAGGTGACACCCTCCCCGAGGGAGAAGGCGGCCCCGGGGTTGCGGATCAGCTGGAGCTGGATCCAGGAGCCGACGAGGTCGACCGGTTCACCAGGGGTGAGGCTCGCCAGCGCCCAGGCCTTGGTTGCCTGGTCGGCGGCCAGGGTCACCGCGGCGAGGACGAGCAGCGTGGTCGTCAGCCGGCGCCGGCCGCGGGGCGGGACCGGGGCCGGCGCGGGCGCTGAGGGGTCGGCGCCGGTCAGCGGCGCTCCTGCTGCGTCTTGCATGGCAGGCACAGGGTCGCACGAGGAGCGGCCTGGAGGCGAAGCTTGCCGATCGGGTTGCCGCAGGACTCGCAGACGCCGTAGGTGCCGTTGTCGAGGCGCTCGAGCGCGTGCTCGTTCTGCTCGAGCATCTCGCGGGCGTTGTTCGCCAACGAGATCTCCTGCTCGCGCTCGTACGTCTTGGCACCCGCGTCGGCCTGGTCGTCACCGGCGCCGTCGCCGGAGTCGCGCATGAGGTCGACGAGGTCGCTGCGCGCGTGGTCGAGCTCCTCCCGCAGCTGGGCGATGTCGCGCTCGATCTCGGCCCGCACCTCCTGCAGCTCCGCCTCGCTCCACGGCGACTCGTCGGCGCGCACCGGCAGCCGGCCGGGTGAGGTGGCCGCGGCGGCGCGTGCTGCCTTCTTCGCGGGTGCGGACTTCCTGGTGGTGCCCTTGCTGGCCCTCGCCGGCGTCGTCGCCGGGGTGGACTTCTTGCTCGGCGCCGCCTTCGTCGCCGGCGCGGACCTCTTCCTCGGTGCCGCCTTCGTCGCCGGCGCGGACTTCTTGCTCGGTGCCGCCTTCGTCGCCGGCGCGGACCTCTTCCTCGGTGCCGCCTTCGTCGCCGGCGCGGACCTCTTCCTCGGTGCCGCCTTCGTCGCCGGTGCCGACTTCTTCGCCGGTGCCGACTTCTTCGTCGGCGCAGACTTCTTCGCCGACGCGGACGCCTTCTTCGGCGCGGGCTTCTTCGCCGAGCTCGTGGCAGAGGCCGACGGGGTCGCCGCGGCCGCGGTTGCCGGCGCCGGCGCGGCCGCCCCGGCGCCGGCTGACGACGTCCGGCGGCCGACGGCCCCTCGCGCCGAGTCGACGGTGCTGGTGGCGGTCTGCCGGAGGGCGGACAGCGCCCGCTTGACAACCATGAGAGCCCACTTCCGGATCGTGAGGACGGGCGGGAGCCCGCTTCGTGGAGGCGAGGATACGGACCGCGGGGTGCATCCTCAACGAGCGAAACGCGCCGGAGGGCGTGAGTTCCGGCACGCACGACGCGGGGCCCGGGACGAATCCCGGGCCCCGCGTCGTGAGGTGGCTCAGCCCTGGTGCTCCGGCTGGGGTTCTGCGGCTGCCTGCTCGGCCTCGGCGTCCGAGCCGTTGCCCGCGACGTTCTTGAGGTCCTCGAGCTGACCCGAGATGTAGTCGTGCAGCCGGGTGCGGTAGTCGCGCTCGAACCCGCGCAGCTCGTCGATCTTGCGCTCCAGCAACCCGCGCTCGCGCCCGAGCTCCTCGAGGATCGTCGCCTTCTTCTGCTGCGCCTCGGCGACCATGCCGGTCGAGCGCTCACGCGCCTCTGTGAGCATCTCGTCGCGCTGCGCGGTGGCGGTCCCGATCATCTCGTCGCGCGTGGCCGTGGCCGTGGAGACGAGCTCGTCGTGCTGCTGCTGGCCGGAGCTGACGAGTTGGTCGTGCTGCTGCTGGCCGGAGCTGACGAGGTGGTCGTGCTGCTGCTGGCCGGTGGTCACGAGCTCGTCGTGGCGGGCCTGGGCGGAGCTGATCAGCTCGTCGTGCTTGCGCTGCCCGGTACCGACCAGCTCGTCGTGCTTGCGCTGGCCCTCGGCGACCAGCTCGTCGCGGCGCGACTCGCCCGCGGCCACGTGCTCGTCGTGCAGGCGCTGCGCGAGGGCGATGACCCCGGCTGCACCGGCACCCCCGCCGGCGCCGGCCAGTGCTGCGGCACCGGCCATGTCCGCGCCACCGGCCTGCGGCTGCTTGGCACTCTCCTCGGCCCGTGCGGCACGCTCCTCGGCCGCGGCGACCCGCTCGTCGGCCTGGCGCTGCAGCTCCTGCAGCCGGGCGCGCAGGCTCTCGACCTCCTGGTTGCCCGAGGTGCCCGCCTCGTCGCGTGCGGCGAACGCCTGGTCGCGCTCGCCCTCGACGGCGGCGACCTGCTCGCGCGCTCGTCCGAGCTCGCCCTCGAGCTCGTGGACCCGGTTCTCCAGCTCGCCCGCGCGGCGCTCGGCCTCCCCGGCGCGGCTCTCCAGCTCGCCGGCGCGGCTCTCCAGCTCGCCGGCGCGGCCCTCCAGCTCACCGCGACCCGTCTCGTGCTGCTTCGCGGCCTGCTCCAGCTCGACGACGCGGGCGCGGAGCACCTCGGCCTGCTGCTCGAGCTCGGCGTTGCGGTGCTCGAGCTGCCCGACCTTGCCCTGGAGCTCGGCGGCGCGGCTCTCGCTGTCGCCGCTCTTGTTCTCGTACTCGCCGAGGCGGGCGGTGAGCTCACTGCGGGTGCCCTCGAGCTCGGAGACGTGGGCGGCCAGGGTGGCGTTCTTGGACCGGAGCTGCTCGAGCTCGGCGGCCGAGGTGTCGCTCTCGGCGCGCGCGACCGGGGCCATGCCCTTGCCCTCGCGGCAGTTGTTCAGGTCGCCGCGCAGGTCGTCGGACTCCTTCGACATGCGGCGCATCTCGGCCACGATGTCGTCGAGGAAGTCGTCGACCTCCCGCTCGTCGTAGCCCCGGCGGAACTGGGTCTGGGTGAACGTCTTGTTGAGGACGTCCTCGGGCGTGAGAGCCATGATCGAACTCCTGTGGGTGGCCGACGGGTCACGAGCAGGTCGTGCGGCACCTCGATGGCGTCACGACGACCGGGCGGCCCCCAGCGTACAGATGGAGAGGCTCCCGTGACAGATGTGATTTGAGAATGGACGCCGAGGGGGGCCCGGCCGAGCCACCCGGAGCGTCAGGAGAGGACCGCGTAGAGGATGTAGACGCCCACGAAGAGCACCATGAACGACAGGTCGAGGCTGATCCCCCCGATCCGCAGCGGTGGGATGACCTTGCGCAGCGCCCGCAGCGGCGGCTCGGTGAGCGTGTAGACCGGCTCGGCGACGAGGAGCACCGGGCCGCGGGGGCGCCACTCGCGGGCGAACATCCGGATCCAGTCGAAGACCACCCGCCCGACGAGCACGAGGAGATAGAGGAAGACGACGAAGGCGAGGACCTCGAGCACCGTGCTCATGGCACGACAGTCTCACCCATGGACCGGCCGCTGGTGTCGGCGGGGGTCTCAGCTCTGGTTGAAGACGCCGCGCCCGGGCACCGCGAGGTTCTCCTCGGCGTTGACCTCGACGGTCTCCGGCGAGAGCAGGAACACCTTGGAGGTGACCCGCTCGATGCTGCCGTGGAGGCCGAAGACGAGGCCGGCGGCGAAGTCCACGAGCCGCTTGGCGTCGGCGTCGCTCATGTCGGTGAGGTTCATGATGACCGGCACGCCGTCGCGGAAGTTCTCCCCGATGGTCTTGGCCTCGTTGTACGTGCGCGGGTGGATCGTCGTGATCCGGGCGATGCTGACGGCCTCCGGCTGGCGGACGACCTCGGCCACGGCACGACGGGTCGGCAGGGGGGTCACGTCGGCGTGCCGCTCCACGTGGTCGTGCGGCTCGGGCTCGTCGTAGCCGTCGTAGAACTCGTCGTCGTAGCGACCCTGGTCCTCGGCGAGGCCCAGGTAGACCATCGTCTTGCGCAGTGCGCCAGCCATGAGTGCTCCTCGGTCGTCGGCCCCGCCTGACCCGGCGCCGTGCGTCGTGACCGAAGTTACCGGTGTGACGGACGAGAACCGAGGATTGCGGAGCCGACACGCAGGTGTGTCGCACCCTCCGCCAGGGCGTCCTCGAGGTCGGCGCTCATCCCGGCCGAGATCCACGTGGCCCCGGGGTGGTCCCGGCACAGCCGCTCGGAGAGCTCGCGCAGCCGGGCGAAGGCCGGCCGCGGCTCCTCGCCGAGGGGCGCGACCGCCATCAGCCCGCGCAGCCGCAGGTGCTCGGCCGCGGCCACGACGTCCGCGAGGGAAGCGACGTCGGCGGGGTCCGCGCCGCCGCGCCCGCCGCTGCGGTCCAGCCCCACCTGGACCAGGACCTCGAGACGGCGCCCCTCGTGCGCGGCCGCGCGGTCGAGGGCGCCCACGATCTTCGGCCGGTCGACGGACTGCACGACGTCGGCGTACCGCGCCACCGACCCGGCCTTGTTCGACTGGAGCTGGCCGATGAAGTGCAGGGTCAGGCGGTCGCGGTGGGCCAGCTCGGCGCACTTGGCGGACGCCTCCTGGTCGCGGTTCTCGCCCACGTCCGTGACGCCGAGCTCGGCGAGCAGGTCGACGTCGCTCGCCGGGAAGAACTTGGTCACCGCCACGACGGTCGGCGCGTCGGTGCGGCCGGCCGCGGCGAGGCCGGCAGCGACCCGCTCCCGGACGGCGGCGAGCCGGGCCGCGAGCTCCTCGCGCCGCCCGCTCACGCCGCGGACCTCGCGACGACCCCGGCGAAGCGGCCCGTGGTGCCGTCCCGCCGGTACGAGTACAGCTGCGGGCTCTCGCGGGTGCACCCCGGCACCCACCGCACCTCGACGTCCTCGCGGCGCAGCTGGTCGACGACCCCCGCGGCGACGTCGATGGCCGGCGTCCCCGTCCACGAGACGGTGGCGCTCACCGGGCTGACCGCGGCCGCGGCCTCGCGCATCGCGGCCGGCACCTCGTAGCAGCGGCCGCACACTGAGGGGCCGACGACGGCGTCGATCTCGCCGGCACCGAGCTCGCGCATCGCGGCCACGGCCGCCGGGACCACGCCGGCGACCATCCCCGGGCGACCGGCGTGCACGGCCGCGACGACTCCCCCGCCACCGGCGAGGAGCACCGGCACGCAGTCGGCGACGAGCACGGCGAGGGCGAGGTGGTCGGCGGTCGTGACGAGGGCGTCGCAGCGCGGCGCCGTGCCGGGCAGGTCGTCGACGACCGCCACCTCGGCCCCGTGGCACTGGTCCATGTAGACGAGCGGTCGCCCGACCTCCGCCCCCAGGCGACGCCGGTTCTCCGCCACCGCCGCCGGGTCGTCGTCGACGTGCAGGCCGAGGTTGAGGCCCGCCCACGCCCCGGTGCTCACGCCGCCGGACCGGTCGGTGACCATGCGCACCGCACCGGAGGACTCCTCGTGCCACCAGACCACGGGGACCACCGTAGACGCGCGCGGGGCGGGCCGGTGCCCCGGCCCGCCCCGCGCGTCGCGGTCGGTTACTTGAGGAAGTCGGGCACGTCGAGGTCGTCACTCTCGTCGAAGGTGACGGTGCGCGGCGGCGGCGGCGTGCGGGCCGGCTCCGGCGTGCTCGTCTCGCGCTCGGTCGCGACCGGGCCGTCCTCGACGGCCGGGGAGGACGACGGGGCGGCGTGCCGCGGGCGGTCGACCTCGGGCTCCCGGGCGGGGGCGGGCGACGGCATCGGCGCGGAGGCCTCCGGGGCCGCCCCGGGGAACGAGGAGTGCGAGCCGTTCTGCACGGCGGCCGCCGACGGCGTGGCCGCCGGCGCCGCGCCCGGCGAGGAGGCCGCGGCGGGCACCGGCCGGCCCTGGATGGTGCCGAGCGCCCGGTCGTCGGCACGGCGCGCCGGCGCCCCGCCGTCGAAGCCGGCGGCGATGACGGTGACCCGCACCTCGTCCCCGAGGGCGTCGTCGATGACGGCGCCGAAGATGATGTTCGCCTCCGGGTGGGCGGCCTCCTGCACCAGCCGGGCCGCCTCGTTGATCTCGAACAGCCCGAGGTCGCTGCCCCCCTGGATGGACAGGAGCACGCCGTGGGCGCCGTCGATGCTGGCCTCGAGGAGCGGGCTGGAGATGGCGAGCTCGGCGGCCTGGACCGCCCGGTCCTCGCCCCGGGCCGAGCCGATGCCCATGAGCGCGGACCCGGCGCCCTGCATCACGGACTTGACGTCGGCGAAGTCGAGGTTGATCAGGCCGGGCGTGGTGATCAGGTCGGTGATGCCCTGGACACCGGAGAGGAGCACCTGGTCGGCGCTGCGGAACGCGTCGAGCATCGAGACGCCGCGGTCGCTGATCGAGAGCAGCCGGTCGTTCGGGATGACGATGAGCGTGTCGACCTCGTCACGCAGGGCGGCGATGCCGGCCTCGGCCTGGTTGGCGCGGCGCCGGCCCTCGAAGGTGAACGGCCGGGTGACGACCCCGATGGTCAGGGCGCCGAGGCCCTTGGCGATGCGGGCCACGACGGGCGCGCCGCCGGTGCCGGTGCCACCACCCTCGCCGGCGGTGACGAAGACCATGTCGGCCCCCTTGAGGACCTCCTCGATCTCCTCGGCGTGGTCCTCCGCGGCCTTGGTTCCGACCTCGGGGTCGGCACCGGCGCCGAGGCCCCGGGTGAGCTCGCGGCCGACGTCGAGCTTGACGTCGGCGTCGCTCATGAGCAGGGCCTGGGCGTCGGTGTTGACGGCGATGAACTCGACGCCCTTGAGGCCGACCTCGATCATCCGGTTGATGGCGTTGACACCACCGCCGCCGATGCCGACGACCTTGATGACGGCGAGGTAGTTCTGGGGTGCTGCCACGGCGGTTTGCCTTCCACTGGTACACGGCGATCGGGCGATCTGCGGCCGGCCCCCCGAACCTTCAAGGTTTCCTTGACAGTCACGGTTGGGACGCGGTATCGACGACGACGACGCTAAGTCGCCCCCATGGGTCCTGCAAACCATCGTGGGGCGTGTCGCGACATCGCCGCGACAAATCCTGCCAGCCCGGGTGACACCGGCATCATCCGCCCCTTCAGCACCACCCGTCACAGAAGGGCTCCGTCGTCACGGCCCCTCGGGACCGGTCACCGGGTGACCGGGGTGTCGGGCGCGCTGACGTCGATGACCTCCGCACGGGTGTCGAGCAGGGCGCGGATGATCGCCACCTTCCGCTCGGCGTCGTCGGCCCCGCCCCAGACGACGGTGCGCTGGCCCAGGGTGAACCGGACCAGGTCCGCGCTGCTCACCGTGACCGCCGAGACGTCGTCGGCCAGGTCCTCCGGCAGCGCGCCGAGGAGGGTGAGCGCGGTGCGCATCGCCTCGGGCGTGGTGCCCCGGGACCCGGTGGCGGTGACGACCGGCACGCCGGCCGGCGCCTTCCTCACCGTGCGGAACGCCACCCCGGTCGCATCCACGACCTCGAGTCGACCTTGAGGGTTGCGGACGACCACGGCGGCGGTGCGCGGGACCACCTGGACGAGCAGCGTGCCGGGCCAGGCCCGGCGCACCGAGACCTCGGCCACCGTGACCCGGGTGCGGACCCGCTCCTCGACCGCGGCGGTGTCCACCCGGACGAGCGGGGTGCCCTCGGGCACCCCGACGAGGTCGGCGACGGCGGCGCGCTCGGCCCCCCGCACCCCCGAGACCTCCACCTCGCGCACCGCGAGGGCGCTGCTCCACCCCGCCGCCCAGACCGCTGCCGCGACGAGGGCGACGGCGAGGACGGTGAGGAGCGCCCGCCGCCAGGGACGCCGCCGCCGGGCCAGCGCGCGGTCGCGGAACCGGTTCGCCGAGGACGACACCCCGCGGTGCACCGTGGCGTTGCTCATGCCGACCCGCTCCCCGCCCGCGCCGCGAGGCCCGCGAGCACCCGTGGGGCCAGCGCCGTGACGTCGCCGGCGCCCACGGTGAGCACCAGGTCGCCGGGCTGGGCCGCGGAGACGACCGCCGCGACGGCGGCGGCGGGGCCGAGGCCGACCTCGACGCGGCGCTCGCCCGGCAGGCGGCGCAGCGGTGCCGCGACGAGCTCGGACGTGACCCCCTCCACCGGCTCCTCGCGCGCTCCGTAGACGTCGAGGAGGACGACGTGGTGGGCCGGGGCGAGCGCCGCGGCGAACTCGACGGCGAAGTCGCGGGTGCGGCTGTAGAGGTGCGGCTGGAAGACGAGCCGGACCCGGCCGCGGCCGGCTCGCTCGACGAGCCCGACGGCGGTCGCGACGACGGCGGCCACCTTGGCCGGGTTGTGCGCGTAGTCGTCGACGACGGTGACGCCGTCCACCTCCCCGAGGACCTCGAAGCGCCGGCGGGCCCCGGTGAACCGGGCGAGCCCCGCCAGCACCGGCTCGGTTCCGGCGGCCAGGCCCTCGGTGGCGGCGAGCAGCGCGGCGCAGGCGTTGGCCACGTTGTGCTCCCCCGGCACCCGGAGGACCAGCGTGTGCCGGTGCCCGGAGTGCTCGAGGACCGACCGGGAGCCGAGGCCGCCGGGCTCGGTGGAGAGCACCCGCAGGTCGGCGCCGACGTCGCCGCCGTAGGTGACGACCCGCCGGCCCGCGGCGCGCACCCGCTCGGCGAGCGAGCGCGAGCCGGGGTCGTCCCAGCACGCGACGAGCAGACCGCCGTCCGCGATCGTGGCGGCGAACTCCTCGTACGCCTCGGCCACCGCCTCGGGGGTGCCGTGGAAGTCGAGGTGGTCGGGCTGGACGTTGGTGACGACCGCGACCTCGGGGTGGTAGACGAGGAAGCTGCCGTCGCTCTCGTCGGCCTCGACGACGAATGCCTCACCGGCTCCGAGGGCGGCGTTGGTGCCGAGCTGGGCCACCTCGCCCCCGCTGGCGAAGGACGGGTCGGCCCCGGCCTCGACGAGCGCGACCGCGAGCATCGACGTGGTCGTGGTCTTGCCGTTCGCACCGGCGACCGCGACGCCCCGGCGCGCGTGCATCAGGGCGGCCAGCGCCTGCGAGCGGTGGAGGACGCGCAGCCCGGCGGCGCGAGCGGCCGCGAGCTCGGTGTTCTCCTCGCGGACCGCGGAGGACACCACGACGGTGTCGACGCCCGCGAGGTGGGCGGGGTCGTGCCCGACGTGCACCTCGGCACCGGCGGCACGCAGCGCGGCGAGCACCGGGGAGTCGGCGGAGTCGGAGCCGCTCACCCGCACCCCACGGGCGAGGAGCAGGCGGGCCACCGCGGACATCCCGGCGCCGCCGACCGCGACGAGGTGCACGGCACCGAGCTCGTCCCACGGCGGCACCGGCGCCGCGAGGTCGAAGCGCGGGTTGACGACCGCCACGGGTCAGCGCCCCCCGGCGGCGGCGTCGACGAGGTCGGCGAGGAGCTCGTCGCCGTCGCGCTCCCCCACCGAGGCGGCGGCCGCCGCCATCCGCCCGAGGCGGGCGCGGTCGAGCGCCAGGGGCACGACGGTGCCGGCGACCCAGGCCGGGGTGACGGCCTCGTCGGCGGCGACCAGCCCGCCCCCCGCCTGCGCCACGGTGGCGACGTTGAGCCGCTGCTCACCGTTGCCGACGGGCAGGGGCACGTAGACGGCCGGCAGGCCGACGGCCGTGAGCTCGCACACGGTGCTCGCGCCGGCGCGGGCGACGACGAGGTCGGCGGCGGCGTAGGCGAGGTCCATCCGGTCGCAGTACGGCAGCACGACGTACGGGGGCCCCGACACGGTGCCGGGGTCGAACTCCTTGCCCGCCCCGGCGACGTGCAGCACCTGCACGCCCGCGGCCGACATCCCCGTCGCCGCCTCGGCGAAGGCGACGTTGAGACGCTGGGCGCCGAGCGAGCCGCCGGTGACGAGCACGGTGGGGGCGTCGGTGAGGCCGAAGTGGGCCCGGGCCTCGGCGCGCCGGGCGGCGCGGTCGAGCGAGGCGATCTCGCGGCGCAGCGGCATGCCCGTGACGCGGGCACCGCGCAGCGGCGTGCCCGGGAAGGTCACGGCCACGGCCGCGGCGAACCGGGCGCCGAGCCGGTTGGCGAGACCGGGGCGGGCGTTCTGCTCGTGGACCACGACCGGCACCCGGCGGCGCCGGGCGGCGAGGTAGGCCGGGGTCGAGACGTACCCGCCGAAGCCGACGACGACCTCGGCCCCCACCTCGTCGAGCGCCCGCTCGGCGGCGGCCACGGCCCGGCGCAGGTTGCCCGGCAGCCGGACCAGGTCGCCGCCCGGCCGGCGTGGCAACGGCACCTTCGGCACCTCCAGCAGCCGGTAGCCGCGCTCGGGGACCAGCCGCGCCTCGAGCCCCACCGCGGTGCCGAGCGCCGTGATCCGCACGCCCTCGTCGCGGCGGCGGAGGCAGTCGGCGAGGGCGAGGAGCGGCGAGACGTGCCCCGCGGTGCCGCCGCCCGCGAGCAGCACCGACCGCGGCCCCGGGCCGCTCACCGCGCCCCCCGGCGGGAGCGGACGGCACCGGACACCACGGCCATCGAGCGTCGCAGCGCGGAGGGACGCGCCCGCAGCGCCGCCGCGCAGCCGGGCTCGGCGCGCGCGAACGACAGCAGCACGCCCAGGGCGAGCATCGTGGTGATGAGCGAGGACCCGCCGGAGGACACGAGCGGCAGCGGCACGCCGACCACGGGGAGCAGCCCGATGACGGCGCCGATGTTGACGAGGGCCTGGAGCACGATCCACGTCATGATGCCCGCGGTGGTGACGCGCACGAAGAAGTCCTTGCTGCGGGCGACGAGCCGGTAGCAGACGAGCGCGAGGCCGCCGAAGAGCAGCAGGATCGCGAGCGTGCCGGCGAGCCCGAGCTCCTCGCCGATGATCGCGAAGATGAAGTCGTTGTGCGGCTCGGAGAGCAGGCCCCACTTCTCGCGGCTCTCGCCGAGCCCGACGCCGGTCCAGCCGCCGTCGGCGAGCGCGTAGCGGCCGTGGATGGGCTGGCGGGCGGCACCGAACTGGTCGGTGTCGCGCCCGAGCCAGACGTCGAAGCGGCCGAGGCGGTTGGGGCTGGTGAGGACGAAGGCGAACACCATGCCGAGGAACGGCACCCCCGCGAACACGTACCAGCGCAGCGGCACGCCCGCCGCGAAGAGGACACCCGCGACGATCGCCCCGAGGACGAGGACGGTGCCGAGGTCGTGCCCGAGGACGACCGAGCCGACGCCGACGGCGACGATCGGCACGAGGTAGGGCACCAGGACGTGCGTGAACGAGCGCAGGTGCCGCCGCTTGGTGCTGAGGACCAGCCCGCCGGTCAGGGCCAGGGAGAGCTTGACGAGCTCGGAGGGCTGGATGTTGACGCCGGCGATGCGGATCCAGTTCTGGTTCCCCTGCACCTCGGTGCCGAGCGGCGAGAGCACGAGCATCTGGAGGGCGACGGCGAGGAGGAACACCGGCACCGCGAGCCGCCGCCACCCGGTGACCGGCAGCCGCGACGCGAGGAGCAGCGCGACCAGTCCCACCCCGGCGTACACGAGCTGCCGGAGGAAGATCGAGTACGCCGAGCTGGTGACGTCGATCGAGACGATCGCGCTCGCGGAGAGCACCATGACCAGGCCGATGGTGACCAGGGCGGTGGTGAGCGCGACGAGGAGGTAGTACGTCGTGACCGGCGACTCGAACCGCTGCAGCCAGGACCGGAGGCGGGAGGTCTCGCCCCGGGCGGGGCGTGCCGGGGCGGTGGCGCTGCTCACGGCTACTCCCGGGAGGTGAGCCGCCGGACCGCCTGGGCGAAGGCGTCGCCGCGCGCACCGTAGTCGGTGAACATGTCCATCGACGCGGCGGCCGGGGCGAGGAGCACGACGTCCCCCTCGCGGGCGAGCGAGAGCGCCCGGTCCACCACCGTCTCCATGGCACCAGTGTCGGTGCGGTCGACCTCCGCGACAGGGACATCCGGCGCGTGTCGGCCCAGCGCCTCGGCGATCCGGGCCCGGTCGCGGCCGATGAGCACGACGCCGCGCAGCCGCCCCGCCGCGCCCGCGACCAGGTCGTCGACGTCGGCACCCTTGAGCAGCCCGCCGGCGACCCAGACGACGTGCTCGTACGCGGCGAGGCTGGCCCGAGCCGCGTGCGGGTTCGTGGCCTTGGAGTCGTCGACCCAGCGGACCCCGCGCAGCACCCCGAGGTCGGTGATCCGGTGGGCCTCCGGGCGGAACGCGCGCAGCCCGGCGCGCACCGCGCCTGCCGGGACGCCGTGGGCGCGGGCGAGGGCCGCGGCGGCGAGGGCGTTCGCCACGAGGTGCGGCGCCGGCGGCGGCGCCTCGGGCGACTCCCTGAGGTCGTCGAGGGTCGCGAGCTCGGCGGCGTGGGTGGCCCGGTCCGCGACGAACGCCCGGTCGGCCAGGACGTCCTCGACGAGGCCGACCTCCGAGGGGGCGGGCGTGGCGACCGTGAACGCGACCGCGCGGCACCCCTCCTCCACCTCGGCCTCCTCGACCAGCTGCCGGGTCCGTGGGTCCTGGGCGTTGTAGACGCAGGCGACCTGCGTACCGCTGTAGACGCGCCCCTTGGCCCGCGCGTACTCCTCCAGCGATCCGTGCCAGTCGACGTGGTCGGCCGCGACGTTGAGGCACGCCGACGCGCGCGGGGCGAGCGAGTGCGACCAGTGCAGCTGGAAGCTCGAGAGCTCCACGGCGATGACGTCGTAGGGCTGCGGGTCCAGGACCGCCTCGAGCACCGCCGTGCCGACGTTGCCCGCGCTGCACGCCCGCAGGCCGGCCGCGCGCAGGATGCTCGTGAGCATCTGCACCGTGGTGGTCTTCCCGTTGGTGCCGGTGACGGTGATCCACGGGGCCGCGCCCTCGCGGGGACGCATCCGCCAGGCGAGCTCGACCTCACTCCACACCGGCACGCCGGCCTCGGCCGCCGCGACGAGCAGGGGCTGGTCCGGGCGCCAGCCCGGGGAGGTGACGACGAGGTCGGGGCGCTGCTCCGGCAGCCGCTCGGCGTGGCCCGGCCCGAGGTGCAGCGCCCCGCCGAGCACGTCGAGGATCCGGGCCCGCTCGGCCATCGTGGACCCGGGCGCGGGCTCGGCGCCGTCGACGACGGTGACCCGGGCGCCGCGCTCGAGCAGCGCGTCGGCGGCGGCGAACCCGCTGACCCCGAGGCCGGTGACGAGGACGTCGAGGGCCGCCCAGCCGGCGTCGCGGTGGGTCAGCCCGACCACGCGGTCCGTGGGCGACCCGGCGCTCATCCGGTGCCCACCACCCACTCGGCGTAGAAGAGGCCGAGCCCCAGGGCCACGAACAGGCCGGCGATGATCCAGAACCGGATGACGATGGTGACCTCCTGCCACCCGAGCAGCTCGAAGTGGTGCTGGAGCGGGGCCATCTTGAACACGCGTCTGCCGGTGGTCTTGAACGACACGACCTGGATGATCACCGACAGCGTGATCGTGACGAAGAGCCCGCCGAGGATGACGATGAGCAGCTCGGTGCGGGTGAGGATCGCCAGGCCCGCGAGCGCGCCGCCGAGGGCGAGCGAGCCGGTGTCGCCCATGAAGATCTTCGCCGGCGAGGCGTTCCACCAGAGGAAGCCGAAGCAGGCCCCCATCCCCGCGGCCGCGACGATCGCCAGGTCGTGGGGGTCGCGCACCTCGTAGCAGTTGGTGCCGGGGTTCCACTGGCAGTTCTGGTTGAACTGCCAGATGCCGATGAGCACGTAGGACGCGAAGACCATGACGCTGGCGCCGGTGGCGAGGCCGTCGAGGCCGTCGGTGAGGTTCACCCCGTTCGAGGTGCCCGCGACGATGACGTTGGCCCAGAGGACGAAGAGGATGACGCCGATGACCGGCCCGGCGAACGCGAGGTCCAGGGAGGTGTCGCGGACGAAGGAGACGAAGGTCGAGGCCGGGGTGCGGAAGGACTCGTTGGGGAACTGGAGCGCGAGCACCGCGAAGACGACGGCGACGAGGGTCTGCGCGGCGAGCTTCTGCTTGGAGCGCAGCCCGAGGCTGCGCTGCTTGCTGATCTTGATGTAGTCGTCGAGGAAGCCGACGAAGCCGAGGCCGGCCATGAGGAAGAGCACGAGCAGGCCGCTGACGGTCGGCCCCTGGAGGGTCACGAGGTGCGCGACGGCGTAGGCCACGAGCGAGGCGAGCACGATGACCGCGCCGCCCATCGTCGGGGTGCCGCGCTTGGTGTGGTGCGAGGTGGGGCCGTCGTCGCGGATGAACTGGCCGTAGCCGCGCTTGACGAGGAACTTGATGAACAGCGGCGTGCCCAGGAGTGCCAGGACGAGCGACACGACGGCCGCGATGAGCACAGCCTTCACGTGCGTTCCTCCGGGGGTGCGGCCAGTCGGTCTCCGAGCAACCGTAGTCCGGCGTCGCGGCTGGACTTGAACAGGGCGACGTCGCCGGGCGCCAGCTCCGCGCGCAGCAGCGCCTCCGCCGCGTCGGCGTCGGGGACGGTGCGGACCCGGGTGCCCGCGCCGTGCACGGCGACGGCCGACCCGGCGCCGGCGGCGAGCGGGCGGGCCGCCTCGCCGACGACGAGCAGCTCGTCGACGCCCCGGGCGACGGCCTCCTCGCCCACCTCGGCGTGCAGGGCCTCGGACTCGTCACCGAGCTCGAGCATGGTGCCGAGGACGGCCCAGGTGCGGCGGCCGCCGCGCCCCATCCGCTGGAGCGCGGTGAGGGCGGCGCGCATCGAGTCGGGGTTGGCGTTGTACGCGTCGTTGACGACGGTGACGCCGTCGGGGCGCTCGATGACCTCCATCCGCCAGCGGCTCACCGGCGTGGCCGCCTCCAGCGCCCCGACGACGGCGTCGAGGTCGAGCCCGAGCTCGAGTGCCGTGGCGACGACGGCGAGGGCGTTGGCGACGTGGTGGCGGCCGACGAGCCCGAGCCGGACCGGGTGCTCCCCCGCGGGGGTGTGCACCGTGAAGGACGGGCGGCCGTGGTCGTCGAGCTCGACGCCGGTGGCGCGCACGTCGGCGTCCGGCACCTCGCCGACGAGCACGACCCGCGCCGCGGTCCGGTCGCTCATCGCGCGCACCGCGGGGTCGTCGGCGTTGAGCACGGCCACCCCGCTCGGGTGCAGCGCGGCGACGAGCTCGGACTTGGCGCGCGCGATCGCGGCCCGGGAGCCGAACTCCCCGACGTGGGCGGTGCCGACGTTGAGCACGACCCCCACCCGCGGCGGCGCCATCCTGGTGAGGTACTCGATGTGGCCGACGCCGCGGGCCCCCATCTCGACGACGAGGAAGCGCGTGCCCGGGCCCACCCGGCAGACGGTGAGCGGCACCCCGACCTCGGAGTTGTACGACCCGACCGGCGCCACCGTCTCGCCGGCGGTGGCGAGGACGGTGCCGAGGAGGTCCTTGGTGCTCGTCTTCCCCGACGAGCCGGTGATGCCGACGACGTCGAGCCCCGCGGCGCGCCGGACCACCTCGCGGGCGAGCGCGGCGAAGGCCTCCTGGGTGTCGCCGACGACGACGCAGGGCAGGTCCGGAACCGGGCGGGTGACGAGCGCCGCGACCGCCCCCGCGTCGCCGGCGCCGGCGACGAAGTCGTGCCCGTCGGCGTGCTCGCCGACCCGCGCCACGTAGAGGCTGCCGGCCGCGGCCTCGCGGGAGTCGGTGACGACCGGGCCGTCGACGCGGACCCCGCCGGTGGCGTCGTCCGCGGGGTGGAGGCGGCCGCCGGTGACGGCGGCGACCTCCGCGAGCGTCATCGGGATCACCGCGCCACCGCCTCGGCGGCGGCCCGGAGCGCCTCGGCCAGCACCTCGCGGTCGTCGAACGGGTGCACGACCCCCCCGACCTCCTGGCCGGTCTCGTGGCCCTTGCCGACCACGGCGACGGTGGCGTCGGGGCCCTGCGGCCACGCCGCGGCGACGGCCACCTGGACCGCGCGGCGGCGGTCGCCGACGACCTCGACGCGCACCTCGTGGCCGGCGGCGCGCACCTCCTCGGCGCCCTCGAGGACGGCCGCACGGATCTCGGCGGCGTCCTCGGAGCGGGGGTTGTCGTCGGTGACGACGACGACGTCGGCGACCTCGGCGGCGGCCCGGCCCATCGCGTGCCGCTTGTCGCGGTCGCGGTCGCCCCCGGCGCCGGTGACGCACACGAGCCGCCCGGGTGTCGTGGGGCGCAGTGCGAGGAGCGCGGCCCGGATGGCCTCCGGGGTGTGGGCGTAGTCGACGACGGCGCGCGGGGCGCTCACGCCGGCGGGGGCGGCGACCTGCTCCATCCGGCCGGGGACGTGTGGGTCGGCGAGGACGGCCCGCTGCACGTCGGCGGGGTCCTCGCCGATGAGCACGAGCGCGGCGGCCGCCATCGCGGTGTTCGTGACGTTGAAGTCACCGGGCAGGCTCGAGCGCAGCCGCAGGTCGACGCCGTCGGGCCCGGTGAGCCGGAAGCCCGCCGGGTCGCCGGGGTCGGGGTGCACCCGCCAGTCGGCGGCCGCCGACTGGCCGAGGGTCTGCACGGGCACGCCGGCCTCGGCGGCGAGCCGCCGTCCCCACCCGTCGTCGGTGCAGACGAGCCCGCGGCGGGAGCGCTCGGGGGTGAACAGGGCGGCCTTGGCGGCGAAGTAGTCGTCCATGTCTGCGTGGAAGTCGAGGTGGTCCTGCGACAGGTTCGTGAACAGGGCGACGTCGTAGACGACCCCGTCGACGCGGTGCTGCGCCAGCGCGTGGCTCGACACCTCCATGACGCAGGAGTCCAGGCCCCGCTCGGCCATGACGGCAAGCAGGGCGTGGAGCACGGGGGCCTCCGGGGTGGTGCGCACGCTGCCCACCCGCTCCTCGCCGATGCGGGTCTCCACGGTGCCGATGAGGCCGGGGCGGCGGCCGAGGGCGGTGAGGGCCGAGTGGACGAGGTGGGCCGTCGTCGTCTTCCCGTTGGTCCCGGTGATGCCCACGAGGCGCAGCGGGGTGCGCTCGGTGCCGAGCACCCGGGCCGCCACCGCGCCGAGCACGGCGCGGGGCCGGTCGACGACGAGGGCGGGCAGCCCGGAGCCGGTGGCGGTGGCGCGCTCGGCACCCTCGCCGTCGGTGAGCAGGGCCGTGGCCCCGGCGGCCTCGGCACCGGCGGCGAAGTCGGCGCCGTGGACGCGCGCACCCGGCAGGGCGGCGTAGAGGTCGCCGGGCCGGACGTCGCGGGAGTCGAGGGTGACCCCGGTGACGACGGCCTCGGTCACCGGCGTGGGGAGGCGCAGGAGGTCGGCGAGGTCCCGCAGGGACGTGCGCCGGGGAGCGGACGGTCGGGGTGGGACCACGTCGGCCGACCCTACCGCCTGGCCTGCTCGACGCCGTTCCGCAGCAGGGTCGGGTCGGCGAGCGCCTGCTCGGGGTCGACCTCGAGGGTCAGCCGGGGCCGCTTGCTGCCGGTCGGGGGGATCTTCAGCTCCTGCAGGGCGTAGGTCATGACGTCCTTGAACACCGGCCCGGCGATGATCCCGCCGTAGATGTCGGTGCGCGGCTTCTGGACGACGACGGCGACGACGATCTGCGGGTCGTCGGCCGGCGCGTAGCCGATGAAGCTCGCGGTGAAGCCGTCGTACCTGCCCAGCCGGTCGTCGTAGTAGTCGGCGGTGCCGGTCTTCCCCGCGATCCGGTAGCCCGGGATCCTGGCCTCCTCGGCGGTGCCGTTGGGACCGACGACGCCCTCGAGCATCTTGCCGACGTCGGACGCGGTCCGTTCGGAGACCACCCGGGTGCCCGCCGAGGCCGGCATCTCCTCGACCGTGCCGTCGGAGCGGGTCACCGAGTCGACCAGGCGCGGGTCGAGCCGGACCCCACCGTTGGCGATCGTCTGGAACACCGAGGCGGCCTGGACGGCCGTGACCGAGATGCCCTGCCCGAACGCCACCGTGGCCTGCTTGGTGCCGCTCCACGTGCTCGACCGCGGCAGCAGGCCCGCGGACTCCCCGGGGTACCCGGTGCCGGTCGTGGCCCCGAGGCCGAACTTGCGGAAGTACCGCTCGAGCGTGGAGGGCTTGAGGGTCTCGCTGACGAGGACGGTGCCGATGTTGCTCGACTCCGCCAGGGTGCCGGCGACCGTGCGGTAGAGGGTCGCGTGGTCGTGGGAGTCCTTGAAGCTGGCGTCGTAGCGCTGCAGCCGGTTGGGGATGACGACCGGGGTGGACGGGGTCACCGTGCCCTCCTCGAGGGCGGCCGCCATCGTCATGATCTTCGCGGTCGAGCCCGGCTCGAAGACGTCCGAGAAGGCCTTGTTGTCGAGGTCCACGCCGGCCTCGCCCACCTCGGAGTTCGGGTCGAAGGTCGGGTAGGACGCGACGCTCAGGAGGTCACCGTGCTTGACGTCCTGGATGACGACGTAGCCGGACTTGGCCCCGGTCGCCCTGATCTGCTGGGCCAGCGCGTTCTGGGCGTACCACTGGAGCGCCGGGTTGACGGTGAGCCGCACGTCCTCGCCGGCGACGGCGGGGGTGAGCGTGCTGTGGCCCGCGGGGATGGCCGTGCCGTCGCGCCCGACCTCGTAGGTCTGCTTGCCCGGGACGCCCTGGAGGTCCGGGTCCATCATCAGCTCGACGCCGCCGCCGGGGGTGCCGTCGTCGGTGACGTAGCCGACGAGGGCGGCCGTCGTCGTGCCCTGCGGGTAGACCCGCTCGGACCGGGTCTCGCGGCGGTCGCGGTAGATGCCCGGGATGCCGAGGTCGGAGATGCGGTTCCACGTCAGTGGCGTCACCTCCTTGCTGAGGATGCGGTATCGGCTGTCGCCGGTGAGCTGGCCGACGAGCGAGGACTCGCTCTGCCCGAGCAGGGGGGCGAGGTCCCGCGCCGCGGAGCGGACCGCCTCCGCCGTCGTGGCCGGGTCACAGGTGCTCCGGCCGGTGCCGTAGGTGCACACCGCGGTGAGGTCGGCGACGACGACCTCGCGGATGACGCTCGAGGCGAGCACGGTCCCGTCGGCCGCGAGGATCTGGCCGCGGCCCGCGGGGAGGATCTGGGTGGCGACCCGCTGGTCGCGCGCCTCCTGCGCCACCGCCTCGGCGTCCAGGCCCTGGATGCGGACGAGCTGGGCGGCGAAGACGGTGAGGACGAACACGGTGGTGACGACGAGCACGCGCATCCGCCGCCTGGTGCTCGCGGCGGGCCGGGGCGTCGGCCGCCGCCGGGGCGGCAGGGAGCCGGAGCCGGAGCCTCCTCCCCCACGACCGCCGCGACCGCCGCGCCCGCCGCTCGGGGCGCCCCGGCGCGGCGGGGCGGGGGCCGCCGGGCGCCCCGCAGTGGTCGGGCGCCCGCTGCGGGCCGGGGTGGTGCGCGGCGGGGCGGGGCGCGGCTGCCCGCCCCTCTGGCGTGCCTGCGTCGTGCGGCCGGTGGCAGGGCGCCGCGTCGTCGCGGGGCGCGGGCGGCCGGAGGGCGGCGGGGGTGGAGGAGTCACGTCGAGGAGTCCCGGGCGTCAGTCGCCGGTGGCCGAGGGCGTCGGACCGGATGCGCTCGGCGTCGTCACGGGCACCTTCCTCGGGGCGGCCTCGGTCTCGGTGACCACGCTAAAGGTCTTGTCGGGGCGGGCCCTGGTCGCCACGCCGAGCACGGCACCGTCGGAGAGCCGCAGGAAGGCCGGGCTCTGCGCGGGCACCATCCCGAGGTCGCGGGCACGCTGGGCCAGGGGGCCGGGGCCGGACACCGCGTCGAGGGAGTGCCGCAGCTCGTCCTGGGTGTCGGCGAGCGCGTCCGAGCGGCGCTGGAGGTCCTTCATCACGTACGACCCCTGGGCCATCGTCGTGTTGAGGACGAGCACGCCGACGAAGCCGCCGAAGAGCAGCAGCACGCACAGCCCGAGGAACAGGCCGCTCCCGGCGGCGGACGGCGGGGCGACGACGCGCAGGCGGCGCGGCGCGGGGGCGGCCCGGCGGGCGCCCGTGCGCGGCGCGGAGCGGGCGGTGGCGAGCTGCGTCATCCGGGGACTCCGTTCTTCGGGAGGCGTTCGGCGGCCCGCAGACGGGCCGAGGCGGACCGGGGGTTGTCGTGCTGCTCGGCCTCGGAGGGCACCTCGGCACCGCGGGTGAGCAGCCGCACCGTGGGGGCGTGCTCGGGCAGCTCGACCGGCATCCCGGCGGGGGTGCGGCTGCGCGCCCGCTCGGCGAGGGCGCGCTTGGCGATGCGGTCCTCGAGGGAGTGGTAGGCGAGCACGACGACCCGCCCACCCGGCTCGAGCACGTCCAGGGCGGTCTCCACCGCGGCCCCCCAGGCGTCCAGCTCGCCGTTCACCTCGATCCGCAGCGCCTGGAAGGTGCGCTTCGCCGGGTGGCCGCCGCTGCGGCGGGCGGCGGCGGGCACGGCGGCCCGCACCACCTCGACGAGCCGGGCCGAGGTGGTGAACGGCTCCTTCTCGCGCTCCCGCACGACGGCCGTGGCGATCCGTCCGGCGAACCGCTCCTCGCCGTAGGTCCGCAGGATCCGCGCGAGGTCGCCGTGGTCGTAGGTGTTGAGGACGTCGGCCGCGGTGGCACCCCGGCTCTGGTCCATCCGCATGTCGAGGGGCGCGTCGTGCCGGTAGGCGAAGCCGCGCTCGGCCTCGTCGAGCTGGAGCGAGGACACGCCGAGGTCGAAGAGGATGCCGCGGGCGGTGCCCTCGGCCTCCCGGGCGAGCACCTCGGCGAGCTCGTCGTGGACGGCGTGGACGGCGGTGAACCGCTCGCCGTACCGGGCGAGGCGCTCGCGGGCCAGCGCCAGGGCCTGGGTGTCCCGGTCGATACCGATCACCCGGGCCGCGGGACACCGCTCGAGGACCGCCTCGGCGTGCCCGCCCATCCCGAGGGTGGCGTCGACGTGCACGGCACCCTCGGTCTGCAGCGCCGGGGCGAGCAGCTCGACGACGCGCTCGAGCATGACCGGCAGGTGCCGGTCGGCGGTGGCGCGCTCGGGCATCGCTCTCCTCGGTGGTCTTTCGCCCGGGTGGGGTGGGTGGCTGGGTGCGGCGAACGGCAGACCCGGCTGCGGGTCCCCATCCGATCCGGGCCCGGCGCGGGGGAAGACGCGTCGGGAACGGCTCGGCTGGAGGCCGGCGGTCGGGTCGGCCGGTGGTCCGTCGTGCTGGTCGGTGGCGGACGGGCGGGGGGTCCTAGAGGCCGGGCACCTCCTCGTCGGTCTCGACGGAGTAGGCGGAGTACGCGGGCATGACCTCGGCGAGGTAGGCCTCCCACCGGGAGGTGTCCCACACCTCGAGGCGGGTGCCGTTGCCGATGACGGTGCACTCCTTGTCGAGGCCCGCGTAGGCCCGCAGCGGCGCCGGCACGGTGACCCGGCCCTGCTTGTCGGGGGTGTCCGGGTGCGCGCTGGCGCGGAAGACGCGGACGAAGTCGCGGACCCGCTTGCTCGACCCGGAGGCGGTCTGCATCTGGGCCGAGATCCGGTGGAACTCGGCGGTGGGGAAGACGTAGAGGCAGCCCTCCTGGCCGGTGGTCACGACGAGGCCGTCGGCGAGGGCGCCGCGGAACCGGGCGGGGAGGAAGAGCCGGCCCTTGTCGTCCAGGCGCGGCGTGTGCGTACCGAGGAACTCGTCCACGCCACCTCCTCGACCCGATCCGACGATCCCTGCTGCTCCGGATTCCCCCACATTACTCCACCGAGTGGCCACAGAATGCCGTTTCGCGCCACCTGAGGACAGATAGTTCCCTGTCTGGGCAGGTCACGGCCGGTGGAGCGAAGTGGAGGAGGATGAGCCCCGCTGGCCGGCCAGACCGGCGGCACGCCCGTCACCGGCCACGCCCGGGAGCCCGGCGGGCTCCCACGGGAGGCCCGGTGGCGTCGGCGGGCCCGGAGGTGGAGCACGGTGGGTGACGCGGGACCGTCACGGATCCGTCATGGTTCCGCTCTCCCGCTGGGCGAGGGCGTGTAGCAAGATCGAGGGCACTGCCCGCCCGGCCCGGGCGTTCAGCCGGCACGGGCCACCGACGAAGGGACCTCCCGTGAGCGAGACAGAAGCCCACCGAGCGGCCACCCTCGCGGCCGGTGCACGCGAGCGCGGCACGGCCCTCGACCAGCTGCTCCAGGTGTCGGGTGCGCTGGCGAGCGCGATGAACTCGGTCATCGAGGGCAAGCAGCAGGTGGTCCGCACCGCGATCACCGTGCTCCTCGCCGAGGGGCACCTCCTGCTCGAGGACGTACCTGGGGTCGGCAAGACGCTGCTCGCCAAGACCCTGGCCCGCTCGGTCGACGCCTCGGTGCGCCGCATCCAGTTCACCCCGGACCTGCTGCCGAGTGACATCACGGGTGTCTCGGTCTACAACCAGGACGTCCGCGACTTCGAGTTCCGCCCCGGCGCCGTCTTCGCCAACGTGGTCGTCGGGGACGAGATCAACCGGGCCTCGCCGAAGACCCAGAGCGCGCTGCTGGAGTCGATGGAGGAGGGCCAGGTCACCGTCGACGGCACGACGTACACCCTCCCCCGGCCGTTCATCGTCATGGCCACCCAGAACCCGATCGAGATGGAGGGCACCTACCCCCTCCCCGAGGCCCAGCGCGACCGGTTCATGGCCCGCATCTCGATGGGCTACCCCTCCGGCCGGTCCGAGCTCGAGATGCTCGAGGTGCACGGCGGGGTCTCGCCGCTGGTGGGCCTCCAGCCGGTCACCGACGCCGCCACCGTCCAGGCGATGATCGAGGCGGTCCGCCTCGTGCACGCCTCCCCCGCCGTGCGGCAGTACATCGTCGACCTCGCCCACGCCACCCGCACGAGCTCGGCACTGCGCCTCGGTGCCTCCCCACGGGCGACGCTCCACCTGCTGCGCGCCTCCCGGGCGCACGCGGCCCTCGCCGGCCGCGACCACGTCCTGCCCGACGACGTCCAGCAGGTGGCGGTGCCCGTCCTCGCCCACCGGCTCATCCCCACCGGGGAGACCCAGATGGCGCGCCGCTCGACTGCCGACGTCCTCTCCGACCTGCTCCAGCGGGTGCGGGTCCCCGCCCCGACCCGCTGACCGGCCCGTGTCCTCCCTCCGCCGGACCCTGACCACGCGCGGCAGCGCGTTCGCGGCGAGCGGTGCCCTGCTCGCCGCCGCCGGCGTGCTGCTCGGCCAGCCCGACCTCACCCGGGTCGGCGTGCTGCTGCTCGCGCTCGTCGGCATCGCGCTGCTGCTCGTGCGCCGGCACGGGCTGGCCCTCGACGTGCGGCGCACCGTGAGCCCCTCCCGCGTGGCGATCGACGAGCGCTCGGTCGTCACCGTCACGCTGCGCAACGCCGAGACCTCGCCGTCGCCGGTCGTCATGGCCGAGGAGTCCCTCGACTACGCGCTCGGGGACCGGCCGCGCTTCGTCGTGCCGTCGCTGCGCTCGGGCGGGCTCCACGAGGTGCAGTACTCGGTGCGCTCGCACACCCGCGGCGTGCACCACCTCGGCCCGCTGCGCGTGCGGGCCCGCGACCCCTTCGGGCTCGCCCTGCGCGCCGCGTCCGTGCCGGGGGACACCGAGATCGTCGTGCTCCCCCGGGTGCTGCCGCTCTCCTCCGGCCGCTCGCTCGGCAGCGGCATCGGCAGCGAGGGCTCGGTGCCGCACATGGTCGCGCTCCACGGCGAGGACGACCAGACGGTGCGCGAGTACCGCGACGGCGACGACCTGCGGCGGATCCACTGGCCGGCGACGGCCCGCACCGGAGACCTCATGGTGCGGCAGGAGGACCGCCCCGCCAAGCGCCGGGCCGTCCTCCTCCTCGACACCCGCGCCCGGGGCCACGGCGGCTCCGGCCGCAGCAGCTCGCTCGAGTGGTGCGTCACCACCGCCGCCTCGATCACCGCGCACCTGGTCGAGGCCACGTACGCCGTGCACCTGCTCACCGAGGACGCCGCCAACGAGACCGGCACCCACCACGACCAGGGGCTCGAGGGCGCGCTGGACACCCTGGCGCGGATCGGCCTCGGCGGCGACGACGGGGTCCGGACGCTGCTGCACTCCGCGCACGGGCTGACCGCCCAGGGCGGCCTCGTCGTCTACCTCGGCGGTCCCCTCCCCGACGAGGACGCCGCGGGCCTCGCGGCGTTGCGCCAGCCCGGCTCCACCGGCGTGGCGATGGTCGTCGAGCCGGACGCCTTCGCCCACCACGGAGGCCGCACCGGCCGTGGCGACGCCGGTGCGCCCCCCGACGGTCCGGCCGGTGCCACCGCCGCGTCGCTGCGCGCCTCCGGCTGGCTCACCGCCGTCGTCGACCCCTCGACCACCCCGGGGGCCGCCTGGTCCTCTCTGGTCGGTGCCCCGGTGGTGGGGGCACGGTGAACGGCCGCGCCCGGGTGCTGGACGGCGTCCTCGCGGGCGTCGCCACCCTCGCGACGACGCTGCCGCTCACGACCTTGTTCGAGCCCACCGCGGCCTGGTTCCGGCCGAGCGCCCTCCTCGTCGCCCTCGTCGTCCTCACCGGGATGGGGATGCGCGCGCTCACCACCGTGCGGCTCCTGGTCGTGGCGGCCCAGGCCCTGGTCCTGCTGCACGGCACGGCGCTGCTCCACGGCCAGGGCCACCTGTGGCGCGACCTGCTCCCGGTCCCCGAGACCGGAACGGCGCTCGGCTACCTGCTCGGCGACGCGTACACGACGATCACGACGTACACCGTCCCGGCGCCGGCGAACCGCGGCGTCGTCCTCGGCATCAGCCTGCTCGTGGGCCTCACCGCCCTCGCCGTCGACGCGCTGTCGGTGACGTGGCGCAGCCCGGGGGCGGCCGGCGTACCGCTGCTCGCCGCCTTCCTCGGGTCGGCCACGAACTCCGGCGAGGGACTGGCCGCGTGGTTCGTCGTGCCGCCGGCACTGGCGTGGCTGGCCATGGTCGGCCGGCAGGGGGTCCGGTCGCTGCGGACGTGGGGGGCGTCGACGGCACGCTCCGGGGGCGCCGACCCGACGACGGCGTTCGCCGCGTCCGCGCGGGTGGCCGGCGTCTTCGCGCTCGCCACGGCGGTCCTCCTGCCCGGGGTCATCCCCCACCTGCCACCCACCTACCTCGCGGACGGGCTGGGGCGCAGTGACTTCGGGCGCGGCGGTGGGTCCACCGTGCAGCTCTCCTCGAGCATCGACGTCGCGCGCGACCTGGCCGACCGCTCCACGGACCCCGTCCTCGTGTACCGCACCAGTGCCGGCGCCCCCGTCCCGCTGCGCGTCGGCATCCTCGACAGCTACCGCCGCGGACGCTGGACCGCGTCGTCGGACTTCACCTTCGTGCCGCTCGACGGCCGGCTGCCCGGCACCTTCGCGGACCCGTCGGTCCCGAGCTCCACCGAGCGGATCGAGGTGACCGAGAACCGGATCGGCATCCCCCAGGTGGCCCTGCCGGAGAACGCGGTCGGCTCCCCCTTCCCCGACGGCACGTGGCACGCCACCACCGACGGCCTCGCCGAGCTCACCGACCCGGTGCCGCAGTACCGCGTCGACTACGTCGTGCTCCAGCCCACGGACGGCGATTTCACCACCGACCTCGGCGCGGGAGCGGCGGAGCGCGAGGACCTCGCGCTGGACCCCGCCGCGGAGGGCGCCGTCCGGGCACTGCTCGCCCGGATCACGTCCCCGGGTGACACCCCGGTCGAGGTCGCCCGCACCATCCAGGACTACCTGCGCGGGCCCGACTTCACCTACTCGGAGGAGCTCGCCGACGACACCGCCGAGGGGGTGGCGGCGGAGGAGCCGCTCGTCCGGTTCCTCGAGACCCGACGCGGGTACTGCGTCCAGTTCGCGAGCGCGATGATCATGCTCTCGCGGGCCGCGGGCATCCCGGCCCGGATGGCGGTGGGGTTCCTGCCGGGGTCGATCGACGGCGAGGACCGCGTGGTGCGGGTCAACGACGCGCACGCATGGCCCGAGCTGTTCTTCCCGCGTCTCGGCTGGGTCCGCTTCGAGCCGACACCGGGTGCGCGCAGCGGCCTCCCGCCGACGTACGCCGTCGAGACGACCGAGGGCGACGGGTCCTCCGGCGCCCCCACGGCGAGCGCGTCCGCGTCGCCGACCGCCGGCCCGAACGCCCGCCCGGAGCAGGACGTGCCGGCCGGGGACACCACCCTCGACGACGCCGCCGCCACGGGCGGCGTGGGCCGCTGGCTCGTCGACAACTCGCTCACCGTCGTGGCCCTGCTCGTCATCGTCGTCATCCTGCTGCTCGTGCCCGCCGCCGCATGGGGGGCGCGGCGGCGCGCGCTCGCGCGGGCCCGTGACGAGGCAGAGCGGGTGGAGGCGGAGTGGGAGTCGCTCGTGCTGCGCCTCGGCGACATCGGGGTCACCGCCGCCGACGGCGCCACCCCGCGGCAGGCGTCCGCGCAGCTGGCCCGGGCGGCCTACCTCACCACCGACGAGGGCGACGCGCTCGGCCGGGTCGTCTCCACCCTGGAGCGGGCCCGGTACGCGCCTCCCGGGGCCGAGGTCGGCGACGTCGAGGACGACGCCCGCGCCGTGTGGCGCGGCGCCTTCTCCCGCCGGCGCAGGATCGACCGCGCGCGTGCGCTGCTGCTCCCCGAGGAGGGCCTGCGCTGGTGGCGCTCGCTCCTCGGCCGCCGCGGCGTCGGGTCCTCCGAGGAGGGGTCCGGACCCGGCTGACCGCAGCGGTGTCGTACGTTGGGTCGATGCCGTTCTCCCCCGAACCGTCGTGACCGCGTGGACCCCCGACCTCCACCTGGTCTACCTCGTGGTCGGTCTGCTCACCGTCGCCCTCGCCCTCGTCAGCCGGCGGATGCGGCAGCTTCCGGTCAGCGAGCCGGTGCTCGCGCTCGCCGCCGGCGTCGTCGTCGGACCGGCCCTGCTCGGGCTGGTTCGCGTCGAGGACGCGGTGCTCGAGCCGCTGCTGCTCGAGGGGACGCGCCTGCTGCTCGCGGGGTCGGTGATGGCCGCCGCCCTGCGGTTCCCGTCGTCCTCGCTGCGGGAGGTGGTCAGGCCGGCGGTCCTGCTCCTCGTCGTCGTGATGCCCCTGGCCGCGCTCGTCGTGGGTGCTGCGGCCTGGTGGCTGGGCCTCCCCCTCGCGCTGGCGGCGCTGCTGGGCGCGTGCCTGTCCCCGACCGACCCGGTGCTGGCCGCCTCGGTGGTCTCGGGGGACGCGGCGGAGCGCGACCTCCCCGGGCGGCTGCGCGCGACCCTGACCATGGAGAGCGGGGCCAACGACGGGCTGGCGCTCCCGCTCGTCGCGGTGGCGATCGCCGCCGTCCTGCCCGCCGTCAGCGGCGGGCACACCGCCGTACGCCTGGCGTGGGAGCTCGGCGGCGCGGTCGCCGTCGGGCTGCTCCTCGGCGCGGTGACCGCGTGGGGGGTGCGGCGCACCACCCGGACCCGGCAGATGGCCGACGGGCCGGCGCTCATCCTCACCCTGATGCTGGCCCTGGCCGTGCTCGGCGCCGCCCGCACCGTCGAGGCCAGCGGGGTCCTCGCGGTCTTCGTCGCCGGCCTCGCGTACAACCACGGCGTGCCGTCCTCGCACCGTTCCCCCCAGGACGGCATCGACGAGGCGGTCAACCGGTACGCCGTGCTCCCCCTGTTCCTCCTCCTCGGCATGATCCTCCCCTGGGCCGCGTGGCGGGAGCTCGGATGGACCGCCGTGGCGTTCGTCGCCGTCGTGCTGCTCGTGCGGCGGGTGCCCGCGGTGCTGGCGCTCGGGCGGGCGGCCGGGCTCCGCGGGAAGGACGCGGTCTTCGCGGCGTGGTTCGGCCCGATGGGGGTGAGCGCGCTCTTCTACCTCGCGTACAGCATCGACGAAGGGGTGTCGGACCCCCGGCTGCTCGCCTTCGGGACGCTCGCGGTCACGGCGAGCGTCATCGCCTTCGGGGTCACCGCGTCACCGCTGCGGCGCCTCTACGCCGCTCGCGCCCGGACCTGACCCGAGCACGGCGTCGAGCAGCCGCGGGCCACCCTCGACGACGACGACGTCGGAGCCGGTCTCGACGCCGGCCTCCCGCAGCGCGCCGAGGACCGCGCGGATCACCTCGTGCTGGGCGAGCCGGGTCTCCATCTGGCGGGCACCGGACCAGAAGCGCAGGTCCAGGCGCACGGTGGCCGCCCCCACCTCCTGGAGCAGGGCCTGGGGCGCGGGGTCGGGAAGCACGGCGTCGACCGAGCCCATCGCCGACTGTGCCACCCGCACCGCGGCGTCGAGGTCGCTGCCGTCGTCGATGTCGATGGCCACCGTGGAGCGCACCTGCTCGTAGCCGGTCTGCACGGTGACGATCTCGGAGTGCACCACCGAGTTCGGGATGAGGACCAGCCGGCCGTCGAAGGTGCGGACCGTGGTGCTCGTCAGCGACACGGCGGTCACGGTGCCCGCGACGTCCTGCACGGCGATCTGGTCGTCGACGCGGAACTTGTCCTTGGCGAGGATCACCATGCCCGCGAACATGTTGCCGAGGACCGTCTGGAAGGCGATGCCCGCGGCAATGGTGATGACGCCGATGCCGCCCAGCGCGTTGACCGGGCGCACGCTCGGGAACACCACGGTCACCGCGGCGGCGAACGCCAGCAGCTGCACGACCGTCCGGGCGAGCGCCGCGAAGACCGAGCTCGCGCTGGTCGAGCGCCCCCGCCAGAGCAGCACCTTCCGCGTGCTCCAGCCCACCACTCGGCTGAGCAGGTAGCCGCCGGCGACGACGGCGAGCCCCCACGCCACGCCCTCCCAGGTGATGGCGGGCAGGGCCGGGGCGCCGTCGGCGGCGACCAGGCCGGGGAGCGAGGCGGCGTGCACCCGTGGATTGTGGCAGCCGCCGGCTCGCGACCGTGCCGTCCGGTGCGCGCCGATCGGCCCGGCGCGAAGGTGGCGTCCCTCCGGCGTGGAGTGTCAGTGCAGCAGCCAGGCGGCGCCGTGCGGGGGCAGGACCGAGGGGTCGGGCTGCTCGCCGCTGACGAGGACGGGGTGGCCGTCGAGGACGACGGGGTGCACACCGAGGTTGACGACGCAGGTGAGTGCCCCCGACCGGTCGAACACCAGCGTGTCCGGAGCCGACTCCCGCCAGCACAGGGGCGCGGTGTTCGGCCCGAGCAGCCGGCGACGCATCCGCACGGCTCGCCGGTAGAGGTCCAAGGTGCTGCCCGGGGTGTCCGCCTGGCCGGCTGCGGTCAGGGTCGCCCAGTCCGGGGGCTGCGGGAGCCACGGCTGCGAGGAGCTGAAGCCGAAGGGCGGCTCCACTCCCGCCCAGGGGAGCGGCACCCGGCACCCGTCCCGGCCGGCCACGACGCCCCCCGTCCGGTGGAACGTGGGGTCGCGGCGGAGCCCCGCCGGGAGGTCGAGCACCTCGGGCAGGCCGAGCTCCTCGCCCTGGTACAGGCAGGCCGCGCCGGGCAGGGCGAGGAGCAGGAGCAGGGCTGCACGGGCGCGGGCCAGCCCGACGTGGAGGTCGACGCCCATCTCGCCGAAGTTGCCACGGACGGGTGCGTAGCGAGTCACGTGGCGGGTCTCGTCGTGGTTGGAGAGCACCCACGTCAACGCTGCGGTGCCGGGTGCCGGCTCGGCCGCCTCGAGGCTGCGATCGATCGCCTCCCGCACCGCTGCCGCGTCCCACGGGGCGTGGAGCAGGTCGAAGGCGAAGGCGGAGTGGAGCTCGTCGGGGCGCAGGTACGTGGCGAGGCGCTCCGGTGACCCGACGACGACCTCGCCCACGAGGAACCGGTCCCCCGGGTACTCGTCGACGACGGCACGCCACCGCCGCAGGATGCCGTGCACGCCCTCGGCGTCCCAGAACGGTGTGGGCGGCCAGGTCCGGGGGGTGAAGCCGGCGGACAGGTCGAGGTCCACGGAGGGCAGGTCCTCGCGCTTGGCCAGTGCCGACGCGGCGTCGACGCGGAGGCCGTCCACACCCAGGTCGAGCCAGTACCGGATCACGTCGTCGAACTCCGCGGCAACCTGGGCGCAGTCCCAGTTGACGTCGGGCTGGTGCGGCGAGAACAGGTGCAGGTACCACTCCCCCGGTGACCCGTCGGCCTCCTCGACCCGGGTCCAGGCCGGGCCCCCGAAGGCGCTGACCCAGTTGTTGGGCGGCTCGTCCCCGGTCGGTCCCCGGCCGGGGCGGAAGTGGTAGCGCTGCCGCGCCGTGCTACCGGGAGGGGCCATCAGCGCGGTGCGGAACCACGGGTGCTCGGAGGAGGTGTGGTTGGCCACCAGGTCGACGAGGACCCGCAGGCCGTGCCGGTGGCACTCCTCGATGAGTGCCAGGGCGTCGTCCATGGACCCGAGGGTGGGGTCGATGTGGCGGTAGTCGGCGATGTCGTAGCCGCCGTCGTGCATCGGGGAGCGGAACCACGGGCTGAGCCAGACCGCGTCGGCTCCCAGGTCGACCACGTGCGACAACCTGCCGAGGAGGCCCCTGATGTCACCGGTGCCGTCCCCGCTGCCGTCGGCGAAGCTGCGCAGGTAGACCTGGTAGACCACGGCCGACTGCCACCAGGGCGTGGGCGGTGCGTCGGGAGTCATGGAGCGCTCCTCGTCGTGTCCGGTGCTGCGTGGTCACGCGCGCCGGGAGGGGCAGCCCTTGCGTGCTGTCCCCGCCCCGGCGCGTCGTGGGTCAGGAGGTCGGCCAGGACCTCTCGATGGCGTCGAGCACGCCCTGGTCGGGCTTGTCGCTGGCGATCCACTCGGTCATCTCGGTCCAGAACGACGCGGTGCCGACCGCGGCGGGCATCAGGTCCGAGCCGTCGAACCGCAGCGTGACCTCAGGGTCCTGGAGGATCTCCAGGCCGAGGCGGGCGATGGGGTCGGCCACGTTCTCCGGGTCCAGGCCGGTGTTGGGGGCGGTCCAGTTGCCCTGGCCGGCCCGAACGTTCACGAACTCGGGGGACGTCAGGTAGGTCTGGAACGCCTGCACCTCGGGGCGGTCGTCGAAGGCACCGACGAACTCGCCCCCGGTCAGGACGGGGTTGCCGGTCTCCTCGCTCATGGGCGGCAGCGGGAAGGCCCACACGTCGCCGTCCTCCGCCACCGTCGTGCCGTCGGGCCAGCTCGAGGAGTAGAAGGACGACTGCTTGTACAGGTAGCACGAGCCGTCGAGGACCGGCAGGCCCGCGTCCTGGAAGGTGGTCGAGGCGATGCTCAGGACGTCACCGAAACCGCCGTTGACGTAGTCGGGGTTCTTCAGGATGCCGCCCGTCTCGGCGAGCACCTCGGCGACCTCCGGGCCGTTGAACGGGATCTCGTGGTCGACCCACTGGTCGTAGACGTCGGGCCCCTGCAGGCGGAGCATGACGTCCTCCATCCAGTCCGTGGCGGGCCAGCCCGTGGCGTCACCGGAGGAGATGCCCACGCACCAGGGCTTGGCCGAGCCGTCGGGGTTGTCGGCGACGACCCGGTCCGACAGCGCGATCATCTCGTCCCACGTCGTGGGGACCTCGTACCCGGCCTCGGCGAACTGCGTCGGGGAGTACCAGACCAGCGACTTCACGCTGGCACCGTTCGGCGCCGCGTAGAAGACCCCGTCGATGGTGCCGTAGGGCTTCCAGTCCTCGGAGTAGTACTCGTCGACGTTGGCCACCACCGAGTCGGGAGCGGGGACCAGCGCGCCGGTGTCCTCGACCACCGTGCGCAGCAGGCCCGGCTGGGGGAACAGCGCGACGTCGGGCGCGTTCCCCGACTGCACCCGAACGACGAGCTGCGCCTCGAACTCCTTGCTCGCCTCGTACTCGACGGTTGCGCCCGTGCACTGCTCGAACGGCTCGAAGGCGGCGATGTACGGCGCGTCGTCCGGTGCGACGACGGAGGTGTAGAAGGTGACCGTCGAGTCGGACAGGTCCCCGTACTGCTCGAATGCGGCACAGTCCACGTCCGCTGCGGCAGCGGCGTCGTCGGAGTCGGCGGACCCCCCGCACGCCGAGAGGAGCAGCGCTCCCACCGCGGCGGGGACGAGGATGGGCACTCGGGACAGGGTTTTCATGATCGGTCCTCTCGACCTTCGGAAGCGTTTCCGACACCCACTCTGGCATGGCAACCGGCGACCGTCAAGGCAACTGGTATCGTTTTCGGAAACGCATCCGACACGACGGGGAGCCTCCCACCATGTCGCATCCACCGAGCGGCCAGACGACACTCGTCGACGTGGCCCGCCGCGCCGGCGTCTCGCTCGCGACGGCTTCGCGGGCCATGAATGCCAGCTACGGCGTGTCGCCGGCGACCCGGGAGCGGGTGCTGGCCGCCGCCGAGGAGCTCGCCTACGTGGTCTCCCCGGAGGCGTCCCGGCTGGCGGGTGGCCGGACCGGACGGGTCGGGCTGGTCGTCCCGCACATCGACCGGTGGTTCTTCGGCAGCCTGGTCGCCGGGGCCGAGTCGGCGCTCGACGATGCCGGCCTCGACGTCCTGCTGTTCCACGTCGGGGACGCGGACGACCGGCGTGACTTCTTCCAGCGCCTTCCCGCCCGCCGCAAGATCGACGGTCTGGTCGTCGTCGGCTTCCCCGTGCTCGCTCCGGAGCGCGAGCGGCTCGAGCTGCTCGGTGTCTCGATCGTCTCGGCCGGTGGGCAGCAGGAGGCCTACCCGTACGCGTGCATCGACGACTACGAGGCGGGCACCACGGCAGTCACCCACCTGGTCAACCTGGGCCACCGCCGCATCGCCATGATCGAGGCCGTCGACCCCGACCAACCCGGCTGGCCCGCCCTCCCCCCGCGCAGCGCCGCCTACCACGACGTGCTCGACGGTGCCGGCCTCCGCCCCGAGCCGGGCCTGGTGGCCACGGTTCCGTGGGGCGGCGAGGCCGGAGCCGACGCCATGGCGCAGCTCCTGAGCCGCCCGGAGCCACCCACCGCCGTCTACGCGCACTCGGACGAGATCGCCGTCGGCGCCATCCGGACCGCTCGCAGGGCCGGGCTCGACGTGCCCACGGACATCTCCGTCGTCGGGATCGACGACCACCCCGTCGCCGCCCTGACCGACCTGACCACCGTGGCACAGCCGGTCCGTGCGATCGGTGAGCGGGCCGCGGCCACGCTCCTGCAGATGATCGACGGGGCGCTGTCTCCCACCTCGACGACCTTCCCGACACGCCTGGTGGTCCGCCGGAGCACCGCTCCCCCGGTCCGCACGGGGCAGCGCTGAGCCGATCCACACGTGGCGGGGCTGAACCTGCCGCGTCCGGGCGGACCCGGCGCCGACCGAGGCGCCGCGGCGGACAGGCAGGTGACGCCCGGCGCCGTCGCGCCTAGGGTGGACCCAGCGAAGGGACAGCGTGTATATGGACGTTAGTCGTCGGGTGGGCCGCCACCGACCGCCGCCGGTCTCCGCGGCCATGGTGGGGCGCGACCGGGTCGTGCGCGACCTCGAGGACAGCGGGGGCGCCACGGTGCTGTGCCTGCAGGCCCCCGGGGGCTACGGCAAGACCACCGCCCTGGCCCAGTGGGCCGCCGGGTCCGCGCGACCGGTGCTGTGGCTCGCGGTGCGCCCGGCCGCGGCCGACGCGCTCTGGCTCGCCCAGGCCCTGCTCGACGCGTTGAGCGACGAGGGCCTGGTGCCCGACCCGGTCGTCCTCACCGGCCTCGTCGACTCCGTCACCTGGCACCTGCACATGCTCCCGGTCGTCGAGGACGCCCTTCTCTCCGTGACCGACCCGATCACCGTCGTCGTCGACGACGCCGGCTCCATGTCCGGGTCCGCGTGGGAGTGCCTCGTGGAGTCGATCGCCGTGTCGCTGCCGGCGGGCTCGGTCCTGGCGCTCGGCACCCGGGACACCGTCCCAGCGACGCTGTGGCGCCTCCACGCCCGCGGACTGGTGCGCGTCGTCGGCCCCGAAGTGCTGGCCTTCGACGTCGCCGAGGCCTGGGAACTCATGACCCAGCTCGGGGCCCCGATGGGCCCCGGTCAGCTGGAGCGGCTCGTCGCCGAGACCCAGGGGTGGCCGGTCGCGCTCTACCTCACGGGCCGGTCACACGCGGCGGGGAGGCCCGCGGGGCCACCCTCCGCCAGCGACGGGCTCCACGAGTACCTCCGGGCGGAGATCGTCGGGAGGCTGTCCCCGGAGGACGCCACGTTCCTGGAGCGGGTGTCGGTCCTCTCCCTCCTCGACGCACAGGGATGCGACGCCGTCACCGGCGTCCCGGGCTCCCTGGCCAGCCTGCGCAGGCTGGCCGAGGTCAACCAGCTGCTGGCCCCCCAGGACCTCGCCCGGGAGGAGTTCCGGATGCATCCGCTCCTCGCGTCCTTCCTCACCGACGCGCTGCGCGAGCGGGATCCGCAGGCCTGGCGGGACGCCCACGCTGCGGCCGGCCGGGTGGAGGAGCACCGAGGAGACCTGGACAGCGCGGTGCACCACGCGAAGCTGTCGTCCGACGACGACCGCCTGAGCTCACTGGTGTGGGCGCACACCGGTGAGCAGTTCGGGTACGGGCGGTGGGCGGTCGTCCAGCGCTGGCTCGGCGGGCTGGAGGATGCCCGCCTGCGCGACCACTGCGGGCTCGCCCTGAGCGCGGGCTGGGTGGCCCTGATGTCCGGGGACGGGACCAACACGACCCGGTTCGCCCTCGAGGCCGCTCGGTCCACCTCGGCCCGGGAACCGGGCTTCGCGCCCGAGGTCGGCCTCCTGGAGGCGACGATCGGTGCCGGAGGCCTGGAGCGCATCGAGGGCTGGACCCGGTCGTACATCCGGTCCCGCCCCGGTGACGACAGGTGGCAGTCCCTCGCCCACTTCCTCCTCGGGGTGTCGCTCGTCCTGCGCGACCGCATCGACGAGGGCGTCGAGGTGCTCACCGAGGGCTACCGCCGGGGCGGGGCGCTCGACGTGCCGCTCGTGCGCGCCCACTGCCTGGCCGGCCTGGCCGATGCCGCCCTGGCCCGGGACGACCCACAGCGGGCGCTGTCGCACATCCGCGAGCTGCGCGCCCTCGCGTCGACCCACCACCTCGACGTCGCGGTCACGGCGGCCCCGCTGTTCACGACCTCCGCGCTCGGCTACGTCCTCGAGGGCCGCTACGCCGACGCCCGCCGCGAGTCGGTGCGGGCCCTGCGGCTCACCGCGCTCATGCACGACATCGCCCCGTGGCACGCGGTCCAGGGGCGCCTGGCCCTGGCCCGGGTCAACCTCGTCCTCGGCGACCCGGCGCGCGCGCGGGTGCTCCTCGAGGAGGCCGGGGACGTCCGCGGACCCGCCACCGCGTCACCCCTCCTGGACCGGATGTACACGGAGGTCCAGGCCGAGCTGGCGCAGGTCACCACGACCCTCGACGGCACCTCGTCGCTCACCACGGCGGAGGTCCGGGTGCTGCAGTACCTGCCGACCCACCTCTCCTTCCCGCAGATCGCCGAGGAGCTGGTCGTCTCCCGCCACACCGTCAAGACCCAGGCCATGTCGGCCTACCGGAAGCTGGGCGTGCACACCCGCACCGAGGCGATCGAGCGGGCCCGCCGGGCGGGACTCCTGCCGCGGGCCTGAGCCGGGCGGTCGGGGTCGTGGGGGTCACGCGGTGGACGCCGCACCGGCGGCCTCCGGGTCCCGGCCGCGGCGCGCCAGCACCGCCGTGGTGACGAAGGCCACGACCGAGGCGACCAGGGCGAGCGAAGTCGCCTCCACGGCCGTGCTGCCGCCCAGCACCACGGCGAGGAGGACGGCACTGAGGGGCAGGCGGAGCATCGCGGAGACGGCCGCCGCCATCCCGGCCACCACGCCGGCGGTGGGAGAGACCGCCGGCACCAGCGTCGAGAGCAGGATGCCGGCGGTCACCCCGAGGAACAGCGCCGGGAAGACCGGACCGCCGCGGAACAGGCTGCCCAGCGACACCGTGTAGGCGAGCCCCTTGAGCACCAGCAGCGCCACGAGGGTCGCCGCCCCCCACGAGGCGCCGCTCGCGGCGACCGTCGCCGCGCTCGTCTCCCCCGAGAACAAGGCCAGGTCCGGCGGCTGCCCCGTGGCCGCCGCGAAGACCACGGCGGCGGCGCCGACGAGCAGCCCCGCCGCCGGTGCGGCCACGACCGGGTGCCGGACCGTGACCGTGTGGAACGCCGTCGCCGTACGCCGCACCGCAGCGAGCGCCGCGGCCAGCACGACACCGAGGAGGACGGCCCAGAGGAGGTCGCCCGGCCGGACCGTCGGGTAGTCGGGGAGCTGGAGCACCGGGAACGCGGAGACGTCCAGGCCGGACCACGAGAGCAGGCCCGAGATGAGCAGGTAGCCGCTGGCCGCCGCGAGCATCCCGGGGAGCACGACGGCGGCGAGCGGTACGCCCGACGCACCCATCCCGACGGCCTCGACCACGAGCAGGGCGGCGGGCAGGGGGTTCTCGAACAACGCCGAGATCGAGGCGAACAGACCGGCGGCAGCCGCCATCGGGACCACCCGG
The DNA here is from genome assembly GCA_963773655.1 of uncultured Actinomycetota bacterium. Lineage (GTDB taxonomy): Bacteria > Actinomycetota > Actinomycetes > Actinomycetales > Dermatophilaceae > DASSQJ01. The sequence continues at coordinate 49,903 of CAVZBX010000008.1, forward strand.
CCGTCGAGGCGGGCCAGGCGGGCGAACCACAGCCCCAGGGCACTGCCCAACGCCACCAGGGGTGCCTCCGGCCCGAGCACGGCACCGAACGACAGGCTGGCCAGCGCCGCGAGCACGACGCCGGGGATGGCCCGCGGCTGGACGGGCTCCGCGCTGAAGCCGGCGATCGGCTCGTGGCCGCCGCGCCCCGGCAGCCTGAGCACCGCGAGCCCGCAGAGCGCCCCGCCCACGGTCGGCAGCAGCAGCACCCACCACCAGTCGCTGCCCGAGAAGCCGAGCACGCCGGGCAGGGTGCTCCACAGCCAGGTCTGCAGGCCACGGGACGCGGCGAGGAAGGCGAAGGCCGCGGCCGCGACCGGGAGCCCCACGCCGAGTGCGACGAGGAGGCTGCGGAGCAGCACGGCGGGCGGGGGCGGCGGGGCGGGGGCAGGCGCGACGGCGCCGGTCGGCGCGCTGCCGTCATCGCTCTCAGGGGGCATGAACACGGTCCTCCACACAGGTGAGGACCATCATCGCCACCGGCCCTGAGTCGCCCTTCACCCCGGCGGGATGATGTGCCGCGGCTCCGAAGTGGCCACCGTGGCCACCATGGCCCTTCACGCATCAGAGTTCCTCGAGTTCGAGCGGTTGGCGATCGCGCCCCTCTACGCGCGTCCGCGGGCGGTCGCCGGCATGCCCTCGAACATGATCCCGGAGGACGGGATGGACCCGCCCGTCGCCTACAACCTCATTCACGACGAGCTGATGCTCGACGGCAACTCGCGGCAGAACCTGGCCACGTTCGTCACCACGTACATGGACGACGAGGCCCGCCTGCTGTTCGCCGAGACGGCCGACAAGAACATGATCGACAAGGACGAGTACCCGCAGACCGCCGCGATCGAGGGCCGCTGTGTGCGGATGATCGCCCAGCTGTGGAACGCCCCGGAGGACGCGAACGCCACCGGCACGTCGACGACCGGCTCGAGCGAGGCCGTGATGCTCGGCGGGCTCGCCCTGAAGTGGCGGTGGCGCCAGCGCCGGGAGGCCGCGGGCCTGCCCACCGACCGCCCGAACCTCGTCATGGGCATCAACGTCCAGGTCGTCTGGGAGAAGTTCTGCCGCTACTGGGACGTCGAGCCGCGGTACGCCCCGATCGAGGAGGGTCGTCTGCAGCTGAACGCCGAGGAGGCCGTCGGGCTTGCGACGAGAACACGATCGGGGTCGTCGCCATCCTCGGGTCGACCTTCGACGGCTCGTACGAGCCGGTCGAGGAGATCGCCACCGCACTCGACGAGCTGGCCGCCTCCGGCGGGCCGGACGTGCCGGTCCACGTGGACGCCGCATCCGGAGGGTTCGTCGCGCCGTTCCTCGACCCGGACCTCCGGTGGGACTTCCGCGTCCCCGGGTGCGCTCGATCAACTCGTCGGGCCACAAGTACGGGTTGGTGTTCCCGGGCGTCGGCTGGGTCGTCTGGCGCACACCGGCGGACCTCCCCGAGGACCTCGTGTTCCACGTGAACTACCTGGGTGGCGACATGCCGACCTTCGCGCTGAACTTCAGCCGTCCCGGTGCCCAGGTGATCGCCCAGTACTACAACTTCATCCGGCTGGGCCGGGAGGGCTACCGTCAGGTCCAGCAGGCAGCGCGGGACACGGCGACGTTCCTCGCGCAGTCCATCGCGGAGCTCGGGCCGTACGAGCTGCTCTCCGACGGCACCGAGCTGCCGGTGTTCTTCTTCCGGCTCAAGCCCGAGGTGACCAACTACACGGTGTACGACGTGTCCGCGAAGATGCGCGAGCGGGGGTGGCAGGTGCCGGCCTACTCCCTCCCGGAGAACCTCACCGAGGTGTCGGGGCTGCGGGTGGTGATCCGCAACGGGCTGTCGCACGACATGGCCGAGCTGTTCCTCGCCGACCTGGCCCGTGCCACCGACTTCCTCGAGAGCCTGGAGACCAGTCTGCCGCACGACCCCAGCCACACGGAGTCGTTCCGGCATTGACCGACACCCCCACCCAGCTGCCCGTCGAGGTCCCGGGCGAGGCCTTCGACGTCACCCGCTCGGGTCCGCGGCCGTTCGTCACGGCCGTGGCGTACGCCCTCCCCGACGGCCGGCGGGTGCACTGGCGGGCCCGCGCCCACCGCAAACGCCTCGGCCGTGGGCGCGGGCTCACCTGGGTGATCGGGGTTCTCTTCGCGATCGGTTCGACGTGCTTCGTGCTGGGGCCGCTGCCCGTCTACGCGTCCGCGGTGGGCGCGCACGCGACGGCCATGACCTTCTTCGTGGGGTCGCTCTTCTTCACCACCGCGGCGTACCTGTCCTACCTCCAGGTGGTCCGGGACCGCGGCCACCGGTGGTTCGCCTGGGAGCCGCACGACATGGGGTTCTGGGCCGCGCTGGTCCAGCTCGTCGGCACGCTGTACTTCAACGTCACCACCTTCGCGGCGTTCCTCGACGTGCCGCCGGACCTGGTCAACCGGGTGGTCTGGCGCCCTGACGCGATCGGCTCGGTCTGCTTCCTCGTCGCCTCGGCGATCGCGTTCGCCGAGGCCGGCCACCGGTGGTGGTCCTGGCGCCCCGGTGAACGCGACTGGCACATCACGGCGCTCAACCTCTGGGGGTCGGTCTTCTTCGGGTTCTCCGCCGTCGGCGCCTGGGTCCAGCCCGGTGGGGACGCGCTGAACGCCGCCTGGGCCAACGGCGGCACCGTCCTCGGCGCCGTGTGCTTCCTCGTGGCCGCCCTGCTCATGCTGCCCGAGGGACGCTCCGATATGCACCCATCGGGGTGACGCCCCGAGCGGCGCACGAGCGCACGCTGAGGTCACCGAGGTGTCCGGCAACCGGGAGGCGACATGGGCCAGGCGACGCCCGAGTTCGACGAGATGGGCCCGGTCGACTACCTCGTCGTCGAGTTCCCCGTCGGGCACACCAGCTTCAGCGGGGAGATGGCCGCGGAGCTGACCCGGCTCTCCGACGAGGGCACCATCCGCGATCCTCGACCTGCTCATCCTGCAGAAGGCGGAGGACGGCGCGGTGGAGGGCTTCGAGGTCTGTGACCTCGACATGGGCCTGATGCGAGGAGCTCGAGACCGAGATCGCCGAGATCCTCGCCGCCGAGGACGTGGAGCACCTCGGCGCGGCGATGGAGCCGGGGAGCGTCGCCGGGGTCGTCGTCTGGGAGAACCTGTGGGCGGCGCCGTTCGCGTCCTTGGCGCGGCGCGCCGGCGGCCAGCTCATCGCCTCCGGCCGGATCCCGCTCCAGGCCATCGCCGCCTCGCTGGAGGCGGAACCGGACCAGGAGGTGGAGTGAGATGCCGCTGCGAGCAGCTCGGGCCGCGAGGCGCGGTGTCGTGGGTGCGCCCGTCGCCCGCACGGCGGCCACCGTGGGGACCGCCGCGGTCGTCGCCCACGGTGTGAGCCGGCGACAGGACCGCCGCGGGGACCGGAGGGGCCGGAGGTTCTGATCCGGAGCGTCCGCACCGCGCCCGGCGCGCCGGAGGGGCCGGCCCGGGTGCGACCCGGGCCGGCCCCTCCACGCTGCTCACCGCACGGGGACGGCCTCAGCCGGCGAGGATCTTGGCCTTCTGCTGGGCGAACTCGGCCTCGGTCAGGACGCCGGAGTCGCGGAGCTGGCCGAGCTTCTCGAGCTTGGCGAACATGTCGTCCTCGGGGTCGGCCGCGGGGGCAGGTGCGGGCGGCGCCTGCTCGTACTGCGGGGGTGGGGGCTCCTCGTAGTACTGCGGCGGGGCCTGCTGGGCCGGCGCCTGGTCGGACCACCGGTTGGCCTGCCGGCGGGAGACCCGGTTCGACACGGCGGTGGCGGTGCCGGCCACGACGGCCGTGCGGGCCACTCCTCGGATGAGTCCTGGCATGTCATCTCTCCTTCGGTGAAAGGTGCGTCGCGGTCACTCGTCGTCCTCGGCGTCCAACGAGGCGAGGAAGGCGTTGACGGGGATGCGGCCGAAGGCGACGAGCTCGCCACCGCTGCGGCGCATCGCCGCGGCGAACGGTGCCGCCCACGAGTTCTCGAAGACGAGCACCCCGGCCGAGCAGCCCGGCTCGATGGCGTTGGCCGCCTCCGCGAGGTCGTCGTCCCCGAGCAGCCCCGAGCTGGCGCCCTCGAAGGCGGTCAGCTCGACGCCGTCGCCGAAGTCCTCCAGGCTGATCCCGGCAACCGACCCGTCCTCGTCCTTGCGGATGAACGCGAGGTCGAGGATGCGGATGACGCCGCGGTCGACGAGGTCGACGAGGATCGGCCAGCCCTCCCCCGTCATCCGGTTGCCGGGGAACTCGATGACGAGGTAGTCGATCGGCCCCATCAGCAGGTCGTCGCTCTCCCGTGCCGTCTCGATGTCGGTCATCTCGGCTCCCGTCTGCACGTGTGGACGTCCATTCTCCACAACCTCCTGTGGTCGTCGTGGGCATGCGCGGTCGGCCCACGCTGTCGGCCCATCGTGGCACCCGGCGGAGGACGGCACATCACCCCAGCGGAATGAGAAGGCGCGGATTCACCTCGGAGGGATGAGGCGTGCGCGGGCGCGGTGGGTGACCGTGGGGGAGGTCGTCGCTTCCCCGACGACGCGGCAGCATGGGAAGGAGACCGCCATGGGCTCTGGGGACCGACGCGGAGCAGACCGTGAGGGCGGGGGCGGTGACGCCGGCCACCCCGAGGTCTTCCGGATGCGCGCCAACCTCTTCGACGTCCGCAACGACTACTGGGTCGAGACGACGGCCGGTCGCACCATGTTCCAGGTCGACGGCAGGGCGGTGCGGGTCGGGGGCACCCTGACGGTCCGGGACGCCGGCGGCGTGGTCGTGGCTACGATGCAGGAGCGGGCCGCGCGGTCCCACGACACGATGCGGATCGAGCGTCCCGGCCGGCCGGCGGCCAAGATCACCATTTCGGGCGTCGCGCCCGGCAGTCGCTGCGTCGTCGAGGGCGACGACGTGGGCACGATGGAGGTCCACGGGGACCTCGTCGACCACGAGTACACGTTCGAGCGCGACGGCCGGACGGTCGCCGAGGTGTCGAAGCGCTGGATGACGGTGCCCGGCACCTTCGGGGTCAGGGTCGAGCCCGGGACCGACACCGTCCTGGTCCTCGCCGCCACCGCCGCCATCGACGACATGGACTGAGCGCCGGGCGCCTACCTCCCGAGCAGCTGCTCGAAGAGGTCGAGGTGGTCTCGCACCATCCGGTCCGCGGAGAACCGGCCCTCGACCGCCCTCCGGCACGCCGCGCGGTCCAGCTCGTCGATCCGCCCCAGCGACGCGGCGAGGTCCTCGACCCGGTCGTGGACGAACCCGGTGACGCCGTGGTCGACGATCTCCGAGGCCGCCCCCGAACAGAGCGTGAGCACCGGGGTCCCGCAGGCGAGGGCCTCGATCATGACCAGCCCGAACGGCTCGGGCCAGAGGATGGGGTTCAGCAGCGCGCGTGCCGAACCGAGGAGCTTCTGCTTCTCCTCCATGCCGACCTCGCCGACGTACTCGACCTGGGCGCCGAGCAGGGGTTTGACGTGCTCGGTGAAGTACTCGACCTCCTCGCGCTCCCGCATCTTGGCCGCCATGACGAGGGGCACGCCGGTCAGGTGGGCGATGAGGGCCGCCTCGCGGGCGCCCTTGTCGGGGGAGAACCGGCCCAGGAAGAGCAGGTAGTCCCCGTCACCCTGCCCCACGGTCCACTCCTGCGGGCGCAGCCCGTGGTGGATCACCGCCGAGACCGGCACCCCGCATGCCCGCGAGGCCTGGTCGTGGGAGATCGCGACGACGGCCGCATGCCGGGAGGAGCTCGCGAAGATGTCGAGGATCTCCTCGGTGAAGGGGCCGTGGTTGGTCGTGACGACCTGACCCGTCGTCCGCGTCGAGGACACCATCGGACCCAGGACCGTGTGGTCGTGGATGATGTCGAAGTCCGCGACCTCGTCGTAGGCGTGCAGCAGGTGGTGCAGCTCCACGTAGGACTGCCCGATGTACTCGGGCACCGCCCGCTCACGGACCGACGCCCGGGGCACCGCGCACGTGCTGTCGCCCGTGGTGAACAGGAGCACGTCGTGGCCGGCGTCCCGGAACCCGGTGGCGAGCCGGTCGATCACCCCTTCGGTCCCGCCGTACGCCGGTGGCGGCACGGGCAGCCACGGGCCTGCAACCAGGGCGATCCGCATGGTCGACCCCCTTCCCCGCTCCCCGTGCACACGCGTGTCCCGGGGGTCACAATGTTCCACCGACGCTCTTACCCCCGCGCGGGCCGCGCCACGCGGCCGGTCCCCCATCGATCCCCCGAGGAACCCGCCCATGAGAGCCGACACCGTCAGCCTCGGCACTGGATCTGCAGCGGCCGTGGAGCGACTACGGGGCGCTTCTGTTCGGCCTCGACGGCGTCATCACCCGGACCTCCGGGGTGCACGCGTCGGCGTGGAAGCGGCTCTTCGACGACTTCCTGGCATCCCGGGCCGCGGCCGACGGCCGGCCGCGCATCGCCCCCTTCGACCCCGACGTCGACTACGTCGCACACATCGACGGGCGGAGCCGCCTCAACGGCGTCGTGACGTTCCTCGCCTCCCGCGGCATCCACGTGGACCTCGGTGACCCGGACGACCCGCCGGAAGCCGAGACCGCCAACGGCCTGGCCAACCGGAAGAACGCCCTGTTCACCGGCGAGCTCGGGGTGCGTGGCGTCGAGGTCTTCGCGGACACGCTCGCCCTGCTCGACGCCGCACGGGGCGAAGGCCTGCGGACGGCGGTCGTGACGTTGAGCAGCAGCTGCGTGCCGGTCCTGGAGCGGGCCGGGCTTCTCGACAGGTTCGACGTGTGGGTCGGCGGCGTGGAGACCGCCGCCTGGGGGCTGCACGGGAAGCCGGCGCCCGACACCTTCCTGCGCGCCGCGGAGCTGCTGGGGGTCGAGCCGGCCGACGCGGTCGTCGTCGAGGACGACATCACCGGTGTCCGGGCCGGCCGCGAGGGCGACTTCGGGCTCGTCGTCGGCGTGGACCGGACGGGCCGGCCCGAGGTGCTCGCCGAGAACGGCGCCGCCCTCGTGCTCACCGACCTGCGGGACCTGATGCGGGCGGCGCCGGCGCCCGCGCCTGCTGTGGAGGAGCCCAGACACGAGATCCGTGCCGAGGGCATCATCGTGTGCCTGCCCGCCGAGTCCGCTCCGGGCGCCGAAACCGACATCAGGGGGCTCGCCGACGCGCTGCGCGACCAGGGCGTGGACGTCGTGGTCACGGCGGACGACCCGACGGCGGACCTCGCGGCGATGGCGGCCCGGCTCGACCGGCGGGGCATCGGCTCGGGGCTGGTCCTCGTCGTCGGCTGGGTGGGCGCCCTGCGCCCTATCCCCGAGGCGCCCCGCGCCCGGGTGGTGTCGGTGGCCCGACGGGCACCGGCCGCCGCCACCGGCGTCGAGTGGGTCGGGGGCGACCACGCCGCCTGCGTCTCCATCCTGCAGCAGCAGCTCGACCGCCGGCAGGCCGGCGGCCCGCCGAGCATCGACCTCGATCCGACGTGGACGCTCACGGTGACGGGCGACGCCCTCGCCCAGCGCCGGCCCTTCCAGTCGCTGCTCACCGTCTCCGACAGCCGCTTCGGCACACGGGGGGTCCGGGAGGAGGACAGCCAGGGCGCCCTGCCCCGCGTGCTGGCGGCGGGGGTCTACGACGACAGCCAGCTGCCGCCCGACCTGCTCGAGGGTCCGGGCTGGACCGGCCTGCACCTGCTGCGCCATCTCGACCACACGACGGACACGCGGACCCTCGACCTGCGCAACGGCATCCTCACGCGGGAGCAACCGGCGCAGCCGCTGCCGCTGCGTACCGTCCGCTTCGCCACTCTGGCCCGACCGGGCGGCGCCGTCCTGCGCGCCGACGGACCGGTCGACTGGCTGCACGCCGGCGCGGCCCTGCTGCCGCCGGCCACGGACGGGGTCTTCGAGCGCCACCAGCGCGGCAACCGGTCGACCGCACGCACGCACGCGGGGGCCGGGGGCGGCATCGCCGGCGCCGCGGTGCAGCACGAGCGGAACTCCGGCGGACGACGCGTCGTCGAGCGTCTGGCGTTCCTCCACGCCGACCGCGACGGCCCGGTGCCCCTCCAGGCGGCACTGCCCGGGCTGGCCGCCCTCGAGGAGGCCGGCTTCGAGACCCTGTTGGCGGAGCAGCGGACGGCGTGGGGCCGCCGCTGGGAGAGCGCCGACGTCTCCATCGAGGGCGACGCGGAGCTCACGCTCGCCATCCGCTTCGCCCTCTTCCACCTGATGGGCTCGGTCGCCACCGAGGACGAGGCGGCCGTGGGGGCGCGAGGAGTCACCGGCCCCGCCTACGGCGGTCACGTCTTCTGGGACGCCGACGTGTTCATGCTGCCCTTCTTCGCCGCCACCTGCCCCGGGGCGGCCCGGGCGATGCTCGAGTACCGGGTCCGGCGGCTCGAGGCGGCACGGTCGGTGGCCGCGGACCAGGGTCGCAGCGGCGCGCGGTTCCCCTGGGAGTCGGCGCGTACCGGCCGCGACGTCACCCCGACCGAGGACCGCCCGATGGAGGGCCCGGTCATCCCCATCCTCACCGGCGACCTCGAGGAGCACATCGTCTCGGACGTGGCGTGGGCGGCACTGCACTACGCCGCCTGGACCGGCGACGAGGAGTTCCTCCGCGGTCCGGGGCGGCCGCTGGTCCTCGACACGGCCCGGTACTGGGCGTCCCGGGTGCAGATCGACGAGCACGGCGGCGGGCACATCGACGGGGTCATCGGGCCTGACGAGTACCACGAGGGGGTCGACGACAACGCCTTCACGAACGTCCTCGTGCGCTGGCACCTGCGGCGGGCGGCGAGCCTCGCGGACGGCGCAGCGGACGTGGACCCGGACGACGTCGTCCGGTGGCGGGGCGTCGCGGACGCGCTCGTCGACGGCCACGACCCGCAGAGCGGCCGGTACGAGCAGTTCCGCGGCTTCTTCGAGCTGGACGACGTCCCCATCACCGAGCAGTCGGTCCTGCCGTTCCCCGCCGACATGGTCCTCGGCAGGTCGGTCGTCGAGCGGTCCCAGATCATCAAGCAGCCGGACGTGCTCATGCTCCACCACCTGGTGCCCGAGGAGACCGCCCCTGGCTCGCTGGAGGCCAACCTCGCGTACTACCAGCCGCGCACGTCCCACGGCAGCTCCCTCTCCCCCGCCATCCACGCCTCGCTGCTCGCCCGGGCACGCCGGTTCGACGAGGCGCTGCGCCTGTTCACCATGGCGTGCCGCCTCGACCTGGACAACCTCACCCACACCACCGCGAAGGGGCTGCACACCGCGACGTTCGGTGGGGTGTGGCAGGCGCTGGTGTTCGGTTTCGCCGGCATCCGCCCGGGCCCGGACGGGCTGAGCGTCGACCCCAACGTCCCCGAGCAGTGGCAGTGCCTCCGGCTCCGCCTGCGCTTCCGCGGACGGCTCGTCAGGGTGGCGGCCTGGGCCGAGCGCCTCGAGGTCTCCGCGGACGGGCCGGTCCCGGTCCTCGTCGGCGGCACCGAGCCGGTCCAGGTGGGGGCCGTCCCCCACTGCTGGGAGCGCACCGGCCGAGGCTGGACGCCGGCCGACCCGGGCGTTGCCGGCCCCGGCGAGCCGGCCGGCGGGTCCCACCGCGGCAGGGGTTGACGAGCCGAGCTGTACGTCGACCACCTCGTCGCTCGCACGCCCCGGGTGAGGGTGGCGGGCGAAGGGACGTCCGGCCGGGCCCGTCGGACGATGTGAGGAGCCGGGGAACCGGGGTCGAGCTGCAGCGACGACCGAGCAGCGCGGTGGTCAGTCCAGGTAGTCGCGCAACGCCTGGCTGCGGCTCGGGTGGCGCAGCTTGCTCATCGTCTTGGACTCGATCTGGCGGATCCGCTCCCGGGTGACACCGTAGACCTTGCCGATCTCGTCGAGCGTCTTCGGCTGGCCGTCGGTCAGGCCGAAGCGCATCGAGACCACGCCCGCCTCGCGCTCGGAGAGGGTGTCGAGGACGCTGTGCAGCTGCTCCTGGAGCAGGGTGAAGCTCACCGCGTCAGCCGGCACCACGGCCTCGGAGTCCTCGATGAGGTCGCCGAACTCGCTGTCGCCGTCCTCGCCGAGCGGGGTGTGCAGCGAGATCGGCTCGCGGCCGTACTTCTGCACCTCGACGACCTTCTCCGGGGTCATGTCGAGCTCCTTGGCGAGCTCCTCCGGGGTGGGCTCGCGCCCGAGGTCCTGGAGCATCTGGCGCTGCACCCGGGCGAGCTTGTTGATGACCTCGACCATGTGCACCGGGATGCGGATGGTGCGGGCCTGGTCGGCCATCGCCCGGGTGATCGCCTGGCGGATCCACCACGTCGCGTAGGTCGAGAACTTGTAGCCCTTGGTGTAGTCGAACTTCTCCACGGCACGGATCAGGCCGAGGTTGCCCTCCTGGATGAGGTCGAGGAAGAGCATGCCGCGGCCGGTGTAGCGCTTGGCGAGCGAGACGACGAGGCGCAGGTTGGCCTCGAGGAGGTGGTTCTTGGCCTTCTTGCCGTCCTGGGCGATCCACCAGAGCTCGCGCTTGAGCTTCATGTCGATCTTCTCGCCCGAGTTCAGCTTCTCCTCGGCGAACAGGCCCGCCTCGATCCGCTTGGCGAGCTCGACCTCCTGCTCCGCGTTGAGCAGCGCGACCTTGCCGATCTGCTTGAGGTAGTCCTTGACCGGGTCGGCGGTGGCGCCGGCGGTGACGACCTGCTGCGCCGGGGCGTCCTCCTCGTCGTCGTCGCGGATGACGAAGCCCGCGGCCTCGCTCTCGCCGTCGCCGGACGCGGCGGGCGCCTTGGCGTCGGCCGCCTCCTCGGTGTCGTCGGTGTCCTGGACCTCGGCGTCGCCGGCCGGGACCGCGGCCTCGTCGGCCGGCTCCTCGGTGTCGGTGGCGCCGGCCTCCACGTCGACGTCGACGTCCTCGAGGTCCTCGGGCGCGTCCCCGTCGTCGCCGGCCTTGGCCGCGGCGGCGGTGGTCTTCTTCGCGGCCGTCTTGGCGGCGCCCGCGCGCTTCGTCGGCGCCTTCGCGTCACCGGCGGCGGCAGCCGCCGCCTTGCGGGTGGTGGCCGACTTGGCGGCGGTGGTCTTCTTCGCGGCGGCCTTGGTGGCGCCGGCCCCCGAGGCCGGGGCGTCCTTCGCCGCGCCGGTCGTGGCCGTGGCGGCGGACTTCTTCGCGGTGCGGGTGGCAGCCGCGGCGACACCGGAGGCCTGGGCGTCGGTGCTGACCGTGATGCCCTGGTCGGCGAGCGCGCGGAGCACGACGCGTCCGCGGGCCGGCCGAACCTCGGCCGCGCGCATCGCCTCGGCCACCTGCTCGCCGGTGACGCTGCCGGTGGTCCGTCCCTTCCGGACGAGGGACTGCAGGGCCCCGTGCGTGAACTCCTGGGGGAGCGGGCTCGGCTCGGGGGATGTCCTGGACACAGGCGACACGGCTACCTTTCGTCGCGGGAGACCACGCTGCGGGGCACGACGGCTCCGGACGCGGTGGCGGGGGTCCTCATCGGCTCTGCGCGACCGGCCCGGCGGGGGTGGTGGTCCTGGTCTGGCAGATGCGCTCGGACCATTATAAATCGGCCACGCGCGTGGAGCACATCGGTCCGGTCTCCCGGGCGCGGTGCGACGCGCGCCGACGGGCCGTCGGCGCGCCGCGGCGCGGGTCAGCCCTTGACCGCGAGCACGGGGCAGGGGGCGTCGAGCAGGATCCGCTGGGCGTTCGAACCGAGGATCAGCTTGCCGACCGGGGTGCGCCGGCGCAGGCCGATGACGATGAGGTCGGCGTCGGTCTCGGCGGCGACGGCGATGAGGTCCTCGGCCGGCTCGTTGCCGCGGACCAGCTGACGCACCTCGACGTCGAGCCCGTCGCCGGACAGCTCGTCGGTGACGCCCCGGAGCTCGGCCTCCGCCGCCCGGTTCGCCTCCTCGTCGAAGTCGCGCCCACCCCGGTTCGAGTTGATGACGACGAGGCGGGTGTGGCGGCCGCGCGCCTCCTCGGCGGCACGGGTGAGCGCAGCCCTCCCCTCCTTGGTGGGGACGAACCCGACGACGATGGTCACCTTTGGCCTCCTCGAAGCACGCGAACGGGGGTGTTCGCTGGTGACGTTACCGCAGGGCCGTACCGTCAGCTTGCGCCGAGGGCTGCACGGATGATGCCGCCGACCCGGGCGGTCTCGATGAGGAAGCCGTCGTGGCCGTGTCGGGAGTCGATGACGCTGAGCTCGGTGTCGGGCCGCGCCCGGGCCACCTCCTCGGACAGGCGTACCGGGTACAGCCGGTCGGTGCTCACGGCCACGACGTCGAGGCGCCCCTCGAAGCGCTGCAGCGCGGCCGCCACCCCGCCGCGCCCCCGGCCGACGTCGTGGCTGTTCATCGCCTCGGTGAGGACGAGGTAGCTGTTCGGGTCGAAGCGACCGGCGAGCTTGGTGGCGTGGTGGTCGAGGTAGCTCTCGACGTCGTAGCGTCCACCACCGCCGAGCGGGTTCTCGCCGGGCCGCGGGCGCCGGCCGAAGCGCTCGTCGAGCTCGGCCTCGTGGCGGTAGGTGGTGTGGGCGATCCGCCGGGCGATGCCCATGCCGGTGAGCGGCGCCTGCCCGGTCTCGTAGTAGTCGCCGCCGTGGAACGCCGGGTCGGAGCGGATGGCGAGCAGCTGCGGCTGGCACCAGGCGACCTGGTCGGCGGTGGCGTAGGGCGTCGTCGCGAGGGCGAGGGCCCGCTCGACGCGCCCGGGGTGGCCGACCGCCCACTCCATGACGCGCATGCCACCCATCGACCCCCCGAGCACGGCGTGCCACCGCTCGACGCCGAGCGCGTCGGCGAGCGCGGCCTCCACGGTGACCTGGTCGCGGATGGTCACGAACGGGAACCGGCTGCCCCACGGCCGCCCGTCCGGGGCGGCCGACGACGGGCCGGTGGTGCCCTGGCAGCCACCGAGGACGTTGCTCGCGACGACGAACCAGCGGTCGGTGTCGAGCGGTGCCCCCGGCCCGATGAGGCCCGGCCACCAGCCGGGCGACGGATGCGCCGGGCCGGCGTCGCCGACGACGTGGCTGTCACCGGTCAGGGCGTGCTCGACGAGGACGGCGTTGTCGCCCGAGGGCGAGAGCGTGCCCCACGACTCGAAGGCGATGGTGACCGACGGCAGCACCTCGCCGCTCTCGAGCCGCACCGGCCCGGTGGTGACGAAGCGGCGGTCGCCGACGGGGTCGCCGGGACGCCACACGGCTGGGCCCGCCGTCACGGGGGTGGCCGTCATCGACAAACTCCTGGGCTCGCGCTTGCCGCACCGGTCGGTACGGCCGGGTCATCACCCGGGGCACCCCACCGCGAGGAGGGTTGCCGCCCAGCAAACCGGGGTTTGGCACTGGGACTCATGACCTGCACCGATCGTACCGACCCAGCCGGTTGGAGCGGAGCAGGAGTCCACGACTCGGTCGCTCAGCCGGCCCGCGGCGCGACGTCGTCGTCCGGCTCGACCGGGCCGAACCGCAGGCCGTGGTCGACGAGGCGGGCGAGCAGCCCGGCCAGGCGGTAGCCGGGCTCGAGGCGCAGGGCCCGGTCGAGGGCGGCCCGGGCGACGGCGCCGTCGCCGTCGGCCCAGGCGACGTGCGCCGTGACGGTGCAGACCGCGGCAGCGGCGGACGGTGCGGAGTCGGGCAGCGAACGGCACAGGAGGAGCAACCGGTCGAGCAGGAGGTGGCGCTCTGCCTCGGTGCACCGGGTCGGGCGCCACCGCCCCATCCCGGCCCACTGGGGCAGCGACCGCTCGAGGCGGGCGACGACCGCGAGGTCGAGTGCCGCGCGGGGCAGCACCCCGGGGGCCAGCCAGCCGATGAGGGCGTCGCGCAGCGACACGTCGGCGAGGGCGGACCCGGCGGCCGCGACCACCCCCGGCGGCCACGCCGGCGGTTCCGCCGGTGCGCTGCGCCGCTCCCCCGGCGGCGCGAGCACGCGGGCCCAGGCCCGCACCGCGACGTCACCGCGCGTCGGCCGGCGGCGCCGGTCGAGCTGGTCGCCGACCGGCTCGGCGAGGTGGTCGGCCGGCTCGACGAGGTCGCCGACGTGGGCGCGGGAGGCCAGCGGCGCCCGCCCCAGGGCGACCAGCTCGGCGACGGCCGGGACGTCGGCGGGGTCGGGCACCGGGACGCCGTCCGGCGGGCAGCACGGCTCCGAGCAGACCGGTGAGTACCTCCGCCCGTCGCGGACGACGTCGACGCCGAGCACCTCCACCCGGTGCCGCTCGAGGGCCTCGACGAGGGCGAGGAGCACGGCATGGCTCGACTCGGGCACCTGCTCGTAGGCGACGAGCACGACGGCGTCCGGGCGCTCGCGCAGCAGGGGCTCGAGCAGCACCGCGGCCGTGGCGTCCACGCCGTCGTCGGGCGGGAGGTCGCACCGGGCCGTCAGGCCCACCCGCCCGCGTCGGAGGGCGACCAGGACCACGCTCTCGGTGGGGTGGTAGCCCAGCTGGTACGGCAGCGAGGCGACGACGTCGCCGGGACCGCGGAGGGTGATGTCAGGTGTCATGCCCCCACGCTGGCGCGGGCACACGTGACGGGAAAGGGCGCCCTACCGGTCTGTGGACGACGGCGCCACGACGGGCCCCTGGGGACGGCGCGGCGTGTCGGACGGGTCGGGCTCAGCCCACGACGTCGGAGCGGACGGTGTCCCGCCGTGCTCCGTCGGATGACGCGGCGCCGCCCTCCTCGGGCGGGAACGTCCAGTCGCCGTGCGGGCCGCGGCCGGTGGACTGCTCCCAGGCGAGGAACTTCTCGGTCTCCTCGACGAGGGTCGTGGTGACCCAGCCGAGCACCATCGCGTCGTCGGCGAGGCCGACCACGCCGAGGAGGGCCTCGGGCATGAGGTCGACCGGCGAGACGACGTACGCGATGCCGGCGGCGACCAGCGCCAGCCGCGAGAGCGAGGTTCCGGTGTACTCGCCCGAGGCCACCGCCCGGACCATGCGCGGCAGCGCGGAGGCCCGCGCGCCGAGCGGGGGGCCGCCGGGGCGGGTGGCGAGGCGCAGGGCACGGGCGACGGCCCCGACGTAGGCGAAGGTGCGCGACTTCGAGCTCGGCTTCGGCATGGGTGTGGGTCCTCCTGGTGCGGTGTCGGTCTCGACAACGTCCGACGGGTGGGCCGCCGTTCCGGTTCCGGGGCCGCCCCCGGGGGCGGTCAGGCCGTCCGGACCCCGCCGGCCGGGCCGGACGGGAACTCGCGGCGGGCGTTCTCGGCGACGCGGTGGAGCATGTAGGTGTCGACGCCGGCGCCCACGACCCCCCCGACCACCGGGACGAAGCGCCCGAAGCGGGTGAGCGTGTTCTTCGCGACGCTCGCGAGCAGCCGGAAGCCGACGCCCTTCTTCACGACCATCGCCGCCGGGCCGGGCAGGCGCTGGGCCGCGAGGTTCGTGAGGCCGCCGGAGGGCGAGACCATCCCGGCCTTGCGGAGCAGGTCGTCGGCGTCGGCCCCGACGAGGGTGAGCAGGACCGCGGCGCGCACCTGCTCCTGCCTGAGGTCGTGCCCGCGGATGGCGGCGACGGCGGCGGTCATCCGGGTGGCGAGCAGGTAGAACGACAGGACGTTGACGGGAAGCGCGACCGGCAGCGTGATGAACCCGCCGAGGCTGGTGACGAAGCCCTCGACGCCACCCTTGACGAGGTGGCTGCGGACGACCGAGGCCACCGCGGCCTCCTGGTCGCCGCCGCTGGCCCGCAGGGCGTCGTCGGCGACCTCCTGCGCGGAGTCGAACCAGCCCTTGCCGTCGACCCCGAGGTCGAGCACGTTCTCGACGAGCCGGACCGCCTGGTTGCCCAGGGCCCCGTGCTCGTCCGGCCCCTCGGCGGCTCGCTCGAGGGCGGTGCGGGTGTCCTTGACCGCGTCGGTCATGCGGTCTCCTGCGCTGCGTGCTGCCACGTCGCTGGTCCTCCGGTCGGGGTCGGCTGGTGGCGTCCTGTGGGAGGCGCCGTCCGCTCGCCATCCTGCCACGACGCCCGGCCCGACCTGCCGGTGCGTGGCGGCCGGTTCGCCCTGACAGCGCCGGTCCGTAGGCTGCCGCCCGTGATCCCGGGTCCGGTCGCCGCCCTCGTCGCCGGGCCCTCCGGCCGCGCGGGCGCCGTGCTCCACGACGGGCAGTGCACCGTGCTGCCCGCCGAGCGGCTCGTGGACGAGGTGGCGCGGGTCGAGGAGCGGCACCGGCCGCGCTGGGTCTGGTGGGCCGCCGCCACCGACGCGGCCGTGCCGGTGCGGGCCGGGGTGCACCTGGCGCGGGCCTGGGACGTCGCCGAGGCGCACCGGCTGGTGCACGGCGGGTGGGAGGCGGCCCCTGCAGTGGCGTGGGCCGTGGCGCACGGGCTGCCGCCCGAGTCGGTGCCCGCGGCGCCCAGCGGCGACCTCTTCGACCTCGTGGGGCCGGCCCTGCCGCCCCCCGACGCGCTCGTCGACGAGGCCGGTCACCTGCGAGCCGACCACCACACCTGGCTGGAGGACCCCGACCACCTCGCGCCCTGGGCTGCGGCGGTGCTCGAGGTCGCCGCCCGGCAGCACGAGGCGGCCACCTCGACGTCCGCGCGGCTCGCGGCCACGGTCGCGTCGGAGTCGGCCGCGGCGCTGCTCTGCGTCGAGCTGGAGCGCGACGGCCTCCCCCTCGACCGCGGCGCCACCGAGGCGCTCGTCGCCCGGGCCGCCGGGCCAAGGGCCGCCACCGCGGCCGAGGAGGGCGAGCGCCGCCGGGAGCGTGACCTGCTCGTCCTGCGGCACGTGCCGGGACGCGAGGGCACCGACCTGCGCAACCCGGCGCAGGTCCGCGAGCTGCTCGCCGCGGTGGGGGTCGACGTGCCGAGCACGCGCAAGTGGGTGCTCGAGCCCTACCGCGACGTGCACCCCGTCGTCGACGCCCTGCTCACCTGGCGCCGCGACGAGCGGATCGCCACCACCTACGGCTACCGCTGGCTCGACACGCACGTCGGCCCCGACGACCGCCTCCGCGGCCGCTGGACGGCCTGCGACGGCGCGGCGGGGCGGATGACCGCCGAGAACGGGCTGCACAACCTGCCGGCGGCACTGCGGCCGGGGGTGGCGGCGCACCCGGGCCACCGGTTCGTGCGGGCCGACCTCGGTCAGGTCGAGCCGCGCGTGCTGGCGGTCGTGAGCGGCGACCCCGCGTTCGCGGCCGCCACCCGGGAGGACGACCTCTACGCGCCCGTCGCGCAGCGGCTCGGCGTCGAGCGCCCGGTGGCCAAGGTGGCGGTGCTCGCCGCGATGTACGGCCAGCGCAGCGGGGCCGCGGGCGACGCCCTGCGCGGCCTCGAGTCGGCCTACCCGGTCGCGATGGGCCTGCTCGACCGCGCCTACGCGGCCGGCCGGCGCGGTGAGCCGCTGCGCACGTACGGCGGTCGGCTGGTGCCGACGGGCCGTTTCCTCGCGCAGCAGCCGGTGGGAGCCGACCCGGCCCTCGACGCGGCCCGCGGCCGGTTCGCGCGCAACGCCGTCATCCAGGGCTCGGCGGCCGAGCTGTTCAAGGCCTGGGCGGCCACGGTCCGGGCCACCACCCACGACCTCGGGGCCCGGGTCGTCCTGTGCCTCCACGACGAGCTGCTGCTCCACGTGCCCTCCGAGGCCGCGGAGGAGGCGGCGGGCCGGGTCGACGTCGCCCTCGACGACGCCGCGCGGCGGTGGTCGGGCGGGGCGCCGGTGCGGTTCGTCGCCGACACCTCGGTCATCGACCGGTGGTCCGACGCGAAGGACTGACCCGGGGCGGCACGCGGCGGCCCCGGCGGGTCACTCCTCGTCGTTGACGTTGCGGAGGAAGTCCTCGAACTCGGCGCCGAGCTCGTCCGCGGAGGGGATGGCGGTGGTCTCGGTGGCGAGCAGGCTGGGCCGCTCCGAGCCCTCGACGAACGCGTCGTACTGCCGCTCGAGGGCGTTGATCACCTGGCGGGCCTCGTCGCTGTTCTCGACCTCGGCCGCGATGGCCTGCTGGTTGACGCGGGCCCGCTCGACCAGCTCGTCGTTGGGCAGGTTGAGGCCGGTGGCGTCGGTGATCGCGCCCAGGGCCGCAAGCGCGCCCTCGGCCCACTCCGTCGTGGCGAGGTAGTGCGGCACGTGCACCGCGAACCCCATCGCCTCCTCCCCCGCCTCGCCGAGGCGCAGCTCGAGGAGCGAGGAGATCGACCCGGGCACCTGCACCCGCCCGAACGGCGAGGTGGCCCCGCCGACGAGCGCGGGGTCGGTGGCGTGCGCGGTCATCCCCACCGGCCGGGTGTGCGGCACGCCCATCGGGATGCCGTGCGCCGAGACGACCGTGGTGGCCCCGACCGTGCGGCCGAGCTCGCGCACCGCCTCGATGACCCGCTCCCACTGGTAGTCGGGCTCGGGCCCGGCCAGCAGGTAGTACGTCTGCCCGTCACGGTCGGTGAGCCGGTGCAGCAGCATCGCCGGGTCGTCGTAGTGCACCCAGCGGTTCTCGTCGAAGACCATCGCCGGCCGGCGCCCCCGGTAGTCGAGCAGCTGGTCGATGTCGAAGGAGGCGACGACCTCGGGGTCGCCGCTCTCGAGCAGGTGGTCGCGGAGGATGCCCTGCACCTGGCCGGCGTCGACGAAGCCGCCGAGCAGGACGAGGAGGACGCCGGGACGGTGCTCGGCGAGGTCGGCGTCGGTCTCGAGGCGGTAGAGGTCGGACGGGTTCTGCACGGCATGGCCCTTTCGTGGTGGTGCTCGTGTGGTCGAACGTCCGAGGGCCGACCCGGATTCCCTCAGGGCGCGAGCGCGGCGATGGCGCGCCGGACCCGTTTCTCCGAGACCGGCTGCGCGGTGCCGAGCACCTGCGCGAAGAGGCTGACCCGCAGCTCCTCGACCATCCACCCCACGTCGGTGACCTCCCGGGCGGCACGCCGGGCCGGGGGCAGCGAGTCGAGCAGGTCGGCGTAGGCGGACTCGACGGCGTCGACCTGCTCCTGGAGGACGGGCTCGCGCGGGTTGGTGGCGGCCCGCTCGAGCCGGTGCAGGGCCGCCCGCAGGTACCGCTCGACGTCGCGCAGGCGGGAGAGCCCCGTGGCGGCGACGAAGCCCGGGCGGACCAGGCTGTCGAGCTGGGCCCGGACGTCGGCCCGGGTGGCGGCCGTCGACGACGCCGCCGCGCCCTGCTCCAGGGCCGCCAGCTGGCGCCGCACCTGCGCGGCGAGCACGAGCACCGGTTCGACCGCCTCGACGACGGCGAGCACCCGGCTCGCCGCGTGCGTGCGCACGGCGGCCAGCGCCGCCTCGAACCCGGCCTCGGTGCGCACCGGGCCGCTCACGTGCTCGGCCACGATGTCGTCGACGGCGGCGTCGAGGCAGTCCTGCAGCAGCGCGGGCACCGAGCCGTGGGGGTTGTCGGCGAGGCCCAGCTTCTGGGCGTTGCTGAGCCGGGCAAGGACCCGCTTCCACGGCGCCGAGGTGTTCAGCAGCAGGAGCCGGCGCACGCCGGCGCGGTGGGCGGCCGCGGCCGACCCGGCGTCGGCGAGGACGCGCAGCCCCACCGAGCCGCCCTCGTCGACGAGGGCGGGGAAGCCCTGCACCACCTCACGTCCCGCCCGGGCCTCGAAGGTCTCGGGCACGGTGCCGACGGTCCACGCGGTGAGCCCGCCGCGCTCGAACGAGGAGCCGGCGCGCGCCATCCCGGCACGCACCTCGCCCCCGGCGCGCTCGCGCAGCGCGTCGAGATCCTTGCCGCGGGCGACCACCTTCCGGCGCGGGCCCTCGACGGAGAAGGTGATCCGCAGGTGGTCGGGCACCCGGGCCAGGTCCCACTCGGACGGGTCGATCCGCACCCCGGTGCGCTCGTGGAGAACCCGGGCGAGCTCGTCGGTGAGCCGGCCGCGCGCGGGGTCCGCCTCCGCGAGCGCCGCCGTCGCGTGGTCGGGGGTCGGCACGAAGTGGCGCCGGGTCGCCTTGGGCAGCGACTTGAGCAGGGCCACGGCGAGCTCGTCGCGCAGGCCGGGCACCTGCCAGTCGAAGCCCCCCGACGACACCCGGTTGAGCACGGTGACGGGCACGTGCACGGTGACGCCGTCGGCCTCCTGCCCGGGGGCGAACTGGTAGGTGACGTCGAGCTCGAGGTCGCCCTGCCGCCAGGTCCGCGGGTAGTCGCGGGCCGACACCTCCTCCCCCGCCTCCGAGGTGAGCACCTCCTCGGTGAGGGTCAGCAGGTCCGGTCGCCGTCGCCGCTCCCCGCGCCACCACCGGTCGAAGTGCCGCTCGCTGACGACGTCGGGCGGGATCCGGGCGTCGTAGAACGCGTGCACGACCTCGTCGTCGACGACGATGTCGCGCCGCCGCGCCCGCTCCTCGAGCTCGGCGACCCGCTCGAGGGTGCGCCGGTTGGCCCGCCAGAAGTCGTGGTGGGTGTCCCAGTCGCCCTCGACCAGCGCCGACCGGATGAAGATGTCGCGGGCGGCCTCGGGGTCGATCCGGGCGTACTGCACGGTGCGGTCGGTGACGAGCGGGACCCCGTAGAGGGTGACCCGCTCGGTGGCGACGGCGGCGCCGGCCTTCCGGCTCCAGCGGGGCTCGCTCACCGTCCGGGTGACGACGTGGGCACCGGCCTCCTCGGCCCACTCCGGCTCGATGACCGCCACGGTGCGGGCCCACAGCCGGCTGGTCTCGACCAGCTCGGCCGCCATGACGAGCTCGGGCCGGCGCCGGAACAGGGTGGAGCCGGGGCTGATGCCGAAACGGGCGCCGCGGGCGCCGACGTACTCGCGGCGGACCTCGTCGCGGGCGCCCACGTGGGACAGCAGCCCGGCGAGGAGGGCCCGGTGGACGGTGTCCCAGTCGGGGTCCCGGTCCCGGGCGGCCGTGGCGAGGTCGGGGTCGATCCGGGCGGAGCGGCAGGCCTGGCGCAGCTGGGCGTGGAGGTCCTGCCACTCGCGGATGCGCAGGTAGTGGAGGTACTCGGCGCGGCACATCCGGCGGAAGGCGCTGTGCGACAGCGCCTTCTGCTGGCCCTTGAGGTACCGCCAGAGGTTGTGGAGGGAGGCGAAGTCGGACCGCTCGTCCGTGAAGCGGGCGTGCTGCTGGTCGGCCTGGGCCTCCTTGTCGACCGGCCGTTCGCGCGGGTCCTGGATCGACAGGGCCGCGACGAGCACGAGTACCTCCCGGGTGCACCCGAGCCGGCCCGCCTCGACCACCATCCGGGCCAGCCGCGGGTCGAGGGGAAGGCGGGCGAGGGTCCGGCCGGTCGCGGTGAGCCGGCGGGCCCGCCCCCGGTGCCGCCCGGGCCCGCGCTCCTCGGTGGAGAACGCGCCGAGCTCCTCCAGCAGGCGCACCCCGTCGGCCACCTGGCGGGCGTCCGGCGCGTCGACGAACGGGAAGCGGGCCACGTCACCCAGGCCGAGCGAGGTCATCTGGAGGATGACCGCGGCGAGCGAGGTGCGCTGGATCTCCGGCTCGGTGAACTCGGGGCGCGCGTCGTGGTCCTCCTCGGCGTAGAGCCGGATGCAGACGCCCGGCGCCAGCCGCCCGCACCGACCGGCGCGCTGGGCGGCGCTCGCCCGGCTCACCGGCTCGATGGGGAGGCGCTGGACCTTGGTGCGCTGGCTGTACCGGGAGATCCGGGCGGTGCCGGTGTCGACGACGTAGCCGATGCCCGGCACGGTGAGCGAGGTCTCGGCGACGTTGGTGGCGAGGATGATCCGGCGCCCGCTCCCCCGGTGGAACACCCGGTGCTGCTCGGCGGCGGAGAGCCGGGCGAACAGGGGCAGCACCTCGGTACCGGGCAGGCCGAGCCCGGTCAGCGCCTCGGCGGCGTCGCGGATCTCCCGCTCACCGGAGAAGAAGACGAGGATGTCGGTGGCGTCCGGGCCCGGTGGGTCCTCGGTCCACAGCTCCTCGACCGCCTCGACGACCCCGGTGACCTGGTCCTTCTCGGAGACGACGTGCCGCCCGCCTTCGTCGAGCTCGACGAGCGGCCGGTACCGCAGCTCGACGGGGTAGGTGCGGCCGGAGACCTCGATGACCGGCACCTCGCGGACCACCTGGCCCCGCTCGTCGGTGGCGAAGTGCCGGGCGAAGCGGTCCGGGTCGATGGTCGCCGAGGTGACGACGACCTTGAGGTCGGGGCGGCGCGGCAGCAGCTGCTTGAGGTACCCGAGGATGAAGTCGATGTTGAGGCTGCGCTCGTGGGCCTCGTCGATGATGATCGTGTCGTAGCGGCGCAGGTCACGGTCGCGCTGCATCTCGTTCAGCAGGATGCCGTCGGTCATCACCTTGACGCGGGTGTCGTCGCTGCTCTGGTCGGTGAAGCGCACCTGGTAGCCGACCAGGTCGCCGAGCGGCACCTGCATCTCCTCGGCGAGGCGCTCGGCCACCGACCGCGCGGCGATCCGCCGCGGCTGGGTGTGCCCGACCTGGCCGGTGCTGCCGAGTCCGAGCTCGAGGCACATCTTCGGCAGCTGGGTGGTCTTGCCGGAGCCGGTCTCGCCCGCGACGACGACCACCTGGTGCTCGCGCAGGGCGGCGAGGATGTCGTCGCGGCGCTCGACCACCGGGAGGTGCTCGGGGTAGTGCAGCCGGGCGGGGTCGACCGGTCCGCGCTCGCCACTGGCGGGCCCGGGCCGCCGACGCGAGGGCGAGCCGGGGGCCGGGCCGTCGCCCCGGCCGCGGCCGCCACGGCGCCGACGGCCGCGGGGCTGGGGCTCGGCGGACATGCGCGACAGGATAGGTCGGCACCGGCCGCCCGCTCGACCGCGATCCGCCGCCCGACCGGGCCCATCCCGGGGGCGCCGGCCGGCTCAGCGGTGGGCGCGGCGGCGCTCCTCCACCTCCGTCCCGACGAGGGCGGCCGCCTGCAGCGTCGTGCCGGAGGCGTACATCGGCCGGGTGCCGTTGGCGGTGGCCAGCCGCCAGTCGTCGAGGAACCGGGCGTCGACCCCGGCCCGCACCCGGGCCCTCGCCGCCACCGCGCCTCCTCGCAGCCTGGCACCGACGGAGGCCCGGCCGGCCACGCCGACGACCGGCCCGCCGAGGAGCGCGCTGGGCGTTCCCCGGGCATCCGGCACGTCGAAGGTGCGCCGCACCGCCGAGACGCGGCGGCGGGCCTCCGCCGCCGCTCCGGCGACCACCCGCTCGCGCGCCGACAGCCGGCCGAGCACCTGCACGCCGTCGCTGCCCAGCCGGGCCCCCTTCGCCGACCCGGCGACCAGCCCGCGGCCGAGGAAGGTCGAGCCGCTGAGCGCCGCCGCGGTGCCCAGCTCGGCCCAGCTGCCCTGGCCGTAGACCCCGAGGAGCGCCACGTCGGCGGCCGTGCCCGCGGCCTCCCCGACCACCCCGACCCCCTTGGCCACGGGCGTGGTCGGGCCGAGCATCCCCATGTAGCCGAGGGCGTGCCCCGCGTCGCTGGCGCCCGTCAGACCCCGGTAGCCCCACGGATCGGCGAGGCCGTCGTCGACCAGGGCCCCCAGGACCGCGGCGCAGCGCCGGTCGGCAGCGCGGTACCCCTCGAGCGCCACCGCGTGACGCACCTCGGCCCGGTGCATCGTCGCGGCGTCCTCGCGCTGGCGGGCCCGCACCAGCGCCAGGGCGGCGTCGGACTCGGTGGCCCCCGACGACACCAGCGACCACGCCTGCTCCTCGAGCCGGGTGTAGGAGTCGGTGGCCTCGGCGTGCTCGCGCTGGGCGAGCCCGGTGACCCGCTGGGCGTCCTCGAGGGCGCCGGCCAGCAGCCGCAGCGGGCCCACCGCGCCGAGCATCCGGCGGGAGGCGGCGTCGAGCACGGTCGGCACCGCCGCCACGCGCTGCCCGAACGCCGCACCGGCCGGGCCGTCCCAGACCGCGCCGTCGCGCAGCCGGGCGAGCACGCCGGCCATCCCGGCGAGGCGGGCGCCGGTGCCTGCCAGCCGGTCGGCGAGGAGGTGCACCGACTCCGGGGAGCCCGGGAGCGGGGCGAGCGTGGTCACCTGCCGCCCCCGACGAGGCTGCGCCGCACGCCGGCGTCGGTGTCGAGGTAGAGGCCGCCGGCCGCCACGGCCGCCTCACCGAGGCCGGCGAGGTGCTCGGCGGTGCGGAGCCTGGCCAACCGCCACCCGCCGAGCAGCTCGCCGAGCGCGGTGCCCGAGGCGCCCGGCCCGAGGGCCCACAGGTCCGGCTGCGGGTCGCCCATGAGCGCCAGCGACTCGGCGAGCCCGGCGAGGGACTCGCCGAGGGCGGCCACCTCGGCGGCGTCGACGCGGAAGGTGCTCATGGCGGAACGGTAGGCACGCCCGCGACATCCGTCGCGCGGTTGTCCACAGGCCACCACCACACTGCGACAGGCGGTGTCGCTCAGCGTTCACCCGCACGATGGGCTAGATTCACGCGTCGACCGACCCACCCGGGAACCCCGGCACCACGGTCTGGGAGGACGTGAAACGTGAGCACCGACGCCACGGAGGAGAGCGTCGCCGAACGCGGCGACTACTGGGACGAGTACTACGGTCGGCGTCGGGCCGCGGCACGGAGGCGACCGGTCCCCTCGCAGTTCGCGGCCTTCGTCGCGGGCGAGCTCGGCGAGCCCCACGACGTCGTCGAGCTCGGGTGCGGCAACGGTCGCGACTCGTTGTTCCTCTCCTCGCACGGACACCGCGTCACCGGCGTCGACGGCTCGGCGGTGGCCGTCGAGTCCTGCACCTGCCTGGCCGCAGAGCTGGGCAGCGAGGCCCGGTTCCTCCACGCGGCCATCGACGACCCCGGGCTGCCGGGGCGGATCGGCGACCCCGACGGGCCGCGCTGCGTCTACGCCCGCTTCTTCCTCCACGCCATCACCGACGCCGAGGAGGTCCGCCTGCTCGACCTCGTCAGCGCCCTCACCGGCCCGGGTGACGTCTTCGCCGTCGAGTACCGCACGGTGCGTGACCAGAGCGGGGTGAAGGAGACCGGTGCGCACTACCGCCGCTTCGTCGTCCCGTCGCGGTTCCAGAGCCGTACCCAGGAGCGCGGCTTCGACGTCGACTACGACGTCGAGGGGTTCGGCTTCGCGAAGTACCGCCACGACGACGCCTACGTGGCCCGGACGATCTTCCACCGGCACTGACATGACGTCGGCGGCAGACCGGCTCGCCCCCCTCCGTGCGGTCGCCGACACGGCGGCCTCCGAGGTCCCCGACGCCGGATGGCTCGGGGCCGACGGGGTGCTCCGGCTGCAGGCCGACGGGCGCCGGGTCCGGGTGCTGCGGTTCGAGCTCGACGAGGAGCCGCTGCACCTGCAGAGCATCGGGCTCGAGGCGGCCGACGGCTCGGACCCGACGGTCGGGGCCGAGGTCGTGCTGTCCTCGTGGTACGGCGACTACGAGGCCGCGTTCGAGCCGACCAGGCTCTTCGACTTCGAGCAGCCCTCCGGAACCGTGGTCCACACCAGACGGGGTGGCACGGCGTGGCTCGAGGTGCGGTTCCCGCACCCGGTGCCGCTGAGCACGGTCGCGCTGCGCAACGTCCCATTCCAGACGGCCCGACGGGCACGAGGGCTGCGGGTCCTCACCCGGGGGCGGTGGGGTCGCAGCGAGGTCCTCTACGACGGGGCGCGCGTGCACGAGGCCCTCGACACCCTCGTGGCCCCGCTCACCGAGCACCCGGACCCGCTGGTCCGCTCCCTCGCCCCCGTCCTCGGGCGGGTGCTGCGCGGCCAGTACAAGCCCGCCCTCAAGGACGTCCTCGCGTTCGACTGGCCCGATGACGCGCTGCGCCGCGAGTTCGCCGCACTCCTCAACGCCGAGCTCCTCCCCTCGCGCCGACTGCTGTGGACCGTGCACGGCGCCACCCGCGCCTTCCGGTTCTGGTCGCCCCGGGAGCGTCGCGCCTACGTGCAGGCGACCGTCGACGTCGCCGAGGCGCTCACCGGGCTGACGCCCGACGTCTCGTTCGGGTTCGGGTCGGTCCTCGCCGTCGTGCGCGACCGCGCGCTCATCCCCCACGACGACGACCTCGACCTGATCGTCGCGTTCGAGCGGCAGGACGCGCCGAGCATCGCCGCCGGTCTGGAGCTCGTGGAGACGCACCTGAGGGCGCGGGGCTTCACCGTCACGGGCTCCTTCACCGCGCACCGGCACGTCTCGCGCGACACGGGCAAGCACGTGGACGTCTTCGTCGGCATCCACGAGGACGACGACCGCATCTCCTGGTACCCCGGGCCGCGCGGCGCCCTGACCCGCTCGATGGTGTTCCCCACGACGACGGCGCCGCTGCACGGCATCGAGTGTCCGGTGCCGGCCCACCCGGAGCAGTACCTCGAAGCCGTGTACGGGCCGGGCTGGTCGGTGCCCGACCCCTCCTACTCGCACCGGTGGGACCGGTCCGCCTACGCCGACATCAGCGGGGCCACCACGCCTCGATGAGCGCCCTCACGCGCCCGCGGGTGGCACCACCGTCTGGGTGTAGAGCGCGAGGCGCCATCCGGTGCCGACTCGTGTGTACAGGCTCGTCATGATCCCGACGACGTCGGCCGAGCCCTCGCGACGGGCCGTCCCGCGGTACACGAGGGTGGCGGCGTCCGGGCCCGCGGCCACCAGCCGCTCATCGGCGATCTCGTACCCGTCCCACGGCGGGGCGTCCCGGAGCGAGGCGACCACCTCGGCCCGGTCGAGCACGGCCCCGTTCGCGAGCACCATCAGCGCGTCGTCGGTCATCAGCTCCCCGTACACCTCGTCGCCCGTGCCGTCGCACAGTGCGTCCCACCCGCGACGCTCGAGGCGGAGGAGCGCGTCGGTCAGCGTGGCGTCGTCCATCCGGCCACGGTAGGCGCCATCGGACCACCGTGGGGCCCTGGAGTCCCCGGTCGCTGACGCCGACGGGGCGGCCCGGCACGGGGCCGGGGCCGCCCCGCCGGCGGTGGGCCGGGCGTCAGCCGGCGCCGACCAGCTCGGACCGCTCCGCCCCCTCGCCCCGGCCCGCCGCCGCGGCGAACCCGGCGTCGAGGTCGGAGAGGATGTCGGCGATCGACTCGATGCCGACGGCGAGCCGCACCAGCCCGGGCGTGACCCCGGCGGCCAGCCGGTCCTCGTCGCCGCCCTGGCTGTGCGTCGTCGACGCCGGGTGGATGGCCAGCGAGCGCACGTCGCCGATGTTCGCCACGTGGCTGTGCAGCGACAGGCCCTCGACGAACCGGCGGCCGGCCTCCACGCCCCCGCGGATCTCGAAGGCGAGCACGGCACCGGCGCCCCGGGGGGCGTACTTGTCGGCGAGGGCCCGGCTCGGGCTCGTCGACAGCGAGGCCCACCGCACCGACTCCACCTGCGGGTGGGTCTCGAGGTAGGCAGCCACCCGGCGCGCGTTCTCGACGTGCCGCTCCACCCGCAGGCTGAGCGTCTCCAGGCCCTGCGCGATGAGGAAGGCGTTGAACGGCGAGATCGCCGGGCCGAGGTCGCGCAGCAGCTGCACCCGTGCCTTGAGGACGTACGCGAGGTTGGCGCCGAGCGCGCCGCCCACGCCGAGGTCACGGGCGTAGACCAGGCCGTGGTAGCTCTCGTCCGGGGTGTTGTAGTTCGGGAACCGCTCGGGGTCCTGCGCGAAGTCGAAGGTGCCGCCGTCGACGATGACACCGGCGATCGAGGTCCCGTGCCCGCCGAGGTACTTGGTGGCGGAGTGGATGACGACGTCGGCGCCCCACTCCAGGGGCCGGATGAGGTACGGGGTCGCGATGGTGTTGTCGACGACCAGGGGGACCCCGTGCTCGTGGGCGACGGCGGCGACGGCCTCGATGTCGAGCAGCTCGGCCTTCGGGTTGGCGATCGTCTCGCCGAAGAACACCTTGGTGTTCGGGCGGACCGCTGCGCGCCAGGCCTCCGGGTCGGTGTGGTCCTCGACGAAGGTCACCTCGACCCCCAGCTTGGCGAAGGTGTACTTGAGGAGGTTCACGGTGCCGCCGTAGAGGGCGGCGCTGGAGACCACGTGGTCGCCGGACTCGGCGATGTTGAGCAGACCGAGGGTGGTGGCCGCCTGGCCGGACGACACGAGCAGGGCCCCGACGCCCCCCTCGAGCGCCGCGATCCGCTGCTCCACGGCATCCTGCGTCGGGTTCATGATCCGCGTGTAGATGTTGCCGAACTCCTTGAGCGCGAACAGGTTCTCGGCGTGCGCGGTGTCGTTGAAGACGTACGAGGTCGTCTGGTAGATCGGCAGCGCCCGGGCGCCGGTGGCGCTGTCGGGGTCCTGGCCTGCGTGGACCTGCCGGGTCTCGAAGCCCCACTGGGACTGGTCGGTCATCGTCACTCCTGGTGTCAGGGTGCGCCGGCGGTGGCCGTGCGCACGTCGTGCGTGTGCTCGGCGGGGGGACCGGGGTCTCCCGCGCTTGCGGGCGGCGGGTGCCGCTCGCCAGGTCCTCACCCGGGGCACCCCACCGCGGAAGGAGGGTTGCCGGCCAGCGAGCCGGGGCTTGGCGCTGGCGCTCATGACCTGCTCCCATGGTGGGACGCCCGCGCGCCCGCGCCCCACCCCGTCTCACCTGTCGGGCGTACCCCACCCGGTCTGCGCCCCACCCCACCCGCCTCGACATTTCGGGGTCACCCCGAAATGTCGACGTCGCAGGGGTTGGCAAGCCGTGCCACGTCGACGAAGTCCTGCGTCGTCGGCTCGCCGCCCCTGCCCGCCCCGACGGCCGCTGCCGCGCGGCAGGATGGCGCCATGACCTACCACGAGCTCGACTACACGGCCGCCGCCGACCGCTACGACGCCGGGATGCCGTACCGCCGCGTGGGCGCTTCCGGCCTCGACCTGCCCGCGATCTCGCTCGGCCTCTGGCACAACTTCGGCGACGACGTGCCCCTGGAGCGCCAGCAGGCGGTGCTGCGCCGCGCCTTCGACCGCGGCGTCACGCACTTCGACCTCGCGAACAACTACGGCCCGCCCTACGGCAGCGCCGAGCGCAACTTCGGCACCCTGATGGCGCGCGACTTCCGCCCGTACCGCGACGAGCTCGTCATCAGCTCCAAGGCCGGCTACGACATGTGGCCCGGCCCGTACGGGCAGGGCGGCGGCTCGCGCAAGTACGTCGTCGCCAGCTGCGAGCAGTCGCTGCGCCGGATGGGTCTGGACTACGTCGACATCTTCTACTCGCACCGCTTCGACCCCGACACCCCGCTCGAGGAGACCCTCGGCGCCCTCGACTCCCTCGTCCGTGCGGGCAAGGCGCTCTACGTCGGCATCTCGTCGTACTCGGCGGAGCGCACCCGCGAGGCCGTCGACATCCTGCGCGACCTCGGCACGCCGCTGCTCATCCACCAGCCGTCGTACTCGATGCTCAACCGCTGGGTCGAGGACGAGGGCCTGCTCGACGCCCTCGCCGACACCGGCACCGGCTGCATCGCGTTCTCCCCGCTCGCGCAGGGGATGCTCACCGACAAGTACCTCGACGGGATCCCCGAGGGCTCGCGGGCCGCGCAGGACAAGTCGCTCGACCCGGCCCTGCTCACCGACGACGCGCTCGAGCACATCCGGGCTCTGGACACGATGGCGAAGGAGCGCGGGCAGACCCTGGCCCAGATGGCGATCGCCTGGGTGCTGCGCGACCCCCGCGTCACCTCCGCGCTCATCGGCGCCTCGTCGGTGCGGCAGCTCGACGACAGCCTCGACGCGGTGCACCGCCTCGACTTCACCGACGAGGAGCTGGCGGCCATCGAGCGGCACGCGGTGGACTCGGGCATCAACCTGTGGAAGCCCTCGAGCGACTCCTGAGTTGCACCCCGACATGAGCGATCACTACATCCCCAGCCCGAGCGCCTGGGTCCGCGAGCAGGTCGAGGCGATCGAGGCGGCCGGTGACACCCGGGCCGTCAGCGTCATGGACCGGCCCGTCGTCATGCTGACGATGCGGGGGCGCAGGACCGGGGCGCTGCGGAAGGTGCCGCTGATGCGCGTGGAGCACGACGGGGTGTACGCGGCGGTGGCGAGCAAGGGCGGCGCGCCGGAGCACCCGGTCTGGTACGGCAACCTCCTCGCCCACCCGCGGATCACCCTGCAGGACGGCACCCGGTCGTGGACGGCCGTGGCCCGGGAGGTCACCGGTGAGGAGCGGGAGCGGTGGTGGGAGCGGTGCGTCGCCGCCTACCCGCCCTACGCCGACTACCAGGAGAAGACCGGGCGGCTCATCCCGGTGCTCGTGCTCGAGCCCGAGGCGGAGTAGCGCCTCAGTGGACGGCGGGGGCGTCGCCGGCGGCCTCGCCGGCTTCGCCGGCCTCGCCCCGGTCGACCCGGCGGAACCACCAGAGGCCGAGGACCGGCAGCACGAGCGGCACGTAGCCGTACCCGGAGCCGAAGTGGGACCACACCGTCTTGTCGGGGAAGGCCTCGGGCACGAGGTAGGACGCCGCGCCCACGACGAGCACACCGACCAGCTCGATGGTGCACGCCACGATGCCGACGCGCACCCACCGCCCGCCCAGCGCCAGGCTGACGGTCGCGACGACGTAGACGACGGCCGCGAACGCCGAGAGGACGTAGGCGAGCGGCGCCCGCTCGAAGTACTCGACGATCTGCAGCACCGAGCGGCCGGTCGCGGCCAGGGCGAGCACGGCGTAGACGACGACGAGGACGACACCCGGGCCGCCCAGCGCGCGTCGGCGGGGCGTCACGGCGTCAGACACTCTGGGTCCAGATCTGCAGCAGGCGGGCGCTCATCACGGCGACCGCGAACGCGCCCACGGCGAGCGAGCCCATGGCCCAGCGCGACTTCTCCTTGATGGCGAGGAAGGCCGTGCCCACCGGGATGAGCGGCAGGGTCAGCAGGTAGGCGACGTAGGTGGCCTGCTCGGCGCCGTCGTCGATCCGGCCCACCCCGGCGAGCCCGAACCCCAGCTGCACCAGCAGCCCCACCTCGACGAGGAGGGAGAGCACGACGACGAGGTTGTCGATGAGCCGGTCACGGATCGCGTAGTACACCGCCACGAGGCACAGGACCGAGGACAGGGCCACGACTCCGTACGTGATGGGGGCGAGCACGCGCCCACCCTAGACCGCGCACCCGGGGCGTCCGGTGGGGCGTCCGGTGGGGCGTCCGGTGGGGCCGTCCGGTGGGCCCTCCTGCTGGGCACCCTGCCGGACAGGGGCGCCGGCACGCTGCCGAACGGCGGTGACACACTCGGGTCATGACGACCGCGCAGCTGGGTGAGGTGGAGATCGCGTACGAGGTCGACGGGCCGGACGACGGCACGCCGATGCTGCTGATCATGGGGCTGGGCACCCAGCTGGTCGGCTGGCCCGCCGACGTCATCCAGGGCCTGGTCGACCACGGCTTCCGGGTCGTCCGCATGGACAACCGCGACATCGGGCTGTCGACCCGGACGCTGGGTCCGCCGCCGTCGCGGGCGAGCGTCGTCAAGGCGTTCGTGCACCGGCGGTACGCGCAGTCCGACTACGACCTCTCCGACATGGCGGGTGACGCCGCGGCCCTCCTCGACCACCTGGGCATCGGCGCGGCCCACGTCGTCGGGGTCTCGATGGGCGGGATGATCGCCCAACAGCTGACCATCGACCACCCCGAGCGGGTGCTCAGCCTGACCTCGATCATGTCCAACACCGGCAACCGCCGTCACGGCACGGTCTCGTTCCGGCTGCTGCCCACCTTCGCGGCCTCGATGACGACCCCCCGACCCACCGACGAGGAGGAGGCGGTGCGCCTCGGCGTCGAGGGCTTCCGGCTCATCGCGGGGCCGCACTTCGACACCGACGAGGTCACCGCGATGGTGCGCGCGGCGGTCCAGCGCAGCGTGCACCCGCTCGGCGCCATCCGGCAGCTGCTCGCCATCCTCGCCAGCCCGGACCGCACGCCCGGGCTCCGTCAGGTGCGGGTGCCGACGCTCGTCATCCACGGCCTGAAGGACCCGCTCGTGGTGCCGAGCGGCGGCATCAAGACAGCGCAGGCGGTGCCCGGCTCCCGCCTGCTGATGTTCCCGGACATGGGCCACGACCTGCCCGGGCCACGGCGCGCCGAGATCGTGGAGGCGGTCGTCCAGAACGCGCGGCGGGCGGCGCGGGTCGAGACCTAGGACGACCCGGCCCGCCCCGAGGCGCGGGCCGGGTCGCGCGCCGTCAGGCCAGCGAGGCGGTGACGGCGTCGACGAGCATCCGCACCTCGTCCTCGGTCACGACGAGGGGCGGGGCGAGGCGGATGGTCGACCCGTGGGTGTCCTTGGCGAGGATGCCGCGGGCCATGAGCCGCTCGGACAGCTCGCGGCCGCTCGGGCCGCCCGGCTCGATGTCGAGGCCGGCCCACAGGCCGCGCACCCGGATCTCCTCGAGACCGTTGCCGACGAGCGGCGCCAGGCCCTGCTCGAGCACGGCGCCGAGCTCGGCGGCGCGACGCTGGAACTCGCCCTCGGCGAGCATGGTCACGACCTCGTGGCCGATGGCCGCCGCCAGCGGGTTGCCACCGAACGTCGAGCCGTGCGAGCCCGGCGTGATGACGTCGAGCACCCGGCGGTCGGCGGCGATGGCCGACACCGGGTAGATGCCGCCGCCGAGGGCCTTGCCCATGACGTAGATGTCCGGGACGACGTCCTCGTGCTCGCAGGCGAAGGTGCGGCCGGTGCGGGCCAGGCCGGACTGGATCTCGTCGGCGATCATCAGTGCGCCGGCCTCGTCGCAGATCTGGCGGACCTCGCGCAGGTACCCCTCGGGCGGGAGGATGACGCCGCCCTCACCCTGGACCGGCTCGAGCAGCACGGCGACCGTGGTGTCGTCGACCGCGGCCCGCAGGGCCTCGGCGTCGCCGTAGGTGACGGTGCGGAAACCGGGGGTGAACGGGCCGTAGTCGTCGCGGGCGACCTTGTCGTCGGAGAAGCTGATGATCGTCGTCGTGCGGCCGTGGAAGTTGCCCTCCATGACGACGATGGTGGCGCAGTCCTCGGGGACGCCCTTGACGCGGTAGCCCCACTTGCGGGCCACCTTGATCGACGTCTCCACCGCCTCGGCGCCGGTGTTCATCGGCAGCACGACCTCCTTGCCGGTGAGCCCGGCGAGACCCTCGGCGAACGGGCCGAGCTGGTCGTTGAGGAACGCCCGGCTGGTGAGGGTGAGCCGGTCCAGCTGCTCGTGGGCGCGGGCCAGGAGGCGGGGGTGGCCGTGGCCGAAGTTCAGGGCCGAGTAGCCGGAGAGGCAGTCGAGGTAGCGGTTGCCCTCGACGTCGCTGACCCACGCGCCCTCGCCGTGACTGAGCACGACCGGCAGCGGGTGGTAGTTGTGGGCGGCGTACTGCTCCACGAGGGCGATGTGGCCGCGGGTGTCGAGCTCGGTGCGGTGCGTCATCGGTGTGGGGGTCTCCCTTCCGGCGGAGATGCTGGCCACGGGTCGGGGACGAGCCGTGTGGGCGGTGGATCGAGGTGTGGCCGCGGCAGGTGTGCGACCGTCAGGGCGAGGGTGACACCCGCAGTGGCCCGCGGGCAAACCGGCGCCCGGAGTGTCGAGCCGGGAGATGCGGGCCGGGCGGTTGCCGGGACCGGGGTCAGCCGTACCAGACGTCCCCGACGCGCTCGGCGAGGCGCTGCCCGTGCTCGCGGGCGGCGTCGAAGGTGTCGCCGCCGCGGGACATGTCGAGGGGGTCGACGCCCATCGCCAGGAGGTCGTGGGCGTCGGGGATGACGAGGTGGGTGCGGCTTCGGGGTCGCAGCGCGCGCACCTGGGCCTGGGGGAGGTCGCGGAGGTTGGGCGCCACCGGGTACGGGGAGATCACGACGACCCGGTCGTGCCCCCGGGCCAGGTCGGCGTTGGCGATGCTGCGCAGGCCGCCGTCGACGTAGCGACGTCCGCCGACCTCCACGGCCGGGAAGACGCCGGGCACCGCGCAGCTGGCGGCGACGGCGCGCTCCAGCGGGACGCCGCTGTTGCCGTCGAAGACCACGGAAGTGCCGCTCACGGCGTCCACGGCGGTCACCCAGAGGCGCCCCTGGGGCCACGGCTTCCCCATCAGGCCGAGGCCGATCGCCTCGATCCACTCGGCCTCGGTCGGGGTGCTGGCATCCAGGGCGGCGCGCCCGATGACCGAACGCCCCCATCGCGGGTCGAGGGAGAGCTGGGCCCGCACGTAGCGGGCGGCGTCGACCGCCCCGAGCCGGCCGTAGCTGGAGAGGGGCGCTCCCTCGCGGATCCGCGCGAACGCGTTGCCCTCGTCGGTGCCGATGCGCAGGTGCGCGGCGACCATGGACCCGGCCGAGGTGCCGATCATCGTGTCGGCAACGCGGACGTCGACGCCCCCGTCGCGCAGGCCGATGATGATGCCGGCCTCCCACGCGATGCCGGTGGCGCCGCCCCCGGCGAGCACCAGGGCACGCTCGCACCCTTCGGTCGGCGGCTCCCAGGCACCGAAGCCCTCCTTCTCGACCCCGAGGACCGTCTTGCTGCCGTGCACCTGGCTCTCGCTCACCTCCCCATTGTCCGGAACATCATGTCGCGGACCGAAATCGTGTCGGCGTGAGGGTGGTCACCCGGGCCGAATGCGCTGTGGCTCAACCTTTTTGCGGCTCAGCCGAACAGCAGCGCGCCGCCATCCGAGGAGCCCGGCTGCCACCGGGCCACCTCGGCGGCAGGCACCCGTGAGCGCACCCGCTCGACCGGGACGCTGACCAGCTGGTCGTCGACCCGCACCTGCACCCTCGCCGCGCCGACGAGCTCGACCTCGCCGGACCGGCCGCCCCACGCACCGCCGCCGGTGATCTCGACACGGTCGCCGAGCCGCAGCCGGCGGCGCCGCTCCTCGAGGCCGGCCTGGTTGCGCAGGTCGGCGAGGGCGGCGGTGTACGAGGCGGGGAGGGGGGCGGTGCGGCCCTTGTAGGTCCACGAGAAGAGGTGGCGGGCGTCGAAGGTGCGCGAGCAACGGCCGCAGGACGCGAGCCGGGTGGGAGCCCGGTGCCGGCTGCGTTCGTGACCCGCGGGGCAGCGCCCGAGCCAGTCGCCGGCGACGCGCGGGGCGTCCGGGGAGACGCAGCGCTCCCCCGAGCTGCCGATCTCGATCGCCTTGGCGCGCCAGACGGCGTCGTGCCCGTGCTCGGGGCCGACCAGGGCGTGGGCGATCTCGTGGAGGATGGTGTCGCGGACCTCGTCCTCGTCGTGGAGGGCCGTGAGCGGCGCGCTGATGCCGATCTGGCGGCGGCCGTAGCGGCACACTCCCGCACGGGTCTTGGCGCGGTCGGCGACGATGCGCCAGCCGTCGAGCCCGTGCTCGCGCAGGAGGCTGCGGCCCATGGCCAGTGCCTTGGTGACCTCCATCGACCCTCCTCCGATCCGATGGGCCGACCCTACGGACGGGCGCCGACAGTCCCCGACGCGACACGTCGGTGCAACGCCCACCGGGCTACCGGCCGAGCCGGCCTTCGGCTGGTACGGCTTCGTTCAGCCGGTGTAGAGGCGCGCGGTCGCCTCGCGGACCTCGAGGGTGACGGCGGCGCCTCGCAGGTCGACCTGGCCGGGGATGTCGAACCAGCTGCTGCCGCCGGCGCGGAACTGGCCCGTGTAGACGATGTCGACCCGCACCTCTACGGGCCCCGGCTCGGTGTACGTGGCGACGACGTCGCCGTCCGGGTAGGGACCGCCGAGGTCGGTGGTGGGGCCGATGGTCTGCTCGCCGAGGTGGTAGGTCACCGACTTCAGCCGGGGCCGGACCTCGATGCGGTGCCCGAGCAGGCGGGCGGGGTCGGGGGTGTCGACCTCGTCGGGCCCGAACCCTGCGTCGGGGAACTGCACCTCGAAGTAGGTCGGCAGGTTGACCAGGGTGACGTCGCCCTCGGGTTGGATGTTCACGGTGGGGACGGTGAAGTCGGTGTCGTGGAACGCCTCCCGGATCATGGCCATGGTGAGGACGGGTCCGGCTCCGGGCACCAGCTCGGGGAAGCATGTGATGCCCGGCGACGTCCAATCGCCTGCGCCCCAGCGACAGGCGATACCATCGCGCTGTCGACCTCTCGCCGGAAGATGGCGACCGCCGGGCCGTCGCCCGTCGTCATGCAGACACAGGGTGACGGCGCGGCCACAGAGATCATCCGAACCCGGGCGGCCTGGGTAACCGCCGCAGGGAGACACACTCGCGTACTCGTACCAGGGGCCCTGCTGCCGCGTTCGCCGACCTGAGCCGCTGCCCACACTCTGAGCGTGTCCAGCGTCAACGAGATCGATCTGACGTGCCCGTATCCGTCTGTGGCGCTTGCACATTCCCCGATATGGATCGGCGGCGCCTCCCCGGAGAGGCGGGCCGGTCGGCAACATGCGAGAGCACCACGGCGCCGAAGATGGACTGCCAGAGACCAATGCGCGCGCATCAGGCCTCCTCAACTGCGACACCATCCAGCGACCGCCGGCCCACCTCGACGGCCACAGTTGCTCGGGACTTCGCCTCTGAGGTCGGAGTGGACGACCTCGCCGTCTTGCGTAGAGCACGTCGACTCTCGTTCTGGACTGAGTCCGACGAAGACGTAGGCTGGCCCTCCGGCGCCCCAACAAGTGACTCGGCGACGCGCACAGTGACCGGGGCCATGTCGTAGCGATCACCACGAGTCAGCGAGCATACTTGCTGGTCTTCTCGGTCTTAGTGCAGAACTCGCAGTCTGGGCGTGCTCAGGGCCGATATCAGTCCCGGCTCGGGGTTCGCGTCCAGGCCTCGTTGTACTCGGTCAAAGAAGTACTTGACAAAGGCTTCGGCGCCTTCGGGGGTTTGCTTGCGGGCTGCGGCTGGGATGGTCGACGTCTCGCTCGGGGTGGGGCTCGGCGTCGACGACGGGGACGCCGACGCCGACGTGCTCGCCACGCTCGCTGACGGGCTGGCGCTCGGGGTCGTCTCGGCCGCGGACTCGCATCCACCGAGCACGACGGCGACGCCCAGTGCCGCCCCCACCGCCAGCGCCCCACCTCGCGGCATCCCTCGCACCCCCACGTCCTCACGCCCCTCCCCGGCCACCCCTCGGTCGCCCCGGTGACACGCTAACCAAAGCCCCCGGTTTCGCCACTCGGGCTGTCCACAGGCCGGTGCCGGACGACCACCGGGGCGGCGACCGCTGGCCCGAACGGGCTATGGACCGGCATGCACCTGAGCCACAAGGATCGGCCCGGCCCGTCGCGCGACCATGGAGGAGGGACTTGCATGGCCGTGGAGACGCCCACCAGTGCACCGTCGGGGGGCGGTGTCCGAGGGGCGGTCCGGGAGACGTGGGCCTCCCTGCACTCGGTCTTCACCAACCCCAGCCTCCGCCGGATCCAGCTCGCGCTGGCCGGCTCCATGGTCGGCGACTGGGCCTACGCGACCGCCGTCATGGTGTGGGCGTACAACGCCGGTGGCACGACGCTCATCGGCGTGTGGATGGCGATCCGTCTCATCCTCATGGCGATCGTCGCGCCCGTCGGCTCCAGCGTGGCGGACCGCTTCGACCGCAAGCACGTCCTCATCGTCTCGGACCTCACCCGGGCGCTCCTCGTCGCGGCCGCCACCGCGATGCTGTTCCTCGGCTCCCCGACCCTCGCGATCCTCGTGGTCGCCAGCCTCGTCTCCCTCATCGGCGTCGTGTTCCGTCCGGCGCAGATGGCGTGGCTCCCCTCGCTGACGAACAAGCCGGAGGAGCTCACGGCCGCCAACGGCGCGTCGAGCACCATCGAGAGCCTGGCCTTCTTCGTCGGCCCGGCAATCGGTGCAGCGCTGGTCGCGACGACCAACGTCGAGGTCGTCTTCATCCTCAACGCGCTCACCTACGTGTGGTCGGCGCTGATGGTCTGGGGCATCCACGCGCACCCCGCGGCCGACGCCGACGCCGCCTCCGACGAGGGCGAGGCGGACGCGTCGCCGGGGATGCTGCGCGAGATGTCGCAGGGGTTCGTCGTGGTGGCCCGCAGCAGCACGCTCCGGATGGTCGCCGTCCTCACCTGCGCCCAGGTGCTCGTGGCGGGCGCCTCCGCCGTCTACGCCGTCGTGTTCGCCGTCGACATCCTCGAGACCGGTCCGGCCGGCATCGGGATCATCGACTCCGTCTTCGGGGTGGGCGCGATCGTCGGCGGCTTCTTCGCCATCGCGCGGGCCACGAAGAACCGCCTCGCCACCGACATGGCGGTCGGCACCGTGCTCTGGTCGCTCCCGCTCCTGCTCGTCGTCGCCTGGCCCTCACCGGTGACCGTCGTCGCGGCGACGATCATCATGGGTTTCGGGAACCCGTTGGTCGACGTCAACTTCGTGACGATCGTCCAGCGCGTGACCCCCGATGCCGTGCTCGGCCGCGTCTTCGGCGCGTTCGAGGGTGCGCTGATCGCCTCGATGGCCGTCGGCGCCGGCGTCTCCCCGTTCCTCATCGACCACGTCGGCCTGCGGTGGACGCTCACCGTCCTCGCGCTGCTCGTCGGGGTCCCGGCCCTGCTCTTCCTCCCGCGCTGCCTCCGCCTCGACGCGACGCTGCGACCGCCGGAGGACGCCGAGCTGCTCCGCCGCATCCCGATCTTCACCCCCATGCCCACGGCTGCCCTCGAGGTCCTGGCGCGCGGGGTCGGCCGCCGACACGTCGTCGCCGGCGAGCCGATCCTGCGCGAGGGCGAGGACTCCGACCTCTTCTTCGTCATCGAGAACGGCCGGGTCGAGGTGACCCAGGACGGCCGGGTGCTCCGCGAGGAGGGGCCGGGCGAGTTCTTCGGCGAGATCGGCCTGCTCCGCGACGTGCCCCGCACCGCCACCGTCACCGCGACGGACGACACCGACCTGCTCACCGTGTCGCGGGAGGACTTCCTCGACGCGGTGCGCGGGGCGGAGGAGTCCCTCGCGGCGGCCAACGACGTCGTGACCCGGCGGCTCGGCCGGGCCTGAGCCCGCTCAGGCGACCCGCGTCTTCGGTGCCATCGTCTCGGTCATCCCCGGGTCGGTGACCACGGCGTCACCGAGCACGTCGTCGATCGCCCGCATCAGCGAGGCGTCGAGCTTGACGCCGGCCGCGGTCACGTTGCTCTCGACCTGCTCCGGCCGGGACGCCCCGACGAGGGCCGCCGCCACGTTGTCGTTCTGCAGCACCCACGCGATGGAGAGCTGCGCCATCGTCAGCTGGGCCTCCTCCGCGATCGGCCGCAGCCGCTGCACCCGCGTGAGCAGGTCGTCGTCCATCCACCGGCGGATCATGTCGGCGCCGCCCTTGTCGTCGGTGGCGCGCGAGCCCTCGGGCGCGGCCTCGCCCGGCTTGTACTTGCCACTGAGGACGCCCTGCGCCATCGGGCTCCACACGATCTGGCCGATGCCGAGGTCCTCGCACGCGGGCACGACCTCGCCCTCGATGACCCGCCACAGCATCGAGTACTGCGGCTGGCTCGAGATGAGCTGGATGCCGAGGTCCTTGGCGAGCGCGTGGCCGGCACGGATCTGGTCGGCGGTCCACTCGCTGACCCCGATGTAGAGCGCCTTGCCCTGCCGGACGACGTCGGCGAAGGCCTGCATCGTCTCCTCGAGCGGGGTCTCGGTGTCGTACCGGTGCGCCTGGTAGAGGTCGACGTAGTCGGTCTGCAGCCGCCGCAGCGACCCGTCGATCGACTCCATGATGTGCTTGCGCGACAGCCCGGTGTCGTTCTTCCCGCCGGGGCCGGTCGGCCAGTAGACCTTGGTGAAGATCTCCAGGCTCTCGCGCCGCTCGCCCTTCAGCGTCTCGCCGAGCACCGTCTCCGCACGGGTGTTCGCGTACACGTCGGCGGTGTCGAAGGTGCTGATGCCGTGGTCGAGGGCGGCGTGCACGCAGGCGGCGGCGGCCTCGTTCTCCACCTGCGACCCGTGCGTCAGCCAGTTGCCGTAGGTGATCTCAGAGATCTTGAGCCCGCTGTTGCCGAGGTATCGAAACTCCATGGCGCCACCGTAGGGGCCCGCGGACGGTGCGGGCGTCGGCGGGTCACTCGGAGGGGTCGGCTGTCTCGGGTGGGCCGATCTCGGCGTGGATGTCGTCGAGGATGCCGGCGAGCACGGCGTCGGCGGTCCACTGCCCGGTGCGGTCCGGCGCGGGCCACCGGGCCACCTCCTTGCGCGCCCACCGCGCCCAGCGCCGGGTCTCCAGCAGCCGGTTCACCTGCCCGCGCAGGCCGACGACGTTGAGCCCGAGCCGGCGCGGGTAGGGCGTCTCGCCACGCGCCTGCTCGGCCGCGAGCGCCTCGATGGCGCGCAGCCGGGCGACGGCGAAGTACTCGACGGTGTCGATGACGGCGAGGAGGTCGGCGGTGGTGCCGGCGTCGGCGAAGAAGATCCGCAGCTCGGCCTCGGACTCGTAGCTGGGGGGCGCGCTCCGCTGCCGCAGCCAGGCGCGCAGGCCCGCCCGGCCCTCGTCGGTGATGGCGTACACGGTGCGCGGGCGGCGGCCCGTGCTCTCCTTCGACGCGGTCGCGTAGCCGGCGGCCACGAGCTTCTTCGGCACGTCGTACACGGCCCGTTCGGCTCGCGGCCAGAACCACCGCAGGCTGCGCCCCACCTGCTGGGCGAGCTCGTAGGTGGACCACTCGTGGAGCGAGAGCAGGCCGAGGACGGCCGCTTCCGCCGAGGTCGGGACATCCCGTTGACGCGCTGGTGCCGGTGCCACTACATTCCTCCTCGTTACTGCAGACTGCAGTATACCGGATCGCACTCGAAGGACCCCCGATGACCACCACCCCCACCTCCCTGCAGCACCTCACCGGTGACCTCGACGGCACCGTGCACCACCCCGGCGACCTCGACTGGGACACCGCCCGCGCCGCGTGGAACCTCGCCGTCGACCAGCGGCCCGAGGCCGTCGTCACCGCCCGTTCGGCGGCCGACGTGCAGGCCACCGTCCGGGCCGCCGCCGCCCTCGGCCTGCGCGTGGCCCCCCAGTCCACCGGCCACCACGCCACTCCCCTCGGCCCGCTCGACGGCACCGTGCTGCTCCGCCTGTCCGGGATGCGCGGCGTCGACGTCGACCCGGAGCGCCGGGTCGCCCGGGTCCAGGGCGGCGCCGTCTGGGCCGACGTCACCGCAGCGGCGGCCGAGCACGGGCTCGCCGCGCTCGCCGGCTCGGCCGCGGACGTCGGCGTGGCCGGCTACACCCTCGGCGGCGGCCTCAGCTGGCTGGCCCGCTCGCACGGCCTGGCCGCGGGCAGCGTCACCGCGCTCGAGGTGGTCACCGCCGACGGCGAGCACCGCCGCGTCGACGCCGACCACGACCCCGACCTCTTCTGGGCCCTGCGCGGCGGCGGCGGCAGCTTCGCCGTCGTCACCGCGCTCGAGCTGCGTCTGTTCCCGCTCGCCTCCCTCGAGGCCGGCGCCCTCTTCTTCCCGCTCGAGCGGGCCGCGCAGGTGCTGACGGCGTGGCGCGGCTGGGTCGACGGCCTCCCCGACGAGGTGACCACCGTCGTCCGGGTGCTGCGCTTCCCGCCGCTCCCCGAGCTGCCGCCGTTCCTGTCGGGACAGTCGCTCGCGGTCGTCGAGCTCGCCTCGACCCTCGACCCCGCCGCCACGGCGACGCTGCTCGAGCCGCTGCGTGCCCTCGGCCCGGTGGTGGACACGGTGACCACGACGCCGGTGACCGAGCTCGCCCTGCTCCACATGGACCCGCCCGGCCCGGTCCCGGGCATGGGCGACGGGATGCTGCTCGCCGACGTCACGGCCGAGACGCTGGAGGCGTTCCTCGCCGTGGCCGGCCCCGGTGTCGAGACGCCGCTGCTCAGCCTGGAGCTGCGGCTCCTCGGTGGCGCCCTGGCGCCCGGCCGCGTCGCCGGCGGCGCGGTCGACGGGCTCGACGCGGGCTTCCTGTGCTTCGGGGTCGCGATGCTGCCCGACCCGGCCCTCGCCCCCGTGGTCGAGGCCGCCGTGCAGGGGGCGATGGCGGCGATCGCGCCGTGGCGGGCCACGAGGGCCTTCCTCAACTTCGCCGAGACCCGGCGCGACGTCGGGTCGTTCTTCGACGACGAGACCCTGGCGAGGCTGCGCCGCGTCAAGGCCGCGTACGACCCCTCCGACCTGGTGCGGGCGCACCAGCCGGTGGCGGCGGCGGAGGGCGCCCCTGCCTGACCGAGGCCCCCGGACGACCCGTTCGGATCCGGCCACCCCGATGACGACCTACCGTTGACCCATGCCGTCGGAGGGTCGACCCGACTCGGACGGCCCCGAGCCGCAGGGGCCGTCCGAGACCGACCGTGCCCTCGCGCAGATGCTCGAGCAGTGGCGGGCCGAGGACCCCGAGGGGTTCGAGGCGTTCATGCGGCGCGGCGGCCCCGCGCCGTACCGGCAGGGGTCGGAGCTGCGGGTCCGCAGCCCCCGGCTCAAGGCGCTGCTCGTCGTCATCGCCCTGGCGCTCGTCGCCCTCGTCTCGCCGGTGCCCCAGTGGGTCGGGTCCGTCGCCGACACCCTGAGCGGCGCCCCCACCCCGCCCGGGGCCGTCGAGGCCGGGGCGCCGGTCACGGTGGCGCCCCGGCCCGTCACGGGCGGCCGGCTCGCACCGGCGGTGCCGATCGGCGGGGCTCCGCCGGCCGACGAGTACGCCTTCCTCAACACCCAGCCCGGCACCTCGACCCCGGTCACCTTCGACCCGTGCCGCCCCATCCACTACGTCGTCCGCGACCACGGCGTCGGGGAGGA
Source organism: uncultured Actinomycetota bacterium (assembly GCA_963773655.1). GTDB lineage: Bacteria > Actinomycetota > Actinomycetes > Actinomycetales > Dermatophilaceae > DASSQJ01. The sequence goes on from CAVZBX010000008.1 coordinate 92,386, forward strand.
CGGCATCCAGCTCGTCCACGACGCGGTGGCGGAGGTGAGCGCGGCCACCGGGCTCGTCTTCGTCTTCGACGGGCTCACCGACGAGGTGCCCACCGACCAGCGGCCGGTGAGCATGCCCGGGCGCTACGGCCCGGGCTACGCGCCGGTGCTCGTCGCGTGGACCGACCCGGACGAGGAGCCCGAGCTCGAGGGCAGCACCGCGGGGCTGGGCGGGCCGGTCTCGGTGCGCGGCGGCGACGGCCGCTGGACCTATGTGACCGGTCGGGTGCAGCTCGACACCCCACAGCTGGCCCCCGACCTCGGCTTCTTCGGGCGCGGCTCGGTGCAGGCGGTCGTCATGCACGAGCTGGCGCACGTCGTCGGCGCGGACCACTCCGAGGACCCCTCCCAGCTGATGGCCGCCGAGCACCGGGGGCAGCGCGGCTGGGAGGACGGCGACCGCTACGCCCTGGCCGTGCTCGGACAGGGGCCGTGCGTGCCCTGACCCGAACGGGCCGCCCCTGCCTCAGCTCCGGGACAGCTGCACCACCGACTCGACGACGAGCGCCCGCACGCGGGGACCGAGCGTGTCGGGGTCGCCCTCGCCGTGCACCTCGCGCTCCCGGCTCGCCACCTCGGCGTCGGCGAGCGCCACGGCGAAGGCCCGGGTGACGTCGACCGGGTCGACCGCGCCGTCCGCGAACGCGTCGACCTCCCGCAGGTCGGTGGTGAGCCCGCCGGACGGGTCGCGGCTCGTCAGGTACTCGCTGCCGGGAGCCGCCCCGACGGCGAGGCCGGCGAGGCGGTTGGCGTTCACCCCGACCTCGACGTAGGGGCGGGGCGACATCGCGTCGACCGAGGGCCACGGGCTGTACGCCGCGAGGAAGGGCGCCGCGTCGGCACCGAGCACGTCGTCCGCGACCGCTCCGAGCCAGTCGCCGTCCCACAGCAGCGCAGCGGCCGCCCGCGGCGACGGGCCGGCCACGAAGCAGCCCGGGAACGGCTGGGCGGGCAGCAGCGCGGCCATCCCGGCGGCATTGGCTCCCGCCCCCTGGCCGACGACGAGCAGTGGCCGGGCGGGTAGGCCCACCCCGGCCCCGGCCTCCGCCGCGGCCGCCGCCACCGCGCAGCTCACCTGGGCGTTCACCTGCTCCACCTGCGCCACGACGTCGTCGACGGGGCGCCCGGCGAGGGTGACGAGCGCGGGGTCCTCCACCCCCCACCGCACCACGGCGGCCGCCACCCCGCGCGCCGCGACGGCGCGGGCGAGCGCCTCCGGGACCGCCGGGTCGGCGGCCGGGTCGGGCACCACCACCGCGAGGGGCGGCTCACCGCTGTCCCCCGGCAGGTACAGGTCGAGGGTGGGGTCGCGCCAGCCGTCGGGAGCGGTGGCGTACCGGACGCCGGAGGTGACGAGCACCGTGGCGGCCGCCGCGCTCTCGGTGCGCGACGCGTCGGGCGCGGCGGGTGCGCTGCACGCCGAGAGCGCCACGGCGACGGCCGTGAGGGCGACCCGGCGACCGGGCACGGGGTCAGGCCGTGGCGCGGCGCCCCTGCCACCACTGCCAGGCGGCGGTGACGATGACGGCGCCGACGATCGAGCCGATGATGCCGCTCGGGCGCAGCTCCAGGCCGTCACCGGCGACGAGGCTGGCGAGCAGGCCGCCGACGAAGGACCCCGCGATCCCCGCCGCGAAGGCCAGCGGCCAGTTCACGCCACCGCCGCTGCGGCCGAGGATCAGCTGGGCCACGGCCCCGATGAGCATGCCGAAGAGGATGATCCCGAGGATGAGCATGGGGGCAGCGTAGATGAGTCGTGTGACGGAGCAGACACCCGGTTGATTGGTGAACTACTACCGGTAGTAGTAGTTTCTGTTGCGCAAGCCAAAGACCACCGACGGAGGGTCGCAACCCGGCTCTCGAAAGGGCAGGAAAACCCCATGCGTAGCACCATCGACAAGCTCGTCTCCTGGACCGGTCTCATCGTCGCCGCCGTGCTGCTCGTCGCCGGCGGCCTCCTCATGTGGGCGGCCAACTTCGCCTCGACGAACGTGCACGACCAGCTCGCCGCGCAGGAGATCACCATGCCGGCCGAGGAGGCGCTCACCACGCCCGAGATGAAGGCCAACCTCTCCGAGTACGCGGGCCAGCAGATGACGACCGGCGCCCAGGCCAAGGCCTACGCCGACTACTACATCCTCGCGCACATGAACGAGTCCTCCGACGGCCGCACCTACTCGCAGGTCTCCGGCGAGTACCGCGCGGCGATGGAGGAGGACCCCACCTCCGAGGCCGCCCAGGAGCTCGGCCAGCTCCGTGAGTCCCTCTTCATGGGCAGCACCCTCCGCGGCCTGCTCCTCAACGCCTACGCCTTCGGCATGATCGGCATGATCGCCTTCTGGGCCGGCATCGCCGCCTTCGCCGGCGCCGCCGGGATGCTGGTGCTCGGTTTCCTCGGCCTGCGCCACGGCCGCAAGGTGGAGCTGCTCGAGGCTCCCGAGATCGAGAAGATCCCGGCCACCGCCTGAGCCCCGAGCTGCGGGATCCCTGTCCCCGCACCGAGACCCCGGCCCGCGAGGGCCGGGGTCTCCGGCGTCCGCGGCTTTCCCGAGCCCTCCCCACGCCGCCACCGGTGGCGGCACACTGAGCGCGTGCAGCGACGCGCCCCCGGGCTCCCCCACGGCCTGGTCCTGCTGCGCGGCTACACCGGCCGGCACCTGCCGGCCGACCTGCTCGCCGGGCTGCTCGTCGCGGCCCTCGCCGTGCCCCAGTCGCTGGGCTACGCGGCGGTCGCGGGGGTGCCGGTCCAGGTCGGTCTCTACACGCTGCCGCCGTCGCTGCTCGCCTACGCGCTCTTCGGCTCCTCGCGGCTGCTCTTCGTGGGGCCGGTGTCGACGGTGTCGGTGCTGTCGGGCTCGATCGTGCGCGGCCTGTCGGGCGGCGACCCCGAGATGGCCGTGCAGCTCACCTCGGCGCTCGCGCTCACCGCGGGCGTGGCGCTGCTCGTGGTCGGGCTGCTCCGGGCCGGCTGGGTGGCGCAGTTCCTCTCCGAGCCGATCGTCGCCGGGTTCGTCGCCGGGCTCGTCGTGCTCATCGTCGTCGGCGAGCTGCCGGGACTGTCCGGGCTGCCGAGCCCGAACGGCAGCCTCCTGGAGCGACTGGCCGCCATCGCCCGCGACCTGCCGCTGTTCCACCCGCTGACCCTCGCGCTGGGGGTCGGGGCCCTCGTCGTGCTGTTCGTCGGGCAGCGGCTCGCACCGCGGGTGCCGTGGTCGCTCGTCGTGCTCGTCGCGGGGATCGTCCTCTCGGATCGGCTCGGGCTGGCCGATCGCGGGGTCGTCGTGGTCGGCGACATCCCGAGCGGGCTGCCGCTGCCGGGGCTCCCGGTGCTCGACCTCGGGCAGTGGCCGCCCATCGTCACCGGCGGGCTCGCCATCGGTGCGGTGGCGATCGCCGAGGGACTGGCTGCCGCGCGGACGTTCTCGAAGGGCACCGACCCCAGCGACCCGGCGGCCGACGACCGCGAGTTCGTCGCCACCGGCGCCGCCAACCTCGCCTCCGGGCTGTTCGGCGGGATGGGGGTCGGCGGGTCGCTGTCGAAGACCGCGGCCAACGCCCGGGCCGGGGCGTTCACGCAGGTGAGCAGCGTCGCCGCGGCGGTGGTCGTGCTGGTCTTCGTCGTCGCCGCCGCGGGGCTGCTCGCCCAGCTGCCGCGCGCGGTGCTGTCGGCGATCGTCATCCACGCGGTGTGGGGCCTGGTGCGCCCGTCGGTGTTCCGGCACTACGCGGCCGTGCGCCGCAACGACTTCATCGCGTCGATGGTCGCGTTCGGCGGGGTGCTGCTGCTCGGCCCGCTGAACGGCCTCCTGCTCGCCATCGCCCAGTCCCTGCTCGGGCTCGTCTACCGGTCGATGCAGGTGCACGTCGACGAGATGGGCCGGGTCTCGGGCGAGAAGGCCGCGTGGGGGTCGGTGCGGCACGGCCCGCAGCGCCGCACCTACGCGGGGGTGCTCGTGCTCCGGCCGGACGGGCCGCTGTTCTGGGCGAACGCGACCTCGGTGCTGCGCCGCGTCGAGAGCAGGACCGCCGGGCGGGAGGACCTACGGGCCGTGGTGCTCGACCTCGAGGCGACCAACCAGATGGACACGACGACCGCCGAGCGGCTCGCCTCGCTGCTGGCCTCGCTGCGCTCCCGCGGCATCGACCTGCAGCTCGTACGGGTGTTCGGCGACGTCCGCGAGGTGCTCGGCCGGTGCGGTTTCCTCGAGGAGCTCGGACCGGACCACGTGTGGCACTCCATCGCGGCCGGGGTCAAGGCCGCCCGCAAGGCCCCGGCGTTCGCGTGGGCGGAGGACGCCGACCTCGACGAGTCCGCCGAGGGCGAGCACATCGAGTCGCGCCGGGAGGGCAAGCACGAGGGCCTGGACGACTGACCGGCTGCCGGCCGCCGAGGGGCGCCGGCCACGTCGGGAGCCGACGGACTCAGAAGGACGTGATGACGGTGACCCCGCCGCCGCCACCCCGGTCCATCGTGGTCAGCACCGCGGCCGCCTCGTGGAGGTCGACCGTCCGGCCCACCAGGGCCTCCGGGCGGAGCCTGCCGGTCTCCACCATCGCGAGCATGGCCCCGTAGCGGTGCGCCGGCATGCCGTGGCTGCCGAGGATCTCGAGCTCGTGCGCGACGACCCGGTCCATCGGCACCGCGGTCTCCGCGTGCTCGGCGAGCAGCAGCCCCACCTGCACGTGGCGGCCCCGGGCCCGGAGGCCGCGGATCGAGTCGGCGCAGGCCACGGGGTGCCCCACGGCGTCGAGGGACACGTCCGAGCCGCCACGGGTGTGCTCCCGCACCGCCGCCGGCACGTCGTCCACCCGCGTGCGGTCGACCACCGCGACGGCGCCCAGCGACTCGGCGAGCCGGAGCGCCGCGGCGTCGACGTCCACCGCGACGACGTTCGCGCCCGCGGCGGCTGCGATCATCACCGCGGAGAGGCCGACCCCGCCGCACCCGTGCACGGTCACCCACTCACCGGGGGCCACCCGGCCCTGGTCGACGACCGCGCGGAAGGCGGTGGCGAAGCGGCAGCCGAGGCTCGCCGCGGCGGCCGGGTCCATCCCGTCGGGCAGGGTGACGAGGTTGACGTCGGCGTTGCGCACGGTGACGAGCTGCGCGAACGAGCCCCAGTAGGTGAAGCCCGGCTGCTCCTGGTGCTCGCACACCTGCTGGTTGCCGGACCGGCACTGGGCGCACACCCCGCACCCGGCGACGAACGGCACGGTGACCCGGTCGCCGGCGCGGAACCGGCGCACCTCGGCGCCGACGGCCACCACCTCCCCCGCGAACTCGTGGCCGGGGACGTGCGGCAGCGAGACGCCGGTGTCGTGCCCCAGCCAGGCGTGCCAGTCACTGCGGCAGACCCCGCTCGCCGCCACCTCCACGACGACACCGTCCGGCGGCGGCGACGGGTCCGGGACGGTCACCACCTCGGGGGTGGTCCCGAACTCCTCGATGAGCAGGGCCCGCATCGTGGTCGGCCGCGTCAGGCGTCGGAGCCGCTGAGGTGGGCGAGGGCCTTGGAGATCCGGTCCTTGGCGTCGGCCGCGACGTCGGCCAGCGCCTCGTTGCCGGTCACCTGGACCATCGCGTCGGGGTCCATCGCCTCGACGACGGTCGCGTCGCCGTCGCCGGCGCGGACCACGACGTTGCACGGCAGGAGCACGCCGATGGACGGCTCGGCCTGCGTCGCGGCGTGCGCCAGCGGCGGCCGGCAGGCGCCGAGGATCACCTGCGGCGGGATCTGCGCGCCGATCTTCGTCATCAGCGTGTCGGCGAGGTCGATCTCGGTGAGGATGCCGAAGCCCTGCTCCTGCAGCGCCTCACGGGTGGCGCCGAGCACCTCCTCGAAGGGTCGGTGGACGGTGGTCGACAGCGTGTAGGTCATGCGGTTCCTCCTTGGTGTCCGACTGCTCTCCCCACCGTCGCACACACCCGGCGGGGTATGTCCACCCGGGGTCGCCCCATCAGCCCTGGGTGCTCCACGCACCCGCCGTCACGGCGCCCCTCCTCGCCCGACCCCGCCGCTGGACACCCGTGGGAGGGTGGAGGCAGCCGGGTCGCGGCTCCGTGGCCGGCGCGGACGGGAGGGCACCGTGGACGGATGCCGCGTCGGGCTGGCCCGGGTCGACGTCACCCCGCGCGAGCCGGGCGCCACGGCGGGATGGGGACCCCTGGGCCGCACCGACGCGCAGGCCCCGACCGACGACGCCCAACGGATGCTGGTCACGTCGGTGGCGCTCGAGGACGCGACCGGCGAGCGGGTCGTCCTCGTCAACGCCGACCTGCACTGCGGCGGACTGCACCTGTGGCGGGCCGCCGTCGAGGCCAGCGGGCTCGACGCCTCCCGAGTCGTCCTCTGCGGCACGCACACCCACGCGGGCCCGCCCCAGCGCTACGGCGGGCTCATGTACACCCTCGGCGCGTGCCCGTCACCGCGAGCGCCGTGGCCGAGCACCCGCCGCCTGGCGCCGCTCGTCAGGACGGCGGTGGGCCGGGCGGTCGCCTCCCTCCGGCCCGGCGCCGTGGCCGTGGTGCGCCGAGACGTCGCGGGCGTGGCGAGCAACCGCGCCGTGCCCGCGTGGGACCACTACGCCGAGGCCGCGCGCGCCGACTTCCTCGACCACTCCCCCGTGCCCGTCGACGCACCCCTCGCCGACCGGCTGCGCGACCCCCGCGCCACCGTGCTCGTCGCGCGGTCGGACGACGGGAGCATCGACGCCGCTCTCGCCTGGTTCGCCGTGCACGGAACCTCGCTCGGGGCGAGGTGGCCGACGTTCGGCGCCGACCTCTGGGGCGCGGCCCGGGCCGAGGCCGAGCGGCGACGGCGCGACCGTCGGCTTCGGTGGCGGGTCGAGCGGGGACGTCTCACCGATGCCGCTCGACGCCGACGGCCGGGTGCGTGCGTCCGACGACGGCCGGCCCTCCACCCAGGGGCGCGAGCTCGCCGACGTCGTCGGCGGCCGTCTCGGGACGGCGGTGAGGGAGGCCCTCTCCGGCGCCGACGTCAGCGGGTTCACCGTGCGGGCCGCCCACGAGCTGTGGCAGCCCCGCGCCTCGGGCCTGCCGTCGCCGCTCAGCGGGCTGGCCACGGCCGGCGGCGGGGTCGACGGGCCGACCGACCTCTGGCCGGAGGTCGGAGCCGGCATCCACGCGCCGCGCTACCGGGCACGACGAGCCCGCGCGCACCCCGCCGGCGACGGCCAGGGACCCAAGATCAGCATCCTCCACGCCTACACCGGCCTGCCCGTGCCCCTCGGCCGGCTTGTCAGGGCGGTGGCCCCGAGCCGGCTGCCGCTCCACGTGGTCCGCGTGGACGACCACGCCTTCGCCACGGTGCCCGGCGAGGCGACGACGATGGCGGGCTCTCGCATCGAGGCGGCGGTGGCGGCCGCGACCGGTGGCGGACCGGCGTCGGTCATCGGGTTCGCGGGCGACTACGGCGGCTACTGGGTCACGCCCGAGGAGTACCTCGAGCAGCGCTACGAGGCCGCCTCGACGATCTTCGGACGCGACGCCACGACCCGCCTCACCGAGCGGCTGGCGACCCTGGCCTCCTCCGTGGTCTGACACCACCGCACCCGGCAGCCACGGCGTGGGGGCGACGTCACGTGGAGGACCCTCGACGCGAGGCACCGGAACCGGTTGACTTGCGGTGAGGAGCCGTCGTGACGTGGCGGCGGTCGACGCATCCGAAAGGCGACCACGATGCCCGCCATCCAGGTTGAGGGACTGCGGAAGGTGTACGGGGAGGTGGCGGCCGTCGACGGCCTCGACCTCGTCGTCGAGTCCGGTGAGGTGGTCGCCCTGCTCGGCCCGAACGGCGCCGGCAAGACCACCACCGTCGAGATCCTCGAGGGCTACCGCGAGCGCGACTCGGGCAAGGTGTCGGTGCTCGGCATCGACCCGCAGCAGTGCGGCCGCGAGTTCCGCGACCGGATCGGCGTGGTGCTCCAGGAGGCCGGCTTCGAGGAGAGCTTCACCCCGCGCGAGCTGCTGCGGCTGCACGCCGGCTACTACTCCAACCCGCGCCCGGTCGACGAGGTCATCGCCCTCACCGGCCTCGACGAGAAGGCGGATGCCCGGGTGCGCACCCTCTCCGGGGGCCAGCGGCGGCGGCTCGACCTCGCCCTCGGCATCGTCGGCAACCCCGAGCTGCTCTTCCTCGACGAGCCGACGACGGGCTTCGACCCCTCCGCCCGCCGCCGTGCCTGGGACCTCGTCGAGTGCCTGCGCGACCTCGGCGCGACCATCCTGCTCACGACGCACTACCTCGACGAGGCCGAGCACCTCGCCGACCGGGTCGTCGTCATCGACCACGGGCGGGTGCTCGCCCAGGGCACGCCGGAGCAGCTCGCCGCCACGGCCGGCGCCGCCACGGTCATCTCGTTCCGCCTGCCGGTCGGCGTGGAGGTGGTCGACCTCCCGGAGGTCGGCGCCGAGCGGCGGGTGGCCGGGAGCGTCGTCGACCTGCGCACGACGACCCCGACCGCGGACGTGGCCCGGCTCGCCGACTGGGCGGTGGGGCGCGGCGTCGAGCTCGAGGCGCTCACCCTCGGCCGGCCGAGCCTCGAGGACGTCTACCTCGACCTCGTCGGTGAACGGGCGCTCGAGCAGGGCACGGTCCCGCAGGAGGGCGACGCACACGAGGCCGAGGCGGAGGGGGCGGCACGATGACCACGGTGGCCGGCCGACCGGTCGGCACCCCCCGCGTCCGTGCGCGCCCGGGTGGGCCCGGGCTGCTGTGGCGGCAGACCCGGCACGAGGTCGTCGCCATGAGCCGGGTGCCGATCACACTCATCCTCAGCATCGGCCTGCCCCTGATCTTCTTCGTCATCCTCGCGGCGCTCGTCGGCAACGAGGTGGTCGACCCGAGCACCGGCACCCGGCTGGTGCAGTACCTCGCACCGGGGATGGCCGCCTTCGGCGTCGTCATGGCGACCTTCTCGTTCCTCGCCGTCGGGATGTCCGAGGCGCGGACCACCGGCATCGTCAAGCGGCAGTCCGGCACCCCGGTGCCGCAGTGGGTGCTCGTCGGCGGCCGGATGGGTGCCGCCCTCGTCCTCGGCGTGACGGCGACGGTCCTCGTGTTCGCGGCCGGGGTGCTGTTCTACGACCTGCAGGTGCCCCCGCGCTCGCTCGGGGCGATCGCGCTCACGCTCGTGCTGGCCTCGGCCTGCTTCAGCGCGCTCGGCCTGGCGCTCGGGCTCGCCCTGCCGACGATGCAGATGACGCTCGCGGTCTCCAACGGGGTCGTCATCCCGATCGCGTTCATCTCCGACATGTTCATGGTCGGCACCACGATGCCCGACTGGCTGTCGACGGTCGGCTGGCTCTTCCCGCTGCGGCACCTGTCGGCCGCGTTCGCCGAGGCGCTGGACCCGTACGGCTCGGGGGCGGGCTTCGCGTGGGAGCACCTGGCCGTCATCGCCGCCTGGGGGCTGGCCGGTGCCGCCCTCGCCACCTGGCTGGTGCGGCGCGACCGCGACGCCGCCGGGGCCGCCGCCGCCACCCGCACCCGCTCCCCCGGCAGCCGCGCCGCGGACGCCCGGCCGCGCAACGCGGGCACCCCGCCCCCGGTGTCGCTCGCGTGGTCGCAGGTCGGCCACACCGGCGCGACGCTGTGGCGGAACTGGTCGGCCGTGTTCTTCGCCATCGCCTTCCCCGTGGTGCTGGCGCTGATCATCCCCAGCCTGAACGGCGGTGGCGACGCCCACCTGGGGAACGGGCAGCTGCTGGGGTCGTTCTACGCGGGGACGATGGCGGTCTACGGCGCCGCCGTGACCGCCTACGTGAACATGCCCGAGGGGGTGCTGACCGACCGCGACACCGGGGTGCTCAAGCGGCTGCGGGCCACGCCGCTGACGGCGCCGCAGCTGCTCGTCGGCAGGGTGGTCGGGGCCCTCGCGGTGGCCCTGGTGACGGCGTTCGGCATCGCCGTCGTCGCCTTCGTCGCGTTCCGGCCGCCCTGGCCGCCGGGGTTGCCGGCGGCCGTGCTCTCGCTCGTGGTCGCCACGGTCTGCTTCGCCGTCGTCGGGCTGGCGGTGGTCTCCTTCGCCAAGAGCGCGCAGGCCGGGGTGGCGATGACGCTCGGCACGTTGCTGCCGCTCGCGTTCATCTCGGACATCTTCGTCGTGGGGGCGGAGTTCCCGGCACCGATCGAGGCGCTGTCGTGGTTCTTCCCGCTGCGGCACGCGTCGGCGGCGGTGACGTCGGCGCTGCATCCCGAGCTCGCGGGGTCGGGGCTGGCGTGGGACCACCTGGCCGCGCTGCTGGCCTGGACCGTGGTCGCCGCACTCGTCGTCGCGTGGCGGTTCCGCTGGGAGAGCGGCGAGGCGTCCCGCCCTGCCGAGCGGCCGCGCGGCCGGCGGCGCCGCGGCTCGCTCAGCGGGTGATCCGCACCGGGATGCGGCGCCTGCCGAAGTCGTCCGCGGAGTCGGCGAACCGGCCCGGCAGGCTCGTGCCGCACCTCCGGCAGCGGCCGGCGTCGTCGAGCCGGTAGGCGAGGATCCGGTACCGGTCGCGCTCGATGAGGTGGGCGCCGCATCCGGTGCAGGTGGTCACCTCGCCCGCCCGGTGGTCGACGTTGCCGGTGTAGACGAAGTGCAGCCCCTCGGCCAGGGCGATCTCCCGCGCCCGCAGCAGCGTCGACACCGGCGTGGGCGGGGTGTCGCGCATCCGGTGGTCGGGGTGGAACGCGGTGAAGTGGTGCGGCACGTCCGGGCCGAGCTCGTCCCGGACCCAGCGGCACATCGCCCGGATCTCGTCGTCGGAGTCGTTGTGGCCGGGGATGAGCAGCGTCGTGATCTCGACCCACGCGTCGGTCTCGTGGCGCAGGTGGACGAGGGTGTCGAGCACCGGCCGCAGGTGCCCCCCGGTGAGACGCACGTAGAAGTCGTCGTCGAAGCCCTTGAGGTCGATGTTGGCGGCGTCCATGACCGAGAACAGCTCGCGGCGGGGCTCGGGGTGCAGGTACCCCGCGCTCACCGCGACCGTCCGGATGTCGCGCTGGTGGCAGGCGCGGGCGACGTCGACGGCGTACTCGAGGAAGATCGCCGGGTCGTTGTACGTGAAGGCGATGCTGCGGCACCCCGTCTCGGCGGCTGCCCGCGCGAGCTGCTCGGGCGAGGCCTGGTCCATGAGCCGGTCCGTCTCCCGGGACTTGGTGATGTCCCAGTTCTGGCAGAACCTGCACCCGAGGTTGCAGCCCGCGGTGCCGAACGACAGGACGCTGCTGCCCGGGTAGAAGTGGTTCAGCGGCTTCTTCTCGACCGGGTCGATGCAGAACCCGGAGGAGCGGCCGTAGGTGGCGAGCACGAGGCGGTCCCCCTCGCGCATCCGCACGAAGCAGAATCCCCGCTGCCCCTCGCGCAGCCGGCACTCGCGCGGGCACAGGTCGCACTGGACCCGGCCGTCGGGCAGCCGGTGCCAGTAGCGGGCCGGATGGGCGGCGTTCGCCTCACCCGGGCCGGAGGTCGCGTACTCGTGCTGGTGGTCGGTCATGGGTTCACCCACCCTCGTGGTCCTCGGTCGTGGCCGGCGGCTCCGTGAACGCGATCGCGGCGTAGCCCACCACCTGTCGTCGGTCTCCGGTGACGTCGCCGGAGGTGCACCTGCCCAGCAAGCGCGCCGTCATCCCCCGTCGCCGGGCCACGACGAGCAGCCCGTTCGCCGGGGTGGCCCCGCAGGCCTGGTGGTGGTCGAGTGTCCCCTCGAAGGCCAGCACCCGGGCCACGGTCCGCCCGTCGACGGACTGCGCCTCGTCGTCGCGCAGGTAGTGGGACAGGTCCGAGCTCACGACCACCACCGTCTCCGGCCCGCCCCACAGCGCGTCGACGACCTCGGCCACCACGTCCGGCCGGGCGCGGCCGACCGCCAGCGGCACCACCGCGACGTCGCCGAGCACCGCCTGGAGGAACGGCAGGTGCACCTCGAGGGAGTGCTCCTCGCGGTGCACCTCGGGGCTGTCGACCAGCTGCGGCAGCGCGGCCCGCAGCGCCGGGTCGACCGTCTCCACGCGCACGGTGCCGAGCGGGGTCGCGAGGCCGTCGACACCCGGCAGGGCCAGCCCGTCCACCGGCACCCGGTGCGTGGGGCCGAGCAGCACCACCCGGGTGACGGTGCCACGGCGGCGCTCCAGCTCGGCGTAGCCGAGGGCCGCGACGGCTCCGGAGTACACGTACCCGGCGTGCGGCAGCAGCCAGGCCTTCGCCGGCGCCAGGTCCGGGTCGAGGGCGCGGCGGGCGGGCGCGAGCAGGGCGTCGATCGCCCCCTCCAGGTCGGCGCGGCGACCCGGGTAGAACGCGCCGGCCACGGCTGCCGGCCGCACGGTCCGCATACCCCAGTCTGCACCCGGCGCGGCTCAGAGCGGCTGGCGGCCGATCGTCCCGACGAGCTCGCCCGGGTAGCCGGGCGCCGAGACGCGGGCCAGCTCGGCGGTGACGTCCTCGAGCCGCCGCTGCACGTGCAGCCGGTCGGCCGTGGCCTCGTTGGTGTCGCCGGCGAGGAACCGCTCGAGGTCGGCGACGGAGCGCCGGTAGTGCTCGATGTCGTAGGCCTGCTTCGCGGCGAGCCGCTCGGCGTACCAGTCGCTGGCGAGCACGCTGTCCCGGCCGAACTGCGAGCGCAGCTCCGGCGACTGCAGGGTCCACCCCTCGTCGGTCTTGCCGAGCGCCATGTACTGCAGCAGGGCGCGCAGCGGCGGCACGGCGAGGTCGATCGTGCCGTCGTCGATGTAGGACTGGGCCACCCGGCGGTGGGTCTCGACGATGACCTCGACGCTGTCCGCGTACACGTCGGCGTCCTGCAGCTCCGGGGCGAGCATCTCGTCGGTGAAGACCGTCTCCGGGTGGAGGAAGATGCGGCCGAAGAAGGTCGTGACGAACCGGTGGTTCATCCGGTACCCCAGGCGGCTGGCCTCGATGGTCATGCCGTCGCGCTCGACGTCGGGCACCTTGTCGAGGAAGCCGTTCTCGATCAGCGCGGCGGCGTCGCGCTCGCTCGGCCACATCCGGGCGAACAGCTCGGGCACGAGGAGGCTGAAGTCGTGGTCGACCCGGATGTGCGGCCCCACGTGGCCGGCCCCGGAGACCCAGCCGTCGTACCCGGTGAGCGCGTAGGAGAGGAAGGCGGCGTTGAGGTCGATGACGGAGGGCAGCATGTTGAACGGGCCCTTGGTGAGCGCGCCCTCGGAGCCGGCGCCGGTCGTCGACGGAGACTTGCCCGTCATCGAGCTGATGAACTCCATGAACAGCTCGGGCAGCTCCATGTAGTGCAGCGGGTTGTACGAGCACAGCGCCGGGGCGCCCGGTCCCGGCGGGTTGTTGCGGCGGCCTGCGGCGACGACGTCGACCGGGAGCGGCGCGAACCGGTCGAGCGGGATCCCTCCGGCGAGGTGGCTCGCGACGTCCGCGAGCGCGGTGGCGGTCGGGTTGGCCCGGTCGGGCCGGGGCTGCAGGTAGCGCGGGTTCTTCGTCGGCACGCCGTCGACGAGCCTGGGCTCGGAGGACGACACGACGTAGCCGGGGCCGTCCTCGCCCGCCGCGAACCCGGTGAGCAGGGTCGACATCGGCTCGGTGAACCGGCTGAACGAGACCGCGTCGCCGACCAGCGCAGCGGCGTCCGCCCGGGTGAGGGGCTGGAAGTTGGACAGGAACGTGCCGGGGGTGGCGATGTCGCGCTCGGCCTGCTTGTCGTAGCCGCGGTGGATCGCGTCGTCGGGTCGCTGGAAGAGCATCCGCTCGCAGTTGGCGACGTACTTGCGGGAGACCGCGGGCCGACCGCGGGCCTCGCTGCGGGCCCCGGCGAGGCCGCGGTGGCCGCCGAAGTCGAGCGGCGCGAGCGTCTCCGGCAGGACGACGCTGGCGGTGATGTCGTCCTCGCTCTGTACCTTGACGGCCGGGCTGAAGTCGGGGCGCAGCGAGAACAGCCGCCACGAGCCGTCGGGCGCGAACCCCATCCGGAGCATGTTGATGATGACCAGCTCGCCGTCGAGCCGCACCCGGCTGCCCTCGCGGCCGTTGATCGAGCTCACCGAGAAGTGGCTGCGCCAGTCCTCGCCCCACTCGGGCCGGTAGTACTTCTTGACGAGGTAGACGAGCTCCTTGACGTGCGGCGGGATGGCGTCGAGCCACGCGTTGTAGTCGTCGGTGAAGTCGGCGTTCGGGGTGAGCAGCTTGATGACGCTGCCGAGGGTGCGCTCCTCCGAGAGGATGGAGCGGGTGTCGGGGGCGCGGCCCGGGTCGCGGTACCGGTGCGAGAAGTCGGTGCCGACGAGGTCGGCGACCGCGTGCATGTCGGCCTCGAACCCGAGGGTCGCGGCGTGGCTGAAGACGACGGCGTCCATGAGCGACTTGCTGATCTCGCTCTTGCCGCCGCCGGACACGGTGGCGGGCTTGTGGCACTGGGTGGACAGCGGGGAGATGCCGAGCAGGTGCCACTGGGTGGGGTCGGCCTCGCGGGGCTTGGCGAACACCCGGTAGCCGTTCGGGGTCATGTAGACGCACCCGGCGTCGAGGGGGATCTCGTACCGCTCCCCGCTGCGGCCGGTCCAGGTGACGGTGCGGTCCGGGATGCTGAACGAGCTGCCCCGCGGCACGAGGGCGAGCTGCGGCAGCACGGTGTCGACGAGGTGCCCCTCGGGCTGCTGCTCGAAGCGTCCGGGGTTCTTCGCCACCACGTCGCGCAGGCTGTAGTCGTCGGGGGTGAAGGTGTCGGTGTACTGCTGGCCCAGGTTGTACGCCGGGTAGCAGGCGGCGCCGCCGGAGTGCTCCTCCTCGGAGAGGCCGAACAGGTTGGCGGCGTAGCTGATCTGGGTCTTGACCTCCTTCTTGCAGTAGCCGAAGTAGTTGTCGGCGATGACGGTCACGACCACCCCGCGGGCGTCGCGGGCGGTGACCTTGAAGGCCTTGCCGCCGTTGTAGGGCTCGTCCGGGGTGGTCCAGCACATGCCGTCGCGCTTCTGGCGGGTGGTGGCGTCGTCGACGTGCGGCAGCCCGAGGGCTCGCTTGGTGACGGCCGTCAGGTGCGGCGCGAGGACGACGCACCCGGTGTGCCCGGTCCACGACGCGGGCGTCGAGGGAGGCGTCGTTCTCCGGGAGGTAGGGGTCGCCGGCGTTGCCGAAGACGGTCTCGACGAAGTCGAGGTTGGAGACCAGGCCGCCGGGCACGATGAACCGCGTCTCCATGCTGCGCGCCACCGGGTGCGCGGCGGTGGCCGGGACGACGACCGGGCGCAGCAGGATCGAGACCCAGGTGCGGGCCGGCTCGGGCATCCCGGCGGTCCACGGCAGGACCAGGTCCTCGGCGGGGGGCTGCAGCGCCTCCTCGAGCAGGCGGGCGTAGACCGCGTTGGGGACGGCGAGCTTGTCGTCCTGGATCGGCAGTCCGCCCTCGGCGATGTGGAAGACCCCGGCGGTGGTGCGCCGGTCGTTGACCGGGTTGTGCAGGACGCCGTTGGCGAGCCGGTAGCTGGTGACCAGGCGTGAGGCGAACTCGTCGCCGTCGCGCGGCAGGGTGAGCTCGCGGGCCAGGCCCGGCTCGTCGAGCACCAGGGTGCGCCGGGGCAGCTGCGGCTGCACGGGGGCACCGGCGAGGAAGTCGTCGAGGAACGCCTGGATGCGCCGGTCGGCCGCGCACGGACGGTCGGCGAGGCGGCGGCTCAGCTCGCGGTTGCGGGCGAGGATCGGCGCGGCCAGCTGCAGCGCCTCGTCGGCCTCGGCGCCCGGCGGAAGGGGGAGGCCGATGGCCGCGAGGCGGATCGCGATGGCCTCGGTGGTCGTGTGGCGGTGTGGCGTGGCGGGGGCGTCGGGCATGGTGTCCATCCCTGGTACGTGGGTCCGGCGGCTGCGGCGCAGCCCTGCCACAGCGTCGGTGTCGGTCGAGAAGCCGGCATGTGGGGCGCCCCGGTGTTGGTGTGACGGCGTCGGCGCGAGGTGGCGTCCGGGGTCGAGCTGACCCTTCTCGAACGTAGCACCGGGGCGGGCTCCGGTCTCCCCCTGCGGGTGTGAGTCCTCCCTCCCCGCTCGTGGCAGGCTGTTCCGACGTTCCCTGACACGAGAGGTGGGACCCCATGGGTGGCCACAGCCACGCCGGACCGACGCGGCTGCCGATGACGACCCTCGCGTGGGTGGTCCTGACGCCACTGGCCGTGCTCACCCTCGTGGGGCTGGTCCTGCTCTGGCCGTCCTCGGTGGAGTCCTCGGGGGCGGCCTCCGCGGCGCAGGAGCTCGACGGCGTCGTCCTCGCGGTGGACCCGGAGGACTGTCCTGCCGACACTCCCGACGGAGCGCCCGTCCCCACCGCCTGCGGGACGGTGACGGTGGAGCTCGAGGAGGCGGAGGGCGGCACCCGGGAGGTCGAGGTCCCGGTCCCCTACGGCCCCGGGGCACCCGAGGTCACCGAGGGCGATGCCGTGGTGGTCGCCGTCGCCGACGGTCCGGACGGACCCATCTACGGCATCGTCGACCAGCAGCGCACCACCCAGCTCTGGGTGCTGCTCGTCGCGTTCAGCGTGGCGCTCATCGCCTTCGGCCGGTGGCGCGGGGTCAGCGCGCTCGTCGGACTCGCGGTCACCTTCGGCATCCTGCTCGTCTTCATGGTGCCCGCGATGATCGCCGGGGAACCGCCGGTGCTCGTCGCCCTCGTCGCCGCCTCGGCGATCACCCTCGTCGTCCTCTACCTCACCCACGGGGCCTCGCTGGCCACGACGGTCGCGGTGATGGGCACGATGGCCAGCCTCGCGCTCACCGGGGTGCTCTCGGAGGTCGCGGTGGAGGCGCTGCACCTCACCGGCGTCACCGACGACATCTCGATGGCGGTCTCCGACCGGCACTCGGTCGACGTCCGGGGCCTGCTCGTGGCGAGCATCATCATCGGGTCGGTCGGGGTCCTCGACGACGTCACGGTGACCCAGTCGGTGACCGTCACCGAGCTCGGTCGGGCCAACCCGGCGTACCGCTTCAGGGAGCTCTACCGGGCCGGGAGCCGGGTGGGCCGCTCGCACATCGCGTCGGTGGTCAACACGATCGTCCTCGCCTACGCCGGCTCGTCGCTGCCGCTGCTCGTGCTGGTCGTCGCCGACAACGGCTCGCTGGGTGGCATCGCCTCGACCCAGCTCATCGCCCAGGAGGTCGTGCGCAGCGCCGTCGCCACGCTCGGGCTGATCGCGGCCGTCCCGCTCACCACCGGCCTGGCCGCGCTCGTGACCCGCACCGCGCCCGAGGAGGCCGGCGCGCACGCGCACGCGCACGCGTGAGGCGAGCGCCCGCTGCGCGCCGGCAGCCCTCCGTCAGCTCCGCTCCTCCACGACCACGCCGGGTGGTGCCGCGAACGGTCCCCGGCCGAACCGCGCGTCGAGCCAGTCGCCCACGAGCCGGGCGGTGGTGCCGAGCTGCTCGTCCTTCGTGAGCTCGCCCTGGTCGCACCCGAGGCGGCCCCAGCGCGGCCGGTCGAGGAAGCCACAGTGGGACCCGCCCGGGACGAGCGCCCAGTGCGCGGGCGCCGTCATCGCCTCGTACAGCGCCCGGGTGCGCGCCGGCGGGACGATCCGGTCCTTCTCGCCGACGACGAAGAGCGAGGGCGCGGTGATGTCCGCGAGCCTCACCTCGGGACGGGTCTGCAGCCCGGCCAGGGTGACGACGGCGTCGACGGCGGGGTGCCGCGACGCCGCGAGCAGGGCGACGCCGGCACCCATCGAGTGACCCGCCAGGGCGATGCCGCTCCCGGTGCCGGACCAGGGGCCTGCCTCGCGCGCCCACCGGGCCGCCGCCCACAGGTCCGACGCCAGGCGGTCGTGGCTCGGCCAGGGGCCGGTCTCGGTGTCGGGGGCGACGACGACGTAGCCGCGGGCGGCGGTGTCGCCGAGCAGCGAGTCGTAGCAGCCCGGTGGTTGGAGGAAGCCGTGCCCGAACGCCACCACGGGGCAGCCGTCGTCCGGGCGCGTCACCGGCTCGGCGAGACGCGCGCGGATGCGTCGCCCACCGTCGTCCACGACGCGCACCGTCGAGAGCTGCGCCGTCATGGCCGGATCGTGTCACGGGGCGCTCCGGTCTCCACCCCCGGGTGGAGGGGCGGAGGCCGGACGATCCACCCTCGGGCCGACGCTGGCCCGCTGCTCGCGCGGCGACAGTGGAGTCGTCCACGTCGCACCACGATCCGGAGCACTCCCCATGACCACGAGTCAGTACTTCCTCAACCTGGCCCTCCTGGCCTGGATCCTCTCGAGCAACCTCGGCAGCCGCGCCCTGACGCGTCGCCGGTTCACCGTCCCGCTGTTCGTCGTCGCCGCGGCCGGCTGGTTCTACCTGTCCGACGCCCCCACCCTCGGCAACGACGGGATGCTCGAGCTCGCCGGACTGCTCGCCGGGGTCGCCCTCGGCACCCTCGCCGCGTTCACCGTCCGGGTCCGCCGCGAGGGCGACCGGGTGGTCGCCACCGCCGGCGTCGCGTTCGCCGCGCTGTGGGTGGCGGTCATCGGCGGGCGGGTGCTCTTCGCCTACGGCGCCGACCACTGGTTCCCGCGCGCCATCGGCGAGTTCTCGCGCGACCACTTCATCACCGGCGCGGACGCCTGGACCGCGGCCTTCGTCCTCATGGCGCTGGCCATGGTCGTCTCCCGCCTGGCGGTGACCGGCCTGCGCGCGCTGCGGGCGCAGGGCGACCGGACAGCGGTCCCCGAGGGCGCGGTGACGCTCTACCGTTGAGCCACCCTCGACCACACCCCGTCCACGCGAGGAGCACCGTGCCGCCCCACGACCTGCCCGACCGGGACGCCGGCCGGCCCGCCGACCTGCGGCGGGTCATGGTCGGCGCCGGCTGGGTGGCGGCCGGGTTCGTCGCGCTCGGCACGGCCGTGGGCCGTCTCCCCGAGTCCCCGGTCGCCCGGACCGCCGTCGTCGTGATGACGGCGGTGGCCCTCGCGCTCTGGCTGGTCTCCCTGAGCCAGCGCGTCACCGACCCGTGGGTGCTGCTCGGGCTCCTCGTCGGGGCCGGCCTCCTCGGGGCCGCGGTGGACCGGCTCGACCCGTCCGGGCCGGCCTACATCCTGCCGTTCATGGCCGTGGCCGGGATCGGGCTCCGGCTGCCCCGTCGGATGGCGCTCGTGGGCGGAGGCGTCGTCGTCGCGGCGAGCGCCTGGGCCGAGGCGAGCACCTCCGACGAGCCGGCGTCGGCAGCGCTCAACGTCGCCATCGGGTGCGGCTTCCTCCTCGTGGCGGCGGCGTTCGCCGGGGCCAACCGCGACGCCCATGACCGGGCGCAGGAGCTGCTCCGGCTGGAGGAGCAGACCCGCCGGGCCCGCGAGGAGGCGGCCGTCCTCGCCGAGCGGGGCCGCATCTCCCGCGAGCTGCACGACGTCCTGGCGCACACCCTCTCCGGGCTGGCCGTCCAGCTCGAGGGCGCGCGCCTGCTCGCGGCGCACACCGGCGCCGACCCCCGGCTCGTCGAGCAGATCTCCAGCGCCCAGGGCCTGGCCCGCAGCGGGATGTCCGGGGCCAGGCGCGCCGTCGCCATCCTCCGGGGCGACGAGCTGCCGGGCACCGGGCAGATCCCCGAGCTGGTCGAGCAGGCTCGACTGGCGACCGGCGCACCGGTGACCTACACGGTCGTCGGTGACCCGGTGCCGCTGTCCCCTGAGAACGGGCTCTCCCTCTACCGCGCGGTCCAGGAGGCGCTCGCCAACGTCGCCAAGCACGCCCAAGGCGCCTCGACGCAGGTCACCCTGACATGGAGCCAGGACCGGGTCGAGGTGGAGGTGCTCGACGCCGGTGGCGAGTCGGCCGGCCTGCCGTCCGGCGGGTTCGGGCTCGCGGGCCTCGCCGAGCGTGCCGCCCTGGCCGGCGGTCGGCTCGAGACCGGCCCGGTCGGGACCGGGTGGCGGGTGCACCTCACGATGCCGGTGCACGACGAGGCGGTGGCGCGGTGACCGCCCCCGACCGACCGGTGCGCGTCCTCGTCGCCGACGACCAGAAGGTGGTCCGCGACGGGCTGGCGATGATGCTGGGCCTGCTCGACGGCATCGAGGTGGTGGGCTGCGCCGTCGACGGCGCCGACGCCGTCCGGCAGGTGGAGTCGACCGATCCCGACGTCGTGCTGATGGACCTCGGCATGCCCACCGTCGACGGGGTCGAGGCGACCCGGCGACTCACCGCGTCCGGCGCCCGGGCGAAGATCGTCGTGCTCACGACGTACGCCGACGACCAGTGGGTCTTCGGTGCCATCCGGGCGGGGGCCCGTGGCTACCTCACCAAGGACGCCGGCGCCGAGGAGATCCGGGCCGCCGTGCTCTCGGTGGCCGCCGGGGACGCCCAGCTGGACCCCTCGGTGCAGCGCCGCCTGCTCGACGCGGTGGCCACCGGGCAGCACGTCGGCACCGCCGAGACCGCCGACAGCGCCGGCACCGGCGGCCGGGCCGACGCCGTCGACGACTCCCTCACCGCCCGCGAACGCGAGGTCCTCACCGAGATCGCGCGCGGCCTGAGCAACACCGAGATCGCCGAGCAGCTGTTCGTCTCCACCGCGACCGTGAAGACGCACGTCAACCACCTCCTCGCCAAGACGGGGTGCCGCGACCGCGCGGCCCTCGTCGCGTACGCGTACCGCACCGGGATGGCGCCGCGGGACTGAGCGGACCGGCCCCGGGCGGGAACCCCGGCCGGACCTCAACCCTGGGGTGGAGACGGACCGGCCCCGAGGATCCACCCGTGCGCCGATGGCCGGGGCGTGGCCCGCGGGAAGAGTCGGGGGTGCGAGACCACGACCACCGCCCCGAAGGGATCCGCGCCATGAGCACCGTCCGCACCAGCCCGACCGACACGCCTGCCGGAGCGCCCGCCGCTCCTCTTGCCGCGCCTCCCGTCGAGGTCGAGACCGCCGGCCCGGGCGACCTCGTCACCCGGACCTCGAGGACCTGGCAGCTGGGCGTCGCCACGGTCGCGATGTTCGTCCTGCCGTGGGCCGTCTGGGGCTCGGCGCTCGCCCAGGCGCACGGCCTCATCGGCTGGCGGCTCCCCCAGGGGATCGCGCTGTGGGTGCTCACGCCGTCGATCGCCGTCGCGGCGCTGACCATCGGGGGGCGGGTGGCGCTCGGCGAGCTGGTCGGCCGGATCCTCCGCTGGCGCGGGCCGCTGTGGGTCTACGGCGCCGCCGTCGCCGTCCCGCTGGCCATCGGCGCCGCCACCGTCGGCCTCACGGTGCTCGGCGGGCGGCCCCTCCACCTCGGCGAGACGGTCGGCCTCACCGGGTGCCTCGTCTACTTCTCGTACGCGATCGGCCTGTTCCTCCTCACCGAGGAGGCCGGGTGGACCGGGCTGATCCTCCCTCGCCTCCAGGCACGGATGCGGCCGCTGGCCGCCAGCCTGGTGCTCGGCGTCGTCTGGGGGCTCTGGCACCTGCCCCTGCTCCACGTGCCGGGTGAGAAGGACCACGGCCTGCCGTTCGCGGCGTTCCTGCTCCTCATCGTGCCCACGTGCGTCGTCATGAGCAGCTTCGTCAACGCCACCCGCGGGACGGTGCTCGCGGCGGCGCTGTTCCACGCCGCGTTCAACGCGACGTACACCTACATCGGCGTCGTCGGGCCGGACCATGCGCTCATCTGGACCGCCGCAGTCGTCAGCGTCGTCGTGGCCTCGGGAGTGGCCGTCTGCACCCGGGGCCGGCTCTTCCACCAGCCCGGGGTGGGCCACTGAGCGCCGCCGACCCCGGCCGGCCGGGCCGTCAGAGACCGAGGCGCCGGGCCACCTCGTCACCGCCCATCTCGCGGATGACGTCGGGGTCGCCGACGACGACGAGCTGGTCGGTGGCGCGGGACAGCCCGACGTAGAGGCGCTCGCGCGAGCGCTCCTTGACGCTGTGGTCGTTGACGCAGAGCACCACCACGCGCCGCTCGAGGCCCTTGAACCCGAGCACGTGGCCGTAGAAGACGAGGTCCTTGTCCCAGAACGTCGCCCAGTAGCCCTCCTGGCCCTCGGACTCCTGGAGGTTCACCTGCTCGGGGTGCCGCGCGCCGGTGGTGAGCAGCGCGACGTCCTCCGGGCGCCAGTGGTCGAGCAGCGCGTCGACCTGGTCGTCGGCGACGTCGAGGGCGTCCTCAGCCGCGCACGGGACCACGGTGACCTCGGGGCCGTCGCCGCCGCGGGCGTACATCCGCATCGGTGCCAGCGGCACGAACTTCTCGGCGATCTGCCGGGTGTTGCGCAGGCAGCTGTCGAGCACCAGGGGCACCAGCGGCACCGGTGGGCGGCCGAAGCGGGCGAACACCCGCTGGTTCTCGTCGCTGTAGGCGTAGAGGCCGCCGGCCTCCTCGTCGCGCAGGGTGCGCATGATCGGGGTCCACCAGAGGTCGGCGAAGTCCTGCGCCTCGTCGACGACGACGGCGTCGAACTTCTTCCCGTCGGGCAGCTCGGCGGCGAGCTCCGCCATCCGCCGCGGGAGCTCCTCCTCCCAGAACGCCGGGTCGTCGCGGCCGCCGAACTCCTCGACGCCCACGTGGCGGGCGAGCTGCTCGAAGGTGCCGACGAAGGCCGGGCGGTTGCGCCTGGCCACCGTCGCCATCGAGCGCTCGAACCAGCTCGCGAGGCCCAGGGAGTAGCAGACGAGGGCGACGCGTTGGGGCGGCCGGTCGCCGCTCCCCCGGGTCAGCTCCTTGGCCTGGGTCATGGCGAGCACGGTCTTGCCGCTGCCGGCGCCCCCACGCACCTCGACCCGGTGCAGCAGGCGCGTCACGCGGAGGATGGTGGCCTGTTCGAGAGTGAGGCGGTCGGCGCGGGACTCGCGCTCCTCGGCGTCGGCGAGCAGCTGGCGCTGCGGCAGGTTGCGGCCCCCGAGGATCTCGATGATCAGGTCGCAGTCGTCGTGGCTGGGCACGCGGAAGCCCGACTCCTGCCGGGCCGCGATGTCGTACAGCCGGCCGGCGAGGTCGGCCTGGTCGCCGCGGCCGTGGATCATCGTGCGGGGGCAGTCGGGCGTCGAGAAGTCGTCGTGGAGGTCGGTGTAGGGAGTGATCACCGTGTGCCCGAACCGCACGCGGCTGCGGCTCGAGCGCTTCCAGCGGGGGTCGCTGCGCACGTAGGCCCATAAAGCGTGCTTGCCGTCGCGCGCCTGCTCCACGGGGTGGATGACGCGGGTGCCCTCCCTGCACGAGGTGCGCCACACCCCGTCCTCCACGGTCACCGAGCCACCCTTGACCTCGCCGACGACGACGCCGACCTCGGGCATGAGGACGACGAGGTCGAGCTCGTGGTCCTTGGTGTCGTCGGTGAGGCGGACGTTCGTGAGGACGGTCCAGTCGTCGGGAGCCTGCTCGACCAGGCGCTGCCACACCTCCCGCTCGGACTCGGTCTCGAACTGGGGGTCGGCCGGGACGACGCGCGCTGGCATGCCGCCATCGTGTCAGCGGGGTCCAACGCGGGGTGGGCGATTCCCGCGAGTCCCCTGCCGCCGCGCCGACCGTCAGCGGCTCGTGGGAACGACCCGCACCTCGGCCGCGTGACCGGCGCCTGCGAGCGTGGCGTCGCACCTGACGACGGGACAGCCAGCCCTCCCAGGGAGAGCACGAGCATCCCTCGCGTGGTTCGATGGCGCGGTGACGAAGCGGCGAGGACGACGCAAGCACTCCCCCAACCGGTCGGCGACCCGGGTGCAGCAGGACCGGCCGCTGGCCGCCGTGCCCGAGCCGGACGAGACCGACGCCGACCTCCTCGAGCTGATCCGGTCCTCGCTGCGCTCGAAGGACCCCACCGCGACGGTCACGCTGGTCTCGTCCCTGGTCGAGGCTGCGGGCGCGGAGACGGAGCCCGACGAGGATCCCGAGGTCGCGGCGGTGACGCTCGAGGCCTTCATCGGCACCCTCGTCGGCAGCCCCTACGCGGAGACGACAGCCGCCCTGCACGTCATCGCCGCGCTCCTCCCCGACGAGGTGGAGGCCGCCCGGGTGCGGCGCGTCCTCGCCGGCCGGCGGCACCCCGTGCCGGACGCCGTCACCGGGGTCCGTGACGTCACGGTCGAACAGGCCGCGCGGATGGGCGACGAGCTCGGCGACGGCGACAACGTCATCCTCGGCCTGGGCTGGCCCGGGACCCGGGGGGTGACGATGGTGGTGTACGTCGACGAGGCCTTCGGCACGCGGATCAAGGACGTCTTCATCGTCCCGGAGCCGTTCGACGTCGTGTGCGGCTGGTACCGCGAGGCGCTGCCCCAGCAGGGCCGCGACAGCGAGGACCTCGTCGAGACGTCGGTCGCGGACGCACGAGCGAGCCTCGAGCAGGCGATCGAACGCGGGGACGACGCGGAGGCGCCGCTCACGCCGGAGGACTGGTCGGGTCCGGACGGTGAGCCCCTCGGCTGGCCGCACGCCCGGCCGTTGGTGGAGATGCTGCTGCGCCGGATGCCGGAGGGCGGCAGCTCGCTGCTCAGCTCGACCGGCTACCCCGCGATGACCGCGGAACAGGCAGCCGAGGCGTTCCTGGCCTCCGAGCACGCGCGCCGCCTCCCGGGTGAGGCCGACGTCGAGGGGGCCGCACACCTCCTGGCCCGGGATGCCGCGCAGGGCGCCGGGCATCCCCTCCGCTGGTCGCCCACCCAGGTGGAGCTGGCACTGACCCAGCGACTGCCGTGGGCGGTCGGGGCAGGTGAGGACGCGCTCGAGGCGGTCCCCGACGCGTTGCCGGCCTTCGTGGGCTACGCCCACGAGCGGCTGGGCATCTCGGCGGCCGCGAGGGCGGACACGCTCGCCGCGCTCGACGAGTGGATGCCGGCCTTCGAGCGGCTCCTCAGCGCGGGCGCGGCCGCCCGGTGGCGCGAGGTGGAGGCGATGGTCGAGGCGTTCGAGCTGGGCGACCACGCACCGCTGGTACTCCACACGCTCGCCGACGAGGTGGGCGGGCAGGAGGCTCTCGACCACCTGGACGGGACCCCACTGCCACCGGAGCGACCGCAGCTCGACGAGGTGGCCCCCGATGTCCGGGAGACCCTCACGGGGATCGAGGCCGTCGTCGACGAGTGGTTCGACACGTCCTCCCGGCTCGACGGCCTCGGCGCCGTCGCCGAGGAGTGGCGCACGGCGACGCACCGCCTCCTCGTCTGGGCGGCCGAGCGCGACCCCGCATGGCTGCGCAGGCGCGCGGACGTGCGCGGGCGGGCTGCCGGCGCCATCTGGGCGACGGGGATCGCGAACCACCTGATGGGTCCGCAGGGAAGCGTGCTCGTCAAGGACCTCGCCGCCGACCTGGGAGTCAAGGGGGCGGTGTCGACGAAGGCGGAGGCGCCGTTGCGTGCGTGGGGCCTGCAACCGTGGGAGGTGGACGGCCGCCTCGGCGATGCCCGCCTGCTGGTCTCGGTGCGCCGCGCCGAGATCATCGACCTGCGGGACGAGTACCGGAGCTGACCCGCACGACCGGACCAGGGATGGCCGAGGCCCTGGATCGCCTGAGTAGCCGGGAAGCACGTGGGGTCACGGGCGGCGCGCTCCGTCCGGCTCAGGAGGCGGTCTCGAGCTCGGTGATGATCTCGTCCCACACCTCGTCGGGGATGTCGTCCTCGCGCTGCTGGTCCTCGAGGGCCAGGGCGGCCTCGCTCAGCTCGAGCTCGGCGAAGCGTTGCTGGTCCAGGTCGCTGCCGGCGGCGACCACCGCGAGCAGCTCGCGGAGCCGCTCGGGAGTCAGCACCGGTGGGTCGTGGGCGGCGCGTTCCGCGTGGAGCCGCTCCAGGTGCCGGTCGTAGCTGCCGGGGGTCAGGTCCCAGATCACGTACCGACCCCGCTCGTCCGGCTTTGCCCGGACTTCGGCGATGAGTCTTCGGGTGTGCACGAACGTGTGGTGGCGTTGGCAGAGCAGCGCGGCGTTGATGACGTCGGTGACGCCGGCGTCGACCCAGTGCACCACGTGATGGGCCTTGGTCCACGCCGCCGGCGCCCCGCACCCCGGGTAGGTGCACCCCCGGTCCCGCCGCCACAGCCTGCGCCGCTGCGCCCGGGTGAACAGCCGCACCACCCGGCCCAGGTCCAGGTCCTCCCCCGCGGTGCCGAGCACGTGCGGGATCAGGTCGGCCTCGCAGCAGACCCGGCGCAGCACCTCCGGCGACAGGATGGTTCCGGTCGCCTGCGACCCGATCACCTCACCACACCCGGTCCGCGCCTGCAGGTCCTCCAGTGCGACGGTGACGTGCACCGCCGCCGCGGCACCACCCGCACCATCCGGGCCGTTCTGGGCGTCCAGGGCGCTGGAGCGGCGGCACACCTCGCTGAGCGCCTCCACCCGCCGCTGCCCCGCCGGCCGGTGGTCACGCTCCCCGGTCTCCTCGTTCGGCGCCGGCGCCGACAGCGGCCCGATGGCAGCCTCCAGGGCAGCGGCCTGCTCCGGGGTCATCAACAGCTGGTACTCGGTCAGGTCCCCGGACTCCACCAGCGGCGCCGACAGCCTGGCCGCCGGCGTGAGTCGCTCCTGCACGTCGTCGAGCACCCCGGCCAGGCCGTACTCGGCCAGCAGCCGCGGCCGCAGCCGGCGCATCACCACCGGCCCCCACTCCACGCCCAGGTCCAGCAGCGCCCGGGTCACGGTCGGCACCGCCTCCTCGCGCAGCAACGGCACCAGGCGATCGACCTCTCGCAGCACCGCCGTCGCCAGCGACGCCGACACCGACCCGGCGCGCACCGCGGCCCAGACGATCCCGGCCGGTGACTCCGGGTCCACCGCCGCCTCGCCATCGGGCCGCCACGCCGGCCCCGCCGGCCCCGCCGGCCCCGCCGGCGCCACCGCGGCCACGACCTGCGCGACCGCCGCGGCCCCGCCCTGACGCAGCGACGGCGCGTGGTCGCGCACCCACCCGTGGACGTTCGTGCCCGACTCGGCCACCTCACCGCGGGCGGTCGCCTCCGCCGCCACCGACACCCGCACCGCGGCCGCCCCCGCCGCCACCCGGTCCGCCAACGCCATCCACTCGCCCAGCTCGGCCACCCGACGCCTGGTACAGCACCTCGTCCAGGCCCCCCAACGCCTCCTCCGCAGCCTCCAGCCGAGCACGACGCTCCGCGAGGCTGAGGGGCTGGCGCTGGTTCATGGCCTCATTCTAGTCGAACATATGTTCGATAACAAGCATGAATCCACCTGTCGTGGACACATGCAGATGCCGTTCCGCACGGTCGCTCCGCACACGTGGCACCGCCCACCCCACGCAGCCACGGGGCCACGGCCGCGACCGGCCGACCGGTCCCTGGTGACAGGCCGGCGGTTCCCGGACTACCGGGCTCCGGGGCCCGACGGCTACCGGCTACCTGCCGACGGCTGCCTCCCGACGGCGGCTGCCCACCGGACCACCAACTCCGGAATCACCTACCGGAACAACAGGGCGTCGCGCACCTGGCGGTGCAGCACCTTCCCGATGAGCGACCGCGGCAGCTCGTCGACCACCACCACCCGCCTCGGCACCTTGTACGCGGTGAGGTGCTCCCGGCAGGCCTGCCGCACCGCGTCCGGGTCGAGCTCCACCCCCGGCTCCGCCACCACGGCCGCGACCACCTCCTCGCCGCCGCCCTCGATCGGGCAGCCCCACGGCCGCGGCATCCAGCACGCCGTCGACCTTGCGCAGCGCCGCCTCGACCTCCGAGGGGTACACGTTGAAGCCGCCGGTGATGATGAGCTCCTTGATCCGGTCGACGATGGTGACGAACCCGTCGTCGTCCACGACGACGACGTCGCCGGTGCGCAGCCATCCGCCCGGGAGCAGCACCCGCTCGCTCTCCTCGGGCTGCTGCCAGTAGCCGGAGAACACCTGCGGTCCGCGGATGAGCAGCTCACCCCGCTCGCCCTGTGGCCGGTCGGTGTCGGGGTGGTCGGGGTCGACGACCCGCATCTCGGTGGAGGGGAACGGCACGCCGACGGTGCCCGGACGGCGCTCCGGCGACACCGGGTTGCCGAGGGCGACCGGCGACGACTCCGTCATCCCGTACCCCTCGACGAGGAGCCCGCCGGAGACCTCCTCCCAGAGCTCCACCGTCTCGACCGGCAGGGCCATCGCCCCGGAGATGCCGTACCGCACCGAGGTCAGGGGCACCCCCCGGTCGCGGGCCGCGGCCGCGAGGTGCTGGTAGATCGGCGGCACGGCCGGCAGGAACGTGGCCGGCCGGCGCCCCATCGCCTCGAGCACCTGGTCGACGTCGAACCGCGGGAAGAGCACGAGCGTCGCCCCGATCCGCACCGCGAAGGTGAGGCACAGCGTGAGCCCGTAGGCGTGGAAGAGCGGCAGCACCGCGTAGATGGTCTCCTCGCCGTCGCGAAGGCCCGGCACCCACGCCCGGCCCTGGACGGCGTTGGCGAGCAGGTTGCGGTGGGTGAGGATCGCTCCCTTGGGGGTGCCGGTCGTGCCGCCGGTGTACTGGAGCAGCGCCACGTCCCTGCTGGTCGGCCGCGGGCACGCGGGGTCGACCGGCGAGGACGTCGCCACCAGCCGCTCCCAGGACAGGGTGCCGGGCGCCGGCGCGGTCATCGCGGCGCGGGTGGCCCGGGCCGTGGCCACGGGCAGGCGCAGCATCATCCGCTTGAGCCAGGGCAGCGCCGTGGTGAGGTCGACCGCCACCACGGTCTCCACCTGGGTCTGCTCGGCCACCTGCTGCACCGCGGGGGCCGACTTGTCCCAGACGATCGCCACCCGGGCGCCGTGGTCGGCGAGCTGCACCTGCAGCTCCTCGGGCGTGTAGAGCGGGTTGTGCTCCACGACCACCGCCCCGAGGCGCAGCACGGCGTAGAACGCGACGACGTGCTGGGGGCAGTTCGGCAGGATGAGCGCCACCCGGTCTCCGGCCGTGACGCCCAGCCCCTGCAGCGCGCTGGCCGCCCGGTCGACCTGCTCCCCCAGCTCGGCGTAGGTCGTGGTGCTGCCGTAGAAGTCGAGGGCGACGTGGTCGCGGAAGCGGGCCACGGACGCGTGGAGGAGGTCGACGAGCGAGTGGTCGGGGACCTCCACCTCGGCGGGGACGCCGGCGGCGTAGTTGCGAGTCCAGGGGCGTTCGGTCATCAGGCTCTCGCCGTCCCTTCCGGCCCCCCGCCCGGGTCGGACGGCCGGAGCCAGCTCGACCCTAACCTACGGTTGCCGTAGGTTGCGGGTGCGATTCGCTCGGACCCGGCCCGGCGCCGTCACGCCGCCACGCTGCGGATGGCGTGTGACCGGTGCCGACCAGCTCCTCGGCGAGGAGCGCGTACCCGACGGTGTCGAGCCACCGACCGGACCGGTGGAGCGCGTCCCGGACGGCGTGGACCTCGCGGCGCATCCCGAGCCGCTCCATCAGCCGCCAGGACGCCGTGTTGTCGAGGAAGCACGACGCGACGACGCGGCGCACCCCGAGCTCCTCGACGCCGTACCGGATGAGCTCGCGCACCGCCTCGGTGGCGTACCCGTGCCCGGTGTGGGCCGGGTCGAGCACCCAGCCGAGCTCCGCCTGCACCCCGCGCGCCGCGTCGTCCAGCGCCGAGCTGGGCCCAGCCGTGCCTCGCGGCGGAGCATGAGGTCGCCGATGACCGGGCCGTCCGGCTCGTGACCCAGCTGGACGACGACCGTCGCCGCGAGCCGGGCCGGCTCGGCGAACAGGGCGCGGTAGCCGTCGAGGGTGTCCGGGCACCCGGTCAGCCACTCGTCCACCGACTCGAGCCGGCGGTAGCGCCCACGTGGCGTCGGCGTCGGCCGCGACGCCCGGGCGGAGGGTGAGCCGCTCGGTGCGCCAGGTCCGTCCGCAGGGCCGGACGGGCCACCGCGCGCAGCCGGTCCCCGCATCCGCGTCCGCGGATCGCAGCCCGAGGAGGACGGCGCCGATGTCGCGCAGCCCGGAGATGACGCCGTGCAGCTGGGCCTGGTCGGCGAGGGGTCCGGTGAGCACGGTGGTCCCGTCGTCACCGTGCACGACCCGCAGGCCGGCGAGGCGTGCGGACCAGTGCTCGTCGAGGTGTCCCGCGACGGTGATCTCGTACGACCGTCACCGGCTGCCGGCGCTCATCGACGCACCTCCCGCCACCCCGGCGACGGCGACCCGGCGCGAACGGCCCGGAGCGCGCCCCCCGGCGAGCGACGGATGACCCACTCCGCGATGGCGAGGTTGACCACCCAGCCCGCGCCCTTGGCGAGGTCCGACACCACCACGGTGTCGCCGAGCAGGGCCACCGCCGAGGGGCTCGGTGAGCACCTGCGTCCCGGCAGCGAGCCCGATGGCGTAGCCGCGCACCATCCACGCCCGGTGGGCCGCGACGTCGCGGCGCCGGATGGCCGCGACCCCGAGGGCCAGGCAGGCCACCATCCCCGAGCCGAACACGATGCGGAGCACGCGGAGCAGCTCGCCGCTCCCCGGCCGCGGCTCGTACCCGACGGTGAGCCACAGCGCGGACCCGGCGACGAGCAGCCCGGAGAACGCGACGACCCGCCCGGCCCGCCGGTGCCAGGTCAGGTGCCGCCGCCGGAACCGCGGCACGAGCTGGAGCACCCCGCCGAGCGCGAACACCGCGGACCCGGCGATGTGCACGACGAGCGCCACCGGGAACCCGGTGAAGCGCGCGTCGGGCGGCAGCACCGCGGGTCCCCCGGCCACCTCGACCAGCCGCAGCGCACCGGCCGTCAGCGGGACCACGCGAGAGCACGACGAGGGCGGCGGGGACGGCTGCCGTGGGGACCCGGGTGCTCATCGGACCGCGGCCTCGTGCGTGGCGGCCGCCACCGGCTCGAGCGCGACGGACGCGCTCCGGGTGGTGCGCCACAGGGACACCCCGAGGCCGATGAGCGCGATGCCCTCGGGCACCGCCATCGGACGGTTGAACGCCTCGGGCAGCACGGCGAGCGCCGCGGTGGCCAGCGTGCTCACGGCGAGCAGCGCCGCGGCCCACCGGGCGAGGATGCCGGTGCGGAACAGCGCGATGCCGAAGACGAGGCCGCCGAGGATGTACCCGGCTCCGCCCGAGGTTGAGCACGAGCTGTATCCCGCCGATGTCGCCCGCCGGTGTGCCGCCGACGGCCGCGGTCACGACGTCGTCGACGAAGCCGGGCTGGGTGTCGACGAAGTTCGGCAGCAC
Source organism: uncultured Actinomycetota bacterium (assembly GCA_963773655.1). Classification (GTDB taxonomy): domain Bacteria; phylum Actinomycetota; class Actinomycetes; order Actinomycetales; family Dermatophilaceae; genus DASSQJ01. Next base: position 123,454 of record CAVZBX010000008.1, read on the forward strand.
CGCCGCGGCGACCACCTCGGTGGCGAACATCGCGAGGTACCCGACCGAGAAGACGAGGTACCCGACGAGCCCGAGCACGCCGGCCTGCCGGTGCTGGCGCAGGTACATCCCGGCGATGCCGGCGAGCGCGAGCACCGTCATCACGGCCTTGGCGCTGCTGCGGGCGACCCAGGCGGAGGTCTCGGTGGTGAACGAGTCGGTCGGCGGGTGGCCGACCTGGACGAGGACGAAGATGGCCCCGGCGGCCACGGCCGCGGCACCGGCGGCCTTGGTGAGGGCGCTGCTCGAGATCTGCATGACGGCTCCTGGTGTTCTCTCCCGGCCGGGCGGGTGCCCGGCCATGTCGAGGACGGTAGGAACCGGTGTGGTGACCGCACATCACATCGTGATGTGACTCCGGTGGTGACCCCGAGTGGCCCGGCGACCTCAGAGCAGGCCGAGCTCGGCGCCCCTGGCGACCGCGGCGCGGCGGGTCGTGACGCCGAGCTTGGTGAAGATGTGCTTGGTGTGGGTCCGCAGGGTGTTGAGCGAGACGTAGAGGTGCCGGGCGATCTCCGGGCCGGACAGGTCGCTCGCGAGCAGCCGCAGCACCTCGCGCTCCCGCTCGCTCAGCGGCTCGGTGCCCGAGGTCGGTCGCGGGACGGCCGCGCCGCTGCCCGATGCCGGGGCCGGTCACCCGGGCGCGGAGCACCGTCTCGGCGTCGGCGGTCCCCAGGGCCGTCAGGAGCTGCTCGGCCGGAGTGCCCTCGTCGAGGAAGAGCCGGCGGTACCCGACCGGGCACGCCGAGGGCGAGCGCCGCGCGCGAGGTCGTCGAGCGCGCCGTCGCGGTCACCGGATGCGTCGCGAGCGAGGGCCCGCAGGAACGTCGCCTCGACGACGCTCCCCTGCCGGTCCCCGGCTTCCGCCGCGGCGATGACGGCGTCGAGCATCCCGATGGCCGCTTCGACGCCATCGCCCCCGACCGCTCCTCGTCGCCGCCGGCCCGGCGCCTCCGCGAGCACCAGCCGGGCGAGCGTGAGCCGGTCGAACTCGGCGAGGTACGCCGGCTCGTCGGCGAGCGCTGACCCGGCGCTCCCGGCGCCCACTCCCTCGCCTCGGCGAGCCGCCCCTGGGCGATGCGGACCCGCGCCCGCTGGGCCGGGACGGGGCGCAGGTCCGGGAGGAACCCGGGGATGACGTGCGCCGCCGCCTCGTCGAGCATCGCGACGGCGCCGTCGAGGTCGCCGCGGGCGCCGGACGGACCGCCGGCGGAGACGGTGTACCAGCGGTGCCGGTGCTCGAGGAGCGAGCCGCGGTCGCCGAGCTCGGCGGCGGCGTCGAGGTGGTGCTCGGCCGCGTCGAGGTCGCCCTCCTCGCGGAGGACGTCGGCGAGCGCGACGTGGAGGTCACCGGCCACCGTCGACCCCACGCCGGGTGACGCGGCCACCCCCTCGAGCGCCCGCTCGAGCAGCCGGCGCGCCTCGTCGGGGCGGCCGCGCCCCGTCCACATCGCGGCGAGGACCACAGTGGAGCCGAGCACGTCGGTGGCGTTGCCGGCCGCCCGCAGGTCCTCGACCGCCGCGCCGAAGGTGTCGACCGCGGTCGCGAGGTCGCCCTCCGCCCAGGCGGCCAGGCCGAGGAAGCCCCCGGCAGCGCCGCGCGGGAAGTGGTCGCCCGGCCCGGCGAGGTCGAGCGCCCGCCGGGCGTGCGCGACCGTCCCGGCGACGTCGCCCCGGGCCTGCGCCGCGGAGGCGCGGTAGACCGCGACCATCGCGGGCAGCCCGGCCACCTCCTCCTCCCGGTGCCCGCACCGCCTCGGCGAGCACCGCCGGCCACTCGCCCGCGGCCGCGACCGCCGACGGGCCCAGCCGCTGGCCCGGCCGCCAGCCCCGCCTCGGCCGCGTCGAGCCAGGCGTCGACGCCGGCCAGGTCGCCCTCGGAGAGCCGCACCCACGCGATCTCGGTGGCGAGGAGCGGACGGCGGCGCGCGAGTCTCCTCCGGCAGCGCCCGGAGCCAGCCCCGCATCAGCCGGTCCTCGCGCCGCCTGCGCAGCCCGGGGAGGGCGAGCTCGACGAGGTCGGCGGCCTGCTCGGCGTCGTCACCGGCGAGCGCGTGCGGGACGGCGTCGAGGAGCCGGCCCTCGCCCGCGTACCAGCGCGGCCGCGACCCGGTGCAGCCGGCCCATCCGCTCCGGATCGTCCGCGCCGAGCCGGGCGCGCAGGGCATCGGCGAAGAGGTGGTGGTAGCGCCACCAGCGGCGCTCGTCGTCGAGCGGGATGACGAAGAGGTTGGCCCGCTCGAGCGCCTCCAGGGTGGGCTGCCCGTCGGTGCGGCCGGTCAGCGCGTCGCAGAGGCCGGCGGTCAGCTCGTCGAGGACGCAGGTGTCGAGGAGGAAGGAGCGGATGCCGTCGGGCTGGGCGTCGAGGACCTCCTCGAGGAGGTAGTCGAGGACGAACCGGTGGCTGCCGGCGAACTCCTCGACGAAGCCGGTCGCCCCCGTCGCCCGGCCGAGAGGGCGGCCAGCTGGAGCCCGGCGGCCCAGCCCTCGGTGCGCGTCTCGAGGGCGGCCACCTGCCGCTCCGCCAGGTCGAGCCCCATGACGTCGTTGAGGAAGTGGCCGGCCTCGTCCTCGGTGAAGCGCAGGTCGGCGGCGCGCACCTCGACGAGCTCGCCGCGGGCCCGCAGCCGCGGGAGGGGCAGCGGCGGGTCGGCGCGGGTGGTCATCGCCAGGGTCACCTGGGGCGGGAGGTTGTCGACGAGGAAGGCCACCGCCTCGTGGACGGGTGCGGCGTCGACGACGTGGAGGTCGTCGAGGCAGACGACGGTGCGGCCGGGCATCGCGTCGAGGTCGTTGACGAGGCTGACGAGGGCGTCGTCGGAGCGGAGCGCGGGGTCGGCGTCGAGCAGCTCGAGCGCCTCCGCCCCGGTCTCCGGGTCGGGTGCGGGCGCGGCGGCCCGGACGGCGGCGACGAGGTGGGTGAGGAACCGGTGCGGGTCGCTGTCGCCGGGGTCGAGCGAGAGCCACGCGACCCGCAGCGGCGGCTCCGTCGCCTGGCGAGCGTGCCGTCGCCGGCACCGAGCGGTCGAGCCACTGGGTGAGCAGGGTCGTCTTCCCGAACCCTGCCGGGGCGGAGACGAGGACGAGCCGGATGCCGGACCCGACGGCGGCGTCGAGCCGCTCCGTGAGGCGTGGCCGGGCGACGAGGCGTGCCCGCGGCCGCGGCACGCGCACCTTGGTGCCCAGGACCGGCATCGGGCCAGCCTACGGCCGGCGGGACAGCCGGCCGACGAGCTCGTGTCGCGGCACGAACGGACGCCGCCACGACCGGCTGTCGCTGCTGGCGTCGCGGTTGTCCCCGAGCAGGAAGTAGTGGCCTTCCGGCACGTCGTACTCCGCGGTGAACACCGAGGGCGCGGCGTAGGGCTCGGCCAGCGGACGGCCGTCGACCAGCACCTGGCCCAGCCGGAGCGCGAGGTGCTCCCCCGGCAGGCCGACGACGCGCTTGACGACGTGGCGCCCGACCTCGCTGGACGCCACGACGACCAGGTCGCCCCGGCGGACCGCGGTGGTCCGCCGGAGCTTCCTGGTCGGCACCAGCCGGCCGTCGCGCAGGGTGGGCGACATCGAGCTCGAGTCGATGCGCGTCAGCCAGGCCATGGTGGGCCTCCTGGCGGTCGGTCTCAGTGCGCGTGGGCGTGGTGGGCGTGGTCGTCGTGCGCGTGGTCGTGGCCCTCGGCGTACTTGAAGAAGGAGACGTACGCGTCCATGTACCGTCGCGCCGCGTCGAGGTCGTCCGGGTCGAAGTCGAGCAGGGAGACCGCGCGGTCGAAGCGGCGCTCCAGCTCCTCCCACCGCTCGTCGGCGACCAGGCCGCGCAGCGGGTCGATGCTGCGGCGCTCGATGGCCAGGTCCGCGGCGGCGACCTCGGGGCGGGATCGGCGTCCCGGCCGGCTTGATCCCGTCGAACCCCGCCCCCTCGCCGGCCCGGTGGACGCGGACCAGGGTCTCGAGGAACCAGCGGTCGGCGACCTCGGCCGCCTCACCGCCGGCGGTCCTGACGCGACGGAGCCTTGTCGTAGGCCTCCCGCACCTCGGCCTCGCCGTCGGGGTGGACCCACTTGAGGGCGATGTTGACGTTGCCCTCCTCGAGGGCCCGGCGGCCGTCGATGACGGCGGGGCCGTCCTCGGTGTCGCAGTGCGCGGAGGCGGGGCGGACCAGGAGGTCCCGCAGGGTCTGGATGAAGCTCATCTCGGTGTTCCTCTCGGGTGGTCAGGTGCTGTTTCCTGATGCACCCACCGTCGCAAGGAACGGGCCGGGGCGCCTTGACGCCGGTCAAGCCCCTCGGCGCGGAGGTCGAGGGCGCCGGCGTCGAGGATGTCGACGTGCGCGCCACGGACCCGGACGAGGCCGTCGGCCTCGAGCGTCGCGAGGCGTCGGCTCAGGGTCTCGGCGCGAGGTGCCGAGGAACGTGGCGACGTCCTTCTTGGCCAACGGCAGCGTCACCGTCGCGACCCCGTCGGGCCCCCAGGTTGCGGGGAGGTCCAGGAGGTACGCGGCCACCCTCGCTCCCACGTCGGCCAGGGTGCGGGCGGCCAGCATCCGCTCGGCGCCGGCCAGGCGCTCGGCCAGCGAGCGCAACATCGCCACCCCGATGTCGGGGTACTTCCTGATCAGGCCGGCCAGGGCGTCGTGCTCGATGACGCACAGCCGGGAACGGCTCCAGCGCGACGCAGTCCTGCTCGGGCCGGTCGCCGGTGAGGAACCACACCTCCCCGGCCACCTGCCCCGGCCCGAGGACCTGCAGGATCGTCTCGCGCCCCTCGGCCGTCGTCGTGGAGAGCTTGACCCGGCCCTCGTGGACGACGAAGAGACGCGCCTGCCGCTCCCCGGCCCGCACCAGCGTGGCACCCCGCTCCACCGACACCGGGCGCGCGTACGCCGCGACCTCCCGCTGCTGCTGTGGGGCGAGCGGCTGGAAGATCGGGACGAGCGCGACGCAGGGCTCGTTCATGGGAGCAGTATCGACCGGTGCGCGGCCCGGCGGGTCAGGGCGTCTCGGCCAAGGTCGGAGCGCCCGGGAGGACCGGCTCGGCTGCGGACCGCTCCACGGGGACCGGCGGCCGGAACACCTCCCGGCCGAGGGCCAGCACGAGGTAGACCGCTCCCAGGCCGGTGACGACCGCCATCACGCCGAAGATCACGTGGTAGCTGATGATGGTCACGAGCAGCGCCCCGACCGCGAGGGACGCGGCCTGCGGCACCCCCATCACGACCTCGACCGCGGCGGAGACGCGGCCCATCAGCGCCTGCGGGGTGCGCCGCTGCATCAGCGTCGTGAACGCGATGAAGAGCACCGGCACGCTGTAGCCGAGCGGGACCACGGCGGCGAGCATCACCACGAGGCTGGAGGTGGCGGCGACGACGGCGAGCGACCCGGCCAGGAGCGCGAGCCCGACCACGACGGCGCCGGTCTCGCCGAGGCGGCGCACCCAGCGGGAGGCCGTCAGCCCCCCGACGACGGCGCCGACGCCCTGGACGGTGGCCATGACCCCGGCGAAGGTGGCCGGCTTGTCGAAGGCGTCGAGGATGGCGAAGATGGCGGCCTCGGCGAAGCCGATGACGAGCAGCATCAGCCCGAAGGCGACGAGCGTGTGCCGGAGCAGGCGCTCGTGCACCAGGTGCTTCATCCCGCCGCTCATCTCGGCCCACCAGTGCTGGGGCTCCCGCACCGGGCGCTCCTCGCGCAGCGGGATCCACGCGACGAACGCGGCGGCGACGACGAAGGAGACGGCGTCGACGACCGCCACGGCGCCGCCACCGAACACGCCGAACATCCCGGCGCCGACGAGCGGGCCGAGCAGCCGGTAGCCCTCCTTGACCGTCTGCAGCGAGGAGTTCGCCTCGACGAGGAGGTGCTCGGGCATCAGCTCCTTGAGCAGGCCGTTCAGCGCGGCGGGCAGCACGATGAAGGAGATGCCGTAGAAGAACGCCACCACCCAGATGACCCACACGTCGCTCGCGTCGCGCACGAGCAGGAGCGGCAGGACGACGAGGGACGAGGCGAGGTTGCCCCAGATGAGCAGCGGCCGGCGGCGGAAGCGGTCGATGAACATCCCGAGGAACGGGGCGAACAGCGCCGGCAGCACCATGAAGAGGAAGGTCAGGCCGGCCATCGCGTTCGAGCCGGTGAGGGTCTTCACCCAGATCGACAGCACGAGGAGCATCAGGGAGTCGCCGAGCATGCTCGTCGACATCCCGGCGAAGAGCCGCCGGAAACCGGTGACCTGGAAGGCCTCTCGCATCACTGCTCCTGGTTCTCGTCGGTGTGCCGCGAGGGGTGCGGCTGGGCGTCCTGGTCGGGGGTCGACCCCGTCGGTGCCGGCGCGTCCTCGGCCGTGACCGGCCGGCCGTCGGGGTGGTAGGCGGGCACCGCCCAGCCCATGACGGTGACGAGCCGCGAGCCCGGTGGGCGGAGCGTGGGGTCGTAGAGCCGGTCGAGGTGGCGCGTGGCCACCTGCCGGAGCTCCTCGACCAGCTCGGCGAACTCGTCCTCGGTGAGCCACATCGCGCCCTGGGTGGACCCGGCGGGCTCCCGCCAGCCGGGGTCGTCGGCGCCCAGCCACCGGCGGGCCTCGGCGTAGCGGGCCACCTCCCGGTCGACGAGCATCGCGGTGAGCGCCTCCCCCGCCAGCTGCGCCGCCTCCGAGGTGTCCTGCTCGCTCCACGACAGCCCGCGCGAGGCCGCCCGCCAGGGGCGGGCCCGGCCGGTGCCGCCGCCGGCCTCCTCGACGTACCCGTGCTCGGCCAGCTTGCGCAGGTGCCAGGAGCAGTTGGCCGGCGACTCGTCGATGCGGGCGGCCAGCTCGGAGGCCGTCAGCGGCCCGAAGACGACGAGCTGCTCGAGGATCGCCATCCGGACCGGGTGGGCCAGCGCCCTGAGGTCGGTCGGGTCGGTCAGCCGTCGCGTCGTTCGCTCCATGTGTCGAAAGTACTCTTTCGAAAGACTCCTTGCAACACCCTGCAGCAGGTCATGTGACCGATCGCTCGCAACTCGCTCGTCCGGCGGCCGGGCGTGCTCGGAGTGGGCGCTCACGCTCCGCCTCACTGACCCACGCGGCACCCGGCCCCGGGGTTCTCCCCCACGGGCCGGGTGTCGTCACCCGACGGTCAGTCGAGCAGGTGGTCCATCACCGCCTGCATGACCTCGGCACGGTCATCGGCACCGGAGACTCCCTCGAGGCCGAAGCCCAGGAGCACCGTGTCCGGGGTCGTGATCGAGGCGCCGACGGGGAAGCCGGACGCGTCCGTCGCGACCCAGTCGTTGGCGTTCGGCGAGCTGCCGGCGGGCGCACCGCTCACCGTCCACCCGCCGAGCCCGGCCTCGAACGACTCGGTCGAGCCGTCGGGGTAGGTGACGTCGTCGACGAAGACACCCAGCCCCTGGGTGGCCCAGTCGCTCGTGTACGTGATGGACACCTCGACCGTCGTGCCGGCCCACTCCGACAGGTCGACCTGCCACTCAGCCCATCCGGAGGAGTTGCCGCTGGCCGCGTTCCACGAGCCCGTGGTGCCGGTCGGCGTGCAGGACGGAGGGGTCCCCGTCCCCGGATCAGCCGGCTCGTAGGTCTGGTAGTGCTCGAGGAACGGGTGGAGGTCGAACCAGCCCGAGGGGCAGCTGTCGCCCACCGACGTGTCCGTGTGGCCACCCACGTCCGGGAGCGTGGTCCAGTCGTCCTGTCCCGGGGTCCGGGCCTCGACGTAGAGGTAGTCCCAGTCCGCCTCGGTGTCGTACGAGGTCCAGAAGCCGAGGGAACCGCCGCCCTCCGGCACCGCGACCTCGCGGGTGAGCCGCTTGTACGAGACGTCGGCGATCTGCGAGTAGACGTACTGGGTGCCGGAGTGCGGGGCGAACGGGCCACCCGGCTTGTCCCACTGCGACGACGGCCAGCTCTCGAACTGCGGGAACTCCTCGACCGGCAGGAGGCCGCTCGTCGCCACGAACGACGACGTCGACACCTGGTTCTGGGCGCTGTCCGGACCGTTGAGGGCCCACTGCAGCCCCTCGAACGGCGTCGCCGACCCGATGACGTCGAAGGCGTTCCCGTCGCCGTCGAGGCCGTCCTGACGGATCGCGGCGTAGCCGCCGAAGTAGTACTGGAGGACGTCGTTGACCCCGTCGCCCGAGCCCCGCAGCGCGAGGCACCGGCGCGGGTCCGTCCCCTCCGGCGGCGGGCTGCAGGAGATCTCGCCCTTGGGGTCGAACAGCTGGGTCCCGACGTTTCCGGTGTACTGCTCCGCGGCCCAGTCCCCGGTGTAGAGCACCTTGCCGCCCCGGTTGAGGTAGGAGCGGAACTCGAGGATCTCGTCCATCGCGAGCCGGTCGGCGTTGCCGCCGCCGAGCCCCGCGGTGCGGGTGACGATGTCGTCGCCGGTGTACCAGACGACGGCGTCGTAGTGGCTCAGCACCCCGAGCTCGTCGGGAGCGGTGCGGCCCCGCGCGTCGACGTCGTAAAGGTCGGAGTCGATGCCGTCGGCCGACAGCGCCGCGCTGTAGTAGTCCGCGTAGTGCAGCTCCGGGGTCTGCGCGGGCGATGCGCCCGTGTAGTCCTCAGCGGCCACGACGAGCACCCGGTTACCGGTCTCCGAGACCGCCTCGTAGGTGAAGGACTCGCTCCTCGCGCCACCACCCTCGAACCAGACCTCGACCGAGTCACCGGGGTCGGTGCCGGTGACGGTTCCGCGCATCCGGTGGTAGTAGACGTCGACGGGCGTGTACCGCTCGCCCCCGGCCCACTCCTGCGTCGGGGCCGACTGCTCCTCACCGCCGTTGATCCGGTACTTCAGCGTGACCTCGCCGATGCTCCGCTTGGCCAGCACCTCGACCGGCTGGGGGTCACCGTACGAGTACTCGAACGAGAAGTTCGCGTCGGGGACCCCCGCCTTGTAGGGGTCCTCGGAGTCGATGGAGAAGGGCTTGGTCTCGATGCCGAGCACGGACACCGGGTCGTCGGGGTCGACCGCCGACTGGGCGACCGACCGTGCGAACGGCAGGTTCCGCTCGAACTCCTGCTGCACGAGCGCCTCGTCGTCCGGGAAGACGAAGCCGCAGCCCGCGCAGCCCTCCGACAGCTCAGGGGTCCAGGCGATGGTCCCCGTCTCGGCGTGGGCGTAGTCCGTGGTCTCCCCGTTCGTCACGTAGAGGACGTCGGAGCTGAGGCCCGGGTGGAAGCCCTCGATGGACGCCTCGTCGAGGTTGCCGGACATCGCGTAGTAGATCGGGTCGTCGGCGGTCGGGGTGGCGATCTGCCAGCCTTCCGCGTAGAGGAGCCACTCGCCGTTGGAGTGGTAGTTCACCTGGAAGGCGAAGCCGATCCTGTCGAGCAGGCCCTGGAGCGCCTTGGTCTCCGGCTCCGAGGTCGGCGACGGGCCGCGGTAGGTCTCGCTCGACGGGCTCGGGGAGGAGCCCTCGTTGTCGTAGCCCCAGTGGCTGGGGTAGTTGCGGTTGGGGTCGACGCCGTCGCCGAAGTTCGCCTCGCCGTTGCCGTCGTTGTCGCGCAGGTTCTTCCGCCACAACCGCTCGTTGTCGAACGTGTACTGGTAGCCGTCGGGGTTGGCGACCGGGACGAACCACAGCTCGGTGGTCTTGAGGAGGTCCTTGACCTCCTTGTCGTTGTTCTTCCAGCCGTCCAGGTACCAGAACATCAGGCGCCGGTCGACCTCGGCGGCGATCCACTCGCGGGCGTGCTGGGTGGCGCTGTAGAGCACGGCGGGCCGGGATCCGTCCTTCATGCCGCGGGCGCCCTGGGTGATCTTGAGCGCGAGGATGTCGCGGCCCTGGTACGTGGTGCCCAGCGAGACGAGCTTGGCGACCTGTGGGTACCGCGCGGCGGCCTCCCGCATCTGGTCGGCGATGCCGCCGGGCTCGTCGTAGGAGCGCCACACGGTGTACCCGCTCGCGGCCTGCTCCTCGGCCATCTGGCGCAGGGTCTTGCCCTTGACGCGGGTCAGCTTGACGTCGATGCCCTGCGCCTTGAGGCGTCCCTGCTCCCCCGGCGAGAGGACGAGCCCGACCTCGACCTGGTTGCCCTTGGCCTGCTGGTCCGTGACGTCGTAACCGGCCTGCACGAGGTCCTTGAGCTGGTCCACCGTGACCACGGCCGTGTAGGCGTCGAGGTGCCCACCCCCTCCCCCGTTGGGCGCCGCGCTCGTGGCCTGTATCGGCAGGACCACCGCGACCGCAGCCACCACAGCGACGACTAGGGTCCTCGTGTGTCGGGTCAACTTCATGGCGGTCTCCCTCCGACCCCCCGTTGTGACCCCAATCACAATCCCACCGACGCGGGTGGACGGCAACCCCTGGGGCTCAGCAGATGCCGAGCCGCCTGACGGCTCCCGCGGACGTGCCCCGCAGACCACCTCTTCCTCGCCCTGAAACGTGTGCGGCAGGCGTCCTGCTCTGGCTGCTCCTGTCGCGACGCCACATGCCGGCCGCGTGTCGCGAACTTCGTCGCCGGACACCGTCCAGCACGGTCGGTTCGGTCGGCCCAGCCCGTCCGGGCGGGCCGGCTGGAACCGGCCCGCCCCCGAGGGGCGCGAGGTCAGCCGACCAGGACCGGACGGTTGACGATGTTGCCCTCGCCGGAGGACGCCTGGACGTGGTACTCCCACGTTCCCCAGACCGCGTAGTCCGCGTTGCCGGTGTAGCGCGGGTCGCTCTGGCTGACGATGAGGTACGAGTAGTGGGTGCCGTCGGAGCAGTTGATCTGGTTGGTGATCCACCCCTCGTTCATGTAGGCGTCGTTGCCGTAGTCGGCCCGGTAGACGTTCTGGTAGTCGCAGGTGACGAGCGACGCGGCGTCGAGCTCGTCCACGCTGGAGACCGACCCGAGGACGCGACCGTCACCCAGGTCCTGGTACCAGTCCCCGTTGTCGTCCTCGGCGTAGAGGGCGGTGTAGTGGCCGCTCACGTACACACCGGCGTCGCTGTATCCGTTGCCGTCCGCGTCGATCCGGTCGACCTGCCCGGGCGCGTTCTTCTGGCCCTTCTGGAAGTCGAGCGAGTCGGCGTTCGCGGTCGTGGCGAGGCCGATGGAGGCGAGGCCCACGACGGCGAGGGCGGCGGCGGTACGGGTGATGGAACGCATGGTGATGCTTCACTCCTGGGTTCGGATGGGTTGGGCCGGACGGCCCGGACACGGCTCACGCACGGTGAGCCACCTCCCGGTCCCCCGGTCCGCGGCGACATGGCGCTGACGTGTGCGCCTGGCGATGTCCCGATGGATGGTGCCCGACTGTCTGCAGCGCGAAGGCTTCGGGACGGCGCCCCCAAAGGCGCTTGCCTCCCCTGCCCCAGCGTGGAGTCTCGCACCAGGGCGAGCGCTGCGTCGGGGTTCCGGAAGGATTCCCGATGTTGAGAGGATTCGTCCCGGATACCGGGCAGCCGCAGGCCAACGCGTCCTCCAGTAGTGCGTCGCCCCCCGGCTGCGGGCTCCGGAGGTGCCCTCGGAGTCGGTCAGCGCGTCTCGCCGGCCAACTCCTGCTAAGTCGTTGGGCCGGGACGGGATCGTGTCGCCGGCTGGCGGCCCTCGCGATGTCGGCGGCGAGCCGACGGCCCTGCTTCGCGGTCAGGCCGAGCGCCTCGTGGGACACCTGCACCGTCATGCTCCGGGTCGCCTCCGGGGCTCGTGTGGAGGAGGAGAGCCGGACGCCGGACGCCACGGAGAACACCGTGGTCTCGCCCGTCAGTGAAGGCGAGGTGTGGATGTCTGGCACTCCCGCCTCTCTCGACCGCTCGAGCTGCTCCATGGCCCCTTTGACCTCGCGCAGACGCAGTGCCGGCCGCTTCCGCCGGGGTACTGACGACCTGCCACTCACACCCCGTCGAAGCGGCACCCCGGTCGGCTCCACTCCGCGGACACCTTGGCCGCCCCGGGTCGAAGTCCTCGCACGACAGCCCGTCCGGACCGCCGCCTCCGACCGACTCCAGGATCCGCTCGGAGAGCGCACGCCCGGCCATCTGCGTGACCGCGTCCACCACCCCGTGGGTCATCGCCCACCAGAACAGCGCGGCCCCGGCGAGCACGAGCAGCGGACGGAAGGCGCCCTTCCACCGCTTCCCGGGTGGACGCTTGGGAGCAGGACCACGGCGCCCGGGCGGCGATGCGGCGGCCGACGCCGGCGCACCCAACCGTCGCCCCGACCTCCGGGAACGGCTCACGCCGGCCCGTCGCTGCAGGTCGGCCCCGATGGCGGCGAGCAGCTGCGGGTCGGTCGTCGTGGACGGGAACTCCGTCATCACCAGGGTGGAGAGCCGATGCACGCGTCGTCTTCCACCAAGCGTGGACGTCCCGCGAGCCACTCCACCAGACGGCCGACCGGCACGATCCACACCCCACGGACCATCTGCGGGTCGCCGAAGCCGGCCGACCGGCTTCCGGCCAGGCAGAGCACCGGCGTCACCGGACCGCTCAGGCGCTCGGCCATCTCACGGCCCATCGCGTGCACCTTGGCGACTCGGCGTGCTTGGAGTCGTGCGTCGTCTTCCCGGTTGCATCCCATCGGTGCTGGTAGCAGCCCGCCGAGCGCACGGGGTGACGTTGCCGGCCCAGTTCTTGGCTCGACGAGGATCACGCCCGGCGGCCCCACGACCACGTGGTCGAGGTTCGACTCGGTCAGCCCCGGCCGCAGAGCCGGTCGTGGACACCACGAAAGGCGTGTCCAGCACGGAGAGCGCCTCGGCGACGCGCCGTTCACCTTCGGCCCCGGCCGCCAAGCGGCGGCTTCCGCGTCCCCACTGGCACGCAGCATCTCCGCCCTGCGCTCGGCGCTTCCCCCGGGCCCCCCCACGGCACCTCTCTCTCGCGGCGTCATCCTGACACCACGAGCTGCATCGCCGCAGGTGAACGGCCCCGACCGTAGGGCCGAACCACTGTCAGTGGTCACCTCTAGCGTTGGGTGCACCAGGGGGAAGGGGGATGCCGTGAGCGAGACGCTCGTCGAGAGCCGCGCCGACGCGGGTGCCCCTGACGCCGGTGAGCAGGTGGCCCCGGCTCCGCACCTGGCTCGCCACCGTCGACGTCGAGGCGATGAGCGACACCGAGCGGCTGGCGTTCGTGGCCGAGCTCGAGCGGCTCAAGGGCGCCTCGAGCGGTGCACAGGCCCGCGCCGTCGACGCCGTCCGCACCGCCCGCGAGCACGCCCGGCCCCGCGACGCCGCACGGTCGGTGGGCTCCGAGGTGGCGCTCACACGCCGCGAGTCCCCCACCCTGGGCGACCGCTTCGTCGGCCTCTCCCGCGCCCTGGTTCACGAACTGCCGGCGACGATGGCGGCCCTCGAGGCCGGTGACGTCGGTGAGCGGCACGCCGTCGAGGTCGCCCGCCAGACCACGGCCACGCTCTCCCTCCAGGACCGTGCCGAGGTCGACCGGCGGCTCGCCCCGGCGGCCTGCCCGCGGCTCTCGCCGCGCGCGCTCGCCCGGGCGGCCCGCCGGGTCGCTGCCGAACTCGACGCCGCGTCCGTCGTGCGCCGCATCGAAGCGGCCGCCGCGTCGCGCCGGGTGTCGGTGCGGCCGGCGCCGGACGGGATGGCGTACCT